>NZ_JAPDOE010000002.1 GCF_026013365.1 Paenibacillus sp. LS1
GCTAGATTAGAAATTAAAATGCCCAGTTGCCTTTACGGAATACCGGCTCGATTGTACCGTCTTGTAACTCACCATCGATATCCAGCTCAGCGGAACCGATCATGAAATCAACGTGAGTCAAGCTCACATTACACTCATGCTTCAGTAACTCTTCATTCGACATGGTTGTGCCATCTTTCATGTTGAATGGATACGCACTTCCCACAGCCAAATGGCAAGATGCATTTTCATCGATACCCGTATTGTAGAAAATGCGATTCAGGTTGGAAATCGGGGAGTCATGTGGTACGAGTGCGACCTCTCCCAGATAACGTGCACCTTCATCGGTGGCAAACAGGTTCTTCAGATACTCTTCGCCAGATGCTGCCGTAAAGGCTACAACCTGTCCATCCATGAATGTGATTCTCATCTGATCTACCAGTTGCCCGTTCAGGTTCAAAGGCATGGTGCTGCTAACATACCCATTCACTCCGCTGCGCTTCGGCATGGTGAATACTTCTTCAGTCGGCATATTAGCGACCGTGTACACGCCTTGTTTATTTTCGCTGCCACCGCCGCCCCAGATGTGGTTGTGGACCAGTTCAATTTTCAGGTCAGTACCTGGCGCACGGTAATGTAAGCTCTTATAGTTCTTCTTGTTCAGGAGATCACTCATGGTATTCAAGGTATCCAGATGTTCTCTCCAATTTTGTACAGCATCCCCGCCATCGACACGGTTCATTTTGAAGATGGTTTCCCACATCACGTTGATTCGATCTTCTTCCGGAATGTCGGCAAACACTTTGTTCGCCCAAGCCTTGGTTGGTGCCTTGATCAGACACCAGCTAATTTCATGGTTACGTGTATATTTTGCGTACCCTTTACGTGCCTGAGCAGCCGCTTTCGTTGCCCGGGAAACGCTGTCCGAATCAATACCGTTATACAGTTCAGGATCTGGAACTTTGATCGTCAGGGTAGCGCCGCCTGCTTCTGCAAACTTCTCCATCATATCCGCCTTCCACGCTGGATAATAGTCAAAGCTGTCATTGGAACCATGTTCAAAACGACTGCGGGTAATGTTGTCGTCATCGAAGTCCACTTGTACATAGTTTGCACCAGCCGCATAGGCTTTTTGCACAATGAGACGTGTGAATTCAAGCGTTTCGATGGGAGCAGTGACGAGCAGATCCTGTCCTTTTTGAATATTCACGCCAACTTTAACAACCAGTTCTGCGTATTGTTCCAATGACTTTTCAAAGTTTTGTTCAAATTGACTCATGGTTGTGTTCACTCCTGTTTCATATATTAATGGCCTTTAACCATTTCGTTTTTCTTGTTCGCGCAACTCGATCCGGCGGATTTTACCAGAGTTGGTCTTCGGCAGATCCGTAACGAATTCGATCTTACGTGGATATTTATAAGGTGCTGTGATTTCCTTAACGTGGTGTTGCAATTCACGCATCAGTTCTGGTGAAGCCAGTGAATCATCTCGCAATACGACAAATGCTTTCACCACATTGCCGCGGATCTCATCCGGACTCGCAACCACCGCGCATTCCTTCACACTGGCGTGTTTCATGAGTGCTTCTTCCACTTCGAATGGTCCAATCGTGTAGCCTGAACTGATGATGATATCGTCACTACGGCCTTCAAACCAGAAGTATCCTTCTTCGTCTTTGCGTGCACGGTCACCTGTTACAAAATAATCGCCACGCTGACTCGCTTCCTTCCGTCCCTCATCCTGATAATAGGATCGGAACAAAGCTGGCATCTCTTTGTGCACCGCGATATCTCCCACTTCACCCGCAGGAACAGGCTGTCCCTCTTCGTCAATAATTTCAATCAATCCAGGTGTAATCGACTGACCCATAGAGCCAATACGTACAGGAGCATCTTTGAGACTGCCGATTAACAACGTGCTCTCGGTCTGTCCATATCCGTCTCGAATGGTCAGATCGAAGTGACGTTGGAAGATCTCAATGACTTCCTGATTGAGCGGTTCACCCGCTGACACGGCACTGCGCAGATGGGACAGATCATAATGTCCCAGATCATCGGCTTTGGCCATCAACCGATATTCCGTTGGTGTACAGCAAAGGACATTAATCTGATGTTCCTGCATCAGTTCCAAGTAACGCTTGGGCTGGAATGATCCATTGTAGACCAGTCCTGTGGCGCCTCTTCCCAGTACCGACAGGAACGGGCTCCAGATCCATTTTTGCCAACCAGGTGCGGCTGTTGCCCATACCGTATCCGAAGGTTGAATATCCAACCATAACGAAGAAGCGATCCGCAAGTGGGCATATCCCCAACCGTGGCTATGTACAACTCCTTTGGGATTACCAGTTGTGCCTGAAGTATAAGCAAGAATAGCCGTATCATCACGGTGAGTTTCCACCGCAGCCATCTCGTCGGGTTGATTCTGCATTAACTCACGCACATTGACCCAGCCTTCATCTGGTACGCCGACTTCACCATTTGGTGATGCCACGATGCGATATGCCAGTGACGGCAGATCCGCGTCCATCTTTTCCACTTCCGAGGTCGTCTCGGACCATACAATAACAGCTCGCGCCTCCGAGTGACGCAGACGATATTCCAGATCTTTTGCCCGTAACATCTCGGAAGATGGAATCACGGCAATTCCCAGTTTCAGACAAGCAATGTAAATGACATAGGCAATAATACGGCGTGGTACCATGACCAATACCCGGTCACCCTTCTCCAGTCCAAGTTCACGCAAACCTCCAGCAAGACGATTCGCCTGCTTGAATAAATCACCGTACGTGATCTCTTCCAATTCTCGTTGATCGCTGAGCCATCTAAGTGCAATCCGGTCTGACGGATGATTCTCCATCTCGGATGTCAGGTTATAGCTTTCAGGCGAAATCCACTGTTCAAAGTTCAAATGGAGCCTCTCCTTCGTAGTTCAAATGTAAAGCTTCTATATATTATACCCTAAATCCTAGGACCAGGTGCTATGAACTAGGCTCATTCCGAAAAAAATAAACATAGGTCAATTAATGAACTATTATAATGGATCTTATCCTATAAAGAAAATGACATACAAATAAATGGCACCTGCCCTGGATATCAGGAAGGTGCCATTTTAATAAGAGATCTCACTATTCACTATAAATTTTTTACCCAGCTATACTGTGTATGTTACCAAGGATAATTACCCATGCCGTCCAGAATGCTTTCAATTTCATTGAGTTCTTCCGTTGTCAGGTCCGGTGCGTTGAGCGCAGCTACGTTTTCTTCGATCTGAGACACACGGCTTGCACCAATCAGTGCGGAGGTAACACGGTTACCACGCAGGATCCAGTTCAGAGCCAGTTGAGAAATCGTTTGTCCTCTTCGCTCAGCAACCGCCTGAAGCGCATCGAACTTGGCAATCCGTTCGTCCGTGTAAGCTTCTTTTTTCAAATTGCCTGTTGGATTGGCTCGTTCTTCCTTGATCTTATCGACATATTTATTCGTCAGCTGACCACGGCCGAGCGGACAGAACGCTATGGAACCGACGCCCTGCTCATCCAGTACGTCCTGCAACCCATCTTCAATCCAGCGATTCAGCATCGAGTAGTTTGGCTGATGAACCAGACATGGCGTACCCAGACGACGGAGAATGGTTACCGCTTCTTGCGTCTGTTCTGCATTGTAATTGGATAAACCCACATACAGAGCTTTACCTTGGCGCACGATATGATCCAGCGCTGTCATCGTTTCTTCCAATGGCGTATCCGGATCTGGACGGTGATGATAGAAAATGTCCACATAGTCCAGCCCCATCCGACCAAGACTTTGATCCAGACTGGCAATCAGGTTTTTGCGGGAGCCCCACTCGCCATAAGGTCCATTCCACATATGGTAGCCTGCCTTCGACGAGATGAGCAGTTCATCCCGGTAAGGACGCAGATGTTTTTTGTAGATCACACCAAAGTTCTCTTCCGCTGATCCAGGAGGTGGACCGTAGTTATTCGCCAGATCGAAATGGTTAATACCGAGGTCGAAAGCACGCAAAATCATCTCTTCCTGAATATCCAATGTACGGTTGCCACCAAAGTTCTGCCATAAACCCAGCGCAATTTGCGGCAGTCTGATTCCGGATTTACCGGAACGTACATATTTCATCTCATCATATCGTTGTTCACTCGCAGTATAGGGCATCGTTATTCTCACTTTCCTGTAAGGTTTGTTGAATTCCTTTTCATCTTAGACATTTTTCAGGCAAAACGATATGGCATTTCACTTTGAACATATGGAAAAATGATTGTTATCTATGTATACCGATCTTTAACAATTCATCTTTTACACTAATTAATATGTTAAAATGCAAGATGAGACGAAATCGTACAGGAGTGAATGCCCTTGATTACGTATATGTTCAAGAACAATTATTTTCAGGAGCTTCAGCTCCTTCATTATGGTACGGAAGCCTGTACACCAGGTCACCACTTTGGCCCTGCCATGAGAGACTACTACAAAATTCATTATATTTTGAATGGCAAAGGCACCTTCGAAGTCGGTGGCAAAACATACACCCTGCACAAAGGACAAGGATTTCTAATCGTTCCGCATTCTGTTGTTCATTATGAAGCAGATCACGATGATCCCTGGGAATACAGCTGGGTTGCTTTTCAAGGCAGCAATAGTTCATCCTTTTTACAGCAGGCCTGTCTGTCGGAGCATCACCCGATCTTTGAGCTGGGCAATGAGGATGACGAGATGCGATCCTGTCTGCACCGCATGGTCAATTCCCGCAATACTCATAAAGGCTGGGAGATCAGTATGACTGGTTTGCTGTATCAATTCTTCTCCATTTTAATTGATCAGGCCAATTCAGAGCATCTTCAACCCATGCCGGATTATTCGAAGGAAACGTACGTGACGCAAGTGATGGACTTTATCGAAATGAACTACGCCAATGCCATTACCGTGCAATCCATCGCAGCCCATGTCGGTTTGCAGCGCAGTTATCTGTGCTCTCTCTTCAAGGATCAGATGGGAAGCAGTATTCAGTCGTATCTGGTCCATTATCGGATGCGCAAGGCAGCCGAACTGACCCTTGATCCGGGGCTGACCATTGGTGATATTGCCCGTTCTGTAGGCTACACCGATCCATTACTTTTCTCCAAAATGTTCAAAAAAGTGATGGGCGAAGCTCCCACCTACTATCGCAAACATAAAACAGCACCTTCCCAGTTAAGTTGTTAATTGGGAAGGTGCTGTTTTTGCCATTCGTTTATACCGTCTCCGGCATGGATACACCAACGACTTGCACTTTAATTTCATTGACCATAACGCCGGCTAATTGTTCTACAGCCTGTTGAACATTATGTTGAAGTTCACGGCAGACCTCGTGCATCTTGTTGCCATATTGAATGTTGATGCGCAGCTGGATGGTGGCCTGATCGTCTTTGACGTGTACATCAATCCCTTTTTGCAGACTCTTGCCACTAATGCTCTTGGCAATGCCTTCAGTCAGTCCAACGGACATGGAGGATACACCCGCCGTTGATTGGGCGGCCATCCCCACGATCTTGGACAACACATCGTTCGAGATGTGAATGGTACCCATTTGAACAGATTGAGGTGCGATATATTCAGGTTCGTTATATGTTTTTTCGATAATTTCAGACATGTGTTCCACTCCTTCGAATAATTTAGATTCTATGCATTCTGCCATTTGTCCTTGAAGAACATGTTATAGATTCGAACCAAAAGAATTTTAACAATCATATACACCGGGATAATAATCAGGATGGCAATAATTCCACCGAGGTCTCCTGCACCCAAGACCAGAATGATCGTCGTTAGCGGGTGAATATCCAGCTTTTTGCCGAATACATAAGGTGCTACCAGGTTGTCCTGAATCTGCTGTGCGACGAGAATAATAATTAGAGACCAGATGGCAACCGATGGCGATACCACGAGACCCATGATCACAATAGGCACGGACGACACTATCGCTCCGATAAACGGAACAAAGTTCATGATGACCGCGATTACCGTGAGCAGTAATGCGTACGGCAGTCCAATGATCAGAAAACCGATATACATCAGTACACCCAGGGCCAGATTCACCAAAACTCTTCCTACAATAAAACCACTCAGCGCCTGATCAATCTCAAGCACGACTTCACGGCTGTCATTTTGGAAACGTTTTGGAGCGATATGTGCCAGTTTACGGCCGAATTTCTCACCTTGTAACAGCATATAGAACAAAAGGATCGGTAATGTAAACAAGATGATCGCAAAACTGGAAACAAGAGAGAAAAATCCACTTACATAGTTGGTCACAAAGTTAAATCCTTTGTTGATATACTCTGTGATCTGAGATAAAGGTGTTGAGCCCTCAGGGAACAAGGCCTGAATGGCACCATTTTGCTCCAGCTCTCTCAGCTGTTCACTTAATGAATTAAGTAGACTTGGTGCGTTATCGACCAGGTTGATCAGTTGCTCACGTAACGATGGCCATAGTCCAATGATGAAGAACACACCCAGAATAGCAATAACCAGATAGATTAGCAAAATACTTAGCGTGCGATTTATTTTCTTTTTCTCCATATAATTCACGAGCGGCCTTAGCAGATAATAAAAGAACACCGATAACATCATCGGCACGGTGATTACCGTGATCATGGTTACGAGCGGCTGAAAGATGAAGCTCACACGTGATAATAAATAGATATTAACCAATATCAGCGCCAGTGCAATACTGAACCTGACAAACGTATTTCCTTTGAACAAAATATTCCCCTCCACATGGACATTTCTTCTCTTATTTAATTTGGAATCTGAATGGTAAACACGGTGGTCTCTAGGCCACGACGGGAAAGGATCAACCTTCCACCCATTTTTTCCGTATTACGTCGTGCGATGGACAAACCAAGTCCGGTGCCTCCGGTCGCTGACCGCGCCTCATCCCCTCGTACAAACGGGTCAAAGATCGTTGACCACAGTTCTTGGGGTATGCCCACTCCGGTATCTGCCACTTCAATTACCACATGGGTATGAAGCGGAATGAGTTCCACGCGCATTTCTGTTCCGGGCGGATTATAAGACAGAGCATTGGTAATCAGGTTCTGAATGACTCTGGATAGCAGCTCCGGATCATACCTCGCGTAGATCTCCTGATCAGGAACAAGTACGTGAAGGACAAACTGTTTTTGTTCAATCTCCCCATAAGTATCTGCCATAATCTCGCGCACGAATTCTCCAATTTCTCTTCTCTGAATATGCATGCGGAAATCGGGCGAATCCACCTTGAGCAGCTCCAGCATATTCTGTATCATGCGTGCAACTTGAACGGACTTGTTATAGATATATCCCAGATATCGTTGCTGCCTGTCCTTGTACTCCCCACGTCCTTCCACCAATGCCTGCGCGTATCCCTGTATAGATGTTATCGGTGTCTTCAGATCATGTGATAAGTCTACAATCAGTCGCTGTTTGCTCTCTTCGGCGTATCGTTTCTCCGCAGAGGTGTTCTCAATAACGTCAGCCATGTAGTTAAAGGTCTCACCGATCTGGACAAACTCTCTCTCGGCCGAGATCGACATCCGTGTACTATAATTTCCCTGAATCATCTGCGTAAGACCCGAGGAGAGAATACTGAGTGGCTTTTTGATTCTCCGTGCGACCCAATAGCTATATACGAAGATCAATGACAACACTAAACCGATGCCAATCATAATGTAAAAAGACAACGGGTGCTTCAGATTGGTAATCAACTGATTATCATTCATCCTTACGCTGACCAGATCACGCGGGATCTTCAGCAACACATAAGCTGCCGCTCCTTCTGTCGAAAACGGAGTAATGGAGTAATAGTACGGCTGATCGCTTCGGTTCTCCAATCCAGCATACAGATCGGCTTCATTGTATCGGGTGAACGAATCTTGTTTGTCTCCCACATGACGAATGACGTTGCGATTCGCATCCAGAATCTCAATCCAGCCACCGCTGTCCTTGAGACGTTGAATCTCTGTGTCTTTGTCTTTTGACACCGAACCTCCACCGGAGTAAAATTCGTTCTCCAGCTCTGCAACGTACACATGGGCTTCGACATTCAGATCCGGATCAACCACTTGATCTGATATACGAAAATCCACGACATCCAGTGACACCATAAGGTACACGATCAATACCAGTAACAGCAAAAAGAAGTTGAACAGCAAGAAGTCCAGTGTCAGGGATGTCTGCAACAGTCTCTTTTCTCTAGCTTTCCATGGGCGCTTCAATTTTGTATCCCAGTCCCCTTATCGTTTTGAGATATTCCGGTTGTCTGGAGTCACGCTCGATCTTCTCCCGAATGTTGCTGATATGTACCATAATCGTGCTGTCCTCGTGCGCATAATAATCGCCCCAGACCGCTTCGTATATTTTTTTACGGGTGAACACACGGCCAGGCTGATCGAGCAACAATTCCATGATTTTATACTCTGTAGAGGTCAATGTTACAGGACTTCCTGAACGAAAAAGGATACATTGGGATCGATCCAGCGTCAGATCGCCTAATACCAGATTCTGTTCTTTGGCTGCGGGAACCTCCGCTGCATCAAAATGGTTGACTCTTCTGAGCAACGCCTCTACTCTGGCGACAATCTCAAGCGGGTTGAATGGCTTCGCTATATAATCATCTGCCCCAAGTCCCAGTCCAAGGATTTTATCGTGATCCTGACTTTTGGCGGATAGGAACAGAACAGGCATGTGATGTGTAGCCCGGATCTGTTTGATCAACTGCAACCCATCCATTACAGGCATCATGATGTCCAGTATGACCAGATCGATCTGTGTTGAACGTATACATTGTAACGCCTCGGCTCCATTCACCGCAGTCTTAATCGTATAGTCCTTCTCCAGATAGAGCTGAAGCAGTTCCACAATCTCTGGTTCGTCATCTGCAATTAATACGGTGTATCTCATGTTATTCCTCTCATTTCCTATACTCTATGCCTATCTCTACATTATTACTATATACTACGTCTCTTAATTCAACCTAAATCATTTCTAAAGATAATCTAAATAAATAGAAATAGAGCCCTGGCGCAAGCCAAGGCCTTATGAAAATAGGATCGTTCTCATTCTTGATTCAGGCTTTTCATCCTTCATTCGGACCATTCGTATTAGAATATCAGATCATTCCTTACCGGAACGAAGCCAAGGTTCAACTTTCGCCGATAAACGTTGCTTGTCATACTGCACATATTGGCTCGCCCGGTTGCGCACCGGGTCACCCGCGTAGAAGCGTTCATACAGGTCATGCCTTGCTCCGAGTGGACTTCCTGTCAGCTCCCACGCCAGTTGGAAGAGACGAATCTTCTCTGAGGCTTGCATCGTTACTCCGCCAAGGTATTTGCCCATCATAGAGCCCATCATTTCATTCATCTCAAACGTACCTGAAGGAATCTGAATCAGACCACCCGCAGCAATCGTCTTCAAAATCTCCACCGCGCGGGGATAATACCGATTGCCCAGATTACGGGCAGTTTCAATATATTTGAATTCCGGCAGCCAATTGCCGAATGTATCCGGCTTGGACTGTGCTTCAGCAGCAATAATTAGTCCCTCGATGGTTTGCATCTGACTGATCAGCTCTCCGAGCTGTTCCTGCACATTCAGGAAAGCGTCCACCCCGATCTCCTGGGCAATGGCAGCAGTGACGGCTGTAATGAACTCCAGTTTTGAGTGCAAACGAATGACGCTCTGATGATAGGCCAGACTGGCCGAAGCTGTATTACAGCGAATCTGCCATACGGCTTCAGGGTTATTGTGCAGCAATACACGTTCCCAGGGCACAAATACATCGTCAAAAAATAACACGGCATCCATCTCATCATACTGCGCACTGAGTGGATGTGAGTGATCCGAATCTTTTGTGGCAAAAGATTCACGACACATCATGTGCAAACCCGGACTGTCCGCAGCTACAATCACCATATGGGCCAGCTCTGGCAGGTGGGACGGAATTCGTTGAACGGGATAAGCAATAATATCATCTGCATAAGGCGCTGCTGTTGCCACCATTTTGGCCCCGCGAATGACTACGCCCTCCGTATTGCTTTTGACAATCCGCAGCATGGCATCCTCATCTTCACCAACAGGCAAGGAACGGTTAATCTGCGGGTCGCGCTGGACAATTGTCAGGAATGCATCTTTTCGTTTGGCTTGTTCAAAATAAGCGGATATTTTATCTGCAAATGCCGGGTCATGCGCTGTCATCTCATGTCGTGTTGCATACCAACCCGTCAAGCGGGATCGGGCATAATCAGACAAGCGGCTCATCACCCCATACGTCCGATCGGCCCAAAGACGAAAAGCATCTGCCCTGCTGTTCACGTCAGAAAGTGAACGAGGCACAAGAAAGGATCGGTGCACGTAACTTCCCGTCTGTTCATCCCAGTAGGCTACAGTCTCCCTTGTCTCCGGATCATCCACCAGATTGAACAAACTTTCAATCGTATGAAGTGTTCCCTGAAAGGCCTGATGCCCAGTTACCTGGATACGTTCTCCGTCCAGCCATACATTCCGCTCATCATTCAAACGTTGAATGTAAGCTCGTCCACGAGACATCGTGATACTCATGATATGTCCTCCCTCTCAGGCACCGGCCTGACATTTCTGTAACCCCATCTTTCTAACTACTTGAGAAACTATGTAATGATACATTATGTATCTAATGAAATAGTACTGTGCCTTGGATAGAAAAGTCAACAGACACCGAGTCATGCGTTCGGTGTCTGTTGGGCCATGCTATTTTAGACTAATTTGGAATACATGTGACGCAAATACCGCCAGCGGACAAGTGCAAAATACAAAATCTGCATGGAAGCAAACACCAAGAAAATGCGTAGGCTGTATCCAAAGACCGAGAAATCAACCAGTTGCTGTAACGCTACAAAGGCAACCGAACTGTGGATGACCGCCACCAAGAGTGGTAGGAAGAACATAAGCAATAGCTGCCTTGTTACGATCTTACGGAGTTCGGGACGACTGAGTCCCATTTTGCCAATCATGCGATACTGCGCTTCATCGCGTTCGAGATCCGCGTAAAGTCTGAAATACGTGAAACTTGCTGCAAAGGTGAAGAAAACAATGCCAATCAGGCCGCTCAAAATTAGAATGATGCCATTGGTCTGCTTGGAATTAAGCCAATCCACCACAAGTGCGCTGACCTCGTAATAACCTTTGTCGGAATAATCATCTTGAATGGATTTGATCAATTCAGGAGCGAAGCTGCGTGTACCCATCCAATCTTTCACGATAAATTGTATCGTTCGACTCGAATAGAAACCTTCAGGCATGCCAACTTCCTCGTTGTACGCAGGTCTCATCTTATTAAACAGTTCGTCGGTTACGACGTAGAGATAAATTTCATATTGAAAAGGAATCACAATATCGGTACCAGGTGTCGATAGCTGGACAGGTACGCGCTGATTATCAACCTCCAGATTGACCTTTCCTCCCGAGACTCCTTGTTCAACCTGTTCACGGTACGCCTTGCGAATCGCCAAATTGCTTGGTGTCATAAATGACTCATCGATCTGTTTCAACGTACGTTCTTCATACCCCAGTGCCTTCGCAAGACGGTTATAATCACTCAGTTTGATAATCTTGCCATTATTATTTTCACCTATAGGAGCATAACTGCCCTTCACGTAGGGAACTTGATGATCAATCAACGTTTCTTCAATCTGCCGAATATGTCGCTCTGACTGGGGAGTATCCCATGAATTCATATAACTGAATGCGTACGGATTCGACATGGACGACAACCCAGGGTCAGCAATCGCGAGCATGGTACCAATTCCCGTAAATGAAGATGCCGAGATGATGCTTACCATGAAAAACATAATCGCGTTATCTTTCATTCGATACGTAAGTTCCGATAAGAAGAGCAGATTGGTTTTGCGGAAAAACAATCTTGGGTTTCTTTTGAGTGCCCGAATGATATATACACTGAGCTGCGTGAACAAAAAGTACGTACCTGCAATAACGACCACGACACTTGCCATTAATAGCGGAAACGAGAAGCTTACCCATACAAAAGTGAATACCCCTGCATAACCTCCGCCAATGAACAATACGGATAGCAATGCGAGCAGACGCGATGCTTTGGGTTCCGGTTTTGGTTTTTCCTCTGATTTCACAAGGTCAATAAGCGAGCCTTTCCGTATGAGCAAGGATGACGACATCGCAATGATAATGAACAGCAGTAGAAATGCGCCAGCCGTCAGGGCAATTCCTTTCAGCGGAAAATAGAATCGAAGGCTGTTCTCGACAGCCAGCATGGAGCCGCAGATGAGCAGAATCAATTTGCCGAAAATAAGCCCGAGTCCAATACCGGTAATAATTGAAGCTAATCCGATACACATATTCTCCATAAACAACAGCCGGTTCATTTGTTTACGTGTCATGCCAAGGATCAGGAAAATACCAAATTCCTTCTTGCGTGTCTTCAGAAATGAACCAACCGAGTAGAGCAGGAACAGGAATGAAAAGATGAATATAATGACCTCTGCAATCATAAACCCCTGGTTGGCAAGCAACGTAACCGTACCACTTGATCCCTTTAACCCTTCTTTCAGATCGGGATGGAACAGGAGCAATGCGTAGGTGAAAAAGATCATGACGGAAAATGTACTGCTCAGAAAATGAGCCAAATAAATTCGTTTGTTGCGAACAACGTTATTAATGGCGAACTGGCGAAAATTCATGTCCTGACCCTCCCATTAGGGATAATACATTAATAATCTTCTGATAAAAGGCTGCGCGATTATCGCCGTAATGAATTTCATTGTACAATTTGCCATCCTTGATAAAGACGACCCGACTGCAATAACTCGCTGCAACTGCATCATGGGTGACCAACAGCATTGTAGCTTGATCCTCCTGATTGCGTGTTTCAAGAATCTCCATCACATCTCTGGCCGCCTTCGAATCCAGATTACCTGTTGGCTCATCGGCCAGAATCAGCTTCGGGGAATGGATAAGCGCTCTGGCAATAGCCGTACGCTGTGCCTGTCCACCCGAGATCTCATATGTCCGTTTGTTCAGAATACTCTCGATGCCCAGCTTGCTTGCCAGCTGTTCAACACGTGCGTTCATCTCTGCTAGCGAAACGCCGTCAAGAGTCAGTGGCAGCACAATGTTCTCCTTAACTGTCAGTGTATTTAACAGATTGAACGATTGAAAAACGAATCCAAGCTCTTTGCGCCGGAACAGCGCGAGTTCATCCTGATTCAATTCAAACGGATTCTTCCCTGCAATCCGAAGTTCGCCTGATGTTGGATGATCAATTGTAGAGATCATGTTCAGCAAGGTTGTTTTACCATTACCGGATGGTCCCATGATGCCAACAAACTCACCTTCCTGAATACTGAGGTCAATACCTGATAACGCTTCATAAGATACGATGCCTTTGTAGATTTTACTGATCTGTTTCACAGAACAAATCTCCATGGTTACAACTCCTTAGTGATGTATGAATTCAAAATCAAGTTACTTTCATGCTGTGTGCATGCGTATTGTACGTGGCCTTTCCTGTACTCTTATGACTACAGTCTATCGAAGTTTCGGTCATTCTCCTATGGTTTAACCTTTCACCAACATGACAATGTTGTAAGGTTGCATCATGAAAATCAAAAAGACGCCTTCGCCCCGATCAGGCAATAGACGTCTATACTCACACTTACACTGTAATTCATACTCTACTCACACTTCTTCAACAAAAATACACACCTCACGCCAACCTCTTATCTTCAACCTGCCACTTCAGGAGTTGAATATAATTCGGACGGTCGTTCCTTCGCCATACACGGATTCAAGTTCGATCCGATGGTTCATTCTCGTCAGCACTTCTTTTGCAATATACAGTCCCATGCCTGTCGACTCTTTGAAATGTCGCCCGTTCTCCCCGGTGAAGAAAGGTTGGAATACCCGGTTCAGATCAGACTTCGGAATTCCGATGCCTTGATCCTGGACTTCCAGTATGATGGAGCGTTCCTCTTCATATGCACGCACATAGATCTTTTGCCCGCTGCCCGCGGAGTATTTGATTGCGTTCGATAGTAACTGTACCAAGACGAAACGAATCCACTTTGCATCGGATTGCACAACCAGCGAAGATTCTATATGCATCTCTGGATAGACGTGATTGCGGATGAAGAATCGCTTCAGCTCATGGATCGCCTCTTCACCAGCGTTCTTCAGTAACACAGGTTCAACACTAAAATCCTGTTCAAAGGTATCCAGGCGCGCCACATACAGTACCGTCTCCAATCCCCGTCTCATCTGGTCTGCTTCCTCTCGAATGCTGATGAGCCGAGGATCGTCATCCTCCTGGTCTTCCACCGTCAACTCGATGACGGATAACGGTGTCTTCATCTGATGTACCCACTGGTTCATAAACGTCAGATATTCTTGCTGTCGCTGTTCCAGCCGATGCAGATGAGCATGATACTGTCCGTATTGTGAATCAAGCAGCTTCTCCAACGCCAGTGATAAAGGACTTGTTTCGTTCAAAGGTACGAATTCCTTCAGCGAATCCATCGATCGTGATATCCGGGCATAAAAAGAGCGATGTGACATGTAACGATACATCAAATATGCAACGTACAAAAATAATCCCAACGTTACGGCATAAGCAGCCGTAACCCAATCGTTATAGCCGTCATACCAGAACACCGCAACAACGGTGAACAAGATGGCAACAACCCAGCAAGTTAAAGCGAGATGTTCTCTTATAAACAATCTCATGATGGAGAAGAAGCTTTCCAGTTATTGTTCAATCGGTAACCAGAACCTCTGACCGTCTCCAGTGCATCCGTAATGCCAAGCTCGGCTAATCGCTTTCGCACCCGAGTAACGTTAACGCTGAGTGTGTTGTCATCCACAAAAGAGTCATCCCACAGCTTCTCCAAGATTGTCTCTCTGCTGACCAGCTTGGGACTGCGGCGAAGTAATGTTTCCAGCAGAATTGTTTCCTTCTTCGTCAGCTGTACTTTAAGATCACTGAGCTGAATCTCCTGTCTTTCCAGATACACAACTAAGCCATCCAGTTCCACCTTGCGTTCTTCGTCACGTGTAGCATAGTCACCATACACCCTGCGCAGCTGACTCCGAATTTTAGCTATGACAATTTCATACTCAAACGGCTTCGTTATATAATCATCCGCTCCGTTCTCCAGTGCCATGACCTGATCCATTTTTCCGCTCCGGGCGGAGATAAACAGAATCGGGCACGTAGACAGCGTACGAATCTGGCGGCACCAATAGAAACCATCGTAGCTGGGTAAATTGATATCCAGAAGCACCACATGCGGCTGCACCTGCTCAAACTGTTGTACAATCGTCTCAAAATCCTCGGCCAAAACGGCCTTGTCCCCATAGCGCTCAATATGTGATTTCAATAATCCCGCAATCTTGGGGTCGTCCTCTATAATCATAATGGTATACATAGTTGGGTCTCACCTCTGCCAAAATCATATCACAGGATTAATTATCGAGCATCGACTTGCTTACGCCAATCCACAATATCTGCATTCAATTGTTTCAGATCTCCGGAAGCTTTCTGGTCATCCGATAACTTGTATTGTTGCTTCAATGCCAGGATTCGATATACACTTTCATCAATTCGAGATTCGGAGATCTCGCCTGACTTCACTGCACTCATTAGCGTGTCAAAAATCGTCTTGGCACTTTCATAACTATGAGCTACCAAAAGAATGTCACTTCCTGCTTTAACCGTTGCTAGAGCAGCCTCGTCCAACTTGAAGTTCTTCGCTATTGCTCCCATACTCAGGTCATCTGTGATGACGACACCGTCATACTTAAATTTGCCGCGCAAATGTTTACCAATAATGACATCCGATAAAGAAGCCGGATGATCCGGATCAAGCTTCGGGAACAAAATATGTGCAACCATGACCGCTTCAACTTGCTCTTTCACCGCGGCCTGGAACGGAATCCATTCCAGCTCAGCCAGTTGTTTTTCCGTTTTGTTCACGACAGGCAGATCAAGATGGGAGTCCACGGACGTATCCCCATGACCCGGAAAATGCTTCACTACCGGAATAATGCCTTCACTACGAAAGCCTTTCATCTCCGCAATCCCCATACGTGACACCAGTTCTGCCGAGCTGCCGAATGAGCGATCTCCGATTACCGGGTTCTTCGGATTACTGTTCACATCCAGCACAGGAGCGAAGTCCACATTAAAACCTGCAAGCTGAACTTGTCTGGCCAGCAATTCCCCCATCGTTTCAGCAAGCGCACTATCGTTCGTCTGGCCTACCTTTTTGTTGGAAGGAATGGATTCCACCGTCTCCGGCATACGACTGACTTTGCCGCCCTCCTGGTCTACACTCATGAAGATCGGTACCGGATTGGACTGATTCGTTTCCTTGATGGACTGCACAAACTTGGCTGTCCCCTCAAGCGTCGTTACATTGTTGGCATAGAAAATAATGCCCCCTACCTTTTGATCCATAATCATCTGTTTGGCTTGATCATCCAGCATTGTTCCCTGAACACCAGCCAGTATCATCTGTCCAATCTTCTCTTCTAACGTCAGTGAGCTGAGCTGCTCCTGCACCGGGTCAGCTTCCTCTTGCGGTTCCTCTTGCGCTTGTTCCTGCGATGGAACGGTATTCTGCTCCGGTGATGAGGAAGTTTGCCCTGTGTTGGAGTCTGTGTTCGAATCGATGTTCGAGTCCGTTGCGGGAGAAGGTTTCTGAGCTTGGCCGCATGCCGATAAAAGCAGAACGATCCCAAGCATGAGACACATCATCTGCAATGTTTTTTTCCATTGATTGTTCGAGTTGTACCTATAGTTATACAAGGATATTCATCCTCCTTATGTAATGTCATCACGGTAATTCAAAGGTTCAGGCCTAACCTTATCACAAGGTGAATGATTTTCAAAATGAGTCATGCTGGAGATTGAATCGTAGTGCAAATATAGATATAGCGAAAAAAATGGTTGCTTTGGGGCTTGAGATATGGAACCTAATGGTGTTGTGACTAGGTGCGTGTGCGGTGTATGCGGACAATCAATAGGAGCAACGGTGTAGAAAAGTGCTTTTCTATTGTGAATTTTTCATATGTTGAAATTATTAGTATAGTTAGATCAAAAAGCCGCCCAAAGGCGGCCTATTTGTTCGTTTTTGTTTTACTTTTCGTTGTAAATCGTTGCCGTTCAGTGTTAGTTCACCTTTCATCAAACGTTCTTAGGCTTCTATTAATGGAGTGTTTGCAACACTTCCGTTGTAAATGGAATGATTTCGGATAGGCGACCTTCACGAACTTTGGCAGGCCATTCGGGATCACTAAGCAGAACACGACCCAAGGCGATCAAGTCAAATTCATTGTTCTCCAACTTCTCATTTAATAGATCCAAATGGGCATCCCCTGTTCCCTGATTCTCGGTTGCTCTGTCTACAAATTCAGCTTCAAGACCTACCGATCCAACTGAAATAGCTGGTTTGCCTGTTATTTTTTGCGTCCAACCCGCAAGATTCAGCTCAGATCCTTCGAATTCCGGTAACCAGAACCGGCGTGTAGAGCAATGGAATATATCCACGCCAGCAGTACTAAGTGGTGCAAGGAATTGCTCTAATTGTTCTGGCGTCTCCACCAGACGTGCCTCATAATTCCCCATCTTCCATTGGGAGAACCGGAGCACAATTGGGAAATCAGGACCAACCGCCGCACGACAAGCTTCAATCACTTCAACCGCAAATTGAGTTCGCCGTACCAAATCACCACCATAATTGTCGGTCCGTCGATTCGTCTGCTCCCAGAAGAATTGGTCAATCAGGTATCCATGGGCTCCGTGCAGTTCAATGCCGTCAAACCCGATTCGCTGTGCATCCGCTGACGCTTGGGCAAATGCCTGTACAAGACCTTGAATCTCATCTTCCGTTAATGGTTCACGTGATGGTTCACCCGCCATGCTAACCCCTGACGGACTTACAGGCTCAGCTTCTGCGTTAGGCAAGTCACCGGAACGACGTGCTGTACCCACATGCCACAATTGTGGCATGATTTTGCCACCCGCTTCATGTACTGCTTTCACTACATTAGCCCATCCTTGCAACGAATCTTCACCATGGAATAATGGAATACTCGCTCCACTAACCGAAGATGGATGATTAATGCCTGTACCTTCCGTTATGATGAGCCCCACTCCACCTGCTGCTCTGCGACGATAGTATTCAGCAACTTCTGGTCCAGGTACACCCTCTGGTGAGAATCCGCGAGTCATGGGTGCCATAACGATTCGATTAGACAATGTTAGCTTGTCCGAGGTGAAAGGTTTGAATAATGCTGAAGGTACGTTCATAGTACATTGCTCCTTTGCAATTGGAAGTGTGGAACTCCGCATCCACATGAAATGCGACATGCTTTTGTATATTGTAACACGTGTAATCCAGTTGACTGGTTTAGGATTATTTCTCTATCCATTTTATAGTTTCTTAATTTTATTTTCAAATTTTCGAAGTTAGGCGTTCAAACCTACTCTTATATAAAAAAAAGAAAGCTACCTTACGGCAGCCTCTGTTGGATCACACTACCGAAGCAGTCTGACATGCACTCTACTACATCTTAAAGTATTTTCCCGGTCACCAATAATGTGGATGTAGCATAGTATATAATCCATAATCTTCCTTCCAATTTAATTAGCATTCACGGGGATATCACCGCGATTTACACGAAGTAATTTGCCTGACGAAGTCGATAATACATCCGGATCGGTACCGAGACCGAAGTAAAAATCTCCGTCATTCTCTTCGAATGACTTGGCGTAAGTGTCCTGGTTAAAGCGCAAAATCTCGTTCCACGTTGTGAGATCAGTCGATTGATAGACCCGGTTGATATAGAGATTGGCACTTTGCCGGGTGTACGTAAGCACATATACCTTGCCATCCCGCAACAGCACATCGGTAGGAAGCGCCTTGGCATCTGGCAGATTAACACGTCTTGCCTGATTAATGTCGGTCATGACATTCAACGATTTGGGCAGCAGCTGTCCATCATTGAACACACCTCCGGCTATATAGAGCAACTTATTATTAAAGTTAACATTTTTGCCTATTTTATTATAAGGAATCGTGCCCGTTTGATAGGTTAACCCAGGCAGCATTTTGTTGCCATAGATGACAACGTCCCGTTTCTGAAGCTGTTCATTAATCTCCAGGATATTCGTTTTGTCGTTCCATATTTTATTGGCAGGATACATCATGCCAGAGGCATATAATTTGCCATTCAGTTGAAACATCGTATAGGCCCGGAAGCCAAACGTATTAATGGTCGCATATTGCTGCCAACTTTCACCTTCATTATGAGAGATTAATATGGTTGGCTTGGAATCCGTACCCAGCGCGGCAAACATCTTGCCCTGATAAGATGCCAGATCGTATACGTGCACACCGAGCGGCAGATTGCGATATTTGGTCCATACCTCTCCATCCAGACGATAGAAGTTGCCCAGATCCCACTTCTCACTATCCGAATCATTGCCAGGGATATATAACTTGCCGTTCAGCACTCTGTAAATGTCAATCTGTTCCTCATCTACATACATCTTCGTCGATGGCAGAATGCCCGGATTGCTGTTGGTCACCGACTGGGTCTTGAAATTCGCATTCGCTGTATCGTAATAAATGACTGGAATAGGACCTGAATTCGGCGCTACACCCAGATTACTACTGTTTCCGTGACCCAAATATATTTTGCCATTATACAGTTGCATGTCCCAGACGTTATTAGCATAGGGTGTTTTGCTAAAAGGTCTCCCGAGCAGTTCAATCTTCGATGTTACATCCGCCGAACTGATCGGTGCGTTCGACACCTTGGCAAGTCCACGTTCAGTCGCAGGTGGTTGACTCGTTGATGTGTTGTTTCTCGGCTTGGAGTTACCCATAAGCATCCAGCTCACTCCTGCAACGATGGTCAAAATGACGGCTGTCCATTTCGTATGTCTTTGCATGTCCGCTTCCTCCTTCATTGTTTTCATGATAAATCCCTTCATACCAAGATGATACAAATTGTATCTTTTCATACTATGTAAAACCACCCGTACATGCAACAAATTCCGCCCGATCTATACAAAAAAAATAGACAATCGCATCGAAAGATACGTTGTCTATTTGTAATCAACTTATTGCCGCAGTCTACTGGATTTTTAGTAATTTCAACTCGGCTTCATACTTCTTTTTTCGTTTGCTGCTCTATTATTCTGCTTTCACCAGAATCTTAACCTGGTTTTTCTCTTTCAGCAGCGCTTCAAATCCATGCTCCACCACTTCATCCAACGTAATTCGTTTGGTCACCAGCTTCTCTGCCGGGAAGAAACCTTTATCCATCAGACTGATGACTGCCGGGAATACATCGCGATAACCGATAATACCATTGACCGTACGCTCTTTCATGACAATAGAGTTCGGATGAATCGGTGCTTCCTGTTCAAAAATGCTGACGATCATCAACTCTCCACCAATACGTGTCGAATCGATGGCTTGTTGCAGTACACGTGGAACACCCGTTACTTCATAGGCTACGTTAACGCCGCCTTGTGTACGTTGATGGATCTCTTCAACCACATTAAACTGCGTTGGGTCTATCACAATGGCACCCAGCTCTTCGGCTTTTGCTTTCCGTTCATCCGATAGCTCCACAACATAAATATCCGACGCTCCCGAAGCCTTGAGTGCTTCAATGACCAAAAGTCCAATCGGACCTGCCCCAAACACAGCTGCGGTATCGCCCACTTTCAGCTTGCTTTGACGTACTGCGTGAAGTGCTACAGCCGAAGGTTCAACCAATGCACCTTGCTCATACGAGATTGAATCTGGTATAGCATGGACCATGGATTCTGCAGCAGTTACATACTCGGAGAAACCTCCTCCGCCTCCAGCGAGTCCAAGGAAACCCATCTGATCGCACAGATTGTATCTGCCCTGTTTACAAGCTTCGCAGTGTCCACATGCATAGATTGGTTCTACCACAACACGATCGCCCGCTTTGAAACGAGTAACACCTTCGCCTACTTCAACGACCTGTCCTGAGAATTCATGGCCCATCACTACAGGCGCTTGTTCCCCTGTTAGCGGATGCGGAGCTTGAGCTGGAATAAAGATCGGCCCTACTGTGTACTCGTGCAAATCACTGCCGCAGATGCCGCACCATTCCACTTTTATTTTGACCTTACCTTCTTCAGGGTGAGGTTCATTAATATTTTCCAGACGTAAATCTTTGACTCCATGCCAACGTAATGCTTTCATTCAATTCATCTCCCAGATCATAAGTTATGATATAATCGGAAACGTTTCCGTAAATTAAATATGTCACATTTTAGATACGCTGTCAAACAAATTTCTCCACTAATATGTCGATCTCGTGATCAGATCAAATTCACTTTGCAATGCTCATACTTTAATTTCAGTTTGCCTTTGCGGTATGGATAACGGTGTGAACCATGTTCTTAACATATATTATTGCAGATGCTACGAAAGACCATTTGAAATTTGATCATACCTCAGCATAAATCTGGCCCTTTCATGGGATACTTCATGGCTCAAATGTTATAATCAAGTTATATAACCATCGTGAAATGCATACATATCCCGATAATTCGGAATCGTTTCCGATAAAGAGAGGTAACCATACATTGAGTAAAGAACAGAAACTTACGATCAAGGACGTAGCAGAACGTGCTGGCGTGGGCATCGCTACCGTATCCAGGGCCATCAACAATTCAGAAGGCATCAGCAGTAAAACACGAGATAAGGTGATGCATGCCATTGAAGAACTAGGTTTTGTCCCCAACACCTCTGCACAGAGTCTGAAAATCCGGCAAACCCACCAAATCGCGCTCGTTGTACCCGACATACGTAACGCCATCATTCCGGAAATTTCCTGGTCCGTAGAGCAAACCGCGAAGCAGCATGGATACCATGTCGTGCAGATTAATACGGCGGGCAATGCACGCACTGAACTTGAAACCATTCGTAATGTAAAAAAACTGCATGTGGATGGGCTGATCTTCATGCCCCTCGCGTATCCCAAAACTTTGCCCGGACTGATCGATAAAGCCCCTCTCCCCATCTCCATGATTAATTACGGAAAGAAACTGGAGCCGGGCATGAAGGCAGATATCGTCTCTTTGTCTCAACCTGAAGGCAAATTGGTGATGGAACATCTGTTCAAAATCGGTCGGACCCGAATTGCTTATGCTGGAGCACCCAAAGACATTATTGAAGAACGCTTCCGTGCTTATGAACAAGCCGTAGGCCATGTGGATATTTCTCTCGTCTATTTTGGTGAGGACTTTTCATTGAATACAGGGGCCAATGCTGCCGATTATTTCTACGGACTTACGCATATGCCAGATGCCGTCTATGCCATTAATGACATGGTCGCCATCGGATTGGTTAATCGCTTCAAGGAGTTGGGGGTGCGTGTGCCCGAAGATGTGGCTGTAGTGGGCGTGGATAACAATCAATGGACCACTGTCTCGTCTCCACAGATTAGTTCCGTGTCCATTATGGGGGAAGAAGTCGCCAGACTTGCTACCGAGCTGTTGTTAAAACGAATTCGGGAGATGAACACGACCGACTACGAGCATATTCAATTTGAACCGCGCTTAATTGTTCGGGAATCGAGCGTTGCCATGATTCGTTCTTCTCATCAATGACCACGCCGTTAACCTTGGTGAGTGGAATAGATCGGAATACTTTACGGCTCCGGCTGTGGCTATCTCTTCATTTCTTTTTCTACACAGTTACACTAAAAAGGTGTTGCTCAGGGATGGTCATTTCCTGGCAGCACCATATTTGTCTTTGAGTATATGCAATTATATGTGAGTCGTTATTCAGCATACGTTCATTCTAAGGTAGTAGTTGCCTGATCGGTGTTCCCTTCAGGAACATCTCTATATTTTCTACGGTATGATTATAATAGATCTCATAATTGCCACGAGTTACATAACCCAGATGTGGTGTGGCCAGGACGTTGGGCAATGTTCGCATGATATGGTTAACGGGCAGTGGTTCCTGCTCATATACATCCAGACCTGCACCAGCAATCCAACCACTCTGCAATGCCTCCACCATAGCTTCCTGTTTGACAATGCCCGCTCGTGACGTATTGATCAATAGGGCATGAGGTTGCATGTGTTGAAATTCGGCTTGTCCGATCAGATTGCGCGTACGATCACTCAATACCAGATGAATGGATACGATGTCGCTCTGTGCAAGCAGTTGCTCCTTGGTCTCGGCCCAGATGACACCATGTTTTTCGGCTTTCTCATGTGTCAGATTCTCGCTCCAGGCCATCACATTCATACCGAATGCTTGTGCGATCTCAGCCATACGAGTACCTATTTTGCCCAAACCGAGCAATCCAAGTGTTCTCCCATACAGATCCAATCCGACTGTGCTCTGCCAGTTTCGATTGGAGCGAAGTGCATTATTTTCCGTAACCAATTGTCTGGAAAGTCCCAGAATGAGCGCCCAGGTAAGTTCGGTCGGCGGGTTGGAGCTGCCCTCGGTTCCACACACAATGATCCCGTTCTGCTCCGCAGCCTTAAGGTCTATGGATGCATTGCGCATACCACTTGTAATCAGAAGTTTTAAACGTGGGAGCTGCGAAATGACATTCTCCGGAAACCGTGTGCGTTCCCGCATCAGGACCACAATATCGAAGTCCTGCAATTCCTGGATGACTTTCTCTTCCGAACCCATATAGTTGTTGAATGTCTGAATCTCCACCCGATCCATCAACGGACTCCAGTCCGCGGACCTCAGCGCAACGTTCTGATAATCATCCAAAACAGCACAGCGCAAATTCGTGTTCATTCCTGATCTCCTCCCTATACCTGCTCAATTCTTAACTATATTGTAGCAACTCCAAATCACTTTAAACAGGATTCTTCTCCTATTACCGCAGCAAAGACAATGTAGCACGGATGCTCTGTTCTACAAAAGAGCGGTCCGGTCCTGATTTCATCAATACCGTCAGTCCGATCATGGATACCACCAAAGACTGTGCCACCGCACTCGCGTTCATGTCAGCGGACAACTCCCCGCTCTGTTGCCCTCTTTCTATCGTTTCCTTGAAAAGAACACCTAGGTACATCTGATGCTCCCGTGTAAGGACAGCGAATTTGGGATCATGCGGAGCCAGTTCAACCATCGTATTAATGCAAAAACAGCCGTGACTCGGCTCGGTCACACTTCCCTCCGCTCCAATATGTTCAAACAATCCACGAAAGGCTTCTCGCACAGAGGTGCCCTGTTGAAGTCTGGCTCTGACTTGAGCCGCATGCTGAGTGGTATACCTGCGAAGCGCTGTTTCAAACAATTCCTTTTTATCCCCAAAAGCTGCATACAGACTGGGGCGTTGAATACCCATCGCAGTCGTCAAATCACTCAAAGATGCCGCTTCGAATCCCTTGTCCCAAAACGTATGCATCGCTGCATCAAGTGCTTTATCCGTATCAAATTCCCGTTGTCTAACCATACAACCCACCTCTTTATGTATCGATCAGTATTTATTATATTGTAATCTCAATCTTATTACAAAGTCAAAACCAAATAACCGAAAAGGAATTTTCTTAGTTACAATGGAATCGAAATATCTGGTAATATCAGCAATTGGATTGTTATTCTGTCATCGCAGTCTCTGTGTAAAATATTCTTTAGTTCAACCCTCACCTAAATCTCTGTTGACAGGATTCCCGCAATTAAAGTATGGTTATGCGGAAACATATCATACCAATCGGTACACAATAGAAAGGTGACATCCAATCATGCAAACTTCTTCCCCAGATGCACAATTATCCGTTAAGGATCGCCCTGCCATGTCGCGGTTAGTCGCTCTTCTCTTTGCCGTGTGCAGTGGACTTGCGGTCGCCAATATCTATTATGCTCAGCCTTTGCTGGACTCCATTGCTCAAGAATTCAACCTCTCTCCATCGTCCATAGGTATTGTCATTACAGTAACTCAAATATGTTATGCCCTGGGACTGTTTCTTCTCGTTCCACTTGGTGACCTCTTAAACCGTCGCAAGCTGATTATCATTCAGATGCTTTTCTCTGTACTTGCACTGGTTCTGGTAGGCACCTCACAATCCAGCTCCCTCTTATTCACGGGCATGGCTGTCGTCGGTCTACTCGCGGTCATTACGCAAACGCTCGTTGCCTTTGCTGCACACTTGGCAGCTCCTTCCGAACGTGGTCGCATTGTCGGACAGGTAACCAGTGGAATCGTCATTGGCATTTTACTTGCACGAACGGTTGCAGGTACGCTGAACGATTGGCTCGGGTGGAGATCGGTATATCTCTTCTCCGCCAGCCTTACCTTACTTGGAATTGTCGCCTTATATCTTGTTCTCCCAAGGCAACAGTCCCCACAAGTGAAACAAAGCTATGGCCAATTACTCAGATCTGTCCTGCTACTGTACCGTGAATTGCCTGTATTACGCGTACGAGGTGTACTGGCCATGCTGATTTTTACAGCCTTCAGCATCTTGTGGACTTCCATGGTTCTGCCACTAAGTAGTCCTCCACTGTCCCTGTCTCATACAGTCATAGGTGCATTCGGTCTCGCAGGAGCGGCGGGAGCATTGGCTGCTGCTCGTGCAGGTAAGCTTGCCGATCGGGGACTTGGGCAAAAAACTACTGGTATCTCACTTGTCATTCTACTCTTGTCCTGGCTGCCCATCGGTTATGTGCATCACTCCTTGTGGTTCCTGATCCTGGGCGTTATCCTGCTCGATCTCGCTGTGCAGGCAGTACATGTTACCAACCAGAGCCTGATCTACGAAGTTCGTCCCGAAGCGCAGAGCCGCCTGACGGCAGCTTATATGATCTTTTATTCCATCGGCAGTGCGACCGGCTCCATCGTTTCTACCCAAGTGTATGCATGGGCGGGCTGGGCAGCGGTTTGCTGGTTAGGTGCGGGCGTTAGTGCAGCAGCTCTTCTGTTCTGGATGATTGATCGTTATACCAATCGGAATAGTGATCGTTGAGTTAGGACGAGTCTTCAGATATACCCTAGTCCAGTTTATTCCACACAACAATAAAGAGGGTTGCTAACGGACCAAATAACAGGGAAATCAGAAACCAGTTTCGACCACTTCTGTTTTTTCCCTGAGCCAGTCCGGCATTAATCAAGGCAAGTGTGCCCCAACCTACATAGTATTCATTATCCATCAATCGTCTTCTCTCCTTTATCCATTCAATTCCGGCAGCAGTTCAAGCATCGCTTTGAGCTTACGATTGCGACTCTCCAAAAATGCCTGCATGTATCTCTTCAGCACAAGTCGTTCAGCTGCCCATCCCAGCAATCCAAGTGGAGCTTCGAATCGAAGTGTGTCTCTCATGCAAGTTATCTGATCTCCAATTACGCTGAAATGATGTTCATGTCGCATGCTCTTAAAAGCCCCTTTCTCCATCTGGTCCACAAAAATGAAAGGTCGTTCAAACTGCACAATACGGGACTTCAGCTTCTGCCTGACACCAAAATGAGTAGCCTGAAATGTAACCGTATCACCTGCTCCAATTCTCCCTGTTGTTACTCCTGCGACTGCTCGCTCTCTCGTATGCTTCCAAACGGTCTGAGTATGTACATCAATATCCCGGGCATAGTCATAGCACCGTTCAATTGAGGCATGTATCGTAATCTCGGTTGTCACTTCAATCATGGCGATCGCTCCTACAAAGGAAAAATAAGGTCTTTGCAAAGTATACGCTTGCTTTTCTTGTCGAACAACATATCAAGGATGGTATAACAAAAAACGGGTCCCCTGTCTTAGTACAGGAGACCCGTCTTTCATATAATAATTAAATAGCAATAACTAGCGATATTAAATAAGCAATTCATCAATGGCAAGCGTACGCTCTTTGGAGAGATCACGATATTCTTCAGATTCCACTTTGATGAGCGGTTTGAAAATATCAGACGTATTGTTCATGACAATAACACCTTTTTCTCCGTTGCTGAGCAGAACCTGTTTCCCGATGAAATTAGGAAGTAAATGTTGCATCAAAGCCTGAACCGGCTTTTCATTCAGTTTACCAAATCCCATTCCATAGATATCTCTAAGGTTGTTGATCAGGTTCGGATTGCTGCCTCCGTGGATCCCGGATCTCATGCCTATATAGATGTCAGCTACAGATACAATCTGGGTATAGGGATGAATTTCACTTTTCTCAAGCTGCATCGGATAACCAGAGCCATCTTCCCGCTCGTGATGCTGTAGAGCAACGAGTGCTGTCGCTTCATCCGTCATGGAATTTTTGATAATTTCATGACCGTATATGGTGTGCCGCTGCATTTCAAGTTGCTCGTCTGCTGTCAACGGTTCAGTTTTGTTCCGAATCCGGTGTGATACTTTGCACTTTCCGATGTCATGCAGATAGCCACCACGACTGATCTGATAACTTTCCTTCTGGGAATATCCTAGCCAGTTCGCGAGGTAGAAGGACAATAATCCTACCTGGATTGAATGTGTATAGTTATTGACGTCATCCCGCTCCAGCATCATCAGGAGATGTACGACATCTTTCTGCTCATCCAGTCCCTCAACCATCGGTTGCAGTGCATCATCCACCATAGTGGCGTTGAACTTGCCAACGGTCAGTGCTTCGAGAAAAGCATTTTGATAATTATGTACAGTCTGAATAAATTGGGACTTCATCTCTTCTTCAGGCGGCTCTTCCTTCGTACTTACGCTTGACCCGGAAGCATGCTTTGCCGCTGCAGCAAAAAATTCGGCCTCAGTAATTTCCTCTTCACGTGATTCAATATCTACATAATCTACACGGTGCTGCATAAGCAAGGAGATATCCTCACTTTTGATCACAGTTCCCTTCCCGAGAACGTGTAATCCTGCATCGCTGAATGTATCCGCAGTCAGACGGTCTCCGTCTTGCAGGTTCATAATATGGATTCTCAAATCGGTATTCCCCCTGAACAATTCATTATAGTAACAGCACCCAATGGATCGGGTCCACAAAAATACCTATACTTCTTTATATCGTTATAATTCTTCATTTCATACATAGTTCAAACGACCTTAATCGCAAAGGTAAATACGAACATATAAGACTTTATCCTCACGCCTGCATCTGAATTAGTCCCGATTTTGAACATTTATTCACTTTTCTGTGAAAAACAGCTGTATCAGCGTAAGCAAAAGAAGTTCAAACTCTTATGTTTGAACTTCTTAATACATCCCAAATTAGATTTTGATCGAACCCAGACTTGCCCCCTTAACAAAGAAACGTTCAATGCTCTTCTCGATCGAAGCATCGGGAATCAGCGGAGGTGCCTGATGAGGTTTGGTACGTGCATCAATAATAACCTGATCACAACCCCAATGCTTGTGGTCATATCCACTATTAACTCCGTACATATCATGTGAAGGGTTGCTTCGAGTAAAGGTTGCCCATAAGAAGTTGCTGAGATTTGCACTCAGGAACGAACTGTCATCACATAGGATGATCATAGGACACGAGTCCAGACCTCCTTGTTCTTTCAATAGAGACGTAAATGCTTGCATCTCTTGTGCTGTATCCGCATAACTCGTGAAGGCCGATGTCTGGATCGAAACGATGCCCGGCATAATGAGCTGCGCATTCTCATAACCGCGAATGTTTTTCAAAGACTCCGGCACTTCCGTGCACAGATCCCGTACCTTGTCGCCATAGGCTGCAAAAACAACCTTGCTGCCGCTGTTCAACCCTGTACCTGAATAATCCAGTGTATCAATGGTCGTATGGGTATGGAAATGAATATCCCGCTGCATATCCATACGCTCCAAGATATAGGTCAGGAATTCAACTTCCTTATGGGTGTCCAAAGGCTGCTGATCCTCAGCGGTAATGAACAGATACTTCGCCAAACTGAGCTGCCCCGTACCCAAAATGCGATTAGCAATCGTGAGCAGCTCTGTCGGCTGCTTCACAGCCTGATAAGGCGTGTAACGTTCACTACCAATGGCGAACAGCAATGGATGGACACCTGCCGCATCGACCGCATGCACTTCTTTGACGCCAGGAATTTCCTGTTTGATGGCGTCTCCTGTAATCTCATGAATCAAATCGCCAAAAGCCGTGTCCTCTTGCGGTGGACGACCAACAACCGTAAACGGCCAGATGGCATTAGGTTTGGCATAGACTTTATGCACACGCATTAGCGGGAATTCATGCGTCAGACTGTAGTAACCCAGATGATCTCCGAACGGGCCTTCTGGCTTCGTCTCATTTGGGTAAATATCACCTGTGATAACAAAATCGGCATCATTGCTAATGCAATATCCATCCTTATAACTGTACCGGAAACGACGTCCAGCGAGCAGGCCTGCAAAAGTCATTTCACTGAGTCCTTCAGGCAAAGGCATCACCGCTGAGAGTGTATGTGCTGGTGGACCACCAATGAAAATGCTAACTTTCAGCGGTTCTCCCTTTTTGACAGCCTTGGCTTGATGTATACCAATACCGCGATGAATCTGATAGTGCAATCCAATTTCCTTGTTCATTTCAAAATCGTTGCCACTCAGTTGAACCCGGTACATCCCCAAGTTCGAATTCATAATTCCTGGCTTATCCAGATCTTCGGAATATACCTGCGGCAGCGTCACGAATGCTCCACCGTCCATAGGCCAGTGCTTGATGAGCGGCAGGTCCGAGATTTGAATCTCTTGCGCGGAAACGGGTAGACTTATAGACTTCTGTTTTGGCAGTGCCTGCCATGCAGCAAGACCTGTGCGGACATGCTGAAATGGCGTCTTAAGCGCCTTCATGGGATCATCACGAACTGCCATGACCCGTTGTACGCCTTCCAGCGTACCGCGGAACATGAACTTGCTTCTTTCCACCGTGCCGAACAGATTCGATACGGCCTGGAACTTTGAGCCTTTTACATTTTCGAATAACAACGCCGGGCCTTTAGCCTCGTGCACTTTCATGTGGATCGCTGCCATCTCGAGATGTGGATCAACCTCTTCTTTGACCCGAATCAAATGACCGTGCTGCTCCAGATCGTTAATACAATCTTCCATATTGCGATATTTCATTGGATGGCTCCATTCTCTGTATGATAAATTGATTAAGTTCATAGATTCACATAACGTCTCTTCTATTTTATCAAATGATCCACTGCTAAACAAAACTATATGTGAAATTTTGTCGCGAATACAAATGTCAAAAAGCAATATGGAAGCAATCTAAACCCTGAACGCACAGGGACCGATTGTTTCTATATTGCTCTCTCTGTTCTGACTTGCCTAAGATGTGATAATCGATCTGGGGATCGTGACAATAAACTGCGTGCCTTTTCCTACTTCACTCTCTACATCAATTGTACATTGATGCAATTTCAAGATTTTAATCACAATGGACAACCCTAATCCATTACCTCGAAGCGAGCTGCTCCGCGCTTTGTCCACCATATAGAATCGATCAAAGATATACGGTAGAGCTTCCTCAGGTATTCCTTGTCCTGAATCTCTAATCAGTACCTTCACGAATGAAGATGACGTCTCAATCTCCACATGGATGGTACCACTAGAACCGGTGTATTTAATCGCATTGTTTATTAAATTCTGCCAGACCTGATCAAACAAATCTTTGTCCACTGTGATCTCGCAGGGCAACAGGTCCAACTCGATCTGGATGTCCTTCTGAGTCCACTGCGGCTCTGCCAGCAAAATCGCCCTTCTTAATTGTTCATCCAACTGGAATGTAGTGAAATGAACCGGATGATGCTCCGAATCTAGCGAGGCTAGCCGAAGCAGATTATCACTGAGCCTCGATAATCGCAGCGTTTCCTCATAGATAATATCCAAATGCTCTTTCTGCTCTTCTAATGGAATAACACCATCTTGTAGTGCTCTGGTAAACCCTCTGATCGATGTGAGCGGAGACTGCATTTCATGAGAGACGTTGCTGACAAAGTCGTCACGAACCGAATCAATTTTTTGCAACTCACTGGCCATATGATTAAAGCTCTCCATCAGTTCCCCAAACTCATCCTTATTATTATGTTTCAGGCGGACCGACAGGTCTCCTGAGGACATCTCCTTCGCTGCAACCGTTAATCTCTTAATTGGTTTTACAATGTACCCGGACATGAACAAGATTAATAAGCTACCAATCACCAGAACCGTTAACAATGAGGTTAAGAGCGTGTTTCGCAGTGTATGAAAAAGAGAGGAGAAATTGCTTTGGATCAAAAATGTGCCGATCCCCTCGTTCGTTCCGGGAACACCTATGGTGGCAATTCCATCCTTACTGGACATAAACATTGCATCGGTTGTACCCGCCTCAAATAACGAATGCACTTTGTCCTCAGGCAAGGAAGACAACACTTCACTTTGTTGATTCACGGGAGTAATATTCAAGCCGTACCGGGCAAAGATACCCAAGCTGGATTCCACTTTTTCCGGATCATCAATCAGGTTAATCATTGTGGCGATGTCTTCAGCAAAGGTAACCATAAAACGATCTGGCGTCTTTTCCTGTGTCCCACTATTCAGCATAAAGGAGAGAATCAGACTCACCAGAACAATTCCAATAAACGTAGCTACGATTCGAAGTCGCAGGCTTTTTCTCAACATGTTCATGCCCGCTCCAGGCGATATCCAAGTCCTCTTATCGTTGAGATTACTAGCTCAGGTACAGGTTCAAGCCGTTCCCTTAACCGCTTGATATGCACGTCGACCGTACGCTCATCGCCTTCATAATCGATACCCCATATATCATCTATAAGCTGTGTACGTGTGAATATTTTCCCTGGCGAACTCGCCAGAGAAAATAACAATTCACATTCCTTCTTTTTCAATTCGATGGTTTGACCATCCGCAACGACCATCAGATTGCCCAAATCAATCGTTACACCGCTGATCTGAATCATGTTCGATGGACTTTTGTTATATCGTTTCAGTAACGATTTTACACGCAGGATTAATTCTACCGGATCAAAAGGTTTAACCAGATAATCGTCTGATCCTGCATTAAATCCTCTGACCTTGTCCTTGGATTCTCCCTTGGCAGTTACCATGAGAATCGGGATATCCAGATAAGATCGGATATCTTCGGTCAGTTCAATACCGTCTATTCGTGGCATCATCACATCCACAATTGCCAGATCAACTTTCGTATGAGACAGGATATCTAATGCCTCTTGCCCGTCTGGTGCTTCCAGCACGGAAAATTGATTCTTTTCAAGATAGATTCGGATTAATTTGCGGATATGGGAATCGTCGTCCACCACCAAAATCGTGTTCATGTAACCATTATCCTTTCCGCAATTGGTTTTATTCGTATCGCAAGGATTCCATCGGGTCCAGTTTCGCGGCTTTTGATGATGGCATCAAACCGGCCACGATGCTAATCGCTGTACTTACCACGATACCGAACAAGATATAATATCCTGAGAGATTAATGAGTTTTGCTCCAAACGCATTGTCCAATAGAATATTTAACACATAACTAATGATCACTGCAAAGATTACCGCAATAATACCACTAAATACCCCTAATAAGGCAGATTCGGAGAAGAATATTCGCTTGATATCTTTCTTTCTCGCTCCAATTGCCCGAAGAATTCCGATTTCCTTCGTCCGTTCCACGACACTAATATAGAGTACAACCAATATCATGATACCGGATACGATCAACGAAATGCCTGCAATACCAGCGAGTACAATGGAAGCCATACTAACATAAGTCGTGATATTCTCCATGACCTTGGCCATCTGGGAGCCTGCGAAGCCAGCGTCAACAGCAGCTTCATTGATATCATTTACATATTTCATATCGGTTGCATAGGCGTTAACCTGAATCGGCCCAATCGTTATTCCTTTATCCGTATACATTGGCTCCAACGTCTCTGATGAGATGTATCCCGGGGATTGTTGCATTGGAGATCTTGGATCTGCTGCTTCATAGATTCCTGAGATGGTTACTTCTTTCTCCAAAGTTACTGGTTTATTATTGCTATCCATCTCATTGATATATAGAAACACGGACTTGCCGATCATGGAATCAGCTTGGTCATTTCCGCTTAATTGTTTCGCCGTATCGAGAGGTAACAGCATCTGATTTTCTACAGGAAGGACCCCCGTTGTCATCAGTGCTGGATCAAAAGCATCCGTTAACGTCGTTACCTGCGTAAGTCCCACACTTTGTTCTTCATTCACCATAGTCGATTTGCCTGTAATAGTTGTGATCGTCTCTACATGATCCACATTAGGAAAATTGCGAATTGTCTCAACATCAGCTTCGGTAAATTGTTCACCTGGTGCCATCAAGGCCTCGGGACCTTGCATGTCCTTGGCTTCTTCACTCGGCTTCGTTATATCCACGAGCAAAGGGTCCATACTTGAATTGATTTCGTCATTCATATACGTCGTTATACCATTCCCCAAGGAGAGCATGAGGAGTACACTTAATATACCTATAGATCCACCCAATGCTACCAATACATTACGTTTGCCGTTGAGTTTCATATTTTTAAGTGCCATCTTGAATGAAGCAAGCAGGCTTAGGCTGCGGGAAGAATCCTGACCACTCTCGTAAACAGCCGTAGAAGGATCTTTCAGGTGAATATCATCACTAATGCGCCCCTCTTCAACCTTTACAATACGTGTACCGGAGTCAGCGACTTTCTGGGAGTGAGTTACGGCAATTACCAGCATTCCCTTTTTGGCTATACTGTCGAGCAGAGCGAGGATTTGATCTCCATTTTCCCTATCCAGAGCACCTGTTGGTTCATCTGCGAGAATAATATCCGGATTGTTGGATAACGCCCGTGCGATGGAAACCCGTTGCTTCTGACCGCCGGATAACTGATTTGGACGTTTGTTCAGATGATCCTTCAGTCCGACCTCTGTTAATATATCAACGGCACGTTGATTCCGATCCTTCTCATTGGTATCCGTCATTTGCATTGCAATCGTCACATTTTCGAGGACTGATAGATGCGGAATCAGATTGAAATTTTGAAAGACAAAGCCGATATTATTCTTCCGATAATCATCCATTTCTTTCTCGGTCATGGCACTTAAGTTCTTGCCACGAACAACGACGTCCCCTTCATAATCGGAGTCCATGCCACCAATTATATTCATCAGTGTCGACTTACCGCAGCCAGATTCGCCAAGGATGGAGACGAACTCCCCCGTCTCAAAGCTAAGGTTCAAACCATGTAGTACCGGAACTCTTTCTTTTCCATATAAGGTGTATGATTTCTTCACATTTTTAACTTCTAGTATTTTCATATGGATCTCTTCCTCTCCTGAACATGCACTCTATCTATTTGATGTTTCATATCGTAACAAATTATTGTGAACTGATAATGAACTGGACCATTGACCTAGAAGAGGTTGTTCAAAAAGAACTATGTGCAAAAAAAAACACCTACAGCTTGCTTGAAATAAACATTTCAAGTAAGTGTAGGTGCATAACAACTCGAATCCTTATACATAAGGACTCGGGTTGTCTTATTTCGTTATTGCATTTGATAATATAAGTTGAACTAATCATTTACACGATAACGGAGAGGACAGAAAAAACCTGAAAAAGCGAAGCGTTCGCCTTTATCCCCGGATTTTCCCCTTTGGAAAAGGTAATCAAAAAATCTGGGGATAACAGCGATTGGAAGGTTATTCTGTCGTCGTAGTGTCAGTATAAGTAATCTTTAGTTCAATTATAAAGTTTAGATTAGTCCAGCTTTTGCAAGTAACCTTTTCACAATCGCCGCCGACTGTGCACGACTAATGTCCGCATCTGTCATCAGCTTGCCATCATCGCCTTGTACCAGCTCTTGTTTAATCGCCGATGCAACCGGCTCAGCTGCCCAAGCCTGTACTTTAGCGCTATCGCTGTATGTGCTCAGCAGACTTGTTGTCTCTGACGTGTCGGCCTGTGCCAGACCGACCAATTTCATCGCACGTGACACAATAGTCAGCGCTTCCGCACGAGAAATTTCATTGTTCGGACGGAAGCTATCGTCAGCATAACCTGAGATCAGGCCATAGGATACAGCCGTCTGAACCTCATCCTCATACCAGCTGCCTGTTTTCACATCCGTGAATGATGCTGCTTCTGCGCTAATCGGGGAGTGCAGTCCCAAACCTCTTAACAAAACAGCCGTAAATTCTGCCCGCGTAATACTCCGGTCCGGCGCAAATACGTTCTCACCAGTACCTTGTACGATCAGACGGGATGCCAGATCCTGTACGTCATCACGACTCCAGTGATTGCTTACATCGCTGAATGTTGCCGGATGATAGATCAGGGCGTAAGTGCTGTTCGTCAAGCTATTAATAATAGCAGAATCTTGCACATTACCTTTGATAACCTTGGTCGGCACATGCAGAAGGGTACCATCTGGCTGAAGTACTACTCCTGTCGTGATCTTTAAACCATCGACACCTTCTGGCAGAGTAATGGAACGTTCTACATAAGAGTTGAAACGATTCACATTGACTTGCTGTCCGTTCCAGATCGCTTTCACTTCAAAATCAACTGGGGTTGCAATCACCGTAGTGTTCTGCAGCTTGTCCGCTGCCGCCTGAATTGCTGTTTGCTTGGATGCAGCACTAGGTACAATAGCGATTTGAATTGTGATATCTTCCAATGGAACGGTGCTTCCGAATTGGTTCAGAACCTGATCCACCTGAATCTGATTAGCTGGAAGGGTGTACGTACCACTGTCTGTCTGAATGACAACTTCGGCATTACTTCCTTCCATCGTTTTGACTAACTTGCCGTTCAGTTCACCAATGACCGCGCCCTTGCCAGTACCTGTAATCGGTAGCAGAAGCGTTCTTAGTCCACTTCCAATCTGATTGATGACTTTATCATTATCCACATGAACCGTGGTGGTAACCTGATTGTTTACCGTTGATGTGGTAGCTGTCGCAGATTGTTCCTGTTTCTGTCCGTTTACATAGATGTCTACGCCTTTGGTTACCGCCGGAGTAGATGGAACCGGGGTAACCACGGGTGTAGTTGGCGATACACTACCTCCCGAAGAGGAACCTGGAGAACCCGAATTGCCACCACCTGAGTTTGCTGCTGTAATTGTGATTGTTCCACCGGACAATTCAGTGTAATTTTCGTGCTCTACATTCGTGAAATGCCAATGTTCTGAATCGGTTTGATCTACGGATAGCTGTTTCGTTCCAGGCGTCGCGTTGCTTTTGGCTTTGATTTCCATATCAAATAATTGGGTTTCATCTACAATTGAATGGTCACCCCCAGTAAAATCAACCCAGATGATCCGTACCCAGCCTTCCGCATTATTAATTTCGTACTGGAAGTCTGCTACACCTTCTTCATTTGGGGATGTGCTCATGACGTTGACAGATTTAGGTGTGATCCGAACGATTTCCAGTGCAGACGTATCATAATCAATCTGCATATTATAAGCTTTCACCCCGAAATGGGATTTTTTCAATGCAACAGGAACATGAACCGTCTGCCCCGCCTGTACACTAACATTTGCAAATTGCACCTGTGATGGTTCTGCCGGCTCTGCCCCAGCTATACTCGGGAATACGAGAGAAGAGAGTAGCGTCAGTGCGATGAGACCTGACATTGTTCTTCTGATTCTTGGACGTTTCTTTTTCGGTTGAAACATGTATTAGCCTCCATGTCTGTATCAATTAGTAGAATGTATGGTAACGATAGAACAAATATTGTTATTCAATATCTAAATTAAAATATGAATTAATCAGGGCGTTGTATTTTTTCTTTTGCAACAATGTATACTCGTCTAGGCTCCGTATTCGCATCCGAAGTGGAATGAGCAGTCACTTCGAGCACAAGATAATAACCTTCGTCCTCATCTTTAACGGTATACTGTTCTGCTATTTCTCCTTCTATCAGCACTCTATCTTCTCCTGAAGGGTCTGTTGCGCGGTACCACTGATAAGAAGGAGTATTAATATAATCCCCATCAACATCCATTAAATCATAATCTGTGGCAATTGAGTTCCCCATGTAATCCTTTAATTGACCATTCAGCACATAAGGCGCATCGTCCACTTGTTGGAAGGTCAACACATAGTCATTATTTTCCCCGCCTAGTGTTTTGCCTTTATATCCTTGTAATAAAGCATTCATGTCGCCTAAGGCAGGTTCCGCATTACGATCCACGTCCATTCGATTCATCTCTACATAGCTAAATCCGCGGCGACTTACCATGTTGCGCAGATAATCTAAAAGGTCAGCTGCATCTAGAGAATTCACTTTTCCGTCTGCATTTACATCCCCTTTTTTACTAATGTAAAGTTCAAAGTTATCCGTAACCGTTTCCGGCACATCAGATACAGTATATTTTGCTTTCAATTCGATGTTGATTTTGCCGCTCTTGTAAGGAATAACCACCAATGTACTCGTAGGCGTTGGCATATTTTCATCTTGTCTCGTTTCTACATACACCTCAGCTATACTGCTATCATCTGAACTGGCTGTGAGCGTATTAAACTCATCGGATCGAAAATGTGTACTTAAATTGATTCTGACTGTATTGTTGCTGGTTACCTCGATGGGCACATCGGGTACAAAAGAAGGATCATTTTGTTCCGATGAATAGCTCAACCATTTAATACCATCATTAAGTACAGGTCGTGAAATGTTTATTACCGGACCGATTGCTCCTGCGTTAGCTTGAGGAAGCGTTCCACCTATAGGCAATGCAATGCCCAATCCGAGCGCAGTCAACATGCTTTTTTTCAATATCGGCTTAAGCCGTTTTTTGTTTTTTTTCCCCTTCAATTCATGTTCCTCCTCGTGTACATTTCAAATTTGAACAACTACATGCTCAGTATAACGAGTCATTCTGAACCGATTCTGAACAGGTCCATGGAACTATTCCCAATTTTAATTCGACAAAAAACGCCATGGAGTAAGCCTCCATAGCGTTTTGAACACAAATCATTTTCCAGTTTGGATCAAATTGAGCTAAAATTAAATTCCCTCAACGATTCGTTTGGCTCTAACCTTCACCTCACGGTAAAGTTCTTCCTCATCGATCGTCAGCAGCTTTCTGCCTCTCATGAGGATCTGACCATTCACGATCGTGGTGTCCACATCCGCACCATTTACACTATATGCCAGTAGAGACTCTACCTCATGTACCGGTTGAAGATGTGGTTTCGCCAGATCGATCAGGATCAGATCAGCTTTGTGACCCACCTCAAGCACACCCACTTCATGCTGAAGGCCAAGCAGATTAGCACTTCCGCGTGTAGCCATATTTAGAACGTCCTTGGCTGGCAAGCGTGTGGGATCACCATAGTCCAGCTTTTGCAGCCAGGTCGCAGCTTTGATCTCCTCGAACATATCCACGGTTGTGGCACTTCCCGCTCCATCCGTTCCCATTCCCACGTTAATTCCTTGGGCCAACATCTCGGTAATCGGAGCAATTCCACAACCCAGCTTCAGATTACTGACCGGATTGTGTGCTACACCGCCGCGCATACCCTTCAATCTGCCGATATCCCTTCGATTCAGGTGTACACCATGTGCAAGCAGTACATGTGCCTGTTCGAACATCCCCGCCTCTTCCAGATACTCTGTCGGCGTCATGTCATAGCGCTCACGAATTTTCATGACTTCTTCCTTCGTTTCAGCCAGATGAATATGCAGAGGAATATCCTCCGCGACAGCCATGGCAATGACTTCACGGAGCGGCTCCACGGGACAGGTGTAGGGTGAGTGCGGTCCATACATGGTTGTAATCCGTCCCTCTGCCGCTCCAGACCAGCGCTCTACAAGATCGATTGCCTCCTGCAACCTGCGTCCACCATCATCCTCCATGAATACCATCCCGCGTGTAAGCGATGCCCGCATACCCGTTTGCTTAACCGCTTCTGCAATCTCATTCATATGGATATACATATCCGCAAAGGCAGTGGTACCGGAGCGAATCATCTCGGCCATGGATAACTTGGCACCCCAATAGATGTCTTCCGGGTTCATCCGTGCTTCGGCAGGCAGCATTTTGCGTTCGAGCCAGTCCATCAGCTTCAGATCGTCCGAGAATCCCCGGAGCAGGCTCATCGGTGTATGTTGGTGAGCATTTATCAGTCCCGGCATGGCAACTTTATTACGGCCATCGATAATCTCATCTTGCGGTTGAGGCAGAATGTGGTCCGCAATCTGCGTGATGCGATCTCCATCAACACGAATATCCCCCGTGAAGGGGGCATCGGCATCTTTCATCGTTAGGATGGTCGCTTGCTGAATCAATATACTCATTACATTCACGGCTCCTCTGAATTGGTTATCGTTCCTTCCATATCCGAGAGTAAGCCTTCACGTAACGGCAAGGTCAAGTCATTTTAAATTTTGGATCGTCATCTTTCTGAAACTTTGAATAAAGGGTTTGGGATCGATTTCAACCATGTATGGATACACGCCTGTACTTGTGTGCAAGTAGAAAAATCCACCCTCATCGCCCATTCGTCGAAATGACATGTCAAACACCTCAGTGATATTGAACTCGCGGTATTTGGTCACGATTTTATCTGAATACAGAATCATGGAGCGGGCATTCATCTCAATCTCTTGGGCGAGACCCGTCACTTCTCTCTGTACTTTATAATAAGGTAATACAGCAACGCAGTTCATGATCTCCCTCCATTCATACCATGATTATTGTTCCATCATAGCAGATCGGAGGGTACCCGCAAAAGAACATGAAGCTAGGTGATTTTGGTCGTCACCTTTAGTGGCGTATGAAGTGCATCCTGAATGTCCTGCAAAGAAAGAACCTGTTCAATATGAAACACACCATGTGGCAACGCTGTTCTATACACGCGTTCTGCCACGGCTGCAGCCACGGCCGCTGTCGCATCTGCTTCTTTATGGCCAACAAGCAGTTGTTCGACGCGGACTTGCTCACCATTTTCCCATCCTACGGCATCGACCTTGACCGCATACATTGGCTCTCCTCCAGGAATAAGACCAAATGCCTTAACCGTTCCATTGCGAATAGACGGGATACGTAGCAAGGAAAACAACCCTGCACGTTTGGAGATTGCCATGGATCTTGTGATCCAGCGGGAGTCCAGACAGAGTCTGGTAGATACGGTTGGAATACGTAACGTCCGAGCAACCACATGCTGATCCGAAAAGTTAAATCGATACGCCTTTCGGTTCCCCAGTTCCGCTCCAAAATCAATTAATTTGCCATCTCCGAAACTTTGAACCTCAGCAGGCTTGCCCTTTTGCATCACTTGATAGGTGGCATTCATCTGATCAACGGTCCATTCCACGGCAGCCTTCCCGTGTTTCTCGCCAAGTCCCAGCATTACGGTAATATCTGCTTCCTCCACCTGATCCATATGCATGGTCGCTTCACGTACAAGCAGATTAGTCACTCCCGGTGATAATCCAACGCTGAGGATCGCGGTCGATTTGGAACGTTGCATTTTGGTGTGTAATTGTTCAACCTGGGCGAGAAAATCATATTTTGCAGAAATATCAATATAATCGGTTTCGGCTTGTGCGCAGGATTCAACAAACCGGGTATCGCTCTGATCGACACACATGATTACAAGCTTAACAGGCCGTAACATGGAAGGCTCCACAGGTTTTGTCACATCCAGTTGAAGCGGAAGTACAGCACCACCTGTCGATCGGCTGAATTCTTCCGCACGGTTCATGCGCGTACCCGCTGCCCATACTTTACCCGGGAACAATTTCCCCAGCTGAGTACATATCATCTGCCCAACTTGACCATAACCACCAACTACCCAGATCTGATCTTTCACAGACTTCATGTTAGTTTCGACTTGCATAATACCCCTCCACCCAGAACGCCCCGAAGTAACGTGTAATATGTGAGAAACCGCATTCGGTCAGTAGCTGAGTCATCTCTTCAGAGGATATGGGATCGGATTCACGGCCCAAGGAAGCAGCAAAGCGCTCCCACTCTTCAGGAAGAACACCCGTACTCAACATGTGATCCTTCCAAGCTTGCATCATCAACGGATATGCGGGGGAACGAAGATCGGCATTTACAGCCGCAATGATCAGAGGTGCACCCGGTTTAAGTCTCGCTGCGAGGCTTGTCAGAAACGTTCTCTTGGCCTCCATCCCCTGAAGGAAATGCAACATAAGCATGCTCGTCGCCCCATCATATACAATATCCTCCGGCAATTCTTCAACCGTGACAGGTTGCAGCTTCACTCTGGAACCGATGCCGGCTTCAGCAACTCGGCTCTCGGCAAGTTGTAGCATGGGTTGTGAGGGATCTACTCCGGTCAACGTCCACCCGGCATGGCGTGATCCAAGCAGAGCAATTTCTTTCCCCCCTCCCGCTCCGGCCACAAGTATATGAATATCGTTGTTATCCGTAACAGATGCTGCAAGCAGCCGTTCCATTAGATCATGCATATGAGAATAACCCGGAATCTTCAGGGCTATCGATTGTTCGTAGCGATGTACATCTGCCGTTTCCCAGCTCATGGGTGATGGATTGTGACTCATGGATACTACACTCCTCTTGAATTGAAGTTAGACTTGACTCGTTGTTCGTCTAATTTCATTATAGAAGGATACGCCGAACCTACAATCCCAGAACATTGGGATATAAGCATAGCGAGAGGAGATATCTTGTTGACATCACGTATTGATCGGAACCACAGACTTATCACTTCTCTTGAAAAAGGAACCTGGACCTCGCGTACCTACCGGGAAGCTGTTCTGAAGCAGATCCATTCGGCGGTGTCTTATGATGCATACTGTTTCACCACCGTTGATCCGCTGACTCTTCTCTCCACAGGAGCTGTGACAGAAGATGGCATTGAAGCCATTCATGATCGGTTATTCATCAATGAATACATGGAAGAAGATATACATAAATACGCTGAATTAATTCGTAGCGGTGAACATACAGCAACACTTCATACGTCCACGAACGCACAACCTGAACAAAGCCCACGTTATCTCAACATTCTTCAGCCAGCGGGGTTCGGTGATGAACTGCGCGCTGTATTGGTGAATGGAGACGCTTGTTGGGGATACTTGACCCTGTATCGTAAGACCGAGAATGCTTTTTTTACAGAGGAGGAACGGTTGCTGATTGAGAGCTGGACTGCTTCTATTGCAGCCATGCTGCGGTCCACGAGTCTGACACTGATGGATGAGATCACGAGTGAAAGTCCCGAGGAACCCGGAATTTTGATCACCTCGGACACGTTCCAGCTCTTATCGCTGAACGCCCCGGCTCAATATTGGCTGTCCCAATTGCGTATGCTGGAACATGTAGGGCCAGATATTCTGCCCCGTCCGGTACGTGCAGTGAGTTCCCACTTGCAGCGCAAGAATAGGGCTGAACGGGCTGAAAATACTCCACTCGCTCCCGACTCACCCTCCAAAGTCTGTATCCAACTTCCGGATGGGCGTTATCTCATCCTTCATGCCAGTCTTATGCAACAGCTCGGAGGACCGGATCAGATTGCTATTCGTTTGGAGCAGGCGATGCCGCAGGATTTGCTACCCTTGCTCGCCGAAAGCCATGGATTATCCAATCGAGAACGGGAACTGCTGGGTTATGTACTGCGTAGCTATTCTTCCAAAGAGATTGCTGCCGCGATGCATATTTCTGTATACACAGTTCAGGATCACTTAAAATCCATTTTCGCCAAAACCAAGGTATCTTCACGTCGCGAGCTCATCTGGTATTTCGTTTCCCGTTTCCAATTGTCGGATGAGCCGGCGATATAAAGGCTGACAGGTAAGCAATTCACTCTACAGTTCCAATTCACTTGGGTTACCAAAGCAAAAAAAGCCACCATTCAGGCGACTTCTTAAGCGACGATATTCTTGTCCTTTGGGGTCGCTTGCTTATTTTCCCCGTGAGCGGATAAGCTTGCGAATGCTCCATTGGACAGATTAAAATCACACTTATGTTGGTTTCACTTCTACTTCATGGGTATGAGGTCCGAGAATAACATCTCTCTCCAAAGAGAAATGTTCCCCATTAACAGTTACATTCTCAAATCTCACGTTCTCTACCTTCCGCGCTTCATCGTAGCCTTCGATATGGGATGGATTCAGACAATTTCCGCTATACGTAATATTTTTGAAAAGAATATCACGGATCTGTTTCCCCGGAGCAGGATTGTATTTTGCATTTTGCAGTACTCTCACATTGAACAGTTCACCCAATTCGAAAGGTTCAATACGGATATTCTCATATACTACGTGCTGTACCGTATTGTTGTCTCCGGCATTGATTGCAAGACATCCCCAGTAATCCGGCTGTGGTTCGTGATGCTCGAGGATATCAATATCGCTGAATACAATATCCTCAATTACATCTCCATCTCCTTCATAGTTGCCATGTGTGCCTATATTGGCTGGGTGCGCTACATCTGCCCACAAGATCGAACGGGTAACACGAACCCTCCGGGTATCGCCTTGATACTCATCCCGTGAAGCATAGATCGCAATACAGTCATCAGAAGTACGCAGAAATACACTGTCGATGTTCACATCTGAACAGGCCATCATGTCAATACCGTCCGACCAGCCACGTGTACTGAAAGTTTTTATATTAAAAATATCTATTGACTCGGATTGACCAATCAGGACCGTATAATGGGGTGGATCAATGACTGTGATACCTTCAATCGATATATTTCGGGCATAACTGATTTCTACCCCACGATAAAAGGTCGTTTTCTCAAAATCGGAAAGGTACAGAATGCCTCTGCCACGAATGACCACATCCTCCACATGGCTACAAATAAACCCTCCATAGATGACTGTGCCACCGGCGATATAGATCATTGTATTCGAAGGTACTTCTAAACGGGATGTATCGAAATGATGGATACCGGGTTGAAAATATATCACTTTGGGTTTCACTGCTGAACTCACATCTGCCAAATTCCTCAGAATATCTACCGTGTTATGCATTCCAGGTTCAAGCGGCAGAACACCATCATCCGAAACCAGTGGGACATCCTGCTCCAGCGGATTAGCAAAGATGTGCAGATTGTGGAATCGATCTCCGTCCACTTCCAAGGATAGTTGCCGCGGACCTTCCAGATGAAGCAACATACGGTTTGCTTCCAACTCATAGCTTAATCCTGTTGAGATTGGGCGGATGATCGCTGCCTGAACACTCCCTTCATTTTTCACAATTTCCAGTTCCACCGGCCCTTTACAATCGAACGAGACCATCGATGCGTTGCGGACATCATGCATATCGACCTTCACATTGTAGCTGAACAAGGGCTGCCACTCCCCACCTGGCTTGCGGACATTCACGGTGAAGTCAGGGTTGACTACAGCACCCGTCGGGGCTGGATAAACCACTAAATGCGTATTTACAGTCTGCATATCCGTTCTCCTCCATACCTAGAGATGAGACAGTTAGCAGATGAGCACCGTTCCCAGGTTCATCTGCTAACGATCTTGCCATCATCCCTGAAAGTCATTTTTATTTACTGCGTTCCTCGTAAATCTGTTGGGCCTCATCCAGTTCCGACTGCCCCCCGGAGTTCAGCCACTGTGACCGGAAATCATCAAAATCTTTATCGGTATTCGCTTCACCAGAAATTGCTTTAATATAATATTGAGCCTGTAGTGTGTTCAAAATGGCCTCATATTGGGCTTTGGTCTTCATCACCGTCGACTGCATCAGATCACTCAGGACGGTTACACCTTCCACATTCGTCAACTTTTCTTTGAAAGCCAGCTTTTCAGGTGAATAGTGATGCTTCATCATGGAGCTGACTTTGGCACCGAATGGATTATAGAAACCTGCACCCAGTTCACTCATTAACTCCGTACCTGCTGCCGCTTCCGTAACGACCGCCAATTCACCTTCCAGGTTATAGGAGTTTCCTTTTTCGCCAAATACTGTCGTCAAGTAGCCTTCCGTATCTGTCGTGACATACTCCAGAATTTGTAAAATTTTAATTCGTTTGGCGTCATCCTTCTCAAGCTGTGCTCCAAACAACAAAGGAGGCTGCAAAGCTCCATTGGCCATCGCATACTTCTTGCCGTCCGGCCCAGAGAACGGAACGCCAGGAACAAGTTCAATGCCTTTATCCTTGGAGATCAGGCCAAAGTATCCATCATCATACAGATGGTGCCACATTCCAGTTTCAATGATTCCGGTACGCAGACTGACAAATTTGGTTTGAATCTCACTATTGCCATCGGTGATGAATTCAGGATCAATAATGCCCGTCTTATACCATTCATTTAACAGCTTCAGCGCATTGCGCGCTTCCTCTGTAATTGCGCCATACGTTACTTTGCCATTCGCGTCCAGTTTGAACTGGTACGGCGCTACTCCGTAAGCTGCGAACACCGTATTGAACAGTTGTGCCTGGGCATCCTTGCCTCGTCCGGTCAAGCCATACGTATCCTTTTTACCGTTGCCGTCCGGGTCATTATTCATGAATTTGGTCAGCACATCCTCAAGCTCGGCAAGATCCTTTGGTGGTTCATTGTAACCAATAGCTTTCAGCCATTGTCCGTTATATGCGGGAATAAAACCCGTTGCACCTTCCCCCCATACCTTGGGAACACCCCAGTTCTTGCCGTTGTATGTACCCGGGTCCCAGGCATTTGGATCAACGCTCTCCACGTCCGCCGTGTATTTAGGCATATATTGCTTGATCTCCTCTTGGGAAACACTCGCAAGGATACCTTGATCCGCCCATTGCACCACATCGCCTACAGTGCCGTCTACAGAAATAATATCCGGAATCTGGCCGGAAGCCAGCATGACATTGAATTGTTCTTTCCAGGTCGCCGTCTCGAAGGAGATATTCTTGAATTTCACATTAAATTTCTCTTCCAGAAACTTCTGGACGTAATTGTTGTCGGCTTTAGGAATATTCCAGTTGTTTGCGATTGAAATCTCAATTGGCTTTTCATTACCTCCATCTGAATTTTCACCAATGCTGTTATCAGTAGTCGCACCACCACTGCAACCGCTTACGAGTAATGAAGCCGATACCACTAATCCCAGCATACCGGTAATGAATTTCTTTTGTCTCATCTCTGAATTCCTCCCTTTTGATCTAACGATTCGCATATGTGAATCAAGACACCCTGAGGCAGCCTGAATGAACCCATGTTATCCTTTGAGCGAGCCTACCATCGTTCCTTTTACAAAGTACTTTTGCAGAAATGGATACACAATAATAATGGGCAGTGCCGTGAACATCAGTGTAGCGGCTTTGATGGGTTCCTGGTAACCCAATTCTGAGCCCTTAACGTCTGCCGCGAACATGGATAGATTCTCTCCCGTAATGACCACTCGTCTCAGGAACGTCTGAAGCACTTGCTTGGAAGGGTCCTGAATATATAACACCGCGTCAAACCAGGCATTCCAATGTCCTACCGCAGACCATAGCGACAATGTGGCGATAACAGGCATCGATAACGGGAGAACCAGCTGAAACAGAATACGCAGATCGTTCGCTCCATCGATTTTGGCTGAATCCTCCAGCTCATCAGGTATGTTCTGAAAGAAATTACGCAGAATCAGCATGGAAAACGTACTGATGAGTCCCGGGATAATGTACACCAGCCGCGAATCCAGCAGCCCAAGCGATTTGATCAGAAAGTAGGAAGGAATCATGCCCCCGCTAAAGAACATCGTGAACACAATTAACATCGTATACACATTGCGATGCGGCAAGTATTTACGGGATAGCGGATATGCTCCAAACGACATGAACAGGATCGAGCAAACAGTCCCCACCACGGTACGAAAAACGGTGTTGCCAAACCCCATCCAGATATCCTGATTACCCAGTACCTTCTCCCAGGCAAAAAATGATACCTGTTGTGGATACAGATGGATACCCAATCTCAATGCTTCTGCCGGTGTACTGAACGAGATCGCAAGCATATGGACAAACGGATACAGCATGACAATACACAAAATAATCATGAACGTAATCAAACAAGCCTGAAAAAGGTTACTGCCCCTGCTATGCTTCACTGCCTTGTCCTCCAATCTGGTTATTCTGTTTAAAAGAGCCCCTGTTGTCCAAACCTTTTAGCCATATAGTTCGTTGCCAGTACCAGCGCAAAAGCAATCACATTTTTGAACAGACCGACTGCTGTCGTCAGGCTGAACTGAAAATTCTGCAAGCCTACCCTATAAACATAGGTGTCCAGAATATCCGCCACACTATAAGTCGCAGGTGAGTACAGGTTCAAAATCTGATCAAAGCCGGCATCCAGTACATTGCCAATACGCAGAATAAACATCAGTACAATAACCGGCATAATTGTCGGAAGTGTAATACTGAGGGTCTGTCTCCAGCGACTCGCTCCGTCCATCACGGCAGCCTCATACATCTCGGGCTGTACACCCGCAAGTGCGGCCAAATAGATAATCGTGCCCCAGCCGACTTCTTTCCAGATCGCCGAAATGACCAGTGTTGACCGGAAATGATTCGGATCTCCCAGAAAATAAACCGACTCCAATCCCACAAGCTGGAGCAAATAATTGACCACACCAGAAGATGGAGACAGCAGCGTGATCAATATCCCCGAGAGAATGACCCAGGAGAAAAAATGCGGCAGATAGGTCAACGACTGTGCTACCCTTTTGAATGCACTTGACCGGATCTCATTGATCAGTAGCGCAAGTATAATTGGCGCAGGGAATCCAAACAAAATATGCAAAAAACTGATGATGATCGTATTCTTCAGAATCATTAAGAAGTCAGGAGATTGAAAGAACAAAAACTCGAAATGCTTGAAGCCCACCCAGGGACTGCCCCAGATTCCATCCATGATCCTGAAATCCTTGAAAGCCAGTTGAATACCATACATTGGGCCGTATGCAAAGACCGCGTACCAAATCATTACCGGAGCAAGCAGCAGAAACAGATATCTGCACTTCTTGTATTCCCTCCAGGTTGCTGCCCATTTTGACGGCTGTTCATTAAATATATTCTTTTTACCGTCCACTTCCGGATTGTGCACCGGGTTCATGATAACTGCTCCTTTCCAACCATCCAAAATTCCTCAAGCCACACTTCAATCTTAGAATTATGTAAGCGCTTTTTCTATTGCAAGTTCATTCAATTCTTTATAAATTCTTTCACGGTTTCTTATAAAATCTAACGAATTCATAAAAAATGACCGCTGCTTGGGTAACATTCGTTAGATGCTCCAAACAGCAGTCATATGCACCTTACCTTTGAGCTTCATCCTTGCTTCTGCTATTCCTTATCCAGAGATAATGAATCCAGCGCTGCCAGCTGTGAATTCCGATACTGCACAGGTGTGACGCCGTAGCGTGATTTGAATTTGCTGTGAAAATACTGAGGATTCCGGTAACCGACTTGCGTTGCAATAACTGACACAGCGAGACGTGGTTGATCACGCAATAGATCCGCAGCTTTTTCCAGACGCAGCCGGGTTACATATTCCGTAAAAGATTCTTTCGTCCCTTCACTGAAAAGTGTAGAAATATAAGCAGGGGCGAGTGAAACCTCCTTCGAGAGAATTTGCAGGGATAACTCTTCATGCAGATGATCTGCGATATACACCTTCAATGTACGAATCACATCCGTATGTGCATGGTTACCGGCATACTTCAAATGTTCGGTAATCTGCATGCACAGCCTGCGAATTCCTTCGACCGTCTCGATCAGCGTATCCTTTTTCAATTCATCAAAAATATTGGCATGCGGCAGGAAGTGCTGTAACTTCAACTCAAGCACCGATTGATATAATTGCATTATTAATTGCAGCACAGCTAGCTCCGCAGTCTCGATCTGCATATGACCATCCTGTAGAACCTCCAGAAAATGATTAATAAAATCAGCAACCGCTTGCTGATCTCCTGCCTGTAATGCATTTTTGAAATGATCGTATTGAAACAGATAAGGCGCTGTACTCATCTCCAGAACTCTGGAATACGCAACGATTGCATCTTTTCCATATAAAAAATGATATCTGCTTGCCTGCTTGGCCATTTGATAAGAATCAGCGAGCGCTTCTGGGTGGTCTACCCTACTCCCAATTGCCGCACCAAACCGGGAATCATGCTCAGCAGAATGTTGAGCCGCCTGCAAATCGGCCATTATACGATTCTCTGCGTCCTGTTCATCAGGAGAAATATAATAAACGATAGCCGCCTCATTCTCATTCAATGGAACGAAAATACTGTGTAAAGACCGATTCATCTTTTCATAACGGATCTTCAGACCTGTACTACCTTCCTCTGGAATCCGGAGATAGACGGTGTAATAGTGATATCCCGGTTGAATGAACTGTTCCGCTTCGATCTCCAGACTTACGCCAAGCAAGAGGTTTTTCAAATCATTTTTTCTCGCTTGGGTTTCGAGGTTTACGATCTTTTCCTCCATTAGATGAAAGGTGTTACCAATAAAAGCGTACTCATTGCCCAAGGATGTGACAGCACTTGTTGTATGTAAACCTTTGATCTGCATCATCAGTCTTTTTACCGGAATGTAGAGTTGTTTGGAGAAAAAGAACGATAGCAGCAAACCAAATAGAACAACTACGCCGCAACTAATTACAAGACTGTTTTTCAACTGTTCAGAGGACAGGACAAATGAGTTCATCGGACGATACATCGCATACGTCCAATCCTGCTGCGAGTTCGCGGACTCCAGATAAGACAGAACAGCTTTGCCTTCCGCTCCTTCTATAATCTGTTCTCCACTTTGGCGGTTGTGAATGGTATTCTGCAATAAACCACCGAGCGCCTCATTGTACTCCCCCGTGTGAAGCAGCTCTTTACCCGAAGAGTCGAAAATATACAGCTGGTCTGCCGGGGAACTCAAGATTCGGGAGGCCGCCGTCTGCAGATATTCCACCCCTACATCCATAAAGAAATAACCCATGGTTGGCACGCCAGGTGTCTCATATGGCAATTTAATCACATAGGTCATCACCTTGCTTCCATCCGCCAAGGTCCGAAGCATCCATTCTTTAGGTTTCACTTCGTTCAGCTTCATAATGAAAGCTGCATCTTCGGATGTATCACTATTCATATGAAAGTTGCTGGCATCCACGGCATAATGATTGGCCGGAAAATAAACGGTAACATTCGTTAGCCCTTCATTTTCAATCCTGTAGAATTCCAATTCCTGCCGAAAGGATGCAATTCGACTCAAATTCCCCTCCCAGCTCTTCGTTAACAATAGATTCAAGTTGAAGTTATTCTGAATAAACCGAATGGAGAGTGCTTTATTTTGCAGGTTGTCTTCATATTTCTTTAATATCGTCTGCTCGATATAATCCTTGGCGGAAATAAGGCGGTTTTTATTGTCCTTGGCAATCTCATCCTCCATCATTTCATTAGCCTGGGTATACCAATACCCACCCATAATGCCGATCAGAACCACAGACAGAACAGTATATGACAATATAAATTTGATAAAGATGGTTTTTCTGTATTCAGGCATTTTCATCCATCCCCTTTGGCTTCGCTCATCGTGCACTATCCCGGCCTATCAACAATGTATGCGCTATCATTATTGAGAACAACAATAGTTATTCATATTGCTTAAGCTATCAAAATCATTCTCTAAAATCCAGTATAAAATCTTTCACTTCATTCTAATTTCTTTCAACCCAGTCGCGGACCTCACTTATCTGGTACAAAACAATGCAAAAAAATGCCCCAAAGCCTCCTTATTGAGGGGCTTCGGGACATTTACATTGAACACGTGCTTTTTTTTGCAGGCAAGCAGATATATCAAAATGATTTATTAGGATGGTTCGAGCTTCCACTGCTGGTTACTGCTCAACAAATATCTCCATTGCTGAATCAGAGCTCCTTCGGCGGAAGATGCATTCACCACGTCAGCGGGTTTGTTCGAATGTACAGGGGTGATACGATAATAACCCTGGCCTGTAGGAATGAAGGTAAATCTCTGATGATCACCACCATTATTGCTCCACAATTGAAGGTTGGCTCCATGACTCAATGCGCCGCTTGCTACATCCAGTGAGAGTCCGCTCTGTACATTCTTGATACTGTATTGGCCACCGCCAAGATGAGTCACGTTCCACTTTTGATGGGCTCCCCCCGTGTAGGTGGATTTACGAACTTGTGCACCACTTGAAGTACCCGCTGCTTCCATCGCTTTGCCATCCAGACGCACAACGAATCGGTACGTACCATTAGCTATATTCCCATTGGGAAGTGTGGCTGAACCACCGGTCCCTGCCGGACGGGTATATAGAAGTGTTCCAAAACCAAGCTGGTCAAACGTTGAAGGATATGCGGTGTTCGGACCTCCCTCAGGTCTCATCAGATTGGCACGAGCAGCAATGTTAGGTACAGCTAGCCCCTTGCGTTGTGCATAGTGGTTATAGATCATCTCCCAGACCGGACGGTACTCATTACGGCTCGCACTCGAAATCACAGTCTGGGTCTGAACAGCACCGTTCGTTCCAGAGCCCCATTCATAGGTCGCAAAAGGGACATTGTCATCTCCATTGTTATACTTGGCAACGTATTCGGCAGCGCGCAGGAAGCGATTGTTCGCCCATCCATACAGATCATCCCCTTGATTCCATGCCATTTCATTGATCGCAGCCATCAATCCAATCCCTAATATCGTGTGTGCCTGGTCACGTCCGGATTCCTGCCACTGTGCAAGCCCATTCGGATGCAGGAAAGGAATTGCGTTATAGATGGAGCCGTTTCCGCTACCGTGCTTCAAATATTCAATTCCTACCTCATAGATGTCACGGCGGTCACAGAAAATACCAATCGCAACCGTAGCCGCCATGTTGCTCAGATCCCAGTTCGCCCAATAATTCTGGATATAGGCGTCGTTGTGGTCTCCGCCGAATTCATTGCCAATAAGAAAGCGTTCATTAAGCGGCTTATAAAATACATTCAACAGCATATTTTGCATCTGTTGCACATTGAATCCGGGATAATCCCGCATGATCTCTGCTGCGTTAGCCATCTCGTATCCGTACAACCCGGAAGCCAAATAACGGTCAGCATTACCGGTGAGTGTGGTTAGCGTCGATGACCATGCATTCAGAATGTCACGGGCGGTATCACCGTTAGCCGTATTACCACTGATTTTCCATCGTAAAGCATTCTGATATGCACGGGCAATATCGTTATACAGCAATGCAACATTGTCGCCTGTCCCCCCTCGGACAATCGTAGCGGTTGCACGCGGTGTCCAACCAGACTGTGAAAGCGGGCTGTTCAGCAGCTGATTCCATCCATCCAGATAAGGCTGTGCACCTGCGCTTACCATCTGCTGCATGCGGTTGAAATCAGCTTGTGTATGCAGCAGGCCAGGGTGAGTGAATTCAGCTGTTGCTTCTGCTTTTGCGGCAAAACCAAGCCCGAACATCCCCATACACAGACTGAACAACATGGTAACAATCAACGTTTTTTTCATCCTGCACCAGCAACTCCTTTCATCCTTCTTCGTTCGTTTCCGTCTGGATAACCAGTGCCTGTATCGCCTGAAGCAGCTCGTTGGCTGCGGAATCAATCTGTGTTTGGGTGCTGTCAGGATCTTCCGCTATTTCCGTGGCCAGTGACTTGGCCGCCAACATGGCGGTAAAACCAGCCTCTTCATAGATTTCTTCCTGTAAGGTGTCTGCTTTCTCCAGCAACATGACTAGCAGTGTCGGGTCTGTGGGCTTGCTGTACAACTCCAGTTCCGCCACGTTGGCATAACCGCCTGGTGAATAGTACCTCAGATAACGGAACGCTGCATCGTTCGTTATCGAAACCGTATGCCATTGGACACTGTTGATCCCGCTGATGGTATACAAGTTGGTGTAATGCGTGCCGTCGTTAGAACCCTGCAGAATAGCTCCGTTAACACGCGTAATTTCTGAAGCCTTACCATTTCTCGGATAAAACTTGAAGCTCGACAATGACTCGGCCTGATTTTCTCCCAAATCAATATCAATCCAGGCTACAGCATCCATCGTATCCGTAAACGTGTCGACATTACTGTCCACGGCACGCCAACCATTCTGCTCTTTGGTCCCCTTGTTCTGATAGACTGGCGTGGAGGCCGCCACCATGGAAGGCGTTACTGTAATCTTCTGTGCAGGCAGTGTAGCAAGAGAAACCAGCTGCTCTTGAGCTTGGTACAGCTCCTCCAGCAAAGCAGGCCGATCAGATGCAGGATTGTTGAAGAGTTCTCGAATTCGCTCAACCTCTTGCATGTATTGGTAATAGCTTCCTTTCGTATATCCATCGGGGCTGACTACCTTGGTATCGATGCTGCGAATATCATATTGTCCGTACAATTCCACTTCTGCCACATTCCCGTTCCATGCAGTGCTGTTGTAAATTCTCAGGTATCGATAAGCATCATGATCGATTATTTTATCCCCGCCAATGTAAGTCCACTTGCCTTCTATTGTTCCTGTGACGGCTGCAATCAAGTTCGTCCAGCTGTTATTGTCATTCGAACCTTGCAGGACCACTCCGTTCATTCTTGCTGGATAGGAGGCTCTGGGCATCAGCATGATATCGCTCAGCGTTACCGATACATCTGGTCCAAAGTCCACCGTATAGTAAGCTCCGGCACCAGTAGCCAGATCGCCAAAAGTCCCTGTATTTCCATCGAACAATAGATAACCTACCTGTTCCTTACTGAGTCCGCCTGTACCATACTGCTTATCCGAAGCCATTACAGTCGCCAGCCTGGATACATCGAGGAGTTTGGATTGGTTCACCAAATACAGCGAAGATCGATCCGTCGTGAAGATGGCAGGACCTGCGGACAGTCCATTAGCCGTCTTATAATCGATGGCAAACCGAATAGAACCTGTAGGCGCAAGATTGTCGATGACCGCAGATGCCGTCCAGTTCAGCTGATCTGTGGAATGCACCGTTGCCTCCTGACCTTGAATCACTGCCTGCACATCATGAATCGGCTCACTGGATTCAAAGGTCAACACAACCGTATTGCCTGCATCAACGCGGTTCTGTACGCTCTGGGGGGAGCTTATTGTGAGCGATTGAATCTTGTTATTCGTTTCATGGCGTTCTCCAAATATTCTGAATTCGGACAACTCCAGCATCGTACTGGATGGCTCAATCATCTGAATCTTGAAGAATCGGAAGGCAGTATTCCTGTGACCTTCGCTGACTTCAAGAGTCTGCATATCTTCAGATACGACGGTCAACCCTGGCGTTAGCCGTGTCCATGTTTCATTATCATTGGAACCAAAAATCGCAGTACCGCCGATCCGTTCGGGAAAGCTCGCCCTTACCTGAAGGGAGAAGGCATCTGCAGTGACTTTATAATCCGGTCCAAAATCCATCGTATGTGTCAAATTAACGGCGTTACCGTAAAATGCAAAGCTCCCCGCGTAATTATCCAATAAATTCAACGTTTCATTGAAGAAGGATGCGGCAGTCAGCATATGGGAATAGTCCATACTTCCATCCTGAAGCTGCGGTGTTAATTCTTGTAGACCTACTACTGCAGTCCTCAACTCCACCAGTTTTTGCAAAAACTCATCATCGGAAGCCGTTGCTATTACATCCATGACATCAGCATAAATGCTATTGTAGTGTGTTAAACTCCCCGATACATAGCGGATTTCCGGCTTATAGGCAACAACCACTGCGGCAACTGCAGACGCACGGTCAGCGCTTATGATTACCCTGACTTGTTTGGCAGTGATGGTGGTCCCATCCGTTGCTCCTACCACTATGGAATAGGTGCCAACCTGCTCCGGCTTCCACGAAAAAGCACCCGTACTTTCGTCTAACACGGCCCCCTCAGGCTTATGATCGATCTGGTAGGTGACGCTGTCACCCGCGCCTGCATCCGTGGCAGTAAAATCGAACTGCAATGCTGCATTTGACCCGACATACGTATACAAATCAAGAGAGGTTCCGCTATCGTTAAAGACAGGTGGCGTCAGCTGTTCACCCGCTTTTAGATGGATGTGATCCATATCCACCACAGTGCCAGCTCCCTGAATTTTGAAATACGTCAAATCACTTAGACCTCGCAGGTTGTGCATGGTATAGGATACATATTTCCACTGCCCCTTGGTATCCGGCAAAATCAAAGGAGCATCGTGCCACCCATTGATTACAAGCTTGGCTGTACCATTCGTCCGTATTCGTAGCCCTATGGTTTTGACGGGAGTGCTGGTGCTGACGATGGAGATTCGACTCCCCTCTTCCGTGGATGTAATCTCTACAAAGGATGTTTCACCCTCTTGTTTTATCTCGGAATGTGAATCCAGACTTGTGGCCCGGTGTTCGATTTCATTCCAATCCGCATTCGTCGATACTTTTGGAAGTGTTGTTGCTCCCTCAGTTGCTGCTTCTTCAGGGATAAACATCCAATAATCGGCGCCGCCATCCGGAGATTCCCAATAGAATGGTAGTCGCTTCTTAAACATATCGGCATAGTATGGAGCTTCCTCTTCCATATCGATGCCTGCCGTATATTTGTAATAATAGTAGAGACCATATACGTTGCCGCCAATACGTCCTCTGTATCCTTCAGCCAGCTCTTTATAGATAATGGTCGGATTGCCATCGGCATCCGTATGAGCCGCTACCGGTGTCCATGGCGTATCATGGCCCAGCATGAACTGTGCAAAATAATCGGCCGCTTTCAATATCCTTTGATCCAGATATTCGTAGGCATTAACTGCATTGTCCGCAGTGGACACTGTTCCTGCGACTGGATCGACCTTGGTTTCCTGTGCTTCCAACAGGCGGGCCAAGATCTCCACATTGGTGAGATCCCCAGCGCCATGGGCCTGATCCCTGCCCATCTCTACATGCTGCACTCTCGGTGGAACCACGGCTTCACCTGTCACAATATTAGTGTCCACCCATCGAAACAACTGCTTGATCGAGCCATTTTGCCCTTGATCCATAGCGGACTCATTCACGGTAAACCACTCTACACCTTCATTGTAACGATCACGGTTTCCTGTAAATATATATCCTGACATCGCTCCAAGGAGCGGATACAGATGCTGGTTCATAAAATACCCGTTATCATGTTGGAAAGTATCAATGACCGGATAGATGAGATTATTGCTAAAATCGGTTGTGTCCTGGTCTGTCCACTCCAGGTCTTGCGTTGTGCTGCTCGTATATCTTAAAATCTCTGCTGCTGTCACCATGCGATTCAGTGGAATTCCGGTGTGAATGTGCGAATCAATGAAATAGGTGTATTTGGCGGGGTCCATCTGAGACCAGATTCGAATGATGCCCATGGCGTTAGCCCGGTACACCTCTTCCCCGGTTACATAATACATGATGGCTTGTGTGTAGGCCTTTAAGCCGTCCGCAATAAATTTGGAGTTAAAGGATTGACTGTTAAAATCTAAGCTGCCAGGCTTTGTCGGATCCGCACTGCTCTGATTGCTGGACGTAACGTTTCTGGATGCGGTTGGAGATTCTGTCATTCGATTAAAATAACTGTACCAAGGCTCTTGCTTTGCCAGCACCTGTGTGCGCATATTCTCAAGAATGTCCTTCGTGAGTCCGATTCCGGGGTGTTTGAAACCGCTTGCATCAATTTCCTCATAAATCGTTGGCAAATTTTCTGCTGCCGCATTCTCATTTACAGACGCCTCACCTGATACCGGATAAGGATACGCCATTGCAACCAAACTAATAATTAAAACCAACATTACAACACACTTGACCTGGTTTTTCAAGCCGCGCTTTTGCCGAGATGCCATGTACACTCCTCCTTCATGTTGTAGACTTGTGTGACATTCACTTCGTTTGATTGATACGTCGTTATTTTCTATATCATTGCAGGATTTCACAAGCTTCGTCCATTGCAAAATCATTCAATTTGTTAAGATATCTTTCAAATGATCCAGAGGGTGTGCTTATTTAAATGCATGACTTCGATATCATAGATGTTTCTGCCCTCTTTCGGCACAGGAATGTCTGCTCTCAACACAAAAAGAAGCCTGATCCATATGGATCAGGCTTCCTCATTATGTTTTCCGTGTTCAACAAGTTCCAGTATTTCACCATGTTTCCCTTGTCTCCTGTGACCGACTTTATTAAGACTTTGCAGGTTTCCGTGAAGGTTTGGAGGAACTCGATTTTTTATTCTTTTTCTTACTCACTTCCACAATCACAGGCTCCTGCGGGTGTTCTACCGGGTACATTTTTCGGAACAATAATGTCTGTAGTACCAGGAACGAACCCCCAACCGTCCAGTAAAGCGGCATGGCTGCCGGGGCCGAAAGAGAAAAGAATGCCATCATCAATGGGGAGAGATATCCCATAATGGCGAACTGTTTTCGCTGCTCAGGCGCCATATTGGCTTGTGATACCTTCGCTTGAATCAGATAAATGACCGCAACCACCACAGCGAGCACGTAGTCCGGCGCTCCCAGTTTGAACCAAAGGAACGAATGGGAGGACAACTCCGGTGTAAGTCGGATGGCTGTGTAAATACCTGACAAGATAGGCAACTGAATGAGCATCGGCAAGCAACCAATATTCAGCGGATTGAACTTATGCTTTTTGTATAGCTCCATCGTTTCCTGAGACAGCTTTTGCTTATCAGCAGGGTCATTTTTGCCTTCATATTTTTTCTTGAGCGCATCCATCTCGGGTTTCATGGCGTTCATGATGACTCGTGTTCCCTGCTGGGTCTTGGCTTGACGCATCATCAACGGCAGCAGTGCTAAACGAATGACCAGTGTGATCACGATAATCGCGACCCCGTAGCTTCCATTAAATATGGTGGCAATGTGCTGTATCAGATACGACAGTGGAAATACAATATAGTGGTTAAAAAATCCCGGTGTCGATGAAGTAATCTCCGACACGTTGTTGCTGCATCCGGCAAGCAGCATGACTGCAAACAAAATGGCAATCAGGCCATAGATCCGTCCCTTGCCCGAAGTAAAAGTGAATCCCTTGTTAGTCTTATGTTCCATATATATCCTCCTCGTTGATTTGTTGACCAATCGTTCAACGAGGAATGACAATCTGGTTCATCTTCATCGGGCGCTTCTCTTCGTCTAATCATGCGGCTCCAGTCTTCCTGTCTGTGCTGTCTGTCCAAACACAGGGCGGGAAGTACAGGTTCAAGTCCACCACCGACGCCACCTTCCATCCAGTACTCTGTCATGCCACAGTGAAGATGGGCAATATAGGCATAACTGACGGTGAAGATGAGTCCAATCGAGAATAAATATGGTAATAACTCCTGCAGTTCAAACAAGGGATTCACCCCCTTTATAGGTTAGTTTTTATATTATAACACTTACATATTGTTTTTGCATAAATCCGTCCATGAAAACAGCTATTATTCAACTATTCCGTTCTCAATTTGGACATTTCTAGCTCACCTCTGTGTCTTGCAACGTTATAAGAAGGCCAAGAACGATCTGATGTATCCATCTCCAGGTAGGCTTGACGTTCCAGCATTTCCTTCTTGAGATCCGGATACTCCTCGAGAGCAAACGCTCGAAGTAACGGAACCGCATCTGCCGACAGACTTGCCAGGTAGGTTGCATCAATATTACCAGTCTGATGATAACGCTCAATATTCAACTCGGCAATCCGATGATCCATACCCACATAATTGACTGCAACATATGCAGTGAGCGCCAACACAATATACCAGCGGATCAGCCGTATTGATCTGAAGCGTATACGAAGGCCAGCAATCAGCAATAGAAGTGCCAAGAAGATCATGAATGCGTGCACCAGGAAGCGAATGTACGTATATCCATATGCCTGCTCATAGAGATTAAGGCGCATAAACGCGGAATACAACATGATTGCTGAACAACTGACCAGAATCAGAAGCAGTACCTGATGCACGATGGAACCCATTCTGCCACTCGGACGGGTAAACTGCAACGCAACAATAAGAATAAAGAAGTTAATACCTGTGACGAGAATCAACTCTGCGAACCCACTTCTCGCATACTCTGCATAAGACAGATCTACCGGAAGATGCCCCTCTCCCGCACCAAACAGATACGAAAACTGTACAAGTACGAACAAAACGTACACAACGTTGATTACGACCAGCATCGTACCCACAATGATGGGGTCCAATCTGAATGGTTCCCGATGAACCAGAGTGCGTTCGGGCTCGGATGTAATATCATTCGTAACCTCACCGTTAGTGACCGGGTCCACAGGAGAGAATATATAGGAGTGATCACGCTTATCAACCGTGGGTGCTGCTCCATTTTTCCAATGTGCGTTCGCTCTCTTCTCTGCCTCATATTGCATCGGCTGTACAAATCCCCATACATAACCGAACAGTAATACACCTGCGATGACAATCCAGATGATTCTCGGTATCCCTGGAGTAAAAGCCAATTGATTCAACCACTCTGGAAAACCGGCTAAATATCGATCGAAGACCCCGTCAGCGGAGGACAGTAATGCAACGACTACAAAGAGGATAGGCAAGGACGCCACAAGACCAATGAGCACTTTGAAGACAACGGTTTTCTGTGATTTGCCCATGCCACGCCCGCCTGCTCTTACCGCAATAGCCGCAATGGTCCCCCAATGACGTATGGCCTGCGGCAGCACATGGTCAATAGCTGTACCAATCAATCCGATCTCCCACCATTGCTTCTGTTTTCTGCCCATCAGATACGTCATATGTAAGATAATTACGCCGGGTACAACAAGAAAGTTAAGAACGCGCAGCAGTTCATTGTCGTATAACATGAACGTTAGCGACAATAACAGCACTACAGCTGCCACAAAAGCATCAATGAACTTGAAAGATCTCATGCGGTCCCGTGCAAACAGATACATAAACACATAAAAGAGAATTACAAAGATAGGATACGATACGCCAATCTCATTACTATAGAATAAATACTGGTGAATGATTGCCAGCATCCATGCAGACAGTAGTGTGATTAGAGCGCGTTGCGGTGAAGCCATTATTTTATCAATCATGGAAAAAACCTCCATTAACCTTTCTATGCTTTATTCTAGATGATAAAATAGGAATATAAATAGAAATTATAATCGATAAAACTTCTTATTTTAGAGGAATACGTCAGAGTTCACCTCCAGGAGGGAATTAACACTTGAAATTACATCAGCAATATCTGCTGTTACATCGTCATTACGGTCACCATATAGAACATGAACTTACACTCGCTGATCTCGCTGAGTTGCTGAATTGTACGCACCGCAATACGTTGACGATTGTCAAAAAGATGGTTGCCCATGATTGGATTCGTTGGGTTTCCCAGCGTGGCCGGGGTCGGCGTTCTTCACTGACTTTGCTTGTTCCGGCTGATCAAATCGCCGCAGAATATATGATGCAAGCCATGAACCGCCGGGAATTACAGGAAGCTGCCGAGCAGGTGAGTGCATTCTCCAGTTCATCAACCATGCAAGATCATCTAAACCAGTGGTTGCTTGGGTATTCGGGACATCATACGGAAGCCGGCACCAATAATGAGCAGATTGATACACTTCGGTTGCCCTTGCGCCAACAGCTCCATGCGCTTGATCCCCTGTACATTAATCTATTAGCTGAATCCTTTGTTACCAGCCATGTCTTTGATGGGTTGGTTCAGCGGGGCGAAAAGGGAGAGATCCTCCCATGTCTCGCTCATACCTGGGATGTCAGTGCAGACCGAAAGACTTGGATCTTTTATTTACGAAAAGGTATTACATTTCACGACGGTCAGACCCTGACGGCCCATGATATTGTGTATACGTTTGAACGACTGCAATCCTCAGATCGCCGGACATTGTACCGTGATGTGAGTAAACAGATTCTATCTATTGAAGCGGTTGATCCCTTAACCGTATGTTTCCAGTTGAAAGACCGTCACGAATTGTTTTTGTCCTTTCTTACAACAAGTCGTGCGGCGATTGTACCCTCACCAGGAAAAAACGAACAGCAGATGACGCATTCCGGTGATATAAATGGGATGCAAAAACCTGTTGGGACTGGACCGTTCAAGGTCACTGCATGGGATGATCACGTGTGTAGACTCGAGGTCTTTACTTCGTATTTTCAGGGTAGAGCTCATATAGACCGGGTGGATATTCTGCAGATTCCGTGGAGTTCCTCGGCCAAAATGGATGATAGTCAAGATATCGAAACTCCGTTTTTTCATCTTGTTCATAATCCGTCTTCGTCTGCCGGTGCAGACTGGACACAGATTAGCGCAGGAGTAATGGTTTATAAATTACTCACGTGTAATACGCAAAAAACCGGACCGTTAAACGATCCGGAAGTAAGAGCGTACCTTCAGTTATGCCTTGCTGGAATGTATAGGGATGATGGGCATGCAGAAGACTCTAAGGTCGTGGAGACTGATCCTGATGCAGTGAATTCCGAAATGGTTGAGCATGAGGGATTTAGAGACATTACTAAACGATTTATTTCGGCCAGTCCTGTCTCCCTGCACATTGCAACCATTCCACAATATCGCAGGGATGCTCAACATCTGGCGTCCATACTGGAGCGTAGCGGTTTCTCCTGTACCGTCCGTACCGCTACGATGGAGCAGTTCAAAGGAAATCTGCGGCTGGAGTCTGATCTGATTCTCTTCTCGCTCATTCGGGACAGGGACGAAGAACTCCGCAGGTATGATCTCTATTCCACGTTGTCTGAGCATCTGGAAGATTCTGCTCGGATGACGATTCACGAGATTTTGCAAACCATCGTCGCCTCTCCAATCGCAGCAGATCGAACTACTGAATTAGATCGAATTGAGCAATTTTTGGTTGACCAGAATTTACTGTTCCATTTATCCGAGAAACCGGTAGAAACCGCTTATCTGCCTTCCGTGCGTGGTCTATCTTTCAACAGCCAGGGCTGGGTGAACCTGCGTCATATCTGGTTTCCGTGAATGCTCGTTAAACGAGCATAATAATACTTTCATTTCATGATGCGGTAATGATTTTGGATACCTATGAATTGGTCAGTAGGTCGGCGTCCACCTTCTGCCGTATTTTTTCATTTTTCTTCGAAATGGTATCCTTCCGACGATAAATACCGAGAAGTAAACCGACCATGGCATATTCGAAAAGCAGGTGATTTCCATATCCTATTAAAGGAAAAACTATGCTAAGAATTGGAGCCTTGCCGGTAGTCATCGCCAATGAATAGATGATTTGCAACGCAAACATGGATGTGATACTGATAATTATCATTCGACCGAAATCATCCCGAATGCGAGGAAGCATCTTCACCATACTTGCAACAAACCAGATGATACCCACCAATAATAGTATTCCGGCTGACCAGCCAAACACATCAATGAGCAGAACACCTGGGTAATCTAAATAACTCATTTTAAACATGTCGAACGTTGTATCAATCCCATTACCCCACCAGCCGGCTGATTGAATAATTTCAATAATGGAATTGTTACTATAGCCACCGTAAGGGTCATCCTGAAGATTCAAAACGACGGAAAGCCTCTCTAGGCGGCCGTACTTATCTGCAAAAAACAATAACAATACAAAAATACTTCCTGTTACAACAGCACCTAAGGCTGTATAAAGCCATTTTCGCGTGAGCCAACCAAATAAAATAATGGACATTGTGCCAAACAGAAACATGCGAACCCAGTCCGACATTTGAAACAATAGCACTACAGGTAACGCTACCATAGCAATATAGGTCAATATGGATTGCATATTGCAGTTTGAATGAAACTTCTCCTGCACAATTGCCCCTATGGCAAGTGGCAAAATCCATACTGAAGCAGTCGTAAGGTCTATTACAAATCCAAGTGGTGCAATCAGGAATCTGCTCATACCATAAAAATCCGTAGATATCATTGGATTAATCCACAAAAGGGCATTAAGTAGAATATAGATCCACCAAGCAGCTTTTTTCAACTTACGATAATCAAAGTAAATAAAGAACAACATCAACATTACACCTATAACGGTGTACACCACATGCCCCCGATATAAGGACTGATACTTTTCATCTGCGACATTCATCGTAAAAATCCATATCAGTAACAGGCTAGTTATAGACAAACCAATTAGTCCAACTAACAGCCCCCAATGCATGCGATGACGATGCAATCGGTGTATACTCTTGCCTACGACAGCGGGATCACCCATCTGTTCAATGGCATATGCAATTGCTTCTTCCTCTGAATAACCTTCTTGTTCTTTGTCCAACATTATTTCTTCCATGTGGTTTCCCAACTCATCACGCAAGTCATTATGTACTTCTCGAGCTTTAACCTGAACACACATGTGATCAAGATAATGCTGAATTCGTTCATGTCGATCCGTCATGTCAGGCCTCCTTCCCCAAGCACCCGATCCACAGCTCGACGGAACATATTCCACTCTGCTTTTTTACTTTCTAAGGCCTCCATCCCCTTGTCACGAATGGAATAATATTTACGTTTACGGCCTTCAACCTCCATCCAGTACGACTCTACCCATCCTTCAATCTCCATGGCATGCAAAATAGGATATAACGTGCCCTCTTTCAGATTAAACACACCCTCAGATTGACGATGTAATTCCTTAATTAATTCATAACCATACAATGGTCGTTCCTGAAGCAAGTTCAGAATCAATGTTTCGGTACTGCCTTTAATCATTTGTTTGTTAACCTGCAACGCACTCACTCCTTCCTTTTCAATTCATTTAGCAGAGTTTTTAGATTTCGAAAAATACACTTTTTAATCTCTTCTTCTCGCATACATCGGAAATCTATGCATAGAACAACTAGGTATGATATTACCTTATCCTTCCTTTTCTGTCTAGCTAACAAACTTCTTTAATTATGTTAAAATAAACAAGTCCTTTCAATCACGAACTCCAATGATGAATCTATCTATTCGTATAATCAATTACATATCCTATTTTTTGAATCTAGTTAAAGGAGGCATTACATTCATGAGCAAACTAATATTCTTTCTTGGCGGGGCCGGAAGTGGCAAGACCACCCTTGCCAAAGCCCTTTCCCGTAAACATAAAGCTGCTTTCTTCGACATGGATATCCTGCTTCGTCCAGCAGCTGAGGCGATTATGACCCTTCAGGGACTTGATCCATCTGATCGGGATTCACCGGAATACAAACGGCTGTGCCGTGATCTTGGGTATCGCATTACGATGGACGCCGCTCTGGATAACGTTAAGTTGGGTATCGATACAATCGTTGTGGGCCCATTCACCAAAGAAATCGGAACTCCGGACTGGATCGAGCAGGAACTTACACGGATTGGACGTACCCTGGATGATACGGATGTGCGTGTGGCCTATATTTATCTGGAGAATGAAGCGTTGTATCACAAACGGATCTCAGCAAGACAATCCCCACTAGATGAATGGAAGTTAGCCAACTGGGATGCCTTCAGAGCTTCTCTAATCCGAAAAGAAATAGCCTGGCCGCTCCCTTCTGCATCCGTTGCTTATATTGATAACTCCAGTGATGATCCTGCAATTGCCTATGCCGAACTTGAACGACGGATGTACGAGTAAAAAAGAATCACACGCTCAATCTTACTTTGGTGATAGGTAGATTAAACGCTTCTCTCGCCAAGTTGTGACTCACTTCTTGAACTCTAACGAATCTGAAGCAGCTTATTACCTTGTTTAGACTGATCTGAAAATTCTAACGAATCTCAGCATTGCTAAACGGGAGCAGAAGAGTGAAAATGGGCAAAAACCTGCTAAAAACGATGAGATAAGACGTCTCAGATTCGTTACGATTTCAATATGGCTCATATGCTTGGAATAAGGTGCGTCAGGTTCGTTAGCGTTTCAAAGATTGCCAAGCGATGAAGTGGTGTGTGTGCCAAAACGCTTTCTAAATGTGATCTGGATGAAAGCTTTAGACTAATCACATTTACATATCAAACAAAATCAAAAAAAGGGATCCGTCTCACCAAGCCTTGCAGGCCGATGAAACCGATCCCTTTTCCATTAAACATCCCCGCACAACATGGGATAGCCGATACCTTCTACTCCAATTGGATGTCAGATATCTGCCGAGAAGAATACTTCACATTCCTCCGTCCCCCTACCAGTCACCTATCCATGCACTTAGCTGAAAATATACCAATCTCCCTATCCGCGCTGACGTGCCGCTTGACGTTCAGCAATGCGAGACGTAATCAATCCGTGACTCTCATCAATCTCTTCCGGTGTACACGCGGCTTTTAACTCATATACTTTCACCGGAGAACGGTCGATAATATCCAAAAACGAATCAAAAAATGTCATGTCTTTACTATGAATGTATGGACACCAATGATCTGCCAACCCTACGGTTTCATGAATATGCACACCAACCACGTGATTAATTAACGCGTTAGCCTCACGTACATTATCATATAGGCCCATTCGATCCATCATCATGCCGTGACCAATATCGTACCAGAGACCAAGCGGTGCGCCCTTCATTCGTCCAATGATGGTTCCCGCTTCGTGCAAAGTCGGCATCTGATAACAGCGTGAACGGGTCTCAATACCGAAATTCACCCCGTATCCCCGCTGCTCCGACAAGTCACATACCTCTTCCAGACTTTCCTGAATCCGGCTCAGATAATGAGCACTGCCATCTTCCCGCTTCTCAATCATCTCTTGCCATAAAGATTGATACGCCGGTGAATCCGGCCCCTGATCGTGGTATATCTTTTTCAACGCTTCATCTATATTGTATTCAAACGGCACCTCACCGGGATGTACAACAACAGCCTTGGCACCATAACGATGTGCGTACTCAGCTGAGCGAAGTAACAGTTCAATCGCCCGTTTGCGGCGCGGCTCATCATCAAATCCGAGCAGGACGGAATCCGTCCCGTAATCCGGATCAGGCACATGTGGAAATGTATTATGCACACTGGATACACCGATCTCGCCCCGTTCAATCATCGGTTCTATCGTCTTCAGCAACTCTTCCGTAACGTTATAATTCAGCTCCACCTGTTTGAATCCAAGAGACTTGATCTCTTCAATCATGCCTTGTCCGGTCGTATGACGTTTGATGTTCCAACATGTTGAGAACGAATATTCTTGTTTGTCTGTATACATGACTGGTCCTCCTGTCTCTCATTCTATCTCCCATTCATATTCCATTTATCTCTATCTATATAAGTTGAACCAATAAACTTTATACTAGATAATCCCAATTGAAGTACCATCTTCCAATCGCTGTTATCCCCAGATTTTTTTGATCCCCTTCTCCAAAGGGAAAAATCCGGTGATAGCTTATGCTTCCGATGCAGCTTTCTTGCAGAAAGCTTTCAGGCGAACGCTCCGCTTCTTCAGATCGGTTCTGCACTCTTCGTTCTCGTGTAAATGTTCAGTTCATCTTATATACCTATTTATTCCTCATACCGTTGTCTTCACAGATGGTCAATTCAAATCTCATCCTGTTCGCAGTCTTTCCAGGCACATAACGATAGATGATCTCCGCATGATTCACGTACATTAACACGGATGGTTCAGGCGCCTCAGCCTTCACGGTACACGTAAGTCCAGGGAATTGCCATAACGCTGGTGTAATGTCCTGCTGACGAAGGGATGGCCCTCTGATTTCAAAATAAACGTCGATCTCTTCCGCCGTATCCAGCTCCACATCAATGGTTAACGAATCTGGTGTGAGGTCCGCATCGAACGTTACTCCGCGTAGATGGCTGTTCCACCCCTCGCCTACATCACGGCGGATCAAGCGAAGATAATAACGCTCACCCGTCTCTGTCTGCCAGTGAATCGTGGCGGGATGCATCTGGCCGTTGGTATTCACGCTTCCAGACATGGCCCCAATCATCCGATCCTCACCAATCCAGGCTTTGGCTGTACATAGATTCCGATTGGAGGCCGGATCATTGCGCTCACACAGTTCCATAAATTGTTTTTGCACAAGACGATCTTCTTGATGAGCCTTGAAATACGGTACGGCTTCCGTGGGCACATCCACCCCAAGGAGCGCAATCATCGGATCATGGCCTGACTCACAGTTGATTCCTGTTAGATATTCATACCCTTCACCGAGCAAGAGATAGATAAATACACCGATCGAACTATGCTCTCGCATCTCCATATCGTAAGCCCGAGAGAACGGGCCGGATAGATTCTCCAGGTTGGCATTGTAGTATAGCGCAATGTTATTCCACAACCCGTGTTCAATCCGATGTCCAATTTCAACCAAACGTTCGGTGAGCCCATACTTTCGATACATACCAAGCACGGACAGATCGACTCCGTAATACGTTGTGGTATTGAACTCGGCGAATGTACCGTCGTATTGTTCAAACTCCTGCATCAACCCTTCTGCCTGTTCATCCGAATGCTGAATCCATTCTGTCCGGTTCAAGCGGTGACCATAGTAGTGGGTGATGAAAATGTGCATCAACTCAATATTCGTATTCATTGGAATTACGTCGGATAATCTTCGTTCTACTGACCCTTGAACAGCCAGTTCCATCGCATGGTCCATCAGATTCATGAGGGTCTCCGGCATAAGTTCGGCGAATTCAGCAGTTACGACCACACAGACACAAGCGATAAACTCGCGCCAGTTGGGATCATAACTGATCCAGACCGGTGGCAGAACCTGATTCACTGCCGAATGAAACAGGCGTTTCAGTTGTTTGGAATCTGCCGCCTCTGTGAGCAGAGATCCCTCTTCCTGTAGTTTATGGATAAACTGCGCAGACACCTTCTCAAAGGTGAGTTCCAGGAAATAGGCCGTGCCTGGCGCAAAAGATTTCCAAGCATAGTGACCCGCTGGTGGATGCACATCATTGGGTCGGGTCGCGAAGGTTCCGTGATAGATTTCATCTGGAGCGTCATATTGAAAATTGAGCACCTTGTGGAACACCCGTATCGCGCGTTCCACATCACCAGGCTCATTTCGAATCAACAACCCGAGCGCATAATGCGCACTGGCTCGTGTGCTGTACTGCGATGAATCCTCTTCTTCGAAACTACGAAGCAGATCCAGTTCCTTATCATAGAAGCTATCCATCATCGACATGGATTGATCTACAAGATACTGCTGCTCTTTCGACATCTTCTCTACCATTCGTTGTGTCATGTCATGGACCTCCTGAGACTATAGCTGCGTGTTCAAAAAGATCAGTTTTCAGTACCAAGAAGCTGATGATGCCACTAGGCATCATTCGTAATCAAAACCGAACTTTTTGAACAACCTCTATTAACCTTTTACAGCACCTACCATTACGCCACTGATAAAGTACCGCTGCAACCACGGATACACAAGCAGGATCGGTAACGTTGAGAATATAACGCTGGCTGCTTTCAGACTCTCAGGCAGGACCTGAACGGCGCCAATGCCTTCGTTCTGCATCAGTTCTGTAATCTGGTTTTGCTGAATCATCTGATACAATTTCAATTGCAAAGGGTATAGCTCAGGCTTGGTGATATACATCAGTGCATCCTGGAAACCATTCCACCGTCCTACCGCGTAGAACAGGCTCAGTGTCGCCATAACCGGAAGGGATAGCGGCAAGATAATGCGCATAAGTGTTCCGAAGTGGCTGCTTCCATCAATGCCCGCCGCTTCTTCGAGACTTTCGGGAATGCCTCTGAAGAAGGTAATGAGGATAATCATATAGAACGGACTAATCAATCCAGGCAGAATAAGTCCCCATGTGCTATCGAGTAAATGTAGATTTTTGATCAAAATGTACTCGGGGATAATGCCGCCACTGAAGAACATCGTCACCACAATGACAAGCATGAACCATTTGCGCCCTTTCAGATTACTCTTCGCCAGTGGATAAGCTGCTGCAATGGTCATCACCATGCTTAGTACCGTACTCAGGACGGTAAGCCAAATCGTATAGATGAGGGAACGAATCATTGATCCATCTGCAAATACTTTAGTATAAGCCTCAAAGGACAACTCTTTTGGGAAAAAGGAAACTTCTCCTGAACCGATCGCCCGGTTCGAACTGAGCGAGATCGCAATAATATGAATGAATGGTGCAAGACACAGCACCATCGTAATGACAATAAGAATGACGTTTACCGTGTTGAATATTCGATTCGCCGTGTTTTCAGACATCCCACTCACTCCTTACAGATCATATGTGATTCAATCCACTACATAATGCTCTCATCGGTTAATTTCTTGGACGTATAGTTCGCTCCGAGTATGAAGACAAGTCCCACTAATGCCTGGAACAAACCTACAGCTGTTGCGAGCGTAACCTGACCAGATTGTAAACCGACACGATAGACAAACGTGCTGAGCACATCCGAGTATTCACGTACAGCCACGTTACCGATAATAAATGGTCGGTCGAAGCCGATAGAGATCATGTTGCCGACATTGATGATCAATAAGGTAACAATCGTCGTTTTGATGCCTGGCAAGGAGATGTGCCAGATTCTGCGTAACCGACTTGCTCCATCCACTTCTGCCGCTTCGTACAGTTCCCGGTTAATTCCTGTCAGGGATGCCAGATACAGAATCGTACCCCAGCCTGCACTCTGCCACACGCCTACCGCAAGATACGTGAAGAGCCAATAGTTTTTGTCTGAAAGGAATGGCAATGGATCAAATCCCATGCTCATTAAGATATTGTTAATGAAACCGGATTGTGTACCGAATACCTGAAGCACGATCCCTCCAATAATAACCCACGAAATAAAGTGAGGAATGTACAGTAAGGTCTGTGCCAACTTTTTGAACCAAGCCTTCTTCAGCTCGAACAATAAGATGGCTAATATAAGTGGTGCCGGGAAGGAAACCAGCAAATCCAGCATATTAAGTACTAACGTGTTACGTAATGCCGTGTAGAATCCCTGATTTTGAAACACTTCTCTGAATGCATCCAAGCCAATCCACTCACTACCGGCGATACCTTGAAAGAAGTTAAAATCCTTGAACGCAATCTGCACGCCATACATTGGCCCATACTTGAAAATAATGAAGTAGATCATGGGCAGTAGGAGCAACGCATATAGTTGCCAGTTTCTGCGGAAATAGATGCTTGTTTTCATAAACCTTCCCCCCATGTCATTCAGGATTTGTTCATCAAGACGATATTGTCATCGCCTTGATGAAATCCCTGTTCTTTGTTGCCATACGCATTAGATGTGATCTCTACTCTACTTATTTCATCGCATTGTAAGCTTCTGTACGTTCATCCAGGATCGCTTGACCACCGCTCGCCATGTAATCCTTCATCATGCTGTCATAGGTGGCTTCAAAATCAGCGGGTTTGGAAATGGTTGTTTTCACGAAGAACTCCATGAATTTGTCTTTCAGTCCGTTACCGTAGCGCGCTTCTGCATCAATAGGTTTGGAGAAACGTACCGGCTGGATGGTATCTGTGTTGGAAATCGCTACCGACTTGCGCATATCATCCCGATACTTCGACTCTACCTGTACGACATAAGCCTCTTCATTTTTCTTGTCATCTCCAACGTATTTACCATTGACGATAATGGCAATGTCACCGGAATTATAGATACGACCTGCGATTTCAGGAGAAGCATCATCTTTGATCAGTGGAACTCCATCCACGAGCTCATAGTTCTCATTTTCAACACCGAATTGCAGGTCGAACAAGTTGTTGCCTGAAGCCATCCAATCCAGATACTTCATCGCTGCTTCCGCATTGTTGCTCGATTTTGGAATCATGACATACATCGCATTGGGTGCATATGCTGGTTTGGCGAATTTGCCTTCGGAGTTTTTGAATGCATCAATCGGTGTCATCACTGCACCAGGTTGATTGGTTTGCAGGTTTTTGTACGTACCAGAGATGTAAATCTCCCCTGCATCCTCAGTGTAGAATCCAACTTTGCCGTTAGACACATCTTCCCACAGCTTTTTCTTGTCTTTGTCGAGTCCAAAGTCCTTGCTCATTAAGCCTTCATTATAAAGTGTGTTCATATATTTCAGAGCGTCCTTGAAACCAGGCAACAACGTTGGATAGTCATTGGAACCCAATTGTTGTGTTAACGTATATTTTTGTTCTTCCGTCAGTGGTTCAATGAATGACCAGATCAGGGGTTCATATTGAGCCGAGGCAATGGACATCCCCATCGGGATAAGTCCTGTGCCGACCTTACCCGGATCTTTTTCCTTAAAGGCCTTCAGTGTTGTATGCAGCTCCTCAGCTGTCTCAGGTGATGGCAAACCGAGTGCATCCAACCAGTCCTGACGAACATAGGATGCGTACTTGCCAAGTACAAGACGTTTACCTGGAACCGCAAACTGTTGTCCATCGTATTGACCGTAGGCCAGCGTTTCATCTCCCAGCAATTTTTTCAGGTTAGGACCCGTTTGATTGATCAGATCCGTAAGTTCCGTCAAACCACCTTGTTGTGCATAACGGTTGAATGTTCCCGAATCGTAGGTAAAGACGATATCAGGTACTTCAGAGCCACTCGCCATCAGAACGTTAAGCTTCTGTACTTCCTCCGAGCGGGGTACCGGAACAAACTGAACATCGATGTTGTTTGGATCACCAAACTTCTCATGAATGAAGCGAGTCAGATAACTGTCCGAGATGGTGTAGCCCGCCGGTGTGTTTCCCCGGTCGAAGATTTCCACTTTCAAAGTCGTTTTTTCCCCCGAACCCGACTCTCCAGATGAAGATGTTGATTCGCTTCCTGACGAACATGCAGATAATAATAGAGTGAATGCTGTTACCACTGCGAGGATTGAACTTGCCTTGCCTGCCTTACGTCTTTGAAATAATCTCATTTGACCTTTCCCCTTTCGCACACTCTCTGAATGAATTCACATGATTGCCACTCCACTTTGTTCATTCCATTTTGTTGCACCTGTGAATGTCACTAATCATTACATACGATCTGATATTTAGACAATAAACTATTTTCAAAATGTAAAATTCACGTTTTTTAAGTTAATTACCGCGATATATAAACATATTTCCTGACAATATACAATTTTCACACCTTATATGTTAACTATAATAACACACAGTGTTCAATTCACCTTGATTTCTTGTGTACAATCTTGTATAACCGAATTCGCAATAATCCTTTTTCCGCTGGATACTCCCATCAACCCATAACAAAAAGAGACCACATTTGTAGTGATCTCCATGTGTAGCAGATTTAAAAGCATTTCATGCACTAATCCCTCGGCGGAAGATTAAACTTCACTTGACCAAACAACGTATCAATGGCATTTCCCGCAAATTGATCGATAACATGTTCGTTGCTCGTGTCCGTATGTTCCAAAATCAACACATTATACTTCTCATCATAATGCATTCCGCCCAAAATAAACTTCACAGGAATGTTCTGGGCTGACGCCACCTTCGAAATGGCCTGCACAAGTTCCGATTCATGCCTTTGGCGAGTGGTCATGTAGGTACCATCAGGTATAGTTATCGTATATGACGAGTCATCTACATTAAATGTGAATGTGTTGTTGCTTGCTGTGATGGTAACCCGCCTATTGATATCTACCGATCCCCACACTTGCTGTCCGTATGTGTACATCTTCTTCAACTCCTTCCCTATGAATTAATGGATTGTCATATTGTTAGTATAGGACATTCGTAAAATTCCTTAACATACCAGCTACACTGGCCTAAGATGTTAAATTAAACATCAAAAAATCTCTTGTAAAAGCTCGATAAGGCTAAGACCTTACCCTCATACAAGAGATTTCATGAAAAATATCTATGAATATTGCTTTTCATACGATGCTTGAATGTTCTGACACGTCCAACATCATTATTGTTCCCCTTGTTTTCCACTCTGCTTGCGGTAGTCCCCTGGTGTCACGCCCATAATTCGTTTAAATACTCTGCCGAAGGAGATCGCATTGGCGTATCCCACTTGCAGAGCAATATCCTGAACAGCCATATCGGATGCAGACAACAGACGGCAGGCCTTCTCTACTCTCAGTTTAACCAGAAAATCAACAAACTTCATCTCAAACTCTTCCTTGAACAAATAACTTGCATATTTGCCCGAGATTTGGAACCGATCACTCAGATGTTTCAGCGACAGATCCGGATCATCAAAATGCTCTTCAATATAGATCCGTAGCTCGTTGATCATCGCTCGATGACTTTTCGTTTCATTCACAGACACATAATTACGATAGACCTCTTTAAGCCATTGCTGCAAAATCTCTTGAATTCCCTCCAGTGTCTCCACCTGCTGAATATCACTGCGAAGGCGAGTCAGGATTTCCTCGGCAAATTGGCTTTGCAACCGCTCAGACAGCTCCCCGAATTCACGGGACAACATCTGAATTAATGCCTGCAGCAACATACGAATATCATTATCTGTAATCTGATCTTCGCTGAACGCAACAAACATCTGATCCAGCTGTGTCCGCCAGCCATCACCCGTAAGCCTGAATTCACGGACAAAGTCAGCGAGCATCTGCAAGTATTTGTACGACTGTAGCTCAATACGATCCGGCAGCTGTTCACTGAGAACAATCGCATCTTTACCAAGGGTAAGCCTATGCTGCAGACCCGCATCTGCACTCGCATAGGATCGCGTGATCTCCTCCCAGCCCGATACGGTTCGTCCAATGCCAAAGGTAAACCGGAGTCGGAAGTGTTCCGCAATCCACATATGCATCTGTTTAGCCAGATCCATGAGCAATTCACGATCCAGTCCTTCCTTCTCATCCGATGCGATCACCACAATAAGTCTGCGGTTCCCAAACCATTCAGCCCAGCCACCAAACTGGGTCTCGTTCTGCGCAAGTTCTTCCACCACATTCATGAGAGCAATCTTCAAAATATTCTGATTGGTTGAAAGATCGTCGCCATTCATCTCCGCAATGAGTACAGCAACACTCTTCGGTTCCATGAACCGTTCCTCTAGTGGCTGCAGATGGCGAAGTCGCTGACGGAACGAATCCATTCGCTCTCCTTCCATCAGATCAACAAGCAACTGTCTACGGTGAATTAGCAAGTTTTCATGATGCTGTTTCTCATAGTCAACCGTTTGAGCAATCAGATGTTCCAGCGCACGGTCGATTAGAGCCAGTTCATCCTTGACGGACGGAGCTACTTCATCCTCCTCGGCACGCGGCTGTAGCGCCTGAATTCGATTCATGATGAGCTGGATGGGCCGAGTATTTCTGCGCGTAATGTAGATCAGTCCCGCCACTGCACCAACTATCGTTAATAAACCAATGCCGATCCACACATAGGAGACAAGCGATACCCATGAATACAGCTGTCCGGATTGAATGCCACTCTCGAAGACCAGACCAAGCTTGTCCGCAGACACACGATTAAGGATTTCACCGGCTGAAGGGTCCATTTGATGCGCGGTATAGATCAGATTGTCGCTCTTGTCCCGAACCTGAAGAACAGACAACTTTTCATTCGTCATGTTATCAATCTGCCGTTCTACTGCATACATGCGAATGGTAATGACGAGCAGACCTTCCCCGCCCCACGGCAAAGGAAGCCATTTATTCATGCTAATCACCTGTGAAGGTACGTCAAAGGAACGTTCCTTGTATTCACGCGGCAGGTTCCAACCGAGGTTCTCGCGATCTTTCAAGGCTTGCTCAATATAGGCACGATCTTGGAAATCTTCCAAGCGCATCATGCCTCTGGGCGTAAGAATCTGAGAATCCGACATGCGATAGAGATAAATGGATTGAATCATATCCTGCTGATCCAGCATCCGTCCCAGCCCGCTTGCCGCATCATAGATGAACTGACTCGATAATTGCCCCTGTCCAGCTTCCAGAAAACGACTGTATGTCTTGTTCGCACCAATGTCTTCTAGCAACCGAAGTTCAATGTCGCTCAGCGAGCGCTCAAGTGTATCTACGATATAGCGGGTGGAGATCATGTCGGCCTTTTGCGTTTCATTACGCGAGAGTTCGTTGACAATCAGGAAGGAGAGAAAGATCAGAATGGAAATCGTAAGCAGAAAAATAGGAAAATAGGAATACATCAACTTGGTGTGCCAATTCCGCTTCAGATTTACTTTCATAGGCTCCAACTCCTTCCATCTCTATTCTAATGAGTATGATCTTCTCTGTTCTTTGGCCTGCCTGCTAACGATATACAGAATCACTGATCCTAGTGCCGCACTGATCGTGCAAGACAGATACATCAATGATGGACCGCCGGAATCGAGTAAATATCCGTTAAGCATATTACCAACAATTCCGCCCAGGCCGGCAAATACCATGTTAAATAAACTTTGTCCTGTGGCCTGCATCTCCCGTCCCGTAACAGAAGCCACATATTCCACTGCTGCGATATAGAAGAATCCGAAGGATAATCCATGCAGCACCTGCACACCAATCATCACCTCAGGTGTCGGCCATAGCCATTGTATTCCCCACCGTAACATATACGCCCCGGCTGCAAGCAGCATCGTCCGTTCATGCCCCCATTTTCGGAGGATGAATGCCGCCGCCAACATGGATGGAACATTGGTAATCGACGCAAGCAACAGCGCCGTACCTGTCATGGTCACAGAACCGCCAGCCATCTGAAATGAAATAACGAAAAAGGAGTTAAATGCAGTAAGCGTTTGGTTAACCAGGAAACAACCTGTTAGAAATAGAAGGAATGTCCGGTTTCGGAGCAATCTTGCCAAACCTACGGAGAAGGTTACCGAGGACGAGGAGATGCTCGTCTGCCGGGGAAGTGTACTTGCCAGTATGGCGCTCAGAACGTTAAACATCAGAAATGGCAGCCATAACATGTGAATGGAAAACTGGGAGAGATACATCCCTGCTGCAAATCCACCAACTCCCGTTCCTATGCTGCCGAAGAGTCGGATCATGCCATATGAGGTGTTGGCTGCTCTCGCCGCGGTAACCGCATAGGAGTCAGCCACGGGTATCTGAGTCACTTGGAATATAGTGCATAAAGTATAAATCAATATTAATATAATGTACACTTGAATATTGTAGAAGTACGCTAACGATGCAGGAACAAGCAAGCTTATTACCAGTACGAACCGTGTCTTTTTAAATTTATCTACCAGAATTCCCCATATGGGTTGAAGAATAATGGATACAAGTGTGCCAAACGCCATAATAAATCCGGTTTCTTTACTGGAAAAACCTTGTGCAACCAATATGGGATTAATGTACGGGTTAAACATTCCTCCCGCAAGTCCCATAAACAGATACAGGCCCTGCAATTTGAGTAAAACACGTCTTGCATCATTGGAATCGGCTTTTGTTTTCTCTGTGTAAGCCTTCATATGTCTGCTTCTCATCCGGATCTCCATCCTTTAATTCTGTAGTGGCTTCGCCTATTCTCTATTGATACGTCCGTGCTAGACTTGACCTGATTGCAGCCAATGCCCCGATCGCGCCTGCTTTGTTCCCTAGTTCAGCTATAGCTAAACGTGCAGGCAGAACAGTATATCGTTCAAGGCGTGTACGTACTTCATTTAGATAATAGGATGGGTTGGATGCTGCCACGCCACCGCCGATCACAATAATGGAAGGATTAAGTAAAGCTATAATATTCGCCAGACCTCTCGCCATATAACGCATGGGCAGTTCCAGGATCTCCAGTGCAGCAACATCACCAGATTCTGCTGCTTTGAATACATGTCTGGCTTCGATCTGTTCCACTTTCTCCCCTGCCAGACTTATGATCAGAGATAAGGCACTTCCTTTTCCATCTGCAAAATAACGTCTCGCCTGTTCGGTAATCCCCGTACCTGAAGTCACTTGCTCGAATATGCCAAAAGAATCCGCATCCACGACGTAACCGGTATGAAGCCCTTCGTCTCCTGCAATGAAATGCCCAATCTCACCTGCTGCTCCATTCTGACCGCTATACAGCTGTCCATTCAGGATAAGAGCGGCTCCAATGCCTGTTCCAACCGTGACCATCACACAGTGATGATGTCCCTGCGCTGCCCCTTGATCATATTCTCCCATCGCGGCCATATTCACATCATTGTCCAACATGATATTCCCGCTGTAATATTTCGCAATAACAGGGCGAATATCTTGCTCAGGCCACTGAAAAGCTGGAGCACTTCGCAGTATTCCCTCCTCCTGCAGAATCACACCAGGGAATCCCAAGCCTACTCCCGAAAGTTGACCCAGACTGCATCCAACCTCACGGCAGAACGTTTGCAATTCAGTGAATAACCAGCGGAAGAACTCATCCGGCTGATCACTGGCAAGAGTAGGCAACCGACGTTCATGAACTTCACTTCCAGCCTGTTGTGATGACAAGAGCATTAATGTTTTGGTGCCTCCAATGTCAATACCTGCAATCCAGCCGGATCGATCACCTCCAACCGTACCAGCCTGATTGGACTGGCGATCATTACTTACGTTTTTCACGGATTCTGTCATCCCGTTTCCCTCCTTACATGTGTAAATCCAATATCTATTCCATGGTTTCCTGTTGCAGATTTAGCATCGTTTGTTGTACTGCCACCTGCACCGCGCCAGTGACAACAGCTTGCTCACCGAGCTTGGAACAGATTAACTGTGGCTGCACCGGGAATTGCTCAGATATGATCTGTCTTAATAACGGCAACAACACATCACCGTTTCCTCCTACGCCTCCGCCAAGCACAATCAGATCAGGAGCAAGCACCACGCTAATCTGACGCAGAGCTGAAGCAATCAACTGGCTGTAATGTTTTAGAATCTCTAACGCCTCTACTTCTCCACTGCGTGCAGCTTCAAATAACTTCTCGGGAGTAAGGTTTCTGCGAAGATCATCTGCATCTACATTTACATCCGCACCCGAATCAGCAGCTTCCATTAGTTCAGCATGTGCATAAAGGTGACGTTTCGCCAGCTGCATCAGACCATCTGCTGAAAGTACTTCCTCCAAACGACGACCATCCTCCATCAGCATCTCCGCGATCTCCCCGGTTAACCCACTAAGACCTCGAAGCAGTTTACCATTCACCATGATGCCAGCACCCGTTCCTGTCCCGATGGAGAAGAAAAGAAACAAAGGATAACCTGTTGCTGCACCAACAATGTACTCCCCCAGCGCCGCAAGATTCACATCATTCTCCAAGATTACTTCACAGGGAAATGCACCAGACAACGACTCCAGCGAGAAGGCTTGTTCCAGACCCACTAACGGGTCCACAATACGACTGATACGCCCCGTTTCGGGTAGTACTACACCCGGTATGCCAAACCCGATGCACTGAATCTGATTCCAGTTCAGATGATTCTCGTCAAGCAATGCGTTCATATGGCTTCGAAGCAGCTCCAACATTGTCGCTTCTTTGAGGTCATTGGCTGCTTGGACTACCATGGGATACGTTCGATAGGCGAGGATCTCTCCATTCAGATCGGATAATGCGATCCGAATACGTGTTGCTCCGAGATCTATGCCACAGACGTAATAAGCCGTTTCATTGAAACGAATGAGCGTTGCTTTGCGACCCTGAGCGTTATCAGCTCTCCCGGTCTCTCTCACCAGATTACGGTCAATCAGATGTTCGACCGCCGACGACACCGTGGGTTTACTAAGTCCGGTCTGGCGGCTGATATCCGCTCTGGACATTGTTCCCTGAGTTATCAGAGCATCCATAATCAGATTTTCATTCAGATTGCGGATATATTGCGGTGTGCCAGCCATGTTATCCCCTCCTTTTATAGTTAGCATTTTGCATAATTCGATTAAAGCTCTTGGAAATTATGCTAAATGATTAGTTAGTTAAGTTTATTAACAAATTAATTAAATTCAATATATCACCGCCTTTTGGGGGTGTACAGCTTTTTATGCTCTAATAGATGACATGATATTCCCACATCATCGCAACAAAAAAAGCTGCAGTGAGCTTTCACCGCAACTTCTTTCTTCTATATAAATGTATCAAGTTTTGGAGAGTTCAATGAATCCCTCACCGAATACATCACGCACATCATGAATAGTGATAAAAGCAATCTCGTCTTCTGCTCGTACAATTTTCTTCAGCATAGAAACTTCCTGTTTGCTAATCACAATGTATAGAATTTCTTTCTTATTTTTCGTGTAATACCCATGACCGGATAGAACGGTCACTCCGCGGTCCATCTTCTCAATGACTTGCTTCGCGATTTCATCCTGTTTGGAAGAGATAATCATAACGGCCTTTTTCGGATTGAGTCCTTCAATAATGAACTCCATCGTTTTGGTTCCGACAAACAGCAAGACAATGGTACACATTAAACCTTGTGGTCCAATGATGAAGTATGAAGAAAAGGCCACAATCAGATCGAAAAAAAGAAGTCCGTAACTGATATTCCAATCCAGATATTTGTTGGCAAGTCGGGCCAAGATCACTGTCCCCGCCGTTGTGCCTCCCACTCTAACAATCAAGCCAATACCAAGACCGGCAAATAATCCAGCAAAGATGGTATTAATCCAGAGTTCATCCGATGCAATCGTCCAACTCTCCGTCAGATGCAGGAACAACGAGTTGAATACGACCGCAATAATCGTATACACCGTAGTCGTTTTATCAAGAAACCGATATCCCACAATTAACAAAATACCGTTCAGGATCAAGTTCATTAGTCCAGGGGACCATTCAAACAGGTAATACAAAATAATCGTGATACCCGTGACGCCGCCTTCAGCCAAATCGTTTGGGATGACGAACAGGTTCACCGCCAGTGCAAACAGAAATGCACCTGCCATAATAAATAGAATATCCGTAATTCGTTTCTTCATCATGCATTCCATCCAATCCATCAGAAATCAACCTAATCGACCCGTCTCATAAGTTGTCATAATCACTCAAAGATAGATTTTACCATGCCCACAACAAAATTTGTATACATAATACAAATTGTTGCGTGATTTGTGCAAAGGAATTTACAAAACCGTTCTCTGCTCTCTTCTGCAAAGCCATTCAACATCATGCACCCATGACAAATGTCATGGGTCATCATTGATATTCATCATTATAGAAGGCTGACGTTTATGACTTACTGTCATGGTCGGTTTGTTTTACAATGATAAAAACGCTTCCTAAAGGAAAGTTCTACCGGGAAACGCCAAGTTGTAGCTGACTACAGCTATAACGATTGAAGGAGGACATACGTCAATGAGCAGAAACAAAGAAATGGCGCTAAAAAAAGAAGTCACCCCTTACGAAAAAAATGATCTCAGATTAAGTATCCGTCAGTTAATCAATACATTGCTCCCGCTCTTCTTGCTATGGGCTGCAGCTTACTTTAGCTTATCGGTTTCCTACTGGCTAACCTTCCCGATTGCCCTGGTGGCATCCGGATTTGTACTACGGACATTCATCATCTTCCATGACTGCTGTCATGGTTCATTCTTTAAAAGCAAACGTGCCAACGATATTCTCGGTACCATTACAGGTGTATTAACAGTAACACCCTATCAACAATGGAAAGCCGAGCATTCCATCCATCACGCAACCAGCAGTAATCTCGACAAACGTGGTGTAGGCGATATCTGGGTCATGACCGTTGACGAATACAAAGAAGCTTCCCCTTGGGGTCGTCTGTTCTACCGGGTTTATCGTAATCCGTTTGTATTGTTTTGTATCGGACCCATCTATGTGTTCCTTCTCGCCTATCGCTTTAACCGCAAAGGCGCAAGACGTAAAGAACGTATTAATACTCACTTGACTACAGTATTGATCGTTGCGCTATATGCTGCCATGTGTTGGTTAGTTGGCTGGCAAGCTTTTGTTATGGTGCAAGCACCTATATTCTTCTTCTCCGGTTTCTTCGGAATTTGGTTGTTCTACGTTCAGCATCAGTTTGAAGAAACGTACTTTGAACATGAAGATGAATGGAGTTATGTAAAAGCAGCGGTTGAAGGCAGTTCTTATTACAAATTGCCAAAATTATTGCAATGGATCAGTGGTAACATCGGGTTCCACCATGTGCATCACTTGAGCCCGCGTGTACCCAACTATTTCCTGGAAGAAGCACATAATGCAACACCGCCTTTGCAAAAAGCAACGACCATTACACTACGTTCCAGTCTGGTTGCCCTGCGCTTCCGCTTATGGGATGAAGATTCCAAACAATTTATTAGTTTCAAACAGCTCAAAAACTTATCCCGCAAGCCGTATGTTCAACCGCCTATCCGTGTAACCAATCCAGCGGGTCTGACAGAGAAGCCTTAACTCTGTCGGATTCGTTTTCTTGTATTCAAGCCATAGTCATGCTACAGTCAGGCTAAGTTTGAGTACATTGCAATTTGAGGAGGAGAATTTCCATTCAAAAGTGGATGCAGATCTTTTATAAAAATACAGGGTTGAACCCTTATGTATGGCTTGTCTTTTTCATCCTGCCCTTCTACTACATTTCACAATATTCCAAATTATGGACAATGGTAACGGGTATTGTGATCATTCTCGTCTTCTTCGTCTGTTATCTGCTTGCCTTCATTACCAAGGGCTGGCAGGTGTACATGTGGATTGGGTTGCTCATTGCCATATCCATTACGATGACTATCGCCTATGATTATGCCTATTTCTCATTGTTTCTTGCTTTTTTTATTGGGAATATTAAAAATAAAGCCGGTTTTTTCACCCTCTACTCGGTGAATCTAGGAGCCAGTTTCCTAACCATTAATTATGGATTTATCAATCAGAGTTCATTGCTCGTGAGTCAGTTCCCGTTTGTATTTATCAGCTTAATGGCCTCCATCCTGCTTCCAATCAGTACGTATAATAAAAATAAGACTGAACATTTGGAAGGCCAATTGGAGAATGCCAACAAACGACTCGATGATCTCGTAAAAATGGAAGAACGTCAACGTATCGCTCGTGATCTGCACGATACACTTGGACAGAAACTTTCCCTGATCGGGCTCAAAACCGATCTCGCGAAGCGGCTGCTCCGCAATAATCCCGATCAGGCCGAAATTGAATTGAACGACCTCAGACAAACGGCAAGTACAGCTCTGAAGGAAGTCCGCGAAATGGTAACAACCATGCGTGGGACGCAATTGGTCGATGAACTGTTCCGGGCAGAGCAGATTCTGAAGGCCGCTTCGATTGAATTTGTGCTGGAAGGTAATCCGAAGCTGCAAGACACGTCGCAATTGAATGAAAATGTGCTCGGCATGTGCTTGAAAGAAGCCGTCACCAATGTGGTCAAACACAGTCAGGCAACAACATGTACCCTCCTCATTGAGGAGACACCCGCCGATAATGTGCTAACCGTGCAGGATAACGGTGTCGGAATAGAACGAACTCGTAAACAGGATCGGCGCGGAACAGGAATTCTGGGCATGAAGGAACGACTTGAATTTGTAAACGGATGTCTGGATATTCGCTCTGGTACAGATATCCAGGGTACAGCGATCGTGATTCATGTTCCCAAACTCGTCCGCAAACCGATAAAGGAGGCAGAATCATGATTAGAATTGTAATCGCAGAAGATCAGCGCATGATGCTCGGTGCCTTGTCTTCCCTGCTTAATCTCGAGGAAGATATGGAAGTCGTCGGACGTGCCAGCAACGGCCAGGAGGCCCTTGCCCTTGTCCAGGAGCTAACACCCGACATCTGTCTGATGGATATAGAAATGCCCGTGAAAAGCGGCCTCGAAGCCGCAGAAGAACTCAAAGGAATGAGCTGCAAGGTCATTATCCTGACCACATTTGCCCGGACCGGATATTTCGAACGTGCCCTCAAGGGTGGTGTACGTGGCTACCTGCTCAAAGACAGTCCGATTGAAGAACTTGCCGAGGCGATCCGCCAAGTCATGAATGGCAGACGCATCTTCGCTCCCGACTTGGTCGATGAGGCTTATGTCGAAGAGAATCCGTTGACTGAACGGGAGAACGCCGTACTCGGCCTCATGGCAGACGGGAAGAACACGAAGGAGATTGCAGGACATCTGTTCATCACAACGGGCACGGTACGTAACTACATCTCCATTATTCTCAACAAGTTAAATGCCAGTAACCGTATTGAAGCCATCACGCGTTCCAAGGAAAAAGGGTGGTTCAAATGAAAGTACCGCTTTAACCCATTGAAACATAAATAAGCATGTATCTCGGCTGCACAAGTCAGTCGTAATAACATGCTCGTAATAAAAGCTTGGCCCAGGAAAACACTTCCTGGGCCAAGCTTTTTTATGTTGATTATAACAATCTAATTATTCACTTCTTGTACATTGCAGAGTATCTGTAAAATGCTTAAGATTTCACAGATACAGCCATTCCAAGAGCTTCCAGTGGCACTTGATCAGTCTTGAGCTGATAAATTTTATTACCGTCCTGCCATGAGATGGTTACATGAACAGACTTTCCTCCACTTGGGTATTCCACGTTAATATACCCTTTATCTTTCGGTACAGGCAATGTATGTGACTCCAGATACTCCACCATTTTCTTCGCTATGCCCGGATTATTCATATCATCTTCGGAAACCGAGCGAATTTGCAGCGTCCATCTGCCTTCTTGCCACGTCAGATATTGACTGCCTGCCGCACCTTCACTCAAGCCTTGGATGCCATGTCCCAGATCCACAGCCATGTCTGTTGGAATGTCTTTCAGGTCCGTCTCAGGGAAAATCTCCGATTGATCGGGGTCCTTGTAGGTCTTCATTTCATAAGAAGCCAGTACAGGTACCTTGCTGCCAGATGCAGTTAACGATGCATCATTGATAGCAACAGACTGAGTCGTAGCATAGAAGTTTACTTTAAACGCATCAGCAGTGTTGGACAGTATTGCAGCACCCAAAGATGTACCCTTGTCCAATGTGAATGATGTGGGTAAAGATGCATCCTTCATCGTCAACTGGTCGCGAACTTGCTGGATTACCTCATTCACACCCACCTGACCAGTGACAACTTGGTTGTCATTCGCCTTCGATCCTGTTGTTTCTTCACCATCTGTTGTGCTCGTATTTTCTTTGGTTCCCGCTTCATTTTCATTAGAAAAATCAGCACCACCGCTTCCGCTCTGGGTCTGTTCACCCACTGTGGTTGTTGGAGAAGAACCATTATCTGATGAGGCATTATTCGAATCCGGCCCACCACACCCTGCTAGAGCAAGTAAAACGGCTGTCGTTACCGGAATGGTGATCCACAATGGTTGTTTCTTCATGATGTGTACCTCCTCGGTTGTGAGTTGTATCCAATGTATAGTCAGGATCTATCTACTGTCTGATCCACAAATTAAAGTGATTAACGCTTGTCATTCCAGAAGTTAACTGGCTGTACTTTCTTGCTTAATACTTCAAAACGATACCCTTCTGCCTTCAATGTTTTCAACACTTGTGGCAGAACCTTCAACGTCGCTTCCTGGTCGTGCATAAGCACAACAGGCGTTGTTCCACTCTTTTGTACATTGTGGATCTGCTTCATTACACTGTTATAGACTTTCTGGTGATCCTTCTTGTATTTCCAGTCTTCCGAATCCACATTCCAATCCCATAAATGGAATCCACCCTGACCTAGCAGCACATTACGAAATGCCGGCTTGAGATATGGCTTACTACCATATGGCGTCCGAACGAGACTTGTTTTAACTCCGGCAACCTTGTTCAGACTTACATTGGCCTGTTGCATCTCTTTCAATCCGCTATAGGCAGATTTATAGAATTTGCTTGGAACGTGAGTCACACCATGCAGACCCAATCCATGCCCGTAAGCTACGATGCGTTTGGTAGCCTTCTGAAATTGCTCCATCTGAGGACCCAACATGAAGAACGTTGCCTTCGCATTATATTGATCGAGAATATCGAGTAACTGACCTGTGTGAGCGGTTGGCCCATCGTCAAACGTCAGGTATATGATTTTGGAACTCGCTTTGTTTGCGCTATCCTTCGATGTAGCTGATTTGGCAGATACCGACTGCGGCAATAATAGTGGAATGATTAATAGAATTGCAAGTGTGACCATGATAGATTTGCGAATATGTAGCATAATTAAAAGTCTCCCTTATGTGTTATATTTCCCCGGGTGTCCATGGTGTTCTACCTTCATCCCTTGGCGATTAATCCTAATACTATCAAAGATAGCGGCTCTTGTTCTCGCTTCAAAGGCTACGGTAGAGTTACACTTTTGTCAGATAAACCTAAAATTTAAAACGAATTTGATAGATTTGAGCAAAAAAAGATCCCGCCAGGATAGATCAATTGTGACATATCCTCTATTACCCATATTCAGGATTTTGATAGACTTTTGCTCCAATTCAAGCAAATCAATAACATAATTAAATATCTTTGCATGCAAAAATAAGCCTGCACAAGTGCAGGCTTATTTGTCTTCAATCAGCATAAGGCATCATGCTGTATGTAGATGAACTTTTGTCGCTGAAATCTTCTCGACTCCCAACGTACAGTTATTCCGCAGGAGCAGTGAACGAACGTTTGCCAAACTCTGCATCCAGCATGTAGAAAGCATTGCTGTCTTTTTCGATGCGGCGCAGCTTCTGAATAATGTTGTCAAACAATGCTTCCTCTTCAACCTGCTCATCAATGAACCATTTCAGGAAATACATCGTTGCATGTTCACGTTCATTCAGGGCGATGTCAGCCAGATTGTAGAATTTTTTCGTGTTTTGCTGCTCATGAGCATAACCATGCTCAAATACATCCAGCATCGAAGCATATTCATTCTTCGGTTCTGGCAATGCCGCCAGTGTGGCACGTTGTCCACGATCATTCAGGAATTTGTATATTTTCATGCCATGGAATCGCTCTTCCTCCGCTTGCACGATGAAGAAGTTCGCAAATCCATCCAGACTTTTGCTGGAACAATAGGCTGCCATAGCCAGATATACATGAGCGGAATAAAACTCAAAGTTCATCTGTTCATTTAAAGATTCTGTTAACTCTTTGCTCATTATCCAAACACCTCTTTCTTTCTCTAGGGATGGTTATATTCTAACATAACGACTGCAGGACTTACACCGATTTTCTACAAAATTCGCCAATGTCTGAACGAACAAAAAAGCTCTGCCGCGATGGCAGAGCTTCTTTCATTCTTTAGAGATATGCAATTATACCAAGAACGCTTTGGAGATGATAACCAACAGGATGAACAGAACCAGAATGGCACCTACAGAAGTGAAACCTCCGTATCCGTAGCCTCTTGCTTCTCCACCTAATACTTCGCTCATTGACCGTACCTCCTCTGCAACAGGTATGGGTTATCTTATGCAGGAAGAACGACTTTGACAGGGCGGATGCCCTAATTATTCAAAAGCTGTTTTTTTCGTTCAGTACCGTGGAGATTGCACTCGCATGATATCCAGAAAAGGTACCTTCGCCGTGAACTCTTCCTCTGTATCCTCTACATGCACGAGTCGTGTACGGGAGTCCATTTTGACAATGACTCCTTGCACCTGATCTTCCTTGCCCCATACCGTCAACAGTACTTCCGAACGTTCACGAAAGGCTTCAACCAGCTGATTTCCCAACTCTTCAAGTTCAAACTCATCCCGTGTAGGTCTTTTTGCTACTTTTGCTTTTGCCAATGTGGCTGCCTCCTCTACTCCGACGTCCCGATTCCACGGGTTGATTGCCGAGTTCATATTCAATTAGTATACCATTCATTTACGTCCGTGTAATGTCATGGCACCCAAGATGGAGCAAATTCCTCAAGCAAGTTACCGTTAACCGTGTTCCCCCTATTCTTCACCATACTCTACAATGATGCTGTACTCATTCGATCGGGATTCTCCTGCCCGTTTTTGTCCATTGCATTCATACGTGTACATGACGGTCAGTGCCCCTTGCAGCGTACCTGTCTGTTCGGAAGATAACTGCACTACATAGGAGATGTTCCTTTCCGTTCCCGGCTCAATTTCCCCCACATGCAGAATCCTTGGCGTGGAATATTCCGGAATGCTCCATTGGATCTGACCCGCAGCTTGCCCAAGCCATTTTGCACCCTCAGGCAAAATGCCCCCCAATTGTACGCGTGCCGGCAAATTGCCCTTATTCGCCACACGTACCTCGAACGTGACCGTGCCTCCCTGCTCAACCAATGTCGGTTCCACTTGAACATGGGCCTGAATTATCGGCGTTTTCAACTCAACGACAGCTTCATTGGATGTAATCATCCGCTGTACTGACCGCGAATCCGGCAAACGAAATGTATACATCAGGCTGGCATGATTCACATACTTGTATTGATCAGGTTTCAATTCACCACGTTCTGCAAGTTTCGCCTCGAACTGAATATTAAGAACAGACCGGGCAGTCAACGTCCCCAGATTAAGCCCTTTGGCCAGATTGGTACCAGGTCGTTTAACCCCATTCCAACCCAGACTGCCTTCGACAAATGTCATACCTGTTGGCAATACATCCAGCAGGGTTCCATCCACCGCATAGCTGCTTGTATTGGAGACGGTAATATTATAACGGACTGCATCATCCCATGTTGCCGTTAACGGGAGTACACTTTTGACCAGAGAGATCTGGGGCTGAATCACTTCCAGGGTAACCTGATTGGAGTAGATAGTTTCCTGCTGACCTGCCGAGATATAAGTCAGTACAGCCACACTTGATATTCCGTTATCGCTCCCCCCTACAACCTGAACCCTGTACTGTATCCGAACGGAACTTCCAGGCTCAATCTCCCCAAGTTCTATTCCAGTATCAGGTGTGACTTGTGGCGCAAACATCTCATTGACAATGACACTGGCAGGAATAAAGACAACCCCTTGCGGCAAAGCAATCGTTACCTGAGCACCCGTGGCTGTAATAAAACCCGGATTGCTCACCAGGACGGTGTACATAACAATGTCTCCTGAGAAGGTCTGGCCCCGCTCGGCTTGAAGACTGACCTCAAGCCGGGAAGAAACCATGCTCACCTCAACCGTATTGGATTTCTCCACACCTCTGACCGTCCTGCCTTCAGATGTCCCAAACTCATAATTAACCTGAGCTTGATTAAGCAGCTTTAAGCCTGCAGGTATCCTTAAGACCACTACCTGGAAGTGATATCGCAGAGTTGCCCCAGGAATGATCTCTGCAGGAGGCAGCCCACGCTCCGGTGAAGCTCCCGGTAGGGGAATCCCGTCACGCAGTACACTATTTGGAAGAAGTGATGTTTCTGGGGATAGAGAATCCACCACATGAACGATAGCTGTACAGTTGCCTGTGTTCACAATCTCGATCAGGTAAGTCAGGGACTGCTCCAGTGTAGCTACAGCTACGTTGCATTGCTTTTTCACTTCCAGCCTGGGCCCGACCCATGGAGTAATGACTGTATTGGAATACGCCACCTGTTCCAGTTCAGTCGTACCCGAGCTGAATCGAACCAACGACTGATTCTGAAGCCAGTGGGACAACGGACCGGAAGTTTGGCTCATAACACAACGACCTCTACTCGGAATGTAACGGTCACGGAAGCACCGGCAGCAATGGAACCGAGCGTTATTCCTGTATTTGGATTACCGTTAGGTCTTGCCACGCCATCCACGGTTACACTTCCGGTTACAAATACCGTTCCTGCCGGCACAGGGTCAACCATGACAACATTATTTACCACTTCAATACCACTATTGGTTACGACAACCGTGTAGGTGATTACATCGCCAACAACAGCATCAATGGCACTTGTGCTTTTGACAACAACCACATTAGGTGCAGATACAGGGATCACCAGCACATTGGAAGATACAGTTCCCGTCAACAGACGGCCATCCGGTGGACTAAAAGTATAGTTGGCAGTGGCCTGATTGATCAGCTGCTGATTCTGAGGCAATGAATCCACCGTAACTTCAAGCGTAACCGTTACGTTCACAGATCCTCCCGGCGGTATCGTACCAACCACAATCCCTGATTGAGGGTTGGCTCCGGGTTGGGGAACACCATCGATCAGAACACTGTTGGGAAGCAGAACGGCACCATCCGGTATATTGTCCGTTAAGGTCAAGTTGGCTCCGAGATTTCCACTATTGTTAATAGTGAAGGAATAGATGATGGTATCACCGATCGTTGCATTGGAGGTGCTGGCTGTTTTCGTTAATGCCACTATTGGCTGATAGATCGGTGTGATAACTGTATTGGAATACGCTGCTCCCGAGAAAACGCCCGATGTGAAACTTACGGAAGACTGACTGCTCACTTGAGGTGGCGTTGGAAGTGAATTGACCCGAACCGCGTATGAAACGGCTACAGATGCTCCGGGTGCCAACGTCCCAAGAGCAACACCAAGCGCTGGATTGGCCAAGGCACGCTGGACGCCGTCCACCAGAACACTGCCTGTAACAAATGTGGTGGCTGGGCTAATCGGATCGGTGATCACAATGTTGTTGACAGGGTCAATTCCGTTATTGCTCACAACCATCTCGTATACGATCGTATCGCCAACCACAGCATCAATGACAGGAGTAGTCTTCACTACGCTGACATTCGGAGCTGATACCTGAATGTTGAGTGCGTTGGAGGTGATGCTGCCTCCCAGTGTTCTTCCATCAGGTAATGTGTAGGAAAAGGTGGCGGAAGCCTGATTGGTTATGGATTGGCTCAAAGGTAATGTCACGATCACAACGGAGAACATAACGATGGTAGTTGTAGATACGACACCCAGTGGGATACCCGAAGCCGGATCAGCACCAGGTGCTGATCCGCCATTAATAATGACACTATTCGGTACAAGCTCCGTTCCAGCCGGAATGGTATCCGTTAACGTAACAGATGCTCCGTAGTTTCCGCTATTGGTAATGGCAATACTGTAGACAACCGTATCCCCTACAGTCGCTATAGCCTGATCTCCTGTTTTGATAGCAGCCAGAATAGGTTGGTACACCTGTGTTGTAATGGTATTGGAAAATGTGGTAGCAGAGAATGCACCGGATGTGAAACTCACGGTTGACTGGTTGTTCAAAACTGCAGTTGCCGGAAGAGAAGTGACCTGCACGCTAAACACAACCGTCACAGTTACGCCCGGTGCAATGGAACCCAGCGTTATTCCGGTTGATGGGTTCGCACCCGGGCGTAGAATACCGTCAACATATACACTCCCTGCAGTAAGAAGGGTACTTGCCGGCACCGCATCTGTAAAAATCACATTGCTAACACTTGCAATCCCGTTATTGGTTACGGCGATGCTGTAAGTCACGGTATCCCCGACGGAAACAGCTGTGGATGTCGTGGATTTGACCACTTCCACATCCGGTGCGGAAACCGAAATCGTAAGCACATTGGATAACACTGTCCCTGTAATATTCCGTCCGTTCGGCAATGTAAAGGATAACGCAACCGAAGCCTGATTCACGAGCTGCTGAGGGGTTGGCAATGTCTCAATAACTACGGAAAACGTAATTGTAGTTGTAGCTCCGGCAGCCACATTACCTGCGGGAATACCCGTTACGGGATTTGCAGCTGGTAACGGCTGACCGTTCACAATGACACTATTCGGAACAAGAATGGTACCGGCTGGCAGGTTATCCGACAGATTGATTTGGGCACCGTAGTTCCCCTGATTTCTCACCGTTATCGTATAACTAACGGTATCCCCGACGGTGGCATTTTGTGTACTGGCTATCTTTTGAGCAGTAAGAATCGGTTGGTACACCGGAGTGACCACTGTATTGGAAAACGTCGTGCTTGAGAACGCTCCAGAGGTAAAACTGACCGTCGATCGATTGCTCAACTGTCCCCCCGGTGGAATTTCATTGACCCTGACACTGAACGTCACGGTCACGGATGTCCCGGGTCCCAGTGTAGCAAGCGATATCCCCCCTGCCGGATTGGAATTGGGTTGGGCCACCCCGTTTACGGTAACACTGCCTGTGTTGAAAGTTGCTCCGGCAGGAATCGGATCGGAAAATTGAATATTGCTTACCGGCGCAATACCGCTGTTTGTAATCAGAATGGAATAACTGACTGTATCGCCCACGGCAGCAGCAGTTGATGAAGTGCTTTTGACAACAGCAACGTTGGGTGACGAGACGGGAAATGTCAGTGTATTTGAAGTGGCTGTTCCTGTTAACGTCCTTCCATCAGGAGGTGTAAATGTAAAGGATGACGTTGCAAAATTGCTGAGCTGCTGTGGCGATGGAAGTGAATTCACAACCACCGCAAACGTGACGACAGCTGTCGCTCCCGCTGCTACAATACCAACCGGAATTCCTGCTCCTGGTGTTGCTCCCGGCTGTGGTACACCGGATACCACCACGCTGTTTGGAACAACAGTGGTTGCAGCCGGAATGGTATCGGTCACCGTTACATTGGCCTCCAAATTACCGGCATTACTCACCGTCACGGTATATACCACCGTATCACCTACGGTTGCATTAGCTGTATTCGCCGTTTTGACAAGTGAAATCTGTGGCTGTATGACCGGAGTCTGTGTGGTATTGGACGATGATGACCCCGAAAATGAACCGGATGTGAAGCTGACCGTCGACTGATTGTTAATCTGCGAAGGGATCGGCATAGTTATCCTCACCTCAAAAGTTACGGTTACCTCAGCCCCTGGGGCCAATGTACCGATTGGAATGCCGGCGGTCGGATTGGAGAGCGGGAATGACGTCCCGTTCACAATGACACTTCCGGGTATAAATGGGGTGTTCGAAGGAAGCGGGTTCGCGTATACCACGTTGTTCACTGCTACTGTTCCGTTGTTACGAATGACTGAAGTATATCGAACGACATCTCCAGATACGGCGTAATCTAGGTTATCACTGTTTACAATGCTTACATTCGGCAGGGATACGGGAATGGTGATTGTATTGGATGAAACAAAACCTGAAATATTCCTTCCGCTCGGAAGAGCGTAGCTATAGGCTGCAATAGCCTGATTAATCAGCTGTCTTGCATCTGGCAAGCTGGTGACCGTTGCAAGGAAAGTGACTGTCGCGGTTGCGCCCGCGGCGAGTGCTCCCAGACTGATTCCAGAGTTTGGGCTGACACCGGGTACAGGTGAGCCATTAATGATGACACTGTTGGTATTAAATATGGCTCCCGCAGGAACCGGATCTGTTAACGTAACCGTCGCTGCAATGTTGCCCGTATTCGTAATCTGGATGGCGTAATTAAAGGTATCTCCCACGGTCAAGCTTGTTGTACTGGCCGATTTCACCACTTGAATGACAGGTTGAAAAATCGGCGTATTCACTGTCACCGATGAGGAAACGCCATTAAAACTGCCTGACGTAAAAGCTGTACTTGCACGGTTGCTGACCGAACCTGTAGCTGGAATGGAGGTCACTCTTGTCTGGTAGGTCACGGTTACACTGCTGAAGCTGTTCAACGTCCCCAGAGCAATACCCGAAACCGGGCTTGCATTTCTTGCCGCCGCTCCATTAATGGTGACACTCCCGGATACAAATTCTGAACCAGCAGAAGGCGTATCTGAGAGGATCAGGTTCTGGACTGCCCCGCTGCCAGAATTGGTGGTTACAACCGTATAGGTAAGCACATCCCCTACAGTGGCGTCTGCTGTATTGACCGTTTTGGCAATAGTTATATTCGGAGCTGAGGCGGGAATTCGAACGATATTGGACAGGCTACTTCCTGACAGATTACGTCCACTCGGGAGCTGGTACGTGTAACTTCCTGTTCCCTGATTCTCCAATGTTGGCGGGGATGGGAGCGTCGTCAGTGACGTGCGAAATACCACCGTGGCACTCCCTCCAGGCAGGAGGCTCCCCAGCGTGATTCCGGTTAAAGGACTGACACCTGGACGTGCTGTACCATTCACCGTTACCGAATCGGGAATGAACGTGAGACCTGCCGGGATCGTATCGGTCACGTTCACCTGTGCTGCAATATTCCCGCTATTCGTCACGAGCAGTGTATACGCAAGCTGATCTCCCAATGTGGCATTGGTCTGATTCGCCGACTTATTGATTGTAATCACAGGTTGGAATATAGGCGTTGTGATGGAATTCGAGTTAGAGATCCCTGTAAACGTTCCTGAACTATAAGATACGACCGCTCGATTGACGAACGAACCGGTACCCGGCAAAGACTGCACATTAACCTGAAATGTCACGGTTGCCGAGCTTCCTGCCGTCAATGTACCTAGGGCTATGCCACTGGCTGGATTAGCTGCTGGTACACTGGCCCCCCTGACAACCACACTTCCGGGCACAAAATTAAGACCCGCCGGAAGACTATCCGTCAGGACGACATTGCTAATGGTTTGTATGCCGCCATTCGTCGTGACCACCGAATAGGTAAAGGTTTCTCCAACAGCAACGTCTGTTACCGTTGCATTTTTGACAACCGTTACATTAGGCAAAGTTACCGGAATCGTCAGTGTGTTGGACACCACCGTACCCGTTATGGTCCGTCCGTCAGCGGAAAGGAATGAATACGGAGCTGTAGCCTGATCCACCAACGTAGGCGGTGTAGGCAGGTTCGTGACCAGGACTTGAAAGGTTACGGTCGTTGTGCTTCCTGCTGCAAGACTGCCCAAATTAACTCCTGTAACCGGATTGGCGCCTGCAATGACCGTTCCGTTCACGCGAAAACTCCCGGCAACATAGGTGCTACCACTTGGAATATTATCGGATATCGTAACGTTGGCTGCGACGTTTCCTCCATTAACGACTTGAAGTGTATACGTTACCTGATCTCCGACCGTGGCGTTCGTTGTATTTGCCGATTTCACAATGGACAGGTTAGGTGAATACACAGGAAGTGTAGAGTTATTCGACGGAATGACTCCTGTGATGATTGAACCACCTGCAACGCTTTGAAAGGTAAATGCTGCATTTGCCGAATTGACGAGTTGAAGGATACTTGCATCACTAGCGATTAATGCGCGATAGGTCACTATAATACTGGTACTCAGATTTAATGACCCCAGTGGTATACCTGCGGTCACATCCAGCGTTGGACGGGACACCCCGGCCACCGTGACGCTACCTGGAATGAAAGTCAGACCCGGTGGCAAAGTATCGGACAATACTACACTGGCGGCACTGGCTGTACCTCCATTGCTAATCGTTGCCGTGTACAGGACGCTGTCTCCCGCGACCGCGCCAGTTGCCACAGAAGCCTTAGCAACTGTAATTCTCGGTGCGTTAATATCAACTTGTATCGCATTCGCGTTCACAATGTACGCGTCACCCGAAGTCGTTAGCGTCAGTACTGCCGAGGATTGATTGTTAATAAGCCTGGCTGAGACATCCACATTGGTAATATCCCAGCCTTGACGACCGCCAACAATGTTTGAACCTGGAGCTCCATTGATCTGATTTCGTGTGCCAAACGTGCCTGTTGTGTTAAGTGCTCCCGTATCTCCATTGATCTGGGAGGCAAAAAAGTTTGCTGCGAGATTGTTCGGTCCCGATAAGGCCACTGATGTCGCCGAGGTGGGTCCGAATAACGCCTGATCTCCCGTCCGATTCGCGTCACCCTCCTGCGCACTGAACAGTGCTCTTCCTCCAAGTGCACCGGAGAGGGGGGTTGCGAATCCTGTCAATGTTGTTACTACTGGTGGTGATGTAGATTGCACCAGTACGCCGCCTGCACGTAATGACATGTTGCGAAAAGGGAGATTGGGATTCTGATAGATAACCCCAAGTGTCCATCCCGCATGATTGGCCGTGGAATCATTCGGAATAACAATAGTCCCTACCACAGCCCCGGTGATGTATGTACCGGCTCCCCCGCTTTGTACAAGTGTAGTCACATTGGCGGAACGTACATAGCCAGCACCACCGCCCCCCAGATCGAATTGATTGTAGGTAAGTGGATCAGGGGTCACACTGGAAGTACCTGCGGGTGTAATAAACGTAACCGGATTGTTGATGGCAGCACTCAGGTTGACTGTACCATTGATGTAACTGCCGCCCCAGATCAATTCTGCATACAGAACGGTACTTCCAGCAGGCAGTATAAGAATGGCTGCTGAACTGTTGCTCTGATACAAACTTGTAGTTCCCAGTGGGTAGGTACCGTACTGGACGCTGGTGTTGGTTGTGGTAAAACCTCCAATACTGTCCTGTGTTCCGGGTACCCCTGCTGTTTCCGAACGACTTAAACCTAGTGTATTGCCCGTAAACGTAATTGCTCCCGTAGCGTTGACGGTTGAACGAACGACAAGAGGAATGGAAGTCACCTCCCCTTCAGCAAGAATTACAATCCTATAAAACGGAGCCTATTATCAGTCTATGACGCTCCCTAGAAAATTTGTATGTCCCTTTTCGGAAAGTTTCTGTCCTCTCTGTAATATAATGTAAGCTTACTTCTCATGCTTGAATATAATGATTTGCGTTTTGTTCATTGTGATTTATAATCATCATATACGAGAGTAATTCTGTCGTACCATTATGATGCAGTCAGCGGTGATATATGAAGAGTTTCCATACGCACAATAGCCATATTCCAACAGAATACGAGTTCAAGCATTCAAAATGGATCAAAAAAATGCTCCATGCCTACTGGATTGTCATTATGGCACATCTCGCCATTCAGATTGGCTGTTTCCTGTTTCTGGAGTATGATCGCACACCTATAGATTTCTTGATGAATGTCCTGTTCTGGCCTACGGCCATCAGCAGTTCTTGCATTTTGATCGCGAGTTGGGTTGATCGACGCTTCAGTTCATATTCCTTCTATGCCATGTCTGTAGCCAGCACGGTGATCGCCTGGACGATTATTCATGTCAATTATGACATTCGGATTATATTAGCGATCTGTCTGTTACCCATCTTCGCTTCGGTTCTGTTCTTCAGCAAAAAGAGAGTCTGGATTGTCTGCCTGATGCAGACGATTGGTTATCTTCTGGTTCTGTTCGATCCGGTTTACCGATCGTACCTCTCTTCATTTGACATGGTATCCATTCCGGCTTTTCTAATCCTTGGTACATATGTAGCACAGGTTATCGTAACCAGCGGAGTCGAAGTGCTGGACGACCTTCAGGCAAGCATGCTTGCCAAGCAGGACCTTATTGTGCGAAACGCCATTATGACCAAACAGTCCAAAACAGACGGTTTAACCAACCTCTATAACCAAAGCTCATTCAAGGATTATTATGAAAAAGCATTCGAGTACGCCAACAGCGGCATGAGTCTGCATCTGGCTCTGATCGATATTGATGATTTCAAATCCATTAATGACACGTATGGTCATCGGGTTGGAGACATCATTCTGGAGAAAGTGTCGCTGATCATTCAGGAGACGATTACCTCAAGTGATATTGCAGCACGCTATGGTGGCGAAGAGTTCGCATTATTGATGTTTGAGCAGTCTTTCGAGCAGGCATATGCCCTAGTGGAACAGATTCGTCAGAAGATTGCCCTAATGGGTCATCTGGAACTTGAAGGAGCTACAATTACGGTGAGTATCGGCCTCAAAAGCTACAGTCCCAATCTGAGCAAAGACAAATTGTTCGAGGAAGTGGATGCCTGTCTGTATGCCGCCAAACGAACGGGTAAAAATAAAACCGTTACATCACTTGATCTGACTTCATCCCTCGTTGCCAAAACATAACAAAAAAGTTGTGCTGTACACCGGAATTACGGTTGTACAACACAACTTTTTTTGTGTTTTCTTATGATCAGCGAGCTGATCTTTTTATCTACATCAACATTTTAATTCTAGTCTTCATTCCGCCCATTCCCAGCGATGACGATTCTGCTCCAACCCAGGATGCAAGTCTCCGGACGATCCGTCAATGATGAGACGCAGCTCTTTGATCCAATCCTTGAAGGAATCAAATGAAGCAAACATATTGGCCATCTCTACCGTCAAATAAAGAAAGTGAGGGGCCGGGTATTCCGCAGTGATATGACGCAGCGCGCTATCCACAGGCGTATATTTTTTTCTCTTGCCCTCCAGTCCTTCCACGCGTATACGGGAGGTTGGATGTTCCCGCCGCCAATCATGCAGGCGATCTTCTCTTTTGTAATAGGCTTGTATCGTATCCTTGCTCATTCGCTTGAACGTGCTCTCGTGTAAAGGATACAGCACGAGCTGTACGAATGAACGGGTATCCGCCGTTGCAGCGGCGCGTTCAAGTTGCTCATCTGTCACATGTTCGAACGAGTCATAAAAAGTCAGTGTGCCTTTGCGGCTGGCCGCAGGCGGCTCATAACCGTAAGGTACTGAAGTATATTGTCCAGACATTTCACCCCTCCTTGTCTATCCACAGATTCGTACAAAGGTGATTGAGAACTCTCAGCTAATGCTATTATACGCTAATTACCCTGCTTCAAATCGGAATAAAATGTCATTCTATTCTTACCTGCACGTTTGGATTCATATAGAGCTTCGTCCGCCATCCGGATAATCTCACTTGGATTGTTGCTGTTAGTTGGATATTCGGCACCTCCGATGCTACATCCAATCCGAATTCGCTCGTATTCAATAATAAACGGCTTGTTCAGACTTTGAATGATGGCTTCTGCATAAGCGCTGGCTTCTTCCCTCGGATGACTTCCAACAGACCGAAGTACAATCAGGAATTCATCTCCACCTAACCGGACCGTTATGCCCTTCTCCTGACCTAGAGCAGACAGTCGCTGGGCTACCTTCTGAAGCAGTACATCTCCAGTCTGATGCCCAAGAGTATCGTTGACTCGTTTGAATCCATCCAGATCCAGATAGAGGAACGTCAGAGTGTGATTTTCACTTTCGGTCTCCAGTGACTCTTCCAGATACGCTTCCAGGGCAGTACGATTTGGCAGACTGGTCAGCTGATCAAAATGTGCCAGATTCTGCATCACGACCAGCTCCGAGTCTTTATTCATAAGAGAGGTCACCATATCCCGTAGCGAACGGGACAACACTTCGATTTCCTTAATTCCTTTATTCTCGGGAATCTCAAGAGCGTGTCCTACTCGCAGTCGATTGGCTACTCTGGTAAGACGCACAATTGGAGCGGAGATCAGACGCGAGACAAACCAGCCAATAAGTGCAAATAACACGGTAACGGCAAGTCCTGCCCACACATTAAACCACATCAGGTCAAACACAGAAGCAAACGCCGTAGACTTGACTTGACGGATAACTACGGTCCATCCTAATCCGGGATAATCCAGGTGACCCTGACTGTAAGCAAACCCTGTCACATAGTCATTCCCATCAGGCCATTCTTCGATGGACCAACTGCTCTGGTTGCGCTGGGCTTCTGCGATACCGGGTAATTCCAGCGGTTTACCGATCCATTCCTTCGGTCCTAGCAGCACGGTATGTTCCTTTTTGCTCACAATAAAGAACTCAATGTCCTTTTCCTCCCGTTTCAATGGGGCGAGCACCGATTCCTCCACTTCCTTCGCCCAGGCCCAGCTTAAATGTGCAGCAAGCACACCTTGGATATGACCTTTGCTATCCTTCAGCGGGAAACTGATATCGACAAATTGCAACGGCTCTCCCGTTGGATTCGGAAGCAACTTGGCAAGAAGTACTGCATTATGCACATCTCCAATAAACTTACCCTTGATTCCCTCCTGATACACAGGTCGCTCCGATAAATTTTCCCCAAGCAAGATGCCGTCCGTCGCAGCTAACACTTTTCCCTTCGGGTCCATGAATCCAACCCATGAGAATGAGGGAAAGCTATCTTGTAGCTGATCCAGCAACATCTGAATCTCAGCTGGTTTGAATCCATCTTCCAGCGCAGCCATGCGGCCAAGCAGATCCAGTTCACCCGCGCGAGCGGACATAAACCGATCCAGCTTGTCCGAAGCCTGGGATGCCGTGCCTGTAAGCGAGTGACCAATCTCAGTCTCTACAGCAACAAATGACTTTTGGCTAAATATAGACCCAATCGTCAGGGTAACCAGTAAGGATAACACAGCGAAGATGACTGTAAGAACGGTTCTGATTTTGAATGACATTATTTCCTCCATTACACGGTGAAACCATCTTGCTTCTCAACATAACTATGCTGCAAAGGGTACACGGGATGTCACCTAATCGTTTTCCTATTTATCGGATCTTTTGTGTTTTTTCATTATACATGCCCATACAATATTATACTGAAATCTTCACCGTGTTTCTTCCATTCAAAGAATAGACACGATTCTGTATATACATACTTGGGTTATGAATATAGAGAGCAAGCATATCCTTTGAGGATCATGCGCCTGTATGTCACAGAGAGAGTCATCGAAATAATAAACATTGGGGGTGTAATGTTGAGCCTGCTTCATGTTGCTGTTATTCTGCCTTTTGCGGCTGGCATTCTTCTTGCCACGCTGCATCGTTTCTTCCGTAAATTACATTTGGGATGGCCGGTTCTCCTTGTCCCGGCACTATTATTTGTATACTTTGCGAGCCTCATACCCGCTGTGTCCCAGCGCAACACCGTATCCGGAAATATCCCATGGATTCCTTCACTGGACATTGGATTTAACTTATATCTGGACGGTCTAAGCCTGATGCTGACACTGCTAATCACCGGAATCGGTGTGCTCGTTGTTCTCTACTCCATCTTCTACATGGATATGAAAGAAGCCCTGAACCGCTTCTACCTGTATCTGTTGATGTTCATGGGAGCCATGTTGGGCGTCGTGCTGTCTGATAATATGATCGTGCTCTACGGATTCTGGGAATTGACCAGTATTACGTCATTCCTGTTGATTGCATTTCATTACAAACGTAAAGCCTCGACTTCAGGAGCACAAAAATCATTCCTGATTACGGTATTTGGCGGTTTCGCCATGCTTACCGGATTCATGATGATGTATCTCATTACCGGAACGTTCAGTATTCGTGCAACCATTGCAGGATTGGGGCAGTTTCAGGAAAGTGCACTATTTCTGCCAGCGCTTGTCTTGATCCTGATTGGAGCTTTCACCAAGTCAGCCCAATTCCCGTTCCATATCTGGTTGCCGGATGCCATGGAAGCTCCTACACCAGTGAGTGCCTATCTGCACTCAGCCACGATGGTTAAGGCTGGACTGTACGTTGTGGCCAGGTTCACACCGATCTTCGGTGGACAGGGACTTTGGTTCTGGCTGGTCACCAGTGTTGGTCTTCTGACTCTGTGTTATGGATCATTCCTGGCGGTGAAAAAAAACGATCTCAAAGCGATTCTCGCCTATTCGACCATCTCTCAACTTGGTCTGATCATGTCCCTGTTCGGGGTTGGATCTGCTGCTCTCTACTTCGGATATGGCGAGTCCTCTACGATGTACACCGTGGCGATAACCGCTGCGCTGCTTCACCTGTTTAATCATGCGACCTTCAAGGCCGCTCTGTTCATGGTCGTAGGCATTGTCGATCATGAAACGGGTACACGTGACATTCGGAAGCTCGGTGGACTTGCATCATTCATGCCAATCACTTTCACCGTAGCCCTGATCGGCTCACTTGCCATGGCGGGTATTCCACCGTTCAACGGATTCCTGAGCAAGGAGCTATTTTTCCAGGCGATGGTCGAAGTCACGCATCTGCGCATCTTTGGACTTGGGTCCTGGAGTGTTCTACTGCCGGTATTCGCTTGGCTTGCAAGTGTGTTTACCCTGATCTATGCGCTTATTATCGTGTTCAAAACATTCCTCGGTCGTAGCCAAAGCGAGATCCCTGCCGAGAAGCTGCACGAAGCGCCTGCCGGTATGCTCATTCCGCCCGTTGTTCTCGGTATTCTTGTCATCGTCTTCGGACTCTTTCCGAACCTGCTGGCAGGATCACTGATCGAACCGGCAATGGCCGCTGTGCTTCCTTCCCTGTTGAACGGGAACGAGCGCTTCGATGTACATTTCTCTCTGTGGCATGGATGGACTCCGGAACTCATTATGACGATCGGAGTCGTGATTCTCGGAATCACTCTCTACAAGCTGTTGCCACGATGGAGGAATATTTATGAGCATTATCCACAAGGATTAACGATTAACAATATGTACCATGTGGTGTTGGATAATCTTCAGCATTATGCACGCAAATGGACGGAAGCCTATATGAATGGCTCGGTTCGTAGTTATCTCGTTTATATTTTCTCATTCACAGTCGCCTTACTGGTCTATGCCTTCTTCCGTTCAGGCGAAAATATTACGTGGAATCTGCAGGGCAATGCGCCCTTCTCATTCTATGAAGTCGTCCTGCTAGTCACCCTAATTGGTGCCGCGGTTTCGATTCCATTTGCCAAGAACAGACTTTCGGCAGTCATTATGACCGGAGCGGTAGGTTACGTCGTAACCCTGCTGTTCGTACTCTTCCGGGCACCCGATCTGGCACTTACACAGATGATTGTTGAGACGGTATCTGTTGCACTGTTCCTGCTCTGCTTCTACCATCTGCCTGAACTGCAACGTGGCAAATCAAGCCGCAGATATCTCACGGTGAATATGATCGTAGCGATTGCAGTCGGAGTCGTGATGACCTTTGTTGCGCTAGCTGCAAGTGGAACAGCATCACTGGAGAGCATTTCAACCTTTTTCCTTCAGGAAGCATATGACTCGGCCGGCGGTAAAAATGTCGTGAATGTATTACTGGTAGATTTCCGTGGTTTCGATACGTTATTGGAAATCATGGTACTTGGTGTTGCTTCATTGTCCATCTATTCCATGATTAATCTGAACCTCGAAGCGAAGGATCTTGGAGCCCGATTGAAGTTCCGCAAGAAGGAGGAAAATCAGGATTCCGAATCCGATCTGGATGATGAAACGGATAATACGAAAAAGTATGGTAACCGGGAACGCAGCTCATCCTCGTGGGATACTGTACCGTTACAGAGTAATGATGTATTACTGCAAACGACTACCAAAGTCGTTGTGTTCATCATACTGACGTTTGCCATGCACCTGTTCTTCGCAGGACATCACAATCCGGGCGGAGGCTTCATTGGCGGCTTAGTCACAGCTGCAGCACTCGTGTTGATAGCCCTGGCATTCAGTACAGATACGATACGCAAAGCGTTACCCGTTGACTTCCGAATTCTAACAGGAATCGGCTTGGGTATAGCCTTACTTACGGGCGCGGGTTCATTTATATTCGGAGTCCCGTTCCTCAGCCAAACCTTCGGCTATTTCGAACTTCCTTTACTGGGAGAGACAGAACTCGCCACGGCCATGCTGTTCGATCTTGGCGTGTATCTCGCTGTCCTGGGTGTCACCATGACCATCATTCTACAGATCGGGGAGGATCGCTGATATGGAAATATTGATGTGTGTAGCCGTTGGCATTCTGTTTGCGGTTGCCGTCTTTTTAATCTTGTCGCGGAGCCTGCTCCGAATCGTACTTGGTATGTCCATACTAACCCATGGCGTGCATCTGCTATTGATCACCATGTCACGTCTCAAAACCGGGTCACCACCACTCCTTGGGGAGATGGCTGAACGCTATGTCGATCCTCTTCCACAGGCGCTGATATTAACATCCATTGTAATTAATTTTGGGCTTACTGCCTTCTTCTTCGTTCTCTCCTATCGCTCCTATCTGAAGCTGAAAACAGACGATATGGAAGAAGTAAGGGGGCGCCCATATGAATAATCTCGTCGTCCTGCCGATTCTGTTGCCTTTGATTACAGGTGTTCTGGCTTTGCTCTTTTTCCGAAAAACAAATATCCAGCGAATCATTAGTGTCATCGGACTTTTGTTTACAGCAGCGGTCTCCACGATACTCATTACACGGGTAGCTCAAACTGGAGTTCTAACGCTTAATATGGGCGGATGGGCACCTCCCTATGGTATTGTGCTTGTTGCTGACATGGTATCGGCATTGCTTGTCGTCGCCGCTTCCATCATCGCACTGGCGTGTCTGCTGTATGCGTTCCGCAGTGTGAACAAGGAGCGGGAAGAACATCACTTCTATCCGTTCTTTCATTTCCTGATCGCAGGAGTTAACGGTTCATTCCTAACCGGTGACTTGTTTAACCTGTTTGTCAGCTTTGAATTGATGCTTATCTCTTCTTATGCACTGATCGTATTGGGAGGTACGGAAAGACAGCTGCGTGAAACGATCAAATATGTCTTGATTAACATCGTTTCTTCAGCACTGTTTGTCGCTTCCATCGGCTTCCTCTACTCCATTACTGGCACACTGAACATGGCGGACTTGTCCGTCAAAATTGCTGAAGTGGGACAGAGCGGGGTCGTTACCCTGATTGCCGTACTCTTCCTGATCGTATTTAGCATCAAGGCCGGACTGTTCCTGTTCTTCTGGTTGTCAGGCTCTTATGCGGCGCCACCTGCTGTCGTCACTGCGTTGTTCGCAGGATTGCTCACCAAGGTTGGCCTGTACGCGATTGTGCGAACATTCACACTGATCTTCTATCATGATCCGGATTTCTTCCATGCACTGATCGGATGGATGGCAGGTGCCACGATGGTTCTTGGTGTCATCGGTGCGATCTCGTATCGCGATGTAAACAAGATTCTCATCTACAATGTGGTCGCAGGCGTAGGGTTTGTCGCTTTCGGTATGGCATCGGCCAGTCGTCCAGCACTGGAAGGTCTGCTCTTCTATATGCTGCATGATATGTTGATCAAAACATTGCTCTTCCTGCTCGGCGGTGCCTTGATCGCTGTTGCCGGAACATCAAAGCTCGACAACATGGGCGGACTAATTCATCGTTATCCGTTGCTCGGCTGGATGTTCTTCATCAGCGCACTTGCCTTGGCAGGCTTGCCTCCATTCAGTGGTTTTCCGGGTAAGTTGCTTCTCTTCGAAGGTGGCTTACAGGCAGGGTTGTATGGTCTAACTGGTATAGCGGTGCTCTCCAGCTTGTTGATGTTATATTCGGTACTGCGCATCTTCATACAAGCGTTCTGGGGCGAACCGCCTGCCGGGGTTACAAGACGCCCTTACGCGGTGAACGGCCTGCTGATTCCTGCCGGAATTCTGTTTGTATTCATCATCGTAATGGGTGTGGGGGCTGAAGGCATGTTCCAGTTGACCTCCCGCGCAGGCGATATTCTACTGCATCCCAATATTTATATTGATGCCGTATTGAAGGAGTAGATGTCTATGGCCTTTCAGATTGTACTGAATCTTATCATTGCCTTTGTATGGATGTTTCTGAACAATGCCTGGAATGGTGTTGGTTTTCTCATAGGTTACCTGCTCGGACTGCTTCTCATCGGGGGGATGCGCCGATTCTTCCCCCAGCGCTTCTATATTGTGCGGGTCTGGGCCATCATCAAACTGATTAATCTGTTGTTCAAGGAATTGGTGCGCGCCAGCATTGAGGTTATACGCCAGATTATCAAGCCCAAGCTCGATATACGTCCGGGTATTTTCACATATAAGACTGAATTGTCCTCGGATTGGGAGGTTACCCTGCTCTGTCTACTCATCTCATTGACACCAGGTTCCCTGCCGCTTGAAATCTCGGGTAATCAACGCAAACTGTTTATCCACGCACTGGATATCAAGGATGAACAGAAACTGAGAGATGATATCCAAAACACATTTGAAAAAGCAATTATGGAGGTGACGCGTTAATGTTATCCTCACTGTTGTTCATCTCATTGCTCATTCTCTCCTTAGCCATTCTGGGTTGCTTGTACAGGGTGCTTCGGGGACCTTCCATGGCTGACCGGATCACGGCACTGGATACCATCGGGATCAATGTAATTGCCATCGTCGCCGTTCTGTCGATGATGCTGCAAACCCAGGCCTATCTGGATATCATCTTGCTGATTGGTATTTTAGCTTTTCTAAGTACGGTGGCATTTGCACGTTATATTGAACGGGGGGCGGTATTCAAAAATGATGGAGATCGTTAATGTAGCCGCTGAAACAGCTATAGGTCTACTGGTACTGCTTGGTGCATTACTTAGTGCACTCAGTGCGTTCGGACTTATTCGACTGCCTGACGTATATCTGAGAGCCCATGCCGCAACCAAAAGTATGACGCTTGGTGTGTTCTGTGTACTAAGCGCTACGTTTTTCTTCTTTTGGTACTTCGACAACTACATCAGTGCACGCTTGTTGCTAGGTATCCTGTTCGTATTCATCACGGCTCCGGTCGCCGGACATCTGAACGGACGGGCCGCCTATCGCACAGATGTACCATTATGGGAGCAAAGCGTTCAAGATGAACTGGAACCTTTGTTAAAAGGGAAAAAAGTGAACCATGAAGCCAAGGACATGATGGAGTAATCCTAAGCCTGGGCATAACGAATACCCCCGAGGATCAGCCGCCCGTTTGGCGGTATGTTCCCGGGGGTATTTTTTATTTTTTCATACACGGTTCATATCAAACACTGATCATAATGATTATGCAGACAGATTGGCAGATTAGATCCCATCGTCAGAATCCATTCAGTCCCTGTCTTCTCAGATCTTCGGCAACAATGCGCGCAAGTTGTGCAGCACCCTGGCGATTCGGATGCAGACTATCCCCTGTCATATACAGAGCGAGTGTTGCTGCTGGACCAATTGATGTGAAATAGGCAGAACTCAATTTATTCAATTCAACAAGAGTGACTCCTTCTTCCTGAGCCAGTGCACGGGTGGATGGATTGTACCAGCGGTTCTCCGCCTGATGCACGTTGGATGAATTAAAGTCTGTTGCCCGGCCTTGAGGGGTGGAGAGGATAACCGTCGCTCCTTTATTTTTTGCCTGGCGCACCATATCCCGCATAATCTCTTTGAACTGAACCTCCGTTGTATTGTTCTTGGCATTCGTATCGTTAATTCCGAATTGCAAAATAAAATAATCTCCCGGTTTGATATACTTCAGAATCGCCTCCATCTGACCATCATCGCGGAAACCTCTCGCAAATTGACCACTTGACGCCATATTGCGAACCTGGAAGGTGGCATTGTTCACATAAGACGGAAATAGCTGCCCCCAACCTCCTTGTACACTGCTGCCAAGCGGATAATAATTGCACACCGTTGAGTCGCCACCAATGTAGATCGTGCGATTGGTTACCGTCTGATTGGACAACTTACGGATTTCGAGTGCACTAAGTGTGAACGCAGTGCCTGTCTTTCCTTCTGTAATGAGCAGATTTAATTGTCCGTCGGTTATCGGAATTTGAAATTGATCCGTCGCCCCGTTGCCCGTCATATTAATGATCTGGTATACACCTTCTGCAGCCACACTCGCTCTGGCTGTGTTGCCCAGGACCACTTTGACTTCATAGAGACCATTGGACAGATCCACATTGAACGTATTGGTGCTCTTCGTCCCAAATGTTAGAAACTGCACGGCGTCACTCATCACTCCGCTTCCAGAGGCAGACACATTTCGCATATTGGCAGGTGTGTTGAACCCATATCCTTTCATTGCAGTATAACCATCTCCTGCGGACACGCCCGTGTAACCGCTCTCAACAGGACCCGAACCAAAATCAAATCTGTAATTGTCCGTTGCAGCTTCGGCAACCTGCACCCCGTTGCTTCCCAGGCCTACGCCGATCGTACTTGCAAACAGAATAAGACACAGTAGATATTTTACGGATGTTAACCATTTCATCACTGAGTTCTCCTCTCGAATCAGAATTATATTAGCTTCGCTTTTTTAGGTTTTTTCTATCTTCTCCGTTATCGTGTAAATGATTAGTTCAACTTATTTAGAGGTAATAAGCCTCAGTTTCACAGAACTTGGTCAAGCCAATCATAGGCTTTCGCTCCGCTAATCTCATGTCCACCTGTAAAGAAATCCGCATCCAACGATTCTTCTGCTCCCGCCTGCTCATATATGTGTGTCAAACGCGTATACGCCTCTCTTGCTGTAACAATCGGGAATACCTGGTCATCACTTCCGGCTTCTATAAAGAGTGCCCTAGGCACAATTAGGCCGATGATATCCGGCAACTCCGCTTCACGCAGGATTCCTGGCACATAGTTATCCAAACAATGGTTCCGATCCAGTATGCTGCCCTGGAAAGTACTTGCATAACCACTCACGACAGCTGCACGGAACCGTTCATCCAGTGCGGCTGTAAATGCGGTCACCAGTCCACCGCCCGAAATGCCCATACTTCCGATTCGCTCCGAATCCACTTCAGCCCGACTCGATATATAATCCAGTACACGGGTTGTTTCGTATACCCTATGCCCCGCAAGGGTCTTCCCAACCATGAGCAGATGCGCTGCGATCTTCGTACAGGAACTTGCTCCTGGTGGCGCATCGCGATCCTCTTCCAGTCTTCGATCACCAAATCCGAGCAGCTCTGGAGCAGCAACCACATATCCCCGCTTCACAAGAGCTACTGCAAAGTCCTTGTGTAACCCAGGCTCTCCTATCCGTGGTGATCCATCAGGCTCCATTCCGGATATCTCCCGGCTGCCGTAACCGTGCCCATGACAAGCAACGATCGCAGGTTTCTTCGAATCGGTAGCGCTTACATCATTTGGAATCAACACATACACAGGCATGCGAAGTCCTGCATAAGTCGTGATCTCTATTCGTTCGCGGATATATCCGTCACATGTAATGCGCTCAAGTAATACAGGATCGAGTGCTGCTGGCATGGTTGGAAAACCGCCCAGTCGTTCTTTCACGCGTGTACGCAGCTGACTGCGCCATAACTCCATAGGTTGATCTGCTTGATACGCGGAACGACCTCGAAGATTCGTTTGTTGTTGCAGATAGGCTTCTATATCCGACATGGTCCTGTTTCCCTCCTGTTTTTCGTAGGATAACGTAGATGAAAGATTGTCATAAGGAATTGATCCCATCCATTATAGGACTTTAACTCGCCCAAAAATTGAACATGTTTGCCTGTTTTGAATGGAATCACATGATTTCCAGCCAAAAAAAGGATATTCCTGGCCTGCATTCAGGCTTCAGTAATACCCTTCATTATAATTGACCCGGCAACCACCAGTTCCATCGGCCCATTAATTTCATCAGTGCAGGGACCAGTATTAGACGGATCAGTGTAACATCAATCAGCACCGCTGCGGTTATCCCAATCCCCAACTGTCTCACACCTGCAACTTCAGCAAAAGCAAAGGGTACGGTCACCGCGAGCAGAATGGCCGCTGCGGAGGTAACCAGACGACCCGTTGAAGCCAATCCCTGTTGGACGGCCACATCACTGTCTCCGGTTCGTCTATAGACTTCCTGGATACGGCTTAACATAAATACCCCATAATCCATGGATATACCAAACACCAATCCCGCAATGAATACAGGAATCATAATGGCAATGGCTGACGGTTCCATCCCCAGATGGCCCTCATTAAACACCCACACCAATATACCAAATGAAGCGGCTAAACTGAGCAGATTCATCACAATCGCCTTGATTGGAATGAGCAGAGATCGAAATGCTGCCAGTAGCACAAGATAATTGGATACCACTACAAATACCAGCACTTTGGGCAGTTGACTTGTGACTTCCTGCATAATTTCATGTTGCTTGGCAGCTTCCCCACCATAACGTAGTTTTACGTCGTTGAAACCCAGGGCATGATCGCTCTTCCTCATTCGTTCCAGCAAATCTGCGATTTGTTCCGAACCGGGCTCCCCACGCACGGTGGCTACCAAGCGTATCGAATGATCAGAGACCGTTGAACGAAGCCATGCCGTCCTTGTTGACTCCTTGCCTTCTAAGGAAGAAGTGGGCGACGACGGTGGAATTCGAAGAAGATTTTGGCTTTGCCAGCTATTTTGATCCGGCTGTAACAGTCCCCACGGTGAAATAATGTTCAATACGTCCGAGTCCTTCATAAGTTGAAGTGCTTTGTTGTGGGCCATCTGCCAGTGCAAGGCAGTTAACAGTTCCTGCTGTCCGCCAATCACCATCTCGATGGTGGAGGTATTCTTTTGTCCAAAATCATGCTGTAGCTGCTCTGCTGCCTTGCGGGACTCCATTCTCTCTGGCAGTGAAGAGGCATCCGGGATGGACAGTTCCAGCCGAGTCACTGGGTAGACACACAGGAGTAGCAACACCGTACCTCCGATTGCCATTCTGACTGGTCGTTTCATGACCATCGCTGACCACCTATGCCAGACCGAGCGTCTGGGTAACCAATGGACTGACTTTCGCCTGAAGACACGATCCGCTGACAGTGACAGTAGGGCTGGCAGCAGCGTTACATTTAACAGCAGGGATAGGAGCAGAACAATAATAGCCCCCAAGGATACACTCAGAAACATCGGCAGTCTGATCCAGAGCAGCCCTAGCAGTCCAAGGAGCACACAAGCTGCCGAGAACAACACCGCTCTGCCTGCTGTACGCAATGTTCGCTGAAGAATCTCGCTCCGCAGAGCACCGCTCTGCGTAACCAGACTGCTGTCCAGCACTTTAGCTTGGTCTCCATCTTCATAGGCCCGTTGAAGTTCTTCCCTGTACCTGCTCAGGATGATCAGGGCAAAATCAATACTTAGTGCCATGCCCACCATGGGAATCACGTTAATGATAAAGTTGGACAGTTCAAGATGATAACCAAGGAGAGACGTGACTCCCATAGCTGTAATGACAGCACTAATCCCCATCATGACGGCAATCCATGCAGCATATAGCCCCCTGAATGCGAAGCACAGAACGATCAGGGCAATCGGAATTCCCACCATCTCTGCTCGTTCCAGGTCACGAAAGCTCAGATGATTCACATCCTGCTGCACGACCGCCTTTCCCGTCAATAGGACCGTACCTGGGCCGTCTGTTGCCAGCACGGCGCGCAGTTGCTTCAGTGGAGGACCCATCTGATGCGCAGGCACATCCATCTTCACGAGGGCATAAGCCCTATGCTCTTGCAGCATCATCCCTTCTCTATCATCCAGAGGAGATGTGATAGAGGTTACCGCAGGCAGCGCTTGGACCTGTGTCAGACGATCCCTGATCCACTGTCGGAACTCTAACGGTGAGGTATTTTCCTTTTTCTCAAAAACCAGAATGACCGGATCAGCAGGAGAACCGAATTCATTCTCCAGAACAAGCTCAACCGATTGCGCATCCCCGTGAACCCGTTTCAATCCATGATCCTGAACAATGTCAGGTAACTTCCACGCCCAGACCGCTGACATCCCGATGATAAACACCCAGCAGAGAATAATGAACCGCGGATATCGGCTGATGAGGACAGCAAGTCTGCGATAACCCATACCTTAGCTCCTCTGCGATCAATTTGGGAATTTAGTTATGTTGATCGATAGATCGTTAAACACAATCATCATGCTTCCCGACCTTGCCCCTTCGCTTAGGTCCACGATCTATTGGATGCTATGATTCACAGGCGTTCTATTCGCAACGGACACAGGAATGTATGTAAAAGGAAGTAATTCTGCGGTCAGTCCCGGGCCAAAGGCCAGCGCTATCCCACTGGAATGCTCTTCCTTCTGTGTGTAATCCTCGCGAATGGCTTGAAGTACAAAAAGAATCGTCACGGACGACAGGTTGCCATAATCCCGCAGAATGTTTCGACTGTAGGAGACCTGCTCATCTGTCAGCTGATACAGCTTCTGAACGGCATCTACGATGCCTCTGCCCCCCGGATGGATCGCCCATATTTCCGGTAAACCGCTCCCCTCCAGCAACCGCTCTACCTCTGGACCAAGATGCAAACCGAGCAGCTTCGGAATCTGTGGTGACAGGTAGAGATCGAAGCCTGTATTGCCCACTTCCCAGATCATCTCTTCTGCACAGTCCGGGAGCAGCGTCGCGTGCCCAAGGCCCAGTCGAAAACATTCATTACGGCCTGTCCCGGACGCACCAATGACGCAGGCAGAGGCACCGTCTCCGAAGAACGATGCAGCATACAGATCGTCTCGTTTCGCAGATGGCTGGAAGTGAAGTGTGCACAGCTCCACACACACGATGAGAACCGTAGCCTTCTGATCTGTCGTTACGATTGAATTCGCCAATTGGATCGCCTTCAGACCTGCTGCACATCCTTGAAACACCAATGGAATTCGGTTGATCTGCGGTGACAGTTCAAGCTGCTGAATCAGCCGAACATCAAGCCCAGGCAAGAATTGCCCCGTGCAGCTAACCGTAATGAGATGCGTAATTTCCTCTGAGGATACGTCTGCTTCCTGAAGAGCCTGTCCTGCCGCCTCGAGACCAAGTGGAACAGCAGCAGCTTTGTATTTGGCCATACGCTCGGCTGTAGTCGGAACCTCTTCCGCAGAAGTAAAGGGTAAATATCGGCAAGCATCCACAGGCTCAAGCAGATTCGGCTCACAGGTATAACGAGTCTCCACACCGCACTGATTGAAAATTCGCTTGGCCCACCTTCTCGCATCCGGCTCATGTTCCAGCGCTTGCGCGAGACGGGCAGACACATCCTTTTGCTCAATACGGTGGGCTGGCAAGGCCGTCCCTATTCCCATAATACTTGCGCCTGTAGTACCCTCAAGCTGGTTCATCGGCATAACCTCCCTATATAGTACGTGCCCTTCGTAATCAAAAGTAGGCTCTTTAAACAACCTATATATAAAATAGGTTCATATGACATGTGCAGGATATAGTACAAGTCTATTCACTACCTATCCCGTTTATGTTCATATCACAAGCAAAGACGGACAACCTATGCGAGTTACGCATGTGCTGTCCGCCTTTGATACAGGGTTAAACCCTTTCCTATATTACATATACAATTGGTCAGAACTATTCAGGCCGAATTATCGTGAATCTCTCCCCAAGCTTGGCATAATCATTACCCGCCAGCCGGCTGACTGGTTTCAAATGATCCATCAGGATATAGCCCTTATCAGGATTATAGACTTGTTCGCTGAAATGATACTGTACAATGCGCACTAGCAGTAGATCACTCGCGGGTTTGCCCTCATCATTCGTAATGGGAATGTGCTGATACAGCTCGCACTCCATCCGAATGAGTGCTTCCTGAATTCCCGGAACTGAAACTTTGGTACTTGGCACTGTAGTGAGTTTTGTCCGCTCAAGCTCACTTTCGTGGGGTTCCAGTATGGCTGCTGTCTCATTCACTTCGGCTATGATTGCTTCATCACAGATATGCACGACCAGTTCTTTATGAGCAAGCACATTGCGTGCGGTATCTTTCATGATCCCGTCTTTACGTGCAATGGATATGGATAACAGTGGTGGGTCCGAACTAACCACATTGAAGAAACTGAAAGGCGCTGCATTAATCACACCATTCTCATCTGAACGTGTCGTCACAAAAGCGATCGGACGTGGCACCACCGAACCACTCATCAGTTTATAGTTGTCTCTTCCCGTTATTTCACGTGGATCCAATGTATACATATGTAAATATCCCCCTTCCTTGCTCGTGAAGCAAATGACAACTCTACTTCATGATACAACAATGATTCTACTTCTTTATTATATATCGTAAAATGCTGAATTAACAAAAAAACTCCCTGGTGCCCACTGCACCAAGGAGTTTGAACAGGCCATTTCGTATTGGCTATTTCTTATTTAACGATGCTGTTCTGAATGTCTTCCATAATTTGAAGGTTCGCTTGAACTCCACTATACAGCCAGCTGCTGGAACGGGTAAATTCAAACAAATTACCATTTTTCACAGCCGGGATGCTTTGCCATACCGGATCTTTCAGTGCTTCTGACCCTGTACCTTCATCACTATTCACAAAGAACAAGTAGTCTACATCCATTTCCGCCAATTTCTCCATAGAGATCGAAGACCAGTTACCTGTCGCATTGGCAGAGATTTCTTTTACAACTTCAGGCTCTACAAGTCCAAGCTCTTTGTACATCACTTCTCCACTCGATACATTGTCACTTACGATGAAGAACTTGCCGCTAACCAACCAAATGGCCGCTGCTGATTTCGTTCCACCTGTAACCGTGTTGATCTTTTCCTTGATTTCTGTAGCTTTAACTTCGTAATCATCCAGCGCTTTTTGTGCTTCGGCACTCTTATTCAAAATTTCACCGATTTTCAGCTGCGTTTTGCGCCAGTCGTTATTAATCTCATCGCCGAGTACGTAAGTAGGTGCAATCTTACTGTACTGTTCGTATTTCTCACCTTCAACCACACTTTCGGAACCGATAATAATCAGATCCGGGTTAAAACTTGTTACCGCTTCGAAAGGCAGATCGAAGGCAATCGTTGGAATACCATTCAGATCTTTTTGTAAATATTCCTGAATTCCGTTGGCTACAGACCATTGCGCAACTGGCTTAACACCTAGTGTTACCAGATTGTCTTCCAGATAAGAAGCGATGATGCGCTCCGGATTTGCGGGAATTGTTACTTCGTGTCCCATTGCATCTGTTAATGTGCGTTCTGTCGGGGTTTCTGTTTGTGTCTCTGTCTCCGTTGTTGAATCGCTCTCTCCTGCTGCTCCGTTCTCTGCAGGCTTCGCTCCACACGCGGCCAACCAGATGGACATAACCATCACCGTAATTAGAAGCATGATCATCTTTTTATTTCTCTTAAACACTTGATATATCCCCTTTCAATTCATTATGAAAACCTTATTCGGCGCTATTGTGACAGATATCAACGTTCAAAATATTGACACTATTATTGATACATATAATATCCGTATGTACATTTGTCCGATTCCATTGACAATGGTAATTGTTATCAGTTCACTTGTCAATTCGATTATGCTCTGCGCTATAAAGTTGAACTAAAGATTATTTACACAGACGCTTCGATGATAGAACAACCTTCCAATCGCTGTTATCCCCAGATTTTTTCGATTCCCCTTTCTCTAAGGGAAAATCCGGTGATAAATACGAGCGCTTCGCTTTTTCAGGTTTTTTCTATCTTCTCCGTTTGGTGTTAATGATTAGTTCAACTATATAGATCATATACAATCTTCTTGGCGGCATTCACCTATAGGCGGATGCCGCCATATGCTGATTGCAGAATACAACGACAGGAAGGATGTTCTGTACATGAGTTACGTATATAACCCTTATATAAGTTATGGAGAAGACCGTTCATTTCAATTGCCCCCACTGTTCCCAGGTGGTGGAGGTGGCGGCACACCGGGTGGTCCGACGTTTCCTGGTCTACCTGGCGGCCAAGGCTCCTATCCTCCATTCATTCCAGGCGGAGGACCAGGTCCATATATCCCTGGAGGCATTCCGGGTACAATCCCAGGCACAACACCGGGCGTACCTGCGCAACTGGCTCAAGGCAATCTGCCTACGCTACTTAGTGCCTATCCTCGTCCGGTCGGTCAGCCTCCGGCAGAAATGCTTTTTCTGTATAACCTGATCAAAAGCAGCCCGGGTCTGCTTCCGCTCTTCCTCCAGCAACAGCCACAAAGTCTCACTCAAGCAGTGCAATTTGCACAAACTGGTGTAGCGGCACCTCGGGATAATGAAGAACGTGCACTGCCCAACTTTTGCTACAATCGATGGTCCCTTGTATTCACTTACAATGATGTCTACCTGATGTGGCCTGCCATTAATCTGTTTGGTTTTGTAGTGGGGTACTTCTATCCATTCCAGACGCCAGGTATTTTGCTGAACACACAGATTTTGTTTGCGCTCTGCTAACTTGTCCTTACCTACAAGCAAGAGCCCCACTTGGAAGCAAGATTCCTTCCAAGTGGGGCTCTTTATTCATTCTTTTAACCAGAATTCCCCTTAAACTAGTAAACTCCGCAAAAGCAGGGCGTACAGAATCAGTACTTTTAACTTAGTGCCGGATCGTTCTGACGCTTCCTGCCTCTACTGACCATTAGGAAGTAAATCACCAAGGCACCGAGATCAGCACATGCGATAACGATTCCCATTGGCACAGCTGTTCCTTCTCCTCCGAGACCTACGAGCGGAGCGACAATACCTCCAAACAGGAACGTCATCACTCCTATAAGTGCAGACGCACTGCCTGCCGACTTCTCCTGGTTAGCCATAGCCAGGGCGAAGGACGCGGTATTGACCAACCCGACACTGGATACCACCAAAAATAACGGAATCAGCACAGAGATCAGATTGCCTCCAACCAGGATCGCGATGAGTAGTGAAGTTCCTCCCAGCGCCGCGGTTAGCAGCCCCGCAATTAACAGGCGGGTTTCAGATACTTTCCCTGCAAGTCTGCCAGCAATCTGACTAGCCATAATAATGCCTAGCCCGTTAATGGCGAAGCAAACACTGAACATTTGCGGGGATACCCCATATATTTTCTGAAGCACAAACGGTGAACCTGAAATGTAGGCAAACATTCCAGCTGCTACGAAGCCCTGGGTTAATGCATAACCCATAAACTGACGATCCCCTGCGATTTGGCGAAACGTGATCAAGGTCTGTTTCAGTCCCCCGCTTGATCTGCGGTTGGCAGGTAATGTTTCTCCAAGACCGAAAATGACAGCAAACAGCGTTAGTATACCGATGAGACTCAACAAAATAAACACGCCGCGCCACGACGTATATGTCAACAACTGTCCACCAATGATCGGTGCCGCGATCGGTGCTACACCGTTAATCAGCATTAACAGGGAGAAAAACCGTGTCAGTTCCGGGCCCGAATATACGTCTCTTACGATTGCACGCGAGATGACAATACCGGCCGCTCCGGCTACACCCTGAATGAATCGCAGCACAACAAAAGAGCCCATCGTGGGGCTGACCAGGCAGAGTATGGATGCGATGGTATAGAGCACAAGCCCTGCGATGAGCGGTGTTCGCCGACCACGTACATCACTTAGAGGACCTGCAAGCAACTGACCAACCGCAAGTCCAATCATACACGCCGTCAGACTGAGCTGAGCATACGAGGTAGATGAGCCGAACTCATCAGCCAGCGTGGGCAATGCGGGCAAATACATATCCAGGGACAACGGCCCGAAGGCCGACAGCGTCCCCAGAATTAATGCCATTCGCACACGCGATGTGGAATTCGTGTTCAATGAGGCTGTTGTACTTTTCATCGAGTACTACTCCCCGCTACCCAGCAGCTTGAGCAAGTTAGACGGCAGTGTGAACTGTTGATTGTTAATAATAATACGGCGTAGTTCTTCTTCATCCCGCTCGTTCTCGGCGTCTTTGATCTCTTGAATTTCCCGGTGAAGTCGTTCCATCTGCTGATCCAGCGCATTCGCAGAGTCTGCCGCACTTTTCAGTTCTCTGGTCAAATGCTCGGGAACATCTTTATTGTATTTATAAAAAATCTTATGCTCCAGACTCGCCCAGAAATCCATCGCGATTGTACGGATCTGGATCTCCACACAAGCTCGTTCCTCACCATTGGACATGTACACAGGCACTTCGACTAGCAAGTGAAGACTTTGGTAGCCATTTGGCTTCGGATTTTCGATGTAGTCTTTGACCTCCAGCACACGCAAGTCACTCTGATTGCACAGCATATCCTTAATGCGATAGATGTCCGAGATAAAGGAACATGTAATCCGCACCCCGGCGATATCCTTGATATTTTGCTTGATGCTCTCAAACGTTAACTCATGATTTTTGCGGAACATCTTGTTCATAATGCTCTCAGGTGACTTCAGTCTGGACTTCGTATGCTCAATTGGACTGTAATCATGCAGAGACTGGAACTCTTCCTTCAGGACTTCAATCTTGGTCTCCATTTGATCCAGAGCAAATTTATAGATCATCATAAATCTGGTAATTTCATATTTAAATTTCTTGAATTGATCAATTGGATGTGGAGCGTTCATCATAGCTTTCTCCCTTTCTTTCTGCACACTAAAGTTAGTTTTATAAATATGAGGACAGCGGTCAATCCACATGTCTCCTGAACCATTATAAATCATATGGAGCCAATAAACGAATTTCTCACATTCGGGCTGGCGATTCGGCCGGAAGGTATGGGATCTTATTTTACGTGCATCATATAGAAGCATCCCTGTCATTTGGCCCGTTATTACTAATAAAGGAGGTGGATCTCCCTGCTCTATCAAGTGACGTATTCGTCCGATACGCTTCGGGTTAAAGCTTATTTATTTCTGCCACACGGTTGTTCGTTATCTGCTCTCACAGATGAAACTTCTCATCCATTCTCTGACTCCTCTGCCTTTTTGGACCTCGCTTCCATACATAAGTCTCTACATCTACAGCCGCTCGCCAGCCACTACCCTGCTACAACAATGCATGATACGGATAACATACCGGAACAGTGGCCGGTACTGATCTATTGTCGCGGCGGACTTGGCAGCTATGGCGGTGTTAATACCGTTTGGCTTGAGCAATTTGTACAGAAAGGTTATATCGTGTTCGCTCCATCCTATCGTGGCAACGAAGGAGGTGAAGGTCGTGACGAGTATGGCGGGAAAGATGCCGAAGATGTGCATGCGGCTTACCGGTTGGTTCAGCGTTTGCCTTTTGCCGACTCAACTCGCATATCGTTAATGGGCTTCTCTCGTGGAGCTATTAATGCCGTACATACTGCAACTGTCTACAATGAGGGACCTGATCAAGCACATAAGTTAGTTCTTTGGAGTGGTGTCACCGATGTGGAACGCACTTACCATGAGCGTATCGACCTAAGACGCACATTGAAACGGGTGCTGGGTGGTTCCCCACGCGCAGTTCCAGAAGCTTATCTCGCCCGATCTCCCTTGTCGAATGCAAACAAACTCTCTTGTCCTGTGCTAATCATGCATGGTACATCAGATACACAGGTGAATTATAGTCACGGAACCCGAATGTATCACTGGCTTAAGCGCGGAGGTGCGAACGTTACGTTTCACGCCTATGGCGGGCAGGATCATCATTTTCACGAGAGGATACATGAGGCAGCGGTGAACAATATGTTTGATTGGCTTACGGCACCGTAGTCCCGCACCATGAATTTCATTTTGAAGAATCATGCGTTATGGCTGTATACTGGAGGGGTTACGTTTTTTTGAAAGGATGAATCTGATGAATCAAAGCACCCTCCAAAAATACGCCATGCTCCTTCTCTGCATGTCTGCCGGAATGGTGGATCTGATCGGATATCTGGGACTAGGGCATGTGCTCACAGCCAATATGACGGGAAATATTGTACTGCTCGGTATTGCCATCGCCCGTGCGCAGGAATTTGTCGTGTTGCGGTCACTGCTAGCCCTCATCGGTTTTATTGCCGGAAATGCCATTGCAGCACATATGATTGGACATGTGCAGACCAAAAATGGCTGGTCCTCTAAGGTCACAGCCGTATTTACTGTTGAAAGCATATTGCTCCTGCTGTTCGCGATCGCCATGATTAGTCCATTTTCAGAACAACTGTCTTATCTGTTAATTGTCATACTAGCCGTTGCAATGGGGATGCAAACGACTGCGGCACGCCGAATTGGAATTGCCGGCATCTCAACAACCGTGCTCACCAATAATCTCGCCGCTGTGGTTGAGGACACCGTAAGCATCCTTAAGAGGCTGCGACATGCCAATATCCGATCACTGGTCAAAGCCTTATCTACAGACTCCTACCTTCGTGCGGGTGCTGTTGTTATCTATTTGGTCGGCGTCATTGCAGCCGCATTGCTGTTCCACCGTGTGCCCATGATCGCAGTCTGGATTCCTGTCCTGATCATTGGCGGCGTAACCCTTTACGCCCGATTACATGCTTGGGGAACTTCACAACAAAGCGAAAGTTAATAGCCGAATAAGCAACCTATTCATTTTTAAATACAACGCACTTTTTATTTCATCAAAGCAGCCTCTTGGCGGATAAACTTGACCAGTTGCTGTGCAGCAGGCGACAACACTTCCCCTGCTCTTGTACATACGGCAATCGTATTTCTCAGTTGTACACCTCGAACGTACACACGTGCCAGCCTGCCTTGATGCACATCTTCGTTCACAACCAAAGAAGATATAAAGTTGGCCCCATAACCTGCCTTCACCGCACTAATCGTTTCATTCAGCCCGTTGAACTGAAGCGCAATGCGGGGAGCGGCCAGGTTATTTGTGGTGCAAAGGGAAACGAGTCGCTCACGCGTAGCACTGCCTTCTTCGCGCATGATGAACGGTTCTGCCATCATCTCATGCAGCTCGATTTCTTTTCCCACGTACGGATGGTCAGGGTGCACAACAAACCACATCTCATCGTCAAACAATTCATCCCATTGCACACCTGCATGTGTAATGCCACTTCCACCATACACTGCAATCTCTGCCTCATAACGAAGCAATTGGTCAAAAGCCATCCGGGTGTTGGTTGTGCTCACAACAATCTCCACATCCTCGTGCAATTGCTTAAACCGCGCAATCCAGCCCGGCAACAGAAAATTCGAAGGCAAGTAGGTTGCCGTAAGACGTATCATTCCTTTCTTACCCTCCCGAAAATCCTGCACAAAATTCTCGACATCCTGCTCCAGCATGAACAGACGCTCGGCATAACCTGTTAACTGCATCCCGGCATCCGTAAGCACCAATCTTCTTCCCTCCGAAGCAAAAAGTCGGATACCCAGCTCACGTTCAAACTTCTTCACTTGGGAAGATACCGCAGGCTGACTAATATTCAATTCCTCTGCGGCACGAGTGACCCCACCATATCTCACAATGGCATGAAATAATCGTAATCCATGCAGATTCATTTGCTACACCTCTTCCACGTCAAATACATAATCTAAAGTTATATTAATATACATATTATATATTTTATTTATATATCGACTCCATTTATAGTTGAGTTATGAAATCCAATACAAGAAACAAAGAAAGGAACATCTGAAGATGAAAAATATAAATACGACCGACCCACAGCATACCTGGACCCAAGTTGACGACTACATGAATGATCTGCTGGTTCCCTCGGATACCTTGTTGGAGCAAACACTGCAAACCAATGCCAAAGCTGGTCTGCCCGCTCATGACGTAACACCGAATCAAGGAAAGTTACTCCAACTTCTGCTTCAAATCCAAGGCGCATCCCGTGTGCTTGAAATCGGCACACTGGGTGGATACAGTACCATATGGATGGCAAGAGCACTGCCTGAACACGGACGCATCGTCTCACTGGAATCCGAACCACGTCATGCAGAATTGGCGCAAGCCAATCTCACACGTGCGGGACTCCTACACAAGGTTGACCTGAGAATTGGTCCTGCCCTGACCACTCTTCCCGATGTTCAGGAAGAATACCGGGAACCGTTTGATATGATCTTCATCGATGCGGACAAACCGAGTAATCCCGATTATCTGAGATGGGCCCTGCGACTGACTCAGCCGGGGAGTCTTATTATTGGTGATAATATTGTCAGGGACGGTGAAGTGATTCGCGCGGACAGCACGGACCCCAGAGTTCTAGGCGTTCGGTCCTTCCTGCAGTTGATTGCCAGTAACCCCCGGCTTGAAGCCACAGCTCTGCAAACCGTCGGTAGCAAAGGTTACGACGGTTTCGTCATCGCTCGTGTGATTGATACCCCTATACCAAAATAAACAGTGGTCAATTCTTCCGCAAATTCTCCTTTCCTGTTAAACTGGAATCACTGCACAGGCAGACTGGAGGGAACCACTTGAGAGTTTTACGACAGATTCATGATGAAATTCGCGGCTGGTCCCGCAATATTCAACTGTTTTTCCTGGCTAGCATTCTGTATCAGATCGGAAATGGCATGTTCTCTGTCTTGTACAATCTGTACATTCAGGGTCTGGGCTATAATGATACAATGAACGGCCAGATTGTAAGTATTCAATCACTCGCAACAGCCATTATGTTTGTTCCTATCGGTCTATGCGGTGATCTGTTCAGCCGCAAGCGATTACTCATTACCGGGGCGTTATTCAGCGGCATATTTCTGATCGGACGCTCCTTCGATTATTCGGCTACAGGACTGATCTGGTTCGCGGTTCTCTCTGGCCTTTTCGCTGGAGTATTCCAAGTACTGGCCATTCCTTATCTGGCGGAAAACGTCAAGAAAAGCCAGCGGCTGAAGATGTTCAGTTATTATTCATCCCTTGTGCTCGCTTCCCAGGTGCTTGGTAGCCTGGGTGGCGGTGTATTCGCAGATTTGTTACATACGGCAGGACTCGCCAAAGTCACCGGATTGCAGACGGTTTTATTTGTCGGTGGTGCAGCAACACTGGCTGCATTTATTCCACTGTTATTTGTAACCGAAGGCAAGGCTGCTCCGCAGACACCAATTCCGGCGCAATCTGATCCTCAACCCAATGCGGATCTGAAAGAAAGTTTGACGAATACCTCAAGTACGAATGATTCGATCACCAAGAAAAAAGATTCCCGACTGATTGGTCAGTTTGTAGTGACCCAGTTATTAATCGGATTAGGTTCCGGACTGGTTGTACCGTATCTGAATCTGTATTTCACCAATCGCTTCTCCGTTTCTTTGAGTGGCATGAGTCTGCTGATTGCACTCGGCCAGATTATGACGATTGTATCGATGCTGATTGGTCCTACCCTGGCAGCAAAAGTCGGGAGCGTACGAGCCGTTGTTATTTTCCAGGTCATGTCGCTGCCCTTCCTTCTATTAACAGGCTTTACCAATCTGTTGTTCATCGCTTCGCTGAGTTTCTTATTCAGACAAGCATTGATGAATGCAGCCAATCCCATTCATTCAGCCATACTGGTGGATCGAATCTCGGACAAACGCCGCGGCATAGCTAATTCACTGATGCAGACCGCGTTCATGATAGGTTGGGCGACCATGGGACCTGTCCAATCCTATCTGGTAACCACGTACGGAACGTATTGGGGTTACGCGATCACATTCAGCATCACAGGCAGTTTATATGTCATTTCATCACTGATGTACTATGTAATGTTCAGAGAACCCAAGCCTTCCGCTACGGCTCTTGCAGGATCTTGATAAGTTGAACAGAAGCAGTCTGGTTGTTCCGCAGATAACGCAACGTATCTCATCATCAGGAGTGATCATATATGAACATGAATCTTTCATTGAACCTGAATGCATACCTGAATTTCATATCACCTCATTCAACCGGTAGGCTAAACGGATGGAACTGATGCGCAAGCTTGGTTCCTACGTTGTCTTTCGGTTTTTTCTTAGTCTGGGTGTCTCTGTTCTTGGCGGATTGTTGTTCACAGTCATTCATACACCGATCCCGTGGTTGCTCGGGCCAATGGTATTCATGCTGCTTGGTTCCCAAGTCGCCAAATGGCCACTCATGTGGCCTGCCTCCATCCGGGACTATGGCATTCTCATTGTTGGCTATTCGATTGGACTCACCTTAACAGAAGAGGCACTGCATGGCATTTTGCAACAACTTCCCATGATGCTGCTGATGACCTTGTTGTTAATCGGGTTGTGTGTCCTTACAGCCTACATCGCTTCGAAGGTGACTGATTTTGACTTTCCCTCCCTGCTGGTTGGGAGTATTCCAGGAGGACTATCCCAGATGGTGTCCCTCGCAGAAGAGATGAAATCCATCAATCTGACGCTGGTTACCTTTTTGCAAGTGACTCGGCTGATCATGATTGTCTTCTGTGTTCCGTTCCTGCTGTTTAGTCCATGGATTGGAGGTACCGCAGGTGGCGGTTCAGGTCAGCCGCTCATTGACATAGCAACGTGGGGAGCCCTTTTCCCCGAGATCCTCCTCTATGCCCCGCTCTGTGTAGCGGGTGCGTGGGTTGCACGCAAACTCCGGTTTCCGACTGCGTTTATGCTGGGTCCCATGATCGTTATGTGTGTCATTCAATTAAGTACAGCCATGCACACGCCCAGTCTGCCAAACTCCCTGCTGAACGTATCGCAATTGATGATAGGCAGTCACGTTGGACTGATGCTCAAGCCGGAACAGTTGCAACGTAAGACACAGACAGTGACCCTAGCGGTGATTAGCAGTGTACTGCTCATTGCTGGTGCGCTTGGATTAAGTTATCTGTTAATGAATGTGTTCTCTCTCTCAGCGGCAACCTCACTACTCAGTATGGCCCCTGGCGGCATGGATCAGATGAGTATCATGGCACATGAAGTGAATGCTGACCTTTCGGTTGTATCCGGATATCAATTGTTCCGCATCCTGTTTATTTTCTTCGTTGTCTCTTCCGTACTGAAGATAATTCTCGTACATATGTTGAGAAAAAAGTCTTCCTTTCAATGATCATTTTTCGCTCCGATTCCATGACAAAGAGAGTATCCACTTGATATCACATCCTGCGGATACTCTCTTTTACTTGTACAGACTCATCTTCAGCAATACTCAGATTACCTTTGGTGCGGTTTCTTGCTCCAACCAGGTTAGAATATCAAAGGCTTCCTGATCGGTGCTACCACACATCTCTTCCTCAGCCTGCAATCCACTGCATACAGCAGGACGCTCTTTTTGGCCAAAAATTCCGCAGCGATTATCATCGGTAAGCTGCACACAGCGTACACCTGCCGGCTTGCCATGAGCCATGCCCGGTATCGGTGATGATATGGAAATCGCGATACAACATGCGGCACAGCCTGTCCTGCATTCCATACATATTCCCTCCTAATTTCAATACACTTACAATACGTGTTCAAAAAGACCGGTTTTCAGTACCTCTTAATTATGAACGATTTATCCAGGTCCAGGTTCGAGCCAGCCCCTGCGCGATTCTGCGATTCATGCTTGCATTGGTGAAATATCCTCCATGACTTAGTGGATTCCAGCTCAAGGCTAGGCCACCCGAGTTCACTTCAATGTCTTCTTTGACAGCTTTCTCATAAGCCGGATCAATGGGACGCAGCGGATAACCCAGAATATCATCCCGATCATAGAAGTTCACCCATTCCCCTTCCAGCCCGGCATAATAGTGATTCACATGGGAGGAGGGCACCTGAATCGGGCAGCTAAAGTCATGGTAACGCAAACTCCATAAGGGCAGGGTTGTACCAAACGAGTAAAAATTGGTCAACGTGTCCCCCCGCTCCAAAGCCGAGTTCACATCCAAAATCTCAGGAACACGACTGGACGGATATTGCAGATCGTAGAAGAAGTTACTTGCGATTACTGCACCCAAACTATGTGCAACCACACAGAGCGGAGCCTCCGGGCCGTTACGCTGTGCAAGGGTATGCAGCGCCTGGTTCAACGTTCGATGTACGGCATCATAGTTATGGCCTTGATTTTCCACCGGTTGATAAGCAACCGCATCAGCGAGATAATGGATGACAAATCGGCGTAGTGTCTGGTAGTTCAAACCCGGAGAGCTGACGAGCTGCTGAAACAGCGCCTCTTCCCGCTCCTCAAATACGTCGGCCCAATATACAGGTTCGATATCCAGCATCTGTTTGGCGGCTCCAGGCAGGACCATCACCTGATCCAATTCCTTATGCAAACAAGCAATCAGCTTGTCCGCGTAGCCTTCCTTTCGCATACCCAGCCCATGAATAACCATCACCGCAACACGTGTCATGGCTCTCCTCCTCATCAATCGCCTAGAATCTCTTTCTCCACCATATGAATACCACTACCCGAACATGCCTGTAGCTTGCTTTATCGGACGATACCTTTCACTCATGGTTAGCATGACCTTCCGTTAATTCATCCTATGTACAGTTTACCACGAGACAAATAATAAAAACGAACCTGTACAGAACTCCATCCTGTCTAGGTTCGTTAAAGAGCAACTTTCATATTTTATTAGCAGTTCTTCCCTGCATAATACACGCCAAATTTTTGCAAAGTAGGACACCACCTGGACTCTTCAATCATCAAACGAATAAATCTTGCATGAACAGCAGGGAATCGAAGTATTTTTTTGTACCCCACTACTGTGCCGCTTGAAATTTCTGTCCATTCTTCCTCTTCTCCCCGGCATTCCAAACGAAAACGTTCAATCCGCTGTCCACTACGAATATGTTCCATTAACACAGCGTGGTCAATAGAGTGTTCCTCGCCCAAGTCCAGTTCAATCCAGGCCTCCTCCATCCCTTCTGGCGCACTCCACCATGTATCAGTTCGCTCGTCCACCACCCGGTTAGCATGATGATGCTCGTCCAACATCGAAGAGCAGGAAGCTTTTACATCTACTGCCAGATCTGTTGCAAAAGTGTGTCTCAGCACGTCCCCAAGCTCCTTCATGCGCTGTACATCATGTTCATGAATGCGTCCGCTCGGAGTCGGTGGAAGATTCAACAAAAATGTTCCATTACCTCCTACGGAGCCATAATAAATGTCCAGCAGCTCATCCGTGGAACGTACCTGATCATCTTCCTGGGGATGGTAGAACCAGCCCGGGCGGATCGAGGTATTCACTTCAGCAGGATACCAGGCAAGTCCATCGGCCGCTTCTACAACCCCACGGCTTCCCAGATCCTCATCTTGGGAGGGAACTCGCTTGGCAAACATACCATCATCCACCTGTTGCGAATTCTCCTGAATTTTCTCATTATCCAGCATGGAAGCTGGAACGACACTCCATTCAGAAGTTCTCGTGTGACCTGCTTCATTACCACACCACCGCACATCGGGTCCACATACCGAAATGACTGCATTTGGCTGAAGTTCACGGATTACCTCATAATAGCGATCCCAGTCATATACCTGTTTTTTGCCATTCGGTCCCTCACCGCAGGCTCCATCGAACCAGACACAGAAGATTTCCCCATATCCTGTAAGCAGCTCTTTCAATTGCCCTACGAAAAATTCATTGTATACCTCTGAATCTCCATAGGACGGTTCATGACGATCCCAAGGTGAAAGATACACTCCAAACTTGATTCCGCCTTCACGACAGGCATCCGCCACTTCTTTGACCATATCCCCCCGTCCATCACGCCATGGGCTGTTTTTAACAGAATGTTCTGTCAATTGAGTCGGCCACAGGTTAAATCCATCATGGTGTTTACAAGTTAATATGAGTCCACTCATCCCGGCCAGCTTACAAGTATCTACCCATTGATGTGCATCAAAAGCGGTGGGGTTAAAAATCGCTGGAGACTCGCTCCCGTCACCCCACTCTTGGTTAGTGAATGTATTCACCGTAAAATGAATAAATCCATAGAACTCCATTTCATTCCAGGAGATCTGTCTCTCCGAAGGTGTTACAAGTGCAGCTATTTTTGCCATGTTAGTTGTCATGTGCTTACCCCTTTATGTGATTCAAATTAGAGTGAAACCAATAGTATACTATTGAAATGCTATCGATTTTTCAGGATTCCGGCAAGATAGTAAAACCTCTTTTTAAGGCAGTAAAACCACTTTTATAACTATCAAATTTCTATTCAACGTACCAAAAAAGCATAAAAAAGGAGCTGCGCATCACGCAGCCCCCATCCTGTTGTTATATTTGATTAACCTTTCAGATGAACCTTCAGCACACCATTTTGATTGGATGTAACATCACCTGTCGTGACTTCCACCCGTTCAACCATATCCTGACCATCTGGAATGATAATCGGTGTAATCAGCGGGTAGCCCGCATCTTCAATCACCTTACGATCGAATTCCAACAGCTTTTGCCCTGCTTTTACATGCTCGCCAGCTTCGACATGCATATTGAAACCTTCACCCTTGAGGGATACCGTATTAATCCCGACATGGATCAGTACCTGTAAACCACTCGCATGTTCAAGAATTATCGCATGTTTGCTTTTGATTACATGAGCGACCTGAGCATCAAACGGGGCAACTACCACGTTGCCGGAAGGCTCAATCGCTACACCTTCACCCATTTGTTTCTCGGCAAACGCCGGATCAGGCACTTGCTCCAGTGAAACGGCCTGGCCTGTTAATGGCGCCATGATTTCCAGCGTATTCACGGCTTCATCCCCTACTTGAGCCGCACTACGAGTGCGCTGGTTCGGATCTGTATTTGTAGTCGCAGAGGTAACGCCCGAAGCAGACTGCGATGTAGCCGCTTTAGGCTCAGCAACGTTTTCATTACTTTCATTGCGATCTTCTTTTCTCATTTTGGCTCTACCAAAAATAACGGTCAGTACAAACGGTACAACCAGGACAATCGCCATGCCGATGAAGAAGACGCCCCACTTGTTAGGGAAAATCGATAGGAATCCAGGTACGCCACCTACACCGATGGAGGTTGCCTGAACATTATTCATCGTCAGCAGCACACCACCAATCGCGGAACCGATCATACCGAAGATAAATGGATAACGGTAACGGATATTCACTCCGAAGATTGCCGGCTCGGTTACACCGAGGAAGGCCGACACCGAGGACGTTGCAGCAAGTCCTCTCATTTTCTTTTCACGCAGGACAAGCATCATCGCAAGTGCCGCTGAACCCTGTGCGATATTGGACAATGCCAGCATCGGCCACAGGAACGTACCGCCCTGACTACCAATGAGCTGAACATCCACCGCGAGGAACGTGTGATGCATACCGGTGATAACAAGCAAAGCGTATAGACCACCGTAGATCAGACCGCCCAGCGCCGCGTAGGAATCGTAAACATAGATCAAGCCAGATGTGATTGCATTCGCAATGGCGAATGTAACCGGTCCAATAATCGTAAATGCCAGGAATCCGGTAATCAGCAATGTAACTGGTGCAACGACCAGCAGTTTGATCGAATCATGTACCCTTTTGTTCAGGAAAATTTCCATCTTCGCAAGCAGATAGGCCGATACCAGTACTGGCAGAACCTGCCCTTGATAACCGATCTTCTCAATCTCCCAACCGAACAGATTCCATGTTGGCACCGTGCCATTATTCACAGCATCAGCGTAACCATATGCACTCAGCAGATCGGGATGTACCAGAATGAGACCCAGCACGATCCCGAGCAGCGGACTGCCGCCGAACCTTTTTACAGCTGCCCAACCAATTAGAGCCGGCAGGAACGTAAAGGCTGTACTTGCGATTGTATTAATAATGGACGCAAGATCCTTCCAGGCTGGATAGACATCCACCAGTGATTTTCCATCAAAGAAAATGCCTGGACCTGTCAGAATATTGTTAATCCCGAGCAATAGACCTGCCGTGATGATCGCTGGCAAGATTGGAATGAAAATATCCGAGAGTGTTTTAATCGCTCGCTGGATTGGGTTTTGCTTTTTACCAGCAACTGCTTTCACATCATCCTTGGAAGAACGATCTCCCCCGGTAATCTGAATCATCTCATCATAGACTTTATCTACCAGACCAGGCCCAATAACGACCTGGAATTGTCCTTGGGAAGAGAATTGTCCTTTAACCAGATCATTCTGATCCAGACTTTCAGTATCCACTTTACTCTCATCGTACAAGGCAAACCGGAGTCGTGTAACACAGTGTGTTGCAGCTTCAATATTCTCTTTGCCGCCGACTGCCCGGACGATCTCCTCAACCTGTTTTTTATCGATTGCCATAGTGTCACTTCCTATTTATAAAATGTGATTAGTCCTGTTGTGGCACAAGCCACATATAGGATGCATACGGACTGAGGGAGATTTCCTGTGTCAGTACAGGCGCTACCTCTGTATTTCCAATGAGTAACTCTACTGATTTATTTGTAATATGATCATTCCACACCGCTTCCGGAAGCGAGAACGTGACGTCCCGTTTACTGAAGTTTGATACAACAATTAGAGTTTCACTGCCATTGGTCCGTGCGTACGCGAATACATCCGGGTGTGCATCGTCCAGGCGTTCATAGAGACCGTCAGTCAGCACGTTAACCTGTTTACGCAGGGCAATCAATTTGCGGTAGTGGTAGTAGATTGAATCCGGGTCAGCCAGCTGCTGCTCCACGTGAATGGACGGATACCTTTCATCCACCTTCAGCCAAGGTGTTCCGGTAGTAAATCCGGCGTTCTTACTTCCATTCCACTGCATCGGTGTTCGGGAGTTGTCCCGGGAACGCTCTTTTACAATGTTGAAAGCTTCTTCAGCGGATTTGCCTCGTTCTTCCTGAAGCAGGCGGTACATGTTCGTCGATTCGATATCGCGGAACTCACTAACGTCATTCCAGACTGGATTCGGCATGCCAATCTCTTCTCCCTGGTAGACATAAGGTGTACCTTGCATTCCGTGTATCGTTGTTGCAAGCATCTTGGCACTCTCGGCACGGTAGTCACCATCATCGGCGAATCGGGACAGCGCCCTGGGCTGATCATGGTTATTAAGGAACAGCGCGTTCCAGCCTCCACCGGCTTGCATGCCTGTCTGCCACTCACTGAAGAGCTGTTTCATCGCTTCGAAATCATACGGCATCAGTTCCCATTTCTGACCATTCGGATAATCCACTTTCAGGTGGTGGAAGTTGAACGTCATTGAGAACTCCCGGGAAGCCGGGTTCGAATATTGGATGCAGTGTTCCAGTGTTGTGGAGGACATCTCGCCTACCGTCACCATGTTGTGAGGCCCGAATACTTCGTCGTACATCTCGGTGATATATTCATGTACACGGGGTCCATCCGTGTAGTACTTGCGCCCATCACCAGGTGATACGCTGCCATCGTCATCCGGGAAACGCTGGTCTTTCGAGATCAGGTTGATCACGTCCATACGGAAACCATCTACACCTTTTTCGGCCCAGAACTTGATCATATCCCGTACAGCTTTGCGTACTTCTTCATTCTCCCAATTTAGATCTGCCTGCGTTTTATCAAATAAAGTCAGGAAATATTGTCCCGTCTGTTCATCATACTGCCATGCAGGTCCACCGAACTTGGATTGCCAGTTGTTAGGCACACCGCCGTCCGGAGCAGGATCTTTCCAAATATAATAATCCCTGTACGGATTATCCTTGGAAGAACGGGATTGCTGGAACCACTCATGATCTGTCGAGGAGTGATTCACCACGATATCAATCATCAGTTTCATATCACGAGCCTTCAGACCTTTCAGTAGTTCGTCAAAATCCTTCATCGTCCCATAATCCGGATTAATCCGATAATAGTCCGCTACGTCATACCCATTATCATGCTGCGGAGATACATATACCGGCTGCAACCACACAATATCGATACCCAGATGCTGCAAATAATCAAGCTTCTCGGTTAATCCACGAATATCTCCCGTACCCGATCCGGTTGTATCATTAAAGCTCTTCGGATATACCTGATACACCGTTGATGTCTTCCACCAAGATGACGGAGTTGTGTTATTAGAACTCATGTTAACGCCTCCAATAAATTGTAATGCTCTCATGTGATGTTCTCGGCTAACTTCATATCTATATTACATAAGTAAACATGTATATACAAGTTGAAACTATAATATGTATATTCTTCGCCTCTTCTACACATTCCCCATAAATCTTTCCTCTGTAACATTTATTTTGGAACCTGCGTTCGTAAACCCAATGATATCTGTATTGGGAAAACAAGAAACCGTCTGTTCTTCCCACGATTGGAGTGGCAACAGACGGTCTAATTTGGTTGAACTTGGTTGAGCTTTTTAAATGTATTCTACTGTTTTTACTGTTGTAATGGATTGTTATTATAAAGTAGCTGTCATTTGACTAATAAATCACCACAGCAAGGACGCGCTTCTTACGACATCTCCGGTGAAACTACGGCTTTCCCTTGTTTTTCCTGCATATTCAACTTCAATAGAGATAGTGCAGCTTGCTCTTCTCTTTCCAGTTCAGCAGCACTGATCTCACCAGAGAGTACGGCACGCATTCGCTTCTGATCCAGCAGACCTTCCCATTTTGCGACTACGAACGCTGCGACACAGTTTCCCATCAGGTTTGTAAAGACACGCATTGTATCCATAAAGCGATCTGCACCAAGCAGCAGAGCAACCGCTGCTACCGGGAAGGCATTGACGGCTACTGCCGTCGCGGACAGAGCCAAGAATGCGGAGCCAGGTACACCTGCCATACCTTTGGAACTTAACATCAACACTAGCAAAATTGTAATCTGCTGTACAAACGTCAGTTCAATACCTACGGCCTGAGCCACAAAAACTGTCGCTAGCGATAGATAGATTGAAGCACCATCCAGATTGAACGAGTACCCCGTCGGCACCACAAGCCCCACAACAGCACGATCACAACCCGCCCTAGTGAGCTTGTCCATCATGCGTGGCATCACCACTTCCGATGATCCCGTTCCAATCACCAGCATCACTTCAGAACGGGTATACTTCACAAATTGCAGAAAATTCAGCCCGGTGATCCACCAGGCAGCGAGTGCCAACATAACAAGAAACAGCAGCGCTGCGCCGTAACAAGCCAGAATAAGCAGTCCGAAGGACGATAATGTGGAAGCTCCATAAGCACCAACCGTATAGGCCATGGCTCCAAATGCACCAATCGGTGCGAGTTTCATGATATAACCAATGATGCGGAACACAATTCCGAGCAGGTTCTCAATCAGCGTCAGTACATTTTCTTTCGCTTTACTCTCTGTTGCTGCCAGTGCAACCCCGAACAGACAGGCCACGAGCAGTACTTGCAGTAGCGCATTCTGTGCAAAAGCGTCCACAACACTCGTCGGAATAATATTCATGATAAAGTCTACCGTATGTGGCAATTCGGAACCATTCGTTTTCGCTTCAATGCCACTTGCATCTATGGTTGAAGGGTCCACGTTCATTCCCGCACCTGGGCGAAGCAGATTGGCTGTTCCCAATCCGAGTAACAGCGCTACTGTAGTTGCAATTTCGAACCACACGATGGCTTTCAGTCCAATGCGTCCGACGGACTTCAGATCACCAATCTTGGCAATGCCTGTCACAATCACCATGAATATGAGTGGTGCGATGATCATCTTAATTAATTTAATGAAGCCTGTTCCGAGCGGTTGTAGCAAACTGCCCAGATCGGGCCACAGGATGCCTACGCCAATCCCGATGATTACCGCTACAATAATTTGAAAAAATAATGATTTTACAAATGACATGAACGCTCCCCCTGTTTGCGGTCAATTCGGATTTCCGGTTGGTTTCCGTGTAACTTTTTATATCATTCTGAAACGGAGTTCAACAATGGAATTTCAATGTTTTTGTCATTTATACCAACTCTGTCTGTGAAAATTGAACCTGAAACCGAAAAAAGACGAATATCGCGTCAGTTATCTTGACGTGATATTCGTCTTTATCTATAAATCCATTTATTATTGAACAGGGGTTAACTGTGCATCACAGGGTAATAGATTCTCCCGGGGCCAGCACACGTCCTTCCAACCCTTTTGCAGCCAGCTGCTGCACGAAGTGTTCCGCATCCTGACGAATCACCGGGAATGTATCATAATGCACCGGGATGGTCAATTTGGCATTAAACCATTCGGCTGCTTGTAGCGCATCCTCAGGTCCCATGGTGAAATGTCCACCAATCGGCAAGAAAGCTACATCGATATCATGGCGATCACCGATCATTTTCATATCCCCGAAGAGACTTGTGTCTCCGGCATGCAAAATGGTTTTGCCACCAATATTAATGATATATCCAGCAGGCAAACCTGCATACATGATCCGTTGTTCTTCTTCCAGCACGATACCTGAAGTATGGAACGCCTGAATCATTTTGGCTTGAGCAAAATCAAGATCTACCGTTCCGCCCATGTTCATCCCGAGCGTGTCCAGACCTTTCCAGGACATATATGTAGCCAGCTCTACAATAGCCACAACTTTGGCGTTATTCGCTTTGGCAATCGGTTCAGCATCGAGGATGTGATCCATATGTGCATGTGTCAGCAACACAACATCGGTCTTGATATCTTCCGGCTTCGTAACAGCAAGCTCGTTGCCACGCAGGAAAGGATCAATGATCAGAGACTTTTCTTCTGTGCCCAGCTGTACACTGGAGTGACCGTGGAACGTAATATTCAACAACTTGGGTTCCTCCCGACATATGTTTTGATTATTTGATAACCACTTTATTTATTATAAATCATTGCTCTTCACCAACGCAAAATTCGCGATCATTCGTCTCACCGCTGCTTACGATACACTCTTGCTTCGTATGGTTGAAGCTGAATGGCACCCTCATCGGTAGAATAACGTCTGTTAACATTGCCGATGATCAGCTTGGCATGCTCGGAATTCCAGCCTCCCGGCCAGTGCATCTCGGGTTCATGTCCACGGAAATTCAGAATGACCAACATCTGCTCATCATCCAGCGTTCGTGTATAGGCATAGATATCCGGATCATCCGGCAGAAGCAGTTCATACGCCCCATAGATCAGCACTTTATGTTGTTTGCGAAGCGCAATTAACTTACGGTAATAATGCAAAATGGATTGCGGATCACTTTCGGCATCAGCCACATTAATCTCAGGATAATTATCATTCACCTGAATCCACGGCTGACCCTGGGTAAAACCTGCGTGTTCCGTCTCATCCCATTGCATCGGCGTGCGGGCATTATCGCGACTCTTCAGCCAGATTGCCTGCATGACTTCATGCTTCGACTTACCTTGACCAATGTAATGATTGAAATAATTTTTGGTCTCGATGTCCCGATATTGTTCGATATTCGGGAAAGCGACATTGGTCATACCGATCTCTTCTCCTTGATAGATGTAGGGTGTCCCTTCGAGTGTAAGCATCCACGTCGCCAGCATCTGAGCAGAACGCACCCGATACTTACCGTCATCTCCAAAACGCGAAACCGGACGCGGCTGATCATGGTTGCCCATGTAATTGGCGTTCCAACCTCTGTCATGTAAAACCGTTTGCCACCGGCTCATGATTTCTTTGAGTTCGGTCAGCTTCCATTCCTTATAGTTCCATTTACCAATTCCAGAAGATTTGGCATCGATAAACATATGCTCAAACTGGAATACCATATTAAGTTCATCACGATCCGTACCTACATAAGCCAGCGCCTGTTCAGGCCCAAGTCCGGAAGTCTCGCCAACCGTCATGGGTCCGTATGGTTTCAGGATCATGTTATTCAGTTTTTTCAGGATGGAGTGTACCTGTTCCAGGTTGGAAAAGAGCTGATACGCTGGAACCACCGGCAGATTATGCGGATTGTGGACGCTTGGCAGACCTTCCGCCTTGGCAATATGCGCTACTGCATCGAAACGGAATCCGTCTACCCCTTTTTCCAGCCACCAATGCACCATCTCATACATCTCTTCTGCCATCTTTTCATTGTTCCAGTTGAGATCCGGTTGTTGTTCCGAATATAGATGTAAATAATACTCATTCGTCTCGGGGTCATGCTTCCATACTGAGCCGCCAAAATAGGACTCCCAATTATTCGGCACCTGTCCATTTTTACCTGAACGCCAAATATAATAATCCCGCTTCGGATTCATCTTCGATGAACGAGACTCGGCAAACCATGCATGCTCATCCGACGTATGATTCAGCACCAGATCCATCATGATCTTGAGCCCACGCTTGTGTGCCTCTGCCAGTAATCGATCAAAATCCTCCATCGTGCCGTATTTACGCAAAATGGCGTAGTAATCCCGGATATCATATCCGTTATCATGTCCCGGTGAATCGTAGATGGGACAGAGCCAGATTACATCTACACCCAAATTCTCTAGATAATCCAGCTTCTCATAGATTCCCTGCAAGTCGCCCTGTCCATCCCCGTCCGAATCCTTGAAGCTACTCGGGTAGATCTGGTATACCACACTCTCTTTCCACCAAACGATATCGCCCACCTCGCTCTCATCATTGTTCACTATATAATCTCTGCTCGCTGTATTAAGCCGTTAATATGTTTTATCCGAAATGATTCCCTTGTAAACATTTGAAAGGTATCTTATGCAAAAAGACCCGGTCACGGCCGCGATCTGCGGCTCAATTCCGAGTCCTTCTTGGTGAACATAAAAACAACTTAAATACGGCGTAACCTATCCAGGCACCGATCGTGTTCAGAATAATGTCATCCACATCAAACGAACCTACACGTGTAATCAATTGTGTGACTTCAACACCTAGCAGAAGCAAAACAACTGTCGATGAAAAGGTCAGGAACGAACGGCACCTCCGAAACAACCACGGAATCCAGATGCCCAACGGAATGAACAATACGATATTGCCAAACAGGTTTTTGACCCAGGTATCTGTATTGTACCTCTCCCTCTCCAAAAGAAGTGGCCGAATGGTCTCGAAGGGTACGAGATTATATTGATAATACATGCCAGGTGTTCGTCCACTGACAAACAGTAAATTGCCCATAATCAGTATGTAAAGCACTGCCATGCAAGCAACAATTGCGAGCATCCACTTAGAGTGGAGCCATGACTTTTCGCTCATTTATTTTATGCCTCCGACCTTAATTTCCGCGAGGCGGTAGGTCTATTTTAAAGGGATATAGATCTTCATGTCCAGTTGTTCAGGAGTCGATTTCCAAACATCCGTCACTTCAAAGTCCGGCCCTTCCCTCCGTTCATTAATTCACTGTATGCCAAAATCCCCTTGATCTACAAGGAGATGCTCTCTACGCTGATTGATTAACCCGTAGAGATAGCTCTTGTGAACAAGGGGATTTTTTTGCCCTAACAATTTATTCTTAGCCTTTCCAGTTCCCGGACACGGGATGAATACCCCAGATATCTGTCGCATACTCACTAATGGTACGATCACTAGAGAATATACCAGAATGAGCCGTGTTTAATATTGCTTTCTGAGTCCAGCCTGGAATATCCCGGTACGCCTGGTCAATGGCAGCATGCGCGTCTGCATAAGCAGCAAAATCACGCAATACAAAGTATTCGTCACCATGAGCCAGCAGCGAATCATAGATATCCCAGAACTCCCCATCACGATAACAGAATGCACCTGGATGCACCAATTGCTCAACGACCTCGCGAATCCGATCATCGTGCTGAACAATCTCATTCGGCCGGTAGCTGCCGGAACGATAATACTCAAGCACTTCGTCTGCACGCAGACCATAGATGAACATATTTTCTTCTCCGACCTGCTCTGCCATCTCCACATTGGCTCCATCCATCGTGCCAATCGTTAAGGCGCCGTTCATCATAAACTTCATATTGCCCGTACCTGAAGCTTCCTTGCCTGCGGTTGAGATCTGTTCACTAACATCCGCAGCCGGAATAATCTTCTCTGCAAGAGAGACGGAATAGTTTTCGAGGAAAAATACCTTCAAGCGGTCATTCACCGCTGCATCCCGATTCACCGTGTCAGATACCGTATTGATCAGCTTGATGATTTTCTTGGCAAAATAATAACTCGGTGCTGCCTTGGCTCCAAAGATGAACGTACGTGGCACCATATCAAACGAAGCATCATTCTTAAGCCGGTTATACAGATGCATCACATGCAGGATGTTCAACAGTTGCCGTTTGTACCCATGCAGCCTCTTCACCTGCACATCAAAAATGGAATCCGGATTCACTGTCGTTCCAGTATGATCCAGAATATAAGCAGCAAGTCGTTCCTTGTTATCCCGCTTAATCGAACGGAACTGCTCTTGGAATGAGGTATTATCCGCAAAGCCTGCCAGCTGGTCCAACTTGCCCGGCTCTGTTATCCATTCGTTACCAATTGTATCCGTGATGAGATCCGACAGTTTCGGATTGGCATGCATCAGCCAGCGGCGATGGGTAATACCATTCGTTTTGTTATTGAAACGCTCTGGATACAGTGCATAGAACGGAGCCATCTCGCGCTCCTTCAAAATCTCGGTATGCAATGCAGCGACACCATTGACGCTATGACTGCCTACAATCGCCAGATGCGCCATCCGCACCTGATCGTTCGCAATGATCGCCAGGTGCCCTATGCGATCCTGATCTCCCGGATACCGGTCCAGCAGCATGCCACAAAAGCGTTTGTTGATCTCTTCAATGATCATGTAAATCCGTGGCAGCAGCTTGCTGATCATGGATACAGGCCATTTTTCAAGCGCTTCGCTTAGCGTTGTGTGATTGGTATATGATACAGTGCGAGTTGTGATATCCCATGCTTCATCCCAACCATAACCTTTCACATCAATCAGGATGCGCATCAGTTCTGGAATAACCAAGGTTGGATGCGTGTCGTTGATGTGGAAAGCTACCTTATCCGGCAATCGGTCATACGAAAGCTCCAGCTTGTTGAATGTACGCAAGGCACTTTGCACGCCTGCCGAACACATGAAGTATTGCTGCTTCAATCGCAGCAGCTTTCCTTCGTACTGGGAATCATCCGGATACAAGAATTCCGAGATCGATTCAACCGAACGGCTATAATCCAGATAACCGTAGTAGTTCGAAGGGGTGTCGAGTGAAGTCTCGCGCTTCGGCTCGGCACTCCATAGACGCAATGTGTTCACATGGGTTTGACCATAACCGATGACAGGCACGTCATAGGGAATGGCGACAACCGATTCGGCATCTTTTGTAACAAACTGATATTCTCCATCCTGTTCGTGAGCTTCTACCCGGCCCCAGAACTGTACTTCCACCTTTTTGTCTGGACGACGGACTTCCCATTCGTTGCCTTTATCCAGCCAATTGTCAGGTAATTCGACCTGATTGCCATTGATGATTTTTTGCTCAAACAATCCGTATTTATAGCGAATGCCGCAGCCATGTCCCGCATATCCAAGGGATGCAAGTGAATCCAGGAAACAGGCAGCGAGTCGTCCGAGACCTCCGTTACCGAGTCCTGCATCCGCCTCCTGTTCTTCCACCTCTTCCAAGGAGAAACCCAGTTCAGCCAGACTGTCGCGCACCAATTCCAATTCATTCACATTCAACAGATTGTTGCCGAGCAGACGTCCAATCAGGAATTCCAGCGAGAAGTAATAGACCTGTTTATCCTGGCGCTGCTTAAACCCCTGATTCGACGCTGCCCAATCCTGGCCTGCATATTCACGAATCATGCTTCCCAGTACATGGTACACGTCTTCCTGTGTTGCTTCTTCAATCGGTTTGCCCAATTTGCTGACCAGATTCCGTGTAAAGATACTCTTGAACGTTTCCTTGTTGTCAAACAAAAGTAGGTTCCTCCCGGGGAAATCCTGCAGGACGGTGGCGGTTCATACACTCTGTTGCTCAACATTGTGCAAAGTGGCCGTTCCGGTGACGAATCGTTCTTATGATCGCTGTTACCCCTGTATTTTCTTGAATTTATTAATTAGATGTGAAAATACAGTGATAAAGGCGAGCGCTTCGCTTCTTCAGAATCGATTTCGTCCCCTCCACTACGTTTGCATGTTGGTGAGAACTTTTGTGCTGCATTTCATGCGTCAAAAAATGTATGAACCTTAAATCCATCCTACAGGATTTTTATTTTATATATATTTATAGAAGATATCGGTTACGTGTGGGGATTAGATAATAGTACTTTTAGCTAAAATGTATGGATTCGACGGGTCGCCGATCAGCGTCTGTCCCCCGGTCAGCTTCACGTCTTTATCGAGAATGACATTCTCAAGTACCGTCCCCTCACCAATGTAACATTTCTGCATGATGATGGAACCTTTAATTTTGGCACCCTTCGCCACCTGTACGCCGCGGAACAAAATGCTGTCCTCCACCTCGCCACCAACGATGCAGCCATTGGCAAGGAGTGAATGTTTAACATCAGCGGTATCCAGGTATTTGGCAGGGGCTTCATATTTGATTTTGGTCTGAACCGGATCTTCCTTGAACAGTTGTTCATACTGCCCTGTATTCAACAGATCCATACTGTTGCGATAATAACTGTCGATCGAATTGATAACTGCGTGATAGCCATCATATGCATACGCAGCGATGTTCAATCCATCCGGATTTTTTTGAATGACATCTCGGAAGAAATGGCTCTCGCCATGATCGATGCAGCGCTGCACCTGGCGCAAGAACAATTCCTTTTCCATGATAAAAATTTCTGTATATATATTCGGGTGGTTAGCGCTTTGGTGAATGTCCACCACGTTGCCGTCCCCGTCATGGTCAACTTTGACACAGGCGTCATGCTCAGGCAGCAGTTGATCCACTTTTTTGCATACCAGTGTAACGTCCGCTCCTTTGCTGATGTGATACCTATAGACATCCTGGAGGTCTGCTTTGGTCACATGGCGACTGCCCGCATGCACAACATATTGCCCTGCACCTCTGTGGAAAAAGTCCAAATTGTTATGGAAATGCTGCAAATCCCCCTGTGACGTATCTGTTGGATCGTTCCAGTCCGGTGGCAAAATAAACATACCTCCATGCTTGCGATCCAGATCCCAAGGCTTGCCGTCACCGAGATGGTCCATCAGGGAGCGATACTTACGACGTACAAACACACCTATACTCTCAATGCCTGCATTCATCATATTGGATAGAACAAAATCGATCAGACGGTAACGCCCGGCATAAGGCACCGCGGCTCCGCAGCGAAAGTACGTCAATTCCTTCAATTCCTCAAGTTCATGGTCAAGGTTAATAACTCCGATCAATGGTTTCATCGCATGCACCGTCCTTTTGGCTTCAATTAGGCCTTGCTGGTTATTCCTTGGCGAAGCTGACGTTCCAGTTCTTCCTGATCCACGAGCAATATATCACTTTCATCTCCCGGTGCAGGCGAAATCTGTGTTCCATCCGGAATAACCAATCCTTCTGAGATAATCGCTCGGTAAATGCGCACATTTTGCCCGATTTTCACCCTTGGCATGATGACCGAATCGATAACGGCGCTGTTCTCCCCAACTTCAATGCCATAGAACAGAACGGAATGATTGACCTCACCATGCACAACACTGCCTTCACTAATGATACAATTCCGCACCTTGGCCGATGGAGAGATGTATTGTGCAGGTTGATTTGGATTACGTGTAAAGATACGCCAGTCCGGATCATTCAGATTAAACGGTGTGTCTTCGTCCAACAGGTCCATATTGGATTCCCACAGACTGCGAATGGTACCTACGTCTTTCCAGTAACCTTCGAACGGATACGCATATAAGGATTTTTCATTTTCAAGCAACAAAGGAATGATATCTTTACCAAAATCATAGGAGGTGGATGCCTGTTGTTCATCCTGGATCAGAAAACGTTTCAGTACATCCCACTTGAAGAGATAGATACCCATGGAAGCGAGTGTGCTCTTGGGCTCAGGAGGTTTTTCTTCAAATTCATAGATGCTATAGTCATCGTTGGTGTTCAGCACCCCGAAACGGCTGGCTTCTTCCAATGAGACATCAATAACCGATATGGTGCAGTCTGCATCTTTTTCTTTGTGATACTGGAGCATCTTTTCGTAATCCATTTTATAGATATGATCCCCTGACAGAATGAGCACATGCTCAGGATCGAATTGTTCAATAAAGTTCAGGTTACGGAAAATCGCATCCGCTGTCCCCCGGTACCAGTTGCTACCGTCTTCACGTTCATGTGGAGGCAGTACGTATACCCCGCCGTTTTTACGGTCCAGATCCCAGTCACTACCAATGCCTATATAGGAGTGTAGGACAAGTGGTTCATACTGAGTCAATACGCCCACTGTATCAATACCTGAATTAGAGCAGTTACTCAGCGGAAAATCAATGATTCGGTACGTGCCGCCAAAATATACAGCTGGCTTAGCCAGTGATTTCGTTAATCCTTTTAACCTCTTACCTTGCCCTCCGGCAAGTAGCATCGCTACAACTTCTTTTTTCGCCATCATTACAGCCTCCTCCACGTGCATTCGTTCTGATTCATTTCAGAGCCCATAATCGATATTCTGTTGTGTGGACACTGTTGTCTTGATTAGGAGCTTGCTGTACAGATGTGTAGCTGGATGAATCAACTTGCTGTTGAACTTGTTTGATTGTGAAGCCTGAAATAGAGATAATGCGGTGTAGAATTGCCTTGACTGACTTACTGAGGTGAATGTTAGATGTAGAGCTTAAGGTGTAGCTCGTGGACAATGTAATAGACTACTCCTATTTAACATTAAACACGAAACGGACTGGGGAATCTTACTGGAAAACATCGACATCGAGTTTAGGTTCAAATCACCCTTTCTCGTGTCGTTGCTATCATAATGTATTCGATAAAAAGGAATGAAACTCCTTTTGGAAAATTCATGGTAAAAACATGTGGTTCGTGGATCTATATACCTACAAAATTGTATAAAAAGGGCTTTAGTATCAGGAATTATAATATTTATTGTAAATTTTTAGAGGAATACATAGAAATGTGTCGAATAATAGATATGGTATAAAAGTAGCACTTAGAATTGCATTGAGCAATCTATCGAAGAGTTACATACTAATAACTATAAATTATTTGGAGGTCTTGTGATGTTGTCTAGTGCACAAGAAGAAATAAAGAAGAAAATCAAAGATTTCTTCAACGGGGATCAAGTCAATATAGTTTATTTAAGTGGAGCAACTGGAAGTGGTAAAACATTTTTGGTAGATAATTATCTGAAGGAAATTGATAATTACGAAGATTGGAAAACTTATTATATAGAGGGTAAAAGTGGTGATGTCAGTGCATACTCAACAATTATTCAATCTGAAAGCGTTAATTCTCCCAAAACAGAAGTTACAGGTAGAGGTTTGAGTTTAGGCTTCCGCATACTGGAAATCTTCAATATTGGTCTAAGTAGTACCTCACGAATAAAAGAAATCTTTGATTCCAAAATCGATTTTTTCATCACGATGCTAAGAAAAACAACCGAAAGTAATATTTTAATTATCGCAGATAGTTTTGAGTTCTGGGATGAATCTTCGAAGACTCTGATAATGGCTATTATAAATCACAAAAAAATTTTAGATCACAAAAAGGTTAAATTACTCATTATCGCAAACGAAGATGACAATTCAAAAGTGATGAATTTAAATTCTAGAACGCTTTTTAATTCAGTGAAGAACTTAAGGCTATCGCTTCCTAATTCTGATGAAATAGAAGAAATTATTAAACTGCTTGGGTATAATTTAGTGCTAACCAATGAAGAAATTGAAACAATTATGTCCTTAAGCGGAGCTAATATAGATTTTATTAGAATAGTTATTGAAGCTTTGTATACCGATGGAATTTTGGAAATTAATAAAGACGGATCTGATTTAAATCTAAACAGTATACTTGAACATCGTCTGAAAATATTTGGTTCAAGAGAAGCTGATGCTAAGGATGTACTTAAAGCGTCATCTATTATTAATGGTGAATTTAATACTAATGAGATCAGGTTTCTTTGCAGTGAAAATAATGATGTTGATAATCTGTTGCATGAATCCTATACTCATTTATTCTTAAAAAAAGGACGTAAATTCGCTTTTTCTAACAGTAAAATTAGAGATTTTTTCTATGAGAAAGTCACAGGTACTCAAGCCAGATTTCATTTTCAGTACTCAAAGTACTTACAAAAAAATAAACCAGAAAACTATTTTTCGCGTGCACTGCACCTTTCCTTAGCAGATGACGAAGGACTAGAAACTAAAGAAATATTTGGATTATTTGCTTTAGCTTACTGTAGAAACATGGATATTTCAGCTGATGAGGGACATCAAGTTCGCATTAATATGATGCTCAATCATTACATTAATAATAATGACAAGTCTGTTTTTTTGAAAACTGACTTTGATCACTTATCCAGGGCGTGTGAATATTATTTGTCTCAAAACTATAAGGAATCCTATCAAAAGTTGAATCAAATATCAACGTCTCATTCACTACTATTTCGTTCTGAGGTATTAAGAATGAAACTTTTAGTTTCACTAATGTTAGATTTGGACACATCAAGAATAGAACGAGATACTCAAGCATTGTGTGCAGTTTTAGACGATATTGGACAAGAAGAGGCAGAACAGTGGGCTCAATGTAACTTTGCTCTCTTCTCGACTTATACGAACAAACTCGGTCAATTTGAAAGAGGTAAACAAATTGTAGACAAGTTACAGAGTTTTATAAGAAAACAAAATAACAGACCCTTTTTTGAGTACCTAGGTAGAGTCTTGGACAGAAAAAGTTTCTTATTTGATTCGGCAGAAATATCAATAGCGCCTATGAGAGATAGTGTTGTATATTTCAAAGCAACCGGTGACTACTTACAATACTATTTTGCACTGTGCAACTATGGAGGGATTTTAATTGTTTTAAACCAATTTGAAGAAGCGTCAGCACAAATAGAAGCAGCATTACGTCTTATTGAAGAACATGATTATATTAAATTCCCTTCAATAGAAAAGAATTATAATAATCTATTTTTAGCTAAATTTTTGTCTGTTTTTAGAGGTGGAGAATCAGTAACTAAACAAATCCTCGATGAGAGCATAATGAATTTCAAAGCTAAAATTCATTATGTTCCAACCGAAAAGGATGCTGTAATGTTAATTAATCTTGCAAATTTGTATTTGATAAATAGAAATTATCAAGATTACGATTCAACTATAAATATTTTAAAACATAAAATTCTTGCAAACACTGTTGATAGTTTCTATGAATACCACTTGACCAACTTAGAACTGGCTAAAAATATACTCCAATGCAATTGGCTTGACGCAGAAAATATACTCGGTGACTCTAAAGATAATCTTCCTAATTTTCATACAAAAAATGAAGATAAATTAAAAAATAGGCTGGTAGCCTTAGATAAATTGATTAAAAATAAGTTGATACTCGAACCCGCTGAGCTTGATCAATGGGTATACGAAAACTCCAATCCCAAAGATGAGTCTAGTTCTTTTCATTGCAGATTATTTCTTTTTTCTGACCTGCAATTCTCATCGTTATAGTCAGTTATCACTAATCTATTTTCGTAGATAATCCAATTATTGTACTATATATATCGTGATACTCTAAACCCAATTGGTTAAAAGCATAAGCAAATGAGCTATGCTTGGTTGTATAAGGCGAAGCAGCTATATCCATTAAGTAAGCAACACCCTGATTATCAATTCTAAAATCTACTCTTCCATAACTCCTTAACCCTACAAGTTGAGCGATGTCAATCGCTGTTGCTTTAACTTTTTCGCTTATTGAACATGATAGCTCTTTATCTAGGGAGTAAAAGTTATAACCGTCATTGAAAGAGTGCTCATAAGTCAAAATACTCTGTTTTAGATTATTTTCACCATTTATTGAAATGCCTATTGGATTTAAAGCGTGAGGTCTACTAGAAATAAGTAAAGGAACTTCACACTCATATCCTTCTATGAATTGTTGTACTAAAATAGGAGAATTTTTCTCTTTGCTATCATTAATGATTTTTAGTTCAGTATTGGAATCAAACAATTTAATCGATGTTTCTGATAAACCTATGCTAGCTGATTCGTGCATAGGCTTTATAATAATCTTTGTATCTAATTGGGGTTTATTACCAGATAACCATCCATTTGATGGATGGTAAACCCAACTATCAGGAACTTTCACATTATGAATCTCTAAATATTTGGTATAAACATATTTCGCTCTACTTAATGATATAACAAGTGCATCTGAGCCTGTATAAGGTATAGACATTAGATCACAAAAGGAAGGAATAAGAGATTTCTTCCCAATGTGCTGACCGTTTCTAGATAGATTATATACAAACCTTTTATTCTTGAAATAGGACTGTTTGAGAACTTCAAGTATAAATTCAATCTCGTTGAAAAAAGTCTCAACAAAGAAATCAGCCCTTTTGATACCTTCAAAAACTTCATCAAATTCTTTGTCGTTGAAAAATTCGTTGTTATCGGAATAGCTTATAAGAGTATTGTTTAATTCTCTTGTATTAGAGCGTGTGTTAGTTAATAAAGAGATATGGTACTCCTTTTTTAACTGTGCAGCAACAGATCTAAAGTTTTTTATCAGATTCTCAATTTCATTCATCCACAAGACCTCCAAATAATTTATAGTTATTTGGAGGTTTTGCTCTACACTTTCAAGTTGTTTCTCGGATTGAACCTCGACAGCACATCCTTCTTCCGCTCAACTGACACCTCTGTATAAATTTGGGTTGTACTAACGTTCGTATGCCCAAGAATCTCCTGCACTGAGCGCAAATCTGCCCCGTTGTTTAGAAGATGTGTAGCAAAGCTGTGCCTTAGATAGTGAGGTGTTGATTTTTTGCTGACCTTAGACATGTCCCTGTATTTGGAGTAAATATCTTCAATGGAATAAATCGAAAGTCGATCACCATATTTGTTGAGAAACAGCGCATTAGACTTGGAGTCGAAATGCTCGCGAGCATGCAGCCAAGTTTTAATCTTAAGAATTACCTCGTTGCTCGAAATATACAATAAGCGCTCTTTACGGCCTTTCCCAAAGATCAACACTGTCTTTTCTTCGAGATCAATATGCTCCATATCAATATTCACTAATTCGCCGATACGAATGCCGATTACGTAAAGCAATTCGATAATAGCATCATTGCGCTGGTTGATCCGTTTTCTAAAGATCGTACGTAAATGCTTCATATGTTCTTGTGGTGCGTTTAACAACCTTTCAACCTCGGTCACTGAGAGAGTCTTCGGAATACGTCTTGCTGTTTTGAAATTTCTTCCAAAACCAGAAATAGGCGATTCGGCAATGTCCCCTTCTTGCACCAAATAATTAAAAAATGCTTTAAAGCATATGTATTTTCTTTTGATCGTTGAGTCTTTCAATGTGTGTTTACTTGTTAATTGTTCCAGGTACTTTCTTAAATTGTCTCTGTTCACATCATGTAAATGATTGTCATTGAGCCATTCTACCAGTCGGTTGAGGTCAGATCGATAGGCTTTTATTGATTTGTCGGATAAATTCCGTTCTACGCTTAAATAGATTTCGTATTGCTTGATATATGTATTTAAATCATGATTGCCGAGTTTCATAGTGCCTCCTGATGTATATATGATATGTCGCATCGCTCGACCTACATTATTGCGCATGCCAGCTTATTTGTGAAGATGTCCAAAGTGCTATAGACTGACCAATACTGATTTTCTTGCAAAGAAAAAAACGCAGAAACCAATTTATGGTTTCTGCGCTCCGGTAATGACGGAAACAATACTCTCCCGCAACTGATCTGCATTTTTCGTTTGATACGGATCGGCATTGAAAATTACGGCGTCCGCAAGATAACCTTCTGCAACCTGCCCCAATTCGTCGCCACGACCCAGAATCTCGGCAGCGTGAGTCGTCGCAGACTGCCACGCTTCTGTCCGGGTCAAGCCGTAGTCTATCAGCGTGTCCAGCTCCTGCAGGTTGTAGCCATGGAGCGCAGGTGTGGCATAATCGGTACCGAATCCGAAACGAACTCCTGCTCTTTTGGCATATCCGATGGCTGTGGAATGGGCTTCAGCAGCACGCGCTGCACGATCACTAATGATAGCAGGCAGCGCCAGTACACCTTTTGGATCTGCGGCAATCCTATAGATCGATGTGGTCGGCACAAAGGCAGTTCGGGACTCGGCAAGTCTGCCAGCCTGATCCTCGGTTAAGAACATTCCATGTTCCACTGATTCCACCCCTGCCTGGATGGACCAGTCGATCGTCACGCCTCCCCAGGTATGAACAAGCACCTTTTTATGATGAGCATGTGCATGACGAACGATGAATGCAAACTCTTCCTCCGAAAATACGGGATCTAACACGTGTTCTGTAGGTGCTCCAAGTCCACCTGTTGCCATGATTTTAACCCACCCTGCGCCTGTATCAAATATATCGTTCAACCGTTGTTCCAGATGCTTCACACCACGCGCATCTGCCGCACCCAACATTTCACTGCTGGTTTCAACCTTCAGAGGATGTCCATAATGTTCAACAAGATGCTGAGCCGTGCTTGGCAACAATCCACCTGCATCACGAGCGGTGGTTACACCAGTCCTAAGCGTGGCTGCAAAAGCTTGCGCCTGCATGACTTCGATTTCTTGCTTATCACGCTTCAATTGATCCGAGTGGTCGAAGTCTGTCCATGCCAGATGTGTATGAAGGTCAATTATGCCCGGACTAATCCACAAATCAGCATCTGGACGAACCTGATCATCATACGGTGACAAAATTTCTACGACTGATGCAAACCGGCCATTCTGAATCAAGATATCGAAGCGTTTGCCTTCAATACCTGCTATAAAAATATGTTTGAAGTTTTGATCTTCTGATTTTACCTGAGTCATATTCATTTCCCCCAAACGAGGCGAACAGCCTGGACTGCCTGCTCATGGTCCTGATTCAATAATGCCGCAATAGTCGCAACAGCTTCCTCTACACCCGACAAGGATGCATTGGCCCCAAAATGATTAATTCGCAGCAACTGTCCCAAAAGTTCTCCGTCCCCCGGAGCAACAATGCCGATCGGGTGATCGATATGCAACTTCTCTTCCCCGGATATTCGAACCGTCGTAGTCAGTGTAGAATACGTTTTGCTATCTTTTTGCCAAGGCTCCAGACCTAAAGCCTGAATACCGGCAATGGCTGATGCAGCAGCCCGTTCATGACGCTTGATCACTTGCTCCAACCCTTCTGACTCGATCGCTGTCAATGCCGAGATTAGCGCTCTGGCTTCCAGCGTTGGAATGTTGGGAGGAACACGTACCGGTGCAGTCCCCTTCCCAGATGGCTTCAGATCGAGCAAAGAGAGAATGGAATTACGCGGTGCATACGCATTGGACTCAAGAAATTTCCAGCCGCGCGGCGAAATGCTTACAGCGCTGATGCCATTAGGCCCAGCGAGAGCTTTTTGGGCACCGATAGCTACAAAATCCACGCCCCATTCATCAACAGGAAGAGCCTCTCCCCCAACTGCCGAGACGGAGTCGCTCACCGTAATCAGTTTGTGGGCACGGGCAATCTTTATGATTTCCTCCGCTGGATTGGATCCACCTGTAACCACCTCAGCTTGAACAAAGGATACAGCGGACGGTTTATACCGTTCAATCGCGGCAGCAACCTGCTCCGCAGGTACAACTTCATCAAAAGGGACTTTGACTTCAATAACCGTTGCCCCGCCGCGTTCAAGCCATTGACCAAATAAACTGCCGTATGGCCCTGTCACGACATTGACAATGGTGCGACCTGGCGCGGATATTCCGGCTGCCACGGCCTCTATGCCCAAGATCGCCTCTCCAGGGATGATCACCGGGGCATGCTCCGTAGACAAGAGCCTGGAGAGCAATTGTGTAAGTGTCTCGTATTCACTCCGCGTAAGCGGTACAAATCCTTTATAAGGTTGGCTCATATAAACCTCCTGATGAAATTGATTTTGGCATTTTTGGAACGGCGGACAGCAACTCTCGACTATATGCCGTTTCAGGACGAATGAAGAATTGCTCCTTGGGACTGATTTCCACAAGCTGACCCTGCCTCATAACGGCTACCGTATCACTAATAGCATGGATGACTCCCAGATCGTGAGAGATGAACAACAATGTAAGATTAAGCTCACGCTTTAGCAAATTGAACAGTTCAAGCACACTCAGCTGCACAGAGACATCCAGTGCACTCGTCGGTTCATCCGCAATCAGCAGGCTCGGCTCCACGCTTATTGCTCGTGCGATCGCAATCCGTTGGCGTTGTCCGCCGGAGAATTCGTGGGGATACTTGTCCAGTGCTTTACTCTCTAACTGAACACGGGCCAGGAGCTCTCTCGATCTTTTCTCCACCTGTGAACGGTCCACAATCCGATGAAACAACAGCGCTTCAGCAAGAATCTGCCGGATGGAATGCTTGGGATTCAGTGAGGCATCCGGATTTTGGAAGATCATCTGTATGTTTTTATATTGCTCACGACTTCTCTTCTTTTTCAATGTTTGATCTCCCAGCAGAATTTGCCCCTCATCGGGCGTGATCAAGCCGGCAATAACCCTCGCAAGAGTAGATTTCCCCGAACCAGACTCACCGACAAGACCAAGTGTCGTATGATGCTGGAGTTTCAATTCAATGTGGTCGAGTGCAGTAAAGTCACCATAACGAACCGATACATTTTGTATTTGCAAAGCTGGTTCCATCGTTATTCGCTCCCTTCAAGCTCCGGCAAAGGAAGCACCGAGTTGATGAGCATCTGTGTGTATGGATTTTGTGGATTTTGCAAAATGGCAAGCGAATCTCCATGCTCTACAATTCGCCCCTGTTTCATCACACACAACTTCGAGCATAAGGTCGCTGCAATAGCAAGATTATGTGTTACAAATACCATGGCGAAGCCCAGTTCACGCTGCAATCGGGTGATCGTCTCTATAATTTGCTGCTGCACCGTAACGTCCAGCGCTGTTGTTGGCTCATCACAGAGTAGAATGCCAGGCTTGCACGCCAGAGCCAGTGCAATGACTACCCGCTGACACTGCCCACCTGATAGCTGGCTAGGGTATCGGTCCTCACGTTTTAGCGAGTCGGGAAGACCCAACAGTTCAAGCAACTCCAGTGCGGCTACCCTTGAAGCCTTCCTGCTTAACTTTTGCCTGTAATAGACAACTTCGGCCAGTTGTTTAACAACCGTACAGAGCGGATCGAGCGCACCTCTAGGGTCTTGAAACACCATTGCGCTGCTCACGTCACTCCGAATGGTACCTCCAGTCTGCTCCACACCGCTTGGCAGGAGTCCCAGAATGGAACGCAATGTAAGTGATTTTCCGGAACCGGATTCACCTACTAATCCCAGACTCTCCCCTCTGCCGAGTGAGAAATGAACATCTTGGACTAATCTTTGATTCGACTTGGTCGACAGTGACAATGCCTCGACTTCCAAAATCGGACTTGTGGACATTATTTTTTCCTCCATAGATCGGCCAACCCATCACCAACAAGGGACAAAGCAATTCCAGTGTATACCACTGCGAATCCCGGAACTGCCGAAAGCCACCAAGCTGTTGTGATAAAGGATTGACCATCCGAGATCATTGTGCCCCAGTCCGGGGTAGGCGGTGCGATGCCAATGCCCAGATATCCGAGCGTAACAATTGCCACTAGCAGGCCGACCATATCCGTCATTAGCACAACAACTGCCTGAGGCAGTACATTGGGCAGGAGATGACGAAGGATAATTCGTATTCCCGGTAGTCCCAACGTCTGTGCGGAAGCCACCCATTCCTGTTTACGATAAGATGTACTTATGCCTCTGACTACACGGGCAAATACAATCCAGCCAACGAGCATAAACGTAATATAAATTCCCCGCTCGCCTGCTCCGCTGGCAAAAGCCACGATAATGACAATTAGATAAAAAGGGAACGCGATAAATGTATCCGTGATTAACGATATAATTTTATCTACCCATTTTCCGTAATACCCTGCAAGCATCCCCAGAAATATCCCCATGCAAAAAGGTACAATTTCCGCCAACACCATAATACTCAGGTCAGTTCGCGCAGCATAGATCAGTCTGGTAAACAAATCACGCCCCAGTTGGTCTGTACCCAGCCAATGTTCGGCAGACGGTGGCTGCAAAAAGGCACTCAAATTCTGCTCAGAAGGGTCATACGGACTAATAAACGGGATGCTCACAGCCAAGATAATCAGCACAGCAAACATAACACCTCCCACAAGCAGGGAAGGGATTTTTAAGATACGGTTCACTAGGGGCGGGTTCAGGTGCTCTTCATATAATCGTGGTTCTGTTCCTATCATTTTCATGGGTTTCCTTTCGTTCTGGGATCAAGCCACCTGGTAAGGATCTCGATCAGGAGACTAATAATCACCACAGATACAGCACAGTAAAGGGCTATGCCTTGAATGACCGGGAAATCCCGTTTAGAAATAGAACTAAACAGCAAACTGCCGATTCCCTTAATGCCAAATACTTGTTCAACGACCAATGTCCCACCAATCAGATAAGAAATGTTAACACCGAGAAGGATAAGCGTTGGTAGCGCCGCGTTGCGCAGGACATGTTTGAACAAAATAACCCGACTTGGCAATCTCGCCGCCTTCAAAGTAACGACAAAATCAGATTCCAGTACTTCAAGCATCTGGGCTCTCAATGAACGAACCAATGTCGGAATCTGTGACAAAGCTACGGTAATGGCAGGAAGCGTCAAACTGTACAAGGTGCCCCACCATCCTTCGCCGACTCCACCAACGGGAAACCATTGAAGATGCACACTCAGCAGCAGAATCAAAAGGATGCCAACCCAGAAGATTGGCATACCTAGCGTTACGGTAGGAAAAATACGTATGACATGATCCAGCAGCTTATCCTTATGCGTAGCTGCCAGCGTGGCGAGTACAAGGGCAATTACAATGGCCAAAGCACAAGCCATGCCGATGAGCAACAACGTGACGGGCGCCCGGTCAGCAATCAACTCTCGGGTAGAGGTTCCATTGATAATTGAGTTGCCTGTATCTCCCTGCGTGAACAGCGTTTGGACAAACCGAACGTACTGTTCTCCCACCGGAAGATCCAGCCCGAGAGCATGATGCATGCTCTCAAGCGCCTCTGGCGTGCTATATTCGCCCAGAATCATTTTAGCGGGATCTCCTGGTACCATACGGATGAGAAAAAAGACTGCTGTTATCACACAAAAGATTACAACCAATGCTCTTCCTACAACGCTGAACAACCAGAACTTCTTCATTTCTGAATATGAACGTCTTCGAACCGTACGCTGCCGTTAGGCAACACCACGAGTCCATCTACGGAAGAACGAGCGCCGATCAGAATGTCGGGATAGTAAAGCGGGAGATATGGCACTTCATCGGCAAGCGTCTGAAGCAGCTTGGAGTAGATTTCCGCACGACCATCGCCGTCTGCCGTTTTTTGACCTTGATACAGAAGCTTGGTTACTTCATCATTGGTGTAATGTGTCCAGTACGATTTACTGAATCCGTCCGGATCGGTCTGGAAAGCAATAATGGAGTTTGCTTCAGGAGAATCCGCCTGTCCACTATTCAGCATTACTGCAAAATCATATGCAAAGAATCGTTCACGGAAGGTTGCCAGCTCAATCGATTCAATCTCGATGTTGATGCCGATTTGTTTTCCCGCTGCCTGAATGATTTGCGCTTCTTGCGCTCTGGTGCTGTTGCCTGAGGCTACAAGCAATTTGGTAGTGAATCCATCCGGGAAAGCCGATTTTGCCAGTTCTGCCTTCGCCGCAGTTACATCAAAGTTCAACGCCTTAATTGTGTCATTCGCATTATATGGAATCGTCGTAGGCAACAATGAATTAGCGGTCTGTGCATACCCGAAGGTAAGCGCCTTAGTCAGACCGTCACGATCAAGTGCCAGAGCCAGGGCACGACGAACATGCACATCCGAAAAATGCTTGTCCAGCGTATTGAAGAATACTTGCTCTGTTACCCAACTGCCGTTCGTTACCACGGTTGTATCTGCACCATTCTTTATTTCATCGGCATTTTGCAGGGCCAACGATTCAATCGCATTTACTTCTCCTGCCTTCAGCTGGTTAATGGCTTGACTATCGTCTTCAATCAGCTTGTACACCAGTTTATCCACTGAAGGTTTCCCTTCTTGCCAATAATGAGTGTTCTTAGTAAAGGTTACATCGCCTGCCGGGTCCCACTGCTCAACCACGAACGGTCCCGTACCTACCGGTTTCTTGAAAAATTCTTCCTCCGTAACTCCACCAAAATTGTTCGGGATAATCCCATTCGAGAAGTTGGACAACTCTGAGATAAACGGTGTATACGGCTCTTTAAGAGTAATAACCAGCGTTTGGTTATCCGTTGCTTTAACCGTATCCACTTTGGCGGATATAGCCAGCGGGCCGCCAACCTTCAAATGCCGCTCAAGCGAGAATACAGCATCCTCAGCAGTAACATCACTGCCGTCAGAGAATTTCAATCCATCACGCAATACAAACGTATACGTCAAGCCGTCATCACTGATGTTATGCGACTTGGCAAGCCAATCCACAATTTCTCCCTTGCTGTCAAAAGCAACCAAAGATTCAAATACTTTATCAATCGCAAAAGCATTGTTCGACGTAATTTGATTATGCAAATCAAACGAGGTTACAGAAGCTGGCCTGCCGTAGACAAAGGTGCCTCCCGCCGCAGTCTCGTCTGTTGATTTATCATCCGTACCTTGACTAGAACCTGGCTGAGCTGCTGTATTGGGAGCGGGGTCATTCTTGGACCCGGAGCATCCGCTAACGATCACTAATAATAGGACCGCTAAAGCTCCTACCCATAATGACTTTCTGGCTGATAATTTAAACTGTGACATGTCTGAATATCCCCTTCCAATAATTCATATCTGATTAGTATGGATTGATTATGGATCAAAGAAATCCCTCTGTCAAACAAAAAATATTGCTTACAGCAGGATTAAAACTAATATATCCATTACAGGAAATGGTTCCGTATTCAACAGACGCTGAAGTTCACACAATACTAAAAAAGCCAGAATATACTCTGGCTCTCTTTGTGCTCAAATCTATATAATTTTGCGGAACAGATCCATCACTTCATCCTTGGACGGTTGATATGGATTGCCTGGTGCACATGCATCTTTCATTGCGTTATCAGCAAGCAGTTCAACATCAGGATCTTTCACGCCGAGTTCAGACAGTTTCTCAGGGATACCCACTTCCTTCGATAGCTGTCGAATGGCTTCAATGACGTAATCCGAACATTCCTCATCACTTCTACCCTTCACATCCATACCAATTGCTTTGGCAATATGACGAAATTTTCCAGGTACATGTTTTGCGTTCAATTCTTCCACATAAGGGAGTAACATTGCGTTGCACACACCATGCGGCAGATCATATACGCCACCCAGTTGATGCGCCATCGCATGCACATAACCAAGGCCCGCATTATTAAAAGCGATTCCACCCAGGAAACATGCGTACGTCATATGTTCCCGCGCTTCCAGATCACTGCCGTCCCTCACGGCTCTTGGCAAATATTCAAAGATCAGTTCAACAGCTGCTGCAGCTGTCGCACTTGTCACTGTAAATCCACCCGGTGTAACCATCGCTTCAACGGCATGTGTCAGTGCGTCCATTCCTGTCGCCGCTGTGAGACTTGCAGGTTTGCTGAGCATCAGCTCCGGATCATTAACCGACAGGGAGACGAGACTGTTGCGGTCCACCATCACCATCTTCACTTTACGTTCCTCATCTGTAATCACGTAGTTAATTGTCACCTCGCTCGATGTGCCAGCCGTTGTATTAAAAGCCACCAGTGGCACGGACTTATGTTTCGATTGATGCAATCCTTCATATTCACGGATATGGCCACCATTGGTAGCTACAATGCCAATGCCTTTGGCAGCATCCTGCGGGGAACCTCCGCCTATCGATATAATGGCGTCACAGCCATGATCCTGGAATACTCGAAGTCCGTCATGTACATTCTGACATGTTGGATTAGGCTGAACCTCATCATATACGACATAGTCTAACCCTGATTTTCTTAATATAGACAGTACCTGCTCTGCAACGCCTGAAGCAATCAATTGACGATCACTTACAACCAGCGCTTTGCGGATACCCATCTGTTCTATCATCTGGCCTGCTTCCTGTAAACATCCTCTACCCATCAAGTTCACGGGCGGAACATAATATGCATGTGTTGCCATTTGAACCAGCCTCCTGTAACCCCTGATTTACTATCTACATTGTAACTGAATCCGTTTTCAGATATAGTGAAATAAATCACAATGAGTCCGATAAATGTTACACTGAGGTTGAATTAATCCATAATGAAAAAGACGACTTAGACACCCGCAGGTCTCCAAGCCGTCTTTCTTATCCATTTCAAAACTCCCCCACTACTCATTCTATAATGGAAGATGCTTTCACTAAAAGCATACGTTCAAAGGCTTACAGCGCCTTATCGTTCACGCCGTCAAGCCATGCCTCAATATCCCCAATTACGGAGGATACACAACCATCCTCGAATGGAGAATTCAATCCAGCCAGTTCAACCAATCCAGTGAAGGATAGGCTCCCTCCGGCTTTGCACAATGTCAGATAGTCGGCCCATGCGGACTTCATATCTTCGTTGCTGCGTTTCCAGAACTGGAATGCACAGATTTGTGCCAGCGTATAGTCAATGTAGTAGAACGGCGATGAGAAAATATGACCCTGCTTATGCCAGAAACCACCCTGCTCCAGATACGCATTATCTTTGTAATTGATATGTGGCAGATAGGTCTTCTCAATGTTGCGCCATGCCTGTTTGCGTTCCGCTGGTGTAGCTTCCGGATTCGCATATACAAAATGCTGGAATTCATCCACGGCAACGCCATACGGAATGAATAACAGACCGGAAGACAGGTGATCAAACTTGTACTTGTCCGTATCTTCCTTGAAGAACAGGTTCATCCATGGCCATGTGAAGAACTCCATGCTCATGGAATGAATCTCAGCTGATTCATACGTCGGCCAATTGTATTCAGGCACTGCAAAATCACGGCTCTCATAGACCTGGAAAGCATGACCTGCTTCATGCGTCAATACATCAATATCTCCCGATGTACCGTTGAAGTTGGAGAAGATAAACGGCACTTTGTAATCGTTCAGGAACGTACAATATCCGCCGCCCTGTTTACCTTTTTTGCTTACCAGATCCATTAGCTCATTTTCGGTCATCATTTGGAAAAAGGCATCCGTCTCTGGCGATAATTCAGCATACATCTTTTTACCATTATCAATAATCCAGTCCGCGTCACCCTTCGGAGTCGGGTTACCCGTCTTGAAGCTGAAGCCCTGATCATAAAAATACAAGGTCTCCACATCAATCCGATTACGCTGGCGCTCTCTAAGCTTGGTCGCTACAGGCACGATATAATCGCGAACTTGTGCACGGAAGTTGGCTACCATCTCGGCATTGTAATCCGTACGGTTCATGCGATCATAGCCGAGTTCCACATAGCTTGGATATCCCAGTTTCTGCGCGATCTGTGTACGTACTTTAACCAGTTCGTCGTAAATACGATCGAATTCAGCCTCATGCTCAGCCATGAACGTATATCTGGCTTCCGAAGCACGCTCACGCATGGAGCGATCCGTGGACAGTTCAAATGGATGAAGCTGTGGCAATGTGCGCTCTTCACCTTCAAACGGAATTTTGGCCGAAGCGATCAACTGGTTGTATTCTGTGGAAAGTTTGTTCTCCTTCTGGAGTTCTTCGATAATTTCCGGGCTGAACGTTTTCAATGAAAGATCCGCCAGCTGGAACAGCTGTGAACCCCATTTTTGTTCCAACTCATTGCGGAATTTGGAGTTAACCAGTGCGCGGTAAAAATCCGTAATGTATTCCTGCACAATTGGTGCGTTCTCATCCAGAAATTCGTTCTCCGCCTTGTAAAACTCATCATTCGTATCAATGGAATGACGGATGTAGACCAATTGGGCTTGCGTTTCAAAATCACTGCGCAGCGCGTTAATCTGATCCATGAATCCGCTTTGTTCTTCAACCGTTGCCGCAGCTTCGAAACCGCTCAGCAGCTCACGGAAAGATGTCTTGATGTGTTCCAGATCGGGACGTGTATACGTATACTCACCAAATTTCATTTATGTACACCCTTTCCTGTTTGGCAGAATTTCGGGAATATCCCGAGTTAAACTATCCCCTATTATACAAAAGAGCAGCTAAAAAATCCCATCTTTACGAAAAATATTTGTCCACCGGTCAAATTGTGCAACATGACTGGTTATATATATTACGTGCCAATGTAAGGTCATACTTTAAAATGCTTTGCCACACAAATAAGCCCGCCTCGCATTAGCGAAGCCAGCTTATAGGCTTGTCTCTTCATTTCCACAATTAATGAATACTAGCTTTGGTCTTTATCCATAATCTGATAGAACCAGCCCATTCCGACCATGCCCACGACCATAATAACAGCCATAATAATGATATATGTCATGAATGTAACCTCCCTGCTTCCGTATATTCATCACACTACTACTAGTGTACACGGTGAAGCCCCATTTGAATTGTCCGAACATTGACAAAAATACGAAATCTTTAATTTTAATAAATCAATTATTCCCACATTCACATTGTATCATGTTTATCTCATTGCACGGTTCAAAGTTTCATCCGCCATGCTTACAGTGTATACTATACTTCTATGAATTGGAATTTGGATATTTACACAGAAAGGTTGAAAGACATGTCGACTCGCATCCCTTTACGTCAGCTAATGCTTACTGTTTTACTAGTCCTTATGTTATCTGTTTTATCCGCCTGTGCGGATGGAGAAGCGCATCTAACGGTGAATATGGATGGATCAACGGATCTGGATCTCAATCTTAATGTAACCAACTCTGCCCTTGGAAAGATCGGACAAGACAATCTCATGCCTCTAATCGCAGATGCATTGAATCGAAATAATTTCCAGGCAGAGGTTTCGGAACAGGGAGATCAGAAGCAACTCACAGCGACAACCCATTATGAAAAAAACAATACGACCAGCTTTGATACGTCCAAGTTACCGCAAGGCATTCAGGTCGAACAATCCACTACAGCCGGCTTCTTGACTTCCAAAATGCATATCACAGCAGAGGCCGATCTGATGGAGTCCATGCCGGATGGTGAGATCAAAAATCAGATTAACAAGGTGCCTAGCTTTCTAAAGAATCTCTTGTTAAAAGATGTTAACTTTGACTTCAAGTTGTCTTTGCCCATCAAGGCAGCCGATTCCAACGCGGACCAGGTGGAGGATGGTGGAAAAACGCTCATTTGGCACGTTTCACCACTCCAGATGAATAAGCTAGATCTGACTGTACAGGTTCCCAATATCCGGAATATCATCATTGTGGCAGTCCTTGGCTTATTGTTAATCGTTGCCCTGCTCATCTGGATTTTCGTTCGCCGTAGACGGGCCAGACAGCGCCAAAGTGCACGACCACATCGCGCAAAACGTTAATTCCATCAAAACAATTTTATTTGTGACTTGCCAAACGGTGTTATGGATAGTAGAATACATCCGTACTGTGTGAACGGTTAGATTTTTAATTAAGCAAAAGCTAAAGAGGTGACAGGTTTCATGAATATCCGGGAATGCCCACTACCTGGTATCGGAGTTAAGTACCAGTTTGATACAAAGGGCGGCAATCAGTTAGTCATTATTGTACACGAAGACGGACGCCGTGAATTATTCTCCGTTGATCCACAAGACAACGAAGAACTCACTCTGATTGCAGAATTGGAAGATGACGAATGCGTAACCCTCTCCGGGTTAATCGGAGGATGGTCCTGATACTTGTTATCAGGAGCTCATTAATTGGACTGAATGACAGAATAACCTGCACCTTGATTTTCAAGGCGCAGGTTATTTTTCCTGTTACTCTACCCTTTGAGAGCGGATGTATGGGACCCATGTATTCAGTACACGGCTAATCTCTGTAGAATGGAACGGTTTGCTGATAAAGTCCTGCATTCCGCATTTCAGACACTCCTCACGGTCACTGGCGCCTGCAAAGGCTGTAATCGCTGCGATGACCGGGATCTCCGGATGGGTCTGCCTGATTTTGCAGGTCGCTTCAATGCCATCCATAATCGGCATTTGAATATCCATGAACACCAGGTCATATTGTACATTTTTCAATGATTCTACGGCTTGCGCACCATTTTCAACAATATCACATACCCCGCCAAATTTACGCAGCATTTCCTCCAGCAGATGACTATTGACCGCCTGATCTTCAGCAATCAAAATTTTGATGTCATGCGCAAGACTTGCTCGATCCAATTGCAGTTCATCATTCCCGGCGACTTCGATCGAGTCACTACTTTCATCGCGCCATCGTTCAAGCACCAGGGTGAACTGAAATTCTGCTCCCTCACCAATTTCACTCTGGACGCCAATTGCTCCACCCATTAACTCCACCAGTTTCTTGCTAATTGCTAGTCCCAGACCTGTCCCGCCAAACTTGCGATTGATGGCCGGATCAAGCTGTGAGAAGGATTGGAACAGCTGATGCTGCTTTTCCATTGGAATCCCGATTCCTGTATCTTGGACCTTAAAAATCAACATCAGGTGATCCTGACCATGCTCCTCTGAGAAATCAACGCCTACCTTCACCGTAATACGACCCTGCTCTGTGAATTTAACGGCGTTACCCACCAGATTAATCAATACCTGACGGATCCGCGTCTCATCCCCTCGAACACGTTCAGGAATGTGATCTGACATTTCACAGTAGAGTTCAATATTTTTCTCGGAGGCTTTCAGTGCAAACAGCTCAATCACGCCACCCAGCATCGCCTTAATATCTACTGGTGTGCGCTCCAGATCCATTTTGCCTGCCTCGATTTTGCTGAAATCCAGAATTTCATTCAAAATGTACAAAAGAGACTCACCGCTGTCAATGATGATTTCCGCAAACCCTTTCTGTTCCTCATCCAGCTCAGTTTCCATCAACAGATGAGCCATGCCCATAATACCGTTCAATGGCGTACGAAGCTCATGACTCATAATGGCGAGAAACTCAGACTTCGCACGGTCCGCATGCTCTGCTGCTTCCTTTGCACGAATAATATCCTTCACGGATGTCATATCACGGAAAACCAGAACGGCTCCACGGGTTCTCCCCTGATCCATAATCGGCTTCAATTGGAACTCAGCCAGGAAACTAGACCCATCTGGTCTCCAGAAAAGAGATTCAGTACGCGGCAGACTTCGTCCCTCACGTACAGCCTGTAGAATCGGTGTATCCTTGGATGGATAAGGGATGCCTTCGCTTTGCATCTGGATCATCAACTGTTCGAGCGCTTTTCCATTCATTTCACTTGGGCAGAAGTTGATGATCTCCGCGGCGGCCGGATTGGCAAAGTTCAGATTCCCATTCAGGTCCAGTCCAATCACACCCTCAGACATGCCATTCAGAATCAGTGCCCGTTCATAACTGAGATTTTCAATTTCCTCGACGTAACGTTTGGACTCTGTGATGTCACTGGTTATCCCGTAGACCCCAACGACTTTGTCCTCAAGGATAATGGGTACATTAATCACGCTCGTCTCAATTCGCTGCCCATTTTTGTGAATCAAACCGATCTCGTAGCTCTGTGCAGTGCCCTTCACCGTTTCCTCAAAATGATGACGAGTCTTCTCCAGATCCATAGGATCGACGAGGTGATCAAAAGGCCGACTCAGCAGTTCGTCCTTGGTGTGTCCTGTCAATTGTTCCTGACCCACATTGGCCTTTAACAGATTGCCTTCCAAATCCAGAGAAGCAACTCCTAGCGGGTTACAGTCAAATAACGATCTGTACTCCTGCAAGCTTAACTGTTGTTGCTGACTGGCTGAAATATCACGGGTTACGGCGACGATCTCTATCAGTTCACCTGCATCGTCATACACATAATGTGTAATGGTATCTGCCCACACCGTAGATCCATCCTTATGCAAAAGACGATAACTGATCCGTTTAGGAGCCAGACCCTGCCTCTGCTCTTCCACGTAGGCATCGACCATAGGTACATCATCCGGATGGATAACGAGTATTCCTGGCTTACCTATAATTTCCTCCGGCTCATAGCCCAACATGCTTTTACATGCATTTGATACATATTTGAATGTACGATCAGGATCAGCTTGATGTATGACAATCAGGTCAAGGGAAGACTCTGCCAGCAGACGTGAGATGCGGCTGCTCTCTTCCAGTTGCTTACGCTTCACAATAAGGCGTTCCTCTGCATCCTTTTGCTTCGTAATATCAGCAGCCTGTACCAACAGATACAAGGGCTCACCATTCGTTTCATCCCTCACAATGCAAGCTCTAATCGTTGCCCATAATAGCAAGCCGTCCTTTCGTTTCAGACGAACCTCCGTCTCGTACATCGGACGTGTTTCATGGGTCATTTCCCAGAACTTGCTGCGGAATTCCTCCATGTGCAGATCTTCTTCATAGATCATATGTATGACCGACATATCGATTAGTTCATCTTCACTGTATGCGAGCATCTCGCAAAATGCCGGATTAAGCTGCAACCAACGTCCATTCACATGCGAAGCGACAGCAATGCCTATCGGTGCGTGCGTATATAATTGTTCAAACAGAGACCGGCTCTCTGTAATGGATTTCGACACCACATGTCCTCCTTTATGAGAATCTGAATGTATTCCGTATGAACAGATCGACCTGAACATAACTTCATCTATAGAGTACTACCCCAAATGCCATGATTGATAAACGAGATTGGACAAAATCCCCGCATGAATCGACATTTTTAATCTTGGATACTGACGACTTTCATTGTGTACATACCAATTCGAACACATCACGTCATATACTACACAATACCCGTGCTCTCCTGATTATACAATGTTGAATATTCGAATAGGAATGGAGGTTATGGATCATGATCATTGTCGCAAATCAACCTGTCGAACTGAACCGCTCAGAATGGTCTGATTTTGAATGGTATTGGTTACAGCAACTCCAGAATCGTCCAACGAGATATGTTTACCAATCCATGGATCATCTTCGATTTGAATGGGACTTGAGAGGCTCGCTCGTGGATGCAGCGGAAGGGCTGGATCGAAGCGGAGTGAGTTTTGCATCCTTTGAAAAATCCAGATGTAATCCTGCCTACTGGAATCGTAATGCAGAGGGTGGATTTGAACTGAGACCGAATGTAACCCCCGCTGACGGCATCCGGGATATCTGGAGGAATGGACACCTATATGCCTTTGAATGTGCAACCGCTACCGTTATTGTGCTGTATGGTGGTGTGCTGGGAAGCATTCGCGAAGACGCCTTTAATTCGCTGTTTCGAAATCTGTTACTCTTTGACTGGCATTATGACAGCGATCTGCGATTGACAGAAAAAAACGGTAGTGAAACTGCCCTTCCAGGAGATGTACTGTATTTCAAAAATCCGGATGTCTCTCCGGAAACCCCCGAATGGCAGGGAGAGAATACGATAATGCTGCGCGAGAACTGGTATTATGGACATGGCATTGGCATTGCACGTGGCGAAGACATTATCCGTACCCTGAATCAGTTCCGCTTTCCAGGTAGCCTGGTCTCCGCCTACTTAATGGATATGGTGATCTACCCGGACTTCTTTTATTTATCCCGATTCGCCAAAAACGGCCAGAATAATATGGCCGCTAGTTCTACGCCTGTATTACCTGGACAGTTATATGTACGCCTTGGGGGCAGTCGTTATTTACGAAGCTGAACTACTGGAACGTTAACGGCTTGCGCATTGAATCGCACGCACGATATCTAAATCCGAGTGACGACAAACAAGCCCAATGATGCAGCAGTCACCCTGCCATCTCATTGGGCTTTCCTCACATTCTTTTACTAATTGCGTTATCAACATTTGCCTTATCTTTGTGCAACTTAGATGATCACTTCTGACAACTTACGCATTCGGGTCCAGTTGTACCACAACCTGTTTACCACTTACCTGAACACCCGTCGTTTTGCTACCGAAATCAGCCAATGACTTGCTCAGTTGCTCAGCCCACTCCTTGCCTGCAGCCCCTTCTTTGGCTCCATGCACCTGAATGACGAGTTTTACCGAATCACCCTTCTTCAGAATGCGCTCCGCCTGAGACTGCTTCGTCTCCCGGTCATGATCTTCCATCGCAAGGTTCAATCGAATTTCCTTTACTTTACGTTTATCAGGGGATTTACTCGCTTTTTTCTTCGCCTGCTGCGCTTCCGCTTTGGCTGCTCCTGCGCCAATCAGCTTGCATGGTGGCGGACTCGTCATCAAGGACAAGCACACCAGATCTACTTTATACTGCTTCGCAAGTAGAAGAGCTTCCTGTGTGGACATCACACCTAAATCTTCACCGTTTAATCCGGTGAGTTGTACTTCGGTTGCTTTGATTTTTTCATTTTTGATCATAATTCTTCCTCCTCCACATCAAAAGCCTGTCCTGACCATTTACGGATCAGAGCAGGCTAGGATGGTATTGCTACTATTTACAAAACATATCAGCGTACGAATACGCCAATTCGTCCGATTTACAGCGTGTTGAATGCTTCAGTCAGAACCGGTACAATTTGTGATTTGCGTGATACTACGCCTTTCAAGATAGCTCTGCTATCAGACAGCGTCACATTGTAGGCTTTCTCCACCGCTTTGGTGGATGCACCATATGCCAGAGCAACGGAATCGTTGTTCAGAATGTCTGTTACGACAAATACGAACAGGTCGAGACCTTTACTCGAAATAATCGCTTCAATAGCTGCTTCAAGCTCAGGTTGCTTCACGAGAACATCATTCACGTCAACGGCATTAACCTGTGCAATTTCCACTTTGGATTGACCCATTACGAATTCTTTGGCATCCAGGGAAATCAGTTCAGCAATTGTTTTTTGACTCAGATCCGCGCCGGCTTTCAGCATGTCCAGACCATAAGTGTCAGCATCTACACCTGCAATAATAGCCAGTTCACGCGCAGCGGCTACGTCCTGCTCTGTGCAAGTCGGGGATTTGAACAACAGGGAATCGGAGATAATGGCAGACAGCATCAGACCAGCAATCGGCGCACTTACTTCGATACCATTTTCTTTGTACATTTTATTCAAAATGGTTGCTGTACAACCTACAGGCTCTGCACGGAAATACAGAGGTCCGCTTGTCTCAAAGTTAGCAATACGGTGATGGTCGATAACTTCAACGACAGTCACCTCTTCAATATCGCTTACACTTTGCTGACGCTCGTTGTGGTCAACCAGAATGACTTTATTTACTTCATTTGCAGCTGTTTTAATCAGACGAGGTGCTGCGATTTTGAATTGATCCAGTGCGAACTGGGTTTCACCATTGACTTCGCCGAGACGCACAGCTTCAACGTCCTGACCCAATTTTGTTTTCAGATCCGCATAGGCGATTGCCGAACAGATCGTATCCGTGTCGGGATTTTTGTGACCGAAGATTAACGCTTTTTCCATATTTATAGCCCTCCGTCAATTCTGATTTATATAAGTTTAACCAAAGAATGTTTACACTTGCCACTCCGATGACAGAATAACCTTCCGATCGCTGTTATCCCCAGATTTTTTGACTCCCTTTTTAAAGGGAAAATCCGTTGATAAAGGCGAACGCTCCGCTTCTCCAGCTTTTTTCTGTCCTCTCCGTTCTCGTGTAAAAAGTTTAGTAGAACTTATATAGAAAATATAGTCATATTTTAAACATACCCTACTAATTATAGCGCTAATAAGGCTTAATTCCAATCCCATTACAGCGAATTAATTGCCAATCATTCTCAGGTAAGTCATTCTAGAAAAAAAAATAATAGCCTCGCTGTAATCCTAATTTACAGAGGTCTTAGCTACATTAGCAATCAGATGTTTCTCCAATTTCTCCCCTTCACACAAGGCCTGAACGAGCGCTCTGCCTGAATCCGGTGTCATTTGGCCATACCAGTCACCCTGTGGATACACAATCGTTACGCATGCATCGTCACACCGACCATTACATTTGGTACGCGTTGTGTGGATGAATCCTCCCGCCTGCTGCTTGAGAATCTCGTCCCGCACCGCCTGAGTTACTTCTTCCCCATCATTACGCATGCAGGTTCCACCATTGCAGAGTAAAATGTGATGTTGCAGTTGATCCAGATTATAGATAGCCAAACTTGGTTCATTCCCCTCAAGTCGATATGATATGTATCGTATTTATTCCATCGTACAACCTTATAAATTAGCATACGAAACTCTCATACGCAACGAAAATATTAAATCTCAGGCTCTTCCGCACTCTGTCCTTGCCGTACAAAAAAGGTCTGTAGACTGCCGTCCTCGCTAATCTCCAGCAAGTTCAATTGCGCTCCGTAGGCACAACCACCGTCAATGCCAATTTTGTCTCCGCTCGGGTCAAACCAGATGCCTGTCTCATCATGCAAATGCTTCACGGGTGTATGTCCAAATACAACGGTCTCTCTAATCGACGTTGGTCTAGAATAGAATGATTCACGAATCCAAATAAAGTCCCGCTCGGACTGGCTTCTCCAATCCTCAATGTCCGGGTTGATCCCGGCATGCACAAAAATATAACCCGGAATCTCGTACACCAGCGGAAGCTGTTCCAGGAAACGAAGATGGTGTTCATAATGTGTACGTATCCACTTTTTGGCTTCAGCATAAGATTCCCAATCTATCTGTTGCTCATCATAAGTAAGCTCCAGATCCAGATAACTTGCCATCGTCTGTAATCCACCATTACGGATCCAGTGTTGGTCATATTCCTCAACATCATGAGTCAATGCCTTGACCATCATGGCATCGTGATTGCCTTTGATCACATTAATATGGTGCTGTTGCTGAAGCTGCATAATCTGTTCGATGACCTGCTTACTGTATGGACCTCGATCCACATAATCACCCAGCAAAATCAATTCATCCTGCTGCGGATTATAATCTACAAGCTTAAGAAGTGCGTTAAACTCATCGTAGCAGCCATGAATATCACTAATGACACATCTGCGCATGTGAATCTCTCCTCTCCCTGATCACGCAAGAGTATAACCGGAACCTTGCATGAGCAAGATTCCAGTCTGTTCAGAGTAGTTATTCCCGCTTGCTCACCCTTAGTCCTGCTTGAGTCCAAAGGCTTCTGCAATCAAGCCGAATGAGCGCAGACGTGCTTCAAACGAATGGACCGCTGACGCGATAATGACTTCATCCGCTTCATGACGTTCAGCCATAGCGGTAATTTTGTCTTTGACCTGATCCGGTGTACCCACGATGGAAAAAGAACGGCGTTGACGGATCTGTTCCATCTCCATCGCTGTGAATGGATAGTTGTTCACCGTCTCCAGGGATGGGAAGGAACTTTGTTCAAGACCTCTTCCAAGGCGCAGGAAGAAAAGTTCATTGCTGCGTGCAAGTTCAGCAGCTTCTTCCTCTGTCTCCGCACAGAATGCCGAGACAGCAATCATTGAATGTGGTTTGTCATTCAGGATGGATGGCTTGAAATGTCTGCGGTAATGCTTCATCGCTTCTTCGCCGCCTGGTGTTCCGAAGAATTGGGCAAACGCATACGATGTCCCTTGCGCCGCAGCAATTCTCGCACCTTCGGAACTGGAACCCAGCAACCATACTTCCGGAACGGTTGGAACCGATGGTCCGGCTACCAGTGATGCGAACCGATGATCCTCGGGCAATTGCTCGTGGAAGTATCCACCCAGATCCGCAATCTGCTGTGGGAAGAAATGTACATTCGATGATTTGCCTTCATTCAGCGCTCTGCTGGCAATCGGCATGCCGCCCGGTGCTCTGCCAATCCCAAGGTCAATCCGTCCCGGATGCAGAGCTTCCAGCAGACGGAAATTTTCCGCAACCTTATAGGCACTATAATGAGGCAGCATGACACCGCCGGAACCTACACGAATCCGATCCGTATGTGCCGCGACATGTGCAATCATAACTTCTGGACTGGAGAAAGACAGTGCACCACTACCATGATGCTCCGACATCCAGAAACGGGAATACCCTAATTGATCCGCATGTTGCGCGAGTTTCACCGTTTCCTGCAACGTATCCTGTACACTTCTTCCTTCATTGATATGTCCATGTTCGAGTACACTCAGTTTCATATATATTCAATCCTCTCGTCTGTTAGGTTCATACGTTCTGTGATATGAGTTCTGCGAATAATACGCGCTATTGCTCACTTCGTTCTTGCTTGTTCCATTGTAACATTAATTATTACAGTTTCAAACTTTAGTTATCCTCTTTATTACCACACTCTGCAATAAACATGCAAAAAAACGCCACCAGTTCTTAGACCGGTGACGTTTTACTACTTCTTTTGGAGAAATATTAACTTATGGCGCACGTTTCGGTAACAACTTCACATACTCGTCAGACAGTTTCATCAGGCTGAGCACATGTTCATAATCGGCACGATAGGGTTCCAAATCGGTTACCGGTTCATAGGTTTTGAGGGAGTAGGCTGTTCCATCGTCAAACCCTGCACCCGGAATAAACATGATGTCATTGTTGACAAATGAACCCGTCGGTAAGTAATACCGGATACCGAAGGCATTATGGTCCATGTTGAGCAGATCATGTCCGAAGGCAGTGAACTTCTCATCATGGAGCGAAACGCCCATCAGATTCATAATCGTTGGCAGCATATCCAACTGCCCGCCTGGCTGCTCAATCACTTGCCCTTTGGTCTGCTTGGGCGTGTGGATCATTAACGGGATGTTGAATCGACTTACTTTACCGTCATAAGGGACGCCCAGATTGGCCTGAATCTGCTGTGTAATCTCTTCGTCAGCAGGCAGACCGAAGTGGTCTCCGTAGAGCACTAGTGTTGTGTTATCCCACAACCCGTTTGCTTTCAACTCATTAATAAGTTGACCGATGGCATAGTCCGTATAGTTGATTGCTTGCAGATAGTCGTGAAGCAGTTTGTTCGTGATCGTCGCTGGAATCGTGATCCGTGCACGATCAGCGGGAACCGTAAACGGCGAGTGGCTCGATGCCGTAATGAACTGAGCATAGAACGGCTGATTCGCAGCCTGATGCGCAGTCATTTTTTCCACACCTACACGATATAACTCTTCATCCGATGGTCCAAAGTCATTGAATCTGTCGTTCTCGAAGCTGGGCTTGTCGAAGTAACGAGTGAATCCAAGTGCCGGATACATTTTGTTCCGGTTCCAGAAGGTGACGTCATTGACGTGGTAAGTCTCGGACTCATATCCCTCTTTTCCTAATAACTTGGGAAGACTCGGCAGTTCACGGTCACTATACCCTGCTGACATGGGAACAACTCCAGTTGGATAGATCGACGTGTTCGACATGAACTCCGCGTCTGATGTGTTTCCCTGTCCGATCTGTTGGAAAAAATGAGAGAAATAATAGCTTTCTTTGGCCAGTTCATTCAATACCGGTGTTAACTCCTGACCGTCCACTGAAGCATTAATCGGGAAATTCTGAAAGGACTCCAGTTGCAGTACAATCAGATTACTGCCTTTGGCCTGACCAAAATATTTGGCTTTCACGGCTGTGCCGTCACTTGGTGTATCCTTATACGGATACTTGCTAACCAGCTCATTGATCTTGGCGATCGTTTCGTTAATGTTGCCATTCGCAATGGCCTCATTCTCTTTGCTCGTCAGAATGGCGGACGATACCTGATAGTTCAGGAAACCGAGATTCTCGGCTCGAACCAGCTCGTTATCAATCGTTTCACCTTTAACAATAAAACTGCCAGACAGCACGATGCAGAATGCAGCGGTGAGCGCAACGCCGAGCTTGCCCCAGTAACGTCTCCGAATTTTGCCAAACGTCAGACCGCTATCGCGGTAGCTGCTGCGGTTACGTCCGCCGGAACGTCTGCGCATGATCAACCATATTGGCAATGCCAGTACGATGTCTGCAAAAAACAGAAAGTGCTCCGTTCGTACCAGAGGTCCGATACTGCCTCGCACTTGCGCAACTTGCCCCAGCTCACTAAGTGCGGTATAGGTGGGTACCGAACTGAAATGAACGTTATACAGCGTGGCCGCGAACAGGACCAGAGAAAACAGAACATTGAATCCTCCGTATACTGCTCGCTTCCAGCCTTTGGGAACGATCAGATCCAGCAGACATACCACAGTTAGTGCGCCTAATGCGTCAGTCAACAGACCGATGCCGGACAGACCCTGGAAAAAGAAATACCGCAGCAGTGATAACTTCAGCAGCATCAGAATGAATAACACGGCAAATAAGGTCCGTGATGAAGTCCGTTCATTTTTGGAATTATACATGGTCGCTTTCAACCCTTACACTGAAATTTTACGTTCATTTTACAAAACGCATATTTCAGTATAACAGTTTTCTGGTTGCTATTCCATGGAAGTTCCGTGTAGGACAGGGTGAGCGTTACGCAATGGTGGATATATCTGCATTCTGTGTGTTCGCGCCATCTCTCTGCCCCTTAATGGCTGCTTGTGCAGCTGCAATTCGTGCATGAGGGCTCTGTTCAGGCAAACAGCTTACGTAATCCAACCCAATTCGGTGGCAGAACGTAATGGACTCCAAATCCACAATATTTTCTCCACAGATCCCTGTCTTCAGATGAGGTTTACGAATCCGACCCTGAACAACCGCCATCTCCACCAGTTGTCCAACGCCCTCAGTGTCCAGCACATGGAATGGATTATTCGTTACCGTACGAGAGTCTTTATCACGTTGAAGGAATCGCTTCTCGGCTTCTTGGCGGCTATATCCAAACGTCTTCTCTGTCAGCTCATCCGCGCCAAACGAGAAAAAGTCTGCCTGCCGAGCAATGTGAGTCGCCGTCAGCGCAGCTCTCGGAGCTTCTATCATCGCCCCCACTTTATAGTGACAATGCCGCTTCTCCTCACCAAGCACTTGGTCAGCCACATGATCTACCAGATCTCTCATCTCCTGAAGTTCATGCACATGACCAATCTGCGGAATCATAATCTCCGGACGTACCCACCAACCTTGACGGATGCCTTTCACCGCTGCGCGGAATATTGCTTCCAGCTGCATATCAACGATTTCCGGGAACACCGTACTCAGACGACAAGCCTGTTGCCCCAGTGTCGGATTACGTTCATGCAGTTCACTGACTCTGCGAATTACACGCTCCAGTTCCTCCAGTTCATTCTGATGGTCTTTTGGTTCCTGCTGCTCCTCTGCTTGTAACCACTCGCGCCGTTTCTCCAACACTCCCTGATCCGGTAGCAGTTCATGTAACGGTGAGTCGAGCAATCGAATGGTTACCGGGTATCCATCCATCGCTTCGAATATCTGTTCAAAATCAGACTGCTGCATCGGTAACAGACGCTCCAACCCACGCCTGCGCTCAGATTCACTGTCAGCCAGGATCATTTTTTGTACAAAAGGAAGCCTTGAAGCAGACATGAGCATATGTTCCGTACGGCACAGACCAATACCTTCCGAGCCAAGTGCCCTAGCTGTAATCGCGTCTTGTGGATGATCTACATTGGACAGTATCGTCAGTTCCTTTATTTCATCCGCCCATTCGAGCAGAAGCTGTAGCTCCGGTGTGTAACTTGAGAACCCTTTCAACATTTCCGTCACATGCCACGGCTCGATACGCAATAGCGCATCCGCTTTGGTGATTACCCCTTCATGCACGAAATCAATCGTACTCCGCAAAGCGGCCTTGGCACTCAAGTACGCTGGACTGACATGCAGAAGATACAGCTCCCCTGAATCGATAATGAAGTGGATTTTTTGAACTTCTCCCATACAATTCTCCAGATAGCTGCAAGCATCCAACAGAAGACCATATAATTCCGGTTCTTCTCTCCGCAAACGACCCAGGCCTTCTTCCTGAGATTGGGAAACAGCAGATGCCATATACTCGCCCGTCAAGCCTCTTTCCCCCGTAGCCGGATGATGGGAATACACCGTGCCTATACCGCTGCGTTCACCTTGCTCACCATTAACCATCACCTGAATTAGAGCTGCCGCTCCTTGATGATCTCCTGAGAATGGAGTGGATTGGAGAAGAAGTTCTTGTTGGGAGTTGAAACGTGGTGCACGTCGTATATGAGAAACCGCACGCATGGCTTCTTTTAATTGTAATTGAACATCTTGAGGGAATGGATGAAGCCCTATATCTTCTATTAATTGCTTATATTCTGTGATCGCGAATTCCAGCTTCGCTTCATCGAGTATCGAGAGGTCTCCCAATTTCTCTTCAAATAGGGAATACGGGATGCCATGTACTAGCTGACCATAATCCTGCAATAAAATTCGATAACAATTAAGCGCATACCGTCGATCATTGGTTTGCCTGGCGAGACCCTCCACCGTCACATCATTCAGTCCCACATGAAGCAAAGCAAGGGAATCCAGATCATGGGAACTCACTTCACTTGACCTCACGGCAAGCAGCAACGGTGCTATAGAATTGCCGAAGAATTTGCCTGTTTGCTCCTCCAAATGCCGAACTGCGCTGCCAATCTCTTGAACTTCTTCTGTGGAAAGATGTCCAAGACGGGTACAGAACGCGCGACAGCCTTCCCTTGTTACAATGAACCCGGCCGGGACGGGCCAACCTGCCTGAAGCAACACTGCAAGTCCAGCCCCTTTACTACCCATCAGCCCTTTCATCTCTGCCGTACCTTCTTCCAACAGAACTACCCGTTTCGTCATTCCAGCGCTCCCATCTGCCATTACATGGCTATGCTTCAAAGGCAATCCAACCTTTCGAATTGTCCTTTAGTTAATGGTATGTTGCAATGAGGCAGTCAAGGACATTTGCTTCAGCAATTTGTGTTCGGAATGTAAAACGTATTTTTTTATCTTAACGTATACGTTTGCCCTTTTTGAATACCGCCGAGCGCGTGGGTACAGAAGCTAGAGCGTGCTGGGCGTTCAATGCCCGTACTAACATGAAGTCAGCCGGATCACCAACGCTTGGGGTTAACTTGCCATTACTCACCCACGCATAGGTGCCAAGCAACCTCTCATCACTGACCCAATTTTCGCGTTCAGCCATTCGGGAAGCTCGCTGCAACATGTCCCCATTGCCGAATGGTGACCAGGCATCACGGATGTTATCGGAGCCAAGCATGAAGTTAACACCTGTATCGAGGACCTGGCTTCCTCGTGGCATTGGACGATCAATAGGTACACTGGATACAAGTGTTACTCCGGCATGTTTTAACATATCAAGGGATGGCTGTACGTCGGATTCAGTCTGCTCCCCCAAGCAATAGGCATGGCTAACCGCTGTTCGATGCTGAAGTCCTGACTCCATTGTTAATTCAGCAAATCGCCGTAAGGTAGCTAAACCGGGTTCACCTCCATCATGAAGATGAAGGTCGATCCCCTTATCTGTAGCCGTAGCCAAATCGAACATCATCTGTAAACTGCGTTCCATATCCTGATCCAGACCTGCCGGGTCGACACCACCAACCAGATCGGCACCTATTGCCAGCGCCTCCTTCACGATCTGTTCAGATGATGAACGAATGAGCCCTTGCTGTGGAAATGCTACAATCTCAATGTCCATGTAATCACGGAGCTCATCTCGTACGCGCAGTATGGCCTCCAGATTTCGGAGCCCCACCTCAGGATACACATCAACATGTGTACGAATGCGTGTCGTACCGTAATCAATCATTTGTTCCGCAAGAACTTTCGCCCGTTCTCCTACCGTTTGGGTCAATCCACCCAGCAGCTTTTTTTCATAAGCAAGATGTGACTCCAGTGTCTGGAACGGCTCCAAGGGAATCCAACGTTCCCCGATATGATGTTTATCCAGATGGCAATGCATGTCTGCAAGTGCGGGAAGGTACACAAGCCCCGCAGCGTTCCATGAATCGGCATCACTCTGGGGAGCCTGTATTTGATCCTGATCAGTGGATTTTGCTACGACCTGTGTAATCTTCCCCTCTTCAATAACCAAAGTGTGTATTCCCGTAGGCAAAAGTACATTATCGATAACTAATTTCATGACATTCTCCATCCTCCACTCTCGTAGTCAGAAGGCGACCATTCTTCCATACACCAACAGGTCGCGGTCGTTCAATAATCAGTTCACGTCTTGATTGCACTGGAAATATGACCAGATCGGCTTGTACCCCCGCTCGAAGACCATAATTTTCTATCCCCATCGCCCGTGCTGCACCAAATGTTGCCATCTCCACCAAAGTATCTGCATCCGCTTCACTCCCCATATAGGCCGTATGAGCAAGCAACCAAGCGATATCGAGCGGATTACCATTACCAAAAGGTGTAAAAGCATTTTGAATATTGTTGGCGCCGTAAATTACGTTCACCCCTTCGTCCCGCAACAAACTAACCGGCGTTATGCCTCTGCGGGTGTTAAAGTTATCCGCTCGACCATTAAGATACAGATCTGTTGCAGGAAGTGTCATGAGATGAAGATCCGCTTCTGCAATCTTTCTGGCGCATAATTTCACCTTTTCCCGAGGCATAGCCGAAAGCGATGTTACATGGCCAGCCGAAACTCTGCCCTGGAAGTCATATTCCAAGGTCTTATTCGCAATGTGAAGTATAGCTTCATCATTAGGATTCAATGAGAAATCAGCATGGAAATCAAGGGGGCGATTGTAGCGCGCAGCTAGTTTAAACGCAAAATTCAGATGGTCATCCAGTATGGGATCAACATAAGTGATTCCACCAATTACGTCGGCTCCCATCCGTACTGCCTCTTCCATCAGATCTGCGGTACCTGGGGCACTAATAATCCCTTCTTGCGGAAAGACCACAATCTGGATCTCCATCATGTCCTCCATTTTCTCTTTCACAGTCAATGCACTGTTCATAGCCCGTAGTCCCAGCAAGGGGTCCACTTCAACATGACAACGGAGTCTGGTTACGCCGTAACTGGACAGTTTTCGGATCACTTCTATGGATCTTTGAATCATATCGGACTCCGTGAACCCCGCCTTAAGCTCAGCTGTCATCGAGATCGCTTCCTGCAATGAGGCAGCATCACCAGGCATGCGATCAAGCAAAAACGCCTTTTCCAGATGGATGTGTGGCTCAATTAACCCCGGCAGTACGAGACCACCCTTAGCATCAAATATAAATCCATACCGCCCATGATCTTCTTCAAGTTCTCCATGGATCATGCCTGTCATGTCACTTATGGATGAATCCCCACCGTCCGAAGACGGCAGGATCTGCTCAATGGTTGTACCATGCAATACGATATCATGTAGTCCATGACTCCCGGGAATCCGGCAATTTTGAATGAGTTGGCGGGTCATGTTGACCACTCCTCCGTCCGTTATTTCAGAAAGCTTGCGCTGTTGATCTCAACAAAACCGGATGGACTAATCCATACCCCATCTACATCTTTGGAGAGGGCTGCCAGATTCTCGCCATTACGGAACGGTAGAATGGGAACATCGTTCAGCTCAAGTTGAATGGCTTTTTCATAAATGGCTGTGCGTTTATCTGGGTCCGTTTCTTTCCGAGCATCTTCAATGAATTGATCCACTTCCGGATTATTATAGAAGGAATGATTGCCAGGGACTCCTTTGGAGGTGCTGTGAAACAGGTTAAACTGATTATAATCTGCATCGCCTGTTGCATTCCCCCATCCGCTCAGGAACATTTCGGTTTCCCCTTTGGCTGCTGCATCAATATAAGCTCCGAACTCCAGTACTTTCACCTCAAGATTAATTCCGATACCTTTCAACTGAGACTGTAATACTTCTGCTACGTTCACTCTTGTTTTGTTATCACTGGTATATAGCGTGGCCGAGAACCCCTCCGGATAGCCAGCCTCAGCGAGCAAGGACTTCGCTTTGTTCAGATCATAACTGTATCCCTTCACATTGGAACTGTATCCGATCATCGTGGTTCCGAGTGTGGAGTCCGTTACCTTGCCAATATTATTGTACACGCCGCTGACGATAGATTCCTTGTCCACCGCGTACGCTACAGCCTGGCGAACCAACGGGTTGTTAAATGGCTCTTTGCTTGTATTAAACCCTATATGATCCGTAGAAAAAGCTTCGTAACGCCCCAGTTTCATGGTTGATGATGCTTCAATCCGTGCAATCTCCGTGGAGGGAACCTGTTCTGCTACCTGAGCCTCTCCTGTCTCAACCATCGCTAAGCGGGTCGTATCTTCCGGGACGGTTTTAAATTCCACTTTATCGATGTTCGGTTTGTCGCCCCAATAATTTTCATTTTTAGCAAGCACAATTTTGTCTCCTGGCGTCCATGATTCAAATACAAACGGTCCTGTCCCGACAGGTTCCTTCACCATATCTGTTCCCGCCGATTCTATGGAAGCCGGGCTGAGTATATTTCCTTCCGCACTGGCAAGCAGCGACATGATTGGAGCGTAAGGATAATTCAGGATAAACTGAATCGTATGCTCGTCCACCGCCTTCACTTCCTTGATCATGGAGAACATGCCTGCTTTGGGTGTAGTCGGAATACGTTCAAACGTTTTTTGCACAGCCTCTGCATTAAAAGGTGTCCCATCATGGAAAGACACTCCCTCGCGCAATTTGAACTCCCATGTTGTATCATTCAGTTGCGTCCACTCCGTAGCCAGCAATGGTTGGTACTTGCTATTCTTGTCCATCAAGACAAGCCCTTCTGTTATTTTATGATGGTATACCGCCATCGAATTAATCTGGGAACTGTACTGAGGGTCCAGATTATTTGCATCACTCTGTCTTGCTATGACCAGTGTACCGCCCGATTGTCGTTCTCCCGGAGAGACCGCTTCACCACCTGCAGTAGATGTTCCTCCCGATGAACATGCACTGATTACAAGTGTCATGGACAATGCCAGCATGCTTCCGACAAACCCTCTTTTTTTCATAATAATCTCCCACTTCCGCTACGAATTGTATGATGTAATATCTCTGAATGTTACCCGTTAACCAGATTGCCTTGATATATAAATGCACCTCGTGCTGATCGCCTTGCAACCGCCTCAGCCGAGCAGGAAGCCTGTACAAGAACCGCTGTAGCCGTATCACCAATGAGAGGCCATTGAACATTGCCCTGATCATCTAACGGGGTGATTCCCCCTGTAATATATCCCAGTGTCTCGGCTAATCCTCGTTCTGAACTCCATCGCTCACGCTCGGCCAACCGTCCGGCTCGTTCCAATATGTCACCACGGCCGAAAGGTCCCCAGTGATCCGTGATGGTATCTTCACCTAGTTCAACTCGAACTCCGTATTTCTTCAGAAGAGAATAGGGCATCCAACGGTTAAGCGGTACAGTCGACGTTATCGAGATATCCAGTTCCGCAAACCTTTCGGCCAATTGCACCTGCATCGCTTCTGTAACATCTGCAAAACCCAGTGCATGACTTACATTCACTCGTCCCTGCCAACCGGCCTGCTCCGTCATCGCCGCAAGACGATTCATCGTAAATGTGCCCAAATGACCCGGATCATGAATATGAATATCCACTCCTGCATCGGCTTCCACCGCCATGTCCATGATGGTAAAGAGTGATTTTTCGATATCATTATCCACCGTTGCCGGGTCCACCCCGCCTACCCAGCGCGCACCGCGTCGCAGTGCCTCTTTCATTTCTGCAACGACGCCACTGCGTAGAAGACCATGTTGTGGAAACGCCACGATCTCGCATGTGAGACTCTGGCTAAACTGAGCCGCGGCTGTCACGGTTGCTTCAAGGTTGGCAAGCCCAATCTGAGGATCAATATTACAGTGAGTTTGCACATGCGTAACCCCGCTGGATTGCAGAAGAGACAATACTTTCACAGCCCTTTCCTGCGCATGCGGCAATTGCCGTGGCAACAGTTCACGCTCCTCTGCAATTCTTTTGAAAATCCCTTCAGGTGGCGTCGGCGCGATCCAAGGTCCACCGTAATATGTTTTATCAATGTGAATATGCATTTCGCGGAACCCGGGCAAAAGCAGCATTCCCCCCGCATCCCGATCTGAGCTTGGCATGGCCAACTCTGCTTCTCCTTCATTCATCAATTCTGTAGTAACCGTTAACGAATCTGAAATATTACGATTTTCCGTTTTAACGATTCGCATGATTTTTCCATGTTCGATCCATAGATCAAACAATTCACTTATGGTCCGAGTTATATGATCATTCTCATAATGATACCCTTGTTCCAGACGGACATTGCGTAACCAATACGGTGTATGCTGATGCTGTAAAATGCTCCTCATCCCCTTTTTGTTCAAAGATTCGAATCCAATAAACTTCCGTAGGTAAGTCCAACATGCTTAATCATGCACCTTTCGGTGTCCCTTCTGATCATCCCAGAGGAGATGTCCTTTGGAGAAAACCGCTTTTCTGGGTGCTCTTCGGGCTACTGCCTCCGCTGCACAGCTCGCATCTACCAATATCAAATCTGCCGAATCGCCAGGAACAGGCCACACCCGTTCACCTTGAGCATCCAATGTCTCTCTGCCTCCCGTGATCAGTCTCAGCGACTGGGCTAAAGAACGTTCGTCAATCCAGGCAAACCGTTCTGCGAGTCTCGAAGCACGTTCCAGAATGTCTCCGTTTCCGAAGGGTTGCCACGTATCATATATGTTGTCACACCCTGCTTCCACGTTCACTCCATGCTCCCACAGCAAAGGTACAGGCGGAAGTGTTCGACCATGAGGTGCACTGGTTATGATAGTTATTCCCGACTCTGCCAACAGGTCTGCTGTAGATCGAGCTTCTGCCTCACTGACTTCGCCAAGCGCAAATGCATGACTGATCGATACGTTGCCCTGCAGTCCTGCTTCCACAGTCAACCTTGCCAATCTCTTCATTGTATAGGTGCCCAAATAATCCGGATCATGGAGATGCAGGTCAATACCGGCACCCGCTTCAACTGCAAGCTCCACCATTAACTGCAAACTCGCCTCCAGATCTGTGTCCATTGTTGCAGGATCAACCCCACCAACCAGATGAGCTCCTTGTTGAAGCGCTTCACGAACCAATGCTTTACTGCGCGAGCGCAATAGACCATGCTGCGGAAACGCCACAACCTCATGTGCAATCTGATGACGATAAGAATGGAACAAGTTCAGAACGGGTTCCAGTTGTTTCGTTCCTGCTTCAGGATACACATCGATATGTGTACGTATATGGGTGGAACCTGCTTCAATCAGACGTTGAAGCAGAAGTTCAGCCCTTTGCAACGGCGGTGTGGCAAGCTGCGGAAGAAGCCTTTTTTCGATTTCACATCTGCCCGCCACCCCGCTGGCGGGTATAACCGCTTGCCACGGTTCCCCCAGCAACGTTTTATCCAGATGAACATGCTTCTCGGTAAATGAAGGTAACATCAACATTCCTCTGCCATCGTACGCAGGCTCCGCCAGAATCTGTTCTCCGTCCATGTTGACCGAATTCATCCTGTCAGCTGCAATGACTTGCACAATCACCCCTTCTCTAATCTGTACATGACTAAGTTCGTTTTCTGTACCCCGTACAGCATCCCCGTCATACACATAGCGACGTTCAATCTGCACATTAAGCAGCCAATAGTCTGTTGAATTCATGTTGTCCAATTCGCATCTCCCCCTTCTTAGCTTCTTTGTTTTGGAGTTGGAGGCTGTCAAACCTGCCTTGAATTCCATTCTAGCTATTATTTGTCATGTTTATTTACATGATCTTTACTTAAATTTTCGTTATTTTTACTTCATGAGTAAAAATCCTTTATTTTTCATTATTGTGTGTTAGTTTTATTAACATATTAAACGTTGAAGGAGGCTTCTATGAATCAATCTGTGATCACACCTGCTGCTCCACACACGGTCATAAGACCTGGTCAACTGCGTAAGTTTCTTACCCGTATGGCAGCAAACAAACTAGCCTCTGCCGGAGGTCTCATTGTTCTCTTCTATATTATTATTGCTCTTTTTGCCCCATGGATTGCTCCATACGATCCTTATAACATTCACCTGCCTGACAAACTACTTCTCCCCTCCTGGGATCATTGGATGGGTACGGATGATAAAGGTCGCGACCTGCTTAGCCGCATCATCTACGGAACACGTTTATCCCTATTAATCGGTGTTGCTGCTGTAAGTATTGGTGCAATCTTCGGCGTGCTTCTGGGACTAGTAGCTGGTTACTACGGCGGCTGGCTGGATGCCATTATTATGAGGATCATGGATATCCTTCTAGCCTTCCCGGGTATTTTGCTCGCATTGGCTATCGTCAGTGCTCTGGGAGCAAGCCTGATTAATGTCATGATTGCTGTCGGTGTCTTCTCCATTCCCATGTTCGCACGAATTGTAAGAGGCTCAACACTGACCGTCCGTAAGCTTGAATACATTGATTCCATACGCACGCTTGGCGGAAGTGATCTGCGAATCATTCTTGTGCACATCTTGCCCAATATTATGTCACCTATTATCGTGCAGATTACGTTGCGACTCGCAACTGCCATTCTGTCCGCAGCAGGCCTTTCCTTTCTAGGTCTGGGTGCTCAGCCTCCTTCCGCAGAATGGGGCGCCCTGTTAAGCAGTGGACGTGATTACATGTTCAGTGCCGCATATTTGGCTCTTTTCCCCGGCCTTGCCATCTCCACACTTGTGATCGGCTTCAATCTGTTTGGTGATGGTCTTCGGGATGCACTTGACCCCAAATTAAAATAACTTTGCTCACGGAAGGAAGAGAACATCCTATATGCTGACCTACATTGTGCGACGTCTTATTCAGACCGTTCCCGTTATATTCGGCGTCATTCTAGTCGTCTTTCTCATTATGCAGATGGTCCCCGGAGACCCTGCCGTTCTCATCGCCGGAGATGGAGCATCTGAAGAAACGGTACAAGCAATCCGCCATGATCTGGGACTCGATCGGCCTCTTCCGCTGCAATACATCCAGTATGTACTCGATGTGTTTCGCGGAGATCTGGGAACCTCGTATCGCTCAGACCATCCGGTAATGGACGAAATTATGCTTCGCTTGCCCACCACCATTCAATTGGCATTGGCGAGTATTGTGATCACGATTGTACTCGGTATGATAGCGGGAATTGTATCCGCAACTCGCCAGCATAGTACAGCAGATCGCCTGATTATGCTGGTTGCCCTGCTGGGCATCTCGCTCCCCAGCTTCTGGCTGGGCATGATGTTAATCTCTTTTTTCTCCGTCAAATATCATCTCTTGCCCGTTACCGGCTGGGGAAGTCTGGAACACGTCATCTTACCTGCCGTCACGCTCGGTGCTTCGGGAGCCGCTATCGTTGCCCGCATGACCCGTTCCAGTATGCTGGATGTCATTCATCAGGATTACATCCGTACCGCACGGGCAAAGGGTCTGAAAAATAGACTCATTGTGTACAAACACGCCCTCAAAAACGCGCTTATTCCCGTGATCACTGTCATTGGATTGCAATTTGGAACACTACTTGGTGGGACGGTTCTGGTCGAATCCGTTTTTGCCATCAATGGTCTGGGGCGATTGATCGTCGATGCCATCCGTATGAGAGACCTCCCTGTCGTTCAAGGAGGCGTACTTGTTGCTTCTGTCATTTTTGTATTCGTGAATCTGGGTGTGGATCTGTTATACCGGTACTTCAACAAAAGAATTGAGATGGATTAAGGAGGAGGAGATCGCATGGCTATGGTAACGCAGGAGAAGTTGCTGGAAGTACAAGGACTACAAACATACTTTTTTACGGACGAAGGAATTAGCAAAGCCGTTGATGGCATTGATTTCAGTGTATATCGCGGAGAAACACTAGGTCTGGTTGGAGAATCCGGTTGTGGAAAAAGCATGACATCTCTCTCCATCATGCAGCTTCTAAGTCGTCCGGGACGAACGGTTGGAGGTCGGATTTTGTTCAAGAATGAGAATCTGTTGACCAAGTCTGAAGAACAGATGCGACGCATTCGTGGCAAAGAGATATCCATGATTTTTCAAGAGCCGATGACCTCGCTAAATCCTGTCTATACAGTTGGAGAACAGGTTGCTGAGGTGTTCAGGCTGCATGAGAATCTGGGACGGAAAGAAGCTTGGGCAAAGGCCGTTGAACTGTTGCGCATGGTGGGAATACCCTCCCCTGAAGAACGCGCGCATCAGGAACCCTTCCGGCTTAGTGGCGGCATGCGTCAACGTGTCATGATTGCAATGGCCATGGCTTGTCAACCTGATCTGTTAATCGCAGACGAACCCACGACAGCGCTCGATGTAACCGTACAATCTCAAATTCTTGATCTGATGAAGCAACTACAGCAGCGTATGGGCATGTCCATCATCCTGATCACACATGATCTGGGTGTTGTTGCAGAGACCTGTGACCGCGTGGCTGTTCTATATGCAGGACAGATTGTTGAATACGCCTCTGTGGATTCCATATTCGATAAACCCAAACATCCATACACCCAAGGACTGCTTCAGTCACTGCCACGGATCGATGAGGACCAAGACGAGTTGTTAGCCATCCCGGGGACTGTTCCAAGTCCTTATAATCTGCCCTCAGGTTGCCGATTCGCCCCCAGATGTACTTTCCGCAGAGATATTTGTTCTACGGCTCAGCCTGAGCTGTTGAAGAATTCGGATGGAGAATCGGTACGCTGTTGGATGTATGACGATAACTGGAGCGGCTCTGATGCAAGCGGCCAACCACACATCTCGAATCAGGAAGGGAGCAAAGTGATATGACAAACATCCATATGAACAGCCAATTATCCGCAACGGACATAAAATCTTCGGCACTTTCAGGTTCTGATGTTCTTGCTGACATCAGGCATTTGAAACAATACTTTCCGATTCGAGGAGGCCTGCTCGGCAGAGTGGTTCACCATGTCAAAGCTGTGGATGATATCAGCTTTCAGATTCATGCAGGTGAAACGCTTAGCATTGTAGGGGAGTCCGGTTGTGGCAAATCAACGACAGGCCGTTCCATCCTGCGACTCGATGACCCAACGAGTGGAGAGATTTATTTTCAGGGTAAGAACATTCTAGCGTTAAATAAAGCTGAGCTAAAGCGAATGCGCAAGGATATGCAGATTATTTTTCAAGACCCCTTCGCCTCTTTAAACCCACGCCAGACCGTACGGCAGATTCTGAAGGAAGCACTGGATATCCAGAAAGTCGTCCCCCGCAGCAAACAGGATGAACGGATCCGTGAACTAATGGACAATGTTGGTTTGCGTCCGGAGCATGTCGATCGTTTGCCTCATGAATTTAGCGGTGGGCAGCGCCAGCGGATTGGTATCGCTCGGGCACTTGCCTTGGAGCCCCGATTGATTATCTGTGACGAAGCCGTCTCCGCACTGGATGTATCCATTCAGGCTCAGATTATTAATTTGCTCAAAAAACTTCAGAAACAACATCAACTGACCTACCTGTTTATTTCCCATGATCTTGGTGTGGTCCGTCACATCTCTGATCGTGTAATCGTGATGTACTTGGGCACAATCGTCGAGATCGCTGATAAAAAATCGCTGTTTGATCACCCGCAACATCCATATACACGTGCACTGCTGAGTTCCATTCCATCGACGAAACGTAATCAACCAAAAGAACGTGTTCAGTTAACCGGTGATATCCCTTCTCCCATCCACCCACCTAGTGGATGCCGGTTTCATACACGTTGTCCATTTGCAGTGGATCGCTGCTCTTCTGAAATTCCCGAACTGCGCACCATTCATGAGGGACATCAGGCTGCCTGCCATCTGATTTCCTAAAATCATGAAAGCTTTTTGGGCACCATTTACAAAATGCTTTCCCTCTATTGAATCACTTACCAAAATAAATTAAGATGACACTACATTTCTCTTTCAACCTCATATTTTAATCATTTTATGATTTACGGATGGCTCTATCCGATTCAATATACACCCGCTGCTAGTATGGAGGACCATCATGATTAATCTGGAGCAATTTACTCTCATCGTTTTAATATTTATTATCGCTCCCATCGTGGGGGCGATTGCGCTATTAATTTTGTTTTTTTTCGAGAAACAGTTGGACTTGCTTCGGATGCAAACAAAGCAGATCGAGCTGGAGAAAGAATTTCAAAAATCACTGTATGTACAGCTCAGTCAACAGATCCAGCCTCACTTTATGTTTAACACCCTCAACGTCATTCTCAGTCTGGCCAGACTACGTCGTACCGAACAGGTTGTTGGTGCACTTGAGGTTTTCTCCAAATTCCTCAAATTCAAATACAATACCGATGAGCCCATGATTCGTCTGGAAGAAGAGATTCGTTATACCGGGCATTATCTGGAGATTCAGCATCTGCGCTTTGGTGAACGCTTGCGACTTGTCACGGAATACGATGAGAATGTGCTTGATGCTTTCATCCCTCCCTTTGTGCTTCAAACGATTGTAGAAAATGCGTTCAAACATGGACTTGAACCAAAAATGGGCCCTGTCGAGTTAACCATCCGTTGTTTTCGAAGTCGGAAGCAAGTGTTGCTTACCGTAATCGATAATGGTGTGGGTCTCACACCAACATCCTCAGATGAAGTGATTCAAGGACATGGGCTGGAAAATATCAGAAAGCGACTGCATATCTTTTTTGGTGAGGAGAGTTCTCTAAGCTTATCAGCGGGACCACAAGAAGGAGCTGTCGTTGAGGTCCGTTGGCCCTATACCCAAGAAGAGGTATTGAAAGCTCATTAATTATGGAGAACGATACATCACGAATAGGGGGACTTCATCATGAATGTATTGCTGGTTGATGACGAGCCTCTGGAACTGGAACAGCTGGAATTTCTAATTCAGCCTCAATTTCCTTTCTGGCGTCTCTACAAAGCTGCCTATGGAACACAAGCCACTTCGATTGGACAAGAAGTACAGATTCAACTCGCCCTGCTCGATATTAATCTCCCTGGTAAATCCGGTCTGCTCGTTGCCGAAGACCTGCGCCGTCTTCACCCCGAAATTCATATTATCATGATCTCTGCACACCACAACTTTCAATACGCTCGTCAATCAATCAAGCTGAAAGTTATGGATTACATCACCAAACCCGTCATTGAACAGGAATTGCTCGAAGTATTGCATGAGTTCGATCATAATGACTCGCCAGCCGTGCAGTCCAAAGTCATTCAGGAAGCACTCCAAATTATGCAAAAACAGTTTTCAGGAAAAATCAATCTCTCCGGGCTCGCCTCTGCTGTTCACATGAATCCAACCTATCTAAGCCGACTCTTCCATGAAGAAGTAGGCATCTCTTTCTCTGAATATCTGAATCAATTGCGAATGGAGTACGCCAAACAGCTTCTTCACCGCCATTCAGATTTGAATATTGCTGACGTTGCTGAGCGATGTGGCTTTAACAGCCAGCACTACTTCTGCACACAATTCCATAAACATGTAGGGATGCCACCCAAAAAGTTCCGTGAGAAGAGGAATTAAGATGCGTTACAATCATTTCCACGACAATTTGGCGACGCCTTTCAAACTGGGTATTGGACTTGGAGCCATTGCACTGCTTGGACGATGGCTCACTGGGCTTAACATTGTAGATTCACCTGAAGCATTAATGCGTTATGGCTTGTACGGCACTTTGGGGTACTCTCTCGCGACAGCCCTGGCGCTGATGTTATTTGGGTGGTTGGGTAAATATGTGAGAAGCCACTCCGGTGATGCATTAACACTGAGTCAATGGCTGACAGCCAAACTGACACCATCAGGGGCTCGTTTGATGACAGGATTGTTTGCGATACTGCTTCTGGAAACGGTGCTCCTGCAAGGAATGGTGTCTGGATTCTTCTTCCATCAATTATTTGGTCTTCCCGAAGTTGCTGGGCGAACGGCTTTTATCGTCATCTGCTCTTTGCTTGCAGGTTTTATTGGATTACAGACACTTTATGCATTGGCTATTCCCCAAGTCATTCTGACTTTCAGCGTTGCCATCATGTTTCCTTTGTTTTATTTTATCCGGCAAGGTGTCGACCCAGTTTACTCTGGAATTCGCCTCTATCATCCTTATATGCTTGTGATCGACAACCATTCTGCCCTGCTTTTTATAGCAACTGGTGTATTGGTGGGACTGGGACAAGTTATCGCTGATCCAGCTACCTGGCAGCGTCTATTTCACATCGAACGATCCAAAATTGTACCAGCATTTATGATGTCCGGCATGATGTATGCGACGGTGCTAATGGCTTTTCTACTGCTTGTGATGGTATCCATCCATTCTGGTGGGCTGGCAAATATACCTTCTCTGATCTATCCGCTATTGTCCATAACCCATTCACCCGTTTTGTTTGGGATGTTGATTATATGTCTTATCCTGATGTTCACGGTGTCCTATATGAGCCGGTTTCAAGCCGTTCTGAAATTATGTATGGAACAATTCAACCTTGCCAACTCCGGTGAAAAGCATACCCGGAACATCATCATTTGGGTGGCCATGTTTATAGTAACCATCATTTCCCTTTCCGTGTCGATGACGCCGATTCAAATCCTGTATTTGTTCGGATCATTGCATGGTTGCATGCTTGGTCCCATGCTACTCCTGACTTTAATTCACAAGCGTACACACGGCATTGCACTGCCCCTTATCACACTAGGGGGATGGATCGCTCAATTTTTGCTGCAGCTGCTTTCCTCTTTTTCGGGGCTTGAACGAATCTGGATCAGCAGTGCCGTATCGGCTGTCCTAACCTGTATTTATCTACTCGTAACGCTAGGTCTTCGTCGCCACACTCAACACATGTCAATGGATTTAGATCGCTAATTCATCGTAGTGAACAAAAAAGAAGCCCCTTCAGCTAAGCTGAAGGAACTTCACATTTTTAGTATTCACTTACCTCAAACGTCAGCACCCGATCAAACAGGATATAATCCTTCCGACTCTTAAATGGCCCTTTGTTGTTGTCGTGTTTATCGATGGCATACGAAGCTTTTCCGCTTCCCGCTTGCTTGGCTTCATACCAGTTGATGAAATCATTTACTTCTTTCATGCTTAGGTCGAATTCTTTCTCCAAACCCGTTGTCATGGTGACGACAAAGATGGCACGGTTGGTGGATGGTTGCTCTGGTTGTTCCGGAGTTGTAGGTTCTTCAGGTTCTGGTGTGGTTGGTTGCTCTGGTTCCGGATCAACCTGACCGTTGCTCTCAATAATTGCTGATGCTTCGTTTGAGTTAACACTTTCACCAATAGGATTAACAGCAGTCACTATGTAATAATAGGTTGTACCTGAGGTTACATCTGAATCTGTATAATTGGCCTTGTTTACGCCAGTTGCCACTGTTGTATACGGCCCATTTGCTGTAGTTGATCTTTTAATTGTGTAACTGGTTGCTGTTTCTACTTCATTCCATGTCAATCCAATGGATGATTCATCTGCAGATGCTTCGAGATCTAATGGATTAGCTGGAGGTGTGATATTATACAGCTGAAACTCGGATACACTGACTGTCCGTGTATTGGAGTAATTAAACAAGTTAACTTTTGCTATTCCTTTGTACGTTGTAGGAAGATAAATTAATCTTCCATCAGCCTGATTTGCTTTTACTGTGTACCAATACGTCGGTAAAATCGCCTTTCCAGTGGAATCGAATAATCCAATTGAAACATCAAAATCTGCTTTTACACGGATAGCATTCGCTGTAACTGTTCCATTAAAGATTCCAACTGCATGATCCACCGCTGTAGATGGCGTGTTCCATTTTTCTATAATCGCGCTTGTAGCTTCATTATTATCTGTTAATGCATATGTAGATTTACTCCCCTTGCTTTCAGTATCGCTAAGTGTCATTACCATCTTATCCATGAGCCCGCCGCTATAATCTACCGCAGCATGTACCCCTGAATTAGATGCAAAACCAATTGTAAAAATAAATGCTCCAATAAATAATCCGACTTTCTTAAAAAATGTTGTTTTCACATGAATCCTCCTAAAGTGTTTATGTACAAGCACACTTTAGTGTATATATGTTTATGTGTCTAAACATAAACTTGCTCATCTATAAAATTCAGCTAAATTCTTGAAATTTTATTTTTTTATTGGATATAAAAAAGCTCAAGAAGAATAAATCTCTCCTTGCGCTCCATATTATAAATCTATTGCATGAGCTATTCCCATTCACCTTTTTTGATATAAGTTGCATCATAAGCAACAATTACATTCGTTTGATCTGTTACCTTTTGTACATCATCGACCACAACTTCTTCTTCACCGTAATCTATTAAACTAGAATCCACTTTCTCGAAGACCCCGCAATCCTTCACATAAATTACATCAGGATGGTTAGAATCATATCTTAAGCTTTCAGGAAGATCTTCACCCAAAATTTCATGCGATTCGGCGACCGCAGTTGTCGATATTGCTGTAACAAGAATCATCCCAATAACAGCTACTACTAAAAGTGAGGCCCAGATTTTTTTCCGCATAGGAAGTTCCTTTCTTCAATTCCATTTTCCTATATTATACATTAAAATGGAATGTTATAATATTTTCCCTCAAGCCATAAAACGCAATATATCCTCGATCTTCTTCCCATGAGAGATTACACCGTAGTTCATCCAGCTCATAAAATCCACTTCATACACATTGCCACTCTTCACCGCAGGCAGGCGTTTCCATTCATCCCTTTCGAGCAGTTCGCGCTCATCTCCAGGTTTGGCAGAATTTCCAGTGTCAAATGTAATCAACAAATGATCCGCATTAAGCTGACTTAACTGCTTCAACCCAATGAAAATCCTCCGCTCGTGTCTTGTCCATTGCTGCACACGGGAGTGCGGAGTCAGTCCAAGATCCTGATAAATTACAGGGCCCACGTAACCCTGCTGATCCCCATAGAGAGTAATATCTGAGGAAGATATACGCAAGAAAGCTACCGTCTGACCACGCATATAACGTGCTAAACGACCCTTAGCCTCTAATGCCTTGTCCTCATACGCACCAATTACATCTTGAACCCGATTTACCTTCCCCAATACATCGGCTGTCGATTTCAAAATGGAGCGCCAATCTTCTCCCAGATGATCGACGTAAAATGTGGGTGCCACATGCTCAAAGCGGTCCAAATTCCATCGATCATATCCCTTATCCAGCATGATAAAATCAGGTACATGGCCCAGATTAAATTGCGCATCCTGCTGGCTCACATCAAATTCAGGTACATCATCCAACCCCAAATATTGCTGTCTGCCCCAGGAATGATGTGAACATTGCAATACGGGTTTTACACCTAGAGCCAACACAAAGTCTTCCAGATATGGAGCAAAGACACGAACCTCTTGACGGTGATGACGGCGGTACAATCCAGGTGAAATACCAGCATATTGCTTGAAACGGCGACCAAAATAATACTCGCTGCTAAATCCCACATTCTGTGCAATTTCATGGATACGGTCATCCGTCAGCTGCAATAGTTGTTTCGAGCGCTCCAACCGAACCGTATTCACATAATCAAGCGGAAGCTTGCCTGTAATTTTTTTGAATTGCCGAGTATAGCTTGCTCTGGTAAGACCAATATCTGCAGCGAGCTCATCCACGGTTATGGTCTGATCATAGTGGTCGCCAATATAGCGAATTGAATTTTGAAGACGTGCACGCTCATCGGGTGCTTCTGTTTCAGGATTACTCTGGCGAAGCAAAGCACGGAACCACTCCTGGAAACGAAGCTGTACCTCCCATTGCTCTAGCCAATCGCAGGTGAACTGTTGACGCAGTATTTGTTCCAAGGCTTCGAGACAGGAACTCCACGGACTGTAACTGAGCTGCATAAGAGGTAGTATTGTCGGAGAATCTGTACTTTCGGGAAGTTCTTGCTGCTCTTCCGTGTTTCTTCTAGACAAAGCGTTCGAATTCTCTTCTTTCAATTCAGCCACCATTAGATCAAGCTTATAGTATTGCAAATCACTTTCTATTGAAGTAGAACCTTCTATTTTAATGGATGTTTCAGCGGGAACAAACATAATCATTCCTTTTTCCAAATGAACTTCCCGATCTGAGCAAAGCATTGAACCCTTCCCAGACGTTACAACGAATAGAGAGTGGGAAGACGATATTCTGTATAGCAAACGTTTATCAATATGTGATGTGTTGTGATCTACGTATTCCATATGTTGAAGCGTGCATAGCCAGGGCATGGGAATCCATTGTATTATCGTGGGGCACATGTTCATCTTCCTTAACTGAGAATTATTATCATTTAAAACAGTGTATACGAAAAAAGAAAGCTCTTCAACCCTGGCTGAAGAACTTTCTTATGGGATTATGCTCGAATCAATTTCATAACTCACTAAAAATGGATTAAGGTCTTATGAAATTGATTCACTTATGGAGTCATTTTTGCCAACAGATCATCAATTTTCATGGAATTTGCTGTAATCGCACCTGATTGCCAATGTGCTCTTTCCATGATATACACCTGATTGTTCTTAACCGCCGGAAGAGACTGCCACAACTTGCTGTCAAGTACCTTCAAAGCTTCCTTGTTCTCGGGGGAAGACCATTCACCATTGGAAGGGAAAATAATAAGATGATCCGCATCAAGTTGCGGGATGGCCTCCTCAGACAAGATTTCCTGATATTCTTCCATCTTGCTAACCAGAGGATGAGGTGTTAGACCAAGCTCCGAATAAATAAATCCGGTAAATCGATTCTTCACACCGAACAACGCCAGTGTATCATCGTTAACATTCAACCGGACAACTGCGACGGTCTCGTCTCCAACCGCTTCCTGCAACTTCGCCTTAGCATCTGCAACCTTAGCTCCGAATGCCGTAGCAACTTCTTCACCCTTTTCCGGTTTACCCACAACATCGGCAATGGTTTTCAAAATTTGATTCGAATCCTGCAATACGCTCTCAGGCAAGCGATACGTTGGTGCCACCTTGGAATACATCTCATATTTCTCCATATCCACTCCACCATCTACAATGATGAGATCCGGATCATATGCCAACAAAGCTTCAATGCTCCCTGTGGTGTCAAATTGCGGAACATCCAGTTCTAAATAATCCTGTACACCCCACAAAGGATGATACCACTGCACGACAGGTGTAATATCGAGCGCCTTCAGATAATCCTCCACATATATTCCAGCAATCCGCTGTGGTTGAACCGGAATCGTCACATCTCCAAATTCATCCTGTACAACCCGTGTAGCAGGCTCTGTCTCGGTTTCAGTAGTATTTTCTCCAGAAGCTGCACTTTCAGTTGCAGGAGTCTGTTCCGCATTCGTAGCGGTATTTGTACTACATCCTGAAATAACTAGACCCATGAGCAATAATGTGATCGCCCACCCTTTGAAACCTTTAATAAAACCTACCATGTTACCCTTCACCCCTATGTGATCTGTTGATGTAACCGTGAGAATGTTATACATATAATGATTATCATTCTCATCTATTGCCTAGGTGAATTGTAACTCATGCTTCAGCCGACTCACAATGTACATTTGATGCTATTTTTTTATACAAACGAAAACAACCATATTGATCGCTCCCCGCTTATCGCAGGGGCAACCGACCTTGACGATAACTCTCCAATAGCTGATTCACAAAGGAATCTTGCATCATATTCTGTAACAGCGCAGCGCCAATTAAACCTATATCATCACTCACATATCCCGCTAACTCAGGTTCACCAGTGAGAGCTAATGTTTGTTTGAACGCCTGTTCCCTGCATGCGCGCAACACCTCTTCTTCAGCCACCACGGTATCTTGAGCCCATCGTTCAAAGGCTTGCATCCATTTGTCAGCAAATGCGGAGGCATCCCTCTCATCCAGGTAAACTTCCACATCCAATCCTTCGAATGTCTGCTGGGTCAAAATCTGTCCTTCGTTGAGATCCAACAGTAGCTTCTCCACATCCGTTTTGCTCATTGATCTCCCCTCCAGTTCCTCATCATGTCAAATACAATTCTCAGATACAATTCTCAGATACAATTCTCAGATACAACTCTATTACTTCCACAATCGAGTGACCTGAACCAACTTGTGCGTTCCATCAAATTCTAACTTATAAATGTCCGGCATCGTACTACTCTCCCAGAAATCATAACCGTAGGAAGTATCATAATGTTGTAAAATAAGCGTCATTACATCTCCATGGGTTCCGATGACTACTCTGTGACCCGCATGTTTATCCAAAATTTTCTCGATCACCGCTATTGCCCTTGAGCAAGCCTGTTCACCAGACTCCCCACCTGAATACGCATACGTAGGATCACGGTACAACCGTTGCTTGGCTTCACGAAAATGATCATGCCTCACATCCGAACTCGACAACTGGCGTTCACGCAGATCTTCCTCTGTCACCACAATTCCACCTGACCGATCTGCCAGAATCTGAATTGTATCCACCGCTCGCCTGTAAGGGCTGGAATAGAACAGTTGAATCTGCTCCCCTTGGAGCAGACTGGCAACCGTTCCCGCATCTTGATGACCTTGCTCTGTTAGTCCACGCTCGCGTTCCTGTTCTTCAACATACCGTGACTCCGCATGTCTAACAAAATACAAAACCGTGCTGGCCTCGCTCATCATCCGTCCGCCAACCCTTTCTTCTTCTCAATGACAATCAGGCAGGTACTGTCTGGCAAAGGCGCAGGTTCGCCATCCTCGTTCATGAAGATCATTCGTTCTCCAAGTGCTTCTGTGTACCCTTCCTGAAGAAAATGTTCGAAGGTGATAATCTCGGCTTGTTCACCCAGCACTTCTCGAATACAGTTCTCATAGTCTGTTGGCGTAAATATACCGAACTGCTCCTGAATTTCATGGACGTATGCCTCTTCACCCCACGTATACGTGTATAGAAATTCCATCGCATCGTTAATCGGCAGTACAACCTCGTTGTCTGAGACCCGCTCATATTCAATTGCACGTCCCTGAAAATCCTCTGCATACCGCTCCAGCCAGCGCATCCCATCCGGTTCCAGAAAACGAATCCGGCGCTTCTGTGCTTCCGGTTCACTCATGATACCATCACGAATCAGAATTCTTCCTCCAGGTGACAGCACACGAAATGAACTTCTAAGCGCGGCTACAACCGTATCCGAATTAAATCTTCGACCGTCCAGTTCAATATATGAATATAATTCATGCAGAATGGATGAAAAAATAACCGTATCCACAGTGCCCGGCTCCACATATTGCTCCAGTTGCAGGGCATCGCCCTTCATCACTTGCCAGCGATGTCCCTCGCGCTGTTTTTTGCGTTCCAACGCTTCAATGACATTGGCTGAGATATCGATACCAATCGGCTCCACTTCCGGTTTTTCCTGCTCAATCAGATCCAGCAGAATCCCTCCACCTGGACCAATATCAAGTACCCGTTTACCAACGATATAGTCCAGCAGCACTTTTTTGTAATCGCCAGAACTGTTCATATCGGACAAATACGTCTCTTCGTTATGGAAACGATCATAGGCATCACGACGCAACCCAAACAGATCGAATAATAGCAGCACAGCCTTCTCATATAACGGCGACTTTTCCGCTTCAATACAGAATGCGATCAATTTCTCCGCCGCTGGGGAAAATTCGAAGGTCACGAATAATGTATCCGGCAGATCCGTATGACGTTCAATGCGATGGGTTAGATGGGGATAGACGATCTGCTCCCCGGAAGCAATCTGTTCCCATGAATACTGTTCCAAATACTTTTCAATCATTCGTTTCTTGTAAATATTCAGCTTCTTGACGCCTTTGTAGTCGTAATACATCGTATTCATCAATGGTTCGAAGCTGATATGACGGACTACATCAGATCGACTTTCCATAGAAGTGGGATTCATACTCTCGCTGCGAAGCGTCAACAGGAACACTTTTACCATCTCCTGCAACGAAAAATCCTGCATGGCCGACTCCACATACCATAATGTGCGATGAGCCAGCGGAGCCAGAATGGGTTCCACATCCATTTCCGTTTGGAGTTTGGCATAAGCCTCGTCCATAGCTTCTCCTTGTCGAATAGATGAGCTTCTTAAGCGGGATAACCGTTCCTTGACGCTCCAGTCCTCATGATCCGGTCCAGCTATAATCCAGCCTACAATTCGCTCTACCTCAGCCTGAACCTGATTCCATAGCGCTGGGTCAACGCCTGCAATAATGCACTCATTTAATGCCATCAGTAGGTTGTGCAATTCATCTGTAGACAGCCATCCTTTAACGATCAAGGCGTGAAGCGGCGCATTCTCGGCAAATGGAATCTCGCCGCGTATGTATTGGCCGATAAGTCCATGCGTAGCAATTAGAGTACGAATAATCTCATGCCTTGGCGTGTGTGAAGAAGGTGTAGTATGCTCGCTTAAATCCTCATTCTTACTTAGGGCATCGCCCGGAGAAGCAGGTTGATATATACTCGTCTCCTTGGTCTTACTGATGTCATTATCCAGGTGGCCTGCCCCTGCGTACAGATCATATAACTGAGCGGACCCCACATTGTGTACAAACAGGTTAACGCCTTGCTTTTGCCATACCCGCCGCTGCTCTAATGATCCGGCCTTCGCCGTCTCTGACCAGATTAATACGTCCTCCAGAATTTCTCGCACCCAAAAAGAAACCGGAAGTTTCTCCAATACGTGAAGTGTACGCTCAGTGTAGTCCAGCACCGGATTTGTTCCCTCAAGTTCGGCAATGGAATGAATGCGTTCGAGGTTAATACGGGGCTTCTCCGCTGCTGCCAGCAGTTGCAGCCATAGCTGCTGGGCTTCCGGCATGTTACCTGACTTGTATGATTGTATGGCCTTTAATGAATGCAACATGAATACGTCCCCTCTCTTTCTCTACCCTTTTATATAAAATGATCAGATTCGTCTAACAGACGAATTCGTTCTTGAACAAACTTAAGCAGCTGTTCCGCTTCTTGAGCGGGCAAATCCTCGTCAAGACGTGCTGCAGCAACGGGCAGCATCCAAGATTCAATCGTTTCCCGGGAAATACCGGAAAGCTGTATATAGTGATTAACGTAATATTCGACCAGTGATTCACGAGCCATTTCAAAACCCATTCGTATAGCAGGCTCCGTATCTTCCGGCAGAGTGCCGCTCATTAATATTACCCAGCTTCGAGCCACATCACCCGCAGGATCACCCGACATGCCAGTCATCCAATCGATGACCCAGTATTGATCGCCAGCTTCACTCAGCATAACGTTATCTGGGTGAAAATCGCCATGACAGATCTGCTGCCGATCAGGCAATGTTGTTAAGTAAGAAAGGACTCGCACTTGATCGTCCTCCGACAATAATCGAACATTGCGAATCGCTCCAGATAGAATCTGCTTCTGGGAGGGAAGTGTTCCTTTATCATCTCGCTCGCAATGAAGTCTGTATTGGCAGTCAGCCATTTTAAACGCCAGCTGCTCTAGTAACTCCGGTTGCTGAATGATAAGTGATAACAGGGTAATCCCCTGGATTCGCTCAAAAACGATGCCTGTACGCAGCGTATGTTCTATCAAGGATACTGCTTGTGGGACGGGGAGTCCTTTTTTGAATGCAAACTCACTTATTCTGAATTCATTCTGGACTGCTTCGAGTGGAAAATCCATTCGATATAACTTCATAATGTGCTCGTTCGAATACGCATAGATTTCCGCAGTTCTTCCCTGACCAATTCGCTCCATACCTGTCCTCCCCTTACTCGAACTCAATGCCTCTAACTTTGGAGAAAACCATACAATCCACTAGCGTACCTGTGCTGTCACGCCGCATCTTGCGCAATATACCTTCCAGCGTATAACCCGCTCGTTCGGCTACTTTGGCACTCCGCACATTGCGGGCATCACAGCGGATCTCCAGCCGATTCGCCTCCAGATGCGTAATGGCAAATTGCTCTATCCCTTTCACCGCTTCCGTCATCAAACCCTCACCAGCTCGCGATGTTCGAATCCAGTAACCGATCTCGAAACAGCGTGCATTCCAGTCGATGCGATGTAACCCGCTGCTGCCTACGAAATCGTCTGTATGTCTATCACGCAAATGTAGCATCAGGTCGGTACGCTCCAGATATTGCAGCCTTGCTTTGCGAACAGTCACTTCTGACTCTTCCAATGAAGGGATTTTCTCGACAAAAGGCAACCACAACCGCAGCTGCTCCGCACTCTCACGGACGGCTCCATTAACGGCTGCGCCATCCCCCCACTGTGGTGCTCGAATTGTGAGGCGTTCCGTATGGAAGCTCTCGGGTATCGTTAACATAATTGGATTAAATGAAGACGATTCTGTCATCGTTACACCTACTCCTCTACCTGAAAGATAGAATCAATGATCAGCGGCAAATTATCCCTTACGGACACTGCACCGAACACTGAACGAGCGTGTACCCCCTGATCTCCAAATACCTCCATCATCAGATCCGAGAATCCATTCAGCACCTTATGATGCTCCTGATACGAAGCGGACGCATTGATGAAGCCCTGCACTTTAACCACTCTCTTCACCCGATCCAGTGAACCCAACACGTCTCGAACTACAGCAAGCACCTCCAGTCCAGCATTCCGGGCAAAATCATACCCCTGCTCTGTTGTGAAGTCTGATCCCAATTTGCCGCGTTCGGAGGTATCCGGTCCTTTCCCGGATACATACATAATTCCATTCACAATAACGGCATTGGCGTATTTCGCTGCAGGGGCACTGGCCTGTGGCAAAATGATCCCCAGTTCATTTAATCTTGCTTCAATCATCGTATATTCTCTCCCTCTTTTACGGTCCTCACGGAACCCGATTCCTTGTATTCCTGTCGGTAGACTCTTGGTGATACCTGAACGGTACGTTTGAACATCTTGCCAAAATGAGAGAAGTTACTGAACCCCGCAAGCCAGGCGATATCCGTAATGGATTCCTCACTTTCCCGCAGCAAACGCTGTGCTTCCTTCACCCGTAACAGATTCAGATAATCACTGAACGTAAACCCCGTCGTTTGTTTGAACAATCGACTTAGATAATGCGGACTAATGCGAAATATGCCCGCCACCTCCGGTAATGTCAGTGGTTTCTGATAGTTCTCATTCAGGTAACGTACAGCTGCCTGTGTCTTGGGATGAAGAACCGGCTCACGATCATCGGAGCTGAACCTGCCCAGGTGTTGATTTCGATAGGCATGCAGCAACAATTCAATAGCCCGGTGACGGAGCAACAGGTTGCTTCCAGGTTGGGGACGAAGCATTTCATCCACCATTTCGCTAACCATCCGTTCTAGAACTTCAGTGACTTGAGATGGAAACCTTACAATAGGAATCTCCCAGCAGAAGGGTTCCTTCAAGCCTTCAACTAACTCCGCGGAAATAGCTATGGCTGCAAAAAGATCAGGCTTCAAATACAGCACCATCCGCTCATGGTCAGGCATGCCACTCTCCAATGTTTTATGAACCGTATTTCGGTCAACAAACACCAGATCACCAGCCTTTACCCGGTAGGTCCGGTCCTTAATGAAATAGATACGCTCACCAGACAACAGGTAATATAACTCATAATGATCATGCAGATGGTCATCCGTCATCGAGAAATATCCAATGCGACGATCATATTCGATGTGCAGTAAATCCGAGGGATCATGAAAATCTGCACTGAAAGGTTCTGTCATGTTGCCCTCTCTCCTTTTCATAAATTATAGCAAAATATGCGGCATTTGAAAGCGGTTACGCATAAAATGCGGCGAAAGAAGTGCTCCCTTGTTATAGTCTAAAGCTATATTCAAGGAGGCGATAGACATGAGTAACAAGAAACGTTATGTGTTAGTTGGAACCGGCGGCCGCGCCGAATTTTTTTATGGTGCTTTGACCCGGGATTACAGGGATACATCCGAGCTTGTCGGCTTTTGCGATATAAATCAAGTCCGCATGAACTACGCGAATCAACTGTTGAAGGAAAAGTACGAGTATCCTGAGGTACCCACTTATCCTGCAGATCAGTTTGATCAGATGATTGAGAACGAGAAACCTGACTATGTCATCGTAACGAGCGTTGACCGCACCCATCACAAGTACATCATTCGTGCGATGGAACTGGGTTGTGACGTTGTCACCGAAAAACCGATGACCATCGATGAGGAGAAATGTCAGGAGATTCTGGATGCTGTCAAGCGGACTGGCCAGAACGTAAGAGTCACCTTTAACTACCGTTATGCACCGCACCATACTAAGATTCGGGAACTTATTCTGAATGATACCATCGGGAAAGTCACTTCCGTTCACTTCGAATGGCTGCTGAATACCCGCCACGGGGCAGATTATTTCCGCCGTTGGCATCGGGACAAGCGTAATAGCGGCGGACTGCTTGTGCACAAATCCACCCACCACTTCGACTTGGTGAATTTCTGGATTGGTTCGCAACCGGATACCGTGTTTGCATTTGGTGATCTGATGTATTACGGCAGAGAAAACGCAGAAGAACGCGGTGTAACGCAATTCTACAACCGTGCAACCGGCAACCCGATCGCAAAGGATGATCCTTTTGCACTGCATTTGGATTCAGATGCTCATATGAAGTCCATGTATCTGGATGCTGAATCGGAAGATGGTTACCAGAGGGATCAGAGTGTATTTGGGGATGGCATCAACATTGAGGATACGATGGGTGTTCTTGTGAAGTATCGGAACAAAGCCATTCTTACCTACTCTCTCGTTGCCTACCAGCCATGGGAAGGTTACCGCATTGCCATTAATGGCACCAAAGGCCGGATTGAGATGAACATTGTGGAGCAATCCTATGTCAATTCATTGGGTGACAAAAGTAAGGAAGGTGCATTAATCGGTAAAACGTTGCGGGTTCTTCCAATGTTTGATGCACCATATGAGGTTGAAGTGGAAGAGAAAGCAGGTGGACATGGCGGAGGTGACCCGGTTCTGCTGAATGATCTGTTCGGAGAGCCTGTAGAAGATCCGTTCCATCGTGCTGCGAATCACGTGGACGGTGCCAGATCCATTCTGACTGGGATTGCGGCCAATCGCGCCATCGCCACGGGCCTGCCTGTCAACGTCAACAATCTGGTTCGTTTCTAAGGCTCCAAGTCTGCACTACATTATTAATTTCATTTAAAGGCTGCGCATATCACGCAGTCTTTTTTTATATTTTTATAATTAACCTGCACGCAAGTTGACTCGGTAGAAGGAGGAAATTCATGTTCTTCTCTTTAAAAAACCGCCTGATTGCCTTTATCGTCGTCCTGTTTGTCCTCGCTTTTGGTACTCTCTCCTACCTGCTCTTCAAGGAATCACGCATGGTCATCCGTTCATACATCGAATCCTCTGCTCTTGAGAAAATGGAGGAATACGGTTCATACGTAGACATGGTGCAGATGCAAATCTATGATGTCGCCTCTCTTGTTTTCAATAGTGATATGGGCAAGAACTGGGATAATGCGATCGGAGATCCGAATCTTTCGGAAGGAGAAAAGATGCTGGCCAACCTCGCGATGAGCCGTTTTCTCACTCAGGCAACTAACAGTTACACCAGTATCTCGGATGTATCCATCTATCGACGGAATGGACTGCGAATTGGCAGTGAGAATCAGGTAGCGTATGATCCTGCCTTTCAACAAGAATCATGGTATACGAATTTCTACACGTTGGGGGAACGCTGGTTACCTGCACACACCGACCAACATGAACGTGTGAGAGATCATGGCAATCCGGTGGTCAGTCTGCTGATGCCCATTGGCACCTTTCATCATGCTACAGCGCAGAGTGTCATGAAGGTAAATGTCAGTGAATCCTATTTTCTGGAGCCGCTCCGTCGCATACATCTTGCGGAGAGTAGCACTATTTTTCTGCTCGGTGAGCAAGGAAATCCTATTCTCTCACAGCAGGTAGACACGTTGGGTGCTGTAGCTACCGCAGAGATCGATCGTATTCGTAATAGCCCGCTCAAATCCGGTGTCGCATATCTCACAAACCATGAAGGACAGCGAGACATCCTTGTATTCAAGAAACTGGGACGTACGGGCTGGATGTTGGCGGGTCTGGCACCGGAAAAGGAAATGTACCGCTCTCTCCATAAGCTCCAAAGCACGATTGTGGTGGTGACGATTGCCCTGATTCTAGTCTCCCTCTTGGCTGCTGCATGGCTATCTCACGGTGTGACCAAGCCATTGACCAGACTGGTGCTGGCGATGAGACAGGTTCAACGAGGTGCTTTTGACCAAGCGGATTCACTTCTGCCTCCAGATAAAAATGTAAAGAGCGAGATCAGTTATGTAATCTTCACTTTCCGTTATATGATCAGTCAGTTGCGACAGCATATCCAGAATGAATTCGAGCTGAAGCTGTTCCGCCAGCAAGCAGAGTATAAAGCACTTCTCATACAAATTAATCCACATTTTATGTTTAATACCCTGGAGCTGGTAAGCAGCCTTGCCATTCAGCGTAGAACGGATGATACGGTTCAGGTCATTGAGGATTTGGGTAAAATGATGCGCTTTTCCATCAACACTAATGACGACCGTGTTCGCCTAACCGAAGAACTAGATTATGTACAACGTTATATCTCGATTTTGCAGACTCGTTTTGGTCATAAGCTCAACATTTCGATTACGAAGGAAGGCACACTGAACGCCTTGGTCATCATCAAGTTTATTCTTCAGCCGCTTATTGAAAATGCAGTGAAATACAGTTTCAAGCATCAGACGACAGCCCGGGTCCAGATACGGATCAACCGGATGCATGATCGTCTGCATATCAGTGTTTCAGACAATGGACCAGGTATTCCATCAGAAATCATCCACAAGTTGCAACATCCCGTAGCTCCCTCCTCATTGGAATCCATATTGCATAATGAAGGCTGGCATATTGGACTAGGCAATGTCATTGCTCGTTGCCGTCTGCATTACGGTGCCTTGTTCACTGTACACATGGAGAACGATGAAAACGGAGGCGCATGTATTGAACTGATTCTACCCGTACAGGAGGAATATGATGTACAACGTATTAATCGCAGATGACGAGATCGAAGTTCGCGAAGGATTAAAATTGAAAGTCGATTGGCATGGCATGGGCTTTGTCATAACAGGGGAAGCATCTAACGGGATCGAAGCGGATGAACTTTTGAAATCTGAACATTTTGACTTGCTGATTACCGATATGAACATGCCTGTCATGGACGGTGTCCGATTACTGGATGTCTGCCGCAGTTATAATCCTTCTATCCAGATTGTCATAATCACCGGTTATGAAGATTTTCAATATGCCAGAGCAGGTGTCCGCAGTCAGGTCATGGATTATTTACTGAAGCCTGTAACCCGGGATGAACTGAAAGCGACATTAGGCAAAATCAAAGCGGATCTGGATGATCAACGTAAAGTACGAGGTGATTCCGAATTACTGCAATGGCGCCTATCTCAGTATTACCGGGAAATGAAGGGACGTTTCCTTCTTGATCTCGTCAGAGGCAATCGTCTTCCGCCTTCCTCACTGCCAGAACGACTCCGATTGTTCCATCTCGAATCATGGCAGGATCAGAAGATATGTTTCATCACCGCCAGTATAAGTCAATCGGACAAGCAGAATATTCGAAAAGATCGCTCACACGAGCAGATGCATCTTCCTTTCGAGCTGGTTTGTTATGAAATCGCCCAGTCTGATTCAGACAATGTCCAGGTTTTTCATGATTCGGCACACGAAGGCATCATGCATTTTATGGTACAAGACGGTATGCAGTACGAATTCATCCAACAGCTCACGGGACATACGGTATCTGTTTTTTCCATGAAACTCAAGATTGGGGTGGGACTTTCCGGTTCTGGACTTGAGCACTGGAAAGAAGGTTATATCCATTCCCTTCTGGCTTGGAATTCAGCTGAACGGGCGGGCGGGGATCCAAACCCAATGGCAGGAACAGATTATAGTCCATTACTGCCTGAGGAAACTACCCGAACGCTGCATCGTTGCCTCATCCGAGGGGAACTGGACTCCTTCCGCAGCCTGATCCGCAAGGAACTTCATGAAGCATTCCAGCTCTCTCCCTCCCGAATGACACGAAGCATTTTTCAGATTTCACTGTTGATGGATTTTCCTATGACGCCTGAATGGATACTGTGGCTTAAGACGCCAGATCAGGCAGAACGCTTATTAATGCAATGGTTTCAAGACTTTCTGGATCGACAACTTCCCTCGGAAGACGGAGATGGGACGATTATAGAGTTAGCCAAGCGATATATCGAGGAGAACTACATGCAGGAGCTAACGTTGACGTTACTCGCTGAACGATTCAACTATTATCCTACCTATTTCTCCGAACTGTTTAAGGAAGGGGCAGGTACCTCTTTTATTCAGTATGTGACGGGCGTTCGGATGAAACACGCTTTGCAACTGCTGAAGGAAACCCAATTAACCGTATGGGATATTACAGAACTGACCGGCTTCAGTTCACCAAGTTATTTCAGCTCGAAATTCAAAAGAATGTTCAACATGAGTCCATCAGATTATCGCTTGCTGCATTCCGAAAAAATCGATAGCCATGATCCGAAGAAATGAGATTCAAGCTTCTGCCCTTCCCCGGTATGATGTGGTTACCAAGAGAACGCCGTATGTTGTAAACGGATTCACAACTGGTGACTATTATTCTTACCCATTCAGAAGGGAGGTACATGATGAAAAAACAGACCAAGCCCTTATACGGTCAGCACAATACTACAGCCTACTTGTTTCTTCTGCCCTGGCTGATCGGACTCTTCTGTCTGACACTGGGACCGATGGTTGCGTCCCTATACTTATCCATGACCAAATTCAATCTACTGTCATCACCGACTTGGACTGGACTTAGCAACTATGTTCACATTTTTACCGAGGACGATACCTTCCGTAGGTCCCTGGGGCTAACGTTTTATTATGTCTTTCTATCTGTTCCACTACGGCTTGCCTTTGCTTTACTGGTGGCGATGGCGCTGAACAAGGGAATTCGAGCCCTTGGCATCTACCGGACCGTATATTACATCCCTTCCCTCTTGGGCGGCAGCGTAGCGATCGCAATCGTCTGGCGTCAACTTTTTGAGGGAAATGGACTGGTCAATCAGTTCTTAGGCTGGTTTGGAATCTCGGGACCATCCTGGATTGCGCACCCGGATTATGTGGTCTACACCATCATCACGCTATCCGTGTGGCAATTCGGGTCTGCCATGGTCATCTTCCTTGCTGGTCTGAAACAGATCCCGGCAGACTTATATGAAGCTTCCGATGTCGATGGGGCGGGAAAGATACGTCAATTTTTCGGAATTACCCTGCCCATGCTCTCACCTGTTATCTTTTTTAACCTGATCATGAGCATGATCAATTCATTCCAGGCGTTTACACCAGCTTACGTGATCGGGGATGGCCGCGGGGGTCCACTCGACGCAACGATGTTCTATACGTTGTATCTGTATCTGAAAGGTTTCTCGTTCTTTGATATGGGTTACGCTTCGGCTTTGGCTTGGATCATGTTGATCATTATCGGAGTATTTACCGCAATCGTCTTTGTCACATCCCGATTTTGGGTGTTCTACGGTGACAATCAAGAGGGGAGGTAATGCATATGCCAATCAAACGACAACTGGTTCAGGCTGGGAGGCATGCCGCCATTATACTCCTCGGTCTACTGATGTTATATCCAGTACTATGGTTAATTCTCAGTTCGTTTAAACCGAATCATCTCATCTTCACTAGCGGCAGTCTTTTTCCAACCAGCTTCACGCTGGAGCACTATATTAATGGCTGGAAAGGTCTGCAGGGCATCTCCTTCGGCCGTTTCTTCAGCAACTCCGTGCTGATCTCGGTCATGAGTGTGCTGGGCAATGTGATCTCCTGTTCCCTTGCAGCCTTCGCCTTCTCCAGATTGAAATTTCGATTCAAAGGCCTGTGGTTCAGTATGATGTTGGTCACAATTATGTTGCCTTACCATGTTACCCTTGTGCCTCAGTACATTCTCTATAATGAGCTTCAATGGATTAATACGTATTTCCCGCTGATTCTGCCTAAGTGGCTTGCGCAGGATTCCTTCTTCATCTTGCTTATGGTTCAATTCATACGCGGTATTCCGCGGGAGCTGGACGAGAGTGCAACCATTGACGGTTGCGGGCAATCACAGATCTTTTTCCGGATCGTAGTGCCACTGCTCGTTCCAGCACTGATTACAACAGCGATCTTCACCTTCCTGTGGAGCTGGGATGATTTTTTCAGCCAGATGATCTATCTGAGCAAAATTGATCTGTTCACCGTGCAGCTGGGCATTCGGTCTCTCTTCGATCCATCAGGACAATCCGATTGGGGCGCTTTGCTCGCCATGTCCACCCTGTCACTGCTTCCCGTGACCATCATCTTTTTACTGTTTCAGCGATATTTCCTTGAGGGCATTGCGACCACAGGTCTGAAGTAACAACACGTTTCTCATTATCCATAGACAGGGGGATTTACCATGTTCAAACGCTTCATGATCGGTATGATCACTTCACTTTTGTTATTTGTAACAGCTTGCTCCGGAACCGACCATACGGGTGCTAATGATGCAAGCAATGGTAATGACAATGGAACTACCGAGGGCGGACAGGTCGAACTGCGCATCATGTGGTGGGGTGACCAGAAAAGGGCAGATATTACGAATGAAGCCTTGAAGATCTTTCAGGCAAAACATCCGGATATTAAAATTGTAGGTGAATTTGCGCCCTCCTCCGGATATTTCGACAAACTGAATACCCAGTTGGCATCAGGTACAGCTCCAGATATCTTTTTCCTTGGGGGAAATGTCGTGGACTATGCCAAAAAAGATGTCCTGCTCAATCTGGACCCGTATGTAGGCAACGAACTGAATCTGGACGATATGGATGAAACCATGATCGAATACGGACGTCTCGACGGGAAGCTGCAACATATCTCTGCCGGTGCGAACGCACGGGGAATTGTTGTGAATCAGGCACTCTTTGAGAAAGCCGGCGTGCCTTTGCCAGCTTCAGATTGGGACTGGGCGGACTATGCCGCCATTAGCAAGGAGTTGTCCGACAAGCTCGGAGACGGCTTCTATGGAACGTACAATTTTACCGTCGACGGAATGGATATTTTTCTGAAACAACGGGGTAAACAGCTGTATGACATGAAAAACGGCACACTCGGATTCGCCAAGGAAGACATTCTGGAATGGTTCCAGTATTGGGAAAAGACTTCGGCATCCGGCGGTGTAGTTACACCGGAATTGCAGGTATCCAACCCGCATGATGACACCAGTAAGTCCCTGTTAATCACAGGTAAAGCAGCCATGACCCTCCTGCCATCCAACCAGCTGGCTGCATTCCAGAGCTTGACGGAAGACCCGCTAGTTCTTCTCCCTGTACCACGAGGCCCTAAGGGAACGGGTGTTGTATTTGAGTCGAGTCAGGGATTATCGGGTTATGCCAATACCAAACATCCGAAGGAAGTGGCAACGTTAATGGATTTCTGGATTCATGATCCTGAAGCAGCCAAAATCCTCGGTAATGACCGCGGGGTGCCCGTTACGGAAGCCAATCGAAATCTTCTTCAGGAAGGTGCAGGCCCTGTGGAGGAGATTGTCTATAACTATACGAGCCTTGTCTCGGAAGCTACGAAGACTGAACCTTTTGACGTAAGTTACAATCCTCCGGGATTTGCAGAGTTCTCCAAGTTAGCTCAGACGACGAATCAGGAGATCGGATTTGGACGAAAAAGTGTGGAGCAAGCTGTCTCCGACTTCTATAACGGTACCGTTCGTATCTTTGAATCGAATCAATAAGCAGACGCTGTGAGGAGGAACATATGACAGAAGAGATACTGAATCGGCTGCGCAACATTTCGATTATGGATCAAGTTCAACCAGTTAAACCGGAAGATCAGCAGTTATTACAGGAATGGCATGCGTTGGGTATCCGGTTTGTGGCATCGGGCGGACGAATGGAAGCTACGTATTATGCAGCAGTGGAGAAATTGCTTGCTTGTATCCTGCCCATGGGAGACAACGATCCCATTTTACAAGAAGGTGGCATCTATCTGGGATGTTGGTTAGAGAGCACAGGTACCATCAATGCGGAGCTGCTGTCTCGCCTGCTTCCTTCCGTGTCCGAAACAACGTACCTCGCATTTGCCAAGCAGCAAAGAGATGATGGATTGCTTCCGTATAAACTGACGGCAAACGGACCCTCTTTCCGGCAAATCCAGTTGGTCACTCCACTGGCACGCAGTGTGTGGAACCACTATCAGCTTCATGGCAAGCACTCTTCTTTCCTGAGTACCATGTACAAGGCCATGGTTCGTTACGATGAGTGGATTGCACGTAACCGTAATACTCGAGGAACCGGCTGTGTAGAAGCCTTCAGTACGTTTGACACCGGACATGACTTATCTCCCCGATTCTGGCATGTTCCGGATACACCATACATGAATGATGCTTCTGCCTATCACCCGGATTCTCCGATTCTGCCTTTTCTGGCACCTGATCTGACTGCCAATATCTATTGTCAGCGCATGTATCTGTCCCGCATAGCTGAGGAGCTGGGGGAATCAGGGACGGATTGGAAAGCAAAAGCCGAGTCCAGCCTGGAAAGTCTCTTCCGTTATTGTTACGACGAACAGGATATGTTCTTCTATGATCGGGATCGCAATGACGAATTGGTCAAAGTCCAATCTGATGTGTTGCTCCGCGTAATGGCTTGCGAGGTGGGCGACCGTGAATTATTCGATAACCTACTGCGTCGGTACCTGTTGAATACAAGCAAGTTTTTCGCTAAATACCCGTTTACATCGATTTCAATGGATGATCCCAGATTCGATCCCTTTTCCTCCTATAACAGCTGGGGAGGGGCATCCAATTTCCTGAGTCTGATTCGTGCACCACACGCATTCGAGTATCATCATCGATATGTGGAGCTAACCTGGGTAATGCAGCCTATCTTGTCTGCGCTATCCAAAGATAAGCAATTTGGTCAGGTACTAAGCCCATGGACCGGAAAACAAGGTTTTACCGAGACTTACTCTCCTACTATCCTTTGTCTTCTCGATTATGTGGAGCGATTATGCGGAATTATGCCTGTTGGATCGAATCAGCTCTGGTTTACCGGACTGCTGCCCATCGACATGGATCATGGTGAGATCGTATCTGGCAACACCGCTTATAGCCGGAAGGTCCATGGACTAAGATATGAATTGGTCAACACCCCTGATCGCATGACGGTTTATCTGGAAGGCAAGGTTCATCTGGACGGCCCGTCAGGGATTCGGCTGGTGACGAATCATAGTGGACATCTGGAAGGCATTATTGGAATGAGCGTCCGCACCGTCGAGGGAGAGCTTTTCTATCAAGGAGAGCGCATTCCGATTCGGATAAAAGGAAATGAAATGCAGCGTTACGCTGATGGAAATTTGAGAACTGAGCGCGATATTGGCATCATCCATCCTACGTATCGTTAATTGTTTGTACGCAAAAAGCGCAAGTTGCGGAGGCTCACTGCCCCTGCACTTGCGCTTTTACATTTCTTTATTTCTACACCTTCCGTTGCCAAGCCGGATGACGATAAAATTCAATCGTATCAATATAATTTACCGCGAACTGCTGCTCCACATCTGACAGATTCAACAGTTTGCGGTCGATTTGCTTCATACCCATAACCACATCATGGCGAAGCAGGTCCATCGCTATTTTGCCTACAAACCCGCCTTCCATCTCCTTATGCTTGGTACGAAACTCTTCATTGTAAATCAGTTCAGGCGTGAATGCCGCTTCGACGAATGCGTTAACAAGCGTAAGCTCATTGCCCTCGATCTGCACTGCCATATAATAGTTGCCACGCTCATCCTTAATGAGGTCTTTATACATTTCTACGATCATGTGAATCACTCCTCTATTATAAAAGAAACCCCGTTGGCCTTAACGAACATGGGCTGTCAAACGTACACCTTCCGACCCCGTTCCTTCATATACTAGGTACAAATGGCGAACGGAGGAATACTTATGAGCTGGCAGCATCTCCATACTGGAAAAACACTTCAGCAGCGTCTGGCAGAACTCCAGGGGCACCTTGCAGAACTGAATACTCCACTCTCCGGGTTGGAACCGGGACGTATTCGTCGTGTCTATTCAAAGCAGTTTATCAAAGTAAACCGTCAGTTATTCATTCCACTTAGTCTGAATTCCATTCGGGTATTCGATATTCCTCGAACACGGCGAGGTATCAGAGTCGGAATCCGAACGACGTTCCCTTCCTGGAATGCATTTAACAATATCAGACTTGTTGGCGTGGGACTGGATTATCTTGAACTCCAGGGAAAAGGCAGAGTCCCTTCCCGTATTCTCTTTCCTCTCTCCAGCGTTGAGTCGATCTATCGGCCAACCGCCGGAAGAAAGAGCCTGAAACGGCCTTGTAGCCGGAAGTAAAGCTGGTTCTTATCGCAAACCTTATACTGGTTCCCGAATGTCTGCATACGGGTGCTCCCTTCCAATATATAATTATAACCCATGCGCCCACTCTTCTGCTGAAGAATCAGTTTATGTCAAAAAGCGGTGAGAACAGAACTGCTTCTGTATCTCACCGCTCAGCCAATTACGGATCAAGCTGATCCTTCACATGTTTAGTTCAGATGCCTGTCCATACGTCCTTGGCATAACGACCTTCCTGCTGAAGCTGAATAAGCCAATCTTCTGCTTCCTTCGCGGAGTTGCCGTGAATATCAGCGTATGCCTGCTGGAGTGTAGCTTCTACATCAGGTGCCATCTTGCTACCATCACCGCAGATATACAGATGCGCACCTTCTTCAAGCAAAGGAATCAGATGACGGGCATCGTCTCTCATCAGATGCTGTACATAACATTTATCCTCCCCGTCTACACGGGAGAAGGCCGTATGAAGTTTTACAAGCCCTTCTTGCTGGGCTGCTTCCAATTCATTTTTGTACAAATAATCATGCTCGGGATTCCGGCATCCAAAGTACAGATGGGCTTCGCCAACCTCTTGACCCTGTTCCTTCAATACATGTCTTGCCTGCAGGAAACCACGGAATGGAGCAACACCCGTACCCGGCCCTACCATAATGACAGGAACCTGTGGATCCTCCGGCAGTTGGAAACCCGATTCCGGTGTCCGCGTGAACATGACGATCTCGTCACCCGCTTTCAGGTTAGCCAGATAGTTGGACGCAATGCCTTTGTATTCTCCCTGCCCACTCCATGCCGGGGCACGCACAACACTGACCGTAATACTCGCTTGATCGGGCTGAACACGCGGTGAACTGGAGATCGAGTAATATCTGGCTTTCAGTGAAGGCAATAATTCAAGGAAGCGCTCAAACGGCAGTTCACATGCCTCATATTTCACCAGATAATCCAGCATGGAGATCCGTTTATTCCGAACTTCATCCATATACACAGATTCATCAAGCAGCGCTTCAAGTTCCTTCTTATGCGGTGGACATACGGTGTATGCTGCCATTTCTCTCAGTTGCGCACGAGTTGCCGCCTCCTGAAGCTCAACGCTATGACTGAGCAGATCATACAGGTTAACCGGTTGATGCAGCGGCAGATGCGCGGCACTCCGACCGGATGCATCCAGAACGAGATGCTCCGTTCCGGTGAATCCATAACGACGCAATACACGTTCCACCAGCTCCGGTGGGTTCTGAGGCAGAATGCCCAGGTGATCCCCTTCCTTGTAGGTTATGCCTTCAGGCAATTTGATCTCCAGGTGACGTGTGCTGCGTTCACTGCCCGCGTCGTGAAGCTCCCTGTTCTCGAGTACTTCTGCCACATGAGCATCATACGTATCCGCAAGCGGGGTTACGGCGAGCCCACTGACAAACTGTACAGATAGGGAGCTGCGTTCGCTATTGGAGCTTGTATTTAACTTCAATCCCATCGTTCGTGCGAGATCCGGCCATAATTGCTCTGTCCAGTCCCCCACCTGTTTCTCGAAATCTCCGCTGGCATCTGACTCACCCAGCGGTGATAACCGCTCTGCTCCTCTGGAAGACAATTGTTCATCTATTAAACGCGGAATACGCTGATAGGTGCTCGCCCAGTTGTGGTCACCGCATCCGAGAACGGCGAAACGCACACCTTTAAATTCATTGGCGTCCGCATGTTCAATCCACTCAACGAACATCTTGGCATTACTTGGCGGCTGACCGTTATAGGATGCACTGACAATAATAACGGCACCATCTTTCGGCAGTTTACCAACGCGATCATCCAGCGCAGCAACCTCACTGCGGAATCCCTGATATCTGGCAGTATCGGCAATTTCACGCGCGATACCTTCCGCGGTACCCAGATTAGAACCGTACAGAACAAGCATTGGTGTGTGATGGGCATTCGCCGCATCCGGCTCTGTTCTTTTGGCAACTGGCGTCGGTTCTTCGACCGCTAAACCCGGAACAGCCATGACTGGCTGCCCCCCACGCGCACGTACACGAATTGTGAAGTTATCCGGTTTGAGCGTCAGGGTTTCTTTTACCTTTAACTGATAATCAGAATGATCTATGAAGTCAAAATGCTTCAACACCATGCCCAGTACCAGCGTTGCTTCCTGAAGTGCAAATTGCTGACCAATACATGCCCGTTGACCGTTACCAAAAGGTTTATAGGCATCATGCGGCACTTTGCTCGGATCTTCGAACCGTTCCGGGCGGAATTCCTCTACGTCGTCTCCCCAGGCTTCGCGGTCACGATGCAGCTTGGGAATAAGTACACTGACGCTGTCTCCTTTTTGCAAAGGATATTGACCCGCAAGTACCGTGTCCTCTTTTGCATACAGGGAAAATGCTGGAGCTGTAGGCCATAATCGCAATGCTTCATTCAAAACCATACGAACGTACTTCAGATTGCGAACCTGGTTGTACGTTGGAACTGGATCTTTCAGAATCTGATCCACTTCAGCTTGAGCTTTAGCTAGCGTCTCCGGATTCTTCATCAGATAATAGACGGCGAAGGATAACAGTCCACTTGTGGTCTCATGTCCAGCAATCAGGAATGTAATAATCTGATAACGGATGTTCTCATCATCCAGTGTTTCTCCCGTTTCCGGGTCCTTGCCGCTGAGCATATGGGACAACAGATCGTCTGCCCCTTCCTGAGGTTTCTCTTTACGCTCAGCAATAATGTGATCCACCAAGGAGAACATGGAACGGATATCCTGTTCAAACTGTTTCTTTTTGGTGATCATCAGCTTGTCTTGCAGACGCAGTCGCTGCAATGAACTCATGGATTCATCCAACGCACGAACCATACTTGTAATGAATGGATGAGGTTCTTCCCGATAGAAGCTGTTAAACCGATAGTTGAACCCACATAGGCCAATCGTATCGAGCGTAAGCCGTGTCATATCATCCGGAACGTTAACCGTCTCATCCGGGTTCAAGCGTGACCATTTCTGAACCAGCTGCACAGCCAGATCAATCATTTTGTTGTGATATCCCTGCATGGCACGTTGACTGAAGCTTGGCAGCAGTACGTTATGGGCTTTTTTCCAATTCGGTTCTTCGGTCCAACTCGTAAATAGTCCATCTCCTGCAAAAGCACGAACCTTCGCAAGGGGTGCCCACACCCGTTTGTCGAATTTGGATTCATCTGTTACCTCGGCGACCAGTTCGTGACCGGAAATATACAATTCACTTCGCCCGGGGTACTCCATACGAAAGATCGGTCCATATTCTTCAGCCAGTTTCACCAAGGATTGCACCGGTTCTTCAAAGTTCAATTGCGGCAAATTGCCCAGCGGGCCAAATGTTTTCGGTTGAGGCACTGAAATTGGTGGCATGACACTCACTCCTTCTTTCCAAGTTAAGAGTTCTACAACTAAAAAATAATGACGTGACTACAGAAGCGATTACACTTCTTCAGAACAACACATTCAAGTTATTTTTTGCACGTTTTCATATTTCATCCAGATAACTATAAAACCACGAGAGAACTAACTGACCAAAATGGTATATTGGTCATTTTTGAATAAAAAAAATGTATGCATTGGTTATCTTCTTTTACCCTAACATTTCCAGTTCTAATCTTCAACAGTCCCAAAGTCATAGGACCTCAGGACAGGGATTGCGGTATACCTATGATTTCTTCAACAGATTCTGAATAACCGACTCCATCTCTATTGGAGCAACTGTCGTTTCATAACGTCCATGGACGTCCCCACTACGGTCAATCAGAAATTTGGTGAAATTCCATTTGATCCCGTCTCCTTGATACAATTCTGGATGCTTCTCCTTCACAAAAGTGTCCATCCACTTTCCTTCCTTCGTGGCCAGATCATAGCCTTGAAATGGTGCTTCTTCAATCAGATAACGAAACACTGGATGCGCCGATTGCCCAACGACCTCAACCTTCTCCAAAATCGGAAAGGATATCTGAAACTGACTTCTGCAATATTCGGCTACCTCTGCGCTACTGCCAGGTTCTTTGTCGTTAAATTGGTTGCACGGGAATGCCAGAATTTCCAGCCCCTGATCACGATATTTGTCATATATTTGCTGAAGTTCACTGAACTGGCGGGAGTAGCTACACTGGCTGGCTGTGTTCACAATAAGCAGTACTTTGCCTTTCAACGCAGAAAAATCACCCTCGTGGCCGTCCATGAACGGAACCTGATAAGAAAATATACTCATATGTATTTCTCCTCCTCTTCTTTTTCGTATCCCATATAAATTCTCTCTTGAGATGAATTATACACCGTCATTATTAATAGGTGAAATATATAATCAGTATAATATTAATAGTTTTTAACTATAAAAATGCAAACAAAAAAACTGCCCTTAGCAGACGAATTCTGCATCTAGGACAGTTATGAAAATCATGATTGGCCATCACGCTCAACACATGGTTAGCCCATAATCAAACCATATACAATACCTGGTCCGTGTACGCCAATGGTTAAATCATTTTCAATATCGGAAGAGCGGCTTGGCCCTGAAATAAAGTGAATGCCTGCCGGAAGATTCTCTCTTCCCGCTTCGTCAAATCGATCCAGCGTCTCACCCAGTCTGGTGTACAGTCGATCCACTGGAATAATGATGATAAGTACCGTAGGCAACAGACTCACTGACCGACCTTTTTCCGGTGAAGAAAGTACAGTGACCGAACCTGTGTATGCTGTTGCATAATCCGCCATGACCACACCGATATCAGCCTCAGCTGCACGTGCCCTCCAGTTCTCATCTGCTTGACTATTCCAGACTGAGATCTGCACATCCGGTAACTTCTCTTCCAATCCGAGATCCTTTAGCGCCTGTTCATTTTGGCGAATGATATATTTGGTACTCAGCTCATGAGATTTGTTGGCAATGAATTGAGATACTTCTTCCATGTTCTGAACCCGGGCAATGTGGGCGCCTACACTCACAAAGTTATCCGTAAATGCTTGAATACGCTCCTCTTCATCCCATTCCAGCTCAGTCCAAAAGTCGGGTGCTCCCCGAAAGGGTTGGGTCGGCGCATGCCGTTGCCTTGGTCTTCTCAATTTCGAAGCAATGTCATTCATGAACTGCTCCTGTTGCTCCATGGACTTCTTCTCCAATTGCGCGAGCCATTGCTGATGTTCAGTGACCATGCTTATCCTCCCCTTCCTCTCGTTCACGAATAATCTGCTCCATGCGGCTGCGAACGGAAGAATTCATGGTTGGTTGCTCCTGGTTCAATTCTTGATCCAGCTTGTTCCATTGCTGCCGGAAGGATTTCTTGGCGAGACTTGGGGCAACCCGATAATTATTCCAGCCTTTGAGTGGTCCCAGCTTGAGAGAAATGCCGTTGTTGCGTACAACTGCCTTCTGCCCGATCTGTCCCAGACGTATGGCCGCACTGAAGCGTTTCGAATTGGACACCACGGCGGCAAACCCCTTCATGCCCATGCTTTCCATTTTGTTTCCATGACCATCCTCTACCTTGCGTCTGCGTAAATAAACGAGCATATCATGCAGCGGAATTTTGACCGGACATGCTTCATAGCAGGCTCCGCAAAGACTAGAGGCACCAGCAATGTCGTTCCATTCATCAATGTTGCCATTGAGTGCAGGTGTCAGTACCGCTCCAATCGGTCCACTATAGGTTCCACCATAAGCATGACCTCCAATATGGCGATATACCGGGCAAGCATTCAGACACGCGCCGCAGCGAATACAATTCAGCAGTTCTTGGAATTCGGGATCACCGAGCTGAAGGGATCGACCGTTATCCACGATAATAATGTGCATTTCATCCGGCCCATCCGCATCCGCTGTACGACGAGGACCTGTGATGCCTGACATGTACATCGTGAGTTTTTGACCTGTTGCAGAGCGCGGCAACAAGGTTGCCATGACCTCCAGATCCGTCCACGACGGGATGATCCGCTCCATGCCCATGAGTGTAATCTGCGTTTTGGGAACAGTGGATACCATACGGGCATTGCCTTCATTTTCGAACAAAACCATGGAACCTGTCTCTGCAATCGCAAAATTGCAACCGGTCATGCCGATATCCGCTTCGAGGAACTTCTCGCGCAGCTTTTTGCGAACAAATCCGGCAAGTACCGTCGTGTCCGGCTCCAGAATTTCGCCCGCTTCCTTGGATAACAACTCTGCGATCTGATAGCGGTTCTTATGGATGGCTGGAATGACAATATGAGAAGGGGCTTCGCCTGCCAGTTGAATGATGTATTCACCCAGATCGGTCTCGATGGCTTCAATGCCCGCCGACTCCAGCACATGATTCAGATGTACTTCTTCCGACACCATCGATTTGGATTTCACCACCGTAGAAGCTTGGTTATGCGCTGCAATATCCAGCGCAATTGCGGCTGCTTCCACCGATGTATCTGCAAAATGAATATGAACCCCATTCGCACGGGCGTTATTCACAAATTCATTCAGATAATAATCAAGGTACGCAATCGTATGCAGACGAATCTGTCGGCCACGCTCCCGCCACTCATCCCAGTTTCCATGTTCTTCTGAGGCAGACTTCTTCCCGTTACGCAATCGTTCTGTCGTGAATTTGACCGCTTTACGCAGAAAATCATCATTCAAGGCCAGTCCGGCACGTTCTTTGACCGTAGTATCCATAACTCCCGGTTGGCTCATCCTGTTCGCACCCCCTCATACAGTAGTTCCGCCAAATGCATCACACGCACCGGTTCATTCCGATAACGCAGATTACCTGCGATATTCATCAGACAGGCCATATCCAGCCCAACCAGTACTTCGGCTTGTGTCTCTTTGACATGATCGACCTTCTCCGTTACCATCGCTCCTGAAATATCGGACATTTTAATAGCAAACGTACCCCCGAACCCACAGCAATCCTCAGCGAATGGAAGTGGAACCAATTCCAGACCTTTTACTTGAGAGAGCAGCGCCATCGGCTCATCCTTTACACCAAGCAGACGGCTGCCGTGGCAGGATGGATGATAGGTTACTTTGTGCGGAAAATGTGCGCCCAGATCGGTTATCCCGAGTACCTGAACAAGGAACTGAGTAAACTCATAGGCTTTGGCTTCCAATCGTTTTGCCTTCTCCAGCCATACCGGTTCGTCCGCGAACAGTTCGGGATAATGATGAATCATATACGTACACGATCCGGATGGACAGACTACAAAATCACTTTCGTCAAACGCTTCAAGAATTGTCTTGGCCGCTACCCGAGTCTCATCCCAGTACCCGCTATTGTAGGAAGGCTGACCGCAGCAGGTCTGAACCGGCGGAAAATCCAGCCGAACGCCATGAGCGGCGAGCAATCTGACCATGGCCTCCCCTACTCGAGGATAGATGGCATCACTGAGGCAGGTAATGAATAAGGAGACCTTCATAATTACACGCTCCTATTAACTGATTAGTAGATAAATTGACTAAGAATATTTACACTGGACACTCCGATGACAGAATACCCTTCCGATCGCTGTTATCCGCAGATTGTAAAAGCTTAAACCGTAATAATCCCTATATCGTATCCGCTCAAACGGTCTGTCTGTTCAGCCTCCAATGGCTGATCGGTAACAATCGTATGGACTGCATTTAACCCGGACACCCGGGCAAAAGCACGAACACCAAATTTACTGGCATCTGCAAGCAAGATGACTTGATCGGATATGCCAACCATCTTCTGCTTCAGCCTTGCCTGAAGCTCGTTAGATTCACTGATTCCGCCGCCTTCAAGATGTACGCCTTTGCAAGACAAGAACAATTTATCCACATGATACGTCTCCAAAGAACGCTCCGCGAGCGGTCCGACAAAGGACAACGAGCGAGATGCCAGCTGGCCCCCCGTTGAGATGACCTCAACCTCGTCACGACTGCTCAGTTCCGTGGCTACCTGAATCGAATTGGTTAAGACCGTCAGCGGAAAATCTGGCATATTCGCAGCCATATAGCCTGCCGTTGTACTGGCATCCAACAGAATGCGATCACCCGGATTGATCATCGCCAGAGCCGCTTGTGCAATCCGCTTCTTCTCTTCCGCATGAGTTGTCTCCCTGATCCGGTAAGGGATCTCCGGTTGATCTTCCTTCACACTCACTGCACCACCGTGAGAGCGGCGCAGTCGTCCTGACTGTTCCAGCCGATCCAGATCGCGCCGGATGGTTTCCTCCGTCACCCGGCAGCGCTCACTAAGCTCGGATACACGCATACTGCCCTTTACATTCACCATCTCCACAATCCGGTCATACCGCTCGGCTGCCAGCATGTTACACCTCACTCCCCGCTTGTGAATTAGATGAAGCCGTCACATGCAGAAATTTGCCGTAAGCATCTTCCCAAACTGACCTGTCCTGCGGCTCATATGCAGTTACCGGAAATGAATCACGAATGGCCTTACGGGCTTCCCAGATATCCTTAAAAGCTCCGCTTGCCATCCATTGCACAGCCATATTCCCGATTGCACTTCCCTCTGCCGGTCCCGCCCATACCGGTTTGCCAATGGAATTTGCAGTCCACTGACATAACAGGCGGTTCTGGATACCTCCACCGACCATATGCAATCCGTTGAACGTCTGTCCCGACAATTGTTCCGTCCATTCCAGCACTCTTCTATACTTCAATGCCAGACTCTCCAGAATTGCCCGGGCAATAGCACCTTGATCCTCTGGCACCACTTGCCCTGTATCACGACAATACTGGCGTATACGGGTCGTCATATCTCCTGCTGGCATGAACAGTTCATCATCCGGATCAAACAAACTGGCAAATGGAGGTGCCTGTTCCGCCTTCGCCAATAACGTATCATAGCTAATTCCCTGCCCCTGGCGCTCCCACTCCCGCATGCTTTCCTGCAAAATCCACAGTCCCATGATGTTCTTGAGCAGACGGAATGTTCCGCCCGCCCCGCCTTCATTCGTGAAGTTCAAGGCCAGACTCTGGCTACTTATCGCAGGATGATCTATCTCCGTTCCCATCAGTGACCAGGTCCCACAGCTCAGATAAGCAAATGAACGTTCCGTTGCAGGAACAGCCACAACGGCCGAACCGGTATCATGCTCTGCAACCGCGATCACCGGTATCGGTGAAAGACTCAGATCATTACAGATACTGCTGCGCAACTGTCCAACACGGGTGCCGGGCATCACCGCTTCACCGAACAGTTTTTCCGAAATGCGAATATGCGCCAGCAACTCACTGTCCCACTGCCCCACCGATGGATTGTATAATTGCGTTGTCGTTGCATTCGTGAACTCATTCACCGCTTCTCCGGTCAGGAAATAACGTAGCAAATCCGGAATCATGAGAAAACGCTCTGCTTCATGAAGCAACGGGGAGCCACTACGTTGAAGCGTTGCCAATTGATACAGGGTATTAAAGCTAAGAAACTGAATCCCTGTACGTTGGAAGATTCGCTGAGAGGTCAGCTCTTGCCGTACCTGATCCATCATGCCGTTAAACTGTGTATCACGGTAATGATACGGATTACCCAGCAACTCCCCGTTACTGCCGAGCAGACCGAAATCAACGCCCCAGGAATCGATCCCCAGACTCTCCGGCTGTTCCCCCTGCTGCTTCACAAGCGTAAGCCCTTGCAACAATTCATGATGCAATCGCAGAATATCCCAGTGCATCCGCTCGCCAACCTTCACCGGTTCATTCTTGAACCGATGAATTTCGCTCGTTTCGATCCCTCGATCATTCAGATGTCCCAGTAGCGCTCTCCCGCTCCCGGCGCCCAAATCATAAGCCAGCACACTCACCGCGCTTCACCAACCTTTCGAACCCATCCTATTTTCCAAACGGTATCTCTTGATTCAGTCCGTAACGCTGTACTTTATTCTGTATTTATTGTTTGTTTGTTTTTGTTTAATACTGTTTTACTTTATTTTACGAGTATATCACCATTGTAAGCGTTTGAATACCCTTCGGTTTTTCTTTCTTTTAGGCATACCAAAAACGACTCTCTCCCACCTGGGAGGAGCCGCAGTTCTTTTTTTACGTATAAAATTGACCTTTGCTTACCCCCGACTGGGGCTGTACATCTCTCTCAAAATGCTTGAACCGTGTGCCCTGATACGTCAGCATCCCTCGATCATTTTCCACCATCATGCCATAATGGTTTCCGCCAACAAATAGTTCAGTCCGCTCCCCATTGTCGAATTCAAATGTAGCATAATAACGAGTAGTCGCACTGCTATCCCCGCTTCCACCTGAGACTTCCGTTCGTTTAGCCACCACCGTAGAATGAAGGGTTAACAAAGCTGCCGCGTTATTTGATCCCCCTGAGCGTATGCCTGAAATAATAACAAAAACAATAACTCCCGCAATGATGAGAAATATGGCGCCAATGAAAATCGAAGCAAATGCATTCATTGCAGCAAACTCATTGAATCCCGAAAAAAAGCCACCCTGATTGCCCTCAAAACCCGGTACTCCATTCATGTCGTCAAACACACCGAAGCCATCTACGCTTAATCGGCCGATCGATGAGGACACGCTTGTTAACGCCATTCATCATCGTTCCTTTCCCCTTGCAAAATAAGATGCACCGCCCCACGCAAGGAAGGCGGTGCATGCAGACAACCCGTTCTGCCTTGTCCGTATACTATATGAACCAGATCAAGAATACAGACGTTCAAGTTCGTCGACCAGACTGCCGACATAAGCAACTGCAGAACGAATCGGCTCAGGTCCGGACATATCCACACCCGCGAGCTTCATTAACTCCTGCGGCGTGAGACTTCCACCGGCTTTGAGTGCTTCAAGCCAGCGATCTATAGCTGGCTGTCCTTCTTCCCGGATCTGCTGTGCAGCCGCTGTGGAAGCCGTCAAGCCTGCCGCATAGGTATATGGATATAGTCCCATATAATAATGAGGTTGTCTCATCCACGTGAGTTTGGCCCCTTCATCAATAACCAGATCAGGTCCCCAAAATTCGGAGAGGATGTCTCCTTTGAGCTGACTTAATGTCTTCGCCGTAATGGGCTCATCATTGGTTGCGAGTGCATACACCCTGCGCTGTAATTCCCCTTCCAGCAGATGGGTAACGAAGTTATGGTAATACGTATTCAACAGTTGCAAAATGACCCAACGACGCATTCTCGGATTATCGGAACGCTTCAATAGATGATCTGCCAGCAGCATTTCATTCATGGTCGACGGTGCCTCGATAAAATAAAGAGATGGGCGTGTATTCGTGAGCTTTTGGTAACGTCCCGCGAGCATAAAGTGGCCTGCATGTCCTACTTCATGCGCAAGCGTAAATGCCCCACGCATATTGTTCGCCCATGAAATTAGAATATAGGAGTGCGAACCATATATAGAAGAGCAAAATGCCCCTGTGGATTTGCCTGCATTATCTGCGTAATCCACCCAACGATCACTGAATGCGCGCTCTACGATCTCGCCATACTCCGGCCCAAGCACATCAAGTGCTTCACGAATGAGTGTGCACGCCTCATCATATGTAATGGCTGGGCTAAATTCAGGATCAAGCGGGGCCTTCAGATCACAGAACATTAGCTTGTCCAGACCCAGCTCGCGTTTCTTGAGAGCTGCCAGTCTGCGCATATGAGGTGCGAGTTCCTGCTGGATAATATCGAGCACATTATTGTACATCTCTTTGCTCACTTGCTGTGGGCTGAGAAGCATATCTGTAACATCGTCGTAACCACGCAGTCTGGATAAAACAACCTGCTTCTTCACTTCGGTTGCATAACCTTCTGCGAACATATTTTTGTACTCATTCAATGTCGAGCTGAACGCAGCATAAGCAGAACGGCGCAGCTTCGTATCGGACGACATCTCATAATTATTTTCATAGAATGACCAAGATAACGGACGATTATTGTCCTCTCCATCGAGGGCATCGTCAAACGTCATGTCTGCCAGTTTACCGCGCAGATAGATTCGATATGGCGAATCCAGTACCTCTCCGAGTGAAGCGAGTACCTTCTCGGTCTCCGGTGTGAGCCGATGTGCTTTTTCTTGAATCAAACGTTTCAAACTGCTGGCGTACGGTTCCAATCCCGGAAGTTCTTCAAGGTAACGCTCCACTGTTCCGTCCGGCAGATCAACGATCTCCGAATTGACAAAAGACAAGGACGACGACAGATTCGATAGGATATCTCCTGCCTTGGCTGAATTCTCAATATTCACTGGATTGGTGCTGTCCTCTGATTGCTTCAAACGGGCATAGGAAGCCGTCTTGCCGATCCGCTCTTGCAAAGCTTCACGCGCATCCAGACAAGCCAGCAATTGCTCAGCGCCTTCGCCCAGACGCCCTTTGAACGTTTCAATCTGTGCAGCAGCCTCAGGAAGTAATCGAAGCTCCTGCTCCCACTCTTCATCCGTTACAAATAAGTCTCTCAGATCCCAAGTCGTTTCCTGGTCTACCTCAGCACGTGTACGTATTTTTTCCATCTTTAGTTGTCATCCTCCTTGCATTTTCCAATATCTCTCATCGTATCATATTCCGCGCATCTATACATGACATCTGCGAACAATGAGACTTTTGGTATGGATTTATGGTAGAGCAGACAAACGGGTTACTCCATATTACTCCGCTGGCAGAATAGCCTTTCGATCGCTGTTATCCCCGGATTTTTTGATTCACTTTTTCAAAGGTGAAAATCCGGTGATAAAGGCGAACGCTTCGCTTCTTAAGTCTATTTCTGCCCGCTGCGTTTGGAGTAAACTATTGATCCACTGACCAAAATTTAAAAGCAACGAAAAAACCGCCGGGTAATGGAAGAATCCATTTGCCCTGCGGTTCATTATAGATCTTACTTATTTAGCTTTCTTTCCAGATTACATTTTCGCCATAGTTTTTACCCCAGTTATACATTGCGTGCAGGACAGGCATCAGGCTTTGACCGTGATCTGTCAACGTATATTCCACCCGTGGAGGGACTTCTGCATACACTTTACGCTCAATCAGTTTGTCTTCCTCCAGCTCACGTAACTGGTTGGTCAGCATCTTCTGGGTAATATGAGGGATTAGGCGTTTCAGCTCACTGAAACGTTTGGTGCCTTCCAGACCCAAATGCCACAAAATAATCAGTTTCCATTTGCCACCGATCACCGCAAGGGTCAATTCCTTCTCACAATTGATTTCTTTCAAATTAATCCGTTCCTTCACTTCGGCTGCCATGGCTCCGAGCCCCCTCATCTTCAATCTTATATCGCGTATATCACGCATATCACGGGGACACTTCACACGAGATAAGCTTTCCGCTCCATGCATTATGTAATAAGTACATTCATTCGATACAGCTATCTATTAATTCTACTACAGCCTGGTCGGGATGCAAAGTTTAACTGAAAATTACGGATAAAACCTATACAGATAAATGACTGTGCATCGCAGAAAAGACCAGAACCCTTCACAATCAAAGGATTCCGGTCTTTCTTTCATCTAATCGCTATTCCAGGTTCGCGTGGCGGCCAAACATATCCGCTCCGGTCATCCCCTTCATTTCCATCATCGTAAGGATGAGTGCATCCATCCCAATCAACAGTCCCTGTTCGAACAACGAGCCCATCGGCTGAATAGTTACATCCGCTCCGGAAGTTGCTGTGTCCTCTTTGGCTGAAGCCGGAAGGCGCACGACCGTAGTCGCCAATTGCCCAATTGTGGACTCTGGCTTGATCGTAATCAGACCGACAGGTGCACCTGCCGAACTAGCTTTCTGAGCCATCGCTACGAGACTACCTGTTTCTCCTGAGCCTGAGCATAACAAGAGAAAGTCCTTCGAGCTGATCCCAGGTGTAACGGTCTCGCCTACCACATATACACGAAGCCCCATCTGCATCAATCTCATGGCAAAAGCCTTTCCCATAAGACCTGACCGACCTGCTCCAGCCACAAAAATCTGTTCCGCAGCCAAAATGTGTTCAGCCATCGCTTGCATCTCTGCATCGTCGATCTGGCTAAGCGTACGTTCCAGCTCCTTCAAGATGTCAGCTGCGTACTGTGTTTTGCTCATCTGCTTACCCTTGTTTAACAAGACGTTGCATTTCAGCTGCAACTGCGGCTTTGTCTGCTTGTCCTGTGATACCGCCGCCTACAATAACCAGATCCGGTTGTGCTTTGATTACTTCTGGCAATGTTTCCAGCTTGATTCCACCAGCGACAGCCGTTTTGGCATTTTTCACAGCAGCTTTGATCGTTTGCAGATCTTCAAACGGGCTTTGTCCTTCAGCTTGCAGGTCATAACCTGTGTGTACACAGATGTAATCTACGCCAAGTGCATCAATTTCACGAGCACGTTGTTCAAGGTTAGGCACGTTGATCATGTCCACAAGAACTTGTTTGTTTTGTTTCTTCGCTTCTGCTACTGCGCCTTTGATTGTACTGTCATTGGTTGCTCCAAGCACAGTGATCAGATCCGCACCAGCTTCAGCTGCTTTCATGATTTCATAACCACCAGCGTCCATGATTTTAAGGTCTGCAAGAACTTGCAGATTAGGGAATGCTTCTTTCATCGCTTTTACCGCGTGCAAACCTTCATTAATAACGATTGGTGTACCAATCTCAACGATATCAATATATTGTTCAACCTCTTTAACCAGTGCGATACCTTCAGGGATGTTTACCAAGTCGAGCGCCAATTGCAATTTCATCATTTATTTCTCCTTTGTTGTTCAAGTATGAGTCGTTCCTGTAAAAATAATAATCAGATATTTAGCCTGCACCAATTTGTCTGTTCAGATGCATGCAGTGTTTATTTTGGCTACTCACTCATTGTAGACCCTGACTATCCATTCAGGAAGTACGCACTTTGAAGTGGGGTAGTTACTTGCACGATACTATTGATAATTATTCGTTGTTAGGAGAATCTTATGATGGATTTTCCTCTGTTCCAACCGTTGCAGCAGAACAGCAATCTAATCATTTCATTAGGTGTTCAATATAAAAGACCCTGCCACATAGGCAGGGTCCTTATCATTTTCAATCCCAGCAGCGCTGGTTTTAGAAATTTATCATTTTACAGGAATCATTTTCATAACTCACTAAAAGGTATTATGAAATTGATTCACAGATATACAGGTTTCACGCATACCGGCTTGGATACGCCTGTGCTGTGACCTGTGTATTTCAGACGTCCGCTCTCCTGATCTACCGTGAATGTCACGAGGTTGTTGGTATCGCGGTTAGCTGCAATGAGCAATTTGCCGTTAGGTGTCAGAGCAAAGTGACGCGGGTGCTCACCTTCAGCAGATACATGCTCAACCAGTGTCAGGTGACCTTTGTCTGCATCTACTGCAAATACAACGATGCTGTCATGTCCACGGTTCGAACCATACACATAACGTCCATCATTGGAAACGGTGATTTCCGCTGTTGTATTTTCTTTGCCATCATAACCATCTGGCAATGTGGATACGGTAGACAATTCAGTCAACGTACCGGCTGCTGCATCATATTGGAACGAAGTAATGGAAGAATCCACTTCGTTGATGACATAAGCGAATTGACCATTCGGGTGGAACGCCAGGTGACGTGGACCTGCACCCGCATGCGTTTTGGTTTCACTGTGCAATACAAGTTCATTCTTGTCTGCATCAATGGAATAGATCGCAATTTTATCCGCACCCAGATCCTGTACCATCATGTATTTGCCATCCGGGCTGAAGAATGCGGAGTGCACATGTGGCTTGTCCTGACGTTCAGGATGCGCACCTTGGCCTTCATGTTTCTTCTCGTCCAGAAGCGCTCCAACTTCACCGTTATCCGTCAAGGCTTGCAGACCTACCAGACCACCGTGGTAGCTGGAGAGGATCAAGTATTTTCCGGATGGATCACGCTGGATATGACATGGTGGAGCTGAAATGGAGTCATTCCGGTTCAGCAATGTTAATTTTCCTGTAGAAGGATCAATGCTCAGAGCTACAGCTTCAGACATTTTATTGCCTTCAGCTGACGCTGTTTCACCAATCGCATACAGTTTGTTACCCTCAGTATCCACGTTGACAAACGTTGGGTTTTTCACACCAGCGATGCCGTCAAGCTTGGACAAGCTGCCTGTATCCTCATTCAATTCATATGCATAAATGCCCTCATTTTCCGTTTCGGCATAAGAGCCAGCAAGTACGAGCAAGCGTTTTGATTCACTCATTACAGTTTCCTCCTCTATGTGTATGTAATCTTGTTGCACCTCTTCTATAATAAATCTGCCATATCAAAATAGCAATCCGCTGTCGCTGCACATCCGTAAAATCATCGGTTAAACAACGGGTGGAATGCACACGATCATACTGAAATCCATTCATATGAGGTGCATCTTCTGCTATGATAAGATAGGTTTTTCATCCAGAAGGGACTGAACTGCATTGCTTCACTCATTTTTACTCACGTTATACCATGTATTCCTGCCGATATCACTTCCCGTGATTGGAGGAATTCTGTTAAAACGCTTCAAGAACTGGGATACCCGGTCACTCTCGACCTTTTCCCTTTATATTTTGAGCCCTGCGCTCATCTTCAATACATTGCTGCATGCAGAGATTACCTGGACGGACGTCACCAGCACATTCTGGTTCTCCATCATTAATCTGATTGCCCTGTGGGCACTCGCCGAGCTGTTAAGCCGGGTTTTCCGTCTGGGTGCAAGCGAAAAAGCGGGTCTCACCCTCGTCTCCACGTTTACCAATTGCGTGAATTACGGGCTCCCGCTTGTACTACTTGCCTTTGGTCAACTTGGACTGGACAAGGCTTCCGTCTATGTCATTGGGCAGATGATCATTGTCAATACAGTAGGTATCTTTTTTGCCGCAAGATCCCAATTCACGGTAAAAGATGCGATTCTGTCCGTTTTCCGCATGCCATCCATCTATGCTGCTGGCATCGCCATTACGCTACGTGCGTCCAATCTGAGCCTGCCTGACGCACTCGATGGAGGCATCTCCATGCTGGCCGCGGGTTACTCTCCTGTCGTTCTCGCCATTCTGGGAGCACAGATGCTCAGACCAAAAGGTGCTACAGTGCCTTGGCTGCCCAATGTACGCCGAGCCTTCTGGACCGGACTTGTGGTCCGTCTCGCAGCTGCACCGATCCTCTCATGGCTAATTCTAACCGCGCTTCAGGTCGAGGGTACGTTGTTCAGTGTGCTGCTGATCCTCGCATCGATGCCGACCGCAGTGAACGCCGTTATTTTGGCTGAACAGTTCAATGCTTCTCCGCAGTTTGTATCCCGTTGCATCCTGTGGACAACCGCTGCATCCATGTTGATGCTGCCGATTATGATTGTGATGGCTTCCTGATTAGTACCGGAGGCGACACCGATGCTAGATCCGCTTGTCGGCGTTTCTCCAACCGGCGTTCATAACGCCGGTTGAGTGCTCTGACGTAGAAGAATTTCACGACAAAGTACGAAATCACACCTAAAATGACACCAAACATAGACATGCCTGCCAGGATATCCAACCCACCAAGTAACAGTTCACTCACGGCCGACCAGTTTCCACGAAACAGTTCCATTAATGCACTCTCGTGTACCGGTCCTTGTCCCATGCTGTGAGCAGGTAGAATCCAGGAACCAATCTGCTTCGCGAGCGGCATCAGAATGATAGGCAAAAACGTAAGTTTTCCAATCACGTTACCAACAATCGCTGCTGGCATCGAGCCCCCAGACAGTCGCACAATTGGGTAGAATATGAGATATATCAGGGATGCTGTCGAGATCACGATCAGTTCCAGTCCGAACCCTATGGCAAATCCGGTGGATACTTTATGAGCACCTCCGGGAGCACGTAACAATTTGAGGAAATTCAGCTTCATAGCACGTGTTAAACGTACCCAGCGGTTATTCTTGCGCTTCTGTGTGTTCATACCGAATTTCTCCTTATTTTGTACAAATGACGACTTGAATCGTCTATTCTTCAGTATATCACACCGCGTTAGCTCCAGTGATAACAATGACTGGCTGTGTCTCTATCTCGACATTACCTGCCACCGCTCGGGAGATCATGCAGGATGATTCAGCCTTGTGCGCTAAGCGCTCGGCTTTGGTTAGATCCGCCTCCGAGGCATCTGCACTGAGCACAATCCGGGGTCTATGTACGATCCGTTCGTACGTAAACACGTTATTCGTAACATCTACCGTCGCTTCCGACTCCAGCGTCAACTCATCCGGCGTAATATCTGAACGCTCCAGCATCGCTGCCAGCGTGATCAGGTAACAGGTGGAGGCTGCACCCAGCAGCATCTCGTCCGGGTTGGTTCCTGTACCGGGTCCGCCCATCTCCTGCGGAATCGATATGACTGTTTTTAATCCACCTGCATCAATGGTTCCCTCACTGTTACGTCCACCATTCCATACCGCTTTCAGATGAAAAGGATGTTTCATGACATTCATTCCTTTCTGATTTACACACGTATACACGTAATATTTTGTTCGATCAATGCGCTAACCTGCTCTTCGTCTACACCCTGATCTGTAATCACTTTCCCCACGCTGCTCATCTCAGCGACTCTGGTAAACGCCTGTATGTTAAACTTGCTGGAATCTGCAAGTAAAATGACCTCATCCGCAATATGGATCATCTTTTGCTTCACCAAGGCCTGCAATTCATTGGATTCACTGATGCCTTTGGTCAGATGCACACCTTTGCAAGACAGAAACACTTTATCCACATGGTAAGCATCCAGCGAACGTTCCGCCAGCGGTCCTACAAAAGACAGTGATTTTGAAGCCAATTGCCCACCTGTGGCAATCACACGAATCTGCTCCTTGTTACTCAGCTCTGCAGCAACCTTAATCGAGTTGGTTAATACCGTCAGTGGAATGTTCGGCAATCCTGCCGCCATATACCAGGCCGTTGTACTTGCATCTAGAGCGATCCGGTCGCCGGATTCCACCATTTTCACCGCTTCGATTGCAATTCTGCGCTTCTCTTCTACATGGGCTACAGCCCGTTCCGGATACGGAATCTCTGACTGTAACTCTTCTTTGTATTTCACGCTGACCGCCCCGCCATGGGACCGCCTGAGCCTGCCCGCCTGTTCGAGCTTGTCCAGATCACGACGAATCGTCTCTTCCGTCACCCCGCAGCGCTCACTTAGTTCGGTGACACGCATGCTACCTCGCGTATCCACCCATTCCACTATTTTCTCATACCGTTCAGCTACGAGCATATTCCTTCACTCCAAACCGTTGATTATCCAGTTGATCCTGTTCCTCCATCATACCACAGTGTGATGACAAGTAGAATTTGGACCACGTGCAAAAAGAGGGAGCTTTCGCCCCCTCCATTCCAGTCCTGAAGTGTATCTTATTTATCTTCTGCCATAGGGAACCAGCCCGGCGTGTGGATGATTGCATTCCACAATCCGTCAGGAATAACTAAGCGCTCCTGATCCGATTTGGTCAGAATAGTCTCGATATCTTCTTCCCGTCCACTCTCGATTTTCTCAACCCAATCCGGTTCAATAATCAGCTCACGTCCAATTGCAAGCAATGGTACTCCTGTTTGAAGCGCTTCAGCAGCCTCAGCAGCTGTATGAATCGCACCCACACCGATCACAGGCAATTTGCCGTTCACACGATCCAGAATAAATTCGATTCTTGAACGCGTATCTGCTTCGCCACGTCTTGGTTTGGACCAGAACTCGTTCACAGAGACATGAAGGTAATCCAGGTTTTTATCTTTCAGCGCATCCACTAGTAGGTATGTTTCTTCCATCGTAAGTCCCGGTGTTTCCGGTTCTTCCGGGGAGAAACGATAACCAATGATGAATGGCAGTTTGGTATGTTCGGCAACCACTTTCTGGACCTCGTCCACTACAGCAAGCGGGAATGTCAGGCGTTTCTCGGCACTTCCGCCATAGCGATCTTCACGTCGGTTGGAATGCGGGGAGAAGAATTGTTGGATCAGATAACCGTTAGCACCATGAATCTCAACACCATCAAATCCGGCTTCAATTGCACGACGTGTCGCTTCACCAAAGTCTTTGATAATGGAAGTAATCTCGGCATCCGTCAATTCTCTTGGTTCAGGAGATCCTGGACGCTCACTTGCAACTGCACTAGGAGCAACCACTTGACCCGCAGGTACGGCTTGTTCTGGTGTCAGACGGCCCGCATGGAAAATTTGCAAAACGGCTACGGAGCCCTGTTGTTTAATGGTATCAGCCAGTTTCTTCAGACCAGGAATGAAGCGGTCATCATAAACGCCAAACTGAGCCGGGAAACCAATCCCAGTCTCGGTTACATGCCCTACAGCCGTAATTGACATACCAGCACCACCGGTGCGACGTGCATAATAAGCAAGTTCAGCGTCGGAAATCGTACCGTCAGCATTAGAGGACATATGAGTCATCGGAGCAAGCACGATACGGTTTTTCAGTGTAATGCCAGTCGGTAGTGAAACTTGTTCGAACATCTGGTTAAACTTTGGATTCATTCGTGGTTCCCTCCTGATTATAAATATCTCTTTTAATAGATATATGAATATATGCGTTCGCTTACTGTAATGATTATAGTTACGTTTGAATGTAATTGCAACTTTTCATTTTCAGAAAGGAAAAAAGAGCAGAGTGTCCTCAGACTCTCGGCCCCTATCAATCATCTTCACTTCATCCAAAGACACTCATCAGAAACTCCGAATGTAGGCCAGCTTCTGATCCATCTCTTCCACGCATTCGAAACAGTCGTGTTCGTCATTGGCAACCATTGGTGTTACCGGATACAGATTCATCTCTGTACTGTTATAGGATTTGATCAGCGGAAGCAACTGAGTCACTCGTGTATTGGCAGGATCAAGCCAGGTGTTGATCTCTTCTTCAGAGAGAATGGCTGGCATTTTGCTACCAAACTCGCGTGTAATCATGTTCGCGCCTGTCATTAGCATCGTGCAGGTCCGAAGCGGCTCCTTCCGTGTATCTTTCCATACTTCATATAAACCAGCAATGCCAAACAGACCACGATCCGGCATGACTACACGAACCGCATAACTTTTCTTGCCCTCTTGCCGCCAGTAATACAATCCGTTGCAAGGAATGACGCAGCGCTTGGTCTCTACCAGTTTGTAATAGGATGGATTCTCATGCACCGTCATGAGATTCGCGTTAACCGCATCGCGGCCCCAGAATGGTATGAACCCCCACCGGAACTCATCCAATACACGCTCACCATCCTGATGCAAAATAATCGGCGTATGCTGGGTTGGACTGATATTGTATCGGTTTTTGTAATAATACATCACTCGCTGAACTTTGAAATGATCTCTGACTTCGTCCAGATCGGCTGCCAATGAAAAACGGTTGCACATGCTCAAGCACTACCTTTCCCTGTGTAAGTTTAACGTATTGTTTGTTATTTCAGGGAAATTATGCATGAATATCGAACAGAAAATGACTTATTTTGACACCAATGTAGTCGGATCAAGATATATTTCATGTTTTTCACGACAAAAACAACGACCTCGGACTCATTTCAATCCAACTATTACTTGTTACTATAATAGAGAATAAAATACATTTATTGGAGGTTTTAAGTATGAAAAGGAAGTTATTGATGAGCATCATGTTGTTCTCGGCGATTGCCATGTTCGGCAGTACCATCTATGCAGCAACCTTTCTAACCTACGGTTATCCCAGCACCACCATCCCCATTCGCACGTATAATTACGCCTCCGCATGGCAGACCCCTATGGATGCTTCCCTTACCAACTGGAACAATGCCGGTGCCAAAGTTCAATTCACCAAAACAAGTAACTCTCCGAACACCATCACCGCAGGTAACTTCAATAACACAGCATATGGTGTCAATTACGCCTCCGTATCCGGCAGTCAAGTCGTAAGCTTCCGCATCGAACTCAATGCATCCACGATCACCCCTGACGCGACCAACTTATCCAACTTCATTCAAAGCGTGTTTGTCCACGAACTCGGACACTCCGTATGGCTTGGTGACAACCCGACCACGACAAGTCCTTCCATTATGTCTTACTCCCGCAACCGCAATTCCATGACCCAACCCCAAACCTTTGATATCAACAACGTAAGATCCAAGTACTAATACGCTACGAACTCATTCCCAAATCCAAGGAGGATTCCTTTCATGAACAAAAAACGAGTATTAACGCTACTTCTCTCTTCCATTTTCATTCTATCTGCTGCTGGATGTTCTTCTCTTACACCTACCGCGTCCCCGTCTGATGCACCCATGACCATCATTGCTTCTGAAGATTACCCGAGTTATGCCAGCATTGGCGACCTGTCCGAGAGAGCCAATACCATTGTGAAAGGCAGTGTGATTGAGACTCGTGTAGAAGCTTTAAATGATATCGTACAAGCTACTGATGCTGCGAATGAAAACGAGTTAAACCCAGCGTCCGATCCGGGCGGAGATCCATCTTCTTTTGACAAAATCTATACGATCCACACAATTCAGGTCGCTGAATCCTATAAAGGCGGTTACACTGCCGGGGAAAAACTTGAAGTGAAGCAACTTGGCGGACAACTAGGCAACACCGAGATTATTAATGATGACAACCTCAAGCTGATTCCTACCAAAGACTATGTACTCTTCCTGGAAACGTATGAAGACACCCCTGCCAGCCTGCTCAACTCCGTTCAAAGTCTCTACGTGATCAAACCTGCCGCCAAATCGAACCAGCCAGGTCAGCAACAATCACCGTCAGAAGTCATTGTGAGCGCAAACCCCGAGAATGACCTCACACTCCAACTAGAGGATCTGCAGGAAATCCAGAAAGAACAAAAGGATCAATAACCAGTAATTCTTATATTGCAATCACACCATTATTCATTTCCGTACAGGCTGCATATCCCCTTCTACTGTTCAGTCATACATAAGAATATGAAAAACCGTGCTGCTCAGCAAACTGGGCGACACGGTTTTTTTGGAGTTTAATGTGGATTCAATCCTCCGTCGCTATAGCATCTCCCTTTTCTCCACTACCTGAGTTATAGAGAAGCCTGAATTGCTGCGGGGTCATTCCGATGTAAGTCCGAAACATGCGAATAAAATAACTGCTATGCGTGAATCCGCATTGGGAAGCAATCTGCTTCACAGTCAGATCTGAATCCGCCAGAATCTTCTTTGCCGCCAACATGCGGCAATCCAGCAGATATCTGCCTGGGGGGACCCCCATGATGCTCTTAAACATACGGTTAAAATAATACACACTGTACCCCGCTGTATTTGCCATGTCGGCAAGACTTAACGGCTGCTTACAATGACGACGGATATAATCGGCCGTTGAACGAATCGTATCCTGATGGCTTAGTAGAGACGTCCCCGCCAGTGACTCCGAATTCCTCGTAAGTTCTACCAGTAACTCATACAGCACAGCAGACAATCTCGGTTCATGTACACTCTCATAAGTTCTACCGAGCTGGCATAATTGTTCATGCAACACCTCGAAACGTTCGAATCCCGAAAATGAAAACAGCCAAACCTTGTCCGGACTACGGAGGTTCAGCAATCGCTCCAGATCATAGGCTTGCAGATGAATCCATCTGACATCCCACGGGTGGGAGGGATCAGCATAGTAATGCTGGGCCTGTCCTGGTGCATATAGAAAACCTTGTCCAGCCATCAAACGAACGTTTCCCTGTTCTGTTCGGACATATCCCTGTCCACTGAAGATCAGATGTAGATTGTATTCCCGTATCCCGTCTGGGCGATGCTCCCCGTGCTCTGGATCGATATATCTTCCGTAGGCCACTGGATAACAGGTGTACCCGGCGAATCCCGGCTCAGGCATAAACCAATGGGTTCGCATATGTTCAACCTCCTTTACACGCATAAGGAATGGGTTTATCAAATAGCAAGATCATGATATCCTATCGCAACATGTTGTTATATTCCCTTGTTATTATCCAGTATACAATGAAATAGATTCATACATAATTCACAAGATCATGATGCTGATAATAAAGGAGATCAACCGATATGAACACAAATCGTCCTGTTCAAATGGGCGTCGATTATTATCCAGAACACTGGGACCCTTCTCTATGGGAACAGGATGCCCGTTTAATGGCTGACAGCGGAGTCCGCATTGTACGAGTGGGTGAATTCGCCTGGAGCCGGATGGAGCCCACAGATGGACAATTTGAGTGGGGATGGCTCGATCAAGCGATCGAAACCTTGCACCGTCATGGGCTGCAAATTGTGATCGGTACACCAACCATGACACCGCCGCGCTGGCTGACGGAAAAATGTCCTGATGTCCTGCCTGTGCTACCACATGGTCAACCGTATCATGAAGGCGTTCGGGGGCATCGTTGTTATAACAGTCCCAGCATGCGAACGTACAGCGCAAGAATTGTCCAGAAACTGACCGAGCGTTATGCTCAACATCCGGCAATTATCGGCTGGCAGACAGACAATGAATTCAGCTTCACGGATTGTCAGTGTGATGCTTGTGCGGATGCTTTTCGCGAATGGGTTCGTGCCCGCTATAACACCCTGGAGCAGATAAACCAAGCTTGGGGGACCGTGGTCTGGAGTGGCGAATATAGCGATTGGGAACAGGTTACGCCGCCGTATGGGGGCTCTTCGTTCCAGAATCCTTCATTCCTGCTGGACTACTCCCGCTTTCAGTCGGATTCCATTGTGGATTTTCAACATATTCAGGTCGAAATCATCCGCCGCAATTGTCCTAAGCATGTTGTCACACATAATTTTCACAGCTATCCGCAAAGGGCGGATCAGTATAAAGTCGGTCAGGAGCTGGATTTCGCTTCCTTTGATTACTATCCGAACCCTTCACCGAACAAAACCGATACAGCGCCATACAGCGGCGCACTCTCTTTGGATCTGACACGCGGTATTAAGCGCCGTAATTTCTGGATCATGGAGCAGCTGAGCGGCCCTCCGGGATGCTGGTTCCCGATGTGGCGTACGCCGCAGCCCGGCTTCCTGCGCGCTTACGCTTGGCAGACGATTGCTCGTGGGGCTGATGCGGTTGTGCATTTCCGCTGGCGGAGCGCTACTGTAGGCGCAGAACAGTTCTGGCATGGACTGATTGATCACAGCAATGTTCCGGGGCGACGCTTCAAGGAGTTTCAACAGCTATGTACCGAAGTGAACCTGCTCAGTGAGCGCCTACAGGGCTCTACATTGCATAATGAAGTCGCGATCCTGCATTCGCATGATCAATTGAACGCCCTTCGAATTCAGCCGCAAGCCGAAGGACTGGAATACTACGAAAATATGAAGGTATGGCATCGCGCCTTGACCAAATTGGGCATCAGCACGGATGTTATACACACTTTGGAGCCACTGGATGGCTATAAAATCATCATTGCTCCGCATCTGTACCTGCTGGATGAGATTACAGCAGAGCGTCTGCAAGCTTTTGCAGCGGCCGGGGGCATCTTGATCTTAACCCATCGCACTGGTGTCAAGAACGACAATAATGTCTGTGTTATGGCTCCGCTCCCAGGTCTGTTGTCTGCCTGTAGTGGTGTGCGGGTTACTGAGTATGATCCTGTTGGCGGTGATACCGTTCAGATTCGTGATGAACAAGGCCGTCTCTATACCGCTTCCCAATGGGTGGATGTATTGGAACTGGACACGGCGCAGCCGGTCGCTGTATATGCGGATCACTTTTTTGCTGAAAGCGCTGCTGTCACTAGAAATGACTGGGGTAAAGGTGTGGTCTATTATGTGGCAACCCAGCCGGAAGAAGCGTATTTGAGCCAGTTATTGCAAGACATCGCAGAAGGCTGCAACCTTTCCGGAATTCAGTCTTTGCCAGATGGTGTACAGGTGACGACCCGCTCGGGACCAAATGGAACGTTCCGTTTTATTCTGAATCTGAGCCCAGAACCTGCATTCATTGAATTAGATGCTTCATACACCAGTGCACTGGACGGGAAACCTAAAGGCCCTCAGCTGAAACTGGACGGTTATTCAATTGAAATTTTAGAGGTTTAATAACGAAAAGCATTCCAATCAGGATATATGGTTTCAAAAAAAGGAAAAAGGCCCGTTGTGCATTTGAAATGCATTCGGGCCTTTAACTGTGGGCGGGAACCGCCATTCCTTATTTAGACGGTGTATTAAGTTCAATAATCCATTCAGCCAGATCCTGTGTCTGTTTCAACAAGGCGATGGGGTCACGGAACCAGGATTGTTCTTCTGTCCATATGTACACTTTGCCACTTTTAATAGCAGGCAATGAACCCCAGACCGGATCTGCCTGAAGGTCTTTTAGTTGAGAGTTACTGGTCAGCACGATGTAATCTCCGGCATACTTCGAAAGTAGTTCTATGGAGAATTCATGATAGGCGCCCTGCATCAACTCGGCTGGAATGTTCTTTGGTGCTTGCAATCCAAGCAATTCATAGATGTTACGTCCTCCCCGGCCCGACTGATTGCCAAAAATGAAGACTTGGCGATCATATTCCTGCATAACGGAGAATGTAGCGTCAGCTGGAACAACGCTTTGCACCTCCTGCTTGATTTTGGCAATCTCCTGATCGAAATCAGACAGCCACTTCTCTGCTTCCGCTTCTTTGCCAAGGACTTTCCCGAAATAGTTCACTTCGTCCTTCAGGGCTGGGAAAGTGATGGATGCGATCGAAACGGTTGGCGCAATCTTGCTGTATTTCTCATAAGCGGCCTTGTCTGGATTCAATGTAATAATGAGATCCGGTTCCAGTTCCATCAATTGTTCAACGGAATCCCCTATCGTTTCAAGACCATCCATGTGACCTTCCAGATAAGGACTGTTCATTAGAAATTGCCCTCCACCAATCGGTTTGACACCAAGGGCAAGCACCGTTCCCAGATAATCTATGGCAGCAACTCGCTCCGGATGTGCAGGAATTTCTACTTCACCAAAGGTTGTATTCACCATTTGGGTTTCTACGACTGCCGGTTGTTCGGGTTCAACCACAACTTCGGATGTTTCTGCCCCCTGCTGGGCTGTTCCACAAGCACTCAATGTGAGTACAAGCGCAAGCGACATGATCGCTGATTTAAAATGGTTAAACATGTTGATTTCCTCATCTCCCATATATTGATAATGATTATCATCATCAATTAAAGGATAACGTTCCTCTCCCTCTGTTACAATGGATTCATTTGTTGCATTTAATGTACTTTTCGAAACTGATTTCGAGTTTGCTTGCTGCTTCAACCGATATTGTCCCGGTGTGATCCCGGTCTCTTTTTTAAATATACGATTGAAATAGAACGGGTCCATATAGCCCACATACGCAGCAATCTCCTGTAATGAAGCTTCCGTGGATGTAAGCAGACTCCTTGCCTCACCCATTCGTAACCGAATCACATATTCTGTCGGTGTACATCCCGTCTGTTCCTTGAATTTGCGTGATAGATATTGTGGACTGTAACTCAAGGACTGGGCAAGTGAATCCAGCGAGATCGCTTCCCGGTAATGAGCTTTGATATATCGCAAAACCTGATCGGTAAGCGAAGGCTGCTGAACTTCGTTAAGCATGCGACTCCGCTGTAACAATACAAGCTGTACCAGTTGAAAGAAGTACACTTTGACCTGAATTTTGCCCACTTGCTCCTGCCCTGACCAGCATTCATGTATATCCCGCACAAGCTCACGTAGCTCAAGTGCATGATCCGGCGCTGTCGCCCAGGACTCTTCAAACGGATTACGCTGGTTCAGCATCATTCGGTACTCTACCAGCACATTGGAGGGCAAGGTTGATTTGTACAAAATCAGATGTACCTCCGTAGCCCCGGTCGCTTCAAGTGTCAGACGTCTTCCTTTTCCCCCGTGCAGCAGCAAGAACTGGCTTGTAGACCACACCTCTTCATCCATCCACACCTGCCCTCTGCCTTGAACGTACACAAATGCACTTGTCGGTAACACATAATTACGTATGAACTCATTTGTTGCCAGTGATATAAGACGCACATCAAGCACGCGAACCTGAACCTGATCCCACAGCTTGATGTCATTCTGAATTCCCATATAGACTCCCTTTCCTAAGCAATCCAACACACACAATATCCTACATTGCGAAAAAAACCACCTATAATTGATAATGATTATCAATTATAGCAATGATGAAGCTATCTTTGAAGTCCGCTTCTGTTTTGCTTTAATTTGTTTGGATGGATGTCCAAAATAAAAACGGTCGAAATCCCTCATCGAGAGATCTCAACCGTTGTGATGTTAAGCCTTATTACAGTTTGATAAAGTCAGCCATGGAACGAACCTGAATGAGTCCTGTATTGGAAACCGCATCGGCAGATTGCAGCCCTTCTCTGGAAGTGAACCGTACCTTCACCGGAATGCCCGGAATGAGATCGAAGAAGTTGTCCGAGAATACGCCTTCCGCTTCAGAGGAAATCCATACTTGTTTGGCAAGCACATCACTTTCCAGTTGAAGATATTTGCCATCATTTTGGGTAAGTTCAGTTACTTTAATTTGTGCAAGCTGCAATGCAAGATCTTTGGATGGTGCAAAATAATGCTCCTGCACAATGTCCGCTGCTCCATTCTGCTTGAGATCAATTCGCAGCAGCGTTGATGCTGCATCATGTCCTTCAAGCCATTCAGCCTGGCTGAGTGACAACACCTGTTGACCCGAGTTGGAAGCCACTGTTACTTCACGCTCTTCTTCACGATACACCGTGCCATCGAATCCAATCAGACGAACCTGCAATTGACCTTTCACCGGCTCAAGCTGATCGGAGATGACATAAATATCTGTTGCATCGCCCTTGGTTCCGTCTACGGATACGAGTACATCGCTGAAGCTGCGTTTCGCATAATATTGCAATGCTTTCCAACGACCAAGGTAGTCCATACCGGCCCATGAAGCCACCGGCCAACAGTCATTCATTTGCCAGTAAAGCGTACCCATACAGAATGGTTTGCGGCGACGGTGCGCTTCAATCGCTGTCTTCATCGCTTCCGCCTGAAGCACCTGACTCATATACAGGAACGATGGGAAGTCCTTCGATTCATGCATGTACATATCCATGTACTGCTTGATCAGACGATTACCTGCCCCGTTCTTCTGATGCGCAAGCATGACTTCCGATTCCAGAGCCAGATCCTCTTCTTCCGCGTAAGTCCGGACTGACTTGTACTCCGGGAAAGACTGGAAGCCGTATTCACTCATGAAACGACCGACATGCACGTTGTAATTTTCAAACGGTTCTACATTGTGCCACACACCCCAGTAGTGGATGTCGCCTTCGGCTGTGGACGGGTGTGCATGCTGCTTCTCATCCCCTGTCAGTGATACAAGTGGTGAAGAAGGCCAGTAATCCACACCTGGAGCATACGCTTCAACCACTTCTGGCAGCAGATCATGGAAGATGGCTTCGTAATCGGCCCAGATGCTTTCACGCTGCTCGAAAGTAAATTCCTTCTTCCAGCCCCAGCCACCATTTTCAACATAGTGAGCCCAAGCCGAATCAATCTCGTTGTTCCCACACCAGAGTGCAATACTTGGATGATTGCGCAGACGTTTCACATTATCGATGGCTTCATGTCTCACACTGTTCAGGAACGCTTCGTCTCCCGGGTACATGCTACATGCAAACATGAAGTCTTGCCATACCAGAATTCCGTATTCATCACACAGTTCGTAGAACACATCCTGCTCATAGATCCCGCCACCCCACACACGAAGCATGTTCATATTGGACTCGGCAGCAGATACAATCTCATGTCGATAACGTTCACGAGTTATTTCAGTGATGAAGCTATCGTTCGGAATGTGGTTGGCCCCTTTGGCAAAGACCGCAACGCCGTTTAGTTCAAAATAAAAGGATGCTCCCGCTTCATCTTTGTCACGTACCAAGCGAATGGAACGAAGTCCTGTCTTCACTGTAGATTCAGCCACAGCCCGTTCACCTTGAAGCACTTCGGCAAGGAAAGTATACAGATGTGGGTCACCAAGCCCTCGGCTCCACCACAGTTTCGGTTCATTAATGGAGATTGCAATCTCCACCGTCTGAGCTCCCGGCTGCAGCGATACTGCTCTTTCCCATCTTTGACCATCTGCGCCAATACGAATGACCGTATCTACCGCTTGTGATGTCTCTACTTCTACAACAGCCGTTAATGAAGCCGAGTTTGCGCTCACTTCATTTTGCTGGATGTACACATCATTGATTCGCACCTGTGTCCAACCTTCAAGACGTGCTTCACGCCAGATACCACTGGTTACAAAACGTGGACCCCAGTCCCAGCCATAGTGATATGGAGCTTTACGTGCAAAGATACTTACTCTCTTATCGCCAAGTCCGCCAACATCGGACTGATCATTGGATGCCGGCAATGCATATCCGAGCTTCTCCAGCTTCGGCAGGTCTTCCTGAATCGGAGACCGAAAACGTATTCGGAGAATGTTGCCGTTCCCCTTTAATACGGCCTTCACATCCGCCTTCCATACCCGGAACATGTTATCTGCTGATAACACATGCACATCATTCACATACACTTCAGCATATGTATCCAAGCCATCAAACACCAGTTCCAGATGTTCCTGAGAGAACAGCGCTTCGGCAACGTCAAATTCCGTCTGATATTCCCAATCTATCTTATCAATCCATTGTACTTCCTTCTCGTTCGTTCCATAAAAAGGATCCGGAATCTTGCCCAGTTTCAGCAAATCTGTATGCACACAGCCGGGCACCTGAGCCGGCATCCACTCTTGATCTTCGCAAGCCTTGAACGTCCAATTCTGAAAAACCTGTGATTGTATTGTGCTCATGACAGCCTCCATTGTTGTTAGAGTTGGTAAACATTATTTTGTTAGGTTTTGTTATTGTAAAAACAAATAACTTACAAAACAAAATTAACACGATATGCTTCTCGTAGTCAATCTGTTTTGTAATTTAATTTGTTAAATGGTTTCTGCATACCAAAAAGACATGAAGCTCTAACCTCTCCATGTCTTTTACCTGATTTCATTTACCCGTATGTTCAATGTTAAAATGATCCCATAAGTTCATATCCTATTATTCTATACTGGCGTTATATTCATCGCGAATAATTAATTCCGAATAGATCAGCTTGCGTTCATAAGGTTCATCCAGATGTTTAATCCGCCACAAAAGTTGATCTACCGCTCTCGTGCCCAGATTCTCTTTGTTAATATGTACGGAAGCAAGAATGGGTTCATCCGTCTGCGTATTATCAAACCCGGTTACGGCACAGCGTTCAGGTACCTGAATACCTCGACTTCGAAGTGCTTCAAGGACAATAACAGCCGTATGATCATTCGCACATACGATGACTTCGGGGATGTCCTCCAGCTTCATTTCGGCAATCGATTTCCGCATCTGATCATACTCCGTTTCCAACAGGCCTGCTTGCTGTTCCCCCTCCAATTGCTTCTCTTCTAGCATCATACGATATCCAAGCCAGCGTTCTCGAAAACTTGCCGCATCGGGCAGTTGCCCGGCAAACTGGAACCTTTTGTAGCCTTTACCAACGAGCATGAGAACCAATTCTTTCATACATTTCATATTGTCCGTAAAAATCGAATCTGCGTATACGGCCGGGTCTTCATGGTCCACCATCACAAGCGGAATACCCAACCTGTATATCTCCAGCAATACCGATGTCGAGATGGTACCCACGGTAATGACTCCACTGATTGCTTCCGGATTAAGGACCGAGAACATCCGATCTGAAGAGGGTTCCGTTAACGTTAAAATATCTAAACCCTTCTCATTAAGCCTCTCCGAAATGCCATCGAACACTGGCCCCCAATACAAGGATGATCGATTCTGAGAACGAATGTTAGGAAACAAAATCAATACAGTACCTTGTCGCTCCGCTTCTGGCTTCATCTCGGATGACATCTGTATCTCCCCCGGATAACGCTTCGGTTCGGTTCTGAAATAACCGAGCTGCCCCGCCGTTCTGACAATCATCTCGCGTGTATGCTCACTTACACCAGGCTTGCCCGTCAGCGCACGGGAAACTGCGAATTTGGACACCCCCGCAGCATCCGCAATTTGCTGCATCGTTACTCTTTTGGCCATCCTACTCACCCGTTTTTTCTGATTTTCCATTCAGTTTAGCATAAAAAACAAAATTCAACAAAACAAGGTTATGTTATTATTTTTTTGTTAGGTATTTATTCATCTGTTATATAAGTGCTTCAACATAATTCAACATAACCAAAAAAAGGCCCTCTCCCCACCTTCCATAGAAGATGACGAAAGGACCTTTGTCCCTTACTTATACGCCTGGTGCTCCCTGATCGCCAAGTTCCGACTGTAAAGCCGGACGTTTTCTGCGCCAGAAGATAGGCTGTGGAAGTTTGATCTCTGTAATCAGAACACCAATCAACATCAAAGCTGCACCTGCATATCCTTGCACAGTTAATGACTCTCCTTGAAACGTAAAAGCAAAGGCCGCTGCAAACAGTGGTTCGAGTGAAAAAATCAGACTTGTTCTTGTGGGAGAAGCATGACGCTGCGCGAGCGTCTGCAAAATATATCCCAATCCGCTACACAACACACCTAACCCTAGAATTGCTGCCCAGGATTCAGCCGTATCGGGCATACGTGGCGTTTCCAGCAAAAATGTAGCCGCTATTCCCCACATCGCTGCAACACCTAATTGCACCGTGCCCAGTGTTAGCGGATCATACTTCGGTGTGTACTTGCCAGCAATCATTATATAGATTGCATACACGAGTGCTGCAAGAATGCACAGAATATCTCCCGTGTGCAGACTCAGCTCATGTTGAAGCGTCAGCAAGCCAAGCCCCGTAACTGCAACCAAGATACTTAGCGTCAATCGTTTGTCCGGCATACGACGATGCTGGATCGTCGTCAGGATGGGTACAAAAATAACGGCCAAACTTATCAGGAATCCCGCTTGGGATGTCGTTGTTCGTTGCACACCATAGGTGATAAATACAAATGCAGCGAATAAAGCTGTCCCCATAATGGCGCCTGCCACAAGTGTTCTGCGATTCATGTTAAACAACCGCCGATGAAAAAGAAGCCCTGCCGCAATAAAAGCAATTCCGAAACGAAATGCGACCAGATTCAATTCTTGCATGGACTCTAGGCCCGATTTCATAAACAGATAGGATGATCCCCATATGACCGTTGCGAGCAGCATCTGTATGTCCGCTCTTCTCGTTGCCTGACCTTGATTAACCTGTACACCATTCATCTTGCTTCAACCTTCATTCTATGTATTTTGATCTGTGTGATCGTGCGTCAAACTAACTCGCCTTGGCAAGTATAAACGATCTCTTTGCATTATAAAAATGAATATTTATAATGGATTATATGAAACGAATTCATGTATCCAAAATGGGAAGGAACGGAATCATTTATGTCACTGATCAAATACGAAATTTTGAATACCGTTGTGGAATATGGCAGTCTTACCAAAGCAGCAGAAGCATTGAACATCACCCAATCCGCAGTCAGCCATGCCATCGCCAGTCTGGAGACGGAATGTGGTTTCTCCCTGCTCCATCGCGGCCGCTCCGGTGTGCGTGTTACCGCTGAAGGTGAACGCATTCTGGGATACACCCGTGAGATTCTGCGCTGGACGGAACTAATGAACCAGGAAATCTCACTCATTCGCGGTGCGGAGATTGGTACCGTGCGTATTGGTACATTCGCCAGTGTCTCCACACAGTGGCTGCCTGGTATCCTGAAACAATTTCGCCTGCGTCACCCCGGAATTGAGATTAAGCTGTGGGAGGGCGATTATGCTGAGATTGAGGGCTGGCTGGCTGGAGGCGCCATCGATCTCGGATTTCTGTCCCTCGGCGATTCATCGCCTTTCGAGACGATTCCATTGCAAAAAGACAGGATGATGTGCATCCTGCCTCTAGATCATCCTCTCGCCTCAGAGGAATCTGTTTCATTTGATGTTCTGCTGGAGCAACCCTTTATTTTGCCCAAGTGGGGCGGAGATAACGAGATTGAACGACTGATCCGGCAGCATGCAGCCAAACTCAATGTTGTCTATGAAGTCGCAGAAGATCAAGCCATCATGGCGATGGTCCGTAACGGCCTCGGCATCAGTCTACTGCCGGAGATGGTTCTTCAAAATCATACCGATGCGCTTGCGCTCGTGCCGCTCTCTGGAGATCCTTATCGTACGATTGGCATGGCCTGTCCGTCTTTAGGCAATCTATCGCCAGCTACACGTCGTTTCATTGAAGAGGTACAACAGTGGCTTGCCCTAGCCATGTAACTTGGTAGAACTCACTACTTGTGTCGTTATGATCGATTTCTCCTATCCGTTACTCACAAATTGAATAACACCGAGCGTCAGCAGCAGTACAGATACAATCACAATCGCGATGCCAAAACCAATCAGAAAGCGCATGCCAGGTGAGCGTTTGTTCTACTCACTGCCTCCCAGGTTATCCAATTTCCGCTCAATTTGATCCAATCTTTCATTTACCTGCTTCAGATCTGGATTGGAGTTCATTCATCCATCTCCCCTTTCCTGTATAATCGGTCTATTCCCACACCCGATCCAGCTGATCTGCGTAGAAACGGATCGCTCGGTTATAATCATTGATTCTCTTGTCACTTGATGTATCCGCGAGTTGTACGAGCAGTCGTTGCATCGCTTCTGCATGTTCACCCAGATTATAGAGCACCATGGCATAGAAAACTTCAAATTCCCGGTACGCCGGGAATTCTTTCATCCCTTTTTCAAACCAAACTTTCGCCTGCTCGTACTGTCCAAGCGTTCTGTATGTACTGCCTAATCCGAGTATTGCACCTGCTCTGTCCTCCCCAGAAAGCCCAAGACTTAGTGCCCTCTCATAATACGGAACAGCTTCCCGCTCCAATCCAAGCGAATCATGTGCCCAAGCCAGCTGATACCAAACATCCGCATTCTCGGGTTCCTGCATCGTTATTTCTTGCAGAAGCTCAATTGCTTCCTGCATCTTACCTTCTTGTCTCCATCGCACAGCCTGTTCCAAATTACTCATGCTGTCACTTCCCATCCTGCATTATAATTCCCACATATATGATTCAATTGTTTTATTATACCAAAAAAGCACCCCAGAGAATATGTTGTAACAACCCAAGGTTGTCCAAACGCTATTCCATCGTGTGCTTTTTCATTCGATGCAGCCTGTTATAAAAAATGGACTAAAGCATATTTCCACTGGACATTTCGATGACAGAACAACCTTCTGTCCTCTCCGTTTTGTGTAAATGTTTAGTTCAAATTATATAGCTAAGCTGAAATCTCTCTGAAAACAATCTGTTCATCACCTTATTAAGACCATACCGTGTTCGCTACCATGACAATAAATACGAGCATGAGATAGTTCACCGAGATTAGAAAGTTCACTTTTGCCCACTTCTCATCATCCTGTGTCTTCAGTCCGCTAAGTGTATGCACGAACCAGATGAGTCCACCGATCAGAGATACAATTAGAAATACCAGACCAACGTAGTTGTAGTAGTACAACAGGAATACAGCAGGAAGCAGCAGAAAAACATAAGGAATCATCTGAAGCTTGGTGCGTTTCACGCCTTTAACCACAGGTAACAACGGGAAACCGGCAGCACGATACTCCTCCACCCGGCGAATACCCAATGACCAGAAGTGTGGTGGTTGCCACAGGAACAATAATGCAAACAGCAACCAGGCACCTGCATCAATTTCATTCGTTACAGCTGTATAACCGATGACAGGCGGCATCGCTCCTGCAATTCCACCCAGCGATGTGCTCCATGTCGAGTTACGTTTCAACCACATCGTGTATATCACGATGTAAGCGAACCATCCGAGCAGTGCCATCCAACCTGATAACGGATTCACCAGAAGATACAGTACTGCTAGTCCCACAACACCAAGGATAATGCCATAGCCAAGTACAAACCCCGGCTTCAGATGATTAATGTAATCCATCCTTTTTTTGGTGCGCTCCATCTTTTGGTCCAATTCACGATCCCAATAATTGTTGATAACACAAGCTGAAGCAATAACCAAAGTTGATCCAATCACGACCAAGAGCAGAGATAACCAGTTGATATCCCATTTTGAAGCTACCCAGAATCCTACTGCCACCGCAAACACATTCAGCCTTAGAAGTCCGGGTTTGGTTAATGCAATCATGTCTTTAAGCATGAGGCTCCTCCTGAACTATGTAAAAACACCATTCCAATAATGATACATGTACCTACCATTAATTACAATCGCTTTCATGAATTTGTCATAACCAAAAAGCATCCCTCACCGTTCCATGAACGGGAGGAATGCTTGACTGATCAATTTCATCTCATTTTTATGGGATGTATTGTTGTACAATTTTAGTGACTTTTCCGTCCTGCACCGTCAGATGATAGGGGAATACGGATAGATCAAGGATACGGGTATTCTCATACAACGATTCAAACTTGGATAATGTCACAGGTTCATTCCACTGAATGTCTGCACCCTGCATCGTACCATCCCGATCATACAACTGCATCAATACTTCAGCATTGGCACTAATCTCAACCTGTTCCTGCTCTTTACTGTCATTAACAATATAGTAACCATCTGGAGCACCATCTATACCGGCTTCTGGATTACGCTGTGCAAAAACCGCATCGGCTTCTTCACCTTGATACCAGCCAATCTTGTCCACTGTCATAACCAACTTGCCATTCTCTTGGTGCAAACCTTCCACATAGGCAGTAAACATCTCAGAGTTGGCAACCTGAGATTCTTTCGCTGAAGGTTGTGAAGCTTCTGTACTACCTTGAGCATTCGCAGGGGTAAGCAAATATGTAGTCAGCACAATCATACCAAGTAAAGCAACAACTGCACCGATCATTCGTAGTTTCCATTGTTTTGTCGCGTTCTTCATAGGTAACATCTCTCCTTAATATGAACGTTACTATTCCTTAACCGGAAGTCTTGCTTCTCAAACGCTCATGTGAACTATCCATTCCAACGTTCCTTCTTTTCCTATCATACTTGGAACAAGGATTCTAAAAGTATCAGCCAGATTAAAAATAGTTACAACGCGCGTCATCAGTTCTGTCTATCGTCTTCGTAAACGGCAAAGAACCCTGAATGGCGATGCCTTCAAGGGTTCTTTACTTGCTACTCTTAATGATTGGGTGTGGAGCTTTGCGCCAAACGAACGAGCATATGAGCCAGCATGTGGCGTTCATCTTCCTTACCGACATTCCACAACTCCTGAAGCAGTTTTTCTTCACGATTACGAGGTTCTTCCCGAGCTGCCAGATAATCAGCTACTTTCTCAGCAATCTTAGCCATCTGTTCCTCGCTTAGTCCAATGGATTCCCCCATCGCAATTCGCTTACCCAGGTATTCTTTGAATGCATCAAAGTTCTGTAAAATCTGTTCTCTTTCTTCTGGCGCAATCTTCTCAATTGCATTGTCCACCTTGTCAGTAGAAACTTGGCCATCTTTATGGATGACATGATTTTGTTCACTCATCGAAATAACCTCCTTGAAAGTAATCGTTCATTGGATTTATGAAACATGCGTAACAATAACCGGTTATCTATAATATAAACGGCTTGCCCAAGATTAATCAGTCCATTTCTATCCTGTATGTGTCTTACCTGTATACGTCTTTATTCTTCAAGCAACACGATTCAAAAAGGCTACAGCGGTTAATCGTTTACATATACGTAGTGGTGTTTGGATATGATAAGGAACACCTTATACCTTACGGAACAAGGAGGGATATCACATGAGCGACAAAACCAAACATGAGAAAACAAACGACGAACTTGAACCCGGCGTGAACACAGTTATCCACCCTGATAAGAAAAATCCCGGGCCAACGGATATGATTGAAGGTGTGGTAGGTGATATCGCGGAAAACATTCGCAAAGATTTCTCACATGACTCAAAGGACGAGAAGTTTTCTTCCAAGTCAACGGATTCATCGAGTAAATAAGCGTGATTCTTTTCTCCATAGCCAAAGATAGCTCAAAAAGTCCTCCTGCCACATGCATGGCTTGGGAGGACTTTTTGGTAACGCAAAATTGAAATTCAACCTCTAATCAGGAGGTGAATTTCAAAGTGAATCCTTTGTCATTTGTTGCAGCGCCTTATGAATCCAGATGGCGGCAATGGAACCTTCACCCATCGCAACCGTTGCTTGCTCTGCATGTAAACCCAGATCTCCGGCAATCCATACATTCGTCGCTGCCTGCAAGCTGCGCGGATCAGCTTCTACATGTTTATTATCTGCGATTACAGCTCCCAGCTGCTCTGCCAATTCATAGTGCACCCGATTGCCTCCAAAAGCGATAAACCCGCGCTCCGACTCAAAAATCTGTCCATCTTCGGTCAGAACACCGGTGATATGGCCATCCTCGATCTGCTGTACTTCCTGGATCGCCGCTTCCAGATAACGAACGCCCGCCTCTTTCATACTGCGATGAAGCTCTGCTGATATGGGGGCCTGCTCATGATTGATATATAACAGATCATTTGTACGTTGAATTAAAATCATGGCCATATTGGCACCTGCTTCACCAGATCCCAACAGCACCGTACGTTGATTCTGAATCTCATAACCATCGCAATCAGGGCAGACATAGACTGTACGCCCCAGCGTCGGAGTTAATCCCGGAATGTCGGGAACTCTATCCGAGAGCCCTGTTGCCAGTAGCACGGTTTTGCTCCTATATTCAGATCCGGAAGTACCGAACAATTGGATCTTCTCCCCCTGACGACCTGCTTTAACAATACGATCTTTCTCAAAAGATACACCAGTCTGCTCTGCCTGCAACCTGCCTCGGGCACGGAGTTCTTCGCCAGACACCCCATCGGGGAAACCGAGAATATTATGATACGTCCGACATAACGTCGATCTGCCCTCTCCCGCATCAATCACCAAGACCTGATGGGCCGAATAACGTCCAAGCTGAATGGCTGCCTGAAGCCCTGCGAGCCCTCCACCTACGATTATGCAATCAACCTCTCGCATGCTCCTTCTCCTCCTGAACATATATTTGTCCTTCTATACATTAAACCGTTCAGTCAAACTTAACGCGTCCTCTTATTGCTTATCTTATACCAAAACAAACAGACCCAAACCATCCGCCAGAATCACAGTTCGTTTGAGTCTATCAGATTCATGAATATTTAGAAGTTATATGATTCAAATCGTGATGCATTCGAAATGGCGTTCCATACATCGGCTGTTTCGCCGCCCATATACCAGTATGCCAGTCCAGCAATTTGCCGTTGCTCACTCATCAACACTTTGGCTGATAACGAACGGCTATCCTCTGCCCATATATATCTTGGCATACCGTTACTATTGTATCCAATAATATATTGAACCAGAATCGCATCCCATCGTCTTACAGATCCCGAGGTATGTGCACGTGTTCCCTGTTCTGCCAGTGTAATGTCCCAAGAACTAGCTGCCGGATTCACTGAAGACCAATCCCGTGTATATAGCGGAAGGGCCAAAATCGTTTTGGCATGTACCACCTCAGAGAGCATGGTATCCAATGCCTTTTCCACCCACGGAAGAGATGCCACTGATCCTGCTTTCGGATCACCGTTCCAGTGTTCCTCGTATCCCATCAGCACCATATAATCCGATACAGCTCCCAGTTTGGCATAATCAAATGCATCCGTCCAATCTGTACCGAGGTCTGGTGATACATCCACAGACACTACTGCTCCCAATGCGTGTAACGTAGCCGTCAAGGAGGTGACAAATGCGGTTAACCCTTCACGATCCGCAGGATCGACATTCTCGAAGTCGACGTTGATGCCGTCCAATTTATAGGTTTTGACATAGGCGGCTACCTGTGAGATCACTGCCGCTCGGTTGACCGAACTGGATAACATCTGATGGGTGAGTGCCGGATCTGAACGATTACCAAGCAACGGCCATAGCTGCCTGTCTGTGGCGGATGCCCAGGAGATCAATGCAGGGTCCGCGTGATCTGTTACTTTCATACTGCTGTTCAGGAAAAACCAGCGCGGGACGAGCGTATTCACTTCAGACTGTTCCACCTGCTTCTTGAATTCAGCTGTAGTGGAGTTATACTGCCACCCCAGCTGAACCCCGAGTTCATCTCCACGTTGTAACTGCTCAGACCATGTTTTCTTTTGTAAAATGGCATCGAGCATGACGGCTGCTTCTTCGCGCGTTACCTGATCATGTGGTCGGAACACGCCTCCGCTTCCCTTCATCAGTCCAAGCTGATATACCGTTTGCACATAAGGGCGTGCCCAGTCCGAGATATCATCTGCGTCAAAATAGGTTGAAGATAAGAGTGATGTCTCTACGGGTTGTTGTTTTAACATCCGAACAAGTAGGGCTGCCGCTTCTTCGCGCGTAATGGAAGCATCCGGCTGGAACGTGCCCTGACCCTTGCCCTCCAAAATAAAAAGATTCGTCATGGCGGCAACGTTACCATAATACCAAGCATTCATGCTTATATCCTGATAGGGATTAATATTATTTTTAACCGGCTTCAAACCTAGCAATCTCACCGCAAACGTTGCAAATTCTGCACGAGTAACGGCTTTCTTCGGTTCAAACGTAGTCTCTGACGTACCGGCAGCAATGCCTTTGTCCACTAGATGTGTAATGGCATCCTTGGCATAACTGGTACGCGTATCCTGAAACTGTTGCTGGACTGTTGCAGCTTGAACAGTATTGCTATATCCAACCACCGATCCAAGTGTTAATATCCCGCATAAAGCCATTTTCCATAGACGTTGGTTCGTTATGTCTTTTAATCTATTATTCACATTAAAAAGCCTCGCTTCATTGAATTACGATCAACTATCATCGTATCAAATTGAAGCGAGGCCGTATGTGGTTAAATGTTGGGAAATGCGAAGCTTACTTAAATCAATTTCATAACTTATTACAATGAATTTGTGTAATTATAGCCTTGATTGAAGCAGCTAAAGGTATTATGAAATTGATTTACTTGTGTACTTTTACGCGCTCTTCAATCGGTTGGAATTCTTTCTCACCCGGTGCTGCTGTTGGTTTACCAAATGGCATTTGAGCGATCAATCTCCAGTTCTCAGGAATATTCCATTCTTGCTTCACTTTCTCGTCAATCAACGGATTGTAGTGCTGCAAAGATGCACCCAGACCTTCTTGTTCCAAAGCAGTCCAGATTACCAGTTGCAACATACCGTTGGATTGGTTCGCCCAGATCGGGAAGTTATCTGCATAAGCTGCAAAATTCTGTTGAAGCTGTGCGATCGCATTGTTGTCTTCGAAGAAGAGAACCGTACCATATCCGCTGCGGAATCCAGTCATTTTCTCAGCAGTGGATTTGAAAGCTTCTTCATTACCTACCACTTCACGCAAAATTTCTTCTGTGTGATTCCACAATTTATCATGTTGTTCACCGAGCAATACAACGGCACGGGATGTTTGTGAGTTGAAGGAAGTTGGTGTATATTTCACCGCTTCTTCTACGATTTCCTGGATTTTAGCATCCGAAATTGTAGATTCCTTGCTGATTCCATAATAAGATCTTCTGTTTTTCAACGCATCAAAAAAAGTAGTCATTCTTATTCGCCTCCCAAAATGGTGTTTTTCATTGCCAACATAGTAACTATAATATAGTAACATACATTAGTCAACAAACTAATTTATTTTCACTAAATATACATTCACCAAAAACACTTCAACCTCTTTGCTCAAACAGCAATTGTAATTACCCTTCGCTCGCCTTTTTGCGGTAATCTGCCCGGTATTTCTCTTCGGTAGACGAGTTGCTTTTCGTCTGATCTTTATTCTTCTCTTCCTGAGCCTCCATATTCAGATCTTCCATCGGAATTGGATCTACAGTCTGTTCTTCTTCATGTCGGTCAAGCAAACTTTCTTGCTCCGTCTTATATTGTTCGGGACTGTCATGGGATCGTTCCTGACGGGTATCGCTGTTATTCTGATCCGGTGTGCGCTCTTTCATTCATGATCGCCTCCTCTGGTTTCATTACCCTTTCTTTACCTGTTCTGCCTGTCCTCTAAACAAGGTGATGTGCATTTCCTGAAAGAAAATCAACAAAAAAAGCCAACCAGACAAGCTGGTCAGCTCACAGAAGACTTCTATGTTTGGCGATGCAATTGGGAACGATACAGATCAGGCGAACATCCCACACTTTGTTTGAACATCCGGCTAAAATGCGAAAGGCGTTTGAAACCGGACAATCGACTCGCTTCTGTCACGGTGATTTCCGGCTGGAACTGAAACAACAGCTTCGCCTGATTGATGCGACGATCATACAGGTATTTGAATATCGTCAGACCTGTCATTTCCTTGAACATGCCTGCCAGATATGGCTTGGACAGATGTAATTCCAGTGCCAAATCATCCAGACCAATATCCTTCATATAGTGTGTATCCACATAACGGATAATATGTTGCACATGCCGCTCCCTCTCCGATGAAGGAAGGTGTTCTTCTACATCTCCCTGGCAGATCTCTGCTACAAAATACAACAGATCACATAGTCGCACATTCATGCGCTCCTGCCTGTAACTGGTCTGACTTTGAGACAGTCGATGAAGATCATGCAATAGCGCTTCGAATTCAGTGCGGGTCTCTTTTGTCAAATTGACTCGGCAATTTCTGAGTTCTTCAAATGGCTTGAGCACCTCAACCATGCGGTCCGGATGCAGGCTGCTGCGAATGGCAGACGGATCAAAATGCAGTGTGCTTCGCTCATAAGCACTGCCGGGTGTCGGATGCGGTCGATGAAGAGTCAAGCCATGCATCAGCACCAGATCACCCGGCTCCAGATTGTATACCCGATCTCCTATGATATAGGTACATTCTCCAGCATGAAAATAATAAATCTCATAGTGTGGATGTGAATGGAATCCATCTGACTTGCCCGGGTTAAACGTACTGGTGGAACGGTAACTGTACTCCAGTGGAGCACTAAATTGCATCATACTCGGCACATTCATGCACCTCCTGTTCGGGAGAGGGAAATGACTCCGGTCATGCCCCTATAGGATATATGAAAGTGAATTATAAAAGCTGTTTAATACTTTCTTGAATCTCTTCGATGGAGTCGATCGGTTCGAAACGTCTGACCACACGGCCCTCTGCATCAATCAGGAATTTCGTGAAATTCCATTTGATCGCATCGCCATGTAACCATTCTGGTGCTTTATCGGCCACCATCAATTTTAATAGTTTTGCCTGTATATCTGTTTCATCAAAGCCAGCAAAAGGGCCTGATCTTTTCAAAAAGTCGTAGAGCGGGTGCGCCGCTTCTCCATTCACATCCAGTTTGGAAAAGATAAGGAATTTCACACCATAGTTAATCTGACAGAAGGATTCTGCTTCCGAACTGCTTCCAGGCTCCTGCTCTGCAAACTGGTTGCACGGGAAACCAATAATCTGAAGCCCTTGATCCTTGTACTGGTCATACAGCTTCTGCATGTCATCGAACTGGTGCGTATATTTACATTTACTTGCCGTATTTACGATGAGCACAGGTTTTCCTTCATATTGATAGAGCGGGAAACGCTCTCCACTGGTTCTGGTTACGGTAAAGTCGTAGATGGTTGGCATAAGTCTAGTGCACCTCGCGATAGTTATGTAGTCATATGGAATCATATATCATTGATAATTATATACGAAGTTTGAACTATTGTATCGCGAAAGATATTGATGGTTCAGATTATACTCAGCTTCAACAACATCCTCTTCCTTCATTTAAATGTGTCCCATGAATCCCCATAAAATCACTGCAAAGCTACATATATATCAATCTCATTATTGGGACTTTCCGGTTGATAACGCTCATCCCATATTTCAAAATCATAATCTTTGGGTTTATGTCCGTTCTCACAGATCCACTGTCCATAGACATAATCGTATGTATCACCAATCTCTGACTCAATCCCTCGATGTGTGCAAGTCACATATTTGCTGTCAGGGACCTGATGACTTATCATCTCGGATGGAACATTCTCCAAACTAGTTACTTCATATCCTATTAGATGTGTAAATTTATCAACCTTTGCGTTGAAATCCTCTTTCATCGGATACATCTGCATCAACATGACGTTATCATTTTTTCGATATTGAATTTCATCTTTTCTCTCAACAAGCTTATGATAGTGGCTCTTGCTCAGACCCGATTCGAACTCTTCTATAGTCGCTTCGATTAAGTATCCTACAACGCGAAAAGCGGGCAAAGTGATGACTTTCATTTCCATAAGAATCTCCTCCGATGGATAAACTCTGATCATGGATTAATTCTCCCTTTCAACAGAAAACCCTTCTGCCGCGAAAATTTCCTCGTTAGCAAAAGGGTAATATTACGGGATCACAGTGATAGCAGCTTTAACCCTTCACGGCACTTCCGGCCACGCCCTGGATAATGTAATGCTGGCCCACCAGGAAAACGATAATCATTGGTATAATGCCTGCCGTGGCAGCGGCCATCATGCCATTGTAGTCCACATTGTTCTCCAGAATAAAGTTCTGTAGTCCTAGTGGCACGGTGTACAGGTCTTTGTCGATCAGGAACACGAGCGCGTTCTCATAATCATTCCAGTGCCAAGAGAAATCGATGATCGCCAGCGTAGCCAGCGCAGGTTTCGCCAAGGGCAGAATCAGCCTGAAGAATATACGCAAGTGTCCAGCACCGTCGATGAACGCAGCTTCCGAGATTTCCGAAGGCACCGACAGGAAGAACTGTCGCAGCATAAACACCCCGAAGATCGTGAACATTCCAGGCAGGATCAATGCCCAATGCGTATTATATATGCCAGCCCATTCAAACATCAGGAACTTCGGTACAAAGAGCACCTGAGGTGGCACCATCATCATCGAGAGATAGATCAGGAACAGTGTCTCCCGGCCTTTGAATTGAATCCGTGCGAAGCCATACGCTGCAAAAGCCGAGAGAAACACAGCTCCGACCGTGCTAATTAGCGATATTTTTAACGAGTTCAGATAATACGTCGCAAAGGTATCCACTCCGCTCCAGACCTTAATGTGGTGCTCCCAGTTCAGGCTAGAGGGTATCCACTGGATGGGATAGGTGAATACGTCTGCAGGAGATTTGAACGACGTGCTGATCATCCAGATGAACGGCATAATCATCAGTAAGGCAAAACCGGCCATCAGAAGTGTCAGTATGATTCTCCGAATCTGCGTCAAGGACTCCATGCGGACTTTAGGTGATTGCGGAACTGTGGGCTTCGCGTTCGTGGCAATTCGTTTCTCCATAACGATTCCCTCCCCTCATTAATAGTGAACCCAACGTTTCTGACCGAGCCACTGCAATACAGTGAAGATCATGATGATGGCAAAAAGCGCCCAGCTAATGGCAGCAGCGTATCCCATCTCGTAATATCGGAAGGCATTCTGGTAGATAAAGAGCGACAGCACGGTTGTGCTGTTCCCTGGCCCACCCTGGGTAATCGCCTGAATGATACCAAAGTTCTTGATGGTCATAATCAGCCCTGTAATCAGCAGCAAAAAGGTAGTCGGGCTTACAAGCGGCCAGATTACTTGGCGTATCGTCTGCCAGGGGCGGGCTCCATCAATCCGTGCTGCCTCAGCCAATTCCTCCGGGATTTCCTGCAAGGCGGCCAGATAAATAATCATGTTGTAACCCAGCATGAACCAGATCCAGATGATATCAATCGCATACATGGACCACTCCGTTGTCGATAACCAGCCGGGTGGATTTGTAATACCGATCCCGCGCAAGAAACCGTTAATCGGTCCCGACGTTGGCTGGAACAGCAGCATCCAGACAAAGGCGATGGCAACACCGCTGGTGATATAGGGCATGAAATAGAGGGCACGCAGCGTTTTTTGCCAGTACACGGACTTGTTCAGCGCTACAGCGACGATAAATGCCAACCCCATCGATACAGGAACCGCTAACAGAAAGACAAATGTATTTCGCAGCGCCACCCCAAACAGATCATCATTCATCATTCGGCGAATGTTATCCAACCCGACGAAATTCGTCTCGGGGCTCATGAATTTGTAATCGGTGAACATGAGATAGAACGAATAGACAGCCGGTATAATAAAAAACAACAGCACGCCAATCATATTGGGCCCAATAAACAGATACCCGAGCCTGCTCTGCCGTTTCATCCAGGATTTATGCATATGCTCCCCCACTCCTTAACATCTGTTCTGGAATTAAGCATAACAAGATGTCCTCTAACATTTAAGGAACATAACCCTGTACCTGATATCACAGATATATGTATTTCGGCAGTGCCTTTCGGGAGGGAGACAACATGGAATTGTTCTATTCCCTTTAGTCCCGAGAGAGTAGAATCATACAGATAAATTATAGACCGGGCTGCCCGGAAAGCCTGACAATGTCATATCTCTAATGCTCTATTGATCTGTTGCTTATATAGAAAAAACCGTCCCAATGGGGACGGTCTTTGGACTCAGTGCATTCGCATTCTATTGATTCTGCTTGAGCCAATCATTATGACGTTTGACCATGTTCTGTACCGTAATTTCTGCAGTCTGGTTACCAAGGAAGAACTTTTCATACTCCTGTGCACGCAGATCGACCACCTCTTGTGCAATGCTGCGGACAAACGTAGGTGTCTCGTCACCATACAACACAAATTCCAGTGACTCTTTATCATAGGAATCGGCATAATCACCGAGCAGATGATCAATAGCAGTCTGTTGATCGACCGCATTCGAGGAAGGCAGACGTCCACCCGCAGCCATTGGCATCATACCCCCATCGGCGTACCATTTCAGGAACTCCCATGCGGCTTCTTTATTTTTCGACTTGGAATTAATCGCGATAAAGTCACCCAGTCCTCCGCTCTTCACCATATCTGCTTCCTGTGCAGCCAGCCTCGGTACAGGGGCAAAAGCGATTTTCCAATCCCGCGGGAACTCGGCCATATTGTTCGATGTGCGGATCAGCCATTCGCCGATATTAATCATGGCAGACTCACCGCCAAGGAACATGTTTTCCACCGGCATTTTGGATGTCAGCTGTTCGCCAAGTGGTGGCGTGGTTGCATCCTCTTTCATCATTCCGTTCAATGTCTCCAGCCATTTGGTAACGAGTGGATCATCGAGGTTGGAAGTACCGTCTGCCTTAACATAGCCGTTCTTCACCAGAACGGAATCAAGCGGATCTACATAGGAAGCGGTATGCTGCACCAATCCGTATTTGAAGCCAGCAGCCTTCAGCTTGAGTGCATATTCACGGGCTTCATCCCATGTCCAGGCTGTTGGTACACTCAGTCCGGCCTGATCAAGCGCTTTCATATTTAAAGCGAAGAAGGCAGCATTTTTCTTGGTCGGCATCCCGTAATATTTGCCGTCCACTTTCCAGGAAGCCGCATCTTCCCCCATTTTCTCATCAATGTTGTAGTCGGTGAACTCGCCCAGATCCAGTGCTGTTCCACCCTTGATACGTTTATCCAGATTCGTGAGGGTGTAGTTGACATATAGATCAACGTTCTGCCCCGTGGACAGCGCCGTATCCAGCTTCAGGTTGCCATCATCGTCATTCACAAACCGCACATATTCCACCTGAATATCAGGATGCTCCGCATTCCAGGTATCCACCACTTCCTGTGGACCATTCTCGGGCGGTACCGCGCCCCACATGGTGAGCTTCACTTTCCCCCCTGCCGCTCCACCTCCGTTATCTCCACCGTTCGTTTCATTTTTACCTACACAGCCGGCAAGCAAGCCCAGCATCAGCGCACCTACGATTAATCCCGTTAATCCTTTTTTGATTCTCATCTGGTCACATGACCTCCCTGAATTGAAGTGTACCTTCCGTTACATCGTAGCAGGGACCTTGCTGGGTTCATAAGATACATATCCATGATTCGAATTGAACAAAAATACGGATTTACTTGTGCTTGACTGAGCACTCAATACACATATTCCTTCTACTCATCCTGTGAGTCACGAGCGATGGCGATACTGGCTGGGCGTGCAACCGGTCCAACGCTTGAATATTTTGATGAAATAATTATCACTTCCGAACCCTACCCGGTAACCAATCTCCTGTACAGGAAGATCCGTCTCGCGCAAGTATTCAGCCGCTTTCTCCATCCGTACCCCGTGTAAGTAGTGAATGAGGGTATGACCGGTTTTCTTTTTGAACAAAGCACTCACATAATTCTCGCCCATCATCACATATCGTGACATGGATTTGACGGTAATGTCCTGGTCGTAATGCTGTCCAATGTACTCAATAATTTTACTAATCTCCGGATGCTTCACATTCGGCTCACGAACAGGTGTGAACGGAAGGTCCGTCTCAGGCGGGGGCGCTGAAGAGACCGTCAGAGAATTAGGCGAAGCAGGCGATGATGTAATTAACGGAGATGGAGATGGCACTTCATGATGGTCTGCCTCCGTTCGTACTTCCGCCGAAGCTCCCAGTTCCGCACTAACTTTACGGAGTGTATCACGCAGCGAATTCACACTCATGGACAGCTTCAGAATATAATTCGAAGCCCCATATTCCATCGCACGGCGCACATATTCGAACTCCCCCATACAGGTGAGCATCACAAACTTGGTCTTTAACCCGGCCTGACGGGTCTGTTTGAGTAATTCCAGACCATCCATACCCGGCATGACAATATCGGTCAGCACCAAATCCGGTGTGTCCTGTATGATCATCGCCAGCGCTTCGGTCCCATTACCGGATTCTCCGATGACCGTGAAGCCCAGCTCTTCCCAGGAAATAATCTCTCGCACCGACTCCCGTACAAATACCTCATCTTCTACAAGCAATACCTTCCACATGTTCAGGATTCCCCTCTCTAGTCGTCCGGGACGTGTCTGAAACCTCCGAAGCGCGAGTTTTCAGACACGTCTCTAGTCAGACCGCTTCTGTACGTAAGGCGTCGACAACAAAAAAGGAATGCTGAACCTCACTAATGTCCCTGGTTGATTATCCATTATTTCAAGTTTACTTTGGCCTTTGAACAATAACCGCAATCGTTCCCTGAGATTGGATAGTCCGATCCCCGGACGCGTCCGGGTGACCTGCTGACGCCGGGATTCCTCCATTCCGATTCCGTTGTCTGCCACCTCCAGCATCAGTGTTCCTGTGTCTTGCCTATATATGCTGATACGGATCTGACCAAGCTGCTCCTGTGGTCCAACACCGTGGTGAATGGCGTTCTCGACCAGTGGCTGCAAGCTCAGCTTGGGCACCAGTGCGTACTCCAGCTTATCGTCAAATTCACAAGTCACCTCGAAGCTATCGCGGTAACGAATCCGCTGGATATGAAGGTAGGCTTGAACCAGTTCGATCTCATCCTTCAGGTAAACCAATTCGACCTGTGAATTCAAGCTGACCTCCAGCAATTTTCCCAGGGAAACACACATCTCTGAGATTTCTTCATTCCCGCTGCGGATCGCACTCCATTTCATTGTATTCAATGTGTTCAGGAGAAAGTGCGGATTCATCTGAGCCAGGAGCATATGAAAATGTACCGCTTCCTTCTGGCGTTCCTCCGTCTTGAGCCTATTGATCATCTGATTGGCATCATCCAGCATCGTATTAAACGTACGTGTCAGTTCCAGTACTTCTCCACGGCTGTGGCCCTCAGGAATACGAATCTTGAGGTTTTTGCGGACAACCTCCTTCATCTGTTTCTGCAGATGCGACAAAGGGCGTGTGAACGTTGCCGAAATCATAAAAGCCATCAGCACAAATGCGCCTGTGAAGCCAAAAAAGGTCAGAAAGTAACGTTGCTTAAGCTCAGATATCTCTGTAAACAAAATGGAAAGTGGAATGCGATTCACCATATACCAATCCAGTGATTCAATGTACACGTAGTTAATCAGCGTATCCGAAGCTGGATCAGTTAGATACGCCTGTGCCGGATGAAGAGCTATTTCACGCGTAACTTCCGGGGAAAGCGTAGCTGTTTTGGATGAACGGGCGATGGTCTCCCCGCTACCTGTAATCAGAAAGTACTCCCGGTTACTCTGTGAATCCTTCAGCATCGTTTGGAACCAGTAAGAGTAATCAATGCTGATCCGAGCCAGTCCGTAGCGCTTGCCGCCGCTATCTTTCATGTAGGCATACAGCGACAACAGGTACGGGCTGGAGGATAACTCCTTGAGCACATGGTTGGTATCCCGTGCATCCCAGCGATAGAAAAGTTCTTCCGGTTGAAGCGGGGGCGCATCTGCACCCCCTTTTGGGATCGTTATTTCTCCAAGACGCTCGCGGAATTGCTCCAGATAGGGGCCATACGCCAGTGCTTTTTTCGGCAAATACGAAGTGTAAACGCTATCATGAAAATCCAGCAAGGTAAAGTACACCGAAGGATTATATAGAAAGAAACTGTTATTGATCATCTTGAACTTCTCTTCCACCAGCGCCTTGTTCTCAAGCGGAGTACGATTGTCCGGGGAGGTGAGCACACTTCTTACCGCAGAATCCTGTTCCAGAAAAATGAGCGTTTTGAAGGCGATACTCATCTGATCCTCCAGAGAGCGGTACATCTGCACCAGCTGTTCATGACTCTGTTCACTGATTTTCTGCTCGACCAAGGATTCAATCTGCTGATAATTGTAGACATTCAATGCACTGAACGGCAAGAGAATTAACAACACAAATGCACCGAACAGACGGTACCTGAGCCGCTGTGGCAACCAACTCTTCCAGTTTGGCTTCTTCATTCCTTTGCGCTCGCTCCCCTACAATTAATGACCCCATTATAGCACCTGCCTGCCATTTACAGCCGGGGGCGAATGATTTGCATGGATTTGTGATATTCGTTGCCTGCTTTCGTGTGAAATGCACAGATATGTTCTATTGGTGTAAAAAAGAAATAAATGGATGAAATGAGTGGATGGATGGCTAGATAGACGAGACGCTTCACCTCATACTTGATGTCTTCTCCGATACTCCGAGGGACTGATTCCTATGGTGGACGAAAATACACGGCTCAGATAAAATCCGTTCTCATACCCACATCTCTCGGCTATCTGCGTTAGGGTGAGACGGCTATCTGCCAGCAAGGCTTTTGCCTTTTTGAGACGGATCGCTTTCAGATAATCGGATGGTGTTTCTTGAAAGGCCTCCCGGAACCTTCGGGTGAACTGAACTGGACTCAAAGCCAGACGCTCGGCCAATGCTCGGAGACTGACCGCCTCTCCTGCCCACTCCTCCAACAAAACTGCCGCTTCAGCCATGAGAGCATCTTCCGTGAACTTTCGTTCCATCAGACTGCTCTGTCTCTGCTCCCATTGATACAATTGCCACAAATCCATCATCAAATGGGTCTTCCATCCTGTTGTAACTGCATCGTTCTCCTCGCTCGCCTGACGCAGATACGCATACGTTGAAGCTAGCCGCTTCGTATCATTAATCTGCGATTTTCCGATTGGCGGTAGAAGGCACTCATCCTCTGCGGCGTCACAACTGAACTGCATATAGTGAAACGTCAGCGGGGTTATCGTCTCTCTGCGAAAAGGCACGTGAGGTGGACACAACACCAGATCAGCAAAACCCGCCTCTCCGGTCTGCCCCCCAATCTCGTAACGGAATACGCCCTCTTCAACGGCAAAGACCACCCAAGCGTCGTAGATATCTTCTGCCAACGCAAATGCAGCTTTCTTCTTCCAGTAGATGTGATTAAGGAGGTCCATGACACACCTGCCTTTGCTGTGAAATAAAGTATATGCTCGATGATAATATAGTGTATTTGAAAAGTAAATATATAGAACTAATATGAAATTATAGATATGAAATATGAGCTTAGGCTCCTTTACATTCAATGAGAGAGGTGTTCTTATGAAACACGAACTCGTTAAACCGGATATCACCGTCATCGGGGGTGGGCTTGCTGGCGTATGCGCGGCTATATCTGCGGCACGACTGGGCCAACAAGTCGCGTTGGTGCAAAATCGACCCGTTCTCGGCGGCAATTCCAGCAGCGAAGTACGCGTGTGGGTATGCGGCGCTACCGCCCACGGGATTAACCGTTATGCCCGCGAGACAGGCATCATGGGGGAACTGTTTGTAGAGAATCAGTATCGTAATCCGGAGGGCAATCCTTATCTATGGGACTTGGTTATTCTGGAAGCCGTTCGAGCTGAACCCAACATTACTCTGTATCTAAATACCGATGTACATGAAGTCGAGGCCACTGGGGATGGCGAGGAACGCATGATCACCTCCGTTACCGGATGGATGATGGGCTCTGAGCGCAAAATCCGATTCGAGAGTCAGATCTATCTGGACTGTACGGGCGATGGACTGGTGGGCTTCCTGGCTGGAGCTAAGTTCACACTCGGCCGGGAAGCCCGCAGCGAATTTGGTGAAGAATGGGCGCCAGAGGTGGCTGATCAGATCACGCTGGGCAGTACGCTCCTCTTTTATACCAAGGATACGGGTGCACCTGTCCGTTATATCCCGCCTTCTTTTGCCAAGGATATCACGCAGACGAGCATTCCGATTCGCCGGGTCATTCGCAGCGGGGATTCCGGTTGTCATTACTGGTGGATCGAATGGGGCGGTGAACATGACACCGTTCATGACAATGAGCTGATCCGTGATGAGCTGTGGTCCGTGATCTACGGGATCTGGGACTATATCAAGAACTCCGGCAAGTTCGATGCAGACCATATGACTTTGGAGTGGATCGGTTCGCTACCTGGCAAAAGGGAGTACCGCCGCTTCAAGGGTGACTATGTGCTCACCCAGAACGATATTATCAGGCAGCGGGAGTTCCCGGATGCCGTTGCCTTTGGCGGCTGGTCCATTGACCTGCATCCCCCGCAGGGCATGTACGCCGAAGCGAGCGGCTCGAAGCATATGCATGCCGATGGCATATATCACGTGCCGTTCCGCTCGTTATATTCCGCGAATGTGCGGAATATGCTCATGGCCGGACGCGACATCAGCGCTTCGCATGTTGCCTTCGGCACGACGCGCGTCATGGCCACATGCGCGGTCATCGGCGAAGCCGCGGGTACGGGCGCGGCGCTCTGCGCGTCCATGGGGGTGTCGCCGCGCGAGCTGCACGCGAGGCATCTTGCGGTGCTGCAGCAGACGTTGCTGCGGCAGGACGCTTCCATCATCGGGGTGCGCAGCCACGATGAGCTGGATCTGGCCCGGCGTGCCAAGGCTACAGCCTCCAGCACGCTGACGGGCATCGCTCTTGAGCAGCCTGGCGAGACGTACCCGTTGGTTACGGATGTTGCCCTGCTGCTGCCTGTGCATCCAGTGCTCAGCGGTCTGGAGCTGCTGCTGGATGCATCCAGCGATACCGTGCTGACGGTAGAGCTGTGGGATACGGGGCGTAAGGAGAACTACGTCCCGCATTCGTTACAAGTTACGGCGACCGTTAACGTGACGGCGGGAACCGCCCAGTGGGTGAAGCTTCCGCTCGAATGGCGACCGGAAGAACCGCAGAATGCTTTTATCATCATCAAGGCGAATGCATCCGTCACCCTCTACCATTCCACGGAAGCACACAGCGGGGTGCTGATCTTCTTCAGAACGGAAGATAACCATGTGTCCAAAAATTTGGAAGACCACGCCACGGATCAGCCTGTCGTATTATGGTCCATGCAAGGGTTGGCGCGTCAGCCGTTCTGCTCTCGTACCCTCTCTGAGACCATGGCCTATTCAGTGGACAACACAGTCAACGGTTACCATCGCCCGTTCGGAGGGCCGCAGCAGTGGATGTCGCAGCCGATGCAGTCTGGCAAGCCAGAATGGGTGCAACTGACATGGGCAGAGCCACAGACCTTGGCTGAGCTGCACTTGACGTTCAACGATGATGTGAACGAGGACCTGGTTAATTTGCATCACCATCGCACAACATTCCGCGTCATGCCTGAACTTGTGCGCGATTATCGGGTGGAAGTATTGAGTGGGTCTGGGGAATGGATCGAGATTTTACGTGTAACGGAAAACCGCAGAAGAAAAATCATTCATTCCCTGAACACACCTGTGGATGCACAGGCGCTTAGGGTAAGCATTGATGCCACCAATGGCAGCAGGTACGCGGAGTTGATCGAGATTCGAGCGTACGGGAAATCTACACGGTAGGAGGAATCTTAGCGTATCCTTTTTTTGATAGCTGATCCTGGGTACTGGTCAACATATACAATAGATGTTTTCAGTACGGAACACACAGGTTATATGGAAATAATAACTCCCCACTTATGGATGAGATCCAAAAGCAAAGAAAACAGGTTGTCTTAACCTGCAAGACAGCCTGTTTGAACATTAATCACATATGTGCTGGCGGAGAGAGACGCGGTCTCTTTACTCAAGTAATTCAGTGTGTGTAGATAGTTTGTCGAGTTATTCTATTGATCCGGATAGGTTTCTTTGAGAAACCGGACAGACTGCACAATTAGCGCTTTCAACACATCCAAATCGATGTCTGCTATCTTGTTGATGTATACACATGCTTTGCCTGTTGTATGTTTTCCAAAGTCCTTTAATAGATCTTCTCGCTCGCTATCCCCTGTGGCAAAATATAAACTAATCTTTGCCTTTCGTGGCGAGAAGCCCACTAGAGGTGCATCCCCTTCGTGACCCGATTCATATTTGTAATGATATGCACCCAATCCGATAATACTCGGTCCCCACATTTTTGCATCATAACCTGTCGTCTCCGTGAAAATATCTAGTAATTGATAGGCGTCCTCACGTTTCTTTGGATTCTCGATCAGCTCAATAAATTCTATGACACTTTGGTCTGTTATGGTTGTTTTGAGTTTGTACATTGAACCAATCACTCCTTCATTAGATCCAGTCATCAGATCCAGTCATCGAAATACTTTCCCAGAAAGATAAGCTCTTTCTCATAGTGTGCAAGATGACCTTCTTCTATCATTTTTATAAAAGCGAGTTCCCCCGCAGCCGCACGATCAGTCAGTGTTTTACACATAAAACGGATACGGGATATGACCCATTCCTTCAAATCTGCTGGCACACTCAACCCGTACGTAGTCATGAATAATGCAATGCGTTCTTTTCGAACAGTTCCGTGCGCCTGGCTAGTGTAAGTTACAACACCTTTTCCATCCATCTTTGGTGAAAAATCTGCGAGCGGAACGGATGTATACAAGGCATAGGCGATATCCCACATTCGCGGACCCGGACCTGCCATATCAAAATCAATAATTCCTTGAGGACGTTCACCCTTGTACACCATATTATACGGCGCAAAATCGTTATGACATACAACTTCATCTTCTGTTATGCCTGGATATCTGTTCATTGACTCTGATGTTGTTGTGAATCCAACGGTCGCATCATGGTAACTTCTCAACAGTTTAGCGATTTCGATCAAAGATGCGTCTGACCACATATACTCTTCGATCTCAGGGTAGTCATTGCCTGGAACGATTCCTTCAAGGTAAGAAAGTACTTCTCTCCCCTGTTCGTCTATTCCCAGAAATCGAGGAGCATGGTGATAACCAACTTTTTTGAGATGTAAAAGTAGTCCATGCACATATGGATTTGGTTTGGCATGCCGGCGAACCGTCTCGCCTATTCTGACCACCTGATTCACATTACCTCCTGTGAACGTTTCCTCCTGTTCGGACAATCTCATCCCTCCACAATGTTGCATCAGCTCTATCTACTTAATGTCTTTCGGTTCTCTATTCCATATTCCTGCATTTACATCAACGAATCCGAATCTATCCCATTTTATCATAGCAAATAGCGTCGTCATCACTGACGGCGCTGTTGTACGCTCTCTGAACAGGTTACGTAGCTACTACATGGTGCAGATCCATACTATTTTCGAAAAAGGCTGACCGTTCTACATTGTACAGATCATAGATCTGCTCCTTGGCATTGATGAATTGATATACATCTGGATACACATCATTGGCTAATTTCACATATGGCAGTTTTTCTACCGCTTTTCTGGACCTTATATTTTGCTTACGAATCTTCATAAATACCGTTTCAATGTTATGTTCCAAAAACAACTCAACGAAAAAGGTTGATTTCGCTCTCTGGCTGTACCCATTCCCAAAATACGGTGATCCAATCCATGTGGCTAAGAAACCCGTTTGATGCTCGATATGATACAGATCAATGGTACCAATAGGCTGGCCAGTTTCATTCAAAATCGTGCGGGAAATCACCGTCTTTTGTTCTTCTTCGGCCATCAATTGTTTGGTCAGGAATAGATATTCTTCATACGATTGGCATGCATAACGAACGTAAGGAGAAACTGCGGGGTCCATCATTAAGCTGTACAGTGAATGGCATTCCTGCAAATCACGTTTTTTTAACATTCTGTCTACCACCTAGTCCTTTTAGTCCGCTATATCAAGCAAATTAAGTATATAAAAGGTAGTGTGGGATTTAATGAATTCTGTATATGGCTTATGTAAAATGCATTGGTAAATATTGCTCATCTTCATCTTCGGGTAGCACAAAAAAACGGCATGTTCCTTTTGCAGGAACACGCCGTTTACACGGATACAGATAGATAGGAAATTATTGAATGCCTTGCATGATCGCATTAATGATGTTTTGCTGCGTCACGGTATTGTTTGAACGGTTAAACAAAGCGAATCCATGTTGACCGTTATGCCCGTTGTCCCAATACACAGGAACCATTTTGTATTTCTTGGCTTTTGCTGTAACTGCTTTGGCGTAGGCAGCGCGATATACATTGTTGGTTGAATCGTAAGACGTTTTATCAATCGAACCGAATTCACCAATCACCACAGGATAGCCTTGAGTCACAAATTTATCGTACATGGACTTGAACTGTGATTCCAGATAATCCTCTTGTCCCCAAGTAGACTTTTTGGCAGGATTTGTAGCTGTTGCACCCCATTGTGTGATATTTCCGTTTTCCTCACCTGCGAAATCCCACGGAGAGTAATAGTGCGCCGAGATCATGATTCTCTTCTGCGAACTAGGAATTGCCGAGGATCTGAAATTATCTGTTGGGAGAACAAAGCCATAATTACCAACGGTGAAGTCAATATTGGTATTCCAGCCCGGAATCAGCAACCATCTGGCATTGTTGTTTCCTCCAGTTTGACGCACTGTATCTACAAAAATCTGATTGTAGGCATTCAGGTTGGCGTAATACGCCGAGTTCGGATTGCCATAGTTGCCATCGAATACTTCGTTCATGGATTCAAAAATCAGACGGTCATTGTAGTTGCTGAACTTGGTAGCAATCTGCTGCCACACCTTTTTATACTTTTCCTTGATGGCAGTCTGATTGCCACCATTCACGAGCAGCCATCCACCTTGGACGGAATTGTATCCATCGCCATGAATATTGATGATGACATACAGACCTTCATTGTACGCATAATCTACGACTTGCTGAATTCGATTCAGCCATGCCGCATTGATTGTATAGTTGGGAGCGCTTCCAATGTTATTCAAATAGGAAACGGGAATACGAATGGACTTGAAGCCAGCAGCTTTCACTTTTTTGATCAACTCTGGAGTTACCGTAGGATTACCCCAAGCTGTCTCATTCGGTGTACCGTTCACCGCTGCTTCCAACTGGTTGCCCAGATTCCATCCTGCACCCATCTCAGACACGATTTGTGAAGCGTCCGCTGCTGATGCTTTAGTGCTCCATCCAGTAAAGGCCGCCGCAGCCAGTAATACTAGCGCCAAGCTGCTGATGCCAAACTTCTTCCATTTTTTGAACATACCCATACCTCCGCTTATTCTATTATTTTTTAACAAGCAGTACAGTTAATCTATCAATACAGATTGAATGATTCGAGACCCGTGCCTCCCTTCCTATCGATCAAACAAATGAATTTTTCGTCTACCATCAACATAATAACACATATATGGAAAATAAAGCGATATATTTCGTGTTTATTTTCGCTTTTTATTACAAATTACTCCATCTATCCATTTAAGTGGATTGCTTGAATTTGTTCTCTATTAAAATCAACAATCATGATGTGATCTTGCAAGATATTGTCTCCGCACGATATTGTTGCGCCGTAATCCGCTATGCTGTTAAATGTTATATCTAAACGGTACACTTCAATCTCATTAAACCAGCCCTTATGTACCTTTTGATGAAGTTCGTTCTCATAGTATTCTCGAAAGACAATCTCACAAGTTGAAAACCATTTAACATAGTCTTCTATTTTATTAGCAATCAAATCTAATTGTGTATTCGTGGACACATATATTCGGACATCGTTTAAATCCTCCTCCTGTATGGAATGTTTAAATATTTGCACTGCATTTTGCAGAACATAGCATCGGTAACTCTCATCACTCTCTTCTTCAAGCTCAATGAATGGGCTTAACAATAGGGTCTTGCTCCTCTCTAGGCATCTTTTAAGAATAACTCTTGTAACCAGTGTACGAATTTTTCTTTCTCCTCAAACTGTGGGTAATGCGCAGACTCATTGAATACAATGAAATCTTTGATCGGTGCATCCAACACGTCAAAATAATCACGTGCAGCATTCGCAGTGGTCATATAATCATATTTACCCGTTACAAAATAGGTAGGAATATCCAGATGATCAACAATATCAGGTAAATTTTGATCAAATGCTTCCTTCAGTAAGATGTCTTGTGAACTGAACATCCCTGAATAAAAGCGAATCATATCCATCCCATTGTATTCGGTATTAAACAGGAATCCTAAGATATAATCTCTATTCTCATGGATGAGCCTGGCTGCACCACCGTACTTTTGCAACAAAATTCTAGGCGTAAGTTCCTTTCCTTGCTCGACCGAGCTACGAATTAGCTCCAGTTTTTTAACGTCCTCTGCATTACGGGCTTGTTTCGCTTGCTCGTACGTGTACTCCAAACTTTCCAGTTCGCTCTGAAGTGTATTCGCCATCTGTCCAATGCCTATATAAGCGTGAAACTGAGTGGGTGCTTTAGCCGCAGCTTTCATCCCGATGTATGTACCAAATGAATGACCGATTAGTATAACCTTCTCTTGACCTAACTCCTCAGTTACATAATTCCTTAACGCTAACAAATCATCTACTAACACATCAGTCGTCAGTTCCGAGTAATCTTCAGAAAAGTGATATGACTTTCCACTGCCACGTTGATCATAATGCACCACAGTAAAGTGTTGCTCAAGGTCCTGTTGATACTTCCTAACATAAGGAATCTCAGAGCATCCAGGCCCACCATGCACAAAAATCAGGATAGGGTTACTCCGATCAGCACCCCTGATCATGACTTCATGTCCTGCTCCGTTAATTTCGACCTGCTCTAACATGCTGATGCTGTTTTCACCTTTAATTTTGGGTGTCCATGTAGGAAATATCAGAGCTACTACAACCATTAAAATAATACTAAATATGCTGTACTTGAGTATCTTACGTAATTTTTTGCGCATGTGACGCTCCTTAAATATTAAGTTTCATTTGCACTTCTACCAACGTTCCTTTATCGTAACGGATACAGCAATTCAACAGGTTCTTTCATCAACTCATTTTGGAAAATATAATTATGATCGGCTCCTACGATACAGAGGATTCGTTTTCCTGGATGAGCTTCAATTGTATTCTTGACTCTTTGAACCATAATCTGATTACGCACAACCCAGCGAAAGTTCTGGGCCTTCGGGTTTACCTGATACAACCATTCATATTTTTGTTTGGTTGCGCTATCGAACTCATTTGAATTAAAAGGAATCTCGCCGAACCTACACGTCTCCATTTGTTCCGCAAACCAGTGATCATCCCGTTGTTCAAGTTCTTTGCGTTCCTCGCTTGAATAGCCGTTGAATGGATCAAAAGCATTCCACACATCCAATTCAAACCAATCAATAGGGACAAATGTGATGTTCTGCGCCTCGCACAACGGGAATATCAAATCCCAATACTCACTGGCCGGCTCTCCCCAGTATCCTCTATCATTTTTGTCCTTCAGATACCTCAACCAGCTCTGTGGATGGACTTCACCGCAAATAATATCTGGCTTAAACTCATGAATCACATCCTTGTAAAGGGAAAGGTAACAATGATATCGCTCCCTGAGTTCTGGATTATGAATGGTTCCGAGTATGCCAACCGTTGTCATGTGCCCAGCTCCTTTATCATGTGTATGTCTTTCGGCTCTTTGTCATAGAGTTCTTGATCAATCTCACTTGCAATCTGACTGCCCTGGCTTCTGTAAAAGGATACCGCCGATCTCGTCTCTGTGGAGGATATATACAGATACCTCGCTCCACGTTTCTTGGCCTCTTCACTTAACTGGCTCAGAATACGTTTTCCAATACCTTGTCTTCTGTACGCCTGAGAGACATACATTAGGTCAATTTGTAATTGATCACGTTCTCTGCCTCTGTATTGATGTGCCAGCACCCCGAACCCAATTAATTGACCCTCAGCAAAAGCGCCATACGCCATGCCGCCTTGTTCTAGTTCATAGACATATCGATTCTGAATTTCCTCCAACAGCTTTGCATCCCAGTTTGAGCACTGATGATCTTGTTTTAGCTCAACCAATCCGTTCTCTCTCATTTCATAAATGAGATCAATATGTTCCGAACGATCTATTTCCTGCAACTGGTTCACATCTTCAAGGGTCAACGTTCTATACGTTATCATGGTGCTGCTCTCCTTCCTTCCCAATACATCTAAAATTCTATGGTTTTATGGATCGAAGTCTGTATTTATCAAAAACTCTTTTATCGTACAAAATAGTGTATTCCTTGTTCTCTTCAATTAATTTTGACATATCCATTGGAACGGTTATTGTTCTTTCAATGTTATCAAAATTAATTACAGTCATCTCATTCTCACTAATTTTTTGAACAGTAACTGCTTCAAAAATTGAAGTTCGAAAGGAATTCCACAACAAAACTAAAAGCAATAAAAGTAATAGTAACTTGATGAGTCCCTTCTTCTTATTCACCAGTTCTTTTCATCTCCAATAAACAAATATGGTACTCGTCCTATAATCTTTTCTTCAAAAAATATTGAATGATTCCATCAGGATATTCATCAATGACTCCAAACACGTTATAGCCCATATTCTGATAGAATTCCGGAGATTGATAAGAAAATGTACTTGTGTGTGAAAGCTTGCATCCTAATTGAGAAGCCATGCTTTCTGCTTGCATAATTAAAGATTTCCCGTATCCTTTCCAGTAAGTAAGTAGCGGTACTATCTGCGCCTCTTCCCAATTCTCTCGTGTGACTGGTTGAATTTTTATATTTCCCACGGTATCTCCTCTTTCGACAATCCTTGATTACCTGTATCGTTCTTTTTCACTCTCACTCGCAACCACTTTCAAATGATGTTCAATCATCTGTATAACTTGTTTTTTATTTCTAGTGATCATTGCTGTTTTGCTGTTTTCGTTAATCACATCTATAGCTGCAACTATATTATATTGATGGTTCCACTTCACAATCATCTGGCATAAGTTCTTGAATGACTGCTTATAATTCCACGCTTGCATACCCAATCTCGACAATACAAACCTCTTGATAATTCGATAATCTCTGATGAAAACATTTGGATCTAATACAAAAATCAAATCCGCTTCTTGTATGGATTTTAAAGTCCAATCTTTGTACTGCACTCCTTCTATGATCCAGGCATCTGAATGAACAATAGATAGGACGGACTCATCCCTAACACTTTCAGGATATCTCAGATTTTCAGCGCTTCTGTCCCAGATGAGATTGTCTAATTCATAGTAAGGAATGCCGTATTTATCAGACAATTCTTTGGCTAATGTTGATTTCCCACTCCCGCAAGATCCAATAATTCGAATTCTCATACACTCTCCTGGCAAACTGTTATCTTCATTCTTCAGTCTGTTAGCTTAATCCGTTGGGCTTATAATCTTTCTTCAAAAATGCATAGAGGACATTATCAACAAATCGATCTTTCCAATAATAATTTTCTTTTAATATGCCTTCTTCACTAAAACCAATTTTCTTAAGCAATTCTCTTGATCCCGTGTTCTCCGGCTCTACAAAGGCTTCAATCCTGTTTAATTCAAGGTTGTTAAATCCGTATTCAACGATTTTCTGAGCAACCTCGGTCATATAACCCTGCCGCCAAAACTCAGGTGCTAACTCATATCCCAGCACAGCTTTATGATGTTGTTTCAACAAACCATGAAATCCGCATGTTCCAATAACTCTACCGTCCGACTTCAAAGCGATTCCCCAGCGAATGACCTGACCATTTTCGAATCGTTTTTTCCATCTTTGTATGAGTTCTTCTGCTTGTTTTGTATTCGTAAAACTTTCTACATCGTAGAATCTTGTAACTTCATCTGAAGAAAAATATTGAAATATGTCTTGGGAATCACTCTGTTTAATCTCTCTTAACAGCAATCTTTTGGTTTCTAATTCAGGAAATGGAGTCATATTCACTTCACCTCAATCGAGTATACTGCTACATTTTTCCCTATGATGTCTACATCCTTCTCGTGTTTCATGCCATTCTTTTGCGCGACTTTCATAGAGCCCACATTGCCATGTTGAATTAACGATATTAATCGTCTCTGTTTGAAGTGATCCATACCGTGTTCTTTCCATGCTTTTGCTTGTTCGTATCCGTAACCCATTCCCCAGTGTTGCTCTACAACCCAGTAACCAACTTCAAGCTCATCCGTGCCTTCAATGATTTGAGGAATGAGTCCAGAGGTTCCAATCAGCTTGTTATTCTCTTTATTGAATGCGAGGAACAGCCCCTTATCGTCTTTATTCCAGTTAATGAACTTTTCCAGACTTTGCATGGTTTCTTCCTTCGTCCAGGGTCCTCCATGTCTTATAAACTTCATCATATTCGGCTCACTTGTCATCTCAAAAAGTAAATCAAAATCATTTTTGTTATATTTCCGAAACATAAGTCGTTCTGTCTCCATCTTTCCCTCAACTCCTTCTTCATTCATTTCACTTCAAGATCGTTTGTTCACGCTCTACTGTTGATGTGAAAAACGCTTGTTTAATCTTTTCGGTAAGCCACCACGTATTCTTCAGATATTCGATTTGGTCATCCCAATAGTAATCAGACAAAGTGAAATCCCTCCCTCATGCAATGTAATCGTATTCATAAATATTCAAATATTATAGAAGATTTTCATTCACTCACACCCTGGTTGTTGAGCTAGTGAGCAGAACCCTCATAAAATGCCTATCATATTTATTAAAATTACCGTGCAGCATATGTAATGACAATGTATTCCGCTCCTCTATATCGTTACTATAAAACTAAGCATTCCAATTACTTACATAATTGTACTACGAAAGCATGGGAGGGTCTATCCAACCTTAGCAGTTAATCCCATGCGCCTTTATCACCAGATCTATATTTAATACTTGTAGTTATCAATAAACAAGAGAAAAGTGATAAACTGATCTTAGGATACAGAACATATTGTAGGGTGAAAGATTTTTCATACCAACTCAGTACCTTTACTTTATCTGCGTATATTTGCTTTATATTTTATGGTTGGGAGGACAGTATAATGGATTTGGTAAACAAATTTTTAAATGGATTAAGAGCAGCATTATCAACAGAAGAACTTGAGGAACTGAATACAGCGAGCGGTGCTACAAAAGAAGATATAACTACATTAAGATCAAAATATCCAAATTGTCCAGAATCACTCATCGGTTTACTTGAAAATATTGATGGTACATATTGGAGGAAGTACGGAGAAAAAGAAATTACGGTTTGTATTCTTGGCTCAGATGTTGGAGAAGGTAGATATCCATATTATTTACTGTCTGCCCAACAAATGCTCGAAAGTTCAAAAAATGAAGAAGACGTCTCTTATCTTTTAGAATACGAAGATGAAGAGGATGCCGTTGACTCTAAGATCAATCGTGAGGGGCTTCTTCCAGGGAAATACATCCACTTTTCAGACTGTATGAATAATGGTGGAACATCCAGACTTTATATTGATTTTAACCCTACTGATGAAGGTGTACGTGGTCAAATCGTTCGCTTTTTACACGACCCTGACGAATACGTAGTGATTGCAAACAGCTTTGACGAGTATTTACGAGGGCTTATTGACAGTGGTTTTGTTTTTCTAAACGAAGAAGAGTAACTTCGGTAGGTTTGTATAAAGTTAAATATAGATTGGTTTAAATGAATAAAAGGGGCAGCTTTTTTGCTGTCTCTTTTACAATTCGTAGCATAATAACATAGCAGTTATTTCAATCGATATTTCTCGTTATTTATAATTTCACTTATTATTTCAGGTAGCTGTTCTTCTGTGAAATGATTAGTATACAGTTTATTATCTACTTTCAAATCCAAATTACTTTCAAACTCATCAAGCAGAATTACACTTCTTTCTTTCATTTGATATTCTTCCGCTCTTAGACGGTCTCTACGAATAATGGTTTTTACTCATTTCCTATTCTCCCTACAATATCTTTTGGAAACTTCCAATATCCAGTTTTCTATCAAATTTATATCCGATCTCTTTAAATAGAGCACATTGTTCATAACCGTTTCTCTCAAATAATGATTTACTTCTCGTATTCTCCATACAAATCGTCGCAATTAAGGTATGGAATCCTTGTTCTTTTGCAACCTTCTCAATAAAACGTAATGCTTGTTTCCCCAAGCCTTTTCCCAAAATGTCGGGCTTCAGATATATGGTGACTTCTCCGCAAATGTCATATGCCTGTTTACTCTTATATTGGGTGATCAGTACATAGCCCATCATTAGATTGTTTTCAAGAATTACGTAAGTTTTATAACGCGTATCCTTGTTCATCACAGAGTTTTTAATCTGATCAAGATCTAATTCCTCAGTATGAAACGAAATCGTTGTATTCAATACATAGTAGTTATAAATAGCTCTAATTTCAGGGAGGTGCTGCTCGGTTACTTCTTCAAAAGTCACTATCGTCAATTACCATCCATCCTCTTCTGTTCATTTTCTTCAAATGTATCAGCGTCTCTCTAAGAGATCCGAACTCACTGCATTCTCTCTAAATCAGGAGGTAGCGAAAATCTCCCTTCTTCATTAGGCTCAAAATCATATGTATGAACTACCGCGTCTAGATTTAACTCACCGTAAATATGAGGATATTCCCTGCCTTCATTATACAGATCTTCCCATACAACTTTGGATTTTATTTTAGATGCATTCAAGCCGAGTAATACTAACCCCTTTGTCCCAAGGTAATTATAATTAGCCACAGCTACAATCTTATCTACAGGTGAGCAATGAATGAAACCTTCTTTTTCTAAGGATGCTGCTCTGTATACCCCATTGATCAACGCGGCTTCCCATTCTTTTCTTAAGAGTACATGTACAATCATCATCATAAACCCCTCCTATTAAAAACGAATGGTGATTATTTGGATAGGACCTTCTTCAATATGAGTTCTATGATTTCACTGGTCTCCAGATGGTCTGTAGCGATGTGGGTTTGAAATTGTTCATCCTTGAAAGCCTCAACACACTTTGGTGCTTGTTGATACTGCCAGCCTCCATATTCATCTCCGCGTTTAGCCAAACGATGATAAATCGTCTCTTCTGTGGCCGTTAGGCAAAAATGATGAATGTCCTGATCGATCTCTTTTAACCCGTTATAAATGTAATGAAAGTTTTCCTCTTTATAGATGGTCATGGGGATGATTAAGTGTTTGTTGTATTTTTGCTTTACTTCTTTAGCTGTCTTTACGGTTAGAATTCTCCATAGTTCGATATCTTGAAAATCATCCGTCCGTTCCCTCTCCTCTCTACAATTCTCCGGGAGAAGTTTTCTGAGCATATAACCAATTTCTTCAGGATCATAGATCATGCTGTTTGCAATCAAAGGCTGAAGTGCTTCTGCTGTCGAAGTTTTTCCGGAACCAAATGCTCCGTTAATTATGATGATCATTTCATCACTCCCAATCTAAATGTTACAAAAGAGCACAACCATGGAGTCGAGATTTTACTCGCAAGGGTATGCTCCTTCTGCATTAAGTGGCGTTTATTCTTCTCCATTCATCTTCTAAAATGCTCATCTCGATTAGATTCCAGAATGTATCTTCATATCTTCTAGCATCGCGAATAAGTCCTTCTTGTACAAAGCCCGCTTTCTCATAACATCGGATGGCTGATGCATTAAAATCAAAAACGCCCAGACTGATCCGATGCAATCCTTCCTCTTCAAATCCAATTCGTAGTGCCTCATCGATCATTTGCTTCCCATATCCTTTACCCTGATATGGCTTGCCAAGGAGCACCTTACCAATGCGCCCTGAACGATTATATCGATCGATACCACCCAGAGCAATATGGCCGACAATCTCCTGAGTGAATTCATCCACCACTTTATATATGAACTTATTCGAAGTGTTCTTATCATTCGCACCATCCAAATAATCAGATAGTTGTTCCCTGGAAAGTGGATAATGAAACTGAGGCCCGGCCCACTGGAGCAGAAACGCTTCATCCCCACTCCATTCGATCAGTTGATCAAAATCTTCCGGTTCAAAGTATTGGAATGTAATCATGTATATCTGCCCCTTCCTTTTTTATGTTATATCATATACTACTTCTGTCCTCTTGTATCATCATAATTATGAGCTTCATCAAACGCTCTGTTTCTTAAATTCATTTCACGAATGTAGTTTCGGACAACATTCATTGTACTAATTAAGCAGATGATGCCACCTAGAATACATATCGCCCCAATCCAATAATTCAGTGCAAAATCCACTTGATAATCACTCGGAGTATAACTGCCAGCTGCCGCTGACTGAAATGCCGCATAGCCTAATTTTGGAATCACCTCTTCAATTATGTTCGAGATCGTAATAATAACAACTCCTAACATGATAAATAATAATGAGAAAATACTGTGTAAATGTTTCAGAACAATCAACCTCCTTCTGTCCCTCTAATTAATGGCTCAACTTTGGTAACCCAATTACAGTGCTCATCTGCAAGTAATGTCTCCCACCCAAGAGCTTTCGCAGATTTTAAATTTTTCTCTTGATCCTCTATAAATAAAACCTCTTCTCCAATAGGCAAAAAGGAGTCACCCCGTTTGTATATCTCAATATCAGGTTTGCATAAACCAACTTGATTAGAGATCGTTACACTTTTCGCAAATTTGTTAATACTGCTCATATTCGGCTCTATCCATTCCTTGCAATGATTGCTTAGTAGATGAATATCAGCAAGTTTACTCCAGCCTTCAAGATATTGAGTAGCCGGTAAAGGAACTATTGCATTTAATATTATTTACTTAGCTCTGTTTAATGGTACTGTAGGATACGTCTCGATTAACCATTCCAAAAATTGTTCTTCTTTCATGCTTCCCATCCAAAGCGCTCTTTTAATGCCTTTGAAATGCTCTTTCAATGTATCTGAGGATAGATTATATTCCTGAGCCATATCGTCCCAACAATTAGCTGACATATTACTTAACAAAACACCTGCAATATCTAAAACAAGCTGTGGTCTGCCTTTCATTTTGTCATCACCCGGATTAAAACGATTAAACTGTTCCTCTTTCATACCCTTTATGCTCTTAGGCTACTAATATATTCTTTTAACGGTGTCATATGATGTTGGTCATGCCATATAAAATCTTCAAGGTATTGAGGAATGTAAAATATGTTACCTTCGGCGTCCAAATACGTTTGATGTATCTGTTCTTCCGATAATACACTAATGTCATTAATAATTTTTTGGCGATAAGATATAGCCTTTTCAACAATTTCTCTCGTTTCAGTGCTGTTTCCATACGCAATGGCTTTGCGATTAAACTCATCAAAATCCAAGTGCTTCACAGTAACCTGTTTTTTCAAGGCGATCTTTCTAATAGCCTCCTCGTAAAAATATTGATCCCATAACATCATATGACTTACAATTGATTTTATCGTCCACTTCCCTTCTTCCATGCTGGCATTCCATATCTTCTCATCGAGATTTATCATCGTCTTTACAAACAAACCCCACTCTTCGAAAGATTGAATTCGTTGTTCCATTTCGTTGGTCATTATTAGACATTCCCTTCTCGTGAAATAGTGCACCTCATTTAATTAGCTCCTACTCCGATTCATCCAGCCCACAGCATAATCTACCATCTCTCTATGTGGTATCAGATAACTCACAGCTTCTCCTACCAGGCCCTCTGTTACAATATTAGTATTCATGTTAAACTCATCAAAAATCTGATCAAAATCATCCGATTCATTATTAATATCATTATACGTAACCCATTGTTCATGCTCCTCGATCAGCATTTTCACTCCCCACACTTTTGGCTTAACAAATGTATTCTGCTGTCTATACTCAGCCAAATGTAAGGATGTATTACTATTCGTTGGAGCACCAAGTAATAGAATATACCCGCCTAGCTCGTAGACCTTGCCTAATGGGGAAGTTACGCTCAATGCATAATCCAGCTTATGATCTGCTGTTATTTGTTCAGCTTCTTTACCCCAAGCAGCAAATGACATATGAGGATGTGAGCTTCGGAACACATTATTTTGCTTTCTGAACACCTCTGGAATAATCCCCATATACGAAGTGGGCGTTAGATCGGGATAATAGATAGGCATGTTTTCTTTTATGATCTTGATTTCCTCTACGGTTAAGCCACTACCATCATGTATTGCGGGCTCACATAAATGTTCAGTTTGAGTCGGCATCACAATATTTCCGTTCTCTCCCACGGCTTCTTCTAAAGCTAGAATGATACTTACAGGCCCGCCTACAACTTTCCCTATGGATTTCAAGGAGGAGTGGACAATTAACGTCATGCCCTCACTGATTCCTATTCGTCTTAAATCATCAACAATACTTTTTCTTGTTTGTATCGCAAATGTAGCGCTCATTTCATCCCCCTAGATAATCAAAAAGCTGGAATACCATGTTATTGGATGCCCCAGCTTCGTTGTGTATTATTTGTTAGTTTCCAATGTTCCATGACGTGGTTTGAATAGGGAAGTAATAATCATTTCTGCACACTCTTCCGGTGTATTCACACTCGTATCAACCGAATAACTATAGTGAATGTTGGGTGCCATGATTTTATTTTGCTCATCTGATTGATCTTCTCTTCGATCCCCACGTTCGATATTCCGCTGACGACAAATGTCCAAAGGACAATATAACTCAACGATATCCAATGGGTACCCGTCAAAAATGTTTTTGACTTGTTCATAATGTGGCGTGAGCTCAGGTCTTTCGACAAGTATGCCATCGATCAGAACATGCTTCCCGCTATCCGAAAATAACTTTGCCGTGTGATACATCATAATGATGGCTTCACTAAGGTACTTCCAGTAATCCGTCTGGAGATGTTTATCTCCGATTGTATTTTCAAAAAGATCATTAGCCACAACGTAGAAAAATGGTTCAGAGTAGTCTTGCATTGCTTCTACGATTGAAGTTTTACCAGAACTGGTTACACCATTCAAAAATATAATTTTGCCTTTTTCCATCGTAATCATCTTCCTTTTACATAGAGTATGTTTAATAAAAGTATTACTGTGGAAGACATAGATTTGATACTGCTCCATACCAATGAGCATCGAAATAGGAAGGAATGTCATTATAGAACGCTTTCAGAATACACCGAGTGAATTCGCTTAAGCCTTGCTTAGTTTCTCAATAGCCTGATCTTCATTCGGCAGGAAGAATATATCTTTTCCATTATTGCACTCATATATAAAATCCTTAAGGCTCTTACTCGAATAACTCGAAAAATCACCAATGATTGCGATCTTGGTTTGGTAGTTAATGAACTTTTGAAGGACTATCCCTTCCACAGTCTTATTACATCTATTAATTCAACATTTTCAAAACGTAATTTATAAATATCTGGCTTCTTTAATTGATCTAAAAAATTTAAACCATAACTTGAATCAAAATAATTCATCAGCAAAGTCATTACAACTCCATGTGTTCCAATAGCTATTTTCTTCCCAGCGTGTTCTTTTAATATGTTTTTAATCACTGATATCGATCTATTCTGACAATCAGCATTAGACTCCCCACCTGGTAAAGAATAATCAAAATCATTAAATTTATCTCTAATAACTGACATTAACTCAGTGTTATCAATAGTTTCTTCAGCAAAAAACCTTTCCCTTAGATCTTCATATGTTTTGATATCTAATTCAAAGTATTGTGCCAACCCCTCAACACTAAGGATTGCTCGGTTATATGGGCTGGATATAATAACATCTATTCCTTCTACTTTAAGTATTTCAGTAACTTTTTCAATATCCCTCTTGCCCTTCGTAGTGAGTCCTCTAGTAATTTCGCTTCCTTCATCGTATGGTGATTCAGCATGCCTAACCATATAGATGGTCGTCTTCATATAATCCTCCTTGAAATGCTGCTGTATTACGTTACCCTGTCTAATTTCGCTCTTTCCCTATCCATGAACAAACTAAAGAGCGTTAGCGACGCTGCATAGATAGGTTGTGAGGCGATTCTTTGGCAGGCTCGAATATACTTGATATCAGCTCTTTATCCTATCACATATGATGTTAACTATTTCCTCAGTAGGTAATAGACCATCAATAATCAGATCTGAATTTGGTTTTATTGTCTTCAACATACTTTCATATCCACTTCTCCCGCCAGATAAATAAAGACTTAAATCATCTAAAATAGCTTCTGCATTCTTGTTACTAAAATCTCTTAATATTCTTCTTGCCATTGCTATATCAAGAGGTGTATCTATGAAAATAGTCAGATCAATATTTTTCAATTTGTCGTGTAACCTTGCAAATGGATAATCCAACAATATGAATTCCGTTCCTTCTGAAGAAATAAGATTTCTCAAATCAGAAATTAGTGGCTCTAGGTTCCACTCATTACAATCAGCGCCTCGCTCAACCCAGTTAACAACATCGTCGGGTCCTTTTAAATCATACTCATCGAAATATAAGATCGTCGAATTATTTAGCACTTGGGTTAGACGTGACGTAATAGTGGTTTTCCCTCCCCCTGATACTGCTGCAATAGCAATGATCTTAGGCTTTTTAATTCCCATTGTTCCTCAGCCTCCTGGAGTAAATCACTGGATGTTTTTTTCCAATTTCAAGAGTTTCGTCTAACGTTCAACTATATTTCTTTTTTAATATTTCTAAATACTCAAGTGGGACTTCCGTAATTTTAGAAATGTCTGATATTTCAAATCCTAGTTTCAGAGCCCTTCTTGCAACCTTCAAGTTATGCTTCACCTTAGTAATCCTATCTTTAAGTAACATGTCCCCAAAATCCAGATAATCATCAGCAATCTCACCATTCAAAAAGAACTCTATGTCATAGGTTCCTATATGTTCTTCTACGTAAAATATATTAACCGAACAAAATACCACAGTTTCTGTTGTGTTAAAACTATATTTCAGATATATAGCACGCTCTTGAATAGTTATATATTCATCATATAATTTGCCCATAAAAGTATTGTGATAGTCGTCTTTGTTTTCATCACGCCATTTCCTATAAGTCTTCCAATATTGATCTTTCGTACGTTTCATCGCATTATACTGCTTATCCCATTCAAGTAGAATTTCTTTATTCACCCAATCACTTCCTGACAAAATTATATGCACCCAAATAGATCCTTTTTATATGGTTGCTGATTCACGATAACGTTCCTGTGTTCATAAACCCGAAGGGGTGTCTGCTGAATTCCCTCTTCCTAATCCATCCCACAGCTTGAATACATGTTATGCGCCGTTACTCTCTTCGAAGCATCACCTAAAACTTGTGATTAAGATTTCAACTCTATTTTTTACTTTGGTATAAAAACTCAACTTCACCATCTAACAAATATCGATATTCAAATAATTGCATCGTTCTTTCCCTAATTCTCTCCCGTATAACCGTGCCTAGGCTTACCGATCCTTTTGATCCAAGGTAACTAAATGTCTTCTCTACAAATTTTGTTTCCTTTAAGTGATACTGTAACCATTCTTTCTGCGATTCAATTAGTGCTTCTCTTGGTTCTTCATCCAACTTAGAAAGAAGCTTTTTATATATTTGATTCAACTCTTTATTCCAAATCTCTGTATATTTGCTTTCCAACGCCCCCCATCCCATTGTTGTAATAATCTCATTTGAATTTTGAGCCTCATTAAATTCCACTTCATAATCATGATCTATAGGATTTCGAAGCATTTCATCATAAAATTCTCCTTTCAATTCATAGTTCCCAATGCTCATGGATAACACTTCATTGTTAGAAGCATCTGATCGACCTTCAGTTATTTCTTTCAATTCCGTTCCATTACGTGTACTCACTACATCAGGAGGCAGTTCAGAATTCATTATTGATTTAGTTTCGCTGTTCAAGGTAGTCAATTGACTACTATTTTGGCAGGATGAAAACACTATCGTAATAAAAAATAATAAGAGTATCTTACCTTTCATAAATTAATCTCCTTTAATGGCGCATAAAGTTACTGTATCCACAACGTCCCACTGACTTAAGCAACCAATGGGAGCGGCCGAGATGCGGTTAGTCTGTACGGATGTATCCGCTGAATACACTTCCCTGCCATTCCCCTTCGGCGGACTGAGGAGCCTTAAGGCTCCGAAGCACGCACGGATATGATGTCTCACAAACTCCCTCGAACTATGCCCTCAAAGTCCTTAATGAGTCCTGTTGCTTTCCCAATATTATTTAATCCCCATTGAGCATATTCTTTCGCGTCCCTATCATTACCTAGAAATTTATGCGTTCGTGCAATTAACAAAACCAACCTTAAATCAAGTGGAGCTCCAAAATCTTCAATTTTCTTAGATCCAGATATTATCTCGGCTAATGAAATTGATGTAATCATCCTAGGGAAATCATTGAATTGAGAATAATAACTCATTCCTTGATCCAAAAATAACTGTTTCATTTCATTTATAGTAACTATTGCATCATCGTCTGTTTCTCCGTATTGAAACCATCTTTCACGTTCCACTGAAAAAAATCTCTTAAACCAATTTGGATTTTTATTAAGACGTTTTCTGAACTCACAATCATAGGTCGTGATTTCATTTGAAGACTTAAATTCACCAATAGAATTAGGGAGAAAATCTAGATGCACCCCCATCTCCATAACACAAGATCCACCGGATTTATCTGCCTGAATCACCAGAGTATAAATAAAGTGATGATCAGTTGTCTTAACAAAATGATGATCGGTTCCCATAAACCCAACCTCATGTAGTTTTGGAGCAAAATACACCCTAATTAGCTTTCTAAAATCTTTAGTATTCACGTTTTCATATCCTTTGTGAGATTTCCGATAACGTTGTTTTATTCACAAACCCGAGAGCTTAAAGAACACAAGCGACTGGGTCGAAGACCTAGCATCGTAGGAGTTGTCTGTTTGATACGAATTCCTCGAAATATCTCTGGCAGACCAAGGGGCGTTAGCTCCGCAGCGTTAATATTAGTTATCGGATGTTTTAGTCCCATTGAGCAACCTACAAGTTCTTTCCATATTCATTAAGTACTTTATTTACAAATTCGGTCTTCCCATCCGTATAAGACTGACGATTTTCTATATATTTAATAGCAAGTTCTTTCTTTAGATTGGCATATTTGACTACATATTCGGGATTGCCAATTAATGCATCTCTGAAGGATATATGTCTTAATAACTCTTTGCTCTCTTTATTACAAACATATAAATGATGTTCAGGTTTCTGTATTTTTACTGTGCTATAAGGAACATTTGCATCTTTTCTTGCAAAAGCTTCTCTGTTCTCAACACTCAAATTACCTTCATGATAGTAACCTAAACTTTCTAATCCTTGAATTACATCTGGAAGCAAGTCCATAGAATCAATTACTACATCAATATCTAAAATAGGTTTTGCCGCTAGTCCAGGTACTGCGGTACTACCAACGTGCTCAATTCTTAGTACTAGTTCTCCGAGTATATGTTCTATGATGGATTTCAGATCAGAAAACATTTCAGGCCATTGATTGTTGTAATCTTCAATAATTATTGTTTTTTTACTTATCCTTGAGATGCCCCCAAAAAATAAAGTATTTACGAACCCTCACTGGCTTAAGCGCGTAAGCGCAGGTACGACGGACTTAGCCAGTGAAGGGCGATATGTATTCTCTTACACAAACTAACCCACTACTCGATATTTCAATACCCAGCTCTTCCATACACTCGCGACTTAAAGCCTGTTCCAATGTTTCGTTCTCTTCTTGAGCTCCTCCAGGCAGTACATAATAAATACCTATATTTGCTCTTCTTTTCTTTATTAATAAAAGATTGTCATTCTGGATAATCAATGCTCGTACTGTATTTCGAATCATCTAGAATAGTCTCCCTCCATACAATGTCTACATCACTTTCTCAGAACGTTCCCGTATTCACGACCCAGCGAACGCTGAGTGTCCAGCTTATGCCGGGCCCATGACGAATGTCCGTAGCGTGAATATTATGTTATAGCATGTGAACATCTTCTCTGATTAAGTCACTCAAAAATTCATTTATTATCTACGCTCTTCTATTATCCATGAGTATTTACTTGCTATCGTATTTGCAATCTCTAAGATCGCTTTTTCTATTTTAATATCAATCATTAACGGTATATCGATTTCGATTAAGTTAATCTCCTCTACGCCCTCTAACGTATCAAAAGCATAGCCGCCATTAGTATTAACCAAAATCCCTGTAGCTACTACTGACTCACCATAAATGATTTTGGAGAACTTTAAGTTACTTATTTTCTTAAACCCCAACGATTGAGTGACGAATTGTTCAATATCAATGGTTTTTATTTTCTTGATATAATTCTCATCGGAATATATTTGTAAAAAGTCATATAAAAGAAAATCAGACATCTTATCGTCACCTCTTCGTTTATACCTTTAAATAGATTGAATTGTTTCTGGCTTACTGTTTCTTCGATTTTACATAGGTTTTGTTGATTTCCTATTCTTACCTTAATCCATTTATATAATGGTTCTTCTATAAATCTAATAAGTCCTTTTTGCATTTCTTAAGGCTTTCTACCAGTTCATTATAGGTAAACTTAATGCTTACCGGATCATCTGACCATACTAAGGCGTAATCATCAAAATACTGAATTCTAGGAGACGGGTCATGCCCAAGCCATGGACATCGTTTTGTATTGACGACGTCCTGACCCCTTAGAGTTGCTCCTTATAGTTGTGAGGCTTGCGGAACACCTAAATTCAGTGACGTCCCGACGGGCTTAGGGGGCTGGATGTGGTCACTCGCTTCTCCGAGTCATCAGTATCGTCAATATATTTTTAGCCAAATTAATTTCTTGAGGCAGCCATTGTATGTAAGGCGTTCTCAAAATAGTGATATACTTCATCTGCAATTCTCAAAAACTCTTCAACAAGTACATTGCTACTATCCAGGTAACAAGCATATAGATACTCAACTAAAGCGGAGTTAATCTCACAATAGTTTAATATGGCATTCTTCATCTTAATGATTTCATCTTCCCATACCCCTGTATCTTCTAAAATCAAAGAGTATAATGCACGAATTAATCTCTTAGAGTACCCTTTAATATATCTAGTTTTCATTGAGTGATCACTAACATTAGAAAGTGAACGATGTACACGATCTACTTCCTCCTTGGTATCTGTATTTAAGTCTAAAATGAATTCTGGAGAAATTATGATCGGGGGTACTTTTTCACCAATGTCCTCCCCATGTATGCAAACACAAATGATCTTAATCCAAAAACCCCAATCATTCGGTCTACTTAATACATCATCAATCGAGCAAATGATCGTATCCATCTTAGTGACGAATGGATATTCTTCCAAAAGCCTGTCTTTAATCATTGACAATCTTTCGTAATCAATATCTTCGGGATTTGCACATACAATAGTAAAGTCTGCATCTGACTTATAAGGTTTAGCTGTTCCTTTTGGAATCGAGCCACACATATAAATACTATGAATCTTACCTTTAAATTCGTTAAGTATATGACCTATATACTTATCAACCAAATCCTTATATTCACTTTGTATTGCAATTCTATTTATAACTTTTTCTAATATCATATAGACTCCTCCTAAACTATGAGCTTCTTCGAGTTATTTTCAATGAATTTACAACTTTCAATGTGCTTGGTTTATTAAGATTGAGATATATTCTTCATCTTTAAGCCTTGTCACTTTACAGTTCTCATTGCATTCAAATTCTACTATTCTCTCTTCAATTGTTTTATTAGTACTATCTTTAAATATGTCCTCTCGATCATAGTGAGGAAAAATAAGTTTGTCGGTTACACCTAATGCTTTAAAATCCGTTAAATTCATGGTGTTCATCTGTGGAGTAAAGAAATCGACAATGTTAATACTCGGCCCCAGTAATAACGTTCCTGCACTTACTCCAACGATAATTACATTCTGTGCGGCCAGCGTTCTGATAATTCCATCAGCACCACTTTTCTTAGCATAATACAATAATGTACATGGATTCCCACCATTGATATATATAACATCTCTATGTAAGAGAATTTGCGGATCATCAAATTCTATATCTACAAAATTGATATGCTGAAATCCCATGTCCTTAAACTCTTGCAATGCTCTTTGTGCATATCTATTCGTTTCTTTTGAAGGGGATGCTGTTGTAATAATTGAGACTTTTAATTTAGAAATATCTCCATCAATAAACTCCAGAAATTGATTTTTAATATCTTCAGTATAAAAACCACAAGAGGTTAGTAACAATCTACTCATTGAAATCCCCGCCCTTAACTAATAGTTTATCTAATCTTTATGATTTAATTAAGCATTCACCTGATTTCTACTAACTTTGTATATTAGCGACCCGACGCATGTCGGGTGTCCGTCGGACCAAGGGCGTATGCCCGCAGCGTGAATATTATGTTAGCTGGAGTTAATGACTCCTATGAAATACCTTCGAGTTCTAACGACCTTCTTCTTCATTATAAAAACATTCTCCATTCTTACATCCATATGTAATTTTCGAGTCAAAGTCTTCGTAATATATGACTTCATTAAAATCAGAAGGTGTGGTTTCTTTAATTTTCTCTAGCAAAGCTTTGGAGGCTTCCCTTGCGGTTGCTTGGTTTTCCTTTTCATCATAACCAATCGCAGGTCCTGAAGGACCTTCATAAACAGTAAAGTACCACTTACTTGTATCATCGCTTACTTCAATTAAATAATAGTACGCATCTTCAGCATTATCTGACTTATATAACGGTTCACCAAACAAAGTAAGAAGCGATCCTCTAAACTTCGCACTTTCTTCACCCGCAATAATGCTTGTATCCAGAAATTTTGAGGATCCTAATGTTTCATCTTCTTCAGTCATAGCTTTATAGGTATACATTTCATTAAGTTCCTCCTTCAAAGTACTATCATTTATTGCATCATTTTGTTCGGAGCTCCTTCGCGTATTATCCGAACAGCCCAACAGAACTACTAAAATCAATAAAGTTATTAACTTATACATGTTTATCCTTTCTGGAAGTTAGTAAAGGTTTATTAAGTTTCTTCATTAATTTCAGCTAACGTTCCTGTATTCATAAACCCCAAAGGGGTTGTCTGCTGAAATCCCTCTTTGATATCCTTCCCGCAGACCATGGCTCCATCGGAGCCGCAGCGTGAATATTATGTTATAAGATGTGGGTGTCTTCTTCGATTAACTTTCAAAAAATCATTTTTAGTTTTAAAGTTTGATTGTAACATTATGTTCGATAAGCACTTCTAAAATATTCTCAATTATTTCGCATTCAGCAAATCCATTGATTTCAATCGTAAAAGGTGGTTTCACACCAAAGCCTCCGCACAAGCAATCTGACAAGCTGTCCAGACATCCGCCGAAATACCCCCCGGGGCCATTGATGGATTCACCCAGCGCAAAATAAAAAGAAATCTTATCTGTGATATTTCGACCATCAACATAATACGTTTGATTAATGTCCTGAATATTACTGGAGATTTTACAACAATTATTGCGATTTCTGATTATCCCCATCCAGATCTCGCGCTGGTGGTTAGTAAATTGAGACCAAATATTGTTTTGTTTTAACTCTCTACCAAGATCCCAGAGTCTTAGAATTTCCATAGAAAGAGCAATTGGAAGATAACCAGCAATATTAACATCTCGCCCATCTTTTAAATCTGAAGAAGTAAATACTTTCTGAGTATTCAATACAAAATAATAATTACCTATCTTATTACCACAATGATCTAAAATAAGTATGTATAAATTACTTATGGGATACTTTCGGTTTGAGCAAATCTGTTTAAAGTCAGCGCTGAAATGAAAATTAATAAAACTGAGATCGTAGTAATCCCCATCCGCAGTTTCACTAATGTTCGTTTCTAATAATCCAGCAATATTATCGCAATGTCCGATAATTAAACTGCCATCCTCGTCGAATAGACTATATTTGTAATTCATAGATTTACTCCTATGTATTTTCATTAATTATGATTTACTCTTTACGCCGATTTCTTATAACGTTTGTGCATTCCTGGCGTTCAAGCAGCTTAAGGACCGTAGGTCCGGGTCGTCAGACTTAGCTGGTTGAATGTGTCGCATGAAATCACTACTTCGAAATCCCCCTTGGCGACCAAGGAGCGTCAGCGACGATGCAGGAATGTTATGTTAGGTGATGTTTCTGACTTCATTCATAAACATAACTGGTCTATATTTCAAATCTTATTTTGATAAATATGACCTAAAAAATCATTCTGAATCTGTCTCTGTAATTTTTCAGTTAGTTCAATTAAAGGTTCAGCTACCTCATTAGGTTTTATGATTTCTTCAAAAAGTTCTTGATCTGTTCTCCCTGGAATCCAAAAGTTCTTAAATTTCCAAATTTCTTGTGTAGATCTATCCCATTCCTTATACAGTTTTTCACAATCTACCTTGTACTTTTTAAGAATTATTTCTCTCTTCAGAATGTACAGCCATAAATCCTCTATGCTCTTATCTTCAATAATCCCCCATAAATCTTCATTAAATTCTTCTTGCGACTTAGCTCCAAATATCATCCACCTTAATTGTCCCTCAAGACTTCGCGTCCTTTGCAGCAGTTGTTTAGCACTAAATATCTTTTCAATTAACTCATCACATGTTTTTAGATTTAATTCTCTTTTAAATTTTTCAGTGTCATTCTTTAGATTAGCAACTCGTTGTCTATTTACATTCCAAAAAGTAATTACTATAGCTAGTAATGAAAAAAATAACGCGAAAAGCGAAATTACTGATTTTAATGTTTCACCATCGAGCTGTATTAATTTATCCCACAAATTAGTTCCTCCATTTTCAGAAATTTCACCTAACGTTCCTGTATTAACGACCCGACGCATGTCGGGTGTCCGGCGTATGACGGGCCAAGGGCGTATGCCCGCAGCGTGAATATTATGTTAGGTGATGTACTGCTCTTCTTTGAGTCTTCTCGCATAAGGTCTTAGCTATAAATGTATAAGTCAAAATCAATTTCTGCCCCTAGATCATAAATAAACTTTATTGTGTCTTTATTTAGATACATGGCAGGCTTTACGTTGTTCTCAATATTAATTACAACTTCGAACTTACATTCAAGATTGTTCTGTTCAATTAACTTTACGACTTGATCTTTTTGATCCTGAATTAAAGCTTTAACCTTATTGATTTGATCATTGATATCAAAAGACTCTTCATAGTCTGTGGATATTTCCCAACAAGTTTCCTTACGAACTAGATCTCTTCGTATTGGATCGCCTTTAAACCATGCTCTTGTAGGATTAATTAATAATGTGTTTGTAATGATATTGGGGTCAAATTGATCGCCAAATATACTGAATTCGACTTTTACATTTGTTCTTTCCATCTTGAAATTCTCCTCAATTTATATGTTCCGCAGGATTTCACCTAACGTTCCCGTATTCATGACATTCAACGTAGTTGAATGTGTCTGCTGAAGCGCTCCCATGAAATACTTCCAGCAGACCAAGGCTCCGTAAGGAGCCGCAGCTTGAATATTATGTTATACGACGGAATCCCATCTTTGAGTAACCAGCAGATATCTCATCCCATCATTGATCTGCTTTATGTTCCAATAGATCTCCAGGCTGACATCCCAATGCCGTACATAATTTATCAATTACTTCTAACGATACATACTCATTCGTATTAAGTTTTGCCATCGTTGCCGATGAAATCCCCGTCATTTTTAATAAATCTTGTTTCTTAATATCCCTGTCAATCAGTAATTTTTGAAATGGTTTATAACTTATCATCTGGTATCCCTTCATATCCGAATTGAATTTTTCTTTAATTATATGAAAGTATATTTTCTTAATCAAAAATATCTTTGATATGTCTTGACTAAGAATTTCATTATGATAAAATAATGTTCAACAAGTTAAATTTTTATTCGTAAAATAAAATATAACGGACGGTGATCATTCATGCACAATTCTTTAGAAGTCTTACTTGATTCGTTGATTCGTAATCGAATTGAAGCCTTATATAGCGATCTTCTCAAGAACAACTCCATCTATAATCAATTCTCATCCGATCGGAATCTTTACTTCAAACAGTTACATGAACTTCTACCTCAGGATATGCATAAAACTCTATTTCTTTACGATGATGCAGATCTTTCTGTTCAAACAATCCTAGAACGTGAAATCTACTTACAAGGTTTTAAGGATGCTCTTCAATTACATAATGAATTAAATGTAACCTCTAATTGAGCGCCAAACGGCTCTTTTTTCATTTGATTCTGTCGTATAACGTTCTTGTATTCACGAACCCGAAAGCCTTAAACGACGGTAGGGAGTGGGTCGAAGACTTAGGCTTGCAGGGTTGTCTGACTGCATGCGCTTCCTGCTAAATCTCCAGTCAGACCAAGGGGGCGAATGCCACACTGCGTGAATATGTTGTTATACGACGATTCGGACTACCACGATTACACTACAAAATTTTCTTGAATCCTAAGTCCTTACATATGACAAATGACTTTCCTAATATTGCTACTTTTAATTCTTCATGATCTGATTTGAGTTGTATTATGTTTGGATTAAGATGATTCCTTTCTAGCACTTCCTTGTATGTTTTAATAATTGTCTCTGGTCCTTTGGCCAGAAGTCCCTGTTGTTGGTTTAGGAGCCATTCAAGTGATCCATTCATAAAATGTTGAAATTCAATCCATTTGTCTGTCACTTTTTGATGTTCAATTAATAGTTCTCCAATGACTTTAAAAACTTCATTTGATACCCCTTTGAAATATAATTCATTCGTTGGTTCAAGATATTCGAGTAATAATGGATGATTAGTCTCCAGTTCTATATCTTCAATAAAATCTAAAGTAATTTTATAATCTCTAACTTGTTTAAATTCAACTTCCCATTTTTGAATGAACAAATCGGTAAAATATAAAAAAACATGGAACTCAACGATTAAGTCTTCACCGGTCTCTTTTGTGATGACTGGACGAAGATAAACGTCATCTTCAAATATCGCATTTTGAAACTCCTTTTGAAATATCTGATAAATGGTTCTTCACCAACTTTCCCGAATTGTCGTATAACGTTCCTGTATTCACGACGCGAGCCGACCTTAGATAACTCTTATCTTAGGTCGGCTCGTGTGTCGTCCGGGTCGGGTTATCTCCTATGATTATACATCTGGACGACCAAAGGGCGTAAGCCCCGAAGCGTGAATATAATGTTAGGCGATGCCGCATTGAACTACTTACAAAAATCCATTTCAATATAAGGGATATCCTTCTCGATATTATTCAAATAAAATTTCAATGCTTCCTTGTCCCAATCACTCCAGTTGTTATAATTATGAAAATTATAACTTCTATAAATCGCTGAAACTACTCCAAACTGTCTAAGATTAATAAAATAAGGTATTAATTTCAAACATGCATTATCAATTGTATTTTCTTTTACATACCCATCCATGAAATTATAATAATACCTCTTGGTTATCTCTAACCTTTGTTTTCCATCTACTACCCAAGGGATCGGAATTTCATAGAATAAAGGAATAGCAATATCACTAACAAACCAACTGTATTCGGCTTCATCAAAATCAATAAAGAATACATCATCGTCTATGTTCAAATAATTCCCATGATTTAAATCTCCATGGATAATTCCATATGAATCAGTATTCTTGGGAAGCCGGCTGAGTTCATTTTTCAGAATTTCGTATTTGTCAATTACATAAGATAGTTCCGCGGGTAAATACTTTTTCATATTGATAAGGAACTCTTTTTCATGCCATTGTCTCCTGTTTAAATCATCAATTGGATTTAATTTCTTTGAAAGATTATGCATTCTTCCTGTATAATTACCAACTCTTTGATAGAACAAATTGCTTTCTTCAGCAATTCTAGCCTTTCGTCCACTAGAAAACTCAAAAGAAGTTGCATAAAATTCCCCATTATCTATTTTCTCTACAAATCCCCCATCAATAGAGTTCACAGCTTTTGAAACAGATACATTATTTTTAGACAAGTAATTAATAAAATCAATTTCAGATAAAATCTCTTCTTCACTTCGATGTGATTTATGTGTTACCCGGAGAACAACACTTGTTTCATTTGACTTCCCAAAATAAACAAAGTTTTGAAATCCTTCTAAATCTTGAAGACTTGATTCAACAATATTAAACTTTTGAGCCGCCTCATTAAGCACTTTCCAGGTAAAAAGCTCTTTAACATGCTTTTCCATAAAGTTTCTTCCTTTCTCTTCGCAATTTCGCCTAACGTTCCTGTATTCATGAACCCCCTAGGGGTTGTCTGCTGAAATTCCTCCTCGAAATCCATCCGCAGACCAAGGTTCCGAAGGAGCCACAGCATGAATATTATGTTATATGACGTGGGCTCTTCAATGAATAGCTTTCAAACATTTGGTTCTTATTTAATATTTTATTCTATTGGTTTGTTCATATATATTGACCATTCCATTCTTCTTCATCCACATAAGTCTATTGCATTCAGGACATTCATAAATTCTTTCAGTTAAATTAATAATTCTTTCATCAGAAATAATTAATTCTTTCCATTCTTTTGTTTCACTATTTGGTTGTAATTCACTTAAAATACTCCTATTATTTTCTGTTTCCAATAATTCTTCGTAGTCTCTATCTCTTACAGTCAGAAAACCATCGTCAGGTATATTACTTAAGTTATGTATAAAATCTCCGCATGGACAGTACAACCTTGGCATGTAATCAGTTCCTTTTGTTTATTTTTTTATACTCTCTAAGCCCATGTCATATAACGTTCCTGTATTCATGAACCCCGAAGGGGTTGTCTGCTGAAATCCCTCTCCGAAATCCATCCCCGCAGACCAAGGCTCCAACGGAGCCATGGCTTGAATATTATGTTAGCCGAAGTTATTGTCTTCCTCGAGTTAACCACTCAAAGCCTTATCATCCCTTCTCTCCATAAAGCCAGAACGACATCCATTTGTGAATTGTACTTAATGTCTTGATCTCCAATTACTTCTTTCCATAATGCTCTTTGATTTATGTCCTTATCATTATCAATCTCACCCAATATTTTTACTGCCTTTAACCCGTATCCTTTATTCTTTTTTGAATTTGTGTAAATTCCACTTGGAATGCCTTCGAGTAAACCTTCTTCGCATAATCCTAAAAAGGTGTTTTCCGGGCATCCTTTTTTCTGTGAAGAGCTACCTTCACCAAATATTTGTATTGTTACTTCTTCCCAAGCCTTCTTTGGACTATCTTGTTTATGTTCAATAAGATATTTGACGGTTCTTACAGCTGCCTCACCATATTTCCCCATACTAATCCTTCTTTCTTTTTACATTCACAATAATTTTGGCTAACATCATATCTACGAACTTCGTAAATACCTCTCTTTTTAACGAATATCCGAACTACATATAATATAACCCATATTAATCCATCTGCGAAGTCACGAACGTACTCAAAAAAGCAGCCCGAGTAAACTGTCCTATATGTTAGCTATATAACTAACACGTAGGATGCAGTTCACACCTGGGCTGCTCTTTCCACACTCAACAATAGAAGAATCGCCTATAACCTTCAGTGATCAAACTTTTCTCCCCTTGCTCCCCTTCACCTAAAACATTTACTTCGCCCCGCTACTCCACACAACACGCTCGCTCATCGCTTTATGCTGTGCAATCAGACAAAGTTCTGCCGCTTTGAATGCATGTTCCTGCGTCATGGCTGTCTCGGTTCGATCCAGACAATCGCGAATCAGCTGACCGAAAAACGGATAACCGACCTTGCCCTTCACGCTGTAGCGAAACTCGCCTTCATGGTTTACCAGATAGACCTGATCACCTTCCGGTTCTCTCGCTACATCGATATACTTCCGCAACTCGATATAACCGTCCGTTCCCAGAATAACGGTACGCCCATCGCCCCATGTGCCCAGACCATCCGGTGTGAACCAGTCCACTCGGAAGTAACCGGAAGCTCCATTATCACCAATCAGAGAAGCTTCGCCGAAGTCTTCCAGTTCAGGGAACTGTGGGTGATTGAAGTTATGCACCCGGCTGAAGCCTACCTCAGCGTCTTTACATGATGCAAACGTCAGAAATTGTTCGATCTGGTGACTCCCAATATCACAGAGAATGCCGCCATACTGCTCATGCTTGAAGAACCAGTCAGGTCTTCCTCCAGCATTTAAGCGATGCGGGCCTGTGCCCATAACTTGCACTACTTTGCCGATTGCCCCTTGTTCAATGAGCTGCCCCGCATAGATCGCACTTTCTACATGCAGTCGTTCACTGTAATATACCATATACTTCTTGCCTGTTCGCTTCACTTCTTCTCGTGCAAGCTTTAATTGCTCCAGCGTGGTGAACGGGGCTTTGTCTGTAAAATAATCCTTGCCTGCGGCCAATACTCTCATGCCAAGCGGTGCACGATCTGAAGTGATCGCTGCACTTGCCACCAGCAACACCTCATCATCTGCAAGCACTTCAGCTTCCGATGCTGCGACTTGAGCCTGTGGGAACTGCTTTCGAAATGCCTCTACTTTCGCCGGGTCTGGATCATACACCCATTTGAGGGTAGCCCCGGCCTCCAACAATCCCCCAACCATGCCGTAGACATGCCCATGATCCAAGGCTACAGCTGCAATGGTGAACTCACCCGGACCACATACGACCTCTTTTGTGACACTTTTCGGTGCATAGAACATCCCGTCTTTAGCCATGTCATCCCATCCCCATTATAAAATTTTTAATAAAATGAATTCGTCTAACAAATCGTCTTTATTTAAACGTCTGACTCAAATCAGCAGGTTGACTGCCACTGAATGCCTTGTCTTTCTTTGTCGTGGAACCAGCAATGCGTTCTTGCAAATGCTCATAGAACAGATCCTCGTCGATCGGCAGATCCACCCAGTTATCCGTCCAAGTAGACAGCAGCATAGCGTTGGATAATGTTAATCCGTGTATACCATCTTCACCGGGAGCAATGAGTGGTGCGCCTGTACGAATCGAGTCAACCCAGTTGCGAATCAGACCCGGATGCCCCGTTTCCACACCTGTAATCGGAATTTCGCATTTCCAGCATTCTGGCTGTCCAAAACCTCCGGTAAACCGCTGATTGAATTCAGGCTCAGATTCCCGAAGTCGCCAGAACGTAAGTTTTCCGTCTTCGATCACGATTTTACCTCGGTCTCCGTTGACCTCAAATCGGTTCGTACCTGGTGCTTCACCAGTAGTCGTTACGAAAACACCAGTTGCTCCATTTTCATACTCCACATAAGCCGTTACATCATCTTCCACTTCAATGTTCCGATACTTGCCAAACGAACAGAAAGCACGCATTCGTACCGGCATCATACCAATGGTCCACTGCCACAGATCCAGTTGATGCGGGTCCTGGTTAATCAGTACACCGCCACCTTCTCCTGCCCAAGTTGCCCGCCAGCCGCCGGAATCATAGTAACTTTGGGATCGATACCAGTTCGTAATAATCCAGTTAGTACGCCGTACCTCGCCCAGTTCTCCCGAAGCAATCAAGTCTCTCAGTTTAATGTAGAGTGGGTTGGTCCGCTGGTTGTACATCATGGAAAAGACTTTACCGCTGGCTGCGGCCGCTTCATTCATCTTGCGTACCTGTTTCGTATATACACCGGCCGGCTTCTCGATCATGACATGCAAGCCATGCTGGAAAGCCTGAATGGCCTGTTCCGGATGATCGTAATGCGGCGTTGCAATAATGACTGCATCAATCGTACTCGAAGCCATCATCTGCTCAGCATCCTGCCAATAGGTTACCGTTGCCGGAAGATGACTGGATACCCAGCTCTCCATCTCTCTTCTTACATCACATACGGCGACCAGCTCTGCACCGGGTACTTCTCCAGCCACCAACGTTCTGGCATGTGCTGCTCCCATGTTTCCTATACCAATAACCGCTACTCTTACGATACTCATGACTGCTCCTCCTCGTCCACACGACGCTCAATTTCGGCGAAAACGTCTGCAAAATGCTGTAACATCGCCTTGGATTCCAAGGCACCACTAAAATCCTCAATTCCGTAGTATCCGTCATACCCGACGGCACGAAGATCCCGCACCATCTGTACCCAATCGACCATGCCTTCAGTCAGCGGCGTCCAGTGACATTTCCAGGCTGTATTCAGATTCACTCCGCTGCTCTTCCCAGTCACATTAGCCTTTTGTGATTCTTTCCCTTCTGCTTCAAACCACCCGGCATTTTTTACATGTACATGAGCCAGAAAAGGTCCTAACAACTCAAGTCCCATCCGATGATTCTCATATCCTTCATGCACCATATTACCTGGATCGTACAATACACCCACATGCTGCGGGTCCAGCGATTGCACAAGTCGATAGGCCAGTGATGCCGTTGGTGCAATGGTCTGATGATGCGTTTCTACGAGGGCCTTGATGTTGTACTGTTTAGCCAGCTCCTGTACTTCACTCAGGTATTGAACGGCTTTACGATACAATTCAGGATAGCTGGTCTTGCGATCATATCCCGGAACACCCACACGCATCATTGATGCTCCCAGCCCAGCCGCAGCCTGAAACGCCTGCTCGGTTGCAGACAAATCTCCACAGTTCAGATACGGCACCAGTGCGATGGATTTTCTGCCTTGCCCTTCCGCCGCTTCACGAAAAACTGGAATCTGTTCCTGCCAGCGGCTCGGATCTACCGAACATCGATTATTTCTCCAATAAGAAGGCTCCTCGGATATCGCATCTTCAGGAATTCCGCGGAATCTCCACTCGATTCCATCGATCCCTGCTGCTGCAGCAGCCGATGCCAATTCTTCTGCATTCAGATCAGGGGTAGCCACGGTGAATACAGACAGTTTCATCATGATTCATCTCCTTATGTAAACGCATTCATTTTATGTCGTAAAGGCATTGTATCACTCCACTGAACGTCACCATAGGGGAAAACACCAACAGATGAATGACAGATAACGAACAGGGCACATTCCCCATTCAGAGATAACTTCCCAAGAGGATGATATGTTCTCAAATCAAAAAGGACATCCTTGGAACAGATTCAATTCTGTTCAAAGATGCCTTGTACAATAATTATATATAGGATGTTTGAGGAAAAGGTTCCCTATCAGTTATCCAGGCGCAATTTCAGTAGCTGGTTCTTGTACTCGTCCAATTTGCAACCCGTGCCTCTCTCTCTAATCCCGGTCAAAGAACACGTGTTCAGCCTGTATTTTTCCCTGATCTATCGTCATGATGCCAAATGAATATTGCTTCTGAAAACGCCGATCCGTAGGCGACCCCGGATTAAATACCAGTGTGTTGTCCACGGTATGCATAACCGGGATGTGTGAGTGTCCGTAGATCACAGCATCCACATGCTGGCCTGCAAAGGTATGAATTGCATTCTGCTCTGTACCCTTTGACCCTAGATGACCGTGCACAAGACCCAGACGAAGCCCCTCCACTTCAACTATGCGGGAATATCCCAGTTTTTCAGCGATTTCGGACGGGTCCGTATTACCAGCTACCCCTTCAACAGGTGCATACTCACTAAGCAATGGATGTACACTCCAATCCGACCAGTCACCGGCATGAAGAATGAGATCTGCGCTCGGCAATACATCAAGGAGTTGAGTTGGTAACTTGCGTGATTTTCGTGAACAATGCGTGTCGGAGATTACTACAATTCTCATATAACAACCCACCTTTCCTTTAAGAGGTCGTTCAAAAAGTCCGCTTTTGATTACGAAGGATACCTAACGGCATCGCAGCATCGAATATGGAATTCAGCCGAAATGTCCGTTGCTCACGTAGTTTCCTACGCTCCGCTACTCCATTTCTAGCTTCATCCCATCTTCTTGGTACTGAAAACCACCCTTTTTGAACATTCACTTTTGTCTTTGTTGCAATCTACTCTGCCTGCGATGGGACAGCTAACATCTGGGAACTGGAACGTTCCATATCTTCAAGGGTAATGGATGCGAAGAACTGCTCCACCTTGGACTCTGCAACCTGATACAGATTGGTCAAGAGGCTGTCTATATGCAAGCCCACCTCACAATCAGGGTTACAATTGCCGTGAATCGGGAACAGTGGACCTTCATCCTTGGCTGCCTGATAGATCATCGCTAATGTAATCTCACTTGATGGCTTCGCCAGATAGAAGCCTCTTGTTCCAGGAGAGGAATTCACCAATCCTGCCTTTTTCAGCCCGCCCAGAATCCGTCTCACGACCACAGGGTTGGTATTCACGCTACCTGCAATATGTGCAGACGTGATTCGTTCAGGCGCGCTGAGTGACAATAACAACAAACAATGCACACTGACCGAAAAATGAGTACTCATGATTAACCACCTTTTTTAAACATTTTAAAGATCATCCTAGACATGCTGACATCATTCAGAGAACAGATCCTGTTCGGGACGTGCTCTGATCTTGAGTTGTCGCACACTGTATTCCAGTTGTTTCACAATATCATCCAGCTGTTTGCGATCAATCTTGGTCGGATCTTCCACCGGTTTCGCGGATGACTTAAGATCGCGGATCGTTAACTGCTGCTCTTGCCATTTGTCCATCAGATCTGCAATATTGGCATAGAAACGTTCGTAATCTTTGATGACCAGGTCAAGATAGGCGTCCACCTCATCCGGATCATAACCACGAAGTTTATAATTGAATTGTTTTTCATGAATCGATAATGCATCTAGCTGTACACCCAATTGTTTGAACAATTGTCTTTGTTTATCCAATCTTCGTTTCATATGTTCATCCATATTGACAACCTCCATTATAAGCCAAGCCATGGTTCATTTTTCCAGTGAAAAACGTACGGCATTTTCTCTCTCTATTTTTTATAACACATAATCCGTCAGATATAAAATGATACGACCCTATTCCTCACGAAAATGATTGCTTTTCATCCGATTCGGGTAAGGACACATACACCCCACAACGGGAAAGGAGCATGTCCTTATGAGTACTTTAACCAAAGATCAACGTCAAGAACTGAAAAACGCCCTTTTGGAGCAACGCGAAAACTTGCAGCGTCATTTTGAATCCAGCATGGAAGACGGTGCTCCGGCCCAGTCGCTGAAAGATTCAACCGGTGAGCTGTCCTCATACGATAACCACCCGGCAGATGCCGGTACCGAAACATTTGAACGCAGCCGTGATCTGGCGATCGACGATACATTAACAGACGAATTCAATCAAGTGAACGACGCATTGGAACGTATGGAACAAGGTACATACGGAACTTGTGTAACGTGCGGAGAAGATATTCCATTCGAACGACTTGAGGCTATCCCCTATACCGCATACTGTATTGATGACACGCCTAACCGGGAGATCAGCAACGATCGGCCCGTTGAAGAAGAAGTAATGACCATGCCTCCAAGTGGTGCTGGAGAAGGAAGACAGCGTAACGCCGGCAAGTTCGACAATGCAGATGCTTGGGAAGCGGTCGAAGAATATGGCACATCCAACTCCCCCGCCACTGCAGCCAAACGTGATGTGAAGGACTACAATGAGAACATGTAACGTGGTTATAGACTGTAACGGTTATGCGTCAAAATTAAAGCTGATTCAATAGGATTTACCACCGTTATCCTGTCTTATCACGCATTAAAAGCCGCCAATGGCGGCTTTTTCTAGTTTTCTCGAATGTGGTCTGCCACGTTTGCCGTTGCTTGTTTCCAGCGATAACGCTGAACACTTATTCCGACCGTTATTCTTCCGACTCACTACCCGATGATGCAGAATCCTGCCGTTTAGAAACAGATCGGGACGTTTTCGAAGTTGATTTGTCCTTACCGGAGGTAGCTTTCTTTTTCTCTTTTGCATCTGTCTTAGACACAGGTATTTTCACTATAGGTTTAGAGAGGGCAGAGAATAACTGAAAGACCTCATGTTCCCCTTGTTGATTCTCTTTCGTTGTATAGGGCTCACAGAGTTTTATGATGTTCTTATACAATTGCTCTACTTCCTCACGAGTTGCATACAACGTGATATCCGAGAGAAACATCCGGTCTTCGTTTTCCGCCTGATGCATGAATCGCTGACGACTTTGTTCGAACATTTCATTTAATAATTTGAGCGTTTCGGACCGAAACACCTGTTTTAATGGTGAGTTTTCCTTGTCTTCATCTTCATGTCGAAGATGGATCTCTCCAGTAAATGGTTCGTAGTACTTCGCAATAATCCCATTAATCTCCCGCGTGGAAACGATGGTGAGCAGACCAATTTTCTCCAACTTTTTCACATGATAGTGCACTTTGGCTGGTACCTCACCCATCTGATCGGCGATCTCTTTGACAGTAGATGGTCTGCCTTGCTTGTTAAACATATTCATAATCTGTATCCGATACGGATCGGAGTAAATTTTAATTTCTTCAATTGTGGAAAGAACTTTGTGCTGCATCCCTGTTCCTCATTTCCGGGGTACCTGTTGCCCATCGATGTCTCTATTATACCGCTGTGTCAGGGCTTCGGTCAAAACAAGACGGAGATGACATGCTACATAAAATCGGATAATGATCGCTTCTGAATGTACTTCACAACGCAGTTCGAAAACTTTTGCTAAATAGCAGCATACCTGCTGACATGGCAAGCATAATACCGAAGACGATAAACAGAACAGGCATGGTCATCCAATCTGCAAGTGCTCCCGAAACCAGACTTCCAAGTGGTGCAACACTCAAGACAAGCATACTCTGGAGGGCATACACTCTGCCTAGCATCTCTGAAGGGGTTACTTCCATAAGATAGGTAGCCAGCGGTGTCGTAGCCATTGGAATCCCCATACCCATCAGTAGACAAAAGGTCGCTGCAACCGGCAGTTGGAAGGACGTCATATAAGCCGGGAGTGCCGTCATCGCATAACTGAGACCCAACATAACAATACCGCTGATGACCAGCACACTTTTACGATAATTTGCTCCCCTTTGTGTCAACCACACACCGCTCAGCAACATGCCTCCCACCATCAGCCCACTGAGCAGACTTAATCCCCAAGCGCCAGCATGCAGCGTTTCAATGACATACGGTGTACGAAGAACATTGAACGGCATCAGGCAGAAATTAACGAAAGCAAACAGGATGGAGACGATTAGCAATAAGGCCTGTTTACGGAGAAAATGAAAGGCTTCCGCCATCTCGGAGAATATACTCCTTTTTTCGGATGGAAGAGAATCTATTTCAGTAGATGTTTTATTTTCATTGTTAGCAGATGTTGAACCTTCAGGATAGTCTACTCGACTCATAATTAAAGCACTTAGCGCAAACAACCCAGCATCAATCAAGATCGTCCAGGCAATGCCTATTGATGCAATGAGTGCACCAGCCACTGCAAGTCCTGCGAGTTCTGCCACTCTGGTTGCGGAAGACGACATGGCATTACCGGAGAGCAGCATCGATTGGGGAAGCAATCTGGGCACACTGGACACTTCCGCAGGAGTAGTGAAGCATTCCAGCAAAGAATTCAGAATCGTGATGACAAACAGATGCCACACTTCGAGTTGCCCCAATCCGAACAACAGAGCTGTAATCCCAACGAATAATCCGCGACCGGTATTGGTAATCACAATCACTTTTTTTGGAGACATGCGATCAACCAAAGCACCGGCGAACAGACCCAGGAGGATATTAGGTAAGAAATTCACAGCCAGCAACGTACCCATCAACACTTTCGAACCGGTCAGAATGTACACCATCCAGCTGTATGCAATCGAATCAATGGAATCACCAAATCTCGATACAACTCTACTGAGCATAAATTGCATATATGGCCTGATTCGTATTAATTCACCTATGCCTTGCTTGCCAACTGCTGTGCTATCATTCATGGCTTTCCACTCCCTAACGTTAAAATATTTTTCATGTTAATTTTATTTTAACGCACATTATGCAGAAATCAATACCTCCGTGAAAATAATTTTAACGTCAAGTAAGCAAAGTAAAACACTCGCTCTTCTTTCAGTTGATTCGTAATCAACAACAGACTTTCTGAACAATCCCCTATAACACAAAAAAACAGACCATATGTGGTCTGTTAGGTTGGGCTGATCGTATTTGAACTGCCTTCATTTTCTGCCTACTTCTCAACACGCAATTGAAATCCAGACTGCTCAGCCTGTACCTCCAACATTAAATCACGTACCTGGTCTGCTTCATTTCCCAGGCGTTCTTCGCTGATTCGGTAGTTGGTCCATTTCAACTCAAGTGGAAGTTCAATCGTACCCGTCAGGCAATCCCACAATGCATCGAGATTACCGCCATAAAAATCCGGCAGAGCCAGCTTGTCCTTTAATTGCTGATGAAGCTCAGCACTACTCGCAAAGTCTTCTCCATCCAGAATCACGATATTCATGACTGCCCCTTCCTCTATTTTAAACGTGTAAATGATGCATAGTGATCTGTCGTTTTGTAGATGAGCCCATCATTGGAATACACAATGCGATCCGAATTACGGAAGCCGGAAGTATAGTTGATATCCGCTTCGCGCCATGTACGTCCGCTCGCTGCTGGCAGAAGCCCCTCGCGATTGCCGAATGTGTCTCCACCGATGCTTTTCCCAGGAGCGACCACAGCCAAGTTTCCTTGTGAAGCTACCCAGCCGAGTCCTGTTGCCTGTGATTTGGTAATAAAGTTACATGGTAACGTTCCGTTTGCACTCAAATAGTTTGCTACACCCGTAAACGTATTGATGATGGTACATGTTGCAGCAGATGCCTTCTGCTGTGGGGCTGGGGTGAACTGTGAGCCTGTGAAGAAAACGAACGTTAACAACAATGCCAGTAAAGCGGTTGATAGTAGTTTTTTCATCAATCCTGCCTCCCGATCCTCATAGTAGATGAACGTTGCCACATATGCATTGTGCAAGCTGTAACTGTCTAGTTGTACGTTCTGCTAGATTATAGTAAACAAGTCATCCCATGACTATTTATATCACATGATTTTGGTATAAATATCAAATGAAGACGATTTAATTGTAAAATATTATAATTCTAACATTTTAAGATAGAAAAAAAGACTCTCATCCTAAAGATGGAGTCTGCATTTTCTAGTATGTTTGGTCTGGTTTGAATTGGTCTAATCGATCAGCTGCACACGTTGACGAGTTCGCGCCGATTCCAGGCACGCATCAATGACACGCATGTTCTGAATGGTATTTTCCGGACTGAAAGGCAAAGCCTCTCCTTCAAGTGCAGCCGCTGCGAACGTCTCTACCTGAAGCACATAGGAATTCGACACGGATACACGCTCCTCACGGCTGACAGAATCCGTGTGCACAATAATTTGAGGTGGAATATCACTGTTCTCCCAACCAAACACTTTTGGCAGTTCAATTCTCCCTTCTGTACCGAGAATCTCCATCTCCGCTCGTCCTGAAGCCCACATGCCACAGTCAAAAGTTAAGGCTACCGCATTCGGAAATTCTATTAGTCCGGATGCCATCATATCGACGCCATCATGCTCGTCCGAGAATAGCGCGTGTACCGTCACCGCTTCCGGCTCCTGTCCCAGATACATCCGGGCGGCCGAGATCGGATAAACGCCTAGATCGAATAATGATCCGCCGCCCATCTCTCTTTTGAACCTTACATTCTCCTTATCATCAGCAGTATTACAAGTAAAGTTGCCATGGATAGCTCTGACGATACCAATCTCTCCACTGGCTATAATCTCTTGCACACGTCTGTGCTTGGGATGATATCGATACATTATCGCTTCTGCAAAAAGAACGCCATGCTGCTGACATGCCTCTATCATTTCTGCCGATTCATCTGCATTCAGGGCAGCAGGCTTCTCGCACAACACGTGTTTGCCAGCCTGCGCAGCTTTGATGGTCCATTCTTTGTGCATATGGTTAGGTAAAGGAATATAGACGGCTTCGATGTCTGGATCAGCGATGAGTTCTTCGTAACTGCCATACGATCTGGCAATGCCGAGTTCTTCGGCAAGGGTTTCCGCCTTTTCCTTGCTACGGCTGGCAATCGCCAGCACCTCACCACGTTCGGACTGCTGGATCGCCGGAATGACTGCATTTTTGGCAATGGTTGACGTACCGAGTACACCCCACTGTAACTGTCTATTCATGCTCATCTTCCTTTCGTACCGTAATTGTCCTCTTCTGCCTTGTGTAACATGCCTAGACAACGATCCAGATCTGTTTTGACCTGTTTCTTGTATAATTCGGCTTTCTCCGCACCATCATCCGTAAAATGATATAAAACGATTTCCTGAAAATCGACCTTCGGATCGTTACCCTTCAGCTTCTTCGTGCGATAAAATACACCTTGTTGTACCAATTCATGTAATGCCCGATATACCTCGCTCTGGGGTGGTACATAACCGTAGTCTTTGAATTCCTGCTTCATCGCCTCCAGCATCTCGTAACCATATCCCCTGTGCTGTTCAACCATCGTAATCAGATACAGCTTAATAAATGCCCGCTGTGCAATCATAAAAGCCACGTTCATTCCCCCTCCTGTCAGAACCTATATATCTAGTATTATAAAACTTATGTTCGGGTTCTGCCATCTTTCTCCGCTTTGCCTCCCCTTTATCCATCTTCAAGGAGGGCGAGCAAGAAATCGTGTGAATACGCGTTAACCTGAGGGAAGCACGGAAAATGATTTTCTATTATGAATTTTTCATGTAATGAAATTTTAATTTTCATTCAAAAGAATCAAATTCATAATACCTTTAGCTGCTTCAAGCAAGGCTGGCTATAGATCGAAACGGTTCAATTTGTCTATACTTCCGAACGCCCGTACACTCCTGTGCGGCTGTGGTCATCTATTATGAATTTTTCATATGTTGATGGATTCATTTATCACGGACAGACTTCGGTACGGTTCCCACAATCCATTTGCCCCAGCTTACACGCGAGATAAGCCATGTCACTACACAGGATAATGTAAGAGCCAACAACCAGGTGATGATCATTCGAACGACAGGGTTCCAGCCCATAGCAACGTAAAACAACTCATCCGGAATGTAGCTATACCGCAGCATCAACATATGCATCAGATAACCGCCATACGATACACCACCAATCCATCCCAGCAATCGTGTAGCCCTGAGGTTATGAAGTTTTCCGGCCAACTGGTACATGACCATAATGGAAGCGATCAGAAAGAGTGCCATATCAGGGCGGATCAAGCTGACCGTGTAGAACGTAATTTTGATTCCCTCCGGCTTCTGAAACTCCAGCATTAATAAATAAGTAAACCGCAGACCCAGAACAATAAACACTGTCCAGTATATCCAGCGCAATCGATGAATCCATTCATTCCAATGCTGGACGGATAAGCCCGCGGCTGCACCAAGCACAAAATAAATAAAGAAATAGAGGAAATTGCGGTCTGCATACGTTGTAAACGCATCTGTCAGTACCGGAATATTCAGCCAGCCCATGAATTTGGCAATGTTGCCTAATTGATCTGCGAGCACTAGATACACTAAGCCCGAAATAAGCAGAGCGATCATACGCCCCTTGGCCTCGTAGCGGTTATATACATAACGAATGGCTCGCAAGAAGAGCGGAAATAAAAGATAAAACTGAATCAGCATAATAATGTACCAAAAGTGTGAAGTTGTTTTGCCAGTAATCAGCTTCAAGCCTAAGTCTGGAATGTCATTCCATCCAAATCCGGTCCAGCCCCGCGGTGCTAGTGTAAAGTAAATAAGTGACCAGATGAGATAAGGCACGATGACGTCGGTTACTCTTTTTCTCATAAACTTGCCGTAATGCAGCTTGTCTCCCGTGTTATAAAAAAGTACCATCCCTGTTATGAAGATGAACAAAGGAACTGCAAATTTGGAGAGCATCAGCAGTATAGCCAATAACACGCCATCCTCCAGTTTCGTTTCCGGTACCAGAGAGTAGTGTGCGATGGAATGCTGAAGAACCACCGCTGCAAAGGCCAGTCCCCTTAAGCTCTCGATTTCTGTAATTCGTTCTCTGCGAGACATACATTCAGCCGTCCTTTCTAGGTTTTACGATAAGAGATATAATGAAAATGAAGCCGTATATCTGATGAACGGGGGGATTCATATTTCTTTAGCTGACAAGGACATCGCCACGATCGACTCCAAATATGTTCAGCAGCATCTGGCTAACGAACGAACCTTTCTAGCCTGGGTTCGCACCGGCATTGCCATGGCGGGCATCGGCTTTCTTGCTGCCGGATTTGGTTTTAACTCCTCGGCGTATGATCGTCTTGCACATATTGCCGCCATTATTACCGGTATCACTTCACTGGTTGGCGGTATATCCATCATTGTGTATTCGGCAGCAGCCTATCATCGGAAGCGTACACAAATCAATGAGCAAACGTATCAGGCGTCAACCGGATTAATTCGTTTTCTGACCATGATGCTACTGGTGATTGGACTCGCTTTGGCTGTATTGCTCTATGTATTGTTATTCCCTGCCTGACTGGGTAAAAACACCATCCGCCATTATTGATGCCCAATGTCACAAACAGGGACAAAAGCCGGCTTCCCTTAAGGAAACCGGCTAATGACCATCTGGTGGATCATATATGTCATTCCATTTGCAGGTATTATGTCATTGAGTTCTATTACATATCAACCGAATCTGTAGAACGATTAGAGAAATGTATTGTTACCAAATCGCGCTGCCTTGGTTTGGGCTTCCAATCTGCGTTCTTCCATATCCAGGTCCGGACGTTCGGCAGCCACATCTCCACCATGTACTTGGTCTCTGTCCCGATTATACTGGCTGTTGCTGCTGAACACATCATACACATCCGTGTCCCGATCCGTAGAGTCTACGAGCAACAGGATTTTGCCATTCTGTACATACTCCTCATACTGTTTGGCATCCTCTTCCGGAATACCGAGACCAACCAGTCCACCCACCAATCCGCCAGCTCCTGCACCCACAGCTGCACCGGTAAATGCTGCTGCGATAGGGCCTGCGGCCAGAATTGGTCCTATGCCGGGTATGGCCAGTGCACCGATACCTGCGAGCAGGCCGGCTACGCCACCGAGTACACCACCTGTTGCTGCACCCGCAGCCACGCCTTCAGGGGCTTTGGTACCCGTCTCTTCCCGAATCGCCTTCAATTCATCCCGATCCTGCGTAACAACGGAGATTTCGTCTGAAGTGAATCCTTGTGCTTTCAGACCCTCGATAGCCTGAGATGCTTCACGTTCTGTATTAAACACACCTACGATTTTCTTCTGCATAGTGAATCCCTCCTCATCTTATTGAGTGGTTCGCTATGTTATTACCCGCCTTGTTTTCTTTCAAACGCTTGCAAGTCAATATAATATGTGTTGCTAGCAAGTAATTGCTGAGGTTCATTCCTTTTCATGCCTCATCAGGATGTGCCTTCAATTCAGGCATGTAATACGTTGAGGGATGTCAGGGTCCAAAACATCATGAAGTCCAGGCTGGCCGATTCTGGCGAATTGTTCAGGCGATTTTCTAAGGAACTGAGGACGTCTTATTTAACCTTCAGGTCCTCATTTTATTTTGTAAGGAACCTGAGACACGTTATTTACCAAAATCACCTGATGAACACGCTGTAAACGGCTGATTTTTCGAATATAGCGTGTTTCAGATTCCTTAGATTGCTGCAGGTGCTTCAAATCGCTGAATAAGACGTCACAGGTTCGTTAGCGCTCCCGCTCCATGTTCTGCTCCAGACACGTTCAGTTACGCTCCGGCTTTCGGCAGGCGTGCCAGGGCACGTCAAGGGGAAGGTGACGCAGCATGGGACGATAAGGCGATAAGAGATGTACTTCAGCGAGTTTTGAGACACGCCCTGGTTAGAGAGTGATTCTTTCAAGGTAGTGAATTATCGATCAGCTTCAAAACTGAAGGTTTTTCAGGAGAGTCTGAGCCTAATGATGCGCGCTTTTTGGGAACCCAATCGTTGATATCGAAAAACGAAGTAATTCATCTATTTACCCCGTGGTTTGGCCCGATTTGTGGCGACTGCTTCAAGTGGATTGTCCGGCCAGTAATGCTTCGGATATCGACCTTTCAGATCTTTTTTGACGTCAAAGTACGTCTCTCTCCAGAAATTGGCCAAGTCTCGTGTGACCTGTACAGGTCGCTGGGCCGGTGATAACAAGTGGATGGTCAACGGAACTCGCCCACCACCAATACGTGGTGTCTCCTGTTGTCCAAACATCTCCTGTAGTCTCACCGCCAGCGCAGGGTCCTCCGGTCGGCTGTAGTCCACGGGAATACGTGAACCACTTGGCACCTGTATATGCGTCGGTGCTTCATCGTCCAGTTGTTGTCGCTGCGTCCAGCTTAATCCGCCTAGTAATACATCATGCATCGATAATCTCTTCAGATCGGCTGCCGATCGCATGCCTGTCAGATAAGGCGTAAGATGTTCTGCCAACTCTTCAGTCAGATCATCTTCGATCAGGTCGGGCCACTCGGGTAGATGAAGATGCAAGAACCGAAGCCTGTCCGCAAGTTGTCTGGATGTTTTTGTCCAGGGCAGACAATCCAGCCCTTCCATTCGTATTCCTGTTAACAGTGCTGCCAGCACCTGATCTTCAGGCGGCTGTGCAATACTGCTATACTTGATGACAAGGGCTCCGATACGCAGTCTCTTGTGTGCCCGCACACTGCGTGTATTAGAATCCCAGGCCACTTGCACTTCATTGTTCATCAGGTGCTGACCTGCCTGCAACAATGTCTGCTCCTGCAACGGCGCAGCCAGCAGGATGCGCGCATCTGCGCCCTGGTCGTCTGCCTCGGCTGCGACCAGATACGCTGAACGGCTCAGCGATTCTGTCGCTGCGAGCCGTACACCGCGGCCGCTGCTCAGCAGATAGCGGCCGTCCTCCCGGCGTTGCCCGATCCGGTCCGGATAGGCGAAGGACAGCAGCAATCCGCAGCTGTCCTCATCCGGCCGCACCGGATCGGCCGCCGGGCCGAGCGCCGAGCGTAGCTGGCGGCTCTCCTGGAGCATGCGCCTCACGGCCGCGCCGTCTAGGGCAGCCGCTGCCGCTTGCGGCATGCCGCTGCTGTCCGCGGTCAGCAGCGCTTCCACGCGCGGGCGGAGGTCCGTGCCCGCGCCTGCACTGCCACTGCTGCGGAGGCCGGCAGGCTCCTGCAGCAGTGCCGCCAGCATGCTGGCGTAGCTGGCCAGCCCAAGCTCCGCCGCGCGGAGCAACATGCTGGCCAGTCGCGGATGCACGCCCAGCGTGTTCATCCGCCGCCCGAAGGGCGTGATGCGGCCTGCGTCGTCCAGGCCGCCCAGCTGGCGCAGCAGCGCCTGTGCCTGGCCGTAGGCGGCGTCAGGCGGGGTGTCCAGCCATTGCAGCTCTGCTGGGGACTGGACACCCCAGACGGCAAGCTCCAGCGCCAGCGGCGCAAGATCCGCGGAAGTGATCTCCGGGCGAGCTGCCTCAGGCAGTCCCCCATGAACCTCTTCGCTCCATAGCCGGTAACACACCCCCGGGGCGATTCGCCCCGCACGCCCCCGCCGTTGATCGGCTGACGCCTTGGACACCGGCAGGGTAACAAGCCGGCTCATGCCCGTACGCGGCGAGAATGCCGATGCTCGGCTCAGCCCCGCGTCCACCACAACTTTAACGCCAGCCAGCGTAAGACTGGATTCCGCAATGGACGTAGACAATACCACTTTCCGCCAGCCCTCAGCCGCCGGGCGTATGACCTCATCCTGTTGTTGCACCGGCATACTCCCATACAGGGAATGAACCTTCACATGTACAGGAAGAGAACCGTTTAATAACTCCCGCTCTGTACGGTGTATTTCTCTTGCCCCAGGAAGAAAAACAAGCACATCCCCCTCCTGTTCGGCCAATGCCTTGGTCACCGTCTGAGCCGTGAATTGTTCCAGCTGCATAGCTGCCGGTCTTGGCACATATCGTGTTTCCACCGGAAACGTGCGGCCCGGACAGTGAATTGATCTCGTTCCTTCTCCCAACAGTGTACACACTGGAACAGGGTCAAGGGTTGCCGACATCACCAGCAGTTTCAGATCCGGACGTAACATCGCTCGCGATTCCAATGCCAGGGCCAAGCCCAAGTCCCCATGTAGGTGACGCTCATGGAATTCGTCGAAGATAATCATCGCCGTGTCTTCAAGGCCCTGATCCTGCTGCAACATTCGGGTCAATACCCCTTCCGTCACAACTTCAATGCGTGTTGCCTGACTCACCCGTGTATCCATGCGTACACGATACCCTACGGTTTGCCCAGCTTTTTCCCCTAGTGTAGCCGCCAATCTCGACGCAGCCGAACGTGCGGCCAGCCTTCGGGGTTCCAGCATAATGATTTTCCGTCCCGCAACCCACGGCTCCTCCAACAAAGCCAGCGGTACAACAGTTGTTTTTCCCGCCCCCGGCTCTGCAATTAACACACCTGTATCTTGATCCCGAAATAATTGTTTTAACTCCGAAATAATCTCTCGTATCGGTAACTCTATATGCATATGATCGCTCCTAATAAATGTACCCTACTGCTCTTCGGCATCACTATTCGAATGTTAGCATTATAACAAAAAAAGCCGTTCCAGAGGAACGACTATCGCAGACACACTTATTTCAGCAAAAATGAATTTATCCAGAATGCTCACTTAGCTCAGCAATGACTCGGCACCATCAATCACGATCTCTGCTCCGGTGATATGTCTGGATTCGGACGATGCGAGGAAGCTTACCAGATCCGCAACATGTTCCGGCTGACCCGGCCCGTCCGCAAGTGGCTGCTGTCCTTCCGGGAACTCCATTGGAATAATGATTTGCTGCAAATCATCCGTTTTGACCGTACTTTGATCGATATTGGTCGCTATCGCTCCTGGGCAGATCACGTTTACACGTATCTTGAACTTCGCCAGCTCAAGCGCAGCCATCTTCGCAAATGCAACCTGCCCTGCCTTGGACGTGCTGTACCCCGACATGCCAAAGCTTGAGAAACGTTGATTGCCATTGATGGAACTCGTGATGATAATGCTGCCGCCGCCCCGTTTTTTCAAGTGAGGCAATGCATATTTAACGGTAAAAAATGTACCATTCAGGTTCGTTGTTATAATCTGTTGCCACTCTTCAACCTGAATTTCCTCAATGGGTGCCGATACTCCGTTAATCCCCGCATTGGCAAAAACAATATCCAAACCGCCGAATAATTCCACGGTTTCGAGCACTGCCTTTTCCACACGTGCCGGGTCGGAGATATCTACATCGAATGCTCTTGCCGCACCAGGCTGCAGCGCATTAATCTCAGCTTCCGTTTCCGAGATTCGATCATTCACCAGATCAAACAGTGCAACTTTGGCACCCTCTTTTGCCAGCTTGACCGCAGTAGCCTTCCCAATTCCGGAGCCTGCTCCGGTAATAATCGCAACCTTGCCTTGGAAACGTGACTTGCTGTTATGTTGTGTCATTATCCATTCCACTCCTTCATTTTAGCAATTATGTAAGAATGTACGTTCAAGCTCATCGTTAAAGAGGTTGTTCAAAAAGTCCGCTTTTGATTACGAAAGGTGCCTAACGGCACCATCAGCATCGAATATGGAATTCAGCCGAAATAAGTGTGGGCTTACGAAGGTTGTTTCCTTCGGAAACATTGCGGTTGCTCACGTAGCTCTATCTACGCTCCGCTACTCCATTTCTAGCTTTATCCCATCTTCTTGGTACTGAAAAGCGACCTTTTTGAACACGTACTTAAAGTCAATTCTTCACAAGATTACCCAAAAAGAGTGTCTTTTAAATCAACACCAGCAAGTTTTTTCACCGTTGATCTACGCCAATGTGACAGCAACATCAGGATCGGTCCATAAATTTATAACTGGCACTCACCATTCCAGCTCAATGAAAGCGGCATCATCTTCAAGACCGCCGGTATGTGTAGCATCCAGCAGTACCTGAATGTGTTCATCGGGCACATAAGCTTGGATGGCATCCAGATCATTTAATCCATCCGTGTATAACTGAAGACGCAGTGAATCGCCTACGGACCCTTTCATCTCGCAGATGTGCGGCTTACCACCGATAGGTCCTTCAAGTGTGGACCAACGCTCATTCGTCTTGCAATGTGCCTGGAACATGTCAGACTGTTCCTGGTTATTACGCCAGAGGCGAATACGTGAATCTCCTTGCCACGCAAGCCACACACGGCTTTTGCGGCCTCCTCCCGTAAGCTCAATCCGTCCACACACATACATGGCCTGACTGCCCCGGCTTCGCTTCTCCATCAACACTTCACGCAGCAACAGAGGAGAACTATCAAGTGGCTGTAATTTCTCCAGTTGCTCAGATGCAGGGAGGGTAAGATCATGCAGAAGACGCTCAACGCCCTCTTGCGTCGGGTGTTGGGTCGTTTCCAGCCAGTCTAACAAAGCATTCCCCAGAAAACGTGCTGCAAAGTCTCCCAGATAACTCATGCCTACACCATCACATAATACAAAATTGCAGACATTCCCATTCATACGGACTGCAGCAAAGTCCTGTCCGGTATCTCCCTGATTAACCGTCTCTGCGGCTCTGCCATAACCATACCTGCACTTGAATTTGCCCTGATAGCGGGTTAGTGGCTGTTCATCGGTCTGTACACTCACATAGCGAAAGTTGCCATGCCGTTGCTCGGCATGGCCCCCCTTATCTCCAGCAGACATTGTTGCCAAACGTATTGCTCTCATGATTCCCCTCCTATCTCACAGGCGTAGCAGCGGACATCTGGAACCCGATCGATACCAATTCTGCACAGGTACCTGGCAGCATCATGAGTGCACCGGGTGCGAGCAAATAATCAGCTTCAACAAGCATTTCCCGATAACTCTCGGGCAGGACGGATGACATATTGCGCAGCTTCTCTCCATGCTCATCCTGAAGATTCGTTTCTGAAGAGATTCCCTTCCATCTTCTAGGTTCAGCAATCGGTCCTTCCAATAGATGATCGGATATAAAAATATTCTCCACCAGTACATTGCCGTCCGGCACACTCATGCCCATGATTCTTTTCGCAATAGGCTCAGGATCTTCACCTGTGGCTACCCCATCCGTCATGTGGCATACGAGTGGCGCAGGACAATCCTGCATATTCGGAATTTCGGCCTGTAGTATCTTCTCAGCCTGTAGGAAAGCCTTCGCAGAATCCGAAAACCGTCTCGGCGTCAGGTCAGGCAAAGAACCAACTGCAGCGATCTCGTCAATCCCTTTGATTCCGTTCAACAAGTCATATACATCATCGCTATAAGCTAATATGGCTATCCGATAGCGAGGTGTCAGTCGATTTCCCTTGGTGGACCGAAATACCATTTGGCGGATCGCGAGAGATAAAGCATCATAGACGACATCAATCCGCCGACGATTTTCCAATACCATATTCATGGAGGCGCTAATATCAATTAAATAGATAATAAGTGCAGGTGTACGCTGCGAAGCTTGAATCGTGTAGTTCATCTAAGGTGAGTCACCTCCATCGTTCAAGTTATTTTATAAGTTGGGCAACGTATAACTGGTGTTGCTCAGGAATTTATTAATGGCACTCATTCGAGCGGCCACTTTGCCGACACCTTTGAAATAGGCAGCATCGGTATTATATAGATTTTTGAAATCACGGGCATACGATTCCGCATTTTCAATTTTTCTGCCTTTTTGCGCGTTATACGTTTTATTGTAATGAGCAATCAACGTGACCACATTTTGTGCACGCTTTTTCTTGAGCGCGGCTTTCTGAGCGATCTGCTGCTGACGTTTAACTTCAGCTGCCGCTTTACGATCCGCTTCCTGTTTGGCAAGCTTGGCATCATTCTCTTTTTTCCAGACCAGATAAGCTTCATATTTTGCCTGTTTATCGTATTTTTCCTGCTCCGCTTTCTTGGCAGCTTCTTTCTTCTGCTGCTCCTGCTTCACCAGATAAGCCTCATATTTTGCCTGTTTGTCGTACTTGGCCTGTAATGCCTTGCGTTCTTCTTCTTTTTTCTTCGCTTCAGCTTCCTTTTGCTTGGCTTCAGCGAGTTTTTTCTTTTCCTCTGCGTCCAGTTTTGCGGCCTCCGCAGCCTTTTGCTTCTCTTGCTCTTCCTGTTGCTTGAGTGCAGCCGCCTTCGCAGCTTCCGCCTCTTCCGCAGCCTTGACCTCTGCCAGTCGTATGGCTTCCTGCTGTTCTTGCTGCTTAACCTCTGCCTGATCGGCGAGTATTTTGACCGTTGGCACACCACCTGCCAGCAATACAATAAGCACAGCAGAGGAGATCATGAACTTTTTGGATCTGTAGAATGGCACAGGTACTGGTTTATCTGTGTCTTCTTTCGGATTGAGCTTCGCATCCAGTTCCTTGATTGCAGCTTCTACTTCCATCTGCATCGCACTGTTGTGAGGAATGAAGTGATACAACGAGCGGTACACTTCCAGTGCAGCCGCTGGTTTATCTTCGTCCTCCAGGGCTCTTGCTTGCAGGAACAGGCGGTTCACAACCGCTTCCTGATCGGGAGAGTGCTGCGTTTGGGGATTGTTCCCGTTTTGAGCATTCAACGTTTCACTTGCAGGTTCTGAGTTCTTATTCAGATTCGCATTAACAGCTTCCTGCTGATTAGCGCCTTCTTCTTCCGATGCCGCAGCAGATGCCACATTGGCCTGATGCACATCTACCGCAGCCAGCGCAACATACCACTCCCCAAACGTCGGACAACTGCTCAGATCGTGACTTTCCCAAGCGCGAATAAACAGCTCAGACAATTTAGGACCCCAACGCTTCTCAAGGGACTCCCGCATCGCATAATACCGTTCACTGACCGTTTGCATTTCATGTTGGTCAAAATAACTTTCGCCCCACGCTTTCTCTACAATCACAGGGTCCGACCAGCTTAACATTTCAGCAATAATAACGGCTCCGGCAAATCGGTCGGCATATGGACTCCACAAACCACTGTGCACTGTTCGATGGGCCGCATAACCGGGTGACCCGGCAAGCAGGGCATCCGGACGATCCATCTTGGAACCGTACATTTGCTCGACATCCACCAGTTCAACCGCAGACGTCTTCCCCAAGTTCTCCACTTCGGAAAAAAACGGAATCATTACATTGGGAGCGGACATATCGCAATGAGCCAGTCCACGTTGCTCCATAGCCGAACCTGTTCCGGCAAGCGCTCTGGCCAGCTTCAAGCTCTCTTCTGCTGTCAGCTGTCTCTGATCGCTAATCACATCGAACCAGGTCTGACCTTGCACCCATGGCATCAACACCGCATATAACAGATCGGAATGTTTTCCAATGAGCGCTCCGTTTCTTTCCGGAGTGAGCACATCACGCTTGCATACCTGCAAACCTGGCAGTTCACTATAGGACTCCATATGCTCAGACTGATATACCATAGCCGGAATACGGAATTTAGGAAAAAACACTTTTAGTGCTTTGGCCCCATGAATGGAACCATTTCGGGGTATTAACTGATAAACAATCCCCTGCCTTCCGGCTTGGGCATACGCCAGACCCGGCGCAGCCGGATGTTGCCCAATCGTATAGGCAATGTCGTTAATCACCACTTCATCCCCGGGATTTGGTTGAAAAGACATGCTTATCCCTCTCTCTGTCCTAGTGTCATAGTTGCAGCAAAAACCGGGTGTTGTGAAAACGCCCGGTTTTTGCTGTAGTTGTACATCTTCAGCTTGCTACCCACCTATAACTCAGGACGAATTCAGACTTCACATCGGCCTGATCTATGTAAAGCAGATTAACGAGCTTGGTCAGCTGTACGGAATTTGTTAGCAATAGCTGTAAGTTCAGCGCTGATGCTGTTCAGCGTTTGAACGAACGATTGCATTTGTTTGCTAGCTTCTTGGAACTCCTGGAAGAAGCGTTGCTTCGTCATACCTTCCCATTGTCCTTCCATGCTTGTGATGGATTGAGTCAATGTAGATACGATTTGCTGACTTTGCTCACCGCTTTGTTTAAATTGGTTGGAAACCTGATCAAGCTGCTCTGGGGTAACTAAAATGCGTCCTGCCATTGGTAAATTCCTCCTTGGTTTGTGCAATTAAATTTTAACTTGTTCAAATTGTACTATACCAGGATCGATCGGACAAAAGCCGAAGGACCTAATCCTATTTACCCCATTTTCAGCACTTGAAACTTCCCCTAACAGCCTATTTACAAAAAAATATTCACTTTCTGCTGTCCTTTTTATTCACCCTGTTCAGGAAACCACAGGCTCGGTTCCTCTTCTTCCCCGAAAGGAAGGATCTGTGAATCTCCATGCTACAGGCTCAGGCTGCATGGCCTGTACCAGTGTAGCCGGGGAGCCATCAGGCGGAGCGGCATCCTGTACACGATATACGGCCGCCATTGCGGAAAGGGGATCGGATACTACAGCTACAGTTGCAGAATGTGCAGGCATGATTTCTCCTGTACGGTTGTTCTGAAGAACATTCAGCATATTGACCGCATTACCATAGGCTGTGTTCACATGACTCAGCACGGAACGATACTCCATGTCTGCCTGCTGGAATAACAACGCTTTGCGTCCCAGCTGTACGCTTAAGTCCATCAATCGACGAAGCGCATCCTCGCCCAGACGTTTACTGTGATTCCATTCATTCATCACCGCTGCGCGGGATTCAACCTCCCACTCCAGCGAATGAATCGCCTGATCCAACACTGTCATCTTTTGCTGTATTTGCTCCGCTGCATACTGAATCTGCCTGCTCAGTGCCCGAAGCACATCCGGTTCCACACGAATGCGCATTTACCATCACCTTTCCTCTTCCCCTGCAGGCTGTTTAAGCCAGTCCAGCAGCATCTCGTGAAACTGTTCTCTAGTCGTCAGTGCTGCAACAAGCCAATCATCTGAAGCGGCAGTGCTCATCCGGAATAGCCAGTTGGATACCGCACTTGCAGCAAATGCTGCTGACTGCGACTTCCACCCCTCTTCATTCCACACAAGCAACCGAAGCTCCCCATCTGACTCCTTACCCACCAGACAGCGTGCCAGCGCAAGTGAACCCTCAGGATCACTTGTCTCCTGAGCGAGTTCATCAGCTACCGTCTGTACCTCGCTGTTTTCCAGCTCATTCATAACATCATAGAATTTTTTCTTGGAGCACATTAATGCCGGTTTCTCTGCAGGAGAATGGCCGCTCCATTTCATCCGCTCGATCAGAACATTAATAGCTTCACGAACACTTCCCAGATCGCTGAGCCGGAACGAGTCCGGTACGTCGGCAACACGGGAAACTTCAACGACCCGCTCATCCGTGCAGTGTATATAACTCTCATACGACTTGCCGTTGATCGTGTAGCGAATCCAACAAGCTCTGTCGGACAGTCCGGCAATGGCTACCCTGGAGAAAACGGTCGGTGTCATGATCAGCTCATCCGTCTCCTGATCCTGAATCAGATACCCTTTGTCAAGCAGGGAGGCCTTGACGCGCTCCCACTCCATCGCGATATCCTCCGCCATATAGCCGCGAAACGGATCTTCCACACCAAGCAGTCGGTCTGAACCGAGAATACCGGCCAGGAAAAAAAGTTCTTTTGTTTGTAACGTGACTACCTTTTGCTTAGAATCATGAACCGTCAACATTATGAGCCACCTCCCCTCAAACTACAACATGCCATCGGTCACGAATTTCAAAAATCCAATCGGTCATTTTCCAGCTGTCATCACATGGAACTGCACCTTTAACCCTGGAATATTTACGTTTTACATAATAACCTTGACCCGGAGGCAGTACCTTCAGCCCACCTGTACTACTCCCGGATTCCGAATAAGGTATACGGAAGAACGAGAGATCGTTAGGGTCTAAAGTCCCGAACAGCATTCCACTCTGGGAAGCCTTCACATCCGTTACCCAGTCGGAACCGAAGGTCGGAAAGTCAGCCGGAACCCCGGACAGAATCACGTGTACACCACGATCCCTTCCTTGACGAACAATCGCTCCCAATTGATCTTTTACATTAAAATCGTTTAGCTGCTTGGACAATGTGTCCGCATCATCAATGACGAGCACAAGTTCCGGTCCACCGGAAATCTCGCCTCTTTTCAGAACTTCATCGTACAACTGTTGAATCACAGGTGCAAGCTGTTCTTCTCGCGATACGTGTCCACGGACATGGGGCAAACTACTGATTTCCCCCAGTCCACCTGAGCCGTAACGCATATCTACCGTGTATATTTGCACATTTTCCGGAGAAGCATGATAAGCCAGTGATAACATCCAGGTCAGCAAAAATGTCGTTTTGCCACCTTCCATCGGACTCGTTACCATGAAATGTGGACCTTCACGCAGATTAAGCTGGAATGGTTCCAGATCATCCGTAAGCAATCCCACAGGCACCGTTACAGACGATGTATCCCAAGCCTGACCATATGATCCTGTCCGAATGAGTAGATCCTTGAGTTTGATCTCTTCCGGAAGCGGAGCAATCTGCGGCGCTTCTTCCCCTGTCCAGCCTTGGCGAATCTCAGCGATCGTACGGCGCAGTGCTGATGAACGCTTGCCCTCATCTGCCCCGGAAGAAGGTAATGCCGCCTGGAATATCAACGGAGGTACCTGTCCTTTGACCAGACCTCTTCCTGGTGGAAGCTGGCTTGGTGCCTTGGAAGGTCTTCCCACGGCATAATAATAATCACTTGGATCGGATAATTCAAATGAAACTGCATTAGGAATATTACTTCTGAATTTCTCAAATACATCCGTTACTCGATTGGCAGTAAGCACGAAGGTGATGCCTAGACTTCCACCTTCACGCAAGATCGTCTCCAAAAGTTCATTTTCTTCCGGATAGGCATTGCGGAACGAAAGATAACCATCGATAACCACCACAACCTGCGGAACTGCCGCATGAGCTGTCCGGCGGTAGGCAGAAATCGTTTTAACCCCCGCCTCCGAAATGATATCTTTGCGTTGTGCCGACAGCTTGAGAATATAGCGGAATAACCGCTTGATCCGGTCTTCCTCTTCAGCCATCATCACGCCACCAATCTGAGGAAGTGCTGCAAAGTCCTTCATCATACGACCCATATCGATAATGTAACCATGCCAAGGCTCAGTTCTGTGTGAACGGGCCAGGGACATGAGCAAGGTCTGGACAAATGTTGTTTTTCCGAGTCCCGGCATCCCGTACACGACCAGATGGCCTTGATCCATAGGCAATGCAAGTGGCTGCTGACGCTGATTAGGGAGATCATCCAACAAACCAACCAGTGGTTTCAGACCACTCGCCCCGCCATCAAGCAGCAGCTCCCGATTCTCTTCTTCCTGCCAGTCCTGGAGACCTTGCCATTCCAGTGTCTCTGGTAAAGGTGGCAACCACGGTCCTGGCAAACGTCGGATACCCGCATCCGCTGCAGCATTCGCAACATAGTCAATAAATACCTGAAGCTGTTTCGGAACATCTTCACCTTTGAGAACAGCTCGGCGCTCTCCGGTTAACAGAGGCTCCCGCTTACCGTTCAAGCGCACTTCCATAACAGGTAATACAGTCGTTGCATCCTCCTGCTGGTTATAAGGAGCACCACTCCAGGCGAATTGCATTTCTTCAAATACCTCATCACTGCCGACCTGAAAATATCCACGTCCAGGCTTCGTAATCCAGGCAGCATTCGGAATTTTGATCATGTCCCTGCTGTCTCCCTCACTCTGTACGCGAAGGCAGATCCTAAAGCGGGAATTACTCCATATTTTATCGTCTACAACGCCGGCTGGCTTCTGAGTTGCCAGAATTAGATGAACCCCAAGTGTCCGGCCAATGGCCGCGATACTGATCAATTCATCCATGAACTCCGGTTGGTCCCGCTTCAATTGAGCAAATTCATCAATGATAATAACCAGATGTGGCAGCGGCTGTTCATGTCTGGAACGCAGAATTTTGTAATATTCATCAATGTGCTGGAGGTTTCCCGCATCATTTAATATCTTTTGCCTTCTGACCAGTTCAGCACGAAGTGAGATATTCGCACGCTCAATCAGATTTCCATCCAGGTTGGTGATTGTACCGACCACATGAGGCAGATCGACAAATGTGTTGGACATCCCGCCACCTTTATAGTCAATCAGCATGAAGGCCAGATCATGTGGATGGAATTCGGCAGCCAGTGAAGCTACGATAGACTGGATGACCTCACTTTTACCTGAACCGGTTGTACCTGCAATCAGACCGTGAGGACCATGACCTTGACGTTCAATTTTATCATGCAGGTTAATCGCAATTTTCTTGCCTCCAGCTCTTACACCCATTGGTACAGGCAGCGTGTCAGGATATCTCGTCTGTCCCCACCTGGACACCACATCCAGATCTTCCACGCGTGATGTGCTCAGCATATCGAATAACGGGAGCACTTGCGGGATATCCGAAGCAGATGAACGCTTCAACCGGATCGGTGACATATAACGGGAAAGCGCCTCTGCCATCTCTTTCGAGATCACATCAGGCTTGTACGTTTGTTGAATAACATCTGCATCTTCCGTTTTTTTGATATACACACCTTTGCCTTTGGAGGCATCCATAATCAACTGACAATGCATCGGTAGAGACTCCTTGCGATTAGCCAGTATGATGGTGCATACATCAATCTCGTGAGCCGACTCCAGCAGCAGCGGAAGCAACGGTTCTTCTTCAATTAATTGCGTATCGGAGAGAATCACAACGTAACACGGCGTTTTCACGCTTTTCTTGTAACGGTCTTCCTTATTGTTACGGCGCCGGTTCAACACGGAAAACAAGCTGTCCGCCAATTGATGCGCACCGCTGTGCCTGTCGGCCATATAGCGTTGTCCCTGGTCTTCATCCCAGATATGGGGCATCCAGCGAAGCCAGTCCCATTCCTTGCTGTCCTTCTCTTCATAAAATGCAGCAAGCTTCAGTTCATCCGGTGAATGGCGTACTGTCAACTGTGAGATGATGACTCGCAGGGAAGCGAGCACTTCCTCCCGATCTCCGACCAGTCCCATAACCTTCGATTGGAACAAAGGTAATGTAATGGAAGCATCCGGTACTGTCTGGAATTCAGCCGCAAGTTCATGGGCCGCTTCAATCAGCTCATCCTTCTCATAGCCATCAATCCGCGGAACCTGAAGTTTGATTCGGAATGGAATCTCTCCCGTACCAATACGTACCTGAAGGAAATCATCATCCTCTGGTGAACGTTCCCACAAGGAACTGTTCCGGTTCTTCACCACCTGAAGACATACACCCGGATCACCATGAATTTCGTATAGGCTCTTCACTTGCTCCGCCTGCGCATCCTTGAGTTCTTCCCGGTGTTTGTCCAGTTGGGCAAGGTACATGGTTTTGCGTTCTTCCAATTTTTTACGATATGATTTCTTGTTGCTCAGATATACGAAGAATGGAATGGTATAAGAAGTAAGCATCATCATGACCGTCATCATCTGAAACATCATATAACTGCTGTTGTTCATTTTGCCGGTCATGTTGATATATACGTAGAAACCAATGCTGACCATGGTCATCATGATCGGCACAATAATGGATATCATGGAAAACGTGGGTTTGCTCGGTTCTGTTGGAGGCCTGAGTATTTCCAGTCTCTCTTCCTTGAGAACCGGTGTCATTCTTGGAGAACGCTGATATAACACATTCACGAAGAGAAGACCTCCTTTAGTTCGTTCAATAGAATGTATACGTTCAAAAGCCCTATTCGTTGCTGTCCTGCTGAAACAATGAACGTCTTCCATATACAGGCGCTTCTTCCGAAGTCGTTGAAAAAGCCCGCTGGACACGTACGCAACTGCCTTGTCGCAGTCCCGTTTCCATTAACTGCTGAGCGTTCTGCGGCGAGAACCACAGGCCTTCCGGAAACTTGGCCTCCAAGATGTACTGAATGCCGTCTCCCGGTGCCTGTCCAAAAATGCGAACGCCGAGTAATGTCTTCAAATGTTCAATGGTACATTCGTCCGGAACCTCGATGTCGAACCATTCGCCTTCCTCGCGGCCGGAATACACGGTTAGAATCATCTGAATCCCTCCCATGGTCTCATATGTAAATTGTCCTAATGTCAGATTAAATCAAAAAAAAGAGAATGAATCGTTATATCAACCCTATTTTCTTACATAAACACCCTGTTTGCAATGTGCCACCTGTAATTTTGTTACATATGACCCACGTATATATTAAAATATCGTACATTCGACTCAGAACTTTCGTGGCAGTTATGCATTTAAAACTTGCGAGGATGCGAAACTTTTTGTTTTTGTTCCATTTAAATGGTAATTAAGTTCCGTTTTTCAGGACTTTTATTCCTTCGCCCACAATTGAATTGTGAACACTTTTCAAACATTGCCCACCTTTATGTTTTCATAAGCTGATTTTAAGGTAATTTTAAGCATTGGTATTTAATATTACCTGTATGAAATAACAACCGTGAGGTGATTTCAAGTGAGAACCCTAATAACCTTTCAAAACAAATCAATCCCTGTATATTTTAATCAAGAAAACAAACAACCTATGCAGAAGACATTAAGATTGCTTAGCAGTGCTCTAGAGCATAAAATTAGCAACGGTAAACGCGCTCTCCAAAAATGTCTGCATTCTTTAATTAGTATTGAGATTGTCAATGGAGAAGCTATTCTCCACAGTCGCAGTGAAAATGACTCCCTTGCTCTATCGTTATATTAAAAGAAGTCCATCAAGCCGTGTTCATTACAAAACATGAAAAAGGAAGCTGTCGTTATAGACAAGCTTCCTTTTTTGACGTGTGCACACGTGAAACAGCGGATCGCGGATCAATATCGGTTATCACTCAATTCAGTTTGCTAAGGACATAAGCGGCATCATGTTCTTCCGCAATCTCGGCTTTACGAATACGAATGACAAACAGCCGAACCAAATTGGCACGTGTATGTTCTTTCTGACAGGTATTCAGCTTCCTCAGAATAAAGCGGTCAATGGACATGAATTTCAGGCCCCTTTGCCATTGGATTTACGGATCGTTCTTCCGTGTATCCATAAATAACCAGATAGAGACAGCCCCAAACAGCTTTTTCACTCTGATGTGAAACCGTATTTTTGTGGGGTGTACAATTGTGCAAAAGCCCGTCCCACCAAGCTGGAGACGGACTTTCGCATGATTTGTCGATCTATCGGTAACCCGTTGCAATCATCCAAAAGTGACCCTGTTAATTCACTCTTTTTCGACTTATAATACTCCCGGATAATCCCGATACTGGTGCTGAATACTGATCCAACGCGTACGTGTGAACTTCTCAGTCGCCCAATCGCCACCGAAGCGTCCAATTCCCGAAGCTTTCTCACCGCCAAACATCACATGCGCTTCATCGTTCACAGACTGATCATTCACATGCACCATACCAGACTCAATACGCTGGGCAACCTGATATCCTCGATTCAGATCTGTGGTGAATACGGAACCACTAAGTCCATACGGGGTATCATTCGCCAAACGTACAGCTTCCTGTTCATCCTGCGCTTTCATGATTACTGCCACTGGACCAAACAGTTCCTGCTGCACGATATCCTGTTCAGGTTTGACATCGGCAAGTACAGTAGGAGAAAGCACACTGCCTTTACTGGTCCCTCCGAGCAATAACCGCGCTCCTTCAGCTTTGGCTTTGTTCACAAGCTCCAGTAATCGTTCTACCTCTTTTTCCCGAATGAGAGGACCCACCAGTGTTTTGGCATCCGCCGGATCACCTGCCTGAACATTCTTCGTTTTGGCAACAAATGAATCAACGAATTTGTCGTAAATATCGGCATGTACAATGATTCGATTCAGAGCCATGCAGATCTGTCCCTGATGCAGAAACTTGCCAAAGACCGCCGCTTCAGCAGCACGTTCAATGTCCGCATCTTCCAGCACTACCATCGCGTTATTACCGCCCAGTTCCAGTGCCGTTTCTTTCAAATGTTCACCAGCCAGTTTGCCAATTCCCTGTCCAACTTCTGTGGAACCCGTAAATGAAATCACTTTCGGAATCGGATGAGCGACAAAGTAATCCCCAATCTCGCTGCCACTTCCAGCAACCACATTCAGCACGCCCTCAGGCAGTCCCGCCTGTTCAAACAAATCGGCAATAAGCCAGCCTGCCGTAATCGGAGTGTCCGATGCTGGTTTAATAACCACACCATTACCAAGAGCAATCGCCGGAGCTACGGATCGCAGGCATAGATGCAAAGGGAAATTCCATGGCCCGATGACACCAATCACTCCCTTGGGTTCACGAACCACACGGTTCTCTTTGCCACGAGTATTGGACGGGATAATCTCACCCTTCATCCGATAGGGAAACGAGGCTGCTTCGTCCACAATGCGTTTGGCAGCTGCGAACTCCGCTTCCGATTTGATGCGGGTACTCCCGGATTCCGTAATCAAAAGCTGAATGATTTCCTCTTTCCGCTCTGCCATCAGGGAAGAAACTTTACGTAATACTTCTTCCTTCTCTGAGGGCAAAGACTTCGCCCATTCTATCGAATTTTCTTGAGCTGACTCATAAGCTTTATCTATGTCTTTCTTATTGGAAGAGCGCCACGTGGCAATAACTTCTCCCGTATAAGGGTTGATATTCTCCATGGTTTTCTCGCCGGAGCCCTCTACCCATTGGCCATTAATATATTGTTTCGTCCATGTTGTATGTTCGGTGTCCATTAAAGTCATCGGAATACGCCTCCTGCTCAAGATTAAATGTCACACCTGCATAACAGTGTAATACATCATTAACCTTGTTCAGAATTACGCAAACGTGTGGACCTGAATTAACCTTCCATTCTTTGAAATTAAGGAAACAACACCATCCATACTATTCTGCAACCTCCTGCACGTCATTCATCTGTCAGGCAGGCTCTTCTCTCCAAAGAGGCTCATATCTTCCCATCCGTAGCCAACTTCAATCAAATCTTGACCACCGATACGGATGGACTGGGTATGAACTGGAACGCCTCCCATCTTTTCATAGAAGCGACAAGCTGAATTACGCTCCAGAGCCCATAGGATTAAACTTTTCATATTAAGGGTTCGCAAATGATGAACGACATGTGTAGCCAGTTGCTGACCTATCCCCGTTTGTTGCACATCCTTCAGCAAATATATCGCGTACAACTCTCCATCGTAAGATAATTTGCCTTCACGCTCCTTACCCCCACAAGCAAATCCGACAATGTTCCCATCAGGCTGTTCAGCGACTACCAGGATCTGATCCTTTTCGCCAGAGCGAATATTCTTTTCCCACTGGGACAATCTTGATTCTGTAGTCAAATGATCCAAAAAATCGTCGGGCACAATTCCGCGATATGTTGTTTTCCAACTCTCCGTATGTACATGGGCTATTCCTTGCGCATCCCCTTCACGCGCCTGCCTGATCTGCATGGCTATCACTCGCTTTCTTTCGTAACTGCCGTAGCTTTACCATATTATATGTTCTTCTTTCTATTATTCCAAATTCATCCACTTCAGTCCTGATGAAGCAGACTTTTTGAACTACCTCTTATAAAGTAAAATCCGGCCCTACGGCCGGATCGTTACCCTCGTGCCTACAGAAACCTTGGAAGACAGATCCAGTACATCCGAGTTGTACATGCGTATACAACCATGGGAGACGGATTTGCCAATAGACCAAGGCTCATTGGTACCGTGTATGCCATAATGGGGAGCAGACAGTCCCATCCACAACACGCCAAATGGCCCACCTGGATTGGCTTGTTTGTTAATGATAGTGAACTCCCCGTTTGGAGTCTGTGTGAGCATCTTGCCAGTGCCCACGGGATAGCCCTTAATCACCTGATTGCCATCCAGAAGATATAACATGTGGTCAGACAGATCTACAATAATCCTGTAATCTGGCATAATGACATCCCTCCTGACCTATCTTATGCAAGGTGCCGGATGATGCCCGCCTGATTTCAGGCTTCCTCCCACTCTTTCACACTACGGGAGTGCTTGGGTTTGCTACTACTGGCTGGTTTGCTGGAGGCTGTACGCCTTCTCGTTGCCACTTCTTCCTTGCGTTGCTGATATTGCAATTCCTTCTGCATTTTCAGATAATTGCTCAGCCGTTTTTCATCCAATGACCCTTCCTCTATGGCCTCTTTCACTGCACATCCAGCTTCCCGTGTATGACTGCAATCCAGAAATCTGCACGTGGTAGCAAGCTCTTCAATTTCTCCAAACGCATGCGACAATCCATCATTGCCTTCATCCCAGAGATTAAGCTCACGCATTCCCGGAGTATCAATCAATACCGCTCCCTGTGGAAGCACAAACATTTCCCGATGTGTTGTAGTATGTCTACCACGGCTGTCTCCCTCACGGACGGATTGGGTAAGTTGTACATCCTCGCCCATCATCCAATTCACCAGCGTAGACTTACCACTACCAGAAGAACCCGTCAGCGCAACAGTCAACCCTGGCTGCAAATACTTTTCCAGTAACGATTTTCCTTGGTCCTCCACAGCGGATATCGCAAACACTTCGACACCTGGAGCAATTCCCTCTACACTTCGAATCTGCTCTTCCACATTCAGGCACAGATCACTTTTGCTCAGGACAATGACCGGCCTTACGCCACCATTCCAAGCCATCATCACGTACCTTTCGAGCCGTCTAAGGTTGAAATCATGATTAAGTGCAGCCACAATCAGCAGTGTATCGACGTTGGCGGCAATTAATTGTTCCTTAGTTACCGGACCTGCAGCCTGTCTCGATACCCTGCTCTGACGTGGTACCAGATGGTGAATAATCGCTTCTTCGCCTGGTTGACCCGTAATTGCCACCCAATCCCCAACCGCTGGTACCAAGCTGTTCTCCAGACTATCATGACGCATTCGGCCCGAAATTCTTCCCCAGCATTCGCCCTCTTCTGTGATCAAACGTTGCAGATGTCCATGGTCTGCGATAATTCTGGCTGGCTTTCTCTCCTGCTCTTCCATTCCTGTCTCTTGCCACAGTTCCTGCCACTTTGCAGACCAGCCGTACTTCTCAATATGGTTATCTAAAATAAAAATTCCTCCCAAAATAAGTTGTTTACATCGCTCAAGCCGAGTGAACCATCATCTCCGGTGTTCAGATCAATACAAAAAAAACACGGGTATAAATACACCCGCGGCAATAAGTAGTTAGCCGAATCAAAAAGCTTCCCATGTCTTAGATATACCGGATAGAATACTTAACCATCCGCTATAAACAATTCAGGAACACCCTTTTATCGGCAAACAAAAAAGCCACGGGTGCGTCACCCGTGGCTTCATCTGAGCATGTTACGACACTTCACGTTACGATGGATACTGCTACCCACCTAACGCAAAATTACATGCATTGATCCGTTCCGGAGACGCTGTTCATATTCAAATTAACGTATACAGCATTTAAGTTTGTCATAAACAATCGCCTCCCTTGTAGAATTATCCATTATGTTACACACTGTGCTTCTCAGTTGTCAAGCCCAAACTATTTTTACCAGCCTACTCTATTGGACCTGATCCCAACGCGTCCACATTTCCTTCGGATTCAATTCATAGATCTCCTCTTCCCGATACATGAACTGATGCATGATAAATTCCCGCCGAATGGTGGCGAAATCTTCATGATACTTCTGTATAAATGTATTGATTTCTTTCTCTGTGTACTTACGACCAAATTCAAGTTGCTCTACCAAATGACCAAGTACAATCAACTTTTTCTTGTATTGAGCCGGAATCTGACGCAGTCGTCCATCTTTGGAGAAAAAATTTCTCATGACCGACGCTTTCAATGTTTCGTTCACATCACTCATATCCGTAACCTCCTCTCGCTTGAAGATAAAATCAACCGAAGCCTGTGCATTTTCGCGGATAAACGAAGGATTGAGTGTGAAATACACGGTATTTTTCTCCCGTCGTTCCTTGATCAGCGCCGCCTCTCTCAGCTTGGAAGCATGATGTGTCACGGTTGGCTGTGACAGATTGAGCCGCTCGGCAAGGGCCTGTCCGTGCAGTTCACCTTGTGCCAACAGCAGCAGCATGCGAATCCGGGTAGGGTCAGCCAAGGCTTTATGATAAGCCACGATTTTTTCCAGCTGCATCATCGTTCATCTCACTTTCATTTAGATAAACATCTAATTTGATAGTAGTCTTTTCTTTTCTCCACGTCAACTCCTTTGGATTCAAGTAAGAATTTCTGAGTCAAACTCACGCTTGAACTGGCATTAGCCCGTTATTTACGGTAGGATTATATTGCTTGAAATAAGGAGGATTAAGAACATGGAAGATGTCATTATTATCGGCGGAGGCCCATGCGGTCTGTCTGCTGCAATTGAATGCGAGCGGCTGGGACTGTCCGCTGTGATTGTTGAGAAATACAATATCGTCCAATCTATTTATCTGTATCCAACCCATATGCAGTTTTTCAGCACAGCCGAGCTGCTTGAGATCGGAAACGTTCCGTTCAGCACACCTAATGATAAACCGTTTCGTTATGAAGCACTCGCCTATTATCGTAGGGTAGCCGAACATTTTGGCCTGCGTGTTCATAACTATGAGGAAGCCCGTGAGATCAAAAACAAGGATGATGGCACGTTTGAGGTACATACGCTCAATCGACGCGGGGAGGCCATCGTACATGAAGGACGCAATGTAGTTGTAGCTACCGGTTATTTTGACCATCCTAACTATCTGGGCATCCCTGGAGAAGACAAAGATAAAGTAACCCACTACTTCCGGGAAGCCCACCCTTATACCCGTACGCGTGTTGCCATTATCGGCGGAAGCAACTCCGCAGTGGACGCGGCCATGGAACTGGTTCGTGTCGGAGCACATATTGATATGGTTTATCGCGGCAGTGGTCTGTCAGAACACATCAAACCATGGGTACGTCCGCTATTCGAGAGCATGGTGACAAAAGGCCGTATTACACTGCATCTGGAATCACGCGTGAATGAAATATTGGATGATTCGATTCGTCTGATACACACGGATGGTTCTACTAATGAACTGGATAACGACTTTGTTCTGGCTATGACCGGTTTCCGCCCGGATCGCCATCTGCTCGCTTCCGTAGGTGTAGAGATGTCCGATGATATGGATAAACCCGTGTATGATGCGCAAACGATGGAAAGCAGCGTACCTGGTATATACGTGGGCGGAGTCATCGCTTCAGGGCGTAATGCCAATGAAGTCTTTATTGAATCCGGACGCTGGCATGGTAGATACATTGCGGAACATATCGTTAGCAGACAACGTGGTCAGACTGAAGGGAAATGAAGACCATGGACATGACTTCCCTGCTGTTGCTCGGATTTGCAGCCCTCGGCATTATCAGCAGCAACACACCTGTGACCGTAGCGATGGTATTTCTGTTGTTGCTACGAGTCCTGAACCTGAATCAGGCATTTCCATGGCTTGAAAAATACGGACTTACACTGGGCATTATCATTCTGACCATTGGCGTGATGGCACCTCTTGCCAGTGGCAAGATGAGTCTGCAGACGATCGGCGAGTCTTTCCTGCACTGGAAATCACTGCTTGCCATTGGCGTAGGATTATTGGTGGCTTATCTTGGTGGGCGCGGTGCTACGCTGATGGGCACACAGCCAACTGTCGTTGCTGGGCTGTTAATTGGAACGGTTCTCGGCGTTGCCCTGTTCAAAGGTGTGCCTGTGGGGCCATTGATTGCGGCGGGAATATTGTCGTTGTTACTGGGCAAATCCTGATCCGGGTTGTGAGGGTGTGACCTGACATGCTCTGCAGATTGGCTGTATTTCCCACCGTTGTGTGATATACTTCTATTCATGCAAATCATGTACACGAGTCTACAACAGAATAATCCATATTAGAGGTTGTTCAAAAAGTCCGCTTTTGATTACGAAGGATGCCTAGAGGCATCATCAGCATCGAATATGGAATTCAGCCGAAATGTCCGTTGCTCACGTAGTTTTCCCTACGCTCCGCTACTCCATTTCTAGCTTCATCCCATCTTCTCGGTACTGAAAACCGTCCTATTTGAACATGTACTACTATGGTTATGCTGTTGCATGAAATTATAGATTCACTTTGCAACTATTAATGGCGCAGGAGGATTAAGGAACCATGTCACGTCAGTTTATTACAGAAGCCGTGATGGTGGCCATTTACGGTCAATTGCTAGCGCCGCCCGCGCCTGTTGAATATATTGTTCCTTATACCACCATCCTTGAGCTATATGAATTCCAGACCAGTCCTGATCCCATGATGGATAACCCGGCAGATGACCAGCATGTGAAATCCAAAATCAATGAAATGATTTCTTATTTCGAGGAACCGCTGAATAAGAAAAAAATAGAGCGTGCATTACTTGTTCCATGGGCAAAAAGCCCCTCCATTCTATTTGGTGACCAAGTATCCATTGCCATTATCAATGCTGTAGATACGGCGCAGTACGGAGAGTATTTCGATCCCATTGAGACTGAACTGCTCCTCACATCTCAGCGCCTGAGTATTCCGATTCTCACCGATCAGGTTGAACTGATCGCACGTATTATTGAATCGGAATCACCTGTACAGGTATTTGATATTGATGATTTTGATTTTGCGATGGATGATGAACCACTGGATCAGGTGTAATTCATTCACGGAGTGCACAGAAATCCAAAAACAAAAAAATGACCTCGGTACCCACATTATCGTGGTTACCGAGGTCATTTTTGCGTCAACACTTATTTTATTCCGCAATATCCCGCGCTAACAGGATTCGGCTAATCTCATTCAGAGGTGGTAACGACTCCAGCGAAAAAAACTTCAGACCCGCATCACTATTTACACGAGATTCGACAAGGTCATCCTGAATGATCTGTGTCCGGAACAAGGCAATGACATAATACTCCTCATCTCCACTCGCATGCTGATACCGAAGATCAGGCCCCGAATACAGACCTTCCAGTGTCATGATATTGGTAGTCCAACCTGTCTCTTCCCATAACTCCCGATGTGCAGCATCCTCAATGGCTTCACCCGGACGCATCTCACCGGCTGGCAACCGCCAATGACCATGCTCAGCGTGCTGAATCAGCAGCAGTTCACCTTGTTCGTTCTCAGCCCGCACCGCCGCTTTTACAACAATGTGAGAGCGTTTTGCGATATACTGGGCCAAATCTCGGGCTGGCAGATTCACTGCTTATCCCCTCCTCCTACTCGGAAGCCGGTGGCGACCTGTCATTCATCTATTGCTTAACAAAATACTTAAAAGATCATACTTCGGTATAACGATATTCGATATCCTGACCTTCATCAACGATATCCACATGCAGTTGGTGCCCTTTCAGATACCAATAATCGTGATCTTCCATAAAGAATTGAATTCCCGACACTTCGGTTTGATCCGCAGGATGTCTTGGTTTCTCCACGGCAATGCCGAGCGAAAATCCAGGATGAAGACCTCCGCCAGAGCTATAACGGGCAAAAAATCGGATGCTATCTCCCTCGTTCAAATTCAGTTCTTCCTTGTACCAGCGAGCAGCTTGATCGGATACATGTATGGTACTCATTTGGTGTCAGCTCCTTCTGTATATATATGTTCCATCATATCTCGACAGGGACTTGAATACAAACCCGAGTGACCATATAAAGTCAAAATAAGTTGTGAAAAATGTTTGACAGATTGTAAAAGCCGGTGTTAAGATGCAAACATACGAGGTCTACATTGTATTTATTTCCAAAAAAAGAAAGGGTGATTACGGTGTTTAACAAACATATGATAGGTCAATTCAGCACACAATTAAATACCGGAGCACACCCGAAATCATTATTCTGTTCATAAGTCGGCATGACAAGGCGTTCTTTCATTAGAACCTCTGTGATGTTTACTCACAATCGAACTTATGTATGGTTGCGGCTCTGTTCTCGGAGCCATGCTGCCGTATGATATATGAAGACATACCGCCTGCGTGCGGTATGTCTTTTTTTGTGGGTACATTTCGGCATACATGAACGGAATCTGCATTTCACGGACATTGAAAGGAAGGGATAACACTTGTTCTCTGTACTTAAAAACCTGGCCTGGTTCTTCCGGCTGGAACGCAAACGATACCTGACCGGTGTCATCTTGCTTATTCTGGTGGGCGTTGCCGAACTGCTGCCTCCCCGTCTTCTTGGCAATGCCATCGACGAGATTGTGCGCGGTTCCATTACAGGCGCCTCACTCACCCGTTATATCTTGCTTATTCTGGGAACAGTCATCATTATCTATCTGGTTACATACGTTTGGATGCACAAACTGTTCGGTGGTGCCAATCTGGTGGAGCGGTTGCTTCGTTCACGCTTCATGGACCACTTGTTGCGGATGACTCCGCCCTTTTTTGAGAAAAACAGAACAGGAGATTTGATGGCTCGGGCCACCAATGATCTTCGTTCCATTGCCACCACCGCAGGCTTCGGCATGCTGACATTAACAGACTCTACGGCCTTTCTGGCCACCGTATTGTTCGCGATGGGCTTCCTGGTCAGCTGGAAACTGACCCTGGCGGCAATCCTGCCTTTGCCTTTTATCGCCATTGCCATGATGATCTATGGTAAAGCTGTACATCAACGTTACACTCTGGCACAGGATGCATTCGGAGATATGAATGACCAGGTGCTGGAATCCATCGCCGGTATTCGCGTTGTGCGTGCCTATGTGCAGGAACGTCTGGACGAAAAACGGTTCGCCGATGTGACCGAAGATGTGTATCGCAAAAACCTGGCTGTTGCCAGAATGGATGCCCTGTTCGAACCAACCATCCGACTCTTCGTTGGACTCAGTTATGTGATTGCACTTGCCTACGGCATATATCTTGTATTTCATAATGAAATTACCCTGGGGGATCTCGTATCGTTTAATATGTACCTGGGGATGATGATCTGGCCCATGTTCGCCATCGGCGAATTGATCAACCTGATGCAACGCGGTAGCGCTTCACTTGATCGGGTCAACGAAACTTTATCGGTAGAACCTGCAGTACAAGATGTGGAGCAACCTGCTCATGTTACGAATCCTGAAGAAATTGCGATGCAGGATGTTACCTTCCGTTACCCTAGTTCCACTGTCGACAATCTCAGTCATATCAGCTTTTCGCTGCGACGTGGTCAAACATTGGGTGTTGTCGGTCGCACGGGTAGCGGCAAGTCTACTTTGCTCAAACAACTGCTTCACGAATACCCTGCCGGTTCGGGCACATTAAGCATCTCGGGTCATCCCATTCAGGATATCGCCAAAGATGACTTGCACAGCTGGATCGGGTACGTACCACAGGAACAAGTCCTGTTCTCCAAATCCGTTCGTCAGAACATTCAATTCGGTAAGCATGGTGCCAGTGATGAAGTGATCATGGAGGCCATTCGTACCGCCGCTTTTGACGGAGATCTGGGAACCCTGTCCGATGGACTGGATACACTTGTTGGTGAAAAAGGAATCTCTCTGTCCGGTGGACAGAAACAGCGGGTATCGCTGGCGCGTGCCTTTATCGCTAACCCTGATATTCTGATCCTTGATGATGCCTTATCTGCTGTCGATGCACGTACTGAAGCCAAAATCATTGAAAATATACGCAACAAACGCTCGGGCAAAACCACGCTGATCTCGACTCATCGCCTGTCTGCTATTGAACACGCTGACCGAATCATCGTACTGGAGCACGGGAAAATTACGGAAGAAGGCACTCACCAGGAACTGTTAGCCATGAACGGCTGGTACCGTGAACAGTATGAACGGCAACAGGTCGAGTCCAATCTGTCCACGTAGGAGGTCAATTCATTGAAGTCTAATACAGGCAAAAGGTTGCTTGATTACGCCTTGAAAGCCAAAGGAACATTTATCGCTGCATTAATTATGCTTACTATTGGTGTTGCGGCCGAACTTGCCGGGCCGTTCATCGCCAAATCCATGATCGACAATCACTTGCTCGCGATTGAGCAGCCGTTCTATGAGACAACAGCTTCAGATGAAGCCGCAGTCTACAACGGTAAGAATTACAAACGCGAAGGCTTGTTCGAACCGGATGAAAACAAAGGTTCCGAAGTGCGGGTATTACAAGCCGGCAGAAGTTTTTATTTTGTAAACGAACCGGTAAGCGCACCTGACGGGGACCGCACATATACGGATGGAACCCTCACGGTTACACGCGCAGGCGAAGTGACAGGCCAATATGCGGCAGCACCCCTGTCCGCTGGTGAACTGTTTGCTTTTTACAAACCGGAGATGCCCAGCATCTATCAATTAATTATGTACTACATGATCTTCCTCGTGATCTCGGTCATTATGGAGTTCGGTAAAACATTCTGGCTGCAGTCCTCAGCCAATAAAGTTATTCAAAGACTGCGTAACGATGTGTATGCCCATATTCAGCGACTGCCGGTGCACTTTTTTGATAACCTGCCCGCAGGTAAAGTTGTATCCCGGGTCACGAACGATACAGAAGCCGTCAAGGATCTGTTCGTTGCCGTTCTTTCGAACTTTTTCTCAGGTATCATCACGATTACAGGTGTGTATGTTGCGCTCTTCCTGCTCGATGTTCGCCTCGGCCTGATCTCATTATTCGTCGTGCCGATGCTCATTGCGTGGATTGTGCTCTATCGCAAATTCGCCACTCGTTACAATACGATCATTCGGTCACGACTGAGTGAGATCAATGCAATCATTAACGAGTCCATTCAGGGGATGTCCATTATCCGCGTATTCCGCCATCAGAAACAAACCAAACAGGAATTCGAAGATCTGAATGATGACTATATGAAACACCAGAACAAAATGCTCAACCTGAATGCCTTCACCTCACACAACCTGGTTAACGTATTACGGAATATCGCCTTTGCGGTTGTCCTGTGGTACTTCGGTTCCAGCGTGTTGGATGGCACAAGTATTATCTCACTGGGTGTCCTGTATGCCTTCGTCGATGTCCTGGGCCGCTTGTTCCAGCCGATTACCGGCATGGTGAATCAGCTCGCCAACCTGGACTCCTCCCTCGTATCCGCTGGTCGCGTCTTTGAGCTGATGGATGAAAAGGGAGAAGCCGTAACCGATGGCTCTATGCCAAGATACAAGGGAAATGTCGTATTTGACGATGTATCCTTTGCCTATAAAAAAGATTACGTGCTTAACAATATCTCGTTTAAAGCATCCCAAGGTCAGACGGTCGCTCTGGTCGGTCATACCGGTTCGGGTAAAAGCTCAATCATCAACCTGCTGTTCCGGTTCTATGATCCGCAAAAAGGCAAGATCACGATCGACGGTCAGAACGTCAAGGATCTGCCCAAACAGTGGATTCGCGAACATATGGGAATTGTATTGCAGGACCCATATCTGTTCACAGGCACCATTGCTTCTAACGTCAGTCTTGGCGATGAGAAGATCTCCCGTGAACGAATTGAACAGGCGCTGCGTGATGTAGGCGCTGAACGTATCCTGGCTCATTTGCCTCAAGGCTTTGACGAACCTGTCATCGAAAAAGGAAGTACATTGTCTGCTGGACAGCGTCAGTTGATCTCCTTTGCTCGTGCACTGGCGTTTGATCCGGCCATCCTCATTTTGGATGAAGCGACTGCCAATATTGATACGGAAACGGAAGCATTAATTCAGAACGCACTCGAAGTCCTCAAAAAAGGACGTACCACCTTCATCATTGCTCACCGTCTCTCCACCATTCGTTCGGCAGATCAAATTCTGGTTCTGCATCGCGGGCGTATCGTTGAGCAAGGTGCACATGATGAACTGATGGAGCTTAAAGGCCGCTACTATAAGATGTATCAGCTCCAGCAAGGTGCACAAGCAGCAGCGGGTGCAACCATCGAGAATCCGTCGGGCGAGATTATTCCAACCTCAACCTCCTTTGTCGGAGGCAATGCATAATATAGTTAATACAGAAATTCTTGTACTAACTAATCAGAAATGATGTGCGCTCAACAGGCACCACAAAAACCGATCTACACGGATACCTTAGAGGTTTGCGGTGTAGATCGGTTTTTTTATTTTTATCTGGAGGCATGCTCCGATGCTGTTTATTTCGCTCAGACAAAAAAAATCCGCGCACAACCTCACGGCTGCTGCGGATTGTTTATCCATCCTTTGATCGTATAACCCATGTACATCACGGTCTCTCTTGCGAGAAAAGGAAACTTGCTGCGCCAGGTTCGATAAGCCGTAGTTCGTGTTGGAGAAGGTACGGCATCCATACCCAGTCCGGTAGCCAGCTTCATGGCCCGTTTCATATGTAAAGGATCACTCACAATCGTATACGTTTGATAGCCGGCCTGTTCACCTATTGGAATTGAATTGATCAGATTCTCCTCGGTGATTCGAGATTCGGTCTCTACGCGAATGTCCGCTGGATCTACTCCTTGTGCAATAGCATACTTCTGACCTACTTCAGCTTCCGTATGTTCTCCATCACCACTTGACCCGCCTGTAAAAATCAGATTATGAACGGTGCCCTGACGGTATAATTCAATCCCATGTTCAATACGTTGACGAAATACAGGTGAGGGGTTATCCTCCTCCACGGCTGCACCCAGAATGATCGCTGCATCCGATATCCTGGACGAATCCTCATCCGTATAGGCTAATATACGTACCACCGTAACCACAGTCCATAGAATTCCAACCAATACTATAGCCAGAGCCGTGATTACAATCCAATGTTTCGTTTTGCGTTTGCTTTTCATTCATTCTCTTCCAAAGCCCTTGCGTGCATGCTCTCCGCATGCATACGTTCCAGCGTCTGCAGAGCTGCTGCGGATTCGGCATCCAGACCAAGCTCTGCGATCCAGGCGCCTGTATATTGCTGAAGACTGATCTCCAGCTCCTGTGCACGGTCTTTGAAATCCTCCAATTCCTTAATCATGCGTGATCGTCCTTCCGGACTGAATGTCTCATGGATTCGTTCCTTGAAGTAGTGATGAACGATACGATTACGTTGCTGCCACAATTCATTCAATTGATGAGTTTCTTCCTCGGAAAAGGTGAAATGATGGCGGACCTCATGAATGAGTTGCCCTAGTGAACTGCTCATTTTTCGTTCGTACAAATCTTCCAGATCCTCTTCTGACACGGCCTTGCCCTGAGACATTTTCATTAATAAAATCAGATTGACCAGCTGCTGTTCAAGCGCCTGACCGTAGTACACGGCCAATCCGTAATAGGCAAACAATTCCCTGGAGTGTTCGCTGTCCAGCATGTCACCATTCTGGATGTCTGTATTTTGCATATGCGAGCGCCCCCTTCAACCGTACAATGTTATCCATTTCATGTCCCTCTATCCTAACCAAACCAAGAGCAACATTCAAGTTATTGGGAAGCGCGGCTTCTAACTCCGTAGATCTCTTCTACCGGACAGCCACACATGGATGATTAATAACCCCGATGCATAGAGCACAGTCCATATCGTAACCAAAACAAAGGAGCTCATTTTTAATTCATCGAATAACATCATCTCACGAACCTGATAAAAGGCTGGTGGCAGAATGCGACCAAGCCATTGTAACGATTCAGGCAGACGTTCACTTAAGGAACCCTGGATAAATGATAGTAATAGTACAATAATGAGGGCCGGCATACTACGATTAAGTAAGGGAATGTATGATTTTTGAAAAAATACACCGATGCCCAATCCCAGCAGTGATAGGCCAAGATGTCCTAACCAAGTCATCATCCACTCCTCACCTGTGGGCTGTCTATCGAACATTCCCGCGAACACGGGATACAGCACAGTGGTTGCGGTGAGCATGAATTGCATTATCCAGGCACAGATTAATTGACTTTTTACAACCTTACGCCTGCTTCCTGCATGAAGGACAAGCAGTTGATACTGCCTCGCAGGTTCCGTATTCATCACCATTACTCCGAGCCAAGCAGATGCCAGAAATAACAGCATAGCCGTGACACTGTAACTGTCCGCAATAGGATTAGGTTTGTAGGAATAGATCAGCAGCATGGTGATGATATAAAAGATAACTGGTGCAAAATATTTCTGTGAGCGGATGTGATGCCTTAACAAATATCGGGTTAGATAGATCATTGGACCTCTCTCCCCTCAGCGTCCATAGAAGGGCTTAACCCCATAGATTCTGGGTCGACCCCACGACTCGAATATACAGCTGGATGTTGTCCTTCCAGCAGACTTTCCATATGTAATTGACTTTCTTCCTGTTGTACAGACACAACCGAACCTCCGGATGCCAGAATCATTCTAAGAACATCATCTATTGATTTCTGAACCACTTTCCAATCCCACATCCATGAATTTGATTTTTCCGAGCTTATATTACGAACTAAAGACAGCACTCCAGGTTGTTTTAAAATGGATGGATCGTTAGCCAAATCCTCTTCAGTTTCCGTCAGACTTTGAATATGTACAACTGGTTCGCCAGCTTGTAATACATCCTCACGACTCCAGTAGCGGAGTACACGACCTTTCTGCAACACAACCACTTGGTCTGCCAAACGTTCAATAAGCAACGGTTCATGACAAGCTGTAACGATGGACGTTCCTTCAACCTTCCATTGTCCCAGTAAGGATACAACTGCCTCTTGAGCTGGAATATCCAAGCCTGACAACGGTTCATCCAGCAGTAAAAGACCACCCGGTCCAGGTAACAGGGCCTGAATCAGATTTACTTTTTGCAGTGTGCCCTTGGATAATAAGGGTAACTTCTGATCGATCGCGGTATCCAGATATAGAAGTTCACTAAGTTCTCTAATCCGCTCACGCAGTATTTCGGGGCGAATGCCCCGAATCCGTCCCATGTCCCACAAGTACTCTCCAGAGGTGAAAGGTAACCGTGGCAGGCCATCTACTGCATACCCATCAGAACCCTTCATTGTGCGCTGGATCGATCCTGTATCAGGTAACAAACTGCCCGCCAATATACGTAGCAACGTGCTTTTGCCAGAACCGTTTCTGCCCACAAGTACAGCACATTCGCCCTGCTTCACTTCCAGATTAATTTGATTCAGCACCTGAGCAGTACCTAATCGCTTGCTCACTTGTTGAAGCAATATACCTCGACCTGATGAGTCTGGTGTAGCTTGATCGGACTTCCTGAAAAGACCACGTGTACTCCATGTCATTGGGATCACATCCGTTCCGGAGCCTGCACACCAAGCAAATACAGACTGTATGCAAGGCGTTCGGCAGTCCGTTCGGCCAAGGCTACCCGGAAAGATCTTACATTAGATGGCGCATCCGCAATCCGTTCAGCGTGATAGAAGCGGTTGAACGCTTGAGCGACATCTATCGTATATTTGGCAATGACCGAAGGCTCATTCCGATGAATTGCTTTTTCCAGATACTCGGGATATTCACCGAGCAGTTTCAGCAATGCCCATGAGGTATCTCCGATACTGGATGAGGTGGTCCCTGTTTCATTTACATCATCTGCAATCGTGCCGTTAGTCAGATGGTTTTCATTTTCCATACGGATCGCCTCTTCTGCCTTGGCCAGTACACTTTGAATCCGAGCATGCGTGTATTGCACATAAGGTCCGGTCTCCCCTTCAAAACTCACCGCATCTTCCAGTGAGAAGTCCACATCATTAAGCCTATTATTACGCAAATCACCGAAGACAATGGCACCGACACCGACCGCCTCAGCCACCTTCTGGGGGTTCTCCAGATTCGGGTTTTTCTCCTGAATAATCTGTAGTGCACGAGTGACTGCCTCATCCAACACTTCCTGCAAAAAGACAACTTTACCGCGGCGGGTAGACATTTTCCGTCCCTCAAAACGCATTAATCCAAACGGGATATGTTCACACTTTGCAGACCACTCATGTCCCATCCGGGATAGGACCGCAAATACCTGCCGGAAATGTAACTTCTGCTCGCCTCCGACCACGTATAACAGCCGATCTGCCTTCATCACCTCATGACGATAAACCGCCGTAGCCAAATCCCGTGTAGGGTAGATCGTTGTTCCGTCTTTTTTGATAATCAGGCACGGGGGCATGTTCTCATCCTCCAGACGTACCACGAGTGCTCCATCACTCTCTTCAAGTAAACCTTTCGCCTTGAGTTCTTCGACCACCGCGCCCATCTTGTCATTGTAAAAGCTTTCCCCCAGCGTATGGTCAAATTGTACGTTCAGACGTTCATACATCCGGTTGAATTCCTTCATGCTCACTTCCACAAAGAACGCCCATAACCGCTGTGCTTCTTCATCCCCTTGCTCCAGCTTGCGGAACCACTCCCGTGCCTCAATCTCCAGAGAAGCATCGTTCTCCGCCTCATCATGGAAACGCACATACAGCTCAAGCGACGTACGGATCGGGTCTGCCTGCAACGCTTCCTCTTTGCCCCACCGTTTGTACGCTGCGATCTGCTTGCCAAACTGGGTTCCCCAGTCTCCCAGATGATTCACACTTACGGAGGTATAACCTGCTTCGTTGTACAACCGATACAATGCTGCACCGATTACAGTAGAACGCAAATGTCCAATTCCGAAGGGTTTAGCGATGTTAGGGGAAGACATATCAATCACAACACGTGAACCTTGACCAAGCTGACGCTTACCAAATGCGGCATTCCCCAGTTCTTTTAGCAGATTCGGCGCGAGCTTCTCCCGATTGAAACGGATATTTACATACGGCCCGGCGGGAGTCGCTTCAATGCCAGAGGCCTGCAATCCAGTTGCGAGCTCGGTCGCAATGACTGCGGGTGCTTTTTTTAATGACTTCGCCAATACAAAACAAGGGAATGCTGCATCACCCATCTCCGCCTGCGGTGGGACCTCCAGTAATCTTATAACCTCTTTTTCATTCAATCCCGTTAAAGGGGCAATATCGGCCGCAGCCTGCTTCATCAACATCTCGAACACTCCTTATCCATTCATTATTGGTTGAAAATAAACACAAAAAAGCTCTCGTCTCTAAATAAGAGACGAGAGCTGACTTAACAGTTCCCGCGGTACCACTCTAAGTGAACAGTTACTCCTGTTGTGCATCAACATGCATGCCAGTAGAACCTGCTCCGCTCGATGCGTATAACGGTCGCAAACCGAATTACCCTCAGCCAGATATCGTACATTCCTCCATCAGAATACATATATCTTTTCGGATAACCATCTCACGGGTGCGGTTCACTCAGGTCATGTCATACCGGCTTCCACCTCTCCCGGCTCGCTGTCATGTATGGATCTGGCTACTCTCCCGATCATTGATATTCTTCGTTTCAATTCATTGCCATCATTATACATACCATGATCAGACTTGGCAACCTGCATTAAAAATCCCCTACTGAAGGCAACACATAGGCACATCGTCTCAGATGCCTGTGTTCGCTGCTTTCCTTAGGGGACCAACATATTATCCGTTTTAATTATATATTCCAAAGAAATGATATTTACGCTACGACTGCCATCAACCGGCAAGCTTCTGCACATCTGCGGCACGCCTCTGCACATGCTTGGCAATGACTATGCTGGTGTTTACCACACTCTGCGGCGCAAGCTTCACAAGCTTTCACACACAATTCGCATATTTCGGCAATGAAATCACTTCCACGCGTCATCGCTTGTGCAGCAAAACTGCAAATCTCCGCACATTCCCGATTCAATCGAATGCAATCACGCAGCATCGCCAGATCATATTCTTTCAGACTCGATATGTAACATACGTTGCAAGCATTCATGCACTCTAGGCAAGCATCGATACATTGTTGATATTGTTGTTGTGTCATTTAAAGTTACCTCCCAGGCAAAGTTTGCTATGCTTCTTAATAACCAGTACGGAGGAACATTGAATCATCTAGCCTACTTTATCGCTTCCAATTCCAATAATTGGTCACGAATGACAGTTTGGTCAAAATGTTCACCTATAAACACAGCAACATTAGGGACATCTCCCTGAGGTGTAATCTTCATGTAGTCCGATTCACGGTAAGCATACTGGAACCAGAAGCGGCTCGCCGTGTCGCTAAACGATAGAATACCTTTCGCTCGATACACGTCTCGTGGCAAAGCTGATACAAACTGTTCAAATGCTTCGCTATTCACCGAATGACTGAAATAATGCGTATATACCATGACATGTTCGTGTGAGGCATGAGGAGCGGAATGCTCATGAGCATGTTCATGGACGTGGCTATGAGATGCGTCAGTATCAGTAGCATCACCTTGGACTGTATGATGTGTATGTTCATGTCCATGACTGCATCCATGTACGCCACAGGCTTCCGTATGAACATGATGCTCTTGGTTAGCATGCTTACCTGCTTCAGAAGCTGAATCATGGACGTGCACGTCTGCCCCGCTGCGAAGCAACAGATCCATCTCCACCGCACATTTGACCGTAGGTATTACAGGTGCGAAGCCATTCCATTTTGCCAAAAGCTGCTCCAAATCTTGCAGTTCCTGTGCACTCACCCGATCTGTTTTGTTCAAGAGAAGCACAGACGCACAACGAATCTGCTCCTGCATCAATTTGAAGGTCTGCCCCTTCTGCTCCTGGTACAACCCAGATAGATGCGCTGCATCCACAACGGTAATGAGGCTTTTCAGTTCCAATCGCATGTAGAGTGAAGTCTCGGTGACCGCATCCAGAATCTCCATTGGATTTGCCGCACCCGTTGCTTCTATGATGATCACATCAGGGGATTCCTCCTGAACAAGTTCAGCAAGCTGCAATCCCAAGTCACCACGTACGGTACAACAGATACATCCCCCTAACATCTCCGTCATCGGAACGGTGGAATCCACAATCTGACCATCCAGATTAACTTCACCTAACTCATTCATCACTACTGCGGGACGCAAACCCTGCTGTTGCCAATGTTCGATCAATTGAACAAGCAGTGTTGTTTTGCCACTTCCCAAAAAGCCTGACAATATATATACAGGTATGAATTGTTCTTTTAAAATGATTTCGTTCATGCTTAAACACCTCTCTGATTGTACTTCTTGTATCCTAGTCTATCTATATCTAGCGAGTGTACACCATCCTGTATTCGTTGTGCAATAAGGTTCAACTCTTCCCCAGTACATTGCCTGATTCTTACGGATGGTCTATGCTATGAGGACATGTTGATTGAAGGAGGAAGTTTCATGACTAATTCAGTGGAACAACATCGCCAGGAGGCTCCAGACACGGTATCGTGCATGATTGTAACGGTGTCGGACACGCGCACCAAAGACACCGATACGAGCGGACAGCTCATGCATCAGCTTCTGAATGAAGCGGGTTATCAAATTGTTGAATACATCATCACACCAGATGAAACGGAGAACATTCGAAGCATCCTGCAGGATGCAGCCGTTCGTGATGATGTCGAAGCCGTGCTGCTTAGCGGAGGAACAGGGATTGCACCCCGAGACACAACCTACGAAGCGGTGTCCTCACTGCTCGACAAGGAACTGCCGGGCTTCGGTGAAATCTTCCGTTTTCTGAGTTACACCGAGGATATCGGTTCCGCTGCCATCCTGAGCAGAGCCGTCGCCGGAACGATTGGACGCACAGCCGTATTCTCCATGCCAGGCTCCAAAGGAGCTGTCAAATTGGCCATGGAAAAACTCATTTTGCCTGAGCTACGGCATGTCATGCGTGAAATATATAAACCCGTCTGAAAAATCAGACGGGTTTTTCGAATTTATTTTCAGCTGTACTGTACGAATTGAAAGGTTGATACTCCCTCTCCTCTTACCTAAGTTGCTCCAGCACATGTTGGAACACCTGCATAACGTCCTGCTCATACTCGTCCTTTTCCCCACCAGAAGCCGTATACACCAGTGAGACGTAGCCTTTACTGCGAATCGTTGTCCGGCCAAGCACATTCTCTAAAACAGCCTCATCACCATTCTCACTATACATTTGTTTCATGCCGGCAACCCGAGCTGCCTTATCACTGAAAATATGGATTTTCACGATGTGTCTGCCACTTCCATTCAACAAATACATATAAGAGATCCCACCATGATCGTCATCGGCAGACATGTTATTCATCAGCTGGATGCCCTTTGCTTCAAAACTCTTACTGATCTCATTCACCAATGCACCGTTTAATCCATGTCCTTGACTCTGTGCCCGCACATTTCCTTCATTCGTCGCTTCGCGCGTATAGACCTTTCGCTCCTGTTCAATGGATGATGCTGAACAAGCCACCAGGGACCAGATACTCGTGATCAACATTGCACTTACTAGTACCGACTTGATTGTTCTTCCAACCAGACTTCGCAGCTGTCTACCAAACCACATGCCAATCCTTCCTTTCCAGCCACAGGTACTGTGACCCTATCAGGTAGAATTAGCATGTCTAGGGACCAAGAATCTTATTCGGCTGGCAGATCTGATATCGTATGGACCACGGTACGACCTACTGCACCACCTTGGAGTATCGTCTCCAGCGTATGAGGCAATTGGTCTAAGGAAATTCCACGGATTCCCAGTTCCAGCGCGCGCTCCGGTTTCCATTCTCCGCCAAGCAGTTTCCACAATCGTTCCCGACGTTCCATTGGACAATATACAGAATCTATACCAATAAGCTGGATACCACGCAAAATAAATGGAAGTACCGTCGATTCAAAAGCTGTGCCTCCAGTTAAACCAGATACCGCAACTGCACCTCCGTATTGGATCTGTTTCAATCGCTCCGCGAGAGCCGGGCCTCCTGTTGGATCAACTACTCCCGCCCATAGCTGTTTCCCCATGGCTCCTTTAGCTGGAGCATCGGCTTCTTCACGAGTGATAACCTCTGATGCCCCCAAGTTTCGAAGCAATGGCTCTTCCTGCTCCTTCTTGCCTGTGCTGGCTGTTACTTCGAAGCCAAGCTTCGCCAGAATGGCAACCGCCATACTGCCAACGCCACCTGTTGCACCCGTAACCAGAATCTTGCCCATCTCCGGTGTCACTCCAGCCTGTAACAGCGCATCTACCGAAAGTGCAGCGGTAAATCCTGCGGTTCCAATCGCCATGGCTTCTTTCTCACTAAGACCCGGTGGCAGAGGCACCAGCCATTCGCTGCGTAGCCGAGCATACTCGCTGTACCCTCCGTAATGGGATACGCCAGGTTCAAACCCTGTACTAATCACCCGATCTCCTGGTGCAAAACGTCCACTGACCGACTCCTCTACCGTTCCGGCCAGATCAATTCCCGGTACCATCGGGTATTCACGAACGACACCGCCTTTCTCAAGGGTAGCGAGTCCGTCTTTATAATTGACACTGGAATACTGCACCTGTATCGTTACATCTCCATTTGGCAGATCTTCCTTCTTCAGTTGCTCTATAGCAGCTTTCACTCCGCCCTGTTCTTCTTTACGGACAACATATGCGTTAAAATGGTTTTTCATCGATAGCCACTCCTTCTTCGACTTGTATATATTTTTCCATTAAGCACGTGAATTGTTCGCATTCAGGCTTAACGGCTACCTTTTACCTTTGGATTCTTCCTGATGTTAATGATCAGGCTCAGTCTCTCCTGAGCGTCAACAGATAGATTAGTGGACCCACAATAGGGATGATCCCCGCCGCTGCCCAAGCGGGTGAACGTCGACTCGCTTTAGCATCCCTGTATATCGCAATCATGGAAAGTAAGGTCAGCAGTACAAAATCAATCGTCATGATATGTACAAAGGCAGATTGATTGAACGCATCCATAAATACATCCGGATGACCTTGCGTCACGGCATAGAAGGCCGTCCCAAGCGTCAACAGCAGAAGGACTACATGCGTCAGCTTGTGGGCTGCTACCCGTCCAATTCCCGACTCCCGCTGACGACCAAAATGTAAGCTTGTGTAACCCGAAGCTCTATGTGCAGATGATGCCCACGCATAATAAGGAAGCAAGGCAAATGCACCGAGTCCAAAAGAAAGCAAGACAAACGGCCAAACGGGTACACGGCCACTTCGTTCTTTTACAGATGTTCTTAACAGCATACAGGCATACACTGCCGGGAAAATACCTAACCACGAAAATACAGTAAGCAACCAAGGCTCCTTGCTTTGCAGTGTGATCAGTTCTTTGAATATTGGATCACTTCCAGGTGACTGCCCTGGTGCCAACAACACTGCATAGGCAATAAAAGCCATCCAGACCAGTCCTAATGTCCATCTCATGTCTGCACCTCCTCTTACTTTCATCCCCGGCAACTATGGGATTGAAACAATGTTGGACACTCCGACCATTGCATAAGGATAATCCTGAGAATCAAACCCGTCTCAGGATCACGCAGTATTTGACGCTTCCTGCGCTTTCCCGAGAAATAATTACTGCATTTCCCTTAAAGCTGAGCAAGCCAAATTCCAGTATAGCCTGCTAACTAGGCTGTCTGTCCATGAGATTTCTTACATCCCTTTTTATCTCATCGAATCATATTAAAAAGGCATAAGCCAGTATACCTCACTGGTTATGCCTCTCTGCATATCTTATGTGTGAATTATTCCTCTGTGGATTTCACATGTTCCGCAATGAGCTTCTGCTTCATATTCCATGCCGCAGGGCTGATGTTCACACGATAGATCTCCGGGTTGAGCTTCCGTTGGTATTCAGGCCAGAAGAGGTTCATCTGTTCCTTATGGTACGCCCGAATCTCATCCAAATTAGGCAGCTCATACACTTTGCGTCCGTTCACAAAGATCGGCTCCAGCATATTTACCGCTTCGTAGCGGGTAACGGTCTTTTTTAGATAAGGGTGTAGCGGGTTGAACAACTTGAGCGGTCCGCCCTGTAGCGGCTGTTCTTCCTCTGGATAGCAGATATAATCTGCAATCGCCTTGCCATGCTTCGGATCAATGATCCGGAACACTTCCTTTTTACCTGGCGTGGACACTTTTTCAGGATTGGCAGATATTTTAATCGTAGGCAGCATGGCACCGTCCACTTCACGCTCCACCAATTTGTATACTCCACCCAAAGATGGTTGGTCAGAAGCAGTAATCAACTGTGTGCCGACACCCCATGTATCAATCCGCGCTCCTTGAGCCTTCAGGTTGAAAATCGTATTCTCATCCAAATCATTGGATGCTACAATTTTCACATAATCCAAGCCAGCCTCATCCAGCATCTGACGTGCCTGGATCGACAAGTACGCAAGGTCACCACTGTCCAGACGAATCGCATTCATCTTTTTGCCTTGGCTCTCCAACTTCTTGGCTGTCTTGATGGCGTGAGGTACACCACTGTTCAACGTGTCAAAGGTATCGACCAGCAGTGTAACCTGATCAGGCAACACTTTGGCATACACATCAAACGCTTCCTGCTCGCTCATAAAGCTCTGTACCCAGGAATGGGCATGTGTACCTGCTGTTGGTATCCCGAAGCGCTCTCCGGCCAGCATATTGGACGTTGCATGGAATCCTGCCACATATGACGCACGTGCGCCCCAGATGGCAGCATCCGCTTCCTGTGCACGCCGTGTACCGAATTCGAGTAAGGTATCCTGCTGTGCTACCTGTTTGATCCGCGAAGCCTTGGTTGCAATCAACGTCTGATAATTCATGAAGTTAAGTATCGCCGTCTCCACCAATTGTGTCTCCATAATGGAGCCTTCTACCCGAATGAGCGGTTCGTCAGGGAAAACAATTGCACCTTCCTTCATCGAATGAATTGTCCCCTGAAATGAAAACTGGAGCAACTCTTCCAGAAAGACCGGATCGTAATTTTCCTCTTGTTTGGATAAAAATTTGATGTCGTCCATCGTAAACCGAAGCTGACTGATATAGTTCACAATTCGTTCCAATCCGGCAAATACCGCATATCCGTTGCCAAACGGAAGCTTACGGAAATAGGCTTCAAATACCGCCTTCCGCTTATGTGTACCATTCACCCAATGGGCGTACATCATATTGATCTGATATTTATCCGTATGTAAAGCCAGGCTAGTCGTCTGCATTTGTCTCATCCTCTCTGACTTCCGCTCGTGCTCCCAGATTTCATCTGTGAACACCGGTTAACATATGGAGACTCATTCTTCATGATTCTGTTCATCCGTATTAAACAAACAAGTCTCCCGTAAAAAAACTCTATACACCATTCACCACATTCATCTGATTCCTAACATTAGGTCAACCAGACATGATTATGGATTAAATCACGCCAGGACCGTCTCGCTCGCCTTAACCACCGAAGCACCAAGGCTGGAACGAAAATGTCCAAGTGCCCACTCATGCCCTGCCGGATTGAAGCTGGCAACGGCATCTTCATATATCGTAATGTGAAAACCTTTATTGTAAGCATCGACTGCAGTATGCAATACACAAATATCCGTGCATACCCCAATGAGTGCAATATCTGTAATGCCACGTGCACGCAGTCTGAGTTCCAGATCTGTCCCACAGAATGCGCTGTATCTCGTCTTATCCATCCACCGAATATCCGTTTTCCGTTCCTCCATCACTTGAGCAAGACGACCATATAACTGTCTTCCCTCTGAATTTCGGATGTTATGAGGTGGGAAAAGTGCAGTCTCCGGGTGATACGGGTCATTTTCTTCATGCAGATCCACAGCCATAATCACTTCATGTTTGTTATTACAGTAAGCTTCCGTTACAGCCGCGATAGTCTCTTCGATCTCAACTGCTGGCTGACCTACAGGCAAAGAACCTGTCACAAAATCCTGCGTAAAATCAATGACAATCAGTGCTTTCATCGTCAACACTCCCTTGGACAGAATAGGTTGATCCTGATTCAATCAGATTGACAAACCAACACATTATTACGTGTAGATGGACAGGCGTGGGACGAGTTCTGTAAAACGATATAGCTGCGCCGGACGCTGCGAGTACTGGTTCGAACTCAACAAGTTTCCCTCTTCATCCCTTACTTCCTCCACAATACCTTTGCGACTGCGGGTAGACGTAATCTTGCGAATGAAGTTTGGTTCTTCAAAATCCGGTACAACACTTTGAATAACCTGATATAATTCACTTAATGTAAAATCACGTGGCAGGAACTGACGAGCAATCGTCGTTTCCAGCATCTGCTGTTGAATACGTCGATAAGCATCTTCGATAATTGTTCTGTGATCGAAGGCCAGCTCTAGTTCTTGCAGGGCCTCCTGAATGGTGAACAATCCAACATCCTCAGCATCATCTGCCGCTTGGCGTTGATCCAGCATCCATTCTTCTACAAGCGCGAAAAATGCATGAGAGATAATCCAGCCCCTCGGGTCACGACCCGGCTGACTGTATACATTCAAGTACTCCAGATGCCCACCGTCCACACCTGTCTCTTCCATCAGTTCACGCTTTGCTGCACCATAGATGGACTCGTTCTCCTGACAGAATCCACCCGGTAACGCCCATCTACCGGCAAAAGGCCAGCCTTTGCGCTTGATCAGCATCACTTTCAGTTCCCGAATAGGAAGTGTCTTCGTCACCGTCTTGCGCTCCCGCTTGGTCAAGGTGAACATAACGATATCCGCAGGAACACCATCGGGGGTACGATATTTCTTGGAACTATAGGCACGTGCTGCCTGTTCGTCGCTCTCTGCATTGAAGTGTTCATAGTTTTCGCTCATGGGCACCACCGACTATTTTCATTTTGATAATTTCATTATGACATAATAATATCTTTTGTCAACTGCGGGATTCCAGCGTTATGTTCTTGGACGTGCTATACGGAATGTCGCCGTAGCCATGCATCCCAACGTGCCCGACGCATCACGTACTTCCGATTGAGTTGTAACACTGCGTCCAGCCTGATGTAGTACCGTAGCTGTCACCGTTAATTCCCCTTGTTTCATGGGTGCGAGAAAATGAACGTTCAGATTCGTTGTCACACAGCCATCTACTTCCATTGCTGCTGTTGCGACCATACCCATCGCCTGGTCCATCAGTGAAGTCAATACCCCCCCATGAATAATCCCCATGGAGTTCGTATGATGTTCGCCTGCTGTCAGCGCGATCTGTACTTCTTTGCCGTCTCCTTTAATATAACGACAGCCGAGAAATCCCCAGAAACGTCCGTCTCCGTCTTCCACCATTTTGTCCAAAATACTCATTATTCATTTCTCCTTTATTGCACTGTCAGTATCAAGCTCTTGATGTCATGTGCCTTTATTATTAAAAATCAGCACGCCACACAAAATAACCCCACAGCGTGGAGCTTTGCTTGGAAGTATATTCCGAGTACTTGGCGATAGCCACCCCATGTTAACGATGATGTAATGAATGTCAAAAAAGGCGCGGACTGTGTCCGCACCCTTCCGTCATTTAACCGCAACTGGTCGGAGGTGAATCCGTTCCAGCCTCCACGTTCACTTTTTCGGAAACCGTATCCCGGATTACAGAGATCACAAGCTGAAGCAAGTAGTTGATATCGCTTTGGCTCTGCTGGAATTCCGTAACCAATGGAATACTGTCCAGTTCGCCTTGCAGATCTTCAATTTCCTGTTCAATTTTGCTGACCATCTCCACATTTTTGAAGCTTTCAAAAGCAACGATCTCTTTTTGTTTCTTCTTGATGGTTGCAATTAACTGCTGGATGCGCTCATGATCACGAATTTTGGTTTCAGCCTGTTGAAACTGTCTAACTTCCTCACTCGTTCCGAGCATATCAGCCAATTCTTTGGCTTTTCCCATAATGTCGTCGCGTATGACCAGATTGCGCGTATCGTAGGTTGGCATTCCATAATGGTTGTACTGCACTTCTTCCTGCGCCACTGAAATCGCTCCATTCTATGAGATGATATAAGATGAGAATCTGGGCTCAAATGAGTTCAAACGTATGCTCCATGACCGCTACGGATACGGATCGATCTTTTGATCGCTGTTGTCTCCGGATTTTTCTGATTAAAACTGTTCAAGGTTAAAATCCGGAGACAAAGGCGCAGCATATGCTTCCGATGCGGCTTTCTTCAGAAAGCCTTTAGCTTCGCTTCTACAGACCGATTCCGTCCCCTCCGCTACTTGCGCAAATGTCCGAACCTGATATTGAACCCCAAAATTCTCATCTTATTGGTGTGTGTGTATTACTGATTGGCAGCTACCGGCTCAGAGAGCAGGTTGCCCCGAATATAAAAAGTCATCGGATCGGTGATTTCCACTTGTACGAAAGTACCGATCAATTCTTTGGGTCCTTCAAAATGCACCAGCTTGTTGCTGCGCGTACGTCCTGCCAGAACTTCGGAATTCCGTTTGCTCTCGCCTTCAACGAGCACTTCAACGATTTTGCCGCGTTGCTCTTCATTGCTTCGGTGGCTGTATTCGCTGATGGTTTCATTCAAACGTTTCAAACGTTCCTTCTTCACTTCCATCGGTACGTTATCCTCCATCACCGCAGCAGGCGTACCCTCACGCGGGGAATAGATAAAGGTATAGGCAAAATCATACCCTACTTCACGGACAAGGGAAAGTGTATCTTCAAATTGTTCTTCCGTTTCCCCAGGGAAACCAACAATAATGTCCGTTGTCAACACGACTTCCGGAATGGCCGTTTTAATTTTGCCAGCCAGGTTCAGATAGTGTTCCCGACTATACTTGCGGCTCATACGCTTGAGTACTTCCGAACTGCCAGACTGCACCGGAAGATGGATATGCTCCACCAGGTTTCCGCCCTTGGCCAGCACTTCAATTAAGCGATCATCAAAGTCACGTGGGTGACTGGTTGTAAAGCGCACACGCGGAATATCGATTTGGCGAATGGCATCCATCAAGTCGCCAAAGCTGTAGTTCAGGTCGGTGAAGTCTTTTCCGTACGCATTCACATTTTGACCAAGCAGGGTGATCTCCTTGAAGCCCTGGCGTGCCAAATCCCGTACTTCGGCAATGACATCTTCCGGACGACGGCTGCGTTCTTTGCCCCGTGTGAACGGAACGATGCAATATGTACAGAACTTGTCGCAACCATACATGATGTTCACCCAACCGCGCATACCCTCACGTTTCTTCGGCAGGTTCTCAATGATGTCGCCTTCCTTGGACCATACCTCAACAACCATTTCTTTGTTGAATAGCGCTTCCTGGATCAGATGTGGCAACCGGTGCACATTATGTGTACCAAAGATCATATCCACAAAGCCATGCTTCTGCATGATCCGGTTAACGACGCCTTCCTCCTGGGACATACATCCGCATACGCCAAGTAACAATCCCGGACGTTCGAGTTTCAGCGTCTTCAGGTGACCAAGCTCACCAAACACCTTATCTTCCGCATTTTCCCGTATGGCACACGTATTGAGCAGAATAATATCAGCATCTTTGCGATCCTCTGTGGCCTGATATCCCATCGACTCAAGCAGACCTTTGATGGTCTCGGAATCATGCTCGTTCATCTGACATCCATACGTATATACAATATAATGTTTGCCTTTTCCTATGTTTTTCAGTTCATCGGGAACGGCATTTTCGTAAAGCACCTGAACATCTTCCTTGCCCCGCTGTTTCTCCTGACGATGATTGGGTTCCGATTTGATGTTAATCTCACGGCCCCGGATTCTTATCTTTTTGCTGAATTCATCTTGCGAAATTACTTTGGCATCGGAGAAATCAAAATATTGGGAGTAATCCTTTTTTGAGTCTTTAGCCATTTCCTTCGGTCACTCCTTACAGCCTCTATTAATAAAAAATCGTTCATTCATCCCTGTTCCACATGAATTTGTCGCTTGGAACAGCAAAAGAGCATTACAGCAAATTATAGCATGAATTGGGCTGTAGTTCCACATCCAAACCACATGCGCCTTCGTCTAATCCGAAACATGCAAGGGTCAGAAGAACTCTCCAAAAACAAATAAAAAACCTGAGCCTTGCCATCAGGGTTGGAACTAACCGACCCTCTTGGCTGTGCTCAGGTTTATACGTTATTCAGACCGCGTAATTCGCGGCTGAAGGCTGTTCATGTTATTAGTCGATGATTTCAGCAGTGTCGCCATTACGAGCGCCAGCAGCGTTAGCTTCATCTGTATCAATATGCATGTCCAGCGCGAAAGAATCGGATACACGAGCCAGTACATTTTCCAGTACCAGACCACGATCTCCACTCAAGCGAACTTTCAACAATTGTTTGTCCTCGATACCCCATTTAGCAGCATCAGAAGTATGGAAGTGGATGTGACGAGCAGCAACGATAACACCTTTATCAATTGTTACTTCGCCAGCAGGGCCTTTAATCGTGATTCCCGGTGTGCCTTCAATGCTTCCGGATTCACGTACAGGTGCTTTAACACCAATGGCAAATGAATCTGTCATGGAGATCTCGAGTTGCGTTTCAGGACGAACAGGTCCAAGAATACGCACTTTATCAAACTGTCCTTTCGAACCAATTACCGCTACAGTTTCGTTAGCAGCGTATTGGCCAGGCTGGGACAGAGCTTTAAATTCAGTCAGTTCATAACCTTTACCAAACAAAATTTCAACGTGCTCTTGGGATACATGAATGTGACGGGCAGATACGCCCACAGGTACAGTTTTACTCATCGTAAATTTCACTCCTTGTTTATCTATGGCCTGTACTCAGGCTCTTAACAATCCAATGGTATTATACCCCTTTTTGGAGTGAAATGAAAACGAACTGGTGAAAATTCATGAAATACACATATTTCACCATCATTTTCCGCCTTTATTTTGGAAAAACTTAATTACACCTCTTTCAGTCACACCGCTACTTCAAGGAAGTCCCCTTCATCTGCGCATCGCTCTCTGGCAAGTGTTCCCCCAGATAACTCATCGCATTCCCCCACAACCAGCCCCGTACCAGTTGTTCATCATAATGCTTGAGTAGAATTTCCGTCAGTCTCGGATAGTGTCCTGAGTGTTCAAGTCTCTGAATATACGTTGAAATTCCATCAAAATCAGACCCCATCATCAGATGATGCTGCCCGCCCAGAGAACAGATCTGCTCGATATGAGGCAGCAGGTTTTCTATAAGCACTTCCCCCTCCTGTTTAACAAACCAAGGGACAAACGTCAGTCCGATCCGCCCTTCGCGGGCAATGATGGCCTGAATCTGATCATCTTTCAGATTACGCACATGGGGACATACGCTATAGCTGTTGGAATGGGAGGCGATAAACGGACGTTCACTCAAGTCAGTCAGTTCCCAAAAACCTTTCTCCGTCAGATGTGACACATCTAACAGCATCCCGATTTCATTACACCGGCGCACCAGTTCCTTCCCCTTCTCGGTCAGACCTGCTCCACGCTTCTCCATTACTCCGTCAGCCGCCCAATTGGCATAATTCCACGTAAGTCCAATGATTCGAACACCCATCTGATAACATAACTCCAGATAGAACAGGTTGCCCTCCAGACCGTCCACGCCCTCCAGTGTGATTAATCCCCACGGATCCTCTGTTTGCCCCACCTGAGCCACCTGTTCGCGCCATAACAACGTCTGTGTGCCGTCAGGCAGCTTCTGACTCCTCTCTACGCGCTTACGATAGATCTCCAACTGCCCCATCACGTGTTCAAACTTGCCTCTGCCAAGTACTTCAGGTAAATAGATGGCGAATGCCTGTAATCCGACTCTCCCCTCTTTCAAGCGTTTCAAATTCACATCCAGTTGTGGAGCATCTTCGAACGAAAGAGCTGGCTGCATCAATATTTTGCTCAGTGCATCACAGTGAAAATCAGCTACACGCCAATCCGACATGGACATCGTTAACCCTCCCACTATATTTTGTTGCAAAACGCAAAAAAACCTGTCTACATCATCGTAAACAGGTTCAATGCATACTGCATGTATTATCTGGGCTCCACAATCAGCTTAATGGCCGTTCGGTCCTCGCCGTCAATCACAATGTCTGTAAAAGCTGGAATACAAATCAGGTCAACTCCGCTTGGTGCTACAAATCCCCGGGCTATCGCTACCGCTTTAATGGCTTGGTTCAGTGCTCCCGCTCCAATTGCCTGCAGTTCAGCATTTCCACGTTCACGAAGAACCCCTGCAAGAGCGCCGGCTACAGAATTAGGATTGGACTTTGCTGAAACTTTTAATACATCCATGGTAAGTACCTCCCTGGGAATGTTGAAAGTTTGTTTCCACTTACTAGATGTTATTCGCGGGAGGCAAAAAAATTCCTTCTTTTTAGACGGGTTTCCCTGCAAAATGGGACAATACCCCTATTCCATGCGCCACTCGTCCTCCATCAGACGAATTTTTTCGATGCGTGTTGCCGCGCCTGTAGCCTCATCAATCTCTACAAGGACACCGTGGAAATGCCATTTGCCGTCATCCACAACGAAACGTACAGGGAGCTGGGTGTAGAACTTACGTAGCACGGCCTCACGCTCCATGCCCAATATGCCGTCACGCGGCCCTACCATGCCCGCATCCGTCAAGTAGGCCGTTCCTCCAGGCAAAATCCGATCATCGTTACTCTGAACATGAGTATGTGTACCTACAACGAGAGACGCACGTCCATCCAGATGCCATCCCATAGCAATCTTCTCTGACGTCGCTTCCGCATGCATATCAACCAAAATACATTTATAGTCCTGACGCAACTCATCAACAATCTCATCAGCCACACGGAAAGGACAATCCAGAGCAGGCAGGAACGTTCTTCCTTGCAGATTGACAATTGCCAGCTCTTTGCCTTCACCTTTGACTACCGTGTATCCTCGTCCTGGTGTTCCTGGTGGAAAGTTCGCTGGGCGAATCATGCGCGGTTCATCATCTATAAAATCAAAAATATCCTTATTGTCCCAGGTATGATTACCAAGTGTAATACCATGTACACCCCAGTTGAAAAACTCATTCGCGATTGCGCCAGTAATTCCGCGACCTGCTGCCGCATTTTCACCATTTACAATGACCACATGTGGTTTATACTTCGATTTCAGGTACGGTAAATTTTCTTTTAGTGCCTTACGTCCCACGTTGCCTACAATGTCACCAATAAACAAAACTTTCATTGATTACTGCCTCCTCAATTCCTGCAAAGTCCTCTTACTTCGATTGTTGAACCTCTGCAGGACTCTATCTCATGCTCCATGATGTGTAGTTGCCTTTTAACAGGCTATCAACAGGAAAAGTGGCCCACTACTGCGGCCACTTTTCCGTAATGCTCTATTTTGCGTATTCAACCGCACGGGTTTCCCGGATGACGGTGACTTTGATGTGACCCGGATAGTCGAGTTCATTCTCAATCATCTTCGTGATGTCACGGGCTAAGCGGAAGGCTTCAGCATCATCGATCTTCTCAGGCTGTACCATAACGCGAACTTCGCGTCCGGCCTGAATGGCATACGATTTCTCGACACCTTCGAAGGATTCTGAGATCTCTTCCAGCTTCTCCAGTCGTTTGATATACGTTTCCAGCGTTTCGCGGCGTGCGCCTGGTCTTGCTGCGGAGAGCGCATCTGCTGCGCCAACCAACATGGCAATGACCGAAGTCGCTTCGCAATCTCCGTGATGGGACGCGATACTGTTGATTACAACCGGATGTTCTTTGTATTTCTTCGCCAGTTCCACGCCAATTTCGACGTGTGATCCTTCCACTTCGTGATCCAGCGCTTTACCGATGTCATGCAATAGACCTGCACGTCTTGCCAGAGTTACGTCTTCTCCGAGTTCACCAGCCATCAGTCCAGCCAGATAAGCGACTTCCATCGAATGCTTCAAGACGTTCTGACCGTAACTTGTACGGAACTTCAACCGGCCCAAAATTTTGATCAGATCCGGATGCAGACCATGCACGCCCACTTCAAAGGTAGCTTGCTCACCGTATTCACGGATGCGCTCATCCACTTCTTTGCGGGATTTCTCAACCATCTCTTCAATCCGTGCCGGGTGAATACGTCCATCAGCCACCAGTTTCTCTAGGGCAGTACGGGCGATCTCACGGCGAATCGGGTCAAAGCCCGACAGAATAACAGCTTCTGGCGTATCATCGATAATGAGGTCAATCCCTGTAAGGGTTTCAAGCGCACGGATGTTACGTCCTTCACGACCGATAATCCGGCCTTTCATTTCTTCATTTGGCAGGGTAACAACAGATACCGTTGTTTCCGCTACGTGGTCAGCCGCACAACGTTGGATGGCGAGTGTAATAATCTCGCGGGACTTTTTGTCCGCTTCTTCCTTCGCCTGTTGTTCAATGTCCTTGATCATTTGAGCCGTCTCATGACGAACTTCCTGTTCTACGTTGGACAGTATGATACTGCGTGCGTCTTCCATAGTTAGGTTGGATATACGTTCCAGCTCCGTCACCTGGTTTTTGTAGATCATTTCGATCTGCTGCTGTGTCTCATCAATTCGTTTCTCTTTGTTAGCCACTTGCTCTTCTTTACGTTCGAGTGATTCCAATTTTTTATCCAGCGACTCTTCTTTTTGCAACAATCGTCTTTCTTGTCGTTGAATTTCGTTCCGACGTTCACGAGTGTCTTTTTCAGCCTCAGCACGAATGCGATGGATTTCATCCTTCGCTTCCAGCACCGTTTCTTTCTTCAGTGCTTCTGCCTCTTTCTTCGCGTTCTCCACGATTTGTACGGCAGCTTGTTCCGCACTAGAGATTTTAGCCTCTGCAAGAGATTTGCGAATAAAATATCCTACTCCGAACCCAATGATTAGCGCGGCCACAACGAGAGCGATCGTGATTGCAGGATTCATACTGTTCACCTCCTCGTTGGTTCCTCCAAGGCATTCCTTGGGTTAATTTGCAGTTTTCAAACCTTACATATTTTTGGGAATAACGAATACTCACGGCGATCCCCCGCCGATTTTCATTTCACATGTACATGTTTCCACGTACCATTCACTGTTTCCAGCGAACCCATAATTAAGAATGGTATAAATCTTAAGAAACCGAAACCGCTTTTTTGGAAGGAAAAAGGGTTGTCCATTTCTTACAGACTCATGTCCATTTTAGTATTTGACGAAAGAAATTGTCAAGAGAATGCAGTATAGAGACTCTACTCTGCTAATCCCATAACAACGCTTCGTCATCTTCAGGGTCTCCAGCCTCATCTTCTTCAATTAAACAATTCACGACCCGGCGCACCATATCCATTGAAAAACCACGTCTCATTAGGAAGGGAAGCGTTTTATGTTTCTTCTCTTTGACGTCCCCTTTGACCTGATTCCACTTTTTGCGTCCGGCGCTCAGAGCAGTCTCAAATTCCGCATCTGTACTGATACCTTCTAGTGCCTCAACAATGAGATCATTGGCAATGCCCTTTTGACGCAGCTCTTGCCTTATCCACAGTTTTCCCTTCCTCTTGCCCTCCATACGCTGTCTTGTCCATTCCTTCGCAAATAGATCATCATCCACCAGGTTCTCCTGCTCAAGCCGATCTAGCGTCTCTTCAATCAAAGGTGCAGCAAACTCCTTCTGACGAAGTTTCTGACTTAACTCATGACGCGTACGCGGTTTATGCTCCAAAAAGCGCAGAGACTGTGCATACGTCCGCTGCCGCTCGTCAGCTAAAATGATTTCTTCCAGATCCTTTTTCATGAACGTATTGCCTTGCGTCATCCTGTATTTAATCATTACATCTTCAAGAACCGTAATGGAGTGAATGCCAAAAGTAATTCGATAACGAGCTTGTCTGCTCTTCGTTCGTTCTACCCGTGTAATGGTAAGTTCTTCGTTATCCGGAAATTGGGAGAGGCCATCCCCTTCTGCTTCTTCATATAAATCCTCGTCATGTTGATCCATTCAGGTCTCCCCTTTCATACACATTTTCATTCTGATTACACTAAGAGCATCTTCACATAAGACAGCGAACGCTAATACAAAAGGCCGGGAACTCAGCCCGGCCTTAACCTCCACAGTTACCTCTGACAGTCAGCGTGCCAACAGCCCCTGTCCATTGGGACAGGGGCTGTTGGACAGCGAGAGCACTCCCACCATAATTCCTTATCCAAATCGAGCCAGGCTCAATCAGGCAAGTTTACGGAGTCCAGAGGGCAACTCCCTCCGTTCCCTCCCACAAGGGAGGGTTTTGGGAGGATTACTCGTTGATTTCAAACAATTCTTGTTCTTCTTCTGCTTCTTTTTGTTGCTCTTCACTAGTCGGCGCAGGAACTGCAGTAGTCAAGTTACTTGCTACACGAATTTTTTGTTCAATGATTTCAGCAATGTCTTTATGCTCTTTCATGAACTGCTTCGCATTCTCACGGCCTTGTCCTAAACGCTCGCCTTCGTATGAGTACCATGCACCACTTTTATTAACGATGTCCAGCTCTGTACCAATGTCAATGATACTGCCTTCTCTCGAGATACCCTCACCGTACATGATATCCACTTCCGCTTGTTTAAACGGAGGTGCTACTTTGTTTTTCACGACTTTAATACGAGTACGGTTACCAATCATGTCATTACCTGATTTAATACTCTCAATACGACGCACATCCAGACGTACTGTGGAATAAAACTTCAGCGCACGACCACCAGGTGTCGTTTCAGGGTTACCAAACATAACGCCGACTTTCTCACGAAGCTGGTTGATAAAGATTGCGATTGTTTTGGATTTGCTGATTGCACCAGACAATTTACGCAGCGCCTGAGACATCAAACGCGCTTGCAAACCTACGTGTGAATCACCCATTTCGCCTTCAATCTCTGCTTTTGGTACCAATGCAGCTACAGAGTCAATAACGACGATATCTACTGCACCACTGCGCACAAGAGCTTCTGCAATTTCCAGCCCTTGCTCACCCGTATCTGGCTGAGATAGAAGCAATTCGTCAATGTTAACACCCAATTTGCTTGCATATTGAGGATCAAGAGCATGCTCGGCATCGATAAATGCTGCTTGTCCACCAACGCGTTGTACTTCAGCAATCGCATGCAATGCAACAGTTGTTTTACCTGAAGATTCAGGTCCATATATTTCAACAATACGGCCTTTAGGCAAGCCGCCTGTTCCTAATGCAATATCCAAAGCCAAGGAACCACTGGGAATAATTTCCACATTCATATGAGTGGACTCACCCAGTTTCATGATGGATCCTTTACCAAATTGCTTCTCTATTTGACGGAGCGCCATATCAAGCGCGGCACGACGGTCTGACAATAAGCTCACACCCTTTACTGTTTATAAGATAATGATACCTTGTTTTAACACGTTTGCCAAGCTTTTTTTCGAACATACATTCGTTTTTTTTGTAAAGGCCGAGGCGCCTCTTCCTCTATGAAACTTTCCATTAAACAGAAAAAAGAACCGTAAACAAGGCTGCATAGCCTAATTCTACGGTTCTTCCGTCTTCCTTAATTATACTTGCTTGGAACTGCAAATGCAATCCGTGTGGTTAACTAATCAATCCATTGCCACAAGTTTTTGCCATAAGCGATAGAGAATTGCTTTAGCTGAACGAATGCGAACAGTCTCACGATTACCATTGATGCGCAGCTCATGAATTTCCGTTTCTTTTCCACGTTCAGCAAGAGCAATGAAGACAAGTCCAGGTGGCTTGCGTTCCGAATATCCCGGTCCAGCTACACCGGTAACGGCCAGGCCAAAATCAGCATCGCCAATCATGCGGATCTGTTCAGCAAGCACTTTTGCAACCTCCGGACTTACCGCCCCAGGTGCATCTTCACCTTCCAGATAATCATGAGGCACATTCAGTAGCTTTTCTTTAATTTCATTGGAGTAACACACAATTCCGCCTTTAAGCATCGACGCACTTCCGGGTACAGAAGTCAGACTTTGCATGACAAGCCCTCCTGTACAGCTCTCAGCAGCGCTAAGCGTCAGACCCATGTCAGACATCATAGTTACAATGGTGTACTCAATAGGCACATCCTCGTTCGCGTAGAGATGTTCTGTCAAACGTTCCCGAATCTGGACCTCCATCGCATCCAGCTTCAGCTTCGCCTCTCCCTCACTGGCGGCCTTGGTGGAGACACGCACTGTAACTTCACCTTCGCTCGCGTAAGGAGCAATCGTAGGGTCTGTCTGCGCATCAATCAGATCCAGAAGCCGATCTTCCAGAGCAGATTCACCAATACCAGCGAATTTGAGCATTCGGGAATAGATCGGCATCTCTTCTGTGAGTACATGCTGGAACAGCCAAGGCTTGACTTCCTGTTCAAACATTGGAATCAGCTCTTTAGGTGGCCCAGGCATCACAACATAATATTTATCATTGTCAGAGATCGCATTTCCTGCCGCAAGGCCTGTTTCATTGGCCAGAGGTGTTCCGCCATCAATAACGATCGCCTGACGTCGGTTATTCTCTGTCATGTCCACATTACGATCTCTGAAAAAGCTCTCGATTTTGTCCATAGCCATTCGATCTGTATGCAATTTCCGGTTAAGAACAGCTGCCAGCGCATCCTTGGTCAGATCATCTTGGGTAGGTCCGATGCCACCGGAGAATAAAATAACGTCTGCACGGCCCTGCGCAATGCGAATGGCTTCACTGAGTCGATTCAGGTTATCCCCAACCACCGTTTGGAAATATACATCGATCCCCATCGCAGCCAATTCACGGGATAGGTATCTGGCATTGGTATTGACGATTTGTCCAAGCAGTAGCTCTGTGCCAACTGCAATGATTTCTGCCTTCATTGAGCATCCTCCTGTACACGTGGTGAGTGATCAAAGGGCAATAGGATAATTTCCTATTGCCCCTGACCCAATGCTTCCTTCATGATTACCCATTTTAAGAGCAAACCATTATGCTTTTGTTAAATGAAGCAGGTTTTTGTTTTTGATAAAGTAATCGATACCCGACCAGATGGTAATAAGCGCTGCTGCCCATACCGCGATAATATCGACGTGAATACCCGTGTATGAAAACGGGAAATTGTTCAACAGCAACAGTACAATCGCCACAATCTGCACTACCGTTTTCAGCTTGCCCCAAGCACTGGCGGCGACAACCGAACCATCTAGCAATGCGATTTGACGCAAGCCAGTAACTGCAAACTCACGACTAATAATAACAACTGCAATCCAGGAATCCAGCTTGCCCATCTCCACAAGCGAGATCAACACTGCAGTAACCAACAGCTTGTCTGCGAGTGGGTCGAGCAGTTTTCCCAGATTGGTAACCATGTTATTTTTCCGCGCAAGGTATCCGTCAATTCCATCTGTGCTTGCGGCGATGATAAAAATAACAGCAGCAATCAGTTGATTATACGGAAGCGATAAGCTTCCAAGCTGAAGCGGCTCAGGATAAAATGGAAAATCCACGAGCAGGAACACCATCAAAAAAGGGATTAAGCAAATTCGTGCAAGCGTAATCCGGTTGGGTAAATTCACAAGACGCCCTCCCTCATATCCTCCATTACTCCAAACATTCATCATAATCCCGTTATCATCATCCGGAACATGAAATGTACAGTTTCAATGTCAATCCAAATTAACATGATCCCACTATGTAGAAACGCAAAAAATAAAGTCAACCGCTCAAAAGCAAAACCGCTTTAAACGTTCCGGTGACTTCCAAAAGATGTACTGCTTTTCACAAAGTCAGCAAACGATGAGGACTGGACTTGATGCATGACTGCCAGCAATGCACACTTAGTATAATATACGCCCAATAACGTGTCAAAAAACACTTTTGCTACAAAAAGGCCATATTACTTGAAATTTGTATATTGCAAATCCAGAGGCAGGTTAGCACCATTTAGCAGCTGCATTACTGCTTGCAAATCATTTTTACTCTTACCAGTTACCCGCAGCTGGTCTCCCTGAATCTGACTCTTCACTTTCATCTTGGAGTCCCGAATCAGGATATTGATTTTCTTGGCGATGTCCTGATCAATGCCTTGTTTAAAATTCAAACGCTGGCGGACTGTACCAGAAGACGCTGGCTCTACTTTGGCATAATCAATGTTTTTCAATGGTAGACCACGCTTCGCCATTTTGGATTGCAGCACATCAATGACAGCCTTGAGTTTGGTCTCATCATCAGATACGATCGTCAACGCATCCTTATCCAGTTTCAGACTGCTCTTGCTGCCCTTGAAGTCATAACGAGTGCCAATTTCCTTCTCGGTTTGTGTAACGGCATTTGTCAGTTCTTGCAAGTCCATTTTGGACACGATATCAAATGAATTTTCTGAACTCAAACCAGTCACCCTTTCAGTTAATCGTATGTTCTGTAACATTATAGAGGATACCTTAAGCAAAAGTCTAATTTCAAGACATGTTTTACAAAGAAAAAAGCATTTTTGACCTCCACATGAAGTGGCTGCCAAAAATGCTTGCTGGTCCAGCTTCCAACTAGTAGCGGCTGCGGTTGGGCTGTCTGAACATATCGAGCACACCCAGAAGCACATGTGCAAGTCCAAAACCCAATATTCCGTAACCCCAAGCACTTGGAGTCAGGTAATAACCCAGGAGGCTGACAATGATCCCTAAACCGGTTACGATCCAGCTGACTGTCATAGCCATCCACCTCACTTCACCAAAAGTTAACTGCAAGTTAAGACAACGTTATTGTCTCCTGCGGTTGACCCGGTTATTCGCTACCAGTGTTACCTTCTGTACTGTCCGTTGATCCATTTTCAACGCCTGTGGATGAAGCAGTACTGCCACTGTCTTCACCAAGCTGCAGACGGATCCGATTGGTCGCTTTGCCATCCGTTACAACTTGCCCACCCACCTCAATCGTGGTCGCAGCAGCGTAACCGGACTTAATGTACATGCCTGCACTATCCAGCTCAAAGGTAAAGCTGTCGCCTTCGGCAGTATTACCATACTCCAGTTTCTCTCCGCTAGAGTTTTCACCTTTGTAAACTTCCAGCCAGCTATGGCCTGTTGCTTTAATCGTAACCGTTACGGGCTGACCTGCACTTCCGTTAACTTTAAAGTTCGTAATATTTCCTGATTTCCCATCTTCTGCAACCGTTACAGTAGAAGATGAATTATCGACAGGTGGTTCTGGTTCTTCCTCAGTTCCATCTGTCTGTCCATCCGTTTGACCGTCTGTCTGTCCTTCTGTGTCCGTACCGCCACCGTTACCACCAGCGTCACCTTCACCAGTACCTTCAGTGCCTGAATCCGTCGCAGGAGGGTTAGACGCCTGTCCGTTGTCGGCAGGTTGATCCGGTTTATCCTCAGGCTGTTCCTGACTGTCAGTAATTTTGACCGAATCCAGCCCCGGATTATCTGCAGGATCATCCTTGTTCAACACAACGTATGCATACAATAAAACGACAATCAGAATCGGGAAGGTCCACATCAGTGCGACAGACATCCATCGATTACTACGTTCAACCGGACGGCTGGAACGCTTCTGAATAACCGGTTCCATCGTTGCTTCCGCCTCTTCTGCCGGTACGTCTTTTTTGTGTCCCTCCAGCAGCTCATCAGGGTTCAGTCCCACGGTCTCCGCATAGGTTTTAATGAATGCACGCACATAGAAGCTGCCCGGCAGCACTTTGTAGTCTCCTGCTTCTATGGCCTCCAGATACCTCTTGCGAATTTTTGTCATTTCCTGTACATCGTCAAGACTCATCCCTTTTTGCAGCCGGGCCTCTCTTAACTGCTGACCCAGTTCAGACATGCCATCTCCTCCTTATGTTTATCTCTTGAGTTGTTACTAATCTATTCCATGATTCCGTACGGTTCCTTACAATTCGTCGGTGTAGCTAGCCGTAAACGTATCATAAATAATTTCTTCATTCGGAATGTTACGCAATTCAATAATAATATCAAAATCATTAAAATCATATTCGGATTCCTGTACAAAAATATCCGGATGTTCAATAACTTTGGTGCTAGGCATGGACATAATATCCTGCAACAGGTTGTAATGCCGCTCACTGGAACGAATCGTACTCACAATTCCGTCGATAATGAACACATTGTTCGGGTTCAATTCGTCTTCGGACATTTGACTCCTTATCGTCTGACGAAGAAGTGTGGAGGAAACAAACGTCCATCGCTTCATTGCACATACGCTGCCCGCAATAATAGACTCCGTTTTGCCAACACGAGGCATTCCGCGCAAACCGATGACCTGATTGCCTTCCCTCTTAAATACTTCACCCAAAAAGTCCACAAGTAACCCAAGTTCATCTCGTGTAAAACGAAATGTCTTGCGATCATCTGAGTCACGGTCAATGTATCTGCCATGACGCACGGCCAAAATATCCACCAATTTAGGTTGACGCAAAGCCGATACGGTGATGCTGTTTACTTTACCAAGCATTTCACCAAGCAAACGGATTTTTTCATCATCATCCGATTCAAGCAGCATGCCTCGAGTTTTGCCTTCAACACCGTTAATGGTCAATATATTCACTTCAAGCATCCCCAGCATAGAGGCAATATCGCCTAACAAACCGGGTCTGTTCTTATGTATTTTATATTCCATGTACCATTGTTTAGATTCCATTTCAACACCCCGTAATGCATTATTCCACATTATTCGACAGCAACAGAACGTGTCCACTGGACAACAATCTGAGACATCTTCTAAAAATGGGTCACGTTAATGATATATAAAATGAAAATGAATTACAAGAACAGCTCTGTAATCCGTTTGTAATCATTAGAGAAAAGCCCCCTTGCGGGAGCTCTTCATCTGTAATCTTATGCGTTTTGTTTGGCCAATTTGACCATCAGGCACGCAATCGTACGACGCTCATCTGCATCGCCGACATCCCATAATTCTTTCAATGCCCGGTTGGAATGGTTCGCCGGATCGACTTTCTCATCGAGGAAGTCACCGATTTCATACGCAAGTTTGTTGATGGTATCTTCACTCATCCCCATCTTCTCCGCTTGCAGTACGCGGTCACCCAGGAACTTCTTCCATGTGTCAAAACTGGAGAGCACTGTTTTTTCTGTTGACATGATAAATCCTCCTTAGCTGTCGCATGAGATTTAAAATCAACAGTTGTAATATGTGCTTTCGAGACATTTTATATACGAGCATTTTGAAAATAATCCGGAAGACGGCTGCTTCTCCGCAATCTTCACCTGTTCCGTTCATTGCCAGCCAAGTTCTCTTGCTAGTTTACGTTAACCATCCACCATTTGGACTAATAATCTGGCCATTGATATAACCCGATTCAGGGAGGGCCAGAAAATAAACCAGTGATGAGATTTCATCAGGTTGAGCAAGTCTTCCTGCCGGAATCTCCTCTTCCAGCATCTTCAGTTCACTCTGATCCAGATGGTTCAACATAGATGTCTGAACTGCGCCAGGAGCCACAGCATTCACCGTTACTCCAGAAGGTGCGAGTTCTTTGGCAAGGGCCTTGGTGAATGCATTTACCCCGCCCTTTGTTGTTGAGTACAACACCTCACAAGAGGCACCAGACAGGCCCCAGATCGACGACACATTTATGATTCGGCCATACCTTTGGGAGATCATGTGAGGCATCATTTCCTGTGTGCACATAAACGTGCCTTTCAAGTTAATTGCCATCACTTCGTCCCAGATTTCCTCGGTAACATCAGACAACAGTCCATAGTGCGAGATTCCTGCGTTGTTCACAAGGATATCTGGCATGAGATTGTGTGACTCCAGCTTCTCACGCATACGCTCAATCTGTTCCCGGCTGCGGAGATCCGCAGACACGGTCATGATCTTGCCACTGCCCTGTTCCATGCATCGTCGGGCCGCTTCATTTGCTGCTTCATGCGATTTCATATAGTGTATTACGACATTCATTCCGACTCTGGCGAAACGTTCTGCGATAGCCGCTCCAATGCCACCACTTGCTCCAGTAACCAGTACAGTCATTTCCCCGATTGCCTTCAATTGTCCTGTTCCCCTCTCCATATCAAGGACTCACGACTAGCGATACAGCCAGTTGATCCCAACGAATATGCTCTCTCAGTCTGAGATTCACATCTTCCAGTGTAATCGATTCATAGAGCGGAAGCATATTGAAGAAATCACCGCCACGGAATTGCTGACGTGTAAATTCATGTGCAATGTTCTCCGGAGAATTGAGCATACGCAAATATCCGCCTATTTTCTTTTTGCGTGAACGTTCAAAATCCGTAGAATCAAACCCTTTTTGCACAATAGCATCCACTTCTTCACGTACACGCGCCAGCAGTTGATCCGGGTCTTTCGTATCACCACCAATGGCTGAAAACGCGTATTGCGGCGAACTGTTATACTCATGTCCAAAGCTGTCCGAGATCAGGTCTTCATCGTATAGCTTTTGAAATAACCGCGTGCTTGAGCCGAACAAAAGATCCATCATCAACTGCGTTGTCGTATCTCGCCGTAACAGTTTTTCTCCAGTGAGTCCAACGTCTGTCTCTTTGAATCCAAATAGACATTTGGGCAGGGAAACCGCCAGTTTTGATTCCCGTCTAGCTTCTCCTACGTGCTCAGGCTCCTGTTCAAAGAAGCGTTGAATACTCCCCTGTGGTTTATAATCCTTCTGTTCCTGGTTCAAACGAACCATATCAATGACTTGCTGGGGATCTACACCACCCACCACGAACAAGAGCATATTGCTTGGGTGATAAAAGGAGTTATAGCAGGAATACAGCGTTTCCTTCGTGATCGTACTGATGGATTCCACCGTTCCTGCGATATCGATATGCACCGGATGTTTCTGATACATGGCTTCGATCAGTCCAAAATAAACACGCCAATCCGGATTATCTGCATACATGTTAATTTCCTGTCCAATAATACCTTTTTCCTTTTCCACATTTTGATCTGTAAAGTAAGGATTTTGCACAAAGTCGACTAATGTTTGTATATTTTCATTTACATATTCGGTCGCTGAAAACAAATAAACCGTCTGATCAAAGCTCGTAAACGCATTAGCTGAAGCACCATGAGACGCAAATGTTGCAAAAATATCACCCGTTGGTTCTTCGAACATTTTATGCTCCAGAAAATGGGCAATCCCATCCGGAACCTTCACTTCTTCCTGTCCTTCAACCTGAAAATGATTATCCACCGATCCATACTTGGTTGCAAACGTCGCATACGTTTTCTGGAATCCCGGTTTAGGCAAAATATAGACATGCAGTCCGTTATCCATCACTTCGTAATATAGTGTCTCCTGCAAATGCTCATACCGAATGCTCTCCACCGATTATTCCTCCTTCTCGTCCCGCAAGAAATAAATCGTATCCAGACGGAATTGTTCTGCCGCCTCACGAACATCTTCCTTGCTAATGTGTTCTATTTGAGCCAACAGTTCTTCAGCCGTTCTCTCTTTGCCAGACAACTGCCGATTGAAGTCATAAGCGATCATCTCAAAAGCAGAATCCTGCATTTCCTTAAGCAGATTACGGATCATCGCTTTGGTCTGGGACATTTCCAGATCACTGATTGTACCGCTTTTCATTTCTTCCAGCTGTTGCTTGATGATGGTGACAGCCTTCTCATAATTGGGGATTTCAATCCCAGATTGAATCGTCGCAATGCCTTTATGTCCGTCATAGCGAGAAGACGCGTAATACGCCAGGCTTTCTTTTTCACGTACATTCACAAACAGCTTGGAATGAGGATATCCGCCGAGGATCCCGTTGTACATTAGTGCTGCTGCATACTGAGGATCTCCATAAGTGATTGATGTGCGAAGTCCCATATTGAGTTTTCCCTGACTCACATTCAGTCGCTCCACAACGGTCTCGACTTCCTTATCCCCTCGAACCGCTGCCTGTGTCTGGTAATCGGAGGAGGACGTACGATCCACATTGAAATGACGCTGAACGAGGTTCTCAACCTCTTCCAGTGTCGTATCCCCCACCACATACAGATCCATACTCGCCTGCTGTAGCCACTCCTGATAAGACTCAGTCAGTGTGTCAGGCTCAATTCCGGGGAGATCCTTGCGCTCACCCAATGGGTGAAGACGGTACGGCTCGTTCTTGCACATTTCCTCAATACTGCGTTCAGCGGCATAGCGCATTTTATCATTTACGATCGACTCCAGTTTTTTCCGAACAGTCTCTCGTTCTGCTTGTACATACGTAGTCCTAAAATGTCCATCCTCCTGTGCAGGTCGGGTAAGAACCTCTCCAAGGAAGGCAAATGAACGATCCAGTAACTGCTCATCCCCTCCAACAAAGGAATCATTAATGGTATCCATCCGGAACTGCACAATCTGGTAATCCCCACGTTTATACACGTCAAAACCAAACCCCGCACCATACAGATGCTCCAGTTGTTCACGAAATTGCGTTGTTTCCGGATAGGACTCTGTGCCGCGCCGCAGAACAAAAGGTGTCAGTGCTACTTTGGTCACCGTATCTTCCCGCAAAGGAACTCCTGCGTATAACGATATAGCGAACGTTTTGAAACGTTTGGTCGGAAGCACATGTATACGAAACTCTCTCTTGCTACCTCGTTCAAATCCTGATGTATTCAAATGTCAAAACCCCTTTACGGCGTCATTTATCATGCAATCGTGAAGCTTAAACGTAACAACCATTTTAACCCAATCAAAAGGCAAGAAGCAACCGAAGTCACGCCTTCTGGTTGCTTCCAACATCATCACATACAAAATATATGTTGCCCGATTGTTTTCACCTGAGGACGGGTCCAAATCCATTTGGATGTTGCTGTCTTGGGATTAAAATAGTAAAGGCATCCACCTGATGGGTCCCATCCATTCATGGCCTGTTCAACGGCTTTTTTCGCTTGTGCATTGGGTTCCAGATAGATCTGTCCATCTGCAACAGCGGTAAATGCCCCTGGTTGAAAGATTACACCCGACGGTGTATTAGGAAAGCTTGGTGATTTAACGCGATTCAGTATCACTGCTGCTACTGCAACTTGACCTTCAAATGGCTCACCGCGAGATTCCCCATATACCGCATTTGCCATAATTTTGAGTTCATTCTCGGATAGCCCCATGGAGTTTGCCGACCCCATATTGTCTTGCTCTTTGTCTGCAGCATTGTTACTGCTGTCACTTCCACCGGAAGCTTTCTCCTTGTGCAATGGTGGTTCGGTTGGCGACCATTTGGTTGAAGCATTATACAGCTTCAGTTTGGTTTCAGCTCCAACGACACCATCGGCTTTCATACCAAATTCCGATTGAAACCATTTGACGGATTTCAGTGTACTGCTGCCAAAATTACTATCGATTTTACCATTGTAAAATCCCAGATACTTGAGTCGGCCTTGAAGCTCATACACATCCTGACCGTAACTTCCATATTTCACAGCGTTGCTGCTGAAAGTAGGCAAGGCTTTCTCTTCAACCTGTGTTGTGCTTTGATTCGGACTTTCAGTTGCTGTATTCCCAGGAAGCAAATAACGGATTCCCAATGCGGATATCAGCAAAATAGCAGTGAAAAGCCATAGGTTCATTTTTCGCATCGACTGTGCTCTACCTTTCTCTTGTGGGATTAACAGAATCGCTAAGGTTATTATGACAAGCCTGCTTGCTTCCTATGCACCAAAACATCCGAACTTTGGAGTAGATGGCAAAACTTCAGTTCGATGGGCAAGTAAAAAGCCCCCAACCAATAAGATTGAGGGCTTAAACGATTCGTAATAATCATGATACATGTTACACTACGAGCTTATTTTATTCTGTTGATACTGTTCAAGCGAAACCAGCACTTCCCGTGGTTTACTGCCCTCGTAAGGACCAATTACACCCCGAGCTTCCATGGAGTCAATTAAACGTGCTGCACGCGTGTAACCAACCCGCATACGACGTTGTAACAGGGAGACTGAGGCTTGTTTCGCCTCCAAAATAATCTGTACAGCTTGCTCATATAACTCATCCTGTACTTCATCAGCTGCCTGAATGGAGTCATCCACCTCAGGTACAATGGACTCATCATATTGCGCTTCGCCTTGACCGCGTACATAATTAACAATATTTTCGACTTCTTCATCGCTCATAAAGGCGCCTTGTACACGAACCGGTTTCGATGCGCCCATAGGCATGAACAGCATGTCTCCACGGCCCAACAGTTTCTCAGCCCCACCCATATCCAGAATCGTTCGGGAATCCACTTGTGAGGATACCCCGAAGGCAATCCGGGAAGGAATATTAGCCTTGATTACCCCGGTAATAACGTCAACGGAAGGACGTTGTGTGGCGATAATCAAGTGGATGCCGGCTGCACGAGCCATCTGGGCAAGCCGCGCAATCGCATCTTCCACATCTCCGGCTGCAACCATCATGAGATCTGCAAGCTCGTCCACAATAACAACGATATACGGTAGAACAGCCGCAGGATTATCTTTCATCAGATTGTTGTAGCCTTCAACGTTCCGAGTACCGGATTTGGAGAACAGTTCATACCTTTTCTCCATCTCAACCACGATCTTTTTAAGCGCAAGTGACGCTCGTTTTGGATCGGTTACTACCGGTGCCATCAAGTGGGGAATTCCGTTATATACGTTCAACTCAACCATCTTGGGATCGACCATCAAGAACTTCACTTCATCCGGCTTCGCTTTGTACAATATGCTTGTAATAATTCCGTTAATACATACCGACTTACCGGAACCTGTAGCACCTGCCACCAGCAAATGGGGCATACGAGCCAAGTTACCAATGATCGTCTGTCCGGAGATATCTCGGCCGAATGCAATAGTCACTTTGGATTCTGCATCCTTGAACGTTGCTGTCTCCATTACTTCACGCATCGTTACAACCGACACCTCACCATTAGGTACCTCGATACCTATTGCAGATTTCCCGGGAATCGGCGCTTCCATCCGGATATCTTTTGCCGCCAGAGCCAACGCGATATCATCCGTTAGACTGACAATCCTGCTGACTTTGACACCAATATCAGGCTGAATTTCATACCTTGTAACAGCAGGTCCCCGAACCACTTCAAGTACTTTGGCGCGAACACCGAAGCTTTCCAGTGTGGCTTCCAGTTTGCGCGCTGTCTGCATGTAATCCTTCTGGTCACCCGCTTTGCCCCCATTGTTTGGCTTGGCAAGGAGACGGAATGAAGGCAACTTGTACGGCTTCGGTGGCGGAGGCGGTGGTTTGATTGGTTGTGCGTCCTGCCCACCGGGAGTTGAACTACCTGTTCCCGGCGTTGCATCATTCGGCACTTCTTCTCCACTCTGAATGTCATCCACAGCATTGGGCAAGCCCGTTCCCGTATCGGATGCAGACCACTCTGTCTCTACCAGTTCATCCGTTATTTTAATGGCATTCTCGCCCTCTTGAACAGCGTTGGTATCGGTGAGATCATCTGGGAAAGGATAAGCATCGTCCAGATCATCTTCGATACTTGCATCTTCTGCTCTGACATGCTCGAAAAAGTCTCGAATAATTGGCGCAGAGTTAGGTTTAGCCTGAACGGGAACGTGTGATGAAGCGGATTTATTCGCAACGTCTTCGGTTGCATCCTGCCAAGCATCTGGACGGTGATCTTGTTCGGCGCGGTATACAATCTGTTCTGTTTCTACCGAATCCACCTGATTGATCTCACGTCCTGCTTTCGCCTGTTCCCGATCAGCTCCCCATTTTCCAAACAGTTGGAAGAATATTGGCGCTTTTCGTTTAGGCAGATGCTGTTCCTCTAATTCATCCTCATACTCGTCTTCATCATCTTCAACAGGGACAGGTACCACTTTACGAGCGTTCCCTTTCTTCCTGGCATCAGGAGCTGAAGCAGAACGTGCAGAGGACCTCGACTCCAGCTTCTTGTACATTGAACTCCCGGCATCCCAGACCTTCGTTCGAAATATTCGAATTAGATCCACATAAGAAAGATTCGTAATCAGCATAAAACTGATAACAAACATGACGATCATGATAAGTCTTGCCCCAAGGCTACCGAACAGCCACAGGAACAGGGCAAATTGCCCAGCTCCGAGATAACCACCGCTGATATCCTTGTTAAGCATGGAGTCCCTCTCACCTGGCGCAGCAGGGGTTAGCAACTCGGTTTGCATATCATTATGTACCTGTGTAATCACAGCACCAGGCTCAAGCGCACCCACCGGAATGAGCTTCTGGTGCATTGCAGAGACGGTACTCATCAGGGTTAAGGCAAAAACCAACAATACCAGTCCTGTCTTGCGCGTGGTCCAGCCACTCGGCCATTTCCGGTGAATCATCACCATCAAACCATAATAAATACCAACAAGTGGAATCGCAAAATAAAACTTACCAAGCATCAGTCCGAACATCTTGGAAAGCGAACGTCCAACGGTGGCTTCACCCGATAATGCAATGACAGCAAGGGTAATCAGCACAATCCCGTAAATTTCATATTTTAAAACGCCACTAAAACCAGCGCCCTTTTTTTTCCTCTTTTTTCTTCTGGCCAAAATCAGGTCACCCCCAGAAGAATATTATACCATACAAATATATTCCGTACATATGTTCTTTTTCTGCTCAATTTGTCTGAATTCGTCGCGTTATGCTGATCCCAAGTTACCTGAAAGCGGAATGGTCGAACCCGGCATATTGGCAGGATTGAGATAGGCTTCAAGCGGACAATCCAGTAAACGAACAATAACGGCTTCATTGTCATTCACAGGCCTCACCTGCATTAACAAACCATTCATTTTGATCTCCCTCGTATCTTCGCCCTCTTTCCACATTCCCGACCAGAGTTGTTCAGGAGGCATCACGGTGTATAGTGTCATTGGGTATAACCTCCCGCCTGCAGGGTCTGTCTCTTGTCTCCTATGAGCTGATTTAACTGAGCAATAGCCTGTCCAATCCCGCCTACTGCATCCATTAATCCATGTTTCACTGCATCTGCGCTTCCTACAGCTGTACCAATATCCCGATTCAACTCACCGGTCTTAAACATCAGTTCTTTGAACATCTCTTCAGAGATATTCGAATGAGAAGTCACGAATCGTACAACCCGTTCCTGCATTTTCTCCATATACTCAAACGTCTGAGGTACACCAATGACAAGGCCGTTCATACGGATGGGATGGATCGTCATCGTTGCACTTCCGGCAATCAAGGAATACGTTGAAGCTACCGCAATCGGTACTCCAATGCTATGCCCTCCACCAATGACCACAGTCACCGTAGGTTTGCTCAGGGAAGCAATCATCTCTGCAATGGCCAGACCCGCTTCTACATCGCCACCTACCGTGTTCAAAATGATCAGAATACCTTCAATACGCTGATTCTGTTCTGCGGCTACTAGCTGTGGAATGATATGCTCATACTTTGTTGTTTTATTTTGTGGTGGCAAAATTAAATGCCCTTCCACCTGTCCGATAATGGTCATACAGAAAATGTTCGATTCACCTGCTGGCGACTGTGTCTGCCCAAATTGCTGAATAGTCTCCGTAACAGGAGAGATATCCTTGTCCTCTTGTATCGGGATCTCCGGTGCTTCAACCTCAGGCTGATTGGATTTTGACGCCTGCTTGCCATTCATACGTTCATTCATTTCATTAATCCCCTTCCCCAGAAACATTTAATGTATTTCCTTAGTATGGGGATTTTTCCAACCGCCTTATACCCGACACATCAAATTGATTCACATATTGACGTTCTCCCAGAAAAACGCAAAAAAAGCCCCTTCTCTACGAGGAACCGTCCAATATTACTCGTAGAGAAGGGGCGACTGTGTGCCTAAATATATGTTTTTGTTTTAGCTATTTTAAACTTCCATAATGATTGGCAAAATCATCGGTCTACGACGAGTTTGCTCATACAGGAAGCGTCCCAGTGCATCTTTAACATTCGTTTTGAGTGAAGCCCACTCGTTAACGTTCTCACTCATCAACTTCTGCAATGTGCTGCTAACAATCCGGTTGGCCTCATCCAGTAGCCCTTCCGATTCGCGTACATACACAAATCCGCGAGAGATGATGTCAGGACCGGAAACAATTTTTCCATCCTGTTTGCTCAGTGTTACCACAACAACAAGGATACCATCTTGTGACAGCAATTTGCGGTCACGAAGTACAATATTACCCACATCGCCTACACCCAAGCCGTCGATCAACACGTTACCTGCAGTAACTTTACCAGCTCTACGTGCTGCTCCACCTTGAATTTCAATCACTTCACCGATATCCGTGATGAAAATGTTTTCAGGTTCTACCCCTACAGATTCAGCAAGAACCGCGTGGCGACGCTGCATACGGAATTCACCGTGAATCGGTAAGAAGAATTTCGGTTTCATCAGGTTGAGCATCAGTTTGAGCTCTTCCTGGCTACCGTGACCAGATACGTGAACACCACTGTTAGCACCGCTGTAATGCACGTTAGCGCCCAGACGGAACAGTTCATCAATCGTACGGCCTACATATTTTTCATTACCTGGAACCGGTGTTGCTGCGATAATAACGGTGTCTCCTGGCAGGATGTCCACTTTACGGTGCGTGGAACGAGCCATACGTGTCAGTGCTGACATTGGCTCGCCTTGGCTTCCTGTGCAGAGAATCACGACACGATCAGCAGCCATCTTGCCTACTTCTTCGGGTTCAATGATCATGCCATCCGGAATCTCAAGGTAACCCAGTTCCGAAGCAATACCGACCACGTTGACCATGCTACGTCCGATAACTGCAACTTTACGTCCAGTTACTTCTGCTGCGTTGATCACCTGTTGGATACGGTGTACGTTGGAAGCAAATGTAGCTACAACAACGCGTTGGCTTGCTTTACGGAAGATATCTTCCAAAACGATACCCACATTTTTCTCCGATGGTGTGAATCCAGGTTTCTCAGCATTCGTACTGTCGGACAACAAAGCAAGTACGCCATTCGTTCCGATCTGTGCCATACGCTGAAGATCTGCATATTGACCATTGACTGGAGTGTGGTCAAATTTGAAGTCACCTGTGTGAACAACTGCACCTTCCGGTGTTTCGACACATACACCAACGGAATCCGGAATACTATGGTTAGTAGCGAAGAACGATGCTTTCAATGCAGTTCCAAGTTGAATCTCGGAGTCTGCATCAATCAGAATACGTTTTGTTTCACCCAGCAAGTTTGCTTCTTTCAACTTGTTTTCTACAAGTCCAAGCGTAAGTCTTGTTCCGTATACAGGAACATTCAGATGTTTGAGAACATAAGGCAAACCACCAATGTGATCCTCATGTCCGTGAGTAAGGATAATTCCTCTTACTTTGTCACGGTTCTCAGTCAGGTAAGAAATGTCAGGGATGACAATATCAATACCAAGCATATCTTCTTCAGGGAATTTAAGACCAGCATCTACGACTACAATGTCGTTAGCGTATTGGATGACGTACATATTTTTACCAATCTCGCCTACGCCGCCCAATGCAAAAATCATCAGTTTATCGTTATTATTTTTCTTAGACAAATGAATCTAAACCTCCTATGGTAGTTGGACGTCGTACCTTATTATTTATTGTAAGTTAAGAAAAGTAGTCCATACATTACATACCCATCTATCGGGATGAATGCAAAAGAACACCTTTATTCACGATATCTGGAAGAAGTTCTTCGAAGTTAATCCCTTACACCAACAAGTTGGATTTGAAATCTCCTCTTAGCCGTTCCTTCCTTTTTCACCGCAAAGCTACACCACGAAACGATGTCGCTTTCAATTTCAAAAAAATACCGCACCCAGTCACTTGACATCATTATACATGATTAAAAACAAAAAAAACAAGTCACTCTCTCGTTAACCTGTAGGTTTCCCCTTAGCAATGAAAAAGAAACCTCACATTACTCGTCAAAAAAAGAACCGCAACCTCGAAGAAGAGGAGCGGTTCTTTTGCTGATCTGATGGAAATTCTCATGATTAATAAAATAGTTCCATATGCAACCTAAATGATTACAAATTAAGCAGACCTTTGATGTAGACCTGCTCCTCTTCCGTTGGCGGAATAAGGGGCAAGCGCACAGAGCCAACGTTCAAACCACGCAATGTCAGCGCATATTTCACCGCTACCGGGTTTGGTAGAGGCTGTGGACACTCAAACAGACCTTTAAACACCGGGAAGAGCTGCTGATGAATCTGAGCAGCTTGAACAGGCGCGCCGCCATAGAAGGCATCGATCATTTTCTTCATTTCTGCCCCTACGACATGACTCGCCACGCTGACGATCCCATGAGCACCAACTGCAATCGCTGGCAAGCCTGAAGCATCATCACCGGAATAGACTCTGAAATTCTCCGGAGCACTTGCTGCAATCAGCGTAACCTGCTCCATAGACGCACATTCCTTCGTGGCTACGATGTTAGGAATCTGAGCCAGACGAAGTGTTGTAGCGGCTGACAGACTGGTTACTGTACGCCCAGGCACGTTGTAGAGCATAACAGGCAGCTTGGTTGAGCCCGCAATAGCTTCAAAATGTTTGAACAAACCTTCTTGACTCGGTTTGTTGTAATACGGAACAACCAGCAATATGCCATCCACTCCGGCACGTTCAGCTTCCTGTGTCAAATGGATGGAATGTGCCGTGTTGTTGCTTCCCGTTCCGGCTATAATCTTGCACCGACCGGCCGCATGTTTCACTGCAAATTCGAATAATTGAACTTTCTCAGTATCACTAAGTGTTGGAGACTCCCCTGTTGTTCCGGAAACCACGAGTGTCTCCGACTTTTGATCTATAATCAGATAGTCGATTAGACGTGCCGTTTCCTCCCAATGAATCTCTCCTTGTTCATTGAACGGAGTGACCATTGCTGTAATCAATCTTCCAAAGTCCAATTCGATTCCTCCTTCAAAACAGGTTTGGCTCCTCTAACTTCAGTTGCTTACAAATGAAGTTCGAATGAGGCGTGAAGTGCCCTCAGGGCCTGAACCATATCTTCTTTTTTTACGAGTACCCAGATCGTTGTATTCGAATCTGCCGATTGCAGGATCTGAATGTCTGCCAGGGTCAAGGACTCGACGATGCGAGCCATAATTCCAGGTACACCATTAATGCCTCCGCCAATGACGGAAACTTTGGCACAACCGGACAGGCTTTGTGGCTTGAGGCCTATCTCCTGTAATACATGTATGGCTTTCTCGGAATCACTGTCAAAAACCGTATAGACAACTCCCGAGGGGGTAACATTAATAAAATCAACGCTGATCGAATTCTCAGCCATGGTTTTAAATACTTTTAGTTGCAATCGATCTGCACCACCAGGTACATCCACCGTAATTTGCGTTACATTGCTCACATAGGCGATACCTGTTACATAACGGTCAACAATGCCTGTCTGCACATCATGAAATCCTTCCGGATGCGTAACGAGCGTTCCTTCCGTGTCTGCAAAAGTAGATCTTACCCGTACAGGTATCTGGGATTGCATGGCAATCTCAACCGCACGTGGATGAATTACCTTGGCCCCGTGGTGGGCCATGTTACAGATCTCTGCATAACTCACAACAGTCAGTGGACGTGCATCCTCAACAATCCGTGGATCTGCAGTGAGAATTCCGTTCACATCCGTGTAGATATCCACCATTTCGGCACGTAATGCTGCACCGAGAGCTGTTGCAGACGTATCACTTCCCCCACGACCCAGTGTCGTGAAGTCTCCGTTCTCCGTCTGACCTTGGAATCCGGTTACAATAACAACCCGGCCAAGCTGAAGCTGCTCCAACACACGAACAGGACGGACATCCAATATCCGGGCATTCCCGAAATTGTCGTCCGTCACAAAACCTGCTTGTGCACCGGTCAGCACTGTAGTTGGAATGCCTTCATGTTCGAGCAAACTGCTCAAAGTCGTCGCAGATATGATTTCACCACAGCACAGCAGTAAATCCTTTTCGCGTGCGGATAGTGCGTTTCCGTTCTGTGCAGCCCAGTCCAGCAACGTATCAGTCGCATATGGCTCGCCGCGGCGCCCCATCGCAGACACCACGATGACCAGACTCAATCCTGCCTCAAGTTCACGTTTAACGTGACGGAGCACATGCTCTCTCGCCTGAACAGTGGAGAGAGACGTGCCTCCGAATTTCTGTACCATGATACGCATCTTTATTCCTCCATTTGTGTACGCAAGAAGACTGGACACGGGTCAAATCAACAAATGGATCACCCTAGGGAGCGTTCTGATGCGATAATTTCAGCAATTTATACGGCATTCCATGCCGCTCCTTGTTTTTGTGATTGTCTGGGACAATCGCAAATCAAAGGTCGCGGTTGTTATCGAGATCATGACGCATACATTCACATTAGACCTCTCCCGCTTGCTTAACCTTTACTGTTGGCAAGCAGGAATGCCCTTATAGACAGAAACGTGGACACAATCAGCTGTTTAAGCCAGCATATCGTCCCCCATGATTTTCTTTGTCTTTCGAACCCTTCTTCATTTCTCCAAGCGCATAAACGTTGTCACCGAATCATTGTTCCATCAAGCCTGTGAAGAACGCTCCACAATCATCGGCTGCAGCTGTTTGCCCTCAAGAGCACTCCAGCAAGCCTCTGGAATCAATTCCATTTTGGCGACTAACGAGTTTGGTTTTTTCACTGGATCGTCCTGCCCAAATGGCACAAAATACAAGTATTTGGCCACGAGCAATTTGGCGATATTCGCAGCATTCAAGCCCAGACCGTCATTCGTGGAAATGGCGAGCACGAGCGGACGCTGATTGCGCATCTGCGCTTTGGCTGCCATTAGCACTGGACTGTCGGTCATCGCATTAGCCAGCTTGCTTGTGGTATTCCCTGTGCATGGAGCTATAACCAGCACATCAAGCAGCTTGGAAGGCCCTAATGGCTCCGCTTCAACAATTGTAGAAATGATATCATTACCTGTTATATCTTTCAACTGTTTTTGCCAATTTTGCGCTGTACCGAAGCGTGTATCCGTCGTCAGTACCGAATTGGAAATAATCGGAATGACGTTGGCACCTTCAGCCACGAAGCGGCTAATTACCGGCATAACCTCTTCAAACGTACAATGAGAACCCGTAATTGCATAACCTACCGTTTTTCCCTGCCAGTTCATGATTTAACCTCCCGAGCGTTCTGTTCTTCCAAAAGCAAACGGATCAACGCGTCGGCAATTATGCCGCCAGCCGTTTTGGGAGCAACAATGCCGGGGAGGCCAGGCGCAAGTAGCGCTTTGATACCGCGTTTGTCGGCATACCTGAAATCACAGCCGCCAGGAGCGGATGCGAGGTCGATAATGACAGCCTTTTGCGGCATTCTGGACAGGATTTGTGCTGTGATTATCATAGTCGGTATCGTATTAAAAAGCAAGTCAACTTCCCCGGTTTGAGCGGCCAAATCCGTTGTCATAAAAGGCTTCCAGCCCATTATAGTCGCGCGAGCAACATCCTCTTCCCGCCTGATCCCTACCCGTACATTGGCTCCAAGTCCCTGCAATGTTTTGGCCATGGTGAACCCTGTTCGACCGATGCCAAGCACGATGCATTTCGAACCATGGATTGTGAAGTCCGTCTCCCGAATAGCTATGGCGATGGCTCCCTCAGCTGTTGGAATAGAGTTGTAAAGTGCAATATCATCACGATCAAGTACTTCAACAAGTCTCAGCCCGTTATCTAGACAAAGTTCACGCAGGAACGGCTTCGCCATACCTGTGAACACAATGCAATGCTCCGGCAATGCTGCAACATGTTCCTTTTTCAAATAGATTGGCGTGTCACTGAACGAAGTACTAACTTTACCCTGATCATCGCAACCGACGACAGGCAGTACCAGTACATCTGCCGAAGCAAACACTTCGTCCTCCAGTTCCTGGTGTTCAATACCCGGAATGGAACGCTCCATTTTATCGAAACCCACTACACTTACCGTTGCATCCAGCTCAGCGCACTTTTGAATGACTTCAAGCTGCCGCGCATCTCCGCCCAGGACTACAATCCGGACTCCGGTCAGCATCGGGACGTCACTCCTTTCACCACATGTATGCCTTATCGTATGCAGGGGCCCACAGGGGGGTGAAAACAATAATTGCATTCTACCGTCTCTTTCTCGAATGCAAAAAAGAGCCGCCCCTGTCAGGGACGACTCTAAAGAATCGGTATATTTACGCTGATTATTTCCCGGTATGACCGAATCCGCCTTCGCCACGTACCGTTTCCGAAAGTTCATTCACTTCCGTCAATTCAACCGCAGGCACGGTCTGGAAGACGATCTGTGCGATGCGCTCTCCCCGTACAATCGTGAACGGTTCCTGACCCTGATTAATCAACAGCACTTTAACTTCTCCGCGATAATCCGCATCGATAGTACCCGGTGTGTTGAGGCAGGTAATCCCATGTTTGAAAGCCAGTCCGCTCCGAGGACGGATCTGTGCTTCCAATCCAGCTGGCATTGCCATCGCAAGTCCGGTTGGAATCAGCGTGCGCTGTCCCGGTTGCAGGACAACATCTTCCTGAAGTGCAGCTACTACATCAAAGCCGGATGCCAGCTCCGACATTTTTTGTGGCAACTTAATATCTTCATTGCCCGGCAGTTTCTGTATTTGAACGTAATGCAACAAAATCATCCCTTCTCAATCCAGCGATCGTCTTATCTGAAGCGCCAACCATAGCAAGGGCAAACGGCTCAGCAAACATCAGATCAAGTACCGCGTTAATATCGTTCATCGTCACTTGCTCAATCTTGGTGATCATCTCGTCCAGCGTATGGTGTCTGCCCAGCATCAGCTCGTTTTTGCCCAAACGATTCATGCGACTGCCTGTGCTCTCCAAGCTCAGAATCAGGCTGCCCTTCAGCTGTTCTTTTCCTTTACGAAGTTCATCTTCAGACAGGCCGTTTACAGCCAGGTCGCGCATAACCTCTTTAGTCAGGTCAAGCACTTCTTTTGTCTGTTTCGGAGCTGTACCCGCGTATATCGTGAAAAGTCCACTATCCGCATGAGAGCTATGATAGGAGTACACGGAGTACGCAAGACCCCGTTTCTCACGAATTTCCTGAAACAGTCTGGAGCTCATGCCTCCACCAATGGCGTTATTCAGAACAACCATGGCAAACTGAAGCGGATCTCCGATTTTACAGCCCGGGAACGAGATACAGATATGATTCTGTTCTGTTTTCTTTTTGTGAAAGAGCTGTCCGCTTTGGAATGCCGGCATCGTGACGGCTTCAGTTACTCCATTTACATCAAAAGCACCAAAATGCTTCTCCATCAGATCGATTACACTGTCATCAATATTACCTGCGATACTAATAACCGTGTTCTCAATCGTGTAGTGCTCCTTCATATATGCACGCAGATGGCTGGAATCCATCGCTTTGAGACGTTCTTCCGTACCCAGGATTGGGTATGCGAGTGGATGCTCACCATAGGCGGCCAAGGCCATCAGATCATGAACCATATCATCAGGCGTATCTTCATACATCGAGATTTCTTCCAGAATGACGTTTTTCTCCTTGATCAATTCACCATCATCCATTTTGGAGCGGAAAAACATATCGGACAACACATCTACCGCAATCGGCAAATGTTCATCCAACACTTTAGCATAATAACATGTGTATTCTTTGGAAGTGAACGCATTCACGTTACCACCGATCGCATCGAACTGCTCCGCAATCGCCTTCGCATCATAACGATCTGTTCCCTTGAACAGCATGTGCTCAATAAAATGTGATACTCCGTTACTCGCAGGTTGCTCATTGCGCGAACCTGTCTTGACCCATATTCCGAAAGACACAGAACGGCAGGTCGGTATCTGTTCCATGACAACTCTGAGGCCATTGCCCAGCTGAATTTTTTTCATGGTTGGCCCTCCTACATCTCTATAATTGCCTTGATCTCAACCTTGAAATTGAAATCGACATTTGGTTCCAACTTTTTGATATTAACAAAAAAAACACGTTCACTCAACCGCAGACGCATTTACACGTTCCGAAGACAACGTTTCACTTACGGTTCCGAGCCCGAGGCCTTTGGCCCGTATGGATTGAATCATACCCTTCAAAGCTCCTGAAGAAGCAGCTGTAGGGTGCATTAGAATCAACGTGCCTGCCTCGGTATTTTTCGCAATTTTGGCAACAACGGCATCTGAGCTTGGCTTACGCCAATCCACAGTATCTACTGTCCATAACACGGTTTGCAGTCCCATGGATGAAGCAATGTCTACAGTCTTCTGATTAAAGTCACCGGAAGGCGGAGCAAACCAACGATTTTCCACACCGAGTGTTTTATGGAGCAGATCTTGAGTTTTGCTAATTTCCAGCTTGGCCCGCTCTGCGCTCAATCGACTCATATTAGGGTGAGAATACGCATGATTGGACAACTCATGCCCACGTTTCTGAATTTCCTTGGCAAGCTCAACGTTTTTACTTAACCAGCTTCCATCCAGAAAAAAAGTGGCCTTCACTTTCTCGGCATCCAGCGTATCAAGCATCGGTATAATATATTCGTTCCCCCAGGCCACATTGATCATAAAAGAAACCATCGGTTTGTTCGCATTCCCCCGATAGATCGGATGTGCACCCAAATCCTTAAGCTGGATCTCCGGCTGAATCTGACGGTAGACATACGCTATCTTGGTGTTCAACGTTCCACTCAGTGCCTTACGGTATGTTGCTTCCACATCAATCTCCATGCCATTATAGCCAGGAATGGCTTTCCATACCCGATCCACTCGGGCATTCACCGGAGCAATTTTTGTTTCATTCGCTTTATCCCGAATCGCCGACAACAGCGCATCCTCGCCAGTCGCCTCCTTGAACATGTCAAAAGCATTCTGCGTACCTGGCCCATCACGGATCTCCGTAATGTATGTACGTACACTGCCAACTTGTCCGATCAATATGACCGCAGTCACACCCGCCAGAACAGCCGCCAGTTTTTTGGATTGGTTTCCCACAGCTCCATCCTCCCGCCGTCTTTGTCCCCATCATATGAGGACAAGGGCGAAAATATGAATAGAAGCCATGGTTCCATTCATGCTTATTATATTTAAACGTTAAAAAAAGAGCCAGAAATTCACATTCTGTCTCTTCATTCAATCTATCCATTTATAACCTGTCGCTTCGGTATCCTAGGATTGAGCCGGAGCTTCAGCAGTCAAAACTGCTTTGCGGGACAAGTTGATTCGACCTTGTGGGTCAATTTCCGTTACTTTTACCGTAATGGAATCACCAATGGCTACAACATCTTCCACTTTAGCAACACGTTCTGTTGAAAGTTGTGAAATGTGTACCAGACCTTCTTTGTTCGGAAGTACTTCAACGAATGCACCGAATTTCTCAACACGTTTTACTTTGCCGACATAAATCTCGCCGACCAGTACTTCACGCACAATACCTTCGATGATCGATTTAGCTTTATCATTCATCTCCTGGTTGGAAGAAGCGATAAAGACACGTCCATCCTGTTCAATATCAATTTTAACACCGGTTTCTTCGATGATTTTATTGATGATTTTACCGCCTGCACCGATCACATCACGGATTTTGTCCGGATTGATATGCATCGTTGTAATTTTAGGCGCATATTGTGATAACTGCTCACGTGGAGTTTTCAAAATCTCGTTCATTTTGCCCAAAATGTGCATACGACCTTCTTTGGCTTGCGCCAATGCATCAGACAAAATTTGACGATTAATACCAGCAATTTTGATGTCCATTTGAATCGCGGTTACGCCTTCTGGTGTTCCTGCTACCTTGAAGTCCATGTCACCCAGGTGATCTTCCATACCCTGAATATCACTCAGAATCGATACATGATCACCATCTTTGATCAGACCCATAGCCACACCTGCAACCGGAGCTTTGATTGGAACACCTGCATCCATCATCGCCAAAGTGCTGGCACATATACTTGCCTGAGATGATGATCCGTTGGATTCCAGAACTTCAGATACCAAACGAATCGTGTATGGGAAATCCGTTTCGGAAGGGATTACTTTGGAAAGAGCACGTTCACCCAAAGCACCATGTCCGATTTCACGACGGCCTGGAGCACGCAATGGACGAGCTTCACCTACGCTGAATGGTGGGAAGTTATAGTGATGCATGAATCGTTTCGTTTCTTCAAGACTGATTCCGTCCAAAATCTGAACATCACCCAGTGCACCAAGTGTACAAACGCTTAGAGCTTGCGTTTGACCGCGCGTAAACAGTCCTGTACCATGTGCACGTGGCAGCAGAGATGTATCACATTCAATTGGGCGAATTTCATCAAGTCCACGTCCATCCGGACGAACTTTATCATGCGTAATCAAACGGCGCACTTCTTCTTTGACGATATCGTGAAGAACTTCCTTCACGTCTTTGAACAATTCCGGACTTTCAATATATTTCTCTTCAAAGTGAGCAACGGTTTCGTCATTCACTACATCGATTGCATCTTGACGAGCATGCTTCTCGGCGATTTTAACCGCTTCGACCAGACGAGCGCTGGCGAATTCACGCACACTGCTGTTAACTTCAGCATTAACGGTACGCAACTTAACAGCCATTTTTTCTTTACCGGCAACTTGAACGAGTTGTTCGATTACAGCAATAATATTTTGGATCTCATCATGTCCAAACATGATTGCTTCGAGCATCACTTCTTCCGGCACTTCGTTTGCTTCGGCCTCAACCATCATGATGGCATCCTTGGTTCCTGCAACGACCAGTTCAATATCACTAACTTCAAGCTGTGCAATCGTTGGATTAATGATGAACTCACCATTAATACGTCCAACCTTCACGCCACCAATCGGTCCGCTGAATGGGACATCCGAGATGCTCAGTGCAGCTGATGTACCGATCATTGCAGCAATTTGTGGTTCACAGTCTTGGTCCACACTCATAACGATATTCAGAACTTGTACATCATTCCGGAAGCCTTCCGGGAACAATGGACGAATTGGACGGTCTGTCAGACGACTTGAAAGAATGGCTTTCTCACTCGGTCTGCCTTCACGTTTAATAAATCCACCCGGGATTTTACCTACGGCGTACAATCTTTCTTCATAGTTCACCGTTAATGGGAAAAAGTCCAGATCTTTCGGTTCACTTGATGCTGTCACGGTACACAATACAACGGTATCCCCGTATGTTACCTTAACGGCAGCATTAGCCTGCTTGGCCAAACGCCCGGTCTCAAGCGTAAGCTTTCTTCCACCAAGCTGCATTTCAACACGCTGTTCCATGAAACCCCTCCTTTTATTCGTTCCTAATTCAATGGATTCTGCATATTCACAGTATTTCCTGCTTGTCCTGCATTCATTAGCTATGTATCATCTTGCAACATGCTAATCTGCACAACAAAAGCTCCTCACGGAGCCCCATCTACAAATATATGGCAACATGTTCATCTACAAAACAACCCGGCTGTAGGTTCCGCTTGTCCTTTTAGACAAAAGAATGACGGATAACAGCCAGGTTGGTTTTGAAAACATGTACGATAATTAACGACGCAATCCGAGTTTTTCGATCAGTGCGCTGTAACGTTTAACATCTTTGTTTTTCACGTAAGCCAAAAGCTTACGACGTTGACCTACCATTTTCAAAAGTCCACGACGTGAGTGGTGGTCTTTCTTATGCGTACGCAAGTGGTCTGTCAAACTTCTGATGTTTTCCGTAAGGATAGCAACTTGCACCTCTGGAGATCCTGTATCGGACTCGTGAGTTTTGTGCTCGTCGATCAGTTGTTGTTTACGTTCTTGAGTCAATGCCATCCTGTTCACCTCCTTCAATATAATCGCCATTAGCCTCGTCACCGCCGGTGAGAGCAAGCAACCAAGCCAAGGTTATTGTTGTCTCAATCGACAACGTAGTACAGTATATCATAATTGCCCAGTCAAAGTAAATGTAAACATGCATTTAATACTGAACCTTAAGATAACAGGCGGCCGGCAGTCAATGCATCTTCACGAATCTGGCTAATTAATGCATCAATCGAGTCAAACTTGCGCTCTGCACGAATGTAGTGAACGAGCTCAACCTTTAGTTCCTGGTCATACAATTGTCCATCAAAATCAAGAAGGTGCACTTCAAACGTAGGTTTCATCCCGCTTTCGTGAAACGTAGGTTTCACACCGAGATTCATTACGCCATGCAGTTCCTGTTCGCCATGCTGCACACGAACAGCGTAAACACCCTTCGACGGTGTAACGTAATGATCCATGAGTTCAAGGTTGGCTGTCGGAAATCCAATGGTTCGTCCACGCTTCTCACCGTGAATGACAGTTCCTCTGATGCTGTAAGGTCGGCCAAGCCATTGACTGGCCTCATCCATCTCCCCACGCTTCAAAAGGCCACGAATGAGAGAACTGCTCACTTTTTCACCATTTAACAGGAAAGGAGGAACGGTCTCCACCGTCATTTCTCCTTCTCCCAATGTACGAAGAAGCTGCTCATCTCCTGCACCCTTGTGACCGAAACGGAAGTCAAAACCAACCACCGCTGTTCGTGTGTGAAGAGGGATCAACAGATCATGCACGAATTGTTGTGGCGTCAACCGTGAGAAGTCTTCATTGAACTCCACCACATAGAGCACATCAACGCCCATTCCTGCCAAGATGTCTTCTTTATCTCTCAAGGGAGTTAGATAACCCTCGTAATCCCCTTTGCGCATAACTTCCTTCGGATGTGGATGAAAGGTCATGACCGCTGCCTGCATGCCCGTTTCCCGCGCAATGCGGACAGCTGATAAAATGACACTTGCATGTCCGAGATGCAGTCCGTCGAATTGACCAATCGCGAGCACTTGGGGAAGTGTGCTCAGCTCAGTCGAATGTAACGTCTGCGGATAGGTTAGCATTACGGTTTTCACAATCATTCACCTGCATTTCACTTGATAGGCCAAGCTTGAGCATCACCACAGCTCCAAGCCCGAGACCTCTTTATTCCGGCAAAAAGACTTTAACTGCCCTTACCGTTGGTTTTAATTCATCCCGTTCAAATATCCCCAGAAACGTACCATCCTGAGCATACAACCGAAGTAGACCAGGTTGCTCCACAGGCGGTTCCAGAAGACGTGCAGACAGTTTCTGACCTTGAAGTGCTCCTTTGGCCTGTTCTTCTCCAACCTTGTGAGCTGGAATCGAAGCAATAGCCTCATCAACAGGAATCAGCGCCTCCGCCAAAGTCCCATCGGCCATAAGTTGTTCCACTTCTTCAATACGAAGACAATGATCTGCAGAGATGCCTGCTGATATTGTACGTTCCAATCGAACCATGGTCGATGGATATCCGAGTTGTCGGCCGATGTCTACACACAACGTCCGAATATAGGTACCTTTTGAACACAAGGCCCGGAAGGATATATCGGTGGTCTCACCCTGAGTCTCAATCCCTGTAAGCTCAAGCTCATAGATTGTTACCTCACGGCTCTTACGCTCTACCGTTTTTCCTTCACGAGCAAGCTCATAGAGACGTTTACCGTCTACCTTTACAGCAGAATACATAGGTGGCACCTGAGAGATCGTGCCCAGGAACTGCTCAAGCACCTGTTGAACCTGTTCCTGTGTTACTTCCACAGTCGTTTCAGCCCGCTCAATGACTTCCCCGGTCATATCCTCTGTGTCAGTAGACAGTCCCAATCTAAGCGTAGCCAGATATTCCTTTGGAAGCTCCTGCATATACTCCACCACGCGTGTCGCCCGTCCAAGACAGAGCGGCAAAACGCCTGTAACTTGTGGATCCAGTGTGCCAGTATGCCCAATGCGCTTCATCTTGAGAATGCGACGCATTTTGGCTACAACATCATGAGAAGTAAATCCCGCCGGTTTATATACCGGAAGTACACCTTCAAATGGCTTTACCATTGTGAATTCACCTGCTTCAGTACTTTTGCGACAATATCTTCAAGTCTGCCTTCCAGACGACATCCGGCTGCGAGTACATGCCCGCCTCCGCCAAAGGTCTGTGCTAATGCAGCAACATCAATCTTGCCAGCCGAACGCAGAGAAACCTTGACGGCATTCTCGTTGATGACTTTGAAAAAGATACCAACTTCCACGCCCTGAATGTTGCGCGGATAGTTCACTACCCCTTCAAGATCTTCATTAGCTGCTCCGCAAGCTGCCATATCATCTGGTGTTATAACAACCCAGGCTATCTTGCCATCATCAGTCATCTTCAGGCTCGATAGTGCTTGATTCAAAATCCGAACTTGTGGAAGAGTCACCTGCTCCAACAAGGTCTGGGCGAGATATGGTCCATCCACGCCATGTTCAAGCAATTTGGAGGCCGTTGTCATTACATTTGGACTCGTATTGGCATAGCGGAACCCACCTGTGTCCGTAAGCAATCCTGTATAGACTGCCGTCGCAACATCCTTATCCCATGCTACTTGGAACAGATTAAGAAAATCGAACAAAATTTCAGCCGTTGCAGCAGCATCGGACTTAATGATGTTGACTGTACCATAAGCGTCATTCGTAGGGTGATGATCAATATTCAAAATAACAGCATCTTCTTCGAAATAATGACGCGTTAAGCCTACTCTGGCAAAGTCTGCACAATCCACACAGATAACAGCCTTATATTTGCGCTGCGGTGGTTGTTCGGTCATGTTCACAATGTTTCCGGCTTCCCACAAAAATTGCATCCGTTGTGGAATTTCGCCTTCATTAATCATCGTGAATGTCTTGCCCAGACATGACAGCAGCCAGCCCACCGTTACCGTCGAGCTGACTGCGTCACCGTCCGGCTGTACATGCGACACGACCAGGTAATCATCATGCTCCAGCAGAAATTGCTTTCCGGCCTGGAGCGCCTGTTCATAAGTGTGCATTGCCGTCTCCTCTATTCTGTTACTGGGATTCGTTCTTGTCAGAACCAATATCGCCAAGCAGCTTCTCAATTCGGCTACCATAGGCGATTGATTCGTCGATCTTGAATATCAACTCGGGAACATGACGGAATCGAATACGTTTGCCCAGCTCGGAACGCAAAAATCCATTTGCTTTTGCCAGTGCTTTGAGCGAATTATCTTTTTGTTCCTGTTCACCGAAGACACTCAGATAAACTTTGGCTTGCGACAAGTCTCCTGTCACTTCGACTCCAGTTACGGTAATAAAGCCGATACGTGGATCTTTCAGTTCAGACTGGATGAGCACACTCAATTCTTTCTTGATCTGCTCGCCCACTCTACCTGTACGAATCTTAGCCATTGTTGTTCACCTCATGCTTCCTTGCTTATCGTTGTACTGTCTCCATAATGAAGGCTTCGATAACGTCGCCCTCTTTGAGATCATTGTATTTATCCAGTGTGATACCGCACTCGTAGCCTTGGGCTACTTCTTTGGCATCATCTTTATAACGTTTCAGAGAATCCAGCTTACCTTCGTAAAGGACGATACCATCACGAATCAGGCGTGCTTCCGCAGAACGCGTAATTTTACCCGAGGTAACCATACAACCAGCGATGGTACCCACTTTACTGATGGAGAACGTGCTACGAACTTCAGCATGACCGATAACTTTTTCTTTGTAGATCGGATCAAGCATTCCTTTCATCGCTTGTTCAATTTCTTCAATAACACTGTAGATTACGCGATGCAGACGAATGTCTACTTGCTCTTGATCTGCAGTTGCTTTCGCCTGGTTTTCAGGACGAACGTTGAAACCAATCACGATGGCATTGGATGCTGCAGCCAAAATGATGTCGGACTCGGTGATTGCACCAGCGCCGCTATGAATGATTTTCACGCGTACACCTTCAACTTCGATCTTCGCAAGGGAACCTTTCAATGCTTCAACCGAACCTTGTACGTCACCTTTGATGATTACGTTCAGATCTTTGATCTCGCCATCTTTGATGTGCTGGAACAAATCATCCAACGTTACGCGAGTATGTGTACCCAGATCGGATTCACGTTGCGTGATCGCACGTTTGTCAGCGATGGAACGCGCTTTGCGCTCATCTTCAAACACCATGAATGGATCTCCCGCACCTGGAACTTCAGTCAAACCTGTGATTTCTACAGGTGTCGAAGGTCCAGCTTCTTTCAATTTGCGACCTTTGTCATTGACCATCGCACGTACACGACCGAAGCAGTTACCTGCTACGAAAGCATCTCCGACTTTCAATGTACCGTGCTGTACGAGAATACGGGCAACTGGGCCACGTCCTTTATCCAGCTCGGCTTCAATCACTGTACCACGAGCACGTTTGTCCGGGTTCGCTTTGTATTCGTTCACTTCTGCAACGAGCAGAATCATTTCAAGCAGACCTTCCAGACCCATTCTTTGTTTTGCTGAAACATTAACAAAGATGGTATCTCCGCCCCACTCTTCCGGAACGAGTTCATAGCTGGTTAATTCTTGTTTCACTTTATCCGGATCAGCGCCCGGTTTGTCAATTTTATTGACAGCAACGATAATTGGAAGCCCAGCTGCTTTAGCATGGTTAATGGCTTCAATTGTTTGTGGCATAACACCGTCATCTGCTGCTACAACAATAATCGTCATATCCGTAACCTGTGCACCACGTGCACGCATCGCTGTAAACGCTTCGTGACCCGGAGTATCCAGGAACGTGATCTTTTTATTGTTGATTTCAACTTGGTATGCACCGATATGTTGCGTGATTCCGCCTGCTTCGCCACCGGTTACATTCGTGGAACGAATGGCATCCAGCAATGTTGTTTTACCATGGTCAACGTGACCCATGATCGTAACTACTGGTGGACGAGCCTGCAAGTCAGCAGCATCATCATTCTCTTCCAATGTCTCGAAACGATCATCCTCAAGCACAATCTTCACTTCAACCTCAACACCGAATTCACCTGAAAGCAGAAGGATCGTTTCGATATCAAGCTCTTGGTTGATTGTTGCCATAACGCCCATAGCGATAAGTTTTTTGATAACTTCGGAAGCATCCTTATGGAGCAACTTCGCTGTTTCACCAACGGTCATATCACCACGAACGATGATTTTCTTAGGTGTGTTATCAATTTTCTCACGTTGTTGGTACTGTTGTTGATTTCTGTTGCGGTTGTTTTTGCCACCACGGTTACCACGGAAGTTGCCGCCACGGTTGTCATCATAACGACGTCCACCGCCACCGCTGTTCGAACGGTTACCACTATTGTTGTTGCTGCCAGTAGTACCACCTGGGCCGCTTCTACGTTGGCCTTGTCCTTGGCTCTGACCTTGGCCACCACTACGGTTGCCGCCAGTACCTGCATTACCACCGCTGTTAGGTCCTGAAGTTCTTACTTGACCGCCACCGCTGTTATTCGGACGTTGACCCGATCCTTGCGGACGGGATGCAGTACTGCTTTGTCCACCTTGAGCTGGTCTTGGACGGTTAGTTGATTGTCCTCCTTGGCTTGAGCCTTGGGAAGAGTTCGTTCTGTTGCGGCTGTCTTGGCCGCTGGGTCTTTGGGTGCCATTGTTATTGTTGGAATTTGGTCTATTGTTCATACCTACCTGCTTTTCCTGTTGTATTTTTGTTTGTACGGGACTACCGGATGGGTTAATGCTCTTCGGCGTGTTCACTCCGCCGGCCGGCTTGTTGCTGTCCACTGGTTTGTCACTGCGTACTGCCGAAGTTGCAACTGGTTTTGCATCGTTGCCTTGTTTCGAAGCAGCAGTGGATTTTATATCTTTAAAAAATTGTTCCACCTTACCGACTGAACCATTCTCCATGACACTCATATGATTGTTTACGGGAATTTCCAGCTTTTTAAGAATGGTTATAATTTCTTTACTACTCATATTAAGGGACTTCGCATATTCATAAACTCGCAATTTATCCTTGTTTTCTTGTTTACTCAATATACTCCACCTCCGACATTATACCGACTTGCTTGGAGATCATTTTTGCAAACCCTCGATCCGTTACTGCAAGAACAACACGCGTGTCTTTACCGATACTTGAACCCAAACTATCCCGGTCAAATCCGATCAACAGAGGAACCTTATAAGTTCCACATTTATCGCGAAATTTCTTTTGTGTATTGGCTGAGGCGTCACCCGCAACAATAACCATTTTAGCTTCGGAAGAACGGATCGCTTTAAGTACAATTTCTTCACCTGTTACAAGTTTACCTGCACGCATAGAGAGTCCCAGATAAGACAGCGTTTTAATATTAGTCATGTTCACGCTCCTGTGCTGCTTTGAATTCATCCTCAACCGCAATGAAGTCAGCTGCTAATTGCTCGTAAATTTCAGGTGAAACTTTGCCTTTTAACGCCCGATCCAAAGCCCGGTTTTTGAGTGCGAGCTTAAAACAGGACTCTTTGCCGCATAAATAGGCACCACGTCCGGATTTTTTGCCAGTCAAATCGATCAGCACTTCATCCTCTGGCGTTTTAACGATGCGGATCAGCTGCTTTTTGGGCATCATTTCTTGGCATGCCACACATTTGCGCAGCGGCACTTTTTTTGGTTTCATACGTCAGCGCCCCCCGTACTTTACTTTAGTCGACGGAGACGGAATCCTGATGCATTTCAGAAGAAGAATCTTTTTCTCTGCCGAATTCCTGTTCCGCCTGGCTCTCGCTCTTAATGTCGATCTTCCAGCCGGTTAATTTGGCTGCCAATCTGGCATTTTGGCCTTTAATACCAATAGCGAGCGAAAGTTGATAGTCCGGAACGATAACCCGAGCCATCTTTTCTTCCTCAAATACATGAACTTCCAATACTTTGGAAGGACTCAGTGCATTAGCTACATATTCGTCTACCTGATCGGAGAAACGAACGATGTCGATTTTTTCACCGCGCAGCTCACCCACAATGGTCTGCACGCGCATTCCCTTAGGACCTACACAAGATCCAACTGGATCAACTTCCTCATTGCGGGAATGTACGGCAATCTTGGAGCGGAACCCTGCTTCGCGAGCGACGGAGCGAATCTCAACTACGCCGTCAAAGATCTCAGGCACTTCCAGTTCAAAGAGACGTTTCAAGAGGCCCGGATGGGTACGGGACAAAATGATTTGCGGCCCTTTGGTCGTATTTTCGACCTTGGTGATATACGCCTTAATACGGTCACCATGAACAAACTTCTCGTTCGGCATCAATTCGGTTAGCGGTAAAGCCGCTTCGATTTTGCCCAGATCGATGTAGATATTGCGCAAATCCTGACGCTGCACCACTCCCGTAACGATATCTTCTTCCTTATCTACGAAAGCGTTGTAGATCAGGCCGCGTTCGGCTTCACGAATCCGCTGGGTCACTACCTGTTTGGCAGTCTGAGCGGCGATACGTCCGAAATCACGCGGCGTAACTTCAATCTCCGCAATATCTTCCAGCTGGAAGTGTGGGTTGATTTCTCGTGCAGCAGGCAATGAAATTTCGGTACGTGAATCCAGCACTTCTTCCACGATCAATTTACGGGCATACACCCGAATAACTCCCGTATTGCGGTTCATGTCAACACGCACATTCTGGGCCGTGTTGAAATTTCGCTTGTAGCTGGAAATTAGTGCAGCCTCGATCGCTTCAAACAGCACATCCTTGCTGATCCCTTTTTCCCGTTCCAATTCATTCATTGCTTCAATAAAATCCATACTCATGAATGTTGATCCCCCTTTCAAACATGGCATCTCATACGTAAAACGGCGAAAGGCTCTGAACTCATGAGCACCTTGCCGTTATCGTGAGATGTGTCTTTTTCATTAATAAAGTGAACAAGGCACTTAAAACAAAATAGCTAGGCGCGCACTGGCAACCTTATCATAAGAAATAGCATGCTGTTTCTTACCTGCTTCGATCACGAGTTCCCCGTCATCAAAGGATAACAGCTTGCCTTCAAATTCCTTCAATCCGTTCACCGGCTCGTAGGTTGTAACAAAAACATTTTTGCCTACAGATTTGGTAACGTCCTCAGGTTTTTTCAGTGGACGCTCCGCACCGGGAGAAGACACTTCAAGGAAATAGATGGTTGGAATCGGATCGTTCTCATCCAGCTTGGCGCTCAGCTTTTCGCTGATCAAGACGCAATCGTCGATGTCGATGCCACCCTCTTTGTCGACATACACCCGTAAAAACCAGTTGCTGCCTTCTTTGACGTATTCGATGTCAACCAGCTCGAAGCCTTGTTCGTTCAAGTAGGGTTGGATCATTTCTTCCACGGTAGATTTAATGTTCGTTGTGCTCAAAACCAATAACCTCCAACTTAGGTTACACCAGCAAAATAGCACTGGCAGATTATTAAATACCCAAGATTCTTGTATACCAAAGACTAAAGAGTGGGTTTCCCCACTCTTTAGAAATTCGTACTATCTCGTTCACTTCAAAAATTATAACATAGTCTGGTAATAGTGACAAGTAAGCGATCATTCAGGCAGATTACTTACTAATGAAGAAAAAATTACGTATCCCGATTAATCTCTGTTCCCTGATTCAAATCTAATCCTAGAACAGGGAAAGCTGGTTGCTCTCTGGCAAGCCACGGAAACATCCCATATTCGACAGGAGTTCAACAATTGTCTTACTCGCTTTCGATTTCTGCTGGAAATCTTCCACCGACAGGAATTCACCATGATCTCTTGCTGCAGCGATGTTGCGCGCTGCATTATCCCCTATTCCTGCCAAAGCTGAAAATGGAGGGATTAGTGTTTTTCCGTCAACGATGAACTTCGTCGCTTCCGAACGATATAAGTCAATAGGTTTCAGCGAGAATCCACGTGCCGCCATCTCCAGACCCATTTCAAGAACAGGCAGCATGTTTTTCTCTTTCGGCGGTGCCTGGAAACCTAATTGCTCGATCTCTGTAATTTTTCGATATATTGCGTCATATCCCTGACACATCAGTTCGATATCGATCTCATCCGCCCGAACCGTAAAGTAAGTTGCGTAATATTCAATCGGGTGATATAGCTTGAAGAATGCCGTACGAACTGCCGAAATAACATAAGCGGCCGCGTGAGCCTTCGGGAACATGTATTGGATTTTGAGACAAGAATCAATGTACCATTGAGGCACCTTGCAATTCTTCATCTCGTCAATCCATTCTTGTGGCAGACCACGTCCCTTACGAACACTCTCGGTAATCTTAAAGGCCAGACTTGCGTCCATTCCCGTTTTATAGATCAGGAACAACATGATGTCATCCCGACAACCGATTACCGTCTTAATGTTGCACGTTCCGTTCTTAATCAGGTCCTGAGCGTTTCCAAGCCATACCCCTGTACCATGGGACAAACCGGAAATTTGCAGTAAATCGGCAAAAGACGTCGGCTGGGATTCGACAAGCATCTGACGTACGAATTTCGTTCCCATCTCCGGCACGCCAAATGTTGCTACTGGTGACCGAATCTGTTCCGGTGTAACGCCCAAAGCTTCGGTTGAGTTAAACATGCTCATAACTTTTGGATCATTCATCGGAATGCTAGTTGGGTCAATTCCTGTCAAATCCTGTAACATCCGCATCATAGTCGGATCATCGTGCCCCAGAATATCAAGTTTCAGCAAGTTTTCTTCAAAAGCATGATAATCAAAGTGTGTTGTTTTCCACTCCGCATTAACGTCGTCAGCCGGGAACTGAACAGGTGTAACATCTTCGACCTCAATGTAATCAGGCACAACGACAATACCGCCGGGATGCTGTCCAGTACTCCGTTTTACCCCGGTACAGCCAGAAGCCAAACGATTTAATTCAGCTCCGCGCCATTTCTTGTGATGTTCTTCCTCATACTTTTTGGCAAAACCAAATGCTGTTTTCTCAGCCACCGTACCAATCGTCCCTGCACGGAAAACGCTCTTTTCACTAAACAATACTTTCGTATAGTTATGAGCATGAGGCTGGTAATCACCCGAGAAGTTCAAGTCAATATCGGGAACTTTATCTCCTTTAAATCCAAGGAAGGTCTCAAACGGGATATCCTGGCCTTCTCCTTTAAGTGTCTTACCACAATCCGGACATTCTTTCTCGGGAAGGTCAAATCCGCTCCGAACACTACCATCAAGGAACCATTCGCTGTGTTTGCATTCCGAATTCACACAAATATAATGAGCAGGTAATGGATTAACTTCGGATATACCCAGGAATGTCGCAACGACAGAGGAACCAACCGACCCCCGGGAACCTACGAGATAACCATCCTGATTCGATTTTTTAACCAATCGTTCCGAGATTAAATAGTTGGCAGAGAAACCGTATTTTATAATTGGAATCAGTTCTTTTTCCAGTCTCGCCACGATTACTTCCGGTAATTCCTCGCCATAGATGGACTTGGCAGTGTCATAGCAGGTATTACGGATTTCTTCGTCCGCACCTTCCAGAATCGGAGTAAACAGTTTGTCCGGGAATAACTTAATCTCCTCAAATCGGTCAGACAATTCAATTGTATTGGTAACGACAACTTCATAAGCTTTGTCTTGGCCGAGGAACTTGAATTCTTCCAGCATTTCCTCCGTCGTTCTAAAATGTGCATCCGGCTTACGTTGATCTTTCAGTGGACTAAATCCTGTAATTCCGTGAATGGTGATATCCCGATATAGTTTGTCACGAGGTTCCAAGTAATGAACATTACCTGTGGCAATAACGGGTTTGGACAGCTTCGTCCCGATATCAATGACTTTACGAATTGCTGTTTTGATCTCTTCAGGAGTAGCCACCAAGCCTTTATCCACCAAATGCATATACATTGTAAGTGGCTGGATCTCCAGTATGTCATAAAACTCGGCGATCTCTTCCGCTTCTTCGAGCGATTTGTTAAGCACCGCTTCGAAGAATTCACCTTTTTCACAGCCCGATAAAATAAAGAGGCCTTCACGCAAATTAATCAGTTTCGATTTGGGAATGCACGGTACCCGCTTGAAATGTTCCGTATGAGAAAGAGATACCAGTTTATATAAGTTTTTCTTACCGACTTCATTCAGTGCATAGATTCCGCAATGGAAAGGTCTTGTATTCGACAAGTCGACACCGACATAATCGTTCAGTCGATCGAGCCTCGTCAACCCTTTCATCTGGGCAGCATCATTTAATAATCCGATCAGTATACCTGCGAGCGCAACGGTATCGTCAATAGCCCGGTGATGGCTTTCCAGTCCAACCTTATATTTATCCGCCATCGTATTCAGACGGTGGTTCTTATTTTTTGGGAATAACAATCGCGCCAGTTCCAACGTGTCAAGGACAGGGTTAGGAAGCTCTGGCATTCCAATTTGTTTCAGGGAAGCCTGAATAAAGCCCATATCAAAACGTGCATTATGCGCAACAAGTACACCATCTCCGGCAAACTGTACAAACTCTCGGATAACAGGCTCCAGCTCAGGTGCATCTTTCACCATTTCATCATTAATATTTGTCAATTGCTGAATGTTGTAAGGAATGCGTTCATGTGGATTTACAAACGTCGCATACCGGTCGATTTCTTTACCATCTTGCATCTTCACAGCGGCAATCTCAATAATTTTGTTCTGCGTAACCGAAAGACCCGTGGTCTCGATATCAAATACAATGTATGTCGCTGTTTGCAGATCCAACGGCTGTGGAGCCATTACGACCGCAACGGAGTCATTCACTACATTGGCCTCAAGGCCGTAGATCATTTTAATCCCATTTTTCTTAGCAGCCTTGGAAGCCTCAGGATATACTTGTACCCCACCATGATCACTGACAGCAATCGCCTTATGTCCCCACTCAGCTGCCATTTTCACGTATTTGTCGATCGAAGTTACAGCATCCATCGTACTCATCGTAGAGTGTAAATGGAACTCCACCCGTTTCTCTGGTGCATTATCTTTGCGAGATGGCGGTGCTTTGACTTCAACCAGATCCGAGGGAATCATGGCGAGTTCAGGAATTTGCATAAACCGGTCATACTCGACACGTCCACGCACTTTCACCCATTTACCGTTAGCCAGCAAACTGAGAATTTTAACATCCTCTTTTGTTTTGGCAAACATCTTCATTTGCATGGAGTCCGTGAAGTCGGTCAGATAGAATGTAAACAGTGTATTTCCGTTTCGTAGTTCTTTACGATCCAGACCAAACACCGAACCTTGAAGCGTGACCTTTTTCTCCTCATCCTGGATTTCCTGCATAGGCACTGCTGGCTCTTTAATATCATAGCCCATTTGCAAACGCACATCGCCCTGTTCCTCATCGACCGGGATTTCTGTGTCTACTTCACTCATCATCTTCTCGATGACCTCAAGTTCCTCAACACGTTTTTTGGCCTGGAACTGCTCCATCGCCTCTTTATTGTTGGCCACTTCGCCCACTTGCATCTTGATACGAAGCGGTAGATTAAAGTACTTGTCATAGAACGTCGTGATCGCCTGGTCAATCTGTTTTTTTCGAGCCAATTCCATTGATGTTGCGTCGCTCATCGTCAGTTGCAGGAGATCCGCTTCACATTCAAACGTAGTCCGGTTCATCCAACCATTCACAGATGGAATCTCACGTGTAACCCATTCTAAAAATAGATTCCAATATTCACTGACGATATCGCCATTCGGTACCTTGTCCGTATATTTGAAGCCAAATGAAATTTTGGCGATATGATTCATCTTCTCCTGAATATGCAGGCAAAATGTGCGATAAATTGGAGCGGGTACCAACGTATCCTTTGCAATCAGAATATTCCATTCCCGATTACTCCGGTTGGTCTCAACTTGTTCAATCCATCCATCCAAAAAATAGGGCTCTAACAGACCAGCCGGAAGCTCTGCCTGTTTCATCAACAACTCAAACCGTTTTCTTTTCTCCTCGAATCCGCTCATCGTGTTCCTCCTTGTACCCCCTTTAAAGCATGAAAAGCCCCTGCATTCAAAAATGTCACCGATCCGAACTCGCACCGACTCATTTTATCCGACAGAAGCTCTCCATTCATTACTTAACCGGTGAATAAGTGCTTTTCGTCAAGTTAACCTGACTTAGTATGCTCTTGCAAACACAACCGTGTGTTCTGCCTGTTCACCACAAGCCAGGCACGTATGCTTTTCTTCCGCAGGCTGGAACGGAATGTTCCGGCTTGTTGCGCCTGTAACTTCTCTTACTTTATCTTCGCAAGCTTCTGAACCGCACCAGCCAGCCAGTGTAAACCCGCGTTTATTCTCCATCAGTTCTTTCATCTCATCGAGTGTATCCACGGAGTAGAAGTTATCAGACATAAATGTGCGGGCACGTTCCAACATATCTACCTGGATTTGTGTCAACATAGACTGGATTTCTTCTACCAAGTTCGCCTGTTCTACCACTTTTTTCTCACCTGTGATGCGTGATACGAGTACACAAACGCCATTTTCCATATCACGTGGACCAATCTCCAGACGAATCGGAACACCGCGCATCTCGTATTCATTGAATTTCCAACCTGGGCGAACATCGCTGCGATCATCCATTTTCACACGGACTCCAGCTTGTTTCAACTCAGTGAACAACTCATCTGCACGTCCTACAACAGCATCACGCGTTTTCGGAGGTCCAATTGGAATCATGACCACTTGCGTAGGTGCTACTTTAGGAGGCAGTACGAGACCACGGTCATCTCCATGAACCATAATCAACGCGCCGATCAATCGTGTGCTTACTCCCCATGAAGTGGTGTAAGCCAGTTCCAGCACATTGTTCCGGCTAAGATACTGAATTTCAAATGCTTTTGCAAAGTTCGTTCCCATGTAGTGTGATGTACCTGCTTGTACAGCACGTCCATCCTTCATCATGGCTTCGATCGAGTACGTATCCACCGCACCCGCAAACTTCTCGGATTTGGTTTTCTGACCCACAATTACAGGAATAGCCAAGTACTCCTCAACCACTTCACGATAGATTTCAAGCATTTTCATCGTTTCTTCACGTGCTTCTTCTTCGGTCTCATGCGCAGTGTGACCTTCCTGCCACAGGAACTCACTTGTGCGAAGGAAAGGCAATGTTCTTTTTTCCCAACGAACTACGTTAGCCCACTGGTTGATCAATACCGGAAGGTCCCGATAAGACTGAATCCACTTGGAATACATGTGACCAATAATTGTTTCGGATGTAGGACGGATCGCCAGACGTTCTTCCAGCTTCTCTCCTCCAGCTTCCGTAACCCACGGTAATTCAGGGTTAAAGCCTTCCACATGCTCTTTTTCCTTTTGGAAGAAGCTCTCAGGAATAAACATCGGGAAATACGCATTGCGATGACCCGTTTCCCGGAAACGACGATCCAACTCATCCTTGATGTGTTCCCAGATTTCAAAACCGTCTGGTTTAAACACAATACAACCGCGTACCGGTGCATAGTCCATGAGATCAGCTTTTTTGATAACATCAATATACCAGCGTGAGAAATCCTCACCCTGTGGTGTGATTTCAGTCACGAACTGTTTATCATTTTCCTTTGACATAAGACTCCAGCGTCCTCCCATAACGACTATCTCTGAATAACCAGAGCGTAGTCCAACCGTAATTATCCGTTAATTAAACGTAATATATCATTGTAAGTTACTGCCAGCATCAACACAAACAACATCGCAAATCCGATGAAATGCACCATACCTTCGCGGTTTGGATCAACAGGTCTGCCGCGCAGCGCTTCAATTCCCAAAAATACCAGACGGCTACCGTCCAATGCAGGTATTGGTAACAGGTTGAAAATCCCAAGGTACAGACTCAAAATGGCTGCCCATCTCGTTAACTGCTCAATTCCTTGTTTAGCAATTTGCCCTGTCACTTCAAATGTACGAACCGGGCCACCAATATCATCCATGTTGAATTGATTGATCAGATGTTTGAAACCTTCAAATATCACTTTGGTTGTGTCAACCATGGCTACCCCTGATACCGTAAAGGTCTCTACAAATCCAACGGATCGAGTAGGTAACGTAGGAACGATTCCCACTTTTCCGCCCTCTTGTCCTTCTACAGCACGTGGAGTAATCGTTATATTAAACGTTTCATTCCCCCGACGCAGCGTCCATTCCATCGGCTTGTCTTTGGAATCGGCAATCATCGTCACCATTTTTTGTGAATCCGTGCCAATAGCAGTACCATTGATGGTCTCAATAATATCGCCCTTTTGCAGGTTCGCCTGATCGGCTGCCCCACCTTCAAGAACTTCACCAATTTCAAGATTTTTCGGATTCTCCACTGGAACTCCTGCCATCTGTGCATATACAGCAAACAGCACAAAGGCCAAGATAAAGTTCATCAGGGGTCCCGCAAAAATAGCCAATGCACGCTGTCCAACGGTTTTGCTGCCGAATTGACGATCTTTCGGTGCAATCTGCGTTTGTTTACCACGACTCACCAACATCGCTTGAGGATGTATTCGGTACTCCTGAATCTCTCCATCTACATCGAGTTGAAGCTTAAGGGCTCTCTCCATATCAATGGAGATGACTTCACCACGTATTACATTTTTTCGGTTATCCAGTTGGTCCAGATAGATCATCTTCACCTGGTCATCTGCAGATCTTACCGCAATGGTCTGTCCTTCCTGGATCTCTACCAGTTCCGGATCTTCCCCTGCCATCCGTGCATACCCACCAAAAGGCAACAAACGCAATGTAAACTGGGTCTCGTTTCTTTTATATGAGAACAATTTGGGACCAAAACCGATCGCAAATTCCCGTACAAGAATACCGGCGCGTTTGGCAAAGTAATAATGCCCCCATTCATGAACCGTCACGATGACAAAGAACATGAGCACCGTTAGAAATACCACTTGTATGGTTTCCAATCCCTATCCATCCTCCTTCACGGCACATACCGCAGTCTGTCCCTCTAGATTATCATTATTCTCTGATGCCGCACAAGAGAATCACTTCTTCCATTTTGTTATGAAAAAAGAGATTACAGACTGGACGCAAGCTTGCGACTCTCCTGATCACATCGGGCGATCTCCTGCAGATCAGGAGAGTCCACATTGTGGTGTGCTTCCAGCACAGAAGCAATAATATCTTCTATTTTAAGGAATGAAATCTCTTTACGCAAGAAACGGGCTACAGCAACCTCGTTGGCTGCATTAAACGCCGTTGTTGCGGTTCCTCCCATTTTACCACACTCATACGCCATTCTTAAACATGGGAACCGTTCCATATCCATCTCACGGAAATGTAATTTCCCAGCTTGAGCAAGAGACAGCCGCTGTGCTGGCGATGGCAAGCGGTCAGGATAAGTCAGTGCATATTGAATGGGAACTCGCATATCCGGATTACCCAGTTGAGCGATGATGCTGGTGTCATCAAATTCCACATAGGAATGAATAACGCTCTCCGGGTGAAGCAATACATTAATCTGATCATATCGAAGACCAAATAACCAATGTGCTTCAATGACCTCAAGTCCCTTGTTTACCATCGTTGCCGAGTCTATCGTAATTTTGGAACCCATTGACCAATTCGGATGTTTAAGCGCATCCTCTATAGTCACGTTCTTCAACTGTTCACGGGTAAGATCACGGAATGATCCGCCTGAAGCGGTGAGCGTGATTCCTGTCAGGCGTTCTCTGTTTTCACCATTCAAGCATTGGAATATAGCAGAGTGCTCACTATCAACGGGCAATAAAGAAACACCTTTGGCAGCCGCTCTTGTCGTGACAATATGCCCCGCTGTAACCAATGTCTCCTTATTAGCCAGTCCGATCTGTTTACCCGCGTCTATGGCAGCAAGTGTTGACTCCAATCCAACACTCCCCACTACCGCTGTAACAACCGTATGTGCATCGGTTCCTGCTGCAACTTCTACGAGTCCTTCGTTGCCGTAAAACAGTTGCGTTCCTGCTGGCAAATATGGAGCTACCTTCTCGGCCAATTCTTTGGACCCCACTGAAACTTTCTTCGGTCGGTAACGTTTGGTTTGTTCGATCAGCAAGTCTGTATTGCCTCCGGCAGCCAGACCCTCCACTTGAAAGAGTTCCGGATGCATGTCTACTACATCTAGTGTCTGGGTTCCAATGGAACCGGTCGACCCGAGAATCGCAATTTTTTTCATGCTGCACCTCATCTTTAATTATCCAATGCCTACGACGGACGAACAATGATGATACCTCAGACTCATGTTCTTCTTTAGTAGGGCAGTAGCATTAGTATATGTACGAATGGAAAAACAACAATCCAGCTGTCGCACCGATCAAGAATGCCTCCATGCCCTGGGAGAAGACTGCCTGAATCCTTGATATTATATACACGTTTGTATGCCGACTGGATCAAGTCGCCCATTTGACCTACGACTGCACAGGCAATTCCGATCACAATCGCTCTCTGCCAGGAAAGCAACCCATCTGAGACTAATGCAAAAACAACAGAAGTGATAATTGCAATCACGATGCCTCCCAGTGCACCCTCTACAGTCTTGTTTGGACTGATGGAAGGCCACAGTTTGTTTTTGCCGATTAGTTTCCCTACAAAATAAGCCCCTGCATCACTGGCCCATATGGAGCCCAGCAACAGGAACGTCCAGAACAACCCATGATGCAGATGTCTGGATTCTGCAATGTAATAGAAACCGATCCCTATATACAGCACGGCGAGGAAAAGCATGGCTACTGTATTCACGGGAACCTTATTCTTGGTGACAACCGAAGCTGTCATCAGTACAAGCATTACAATCCAGATGACCTGAAATAAGGATAGCGGTCTTGCCTCCCAAAGCATCTCCCAAGGAAACACAATGGCAAACACACCAGCATATCCAATCAGGGCCACACCTGAAAAAGGCATCACCCCGGTCATTTTAACAAATTCATAATAACCGATGAGAGCCATAAGCAATACCAAACCATGGTACCAGGGTCCGCCCAGCATGCAAAAACCTAAAAACAACACACCTGCTATGATTCCTGTCGTTAATCGCTGTTTCAACGGCTTCATCCTCCATCTATTTCAAACCGCCGTAACGCCTTGTTCTGCGCTGATATTCGGCTACTGCTTCAAGCAAATGCTTTTTGCCAAATTCGGGCCAGTATATATCCGTAAACCATAATTCACTATATGCAAGCTGCCAAAGCATAAAGTTGCTCAATCTCAACTCTCCGCTCGTCCGGATCAGCAGATCCGGATCGGGCATATCAACCGTCAGCATATGTCTATCAATGAGTTCAGGTGTTATGTCCTCTGCCGATAGTTCTCCCGATTTCACCTGCAGAGCGATCTGTTTAACACAGTCCGTCATTTCGCGACGACTTCCATAGTTCATTGCAAAGTTCAAAACGAGACCTGTATTATGTTCCGTAAGACGAATAGCTTCCCGCAAGGCATTGATGGTATGAGAAGGTAAATGTTCCTCTTGGCCCATCATGCGGATGCGCACATTTTTTTCTATAAGTTCATCCAGCTCTATAGCCAGAAATTCTTGCGGAAGTCGCATCAGAAAATCCACTTCTTCTTTTGGACGCGTCCAGTTTTCTGTCGAAAAAGCGTACATCGTCAGATATTTGATGCCCAGTTCATCCGCCGCGATGGTCGCACGTTTGACCGCCTTCATGCCATTTTGGTGCCCTGCTATACGCGGGAGTCCCAAACGTTTGGCCCATCGTCCATTGCCGTCCATGATGATGGCGACGTGCTGCGGGATATTGTCCTCGGATATAGTCAGCGTTTCCTGCTTGTCAGCCCCATTCCACCACGACCGAACCCGTTTGATCATTCCTGTTCCTCCAAAATCCCTGAAGTTTCTTCATCTGAAGCTTGGAAAAAGAGACAAAACCCCACCGTATTGGAGGGGCTGCGCTTGTCTTACACTTCCATGATTTCTTTTTCTTTGGCAGCGAGTACCTTATCGACTTCAGCAATAAACTTGTCGGTCGATTTTTGGATATCGTCCTGATGTCTCCGGGATTCATCCTCGGAAATGTCTGACTTCTCCATTTTCTTAATGTCATCATTCGCATCACGGCGAATGTTACGAATCGCTACTTTACCTTCTTCACCGAACTTCTTCGTCAGCTTCACAAGTTCCGCTCTGCGTTCTTCCGTCAATGCCGGAATAGACAAACGAATCATGCTACCATCATTGGCTGGAGTAAGACCCAGATCCGATTTCATGATGGCACGCTCGATATCACCCATGGAAGATTTGTCCCAAGGTTGAATCATCAGAGTACGGGAATCCGGAGTACTGATATTAGCGAGTTGATTCAATGGCGTCATAGCCCCATAATACTCTACCTGAATTCGGTCCAGAAGAGCTGGAGTTGCACGGCCTGCACGCAAAGTAGCTAGGTCACGACGCAATGCTTGAATTGCTTTTTCCATACGCTCTTCGGCATGTTGTTTAACCGCTTGTGGCATTAATCTACACTCCCTTTAACGATTGTTCCGATACGTTCACCCAGAACAACACGTTTGATGTTACCTTGTTCCGTAATGGCAAATACGATCAACGGGATGTTGTTGTCCTTACAAAGCGAGGATGCCGTCGAATCCATCACACCAAGGTCTTTGTTAAGAATATCCATGTAAGTCAACTGATCAAATTTCACAGCTGTACTGTCCTTAAACGGATCTGCTGAGTATACACCATCGACTTTGTTTTTGGCCATCAAGATAACTTCTGCTTCAATCTCCGCTGCGCGCAGTGCTGCTGTTGTATCCGTGGAAAAGAACGGGTTACCTGTACCTGCTGCAAAAATAACGACCCGGCCTTTCTCCAGATGACGAATAGCTCTACGACGAATATAAGGCTCTGCAATCTGTTGCATTGCAATAGATGTCTGTACACGCGTTGGTACTTCAATCTGTTCCAATGCATCCTGGAGTGCTAACGAGTTCATTACTGTCGCCAGCATACCCATATAATCTGCAGTTGCACGATCGATGCCGTTTTCGCTACCGGCAATTCCACGCCAGATGTTTCCGCCGCCACATACAATAGCAACTTGAACACCAAGTGCAACAACCTCTTTTACCTGTTGCGCAATCGATGAGATCGTGTCTGCATCAATACCGTAGCCGTTTTGACCGGAAAGGGACTCTCCGCTGACCTTTAAGACAACACGTTTAAATACTGGCTGTTCCAATTATTCACCCTCCACTTTGAATTGAACACGCTCGGTGTTCAACCAACAAAACTTCTCGCGCATGGCCTCCTGCTTAAAAAGAAAGGAACACAGTTGTGTTCCGCTCTTTTAGGAAAAACGTTTAACCGGTGAGGCACTGTTTTCCTGGGATATAAGGGAGTTTACGCTTCGAAGTTTCATCATTCTTATATCTTCGAAAATCAATCCTGCTTGCCGGTTTTAAAAACCGTCTTATTTGTTTACTTGGGACATTACTTCTTCTACGAAGTTGTCTACTTTTTTCTCAAGACCTTCACCCAGTTCGTAACGAACGAAACGACGGATGGAGATGTTTTCACCAATTTGGCTGATTTTTTCGTTCAGCAATTGGGAAATCGTTTTGTCTGGATCTTTAACGAAAGTTTGTTCCAGCAGGCAATACTCTTCGTAGTATTTACCGATACGGCCTTCAACCATTTTTTCAATGATTTTCTCTGGTTTGCCTTCGTTAAGAGCTTGAGCTTTCAGAATTTCTTTTTCTTTTTCCAGCTCTTCTGTAGGAACTTCTTCGCGTGTAACAAATTTAGGATTAGCTGCAGCGATTTGCATAGCTACATCTTTAACGAAATCCTTAAATTGATCCGTTTTACCTACGAAGTCTGTTTCACAGTTAACTTCAACCAAGACACCAATACGTCCACCAGCGTGGATGTAAGATTCTACAACGCCTTCAGTTGCTGCACGGCCCGCTTTGCTTGCTGCTGCAGAAAGACCTTTCTCACGCAACAATTCAGCTGCTTTCGTTACATCACCGTTTGCTTCTTCCAGTGCTTTCTTACAATCGAGCATACCAGCGCCCGTTCTTTCGCGAAGTTCTTTTACTGCACTCGCATTAACTGCCATTATAAATTCCCTCCAAAATTAAGTATTGTACGTACACTCTAAAAAAAGGGCAGTGAGAGGTTATACACCTGCCAACCACCCTTTTCATTTAGTTTATTGCATATGTTCGAATCTATTAAGCGGAAGTTTCTTCGCCTTGGTTAGCTTCGATTACAGCGTCAGCCATTTTACCTGTCAGCAATTTAACAGCGCGAATCGCGTCGTCATTACCTGGGATAACATAATCGATCTCGTCCGGATCGCAGTTAGTATCAACGATACCTACAATTGGGATACCCAATTTGCGAGCTTCCGCAACAGCAATACGCTCTTTGCGTGGATCGATGATGAACAGGGCGCTTGGCAGGCCTTTCATATTTTTAATACCGCCCAAGAATTTCTCCAGACGATCTTTTTCTTTGCGAAGCAAGATTACTTCTTTTTTAGGCAATACAGCGAATGTACCGTCTTCTTCCCAAGCTTCCAACTGTTTCAAACGATCAATACGTTTTTGAATAGTTTGGAAGTTAGTCAGGGTACCGCCGAGCCAGCGTTGGTTAATATAGAATTGACCAGCACGTTCAGCTTCTTCTTTAACGGAATCTTGAGCTTGTTTCTTAGTACCCACGAAAAGAATTTTACCATTCTCTCCTGCGATTCCTTTAACGAAGTTGTAAGCCTCTTCGACTTTTTTCACCGTTTTTTGCAAATCGATGATGTAAATTCCGTTTCTTTCAGTGAAGATATAACGATCCATTTTTGGGTTCCAACGACGAGTCTGGTGACCGAAGTGTACCCCAGCTTCGAGAAGCTGCTTCATGGAGATTACTGCCATCTTCACACACCTCCTAATATGGTTTTTATTGTGTCCTCCGCCGGCATCATTTTTCGCCAAGACTCTCCATCAGGAAAGCACCCTCAACAAAATTAGCACATGCGTGTGTTTTAACACCGTTATCTAATATAGCACAACCAACTGCCTGATGCAACAGTCTTTGAAACTAAATCTTCTTCTATACTTATTGCATCTAAACTAGCAATCCATACTTCATCCGGAAATCAACAATACTTACTATTTAGTTTTCAAATCATACGATTAAATACGCAAAAAACCGTCCGGTCCGAGCATGCTCAGCTTGACGGTTCTTTCGTGATTTTTGAGATAATGGATTTGAAACTCTCGCCTTTTTCAAGCGAATACGTACCCACTTGGATTTTGGTGTTGATTCGCTCAGCTTTTCCAGCCTTTATGAAAGCTTGCGCATCATCAACAATTCCAGCGGTTTTTAGGTTCGCTGCAACGATCGCCAGACTATTGCCTGAACGTACTTTGAATGATACAGTTGCACCTTTCGGATTGCTTGGCGTTGCAGGTTCTGTTGTCTTCGGTTCAGTTATCTCTTTTTGCTCTTCAACTTCACTTGTAGCAGGCTCTTCGGGCTTCTCAGGCTCGGCAGGTGTCTCCGTAGAGGTTACTGTCTCAGGCGGTGTTGCTGTGTCCCCCTGCAGCTCACTGCTCTCCTGCTTTTTTTTCTGCACCCACTCTGCTTCTGTGTATAATTCCTCTTCAGAACCAACCAACTTCATATCAAGGCTTTTCGCGACTGTTTCCAGCTCTTCTTTCGTCATATTGGCGGTCTGCTCAGGGTCAAGGTTACTATCAGATAATGCATTTTGTCCGACTGTAGCCAGTTGAAGCAAAACTGCACCAATAATCATACCGCTTCCCAGACCAATCCATAAGGATCGCTTGTCCATGACTTAGCTTTCCTCCCGTTCTGCCAGTTGCAGTATTAACTGTACCTCACCACGCTGAATGCCTGTCTGCTTGGATATGGCATCCATCGACTTACCCTCTGCATGTAAATTGAAAAGTTCTGCATATCGGTCTTTAATCGATTCACGCCCGGGCAAAGATTCGACTTTGCTGGTCGGCAGATCTGCTTCTAACGCCTGCTGGGCCGCCTCTGCTTGCACACTTTTCACAAGCGCTTGTGCTTGCAAACCTTCGGAAGCTTGTACGGGTATATTACCCGAGTATGGAACTGGTGATGGAACCGGTTCGTTCTTTTTGCTCTGTTCCAGCTGATCCAACCGCTGCTGTAATTCCTGAAGTTGCGATTGCATACGTTGATCAGCTGCTGTCGCTTCTCCTTTCATTTCAGCCACACGTTGAATGAGAGCATCATTATCATTTTCAATCTCGGTCATGTAATGTTCAAGCGTAGATTCCATCTCCTGCACCAGTTGATGCCCCGGCTCCTGCGCCTTGTTTTTCCGGGGCATGATATATGCGTAGGCAATAGCGCAGGCTCCTAAGATGACAATAATGATCCATGGTGACAAATTGGGTTCTCTCCTTCTGATTCAACCATCGGTGCGCAAGACTGCATGTCCATCACAATTATCTATTATAGAGACAGATCAATGTGTTTTCCTTTGTAAGGGTGCTCTGCAGGTTTGACGGTTTCCTGAACCTGAGCAGTTTCATGTCCATCGGAACCACTCTGCTGATTCCCATCATTGGTATGACCATCACGCACCGAAGTCTGTGAAGTTTCGTCCATTGCTTCACTTCGTTGCCTTGCTTCATTTGCTTCTTTTGCCGTTTGCTCTGCCAAGAGATTCTGATCTGTAACCGGTCTCTGCTGGGCTTCACTTTGATAACGTCCCGCTTCGCTTGTTCGTGGTACCGCAATCTGCAACTCCACTGCTTTGAAACTCATACGCTCACCTCACGGTTTCGAATGGATTTCTTCATGTGCCTGAATGCTGTACTTAAACGTATGGAACCATCGTAATATCGCCATCGTGATAATAAAATGAAATTCGACTCACTGGATCTTTAATAAATTTCGTGTATCTGCCGATAACTATTTTAGAGCCTCCGTAAACCATCTTCAAAATATCGACACGAGCTCTGCTTGTATCTTCAAGTGCCTTTTCAATTTCAAAGATACGCATCTTCGTTTCTTCACTTACACGAAGAGCAGATTTCTGCGTAGCATTCAGCTTGATTCGCATTGACATCTTATCTGGACTTAATTGTCCAGCGGCAGCTAACTGATCCAACAATGTCAAAGCCTTCTTCGTTTTGTCCAAGGAATCCATCTGCTCTCTAGCTTCCTTGCGTAAATCATTCAGTTCGTTACGCAGCTTCGGCAGCACACCAACTTCAATGGAAGTGACCGTAGACATGCTATTGCCTACAACACGCGCTGAGACGTTCTGACCAGCCTGGATCGAGCCGCCAACGATAAGACCTTTGGTTCCTGCACAGATGACACCGTGGCCAGCACGAATATTGGAGTGCATAATGCTTTGGGAAACCAGAACATCTTCACCGGCATCCACGTTGCCTTCTTGAATGAAAGTACATTTAACATTATGACCGGCTTGTACCAGTCCTTTGTTATAACCAATAATGCCACCGGTAATTTCGATTGAACCACCTGCTTCCAGGTCCGCTCCTTCGACACCTCCGACGACACGAATATCACCTGCTGCTTTTACTTTGAATCCAGTAAGTACGTTGCCTCGTATGACAACTGTGCCTACAAAGTCAATATTACCGTTATTGTAGTCAACGTCTCCATTAACCTCATAAACGGGAAATACATTTAGTTTGTTACCATCTGTTTTCGTGACGAGCCCATCCAGTGCAGCATACATGGCAGAACCATCCGGGTTAATCACAACGTTTTTCCCGACTTTAAATCGAACTTCTTTTCCGGGACGATAAGGAATTTCCTCACCCGTTACTGCCCTGCCTGGTATACCCTCGCCAGGAGCAATTCGCTCCGCAATGATCTGACCACTACGAACATTGTTTAGCCGGGTCACTTCTTTGTAATCGACGGTTCCATCTTCCGATTCGAGCGGTCGTCGTTCGTTCGTATCGTCCATCCCTACCAGGATCTTGATGAATCCATCTGTTCCCTGAATAGGAGCGATACCTTCGGCAATCTTATATTTATCTTTTAAATAGTTTTCAGGGTTACTCACAAAAAGTAATAATGCCTCTCGCAATACACCTTGTTTGATGCCCTTGTTCGCCACAAGTTGTTCAAGTTCATCGATCGTGCAGGCAAAGCCTTCTTCCTCTTTGGAAAATTCAAGGTAGGCTGTGCATTTGTCGTCCGATAAAACAATGTTTAAACATTGTTCCAAAGCAGTCCGCTGTGTCACTCCAGTTCTTCCCCCTTTTAGACTTTCCACTCCCCAAACTCCAATATATTACTTCTCTCTATTAATCTTTACGCATCAACAAATCTTTCTGTTTGTCCAACGTGCCGCGTAATCGTAATATTGCCTTGGAATGTAACTGGGATATACGAGACGGAGAAAGAGACATAACCTCTGCGATTTCACTAAGAGAAAGATCTTCGTAATACAAGAGTGAAACAACTGTCCGCTCTTTTACCGTCAACTTGTCCAACCCTTGCACTAAAGCTTCCTTCAAATAAAACTCATTCACTTTATAATCCGGATTTTTGGCTTTCTCATCCACCATTAAAGACAGACGTGTCTCAGACTCTTCTTCACGAATCGGGTCCTCCAGCGAGCAAAGTGACATGACCGCCACTTCCTGAAGCATGTGTTGAAAATCTTTAGTCGACACGTCCAGATACTCGCTCATTTCCTCATCACTAACGGACCTGAGATAGCTTTGTTCCAGCTGTTGGTAGGCATCTTCAATCCGCTTGGCCTTCTCCCGCACAGAACGCGGAACCCAATCACCTTGACGCAGACCGTCAAGTATGGCTCCGCGGACCCTCCATGATGCATAGGTTTCAAATTGCAGACCACGTTCATAGTCGAACTTCTCCAATGCATCAATCAATCCCATAACGCCATTACTCTCCAAATCATCTTTGGGAACATTTTTTGGCAACCCGACTGCCAGGCGACCGGAAACATAATTTACAATATGAAGATACTTTTCAATCAAAGTTTTCTTGGCTTCAAGATCTCCATGTTCTTTCCATTTTTCCCACAGATCAGAATGGTTCAAATGTGAAGCTTTACGCTCGTTCAATTGCTTTCACCCTCCTTATTTGTCTGTCAGGTGACGAACGGCCTGCGCCAATTCCTCCGGATCCTTGGTCCGGACAAGTTTAGGCGGATCCAAAGGGGCGAATCCCGTTGGAGCTTTCGTCTCAGATGGCGGAAGATCGTCCCCAGATGAAGCGTTCTGTCCACTCTTGAGCAAGTCATTCAGCTCTTGTCCATCGTCTTCGAGTTTGATGTCCACCTGTGAACCTCTTTGATCTTGAGCACTTGGTGAATCATAACCATATCCATTTCCCTCTGCCTGAGGGTTCAGCAACAATCCCAATCCCCAGCGTAAACCATATGCAAGGACAAACCAGGCTACGAATCCGATCAATCCGCGAATTAAACTGGTCATCAACACATTGCTGCTGTATGCTACAAAAAAAGTAAGAATAAATCCAACGATGCCTGCTCCAAGATTAATGCGGTAGTTTCCTATCATAGTCTTATAGTTCCTTTACACCCATTTGTACACTTCGAATAGTCAAAAGGCCAGTTTCACAATCCATTTCAATCGTTCGTCCATAATTGCCACCCGTATCTTCTGCAAGAAGGGGGATGTTGAGTTTTTGCAGCCACTCTCGACAAGAATCTGCATTCCGTGGTCCAATTCGCATCGTATCCCCAGCACCAGCAAAGGCAAACATCTGGGAGCCTCCGGCCATTTTAGAAACAATACGTGAGTGAGAAGCGCCTAGTTTTATCATTTTTTCCAAAAGCTCAGGCAACGCCGTATCCGCATATTTGGCTGTGTTCAGTTTCCCTTCACGGGCGATCTCGGAAGTAGGAAGCATGACATGCGCCATTCCAGCCAGCTTCAAATGCGGGTCATACATTGTTAATCCCACACACGAGCCCAGGCCAGTCGTACGGATTACGCCAGGAAGATGAGCGATGTTTAAATCCGCCATACCGACTTTAACGACGCTTTTGTCCTCAATCATGGCTCAGTGGCACCCCTAGCGATTCAAATATCTTTGCAAATGATGGCGGATCCGGAATCAGGAAAAACTGCCCCTCAACCTGATCTTCACCTTCAAAGAAAGAGGTGTCAATCAATAATGCATCGTCACCCATCTCGCCGAACTGTAGCAAGCCATAGCTCAGAATGGCACCCGCCATGTCAATGGCAAGTCCAGGAACGGTTGGATACATCGACAACTTTGTGAAATCTGCCAAAGAAGAAAGATATGATCCAGCCAAAATATTTCCTATTTCGGAAAGGGCTGATTGCTCCATATCTGTGAAAGCGAGTCCTTCTTTCAAATCAAACCCGGCAAGCCTATTCAACAACATTTTAGCAGCCTCTGGTGTCATCATAAAGAAAAGATTTCCTGGCGCTTCCCCTTCTACACGAAGAAATACGGTAACAACGATGCGTTCATCTCCGCCCACTTTTTCGGCAACTTCTTCAAAAGGGAGCATTTGTACTGTAGGTACACCCATGTCAATCGGTCTGTTGAGGAGTTGAGACAACGCCGTTGCGGCGTTGCCTGCTCCAATGTTACCGACCTCTTTGAGCACATCCATCTGGAATACCTCAAATCGGTTGAACATCTCCACGGTACTAGCCCTCAACACTTTCCAGCTGTACAATCTCGCTTTTATTTAATACTTCGTTCAGGTTAAGCATAATCAGCAAGCGTGAATCCTCCAACTTGGCAACACCACGAAGATATCTCGCTTTGACGCCGCCAACCACTTCTGGTGGGCTATCGATCGCACTGCTCTTGATATCAATAACATCATTGGCAGAATCTACGATAAAGCCAACTTGCATGTCGTCTACACCAACGATAACAATACGAGTCTGATCTGTATACTCCGATTCCGGAAGGGAGAAACGACCGCGTAGATCAATGACCGGAATTACAACACCACGTAGATTAATTACTCCTTTGACAAAGGAAAGTGTCTTGGGAACACGGGTAATTGGCATCATGCGCTCAATCGTCTGAACCTTATCTACCTCAATACCATACTCTTCGGTACCCAATTTAAAGACGATGACTTTCAACTCTTCTTCCATGTAAAAAACCTCCCTATTAAATGTAAGACTTAGCTATATGCTTATTTAATAAATGCATTAGGATCCAGAATCAGGGCTACTTGTCCATCTCCGAGTATGGTTGCTCCAGAGATTCCTTCAATAGCAGGCAGATAGGTCCCCATTGATTTGAGAACAATCTCACTCTGTCCAATAAATTCCTCAACAGCTACAGCTGCAAGACGGTCACCTTTGCGAATTACGACAATTTCTGTTTCCTGTTCATCGGCATCATTGAAATCCGGTACGGAGAACACTTCGCTCAAGGACAAGTATGGAATCAGTGACTCACGGAACGTAATCATTTTATTGCCGTGAATATTGCGAACCTGCTCACGCTGTACAATAGCTGTCTCTACAATGGAGGACAATGGAACAGCATATTTCTCTGAACCAAGTCGTACAAGCATTGCAGCGATAATGGAAAGAGTCAGCGGAAGCTGAACAGAGAAGTTCGTGCCTTTGCCTGGAGTCGAATGAATCGTTACATTACCGCCAAGCGAAGTGATTTTCGATTTTACTACATCCAAACCAACGCCACGGCCAGAGATATCCGAGATAATATCCGCAGTGCTAAAACCAGGTGCGAACAACAGTTGATTCACTTCATCGTCGCTCATCTTGGCACCTTGTTCTTCAGTTACAACTCCACGTTTGATCGCGGTTTTCAGAAGCTTGTCACGATAAATTCCTTTACCATCATCTTCAATCTCGATAAATACGTGATTTCCACTGTGGAAAGCGCGCAGATTTACTGTACCCATCTCTGGTTTACCTGCAGCTACACGCTCTGCAATGGATTCCACACCATGGTCAACCGCGTTACGCAGCAAATGCACTAGCGGATCACCAATCTCATCAATTACCGTACGATCCAGTTCCGTCTCAGCACCTGTAATCACAAGATCGATTTTTTTATCAAGTGTCTTAGCCAAATCACGGATCATGCGCGGGAATCGATTAAATACGGTATCTACCGGAACCATCCGCAATTTCAATACAATGTTTTGCAAATCTGTGCTAACTCTACTTAAATGTGCTACCGTATCGGATAAATCATTGTTGCCTGTCTCACTGGCCAGTTGCTCCAGACGTGAACGGTCAATCAACAATTCACTGAACAAGTTCATCAATACATCGAGGCGTTCAATATCCACACGAATGGTACGTGAAGGTGCCGCAGCTTGTTTCGGCGCAGCTGCTTTGGCTGGTGCCGTCTTGGCTTCTTCTTTGGATGCAGAATTCTTATCCGGTGAAGCAACCTCAGCTACAATAGTCGGTACGGTTGGCGCTTCAGCTGTCGCTGCGACCTGATTGGCCATCTGCTGAAGAGTCTCCTGATCCAATTGGATCAGCTTCGCACTTTCAATCTCAGAAATACTCATGATGCCTTCTTCCAGTTCGTGCGCCTCTTTAGTTGTTATGTAATACAACGAGAAACTGCGCTCAAACTTCTCCTGCTCAATATCCTGAACGGATGGGTAAGCCTTTACGACTTCACCTGAACGCTCGAGCATATCAAAGACCATATAAGCCCGAACACCTTTTAACTGGCTATGCTCACTAACAAGCACATCTACATAAAATACACGGTGGCCTTCAGCAATTGACTGATCCAGCACCGAATATTGGAATTCATCCAGCTCAACAGCCGAAGCAATTGAAGCGTTAGCCGGTTTGTTTTTTTCAGTTGCAGAAGCATTTCCGCTTGTCATTTCACCATTTTCAATTGCCTGAAGCGAAGCTACAATAGCGGACACATCCGCTTTACCTTGTCCACCTTCGGTAATATCCTGAACCATAGTTTCCAAAGCATCCAGACTCTTGAACATGGTATCAAAAATGTAATCCTGCATTTTCAACTTCTCATTACGCACCAGGTCCAGTACATTTTCCATTTTATGTGTCAGTGATGCCAAATCTTCGAAGCCCATTGTTGCCGCCATACCCTTCAGGGTATGAGCAGAGCGGAAAATGACCTGAACTATTCCCAGATCTTCCGGATTGCCTTCAAGTTGAAGCATGTTTTCGTTAAGGGATTGCAGATGATCATTAGACTCATCAATAAACATGGATAAATATTGGTTCATGTCCATTGTGAGGCACCTCCTCCGTGAGTTACACTCTGTTATTTCACTGCTTGAACAAGTTTAGACGCAATCTCCTGCAGTGGCAGAAGATGACGAACGCATTGCAGCTCTACAGCAGAACGCGGCATACCATATACAACACAAGTTTCTTCATTCTCGGCAAAGGTTGATGTAACTCCAGCTTCGTATAATCTCTTCATCATACGTGCTCCATCACTTCCCATTCCCGTCAGCAAAACAAGATGCCTTTGTAAAGATGTAAACGGCAGAAGCGACTCAAACATCGTATCCACTGAAGGTCTATGTCCATTCACTGGTTGATCTTCAGTCAGCTTCACGATAAACTTCCCGTCCGCTGTTTTGTTAACTTTCACATGGAATCCGCCGGGTGCTATATAGGCAGTCCCTTTTTTCAGAACCATGCCCTCTTCAGCTTCAACCACATGCAGGGGACTGAACGTATTCAATCGTTGAGCCAGAGAACGGGTGAAATTGGGCGGCATATGCTGCACAATAATGACCGGTGCTGGCAAATCAGCAGGCAACTGCTCGAGCAATGTCTTGAGAGCCCTAGGCCCACCCGTAGAACAACCTATTGCCACAAGCTTGTTGAAGGGCCCTTCCGGGCTCCCTGCACCTTTTGGAACAGGATTAGACTTGGTTAAATCCTTGGTTTTTGCAGAGGCAAAAGTTGCTGCTACTTGATTAGCTGCCACTCGAGCTGCATTAGGTAGTCGAATTTCCTTAGGAGTCTGTACTGGATTAGCTGACCTCACTGCTTTTTCTGCATTTGTCCCCGAATTACGCTCTGTCTTCGGCAAAGGCTCCGTTTTATTTTCTACGCGGCCTGGTTTCGAAGGTGATACTGGCGCAATGGATTTCTTTGATTTGGCCTGAAAGACTTCAGTCCGCTCTCGTATAGAGCGTTGATCCGTCTGGACAGGTTCGATCGTTTTTTTCACAGGCTCCGTTCGATCCCTGGCCGGTATTTCTTTCTGCACTGGCGGATTTGAGGGAGCAACCGTTCCTCGCAACATGTCTCTATTTTTCATGGATAAATCACGATCAGCTTTTCGTTTGATCTCATTCATCGCAGCACGCATGCGCTCAACCAAGGCTTTACCGACTTGAGCGATGTCTTGGTCATATACAATGGATGGTTTGCGAATGAAGTCAAATGCCCCAGCTTCAAGCGCCATAATGGTTTCTTTCATACCTTGTTCATTGATACCAGATAACATAATCACAGGAACGAAGGATTCCTTCATAATTGTTTTTAATGCATCCAACCCATTCATTTCGGGCATCTCAACGTCCATTGTGATAATGTCAGGTTTCAATTCTAGTGATTTTTGAATAGCTTCCCTACCGTTTGATGCCGTTGCCGTTACCTTGAATTCCGAGTCCGCTTCGATCAAATCCGTAACAATCTTACGCATAAAAGCGGAATCATCGACAACCAATACTTGATACACCGCCATGTTGTGTCACCCCTGTTTCCTTTATTCAGAAATCATGTTGTCCGTTTAAGCCACTTATTCATAAATCCCCTGATTCCTGTCAAGGTTCCGGATTCCGGAGTTGCAGGTACAGCCAAATAACGAAGAGCAAGTTTCTCTATATCTTTGGAGGCTTTGGCATTGGGATACGCCAGACTATAGGGCATTTGTCTTTTAACCGCCTTAACCACCTGGGCGTCTTCTGAAATATACCCAAGCAATGGAATATCCGTCTGCAAAAACCTTCTTGCCACTCCCGCTATTTTATCTGCCACCCGTTCCGCCTCCCGTTCGTCTTCCACCCGGTTAACGATCATCCGAAAGGGTGTAGCATTTTCCTGGCCGTGCATAACTTTGACTAAAGCATAAGCATCGGTTATTGAAGTCGGTTCAGGTGTGGTTATAATCAGGCATTCATCGGCAGCACCGATAAACGTCATATTCTCTCTGGAAAGCCCTGCCCCTGTATCAAAAATGACGTAATCCATTTCCTGGGCAATATCCTCCACTTGACTAGCGAAGAACTCCAGATCACGATCAGACAATGAGAATAACTCTTTCATGCCCGATCCTCCAGCAATGTAAGGCAAGCCGCTGGCACCCAGTTGTATGATCTCCCTTATGGATTTTTGTCGGTACAACAGGTGGTAAAGGTTATAGGATGAAGACGTACCCATAAGAACATCGATATTAGCCATTCCAATATCAGCATCAAACACAAGTACTTTTTTCCCCAAACCCTGTAATGCCAGTGCAAAGTTCAGTGTGAAATTGGATTTCCCAACACCTCCTTTACCACTGGCCACAGTGATGATTTTGGAGGAACGAATATCTCGATCGACACCTTCCATTTCCAATGGCGCAGAGACCATACTTCGAAGTGAAGCTGCCTGATCCTTCATTGTGTCCATTCTCCCAGCAACTGTGTAGACAACGAATCTGCATCCGGCTTCAACAAATCATCTGGAACATTTTGTCCGTTTGCTACATATGCAAGCTTAAGTGGAAAACGATGCAACAGGTTAAATAGCGGACCGCAGCTCCCAGTCTCATCCATTTTGGTGAAAATCACCTTATCCAGGCCATATTTGCTGAAATGTTCCGTAATCTGAACCATGTCATTGCTTTTGGAAGTCATGCTCATGACCAGAAAAGTTTCGCTATTCTCGACAGGAGCAAGCAAACTTTGCAGTTCTGAGACAAGTAATTCATTTCTGTAGTTTCTACCTGCTGTGTCCATAAAGATCAAGTCACAATTCTCTAATCGAGAAATTGCACGTTGTGTATCACCGGGCGATTGGACCACCTCAAGTGGAACATTCAGAATAGATGCATACGTTCTAAGCTGTTCTACAGCAGAGATCCGATAGGTATCTGATGTAATGAATCCAACTTTTCTCTGTTTTTTGAACATTTGTTCAGCCGCCAATTTCGCAATTGTCGTGGTTTTTCCTACACCGGTTGGTCCAGCTACATAAACGATTCGAGTGGTAGGAAGAATGCCTTCTTCAATTCGTTCTTCCAAAAAGTGCATGACCTCAAGCTTAACCGCTTGTTCTACATCCTGTTCATTTAATCCATCCTCAGACCATTTTGCTTGTATGGAATCGAACCAGGATTCCCATACTTCAGGCCAAACATCTTGTTCTGTCAAACGTTCTCGGATCGTATGCAGTTCCTCTGGCACAGGGTCCACAGAAGTACCTTGCTTAGAAAGCTTGGTCACCATCTGTTTAAGATCCTGCAATTCATTCATCAACTTATCCTGCTGTAGGTCTGAGCCCGATTGCTTAGCGGCAGTTGTTAAACCCGAAAAATCCGCCCCTTGCGGTCGCGGTTTATGATCCGTGCTCGAAGAACCTGAGCCGCTGTCTATGTCTAAACCGATCTTGCTCGATTCAAACATAGACGGCGCAGCCGCAGATTTTTCCTGTGCACTTTGATCAGCTGTATTCGTTGTAGCCGACTCATCCGAAGCCGCAACAAACGAACGAGCTGTTTGCCGATAGGCCTCAGGTACAAATGCACGAGGTACAGGTGTGAATTGATTTTGCACTGGCTTCGTCGTTTGCTTGTTTTCTTCCTTATCCACTGCAGCTACAACTTCGATCCGTTTTTTGCGGAACATTCCCATCACACCGCCCACCTTAATCTCTTTGGTGGACAGGATGACGGCATCACTTCCCAGGTCTTTGCGAATTTGAAGCATAGCTTCGGGCATGGTCTCAACAACGTATTGTTTTACTCTCATAAGTTCACCACCCCGATACTTTGAATTTCAACATTCGGCTCCAACTCGCTGTAGGAAAGTACAGGAATGTCCTGCATAGTACGTTCAATAACCTGACGCAGATACATCCGAATGGTTGGAGAAGTTAATACAACAGGTTGTTGACCTGATTGAATCAATCGGTTGACTTGTTCACTAAGTTTCTGATACACACTCTGTGTAGATACAGGGTCTAGCGCAAGATAACTCCCTTGATCCGATTGTTGCACACTTTCTGCAATTTTCTTCTCAAGACCAGGTCCAACCGTGATCACTCGAAGTGTCTCACCTTTTTGTGAGAACTGCTGAGTAATCTGACGTGAGAGGGATTGTCTGACGTATTCAGTCAGAACATCAGGATCCTTCGTATACGTACCATAGTCAGCCAGTGTCTCGAAGATGGTAACCATATCACGAATAGATATTTTCTCACGCAATAACTTGGCAAGCACTTTCTGCACATCACCAATGGAAAGTAGGGAAGGAATCAATTCATCCACCAGTGCAGAATAATTCTCTCTGAGATTATCCACAAGTGCTTTCGTCTCTTGTCTTCCAAGTAACTCATGCGCATGTTTCTTAATCAGTTCCGTCAGATGTGTCGCCACAACAGATGGCGGATCTACGACCGTATACCCAGCAAGTTCCGCTCTGTCTTTGGTTACTTCATCAATCCACAGTGCCGGAAGTCCAAAAGCAGGCTCTGTCGTTTCAATACCTGTCACGGACTCCTCATCATAGCCAGGACTCATGGCAAGGTAGTGATTCAACAACAGTTCTCCGCCGCCAACCACGTTACCCTTGATTTTGATAACATACTCATTGGGTCTGAGCTGGATATTATCTCGTATCCTTATGACCGGAACGACCAATCCCAGTTCAAGAGCACACTGTCTCCGAATCATGATGATCCGATCCAATAAGTCCCCACCTTGCTGATTATCAGCAAGAGGGATTAAACCATAACCAAATTCAAACTCAATAGGGTCAACCTGAAGCAGATTAATTACACTTTCAGGACTTCTGACCTCTTCAATCTGCTGTTCTTCTTCCAGCTGTTCTTCGGCTTCCTGTTTCAAATTCAGATTATTCTGCATGCGCCATGCGGCAAATGCCAGCATGCCTGCCAACGGAAGCGTAGTAATAACATGAATAGGTGTGAAAAAACCCAGCATGGCAATAACGAAAGCTACAATATAAATGAGTATTGGATATGTAAACAGTTGCCCCGTAATATCCTCTGCCAAGTTTCCTTCGGATGATGCTCTTGTAACGATAAGGCCTGCTGCCGTTGAAATAAGAAGAGCAGGAATCTGGCTAACCAATCCATCTCCTATAGTTAAAACGGAATACGTGGCAAGTGACTCAGCAAAATCAAGACCATGTACAGTCATTCCGATGATGAATCCACCAATCAGATTGATCAAGAGGATGATAATACTTGCAATTGCATCTCCTTTTACGAACTTACTTGCTCCATCCATGGCTCCATAAAAGTCGGCTTCGCGTTCAATTTTGGAACGCCGTTCACGAGCTTGTTGCTCGTTGATCAGACCCGCATTCAGATCTGCATCAATACTCATTTGTTTACCTGGCATCGCATCGAGGGTGAATCGGGCAGCAACTTCAGCTACACGCTCCGAACCCTTGGTAATAACGATAAACTGAACGACAACGAGGATCAGGAACACAACAAAACCAATCGCAATTTGCCCTCCGGCAATCCAGCTACCAAAGGTAGCAACAACGGCTCCAGCATCCCCTTCACCAAGGATTAGCTTGGTTGTCGAAATGTTCAATGCCAGTCGGAATAGAGTAGTAATTAGCAGTAAAGCTGGAAAAATAGAAAACTGCAATGCTTCTTTGCTGTTCATAGCAACAAGGAGTATCATCAGTGCAATTGAAATATTGACGACGAGCAGCATATCCAATAGCCAGATTGGGATCGGGAGAATCATCATCAACACAATGCCGATAATACCCGCAAGGACAGCTAAATCTTTTGTTTTCAATGAATGTACGGCCTCCGATCCCCTTTTATTTCGTTCTGCCCTTTAGTTTATATACATAAGCCAGCACTTCAGCTACCGCTTGAAACAAATCGGCCGGTATGGCATCACCAATCTCGGCTCTCTGGAATAATGCCCGTGCCAGCGGCTTGTTTTCCATTGTAATAACACCGTGCTCTTTGGCTATTTCCTTAATACGTAAGGCGACATAGTCCTGACCTTTGGCAATAATCTGCGGAGCCTCCATCTCAGATCCCTCGTACTTTAGCGCAACCGCAAAGTGAGTCGGATTCGTGATGATTACATCCGCATTCGGTACTTCCTGCATCATACGCTGCATAGCCATACGACGCTGACGTTCCCGAATTTTACCTTTGATCAGCGGATCGCCTTCCATTTTCTTGTACTCGTCTTTGATGTCTTGCTTGGACATACGGAGTTTTTTCTCATTATCATACTTTTGGTACATGTAATCGAATATTGCAAGTACCATAAGTGCAACAGCAATCTTAACACCCAGACTTAACGTGATGGATGCAGCAAAGTGTAAAATAGCATCCAATGAAAAGTGAGAAAGTGAGGCAATATCGGATTGGTAGCTTATAATTGTGCTATAAACAAGATAACCGATGATGGACATTTTCAAAATGGACTTCGCAAATTCGACCACAGAGCGCATAGAGAAAATATTTTTGAATCCTTTAATCGGATCCAACTTCTCCAGTTTCGGCTTTAATCCTTCGCCCACGAGCAGAAAACCAACCTGCATGTAGTTAACGATTAAAGCAACTAGAACCGCACCCAACAATACCGGAGCAAGCAGTAACATCACTTCAATGCCATAGCGCATCATAAGTATCATTACATTTTCACTGTTGATATTCATGTTCAGCCGGTTGATAAAAATATCTGTAAACAGTCGAACTGTACGTTCCTTGTAAAAATCACCGAAGACTGTCAAGATCAAAAACGAGAACAGGAGAATCGAAGCACCGGATATCTCCGGACTTTTGACAACCTGTCCTTTTTTACGTGCATCCTGTCTCTTTTTCGGGGTAGCTTTCTCCGTCTTCTCCCCTGAAAACAACTGGAGGTCGAGTTGAAGTTTCATCCGAGTCTTATCCTCCGTTTCACTCAGCCCGGCCTTTGTCCAATGGTTCCAAGCAATTTTTCCATGGATCTGAAGATCGCTTCGAACAATTGACTAAATATAAAGGAGAAACTGGGAACCAGCAAAAGCAAAATAGCAAGACCAACAAGTAACTTAAGTGGCAATCCGACTGCAAACACATTAAATTGAGGAGCGGTTTTGGCCAAAAACCCCAAACCTACATCCGTCAAAAACAATGCCACTACAATTGGAGCTGACATCTGAAAAGCCAACATGAATGATTGACCTAATGTCCGAATCAAAAACTCAGCAATGCTTCCGTCTGCCAACCGTAGGAAAAATACATTTGATAACGGAACCCATCGGTAACTGTAAACTATCGCATCCAGTAAATAATGGTGGCCATTCATCGTCAGAAACAGAAGCATAGCAAATGCATACTTCAAGTTACCCGTAAGCGGTGCTGAAGCCCCTGTCATTGGATCAAATACATTAGCCATACCAAATCCGATTTGAAGATCGATAAAAGTTCCCGCAGTCTGTACAGCCGTCATTAACAGATAAGCCACAAAACCTAGAAGCAGGCCAATGAGAATCTCTCTGATGATCAATAGAACGTAGCTCATGTCTGTGGGTACGGTCTGATCTATTCCATAAATCAGATAGACAGACAATGTGACAAATGCAGAGATACCAATTTTAACTGAAGTCGGCACATTTCGAGCTGAAAAGACCGGCGCAGTTACAAAAAATGATGTGATTCGACAAAACATAAGCAGAGCGACAGGGAAACTTTGCAATAATGTCTCCATCTGCTAAAGCCTACCCTATGTATCTGTAGAGATTGTCAAGAATGTTATACGTGAAATCAAGCAATATATTCAAGATCCAAGGTCCGAACACAAGTATTGCCAGAAGCACAGCAATAATTTTGGGTACAAAAGCCAATGTTTGTTCCTGAATCTGAGTTGTCGCTTGGAAAATACTGATTGCAAGTCCTACAACCAGAGCAAGTATAAGCATGGGTGCGCTGGCCAGCAATGACGTATATACCGCTTTCCCGGCCAGACCGATAATAAATTCCGAAGTCATGACCGTCCTCCTTTAACCTTCCGGTTCAAGTATTAAAACTCAGCAACAGTGACTTGACTACCAGATACCACCCGTCCACAAGGACAAAGAGCAGTATTTTGAAAGGTAATGAGATCATGACTGGCGGAAGCATCATCATCCCCATTGCCATGAGTGTACTCGCGACAACAATGTCTATCACCAGAAACGGAATAAAAATCATAAAGCCCATCTGGAATGCTGTCTTCAACTCACTGATTACATATGCAGGCACCATAACAGTAATCGGAATATCCTGGTAGGTATTTGGCTGTTCAGTCTGATTGTACTTCATAAACAGCAGAAGATCTTTTTCTCTGGTGTGAGTAAACATAAATTTCTTTATGGGATCTGCTGCTTTTTCCAGCGCCTCGGTTTGCGTAAGTTCTCCCTGGAGGTAGGGCTGAAGCGCTACCTGATTTATGGAAGACAACGTCGGCGACATAATGAAAAGTGTCAGAAATAGCGCCAAACCTACCAGCACCTGATTGGGTGGCATTTGTTGTGTACCCAAAGATGTACGTACAAAACCCAGCACAATCACAATTCGAGTAAAACTGGTCATCAGTACAAGCATTGCTGGTGCAATGCTAAGCACCGTAATTAACAAAATAATGGACAGTGAACTCGTGCTTGGTGTGCCTCCGTCACCATTTCCGATTTGAATATCAATATTCGGAATCGGTTCGGCAAAGGCAACCGTTACAGATGCCAGACTGATAAGTCCCATTAAACAACACGCTAACCAAATCTTTTTCTTCATGAATCCCTCGACCGATCTGTAGTATTGTCTTTATCCAGGAGCTTCTCCATCTTCTCTTTACGGTTAGGCATCTGCCGAAGTTTGGATTCAAACATTTCGTGAAAAGAAGTTGTGTCCTCCAGTTCCATTTCGCGCGGCGGCTCATCTTTACGGAAGCGTTTTGTGAGCTTGGCAATGAGAGGCGACAGATTACCTTGTTGTGCAGCAGCATCTCGTTCGAATGAGTCAATGATTCTTTGCGCCTCTTCCAGATCCGAAACCTTATCTATCAACTGGATGTCTTCACCTACACCAAGCAGATATACACTTCCACCAATTTCTATAATTTGCAGCGACTTGTTTTGTCCCAGTCCGACCCCGCCAAGGGTACGAATTGTGCCGTGCCGGAACATTTGCTGATTCCGTTTGTTTAAAAAACGGATCAGATAAACAATAAGGACCAGGATGACGGCCAGGACAACAATCACCCATACAAGCTGTAAATAATAATTGGCTCCCGCGCCAGCTCCTTCTGGAAAATCACCCTGAGCCATCATCATGTCTCTTAAACGCCCAGTGTCTTACTAATTGCTTCGATAACCCGGTCAGATTGGAAAGGTTTAACGATGAAATCTTTAGCACCTGCTTGAATAGCATCAATTACCATCGCTTGTTGACCCATTGCAGAGCACATAATCACTTTTGCGTTAGCATCGATCTTCTTGATTTCTTTCAAAGCTGCAATGCCATCCATCTCGGGCATCGTGATATCCATTGTGATCAGATCCGGACGAAGCTCTTTAAATTTCTCAATTGCTTGTGAGCCATCCTGTGCCTCACCAACAACCTCATATCCATTTTTGGACAAAATGTCCCGGATCATCATTCTCATAAATGCAGCGTCGTCTACGACTAAAATTCGGTTTGCCATCTTGATTCAAGTCCTCCCTAAATTGTGCTTATTGTAATTTCTGAATTCGGTCCCATTGGCTAACGATATCTATAACACGAACACCAAAGTTCTCGTCAATAACGACAACTTCTCCCTTGGCGATCAGTTTGTTATTCACCAAAATATCGACAGGTTCACCGGCTAACTTATCCAGTTCGACAATCGAACCCTGTGACAGTTCCAAAATATCTTTAATTTGCTTCTGGGTCCTTCCTAATTCTACGGTGACTTTAAGGGGAATGTCCATCAATAAATTCAAATTGTTTTCGTCAACCTGACCATACGCTCCATTTTGCAAATTGGCGAATTGAACTGGCTGTACGTTAACATTCCTATTTGGCATTCCACCGTAATGTTGAGGTGCACCATAAGGTTGCTGCGGTGGCATGCCATACGGCTGCTGTGGCGGCATTCCTTGGGGCATACCCATTGGAGCCTGTCCATACCCGATGTAGTCCTGAGCAGGCTGTTGTGGAGCCTGTGGAGGCTGTTGGTGCTGAACAGGTGGTTGTTCCACAACCGGTGGTGGCGTTGCTGGTACAGTTGCTGATGCAGGTTCAGGTGTTGATGCCACTGGTGCGCTTGCAGTTGACTCCTGAGCGCCTCCAATCAACATGTCTACCATATTTTTGGCAAAATGCACTGGGAGCAACTGCATCAGATTGGAATCGATGAGATCTCCAATTAACAGACGAAATGAAACTTGAATCAGCGTCTCATCTTCTGGAAGATTACTGACACCCTCACCACTCTCCAAATTGAGAATATCAATTCCCGGAGGGGAGATATTCACGAAACGGTTGAAGATCGTGGACATGGAAGTTGCAGAAGAACCCATCATCTGGTTCATCGCTTCCTGTACTGCACTAATGTGGATTTCATTTAGTTCTTCATCAGCCGGATTACCTTCGCCACCCAGCATAAGATCCGCGATAACTTGAGCATCTCTCTTCTTGATGACAAGTGAGTTAATTCCTTCGAACCCATCCACGTAATTCACATGAACCGCAACGTGTGGCTTGGGAAAAGCTTCTTCAAATTGTATTCGACTAATGATGGAAACCTTAGGGGTTGTAATATCTACTTTTAGGCCCAATAGCGTGGACAAGGCTGTCGCCGCGCTACCAAATGTAATGTTACCAATCTCCCCCAAGGCATCCTGTTCCAGCTCGGTCAAAAAATCATCAACCGTTTTCTCAGCTGGTTCTGAACTGTTCATCGATTCCGATTGCCTAAGCAAAGCATCGATTTCTTCCTGAGATAAATAATCCTTACTCGTCAAATTCTTCAACTCCTTCGGTCACAATCTCGTCTATTTGCACAGCCACACGGTCCTTGATTGTTCCCGGACTGCCCATATACTTCAGTCTGTCACCCACTTTAATGGAAAGTCCCTCATTAACTGGTTTGTTCAACGTAATGACATCACCAACGGACAGACCCAAAAATTCAGCAATTGAAATCTTGGATTCTCCCAATTCCGCAACAACCGGTAATTTGGCTTTGTTCACACGCTCTTTTAATGCTTCATATTCTTCCGGAGCTCTCGTTTTTTTCTCCGAAACAAACCACTGATGGGTAGATAACCGGGACATAATAGGTTCGAGAACGACATGCGGGATACATAGATTGATCATGCCTGTCGTGTCACCAATTTTGGTACTGAGCGAGATCAGAGCAATGGTCTCATTGGGGGATACAATCTGCATAAATTGCGGATTGGTCTCCAGTGCTTCCATCCTTGGAGAAATATCCAAGACTGTCTTCCATGCTTCCTGCAAACTTTCAAACGCACGGCTGAATATCCGCTCCATGATGGTCGTCTCAATCTCCGTCATCGATACAATCTTCGTCGGAGCACTTCCCGTTCCACCAAGCAGACGATCCAGCATTGCATATCCCACGTTCGGATGGACTTCCATCACCATTCGTCCCTGTAGTGGCTCCGCTTCAAAAATGTTCAATATCGTCATTTTAGGAATAGAACGGATAAACTCATCATAAGGCAACTGTTCGACCTGAACGACATTGATCTGAACGAACGTCCGCAGTTGGGCTGAAAAATAAGTGGTGAGAAAGCGTGCAAAGTTTTCGTGAATACGGGTCAAGCTTCGAATATGGTCTTTTGAAAAACGAACTGCCCGCTTAAAATCGTACGATCTAATTTTCTTCTGAGTATCTTCCTTCTTCAATTCTTCTGCATCCATTTCACCAGAAGAAAGGGCTGCCAATAGGGCGTCAATCTCATTTTGTGATAATACATCCACCATGTTCTCACCCCCTTACAGGTCTACAGCATGTTCTGTTCATTTACATCGTTGCTATCACAATGGATGAAAAGCTCGTACTACTCAAATTACTCTCTGGTAAAGCTTCATTAATAAGACCGGTTAATTTCTCGTTAAATAGTATCCGACCCTTTGCTGTAGCCAGTTCATCAGACTTCGTATCTGCAAGCGTCTGAATGATGATCGGTTTCACCACAATTTCTTTAATCTTCTCAAAATCTTCCTTAGCTTTTACGTCAGCCAACTTGAATGAGAAGCTAACGACAATAACATGATCTGTATCAGCCAAGTTGGTTTTAATTTCTCCAAGCTCTGAGGAAACTTCTACAATCTCATCCGCAGTCATCTTCTTGGGTTCAGAAGCTGCAGCAGTATGTGTATCATTCTTGGAATTCTGTCCTTGCATAAATACAAACACAACCACCACAATGAGTGTTATTGCCAGCAACATTGTTGCAAGCCAGGGCATCATCTTTTTCATCAGGATTCCTCCGTTTGCTGCACTTTGATAGTGGCTGCCTGAACCCCGATTTCACGGTTGTAATCTTTAATTTTGGAAATAACTTCATTGGCTTTCTCAAGCACAATCAGTCTCTTTCCAGTTACCAGAGTAATATACGTGTCCGGCGTCTCTTCCACAATCTCAACCATCAGCGCATTTAACCACATGGGAGAACCATTTAACCGCGTAACCGAAATCATGCTAAGCCCCCTCGATCAGAGTGGGAGGAGCAAGCTCCTCCACATTTTAAAAATCACCAATTAGCTATTAACGTTTCAGGTTAACAACTTCCTGAAGTATTTCATCCGACGTTGTAATGATCCGTGAGTTTGCCTGGAATCCACGTTGAGCTACGATCATCTCAGTAAACTCTCCAGTCAAATCCACATTAGACATTTCTAGCTGTCCAGCAATAATTGCTCCTGTTCCGTCCTCAGCACTGTTCGCTGTCAATGGTTCAAGTACTCCATCTGGATTCGCGTTCGCTGTCATTCGGTACAAGTTGCCCCCGATTTTCTCAAGGCCTTCCGGATTGACAACTTTACCTATTCCAATCTGTGGGCCCGCTTCAATGGTTCCATCTGCCATGGTCTGGTTAATCGTTCCATCCTGACCAATAGTGAAGGATACGACGTCGTCTGGAATGGTAATATTTCCACCACCGTTATCCAGAACAAACAACCCATCCGATGTCAAAAGGTTACGTGCAGCATCCACATGGAAATCCCCCGCCCGAGTCAGGTAAGGTACTTCCTGATCTTCACTCAAACGTACAAGGAAGAATCCATCTCCATTAATCCGAAGATCTGTTGGATTATTTGTTGTCATGGGGCTACCTGCCAGATGCAGCGTATCAATTGAACCTACGGATACACCAAGACCGATTTGCTTCGCATTGACACCACCAGATGCATCGCCAGGGGCAGTTACCCCTGCCGTAGTTTGGCTCATAATATCCTTGAACATAACCCGACTGCCTTTAAAGCCAACCGTGTTCACGTTCGCAATATTGTTACCAATTACGTCGAGTTTTGTTTGAAAACCCCGCATCCCGGAAACGCCTGAGTACATTGATTTCAACATTTTAAAAAATCCTCCCAGTCTTCATTTGGTTACCGCATCAGTCGGTCAGCGGCATTCCGGCTCCCGAGAAGGGCCAACCGGTCAAGAAATGATTACGGCACTATCAATCTGAGTGAACACATTATCCTTCATGCTTTCACTATCCATAGCTGTAACCACTGTACGATTTTTGACATTGACGATAAAAGCCATATCCTGCATCAAAATCAATGACTCTTTGGCTCCCTTGGCAGCAGCTTTGTCCAAAGCAGAACCAATCTGTTCCATTTGCTCCGTTTTGAGTTCAATACCACGCTGTTCCAATCGCTTGGCAGCATGATTGCTCAATTTCAGAAGATTATCTTCCAGCACCTTCGCAAAAGGCTTTTCGGGTACAGCTGAGGCTTCTCCCGTTTTGGGTCTTTGAAGCATATTGGGAGTAATCGGGCCCGCATATAATTGTCCAACCGTTATGCGATCACTCATATCGTTTTCTCGCTATCTTCTGTACCACCCGTTTCAGCGGCTGATTCAGCTTCCTGGCTTTCACTCGATTCAGGCGTTACATTCTGAACGTTCTCTACCGGAGTTTGATTCTCTTCTGCCTGTTTTGGATAATTCACCTGAATGATCTCATCCAGCTTAATCTCGTCATTGCCCACTTTCGCGTATTGAACGCTATCTCTTACAATGATGGAATCTACAATACCCTGACGAAGAGTTCCGTTGTCCGTTTTATTAGAAGAAAGCCAACTTACCTCCATGCCGATCATGCCGGATACAGCACCAAGTGACTGATTCAACGTTTTAAGTTGAGTCGAAATATTGACCAGTTGTTCCACTGAGCTGAACTGTGCCATTTGAGCGATAAATTCCTTATCCTCCATCGGCTGCATCGGATCTTGGTTCTGTAGCTGGGTAATCAAGATTTTTAGAAACTGGTCTTTCCCCAATTCTTTTGTTGCAGCGCTTGTCGTTGCCTTATTAGCTGCCGAATAGTTCGGCCAGGTATTATTCGTTGAAACAATTTCATTAGCCATTTGCTCACCTCATTTCTGTTAAGCCTTTGCACTAAACGTATCTCTCTGTAATTCATTTCCTTCAACTTGCTCGCTACGCCAATTACGCAATTCTTCTTGAATGCCTGCTGTAGCTATAGCATCATCCGATTGTTCCTCACGCTCACGTGAACGACGCTGCTGCTGAGAGTTACTTCCCGGCTGACGGCCTCCATCCTGATACATCTGTGATCCGATTGAACTGTTCTGCGTAACCTCAAGTCGTTCCACTTGAATCCCCTGAGCTTGAAGTGAAGAACGCAGCTGCATCATTTGCTGTTCAAGCATGTCTTTGGCCATCGTATGCTCTGTCATAAAGCGTGCAACCAATTGCCCATTCTGCAAAGTAATTTGTACATCCAACTTCCCTAGATGCTCAGGACGAAGTGAGATGGTCGCCTCGGAAAATCCTTTTTGCTGTACAATATCCAGCTTGCTGACAACAAACTGTGTCATTTCTTTGGCAAAATGTGATGTTTGCATTACAGGTTCAGCCGGTTTACCTGCTGTTGTACCTGATGTACGCAAGGACAGCTCTCCTGCAGTAATAATGGTTGAGTGATCCACTTCTCCACCTGCATTTGAATCAGATGTCACCTCCGTATCACCTTTCACCTGGATTCCAGCATTTGCTGCTGTTGCAACAAGAACTTGTGGTACGACTGAATCCTGTTTGGAAGCTTGCAGCGAAGTAGCTGGAGCAACTTGTACAGCCTGATCCTTAACTGTAGTCAATGTATCCAATATGGATTTCAGTTCAGTCCATCCTTTGTTACTAGTGGTATCCACTCCAGCCTCTTGAAGCTGACTCTGCAGAGATTGCAGCAGATTTTTGAATTCGGGTGCGTTCTTCGCAACAGTACTCTCTGGTTCATTCATCGCAGCTACTAACTGTGTAAGCATATCCTGCAAAACAAAACGAATTGCTGCCGGATGCTGCGAGAGTTCAATTGCAGGTACTGTATTGGCACTTCCAGCTCCATCCGAAGACTCGTCGGAACCTTCTGCGCTAGTACCAGAAGCATCATTTAGCTGTGTATACATCTGTTGAATCAGAGTCTGCAAGCCTGCGAGTAGAGATGGATCATTTTCCAAAGCTTCATCAAGAGAATCCAAGTCTGTGAACAACGAATTCAGTATATCCGTGATAGATGTCGCTTCCCCTTCTTCACTTGTAGCAAAGGAAAACACCAGCGGATTAGCAGTTAAGCTTCCAGTAGCGCTTGAACTCTCACCTTCAGTGGATCCTCCAGATAATGACTGTGCAAGAGTTTGCAAAAATTCACCGCCAGCACCTGTAGCTGAACCTTTCGATTGTGCTCCAGTTGTCTGACCAGTTCCAGCGGTTTTTGCAGATGCTGTGGATGTCATTTGATATACGATCGACATTTATTTCACCTCCTCTCGGTTATCACAGTTTAATCCGATCTACTTGTTGCCCATTAATCTGTTCAAAATTTTTGCAGTTTCAACCGAGTCCTCAGAAGACATGTTCTCAAGCAATTGAGAGCGTGTGGCATCATCTACTGAATTCAGGATGGTCAATGTTTTGTCAGGACTTAACTTGTATGTTTCCAACAATAACTTGGCACCACTTGAAGCAGACATCGAAGCAAATGTTTGACTTAGCTGGTTTTTATCCAGGTTTTTGCTCGTCGTTGTTGCTGCACTTGAAGTTGCAGCGGTTTCTTTCTTCAATCTGGATTGTAGTGCATCCAGTGCCAGATCCCCTGACGGTTTGGCATCCTTCATCATCATGGTGACGTCGGCTGCTGTTTTCGGGTCCATCTTTTCAAGCACTTTGGTCCGAGCAGATGATTGCATGGCATTCAATAACAGTACCATTTCTTCATTCGTCATATTTTGCAAAATCGGTGCAGCTTTGCTCGGGCTCATGTCAGCATACATTTTAGCCAAATCTTTTATTTGCTTTTGATAATCAGATTCCGTTTCCGGCGTTGCCGCCGTAGCGGTTTCAGCAGCTTTTTCTGCATCATCCAACTTCTTCTGAAGGTCCGTCGCCTTCTTCGCTTCAGTTGTTGTCGCTTCTTGTGCTGCCTTGAGTTCTGTCTCTTTGGCGGTTACTTGAGACTTCAGCTTTTCGATTGTCGCTTCAGCACTTTCAACCTGCTGCTCGCTCTTCTCCAGCTTCTCTTTTTCAGGGTCCAGCACAGGATCAGGTACCCATTCCTTAACTACCGGAATCTTGTTGGCAAATTCAAACAAATTGTTACGAATATCTACATTAAAAAGCGTAAGCAGTACGCCCAGCAATACTACGGTGAATACAATCGGGATTGAAATCATGAGAAATTTTTCCCATCCGCCTCCCGACTCTTTTTCCATGTCACTATCGTCTTTAACAGCCATCGTTCATTCCTCCTTCGCGAGACAACTTCGCGTCCGGCTCACATCAATTCGCGCGTCCGGCTTTGGCAGCGAAGCGTACAGTAGCCATCTCGTCCAGATCGTTCTGTTCCCGGAGGAGCATCTCCTGCTGAAATTTGATTTTCGCCTTGTCTCTCGCTCCAAGCCATACTTTTTCGTCAATCATCTTACCGTTTAGAAAGGTCTGATTCCGTTGCACATTGACCTGAGCATGTTTAACATCACTGTTTTTGCGTGAAATGCACTCGTCAAGGTGATGTACATAACGCTGCATCTCTTGCAGACTGTTTACAGACGCTGTATTTTCCGTAGCAGATTGGATGATGCCCACCAGATTACTTCTGTCGTTCAGAAGTTGTATCAGATGCTCTTCCTCCGTCTGAAGTTTACCGATCGCTGTGGATAACATCCACTCTGCCTGTGTTTTCTCATTACTCTTCAGGTCAACAACTTTCTGGAAATGATATCGAAATTTCATCGTTTACCCATTCATCTCCTTGCAAATTCAAGAATCAAACGTTCCTGCACTTCACTTAAGGTGATTTTCTCGTCGACTTTCTGCTTTGTAAAGTTCCAAATGCTATCAATCTGATCTATTGATTCATCTATCGCTGCATTTGATCCCCGCTGGTAAGCCCCAATATTGATCAAATCTTCCGACTCTTTATAGACAGCCATCAAACGTTTCATATTATTGACGGCTTCCAGTTGCTCTTCCGGAGCAATATCCTTCATGACACGACTTATACTGGCTAACACATCGATCGCCGGAAAATGACCTTTATTCGCGATGGACCGGTTTAACACAATGTGGCCATCCAGTATACCCCTTACCGCATCCGCGATCGGTTCATTCATGTCATCCCCATCAACCAGAACGGTGTAAAAGGCTGTAATCGAGCCCGTAGGCCCTGTACCCGCCCGTTCAAGCAGTTTGGGCAAACTCGCAAATACCGATGGAGTATATCCTCTCATTGCCGGAGGTTCACCTACTGCCAAACCAACTTCCCTTTGAGCCATCGCATATCGGGTAACCGAGTCCATCATCAGCATCACGTTCATTCCACGGTCCCGGAAATACTCTGCAATGGTGGTTGCAATAACCGCTCCCTTGATCCGAATCAGAGCAGGCTGATCTGATGTTGCAACAATAACTACGGAGCGTTCCAGCCCTTCCGGACCCAGATCCCGTTCAATAAAGTCGCGAACCTCACGTCCACGCTCACCCACAAGCGCGATTACATTGACATCCGCCGCTGTATTACGCGCAATCATGCCCATCAATGTACTCTTACCAACACCTGAACCGGCAAAAATACCTACACGCTGTCCCTTGCCTACGGTCAACAATCCGTCAATAGCTCTTACACCGACACCCATAGTTTCAAGTACACGCGGACGATCCATTGGATTGACTGGTGTATTGGACGTAGAGTACATCGGCATTCTGGATGGAAGGAGCGAACCGTCCAGCGGTTGTCCTAGTCCGTCCAGCACTTTACCGAGCAATTCAGAGCCTACCTGAACGCCGAGTGGTTTACCCGTACCGACTACATCGCAACCAGGACCAATGGATTGCAGTTCACCCAGTGGCATAAGCAGCACTTTGTTATCTCGAAACCCAACGACTTCAGCCTGAAGAGGCTTGGCCGACTTACCAGGGTAGATGTAACATACATCACCGATACTTGCATCCGGCCCTTCGGACTCAACCATAAGACCAATGACCTGAGTAACTTTGCCGTTAATGCGCACGGGATCAAATTGCCGCAAATGTTCCATATATCGCTGTGAACTAAGAACCTTCATGTTGATTTCTTCGCTCCTCATCCTCAAGTGCTATGCGGACCAGTTCTTTTTTTATCTCAGCAAGCTGTGTGTCAATTCTCGCATCTACACTTCCGAACGAAGAACGAATCACACATCCCTTATCTTTGACCGTTGAATCAGGCAAAATCTGTAATTCTGCCTGAGAGTCGATGGACAGAGACAATTCTTCACGAGCTGCTTGTACAAATGTAAATTGCTCAGGAGCCACACACAGTGTGATCAAACCTTGCTCCCGTTTACGTGACAAACTCTGACGAATCAGTTCCAAGGTGTGATCGGGTTCAATGGTAAGTTGCTTATCAATGACTTTCTCAGCGATCCCACAAGCAAGATCAACAAGGAACGGTTCGGCTTCCTGAATAATCTGATCTTTTGCTACATAAGCCTCCTGAAGCACTTCCTGGGCTTCATTCATCATCTTTTCGATCTGCACCTGGAGATCCAGTTCAGCTTGTACTTTGCCTTCTTCAAAGCCCTGTTGGAAACCTTGTGAACGAAGTGCTTCGGTCAGATGTTCATCCTGTTGTCTTTGTTCCTGCCACCAGGTATCGATCTGTTCACGGGCTTCTTGAAGCATGCGCTCTGCTTCTTCTGAAGCTTCACGTACTTGCTTTTCTGCAAACTCCTTGGCATCTTCCAGCATCTCTGCGGTAAGACGTTGTGTTTCCTCGTCCACGCGTGCCTGAAGTGTTTCTGCTTCAGAACCTTCAGCACTCTCACCATTTAATTCCGATTCAGACTCCCCAGCACCACCATAATGATGATGATTTTCAAGCCTTTTACGGTCATCAACAGGTACATACTGGAAAGATTTAATCAAATTAGACAATGATATCATCTCCTCCACCGCGTGCGATAATGATCTCACCGGCTTCTTCCAATCTGCGTATCGTTCCTACAATGCGTGTCTGAGCTTCCTCAACATCACGCAACCGCACAGGTCCCATGAACTCCATCTCTTCTTTGAATGTCTCGGACATCCGTTTCGACATGTTCCGGAACACGGCATCCCGAACTTCTTCGCTTGCCACTTTGAGTGCGAGTTGCAGATCTGCGTTGTCGATATCCCGAATAATACGCTGAATCGAACGATCATCCACATTGACGATATCTTCGAATACAAACATGCGTTTTTTGATTTCCTCTGCAAGCTCCGGATCCTGAATTTCGAGAGAGTCCAAAATGGTACGCTCTGTACCACGATCGACTCCATTCAGAATCTGAACAATCGATTCGATACCACCCGCATTTGTGTAATCCTGCGTTACAGTAGAAGATAGCTTCTGTTCCAGAACCCGCTCCACTTGAGAGATAACTTCTGGCGAAGTACTATCCATGACTGCTACCCGGCGAGCGACATCTGCCTGTTTCTCTTGTGGCAAGGATGACAGAATCGCTGCAGCCTGTTCGAACTGGAGATAAGACAGAACCAGGGCTATCGTTTGCGGACTTTCATTCTGAATAAAGTTCAAAATTTGATTTGGATCCGCTTTGCGTGCAAAGTCAAACGGTCTGACCTGCAACGTAGCTGTCAAACGATTAATAACTTCAAGTGCTTTGGAAGAACCCAAAGCTTTCTCCAGGATCTCTCTCGCATAATTGATACCGCCCTGAGAGATATATTCCTGCGCCAGACAGATCTGGTGAAACTCGGCCATGATCATGTCCTTTTCGGAAGAATCAACTTTGCGAACGTTGGCAATCTCCAATGTGAGTTGTTCAATCTCCTCGTCACGCAGATGTTTGAATATCTGTGCCGATACTTCCGGACCTAATGTAATCAACAATATTGCTGCTTTTTGTCTGCCAGTCAAACCTTGACTGCTTGCCTTCGCCAATGCGTTCACCTCTATTCGTCAGCCAGCCATGTACGCAGCAGATTGACGAATTCGTCTGGCTTTTTCTTGGCCAAACTCTCCAATTGTTTGCGCACCTGACTTTCGTTCGTTACACTGTCCAGCGTAATGGACGGGAACTCTGTTGCTATTGGAAGAGGAATCTCTTCTTCTTCTACTTCGTTTTGTTTGCGGCGACGGCGTACCAACAAAATGACAACCGCTGCGATCAATGCCGCTATAAGTGCGCCTCCACCCCACATCATGGTTGAGGACAACTGGAAGCCTGTATTCGCTGTCGATGCAGCCTGGAATCCTTGTGACATGACTGAAACTTTCTTTGTCAGATCGGCGTCACTTATTACGGTGCCTGAGTCTGCCAATGAAGCACGAACGATGTTAACCAAAATATTCTCGATCGCATCTTGAACAGGTCCTTGCAATTCTGTTTCTCCAGCCGGTGGTTCAACTGCTACGTTAATGGTTAAATCTTTTACAGTATACGGACTGGAAATAATATCCTTGGCAATTCGATTAACATCGTAGTTTATAGTGCTAGATGATTCTTCAGAGGTGGAGTTCCCTGTTGCATCAGATGATGGATAACCCGGGACTTCCTCTTGCCCTGTGCCAGCAACACCACCTGTCGGGTTGCTTGCCCCAGTGTAACTCTTCTGAATCTCCTGCACACTGATCTCGATGCCTTTCATATTCTCTACATCTACAGGTTGAACCAGATTTTCTTTACGTGTTTCTTTGTCAAAATTAAGCTTGGAGGCTACCAAAACATTGACCTTGTCTTCGCCTACAATTTGAGAAAGAAATTGCTTCACGTTATTACGAACATCGTTTTCAAACTTCTTCTGTAAAGCCATGTTTTCTTGAACTTCAGAAGACAACCCGCCACTACCACCTCGGGCAGTTGGAATCAGTTCTGCTTCATCCGTATTGGTAATCGTGATGTTCTCAATAGGCAGATTAGGAATTGCGGTCTTAACCAAGTTAAAGTATCCATCTACCGCTGCCTGATTTGGGTGATAACCCGGTTTAAATTGGAGAGCTACCGATGCTGATGCTTTATCCTGCTCTTCTAAACCAGCAAAGATGTTATCTTTCGGCATATTGACCAGCACTTTAGCGTCCTGTATCCCTTGCATCCGCTGAAGCAACTGTTCAACTTCTCCGTTTAACGCATTGTTGTACTTTACATCAAACTCTTTGTCTGTCATCCCGATGGGGGATGATGATTCCTCGAATGACTTATATCCTAATGAACCATTCTGAATGATCCCTTGAGATCCGACATTCACTTTTGCAATGGCCACACTCGTGCTTGGTACGGATATCGTCTTGCCATCTGAACTTAATTTGTATGGAATACTAGATGAATCGAGATAACTGATAACACCTGCTGAGTCACTCGCATTCAAATCCGTGAACGCAACTTCATATTCTGTCTTGGACAATTGCATCGTGAGTACAACTGCAGCCAAAATCAGAAACAGGAAGGTGGATATAAATAATACTTTTTGCTTTTTGCTGAAACTATTCCAATACTGGGACCCCTTGTCCCTGTACTGGGCGATTCTCTCATTCACTCTGTCACCCCATCATCCGAAACTTTGCTTAGTCTGTCCTTACGCAACCCTACCCGTTTCACAGGTCAACGATCAGGAGCAGCATCGCAGCTGCTTGTTGCAATGATCAGCGCTACTGCCCGAGCGCAAGTAGATTATTTTATAACTGCGTTCGCATAATTTCCTGGTATGCTTCTACCACTTTGTTTCGGACTTGAGTTGTGAGTTGTAGGCTTAACAAGGCCTGTTCGGAAGCGATCATCACCTGATCCACGTTCGCTTTGCCGACCAAAAATTGATTGGACATTTCATGTGATTGAGTCTCCTGTGCAGCGACAGATCCCAATGCATTCTGTAAGTATGTACCGAAGCTCTGGATGGTTTCGGCTGGTGTAGAAGGCTTGCTTTCGGTTGCACTCTTCATCTGTAGCGGTTGTATCCCCTGCGTGCTAAACATGTTGTTCTGAATCATTAATGTCCCTCCCCTTCATCACTGGTTTAAATATTTCTTGTTTTTAGTTCAAAGCAGATTATCTTCCAATCTCCAAAGCTTTCGAAATCATTGCTTTGGTTGAATTCAATGCTGTTACGTTAGCCTCATAGGAACGAGTAGCTGAGATCATGTCGACCATTTCTTTCGCAATATCCACGTTAGGCATAAATACATATCCTTCTGCGTTGGCATCTGGATGAGAAGGATCGTAGACAGGCTTGAGTGGTGACTGATCTTCGCGAATCTCAGTGACTCTGACGCCATCTCCCGAACTGCCCTCGCGCATCTGATTTTGTAGCATGGTACCAAAAGACGTTTTATTCGGTTCAAGCACCACCATTTTGCGTTTGTAAGGGACCGCCTCACCATTGGATACGCTCGCGCGCGTCGTTTCTGCGTTCGCAATGTTGGAAGATATAACGTCCATCCGCAAACGTTGAGCCGTCAGCGCTGATGCACTGATACTAAAACTATTACTAATGTTCAATTTAGGTTATCTCCCTTCCACGCCAACACGCATGATTTTAATTTGTTCGTTCACTTGCTGGATATAAGCGTTGTAACGCAACTGATTCTCCGCCAGAAGACTCATTTCTCTGTCTATATCGACATTGTTTTCGTTGTTATTCATGGACGTTGACTGGTCCATATTAACTACTGGCGTTGGTACGGAAGAGGAAGGACCTATGACAAAATGCCTTGCATCAGTTACTTTACCTTTAAGAACAGGCATATCTCCATTCATTTGCCCCTGCAACATTTCTTCAAAAGAAACGTCCGAGCGCTTGAAATACGGGGTATCGGCATTCGCGATGTTGTCAGCAATCGTTCGTTGTCTGATGTTGGACGCATCGAGTGCACCTTGCAATCTTTTAAAGCTAATATCATTTAAAAGATTCACAATCTCCCTCCTCTCTTTAGAAGTTATGGAAAAAGATTGAATCTTTTCCCTTGAAAATTCTTATGTTTTTTCGACAAAAACATTCGCTTTTACACGGTTTTCTAGGACTTAAGTAGAATTAACTCTGATGTTGTCGTATAACATAAGTTTCTTCGAGTTTGGGATATATTACAATAAGAAAAAAGCCCTATCTTTTCTGAAAGACAGGGCTTTTTGTGTATTTTCTGCAAATTATGAATTTTTTCGTAAATGTTCAGGCCCAAATCAAAAGTATGTTAATACTATCCCTGATACTTCTTAAACATTCTTAAAATAAAAAAAACCTTTCCCATCTCTACATGACAGTATAACGCCCGTAATTATGTACATTTCCGAATATTTCATACTTGATAATGTTAGAATTTTTTACCGTTATACTAAGGGTTTATTGACTATATGATAGGTATACATACGAAGCTGTATATTAATCAATTGACAAGTTATCTTTCAAGAATTGAGATTTATCACCTTTCCTGCCTAACACTTTCTTAACAATTAAGTAGGGTCTTTATATTTTAATCTCCAGAAAACAATTGCTTGCTTCAACCTTTTCTACAATTTCTGTTTTTGCGCATTTACGCAACATTTACCAACCTGTCAACTAAACCGATGACCAGACTTGGAATAAGGAAACTTCTTGTAATGGGAATCACTGGATATAAAAACGGGGAATAACCACCACTCCGATAGGTTTTAACTTAGTATACATGCGGCACAAGTCCTAGTTTTGTCGATCCGTATAACAACCCCACATCTTTTATCGGTTATGCCATCGTAATTCTGTAGATAAAAACAAAAATAAACGACATGCCTGCGGTAAGATGACCCTTGAGATTCGGTAAAGGAGTGACGCCCCTTCGTCGATCTCGCAAGTGCTCTCTACTCTCCAGTGCATGCCGTTCATTTATACCATCCTTGTAACAACTACATTGCTATCCCCATGTTACAGGATATACTGACTTAAATCACGATCCAGTGCAATATCATTCAATTTCTCACGGACATACTCCGGAGTAATCACCATACGTTCCAATGTAAGCTCAGGTGCCTCAAAGGACAAATCCTCCAACAGCTTTTCAAGAATCGTATGCAATCGGCGTGCACCTATATTTTCTGTATTTTGATTGACGGATTCAGCCAGTTTGGCAATTTCACGAATGGCATCATCCGAGAATTCAATCTCAATATTTTCGGTGCGCAGCAAATCAACATACTGCTTGGTCAGTGCATTCTGAGGCTCAGTCAGAATGGATACAAACTCCTCCAGTGTCAAACTGCTCAGCTCCACACGAATTGGGAAGCGTCCCTGAAGCTCGGGAATCAGATCAGAGGGTTTAGCGACGTGGAATGCGCCTGCTGCCATAAACAGAATATAATCCGTTTTGACAGGGCCATACTTCGTCATAACCGTAGAACCTTCGACGATAGGCAGAATGTCCCGTTGTACACCCTCACGGGATACATCCGGACCGCTACCGCGTCCTTGGCTGGCAACCTTGTCGATTTCATCAATGAAAATGATACCTGTCTGCTCTGCCCGGCGAATGGACTCCTGAGTAACATCATCCATATCGATCAATTTTCCTGCTTCTTCCTGGATCAACACTTTGCGCGCTTCTTTAATGGTGAGCTTACGTTTTTTCGTACGACGAGGCAACAAGCTGCCAAACATCTCCTGCATGTTCATGCCCATCTGATCATTACCTTGACCAGCAAACATGTCCATCATGTTAGGAGCAGTGTCTTCCACATCAATTTCAATGATGTCATCCTCCAGCTTGCCGGATAACAGATCAAACTTGATCTTGCGTCGACGCTCCGCAACCCCTGTATCCGGTTCTGGCTCATCCTGTTCCTGAACGTTGTTGCCATTATTACCAAAGATCATCTCAAACGGATTACGCTGATTCTTGGACTTGGACTGTGAGGGAGCCAGAATATGTACAATTCGTTCATTGGCAGCTTCTTCAGCTTTGTCCTTCACTTTTTCAGTCCGCTCCAGCTTCACCATCCGCAGTGATGTTTCAATCAAATCACGCACCATTGATTCAACGTCACGGCCAACGTAACCCACTTCGGTGAACTTGGTAGCTTCCACTTTTACAAATGGTGCACCCACCAGTTTAGCAAGGCGACGGGCGATTTCCGTTTTACCCACACCGGTAGGTCCAATCATCAGGATATTTTTAGGCACAATGTCGTCCTGAGTATGCTCAGGCAAAAGGCTACGCCGATAACGATTACGAAGGGCTACCGCTACCGATTTTTTGGCTTTCTTTTGACCTACAATATACTTGTCAAGCTCTGCAACAATCTGTCTCGGTGTTAGCGCTTGAGTATTCATATTGCTTCCCTCCTACCAGTATGCTGAATTTATTTTACCTAACAAGGACAAAGAATCCCCTAGACGTCCTGGAGCAGATTACAAAATCATGCTCCACTACGGGAGATTTCTTTGGCTATAACTCTTCTACAATAATATTACTGTTCGTATACACACAAAGCTCCGAGGCAATCTGAAGCGATTCGCGCGCAATGTCCTTCGCTTCCAGGTTCACAGCATGACGTTTCAACGCACGTGCAGCAGATAAGGCAAAGTTCCCACCTGATCCGATAGCAATAACGTCATCATCGGGCTCAATGATTTCGCCGCCGCCTGAAATCAACAACATACCTGTTTTGTCCATTACAATCAACAATGCCTCAAGCTTACGCAGGATTCGATCTTGACGCCAATCCTTGGCAAGCTCTACGGCAGCACGCTGCAGGTTACCATGGTGCTCCTCCAGCTTTCCTTCGAATTTCTCAAACAGGGTGATGGCATCCGCCACAGAACCGGCAAACCCGGCAACAACCTGTCCGCGGTATAATCGTCTTACCTTCTTGGCTGTATTCTTCATCACAACGCTTTGGCCCATGGTCACCTGACCATCACCAGCAATTGCTGCCTTACCATTATGACGAACGGCACAGATCGTTGTAGCATGAAATGACATATCCATGATATCAGCCTCCTCCCACGAATAATTTATACGCGTTCCGGAACGGTTAGACCTTCTGCCGCAGCAAAACTGGTGATACCATCCAGGGCACGCTGTGCAAGAGCTTCATTTTTTTCTTTTTTGTTACGGATTTTCGTTTCCAGCTTCGGCAACAATCCAAAGTTTGCATTCATTGGCTGGAAGTGTTTGAAGTCAGCTGTTGTAATATACTGAGCCATACTGCCAAGCGTTGTTTCTACCGGCAATACCACCAGTTCCTGTCCAAGAGCTGCCTTGGCTGCGTTCATTCCGGCAATAAGTCCAGAAGCAGCAGATTCTACATATCCTTCTACACCGGTCATCTGACCTGCAAAGAACAGGTTTGGACGCTCTTTAAACTGATACGTCGGACGAAGCAGTTTAGGAGAATTAATAAATGTATTGCGGTGCATTACGCCATAACGTACGAACTCTGCATTTTCAAGTCCAGGTATGAGAGAGAAGACACGTTTTTGTTCTCCCCATTTCAGATGCGTCTGGAAGCCTACCAGGTTATACAACGTTCCCGCAGCATTGTCCTGTCTAAGCTGAACAACCGCATGTGGCAACTCTCCTGTATGCGGGTTAACCAAACCTACTGGTTTCATAGGACCAAACAGAGCCGTCTGTTTTCCGCGTTTCATCATCACTTCGATTGGCATACAGCCTTCAAAGTAGATTTCTTTCTCAAACTCTTTCAATTGAGCGACCTCAGCAGTAATGAGAGCTTCATAGAAGACATCAAACTCTTCTTCTGTCATCGGACAGTTCAGATATGCCGCTTCGCCCTTATCATAACGGGAGGCCAAGTACACCTTGTTCATATCAATTGAATCTTTTTCGATGATCGGTGCTGCTGCATCATAGAAGTAGAAATATTCTTCACCCATTAGTGCCTTGATTTGCTCAGACAATGCCGGTGAAGTCAAGGGACCCGTTGCAACAACAACGATGCCGTCTTCCGGCAGGGAAGTTAGTTCTTCGTTCACCACTTCGATGAGCGGATGCTGGTGCAGCGTAGACGTAATCTCACCTGAGAAGCCGTCCCGGTCCACAGCAAGTGCTCCACCTGCTGGAACGGCGTGCTTGTCTGCCGCAGACAGTACGAGAGAATTGAGCATTCTCATTTCTTCTTTTAATACACCCACTGCATTCGTCAATCCATTGGCACGCAGCGAGTTACTGCACACCAGTTCTGCAAATTTATCTGTATGATGAGCTGGCGTTTTCACCACAGGTCTCATCTCGTATAATTTCACGCGCACGCCGCGACTTGCGATCTGCCAGGCAGCTTCTGTTCCTGCCAGCCCGGCACCAATTACGGTTACTTGTTGTTCATTCGTCAAAATCATTTACCCCCATATATACTAATCCGCTGATTCGTCATCCGGTTCATCCACCGGCTCCTGATGATCACATGATGTACACTGCAATCGGGCTCCCTTTTTGTTCCGCTTTTCAATCATTAGCGATCCACAACTTGGACATGGTTTGGCTGAAGGTCTGTCCCATGAGACAAAATCACATTCAGGATACTTGTCACAACCGTAGAAGATACGTCCCTTTTTGCTACGACGCTCAACAACATGGCCTTCCTTACACTTCGGACAAGTTACGCCAATATCCTTGATAATCGGTTTGGTATTCCGGCAATCAGGGAAGCCAGAGCAAGCAAGAAACTTGCCAAAACGTCCGAGTTTATAAACAAGTGGTTTGCCGCACTTCTCACAGATCTCATCCGATACTTCGTCTTCGATCTCGATTTCTTTCATTTCTTCTTCCGCAAACTCAAGCCGTTTCTCGAAAGATTCGTAGAATTCAGCGAGTACTTTGACCCAATCCTCGGAACCTTCCTCCACATGGTCAAGATCACCTTCCATGTTCGCGGTAAACTCTACATTCAGGATTTCCGGGAAAAACTCTTCCATCTGTTCGATGACCAGTTCGCCAAGCTCCGTTGGCATGAATTTCTTTTCCTCAATCGCAACATATCCGCGCTTCTGAATGGTCTCCAGTGTTGGCGCATATGTACTCGGACGCCCTATACCCAATTCCTCAAGCGTCTTAACCAACCTTGCCTCCGTATATCGTGGTGGCGGTTGTGTAAAATGCTGTTTTGGCTCAATCTCCTGCTTCTCAAGCACATCTCCACTTTTCAGCGGAGGTAGCAGACGATCTTCTTCGGTTGTACCATCGTCGTTTCCTTCAACATATACCTTCATGAAGCCCTGGAATCGAACCTTCGAACCTGCTGCACGGAAAATCGTATCCCCCGCCGCAATATCTACAGAGAGTGTATCCAGGATAGCCGAGGACATCTGGCTCGCTACAAAACGTTCCCAAACCAGTTTATACAACCGGAACTGATCACGACTCATAAATGACTTGATTGAATCGGGATCACGCAGAATTGAAGTTGGACGAATTGCTTCATGCGCATCCTGAGCATTAGCTGCTTTTTTGGAATAATTTCGTGGTGTTTCTGGTGCAAATGGCTCTCCATACTTACCAACGATATATTCTTTGGCTTCTTCTTGTGCAGATGCCGCAATCCGCGTGGAGTCCGTACGCATATACGTGATGAGACCTACTGTGCCTTCTTTTCCAAGGTCTACACCTTCATATAGTTGTTGGGCCACCGACATCGTCTTGGAAGCTCTGAAATTCAATTTACGTGCTGCTTCCTGTTGCAAAGAACTCGTGGTAAACGGGGCGGAAGGGTTCCGACTCCGTTCCTTCTCTTTAACTTCCTTGATCGTAAAGTCTGCACCTTCGATCTGTTTCAGGATGGCTTGCACTTCCGCTTCACTGCCCAGCTCTGTTTTAGCCCCGTTCAGTTTATGAAACTTGGCTTCAAACGGATTGCCGTCTGCTGTCAGTTTGGCGGTAATGCTCCAGTATTCTTCCGGCTCAAAATCATCAATTTCATTTTCACGATCTAAAATGATTTTAACAGCCACGGACTGAACCCGGCCTGCGGACAAACCTTTTTTAACTTTTTTCCATAATAATGGACTAATTTTATATCCAACGAGTCGATCCAGAATACGTCTTGCCTGCTGCGCGTTAACCAAATCCATATTGATTTTCCGCGGCGTTTTGAACGCATCTTTGACCGCCTGTTTTGTAATTTCATTAAATACAACCCGGCAATCTGCCGTATCGTCCAGTTCAAGGGCATGGGCTAAATGCCATGCGATAGCCTCGCCTTCGCGATCCGGGTCAGCTGCGAGATACACTTTTTTCACTTTCTTCCGTGCATCCTTCAGTTCTTTCAAAATTGAACCTTTGCCGCGGATCGTAATATATTTCGGATTAAAATCATTCTCCACCTCAACGCCGATCTGACTCTTTGGCAAATCGCGAACATGTCCCATCGAAGCTTTCACGATGAACTTGCTGCCTAAATATTTGCCTATCGTCTTCGCCTTTGAGGGCGACTCCACGATTACGAGTGCATCCGCCATAGGTTCATCCTCCTCTCAGTCATGAAACTGTCATGTAACTGTTTCTGTAAGCTTATGCATAGGTTAATAACTTCAGCTAATTATATATTTCCACACGCTACATAGGTTGTAGCATCGTCATACCCTCGCATATTTGGTGCCTGGTAATTGGCTAATCTGCTTTTTTATGATTAAAGATAACAGAACTGAATGCAAATGTCCAAAATCCCAACCTAGCTGTTCAACCAGTTGATCCAACGATTGCTCCTCCTGTTCCAACAGATAAATCACACGTTGTTCATCCGGAGAGAGCTTAACCTCAGCGAATATCCCTTGCCCGGAAGGCTCAGGTGTTTCTGCCGAACGTCCTCTATTGTAAGGAAGTTGTTCTGCATTTGGCAAGTCCAAACGATACTCTTCCAAAACATCTGCTGCACATGTGACCAATTTGGCCCCTTGACGGATTAGATTGTGAGCGCCCCGACTCTTCGGCGATGTGATGGGTCCAGGAACTGCAAATACATCCCTGCCTGCTTCAAGAGCAGCATCTGCTGTGATCAGTGAACCACTGCGAATGTCAGCCTCAACGACCAATGTCCCCAGCGTAAGACCGGCAATGATTCGATTCCGTTCCGGAAATAATCCTTGACGTGCTCTCGTACCTGGTGGATATTCCGACAAAAGCAGACCCGTCTCCGCGATTCGCTCAGCAAGGCTTGTATTTTCGGGTGGGTATATATTATCAATCCCTGTTCCGAATACTGCAATCGTTTTTCCTTTGGCACGTAATACTGCCTCATGACACACGCTATCAATACCGCGGGCAAGCCCGCTTACGATCGTAAGCCCTGCACTGCATAATTGTTCTGCCAGCTTCTCACCAACTTTGCGCCCATACACGGTTGGCATACGAGTTCCCACCATCGCAATGGACGGTTTGTGTAGCAAACTTATATCCCCTCGACCATACATTACCCAGGGAGGCTGAACGGTTTCCTTCATTAATATGGGATAATTCTGATCCAGATAAGTAATAACCTCTATCCCCTGATTGTAAACGTGTTCTCTTTTACGTTCGATCCAGTTGAGCGTAAATTGACTCGCTAAACGGGCAGCCTGATCTTTGCGCAAACCTGCCGCAGTCCAGTCACCTTCTTCATAATTCAAAAGATCGGACCATTGATGTTGTCCCAGAACCAGTTTTGAGATTGTTTTCTTGCCAATACCCTCCATCTCATGCAACCCAAACAAGATCCATCGTTCTTCCATACCATAAACCTCCCAGAGCGGGAAGAGTATCTTCCCTCATATTGTGTGTTAAGTGATCACGGAATGCAAGCGTTTACGCAGATGAGAAACAATTCCTCTCCCTTTTCACGTTAAAAAAAAACGCAAAAAAGCAACCCTTCGCCCTGTTTAAGGGCAAAAGGTTGCTTACCTTTTCCGTAACCATAATAGTCGGTCTAGCAGAAACAAATCATTTCCGAACCGTTTCTTCTATTATAACGAAAAAGAATTAATGTGTCGTGCACAAATTCAAAATACCGCGCTCTTCAAGTACACTCACCAAAGTCGAGCCCATCTCAGCAGGCGTTGGTGCTACTTTGATACCGCAAGATTCCAACTTCGCAATCTTCTCTTTGGCTGTACCTTTACCGCCAGAGATAATAGCGCCAGCATGACCCATCCGTTTGCCTGGAGGCGCTGTTACGCCACCGATAAAGCCAACAACCGGTTTGGTCATGTTCTCACGTACCCAATCTGCAGCATCCTCTTCAGCCGTACCACCAATCTCACCAATCATGATGACCGCATGAGTCTGTGGATCTTCATTGAACCGTTTCAGGATATCAATGAACTCGGAGCCTTTTACAGGGTCTCCCCCGATTCCTACAGCAGAAGATTGTCCAATGCCACGAGTCGTCAGTTGATGAACGGCTTCATACGTAAGTGTTCCACTACGGGAAACAACGCCAACGTGCCCCGCCATGTGGATATAACCAGGCATGATCCCGATTTTACATTCGCCCGGTGTAATGACACCTGGACAGTTCGGTCCGATCAGGACGGTATCTTTACCTTCCATGAAACGGTCAACCTTGATCATGTCAAGAACCGGAATACCTTCCGTAATACAGATCACAAGATCCAGCTCTGCATCAACAGCTTCCATAATGGAATCTGCCGCAAATGCCGGAGGAACGTAAATGACGCTCGCTGTTGCGCCTGTAGCTTCCTTCGCTTCCTGCACAGTGTTGAACACCGGCAGACTGGCTACTGTACCGTCTTCCAGCGTGATATCCACATTCGTTCCGCCTTTACCCGGTGTAACTCCGCCTACCATCTGGGTTCCGTAGTCCAATGCGCCCTTCGTGTGGAACATTCCCGTTGAACCCGTAATGCCTTGCGTAATGACTTTTGTATTTTTATCGATCAAAATACTCACGTTGCTTCACATCCTTACGGTTATTTTTCAATTCCCGGACAGCTCCGGTACTAAGGAATGAACTTATTTTACGAGGGCAACAATTTTCTGTGCACCATCGGCCATGGAATCGGCAGGAACAATATTCAGGCCAGATTCGCCCAGAATACGTTTGCCAAGCTCCACGTTAGTTCCTTCAAGACGAACAACCAGCGGTTTGGTCAGGCCAAGTTGCTTCGCAGCTTCAACAACACCGTTGGCGATAACATCACAGCGCATGATGCCACCGAAGATGTTAACAAAGATTCCTGCTACTTTGGCATCGGACAAAATGATCTTAAATGCTTCAGTCACTTTCTCCGTTGTTGCACCGCCCCCAACGTCAAGGAAGTTGGCGGGGTCTCCACCGTAGTATTTGATAATGTCCATCGTCGCCATCGCAAGTCCCGCACCATTGACCATACAGCCGATGTTGCCATCAAGTGCTATGTAGCTGAGGTCGTATTTGGAAGCTTCGATTTCCTTTTCATCCTCTTCATCCAGGTCACGCAGTTCCAAAATATCTTTGTGACGGAACAGAGCGTTGGAGTCAAAGTTTAATTTCGCATCCAGCGCGATAACGTTTCCATCTCCGGTAACAACGAGAGGATTGATCTCGGCAATAGAGCAATCTTTTTCGACAAAAGCTGTGTACAACGCGAGCATGAACTTAACAGCTTTGTTCACCAGTTCATTCGGAATCTTGATGCTGTAAGCCAGTTTACGCGCCTGGAACACTTGCAACCCAATAGCTGGGTCAATAATTTCTTTGAAAATTTTCTCAGGTGTAGCTTCAGCTACTTCTTCAATCTCAGTACCGCCTTCTTCGGAAGCCATCATAACTACACGGCCTGTGGCACGGTCCACAACAACACCCACATAATACTCTTTGCGGATATCGCATCCTTCTTCAATCAGAAGACGTTTTACTTCTTTACCTTCTGGTCCAGTCTGGTGTGTCACCAATACTTTACCCAGAATTTCGGAAGCATAGGCACGAACTTCATCCGTGCTCTTCGCTACTTTTACGCCGCCAGCTTTACCCCGGCCACCTGCGTGAATTTGCGCTTTAACAACAGTCACCGGACTGCCCAATGCCTCTGCGGCCGCAACCGCTTCATCGACTGTATAAGCAACCTTTCCGTTTGGAACGGTAACTCCATACTGTTTCAGTACTTCTTTTCCTTGATATTCATGGATATTCATTCTCGAATCCTCCTATCAACGTGACTGCAACAAGGCGGGTTGGTAGACTAACAAAAGACAAATGTTGACTATTTTCACTTAAACCCAATTCATTGTAACACGTTTTTAAAACGCTTTCCTTAAAAAAGTAATGATTAATAGACAGTATTTTGATATGAGTATGATCCCATATTGTGAATGTTTGGGTATATATGGAAAAAAACCTCAGCTAAAAGCTAAGGTTTCCTCGATTCAATGCTACATTTTATTTTTTGGCTGCGTTCGTGTTGGTTTCGTGCACTTTTTCCAGTAATCCTTTGAACTGACCCAGTAATGCTTCAAACTCCGTGCTGTTCAAACAAGCGTCTCCCTGAATGGATGCAGGTACCGACAATGCCTTATTCCGAAGCTCACGGCCGGAATCGGTTAGTGTAATTAATACTTTCCGTTCATCCTGAGCCGAGCGTTCGCGATTAATAAGTCCTGCCGACTGCAAACGTTTGAGAAGTGGTGTCAATGTTCCCGAATCAAGGTATAGCGCCTCCCCGATCTCCTTAACCGTGCATTCTTCACGTTCCCACAACACCATTAGAACCAGATACTGTGAATACGTTACGCCGAGCACCTCCAGATAGGGTTGGTACATCTTCGTAATCTCACGTGAACAAGCATATATGGCAAAGCATAATTGGTTATCCAGCTTCAAACTGTCCGTCTGCATATGTCTTTCTCACCTGCCTATTGTGCATTCTATTCCTCATAAGAAAGGAACTACAAATCTATCTTATCACAAATTAGAAAAAAAACAGAATAATTGAGCACAAATGATTTTACCTTTCAATTTAATTATGTTAAATTAGATTGTGTAAAATATAAATATAGATAGATGACCAACAGTACATACACTCATGATTTAACAACAATAATAGATAAGTCCAGCAAACAGATTCACGCTTTATTGGCCCAATTTGATAACTCTAATGCAAGTTCATACTTAAGGCATTTTCACCAATGCTATGTAATAATTTCTATCCAGAAATAAAATTCAGGGATCAGGAACAATGACTACAGCGATGATAATGACAGGTTGACTCCATGATTCCTTTTATATAAAATGCTTAGTAGAAGCTGAGGAAGCACCTTAATTCGTAGACTGGCCCGTGTTATGCGGAGTCAAGAATCGAGTGAGGTGTTTCTTTGTTATGTACGGAAAATTACATAGTGCGTGTTTGTACGGAATTGATGGTGTTCTGATCGAGGTGGAAACCGATCTATCCAATGGTCTGCCACAGACGTCCATCATCGGGTTACCAGATTCAGCCATTCGAGAGGCCGTTGAACGTGTTCGTGCAGCGATTAAAAATTGTGGATATCAGTATCCATTACAGCGGATTACAATCAATCTGGCCCCCGCTGATCTGCGCAAGGAAGGGTCTTCCTTTGATCTTGCCATCGCTATTGGTTTACTTATGACAAGCGGTCAACTAGTACTCCCTCCTCAGGAACGTACATTAGTTGTTGGCGAACTGGCATTGGACGGTTCGATCAGGTCAGTGCCCGGCATTTTATCCATGGTCGATCTGGCCAAACGGCAAGGCTTTACGTCCGTGCTTCTTCCTTTGGATAACGTGGAGGAAGCGTCGTTGATTCGAGGTATTCAAGTGTTTGGCATTCGTCATTTGCAAGATATTGCTCCGGAAAACCCAGATCAACCCTCTAGTTCGGTTGGTGTGCCAAATAAAACTAATGCAGGACCGGTCGTGTTGAAAAATTATGCTCACCTCGCTGTTCCTATAACAGATAAGACTCAAAGGGTGGCGGATAGAAGGCAGGGACAAACGTCATTATGTGCGGATGATTATAGTGATGTTCTAGGGCAGCATCATGTAAAACGCGCGCTTATGATTGCTGCAGCAGGCATGCATAACATACTGCTCGTTGGACCGCCAGGCACGGGCAAAACGATGTTAATCAAACGTCTGCCTTCCATCCTTCCTCCTTTGTCAGAAGATGAAGCACTGGAAGTCACCAAAGTGTTAAGTGCCGCAGGCAAGTTGAAAGAAGCGCCTCAAGGCCTGATTGCAGACAGACCTTTTCGCTCCCCACATCACACGATATCCACCTCTGGTCTAATTGGAGGCGGTGGTATTCCGAAACCGGGTGAAGTGAGCCTTGCCCACCGGGGTATATTGTTTCTGGATGAATTACCTGAGTTCCAGCGCCAGGTGCTGGAGGTATTAAGGCAGCCGTTAGAGGATCGCACAGTGACAATTAGCCGGGCGCGGGCAGCATTCACCTTTCCCGCCCAGTTCATGCTCGCATGTTCCATGAATCCCTGCCCCTGCGGATATTTGTCCGCTCATTCGGAGGAGCAGCGCTGTATATGCAGCCCCGCCCGTGTTGCCGCGTACCGAGCCAAAATTTCAGGACCATTGCTAGATCGTATCGATCTTCAGGTCGAGGTCCCTCCACCAGGCGAGTGGCGTAAATCAGCTGCCTCACCTTCCTCTGCAGAAATGCAGGCAAAAGTCATCCATGCTCATCAAATTCAGGCTGCACGCTATGCCCAAAGTTCAGTCCGTTGGAATAGCCAGCTTTCGGGCACACTTTTGCGACGAACGATCCATCTCCCTCAAGAGGCAGAACAATTGTTAGAACAAACCTTGCAAACGCTAAACTTGAGCATGCGTGCACATGATCGGATTATCAAAATGGCACAGACGATTGCCGATCTAGACCATGATGGTGAAATTATGACAGCTCATGTGGCTGAAGCCATACAGTATCGTCAACTGGATCTTAATTTATTTTGAGAAACTTATGGAAGAAGAACGGGTTCGCCTATCAAAAGGCAGTGAAATCTACATCATCTTGGACAACAGAGTATGATCGAGAAGGGTGTATAACGTGGGTCCTACCATACGGCTAAGTCGACATGACAAAAAACGTACAAGTCCTTCTTTTTCATGAAGAAAGGTACTTGTACGTCAATTTCCCTGAGATTGATAGGGGCATGTGTAGCTACATATTACAATAGTTTATTATTCAAAAAGAGTCAGTTTGTCCTTGGCTGGTGTGCGTTCTTTGGCAGAAGGAATAACATCAGGATATCCCATATAGATCATGCCTATAATCTTCTCACCCGCCTCTATTCCAAGAGGTTTACGGAATTTCGGAGCGTACAGGAATGGCTTGGTCACCCAGAATGTACCAATGTCTTCACTCCAAGCTGCAAGCATAAAGTTCTGTACTAACGCACTTACGGCTGCAAAATCTTCATCCCAGATGTTCTGTCTTGGATCTTCCTCAAGTACGACAAGCATAACGGCTGGGACTTGCGTAATATTGGCTGAGAATTTGTTGTCTTCTCCCATTTCTGCATCGATGGCCTCAGCCAGCTTTTTGCGCCCATTCCCGGTAAACAACAAAAATCTCCAAGGTTCACGCAATTTATGGTTAGGAGCCCAGACTGCCGTATCCAGCAACTCTATGATTTGTTGTGTAGGAACAGCTTCCTTTTTAAATTTTTTCACCGTACGACGGTTTTGAATCGCATTTCTGACTTCATTTGTTGTTTTCGCAGTTTTACTCATCGGCCGTACCTCCCTGTTTATAATTATGATCTGTAACCGTAACGATGGCTTACGGTCTTGAACAATTCGTTATGACAAATCAAAAGATTAAAACGCAGATTACATTCTTGATTATACACCCTACTGTTCACGAGATTCAAAGGAAAGGCTTCGACTGCTACGGCTATAGGCTTTAAAAACAGTAAAGACGACTCCGAATCCTGATCGACCAATGGCGATCATCACGTCGGAGCCGTCTAATTAGATAAGCATTTTATAACATTCACGATATCACATCATTGATGAATCAATATGAACCTGCACCTTCAAATGTACCTTTAACGAAATCCATTTTGTTGTACTTCTCCTGGTTACCTGCAACATCTGTGCTAAAGTATTCTACCACCTTGACATCAGGGGCATAGAATTTGACGGGTCCTTCATAGTTCTTCCAGGCTCCCCCATTGATTCGATACTGCGTTGTTTTTACACCCGAACCTTTGACTTCGTCTGTTGCCTGGAGCCTGAACGTAAACCCTTTGATGTATATCTTTCCATTTACTGTATCTGTAATCGGAACTAATCGGTACTTGGTTACAGGGGGTGTAATATCTGCATCTTTCTTAAGTACGATATTAAACGTATTATGATCTCCTTGTACGAGGGTAACGTTCTGGCTAGATTTTAAGTATCCTGCTGCTTCCACCGTTATTGTTCTGGCCCCTGTTGGCACGCGCTTTATAAAATAATTGCCTTGGGCATCCGTTGTTGCCGCACTTCCAGCATTAACTTTAGCTCCACTTACTGGATTACCCGCCTCATCTACAACTTTTCCCCGCACGTGTGCTGCTTCTGTCAAAACAACATTGACGATTAAGGTTTTTCCCGCCTGTACATTCAAACGATCCTGCTCATAAAGCATATAATCGGCAGAATCGACCCAGATTGCAATGTTTGGATTGTAGTCGTAATCAAGGCCAGTAACAGTATACCGACCTTGCTGGTCTGTCTTCACCGGACGATCCAAGGCACCTGTTACTTTGACAAGAGCATTGAGAACCGGTCTGCCTGTTTGATCGGTTACAGACCCTACAATCGTAGAAGGTTCATATAGCTCAAAATTAACCAGAATCTGTTCTCCCTCTGATAAAGAGTAGGTATTACGGTGCCTGTCTGTCACATAGCCCTCTGCTTCAATTATAAAGCTAATTTCCGTATAGTCCTGGACAGACTCAAGTATAGAATAACTTCCATTTCCATCTGTCTTCACGCTTTTTTCAGTCTCTTCCCCTTGATATCTAAGGGAATACTTGATTGTGGCATCCTGGATAGGAAACCCTTCAAGATCAGTAACTTTACCTGATACACTTGCCTGGGTTGAAGGATCGGCATAAGAAACTCCGGAATACATGATTCCAAACAAAATGAAACATAAAGATAGTGTACTTAGTCGAATTATCCATTTGATACTTGTCTGCATCTCCTCACTACACCTCACCATTTATTTTTATGGATCAAACATTCCTCTTTAACCTCTTTAATTAACTGAGCATAAGTTCAAGCTTCCAGAATTCTCCGTCCCAAACATATTGCCAAATCCCCTGTCCACCGTTCATGGTCTCGCTGATATCCAGCACTTCCATCCGAGGGCACTCCCATACTCTTTTTACTATGTTGCTCGAAGCGTTCTGAAGCTCTTCCATACATCCCACCAACCTCTCTTTAAATTTCAACTTTCTTAGTTTATTACAAATGATACATTTTGTATCTATAAATTTCTGAAATAAATGATTTTATTATTGATGCTCTATCCTGTGTTTTTCGATTTCATATTTAAATCAAAAAAAGCCGCAGATCCTGTATGAAGAGGACCTACGGCTTTAGATAATACTAATTTCAAAACTAAATCGAATGAAAAAGATAAGACATAATTAAACTTGTACTTTGATAAGAGCTATAGAATCACATCAGAAAAAGATACATTTCGTAACTTTGAATACAGCAATACTTTGTGTGTAATTCTTAAAAAGCATTAACAATATGATTCACAGAGACAACCTCTCCTGCTTGATCTAGCATTACGGCAATTACATCAAAACGGATCTGAAGATCTGTCTCTCCCGTCATCTGCAAATAAACGGATGCGGTTGAACGTACCTGCTGCATTTTACGCATATCGACCGATTCCTGAGGTGTACCGTACTGAGCGGCTCCACTTCTGCTTCTAACTTCCACAAATACAATCAGGCCCTCGCTGGAAGCAATGATGTCAATCTCACCGCTACGGCAACGCCAGTTCTGTCTGATGATCCGATAGTTGTTATCTCGCAACCATTGACAGGCGGCTTCTTCGCCTAATCGGCCCTTCTGCTGCCGTGTAAGCTTCATTCCCGGCTCATGGCCTAATCTACGCTCTACCATGACTCATCTTCCTCACGTCCCGAGGCCAGTCGATCTGCACGGTAGACGTATGTTAGCACCTCTGCGACCAGCTGATACAGTTCTGCCGGAATCTGTTCATCCAGATCCAACTTGGAGAGCACTTCCACAAGTGCTGCGTCCTCCTGAACAGCCACGCCATTTTCCTTGGCTTTATCCAGAATGGCTTCTGCCACTTTGCCGCGGCCCTTGGCTACCACAACAGGTGCTTCGCTCTCTCCAGGAACATATTTTAGGGCAACCGCTTTTTTGGAAAGCAGGTCCGGTTGTGACGACTCGTCTTTCATACCTTCAAGTCCACCCCTTTATATCGTTCAGGACTATAGTCCGATGCCGTCATTTTCCGCTCTGCACCCGGTTCCTGGCCCACAGGCCACGGTTCCGCCTTGAAGGTTAGCAATTGATAGCCCAGCTTGTCCAATGCCTGATGGATTACCTCTCTTCCGCTCTCCAGGAGCGGTCCCATTCCTTCGCGATCATTCAATACACGCAGACTGACAATATTGTTAACCACATGTACATCTACCAGTGTAGGCCCAAGACTTTTCATATCCAGATCGAACCATAGACGGCAGTTGGACGCATCCAGCTCTCCACGAGGTCCACGACGTGATTGAATCTGAACGGAAGCTGTCTCTTCCCCGTCCGGTCCAGTGATCGGAATAAACCAGTGCATCTGTGCAAACGTAGCACTGCGATCTGTCGTCAGCAATAACTGCTGACCTGTCAGAAATTGCACCGCTTGTCCGGCGGCATCCTTGAGCGCCGCCGGTGCACCGTCGCTGCTGGCAAGCTGCAGCAGCAAGCCCTTCAGCGTGTCCGCATTCGCCGGACTCGCCACATCCCCCACGCGCGGCTGCGCTGCCGCGCCGTGAACGGCCTGCTGCTCGTGCTCCGCACCGAGCAGCTTCAGCACGCGCCCCACCCACGGGTCCCCCTCGTGGGTGACAGGCGCGTGCACTGCCGCAGCTCCCGCAGGTGCTGCGGCACTACCGCCAGCCGGCGGCGCATCAGCGCCGGCTGGCAACGGCTGCGGCGCGCCTCCGGCAGCCGTAGCCGCCTGGCCGCCCTGCGATGCAGGGGCGGCCTGTGCTGCCGCACCAGGCTGTGCCGGTGCGGCAGTGGACGCGCTGCGCAAGGCGTCCAGCAGCGCCAGCAGCTTGGGCGCCAGCTGCGCTGCCGTAGGCGCTGCTGGCGCCGCCTGGCCTGCTGCGGACGGAGTCCCCGCAGCAGCAGGCGTTTCAGCGCGGCCGTCAGTCCGACCGGCCGCGCCTGCTTCAGGCTGGCCCGCACTTACACGGCCAGCCACTGATTCTGCCGCCGCCCCTGGTGTACCCGGGCGGCTCCCGGCTTGGCCCGCGTCAGCCCCGCGCGGGCTCTCTCCAGATATTCCGGTTCCAGACGGAATACCTGCGCCCCCTTTGCCAGCCGTTTCAACGTTGCTGGCAACTGCCTTTGCCCCGGCTTCAGCATTTCCTGTTCCTCCGCCGGCCTGCAGGTTTCCTTTCACCGCATTAGCTGCATCCTCTGCCCCGACATCCGTCATAGATACAGCTCCTGCCAATGCCGCTTGTCCTTGTTGCGTCGACAAAACAGGAGTTCCTGTTCCAGCCACCTGACGGCCATTACCCGATGTAGCCAACCCTTCTTCCATCTGCGCTGTATTCGGCAATACAGGCACACCAGCCACAACAGCTGGTTTCATAGCAGCCGATTGTTCTCCAGGCAATGCCGGTTTACCCGTTGTTTGAGTCAACATCGTTTCCAACTGATCAGCCAACCCGCTTAACAACTGATGCAGAGGGGGGCCAAACACCGTCTGATGTAATCCTTTTACCGTTTCCGCCGTAACCGGGAGACCACGCTGAAAAGCAATTCCCGTCGCCTGCACCCATTCTTCCACAGGTACCTGTGCAGGTTTAGCTGTCATCATATTTTGGACCATAGCCACATTATCCTTCGTTAGCGGCAATCCGCTACGCTGCATGGCAAGTAACAGTTCCCGATTCCCTTTCGTATCCGGCAGTCCTACATCCTTAAGCAGGTTGTTCAGCGAAGCTTGTGGCAGCTCAGCAAGTGTTCCCGCCATAGGTTTCATTACCGTTATGCCATTTTCACCTGGAGGCTGTACTTGAAGCAACGTGGTCTCACCCGGACGGAGTGGAGTCTCCAACTTGGCGCGCACCTGCACACCTTGAATCTGCAGAACTGCTTCTCCCCCATCATCGGATACACTAACGACGGAGCCACGAACCACCTGACCCTCCTTTAATTCAAGCGGTTTGGCATTGCCGGGCTTACTATCCCCCATTAACCCCTTAATCATGGAACCGATATTCAAATCTCTCCCCCTCCTTCCTTCAAGCCTCTGTTAGAACAAAGATTGCTGCTCTCCAAGCAGATTGCCCAGAAAACTGCGCCGATGCATCGGGGTTGCCCCCAACGCCATAATTTGCTCCCGATGAACTTTTGTTGCATATCCTTTATGTATCGACAGACCATATTCCGGATATAACGTATCCCATTCTTCCTTACACAGCCGATCTCGTGTTACCTTGGCAATAATAGATGCCGCTGCGATCGATTGACTATTGGCGTCACCTTTAATAATGGACAGTTGAGGTACATTCACATCCACCTTCTCAGCATCCACCAGCATATAATCAGGAGCTTCTCCCAATGCTTCAACCGCACGTTTCATCGCGAGTCTCGCAGCCTGTTTAATATTAAGCCGGTCAATCGTCTCTGCATCCGCATACCCGATACCTACCGCCAGCGCTTTTTCCATAATGACGTCATAAAGTGCATCACGTTTTTTCTCCGTTAATTTTTTGGAGTCATTCACACCTTCCAGAATGAGATCCTTCGGTAAAATAACCGCCGCCGCAACAACATCCCCAAACAGACATCCCCGTCCTACCTCATCAATACCAGCAATACGTTCAAATCCACTGTCCCAATACTCCCGCTCGTAGAGTAAAAGGTCTCGAGGTTCACTGGCTTCTTTTTTCTTCTTCGATCCAACCGGGGTATCCAGTAGATTTAACCCGATCTCTTCATTATTTTCAACCATAACGCTCATCTCCTCTACCCACGCTTCTTCAGCATGCGTATCACTTACAACTTTTTATAATATAGACGTAGATCTTCTGTCTTTGTTCTGTACAACCTGTGTCTCTCAGCAAATACTTTCCTTGAGGTTTACAATAATAAAGATAGTGATGTCTTCATTTATCGGTATTTGATGGTTAAAATTGAATATATCAGACCTCGTCTAATCTAAATTGCACCACCATTTATCATAGCACGATTTTGACACACCTGATATATAGGTCAGCCAATTCCATTAAGCGTACTGTTCTTCAATCCTCTTCCATTTTTATCGTTTTCAACGCATATTGCGGTTCTACTTCCGCATTTTTATACACAAAAAACGACCGCTCCCGGTAATCCGGTAACGGCCGCTTCTTTCGGCACTTGTATATATGAAATGAACAGATGAGGATGGTGATCTTCATCGTGTAGAGTCCATTTTTTTAATAAGGAGCTTCCATGGAGAAACGTCCCATTTTACCCGCTCGCAGTTCTCGCAGAAATGCTCGCGATGCCTTTTCCAGATCAATGCGTCCACCGCTTACAACACAACCACGGACACGGCCAACTTGTTCCATAATCGCAATAACACTGTCTGAATCATCTGCATCCTTGGAGAACTCCTGAAGTCCGTATCTCTCTTCCAGGGCGTCCCAGTAATAACGCATCAGGTAGCTGATTCCAAAAAAGGCGATATCCTCTGCATTCAGAATTTCCTCTTTAATCGCACCTGTTACGGCAAGACGATAACCTACATTTTGATCTTCGAACTTGGGCCAAAGAATACCTGGAGTATCCAACAGCTCCATTTCTTTGCCTACCTTAATCCACTGCTGCCCCTTCGTCACACCAGGACGATCTCCTGTTAACGCAATACTCCGTCCAGCCAGTCGGTTAATCAGTGTTGATTTACCAACATTCGGAATACCCACAATCAATCCGCGAACTGCACGAGGGTTAATTCCTTTGGCAATTTGACGATCAATTTTTTCTTTCAGAAGAAGCTTCGCCTGTACCGGAATGTCTTTAACATTGGTGCCTGTCGAGGCATCCACAGGAAAGGCGGTAATTCCCTCTTTTTTGAAATATTCAATCCACTCTTGCGTCACTTTGGCATCTGCCAAATCCGACTTGTTCAACAAAATCATCCGGGGTTTATCCAGCAATATTTCGTCAATCATCGGATTACGGCTGGAGACAGGCAGACGGGCATCCAACAGTTCGATGACCACGTCGATGAGCTTTAACTTATCCTGAATCTGGCGTCTGGCTCGAGTCATATGACCTGGAAACCATTGTATCGTCACCTTGTCTTCACCTCATTATTTACTTCAATTTCAGTGGTTGATCCACTTGATCTCACCGATCGGCCAGAAAATAACATCTGCACGACCAATAATATCTTCTAACGAAACATAACCGATCATACGGCTGTCTGTACTATTTGGACGGTTGTCTCCCATAACAAACACATGACCTGCCGGCACTTTGCCATCAGGGAACTGCTCATTCGGGAAATCCTTCACGTTATATGTTCCACCATTTGCTTCAGCTGCATCAATGGCTCCTTGAATATACGTTTCATCAACCTTTTTACCGTTAACCATCACGGTATCGTCCTGAACCTCCACCGTATCGCCTTCTACAGCAATTACACGTTTAATGAAATCTCGACCTTCGGTTGGTACGTGGAAGACGATAACCTCACCGCGTTTCGGTTCTCTGATATCATATAAGATTTCGTTGACGATCACACGTTCACCTGTTTCAAAGTTCGGCTGCATGGACGGTCCGTCCACAACAAACGGTTTGAAGAGCAACCACCGAATCAGAATAACGAGAACTAATGCGATAACGATGGCTTTAAGCCATTCAACAATTTCATTTTTAGCTTTTTTGGATCGACTGTCTTTCTCTTCGGCAGGATTGCCCCGGTCATGTTGAACTTCTTGTTCCATTCAAGATCTTCCTCTCTTCACAGTACATGTTTATAGCAGTACACACATCCAGCATTCTGCATCGATCCAACCAATCTCTCATGGGATGGATACAAAATATTCACATCAGTTATGTAATCTTTCTCCAAGCATTACAGTACATTTAATCCACAATTCAAATGCCTTCAAGAGGTTGTTCAAAAAGTCGGTACTGAAACCGGTCTTTTGAACACACACTTCAATAACTGATTTTACAAGCCTCCCGGACTATTCAACGCATGTGTTGCCATACCATTTTACTCGGAAGTGTACCTCCGGTTCAACTTTTCCCGGACAAAAACGAAAAGGGCTTGTCTCCAAGCCCTTCCCGGTATCCGTTATATTAACGAATTTCTTTAATTCTCGCTGCTTTACCGCGTAGTTCACGAAGATAATAAAGCTTCGCACGACGCACTTTACCACGGCGAGCCACTTCGATTCTATCGATTTTTGGGGAATGAAGCGGGAAAGCTCTTTCCACACCTACACCGTAAGAAATTTTACGAACTGTAAAAGTCTCACTGATTCCACCACCACGGCGTTTAATCACAACACCTTCGAACAATTGGATACGCTCGCGAGTTCCCTCGATTACCTTAACGTGCACTTTCAAAGTGTCACCAGGACGAAAACTCGGAAGATCCTTGCGAAGTTGTTCTTGTGTAATCGCTTGAACGATATTCATCTATGACTCCCTCCTTCCGTACAGGCGTTCATACTTCTTCCAGAGATCACCTTGTCTCCTTCATTATCCATAGAGGACCGCCGTATTCCACATAACAGACTTATTGTATCACGCAGCATATCAAAACACAAGAGAAATTAAACAAAATGCCTATTGTTCAATCTGCTGCTTTGAAACTCATCCATCACAATGTAGACTTCATTCTAAAATACCTTCTCCCACCTGGCAATTTATGAACACTCTCTTGGGCAAGTCAACCGAATACAGGAAAAGATACTGTAACCTCCCGTATAGAAATATCGTCTATGATATAACTTAATGACCACTTTAAAGGAGAACCCCAAGACTCATGAAATATTGGAAAAAGATCACGCTTGCTGTACTCGCCATGCTCACATGCTCCATTACACTATATGCCTATGCCGTAACTCATCCGACGAATGCCATGTCACACAAAGCCTGTACCTCCTGGAATATGGTCAAAGGTAAAGCATTCCAACTATCACACACTGACTTCTCTAGCCAATCTACGCTGGATCGTTCTACCTTTAAGATTGAACAAGGTACAGCTACCGAAGTGCCTGTACTGATGTATCATTACATAGAGCCCAAACTGAACAATCACGAGACAGGTAATAAATCCATCATTAATCTGGAGGATTTCGAGCAAAATATGAAATACCTGCACGATGAAGGTTATCGTACGATTACACTGGATCAGCTCGAACAGTATGTTAACGGGAAGATCTCCCTGCCACAAAAGTCCATTGTAATTACCTTTGATGATGGATACCAGAACAATTATACGTTAGCTTACCCTGTGCTCCAGAAATATAATTTCCACGCCTCGCTATTTGTCATAGGCAGTAAAATTCAGGATCAACCTTCGGTATTTGATCCCGCCATTAACAGTTTCATCTCCAAGCCAGAGATGCAGGCGGCAACTGACGTATTTGAATTCAACAGCCATACCTATAACCTGCATCACAAGGGATTCATGCGCTGTGGTAACAGTGTGCCTGTCGGTCTGGACATTAGTCTTCTGGATGATGATATCCAGCAAATGAAGCAATCTGGGATAGACACACCTTACCTGGCTTATCCTTTTGGTTATACCAGTACACAGATGATCTACAAGTTACAGCAACATGGTTATCGTATGGCATTTACCGTAAAGTCCGGATTTGTGCATCCAGGAGATCAACCCATGAAACTACCTCGCTTGACGGTCACGACAGGTACCGACCTGGCGTCCTTGCTTCAGCCCGAATCCAGTCCGCAGAATGAATTCCCTGCATCGGAGAATGACCAGTGAAACCTAGAGTTTAACTTCACCGCCTGGATACAGAGTCGAGCTATACAGCCTTTTAAGCTGTGGCTTGGCTCTTTTTGCATCTAGTAGTGATAATGTCATCGGAGAATTGGCGTAAACCACCGCTTCCTGTGCATCATAGATAATGATCTGTTCTTTCCCCGTCTGAACCAGGTCTGCATGCACTGCATATCCCTCTTTCGTGAATTGAGTAACCGTTTTCATATCTCCATCTACCAAAGAAGGCAACACATCTCCACCTCGGCGATACGCCAAAATATAATCAAGTCCACCTTCATCCCAGTTACATACAGACTCTATAATCGTTAACCATCCACGAGTCGTGCGATTTTCTTTCCATATTTCTTTTCCTTCACTATCCAGCATGAACATTCCATCCTTACCGTTCTCATCCCCCCGGACAATCCGGTCCAAACCTGCAACCTGTAAACCTTCCATTCCAGTACAAAAATGGCCCAGCGCAATATGCTGTGATTCAATCGAATCTTCATAACGCCATTTCTCATTACCATAGCGGTCCATCATGACCGTGACACTGCCACCAATGACAACCTCGATTTGCCCATCGCCGTCAACATCTCCAAACCATATACAATCGGCATGATCATCAAGATTCTGACAAGACCATAACAACGTCCCATCATGATCCAGCATGTCATATCCGGCCATCACTTCATCCTTACCATCTCCATCGATATCATATACCCATGGAAAATGTCCCGGATTCCCTTCATGCTTCCATAACAAATTAAAATCATGGTCAAGTGCCCATAACGTCTTATAACGGTCTTTCAGTATAATGTCCATTTTCTGCTGGTTACCCGTCAGATTGGCGAGAATAATGCAGTCATGTGCTTCATCATCTGGCAGATCACGTGTTTCTTTAATCTCTCCAGTCTCGCCATCCAGCACGAGGAATCGTTTATCCATGACACACAATACTTCATTATTTCCGTCACCATCCCAATCTGCGATCTGAGCGGGATAGTCTGAGCCCGGACCCCCTGCATCGGGATCAGGCGTTCCCACCTGCCATAGTAATGTTCCTTCCAGATCAAACGCAGTCAAACAGCATACTTGATGCGGAACATACCGATCGTCTATGCCCCCATCTGCCTGTACCAGCAACATCTCAAGTCTGCCGTCCCCATTCAGATCTCCCAAAAGCATTTTGCACCGTTCTCCGGCCTGGCTAATATCTACTCTGGCGATTTCATAAGGCTGATGATTCATAACCTTCCTCCTCAGCGTATCGTTATTATTCAAATCCAGCTGAGTTCACCATAAAGAAAACCCCTTATTTTTACAACCCTATTATGTGCTCATGCAAAAATGTTCAAAGCTGCAAAAAAGTACCTCGGTCAACAATAACCCATTAAAACGAATGATTTATACCCACTCTAAGAACTCAAGACGATTGCCAAAAGGATCATTTATATAGAAACGTCGTACACCTTCATCTACCCTTGCTTCGTCATCGACAATATGAATATGGTTATAATTCAGATGATCACGCAACTGATCCAAATGCTGTACATGAAATGCCGGATGAGCTTTTGTAGCGGGAATGAAATTTTTTTGTACGCCAATATGCACTTGGTGTCTGCCACACTCAAACCATACACCACCCCGTTTTCTCAGAATTTCAGGTTTGGGAATCTCCGTCCAGCCCAGTACTTTATTGAAAAAATGACGCGCCTCCGCCTCACAACCTTCTGGTGCTGCTAGCTGAATATGATCAAGACCAATAATATTGTAAGTCATTCATACACCGCCTTTTGTTTCATTTGATGAAACTATGTTTTAAATTATATTTCCATTTTATAGGATGGACCAATCGAAATCCAGCTTTCTTCTTACAATAAAAACAAAAAAGCCAACCTGTGGTATCAAGGTTAGCTTGCTTTTCGAACTCTATGAAAAAAAATATACTTACGTATTTATACGATGCATATATTTAATCTGTACTATTTTTACGGTTTGAGCGTATCTTTTTCAACCAAATACGTTCTTTGTCCGTCAAGTCCGCCGTTTCCAACATCTCTGGTCTACGCTCTAACGTACGAAGCAAAGATTGTTCTCTACGCCACGCCTCAATGTTCAGGTGATGTCCTGACAACAGCATATCCGGCACTTTCATGCCCCTAAACTCGGGTGGGCGTGTGTAATGTGGATATTCCAGGAGTCCGGTGCTGAATGAATCGGTTACTGCGCTTGTCTCATTGCCAAGCACACCGGGGATAAGACGTACGATGCTGTCAATGGCAACCATAGCAGGCAACTCCCCACCCGTGAGTACGTAATCACCAATGGATAGTTCATCCGTCACGAGAAATTCGCGGATTCGCTCATCGTAACCTTCATAATGTCCACATATAAAAATCAGATGATCTTCCTGTACAAGTTCTTCTGCTTTTTTCTGTGTAAACGTCTCACCTTGCGGACACATTAAAATGATACGTGGAGCTTTCATCGTTGCCGCGGCTTCTCCGCGTTGCTCCAGCACATCTTCAACAGCAGCAAAGATCGGATCTGGTTTTAGCACCATGCCTCCACCTCCACCGTAAGGAGCATCATCGACCGTATTGTGCTTATTGGTCGCATAATTACGGAAGTTGGTTGCACCGAGGGACACCAGCCCCTTCGTTTGGGCTTTACCCAGAATGCTTGCTCCAAATACACCGTCAAACATCTCCGGGAATAGTGTTAATACATCTACTTTCATGTTACAGCAGCCCTTCCATCAGGTGAATCTTTACTTGCTGCTGTTCGATGTCCACATCAAGTACTACATCATCAATAACGGGAATCAGTACTTCTTTGCCTGCTGGCGTTTTGACAACCCATACATCATTGGCACCCGGAGTCAAAATTTCAGAGATGGTTCCAAGCGTTTCACCCTCTTCGGTGATGACGGAACACCCAACGATTTGATGGAAGTAGTATTCACCTTCGTCCAGCTCAGCCAAATTCTCTTTTAACACTTTGGCCATGCCGCCTTTAAACTTCTCAACTTCATTAATATTGCCATACTCTTTCAGACGAAGAATATACATATTCTTATGCAAACGTGAAGATTCCACGTTAACCATAACTGGATGATTATCTGGTGTAAAGAAAAACAACTCCGCATTTTTAGCAAATCGCACTTCCGGGAAATCAGTTAAAGGCATGATTCTTACCTCGCCGCGAATTCCATGCGTATTGACGATTTTACCTACATTCATAAACTCTGCCATAAATCCTCCTAAAATCCATTCATATGGTACTCATATTTGATGATCTCCATGCGACCGTTCCGGTTACGGATCGTTCTTCGGATCGCTGTTATCCCCTAATTTTTTTAATTATTTTTAAAGGTGAAAATCCGGTGATAGCGTATGCTTCCGATGTAGCTTTCTTTCAGAAAGCTTTAAGGCGAGCGCTGACGCTTCTTCAGAATCGATTCCGTACCCTTCACTACTTCCGCAAATAATCATACTTGACGAGCTATCTCAATCATATTAATTAAGTTTCAGCATGCACGAAAAGGGGCTAGGACATGCATCCTAACCCCCTTTCGTATATCTTTAAGATATGATATCAACGGTTACCCGTTTATCCATCTTAACTGCTGCTGATGTGACGACCGTGCGAAGAGATTTTGCGATTCGTCCCTGTTTACCAATTACCTTCCCAACATCGTCAGGATGAACAGTTAACTCATAAACGACAAGCCGGTCTTTCTCAACCGTCCGAACCGTCACATCTTCCGGATGATCGACCAAAGCCTTAGCAATTATGCTTACTAATTCTTCCATAGATGACCCTCCGAATCAGCACTTTATTTAGATAATTTAGACTCGTGGAACTTCTTCATCACGCCCGCTTTGCTAAGCAAGTTGCGGACAGTGTCAGATGCTTGTGCACCGTTTTGAAGCCATGCCAATGCTTTATCTTCATCGATCTTAACAACAGCCGGTTGTTCAACCGGGTTGTAGTAACCGATCTCCTCGATAAAACGACCGTCACGTGGGGAACGGGAATCCGATACCACTACGCGGTAGAAAGGAGCTTTGTGAGCACCCATACGTTTCAGACGAATACGAACTGCCATTTGAAAATTCACCTCCTTCAATGAAATCTGTATATGATTTAGCTTCGCTTAATCAACGAAAAGGAAACTTCATTCCTTTACCCATACCTTTAAGCTGCTTCATAGCTTTATTTTTACCGCCGCCTTTAGGTCCCATCATATCCGAGAACTGTTTCATCATGCGACGCATCTCATCAAACTGCTTGATCAGACGATTTACTTCAGCCAGAGATGTTCCGCTACCCGTAGCAATACGCTTCCGGCGGCTATGGTTGATCATGTCCGGGTTCCGTTTCTCTTCGGTCGTCATAGAGTAGACGATCGCTTCAATCCGGCCCATCTGTTTATCATCAACCTTCAGATCTTTGGCTTGTTTCATCTTGCCCATGCCGGGGATCATATCCATGATCTGATCGATTGGTCCCAGCTTTTTCACCTGATCCATTTGCTCCAGGAAATCTTCAAACGTGAACTCTGCATTACGCATCTTCCGTTCCATTTCCTTGGCTTTATCGGTATCAATGTTTAATTGTGCCTTCTCAATCAGGGATAACATATCACCCATACCGAGAATCCGTGAAGCCATACGTTCCGGGTGGAATGGCTCCAAAGCGTCAAGTTTCTCTCCAAGGGAAGCAAACTTGATTGGACAACCCGTAACTGCTTTGACGGAAAGTGCGGCACCACCACGAGTGTCGCCATCCAGCTTAGTCAGGACAACCCCGGTCAGATTCAGTTGCTGGTTAAAGTGTTCTGCTACGTTAACCGCATCCTGACCTGTCATGCTGTCTACGACAAGCAGTACTTCATCCGGATTCACTACGCTGTGAATCTGGCGAAGTTCTTCCATCAGCTCTTCATCGACATGCAGACGTCCAGCCGTATCGATAATGACATAGTCATTACCGTTATCTTTGGCATGTTGAAGACCTTGACGTGCAATCTCAACAGGGCTTGTCTGATCTCCCAGTGTAAATACCGGCGCTTTGATCTGCTCGCCAAGTACTTGCAACTGTTTGATCGCTGCCGGACGATAAATATCGCCTGCAACAAGCAATGGTCTGCTGTTTTGCTTTTGCAGCATTTTAGCCAGTTTACCCGATGTGGTTGTTTTACCAGCACCCTGCAAACCAACCATCATCAGCACCGTAGGCGGTTTGTTTGCTTTAGCCAATTTTGCTTGGCTTCCGCCCATCAAATCCGTCAATTCCTTGTTAACGATGTCGATGATGACCATTCCTGGCGTGAAGCTCTCCATCACTTCTTTGCCGACAGCCTTCTCTTTCACCTTGGCGATGAATTCCTTGACCACTTTGAAGTTTACATCCGCTTCGAGCAATGCCAGACGTACCTCGCGCATAGCCTCGGCTACATCTTCATCAGATACCTTGCCTTTGCCGCGCAGCTTGCTGAACACATTCTGTAATCGGGTCGTTAATCCTTCAAATGCCATGATCCCACCTCCTTAAGCTTTAATACTGTTTTCAAGACCGATACGTTCCGCTCAGTCAACTTTTCATTCACTAAGCTGGGCAACGATATCGTGTATTTGTTTGTTGTTATCAATGGAGACGCCTGCGCGTTCCAATGCATTTTGCAAATCTTCAAGATTGCGATTACGCCGTTCATGCTTTTCCAGCAAGCCTAGCTTGCTTTCGTAATTTTCCAGCACTTGTTCGGCACGCTTGATATGCTCGTATACCGCCTGGCGGCTGATCTCAAACTCGGCTGCAATTTCACCAAGTGAAAAATCGTCATGAAAGTAATACTTTAGAAAAGTCTGCTGTTTCTCGGTAAGTAACAATTCATAAAAAGCAAACAGCAAGTTAATCCGGTTTGTCTTCTCAAGCCGGTTTTCTTGACTCACATCGGGGCACTCCCTTCGTCAAGGAAAAACACTTTACACTCTTGCAACGTTCCTAATAATACCTAAAACAAATCAGGTTGTCAAGCAAAAATACTTGTCACAATAAAAACAGCTAAGATGACGTCCCATTTGGATACTAAACAGGTGATTTCTGCCCTTTTTCATAACAAGAAAACTCCGATCTATATCTCTACACTCCACCTCTATGTAGAAGAAAAACGAATGCATCTCAGCCAGTGGAGATGCATCCGTTTATGGTGTTCTAGCGAAGTGGTGTCAGGTACAGCAGTACCATGAAGAAATGAAGAATACTGCCTGCTAACACAAAGAGATGCCAAATCGCATGGTGGTATGGAAATCCACGCCACACATAAAAAATCGTCCCCAGTGTATACATCAGACCTCCAGCAACCAGCAAAACGATACCGCCTGTAGGAATGGCAGCCATAAGCGGTTGCCAGGCAATAACGATGAGCCAGCCCATCGCGATATAGAAAATGGTGGACATGAATAGAAATCTTTTCGTGAAAAATGCCTTAAAGATCACGCCGAATAATGCGATTCCCCAGATTATACCGAACAGGGTCCATCCAAGTGTACCGCGAACAGCAATAAACAAAAGCGGAGTGTACGATCCCGCAATAAACAAATAAATGGAAGAATGGTCGAAAATCTCAAATAAATCTTTCACTTTTCCATCTTTCCATGCATGCACGAGTGTGGAACTCGTATAGAGCAGTAACATGGTGATCCCGTAGATCGTGAAACTGACCACATGCCAAGCCGTGCCTTTCATACTTGAGAATACAATCAATATCACCAGTGCAGCTACACTGAGTGCAGCGCCGATTCCATGTGTCACCGCATTGGCGACTTCTTCACGGCGAGAATAGGTATACGTATTGGCCATTTTCAACCGTCCTTTCTAACCCTTTAACATTGCCTGCTTTATTCCTCCATTATACACGTATTGCCAGTGACATTACACGTGACACTTATCACGTATATCACTGGCAATGCGGTTAACATTATTAATTCATTCTATTATTAATGATTCTAGGAATTAGCTTCCTCTTCTTCAGCACTTTCCGCTGGCTGTTCTTGGATCAATCCGGCGAACAAAGCATGCACAAATTGCTCCGAGTCAAACGGCTGCAGATCGTCAATCTTCTCACCTAGTCCCACGAGTTTCACTGGCAGGTCTAGTTCCTGACGGATCGCAACAACGATCCCACCCTTAGCTGTTCCATCCAGTTTCGTCAGTACCAGACCAGTCACGCCGCTTTTCTCACCGAAAAGTTTAGCCTGATTCAAGGCATTTTGACCTGTTGTTGCATCCAGTACCATCAGTACTTCATGCGGAGCTTCCGGAATTTCACGCTGAATGACACGATAGATCTTGTTAAGCTCGTCCATCAGGTTAGATTTATTTTGCAGACGGCCTGCTGTATCACAGAGGAGAACATCTGCGCCCCGTTGTTTTGCTGCCTGCACCGCATCATACATAACCGCTGCTGGATCAGAACCGGACTGCTGCTTGATAACATCGACACCGGCACGTTGTCCCCATACTTCCAGCTGTTCGATAGCTCCCGCACGGAACGTATCTCCGGCTGCCATGATGACTTTTTTACCTTGTTGTTTAAAGCGATGCGCCAGCTTGCCAATCGTTGTTGTTTTACCAACACCGTTAACGCCAACGAACAAAATGACAGTAATGCCATCCGGGTTCATTTTCAATTCATTATTCTGTTCACCGCGAAGAAGATCCGTCAGTTTCTCGGACAATACAGGCTGCAGTTCAGCCGCGTCCTCAATTTTACGTTTTTTCACCTCAACGCGCAGATCTTCGATCAGGTTCATGACCGTATTCACGCCAACGTCTGCTCCAATCAGAATCTCTTCCAATTCTTCATAGAACTCTTCATCAATTTTCTTGCGGCGGATAACGAGATCCGACACTTTTTCCACAAGCCCTTTACGTGTCTTTTCCAATCCATCCTTGAACTGTTTGGTGACCGACTCCGTTTTGCTTGCAATGCTGTCTCTCAGCTTCTTAAAAAAACTCATAAAGCCCCTCCATCGTGTACATAATCTGAACGTTTTGCAAAGATGCTCGATCTAAATCAAATTTTAATGATTACAATGAGTTCATGTGTCTCGCAGGTTTGGATCAGATCAGGCAATTACAGCTTCCTCATCTTCCAGTTTAACCGAAACAAGCTTGGATACGCCGCCCTCTTCCATGGTAACACCGTACAGCACATCCGCTTCTTCCATTGTACCTTTACGATGGGTAACGACGATGAACTGTGTTTGTTCGGAGAACTCACGCAAGTACTGGGCAAAACGTACCACGTTGGCTTCGTCCAATGCTGCCTCAACTTCATCCAGCACGCAGAATGGTACAGGTTTGACATGCAGAATGGCAAATAACAGAGCCATTGCCGTCAAAGCCCGCTCCCCACCTGATAACAGTTGCAGGTTTTGCAGTTTTTTGCCTGGTGGCTGGGCCACAATATCTATTCCCGTTTCAAGCAAGCGCTCCGGGTCCATCAGAACAAGGTCAGCACGTCCCCCGCCAAACAGCTTGGTAAACACGGTACCGAACTCACGGCGGATCGCATCAAACGTGATCTTGAATCGCTTCGCCATCTCGTCTTCCATTTCCCGAATGACCTGATACAATGTTGTTTTGGCTTCCACTAGGTCATTCTTCTGTTCACTCAGGAACTCATATCGCTCATTGACCCGCTGGAACTCCTCAATCGCTCCCAGGTTAACCTCACCCAGAGCAGATATGCTTCGCTTCAGCTTCTGTACCTCTGATTGTGTATGTTCCACATCTTCCGGCACAGGATAACGCTCTTTGGCCAGTTCATAGCCCAGTTCGTATTCATCCGTCAGTTTTCGCAGTATATTCTCCAGTTCAACATCCAAGCGGTTCACGGAAATTTCAGTCTGCCGCATCTGCTCTTCCACCGCTTTCAACTGCGTGCGCTGTTCTTTCGTTTCGCTCTCGGCAAGCTCAAGCTTCTTCGATAACTCAGTTCGGGCAGCACGTTTGAAGTCCAGCTCCTGGGAAGCCTCTGCTTTTTTCAGCTTGTACTGATTCAGATCTTCAATCTGCTTGACACTCTCGGTCTGTGTTTTCTTGAGATCTGCCTCCATCGAAGCCAGCAACGTGCGATTCTGACGAAGATCTTTCACCAACGACTCCACTTCCCGCTCCAGACGCCGCAATTGTTCGCCATTGGAGAATCGCTCCTGATCGAGCTTACCTTCGCGTACTTTCAATTCGGTGAGTTGACTCTGCAATTCTTCCTTCGCGGATTCATTGGCTTTCCGAGCAAACTCGGCTGCATGAATGGCACGATGAGTCGCTTTTTCTTCCTCTTCAAGCTGCTCCAGCTTCTTCACAGCGACGATGCGAGCCGTATCCAGCTCTTTGATCTCTTCGGTGAATCCGCTCTTCTCCTGCCCGGCAACGGCAACCTGTTCTAGCACATGGCGAAGCTCATGCTCTACCTGCTTCATTTCCATCGAAGCCTGCTGTTCTGCATTTCGGGTATCGTCACCAGACTGACGAAGTTCGTCCAGCTTGTCCTGACACTGCTCCAGTTGAACTTTTACATCTTCCACGCTGGAATGCAGCTTCACGATCTGATTTTCCGTATCCAAAATATCCTGGTCGAGCTGATCCAGCTGCCGTTTACGACTGAGCAGACTCACATTTTTCTTATGCTGGCTACCACCGGTCATGGAACCACCCGCATTAACCACGTCGCCTTCAAGCGTCACGACCCGGAAACGATACTGGCAGCGAGCCGCAATTTTATTCGCGACCTCCAGCGTTTCGGCAATAATAACATTACCGAGCAAGCTTCCAATGATTGAAGCATACTTGGATTCGAATTGTACGAGATCAGCACCGATCCCGACAAAGCCCTCCATGCCTTCAATCATGGAACGTTCAGCAGCCCCAATGGCACGTGGACGAATGACATCCAGAGGAAGGAACGTTGCCCGGCCCAATTGACGTTGTTTCAGAAAAGCAATCGCTTGTCTGGAAACTGACTCATTTTCCATGACCACATGCTGCAAGGATGCGCCCATCGCTGTCTCTACTGCAAGTTCAATCTTCTCGGGAACTTTAACGAGTTCAGCCACAGCTCCATGAACACCGTTTAGTGTGCCTTTGCGTGAAGCCTTGAGAACCTCCTTGACACCGAGCATGAATCCGTCAAAATCATCCTGCATCTCTTTCATCGTATCGCGACGGGAGACCTGAGCTTCACGCTTCTGTTCCCATTTACGGACTGTGCCCCGGCTTTCTTCGAGCAGCTTCTGCAGCGACTGGAGTCGTTCACTTTCCGTAATATAACCACCACGTAGATCACTGATTTCTTTGCCCAAACGAACAACCTTTTTCTCAATGTCCGCTTTACGACTTTCCAGTGTTTCCTTCTGATCTTCCCATTTGCCCGATTCCTCAGCCGCTCGATTCATTCTGCGCTCCAGCGTTTCTTTCTGCTGGTCCACGTAACGAATTTCATTTCGTGTCTGGGCCATCTGATTCATCAGTTCCAGCAAGTTGCCTTTGAGGCTTTCCTCTTGCTGCTGGCTAATGCCACCTGTCACACCGATGAGTTTGGCTTCTTCTTGGGACAACTGATTTCTCACATCACTCAGTTCATGCTCAAGCTTGCCAAACTTCTCACGCAGTGCAAGCAGCTCGGTTTCCCGTTCGCGATGTCTCTCTTCACTAGCGGCAAGCGTTACTTTGAGTTGCTCCTGATTCGTTTGCAAATGGTGTGAGCGCTCCTTGAGCAGTTCCCCAAGCCCTTCACTTTTCTCCGTCGCTTCACTGAATTGCAATAATGCGGATTGCAGTTGCTCTGTCTCTGTTTCCAGGATACGCAGCGCATTCCGATCATTTTCCAGCTTGGCATCATGCGTAGAGACAATCGCTGCGAGTCCAACCTCTTCCTGTTTTAGCGATTGCAGTCGCTCATTCGCCTTACTCCAGGAAGCATGAATCTGTTCAATCTGGTACACATACATGGAAATTTCCTGCGATTTGAGCTGTGAACGAAGTTCCTTATAGTGGATCGCTTTCTCCGACTGTTCCTTAAGCGGACCAATCTGATCTTCCAACTCGGTCACGAGATCATGAATCCGCAGCAAATTCTGCTCTGTCTCATCCAGTTTGCGCGTAGCATCCCGCTTGCGGGATTTATATTTAACAATACCTGAAGCCTCTTCAAAAATGCCCCTGCGATCCTCTGAACGGGTACTCAGAATCTCTTCGATTCGCCCCTGTCCAATAATCGAGTAGGCTTCTTTACCAATGCCGGTATCCATAAACAACTCCGTGATATCCTTCAAACGACAAGATTGTTTGTTGATAAAATACTCACTATCTCCACTGCGATGTACACGACGAGTCACCGTCACTTCACCGAAATCCAATGCAAGTGCGTGATCCTCGTTATCGAGCGTTAGCGAAACTTCGCCGAAATTAACAGCCTTCCGTGCGTCACTACCTGCAAAGATGATATCTTCCATCTTGCCACCACGCAGCGACTTGGCACTTTGTTCCCCCAGAACCCAGCGGATTCCGTCCGAAATATTACTCTTACCACTTCCGTTCGGACCTACAACAGCCGTAATGCCACGAACGAATTCCATCTCCGTTTTGTCGGCGAATGACTTGAATCCACCCAATTCAATCCGTTTTAAAAACATAGGGTATCTCGTCACCTCCTCTTGCAAATTTCAAGTACTGCATTCAAGCGCCTAATTAAATTGAACAATTGTCATTACACATGATCACTCCAATTGCAGTACCATCCTCCGATCACTCTTATCCCCAGATTTTCTTGATTCCCTTATCCAAGGGAAAAATCCGTTGATAAATGCGCACGCTTCGCTTCTTCAGATTGGTTCTGCACTCTTCGTTTTGTGTAAAATAAAGTTCACTTATTTAGTTAACGATCAGGTAACCTTCTCCTGAACCTCTTTACAAAAAAAAGAGCAAAAAGCAGTCCGGCCGATTACTTCCGCCGGGGCGGACCCGCGGGCTGCTCTTTGCTCTTCGTTTGTCTATGCGCTATCGGTTAAGCTCCGGCTTCCGGAAGCTTCAGTCGATCAAGTGCTGCAGATGCAGCCTGTTGTTCCGCTTCCTTTTTGGAACGCCCTGTACCTCTGCCAAGCCGTTCTTGACCCATATGGACCTCCGAGACAAACTCACGTTCATGGGCAGGTCCCCGTTCCTCAACGATACGGTATTCCAAAGCTCCCATATTGTGATGCTGAGTAAGTTCCTGCAGTTCCGTTTTGTAATCACTCATTTGCAGCTTGCTGCCCAGAACGATTAATGGGAAGACATGCTGGTCAAGAAATGTCCGAACAGGCGCAAGCCCCTGATCCAGATATAATGCACCAATGAAAGATTCAAACACATCTGCCAGCAGTGCCGGCCGTGTCCGTCCTCCAGTCAGTTCCTCACCTTTACCAAGAAGTACATACTGCCCAAAACCCAACGCTTCAGCAAATTTGACGAGGGAAGGCTCACAGACAATAGATGCCCGCAGCTTAGTTAATTCACCTTCCGGACGGTTAGGATACAAATGATACAAGTATTCCGATACAGTCAGTTCCAGCACGGCATCGCCCAGAAACTCCAAACGCTCGTTGTCCTGATGCTGACTGAACCGGTGTTCGTTTACATAAGAAGCATGGGTAAACGCTTGTTTTAAAAGCTGCCTGTTGTCAAATTTGATTTGAAGTTTGTGTTGTAACTGCTTCAGATCTTCACTCAAACGAACTAGCCCCTTATGCTTCAAATTTTTTGAGAATAATGGTGGCATTGTGACCGCCGAATCCAAATGAATTGGACATGGCAATATTGACTTTGGTTTGACGTGGAACATTTGGTACATAATCCAGATCACATTCTGGGTCCTGATTTTCCAGGTTGATTGTTGGAGCCAGTGTCTGATGTGTCAGCGACAATCCACAGATAACCGCTTCTACACCACCAGCAGCGCCAAGCATGTGGCCCGTCATGGATTTAGTAGAACTCACTGCGAGCTTGTACGCATGGTCACCAAACGCCTTTTTGATCGCAAGCGTTTCGGATCTGTCGCCTACAGGCGTCGAAGTTCCGTGTGCATTGATGTAATCCACTTCTTCAGGCTCAATACCCGCATTGCGAAGTGCCATCTTCATGCAACGTGCTGCTCCATCCGGATCTGGTTCTGTCATGTGATGTGCATCGCCAGTCAGACCGTAACCGATCACTTCGCCATAAATACGTGCACCACGTTTTTGAGCATGTTCCAGAGATTCCAGAATCAGAACGCCCGCGCCTTCGCCCATTACAAAACCATCACGTTCTGTATCAAAAGGACGGCTTGATTTCGCAGGATCGTCATTACGTGTTGACATTGCGCGCATCGCACAGAACCCTGCAAGACCCGTTGGTCTGATTGTTGCTTCCGCACCACCACAGATCATGGCATCTGCATCACCATTGGCAATCAGCTTGAAGGAATCTCCGATGGAGTGTGTACCTGTTGCACAAGCGGTAACAACGTTAATGTTAGGCCCTTTGGCACCAAGAGAAATGGACATTTGGCCAGAAGCCATGTTCGAGATCATCATGGGAATGAAGAATGGACTTACCCGTTTTGGACCTTTTTGCAGCAATGCATTATGTTGGTCCTCCCAAGTACCCAATCCACCAATACCTGATCCAATGGATACACCGAAACGCTCTGCATCAATGTTCTCGTTAATTTTCAGACCACTATCTTCAACGGCTTTGAAGCCGGCTGCTACAGCGAACTGAACAAAACGGTCCATTTTGCGAGCATCTTTGCGATCCATGTATTCTTCCGGGTTGAAATCCTTGATTTCGGCTGCAATCTGCGTCGTGTATTCACTTACATCAAACGCCTCAATCTGAGAGATTCCGGACTTTCCTGCCATTAAACTGCCCCAGAACGTTTCCAAATCTTTTCCGAGCGATGTCATTACGCCCATTCCGGTAATTACTACTCTTTGTTTCAAACCGACTCACCTCTATATCGACTGCATTACGCAAGTATTTTGTGGGAATATCCGCAAACAGGCATCTATTCAACCAAGATCGGAAGACCTGCTTGAGTAGAGCTGCTTGCGGAATGAGAAAAACCAATGAATGATGAGAAGTCCCGCCTGTTCGAAAACATGTGCGGGACTAAAATGACTTTAGGTATGAGATTGTATGTACTTAACAACTTCACCTACGGTCGTGATTTTTTCTGCATCTTCATCAGAGATTTCCAAATCAAATTCATCTTCCAATTCCATGACCAATTCCACTACATCCAAAGAATCAGCACCCAAATCTTCTTTGAAAGATGCTTCAAGTGTAACTTCAGCTTCGTCTGCGCCTAAGCGGTCGACGACGATGCGTTTTACACGCTCCAATACATCGGACATCCGGTTCACCTCCTTCTTTGGTATTATACGAGAATCGCAGGCAAAATGCCATAGAAGACATATGCGGCTCCCGGCCGGGGAACCCGGCCTTTTTCCGGCATTTCGGATCGTCCAGCGCCTGTTCCCCGACTATTGTTCAAGTCCGGGAAGAATTACATGTACATGCCACCATCAACATGCAGTGTCTGCCCTGTCATATAAGACGAAGCCTGTGAAGCCAGGAAAGTGACTACACCGGCGATTTCATCCGGCTGACCCAAACGAGATAACGGAATACCACTCAGCATACCGTCCACCAGCTCCTGGGACAACTCTTTTGTCATATCTGTCTCAATGAAACCTGGTGCAACACAGTTGACTGTGATTCCACGTGAAGCCAGTTCACGAGCGGATGCCTTCGTTAGACCAATGACTCCTGCTTTGGCAGCAACATAGTTCGCTTGTCCAGCATTACCGAGCACACCTACAACCGAGGAGATATTGATAATTCTTCCCGACCGTTGTTTCATCATTGGACGTGTAACCGCCTTAAGGCAGTTAAACACACCTTTGAGATTGGTTTCAATAACCTGATCGAATTCTTCCTCTTTCATACGCATGATCAGATTATCACGGGTAATACCGGCATTGTTCACCAGAATATCAACGTTGCCCCATGCTTCAAGTGTAGCTTTGACCATTTGTTCAGCTTCATCCATCAGGCCAACATTGGCTTGAAGTGTAATTGCCTTGACTCCTTTGGCACGAATCGCTTCCGCCACTTCCTCAGCTGCCGCTTGACTACCCGCATAATTCACGGCTACGTTCGCTCCAGCCTCAGCCAGTGCCAGTGCAATACTGCGCCCAATGCCCCGGGATGCCCCGGTAACGAGTGCATTTTTACCTTCTAATGGTTTAGACATAATCATTCCTCCTTTCCCCAAATCTATATCAGTTCAACCAAAGAATGTTTACACTTGCCACTCCGATTACAGAATAAACTTCCGATCGCTGTTATCCCCAGATTTTTTTGATTCCCTTTTCTAAAGGGAAAATCCAGTGATAGCGTATGCTTCCGATGTAGCTTTCTTTCAGAAAGCTTTTAGGCGAACGCTCCGCTTCTTCAGTTTTTTTCTGTCCTCTCCGTTCTCGTGTAAAAAGTTTAGTTTAACTCATATAACTCCTTCTAATTCACTTGCCGTTGCTTCGAGCGTTTCAAGACTGTTCACATTGTAGAGTTTAACGGTTTTATCTGTTTTTTTAATCAAACCGGTCAATACACTGCCAGATCCAATCTCGATGAACGTATCCACACCTTGCTCAATAAGCCATGTCACACTGTCTTCCCATAATACAGGAGAATAGACCTGAGCTGTTAACAAATCCTGAACTTGTCCATTCTCTGCAGGTCTTGCAGTCACATTAGCGACTACAGGGACCGTTGCCGGTGAGAACGTGACGGTTTTCAGTTTCTCTTCCAGCTTCTCAGCTGCACCCTTCATCAATGAAGAGTGGAACGGGCCGCTTACTTCAAGTAGAATGGCGCGTTTGCCGCCAGCTTCTTTCACTCGCTCCGCGACCGCAGCTACGCCTTCCTTCACACCAGAAACGACGATTTGTCCAGGACAATTGATATTGGCAAGTTCAACCGCATGACCACTCTCAGATACGTCACGGCAAAGCACCCCCAGCGCTTCCCGATCCGCACCCAACACAGCAGCCATCGCTCCTTGTCCACCCGGTACTGCCTGTTCCATATACTGACCACGCGCCCGTACAATGCTCACTGCATCAGCAAACGAAAGAACGCCTGCTGCCACCAGTGCACTGTATTCTCCCAGACTGTGTCCAGCCGTATAGTCAGGCTGAATTCCTTTTTCTTTGAAAGCTTCAAGCAAGGCAATACTTGCTGTCAACAGAGCCGGTTGTGTATTTGATGTCTGTTTCAACTCGGTCTCCGGTCCTTCAAATACAAGATTGCTCAGCGAGAAACCTAATGTTTCATCCGCTGTACGAAAAATTTCGGTTGCCGCAGGCACGGACTCATACGCGTCCTTCGCCATACCTACAGCCTGTGATCCCTGACCGGGAAATACAAATGCTATTTTACCCATCCCATTCATCTCCCAGCTCTCTAGTTTACCAAACGAGTACGGATGCGCCCCATGTCAAACCGCCACCAAATCCAACCATCAGAACGGTATCTCCGGCTTTCATGCGACCTTCCTCGGCTGCTTCTACCAAAGCTAGTGGAATGGAAGCAGCCGATGTGTTTGCATACTTATCCACATTGACTACAACCTTCTCTTCAGGAAGTTCAAGTCGTTGCATCGCAGATTGGATAATCCGAATATTTGCTTGGTGAGGAACAAACAGATCCACATCCGTGCGCTCCATACCAGCTTTACGCAATACCTCAATGGTAGCCGTACCCATGACACGTACTGCAAACTTGAATACTTCACGACCATTCATGTAGATGTAATGCTTTTTATTTTCAACGGTCTCTGCAGTCGCAGGCAAACGGGAACCGCCGCCTTCCATCTGAAGAAGACTACCGCCAGCACCTTCGGCGCCAAGATCAAATGCTTTGAATCCACGGCCTTCCGGAACTTCACCAACGACCACTGCGCCTGCTCCATCACCAAAGAGGACACATGTGTTGCGGTCTGTATAATCCGTAATACGAGACAAGCAGTCCGCACCAATAACAAGTGCATTGTTGTACATGCCGCTTTGGATGAAGCTCGTAGCACTCGCCAAACCATATACAAATCCGGAACATGCAGCCGACAAATCAAATGCCGCCGCACCTTTTGCACCCAGTTTGTCCTGCAAGATGCAGGCTGTCGATGGGAACGAAGAATCCGGAGTAATGGTTGCAACAATAATCAGATCAAGATCACTGCCTGTCATGCCTGCAGATTCAAGGGCTTTAATAGCCGCTTCATATGCCAGATCGGAAGTTGCCTGATCGGGTGCAGCAATATGACGCTCTTTGATTCCTGTACGACTGACGATCCACTCGTCATTGGTATCGACCATTTTCTCCAGGTCGCTATTCGTCAAAATTTTCTCAGGCACATATTTCCCTGTACCAATAATCCCTACTGGGCGCAAATTATTCATGTCGTCACTCACTTCCCGCTAATTTCCTTAGATATGCTCTCTACCAGCTGATTCTGCACAGCAATCCGAGCTTGGCGTACAGCATTTTTGATGGCATTGCCATCAGCAGATCCATGACTTTTCACAACCAGTCTACTCAAACCGAGGAGCGGCGCTCCGCCATGCTCCGTATAATCCAGCTTCCGTTTCAACCCACGTAGCTCAGGCATCAGTACAGCCGCAGCCAGTTTACTTTTGAGTGAAGAGGAGAATTGTTCCTTAAGCAAGGCGAAAATGGCACCTGCTGTGCCTTCCAGCGATTTCAGCAGTATATTTCCTGCAAAACCGTCACATACAAGCACATCACAAGCACCGGTCAGCACATCACGTGCCTCTACATTACCAACAAAGCGAATTGGGAGTTGCTCCAGTAAGGGATATGCATGTTTGGTCAACTCATTTCCCTTGCCTGGTTCTGTTCCTACATTGAGCAATCCCACTCTTGGGGATTCTATGCCCTGTACTTTCTGCCGATACAAACTGCCCATCAGGCCATATTGTGCAAGATGCTCCGGTTTGGCATCCATATTCGCTCCGAGATCAAGGGCAAGTACACCCACATCATCAATCGTTGGAATCATGGGTGCAAGCGCTGGGCGTTCAATGCCTTCCATGCGACCTACAACAAGCAAACCCGCTGTCATGAGCGCTCCGGTATTACCCGCCGAAATCATCGCGTCCGCTTCGCCCTCTTTCAACATGCGGCCAGCTACCACCATGGAGGCATCCTTCTTGCGACGTACTGCTTTAACGGGTTCATCATCCGAACCAATAACTTCGGAAGCATGCCGAACCGTCAGATTGGCAGGTCTCACACCTGACTGACTCAAAAGAGGCTCCAGCTTGGCTTCATCGCCGATCAGGACGATCTGTGTATCCGCCCATTCCGTGGCTGCGGCAATCGCACCTTCTACCGTTGATGCAGGTGCATTGTCGCCTCCCATGGCATCAATGACGATTTTCATTCCAAATGACCTCCTTCTTCGCTGTCTTCTCCACCTGAATGGTAGATTACAAAGTTGCCTTGAAACACCATTTCTTCACCTACATAAGTGAACACTTCCACTTTGGCTTTGCCCTTTTGACCTGGGATCGATCGCACATAAGCCTTTGCAATACATTTTTCCCCCAAATGAACCGAACGGACAAAGCGAATATCTGCTGATGCAGTCAACGCAATCTCGTCATTAATAATTGCTACAGCCAAGGAGTTGGCCTGCGCAAAGACATAGTGTCCACGTGCAATACCTGTTCTGGAAAATACGTGTTCTTCCTTAATCTCAAACAAGGAAATCCCGCTCTTGTCCAGCTGCAAATCCACAATATCACCGATAATCTCATGCAGGGGCAGCGAGCGTACCTGATCATACGAGCGCTCTGCCATCAGTTTCATCCGCTCTCGAAGTTCGGGTATTCCAAGTTCCAACCTGTCGAGACGAATCGTCTGAATACTCACCTTCAATTGGCGCGTAAGTTCCTGATCCGTCACAAACGGGTTTTCTTCTATCATTTTGGTTAACTGCTGTTGCCTCTGTCTCTTCGGTACACGTTCGATGCCTGACACCCCCCGCTGTATCGTTTACGGAACCGTCCCATACGGCCAGTTCAACCATTCGTTCCTGTTGCTTCTATAGTTGCATCCCTGGTCACCAGGGTCGTTCTCAAACGGATCATGGTTCATCTATATGTAACGCCAAATCTTAGAACCTGGTACTAAACTATAGTATATCTCATCCCGTGTCAAAAAGAAAGGCTGGCCTAACAAAAACAATCCACCCTTGTGGCACACGGATTTCATGCCTGTTAACTCACTCTACCGATACCCTCTAACCCCAAAAAAAGTAGCACCTCATCGAAATGAAGTGCTACTTAATGTCCAGCTATTATTGAGAGATGATCTCTCTTGCTTTGTACGTTCCGCACACTTTGCACACGTGGTGACTAAGTTTAAGTTCGCCACATTGTTCACATTTCACCATGCCCGGTACAGCCAATTTAAAGTGAGTGCGACGTTTGTCGCGACGCGTCTTGGACGTTCTCCGTTGAGGTACTGCCATTATTCCCACCTCCTTATCAAAATCAACCTTTGCAGGTAGTCTTAAAATGTTCGATTTTCAATCATGCTCATTTAAAAAAATCCTTGAGCCCTGCAAGCCGCGGATCGATAACCTGGTTATCACAACCGCAGTCACCTTCGTTCAGCTCATGGCCACACTTGGGGCATAACCCTTTGCATGTATCGCTACATAGCGGTATAAACGGAAGATCCAGCAGAAAAGCTTCCTCGGCATAACCCTTCAGATCAACGCTATCTCCATCCACATAGAGCGTATCATCGTCTTCGTGTAAATCCTCTGGCTGTTTTCCCTGCTTGAATTGCTCATGAAAATCAATATGAAAATGTTCATTAATTGGCTTAAGACAACGGGAGCACAACATGTCCACTCCTACGGTCAGCTTGCCATGAACATCCACAACGTCACCTTCTCTGAATTCTGCAGATAAGTCCGCAGTCAGCGGGGTAACGGCTGTGATATCTTGTCGGTTAGAAACCAGTTCCTTGATATCCCACTGTTCGTCAAACTTCAGGGGACCATCACTGGTAGCCACTTTGCGAAATGGCATTAACATTTCCATCACTCCAAACGAAACCAATTTCATAATTCGTATCAAACGTATCACGACAGTTATACAGGTCAAGCCTGCTTTTGTAAAGCAATAAATCCTGACTGTATGTATTCTGACGAATCTTCGTTAAAAGTATTATGAAATTGACTTAACAAACAAAAATCATTATACCGATTTTTCAAGACGTTTGTCAACACTTTTAACTTTACACCCTATTTTAAAACCAATGGCTCAGAACCATTTACTCCATCTGGTCTATTATAGACTCACTTCAAGATAAACTACAAGTCGTCATTTTAATTGTAGTTCCTTGCAAATAGCGGTCACATTTCGTTAACGTTTAGTGTGATCTATGTCACACAGACCCACTTGTCCCCTATCTATACTTGCTATAAACCGAAGCACGATCAGCTCCATGACCGATTGTTTATCCAACTATATCATATTATATTGGGAGGGAAAATGTATGTTAAGCGAGCACACAATTAGAGTCATTAAATCTACAGTACCCGTACTTGAAGTCCACGGCGAAGCGATCACACGCCATTTCTATGAAACGATGTTTACGGCTCATCCGGAACTACTAAACATTTTTAATCACGCAAATCAGAAACAGGGACGACAGCAAGCCGCCCTCGCCAATATGGTATACACCGCTGCCCTGCATATCGATAATCTGTCCTCCATCCTACCTACCGTCCGGCAAGTTGCACATAAACATCGCAGCCTAGGTATCGTTCCTGAGCAATATGCGATTGTCGGCACCTATCTGCTGCAAGCCATCAAAGATGTGCTTGGAGACGCGGCAACGGATGAAATCATCACGGCGTGGGGCGAAGCCTACAATGTCATTGCAGACGCCTTTATCGGAATCGAACAGGACATGTATACGGAAGCGGAAAACCAGACGGGTGGCTGGGAAGGATTTCGTACCTTCAAAGTTGCCAAGAAAGTCCAGGAAAGTGAAATCATCACGTCCTTTTACCTCGTTCCAGACGACGGTCAGCCTATCGCCAGCTATAAACCTGGACAATACATTAGTATCAAAATCCAGCCAGAGGCACAGTCATTTACCCAGATTCGTCAGTATAGCCTTTCAGACACCCCGGGTAAACCCTACTATCGCATTTCCGTTAAGCGTGAGCTAGGTGGATTAGAGCGCCCTAATGGAGTCATATCCACGTATCTCCACGATCACATTGAAGAAGGTAGTCAAGTGGAACTATCCGCTCCTGCTGGCGACTTCACGCTGGATGCAGAGGATAAACGTCCTGTTGTGCTGCTTAGTGGCGGTGTTGGCTTAACGCCCATGATCAGTATGTTAAATACGCTGGTTCATTTGAACGAAAACCGTGCAATTACTTTTTACATGCAAGTCCGAATGGTCAATCTCACGCGTTCCGTGATCACGTGAACAGTCTGGCCGAACTTAATGAGAGCGTTAAAGCTTATTATTGTTATACACAACCTGAGGTTGCTGATCATACGAGCAGTCATTTTCATAAGGAAGGTTACATGGATGCGGTCTGGCTTCGCCAAGTGATTGAGGAACTGGATGCCACCTATTATCTGTGCGGACCCGTTTCGTTCATGCGGTCAGTGTATACGGAGCTTCTGGCGCTTGGAGTTGCGGCAGACAACATTCATTATGAATTTTTTGGGCCGAAAGCTAGTCTTTCTCCCGCACCCAAGAGTGTCTAGGTGTTCTGAGATTGTGAGATGTGATTATTGGGTTAACTTCCTAATGTATATAAGTGTATGGGTAAGCGTCCTATTATGGATGATTTATTAATATGACTTATTAAAGATGAAGAAGTTGTTCTCCAATTATCGAAAATGTGTAATATACAATAGATTTGAAGGCACAGTCTGACATCTGTTGATGTTGGATTTGTGCCTTTTTCTTGTCTGAATAGGTGCATGATTTGATCTAATACATGACATCCCCTATGATGGAATGGATGTTATACATACTCGGTTATCCAATTGAAAGGAGTACGTCTAATCATGAAAGCCGTAGGCGTCATTGTTGAATATAACCCCTTGCACAATGGGCATGTTTATCATTTGCAAGAAGCTCGGCGGCTAAGCGGCGCAGACGCCGTTGTTGCGGTTATGAGCGGCCCTTTTCTCCAGCGTGGCGAACCCGCCATCGTGGGTAAAAGGGCACGCACCGAGATGGCGCTGCACGCAGGCGCTGATCTGGTGCTTGAACTGCCGGTGGCGTACGCAGTACAACCGGCCGAGTGGTTTGCCTTCGGTGCGGTATCGCTGCTGCACCGCACCGGCATTGTGGACTCGCTCTGCTTCGGCAGCGAGTCCGGCGACCTGGACAGCCTGCAGCGCATTGCGCGCGTGCTGGCTGTGGAGCCCGCAGGGATGCGCGAGGACATCGCGCGCCGCCTGCGGGAAGGCGCCAGCTACCCCGCCGCGTACGCAGGCGCGGCGGCAGCGCTGGCGCCCGGCGGCGTCGATGCTCACGACGCCGCTGCACTGCTGGAGCAGCCCAACAATTCGCTTGGGCTGCACTACCTGATCGCGCTGCAACGACTTGGCAGCGCGATCCAGCCCTTTACGGCGGCGCGTACCGGTGCCGCGTATCATGAGGCGACGCCCGGGCCGGGGGCGATCGCAAGTGCCACAGCCGTCCGCCGCCTGCTGATGGCGGACGGACCCAATGCCGCCGCGCCATACGTGCCAGCGGCAACCCTTGCCATTCTGCATCGCGAATGGCAGGAAGGGCGCGCTCCCATACACTGGGAGCGCTTTGCACAGCCGCTGTTGCACCTTGCGGCCACCCGCCGTGCCTCCGAGCTGGAACGCATCGCCGAAGTCACGGAAGGCCTGGAACACCGGCTGATCCGTACACTGGCTCAGCTCCCGGAGCCTTCAGTTGAAGCACTCCTAAATGCACTGAAGACCAAACGTTACACACGCACAAAGCTCCAGCGTATGCTCGCCCACCTGCTCCTGAATCACACCAAAGCCGAGTGTTCACCAGAGCAATTGGCTGCCGGACCCGGATATCTCCGTGTACTTGGATTTAATGCTCAAGGGCAGAGTCTGCTTAAACAAATGAAGAAGACCGCGTCGCTTCCTGTTGTGCTGAAACCGTCGACGTTCACACACAATCAACTTGAACTGGATATCCAAGCTCAGGTTGCGTATGGGCTCGCTTGCGAGCATAGGGATACACGCAAGATGTTTAGTGATTACTATGAGTCTCCGGTGAGACTGTAATCCGCTTTTGACCAAAAGGCTTCATCTCATTTAGAGCTTTTAATTTCCATCATTTAGGGATCATTGATTCTTAAATATTCGACACTCAACTGTACAAGTAAAAAAATCCCCTTGCTGCGCGCCGCTCAGGCACATCACAACAAGGGGATTCTCTTATCTTGATTCTTTGGGTTCACTTACACCCTTTGAATCTGCTGATACGCTCATTTCTCTTGATCACACTTCATTTCATTGCAATCCATACTTTCGATTTCAGCCATTCTTCTCAACGATCCGTTTCATCTCAACTCTATCTCTTTCCCGCCCGGTCATAGTCCTATGATTTCACGGACAAGGTTTTCAGATAAGCCAGCGCATCATCCACCGTGCTCACAGGCACAAGTTTCATTTTGGTGCCGATCTGTTTAGCCTTCGCTGCTGCTTCCTTATAATTATCCTTCGGCACGAAGAAGAACTCCGCTTCTTTTCGATCAGCGGCTACAATTTTGTGCACTACACCACCAATGGCACCCACCACACCGTCCTTGGTTATGGTACCTGTACCCGCAATTCGATGCCCCTTGGTCAGATCTCCAGGTGTTAACTGGTTATAAATCTCCAAAGTAAACATCAATCCGGCAGACGGACCACCAACCTGGGTATCGGTGAAGGAGATCTGTTTGTCCGGATCTTCCGCTTTCACCTTCTGAACCGCACCAATCATTACGCCGAGTCCCGGTCGGGTTTCACCCGTTTTACTGTCTTTTACCTGAATCAGCTTCACGTCCCGACTAATGGTCTCTCCACCACGTTCCAGTTGCATTTCGACCGTATCTCCGACCTTTTTATCTTTTAACTGGGCCGAAAGCACCGTATTATCCGGCGTAGCTGTTCCGTTCACTCCCAGAATAATATCGCCCGGAGCAATGTCTCCTTCCGGTTTTGGGTCTTCGGACAGTCCAAATACAAAGATATGTTCAGGTACAATGGAGTACGCAACGCCAGCCTGCTCATACGCAGCCTCCATTGCGGAGGATTGCGAGTCACTCATGAACCATACTTGTTCGGCAGAGTATTCCGCTTCGCTTTTGCCGCGCAGTCGGTCTTCCTTTTTATCCACTTGAGCATTTTGATTGAACAGAGAGGTTCCTAGCAAAAACACATTGGCATACGTTGCCGACACAGTCGTCATCATAAATACACCGCGTTCATCCTGGTCCCCACCCTTAACGGTTACCATTGGTTTTACTTCATCTGCACTGCCAGGCATATATATGATATACGGCGTTGGCATGTACACGGCAACATAGACGACCAGAGCCACCACGATCACAAAGATCGAAGCTCTGAATCCGCCAGATTTACGAATCCGATTCATCGCATGAGCCTCCGTTCTTTGTATCTCTATATAAGCTGAACTCTACACTAATTAGTGATCGCAATGCCACCTTTTGAATACTTCCATTCTCCGGTTAGGTTTGGCTCTCTTTGTCATGCAGATACTCAGCTCATCTTGTTTAATATTTATTTCAAGTCTAACACTCTGGTCCCTGTGCATACAATGGTACAGGCCGGATAGGCCACTGTATACCATAGCCTGTCCGGTCAAGGCCGAACCGCCCTTGAGGCGTCATTCGGCCGTCCATAACGATTCAGATGCCGAATCGGCGTTATTTGATATGAGGTGAAACGATGACAATACAGAGCGAGGTTAGAGACTCTGGCCCGTTACGAACGATACTTCTAAGTACCGGCGCTTTAGCACTGGTCATTGCAGTAGTTGCTTCCCCCAAAGAAGCGTTTGATGCCTCTATTCAAGGTCTGGATATATGGTGGAAAATCATCTTCCCTGCCATGCTTCCGTTCCTGATGTTATCCCAAATGCTCACTGCGTTTGGCTTCACCCACGCGATGGGTGCCTTGCTCGGACCACTAATGCAACGCTGGTTCAGACTTCCAGGCAGCGCTGGGCTCGCTATCGCTGTTGGCATGTGCGGCGGATTCCCCGCAGGAGCAGATGCAGTATCCCGTTTATTTCAGGATAGACAAATTACCGCCAAGCAGGCGGTTGTCCTTGCAGCAGCAGCTCATTTTGCCAATCCAATGATGATTATCCTGGTCGTTGGTGCTGCTTTTCTTCACCAGCCTGCTGCCGGATATTTCCTCTTAGTGGTTCACTGGATCAGCGGCTGGATTGCTGCCATTTTTGCCGTGCGTCTCCTGCCTGCACCGGGTAACCAGAAAGATCGGGTTGGTTCGACAGCCCTCCAAGCGGATAACAGTTCTCGTGGTTCGCAGACTGCAAGTCCTGCAAGTTCCACAAGTCGCTCATCTGTCCCCCACCACTCTAAGATCAAACGACGCAGCATATGGTCTGATATGATGATTGCAGCCAGGGAAGCCCATAGTCGTGATGGAAGAGGGTTTGGCAAACTGTTAGGTGACACCGTATCCCAGGCTGTGCAGACCTTGATGATGACCGGAGGATACATGATCGGTTTTGCCGTATTTATCCGGCTACTCTCCCTTTATGTGACTCCTGGTTCTTCTGCTGCGCTGTGGCCGGCCTTTTTGGAGCTTCATTTGGGCACCTACCATTTGAGCCAAACTTCGCTTACACCTGCCCTGCTGATGTCCCTGCTTGCAGCTGTTTTGGGATGGGGCGGTCTATGCTCCCATCTGCAAGTCTCTGCTGTCCTGAAAGGAACTGGACCCGACAGCAAATCCATGTTGTATTTTGCCGGAGTTCGCCTGACTCATGGGATCATCGCCTTTATTATCAGTCTGTTCCTCTGGATGCCGTTCAGCCAATATAGCACACAAGCCTGGACCACATTACAGACGAATGCAGACCAGGACCTGTCAACACCATTCAGTTGGCTCTTCATACATAATCCAGGCAACACATACACGATTAACGCCATATGGAGCGCCTTCCCTGCTGCCTGCATGGGTCTAGCGTTACTTCTTGCAATTATGATTAGTCTATCAGGTCTTACCTTCTGGTTTAACCGCCGGTTTTCTCGCTGATTTTCTGACGGAGCGCAGCTTCCACTTCAGGTGATACAAGATCTGTTACATCTCCATGATAATGAGCGATTTCTTTGACGATGCTGGAACTTAAATAGGAATACTTTGGATTCGTCATCATAAATATCGTTTCCGCATCCGGATTCAACTTGCTGTTGGTCGATGCCAATTGCAGCTCGTATTCAAAATCAGTTACTGAGCGTATACCGCGAACGATAACCTGTGCTTCCTTTTGCCGGACATAATTGGCCGTCAGATCACGGAAACTGTCCACCTCCACATTTGGTAGATGGCGGGTTACTTCCGTGATCAGTTCCTTGCGTTCCTCCACCGTAAACAGCGGATTTTTGCTCATATTGTTCAACACAGCCACAATGACGCGATCAAATTGCTTCGACGCTCTGGCGATAATATCGAGATGCCCCATCGTTACGGGATCAAAACTTCCAGGATATACGGCGATCCGTTCCTGTCGATGTATCATTTCAGTCATGAGGAGCCTCCTCTTCCGGTGTAATGGATTCTCCATCTTCAACTGTTTCAGGCGCATAATAATAGATGGATACTGCCGTCTCCCCATACAAAGCCTTGCGCGTTTGTTCAAACGGGCCGAATTGCTCAGGGTAATCATGTTTGGATTCATATTCAAGCACGATGGTTGCTTCGGGTTCCAGAAGTTCCAGTTCGTGCATGGTTAACATCAACTCGTGCCCGTTCTTCATGCGATATGGCGGGTCCAGAAACACCAGATCAAACGTTGTGCCTCGCTTGGCGAGTGCCTTCAATGCTCGACCTGCATCATTACGATATACGGCCGCCTGGTCTTCCAGCTTGGTTGCCTTCAGATTCATGCGGATGACTTCAATACTTTTCGATTCCAAATCAACAAAAACAGCCTTGTCCATGCCGCGGCTCAGCGCCTCAATACCGAGACCTCCACTGCCTGCAAACAGATCCAATGCTGTGCCGCCCTCAAAATAAGGACCAACCATGCTAAATAACGCTTCCTTCACCTTGTCGGTGGTTGGCCGCGTACCTGTGCCAGGAACAGCCTTCAGCGGCCTGCCTTTTGCACTCCCAGATACCACTCTCACTGACGAGTCACCTTTTCTTTATGTAAGTTTAATGATAAAGCTATCGTACCACACTCGGGTTCAGTTTGAAAAATGTTCGGTCTTCATTTCCCTTGGAAAATTGTTGACGAATTGTTGACGCATATGTATAAAAAGGAAACAATCAGGCGATTCTATAATTATCGACATCACAAGTGTCGTAGACAACCGCGGAGAAGACTTACGTTTCCCCATAAGCTCTTCGTCCGGTTTCTCCTCTCCCATGAAAAAGAAGCTCTCGAAAGAGGGCTTCTTTTTGTTGTTTATGTTTTATTTATTATGTTAATTATATTTTTCTTCAAATTCACTTATTTCGGCTTCCTCTTCGGTCTGCAACCATCCAATCTCCCTCAGCCACATGCCCATATCTGCGATAAATTCATTCACGTTTAGATGTTCAATCTTGTATTTCTGAAGCTTCTCACTCAAAAAAGAATAAAACTCATGGCTTAACACATACCGTTGTTTGCTTTTGCTTAATGTCTTATACTGGTCCTCGCTGACCACCAGATCAAAATAGATGACATTCTCCTTCTTCACATGCCTGACCGTGGACCTTCTCTCATATTCCCCAGGGAGACACCTGAAAACAAAGAATAGTTCAATATCAACTACTTGATATTTACTTTCTACTTGATCAAAAACAGACTGCAACTCATCCGAAAGATTGGCAACCTGCGTTAAACCTGAAGTGTCAGTTGATCGGCCCAGAATCATCACTAAACTCCTCCTTGTTCATTACCCCAACTCAAGAAGCTATACTAATTCATCTCTCGATGCTTCCGATTAGATCTTCGCAAATTGATCAATGGAATGATAAGTACAATAACCGGCAAGAGAAGATTTATTGAACCATTCTTAATCATCATGAAGGCAATAAACAGCACGGCGAGCCAAGTCATAATCTCCGTCATTTCATATTTGGTTAGTGTAAGCTTGAATGCTTTTCTCGAAATGAAACGAATCAAGAAATAAGCGATCAAGCTATAGAACAGAATCATTCCCAAAATTGCAACAGTGATTATGAGGTACATATCCACCATAAAAATCTCACCCGACCCTTATATCATTTCCTTAATTTTACCATATAAGCAATAGGGTGTCATTCCTAATTCCAAACCAGTACTTCTTCAAGACTGGCGAATTACGCTTTACTTCTCTTCAACAACAATCGTTGCATTATAGATCACGACACGTTTCCCATTGAGATCGAATAATACTTTATTGCCGTATTCCGTATCTTCCACGTCAATTTTGCCATCATAGGTCTGAATCAATTCACCATTATTACTGTACACTTTAACAACCCGCTCCAGGCCACCCGAGTTATTGGACCTCATTGTTTTGAGTGCTCGTTCACCTGAAGCGGTATTGAAATACCATATGAAACATCCAACAATGATGCCCAAGAAGACTAATACCGTCACCCATATACCTGTCTTTGCTTTTTTACTCACCTTGAACCCCCCTCTTATGTTTCCTGTCTTGTACATTACGACACCGGAGAGAGAACGGTTTCATAGATCACACCCAAAGGTATTAACAACCCACTCGCTCATTGATACAAAAAAACAGAGGCCTCCGATAAGCGAAGACCTCTGTTCTATAATCAATATATTCTTTATTCTGTACGATTCTTTTATTTACAGTGCACGAATAACAAATTCAAATGTCAGTTCGCCGTCTGAAGGGATCAGGTATTCCGGATGAACTGGAGCACCCCAGCTATCATCACCGCCGACACCCATTTGTTTACCCGCTACAGTCACGACCGTATAGTGCACAGGTGGCAATTCGTACGCATGTTGTGCGTTCTCCAGCTCAAATGCCGTATATGGTGATACATTCAGCTCGACTGGAGTTACGGATGCTTCAATTTTGAAGCCACGTCCCGCGTTGTCTGTCAATTTGGCCCAACGTACGCCCGTACGGTTGCCTGATTCCTGTGGTACCAGATATGGAGCTACAGTATCAGCTACCTTGCTTCCATGGATTCCTAGACGTGCGCCAAATGCGCGGTCTGCATAGTTTTCTTCGGGACCCATCGCGAGCCATTCCACGTTTTCGAAGTCAGGTGACGTTCTGAAGGACAATGCATGGATTGGCAGGTTCGGCAATCCAGATGTACCTTTGTACGTATTATGCACACGTACGCTTCCGTCTGCATGTACAGTATAGACCACTTTTACTTGTACATCCGCCGAAATATTGAGCTTATACGTGAACTCGATCCGGTATTGATCCGGTTTCTGTTCTGCCTTCCACTCTACAGAACGTGGCATCAGGCTCGCTGCATACCAGGCACCCAGTTCGTAGCCCATCGCCATGCCTTTGTCATTATCCGTCATTGCACGCCAGAAGAGCGGTGCAGGTGGTACCGCAATGGTCTCACGACCGGACAATTTCAGGGAAACCAGTGTACCGAACTGTTTGGAGAATAGCGCATGCGTCTTGCCAGCACGAACACCAATGTTAACGTCACCTTCGATAACTTGTACATCACTTACAAGGTTCGAGTCCACTTCAACTGCATCATTTACCTGATCCTGTGTGAAAATAAACTGTCCGAATGCCACTTCTTCGCCTTTGTCAGCCCACAATGTAGCAGCTTTCAACACAAGTGCAGTGTTCACAGCATACTCGCCGCCAACCAAAGAGGCCACATCCAAAGGAAGTTTCACAACCGTCTCGCTTTGCGCATCCACGTTGACTTCCAATGTTCCACACAGCACTTCATGCCCCTCGCGCTCCAGGCTGTATACCAGTTCCAGCGCAGATGTATCTGCGAACAGATTACCGTTCACGATCTTAACGCCTTCACGGTCCGGGAACAGCTTGATGTTCTGATACAGGAATTTGACCTCCTGCATTTTCGCAGTTACTTTACGATCAGCATGAACGATACCGTTACCACAGAACGAATAGTCTGATGGACGATCACCGAAATCTCCGCCATAAGCGAGGAACTCTTTGCCGTAACGATCTTTTTTGTAAATGGATTGGTCGATGTAATCCCAGATGAATCCACCTTGATACATCGGGTATTTGTCTTCCAGCTCCGTATATTTGTGCATACCACCAATAGAGTTACCCATAGCGTGCATATACTCACAGCTAATATAAGGCTTGGTAGGATTCGCATTCAGGAATTCCTCAATGTCAGCCGGTTTGGCATACATGCGGGTCTCCATATCACTTGTCTCATCAAAACGGCGATCATGGAATACACCTTCATAATGCACCAAACGTGTTGGATCAGCTGATTTGAAGTACTGGGATACTTTATAAATCACTTCACCACCATGGGACTCGTTACCACAAGACCAGATCAGAATGGACGGATGGTTTTTGTCACGTTCCACCATGGATACAGCGCGGTCCATAACAATATCATGCCATTCCGGTTTGTCCCCTGGAATAACCCAAGAAGGCTCAACGGCGCCAAGTTTCTGCCAAGATCCGTGTGTCTCCAGATTCATCTCGTCAATGACGTACAATCCGTATTCATCACACAGCTCATACCACAGACTTTGGTTTGGATAGTGTGACGTACGCACGGCATTCATATTGTTCTGTTTGATCGTACGAACATCCCACAGCATGTCTTCCTTCGTAACTGCACGTCCACGACGCGGGTTGAACTCATGACGATTGACACCTTTGAATACGATACGTTTACCGTTGATGTGCATCACTTTGTCAATCATTTCAAATGTACGGAAACCAACGGCTTGAGGTACAACCTCAACCAGTGCACCCGCAGCATCATATACACGAATATAGAGACGGTACAAGTATGGAATCTCTGCGCTCCATAGGTTCACTGTACCAATGTCTTCACGAAGACTTACTTGTCCATCGTTAACTTTGGATTCAAACGTCTTAACGGTATTGCCTTCACGATCACGAAGTTCAGCCTCTACCCGCGCTCCAGCAACGGCTTTTCCTTCCAGCTTCAGATCCAATTGCAATGTACCGTTCGTGTAGGACTTGTCCAGATCTGTACGAACATGGACATCACGAACGTGTGCAGTTGGGACGGTGTACAGATACACATCTCTGAAAATGCCGGAGAAACGCCAGAAATCCTGATCTTCCAGCCAGCTGCCTGTGCTGCGTTGGTACACCTCAACCGCGAGTTTATTCTCTCCATCCTGAAGGAATGGCGTCAGGTCAAAGTCAGATGGTGTAAAGCTATCTTCTCCGTATCCTACGAATTGTCCGTTAAGCCATACATAGAATGCAGACTCTACACCTTGGAAAGAAATATATACCGGGTTCGACTCCCAGCCTGTTGGCAGGTGGAATGTGCGAATGTAACTTCCAACCGGATTTTTATCCTGTGGCAGTGCTGGCGGGCGAATCTCATTCAAGCCATCCCAAGGATATTGTGTATTTACATATTGAATCTGTCCGTATCCTTGCAGTTGGATATGCCCTGGAACTTCAATATCATCCCAGCCTTCACTGGAGAAATCGGATGTATAGAAAAACTCAGAACGGCTATCTGGACGAATCGCATAGTTGAATTTCCACGTACCATTCAGATCATAACGCATGGACATCGCGCCTGAACCTACAGCCTCGTCCATCGTTTGGTAATAACGGTGATCGGAATAGGCATGAAGACGGTTCACCTCAAATACACTTACGTCTCCCAACCAGTTGATATCTGCCTTTGTTGCTTTCATCGGCTCTCTCTCCCTTTAAAACGTTATAGTTTGACTTATTCAAGGTTTCATCTGGATTTCCTTTTTGCTTTACATAAACAAAAAAGACAGAGGTACGCCATAACTGGCGTCCTCTCTTCTTTCCTGCACCCGTCATTCGCACGGATTATGCTGTTTTCATTACTTCACGGAACCTACCATACCTGCAACAAAATGTTTCTGCATGATGAAGAATACGATTGCTGTAGGTAGTGTTGCAATCACGATCGCTGTCATTATCACTCCGTAATCCGGAGAATAACCAGCACCAAGATTCGAGATCAACAATGGAATCGTTTGTTGGTCAGGCGTTTGCAATACAATGAGTGGCCACAGATAGTTGTTCCAGCTACTCATGAATGTAATGATTGCTGCCGCTGCATATGTTGTTTTCATGGTTGGCATATAGATCTTCAAGAAGATGCCGAGTTCACTCAACCCATCAATACGTCCAGCTTCCAGCAAGTCTTTCGGGAACATTTTGGTGTTCTGACGGAAGAAGAAGATCAGGAACGCTGTTGCGATGGTTGGCAGGATAACCGCTGCCATCGTGTTGATTCCGATAACTGGTGCTACTCCCGAGATGGTTGCGAACATACGATACAGTGGTACCATGATCGCTGCAAACGGGATCATCATGGATAACAACAGGATATTAAACACGATATCACGGGACTTCGTGCGATATACCTCGAAGCCATAACCTGCCATGGAACCAATAAACAGTGCCAAGACAGTGGAGATTACAGAGATAATCGCCGAGTTTCCGAGAGCCTGTACCAGATTTGTCGAATCAATCAGTTTGTTGAAGTTATCAATGAAAGCTGAACCGGGCAGCAGTCTACCCTTGGTTACATCGACTGATGCATTTGTTGAACTGACCAGCATCCAGAAGAAAGGGAAAATGGATACAAAGGCGACGATGGATAGGAACACATAAGTGAAAATCCGTTTTGCTTTAGCTTTAGCCATTTTTATTATCACCTGCCACTTTAAACTGGATGATGGACAATACAATAATCAAGATTACGATGGAATACGACACTGTTGCTGCATAACCGAAGTCCGGTGAATATTTGAACGAAAGGTTGTAGATGTATTGTGAAATCGACATGGTCGCATTACCTGGACCACCTTTGGTAATATTCATGATCTCATCGAAGATTTGCAATGTACCAATCGTTGATGTTATCGACGTGAAGAGGATAATCGGTTTCAGCAAAGGTACTGTGATTTTAAAGAATTGTGTAAAAGCATTCGCTCCGTCAATTCTTGCAGCTTCATAGATCGATTGATCGATGTTTTGCAGGGATGACAGATAGAAAATCATGTTATATCCGGTCCAACGCCAAGTAACGGCGATTATGATCGTAATTTTAGCCCAGAACGGGTCTGTGATCCATTGAATTGGATCGCCAATAATGTGCAAGCCCATCAGGAATTGATTCACCATTCCATCTGGTGCGAACAAATATTTGAATACAACAGAGTACGCTACCAATGAAGTTACACAAGGCAAGAAAATCGCTGTACGGAAGAAGCTCCGGAAGCGTAGTGTGCTGTCATTCAGCAATACGGAAATAAACAAACCAAGAATAATCATTACAGGCACTTGAATAATCAAGTAGATAAATGTATTCGATAATGCTGTACGGAACGTTGTATCAACTAACAATCTTTTGTAGTTAGAAAGGCCCGTAAATTCAAGATTGGCTCCTACACCAGACTTGAACGATAAGAGCAGCGCTTGAATCATCGGGTAGAAGTAAAATGCAACAATCCCGACAACAGCCAGCAAAACAAAAGCCCATCCAGTCAAATTATTTTTCTTTTGGAGACTGTCTCCTGTATTCATGGCTTTCACAGTATGGCTCCTCTCTCTCCATGGAACATGGGTAGAACCCACGGAGCCTCTCGCCATATCCGGTTCGACTTGCGCCGGACATGGGAGACGGCTCCGATGTTTCCTAGGGTTCTATAAGTTACCTTGGGTATCTTAGTTTAATTGTGCTTCAGCTTGTTTTTGTGCATCAGCCAGAACGTCATCGATTGATTTACCGTTCAGGAATGCTTGCATTTCTACAACCAGAATATCTTCAATGGCATATGTGTTGATACCATAGTTTACGCTTGGAATTTCTTTTGTCCAATTCGCAAAGTCTGTGAAGATTTTTTGTCCGCCGAAGTACTCGTCTGCTTTGGCATAAGCGTCACCATCAACTGCTGGTTTGTACGTACCAATTGCACCGATGTTGTTCAACAGATCTTGATACAATTGTTTGTCAGAACCAAATGTTTTTGCTACAAAATCAGCTGCTTGATCTGCACCAGGAACGTTGTTCATCACATACCAAGAGCTACCACCCAAGTTGGATGCGTGAACAGAGTTTGATTGACCAGCCATTTTCGGAATTGGAGCCACAGCCCATTTACCGGATTGGGAAGCTTCTTGACGTACAGATGGTGAGAACCAGTTACCTGTAGGAATTGTTGCTACGCTACCGTTATTGGCGTTGGCAACGAATTGACTCCAGTCAGAGTGCAATTTAACAATGTTGGCATCCATCATCGCTTTGTATGTGATGAAAGCTTCTTTCAGTGCAGCGTTAGTAGCAATGTCAGGTGTTTTACCATCTTCTGCGGAATACCATTTACCTGCAGTTTGGATCATCATACGAATCAAACCAAGGTCATTCGGGTCAAGAGAAAGAAGCTCTTTACCTGTTTTAGCTTTTACGTCTTTACCAATTTGGATGTAGTCATCCCAAGTGATGTCTTGCAGGTCAGCAGCTTTGTAGCCTGCTTCTTCGAGCAAGTCAGTTCTGTAGTACAAGCCAGCAACGCCGGAGTCAAATGGTACTCCGTATTGTTTGCCATCAAACGCTGTTGGTCCGAGTTTGTAATCTGCAAAATCGGAAGCCGTGATACTGGAAGACAGATCTTTGAACGCATCAGGATATGCATTCAGGAAGCTTTGTGAACGATAGTCTTCAATCAGAACTACGTTTGGAAGACCGCTGGCAGTTCCGGAGTTAAGACCTGTGTTCAGTTTCTGAATGATATCAGCTTGAGCGTATTCAATGATGTTAATTTTTACATCAGGATTTGCTTTTTGGTATGCTTCTTTTGCTGTTTCCATTGCAGCAACGTTAAAAGCTTTGTCCCAAGCCCAGACCGTAATTTCATTTGTTTTTTCATCACCACCACTAGCGGAATTACCTCCACCACCGGATGAACATGCAGACAACAGCAATACTGTAACGAGCATCAATACCCACATTTTTTTCAAAACATTCAACTCCCCTTCAACCTCTTTGTGTGTAATTTGTTTGCGTTTTCTGAAAGCGGTTGCTTTCGATGTATTCATCTTATCATTCCCATATCTCCATTCGTTAGTAATAATTTTGTACGGATTTGTCATCTTATTGCCACAATGAAAACCTTTACAGAAACCGTTTGCATTAAATTTGGTTTTTTGTAATTTCTTTTGATTTTGTAATTTCTTGATCTTGAAATAGTACAAATATGTATTTCGCTTTACTTCTGACACGTGAAAATCCCCCGCCTCTGTATAAATACAGAAGCGAGGGATCGCATTTTCGGGTGTATTTAGTTGGATTAGATTTCAACTCAACTCGTGATTAAAGGCAGTGTAACGGTCACTCTCGTTCCTTCACCGACATTGCTCATAATGGTGACACCGTAAGGTGAACCATATAATAGCTCAATGCGATCATGCACATTACGAATGCCGATACCGCTGAACAGTTGTCGATTGTTCTTTGGATTTGGCAACGTTTCTCCCATCACAAGCCCTTCAATTCCATCACCATTGTCCATAATCTCACAGATGAGGGATTCTCCCGCTCTGGAAACCATGACATGAATCGTACCCGTTTCTTTCTTGATAAATCCATGGAAAAAAGCATTCTCGATAAACGGCTGAATCACCAGCTTCGGTACATGGTAGTGAGTACAATCCGGAGCGACGTAGAAGGCTGCTTTAATCCGACCACCATATCTGACGTGATTAATGAAGACATAATTTTTCAAATTCTCGACTTCTTGTTCCACTGTAACAGTCTGACTCACATCACTGATCGTATTTTGCAGCAGTCCAATCAATGCATTAATGGTCTCTGCTGCCCTGTCCTTGTTACCTTGTTGTACCAGAACTTTGACAGAGGCAAGGGTATTGTACAAGAAGTGAGGATTAATCTGACTCTGTAATGCCGCAAGCTCTGCGTTACGTTGTTCACGTTGGGTCTGTACTAGCTGATCCACATAATCATGTAGTTCATCAAGCATGTAATTATAAGCATGACCCAGCTGCCTGCTCTCGTAGCTTCCACTCACCGGAATATAGTTGTCCAGATCACTTTTTGTGATGTTGGACATCTGCTTCACAAGTCTGCGCAATGACTTGGTAATCTGGCTGGTGATGAGAAACACGAGAATAAGTGCCCCCACAACAATAGCCGCACAGATCAGGGCAACTGTCTTCATGTCGATGAGTTGACCCATCGCCAGATCCTTATCCACTACATTGACAATGTAAAACCGATAGAACGGTAAATACTCGGATAGAACGACGCTATCCTGATCCATGACACGAGCATTGATGCTTCTGGGAGAGTTTTTGTTCATTTCTCGGGCATACGATAACAAATCCAACTGGGTTGTCCCGATCCAGTCTTCACGATTCGAAGATACAATCTCACCTTTTTCGTTCATAATGACTACGTCATTGCCTCGACTTGTAAAGCTGGCATAGAACTGCCGAAACGCATCCTCTCTCATAGTGACATAGAGCGTACCATATATTCGGCTGCGAGTTCGATCTGTCAACGCCTTCGTGGCAGAAATCATCTGCTGACTTCCGACAGTTTCATCGTTTTGGTAATCATCAAAGATAAGACGACTGGGCGTCTCAGCGGCTTCCATTGTGATCGGCTCCTGTTTCAATTCATCCACTGACATCTGAAGGTGGGCACGATTGGTGGAATAGCTGCGTCCATTAATCCCGATAATCGTTATGCCTACTTCGTAGGATTCTGTTATGGATTGAATCCGGTCCATCGTTTCCCTCATATTATAGAAGGATTTTGCCATGGTGAGGGAATCGGCATCTCCTTCGGACAGAAACCCTCGAATCGCTCCACTTTGCGTCACATTGTTGGATACGGCAGCAATGGCGTCATTAAAGGATTCAAAATTCGTCTTAATCTGATTAAGCACTTTAGAGTTCGTGATGCTAAACGTCTCGGTAAACAGATTGGTAGACATGTGAATGGTCGTCCATAAGATGAGTGCAGAGACGAGAACAATACTGACGACCATAACCAGAAACAACTTGGGAAATAATCCGAGACGAGATAATTGGTTCATCCATTTCTTCATGATCTTATCCTTCTGACTTTATGCCCAGAATTTGCGCCGGTATCGGCTTGGTGATAGTCCGGTGAATTTTTTGAACACTTTGCAAAAGTAACTATGATCGGAGTAACCAACCATACTGCTAATCTCCGAGATCGTTACATCATCCGATCGGAGCAGTTCCTCCGCTTTTTCAATCCGAATTTTATTCAGGTATTCATTGAATCCTTCTTTTTTGTGAGATGAGAAGTAACTGGATAAGTACGATGGATTAAAATGAAAGTGCTTGGCTACTTCAGCAAGCCCAAGCGGCTGATCAAAGTGCTCATGCATGTAATCCAGCAGCATCTTCATGTTCGGATCACTTCGTTTTCCACCCGCACCGACGGTGCACTCCTGAACTTCCATCATGAACTGATCAAGCACAGACATAACTTCATTTAGGCTCGTAGCCCCATCCACATTTTTAAAATACGTGTATTTGCTCTCTTCCAGCCCTGCAGACTGAACATCCATATCTGCGAGAGTGATCGTTACGTTGAAAATCAGGTTACCGAGAAAGGACTTGATCTCAAACACATCGGCAATATAATCCCGTCCAAGTGTTGTCGCATGATCCTGCAAGTACTCTCTTGCCGCTTCGACCCGGTTACGCTTCACATGTTGCAAAAACATATTCACATTGAACTGGTAACCTGCCGGATGCATCGGCGGAAGTTCACCATACACGAGAATTGGTCGATCCTTATAATAGAAACGATATTCCATTAGCTTGATCAGGCGTTCACGGTATACGATACCCATCTGTTCAAATGAAGTAAAGCTGTCACTAAGCACCCATCCAGGGTTGCCTTGTCCCCCTGCATTTTCACTAGCCAGCTGTCTAATGCGTTCAACCATCCATTCATCTTTCGCAGGATCGACATTAAGAAGCATAACAGGTAATGCGCTCTCTGCCGGAACCATTGCACATTCCACTTCAGGCAGTTCACTGCGAAGCCTGATTTCGATCTGTTCCTGATCCAGCTTCAGCGGATTCCCTTCTGCATCTATCGGGTTGTACACTAGCAAGCGAAAGGATTCGTGTGGAAAGGTGTCTCGAATCATCGGCATCTCGCTATCTTCGTCCAGTGTAAATCCGGAGAGCATCTTCTCCATCAGTTGACCGAGTCTCCAACCATCGTGCGACGGCTCAAACTGTAACTCCGGAATTTTACCTGCTGTGCGTTGAAGGACCTGCAATAATTCATTCGTATCCAGCTTCGGTTTCAGAATATAATCTGCTGCCCCGTGCTGAAGCGTTGAACGTACATATTCAAACTCACTGAAGCTGCTAAGTACAATCACTTCGATCTGTGGATTACTGGCTTTTAATGTACGGACAAAAGTCTCACCATCCATGACAGGCATGACAATGTCGGTAATCACAATATCCGGTTTTAACAGGCTCACCTGCTGTAATCCTTCTTCACCGTTGGAAGCTTCACCCACAATGATAAATCCTTCAGCTTCCCAGTTCATATGGTGCTTTATACCTTGTCTTACCAGAAACTCATCGTCAACAATCAGCACCTTGCACAACCGGTTCATGATCGCGACCCCCTTGTCTAATCTTTCCTCTATATCTGTACAGGTTATACCAACTATTATATATCGGTTATAAACGCCTTCCAGTGTTAGCGGTTACATTAATTTTAAAATGATTGTACATCTTTTTATATCCTAAAACGATTGTTTAAGCAATGGTAACTCTCTATAGTTTACACTATATTTCGACAAAATAAGAAGCCCTGAATCGCCTTTCGATCATTTGGCGAATCAGGACTCCTATTTTCAACCCTTCATTTCATTAACTTGCGCACTTTAAGGTTCGATTCCCCATTGAAGACTTCCTGCGATATAACCGGTAACTTTGGTCCAGTCCGTATAAGAAGTCTGACTACCTGCAAAGGAGTAATCATCGGTTTGTGTATAGTTGGTCCAATTGCTCTTGGAGATGCGAGTGTGAATTTCCGTGCTTTGTCCCGCATTCAGTGTTCCAGCCGAAGCCGTGAAGCCGATCTCAAGCACGTGGTCAGCACCTGTCCGTACTGGATTGAGTGCACTGAACGTGCCTGTTACATTCGCACTGCCAGCAGTCGCCCAGTCAGCGAAGAAGTTCTGAGACTGCTCCCCGTTAATCGTGTAATAGTATCTGATTTTCACATCGAACAGATTCAATGCGGTAGTGCCCGTATTCGTCAGTTTGAATTTGGGACTAATGGAGCTGCCCGTCGCCTGAGTGTTGCTATTAAACATCTCAATGCGTATGGTTCCAGCTGGTGCAGCTGTCGTGTCTTTAATGAGCAGATTCAAGGTCGCATGACTACCTGCGCTGAATTGAAAGGTTAATGCAGCTGCGCCGTTCGGCAGTGAAGCCAAGTAGTTTTTACTCAATACGACCTCATTGCCTGTCAACGTGTAATCTGTACCTGAAACCAGCGTTGCATTCCCGTTACGAATGGATACAAGTGTATTGCCGTTCAGCGTTAACGTGACTGGAATATTAACCTGATTGCCTGCTTTACGATCAAATTCAGCCGTAACCGGTGTAATCACAGAGTTGGTCACTGGTGTACCCCCGCCGTCTCCTCCTCCATTGTTACCTCCAACACGGTCAGCATAAAAGATTCCACGGCCATTCGTTCCGAGATATACTCTTCCATACAGACGCGGATCACCCGTGATCGTGGTTACACGAGCATACTGATGCTGATCATCGTTGATTCGGACCCAGTTGGCCCCACCGTCATCGGAGCGGAAGAATCCACGTGTTCCATCGATCTGTGCAACCGTGTATAACGCGACAACGCTTTGCCCAGGGGCAGCTTTACCAAATCCGATACTATCTGCTTCCTCTACATTGGCAAGCTTCGTGAATGTCGCTCCTGAATCCGTGGAATGCCACAATCCGTAAGGACCTTCTTCCTCACTACCGCCAGCAAACCACAGTTCTCCTTCCACACCCGGAACGGCATCCAGATCTGCATTTCCTTCAATCGGAAGTCCAGTCGCAAGCGATGCTGTGAAGGAAGCACCACCATTCACACTCACATAGATTTTACCTGCTGCAAATCCATAGAATTTGTTTGGATTTACGCGATCCGAAATCACTTTCGCCTGTGCAGGTATGCCCGTACTTGCCGTCCAGGAATTGCCGCCAGTCGAATAATGCACGCCTTTGTCTGACGTGCTCCATACCAACCGGTTACCATTCGCAGAGATGGCTACCGTTCCCCCTCCAGTTGTGCCAGCAGGTTCTGCATTGGCTTTATACCATGTAGTGCCCCCATCACTGGATAAACCAATGGATTTCGCATTTGGATCAGCAGCATAATCTGCTTTACCTACGCGAACCATCGTATTTGGACTTAACTCTGCAAAATCCAGACTTTCTGTGGATGAATAGTTCGGGCTCGTAAATATGGTAGCTGGAGCCTGATCCAGATTGTTATGACGGAATCCTGAGACATCCCCCACTCCACTTAATAAATGCGCACCACTTGGCGGGCTGATTAGATCCAGTACAGCAATCTCCTCAACACCCTTCGCCATCACTGAAATATTGATTTTTTTATCATCATCCCAGTCCGTCAGGTTCTTCGTTCCATAGATCGTAGCACCTGTTCCATACATCATGCGATCCGAATCAAATGGATCGATCTCCAGATCGCCGATCATCCAGCCCAGTTTCGGAGATGGTTCAGGCGGGGCAGGCGTAATACCAAAGGTGAGCCATGGCGCTGCCGAAATATCCTGTGTATATCGCAATTTCCGGTTCGGATATCCGTCGAATTCCCATATGCGCGTCCACGTCGCTCCACTATCTGTACTTCGGAACAAGGTGGCATCCGGCCACCAGGAATTCAATGTCGCAACCATCAATGTACCGGGATTCTGTGCATCCACAGCCAACCCGCCATATCCAAAATAATTATCCGTGCTGCTGCTTGGCACAGGGCTGATGTTGGTCCAGACACCTGTCGACGTATTCAGTTTCCAAACGTCACCTTCCTCCCCATCATAGGGTCCAACACCATCGCTATACGTAATATAAAGGCTTCCATTGGAATCAAGCACACCATGATGCGGAATATAACCTGTAGGTTGACCAGCAACAGCTGACCAGGTCAGGCCACCATTCGTGCTGCGATATACGCTTTGAGCTTTATCCGCAACACCCACATAGATTGTCTGGGTTGCCTGTCCTGCCGAACCTGTTGTTTTGTCAAACGTAATCCATGCCAGACCTACGATGTCACTGGTATATTCATTCGAAGGATCTTGCACATAATTCCCCGGATTCGGGAAGCTTGTTACTTCATTCCAGGTCACACCGTAATCGGTACTTTTCCAAAGTCCGTGACCACTTCGTGCACCAAAATACAGGATACTGTTATCGTTCGGGTCCACGGTCAAGCGTTCTCCCATCGAACGCCCGGGCATATTACCGCCAACTTTGAACGGAAGTGTTGTGGTCTGCCATGTATCTCCCCGGTCCGTAGAGCGCAAGATGGAGCCATTATTTTTGTCCCATGAATTCGTATACGTCCCGACTGCCATATACACCCGATCCGGATCAACCGGGTCCGTAGCCAGTGCGTCTACACCGTTTTTGTTCCAGTCATCCCAGCCGACAAAATCCGTTAACGGGATCCAGCTCTCGTTAGCCGCATTCCAGCGATAAGCTCCCCCGATATCGGTACGGGCATAAATCAGATCCTTTTCCGACTCGTTGAAAATAATACCTGGTACAAATCCGCCCCCTGCGCCGGTCACTACATTTTTCCACTCATAGGCTTCACTCGGTGCCGCTGCTGTAGTTCCAGCGAGCCCTCCCAGCGAAGCCGTTACCACGGCAACCGTCAGACTCATGACCCGTAATTTCCCCATAAACGTTCTCATTTTTACACAGCCTCCTCTTCAACTTGGTCACTGCATTCCGGTCTTCCCGCTGTCTCATCGTGCTGATGATGGCGTGTCAGACGAATTCATGCATTCAGATTACAAGAAATATCACCCCCTTCCAGTCATTTTTAAGCGCTTACAAAACTACTCTGCATTCGTTGTTATATGGATAATTCTTTCAATAATTAACATTCGATAGCAAAAGACAAACACCTCTATCCCAAATCCTATTTTTGTGAAATATTTTCAGTGTTTTATCTTGTTTACACAACAAAAAAGATGCTGTTTTAGCAGCATCTTTCGACATTTTATATAAAAGTTTAAAAAGTTGTATCGTTACTTTCCTGGAAAAACAGACAGAAGTACACTGCTTGACTGGCAACCGTTTATTTCTGGCTACCATAAGCGTGAGTCTTCTGGCCTTTAACCCCTGGTCTGATGACAAAAAGTGAGCCAGCATTCGGTGTCTCCTTCAGACGTTCTTCCTTAATCCCGTTACGTGCTGTTGTAATGTACAAATCTTCAAGCTCCGGCCCACCAAAACAGCAGGATGTTACTTGATCTGCAGGCACTTCAATCTGCTGTAACAGTTCTGATGTCTCCGGGTTCCAGCGAGTCACTCTTCCTCCGCCCCAGTGCGCTACCCACAGCATACCCTCAGCATCGACTGTCATCCCGTCTGGAAAACCAAATTCCTCGGGTATGTGAATGACGCTTGTCCGATTCTGTATCGTACCTGCTGCCAGATCAAAATCAAACCGGTCAATAGCACGTGTCGGGGTATCAATGTAATACATGGTCTGCCGATCCGGACTCCAGCCCAAACCGTTGGATGTAGACACGTCTTGTACCATTGTTCGCACAGGTTGTCCTTGCTCCAAACAATACAGCGATCCGGCTTTGCTCTCATTATTCAAGCTCATCGTGCCTGCCCAGAAGCGTCCCTGTGCATCACATTTTCCATCATTAAAACGATTGGTATCCTTATCTTGTTCAGGGTCGTCCTCAATGGCATGCAGCTCACCCGTAAGCAGATTATACGTATGGAATCCACTGCGTAAAGCAACCACAACCTCGTCACCACGATACGGAACAACCGCGCCGACATGTTCACCGACATCATAAGCCTGATCCTGCCCTGTAACCGGATCATACACATGCACCTTGAAGCTTTCAATATCTACCCACAATAATCGATTGTTCTCCGCATCCCAGCTCGGGCCTTCCCCCAGCAATGCCGGGGTTTGCACTGCTACAGTTACGTTGCTCATGCCATCACGTCCTTTTTAAGATTTGACGCCGCCTGACCATTCGAATCCGATGGCATCCAAGAATGCTTTGGACAGTACCATATGGCCTGTTGCATCCGGATGTACTCGGTCATAAGTCAGCACAGCCGTATAGAAATGACTCCAAAATGGAGCAAATGCAGCCTGTGTATCCACATACACCGCATCATACTCGCTGGCTACCCTGCGTACCGCTTCTCCGTAAATATCCATCGTTGCCCGCATCGGGTCTTCCGGATTGGCCTCAAGATAATAAGGAGACATCAGTACCAGACCCTTCAGATTGGGACGAACCGAAGCCACCAGTTCACGCAATGTGGATTCGTATTCTTCCAGGAACACATGTGATTCTGCTGACAGTGGGTTGTCAAACTGACGCCACACATCGTTAATGCCGATCATGATCGTCAACCAATCCGGTTTTAGGTCCAGCACATCACGATCCCAGCGCTGTTTCAGATCACGAATCGTATTCCCACCATTACCCACATTCTGGATACGCAACATCAATTCCGGATAGATGGACCGCAACAGTGCATGGACTTGCGCAACATAACCATGGCCCAGGCCTGAACTGCCCTCGCCTACAGGATGTTCCCGACCACAATCCGTAATCGAATCTCCGATAAACAGAAGCTTGTCATTTTTCTGCAATTTCATCGTCATTTTCTCCTTCGCTCAAGAGCACTAATATGATTACCAGCCTTGATTTTTAAGCCACGTCAAGCATAGATCAGACCAAGCCCGCACCGCGTGGTTGTCTTCAGCCAATCCGAGACCATGTGAACCTTTCTCAAAAACGTGCAAGTCATAGGGAATGCCATGCGCACCTAGTGCAAGTGCGTAACGCAAGCTATTCTCCACAGGTACTGCCTGGTCATCGCTAGTATGCCAGATGAACGCTTCTGGAGCATCCGCTCTCACCTGTTGTTCCGCACTGAATGCCTTGATCTGCTCAGCAGACGCATTCGGCCCAAGCAAATTTTCACGAGATCCAGCATGTCCGTAAGACTCCATCGTAATGACCGGATAACAGAGGATAACCCGATCCGGGCGTGAACTTTGGCGTTCAATCCGGTCCTCATGATCCGGTTGGCCCTCGTCATACAACGTTCCTAGTGTTGCTGTAAGATGCCCGCCTGCGGAGAAACCAAGTACGGCAATCTTTGCAGGATTGATGCCATACTGCTCGGCATGCGCACGAACATAACGTATGGCACGCTGACCATCTGTTATCGGTGCAGGATGCTGGTGAGGCGCTACGCGATATTTCAGGACAAATGCGCTGATGCCCGCACGGTTCAACAGCTCGGCTATTGGAGCACCTTCGTGATCCGCCAAAAATCCATAGCCACCACCAGGACATACAATGACAGCGCTCTCGGAACCGGGCTGAATAAATGGAATCAAATGTGGCATTTCGTCTTCATGGCCTTGGGCTGCATACGGTGCAGCATGGTCCCATAAGGGTATCGTTGTTGTCAACTTCAATCATCCTCTCTAAGTAGAACGGATACAAGGTGTCCGTTTAAACGTTTTCGAATCTCAGGAATCGATACCATCATAACGGCAATGACCCTCATGCATCAATACCTTCCTGGCATCACTTTTTAATCATTTGAGTACAAGTTAGTACAAATTACGAAACTGTTCAGGAGTGACTCCCTCAATCCTGCGAAAAGTAGCAACAAAATGGCTTGAATCCCGAAAGCCCACCCGAACTGCGGTTTCCCGGATTGTCAGAGCAGTATCCCCAGTCATGATTTCCTTGGCTTTGCGAATACGAAGCAAAATGAAATAACTATAAGCGGTCATGCCAAAGGATTGTTTGAACAAGGTGTTGAGATGTCTGGATGAGATCCCGGTGACGTCAGCCATATGTTCGAGACCAATCTCGGGATTCGCATAGTGCTGTTCCATGAATGCAATGAGTGGAGCGAGTCTCTCCACGGCATGTGAGATCGAAGAACGATTGCCCGTCATGCCATGTTTTTTGAGCAAAATCAGAAACCGGTATATATCCGCTGACGCTTCGAGTCCTGACAAATCCTGATCACTGCTGATCGAATCCAGCACTTCCTGGCCATAATCGTTGAACGGGCTGCGCTGCTCCCACTGATGGAACGCCGCTTCACCCAAACCCAGCGACTCCATAATTCCCGGACACTGCGAACCGCCAAATGTAATGTAAAGTGTCTCCCACTCTCCCTGAGCGCGCACATATTCATGTGGCTCATTCGGCGGCAACAAAATACCCGATGCTTCCCCCAGTATGACCGTGGACCCGGCAAATCTGAATTCCCCCGCTCCCTTCACGGTCTGAAGCCAGTGGTAACATGGATACCCCACAGGTCTGGACACCTTCTCCTGATTGCCGTTATAGCCAAGGCTCTCAATATATAGGGGCAGCGGCTGATCACGTGATGTCATGAAATATCGTTGATGTCGGGGTGAGATAAACATGCGATGCCTCCTTGGATATAAGCCGAAATATACTTCCGTATTCTTATATAGTTCATTACTTTTATTATATTTTAAAAGTCATATGTATCATATAGTATAGGATTATTCTTATACAAGAGGTGAACACATTGATTAGCAGCAAACTGCCCAAAATGTTCTACGGGGGCGATTATAACCCGGAACAGTGGGATCACGAAACCCACCTTGAAGACCTGCGCATGTTCCAATTGGCAGGCATTGATATTGCCACAATCAACGTATTTTCATGGGCATTGATTCAGCCTGATGAAGTTACTTATCATTTTGAAGAACTCGACAAACTCATTAATCGTCTACATGAAAATGGTGTCTATATATGCCTGGCAACGAGCACTGCTGCCCATCCGGCTTGGATGGCGAAGAAATATCCAGACGTACTTCGTGTAGATGCCGATGGACGCAAACGCAAATTCGGTGGGCGCCATAATTCCTGTCCCAACAGCCCGACCTATCGCAAATATTCCGAGAAGATTGCAGATAAACTGGCTGAACGATACAAGGATCACCCCGCAGTTCTCGTATGGCACATCTCCAATGAATATGGCGGTGACTGTTACTGTGACAACTGTGAGAAAGCATTCCGGGTGTATCTGAAAGAACGCTATCAGACCCTGGAACAGGTCAACAAAGCATGGAACACGAATTTCTGGGGGCATACCTTCTACGATTGGGATGAGATTGTTCTACCGAGCAACCTGAGCGAACACTGGGGTAACAATAACTCCACGTTCCAGGGAATCTCGCTGGACTACTCCCGATTTAACTCCGACAGCATGCTGGATTGTTATCGGTTGGAATACGATGCTATCAAGAATCACATTCCCGACTCCGTCGTGACTACCAATCTGATGGGATTTTTCAAGCAGCTGGACTATTTCAAATGGGCAAAATATATGGATATCGTCTCTTGGGACAGCTATCCTGGTCTCGCAACACCCGTCAGTTTCACAGCAATGGCTCATGACCTGATGCGCGGACTGAAAGATGGTCAACCGTTCATGCTGATGGAGCAAACACCAAGTCAGCAGAACTGGCAGCCTTATAACTCATTGAAACGTCCTGGTGTTATGCGCCTGTGGAGTTACCAGTCTGTTGCGCACGGGGCTGATACCATTATGTTCTTCCAGCTTCGCCGCTCCATCGGTGCCTGTGAGAAGTATCATGGTGCAGTTATTGAGCATGCCGGACACGAGAATACACGTGTATTCCGCGAAGTCGCTGAACTGGGCAAGGAATTGCAGGTACTCGGTGACACCACCCTGGATGCATCTGTTGAATCCAAAGTAGCCATTGTGTTCGATTGGGATAACTGGTGGGCCATTGAAAAATCAAGCGGACCTACGATTGCCCTGAATTATGTAGATCAGATTCACAAATATTACGCCGCTTTCTTCCGCCGAAACATACAGGTAGATATCGTCAGTGTGGATACGGATATTAGCAAATACGACATCGTTCTCGCGCCTGTCCTTTACATGGTTAAACCAGGTTTCGCCGCCAAACTGGAGAAGTATGTTGAAGCAGGTGGAACATTCCTGACGACCTTCTTCAGCGGCATTGTCAACGAGAACGATCTCGTGACCACAGGTGGATATCCGGGAGAGTTACGTAAGCTGCTCGGAATCTGGGTGGAAGAGATTGATGCCCTGCTGCCTGATCAAAAGAACAGCATAGTCCTCAAAGAAGCCTACGGCGATCTTGAAGGAGAGTATGGCTGCGGCATGCTGTGTGACCTGCTGCACAGTGAAGGAGCCGAAGTCATCGCGGAGTATGGAGACGATTTTTATAAAGGCATGCCTGTTGTAACACGTAACACCTATGGTCAAGGTGAAGCCTGGTACGTTGCATCCGACCCGGATGAACGTTTCCTCGATGGTTTGCTGGGACAGCTTGCAGCAGCCAAGAACGTAGAGTCCTTGCTGGAGACACCGGAAGGTGTTGAAGTAAGCGCACGTACCAAAGATGGCAAACCCTACCTGTTCGTCATGAACCATAATGCTTCCACGCAATCCTATGATCTCGGTACAGCCAACGTACTTGATCTGCTTACCAATCGGGAGCTATCGGGAAGTGTTGAGATTGAAGCCCGTGGGGTACAATTGCTTGAAATGAAATAAGGTATTTCGCTATATGGGTCATATTGAAAGCCTATAATGCAAAGGAAATGCACGTGATACAAAGTGTCACATGTTCATCCCTTTTAAGCTTATTTTTGTCTTTAGTGAGGATATTGGTATAGATTTTAGACCTTTATCGTCTTCTGTAAGCCAAAAGCTGCTACTTCCCGTATCCGTCTACATCGGATACGGGTTTTTGGCATTATCTGTGGTATTTTTGATAGAAGGAAATATCAGTATGCAAAGCGAATTGGACGAGACACACATTTTAATGAAGCCCGCCGGAACTTGATTGTGTGAACCATGTAGCTGATCCATTGGAAAATAATGATGCAGCTGAAATATTGGTGACACTCATGGTGTCACTTATAAGCTGTTACAATAGAAATATAACTCCGACATCACTTTCCGGCGGCGCAAAGATCGAAACGGAGTGGCTGACATGAACAGAACAAATCGGCTTGCCGCCATCGTTATGGCATTACAGCATGGTCACGAAACGGCACACTCATTGGGCGAGAAATTTGAAGTTTCCCGTCGCACCATTCTCCGGGATATTCAGTCCCTCTCCGAGATGAATGTGCCCATTATTGCCATTTCCGGTCCGGGAGGCGGTTTCAGCCTTATGGAGGGTTACGTATTGCCTCCATTACAGCTGGACCCGGTTGAGGCAGCGACGCTCATCTTCGCTCTTGAAGGTCTAAGTCGATACGCCGACACGCCCTTTCATGAGAAACGCTGGACTCTGATGAACAAAGTTAAGGCCATCATTCCGGATGATATCATGTCGCGAATGGATCCCATGCTCCAACAGCTGCATCATCATATTCCAGACCGCAATTACATCCTTCCTCATCTGGACGCTCTGCTGGCATGTATACCCGAACATGGGTGGCTGAATGTGCTGTATCGCTCCGTATCACGTCAGCGATGGTTGCATATCTGTCCCACACGTGTATATGCTTCCTCCGGCTTCTGGTACTGTGAAGCATATTCCATGGAACATGGTGAACAGCGTCTGTTCCGGGTCGACCGAATTATCGATGTCAAGGCGATCGAACCACAGGATACACAGGTGCTGAACGAACAGGCACAGCAACAGCAGAACAAGCCGATCCCTCCAGAACAGCCGCCAACTCGGGTGACGGTGCGACTGAGTTATCGGGGGATGATTGAAGCCGAACAGGACGAGCATATCGGCGAGAAGATGATTGAAATTGCCCCGGATCTCTGGGAATTGTCATTCCTTTGTCCACCAGGAGAGTGGGACTGGGCCGTACGATTCTTTTACCGATTGGGACGTGAAGCTGAAGTGATCGAACCTCTCCAACTTCGCAGCGAGATTCGTCAGCATGCTGAGGAAGTAAGCCGGATATACCTTGCTTCAACCAAATAATCGCTTCACCATACTGCTTAAAGGAGCCTGCTGATATCATGACATATGAACCCGTTGTAACGTACGAGGAAGCAGTACAGCGTATCCAGTCTATAGGACTGCTGCCTCTTGCTCCCCTATTTACCGAATACCCTTCACTGTCATCGTTAACCCCCAAAGAACATTGGCACAAGGATGATGAATTGGATCCCTGGTTATGGCGTTCACGCCTGGCCGAAGAGGGCATTGCTGCATATGGAAAGTTCGTCAAAAAGAAAGCGCTTCTTGTCTCAAGTGAATACTTCCCTTGGGTACACCGACTACTTGCCGACTCCAGAACCATCGAGGAACAGTATGAGGCGGGTTTACTGTCCCGTGAAGCGTTCAAACTCCATGCGATAGTTGTAGAACAGGAAGGCATCGATGGACGTGCTCTTCGTGCTCAAGCAGGATTCGGAGCAAAAGAAGACAAAAAAGCATTTGACCGTGGACTTCTCGACCTTCAGGGCTGTACAGCCCTTGTGATCAGTGGCACCAAAGAAAAAGAAGGGCTCGCAGAAGGCAAAGTCGCCTGGAACAGCTCTGCATACGAGACTGCTGGTCACTGGATGCAACGTCACGGCATTAAGCCGTTTGAAGGTAGTGTAGAAGAGGCACGTGAACTGCTAGTTGCTCAACTGCAACAACATGCTTCACCAGCCTCATTATCAAGCATCGCCAAAGCCCTTGGCATCCGTGGAATCTAAATAAAGCCAATCCCGGTTGTAATGCACATTTCAACCGGGATTGGCTGTGGTTCACCATATAATATATCGCAAACGATATTGCAGACGATAAACAAAATTCAGCCAGAATGGGTTCAGAGAATTACGCCATCCTTGAATATGGCAATCTCCCGGAATCCATGCTGTTCACTGAGTGTGTGTGACCGCCCTGAAGCAATGTCAATCAGCTGGCTGAACAACTGTACTTTTACCTCATCCATTGTGCGACCCTCCAACAGCTGGCCTGCGTTGAAGTCAATCCAGTGTTTTTTGCGATTCGCAAGATCGGATTGGGTCGCAATCTTGACGGTAGGTACCGGACCTCCGAAAGGAGTCCCCCGCCCTGTTGTGAAGAGCACAATATGTGCACCGGCCGCAGACAGTGCCGTAACAGACACCAGATCATTACCCGGTGCTTCTACAATGTTCAGACCGGTTTGAGTTACACGTTTGCCATAGCGCAGCACATCGACTACGGAAGAACGTCCTCCCTTTTGCGTACATCCAAGTGACTTTTCCTCCAGCGTCGTGATGCCGCCAGCCTTATTACCAGGAGAAGGATTCTCATAGATGTTCTGGCCATGGTTCACAAAATATTGCTTGAAGCCGTTCACGAGGTCCACCAAATCGTGAAATACCTGCTCATTGGCAGCCCGGTTCATTAATATCGTCTCCGCACCAAACATCTCCGGCACTTCCGTCAGAATAGCCGTACCCCCGGCAGTAACCAGCATATCCGCAACCGCACCGACCAGCGGATTGGCTGTAATGCCGGATAAACCATCGGAACCACCACACTTCAAACCAATTTTGAGTTTGCTGAGCGGAAGCGGCTGCCGTTGTTCATGTTCAGCGATCTCCACAAGTTCTTCCATTAGTCGAAGCCCTTCCTCAAGCTCGTCATCCGTTTCCTGTGCTTTGAGAAACCGTACTTTGCCGCGGTATTCCGGAGCAATACATTCACGGAACTCGTCTACTTGGTTGTTCTCACAGCCCAGACCGATGACGAGCACGCCTCCTGCATTCGGATGCTCCACCAAGGAGGCCAGCAACTGTTGTGTATACTTCAGATCATCACCAAGCTGTGAACACCCGAATGGATGTGGAAAGTGAAATACACCATCTACCCGGCTTCCAAACTGGGACTGACCCATACGTGCCAAAGCTTCACACACTTTGTTGATACATCCAACCGTATTCACAATCCAGATTTCATTACGAATACCTGCTTCACCATTGGGGCGCAAATATCCATCGAATGAGCGTAGATGTTCCCGAGGCATGTCCGTCTGAACCTGGACTCCCGGTTGGTACTCATATTCAAGCAATCCGTGCAGACCCGTCTTCAGGTTGTGACTATGAATCCAGCTTCCCTGCTCAATCTGCTCTTTGGCAATCCCGATGGAGAAACCATATTTCATCACATCATCACCCGGTGCGAGGGTATGCACAGCAATCTTATGCCCTTTGGGCACGTCATCCAGCAAGGTAAAAGAGACTCCGTCTGGCAAGGTAATGCGTTCTCCTTTGGCATAATCCCGAAGGGCTATAATGACATCATCCTGTGGTTGAATGGCAATCCAGTCATTAATTGTACTTGTGGTGTTCATTTCCCTTCACCTTCCAACAAACCGATTTCGCGAACAAGTGCTGCACGCAGCCCCTCTCTTGCATCCAGATTTTCGCCCCAGATCAGGGTATCCGACAACACAGCCGCTACCCGGTTATCCAGTTGGTTCTGATTCCTGTTAAGCGTGTCATAACCATCCCAGTGTGAAGACAAAGCAGCCAGGACATCCGGGTCATCCCGCAGCAGAATGTCTTCCCCATTCAGTCGTTGTGCCTTGTAACCTTCTGGCGTATTTACAGGACGATAGAGGCACAATAATCCCGCAAACCCCTGAAGTAAACGTTCTGGCCAGCTTCCCTGATTTTGCTCATAGGATAACAGTGTAGGCAGCACACGAACCTTAAATTTTCCGATCGTATTTAATGCAATATCCTGCAATTTGTGATCAATATATGGGTTAAGGAACCGTTCGAATATTTCTTCCGCATACTGATCCAGCTGATGATCTGGCATATCCAGAGCAGGTATGATTTCCTGATGTACAGCTTCCCGAATCCACGGGCCAAAGTGCGAATCTTCCATCGTCTCTCTCACATGTTGCTTGCCTTGCAGAATTCCGAGTGATGACATTAGGGTATGTGCTCCATTCAAAATCCGAACCTTGCGTATCTGAAACGGCTTCAGATCTTTCACCCAATGTACATTGAGGCCCGCTTGCTTGAGTGGTAGCTTTTTGTCCAATGATTCATCACCCTGAATGGCCCAGAAATGATATGGCTCTGCCGTATTAATCAACTGGTCCTCATAACCCCAGCGATTCGTCAGGGAATCGGCTTCCTCCTGGGTCGGCGCACCTGTTACGATTCGATCTACCAGATTGTTCAGGAAGTGATTATGGTTCTCGATCCATGAACGGAAGCCATCCGAATACCCATAATCTTCACTATGACGGAGGACACAACTGCGCAGCACATCACCATTGCCTTCGAGCAGCTCGCATGGCAGATGAATCAAACCTCTGGATGGATCACCATCAAATTTCAAATATCGCTGATGCAGAAAAACTGTTAATTTCCCCGGAAATGATTGAACAGGTTCACCCTCGATATAGTCTGCCTGCATATATTTCAATCCTGATTCAGTTGTATTGGAAATAACGAACTCAAGTGAAGGCAGCTCCGCCAAGTTCAGAAAGGCATCCCATTCCTCATACGGATTGATACACTGTGAGAAGATGGAGATCAACTCTGTCCGCTCAACCGGCTTCCCTTGAGACAGCCCACGCGTGATCATGGTGTATAATCCATCCTGATCGCGAATCTGTTCCAGCTTAACTTTGCCTCCCGGTCGTGGCTGGGTGACAGCTACACTTCCATGGAATTTGCCTTGTCTGGCACTCTCATGAAGCATCCAGTCCGCAAATCCCCGTAAGAAATTACCTTCTCCGATCTGCAAAACCTTCACGGGACGCTCCATAATCTCCTTGCACTTGCGCTGACCATCGCTCCCAAGCAAATTCAGCTTCAACCTTGGTCGTTTCGTGCTTGCCGACATGGACACTCACCTCATCGATTATTTGTACTATCGGAATGCAGCTCAAGGCTTAGCACCCTTTTATTGTAAACGCTTTAAATTCATTGTATCATCAATAAAAGGAAATTAAATTGCTTATATTGCGGTAAATATACTCTCTCATGACTAGCTATGACATCTCGTTGAAGACGCTGGTTTGGAAAGGAGTCTTTATGGAGCGTTCACCTGTTCGTACGACTATTCAGGCAGAATCCGGTATTCCGTTCCGCCTGGTGTATAGCGACACCAAATCCCCTCAGAACGAATTGCCGGATCACCTTCACGATTGGCATGAAATCATCTATGTATATCGTGGTCAGGGAAGCATCTTTATTGATACGGGACTTGAGGATATGCAGGAAGGAGATCTGTTTATTATTCCAGGCAGTACGGTTCACCGCGCCTTGCCGGATGCAGGCAACCCTGTCACATCTTCCGCATTGTTCTTCAGCCCGGGATTGCTGGCATCGACCGCCGGGGGAGCTGCTTCTTCCTTGCTGAGTCTGTTTGAACGTTGCCGCAGACAACGGGTGTATAAGAGACGTCTGGATACAGATGAGCAATCACAGGTCGCCGCCCTTATTGATGATATTCAGACCGAATTTCAGCTCGGACATCATCTGAGTGCACATGCGGCCTTGTTAAGGCTGCAACTATTGCTTATTTTTCTGGAACGTCTGGAAGCCTCGGGACCTGCGAATCCGAGTAAATCCACTCCGGGTCCCTCATGGCTGTCTTCTACGATCTCTCATATTGACGGTAACCTTCGGAATGGCCTTTCCCTGCATGAACTGGCTCAGTATGCCGCAGTATCCCCTGCTCATTTCAGTCGTGCCTTCAAACGATACACGGGAATGACTCTGACGGATTACGCATTAGCTCGAAGGGTCATTATGGCAAAAGAGCATCTGGTGCAAGGTGATGAGACAATGGCAGCCGTAGCTGATGCTTGCGGGTTTGACAGCCTGCCCCACTTTTACCGTCAATTCAAAAAATTAACTGGCACAACACCTGCAGCTTACCGCAGAACCATGAACAGTTCACGTTAAAATAGAAATAGCCCGGAACATAGGTGCCGGGGTCTAGGGCGTGTCTGAAAACTCAGCGAGTTTGAAGACATGCCCTAATCATATATATCCACATATTCTTCCATATGGAAGATGTGGTATGATAATCTGGATTATTACTTGTCGGAAACATTTCATTCCGTTGTCAGAGGAGCTTAACATTCCATGTTAAACGAATTAAATCGCAGGAATATCGGCATCTTCGCCCATGTGGATGCGGGCAAAACAACTACCACCGAGCATATGTTATATGAGAGTGGTGTCGTCCGCAGTCCGGGACGCGTGGATGACGGAACAACAGCCACAGACTCGCTGGACATTGAGAAAGAACGTGGCATATCCGTCCAAGCAGCCATGACCTCTCTGATCTGGAAGAACACCATCATTGACCTCATTGATACGCCTGGGCATATTGATTTCAGCTCCGAAGTAGAGCGAACACTGCGGGTGATGGATGGCGCTATTCTGATTCTATCCGCAGTGGAGGGAATTCAGTCCCAGAGTGAAGCCATCTGGCATGCCCTTCGTTCACTTCGCATCCCTACCATCATCTATATTAATAAAATGGATCGGATTGGTGCGTCTGCCCCAGCGGTAATGGAGCAGATTCGTTCCACCCTTTCCCCCTTCGCATGCGAAATTCAAACGTATCAACTCCATGAAGAGTCATTTCATGGCATCAACTCCCTATGGAATGAGAATCAAGATACTCTGTCCGGTGGCACACCTTCCATTCCAGGTCTGCTCGAGATACTTGCCGAACTGGATGAAGAGGTCATGGAAGCCTACATTCAGGAGACTGCGTTATCCCAAAGGGATCTAAATGAAGCATTCCTGCGGTATGTGCATCAGGGTGAGATGTTCCCAGTGTGTTACGGTGCTTCCGGTAAAGGAATCGGCGTCACGGCATTGCTGGACGCAGTCCTTGCATTTCTGCCTCCACCTGCACAGCCAGTGGATTCTCCCGTATCGGGTGTTGTGTTCAAGATTGAACGTGACCGCACGATGGGACGCACGGCCTACGTCCGCATGTATGGTGGTAGTCTCCACAACCGGGATACTATCCATAATTCAACGCGGGAGCTTGAAGAGAAAATAACGCAGATTCGCCGCATGGATGGACGGAAATGGGCAGATACCGGTGCCGTTCACGCAGGGCAGATTGCTACGCTGTACGGACTGAGTGACACCCATGTGGGTGATATTATCGGCAATCCTGAGGGTGTACCTCCTCTGCCACAGATGGCTGTGCCTTTGCTGACCGTACAAGTACATGGCAAGGACCCGGCACGTTACCCCGATCTTGTGGCTGCATTGCAGGAGTTGACGGACGAAGACCCCTTGCTTGATCTGCAATGGTTGCCGGAGGAACGCGAACTGCATCTCAAGGTCATGGGGACCATTCAGCTTGAAATTTTATCCAGTCTGTTAATGAGTCGTTTTAGACTGGATGTCATATTCGATCCGCCATCCGTCATCTATAAGGAGACGCCCCGTATAGCCGGAGAAGGTTACATCGCCTATACGATGCCGAAGCCTTGCTGGGCCATCCTGCGTTTCAGGATTGAACCTTTGCCTCGCGGAAGTGGTCTGATCTATGCCTCAACCGTAAGGACAGATGATCTGTTGCTACGTTATCAGAATGAAGTTGAACGGCGAATTCCCGAAGCGCTGTCTCAAGGCATGCTCGGTTGGGAAGTAACCGATCTGCGCATCACGCTGATCGAAGGGGAACATCATGTCTGGCATACTCATCCGCTTGATTTTGTCGTAGCCACGCCTATGGGAATCATGGATGGATTGGCGAGAACAGGTACCACGTTGTTGGAACCTCTCCTTCAGTTCAGACTTACGGTCCCGGAGGAATATGGCGGAAAAGCCCTCAGCGATCTGGTATATATGCGTGCAACCTTCGAAGCACCCGTCATTGGTAACGGACGTTGTATTATTGAAGGAGTTATGCCTCTTGCCACCTCAATGGATTATCCGGTGAAACTGCGTTCCGAGACAAGTGGCCGCGGGGTGCTCACGACTTCATTTGCCGGATATCAGGATTGTCCTGCAGATGTGACTCATACTCGCAAACGCAGAGGGGTTAACCCGCTGGATCAATCGAAGTATATTTTAAGTGTACGAAACGCGATTACATCATAAATGGAGTTGAACTTGTGCTTATTAAATTTCTTATCTTTGGCCTTCTATGGCGGATTGTAGGTAATCCGTTCATTGCCATCCTCATTTTACTCGTTATACTGTATTTCCTGGATCGTCGTTACGTTGGGGTGTTCCCAAGCTTCACGAAACCCCTCAAGCGTATGCGTAACATCTCCCGGCTTCGGCAGCAGATTGCCATGAGTCCCAATGAAGTTTCTTCCAAGCTGGAACTGGCTCGTCTGTTAATTGAGCGCAAGCGGTATAGTGAGGCACATGCCTTATTGCTTGAACTGGAGCGCCCATACGAACAATCAGCTGAGTACTGGGAGGCACTGGGGACGACTGAGCTTCATCTGGGTAATATCGAAAAAGGCGAACGACACATTTTAAAAGCCCTCGAGATCAACCCCAGAGTCAAGTATGGACGTCCGTATCTCACCCTTGCTGGAGCCTTTAAAGATACGCATGAGGACAAAGCGCTGGATTATGTGCATCAGTTTCAGGAAATTCATTCCTCATCCAGTGAAGCTTATTATCTGCTCGGCTCAGTTCATCGTTCCCTCGGACGCAATGCAGATGCGAAGCAGGCTTACGAGCAATCCTTGAACGTGTACCGTTCATTGCCCAAATACAAGAAACGTCAGGAGCGCCGTTGGGCTGTCCGAAGTTGGTTCCGTAAGCGTGGATTGTAACCTCGTTTGATTCACGCAATAACACGCGTTTATCACTCTTCTAACCAATAAAGTGCACTGATCTCTGCCCTTGTTTGAGCAGAAACAGTGCACTTTATTTATAGCAACGATATTAATACACCAATATCTCACGCAGTCGTTCTTCATGATGACGCATCCAGTCGATCCGCTGTTTGAGCTTCACAATCTGATCCACAGCCACTTCCGGCTCATCTGTACCCTCGAACATGCGACTGATGAAATGCATGACCACATCCAGACTGCGCAGCAAAATCAATTGAGGTATGGCCAGCAACTCTTCCGGTTTCAGGCTGACATGTTCCCGAAATCCCCTGATCAGTCCCTCCTGTACCTGCCACATCCAATCTTCACTCTTGTCCATGGTAAGGAGGTCAGACATCGGAACAGCCAGCTCCATTACCCGCAAATCCCATGTCGCAAATTCAAAATCCAAAATGGCACAGATTTCACCATCCTGCTGATCTGCCAACACATTCGAGGCATTCACATCCCCATGAACCAATTGATGCGGCAACTGTTCCATACCCCGCAGGGCTTCAAACAGTTCTGGCAGCACATGCCTCAACTGCTTCAGTTCATTCGAGCATGCGACCAATTGCTCCGGTGGTGATGTGCATAGCTGTAATAATCGTTCTGGTGAACAGAGCGGATACGCATCCTGAATTCGATAGTATGGTGGATACACAGGTTCAAGTGGTATATCCAGCGTAGCCATAACAGAAGACAGGGCCCCCGCCGCTTTACCGAGCCCTATCAATTGATCTGGTGTATGCCAGATGGGATTGACGCCTTCCCGATAATGAAACAGCGTCACGATTTTGTTGTGACCTGTGAGGGGATCTTTTACAGCAAGGAATGTACCTCCCTCACCAGTTGATCGTCTTACAGGTGAAGGTGTATCAAGCTTAAAGTTCGAACGTTGGAGGGCTTCCAGCACCTCGTGTTCAAAGGCGATTTTCATCGGATCATTATGTGTTTCATATTGTCTCATGACGTAATTAGTCCCGTCTACATGGAGCATGTAGGTAGAATTATTCATCCCACCCTTTCCACGCTCACCTTTCCAGTCCGATGTGAAACCATATAAGGCCAACACTCCGGATATACGTTGCTGCTCTGAATGATGGAGGGAACCGGAATCGATGTTTTGCACCAAAAATTAACCCCTTTATCTCACAAAATGGAACTGTCTTCTATTTATCTTAAAGGAAGTCCATCGCTCGGTCTAGTTCTGTTCCAAAGTGATCAAGAGAATGGATAGTATCCGGTCCGATTAAGCTGCTCTGCAATGACACGATACCCTCTTGCATTGGGATGCACTCTGTCCCAGAACAACAGTTCACGTTCACGGCCTTCAAACCTGTCATAGACCTGAGCACACGCATAGTTGCCTGATCCCGCTCCATTCAAAAACGAATTATATTGGCGCACCCAGTACGCAGCTTCCGTAGCTTGTGGATACGGGTTGTACAATCCGATGGATCGGACCATATACTCACTGTTGCCCTTTAACTGCCGAATGTGCCGCATGATCTGGGATACATTGCTGCGTGTTTCTCCGAGCACCTGTGTCATTTTACTGGCATTTGGAATGCCGTTACTTGCTTTAAACGTACGAATCAGATCATTCCCGCCAATGGATATGGTGATGATATCCGCTTCACGGAGCGATTGCCGCACTCGGGGATGCGAAGAGATCATCTGCAACATTTCCCCCGACGTCAGTCCATTCACGCCCATATTTTCCATGGATACAAACGTACGAACATTCATTTCCGCCATTCGCCGATATAAAGGAACAAAGCCGGTGCCCAGCAACGCTCCTGTACCTACCGTTAATGAATCTCCTATAGCCACATATCGATATACCATCCCGTCGCCCCTCTCTGCTGTGATTTGTCTGAACAATAATGAACTGCTCTATATCTTATGATGAGCGGCAAGACAAGGCGCGGGATGGTGTCCTTAGGCATGCACCTTTCTTTTGCACAAGACCGTGCTTCTTCTGTTGAGGTAAAAAAAGAAAAAGCCCTGACGCATAACGCGGCAGAGCCTAATCCATTGCAATGCATTACATGCCTATGGTCCGATCCGACTCAGCGGAATCCGCCTGTTCCTTGTTCGGGAACGGCCACCAGTTGGCCCGGCCAAACATCTTCACCATTACTGGGACGAAGAATGGCAGGAACAACAGAGAGTACAAGATCAATCCGCTAAGGACTACTGTGGCAATCTGCATCATCGAGAGAACACCGGATGGATACATGGCAGCAAATGTACCGCTCAGAATGACTGCTGCAGAGAGGATAACAGTCCCCATGTTCTTCATCGCGTACAACATCGCATCCTGTACTTTCATGCCTTTGTTCTCATTGAAACGGTCCATCAGGAAGATGCTGTAATCCACACCGAGTGCAATCAGCATGACAAATCCGAAGAACGGAGTAACCCAGCTGATGCCTGCGAATCCGAGGATATTAACAAAGATCACTTCAGTTAACGCCATCGATGTGAAATAAGCCAGTAATAAGGAGACAATCAGATACAGCGGCATAATGACCGAGCGGAGCAGCACGACCAGAATAATAAATGTGCCCGCCAGCATCAGCATTACAGTACGTGTATAGTCGTTATTCGAGATCTCCTGCAGATCTGCAAACGTACTGGTAACTCCACCTACGGCAATATCGGCTTTTTCAAGCGTACTTCCTTGTACCGCACGATGTACAGCCGCCTCAATGTCAGGAACACGATCAATGGCTTCTGTTCCGTATGGATTTTCGGCGAAAATAACATCAATCGTCATCGTCTTCCGATCTTGGGATAGATACGTATCAAATACCTGTGTGAAGTCTTTGCTGTTCAGTGCTTCTTCAGGAACGTACCAGCCTGCCAGATCGGAATCCGGTGAATTTTGTAATTGCGTCAGGTAGTCCTGCGCTGAATCCAGTCCCCCGGATACCTGTTTAATACCGTCGACACTTTGATTCAGACCATCTGTCAATTGTGTCAGCTGACCACTCAGATCCGAGAAGCCTTGCTGGATTTTCTCCTGTCCACCTTGAAGCTGACCAAGCCCGTTCTGAATGGAAGGTATCTCCTTAATGACTTTTCCTTGACCATCAGCGGCCTGTTTCAGACCTGTCTCAAGCTGACTGATTCCCGTTACAATCTGGCTTAGACCATCGGCAAGAGCCTTCTGTCCGGCTGCTGCGGAGGCAAAGCCTTCATTCGCCTCATTAATTCCAGCAGCGGCTTCTCCCAGCTTGGTCTTAATCTGACCCAAACCTTGAGCGAGCTGCGCTGTACCCGAACCAGTTTCACCAATCGTGCCTTTGATACGCTGGTAGTCCGCATCTTGTTGCAATTCAGGATAACGTTCTTCGAGTGCTGTGAAGGATTCAGACAGACTGGTTAAAGCCGTTGAAACCCCATTAAGCTGTTGCTCCAGTTCACGGGTTCCATCGCCCAATGCAGCGACTCCTGCTCCCGCCTGACGATAGGCTTCAAGCAACTGATTGTTCGCCTGCGCGAGTTGATCTGCGCTCGTTTTGGCTTGCTGAAGTCCTGCTTTCAGATCACCCGCACCTGCGGAACCATCTCGAATACCTTTTTCAATCCGCCCAAGTCCCTCACTGAGTTGCGTGATACCCGATTGCAACTGGGTGGTTCCTTTGGTAAGTTCACCTGCCCCATCGGCAGCTTCTTTTAACTGTGGTTCATTTTTACTTAACTGACTGCTAGCTTCACTCAGACCATCACGGATTTTGTCCAGACCCGTCTTGCCTTCACCCAGTCCATCCGATAATGTTCCCACTTGCTGTGTAACTTCAAAATCTTTGATCTCATCACCCGTAGGTCGTGTCATACTGCGGACACCGGAGATCCCGGGTACTTTTTCTACTTCCCGGCTGATTTTCTCAGCAACGGCCATATATTTCGCATTATCCATCGCTTCATCGTTCTGAATAACGATCTGACCCGGCAATGATTCACCCGGACCGAAGCTGTCGGAGATAATGTTGAATGCTTTTACTGAATCATACTTCTCACCAATCTCATCGAGACTGTTGAACGACAGTTTGCCATCGTACGTTGCCAGAAGAGGCACACAGACAGCTGCTACAATGAGCAGCGCAGCCCATGGACGTTTCAGCGAGAAGCGGCCAGCTGCACCGTAGATCTTGCTCTCGGCATGATCCAGTGAACCCTTCGACGGCCAGAATAGCTTCTTGCCCAGCACCGCCATGAAGAATGGTACGATGGTCACCAAGGCAAGCATCATCACAGCAATACCCACAGCTACAGCAACCGCAGAGCGGTACAACATAAACTGGGCAAAGCCGATCGCAATAAACCCAACCAGCACGGCAAGTGCGGAGAAGAGTACCGTTTTACCGGCAGTACGATAGGTAGCAATGATGGCATCCCACGTATTCTCATGATGAGCCAGTTCTTCCTTGAACCGACTGATCAACAGAATGCAGTAATCCGTACCAATCCCGAACATGACTGCGACCATAAAGATCTGTGTAAATGTGGATATCGGGAAGTCGAGCCCATCCACCAGGAATGCGACAATCTGTTGCGATACAATGTAGCTGATCCCCACCGTCAGCAGCGGTACAAACGGAGCTACAAACGAACGGAACACCAGGAACAGAATGAGTAAAATAAAGACAACGGTAATATATTCTGATTTCTTAAGCCCCTCTTGGGAACTTTCAATGGTATCTTCGTCGATCAGACCTTTACCGGTTATGTAGTGCTCCACATTGACAGACTTCAATGCTTCATTCAGGTCTTCCCGCATTTCCTTGACCGTGCGATCTCCCTGATCAATGGATAGCGACGTTAGAATGGTTTTGCCGTCAGCCGAGATCATCTTCTCGGACAATTCAGGCTGAGAGAAAGGTTCCAGAATGGATAGAATGCCCAGCTTCTGCTTGTCGGCTTCCAAGTTCTTAATAGCCTTCTCTGCCTCTTGTTTTCCCGTGGTACCCAGACCATCCGGATTATAAAATACAAGAGCGATCTGGCTGCCTTGCTGTTCTCCTTTTTGCGCTGCAGCTTCATCCAATATCGCCGCTGCCTGGGTGGAAGAGTATCCTTCCGGAACCGAAAACTGTCCCTTTTCCCGAATCAGTTCACTCATGTTAGGGGCGGTAAACATTAATACGGCAGCTACAACAACCCATAGCCCCATTAACCACCATCGTGCTTTCAATATCGCTCTCATTCGTTCTCCTGTCCTCCTTCATGCGTTAGCAAAGCTGCAAGCTTCTCAAAAGATTCAATGAAATTACGAACCTCTTCCGGTTTAAAATGAACCAGATATGGCTCCAGAATCTGCTGTATTTCCTGTTCTGTTTCCCTGTACACTTCTCTTCCAGTCTCCGTCAGCGTCAAATACACGACCCTGCGGTCACGTTCATCTCCGGCACGATGGACCAGATCGCGATCCACCAGCTTGTTGACCAAAGCGGTAATGCTGCTCTTGCCTATGCACAGAAGCTCTGCCAGATCGGAGGGTGTGCAGGAAGGTTTCTCCTTAATCAGACGAAGTGCGCAGAACTGATCGGTCGTTATGGTCTGCCCCACTTGTTCGCGTATTCGCGTATCAAACCGCTTGTTTACCATAAACGAAGCATCCAAATAGCGGTTCACCAAACTTTTTGCATCGGGTGTGCTCATTCTTCATTCTCCTTTCCAAATACATATAGTTCACTTGACGAACTATTCTTCTGTGAAACTATTCTATAATGAAACAATATCTTAAAGCAATACTTTTTTCCTGCTTTTTTGATGAAAACGACAAAAAAAACAGGACGTCCGACTCAGCTCATTGCCAAATCCAACATCCTGCTTTAATTATAATCGGTTTTCTATGGCAGACAGTAGAGACTGCGTTCGCGTTACTCTTCGTCTGTATCTTCCTCTTTTTCAAGCACACAACGGAACCGCTCCACACCTGGATACAGTTCGCCCAGACTATATACGACGAATCCCGTATTTCGGTAAAACTCCACGGCCTCCAGATCCGTCTCAGCAATCAAAGTGTCAGGATTGTATTTCTCCAGCAATTGTGAAATCATGCCCCGACCATAATTTTTGAAGCGGTTCTCCGGCAGAATGGCTATATGGTGGATGGTGATCTCGTTTGAGCCAGTATGCTCATAACCGATCAGACCGATCAATTGCTCCTCTGCTTCGTATCCGGCCAGATACAGTTCGTCATTCTGTACATATTGTTGCAACGCACGGTTCAAGTGATCCGGATCAGGAAAGACCGAGTAAGATAACAGCTCCTGTACTACCGGCTCTTCTATGCGTGATTTCAAATTAATTAACACCTTTATTCCTCCTATACCTTGCTTGTTTCCGTTATCGTATTGTAGTCGTTAGCCTCTCAAAGTTCAAGTCGTATAACGATTCAGCTCGCATTGAAGCATAGTCGGGATGTTATCCGATACCTTGATTTGCGCCAAATGATAGGCATCTAGCAATGCACCCCCAACTGCCGGCAAGTTGCTGGTTATGTATTGAATTCTTTTCCCTTCGGGCCTATAGGCAGCATCCAGTCCTTTCTGAACAGCTTCCACCATGTACGGTGAACTCAGACAGCTTCCGGTAAGCGTCATGGACACTGTTGGCTGATCGAAACAGGATGCCAGCATGAGGATACCCATAACAGCAGTATCGGCAGCCGAATCACATACCCTAACCGCGAGGGGAATATTCCGGACAGCTGCTTCAGTCACCAAAGGTGCCATTTGACCAAATCTCCGATTGGTAGCCTGTTTATTTTCAGCAAAACCAGACACTCCCAGTTTAGCAAGCTCTCGAATAGAGCTTACATGCCAATACGTTAACACCTGCTCAATCCATTCTTGATCCTGCGACTCATAACGTCCTGCCAGTATGGAATGAACCGTGTCGTAAGCCAGAAAACGTGCTGCTGTCGGCGCATAATGACCGAACTGATCGTTGCGGAGCCAAGCTCCCTGTTCCGTTCTGCCAAGGATCAGAGAGCCTGTACCTCCAATGGCGATAATACCTGGCTCACCATCAAAGGCCGCTGTATGTGCGATAAGCGTATCGTTTACTGCACTGATTCTGCCTGTAATCCCTGTACGAGCGAGTAATGCCTCCGCCCAAACTGTATCTTCAGGCTCATTCAAGCCTGCCATCCCTGCCTGAATGGAGGCGATCTGACTCGGCTTGAGCCCAGCTTGAGTTATCGCTTCTGCGATAGCTTCCAGCACATTTTGCTCGGCATGGGTATCGTGATAGCGATTGCAACCACTCTTTTGCACATAGGACAAGAGCTTTCCGCTCTGATCGGCGACAGCCACACGGGTGTGGCTCCCTCCTCCATCCATCCCTATTACGTATGTATTCATCCTTAACTATCTCCCTTCAGATCACACATTAAGAGTGCCGGGTCCATAGTCAGATCCCGGCAGAGAGTTATTGCTTTTGTACTGCAAAACGAAGAAGTTCACATCGAAACTGTGTCGGTTCATCATACTTTTCCTCTTCAATTGTCTGTGTGACATGTTCCTGAAGCAGAATGTTCCAACCTTTGTATGCCTTCTCCAGCAAATCAATCGCCTCAGCTGTGGGCAGGTTCAGTTCAATTAACGGCTCAATCTCGCGGCCTGTATTGATTTCTGTTTCTTCCACATTCGTACTCATCGTAATACAATGAATGCCACCGATTCGAGTTCCCGCTTGTAATCGTTCAAGCGTTTCCATGAAAGCTTGCTTATTCGACACATGTTCCAGACAAGAACAAGCAGCAATATAATCAAAATAATCCTTCTCAATAGCATAATGCTCAACGTCTGCTTTTACGGCCTGCACGATATGATCGACCTGATATTCTTTCGCATACTTGCGAAGACCATCTACAGCCTCGTCCAACAAATCCACACCGATGACTTCACTGTTGGTTCGGGCAAGACGCTGTGCAATGGGTATCGTATGCCTTCCTACTCCGCATCCCAGATCGAGAACACGTAGTTCCTCCTTGTGAGCAAGTAGACGCTCCAGCATATTCATAACCATAGGCATGGGCCTCGACATCCAGGTGCCGGAGGCGAATAATTCATTATTCTGATAGAAGTTGGAATGATAACCTGCCTCTGCTTTTCGCGCTGCCTCAAATTTTTCATTGCCCATCAAGACACCCCCATAGTTTAGAAAATCAATTGCACTTTACACTTAATACCCGAAATGCCACACAGGAATCAATTCATTCCCGAATACCTTTTCATGGGAGATGTGCACGGCTCAAGCTCACGGTTTCACTTGGCGTCTGAACTTTCGGATACGAAGCTCGAAGGCGACAGGTTCTTGTGCAAAAAGGATTCCAGCACCGCTTCATATCCGGTACGATCCACTTGAAACGCTGTACCATGACCCGCACGGGGAACGGTCAACAATTCCTTTTCGGTTGGGCAAGCTTCATACAGCCTGTACACCATTTCCGTTGGTACGAACGTATCCGCCTCACCATGGATGAACAACACAGGCACGTTGACATTGGCAAGCTGTTTGAGAGCGGATGCCTCCCTGAAGGAATATCCTGCTTTCCACCTGGAGATCAAACTGGTGACAGGTATAAATGGAAATGCAGGTAGCTTGTATAATTGTTTCAACTGAAACGTCAGTTCTTCCTCCACGGATGTATACGCACAATCAGAGACAATCGCTTTCACCTGAGTCGGCAGTGCTTCACCACCTGTCATCAGTACAGTTGCTCCTCCCATGGATATGCCGTGCAATATGATTTCTCCCTGTGTACCCACTTTTTCAAGCACCCAGTTGGTCCACTGGACATAATCCTTCCGATCTAACCAGCCAAAACCAATGATGTCACCTTCACTCTGTCCATGACCCCGATCATCCGGCATTAACACGTTATATCCATGCTTCTCCGCATAGAATCGGGCGAATCCGGCCATTTCTCGGCCCTTCCCAGAATAGCCATGTGCCAGAATAACGGTCTGATCTGACCCGCTATTGGAACTAAGCCATGTACCGTGCAGTTTTAATCCATCATGTGATTGTACAGATATCTCTTCTGTAGGCTGAGCATCCAGCCACTTCAGGTCAGCAGCACTGCTGATAATTTCATTGTCTTGCTCAGGCATCAGATTCGGGTTGTCTACCAAAAATGTTTTGGGCGTACGCCGAATGGCAGTTTTGAAAAAGTAGAGCCCACCTGCCCATAGAAGAGCAAGAACGATCAGGACTAGAGCCCCAAATACGTAGAATAACATGAACGTGTCCTACCTTTCTTTCCTAATTAAGATGTAATCAATCTTTACTTACTCGTTGCAGCGCAGCACATGCCGCTTGATAGGCGGGGAGCAAAGCGTCAAGCAACGGTTCTGCTTTACGTGACTGCTCTTCCTTCGCGAACTGCTCTATCTGGGCGAACAAAGTCGATAGATAACGAATCCCCAGACTCAAACTCCCTGATTTCAAATCATGGGCTACCTCGGTTGCTGCTAAATGGTCCCCCGAGACAATATGTCTGCGCAGCACTTCGATCTTGCCAGGTGTGTCAGTCCGATACATGTCCAATAACATACTGAGGAGTGTACGATCACCATCTGTGTTCAATTCCGCGATCTCATGCACGATGCTCATATTCAGTACCTCTGTCGGTTCAGACGATTGCTGCCACTTCTGAATCATCGTACTCAGGATATCGAGCGTGAATGGTTTGCCGATGAAATCATTCATCCCGGCTTCCATACACTTGTCTTGCTCTCCTTGCATGACATTGCCAGTCATCGCAATGATTGGCGTGGTATGACGCATTTCATCCATTTCTATCGAACGGATTTTGCGTGTTGCTTCCAAGCCGTCCAATAATGGCATCATATAGTCCATGAGAATCAAACTGTATTTTGTGCTAAGAAAAGCGGCTACTGCCTCTTCCCCATTCGAGACGGTGTGCACTTGGGTTATTCCTAGTTTTTTGAGTTGCAACATCACAAGCTGCCGGTTAATGACATTATCATCGGCCAGCAAGACAGATACGGAAGGGGCTTCATCACGTACAGATTGACCCTGAATCTCCTGAGACGAAGATGTGCTGGACTCGTGAACGGACTGGTTAACGTGTTTCTTGCCCAGTGCAAGTTCGAACCAGAATGTTGATCCTTCACCCTCTATACTGTCTACTCCAATCTGACCTTCCATTAGGATAACGAGCGATCTGCAGATCGCTAGTCCAAGACCCGTTCCTTCATACTCTCTCGAACGTCCTCGTTCTGTCTGCATGTAGGGTTGAAATAATCGGGTCTGATCTTCTTCCGAAATACCAATGCCCGTGTCTTCAACTTCAAACCGAATCGTTTGTGTACTCTCATCATCTTTAACAAAAGCCACTCGTATCCCTACAGAGCCTTCTGATGTGAATTTGTTTGCATTCTGAATTAGATTGATCAAAATCTGTGTAATTCTCGTTGAATCCCCTTCAAGAGTAGAAGAGATTCTGGGGTCACAATCTACCGATAACTGATTTCCGTTTTTTCTGACTTGGGGGTCGAGCAAACGAACAATATAATTGATCGTCTCTTGCAGATGCACTTCTCCAAGTTCAAGTTGCATCTGACCTGCCTCAAGTTTGGACACATCCAGAAGATCCTGAATCAGCTTAAGCAGTAGTCTGGCAGCATTCTGTATAACGGAAACCGAATTCTCCTGTTCTTCAGACAACGGAGACAGCTTAAGCATCTCAGCCATCCCTAATATGCCATTTAATGGCGTACGAAAATCATGACTGATGCCTGCAATAAATGCGCTTTTGGATTCCCCTGCATCTACTGCTTGCTGACGTGCAGCTTCAAGGCTGATATTGTTCTTCACAAGTAGACGCTGGAGTGTGACCAGTTCATTATTCATATCCGAGAATTCCGCAAGCGTCCGTTCCTCTTGCTCTTTACTACGGATCATCTGATCCGATAACTGCTCAATCGTTCTGCGTAGCCTCTGTATCTCTCCGTTCTCATTAGCCATCACATCATCCCTCTCCTAATCCCTAACCATATCAAGATGATTACATGTATCTGTCTGAGCCAGCAATTGTTCTGCAACCGCAACTGCCTCATCGGCTCCCGGAGCATAACCGTCGGCTCCTATCGTTTTCCACAACTCCTGATCAATATTAAAGGGATATCCCCCAACCATAATCTTCACATGTGCCGTTGCCGGATGATGACGAATCAGATGAATCAGCTCTTTGGCGAGATGAAGATGATACGTCATCGTAACTGAGATCGCAACCACATCGCCCTGATGGCGTTCTATGGCCTCTACTACACTTCCATTGGGAACATTGGCTCCCAGATAGTGCGTATCCCAACCTTCCATCTCGAACACATCTGTGAGCATACGCAGTCCGATCTCATGCTGTTCACTACCTACACAGGTGGCAACCAGCTTTTTCTCCTGGCTCGTATGAATCAACCAGCGAGAATAGAGACGTGATATGAATGACTGGGTCGCTGCTGTACAAAAGTGCTCCTGCCCCACACTGATCCGATTGCATTGCCACAATCGGCCAATTTCGTATTGAGTGGGCTGAAAAATATATCGATAAATATCACGAATCGTCGCCCCGGATTCTAACTGAACTTCTATGATCTCGAAGGCTTCTTTTCGTTTATTCTCAAGTAAACACTGTAAGTACAATTGCGCGGCCTCTCCATACGGCATGGATTCGTTGATGTAACCTGCCTGTGATTCCGTTTGTGTTGTTCTATATATTCCCATCTCCAAATAATCGAGCAGAAGCGCCTTTGACGGATGGTCAAATTCCTCTTCCAATGTCTCTTTAATCAGATTGAGATTCATCGCCAGATCTTCTGAAGATACCTTGTAACCCTCAAGTAGAACTTTCAGCCACGCAATATAATGCGTAAACAGTTCGGGACTTTGTACGAGCGCACTTTCAGCCAAATAGTTCAAGCTATACTGAGAATCCTGTTTGGTTCGCATTTTCCCATTCTCGCCAAATCGCTCAAGTAAATCGGGCTGTCTGAGATACTGCTTCTCCGTTATTTTATCAGCCAAATTACCTGCTTCATGAAGTAAACGTTCTCCTGCTTCTTGATGACTCATAGATGCACCCCTCCTCTACCCGCTTCACACCTCATTCATCATTCGTGACTTATCTGGAATGAGATTGATGTTAGCTAACTTCCAATCGGGATAGGCTCCTCTACTTGATATTATCCATCCATTCCGCCCTTAATAGTTATATTCCATTATACATGAACTTTCGATGAGCATGTATTTACGCTATGAATGTATAGAATAATCTTCCTATATTATGGAGAACCGTGCAAGTCACTCAGCCAGTATATGCCTGTACTTTTCGAGTTACACAAAAAAACTGACCTGCGTTATGAACGCAAGTCAGTTTTCCCTTCTGCAGCCAGTCCCAGTTTCTTCAACATCTTAATCGCATCCACTTTCTCGGAAGGATCAAGCCCTTCCAAAGCATCAATGATAACCTGATGATGTTGAGGAAATATCTCTGTAAACAGCTGTCTTCCTTCCTCGGTTAATTCAGCGTAAATGACACGACGATCTTCCTTGGACGGCCGACGAAACAGCAGATTTTTATTTTGTAACTTATCTACAACATACGTAATATTACCACTGGACATTAACACCTTTTCACCAATCTTTTGCAAAGCCTGTGGTCCCTTATGATATAACAAATCAAGCACACCAAATTCTGTCGTATTCAGTCCGTGACTCTGGATGTCCCGATTGGAACGTGAGGTCACAGAATTGTAGGCCCGAACAAGAACCACGAATAATTGTAAAGACAGTTCCCGGTTGTCCTCCGTGTTCAACATTTCAATAATCCTCCATCAGTTGTTTACATTTCGGCTCGCATTAGAGGACAGCTTCTGCTCCCACTCCTCGCGAAGCATTCCCATACGAATTGAATCATAGTACTCCCGCGAACGATACGACACTTCCGCATTCGCCCCTCCACCTGTAATCCGGCTTTTGCAGCCGAACGCATCATTCGTTCATTACCGGACCAAGTAGTCAATCCAACCCGAACCTTCTTCCCTAAGAACGATGAAGCTCTTCGATACTTCCATCCGCATTGGCAAGAATGACTGTACTAGCCATATCCACAAATAGTCCGTTATCAACAACACCCGGTAACATGTTCAGTTGAACATTCAGGTCCGCAGCGTGATCAATCGCTTCCAAGTGGCAATCCGCGATCAGGTTTCCGTTGTCTGTCAGGTAACGCTGCTCTCCATCCATCCGCCACTGTGGTTGACAACCTAGTTTTTCCAGCGCCTGGAAGGTCCACTCTGAAGCAAATGGAACAACCTCAACTGGCAACGGGAATTTACCCAACTTTTGCACGGCTTTGCTGCCATCCGCTACAATAATCAACTTGTCACTATTGGCCGCCACGATTTTCTCGCGCAAAAGAGCCCCGCCGCCACCTTTAATCAAGTTAAATTCGGAATCTACTTCATCTGCGCCATCAATGGTCAGATCCAGACGTCCAATCTGGTCAAATGGAACGATGGGAATACCCCATTCCCGAGCAAGCTTGTCCGAAGCTTCCGAAGTGGCAACCGCTTGAATATTCAAGCCATCGCGTACCCGCTCACCAATTCGACAGATGGCATAATAAGCTGTTGAACCTGTACCTAATCCAACCTTCATCCCGTCTTCAACATATTCTGCCGCACGCTCCGCTGCTATCTGTTTAAGATTCATCTATAAACCCCCGCCTGCTCATAATTTGAGAAATGCATATGTAGTTATTATAGATAAAACCGCTTCCGATGTATATCCGTGCCTTCTGTTGCATCTTTGTCATCTTATTTTTTCCAATGTTTAATGATGTATTTTTACCCACCATGTTATAGAATACAGAATGAAGCTAAAAAATGGGAAATTTTAAAATAAACAGTTCTAAATACCTATAATTCGTCTGATATGTCCATAAATACGTAAAATATTAAAAAAAATTTAACGATACTATTCAATTTAACGACATTTTATACGACATATTAATTATAGATGTGTTTTAATATTTAGACACCTATGGTTCATACGGTACATAAGTCTCTACGAAAGCGACTAAAAAACCAAGACCATTGTCGCATAAATTTCCTTTGGAGGGGATCACGAAATGATCTAGTTCACTGTACCAAAGCAAACCTAAAGTTTCTTAATTTAAAGAAGATCAGGAGTGGGATTTTGTGAAATCATTAAGTTGGAAAAGCATGTCGTTTTTCTCCAAAAACTTGTTACTCTCATTTACCAATATCATTATCATCGGGGTAGCACTGATTGCAAGCAGTTACTATTTTCAAAAAACAGTTCTGGTTGATCAGCTACATGGACAGGTGGAACAAATTACCAAAAAGTGGGCTGAAGATATCAATCCCACCGAAGTACAAGCTGCTATTGCGGAAGGCAGCTATGATGGAGCAACACAAACGAAATTACGAGCGTATTTCGATGAAATGCAAGAATATTATCCTAACATTGCACAAGCCTACATCTTCGGTGTTGAGCTCGGTGGCGATAACAAGAGATTAACTTCACTTGTAGCGATGCCGACCAACCTAAGAGAGGCTTTTCAAAGTGAGAACGTAAATATCGGTGACATGTATGAACAGCCGGTCGTTGTAGCCAATGCACTGAAAGAAATGCTCAATACGGATCGCCCAACGTTCACAACGTTCTACTCCGATGATTTCGGAACTTGGACAACCATTGCTTATCCAATTAAAGACAGCAACGGTAAGATTTTCTCCTATTTTGCTATTGATGCAGATGCATCAGCCGTACCAGCAGGACTGAACTCCTTGCTTAAGAACGGAATTATTATCTTGGTTGCCTTCTTGCTATTATTCCTGATTATTCAATATCTTGTGGTTAAAAACACACTTTCCCCTATCCGTCACTTAATCAAAGGAATTGATGACGTAAGTCGGGGTAATTTGAATGTCAACATTCCAACAGGAAAAGACGATCTGGGACTCGTTAATGAGAAGTTCAACACCATGGTTCGTAAAATCAACGATACTATCGTAAAAGTGCAAATTACTTCACAAGAAGTGAATCAATCTGCCAAAGAACTATATGAAGTATCCGAACGAAACAGTGAAAATGCGGATTCTATCAACAACAATGTTACTCAAATCACGTCCAACATTCGTTCACAGGAACAGGCAACACGGGATAGTGCACGTGCAATGTCCGAGATGGCTACTGTAATCCAGACGATTGCCAGCAGCTCCGCAAGTGTAGCGGATGAAGCCTATGAGATGGAACGTCGTTCACAACAAGGTAACAGCGTTGTCCGTCAGGTATCTGAGCAGATGAATTTGATTACGGAATCGGTTAAGAATACCGCCTCTGCCATTGAGGTTCTGGAGAGTCGTTCACAGGAAATCGGCGATATTCTCAATATTATCTCGGGAATCTCCAGTCAGACGAACTTGCTTGCCCTGAATGCATCCATTGAAGCAGCACGTGTCGGTGAAGAAGGAAGAGGATTTGCAGTTGTTGCAGGTGAAGTACGCAAACTTGCCGAGCAGTCAGAACAAGCAACCAGCCAGGTTGGCGTATTGATCCAAGAGATTCAAGCTGGAATTAAACAAGCTGTACGTGCTATGGAACAAGGTACGTCAGAAGTAGATACAGGGCTCAGCGTAGCCGATCAAACAGGACAATTGTTCGAAGATATTTTAGAAGCAGCGAAAAAAGTGTCTAATCAGATTCAGGAAGTTTCAAGCGCGACAGAAGAAATCTCTGCGGGTACGGAGGAAATGACCGCTACAGCAGATGACTTGTCTTCAAGCGTAAGTAAGACAGCTAACAGTAGTGAACAAATCTCCTCATCGGTTGATGAGCAAAAAGCATCTTTGATTACACTGGTAGACTCCTCCACACGCCTTAACAGCATGTCTGAGGAACTTCAGGAATTGATCTCTCATTTCAATGTAAGTAAACAATAATTCAAATCCACAAACATTCGGTTTGAACCAAGGAGGAATAACTGAAGTGATTGAAAACCAATCATCATCTTCCCATTCCATGGAATCTAGCTTGCCGGTTCTGCAGATTCCACTGGATTTTGGGCGACGTCAACAATCATTCTCTTATCAGTCTGCTCAAATTACATTACATGATTCTCTGAGTCGTGAACTTAAACAGAAGTTTGGAGAACAGATGGTGTACCCGGTACTCCTCTCAGCTTATGCAGCCTTGTTATTCCGATTGTCAGCTGAACAGGAACTTGCCATAGGTGTACTTGCTCCCGATCAGGCAGCTTCCTATCTTTCATTACAGATTCAGGGCAAATTGACCTTTGGCGAACTATGTCATCAGGTTTCAGAGCAGCTCAAGATTGACTACACGCTGCAAACCGGTGGATATCCTGAAACGTTGTTTATGCTGAATAGCGTACAGTTGCCTCAAGCTCCACAAATATTGAATTGGAACGTTCGAGATGACCAGAACTTGCTCATTCTCGATCTGTTCTATGACAGTTCACTGTTGAAAGAGTCTACCGTGTTGAGATATGCAGAATACTATCAGACTCTTCTACTCGCCCTCGTGCGTGACAGTGACAAATCCATCGGTGCGGTGGATATACTTTCCGCCTCAGATCGATTGCTGTACCGTGAAATGAATGATACTTCCGTTCTCGAACCAGCGAATCAGACGGTTCATGGCTGGTTCGAAGCAACGGCAGCAGCATATCCGGATTCGCCCGCGATTACATCGCCATCCACAAGTTATACGTACAGAGAATTGAATGAACGAGCTAATCAGGTTGCACGTGTTCTGTTATCCAATGGATTGCAGAAAGGTGAATTCGTCAGTATCTTTATGGATCGAAGTCTGGAAACCATCATCTCCCTGCTCGGTATTCTAAAGGCAGGTGGTGCATATGTTCCGATCGACCCTGAACATCCACAAGAACGTAACAGCTATATTGTGGAAGATACGGCGTCATCATTCGTTCTGACAACGGAGGCTTCTTATGACCAAGCTTCCAGCTTGTTCTCCAGTATAGCTACTGTCCGCCAGATTCTCGCTGTGGATGGTCGCCTAGCCGGATTTGCAGCCAGCAACCCTAATCTCGATATTCAGCCAGATGATCTTGCGTATATTATCTATACTTCAGGGTCTACTGGTAAGCCCAAAGGTGCGCTGATTGCCCATCGGGGTGTAACCAATCTTGGCAGTGTCGTTCAGCGTGATTGTGACATTCAACCAGGGGATGTATTAACCCAGTTTGCTACATACAGCTTCGATGCATCCGTGTGGGATACCATTGGCGCCTTGTTCTATGGAGCAGAATTGTATCTGTTGTCTGCGGAAGAACGTGTATCTGTTGAAGAATTCGCAAGTGCAATTGAACGGACAGGAACAACCATTATTACGATACTGCCTACGATTTTCTTCAATCAGCTTGCTTCCTACTTATCTGAAGAAGGTTTCCACAAGTTGGCCAAAGTCAGAATCATTACTGTAGCCGGAGAAGCTCTCTATGGTGAACAGGTTCGTGCCTTCCAGCGCAAATTCGGGAACCAGATTGATATTGTTAATGTGTACGGACCTACCGAATGTACAGTAGCCACAGCCACTCACCGCATCAGTGAGCAAGTTCCAGACCATGTGGTGAACATCCCGATCGGTAAACCGATTCATAACTACAAAGTATACATTGTGAATGAAGAACATCAGCTCTGTCCTGTAGGTGTACCTGGTGAGGTATATATTTCTACCCCTGCATTGGCCAAAGGTTATCTGAATCAGCCAGAACGCACAGAACAAGCATTCATTGAGAATCCGTTTGCGATAGGTGAGAAAATCTACAAGTCTGGCGATATTGCCAAATTGCTCGATACCGGACTACTGGAATATGTCGGTCGCAGTGACTCGCAGCTAAAAATTCGTGGTCACCGGATTGAGATCGGGGAGATTGAAGATCACTTTGCGCGCCTGGATCAGATCCAGAACGTTGCCGTCATTCCGAAGAAAGAATCCGATGGACAAAATATGCTGGTGGGTTACTTTACATCCAAAGATGGCAGCACCCTTTCTGTTGCGGATATCAAGGCAGAACTGACGGAAAAACTGCCTTCTTATTTTGTACCAAAGTGGATCTGTCAGCTGGATGAAATGCCGATTGCTCCGACTGGGAAAATCAATCGCAAAGCGATGGTATCCCTGCCTCATGTGGAACGACATGAAGATCGCCCCGACCGGGTTATGCCTGAGACGGAAACGGAATCCATTATCTTGGACGCATGGAAAGAAATTCTTCAGCACGATGACTTCGGTATCGAAGACAGCTTCTTCAATGTCGGTGGTGATTCACTCCGGGTCATTCATGTACTGGTTATTCTGAAGCCACATTATCCACAGCTGAAAATTGCCGACTTCTTTGCCGAGAAAACAGTCCGTGCTCTCGCTCGTCGCGTGGAAGTACTGTCCCAGAGTGCAGCAGAAGTTACACATTCAGCGGTGACGGATGGCATGATTACACAATTATCCGAACATCCTGTGGAACTTTCTTCCCAGTTGGGGTATCCGGTCATTCGTGAACCTGAGCATGTGTTACTGACTGGTGCGACCGGTTATCTAGGCTCTCATGTGCTGCAACAGTTAATCTTGAATTCCAGTACACGAATCTACACTCTGGTACGTCGACCATCCAATGGTATAACTGCAATGGAACGTTTGACTAAAGTGCTGGAAGGTTATTTCGGCAAACAACTGACTGATCAACTCACAGCTCGCGTGGAGATTATTGAGGGAGATCTCGAACAACCTAATCTCGGTCTTTCCGCTGAACAAACCGCCTATGTTAAGGAACGAATTGACCGTGTCATCCACTGTGCTGCAGATGTACGTCATTTCGGGGATGCCGAGCAGTTCGCCAAAACAAACGTAGAAGGCACGGTCGCATTGCTGGATCTGATTCGCAGCAAACCTGGGGCTTCCTTCCACCATGTATCCACGATGGGTATTCCGGAAGATCTGGCACTCAGCGGACAGTGGGAATCCTCATTGCAATATGATCGCTTCCCGGCCGACTTGCATGTGGACAACCTGTATTCCGACAGCAAGCTTGAAGCCGAGAAAGTGCTCATGATTGCAGCTGAGCAAGGTGTACCTGTCAGTATCTATCGTGCTGGTAATCTCACTTGCCACTCTGAAACTGGACGCTTCCAGTCCAATATTGATAGCAACGCCTTCTATCGTATGATCAAAGCGATGTTATTGCTTGGCAAAGCTCCTGCTGCAGACTGGATGGTTGATTTTACACCTATCGATTATGCGAGTGAAGCCATTGTTCATCTGGCCTTGCGTCAGGATACAGCCGGTCGTGTATTCCACATCTGTAATCCGGAGCCAATCCGTTATGATGAACTGATCCGTTCAGTGAATCGGGCTGGCTATGAAGTCGAAACGCTACCTTTCGCAGATTACACACATTGGTTATTCGATTCCAGCATCAGCAAGGAGCCTGAAGCTCTACAGTTAGCCATTGCGCAGCTTGAAGGTGACGGTGCGAAGGATTCAGCCTACGTCTATGCCTGCCCTGTCACAACTGCTTATGTGGAACCTGCCGGAATCTCATGTGCGAAAACAGATGATCGCTTCATCTCCGCCATGTTAGACTACGCCGTTCAGATTGGATATTTCCCGTCTGCAATCCGGCGCCATAATGGCACATCTACAGCAATGGAGTAAATTCACTTTATCATTAGCATTTAATTAATATAGGTTACACGAAGAGAAGCCACCTTCATCGTCATTCACTGACAATAAGGTGGCTTCTTTGTATTTGTCTTCATTACCTGATCATTCTTTTACATCCAGCGGATTATAGCAATAATGGCGAGATGGGCTGGATAGAAATAGCGCCAAATCCAACGTGGTCCCTTCATACGGAACCCTGCTTGGTAATATTGAGCAATGGCAATCCCGGCGGTTGCGAGCACACTATACATTTGCACAGAGCTGTTATGCAACAGAAGATATAGTGCATTTAACACAACATGCGCCACGACAAGTACAGGACCCTGGAAATAACGGAATAACAGGACCAATAACAACCCATACATCCCGTAATCCATCTGGCTAATTTCCATGAACCAACCTGCTAAAATTACAATCGGAATGCCCAGTAGGCGGGATGGCAGTTTATCGATAACGAACAGGACCAAAAGAGCTGACCACAGGGTCCATACCACATTCAAAGAGTAATGATTAAACGCGGCCATGAACGGTACTTGCGATATAATTGCAATCCAGAACAGCCGCCATATGTATTTTTGTACGTCTCGTGTATGTTTATACCCGATATACACTGCAAAAGCATAGATTGGAAAAGCGATACGACCTATGATCCTCAACTCTATAATATGCGGAAAAAAGACAGCCCCTATATGATCAATCAACATCGTGATCATGGCAATCCACTGCATCATGTTGCGACTCCCCTCCCTCTTTCCCGACTTCACGGGCTTGCCATCATTTATATAATGCGTCTTTTTGAGCAGCCTCTAATAGACTAAGTTCATAATACATGAATTTGGTATCCAGTGCATATCCTTCGGATTCATATAAAGCTTGAGCTTGCTTGTTACTTAATTCAGTCGAGAGCGATATACGAAGAACTCCACGCTCAGATGCCAATCGCTTGGCCGCTTGCAGCAACTTCCTTGCTATACCTTGCTGACGATAATCAGATTGAACATACAGATCATTAAGCACCCAGATGGGCCCCATCGATACCGAGCTGAAACTGGGATACAGCTGAACGAATCCGGTACAATTCATGCCCTTCGAGAGTGGCGTACCGTCGCTTTCAGCTGTTCCCTGATCACTTTCCACATCGGTTTCTGCTACCAAAATCACCGATTCATGGCTTTCCATTCGTTCTTTAATATAACGATATGCTGCCTCAACATCTGTATTTTGTTTGTAGAATATCCGGTATTCATTGAACAATCGCCCCACTTCATTACAATCAGGGAGGCCTGCTAGTCTGATTCGGTGCTGCATTCCATTCAACTCCTTTGGGATGGAGACCATCGCCTCATCGTTTGTGTGTCTTTCTATTGTAAAACAAACCCTTCCCTTTCTCCATTCATCATCTGCATCAAAGTTTGTAGTATCTTGGACATGGACTCGCTATTCGTTCATACGCGCTTCCAGTTTGCATCTTGCTTATCAGTCCATGGCAATTCTGTGTGTTTTGTTATATTGACTTCGAATTGGAAAAAATAAAAAGGCGACCAAAGCATCTGCTGCTCCGTCGCCGTAATTTTCAGTTTCTTTTAGCATTCTGCTGATGTTGACCAGGATCAGCATCAGGGAAAATGACGCCTTTCTTGAGAATCAGATTGGCATATTGTGCACGCTCCCCGGTTGCAACAATTACATAGGCACGCGAAGCACGTTCATAAAAGTCAAATCGCTCTTCATGATCGAAAGCATCGGTAATGCCTTCGTATTCTTCAATCAAACGACGGTAGTCTTCCCATATGATCGGGATCACCTGATCCCCTTTCACAACCTGCATGACAGCAGCGGGACGCTCAGCATAGGTATCCAGTGGATATAATTGTAGGATGGCATCCAGCAGTTCAACGACTCCCAGTGCATCACAGCGTACCAGTCGTTTGGCATGACTGGCTGCCGGGAAATTACCATCCGCCAGGACCAGCTCGTCTCCATGCCCCATTTCAGACATGATTTTGAGTAATTCCGGAGGGATTATTGCGGGAATATTCTTCAGCATACACAGCACTCCTTGGTCTTCTCCAACATCGGTTAGAGCGAATTGGTTTTATCCGTTCTTCAAACACTCTAGGCATGACTCCATAGAAGCGGTTTCATTTCCATTCTAACAGTATTTTTGGATCATTGCATTGTGTACGCGTATGTTCGATATGAGAATATTCCATTTTGACAAAAATACTTGTTTGGCATATAGTTGTTATAACAACTAATTGATTGGAACATTTTTATGACGGAAAGCGAGGTCTCGCAATCACATGGACTATACACTGGAACAATCTGTTGGATTCATGCTGGGTTTCACACATCGTAAAGCAGTAGCTTTACTTGCAACGCGGTTCAAACCTTATGATATTACGACAGAGCAATTTTCTGTCCTTTTTAATGTTGACCGAGGTGAAGGTGTGAATCAGAAAGAGTTGGCCTCACGTGTCTTCAAAGACCAACCAACCACTGCCCGGATTATTGATCTGCTTGAAAAGAAAGGCTGGGTAGAACGCCGGACCAGCGAACAGGATCGCAGAGCCTATCTGTTATATCTCACCAAGGAAGGCAAAGCGTTAATTGATATCCTGGTTCCGATTGAAAGAGAAATGAATAAAGAACTTGCTGAAGGTATATCTGAAGACCAGATGGAAGCATTTAAACATACTCTTTCCCTCATTAACCGCAATCTGTAATGAATCACAACTCAGGGGGAATACATCATCATGAAAGAACAATCCACACAAGTTCGGCTCTGGACCACCGATTTTATTCTGCTCATGCTATGCAACTTTTTGCTGTTCTTGCAGCTGCACATGATCGTCTCTCCACTTCCGTCCTATGTTCAGGAACGATTTCACGCAAATGCGTTTGAGGTCAGTCTCTTCACCTGTTTGTTTGCACTAAGTGCCATTGCCGCCCGTCTCTATTCAGCGAAAGCACTGGAGAAGGGCCTTCGTAACGCCATGATTTATATCGGCCTGTCCGTAGCCCTGCTGGCAACGCTCGGCTATTATTTTGCCGCAGGTATAGCTGTGCTCTTGTTGCTGAGAATGTTATTTGGTATCGGGTTCGGTATGAGTAGCACCGCTTTTCCAACGATGGCCTCGGACATTGTGCCCGTCAAACGAATGGGTGAAGGTATGGGTTACTTCGGGTTATCGACTAGCCTGGCTATGTCTATGGGTCCAATTATAGGGGTCTCTCTACTCCAAGGTGCAGGATTCGTAACCCTGATGTTATGTACTGCGGGTGTCCTCGTTGTCATCTATCCACTGAGTTATTCGCTGACACGCAAAAAAGCTGCCAGAACCGATAACAGTGCGAACATTATGCCACAGGCTACAGCTACCGCTTCAGGTACGCAATCGAAGCAGAAGACACCTTTCAACCGCAAGCTGATTCTGCCCAGTGTACTGAATTGCCTGTTATCCATCACGTATGGTGGGCTTGTCGGATTTATCGTCTTGTATGGCAAAGAAGCTAACCTGGCGAACCCTGCGCTGTTCTTTTTGTTCAATGCACTCGCCGTGTTACTGGTTAGACCATTTGCAGGACGGATCTATGACAACAAAGGTCCAAAAGCGTTGCTCATACCAGGGGCCATATTTATTGCTATCGGGCTCATTCTGCTCTCATACGCAACTTCCATGTCCACCCTGTTCATTGCTGCTTTTATCTACGGGATTGGCTATGGTTCCATGCAGTCGTCTCTGCAGACCTGGATGATTCAGGTTGTATCTCCTTCTCAGCGGGGGATGGCTAACGGCATGTTTTTGAACTCGCTGGATCTGGGTATTGCGACCGGCGCACTTCTGCTCGGTGCCATTGCGTCCATGACCAGTTATACGGATATGTACCGTTATTCCGTGATGTTCATGATTCTGTTCTTGCTAATATATCTGGTTCAGGGAAAACGGAGTGGTAGCTTCTCCATTGAACCTCATGCACTGCTCGCTCATACTCATATCCCTGCAACGGAATCAGAATCAGATCAAGATCAATCCAAGAATACACAATCTGGAACCAACAACACCGAAGCGAGCCAGTCGACTAAAAGCAGACATGAATGATTGGTTAATCATTCTGCTCACAGAAACGAGAAACGCGTTTACATCGAGAAAGCAATCTCATCTGCTTTCTTAGGCGTAAACGCGTTTTCTTATCGAAACAGATTCGGATGTTAAACTTAAGGCAGCATTGGAATGAACGTGGCGTACAGCAGACGTCTATCTAGAATGGGCTTTTTTTGCGACCAATTGGAGCATACCCTCTACTCGCCTCAATCACATCCATAGATCCTTCATCCTGTTTCCGCGCGCTCCCTGAAGTAGGTTGGTCGCCGTGATCCGGCTTGACTGCGAACAACGTGAGCAATCCGCCCACTGCACCAGAAGCGGCGAGCACACCAAAAAGCAGAAAATGATGAGATCCAATCAGCAAAGACACCACCGGTGGACCGAGAGATACGCCAATGAAGCGCATACTGCTGAATAGAGCTGTGATCGTGCCCCGCTGTTCTTTGTCCACTCCCTCTGTAATCAGGGCATCCAGACACGGCAACGTTGCGCCTATTCCGGCACTTCCCAATGTGAAGAGACCTACTACAACATAGATATTATCGAATAAACCTATAACGCCAAGGGAAACTGTCAAAAGCGCAAGCCCTGTGAAACCAAGCCATTTCATTCGTGTTTTGTTCTTGCCAATCCACTTCCCTGCCAGAAATGAAGACAGGCATAGTGCTGCCAGCGGAATAGCAAGAACAAGCCCTTTAAGAACACCTTTCAAGGCAAATTCGCTCTCGAGCGTCTCGGATAGGTAATAAAGCACGCCAAAAATGACAAACATGCAAATACCGCCGATTGCAAACAGCGCATACAACCAGCGTCCCTTTTCTTTCAGTACGTCACGAATGGAAGCCACAAATTCCGTAAAGGTAGGCGGTTTTTCTTTTTTCTTGGGTGTTTTCACCAAGAAAATAACCAGGATCAACGAAAGCACACAAAGTACAGGGATAGCCATAAATGGCGCATACCACAACCACACCGCCAGCGCTGCACCCAGAATCGGACTTATGACTTTACCAAACGTATTCGAGGTCTCAATGATTCCTAGGCTTTTACTTACCTCGTTCTCATCTTTAAACATATCTCCAACCAATGGAATGACAATAGGAAATGCGCCGGCTGCGCCTATTCCTTGCAAGAACCTGCCACCCAGAATGGTCCAGTAGGCTATGTTTCCGTTCAGCATCCATGCTGCCACACCAGCCACAGCACCTCCGACGGCTGCAATGACAAGACTGGGAATGATCACTGCTTTTCTGCCGAAACGATCCGACAAATAACCTGCGAGAGGAATAAGCAGGATGGCAACGACGGCGTAGACTGTAATGAGCATACTGACCTTAAATGCAGATACCTTCAATTCACGTTCAATCTGTGGCAGGATCGGTATAAGCATGGAGTTACCCAAGGTCATTATTAAAGGGATGGAAGCAAGTGCGACAAGGTCCCACTTTTTATCGTTCATACCACAACCACCTTTACAGATTCTACACACAACAGCATTATTGTGCTTGTTTCGGAGGTTGATTATGCAGGACATGTTGGATGTTACCGCTTGTTCACACAAAGAAGCTGTCATGCACGCATTCGTGCAAGACAGCTCCTTTGGTTCAATATTTACAACTACAACAACCTAAAGTGCCGTAACGCTGCTCCACCTTTGAAAATAATATACAGCTCATTCACCTTATGTGACGCCTCAAGCGAACACTGGACCGTTGTCCACTTCATATCTTTCCCATTCACACTGCCTCCAGGACCGGAAACCTCACACACACCGAGCAGTTCGCCCTCCGGTCCTCCTGAACGAATCTCCAGTCTGCCCCCTTCCCCAAAGGCTGCAACTCTGGCTTCAAATCCGTGCAGTTCCTGAACAGCATTATGGTTGTAAGAGATCCAAGATGACTGACCATCTCGATATAAGGGTTCTTCCCGAGTGATTGCCCGAACTGCCGAACGTCCTTCCAGACATTCATCCAACAGAACACCTGCACATGCATCGTAATTCTCTGCCAAGGTTAGCACGTCTAGAGGACGATCAGGAATCGTCTCACCCTCAATCTCAATATCAGCCGACTGGCGTATACCTGCAGAAGAACGCCCTGCAAGGATGGCCCAGGTCGCTGTCTCCAGGCAGTATCGATCTCGGGTAACATCCCATAGCTCCAGCTTCTGAACAGGAACCTCGAAACGTACCGTAACACGCGACCCTGCTTTGACATGAACACGACGGAAAGCAAGCAATTGCTTCTGAGCGCGTTTCACACGTGAGGTATGTGCAGATCCATAGATCTGAACGACTTCATCACTGTCACGTTTACCCTTATTGTATACCCCTACTTCAATCTTCAATTGATCTGTGCTGTTGGATTTCGCTGTAGTATCACGACTTACACGAATCGCCTCGTATTCGAATTCCGAATAGGTCAGACCATGTCCAAATGCATATTGAACCGGCCCTTCATGATACATATAGGTCATGCCATTCTGAATGATGTCATAGTCCATCATGTCAGGGAGCTGTGATTCATCTTCATACCATGTCATATTTAATCTGCCTGCCGGGGCATAGTGACCTAACAACACATCTGCAAGCGCGTTCCCCAATTCCTGACCTGCATGTGTCATATATACGATTGCCCGGGCAATACCTTTCAACTCCTGCAAGACAAATGGATAACTGCCCATAATGACAACCACTGTATTAGGATTAGCCTCGCACACAGCTTTAACAAGCTCGACCTGATTCGGCGGAAGCAACAGACTTGGTCGGTCAATTTCCTCTTTGCCGTTGATGTATGGGCTATTGCCCACAACAACGACAGATGCCTGACTGCTACGTGCCGCTTCTACGGCTTGTTCTATTCCGCGTGTCACGATATCGATCTCGAAGGCCACAGATTTTGGTGTGTTGCTTGGTGATTGACTTGTGCGTCCAGTGTCATCGTTTTCATCCGGAGTTGCACCAGTCGCTTGTTCTGTCTGCGGTGGTACCGGTGATAAAGTAGAACGTCCCTGATATTCACTCAGTCCAACGGGAATACTATTCCACGTCCGCAAGGTGTTGCTCCCGTCCGTCTGGGGGTCGAATTGTACAACTTCCTTCACGAACCAGCCACCGATCTCTGGTGCGTTCGCCTGATAGATGCCATGCTCGGTTAAACTTACATATCGATAATTTTTCACACTTCTCAACGTATGACTTCCCCAGCCCCAATCCTGATGTACGAACTCGGCTGCAAGTGCACTGCGCTCTGGTACAGCCACCAGTGTACCTTCGGCACCAAGGGTAATAACCTGTCTGTCTACTGTCTTCAGACCAATACGATCATTCCCATCGACATAGGTCACGTCTGCTTCAGGTAAACGATTACGCAGTCCATCGAGGACGGATACATGATAGGGTAGTGTCCCGCTATACCAATCGGTATAGACAACATCTGCAAGTGGTCCAATCACACTGATTTTCTGCAATGCTTCTGGTTGCAAAGGAAGCAAGCCATCATTTTTTAGCAAAACAATCGATTCGGCAGCAGCACGATAACTGAGTTTGGCATGTTCTGGTGCACATAATACCGACTCAGGTATGGAGGCATAAGGGTTCCGTCCCGACTGATCCAGTTGTCCAAGTCGCATCCGAACACCGAAGATGTTGCGAATCGCTCGGTCCAGATCAGCTACCTCCAACAGATCCCGGCCCAGAGCTTCCTCCAGAGCAGATACGACAAGATCAACTTCATCTGTGAGACAGTCCACCCCTGCCTTCAACGCACCTGCTGCTGACTCGGCATGGCTGGTATGGTAACCGTGATAATCGACCGTCTGGGACAGGTCCCCACCGTCACATACAATAAAACCAGGCATCGACCACTCACCTTTAACCACATCATTCACATATGGACTTTCAATGGCAGGTGTACCATTAATGGAATTGTAAGCTGTCATCATGGACAAGGCTCCGCCTTCCACAAATGGCGTCTCAAATGCTTTTAAATAATATTCACGCAGATTGCGCGGATCGATGCTGGATGAACAATTTAGCCGATCTTTCTCATTATTATTGGCAAAAAAGTGTTTCAATGTAGCGACCATTTTCAGATAAAAAGGATCATTTCCCTGCATGCCTTTGACGAGTGCTGCCGACATCTCTCCAGTGAGGACCGGATCTTCCCCGTATCCCTCCTCCGTTCTGCCCCAGCGTGGATCACGTTCCAGGTCAACTGTAGGTGCCCATAATGTTAACCCGTGAACCTCAGGATCACGGTGATGGTATGCCCTCGCTTCATCGCCAATAACGGAACCAATCTCCCGCATGAGCCGCGTATTCCAGGTACTTGATAGACCGAGAGGTTGCGGAAACACCGTCGCCTCCCCTTTCCACGCCACCCCGTGGGCAGCTTCGCCCCCAACATTGTAGGCTGGAATGCCAAGTCTTGGTACAGCTGCTTCGCGCGTAGGAATTAGTCGAATTTTCTCCTCCGTTGTCAATCGTGCAATCAGATCATCCAACCGTTCCTCAAGTAAAAGTGACGCGTCCCACATCGGGTATTGATGATACTCCTTCATCCTTCATTCCTCCTACAAATTAGTTGTGTTCAAGTTGCTTCCATTGATCCAGTAAATCCAGTGTACGCTGGCGATACTTCTGACCATCTTCGGGTTGATTGACCTGATGTTCATGAACGTAGGCATTAAAATACGAAGACAGTATTCGGTACGCAAGCCTGCGTGCCTTTCCATCAGCAGAGGGATCGAGTGGACGATCATATCCTTCATGAAAAGCCATCGATTCTGTTGACAATATGGCTTCAAACTCCCTGTCGGCAAACATGGAACGATCTCCGTCGATGATGGCCGCAATATTTAGCTCACCGTTTTCCACATGAACAAGCACGTTGGCTTCCCAAAGGTCATTATGAACAAGTACCGGACGGGTCACCTGATCGAATAAGTCTTTATTTTTGATGAAGATAGCTGTGATTTCTTCCCCCACACCTGGCATATACTCGGCTTGTTTCGCTTTAAGTGCCGTTTCTTCTGCAAAAGAGTGCAACACCTCGGACCATTGATCCGAGCCTTTAATTGAACCATCCCCCTGCGGCCAGCCAAACGATGCACCCTCGATCTGATGCATGGTGGCGGTATAGGCGCCAAGCTGATGGTACAATCGCTCTTTATCTGTCTCCGAAATCGATATATGGTCCAGCTGTTTACTAGGGATAAACTCCATAAACATGTAGGTTCTCGGAATAATTGATCCACTGTCATCACAGGTAATAATGTTTGGAGCAGGGATGCCTGCCTTGCAGTAATATTCATACACGATCGGTTCAGCCGCCATCATCGTGCGTTCGAACGAAAAAAGCGGATCACTCGCAGAACCGGCCGCCATCTCTGCCCGCTCTGGAGCCAAACGTAAAATTACATCCGTAACTGATGCGTTTTCAAGCTGAATCCGATAGGTTGTATTAAAAAGTCCACCTTGCAAAAGAACAAACTCTTTTACTTTGGTACCGCTTCCAAAATTATTCTCCACCAAGTGGTGCAGCACCTCTGCTGATATCGTGCAGTGCAAACCGGAATTTGTTGTGCTCATTTCATTCAATCTCCTATCATCGTAGACAAACAGACGGCACCTTGCGGCACCGTCCTTTCTTCTACTATATCATTTTACAGTTGAATTGTAAGCGAGGTTGCGCCTGTTGCTGCCGTAACGACAACACCATTTGCACCAGACACTTGGGAACCACCTTCAACACTGGAGACACTCTCAATGCCGCGAAGCACGATGTTCCATGGTTTGCCTGCGCCTTCAGCACGAACTTCCAGCACTGATCCATTACGTGTAACGTTTACAGTCAGCTCCTGTTCAGCAGCTTGGTTCACAACGACAGCTTGAGCCGTTTGACCGTCAGCCAGTTCGAACAAGTGCAGGGACACATCATTGGCAAAGTCATAATCCGGTTTGCTATCTACAGCACCGACAGCGATCAGACTGTTTGGCTTAACCATCATTGGCAGTGTTTTGAAGTCATGGTTTTCACTGATCCAGCGTCCACCTTGTACTTTCGCTCCTGTCAGATAGTTCGTCCAAGTTCCTTCAGGCAAGTAGTAACGCACATCGCCTTCCTTGTTAAAGATTGGAGCTACCAGGATCGAATCGCCGAACATGTATTGCGTATCCAGGCTGTATGTTGTTGGGTCATCCGGGAAGTCCAACAGCATAGCACGCATCATCGGAATACCTTTTACCGTCGACTCCACCGCAGAATTGTACAAGTACGGCATCAGGCTGATTTTGAGTTTGGTAAAGTCACGAACAACGTCCACGGATTCCTCGTCAAACAGCCAAGGCACACGATACGACGTACTTCCGTGCAGGCGGCTGTGAGAAGATAACAGTCCGAATTGTACCCAGCGTTTGTAGACGTCAGGGCTCGCTGTGCTTTCAAATCCGCTGATATCATGACTCCAGAATCCGAAACCGGAAAGTCCGAGCGAGAGGCCGCCTCGAAGTGATTCAGCCATGGATTCATACGTTGAAGAGCAGTCGCCGCCCCAGTGAACCGGGAACTGTTGACCACCTGCTGTTGCAGAACGTGCAAACAGGGCAGCTTCGTTTTTGCCAATTTTCTCTTCGAGCAATTCAAATACAGCTTTGTTATAGAGCTGTGTATAATAGTTGTGCATTTTAACCGGATCAGAGCCATCGAAGTACACGACATCTGTCGGAATTCTTTCGCCGAAGTCTGTCTTGAAGGAATCTACACCTTGATCAAGCAGGACTTCCAGCTTACTCTTATACCAATTCACAGCATCCGGATTCGTGAAGTCAACCAGAGCCATACCTGCTTGCCACATATCCCATTGCCATACGCTGCCATCCGCTGTTTTCACCAGATAACCGTTCTCCATACCTTCATCGAACAAGTAGGATTTTTCTGCAATATATGGATTGATCCAAGCACAGATTTTAAGACCCTTTTCTTTCAGACGTGCAAGCATGCCTTCCGGATCAGGGAACATCGCTTCATCCCATACGAAATCAGACCATTGGTATTCCTTCATCCAGAAGCAGTCAAAATGGAATACAGACAGCGGAAGATCACGTTCAGCCATGCCATCTACGAAATGGTTAACCGTTGCTTCATCATAATCCGTTGTGAATGATGTTGTCAGCCAGAGACCAAATGTCCATGCTGGTGGAAGCGCTGGTTTACCTGTCAATTTCGTATAATTATTAAGTACATCCTTAGGATTGTCACCGCCGATAATGAAGTATTCCAACGTCTCGCCTTCTACGCTGAACTGCACTTTAGATACATTCTCGGATGCAATCTCATACGATACGCGTTCAGGATGATTTACAAAAACGCCATATCCTTTATTGGACAAGTAGAACGGAATGTTCTTATAGGACTGCTCACTGCTTGTACCGCCGTCCTCATTCCAGGTATCGACGATTTGGCCATTCTTAACAAACGGCGTGAAGCGCTCACCAAGTCCATAAACGTATTCACCAATACCAAGATCCAGCTGTTCACGGAAGTACGCTTCCTTGCTCGGTCCTGTAATATAACCAGCTGCTCTTTGACCGCTACCTGTAATGCGTTTTCCTTCATACAGGAAGCTGACGTCCCAACCATTTGTTTTGTCGATTTGAACTTCCAGGTTGCCGCTTTTCAAAACAGCACCTTGTTCATTTTTCGAGATGTCAACGTTTGCATCTTGCGTGTTAAGCTCAAATACAGGCCCTTTTTTCACTCCGCCTTTATGATGATTCAAAGTTACACGAATAACGTTAGGCATAGGTGAGCTGTATGTTGCTTTCAGCAATGTACCGTTCAACGTGTCGCCTTTACTGCGAATATATTTAGTTGCCGCATATACGGTCAAAGAATTATCTTTTTGCACAATATCACGAATGTCAGTCGGGTTTTGAATTTGGTACCCTTCACGAGTCATCCAGAATCCATCAGTAAATTTCATGTTTTCTTTCCCCCTTCGGTTATACTATAATAATATTGATATTAATAATGAATTTCTTCTCTTATTTTGACCAAATATATCACGATTTTGATATTAACCATCCGATTCTTGAACATCAACACCAAACTTTGGAAACGATTACATTAATAATGCAGTGAAAGGAGGCGTTGATATGGAACGTGAACGATTACGGGAAGACCGGATTCACGGCAATGCCATGTATCCGGTCAGTGTGTATCCGGATATCCAACAACTCAATGGAGATAGCATTCTCGATTGCCATTGGCATGATGAGATGGAGTTCACTATGGTTACCGAAGGATGTGCCGTCTTTCAGATTGATATGAACACCGTTGAGGTTCAAGCTGGAGAAGCCATTTTCATCAATCGAGGTGAGATTCACGCGGGTTATCTCAAGGGCGATGTTCCCTGCGTTTTCTCTTCCATTGTGTTTAATCCGGAGCTGCTCGGCAGCCGCACCTTCGATACGGTACAGGAGAAATTCATCGGCCCACTGGTACGCAAAACGGTGATTCCCCCTTTTCATATCAAGGCAGATGAGGATTGGGGACAAGAAATTCTCGATCACCTGAAACGCATATTTGCCGACCATGCTGCTGGAACAGAAACGTGTGAAATGTCAACGAAAGCATACCTGTACCTTGTATTTGCCCGAATGTTCGAACATATGAGACCTGCTCCGCTCAAAGGTACTGTGGCTACAGGGAGTCATGACAAGGTAGAGCGGCTAAAATCCGTGCTCGGCTATATCCACAAGCGTTATCCCGAACCATTGAAGCTGAAAGAGCTGGCCGATGAGGCCAATATGAGCGAAGGACACTTCTGCCGTTTCTTCAAACAGATGGTGCAGAAAACTCCTGTAGATTATATTAACTATTACCGCGTTCAACAGGCCTGCGTTCAGCTTGAGAATACGGATCACAAAATTGTCGATATCGCGATGGATGTGGGTTTTGAGCATCTAAGCTACTTCATCACTACATTTAAAAAACATAAAGCCACAACACCTTCACAGTATCGCAAAATGTTCTATGAGAACGTAGCCATGGAATCTGCACTGGTTCAGGTATAGAAGAAGAAGGTGCTCACAGCTTATCAGCTGCAAGCACCTTCTTCTTCTTGTTTATCAACTTTCCTGCGAACGAGTGAGCTAACGCACTGATCTGGGCCACATTGGCTCAGTTAGGACTCATTTCATTGGCTGCTATCAGAAATACACTTTGAAGTTTAACAGTTTTCACTTTTTCAACGTCTTCCATGAAGTGTATTCATGCACGGAGAAGCCGTTAAAAGATGCATGGGCTGAAGCCATTTTTTCGACCAATTTCAATTGTGCTTCCATATAAGCAGATCCCTCTTCATAAAAAGTAATGAAGTCGCCTTCCTTACTTTGCTTCGTTTCCACGGCTATGGAAATCGTCTTGCCCAGCAGAGCCGCTTCCGCAAGCTCATCCTTCGCTACACTATAGATCGCAGCAGCTGTATCGCGGTAAGCCATGATGGTGATGGAGTCAAATTTGCGGATCATCCAGCTGCTAACTGCCATCGTTGAACCCGGAATTTTGTAGTTATCCAGCCAGAAAGGCAGATCAGCGGCTACCGGCATCTTCATCCGTGATGCTCGCCCTACAATGTATTCCACATTGCCTTGCCACTGCGTAATTACACTAGCCTGATTGATTTTCCATTGCGGATGCACATGTGGCTCAATATCCAGATGAATACCTGCAAATTTCTCATTAGGCAGAGCCTCTGCCTGATACGCTTCGATCCAGTCCAGGAAAGAAGCAATCTGTTCCCGACTTTCCGTCAGCCCCCAGGCTGATCTTCCATCCATAACGTCAACCGCAATATTCTTGGCTCTCGCCTGACGGATAAAGCTTTTATAATCCGGAATTTTCACATCCCGGTTCATTTGCAGATAAATCGTATTAATCTTGTTCGTTGTCGCAAAATTCAATACCTCGTGAGGATTACTTCGAATTTGGGTCGTGTCCCACACCCACGTCGCTCTCGCCGGCACATCAAGGTCTCCATGAATTGTTTCATAACTATCCACAGAACCAATGGCAACGGCTTTCGAAGTATAGGCTGTACTCGCACACAGGATCAAACAACTGAGTAATAAGATAAAACGGTAACCCCTTTTGCTTTTCATATTTGTACACTCCCTCTGAAGTTATCAGCTCTGACGTGTAAATCCGGATGAAATTGTGTCGTTTCATATTCATTTTATGGAGACTTATTTCAGTACGACGAATTTGGATTGCTTCTATATGCAATATCATCTCTAAGACTTACGACGAAAGAATCATATAACTATATTTCGGGAATTCGTAGTTCTGTATGTATAGTTCTAAAGTCACAATTATAAGCTATTTTCTAAATTCACCCTACTTTCTTCATGACTTCAGTCATTATTGCCATATGAAAACCAAGCTCCAGAAGACCTAGAAAGCGTTTTCTCCAGAAACGCACAAAAAAACCGCCCTAAGGCGGCTTTGCATGTATCTTAACTTAATGATGCTCTTGCTCTAATAGACATTTCCGTTCATTCATTACCCGATGGAGTTACCGGTGTACCGTCCACCACTTCATCGAAAAGAGACACCAGTTCAATGCCTTCTGCAGAGATCCGCACAAGCCCCTTGTCAGACAAACGCAATTCTGGAATCACAACTAGCGCCAACAAGGAAAGTGTCATAAATGCATTATTCAACGTACATCCTGCGGACTGTAAGGCTTCACTGACTGCTGCTGATTGGGCTGCAACCACTTCGAAAGACTCCGTTGACATCAGACCTGCAATCCGCAGCGGGAATTCAGTTACACCTGTAGCCGTTACCACGGCTACCCCACCTTGCATACGAATAACACGATTACCAGCTTCGGCCATCAAAGCATCATCATTACCGATAATCAACAGGTTATGACTGTCATGAGCAACCGTCATCGCAATCGCAGCTGGCGATGTGAAGCCAATGCCTCCAACCAGCGCAACCGCTCGATTCCCGGTTTGTTTGTGACGCTCCAATACCGCGATTTTGCACACTTCCCCTGAAGTTGAAACCACAACCTTGCCGTTCTGCACTGTAACAGGCAGGTGTTTCTCCTTCGTATCCACATGGTTCTCTGTCACATGAATGATTTTGGCACCAATCGTACCCTCTGTAATCGGTGCAGCCAGCTCCAGATCCTCTGGCTGAATATTAGCTTCCAACTTCACCGTGTTCAGTGCTTCTTCCGGATACGTGAAGCTGTCCCAGACCGCCGTCATTTTCCCACTCTCGGCCACAACTTGCCCGGCAGCAATCGTCATCCCCACACGTACATCCGCCAGACGGCCGTCCAGCAGAATAATATCAGCTATATTGCCGGGAATAACCGCACCGATGTCGCGAGCAACCCCGAAGCGCTCAGCCGTGTTAATGGTTGCCATCTGGAAAGCCGTGACCGGCTTCACGCCTTGGGATATCGCGAGACGAACAACAAAGTCCATATGTCCTTCTTTGAGCAGCGATTCAGAGCTTCGGTCATCGGTCACCAGCATCATCCGGCGTGTATCCAGTCCAAGCTCGGTACAGGCTTTGATCGTCTCGGCCACGTCATGCCATGCCGATCCCTGGCGCATTTTCGCATACATCCCGAGGCGCAGACGTTCGACCACATCTTCCTTGGTCACACATTCATGATCCCCTGTTACGCCACTCGCTGCGTAAGCTGGCAGACGCCAGTCATCTGCTGCCCAGGTAAAGTGACCGTCTGCCACTTTGCCTGCTCGGAGGGTCGCCTGTATCTCACCGATCATCGTCTCGTCCCCATAGACGACCCCTGGGAAGTTCATCACTTCCCCAAGGCCAATCATGTCCGGACCCCAGGAAAGAGCCTCAGCCACCTCTTCAGGCCCTATATAGGCACCCGTTGTCTCCAATCCCGGATGGGTGGAAGGCACACAGGAAGCCACCTGCATATAAGCAGCCAGCGGTGTGGTGCGTGCTTCATCCAGCATCAATCTCAAACCTTTGAGACCAAGTACGTTGGAAATCTCATGTGGGTCAAAGAAACCTCCGGTCGTGCCTGAAGGCAAAACTGCTCTCGCAAACTCGGTTACTTTCATCTGTGTACTTTCGATATGGCAGTGCCCATCCAGCAAACCAGGAGCGATATACTTACCGTTCGCTTCAATAATCCGGGTATGTTCTCCGATGGTGTGGCTTACATCTTTGCCGACATAAGCGATACGAGCTCCCTGTACTGCTATGGACATCTCAGGCAAAATCTCACCCGATATCACGTTCACCAGCGTACCTCCCCGAATGACCAAAGTCGCTGGCAAATCTCCCCGGGCTGTAGCGACCAGATCCGGTACACAATCGGCCATAAGCGGCCGTTCAAAAGATAGTTTGTTCATATGGTTGCCTCCTTTAATAAACGATCCCAAAAAAATATATTGTTACGATTATATGAGTCTGGACCTCATGTGTAAAGAAAAATCACATCCATTGTGCCGCAATACAAATTATGAAGTCATATTTATCCACGGAACCCAATCCTTACGAATTCAAGTCAAGTTTTTTGTTCAATCCGATCACCGATACCTGAATGTAACCTCATCACGTATACTTCCCTCGCTAAGCTAGCTTTTTCCTGATCTATGTATCATATACAAAAAGACTCCCGTTCCATTGAACGGAAGCCTTCTTCATGCATATGAACGTGCTATGTCAGTCCACTTGCGCAGCAGACACTTTGCCAAGGTCATACCATTCTTCAGACTGGGCGGTAATGAACGGACTCGGTGTGCCCACACAATAGACGTGAAGCAGATGCATCGCTCGCGTACAAGCCGTGTAGAACAACTTGCGTTCATGCTCCTGGGCATACTGCTCTGCAGAACCGTCATAGATCAGGACAGCATCAAATTCCACACCTTTGGCCAAATATGCCGGGATGACATGAACACCCTGCTCAAAAGCCAGCGTCGTTTTCTTGATTAACTTCGGTGCTGTGGGCAGTACCTTGCTCAATGCAGCATGAACATCTCTGCTCTCTTCGGCGGTCTTGCAGATAACTGCAACTGATTCGTACCCTTCCTCAATCAAATGCTTCAGGTCTGTCGTGATGACATTCATATGACGCTCCGGATCAGAAGAAACGATAACTTTGGGCTTCTCGCCACTGCGGTTAAATGGAATAATCTCTTCCCCGCCAGGTACCATACCACGGGTAAACTCCACGATCTCCCGGGTAGATCGATAACTCCTGGTCAGCTCAATCACTTCCGTATTGTCTGGTCCGTACAGATTAGTCAAGGGTCCTGTTCCACTTAGCACTGAAGAGTGGGCATAGATTGCCTGATTGAAGTCACCGAGTGCTGTTATTTTCGCCCGTGGGAACAATCTCTTCATAAAGGCCAGCTGAAACGCAGAATAATCCTGTGCCTCATCAATAATGACATGACGAATATTGGAGTTAATATGAAATCCAAGCATAAGCTCACGCAGGTACAAGTACGGCGTAATATCTTCATAGGCCAACTCCTGAAGCTTCAATCTGCGTAAAGTCATTTTACAGATTTCATCCCATTGGGCAGGCAATGCTTCATCCCCGAGCAAGCGGACCATCTGAGCCTCATCATTGAACAGATGCGCATATAACTGTCGTACATCAACGAATCGCAATGACTTGATCCATTTTCGCAACGGTTTGAGTCGATCACTGACCACCATACGTGCCAGAATTTCTCTTTCCTGCTCAAAGTCATTGAACGTATGGGTCTTTCCTTTTTGCTTGCGCTTCAAGCGCTGATAGGCACGTTGCAGATCCTCCGGCTCCATCAGATCCAGCTGTTGATCGACCCAAGGCGCATCCAGTTCACTTTTACCAAAGGCCGACAGTTCTTTCAGCATCCAGTCCCGCAACATCTCCAGTCGGCTCACCAGCTTCACTGACGACTCAAAACTGTAGAACTTCTCAGCCATAGCCTCCGATGTGACAATTGCTCGGCCCTGGAAGCGAACCGGCTTGAACTTCATGCCACCTGACAGCATGCTTTCCTTATAACGTGTAATGACTTTCAAGAAAGATTCGGATGACTTGAATCGAATGCTGGACATGCGAACATCGTAATCGGGATCTTCCGTCCCCGTAAGTACATATTCGAGTTGAATAAACGGATCTTCCAGTTGATATTCCCGACCCAAACGGCGTTCCAGATACTCCTGGAAGGTCGTTTGCAACATATTCTCCTCCCCAAGCTCAGGCAGTACCGTAGAGACATAGCTGTTGAACATCGGATTCGGCGAAAAAAGAACCATCTGATCCGCTTGCAGATGCTCGCGGTATTTATAGAGAAGATATGCCACACGCTGGAGCGCCGCGGATGTTTTGCCACTGCCGGCTGCGCCTTGAACAATGAGCATGCGTGTCCGGTCATTGCGGATAATCCGATTCTGCTCCTTCTGAATGGTCGCTACAATACTCTTCATCTGCGCATCCGAAGTTCGACTGAGCACGGCCTGCAACAACTCATCGCCAATCGTAACCCCCGTGTCGAACATAAAGCGGATACGTCCGTCCCGAATGACAAACTGCCGCTTCATCTCTATATCACCGCTAATCTCGCCGCTTGGTGTATGATACGTGATCTGACCCGGCGCCCCGTCATAATACAGGTTGGAGATTGGCGCACGCCAGTCGTAGACCAGAAAGGATTCTTCTTTTTCATCCAGCAACGATGCAATGCCCAGATAAATGCGTTCTGCATTTGGATATCCGTCTTCTTTGAAATCAATGCGGCCAAAATACGGTGAATGATGCAGTCGTTTCATTTTGTCCAACGCAGCCGCTGTATTCAGATGGCTACGCTCCCGATCAGACAGTACCTGTGACTGCTGCCGCATGCTGGTTGAAGTCTCCCCGACATCGTCCGCTTCACTAAAGTTCATTGTGACTTCGTCCCAGAAATCTTTTCTCATGCCAACCACTTCGTCCCGGAAGGAACCTACTTCATCTTCTAACGTTGTGATCTTGCGCTCAATCTGATCGGTCACCGTGTTGACCCGTTGTTGTTCCTCACTCCACTGCTGATCTGTACTCATATGTTAATAGCCCCTCTTTCCCCGGATTGTGTCCTCAAAATCCCATTTGACAAGCCCGAAAAGGCAATGGTATAATTATTAGAAAGTAAACATTTTAATTTTATGTTAATTAGTTCTAATTTTCTGAAAACCATTTTTTATTCTACCAGTGACAACGTCCCGATGCAAGCGGAGGCGTTTTTTGTTTTTTTCTTATTCTTCATTATTACCCAATCACCGGGTCCTCAACTGACTTAGCAACTCCATTTCTACTTTCGTAATTCTTCAATCGTCTCTTTCCAGCGGGTAATCGCTCCAAGTTCATCTTTTAATTGAAAAGTAATGCCTGAAGTGATCTCCGCATATGGCGCGTGATCCACACGTACATGAAGCACTTTGGCTTCAAAACGATCTCTTGGATGAATAGCCCCCTTCATCTCAGGCAGCAGTTCTACTTCTATACGGATATGCAGCAATCGATGTCCTTGAACCGCAATCAAGGTAGCCTTGCCTGTTTTGCTCATGTTCATACTGGTTTGTGTACCTTGCCATAGAGCCAGTCTAAGCTGATGCGGACTTATCGCAATGACTTCCCCCATACTGATCATCGCCTGATGCGGCCACTGATCCTCAGATACGGTCAGCAATTGCATGGCTTCATGCTGTTTATGCTCCAGATTTGTCCCACTCAACCATTCCATTAATTCAGCGTCCAACTGCTCTATAATCATGTTTCTATCCCTCAGTTCATTAAAATTCATTCATGCCATTCAGCCGTATGTATGACAAAACAACCCGGACACGGTTGTCCGGGCTATGTTGTAGTTCCATTGTATATGATCGCGAAGCCGATGTGCAATTTGTTATTAAGGCCACTTAAGCCAGTTTAAAATTTTGTCCTGTGATTCTTTGTCTTCACTGGAGCTATGCACATGTTCGGCAAGTCTATTCAGACGTTCTAGCTGATAACCGTAATCATAGATGGCAGCGGCCACGATGGATAATCGTAACATCCCGTCCTTGTCGATATCAAACTCCGTGATCGCCTGCTCCATGAAACGATCATTGTCCAATACAAACTGTGCGGCCTCTTCGCCGTTCGGTTTCAGCTTATCCTCGAACTTGAGCAGTGCATGCTCATGAAATTTGATAACCAGTTCCAGATGGGAGTCAAAAAATTGATCCATGGCCGGTGTCCGCGGTGCCTGGAAATAGTGGCGTTCCACCGAATCCAGTACCTCATACCCTTTTTGCAGACTCAGTAGCATCTGTTTGTAGACCACCATCTGCCGGGTTTCGCTGAATTTCGAACGCTTCATCTTCTTCTGTTCCTCTTCGAACAAGTTATACTTGTCGGACAGAGACTTAATGGAACCGCCCAGGTTGTTTTTCTCCTCCCGGAATACAACTTCCTTAATCTCATCCGAAATCGAGGTTCGCAGAAGCAACGACATGCCACTGAAAACACTCTGGATCTGCTTCACGAACTGAACCTTCGGTTTCGGAGGAAATACCGTAATGTTAATGAGAAAAGCCGATACAATACCCACCAGTGTCAGCAGAAAGCGATTGAGTGCAAAGTGCCAGTCACCTGAGGCTTCCATAATGGATACAACTGTGACCAGCGTCAGTCCAACCGTCTCACCCATATTCAATTTAAGACAGATCATGATTACTAATACAATAATTAATCCAACAGCAATTGGCTCATTGGATAACACCATACCACCCACCAAGGCTACAATGGCTCCGAGTGTGGTCGTTTGCAGCTGATCCAGGAAGTATTTCCAGGAACGATAGATGGAAGGCTGCATGGCGAATATAGCCGCGATTGCGGCAGGCACGGGAGATTGCGGGTTCAAGAACAGGCTGCTAAGGTACAAGGCAAGCGTAACCGCGATCCCAGTCTTAAGTACACGTGCACCAAACGACATGGTGGTGACCCCTCCTCTTTACCGAACCTGAAATTTTACATTTGATGATCATGTTCATTATTACCCCATATTTCTTTTTTTGCCTGAATTCATTCAGGAGAACGATTTATTGTACCATGGAAGACCTTCCGTTGCCATGTCATAAGTCAGAAAGTGCTCATTCGCAAGGACAGAACATAACGAAAAGCTATGCAAACCTTGTCTTGATTCATTTCATCACTCACTAAAAATAGATCATTAATTCATTTATGTATGTTAATACACATTATTAACCCAAAATGATGAACCTAAAAAGAAGGCAAATCTTCAAAATGGATTTCGCCACTTCAAAGATTCGCCTTTGTTACTTATTCAACCTCTGTGTATCGTCATGCTGATCATGCCTGCTTAACGGTCCGTGCCCTCCCATTCCCTTTTGAACTGGTCCACGAACTGCACCATATAATGATGACGCTGCTCCGCCAGCTCCTTGCCATAGGAGGTATTCATCAGATCTTTGAGCTTGAACAGCTTCTCGTAAAAGTGATTTATCGTTGTGCTGCGCCCATTGCGATATTCCTCACGGGTCATGTTCTCCCGTGGGGGAAGGGATGGATCATACATCTCACGCCCCCTCGCTCCTGAGAAGGCAAAGGTGCGCGCGATTCCAATCGCCCCCAGTGCATCCAGACGATCCGCATCCTGCACTACCTGTGCTTCTAGTGAACTGACCGCAGGACGCTGGCCTCCCGCATACGAGATGGTACTAATAATACCCACAACCGCTGCGCGTGTATCCGAATCAAGCGGCTGGGTATCCAGCCAGGCATTCAATTTTGCCATCCCGGCCTCCAAGCTCTCATTCAGCTTCTCATCCGGTACATCATGTAATAATGCGGCCAGTTCACAGACAAATGGATCTGCACCCATGCGGTGAGCGAGTTCGACCGCAAGTGCAGTTACCCGTTCAATATGCGGCCAGTCATGACCATCCGTATGCTTGGACGAGTCCCCTTGTACAAAAGATCGGGCAGCACGCAGTACAGCCTCTCCTTCGGCTGTTCCATCTACATTGCCCAGGTGCTCTGGTCCTTTTACACTCTGGCTAGATGGTTGAAGAGGGTTCTCTGGCATCTTACGATTCCCCACCTTCACGAGCCTGTTTACGCGGAATACGCCGCGCCACACCTGTCTTAACAGCTGCTTCAATGACGCGATTACGCATTGATTTGACCACTTTATCATTGAACACACTCGGAATAATGTAATAGCGTGTACGCTCTTCGTCCGTAATGGCCGAGGCAATCGCTTGAGCGGCTGCCAGCTTCATTTCTTCATTAATCTCGGTAGCCCGGCAATCCAGAACTGCCCGGAAGATGCCCGGGAAACACAACACATTGTTGATCTGATTCGGATAATCCGATCGTCCTGTCGCCATAACAGCCACAATATCCTCCACCAAAGCAGGCATAATCTCAGGTACCGGATTGGCCATCGCAAACACAATTGGATCTTCTGCCATGGTCTGCACATCTTCACGAGTTAACAGATTGCCGCGTGATAAACCAATAAACACGTCCGCTCCACGAATGACATCACGCAGCGAACCGGTTTCCAATTCCGGGTTGGTGCGAGCCGCATAATCACTCCAGACTTCATTCTCATAGGTTTGTGTCCGTACAATCGCACCCTCACGATCGACACCAATAAGTCGACTGGCTCCTGCAGACAGCAAAATATTACTGCATGCTACACCTGCTGCACCAATACCGCAGACCACGATCTTCACATCCGTAATGGACTTGCCTACCAGTTTGAGCGCATTGATCAGACCGGCATATAACACAACCGCCGTGCCATGCTGGTCATCATGAAATACCGGAATGTCTAATTCCTCGTTCAGACGACGTTCAATCTCGAAACAACGCGGTGACGAAATATCCTCCAGATTAATGCCGCCAAAACCAGGTGATATCGCTTTCACAGTACGAATGATTTCCTCGGTATCCTGCGTATCCAAACAGATTGGGAAGGCATCCACACCTGCAAACTGTTTGAACAACATGGCCTTACCTTCCATGACCGGCATCGCAGCACGGGGACCAATGTTGCCCAGTCCAAGTACCGCACTGCCATCGGATACCACGGCCACCGTGTTCCGCTTGATCGTCAGCGAGAAAGCTTTCCCCGGTTCTTCCACAATGGCCGAACATACCCGAGCCACATCCGGAGTATACACACGCGACAGGTCTTCCCGATTCTGAATCGGGGTTTTCGGTGTCACTTCGATCTTGCCGCCCAAATGCAGCAGGAATGTTCGATCTGATACGTTAATGATGGATATACCTTTGAGCTGGCGTACGCCTTCTATAATTTTGCTGTTATCCTGTGCATCTGTTACCGCGACGGTCAAGTCGCGCACACTGACATCCTGATTGGTCGAAATGACGTCAATGGCAATGATGTCTCCACCAGCTTCCGAGATGGCCGAAGCCACTTCGCCAAACTTGATATCTTTAGTTGTCATTTCCAGCCGAATAATAATGCTGTTGCCGTCCAGATTTCTCTGATTCATTTCAATTCCTCCCAGACTGAAAGTCTTGAGTTACAAGTTACCTGTTTGTCTTCGCTGCGCGGACACGTTTATCCTTTATCTTGTCCAGAAAAAATGGTTCAACAGCCAAAAACATAAAATAAAAAAAGACGCCCCAAACACCGATAACAGGTGCTCAAGGCAATCTCTTCTTATACTACTATCGTTTATTCAATAATAAATGGATTGTATATTATTTCCGGGCAACCGATCTGCGCAGGACACGAATGTCGTATGGCTGCAAGCTGAGATTGGCTCCCACAGCATCACCACTGAGCAGATCCGTATAGGTCTGTCCATCTAATTCAACCAGTTTCTCATCTGGTGTATAGTTCTGTACAAACACATAATCAGCCGTACCATCTGTACGCGTATGTGCTGTTGTGCCGGAAGGTAGCTCAGTTTCAAGTCCACGCTCAATGTTCAGATCAGCAATGAGTTGCGCATAGAAATCATCATAGAATGGCGCTTTCAGACGCGTCGCCACGTAATACGCTTTTCCTGAACCCAACTGGTTAACCGTCAATGCCGGACGTCCGGCATAGAAGTCAGAACGGTACTTAGCCAATGACTTTGCGCCTTCCAGATGAATCAGATCACACAGTTCAATTGCATCATACGCTGTAGTGAGCTGAAGCTCATTGCCCTGCTCAGGAATGATTCCGTTCAGATCACGGTCATGCAGTCCGTCAATTTCTTCAGACCAGATGCCAAGCGTCTTGCGTAGTGGACCTGGGAATCCACCCAGGAAGCACAGATCGTTTTCGTTGACAATTCCTGACCAGTAGGTCGCTACAAACGTACCACCTTGCTCCACAAACTTCTCAATACGTTCGCCGACACCTTCACGTACCAGATAGAGCATTGGAGCAATCAATAACTTATACTTGGACAGATCTGCATCCATGTCGATAACGTCTACAGCAACTCCCTTTTTCCAAAACGCTTCGTAATGCTCTTCCACCGTCTGCTCATACTTCACACCGATATTGCGCGGACCCTGTGAATCATTAACAGCCCAGCGGTTTTCCCAGTCGAATATGATCGCCACTTCTGCCGGAACCGCTGTTCCTACGATAGCTTCCATACCTTCAAGAGCCGTACCTACGTCCGTCACATCCTGAAACACGCGAGTGTGTTCCGTGCCAACATGGTCTACCACTGCGCCATGGAGCTTCTCGCTGGACCCCCGACTTTTTCTCCACTGGAAGTACTGTACACTATCGGAACCGTGTGCCACAGCCTGGAGAGAAGAGAGCAGATGCATGCCAGGTTTTTTCAGCTTGCTAACCTCTTGCCAGTTGGTTGAACTTGGCGTACTTTCCATCAGCAAGAACGGCTGTCCACCTTTGATGGAACGAACGATGTCATGCATCATTGCGATGCGGGAGGCCTGTTTTGCATCGTCATCTGCATCATGCCACGTTGGATAGCTGTCCCAAGACAGGAAATCCAGAATATCGGCGAACTTCCAATAGTTCAGACCCCCGTAAAATTCCATCAAGTTCGTTGTGACGGGCAGATCCGGATTCTGAGCTTTCAATGGTTTCGTTTCATGCACGATAAAATCAGCTGTTTGATCGGTAACGAAGCGACGCCAATCCAGATTCATCGCGTGTACTTGTGTCTCACCATGTGGAGCCGGAGATTCCACTTGACTCCAGTCTGTAACCGTGTGACTCCAGAATGTGGTCCACCACGAATGATTCAGTTCATCGAGTGTCTTATACTTTTTCTGAACCCAGCCACGGAAAGCTTCCTGACAGTAATCACAATGACAGTCTCCACCGAACTCGTTGGAGATATGCCAGCCGATAATAGCCGGATGATCCGAATAACGTTCTGCCAGTTTTGTATTGATCGCAGTAACCTTCTCACGGTATACCGGGGAAGTATAACAATGGTTATGACGGAAACCGTGGAGATTGCGTACACGCTTCTCAGATACACGGAGTACTTCTGGATACTTGGCGGACATCCATGCTGGTCTCGCACCACTTGGTGTAGCCAGGAAGGCATAGATGCCATTGGCTGCAAAACGATCCAACACCTGATCCAGCCATTCAAACGTATATACGCCTTCTTCCGGCTCAAGGGATACCCAAGAGAAAATACCAATGGACATCACGTTACACTTGGCAAGCTTCATCAAGCGAATATCTTCTTCCAGAACTTCAGGATAGCGGAGCCACTGCTCCGGGTTATAGTCTGCACCATGCAACATGTGCGGGGCTTTGGAACTTACAGGTGGAAATTTGTATGTCATAAGGACAACTCCCTTGCTTTTGAATTACAATTTTTATTGAAAGATATTACACGTATGTCTCTGCATCTGATTCTTCTACAGCAGCGAGCGCTGTAAACGATTCCAACTTACGGCCTTTAAAATCAAACATCGTGAGGTTACCCCAGTTATTCGGATGTCCCACGGACCATTCTTCCTTACTTGGTATCCAGGCAGGTTCCCAATAATAGAATCCATGACCCAAACCACTAGGAACTTCGCGAATAATCTGCAACAGATCCTTCAGATACTTGGTCTGCCCCTCTACACTTGCAGGGTACCCTGGCAACAACAATTCTTCCTGATTCAAAATCCATTCGATGCCTTCCGGCTGTTCCAGCGTCCACGGATAAGCGGTTTCAACGACATTGACAGGTTTACCATAACGCTCTGCCAGATCATGCAGATTGTCACGTAACGCGTCAAGTGTGCCATGCCACCACGGATAATACGAGAGTCCAATGATATCGAACTCCACACCCAGTGCTTCAAAGCGATCGTAGAACTTGCGGCTCTCGGCGTTATCTCCACCACGATCAATATGTATCATAATCTGAATATCCGCGTCAACGGATTTGACCGCAGCAATTCCGTACTTCACAAGGCCTGCAAAGCGCTCCCACTGTTCATCCGTATCGTGCTCTTCTCCACCGACACGTCCCTCATTCCATAACATGCCTGGTGTAATCTCGTTGCCGACCTGTACCATGTCTGGAAGAGCATCATGTTCCTTCAACGTTCTCAGGACATCAGCGGTATACGTGCATACCGCACGTTGAAGCTCCTCATAGGAGAAATTTTCCCATGCTTTTGGTTTCCACTGATTAGCTGGATCGGCCCACCGATCGGAATAATGTAAATCCAGCAAAAACTGCAAGCCCTGCTCCTTAATCCGTTTGGCTACTGCCACCGTCCGCTCCAGATTGCAGAACCCACCTACAGGATCATTCCAGATCCGCAGCCGAATCGCGTTAGCATCATTGAGCTTCAAGATGGACAGCAAGTCTTGTTCCTTGCCGTCCACATCACTGTAGGTTCCACCATGTTGTTCAATCTCGTCCATAAAAGATACATCCATTCCCAGAACGAATGTCTTTTCCTCCAAGTTGCTCACTGTATCATCCTCCATTTAATTTGGGATACAGGCTCAGCCTTTAACTGAGCCCAACGTCATACCTTTAACAAAGAAACGTTGCAGGAACGGATACACAATTAAGATTGGTGCACTGCCGATGAAGATCTGAGCTGCTCTTACCGTCGTTTGAGAGAGAGACTCCATCTCTTTGGGATTCATGCTCATACTACTCATGTCACGTCCGATAATGACCGTTTGCATAAATGTAGCAAGTGGATAATCCTTTGCATTATTCATATAGAGCAATCCATCAAACCATGAATTCCAGTGAAACACCATGCTGAACAATGCAATGGTTGCAATCGACGGCAAGGAGATCGGCAGGAAGATACTGAACAATGTTCTGAAATGGTTAGCTCCATCCATCAGCGCCGCTTCCTCCAGCTCTTTCGGAATACCGCGGAAGAAGTTCAGCATCAGGATGACAAGGAATGTGTTAACTGCGCCTGGCAGTACCAGTACCCAGAAGGAGTCCATCAGCCCGATTTTCTGAATAACCATGTAGAATGGAACCAGTCCACCATTGAAAATCATGCTGAATACGAAAATCCAGGAGTAGATCGTTCTGCCTTTGAACTCACTATTTTCTTTGGACAATGGATATGCCGCCAAGAAGGTAATTAGCAAGGTAATCGCTGTACCAATTACTGTACGTAGGAGTGAAATCCAGAGTGAGTTCAAGAAAATTGGATTGTTCATCGTCTTTTTGTAAGCTTCAAGTGAGAAACCTACAGGCCAAAGGTTGACCAGATTGGCATCAGCAGCAGCCTTTGTACTAAAGGATACTGCCAGTACATGAATCATCGGTACGATACACATGATGGCGATCAGAATCAGAAAGCAGGTGTTGACTATATTAAACACGCGATAAGGCAATGATTTATGATACATCGTGGTCCCTTCTTTCTCTGTTCATTCGTTTAGAATATGCGATATCCAGCGTACTTTTTGGCTAAGCTGTAAGATACGAGAATCAAGATCATACTAATGACTGATTTGAACAATCCGATCGCTGTTGCGAAGCCCATCTCACCATTTTGCATCGCAGAACGATATACGAATGTGTCAATGATGTCACCCGTTTGATATACGAGCGGGTTATACAGGTTGAAAATCTGATCAAATCCGGCATTCAGTACGTTACCAAGAGCCAGTGTTCCTACAACCATCAGCATCGGCACGAGCGAAGGAATTGTAATGTGCAGTGTCTGTTTCCAGCGTCCTGCTCCGTCAATTTCCGCTGCTTCGTACAATGCTGGATTAATTCCGGCAAGGGCAGCCAGAAAGACAATCATGTTATAGCCAAATTCCTTCCACACATCTGTCAGAATGACTGTAGATCGGAACCAACTGTTGTCTCCGAGGAAGAAATATGGTCCGAGTCCGAAAGTTCCCAGAACCCGGTTCACCAACCCTCCAGTTGACAGCAGATCTATCAAAATCCCGCCCAGAATGACCCAGGACAAGAAGTGAGGTAAATAAACAAGTGTCTGAATGGTTCGCTGTACAGCCATCTTGCGAACCTCATTCAAAAGAATAGCAAAAACAAATGGGATAAATAAGTTGAAGATCAGTTTAAGTACAGCAATAATCAATGTGTTCCAGATGACCTGTAAGCTGTCTTCACGTTCAAACAAATATCTAAAGTTGTCCAGCCCGACCCATTCAGAGCCGCTAATCCCAAGCCATGGCTTGTAATTCTGGAATGCCATAATGATCCCGCCCATAGGCACATAACTGAAGATGATCAGAAAGATAATGGCTGGCAACAGCATAACGTGGAATGGCCAAGTGCGTTTCAAAGTTCTCATGATTGCTCCCCCTGTATTTCTTCCTACTCAAGTACTCCCTGAGTGGCTTATAATGCGATTATATCAACCTTTTACGGGGTCCAAACAGCACATAAAAGCAATATAAATGGCACAAATTCAACCACTTTGCTTCAGCTTGAATAAACCAAAAAAAGCGCCCAGACGACGATCGTCTGGGCGCTGCTTAAAACTATTTTTTCACACCGTCATACCATTCGTTGACCTCTTGCGTGATCTGGTCACCGCCACCGGATTTCCACGTTTGTACAAAGGTATCAAACGCATCAGCCGGATTTTTACCATAGATAATTTCGTTAAATGCCTGATTCTCGATTTTGTTCAGGTAGTCCAGCTTGGATTTCATCGTCTGCGTTGTCGGACCTGTGAACATGTTTTTGAATGAAATTTCTTCTTGACTCAGCAACACTTTCGCTGCCGCTGGCGTTTCTTTACCATAGTTTACTGCAACATCTTTCTCCAGCTTCGTTTCCGGCTCTTTGCCGTCCGCCAAATTCAAGAGTGCTTTCATCTGTGCATCTGGAATACGAGCACCGTCACGAACAAGCAAATAACGTACAACGTTCACGTATCCGCCTTCGATCTCGTCAATCGGCATTTGTTTTCCATTAGCATCCAGTTGATAGTCATATTTCTCAAACAAACCGTTATCATACTGGCTTCCTGGTGCTGGATCTGCATAATTATCGAACAGATAGTTCTGATACGTAAAGAATGCTTCAGGGTGTGCCATATCTTTTTTGATCAACGTAACACCATTAACGAACTGTGTTCCGTGACGCATTGCTTTACCTTCAGGACCAGTTGGAATCTCAATTGGTTTCCAAACAGCACTTGGTACATTTTTCGCAGTATCCAGAAGCGGCCATCCGCTCATCCAGTAAGGACCTGGAATAATGCCGGCTGTACCTGCAACTGCTGGCTCTGCCGTTTTGTTTTCATCCCATAGAGCTGCTTCTTGCGGGATATAACCTTTTGTGAGCCATTCGCTCAATTTGGTCAAACCTTGCTTCATGCCCGGATTGATAGAACCATACTCCAGCTTGCCATCCGCAGCCAGATTCCATTGGAACGGCAAGGTTCCGTATGCTCCGAAGATCCAGGATGGGTCTCCCATCCAAGTGTTCATGGATGTTTTGAAACCAATGCTGAGCGGGATGACCTTATCGGGAGACAATCCATCCGGGTTTTGGTTTTTGAATGCATCCATTACGGTTTCAAGCTCATCGATTGTTTTTGGAGCTTCCAGCTTCAGCTTATCCAGCCAATCCTGGCGAATCCAGAGCAAGTAATCATTGTTGTATGCATAGTCCAGAACAGGGATACCCATTCTTTTGCCATCACGACTATATTGGTTCCATACGTTAGGGTCTTGCTCCATTGCTTTCTTCCAAGTGTCCGAAGCATATTTGTCGAACAGTGGACCAACTTCCTGATACATACCGGAATCTATCAGATCCTGTGCAAGCAGGTTATCACCCACGGTTACGATATCAGGCATATCTTGACCAGAAGACATTGCCAGGCGAAGTTTGGTTGCAAATGCCCCATTCGTATCCGTTACAGACCACAATGAACTGATATTAATACCGAATTGATCCTTGGCCCACTTGGTTGCCACGTTATTTTCCATGGATTCACCATTTTTAAACTTCAGCTCAGGGTCAATTCCCCATGCAGTCGTAATGGTTACTTCCGGATCATATTTTTCTTTGTATTCGTTTTGGGCTCCAGATGTACTTGGTGTGGCACTATCTCCGCCCCCACTGCCTCCTGAACATCCTGCAAGAACGACAGTTAGACACAGCGTTGTAGCGAGAAGCGTCAAGAATCTCTTTTTCGTTGATTGCGCTCTCATGTTGTTCCCCCTTAAATCGTTTTGGTTACCCTTTCATTATAGGCTGACCAGGCCTTTGAGCCTATGATACGAAATCAAGATTTCTGCACCTTTGCCAACCTATATTCTGGAATGTTGTTGAAATTATGCCTGATCCCGAAATTCATTGGGTGTCATGCCATAATGCTTTTTGAACATTTTGCTGAAATATTGCGGATTTTGATAGCCGAGCTCACTCGTAATCTCGTATATTTTTTTGTTGCTATTCTTAAGCAGATATAGAGCCCGCTCCATGCGCATACGAATCATATAATCCCCAAGACCTTCCCCCGTCTCTGCCTTGTAAATCTTCGATAGATATACAGGGTGCAAATATACCTTGTCCGCAATCATCTTCACCGACAGATCCTGTCCAGTATCTCTAGTCACCAGTTCCTGAACCTGCTTGATCACATGTCTGCGGCTCTGCACACCTTCCTGATCAGACAATTCTTCCTGAAGTTTCGCCAGCATCTCGGTTGCCCATCGCCGCAGCTTCTCAGGAGACTGAATTAACTGATGAGCAAGGAGCAGATCGAATCCCGCATGATCAATCTCATGTACCAGATGTCCCTGTTTATGGGCGATGTACATAAATGCATTGGTTACGGACAGATACATCTCATACACATGTTCTCTCGACAAACGTACTTGTTCCGCTGCATCAAAGACCGTGTTCAGCTTGCGTGCTGCCGCTTCCCATTGCTTGGTCTCAAGCAATTGCGGAAGTACAGGCGGCTTGTACAGCTCTTCGAGCGCCTGCGTCGCATCATTGTCGGGTCGTTTACTAAGTGCCTGATCCATGTCCATGTATATAATCTGGTGTTCTTCCGGTCCGGAAAGGACAAGGGAACCCAGACTTTTTCTATACGCTGCTGTCAACTCATTAAAGGGAAATGATGGTGTAACCACCATGGACAGATCTCCCTGCAGATATCGAATAACATGCTCACGGAAGGTTTCAGCAGAGATCCTCAACGTTTCCAAGTTCATCTGTGGAGCTTCAATCTGTCCCTGACTCTGTAAAAACATAACCAGACACTCGTGGGGTCCGCGACCAAACCACACGTTAAATTGCTCTCCGAGCACTTCCTCCGCTATATTACCTACAGCAAAATCCATTAGATCAAGGGATTGCTGGTCCATTGACGAGAAGCGTCCCGTAAGGCGAATCAGCATCATCACTGCCGATTGTTCGGGATCAATATGGATCTCATATTGTTGCAGTTGTTCCCGGAGTGCCCGCGCCGTTATCTCACGACCAAGCAGCAGATCATGCATGAGATTTTCCCGTAAAATCTTATAGTCAGACTTCCGGCTGTATAAGAGCCGGTGATATTTATCGAATTCATCCCACTCATCGCGAAGAGATGTGATGGCTGCTGAGACCGATCCCATAAACTCATCATCGTTAACGGGTTTGAGGATATAATCCGCTGCCTGCAATTGAATGGCTTTCTTCGCATAAGCAAAATCACTGTGACCCGTCAGCAAGATACAGCGAATATGAGACCAGCGCTTACTCACCTCTGCAATCAGATCCAGTCCCGACATACCAGGCATTCGAATATCCGTGACTACGATGTCTACTGCATTTTCCTCCATAATCTCTAATGCTTCCTTACCGGAAGCTGCACGCAGCACGGTCGTTACCCCAAGTTCTCCCCAGGGGATCGTGAGTTCCAGACTTTCTGTTACATACGTTTCATCATCTACCAGCAGTATATCTATCAAGCTCGTCACTCCCTATCTCGTTCGTTCTACATTGGATTCTATTTTTCAACATGCTCTACACGTTCCAGATGTTTACTCTTCGTTCTCTAGAAGATACTCCTGCTCGGCAGGCCACGTCAGTGTAACGCGTAATCCACCAAGTTCCGATTCCGTTATATCAAGCCCTGCTTGCTCCCCATATCGAAGCTGGAGTCTCTGATTCACATTCCACAGGCCACAGCCCATCTCCTGATCCATTGTTCCCCTGAGCTTACTCAGGAGTGCCTCACGCGCCTCCTGCGTCATGCCTTGCCCATCATCTTCTACGACAAGAACCATGACACCGCCCTGTTTTTCCCCGGATACTCTTATTTCTCCAGCTTCTGCATCTGCTTCAATACCGTGAATCACCGCATTCTCCACCAGTGGCTGCACGATCAGCGGCGGTACTTCCTGTCTCAGCATCTCTTCGGACAGATCAAGCTTGTAATGAATGCGGTCCATACGCATCCGTTGGATCTCCAGATAACAGCTGACAAATTCAATCTCCTCTGTCAACGGCACCACGTCCCGTTCCTGTCTTGTTGTATACCGATAATATCGCGAGAGATTATGCGACATCGCTACAACGGCGTCCATGCGCTTCAGCTTCGCCATACTCGTAATGAAAGAGAAACAATTATAGAAGAAGTGCGGGTTAATCTGCGATTGCAGCTGCTTCAATCGGGCTTCACGCACATGAATCTGTTCCAGATAAACGTGTTCAAACAACTGCTGGATCTGCTCCACCATCAAGTTGAACCGTTCAGACAGGAAACTGAATTCATTGCGGCCCTTTGGCTTAATCCTCACGGAATAATCTTCCTGCTTCAATCGCTGGAACCCACGAATGAGTTGTTTCACTGGCACCTGCACCTGAACATATAACAAGTACGCCACACCGAAACTCATCAGCAACAAACAAATCATGGAAGAATAAAACAACATGTTCGATTGATGAATAGGCTTCAAAATATCTGATAGAGGCATATAGTCCACCAAATACCAGCCTGTTGTGCTGGATTTCACAGTGTTGACCATGTAGGGCTCATCCCCGATCACCACCGTACGGTTATCCACATCCTGAAGTTTATGGATGGATAGTTCTTCCATCAACTGATTCGTTAATGAACGATCTGAAGTCCGGTTATAGATAACCCCCGATTCTTCACGGAAATAGAAGGGATCATGCCTGCCATCGTCCTTGAATTTGTCGAGCATATCCCGAATATTGTCACTATCAAACTCCAGTTTAATAATCGTTTCCGCATTATTAGCCGGGTCTTTAATACCGTATGGAGATACCGTAATCCAGCTAAACATGAACCGATCATCTTCCCCATCCTGAATTTTGCGTACATCCCAGCCGGAACTGATATTTTCCCTTAGCGCTTCTTTATCGTAAGAACGTGCGTCCCTTTCGGAAACCACCCTGCCCAGCGAAGGGGAATACAGATATAACTTTGTCGCCCAATTGGATGAACTCTCCTGAATACTCAGCTTATTCTGAATACGCTTAACCAAATTAATAGCATCTAGATCAAAATATTTACTATCCGCATAAATTCTCCGGAAGCTCGCAATATCAGGATCATGGATGAGCAGATTCGGCCATGAGGATAACAGCTCAATGTGTGTGTTCACCTGATTCTGGAAAAATTCAAGCTGGTTGCTATTGGATCGATTCAACTCATCTCTGAGAACAGCTGTCGTTTTGTGATTGGAGTACCAGTACAGAAGCACAACTGGAATTAGCATAATCAGAATTAGAATGACCATTTTGGAAAACAGGTTTGTCCGATATGACATCTTTTCATCTCACCTTGTCTTTATTTGTCGTGACATTAATTGTAATGATGTAAGCGGTAAAGACAAACTATTTTTTTGAGACAAACTGATTCCCATTATCTAGCGTAAGCGTTACCAATTGTAGGGGGAAGGAGACAAAACCAATATTTCTGCACTAATTACAACTTCCACGCACAAAAAGAGCGGACGATTAGCCCGCTCTCGATCAGATTTCAACACATATCTTTGATCTTTCTATTCAAAATAAACCTTATTCTACTTCTGTTTATGTAATCATTCTGTTTCTTCTATTCATCAATCAACTATGGAATATCGTAATCAAATACTGTATTCACTCCATCCACGCCTACATCCAGCACAATATCCATAAGTTTTCCACTGACGAGCAGAGGCGATTCTGCTTTCCCGTAAAACTCCAACTTGCCTGTAAATGTTCCATGGCTTTCGATCTCAATATGTACTGGCCTTAACTGTACAGACTGCAAGGCTTCCAATAGTGGGTCGTCCTTAAACTTATAACTGCGCCCGAGATCAGGCAATAGCACAGCGGATACGGCATCCCTGCCGTAATTTTTGAGCGTCAGATCACAGCTTGCTCTAGTCTCACCCGTTTTCAGCACATTATAAGAACAGGAGCTTGTGTTCTGTACATAGGATACACCTTCAATGCCGCTAGCTCCCCACTTGGCTATATACATGAATTTATCCGTCATGTACGAATAACTGAGAACGATAGCGAGAACTACGATGGCTAACCCTTTCGCAAGACCCGGGAACGACTTCCCAATCTCTTTGCGAGTAAGGTAGAATCCACACGCGAAGATCCCCAATCCGAGGAAAAGTGTGATATGAACACCACTCAAGTAAGATGTAGTATACGGTGATATACCTATTGCTGACAGCATGGTATCTCCAACAGAAAAACCAAGATGGTGGTTAAATGTAAAGATGATTGCAAAAAGCAATAAAGCCCCAGAGAACACAAGTCTGGTTCTCGACACACGAACACCCCCAATCAACCACCTGATTATATCATATTTTTCCTAATTATGATTAACAATCCAAATCAAAAAAATAACAATAAAAAAAGAACGTCATCGGTTGTTCACCGAAAACGTCCTCCATATTTACCGCTGACAAGAGCTTGTAGTAACACAAGTCTCTCTGTCATGGCTGACGATCATTTATTGCTTAGCCAAGAATGCATCGAGTTGTTCTTGTTTGGCAGCAATAATTTTATCAATGCCCGCTGCTTTCAATTTTTCCAAATATTTCGGGATCATCTCATTTGGATCAACGGCGCCCGATGTCATACCCGGCTTGAACTGTTTGTTCACGTTGTTGACCGCCGCAATTTCATTTTTGACAGATTGGCTATTGAATGTAAAGCCCAGTGCTGGAGACTTCACACCTTTGGCGTTAAACTCTTTGAACTTTTCCCATTTCTGCGGATCTTCATTATCCCATAGGAAGTTCAGGAACTGGTTACCCAGTTGCCACTGTGCACCTGGATTGTAGGTACGACTGTTGGCATCAACGCCGTCAGGAAGAGCAATGATATTATCCTGTCCGTCTTTTTTTACATAATGTGTACCTTCAATACCGAAGTTCAGCAAGTTGTTAATTTCCTTGTCGGAATGCAACAGGTTAATGACCTGCATCGCTTTCTCCGGTTGCTCGGAAGAACGGGAGATCGCGAGCATCGCTCCAGAAGCATCACCCGTCGTAATGGTCGGCTGTGTCATCTCAATCTGAGTCAGTGGGAAACCCACATACCCTTCTTCTTCTTTATCCTTGCCTGGCTTCATGCCATCCGTCCAGAGGAATGCTTTTCCAGCCTTCGCTTGGTCTTTCGGGAACACATTGGAAGTCGCAGCATCACTGTTGATATATCCCGCTTGATACCATTTGCGAGCGAGTTCAGCCGCTTCTTTGAATTCAGGGGTCTCCACTTCATTCAGCACCGTTGTTCCGCCTGCTGTTTTGGAGATGACTCCAGGTACGGAAGCATCCCCGAGATAATCCCAATCCAGATTCTCCAACAGCCCGTTACCATTGGTATTGGACATATAGAATGGTGTAATCGCTGGCTCGTTTTCCTTGATTGTTTTGAGCAGCGGCTCCAGATCAGCCCAAGTCTTTACAGCTGTCAGGTCCAGCTTATACTTGTCAGCCAGATCTTTCCGTACCAACACACCACGTGTGGCAGCGAGTTCCTTATTTGTAGGAACACCGTAGTTCACGCCATCCACCTGGGAACCTTCCAGAAAGGCAGGGTCCAGGTTTTTCTTGATATCCTGACCATGTGCATCAAGCAGATCATTCAGTGGCAAGAATGCGCCTTTAGCTACATTCACTGTGTAGTTCTGCCAAGCCGCTGTGAAGATAATGTCTGATTTTTCGCCCGAGGAGATCATGAGATTCAGCTTGTTATCCCACTGTCCCCAGTCAATCGCATTGATTTTGAGCGTAGCCCCGATCTTCGGTTCCATCTTCTTGTTGATCTCGGCTTCCACCAGAGCGACATCCTTCTGTGGTGTCCCTGGGTAGAACAGCGTCACTTCATAGGGCTTGCCTCCGCCCTCACTTGCTCCTCCGCCTTCGGCTGCAGGTGTTGTTGTTCCACCTTTGTCTGATGAGCAAGCTGCCAGCACCAGGCTCAGCGCCATAACCGTTGCCATCATGCGTGACCATACCTTTAATGATCTAACCAATTGAACCCCTCCTGTCATGTGTTGAACCGTACAGCCAATTGCCCCAATTCACAAAATAAACCCATAGCAGCTTCTATATATGCCCTTTCAGTCCATCTTCATTTACCTTGCCCACTCCGCTAACCGGCCAGAGTTATCCCTTCACAGCGCCAACCGTAAGACCTTTGATGAAATACCGCTGGAAGAATGGATATGCCAGTACAATTGGACCAATACCGACTACAGCCATCGCCATTTGCAGTGTTTTGTTCGGCAGATTCAGCAATCCACCCTGCGACGAAATCTGTGAAGAGACGTTGGAGTTGGTTGTTAGATATTGAATATCGAGCAGCGTCCGGTACATAAGGTACTGAAGGCTGATCGTCCGGTTATCCGATATAAAAATCATGCTAAGGTACCAGTCATTCCAGTAATTCAGTGTACTGAACAACGCGACGGTTGCCATTACCGGAAGGGAGAGCGGGAGCACGATACGTGTAAACGTTCTCAATTCTCCTGCACCATCAATTCGAGCCGATTCCAGAATGGATACCGGTATGGAGTTCGCGAAGAATGTACGCATGACCAGTACGAAGAATGGGGATAGCAGTAGCGGCATAATGAGTGCCAGTATGGAGTTTTTCAGATCCAATACGTTGACATAGACTAGGTACCAAGGTACCAGACCCCCATTGAATAACATCGTGAAGAAGATGAAAAAGGCAAACCAGCCACGATATGGCAAATCTCTCCGCGAGAGCGGATACGCATACAGTGCAGTCAGCGCCACACTTGTAATGGTACCTACGACGGTAACGATAAAGGAGATACCATATGAATGGAGGATCTGATCCATATCTCTGAACAAAAATTCATAGGCCGTTAGGCTGAACTTCTCTGGAATAAGCTTATACCCATTTGCAATAACTGTTGTCTCGTCCGAGAATGAGATAGCGAAGACAAGCAGGATCGGCACGACACAGGCAATGGCGTAGAATAGAAACATCGCATGAATAACGGATGCGGAACGCTTCGATACGGCTAGTGGATCACGTGATTTCACAGCTGACTTGCCTCCTCTCAAAATAATGCATTATCTTTATCCATCCGCCTAACGATGGTATTGGATACAAGAACCAGCACGAATCCAACGATTGCTTGATACAGACCCGCTGCGGATGACATCCCGATATCTCCACCGATAAGGAACGTTCGATATACATAGGTATCCAGTACATTCGTTACAGGGAAGAGTGCTCCCGACTCCAGTGGAACCTGATAGAACAGACTGAAGTCTGCATAGAAAATACGGCCTATTTGCAATAACGTCATAATCACGATCAATGGTACGAGAAATGGAACGGTGATGAAGCGTATCTGGTGCCACTTGGTTGCTCCATCGAGCACAGCAGCTTCATAATATTCTTCATCAATCCCCACGACAGCTGCCAGATAGATGACGGCATAATATCCGATATTCTTCCACGTGTTCACCAGCGGCAAAATATAAGGCCAATACTTCGGCTCGGAATACCAGTCGACCGGCTGACCGCCAAACATCGGCAGAATAGTAGAGTTCATGAATCCCGAATCCTTACCCAGGAAAGCCAATACCAGATAACTGACCACAATCATGGACAGGAAATACGGCAATAACATAAGCGATTGATACAACTTGGACATCGCCTTGTTCTTCACTTCATTGAGCAGAATAGCAAGCCCGACACCTACAAAGAGATTGAGTGCAATAAACACAGTGTTGTACGCGATTGTATTCCGGGTAATTTCCCATGCATCACTGGTGGAGAACAAATACTTGAAATTGTCCCATCCACTCCAAGGGCTCCCCCAAATACCATCAGCATAGTTTACATTTTTGAATGCGATCAGAACGCCGAACATCGGCATATAGTTGTTCACCAGCAGAAACAGTACGCCTGGCAAGAACATGAGATACAGCACCTTGAATTTGCCAAGATTGTGCCACACAGACTTGCGCTTTCGGACTGTTTCTCCCGGTATTTCCGATATCCGTACTCCCTTACCCGCCTGGGGTTGTGTCTTCATAACTTGTTCTCCCTCACTCCTCTTGAATTCTTCCTCAGGATGAAGCTCCGTTGTGGCTCCTGTGGTTCAAGTATACGGCGAGACGAGGAAGACCTCTATCTGCTGTGGTGACCTGTTGACTTATCAAATTATGACTTTAGTACCAAAATAAACAAAACAAAAGGCGCAGCATACTGCGCCATGAGTTATACGGTACGTGACTGTTTGCGGAACTCCTGTGGTGTGATACCTGTGCACTTTTTGAACATTTTGGTGAAATGCGAGTAATTGTAGTACCCCACCTTGCCAGCGATATCCGTCACCTTGACGGTGGACTGGGACAGCAAGGTCTTCGCTTTGGCTACTCTCCCCTGAAGGATAAACTCGGACAAGGACATCCCCTTCTCTTTTCGAAACAAACGGGATAGATAAGCAGGATTGAAACCGGCAAAAGCTGCAAGTTCCTCTCGCATGAGTTCTTCGCCAATATGTGTTTCGATATAAATACATAACTGATCCACAATAGTCATTGGACTGTGATCGTCCGGGTACAACACGGGGATGACACGATCAATCAGATCAGACGTCCACAGCTTCAACTGTGGCAACGACCTTGTGACTACACTCTCTTCCGGCTCCCGTTCCCCCGGATACAGACTGCGTATGGATACGTTTTTCTGATGAAGTAACGGGTAGACCACATGCAGCATCGCATGATAGTAGAGACGCAGTATTTCAGGAGACAATCCCTCCTGGGCTGCAAGCAACTCGAAAATCTCATCCACACGTTCGCGCAAATCCCCAACTTTACCCGTCTCAAACAAAATGGATAACTCCGAAAACCACGGAATCGGCAAAAAGCGATCTTCCTGATCTCTGCCCCGCTCATCGTAGACAAAGACTTCTTCAAGCTCCTTAATATTGCGCCGCTCCATATCCATTAGTTCATTCAACATGCCTTGCAGCTCCGTTACAGCGACCGGGACACCAACATAACAGGACAATCGGCAGTAGAAATACGTACCACATTCCTGAATGTACCCCTGACAACGTTCTGCCACTTCGCTCGCACTCGGTATGATGCCATCTTGTTCGTAAGCAAGCACAATATTCAATCCACTATGATCCTGAAACACCTCACCCGGCTTGTCGCCAAGCAACATCTCTCTTCCTGCATTACGAAGGGCATATTCTAATACCTCTTCATCACGCAAATCGAATTCACGCACCCACTCCTCTACCGAGATCACAATGGGTAATACACGAGCCTGTGGATCGATCTCAGCACCATACAATTCTGCGAGCTCTTGCAGCCGTTGCTCAGTTAACGTGATCCGCTGAGAGATGGCATCTTTCCAGAAACGTTCTGTCAGGAGCGGTTTATGGGTCTTCCAGCGTTTGTATACGGTCTCATAAACTTCGCTGGTACGGGTACGCTGCTCCCCATCCTTGATCTTCTCCACCGCCTGGCTTACCACCTTGATCAATTGATCCGCTGGAGCCGGCTTCAATACATAATCAAAGCTGTTCAGCTTAATTGCCGTCTGAGCATAATCGAACAATGCATGCCCTGTCAGGAAAATGGTCAGCATGCCTGGATCATGTTTCAACACCCAGCTCTGCAGATCAAGCCCTGTTTCGCCAGGCATCTCAATATCACAGATCATGATATCGATGGCACTTGCCTTCAGGACCTTTCTCGCCTCTTCTGCATCACAAGCACTGAACACCTGGTCAATGCCGGCCGCATGCCAGTCAACACCTTCCACCATCGCTTGTAGTGCATACACTTCATCATCCACGATCAACAGGTTCCGCATGGGCTCCCCCTTCTTCCTCTTCGGTCTGAGCGGGTAAATCAATGATGACTGCAGCGCCGTTATCCGCCTCATTTCTAAACTGCAAACTGGCTTGATCACCATACTTCACTAACAGCCGATGAGCCACGTTCCATATACCGATATGCTGTCCACCCGGGTCTTCAGCGTATTGCCCCTGCTGCAGACGTTCCAGCAATTCCTCTTCAAATCCGACACCATTATCCACAATCATCAGTTGAAGCACCGTCTCATCGATTTGACCAGATAACATCTTCCCATGGCATGCCACGATTCGAATGACAAATGGCTGCGTTCGCCGCTGAAATCCGTGAATAATGGCATTCTCCACAAAGGGCTGAATCGTTAATGGCGGGATCACATACTTACCGAGATCCGGTTCAATATGCAATTCAAAATCCAATCGGCTTGGAAACCTCAGCTTCTGAATTTCTAAATAATGACGAATGTGCTCCAGCTCTTCATCCAGACGAATAACACGTTTGCCTGCACGCAGACTGAATCGGAAATAATCAGCCAGATGGCCAGCCATTTGCTGCACCAGCTCATGCTTTTTCAAGGAAGCCAGACTATGAATTATATTGAGTGAATTCAGGTAAAAGTGAGGATTGATTTGCATCTGTAATTGTTTGAACTCCGCCTCGCGCGTCCGCAATTGTTCCTCGTACACATCAATCTTGAGATGCCGGATCTCGCTGGTCATCTGATTGAAGCTTCGTGTCATAAATTCAAGTTCCGAGGAGGATGGGGGCTCCAGCTTCACATCGAGATCTCCGCGACTAACCCTTCTCATGCCTCGGATCAATGAATTCATGGGACGGAATAACAGTTGCCGCAAAAAGATCAGTGCAGTAACCAGAATTACTGCCGCCCCAATAGGGAGAAGACGAATGATCTGCTGGAAGAACGGGAGGTTACGCATCATGTCTTCCTCAGGCAGTAGCACGATATAATTCATTTGTGACATGGCTGAGGCAATACCCAACATCAGATATTGACGTGCCTCTCCCTTATTCATAACTTCAGAAATCACCTGATATGGATTCTTTAGGCCCGAAAGATGTGCAGCAGCAAGCTTGATCTGTCCAGCATTCAATGTGGAATCCGATAATGCCCCACCATCGGTTCCAACAATGACGGCGCCTCCCCTATCTCCGGATTCTGTGAATTGCTGCGTGTGGTTCAATGCATTCATATCGACAAGCGCACCCGCATAGAACTGCTGATTGATCCGCACCGTTTTCACCAGCGCATTCCACGATCCCCCACGCACGATGCTCCATTCCGGCTTCTGGATATCACCTTCCAATTGCTGCATCTGGACCGGCATACTCTCCTGCACAACCGACTTTTTGACATCGTAATTGCCCGAAGTGGCGAGCAGCAGATCATCATTGACGGCATCATATAGAAAAAAGGAATCGATCAGATTATAGAAACCGATATCTGTCATGAATTTATTCATAATGCGTTGCTTCGCAATGATATAATCGCCACTGCCGTATTCCAGAAAAAACAGGGAGATAATATCTGGGTCCCGCTCGCCCAGACTATATAAATATCGATTCGTCTCCTGTAATACACGTTCATTCTGCTCCACACTCTTGGCAAGATGATTCATATTGGTGAGAGATACCTTGTCACGTACGACTTTCATGGCGTAGACGTTGTTGTAATAGAGCAGCATGAACAGTGGCAGCATGATCAATGTAAGTCCCACAATAAACTTAAAACGAAGTGAACGGATCAAATTCATGGATTATGGATTCCCGCCCTTTTAGAGGTAGTTCAAAAAGTCCGCTTTTGATTACGAATTATGCCTAGCCGCATCATCAGCTTCGAATATGAAATTCAGCCGAAATAAGCGGGAGGCTTACGAAGTATGTTTCCTTTGGAAACATTGTGGTTGCTCACGTAGTTTGCCTACGCTCCGCTACTCCATTTCTATCTCCATTCCATCTTCTCGGTACTGAAAACCAGACTTTTTGAACACACACTTTATTTCAACATAGTTTTTTTCTATTTTCTTCCTTATGATGGCATGTTTATTGTAATCACCCCTGCTTGCCATTGTCTATGCGGTCCCGTGACCTGCACATGTCAATTCTGGTGACTTCTATTCGCTCCAAGTTTGGATAACACACTTCATATTGTAATAAATTCTCCAGTTGTAAAATAAATCCTTCATTTATTGCTCAGCACACTCTCCCTAAAAATAAATGCTGCAGCAAGCCCCGAACTCCACGAACGCCCGATCTTGACATGCATACGATATATCACTCCTCGGGTTTGTCACCAGGATGTAGGGAGGCCTGTTCGATGAATATTCAACTCACTGCGTTACACTATGTCTATCTGGCATTTATCATCTTGATCATTGCCGTAATGATCCGGCGCAGAGACACCACCATTATCTGTGTCGCGGGTATTATGACCATTGGACTTCTGGCAACGGAAACCTTAAGCGGTTCGGTCGCTGGAATCTTCAGCAGTTTTATCTATGCCACAAAAGAATTGCTTAGTACGATCTTCATCATCTCGATTATTGTGGCGATGAGCCGTGTTCTGATCAGAACTGGCATTAATGAGGTCATGGTGACACCTGTCACCCGATTTATCCGTTCACCTCAGGTGGCATATTGGGGAATTGGACTGATCATGATGGTTGTATCGCTCTTTTTCTGGCCCTCCCCGGCGGTAGCACTGGTTGGTGCTGTACTGCTTCCTGTAGCGGTACGTGTAGGGCTTCCTCCGATCGGAGCTGCCATTGCGATGAACCTGTTCGGACATGGGATTGCACTGTCAGGGGATTACATTATTCAAGGGGCTCCCAAACTTACAGCTGATGCGGCGGGTATACCGGTTACTTCCGTCATGACGGCTAGCATACCTCTGGTCATTGTCATGGGAACGGTATCTACACTTACAGCTTTCTGGATGCTGCGCCAAGAGATGAAATCAGGTACAGTGACAACGGATCCTTCCTCCTCGTCAGAGGCTGTGTCTACTTCTTTACCTGGCAATCTGCCTGTTGAACGTCAAGCACTGTCACCCCGTTTGCAAAAGGTCTTCGCTCTTCTTATCCCTCTGTTATTCGCAGTTGATGTGATTTTGATGTTTGTATTGAAGCTGCAAGGTGGTGACGCAACAGCTCTGATTGGCGGAACTGCTGTGGTCATACTGATCGCCGTCACCCTTGCTGCACATCGACATGCGGGACCAGAGGAAACGACTAACTATTTAATAGAAGGATTTCAGTTCGGTTTCAAGGTATTCGGCCCGGTTATTCCGATAGCTGCGTTCTTTTATCTGGGGGATGCTGCGATTACGGAATTGTTCCACAATCCTCTTCCTGAAGGTTCACATGGGATTGTGAATGATCTCGGGGTTGCACTTGCTGGACTGGTGCCTCTGAATGGTACGGTGGGAGCCATTACGATGACGGTGACCGGAGCGGTCACGGGGATGGATGGATCGGGATTCTCGGGGATCTCCTTGGTTGGCTCGATTGCGTCCATGTTCGCAGGTTCGGCAGATTCCGCGCCTGTGCTGACCGCACTCGGTCAGGTCGCAGCCATATGGGTAGGTGGTGGAACCTTGATTCCATGGGCCTTGATTCCTGCTGCTGCGATCTGCGGAGTCAGTCCTTTTGAACTTGCAAGACGCAACCTGAAGCCTGTATTGCTGGGACTCGCGGTAACGACGATTGTAGCCATTTTTTTGATCTGACCAAAGGTTATTTACACTGACACTACGATGACAGAAGAACCTTCCAATCGCTGTTATTCCCAGATTTTTTTGATCCCCTTTCTCAAGGGAAAATCCGGTAATAGCGTATGCTTCCGATGCAGCTTTCTTTCAGAAAGCTTTTAGGCGAACGCTTCGCTTTTTCAGGTTTTTTCTGTCCTCTCCGTTATCGTGTAAATGATTAGTTCATCTCAAATAGACATTTTACAAAGACGTGCGCGAACGTGCCCAGTTCCAGAGATCTTCACGTTTCATCTCTGCCAGATGCAGCATGTCCACATATGGATCTCCCTCTAATCCAAGTACAGAAGCAAATGCAGGCTCCGTCTTCCACCCTGCCCGTTTCAGTCGGCGGATCTCACGGTGTCCCGCGTCTCCCCACAGTTGTAACAATCTCCACTCGACAATCATATGTAGGTATGCATTCTGCCTGTTGACTGGCACAGATTGGGCAAAAATCTCCACAGGCCAATGTCCCACTTGCAAATTAAAAGTCACATAAGGACGTTGGTCTGGAAGATCCCCACCCCCACGAACACATCGAAACTCACCCACGGCACCGATCTGATCATGCATCTCAGCTTCAAAGGCATCCAGATCCTCTGCATAACACAGTAGATCCAGATCACTGCCCGGAATATCAATATCAATCGGTACCGTTCCCGCCGGATATGGGTAGTAGTCAGCTAATATATCTAGCAGTCCACTAGTCTTTAACACGCGGTTTGCGTCCTGCTGACGTTCGTTACCTGTAGCCAGATGGGCCATTACATCTGCGGTAGTGATCATCTCCCCGCTTTTGCCCACTGTTAGTTTGAGCCTCCTGCAATGACCTGTTTCACACGTCCCACATGGCCGCTCGTCAGTCGTACTTTGATTCCGTGTGGATGCGTAGGGGACTTGGTTAATAGATCCTTTACAATACCACGTGTCAGCTTGCCTGTAGCTTGATCCTGCTTCAACACGATGTCCACCTCAAGACCCGGTTTAATATTTACTCGTTGTTGTCCATTCATCATATTCACTCCCTCTATGTTGTAATTCATATCATGTATACTATATAACCCTTAATCACAAAGCTCCATCTATTGTAGACGTTTTGGTTTCAAAACGAAAGCTATGTGGACAACCTCCCTACTCCTGGTTCCTTAATTTATATAAAAACAGGAAGAAAAAGCCGCAGGTTTCCTCATACCGAGGCCTGCGGCTTTTGATTCAATTGGCATGTTAAGGTTGCACATTCTTCAACGAAGAAGAATGTGAAGTTCCATCCTTCGCAGCTTCGCGTGCCTTCACAGCAAGTAGCTCAGACACCGTCACGAACCGATATCCCTGCTGCTGCAGTTTCGGCAGAATCGTTTTGAGTGCTGCTACCGTATGCGACTTGCCTTCCACCTTATCGTGAAAAAGTACAATATCCCCATTACGTGTGTTCTTCAGCACTTTGTTGACGATGGCCGCTACACCTGGAGAAGCCCAGTCCCGTGTATCCTGATGCCAGGACCAGAGTACAATCGTATACCCTTTTTGTTTGGCAGCCTGAATGACCATGTCATTGTAGTATCCGCCCGGTGGCCTGAACAACAAGGGACGCTCCGCACCAGCTTCAATGATGGAACTTTCCGCTGCGTTCATATCGTTCATGTACTTATCAGCACGTGTCGAACGGACTGCATACGTATGCGCATACGTATGATTGGCGATTTCATGTCCTTCGAGCTGCTCCTGCCTAATCAGTTCAGGAAATTTCTCTGCCCATTTGCCAAGTACAAAAAAGGTTCCTTTAGCTTGATATTGCTGGAGCAACGCCAGAATCTGCGGGGTTTGAATCGGATCTGGTCCATCATCAAACGTCAGGGCGATGAGTTTATCTTGTGTGGGAACCTCCCACACGATTTCTCCTCGTTCCTCATAGTACTGACGGTTCTTCTGTACAGGCTTCGCATAGGCAGAACTGCTGCCTAGCACAATAATCAGCGTGAACAATCCGATGAATCGGGCTGCCTTCAGGTTCATGTTGTGTCCTCACTTTGTCTTCATACGTAAACTCCCTGTTAGCATTTCCCGATTCACCCGAACTAATTAACGAAAGATCTGATCCACAACGGCGATTTCGTCAGCAGTTAGCTCTACATTCAATGTTTTCAGATTATTAATAACCTGCTCCGGTTTCTTGGCGCCCGGAATCAATGCATCAATGGAAGGCTGGGTCAGGTACCAGGCCAGAACCAGATGAGCGACCTCAACATCCTTGGATTGTGCAATGCTGCGCAGTTGTTCTACTTTATCCAGATTTTCAATGAAAGCCTCACCTGTGAACAGCGGGTTCTTCGCACGTCCATCCTGGAAAGTGGTATCACGATTATATTTACCGCCTAGCAGTCCCGCTGCCAGAGGGAAGTAAGGAACAAAAGATATGTCATGCTCAGCCGTATACGGCAACAGCTCTTTTTCCGCTTCTCTTTTGAACAAATTATATTCAGATTGCAGTACGTCTACATGCCCGTCCTTATTGGCTTCACGCAACTGATCGATGGAGAAGTTGGATACGCCTATGGCCCGGATTTTCCCAGCATCTTTCAGCCGTTTTAACGTATCTACTGCTTCATCCTTCGGCGTGTTCTCATCCGGGAAGTGGATGTAGAAGAGATCAATGTAATCGGTTTGCAGACGTTTCAATGCCTCATCTACAGCCGCTTTCAGGAAAGCAGGTGAGTTATCCACGACAATCTTGCCATCTACAAATTTATGGGCCGCCTTGGTTGCAATAATCGTATTCTGACGTTGACCGGTTTCCCTCAACACTTCACCGATCAGTCGTTCGGAATGCTCCGGTCCATAGATGTACGCCGTATCCACAAAGTTGATGCCTTGTTTCAAGGCTGTACGAACCACTTCCTTACCCGTCTCATCATTTAGCATGCCCGGATAGATATTATGTCCTCCTACTGCATTTGCACCCAGTCCAATGGGATTCACGATCAGATCCGTCTTGCCCAACCGAATTTGTTGTTCTGCCATGTCTCATCTCTCCTTCACTGATCGATATAAGTACATTTTTGCAATGATGCGTGTTGCTTGTTACATATTATATCAAACCGTATAGCGCATTTAAAATATCGGGTTTATCGGATTAGGTGTTTTTCAACGCAGTCGCTTCCACATCGTTGATAAAACGGCGCAATTTCGCAGCCACATCACGATTAATTTCGCCGTTCTCATACAGTTGTTGTACCGTATTGCGCTGTTCCTGAATCGCCACCATCTGCAATTCGAGCTTCTCCTGATTGAACGGATCTTCCGTTACACCCTGGTTCCAGGTGCGCAACTTGGCAATCACCCGCTCATACTTGGCGATGACCGACAACGCTACCACTCGATTACCATCATTTATATGGGCACGGATGGCTTTAATTGCCGCTTCAGAGGTGCGCAGCTTCACCTGACGGAACAGTTCCGCATTTTCAAGCATGAAAGGTTGGCTTGGTTTCTGGGACCGATTGGTGAACAGATGTCCTAACACACGCCCAATCTCGCTGACCGAGGTCATAAATTGAGTATTGGTGCGATTCGCCAGCATCATTTCCTTACGATCCAGCCAGCTGTCACATTTGAAGGCCGCATCAGAAGCAATGGCATTTTCGTCCAGCATCACTTCGATTTCTTTACGCTCGGCACGAGTGGCAATCAGGTTGATAGCTGTTTCTTGTTTTTGAATATCTTTGCGTTTACCAGCGGTAAGCTGACCTGCGGCCTGCCTGATGTATTTTGACAGGTCGGAGACGACCGCGAGTGCGGCAGCTTTGTTCTCATCGTTCATTTCGGATTTCACAGCTCGTATTGCCGCATTCAGCATAATGTCATGTGCTTTCCGTTCTGACTTCTGCGGTGTTTCTTCTGTCGCTTTCCCATCGTCCTTGGCCAGAACAGGAAGAAACACACTCGCAGCAATTAGGGAGAAGAGAATAACCCCTGCTGCCAGGAAAATGATCAAGTCCCTTTCAGGGAAAGGCGATCCATCCTGAAGCACGTAGGGAATGGAAAAGGCACCCGCCAATGTCACAGCCCCCCGCACGCCGGAGAGGGAAATAATCGTAATCTCCTTCAATCGTGGTCTGCCAATAGAAGATTTGGTACGCAGCAATTCATTCCCCTGCCAGAACAGATAGATCCAGAGAAAGCGCAGAATCAGCAGAAGCACCGAGATCAAACTTACATATCCCAACACCTGCAGATTATTAAACGAAACATTTTCAAAAATGGTACTCAACACATCCGGGACCTGTACGCCCAAAATAACGAATACAAGACCGTTCAGGATAAATAAAATGACAGACCATGTGCTCGCAGATACGACCTGCATCTTCAACTGAACCGATTCTGCGCGGTCACGCTCAATGGCGTGAATAATCCCACCTGCTACGACCGCCAAAATGCCCGATACACCAATCTCTTCACTCACCAGATAGATGACAAACGGAGTCAAAATTTGCAGCAGCATGTGAATGGTTACATCCTCCATGCCCAGCCTACGAATCCACACCCCGAGCCTGATTAACAGAAAAGATAACAATGCCCCGACGAGAAGTCCGCCAATCGCAATCAGAATAAAACTGAAGGTTGCATTCGCCAAGGAAAATACACCTGTAACTGTGGCTGCAATCGCGAATTTGAAGGCGACCAGGCCGGATGCGTCATTCATTAATGCTTCACCCTCAAGAAGCCTATGTATGCCTTTGGGCAGATGTACCCGGCCAGCCATGGCGCCAACGGCCACCGCATCTGTCGGGGACAGTATGGCTGCAAGAGCAAAAGCAGCGGGTAACGGAATCGAAGGAATCAGCCAGTGAATGGCATACCCTGCCACGACTACGGTCACAAATACAAGCCCTAGCGCAAGCAGAAGTATCGGTGCACGCAGATTCCATAACTCATTCCTTGGTGTTCGCTTACCATCGTTATATAACAAAGGTGCGATGAAAAGCACAAAAAACAATTCCGGATTCAACGGCAAGTGTACCCCCGCAGGAAGTAGAGCTATAGCTACACCGAGCACGATTTGAATGAGCGGAACGGGAATAAAAGGTACAAACCGGTTCAGGATGTTCGATAAACCGATCAGCACCAGTAAGACAAGTACGGCAATAAATATTTCCATGATGACAATTCCTTTCCGCTATAGAAGTGGTGATACCTTTGTTGTATAGGTTTATTTTAACATAATCCAGTCCTTGTTATAAAAATGTTGTCATATTCTTATACCCATTCGACTGGCTTCAGACTTGTTTAAATTGAAGATTTCTAATTGATTCTGTATATAAGATGTTACAATATGCTCAGGACAATACCCGTTTGGAAAGGAACTTGCATCTATGGCATTTGGAATTAAACGACAGGAGCTTACTACATGGAAAGAACAAGTGGCTCGTGGTGAGATTGCCTACCTTACTCATTTCTGGATTGACAATCGATTTCCCGGTATCACCAGTGTCACCAAAGTCGGCTGCGCAGATCTGGAACGTCTGGAGTCTTGGTGTAACGATCATGGACTGGACCCACGATACATTCATCGGCGGCAGCCATTCCCCCACTTTGACCTGATGGGCAGCAAGCAAAAGGAGATTTTGATCCAGAAAGGCATGACCGACCATTTGGTTCGCTTTCATTTGTAAAACAACTCAAAAACGCCAGTCTTCAAGGTTCATCCCCCCGCAATTAGGGACGAACTCATGAGGACTGACGTCTTCGAACCATCAAGTCATATATGGACTACCGATGAATCTGCTCAAACGACTTCATGTTCTCCAGCAGTTTCAGCTCAATTTTCTTCAGCATGCCGAACATCTGCTGTTGCTCTTCCTCGGAAAGTGCTTGCAACAATTCCCACGTCATTCGACCGCGATTCGCATTAAGTGTCTTGGCGAGTTGCGTTCCCTCATCCGTTAGGGACAACCACACAATTCTACGATCTTCTTCACTACGCACCCGCTGGATCAACCCTTCCGTTTCCAGTTGATTCAGTACAATGGTGGTTGCGCCGGAAGACAAACTGAGTTGTCTGGCCACATCCACCGCCATGCAGCGTTTTTCACGTAAAATCATGCCCAATATATGACTTTTTGTCGGATTCAGTTTGCAGTTGGTTTCGGTCTTCTGCTGCTGATCCAATACTTTATTTTTATATCTGAAGAAGGCCTCCAACAATTGATCTACATTTGCCAATTGAGAGTTTCGCTCCGTATCCGGGCTCATAAACGTTCCTCCTGCCTTTCATCATAACCTACCTTTTATTGTAACATATTTACACTATTATGTTTGTGAAAAATGCGCTTGTTTGGTATATCCTATACTTGACGGGAAGACGTGTGTTTTATTTCGCCATACACCTCTTGCTTTCTTGCGTTGGGTTTGATTATAATAATCTATATCTACAAGTTACTTTTAGTTACTTAATGATTTTAATAAATCTGTTGTTATAAAGTAAATAAAGCGTCACCATTATATTGCAAGGGACTTATGCACATGAATCAGAATTTACAATCACCATTAAAAACGGATGTTTGCATCGTCGGCGCAGGTCCTGGCGGTGCTTTGCTATCTTATCTGCTGAATCAAAAAGGAATCTCCACGATTCTCATTGAGAGACAACCACACCTGCACAAGTCGTTCCGCGGGGAGTTACTCAATGTGGACGGCGAAGCGATCCTAAGTAAACACGGCCTCTATTCACTCATCCAGGAACGTGGAGCGCTGCTCTTGGAAGAGATTCAGTATTGGGAGAATGGAAAGATTATTCATACGGTATCACCGGGTAATGGAGAATCTCATGTCGGGATTCATGTACCCCAAAATCATCTCCTGGAAGCCATCGTATCACACGCTCAGCAGCACAGTACAAATGAACAAGTGTTGTTTAATACCATCATGACCGGTTTGTTACGAGACAAGAGCGGCCAGACCGTTGGCATTAACATTCGGCAGAACGGCGTTCCTGCCTCCATCGAAGCATCCGTGATTGTGGGTGCAGATGGCAGATACTCTGCTGTACGCAAACATTCCGGTTTGACTCCCGAGATTCGCAAGCACGGATATGACCTGTTATGGGCACGTATTCCGGCACCTGTAGGTTGGGAACCAGCTGTTCGGATGGCCAGTATGGATGGGCAACAGCTTGCACTGTTCTCCCAATTCGGTGGTTATGTTCAGATCGGATGGAACATTCCCGAAGGAGCATACTCCAAGCTGCGAGAGCAACCGATTGCTCCTTTTGTAGATAAACTTGTATCTGCTTTTCCTTGCCTGTCTGATTCTGTAGCTGCCAACATTCAGAGCTGGAGTGATTTTGTTCTGTTATCTGTTGAAAGCAGCTATTGCCAATCATGGGCACAGGACAATGTTGTGCTCATCGGTGATGCCGCTCATACGATGACGCCAACCGGTGCGTTTGGACTGAATGCCGCGCTCGAAGACGCAGACGTGCTCTCAGAACTGCTTGTTCGAATGGCCGCCGATCAATTCGGGTCCATTGCATTGCTTCAGGAGCTTCAGGCAATCCGCGGAGCAAAGGTACAACAGCAACTTGCACGGCAAGTGGAGATGGAATCCTCTTTCCAGCAGCGGTATGAATCATTTCTCTAAAACCCGTTAAACCAGATAAAATAACCGGTTAAACTTCAAGTGGGATACAAATACCTCCCAAATGCCCAAACAGCCGATCACTTCCTCGTGGAGAAGAATCGGCTGTTTGGCTTATTTAAACTCTTTTATATGTAATCCGTATCCTTCTTCATTTTCGTTTGCGTGGAGCAAATGAGTCCTCTCGGGATGCCCCTTCTTGATTACCATCAACGTCCTTCGGATAGGAAGACATGTTATCTTTTTCATATATCGCTTTCTCCAAATTGCTTAAGCGGCGCAGGACTTGTTTGCTTTTACGAACGATATATACAATACCAATGATCAACAGGATTAACATCAAAGAAAATATAATTATCCCCTGATAAAAGACAAATGACATGAATCCACCTCCTTATTGAAAACGATTTCTTTCTATCATTCTAACCCGAATGAGCTAGGATGTGAACCCGACTAGAAGTTTCGCTTGTGGAGTAGGAAAAAAACAGCCTGACACGATAACAGTATCTTCTCACCTGTTCAAAAAGAAAAAAAGGTGGTATTCCTGATCAGGGATACCACCTTAAACCTCGAATAAAAATCGAAATTTATTATTATCAATATTTCATCCTTCTCTGCCGTTTATGGCACTAACTCGAAGTTCCGTCAGTGGCAGAGACGACTGCTCCGGATGACGCAGTCTCACTGTCCGGCTCTCACCGGGGAGCAGATCGAAATAGTTGTCACTGAATCGGACACGTCCAAGGGGGAGCTCCAGCTTCACCAATCGTGCTATCGCACCACTGGCCGTAACCGTTACAGACTGTTCCTCTTCGTTCACATGTACACTCAATTGAGACTCAGGCAAAGTCACATCCTTAGGATCACGCAAGAAGTACCGATTGTTCGGCGCCGCAAACCCTTCAGATACCAATTCAATCATCACTTCCTCCGCACGTCTGCCCTGTAGCACCTCTGCTTCAGTTAATTCAGCAATACACAGTGAGGATTGTGAACTTACTTCAACAGCATGTGTGCTGGAATAGATCTTCTCTCCATGCAAGCCATAGACATTGAGCAGTAGCTGCCCTTTCAAGATGTCACGTGTATCGTTCACAACCCACAACGCAAGCGGCTCCCCCGGCTCATGCTCCAATGACAACAGGACAGGATGAAAGAATGTTTTCCCGTAATAAAAGGATGCCTTCGGCAGCAGTTCATAGTCGATCATGGACCAGCTTGTCCCCGGCCAACTATCGTTCAATTGCCACACGAGCGCGCCGCTGTTACGGTGATTAATGCGCCGGAAATGTTCAATCCCATAGCGCAATCCTTCTGCCTGAGTCAGCATGGAATAGTTCATGTACTCTTCTATATTTTGCGGAATGCCTGTGTAGCCCTCCATCAGCAAAATACCTTTCTGGTGATTGGTATCCTTGTTACGGTAGGCCATCTCGGGACTGCCCCAGTAAAACTGCCCTGCGGGCATATTTTTCTCCAGCGTGTAACGATTGGCCGAGGCATGCATACCGAACTCACTGCTGAACAGTGCATAGTCCTTTTTATAATTTTTAAACGTTACACCTTCAATACTGTAGTCAAGCAGCGGTGGCTCTCCATGCTTCCTCGGATAGACCGACCCGTGCCATACCTGCCAATTGTGGCGATCCCCTACATCCGGATCATTGGCATCCTGACCATTACTGTCCCCGAACGGCGAAGAAGGCCAATATGGACGGGACAGATCCAATCGCTCCAGCACCTCAGGAATCAGCTCATGATAGATCTGTTCACCATAGAACGGACTAGTAATATCTCCACTCGCAGACTTCATATCATAGAGCCAATCAATCTCATTATTGCCACACCAGATGGCGAGCGAGGCACGATTGCGCAGGCGCAGGACATTGTTCTCCACCTCTTGCCGTACATTGTCCATGAAATCACGATTGAAATCCGGGAATAATGCATTCGCAAATGCAAAGTCCTGCCACACCAACACCCCTTGCCGATCACATTCATCGTAGAAGACATCCTTCTCATATATGCCTCCGGCCCAGACACGCAGCATGTTCATATGCCCTTCCACCGACAGCTCGACAAGCTCACGATACCGGGAATTCGGGATGGCACCAATCAGTTGGTCAGCCGGAATCCAGTTGGCACCCTTCGCGTAGATCTTCACTCCGTTCAGGATAAAAGCAAATGCATCTTCACCCTGTTCATTGTGCAGGGCAAGCTCAATCGTTCGTAACCCATAAGGCTCACTATAACGATCCACCTCCGCCCCATCTGCGTACAACGTAACCTCCAGCGTGTACTGATAAGGCTCACCCAGATCATGAGTCCACCATAACTGAGGTGACGTAACGTTCAATGTGGTATCTGCCTTGCCACCTTCTATAGGCAGTTCAGTGGCACCTGCCACCTCGTTTCCGCTGCGATCCAGCAGACGGACATCACAGGACGCAACCACAGCTTGCTCGCGTTTCTGTCTGCTCCGGAAAGACAAGACGGATTTCACATCCGCCGTGACACGTAAAACCGCCAGCTCTGTACTGACTGATTCCGTTCGAGCATACACACTTTCCAACTTGGCGATTGTTCGTTTTTCCAGCCGCACTTCACCCCAGATCCCCACCGTGACCATGCGTGGACCCCAATCCCAGCCAAAGTTCATCGCAGCTTTGCGCAACCAAGGCCGTTCCTTCGTATACGAGGACCAATCGAAGGTTTCTTTGTCCCGGTGATGCAGGTGAAGCGGGTCAAACTTGACAGCAATCGCATTCCAGCCACTGCGTACCAGAGCCGTTACATCAAATGTATGTGACATGAGCATATTGGCCGTTTTCCCAACTTCATGGCCGTTCACATATACTGTTACAAACGTATCCAATCCTTCGAACACCAGTTCAAAATGCTCCTCCGTCTCTGCATCTCTCACCAGATTGAAGGTTGTGCGATACCACCATTCCTTCTGCTCGATCCAGCGACTTTTTGCATCATTATGTCCATAGTAAACCGGGTCGATAATGCTACGCTCAATCAGTGCAGCGTGTACATCACCAGGTACTTCAGCTCCGATCCAGAAACGGTCATCCAGCGCAGCAGCTGCCACATCCATGGCCCGCTTCTCCCCAACTTCAAAATGCTGTATTTTCCATGATCCCGACAAATCCTGACTTGAACTATGCACCTTCATCATTACGCCCTCGCTCCCCAAGAGCCCTGAGTAATGCCACATCGAAAACGTTTGCAGAAAGAACATGACTCTCTTCTTAATCTGCTCACTTCTAACTTCCCGAAGGCTTGAACGATAACGCCTCCTCGCGATATTCACTCGGGGTCTTACCTGTATGTTTTTTGAACAGCCTGCTAAAATACTTCACGTCTTCATAGCCGCTGATGGCAGCGACTTCACTGACCTTAGCTGGAGACACCGCGAGCATATCCATCGCTCTTCGTATACGCGTATCGGTGACAAAATCACCGAAGGTCACGCCCATTTCTTTTTTAAACAGTTCACTGAGATGTCCCGGGTGCAAATGAACCTGACCTGCTACCTGTTGCAGACTAATATCCTGTGCCAATGAAGATTCAATATAGCCTATAGCCTTTTGCACGTGTGCAGCCTGTCCCTGACCCATTCGGCTATGATAGGCATGCATCAGACCATACAGATGATGGAACAGCATATCCCCAAGATCCGTAGCTTCGGCATCCGGTTCCGGCAGCCAGGGTTCAAGCCTTGCAGATTCTTCACGCCCTGTCGCTCGCATGGTACGGGTCAGCCAACGATGACCTGCAATGACAACAGAGTGCAGATAAGCACTGAACGATTCTGGCGTGACTTCCGGTTCTGCCATAAGATTAGCCACAAGTTCCCGCGTCCATGTCGTTAACGTGACCGAATCATTATCCAGCAGCAAGGTGCCAAGTGTGGTCTCCTCTTCGTGAGTTAATATGGTTTTACCACCTTGGCGATCTTGAACATGCTCATACTGCCATATTTTATAGTCTATCAAACCTCGATATCGGAATGCAGTTGAAGCAGTTCTATAGCTCTCGTGCAGATCTGCAGATCCACGAACAGGCAGACCTATCGCTGCGCGCAGGGTGCACTTCAATAATTGCTCCACTCGGCGTAAAGCACTCTCCAGCCTGAACGGAAACTCCTGTTCAACAGGTGGCCATGAGACTACACAGATAATTTGCTGTTTCTCTACATGAGCAATGGCACCAGGTAGCACATCCTCCAGGGTATTCTGCACCGCAAATCGTAATAGTGCATCCGAGGATCGATCCCAGCCCTCTGCTCGAAGAACCATTACTTGTCTGAGCATCTGCGCATCATTGAAACCATTAACCGCTTCCTTCTGTACACCAGACTGCAAGAATGATGGACAAGGGCCAGAAACAATATCACCATCAATGATCCATCCGGCAAACAGCCGCTCTCGGTTCTCCCGCATAAGCTGTCCCTCTCTGGATTTCTCTGCCCACCGTTCTGTGATTCGCTGTTTGGCCTGTAACACCGTCTTGATGATCTCTTCCGGCTTGCTTGTTTTGAGCAGATAATCGGTAACACCTTGGCGAATCGCCTGCTGGGCATAAGAAAAGTCATCGTAACCGGATAAAATAATAACCTCCAGTTCAGGTAGCAATCGCAGTCCCTCTTCTGCCAGTTCCAGACCTGATCTGCCTGTCATCCGGATATCCGTCATCAGGATATGTGGACGTTCCTCCGCCATACGTGTTAATGCCTCCTCTGCCGAGGCAGCAGGTTGAAGAAGTTCAATTCCGAGTTCATGCCAAGCGATGACGCTGGCAAGCCCTGTACGAATAATCACTTCATCATCAACAATTAATAGTCTCATGGCGATCCCTCCAAGATTGGAATGGAAAACGAAATCCGGGTACCTCCCCCAACCCTGCTGTCCACTTCGAGCTGTGCATCCGGTCCATAATGTAGCAACAGTCTCTCATTGACATTGCAGAGTCCATAACCTCCTTGGTTTAGGTGTCTTTCCGGCTGTTTTCCTTTCCATTCCCTAATGCTTATCCTTAATTGCTCCAGCCTGTTCGGCTCCATGCCGACACCATCATCCAGCACCAGCACATTCATGTGTTCATTCTCCGAATCCTTTCGAATCATAACGGTGATCGTGCCCATGCCCGCTTTGGGCTGAATGCCATGAATCATCGCGTTCTCAACGAGCGGTTGCAGCAACAGCTTCAACATCATTCGCTGCTCAAGCGCTGGATCTACGATATAATGCAAGACGAATTGATCCGGGAAACGAATCGACTGCACACGCACATAATGACGGATATGAGCAATCTCCTGTTCCACAGGACAGTAATCCTGACCATTATTCAAACTGATGCGCAGAAAATCACTCAGGCCCTCCACCATATCCGCGATTCTCTTCTCTTCAGACATCAGGGCAATCCAGTGAATCGAAGAAAGGGTGTTATATAGAAAATGTGGGTTAATCTGCGCCTGAAGTACTCGAAGATCCGCTTCTTTTTTGCGAGCTTCACCGCGAATAATCTCTTCCTTCAACAACTGAATATGTGCACCGAGCAGATTGTAACTCTCCCCCAGCCTGCCGATCTCGTCATCACTTTCGGACCGAAACAGAGGAAGAGGGCGTTCCGGATCAATTCGGGACAGATGCCGGGTAAGTACACGAAGCGGCCTCGTCACACGGCGCACGGTAAACCAGACCAGTCCAGCACTGATTGCAGCAGACATGGCAACGGCGCATCCGGTCAGAATAAGGATATACCGATTCTCGGACTTATACTGGTCGTATGGAACAGCTCCAACCAACGTCCAGCCCGTCAGTTCTTCCGGATAATAGAGCAATGTCCGTTTATCCTCACCACTGCCATACGTGGTTGTCCCGCTACCAACATCCTGAATTAACGGTGTGACCCCTGGTTCGACATCCTCCAGTTTAAGTCCAAGCCGGGATTTGTCCATGGAAGACAAGATCTCTCCCGAACTGCCGATGAGTTCCAGTCTGCCTTGCCCTCTACCCAATCCCAGAGCAGCCCATCCTTTGGATATGACCTTCTCATCCAGACTGATCGCCAGCCATCCGATGGGTCGATAATCATGGATACTACGGATTGGTCGAACCAAAGTGATCACATTTTGTATACCTGCATAATTCTGAACCGGATATACTCCAGTCCATTTTTTCACCGCTTCTCCGCTCGGTACAGGTGGATAAGATAAGCTTGAATTATTGGATTCATACCAGGTAGCCGTAGACAATGTGGCATCGAATCGGCTTGGATATATGGCGATGTTCGCAATATACTTCTTGGAAGCCGCCAGATTGGTCATCCTGCCCAGGATATCCACCCGGTCTAGCTCATGATCTTCATTGTGGCTAAGATACTGCTGGAGTTCCCGTTCTCCAATCAGGAAAATGGACAGGTTCTCCGCATCCTGCAGCATATAACGAAGATTCGCTTCCACCAGCTTCAGCGTATCCATACCAGACAGTTTTGTTTTTTGCTCTGTGATGCGGGAAGAGATCAGAAAGGCGAACAGGCCCAAGGCCAGCAATGGCACAATCATTGAAGCCGTCACGACGACCGATAGCTTCCTTTGTAACGAAGATGTGAGCCAGCGTGCCAAACGTTTCTCCTCCTCTGGATGCGCTTTCGTTTACCCTTTGACTGCTCCGGCTGTCATGCCTTTCATAACCTGTTCCTGGAATATGAGATACAGGATAATCGTTGGAATGACCGACAGGGTCATGGCAGCAAGCGTTAATCCATAATCGGTCTGATATCCATCCGCAAAGTTTGCAATTGCCAGCGGTAGCGTTTTCAATCCGGTTTTGTTGATGAACACAAGCGCAAAGGAAAAGTCATTCCACGCATGCAGGAAACTCAGGATCGTAACCGTCGACAACGCAGGGACAGACATAGGCAGCATGATTCGGGTAAACAGCCCCCACAGTCCCGTTCCATCAATAAAAGCCGCCTCTTCAATGTCACGTGGAACACTTGTTAGATAGGCAGTAAGTACGAAAATAGCTGTAGGCAAGGCAAAGGCCGTATACGGTAAGATTAATGCCCAATACGTATTTAGCAGGGACATTTGTTTCATTAGAATAAATAAAGGGACAAGTGTACTATGGATCGGAATGAGCATGCCTACGACAAAGAAAGTCATGATTAACCCTTTCCAGCGAAACTGGAAACGCGCCAGGATGAATGAAGCCAGCGCTGCAATAAACAGCGTCAGAATAAGTGACCCCACAGATACGATTAGTGAATTGCCAAAAGCGGTTCCCAGCTTGGAGCTTTCCCATGCATTGCTGAAATTGGCAACATTCCAGTTTTCCGGCAGTCCAAAGGGCCGGCTATAGAAATCTTCATTCGTTTTGAACGCACTAATCACGAGCCAGTAGAACGGATACAATGTTAAAATACCATAGACCGTCAGCAGCGTCCAAACAATTCCGCTACGGAGGCGGCGAATCGGATGGCCCGAGCCACTCCGTGGTGATGGCATGGATACAGGTGTCACGCGCATGATAACTCCTCCTCTCTATTGATTCTCTTTTCGTTTGCGACTGGTCACCCACTGGCTTGTTCCGATCAGCAGCAGGGAGATCAGTACGATGGTTGTCGAGATGGCACTACCAAAACCATAACGGTATGTTGTAAAGGTTGAATTGTACATATACGTAGCGAGCAGTTCTGTCGCATGGGCCGGGCCACCCTTGGTCATGATGTAGACCAGATCGAATGATTTCAGACTGCCTGAAATACATAGAATGATCGCAACCTGAACGGTTCCCCAGATCATCGGCAAAGAGACCGATATCAGCTTCCTGGTTCCTGAGGCACCGTCTATTTTGGCAGCATCATGAATCTCGCCTGGAATATTCTGTAGCGCCGAGATGAAGATAATCAGATACAACCCGACAAAGCTCCAGAGCAGCGGAGGTACCAATGAGAAAATTGCAATCTTGTCATCGGAAAGCCATTGCAGCTTCCAACTCTCCAGCCCCAGTGCATCCAGCAAAAAGTTCAATATCCCGATCTGTGGATGATAGATATACTGCCAGATCATACCGATGACCACCGTGGATAGTACCATCGGCAAAAATACCGCTGAGCGCAGAAACCGCTGTAATGGATTGCTTTTGTGTAAGATGACCGCCAGAATCAGTGCTAACGGAATTTGTCCAAATACAGATGCGAGCACAAAAATAACGTTATTTTTCAATGCCCGCCAAAATACAGGATCATGCCAGATTTCTACGTAATTATCCACACCAATATATTTGGATGCCCCGATGCCGGACCAATTGAAGAACCCGTAGTACGCTGACCACACGACCGGTACAAATACGAACAATGCATAAATGATGACTGCTGGGGCCAGCCCCAGCATAATAAAACGCCGACTGCGCAGTGCGTTCATCTGTTCACTTCCCCTCCATGAATGCCTTTCCCAACCTGCGACGAGCTAGTTCCATCTATACTTAAAACCCCTCCCCTGCCGGGAAGGGGTTCTGACGAATCGTTACTGACTAACTGCATTGGCTTGAGCCGCCTGTATTTTGGCCGCAATGTCTTCGGCCTTACCTCCCATAAGCAACTCTTGCAAGGCATTATTAATCACCTCAACTGTTGCCGATCCCAGCTTGGAATCGTATACTGGCGTAATCTTCACTTCCTGCATCAGATCATATAACTCAACGAACAATGGATGCGCCTTGGTTTTGTCCAGATCAATCTTGTAACTCACCAATGTGCTGCTATCCAATGTGGCCTTCTGACCGTCCGGTCCTGCGAGCGCGTAGAATAACTCCATCGCTGCCTCTTTTTGTGCACCACTCAGCTTTTTACTTACACCCAGCCCGGTTCCTACAACACCGGATGTTGTTCTTGGTTCACCCTGACCTCCGTCCACTGGAGGAAGAATCGTAATATGGGTGTTGTTCAATACCTCTTCAGGTGCATTGTTCACCAAGTTCGCCAAGGCCCATCCGCCGTTCATGACCATCGCTGCCTTACCTTGGAAATAAAGCTGCATCATCTGCGTCTCATCGATACTGTTAAATCCATCTTGGAATGCTTTGGTGTTGCCAAGCTCCTGCATCTTGTTCAAGGCTTCAACAAATTGTGGATCGGTAAAGCTTGCACCCTCTTGTGCTGCAGCTTTCAGGAACCAATCTGTGCCAGTAATCCGGTCAGCCAGTGTACTGAATATCGTCGATTGTGCTACCCAGTTGGCCTTGTTACCAAGTGCCATGGGAATGACTTTATTTTGATTAAATGTAGCAATCGCTTGTTCCAGTTCCGCCCACGTCTCAGGCACTTTCACGTTATACTGCTTGAAAAGAGCTTCATTGTAATAAATGAAGGAACTCGGTGCCAAATTCATGGGCACGGAGTAGATATTCCCGTCCACGGTGTATCCGTCCAGTGCATTCGGGATGAAATTATCTTTCCACTCCGGCTTCGCGTCCAGCTCTGTATTAATGGGCTGTAACAGATCCCCTTTTACAAATTCCTTGGTCATGGCATCCGGCCACATCACGAACAGATCTGGCATCTCGTTGGCAGCCGCCACCGTGCGAAGCCGGGTTTTGAGACCATCTGTCGGCAGACCTTCATCCACGACTTCAATATCTGGATGTGCCGCGCGAAAATCTTCAATAATTTTGCGCATCGCAACCGCCTTCGCATCCTGTCCAGTCCAGTTGTGCCAGAGAGTGACGGTTACTTTGTCATTGCCGCTTCCTCCTTCTGAAGTATCCCCGCCAGTACAGCCAGCAAGAACAATGGAGAACAATGTTATTGCAAGGAAACCCGAAAGCCATTTTTTCAACATCTCTATATTCCCCCTTGGCGATTTGATTACACTTATTATAAATGGTAACGCTATCATTTCGTAAGGTGACGATCCACGGATGCAGGGGTGAAAAATATCGGTTCCCCTGTTTGGAACTTACTTTACTGACTTATTGTTCATAACATATAAAAAGAGCTCTCACCATGAGAGCTCTTTCTTGTTGCAGCCATCGGTAGCTTACACCCAGGGCCATATATAATGTAAAAGTGCTAAATCTTATTGAAAATGGATTAGTGATTATTGGATGCTGTTCTTCACCAGTTCTGCAAAAGCTTCAGACCCTTGCGTAGTGAGATGCACGCCATCTTTTTCAAAATATTCGTCATGTCCTTCACTTGCACTGTTCCAGTCAATCAGCGAGACATTGCTGTAATTGGATGCAGCCTCATTCAAAGCCCTGTTCACCGTTCGTTCCCATGGACGAGGTACGCGTACAGTAACCAGATATACCTGATCCTCATCCTTCAGATAATCAAGCACAGCATTCAAGTTTTTCGAGTTAAAAGAGCCATTCGTCCCAAGCTCCAGCACCACTTTGCTGCCCATTTGGTTGTTTCGCTTCAAGCCTTCCAATACATCGGCAGCCTGCCACATCTGACGGCCGACATGTCCATCCACGTATACTCCCGATATGCTTTGCTCCAGATACGGCTTTGCATCCAAAATCACGGAATCTCCAATGACCGTATAATGAACCTTTCCATCCTGGGCAGGAGGAGCCGTTTCTTCATTGTCCTGAGATGAATCAGGTGCATCATCCGTATGATCCGTATTATCGGATTGATTCGCTCCAGCGTCATCTGGAGTATCATTCTCGTTAGTCACGGAGTCATCGGCCGGCTTATCTTCAGACTGATCGTCCTTGCCCGGATTTGCAGAAGCGTTCTGGTCGCCAGGTTTCGATTCTGGAGTAGACTCTCCTGTCGGCTTTTCATTTTTCCCCGGATCATCTTTCGTTCCCGCTTCCGGTTTATGGCTATGAGCATCGTTCTTTTGGCCAGAGCCTGACGTCGCTGTAATTGCTGGTACAACATCCTGGCCCTGTTCCTCTGCTACGGAATTCTCTCCATTCAATGTGTTGGACATCGATACCGAATGGGAGTCGGAATTCGCTGCATGGGAGACCATCATCTGAGATACCGTATAAGACAACAGCAGAATCGTCATCAACAGACCCGCCCGCTTCCACCATACATTACGTATACCGATCGATGATCGCCCTCTTCCCCATAAACGGGACCAAGAATCGCGGAATCCGTTGTACCGAATCGGATTTTCAATATATTTAAGGGACAATGAGGCCAGTACAACCGTTGCAGCAACCTGTAAAATGATCCGCACAGGATGCGCTCCTCCCGTATCCACCGCGGGATTCGTTAAAATAATAACAGGATAATGCCACAGATATAATCCGTAGGATCGCTCTCCGATCCACCGTAGTGGCTTCGCTCCAATGATACGTGCCAGGAAAGACGACGGATGAGCTAACACCGCTACCAGTAACGTTGTCGCCATAGCCTGAAGGACCATACCCCCTTGATATAGAAACGGATCATATTCACTGCTATTCAGCATCATGTAAATCAACAATGCGAGTGCAGCCACCCCCGACACATCAAGCACAAGCCGGTTCATACCGGGCAGAGAGCTCGAAAGCTTGCGACTAGGCCACACCACGGCAAGAGCAGCACCTGCCAACAGTGCGAATGCCCGCGTGTCTGTTCCATAATATACACGGCTCGGGTCCAGATCCGGATTATACATGATGGCCATTGCGCCAGCAGACAATTCAGCTGCGACAACAATGAAGACGACCAACCATCCCTTTCTTTTGAACACTACGATTGCTGCGATCAGTAGAAGAGGCCATAAGAGATAAAATTGCTCTTCCACAGCCAGTGACCAGAAATGTCCAAACGGAGATGGAGGGCCAAAACTTTCGAAATAGGAAACGTTGTGAAAGATATACCACCAATTGCTTATGTATAATACACCCGAAACGATATCACCACGAAGCGCAGCGAGCCGGGACGGATCTGAACAGGCCAACCAGATCATCACCACAGCTGTCATGGTCAGCATGCCTGGAAGCAGACGTCTTACCCGTCTTACCCAGAAATCACCGAGAGAAATGCGTCCATGTTCCTGCCACTGTGACACGAGAATATCTGTAATCAAATATCCCGATAGAACAAAAAATATACCTACACCGAGCAGTCCGCCCGGAATAAAATCCAAATTCAGATGATACGCGATTACCGCAAGTACCGCGATGGCTCGCAAGCCGTCAAGTCCGTTCATATGTCTCTTACTATTTAAAGATTGTGACATGCATGCCCCTCCTTGTTACTGTGAGTCAACAACATTGGTGTTGGGGGCATAAAGGAAATCCTGATCGTTCTGGTTGTCATTAACATACGTATTGCACCTTCCATCTTTCATTTACAACATAAAGAAGACGTATTGCCTGTCCATTAAGTTTTAATCATTACGATATTCTTTATATTCATTCGTGAGTTCACGTTTAGCATTATACGCCCGAAATAAGCTTCATACTTTACAGTAATAGTTACAAACGATTAAACCGATGTAACCTTTTCTGCCAGCTCATACAGCTGTAAAATCATACTCTAATTTTGTCGTTTAATATAGTGCTTTTCGTAGACTGGCTAAAATTACCTCACACGATTGCGCAAACCAGCATACCCACGCACACATCCATTGAAACAATTGAATTCATAGCAAAAGGCCGCCGACTTGCTCAGCAGCCAATATCCATTATAAACCTATGTCAGACCGGATTGAAAGTTTTGCTCATAATTGCTTCTTCTTGCCTAGGACTCAAGTTAGTTAGCTAAATGACAAAAAGGTATTCCTGACTTCATGATGGAGTCAGGAGTGCCTTTTCTTTTTCCCTTTTATCTAGAGATATTTAATTGCACTTACTGTACCCACAGTTGCTGCATGTTTTGCATCCTTCGACATTCATCAGAGATGCCGAGCCACATGAAGGACATAAATCTCTCGATTCGATAAAGGTTCTCTGATCCTCCACTCGTGGATATGCGCTCTCCACTTGACTCTGTTCTTGTAATGCTCCAGTTTCGTTCTCCTGCACATTGCTCTGTACATGACTTTCCAATGCTTTGGCGACTGCATCTGCAATCGATTCCACCCGGTTGGCTCCGAAACCAATCGCTCCTGAACCGCCAATTCCCTTGAGATGTTTGATCAACAGTTCAACCTTATGCCCATGATCTCCGTATCGCAGGAACAGTGAGCATACCCGACCGAGTGCCTCAGCCATCGCGAACACATCCGATCCTGCTTTGCCCACGTTCAGGAAAATTTCACCCGGGGGTTCCCTCCAGATCATTAATTGTAATGTAAGCCATCCCGAATGGCGTATTTATTTTGTATGTCGCACCGCGTAGTACTTGAGGACGGCTTCTATATTGTTTATCCAGCACTGTAGCAGACGAATAGTTTTGATTGGAAGAAAGAGTCCCAACATCAACCTCGCTATTGAAAGCTCCAACACCTGGCTGCCCTCCGATGTTATTCGGTTTATCTATTGCAGATACGTCAGTCTTCTCTCCTGCTTCCGCCGTGTTCAGATCTTCGGTCTTGTTCTCTCCCTTCTTCGAAGTGGACAACACCTGTACATCCCTGCTGCCGTCGCGGTATATCGTTACTCCCTTGCATCCAAGGTCGAAGGCCAGTTCGTACAGCTCAGCCGTATCCTCCACCGTAAAATCAGCCGGACAGTTGGCCGTCTTCGAGATTGAGCTATCCACCCATTGCTGTATCGCGGCCTGTACCCGGATGTGATTCTCAGCCGACAGATCCATCGCCGTCACATAATAGTCTGGTAAAGCTTCACCCGGATGTTCATCCAGCCAATCTTGTGCAATCGGTACGAACTGTTCATCATAACCTAGACGGCTTTGACGGAAATACTTGAAGGCGAAATACGGCTCAATACCTGTGGATGTGCCCACCATCGTACCAGTACTTCCCGTTGGCGCCTGAGTGATCAGCGTGACATTTCGAATGCCCTGTTTACGAATGGCCTCTCCCACTTCAGGGTACGTCGCAACCATGTTTTTCATGAATCCACTCTGTAAGTACGGTTCAGCTTCGAAAGCTGGGAAAGCTCCCTTCTCTGCTGCAATCTCTGCCGATGCCAGATAGGCCTCCTTTGCCATGAATCCATACAGTTTATCCAGAAATGCAAGAGATTCAGGACTGCCGTATCGAATACGCAGCTTAATCATCAGCTCTGCCAGTCCCATGGTGCCAAGCCCCACCCGGCGTTCACGCTGCTGATTCAGTCTATTTTCCTCAAAATGATATGGTGTTGCATCGATGACATTGTCCAAAAATCTAGCCGAGATGCGAGTAGTTTCCGCCAGTTCATCCCATGCCACATCATGATTCGTCTCATCGTAGAATTTGGACAGATTGATCGCTGACAGATTACATACACCCCAGCCAGGCAGGCCTTGTTCCCCGCAGTTATGAGCAACAATTCCACCAGCGATCAGGGAGTGAGTCACAGGCTCAGTTATGTCATATACAGTTACTTGCTCTCCATTTTCTATTTTTTTAACTTTCGACATAAACTTTTCTGATTTTCTAGAAGGTCTGGCGATTCGTTCTAAAGCATCCTGTTTTCTTGTTACATATTTAAAACCAATCTTCTCTTTAAACAAAAGTAAGTTGTTCCCTGACACGACCAATTCGTAGAAACCATTACTGGAATATGTCCTGTGATCTCCATCTTTTGTTGTGTATTTAAACATAGCTTGTGATGACTTAGGGCGTGCGTAAATAGAGCTGTTGATTCCATAGTTCAGCAAAAGTAGCTGAACGCCCTGCAATAGTTTTTTGGAAGATGAAGTCAATCTTGCGGTACGATGCATCTCATCTCTTTCGTATACAGTACCATCCGCACTAAATAAAGCCTGTAAAAAAGCCGTAATGGTTTTTTTAGATGAAGTAAATATCATTTCTGGAACTTCCTTCTCAGGTCCTTTAACTGCCTTCACACCTAATCTTACAATTTCTTCAATCAGCTTTTTGCGCCACCAATACACTTGTTTTGTTCCATTCGTTCTTTGATATACTTTTGCTCTTACGCCTGATATTTTTTCCCCAGCATCAATCAACTGCGGAATAACTTCCTCATCCTCTGCACCAAAAACCATACCAACTTCACCACGCTTAGAGACCCAACCATCTCCGGTTAACCATCCCAGGAAAAGTCCCCATTCCTCTCCTAGCTGATCTTCCTTGGCAAAAGCTCCTTCGGCTGATTGGATATAAATATAGTCCTCCAAAGTTAAGTCTTTAGCTTGTTTCCAACCTGAATTAGTATATAACTGATGATCAGATGTCACGCTAATTTCCAATCCATTTTGAAGGTGAACTGTTAACGTCTCTTTTATTCCGGTTGGATAAACGCTTGCTGTTCTCAGATGCAATCCCGGAATTTCATACGATCTGCCACCTACAACCTTTGCCTGCGCAACAAGACGATGATCTGTTCCAACTAGAAATGATTTGCCTGCTGTCCGTTTATATAGTTCTTCTATTGTTATAAGGCCGTATTCAGTTGTAATTCTGGTCTTTGGATGAAAACACGGATTAGTACAGATAATCGGATTAAAGTACCAGCTGTTGGACATCTGGTTATAATACTCCATGAATACAACACCGGGCTCTGCCGATTTCCATGCTGATTCAATAATGGTATGCCAGATTTCGCGAGCCTTCAGCGTCCGATAATGCACTACGGAATGGCCTGCGGCTTTCCACTGCTGCATATCCCCGTTCCACTCGGTGTCGTATTCTGGATCACTCGTATCAGGGAAAACCAAATCCCAATCTCCGTCCTGCTTGACAGCCTCCATAAATGCGTTGCTCACACATACAGACAGATTGGCATTCGTCACCTGCCCCATTGTTTGTTTCACGGTAATAAAATCAAGTACATCCGGATGCCAGTCATTCATCATCAACATGAGCGCACCCCGGCGGCTTCCGCCCTGTTCAATCAGTCCAGTTGTATAACTGAACAAGCCGCCCCACGATACGGAACCGCTGGATGATCCGTTGACACCTTTCACCACCGCTCGGCGAGGACGCAAAGAGGACAAATTAATACCAACACCCCCACCACGTGCCATAATTTCCGTCATCTCGGTCAAGCTCCTCATGATGCCACCCCGACTGTCCTGCGGAGACGGAATGACATAACAATTGAAGAGTGTCAGCTCATCGCTTGCTCCCGCGCCCGCAGCGATGCGGCCTCCGGGTACTAACTTCCAATCTTCCAATACGGAGCGGAACTTGGACTCCCACGTTGCCCGCTGATCCGCTGTGGATTCAACAGAAGCCATGGCTTTGGCAAGACGGTCCCACATCTCTTCTGGTGTTTTTTCTATATTAAGTGTCAGTTTCTCCACGTTAGTCTCGATGATCTCTCCGCTTCGAGTCCTTACTTGTACAAGCTGGCCCTGACGTTCTATGATTTCGCCCACTTCCTTGGTTGGAAACTTGGGATCATCCTTGGTTAATACCAATACCACATCTCCGACCTTGGCATGATTCGGATCAGCGTCCTTCCAGGCGTATCGGTCCAGAAATATTTTTTCGCTAAGTCCTTCTAATTGGTACGATCGTTGGTTCGATTTCATCGCTACGTTCAACCTCCCCGGAATAAAGCTACATTTTCATTATAAGAGTAAATTATGACAGAACACCACATATAGTGATATAAATTCAGTATATTACACCATATATTGATTTTACATCCGACTTTTATCATAGTCCATCTTCATAGACTCCCCATACTCGGACAAGCTTCTTGTAAATAAACTGTAGTTCACATTGGTTCAACTAAACTTTTTACACAAGAACGGAGAGGACAGAAATAATCTGAAGAAGCGAAGCGTCCGCCTTTATCCCCGGGTTTTCCCCCTTTGGACAAGGAAATCAAAAAAATCTGGGGATAACAGCGATCGGAAGGTTATTCTGTCATCGGAGTGACAAGTGTAAATATTCCTTATTTGAACTTACATAGTTATGAACTGACTCTCATTCGTCCATACTATTACCTACGAATAAAACGTCATCACGTATGGCAGGGGAGGAAGCACCATGAACCGGAAAAACCCGCACCACACGAATCAACCTGTAGCCGAACTGCCCGTTCCTTTGGAATTTGATCGGAGCTGGATCAATCAGTTGGAATCACGACTGGATAAAGGAGGTCCTTGGGGGGATTACCGACTCTTTCAACTCGGTATTCAAGCCGAAGAGACCAACCTAATTCCCAATTTTGACGAGATCCAATGTCTGAAGCATCTACAAGGCCTTACCCCACTCCCTCACCAGATGGACACTGCACGCAGAGTATTATTTGAAATGTCAGGCCGGGCCATTCTCGCCGATGAGGTGGGTCTGGGCAAAACCATTGAAGCCGGTCTCATTCTGAAAGAATATATGGTTCGGGGTCTCGTATCCAAGGTACTCATTCTTGTGCCAGCCTCTCTTGTGTTGCAATGGGTACGGGAGTTGAATTCGAAATTCGGCATCCCTGCCATTGCCCAGAAAAAGGCCTATTCCTGGCAGAATGAAGTGGTTGTTGCTTCCATGGATACAGCCAAACGGGATCCGCATAAAGATATGCTGCTGAATACCGATTACGACATGATTATTATTGATGAGGCCCATAAGCTCAAAAACAAGAAAACAACCAACTATCAATTCATGTTGAAATTGCGCAAAAAGTATTGTCTACTCCTCACAGCTACTCCTGTGCAGAACGATATGAGTGAGTTGTTCAATCTGATCAACCTGCTGAAGCCGGGTCAGCTGGGTCGTCAGGGTGATTTTGCAGCCAACTTTGTCGTTGACAAACGGGTTCCGAAAAATCAGGAGCAGCTCAAGACCGAGTTGTCCAAAGTCATGATTCGTAATCGTCGCGGCGAAGGCCCGGTCCAATTCACCAAACGGAACGTCTCTAACGTGAATCTGCAACTATCACCTGAAGAACAAGCGCTTTATGATGGCGTGACTTCCTTTGTTAAAGACCAGTACCAGGAAGCCGGCGGCAACTTGAGCAGCATGCTCTCCCTTGTCACATTGCAGCGGGAAGTGTGCAGCAGTCGGGATGCTGTATTCGTGACGCTGGTTAATCTGTCGAAGAAACTTCCGCTGGACTCTCCACTTCGGGATAAGATCTGGGAACTCGTTGCCCATATTAAAGCGATCAAGGAGAATACCAAAGCCGAGAAAACGATGGAACTGGTTCGCAACATGAATGAAAAAGTAATTATCTTCACCGAATACCGGGCCACGCAGGAATATCTGCTGAACTATTTCCGCAACAACGGGCTTACGGCTGTTCCTTATCGGGGTGGCATGAATCGGAGCAAAAAAGACTGGATGATGGATCTCTTCCGCGGGCGTGTGCAGGCCATGATTGCAACCGAAGCGGGTGGCGAGGGTATTAATCTGCAATTTTGCCATCATATGATCAACTTCGATCTGCCATGGAACCCCATGCGGGTAGAGCAGCGAATCGGTCGGGTACATCGGCTGGGACAGCAGAATGACGTGAACATTTTCAACCTCTCCACAACCGGAACCATTGAGGAACACATTCTGAATCTGCTGCATGAGAAGATCAATATGTTCGAGATGGTGATCGGTGGGCTGGATGTCATTTTGGAACGGCTGGAGAAGAAGGAGTCTATTGAGAAAAGTTTGTACAAAATCATGCTGGAATCACAAAATGAAGAAGATATTCGCCGTAAAATGGATTCACTTGGACAATCGCTGAGCTCCATTCAGCGTGAAGTCGCGGATGAGGGCCCTGCTGTATCCGGGTTAGATCTTCGCAAAGGAGGTAGCTGACCCATGACCATGTCTCCCCACGAAGTGCAGGCTTATGTTCTCACTTATCTGGAATCACTTGATTGTCAGATTATGGAGCGTTCCCCTGCCCATGTGACGGTCAAACTCTCGCCTGAGGCAGACAAAGCGTTGACCAATCGCCCCTATTATTGGGGGTTTGTAGAGCGAACCGGAGCACCAGCTGAGACCATGTCTTTCACATTTATATTCGATCCTGACAGCTATCAGCAGGCTATTGAAGCAGCAGAAGCCAAAGCAACGCAAACATCACCTCCCGTTGTAACTGACCCTGCAGGTACGAATGGCATAACCAACGGGAATACCCCAAGTGAGCCACCGAAGGATACCATTCTGGGTCGTTACTTCGGCATCACGCCATCTCTGCCCCAGCTGGGACCAGGACGTATATTGCGTGAAGATGTGGTGTACGGCAGTCGCAGGTTACAACAGATTTTCGGTGCAGCCCGTGAAGGCGGTGCCTTCGTGAATCTGTTCGAACAGGCAGCCAAACGGCAATTGCGTGCTACAGCGCCAGCTGTATATGAACCTTGGCTCGGTGTCTGTTTCAAAGTTGAATTTGCCTGTGACCTGAAACGGGAGGAACTGCATTTTCTCGGCATCTCCCTTCGCTCAGGTGAAATTATAGAGAAATTCGGCACCAAGCTCAATCGACGTGACCTGAGTCCGAGGCTCGCGGAGAACATGCATGTGCAGACAGCGAAAGTTTCGTTATCCGATGCAGGGGCTGCTTTGGAATCTCATTTGACGAACCGCTTGCAGAAACTCGATTACAGCTGGGCAGAGAAAGCGCAAGAGCGACTTGATCTGGAGCTGGACGTGTTGGACACATATTATGAAGCGGTACTCCGGGAAGATATGCCTGAAGTAGAATCCACGGAGAACTTAACCTCCGGCACAGAGACCGGACATTCTGATCGCACGACACCTGTACCACTGAGACCCGTTATTGGAATAACTAACGTTGAACCCATCGGAGCAGATGTAGAACTGGCGGCAGAGTCCGCAGTACAGATCGACACCGAGACAGATGCCGAAGAAGAGAAAGCGAAGCAGGCAGTTATCGATCGTGAAGCCATGAAACTGCAATATGAGACACGCCGAACCGAGATGATCTGGCAATATGAGCCCAAAGTGAAAGTGACTGCGATTAGTAGCGGCATGTTTCACTTAAGATAAACGAAAGATAGACGAAGACACTACTTTTCCTGCAAATGCTGGCAAAAGTAGTGTTTATTCATGATCAGCCACCCGACAGGTTCTAGCAACCTTTGCATAGCCTGTCCCCTAGAATGAAATTAGGGCCAATCAGGCAATGGATAATGGAAAGAAGGTGTTAACTTGAAACGATTCTTTCATATGCGATGGAACAGCGTTCGGAGAACAACTTGTATGACCTTGGGCGTACTCAGTTGTGTCGCCCTGTTCTCCTTTTGGTCGATTGCAAATGCTGAACAACAAAAAACGTCTTCACCAGTGCTCGCATCACCAACAGGTGACAGTACCAAACATCTTGCCTCTGCGGATGACAAATTAGCTCCCACTGCTGTACAACGGTTTGCAGAGCAACAAGCTGTTGCACTTGGTACGGCTAACGCCGAAGCACATTGGAAGAACGCCGAACTGGACTTCTACCCTCTGGGTCCGGGTACACATAGCTGGCTCGTGCAAGCTGAGTTTGAAGGTAAACCGATCGGATATATGATTATTACCGCCACAGAACAGGGACAGATGCTGCTTAGTGAATATGGACAAGGAGAATCCTCACCGTACAACAGTGAACTTCTTGGACAAGCCTTGGATCGACAAGATGTCAACCTTGAGACGTTACTTGCTAGCGGAGGAGAGCTTCATCTTCGTTATGCTCTTCCCCTGCTGGCTTATTGGAAAGTGGAACAACGGAATCATCCAGCACTTTATATTGATGCTACGAACGGAGATCTATTACCGTCAGAGTTACTGAATCGGCTGGAGACTGACTTCAAACAGGTCTCTGCCAGCATAACTAATTTATCCACATCTTCATCTTTAGCAGTCGATCCACTTCATCTGAGACCTGTATTCAATCCGGCTGACAACCTGTTATGGATTACATCCAAACCCGTTGCTGCTAATGAGATACAAGATGTGATAAAGCATGGGAAGAATCAAAGGATTGTTTTCTCAGCAGATAATCGTAATGTCATATATGGCGGTCCTCTGCCGGTTAGCGGTTATCAGCTATGGCATAGTGATCAGGAAGCAGAGTCTATTCCGTATGTAGCGATTGGCGGCAATACGTCCATTCAACGTTTTGTGCCTTTGAGCACATTGCAACAAGATGGTCATTTCTATATCGTGAAGCCTTGATCATCAGCAACCTCTTGAGACACAACAAATAAGACGCCTTCCCATGTTTCAAAGGGACTGCGTCTTTCTTTTGGTTTTACATTGGCGAAATCAGGTTGGCGGTACTCACCCTTTGCCCGAAGAACTTCGTTTATGAGACTGTGTATCGAATTCTTTTTCCTTTTTACCCACCCACAGGGATACAGCAAACGGAATCATACCGAACCATTTCATTGCCCACGGCTCTTTCTTTTTGGCTCGACCTTTGCGCTCATCCTTCGGCGTATCGATATAATGTACTACACGCTGCGTAATGTATTTTACCAACTCATCACTTTTGGCCATAACCACTACCTCCTTCGCTCCTGCTCAATCACGGAGCTTACGATAGTTCTATTGTGTGCAGGATGTGCAATGGTTAAACATTTTTTTATTGAAACGAGTATGAAAACCCTCAAAATGCACAGTCTAATGCCAAAGGTATCCATACAGTCTTTAATCTGCATCCGGTACCATTTCATGAAGGAGTGTGTATTCCATGTATAAGCTGCTGACCACTTCGGTGGCCTTGCTCATTAGCTTCCATTGTCTTCCCATCCTGCCCCACCATGTCGCTCATGGAAAAGCAGCCTATCTTGATTTTGCCGTATCTCAAAGTTCAGATCATTCCATTCCGTCCCAAAACAGTCCATCCATGTTGCCGGTGACTGATGGAGATGCTTATCGTTCCAGCCATCATGCCTTTGCAGCACCGGTTATCCTGCTCGACGTAGGCCATGGCGGGATTGATGGTGGTACATCTGCACAAGGTGTACTGGAAAAAGATATCAACCTCGCCATTAGCCAAAAGGTGTACCTCCTGCTTCGTAGCAAAGGTTATGCTGTCATCATCAACCGACTTGGTGATTATGCACTTAGTGATGAGAACCGCTGGCTGAACAGCCGCTCCCGTCATACCAGGGATCTTGCCCAACGTAAAAGCCTCAGTGAAGAAGTGAGTACCGATATCGTGGTCAGTATCCATGCGAATTGGAGTCCCAGAGCGACTGCAGAAGGCCCGGTGGTACTTCACCAAAAGGAAGGCAGGAGTTATTTGCTTGCCCAATCCATTCAGAACGCTATGAACGAGTTGTACGGGACTGGACATGGAGTCGTGTGGGGCAAGCCCTTTTATTTATTGAATTACGTGAAGCAACCTGCCGTCATCGTCGAAACCGGATTTTTGAGCAATGCGGCAGATCGAGCCAGAATGAGTGATCCCGCAGAACAAAAACGAATCGCCCAGTCGATTGCCAACGGTATTATTTATTACCTGTCGGTAGTATAGGTGCAGGTTGCCATTGCCACACATCGCGTACCAGATCACCAATACCTACAAACTCAACCTGACCCTGTAGACGGGAGACTGATTCACGAACCACTGCAGATGTGTTTAAGCCCGTATGACCAACATGACCAATGACAACACAACGATCCTTGTCCATCGCATGCTGAGCAGCCAGATCCAATTGCTTGCGAATGTGCTGCTTGGAGTTTTGATCATCCAGGAAAATGTCATTACCTACAGGTGGCATATTTTTGGATATCGCAAGTTCCCCCACCACGGAGCGAAAATTCGTACGGCTGTCTACAAAGAAGAGGCCACGCTCCTTGCATACATCGAGCACAATGGACATGATGCGTTTATCGGAAGTGATTTTAGAACCCATGTGATTGTTCATGCCAATAGCGTGGGGCACATCATCAATCGCTTTCTCCACGCGTTCCCGTACTTCTTCATCGGTTAGATTGGATGTGATTGCACCCGGGCCCAGCCACTCAGGTCTTCCTTTCTTGGGTTCCATGGGCATGTGCACAATCACATCCATCCCCTTTTCATGTGCAGCGATCGCATCTTTCTTCGTTGTTGGTAAAAAAGGCATTACCGCTACCGTCAGTTTGACTGGCATCGCCAGGATCTCTGCCGTTCCCTTCATATCGTTACCAACGTCATCAATGATGATCGCCAACCGTTTATGATTTGATGGGGACTCAGAAGCTGTGGCTGTAGACCCTTCTGCCGAAACACCAACGTAAATCACAATCAAAAATGTCATGCAACTGGCCAAAAATCGATAATGCTTTCTCTTTTCCCTCATCATGATTCCCTCCCCGTAGATCTGTGTTCTCATTGTTTGATAATGAAGGGAGTTATATGTAAGCCAAAGCCTTCCTTAAATATCGACAGCCCCCGTTGAATAACTCCACATCAAATGAGTATCGCTATTCCATTCCTCCTTCTTATCTCAGACAAGAACCGTCATTGAATATATCGATAATAGAAATAAATTAGAAAAAATACTGTAATTTGTCAGGTTTTCAGTTCAGGAATAATTTAGTAGAATCAACAATTGAAAGAAGCTAAAGTGCTGTATATCTTTCCTATGATTTAAGGAAGGAGGTTTTGAAAGGGTTTACATAAATGAAATGCCAGACCATCAGCTATTCTACTATTTGCTATTTGAGGAGGATGAAAGTAGTGAAATTCAAACTGAAAAAGACGATTAACGTTTTATTGGCCTGCTTAACAGCTCTACCTCTCATGCTTAGTCCTACACAAGTTTCGGCAGCAAGTGATGCCACCATTAATTTATCTTCTGAAAAACAGCTCATTCGCGGTTTTGGTGGTATTAACCACCCTGCTTGGATCGGTGACCTTACGGCAGCACAACGAGAAACTGCTTTTGGCAATGATCAGAACCAGTTAGGCTTTTCCGTACTCAGAATCTACATCGATCCAGATCGAAATAACTGGTCTCGTGAAATCGCCACAGCCAAACGCGCTATCGAAAAAGGTGCTATCGTATTTGCATCCCCATGGAATCCTCCGAGCGACATGGTTGAAACGTTCAATCACAATGGAGATACCAATGCAAAACGCCTAAAGTACGACAAGTATACTGCATATGCACAGCATCTTAATGACTTTGTAACCTACATGAAAAATAATGGTGTGGACCTGTATGCCATTTCGGTACAGAATGAGCCCGACTATGCACATGACTGGACCTGGTGGACACCTCAGGAAATTCTTCGTTTTATGAAAGAAAATGCAGGCTCCATTCAAGGTACAAAAGTCATGGCACCCGAATCCTTCCAGTATCTCAAAAACATATCTGACCCAATTCTGAATGACCCGCAGGCGCTCGCTAATATGGACATTCTGGGAGCACACACGTACGGGACACAGATCAAAGATTTCGCATATCCACTCTTCAAGCAAAAAGGAGCGGGTAAAGAACTCTGGATGACCGAAGTCTATTATCCGAATAGCGATAGTAACTCCGCAGACCGCTGGCCTGAAGCGCTTGACGTTTCCTATCACATGCACAGTGCTATGGTTGAGGGTGATTTTCAGGCTTATGTATGGTGGTACATCCGCAGACAGTATGGACCGATGAAAGAGGACGGAACGATTAGTAAACGCGGTTATAATATGGCTCACTTCTCCAAATTTGTGCGTCCAGGCTATCTCAGAGTGGATGCAACCAAGAACCCGGATACGAACACATTCGTTTCTGCCTACAAAGGGGATGACAAGGTTGTCATTGTGGCGATTAACAGAAGCACTTCTGCAACGAGTCAGAAATTTGTTTTGCAAAACGGTAATGCTTCCACGGTATCCTCATGGGTAACCGATAGCAGTCGCAATCTGGCAAGCGGAGCACCAATTACGGTCTCCAATGCAACCTTTACTGCTCAACTCCCTGCTCAAAGTGTAACTACGTTTGTCGCTAATATTACGGGCAGCGGTGGCGGTAATACGGGGAGTGGTACTACGTATGAAGCAGAGACAGGAACGACGCTCTCCGATGCTGCAATTGAGACGATCTATCCTGGCTACACAGGATCAGGGTATGTTAATTTCAATGCGTTGACGAACTCGGGCATTCAATGGAATAACATCAACAATACGATAAGCGGCACCAAAAACGTAAAGTTTCGTTATGCGTTGGAAAGTGGCACCCGTAACCTCGATGTTTTCGTGAATGGAACCAAAGTGATCAGCAATACCCCATTTTCTGCAACGGGTAGCTGGTCCACCTGGGGTGAAAAAACAATTCAAGTACCCATGAATTCGGGAACCAATACCATTAAAGTAGTCACGACCGGTACTGAAGGACCGAATATCGATAGTATCCAGGTGTCCGCTCAGTAACTCATTTTACGGTACAAGTTGTTTATGTACAAAACAAAAAGGTTCCTCGAAGGCGTTAGCCTAACGAGGAACCTTTTTTTTCGATGCGGTCGAGAGGACTCGAACCTCCACGGGGGGTTAGCCCACACGGACCTGAACCGTGCGCGTCTGCCAATTCCGCCACGACCGCATATTGTCTATATCCGTGATATGTATCTCGGCGACAAGAAATAATATATCATGTGCAATCTATCATGTCAACACTGAAAATTATAACAATAAAGCCCGAGCCAGACGTCCATGTCTGATTCGGGCTTTACTTATCGTTACTAGGAATTAACTCGATGAAACCTGAGGCTTGTTACGAATTACAGCTTGGAAGGCCAGTTGCCATACCATGCATAGCCGCCTCTTCTTTCTTTATCAATATCACTCAGTTTGTATCTAACTACCCCGTCACGACCAATAAAGATCGGTTTATCTGTTCCCACTTCATAGAAGCGAGCCCAGATCGGTGCAGCTTTGGAATCAGCGATAATTTTGCTGTCCCCGTTTGCTCTTTCATACTTGTAACCCGTAATTTTGACTTTGTTAAACCAAGCTTCCGCTGCTTTAATGGATGCTGTAATTTTAGCATTAGCAGGTCTGGTTTTCAGGAATTTAACAATCGTTACACTCTCTCCAGCCGTCAGCGATGGTACTTCATAGATTCTTGCGCTTGCCGGTTTAAGGGAACTGGAATCATGTTGTTGTCCCCATGCTGTCAGCTTACCGCCGGAAACGACCTGTGTATTCAGAATCGCATCCACACCTTTGGCAACTGAATTTTTGCTGCGGTTAGCAAGTGTGCTGTCGATAAACGAGAAGTCACCTTTGCGAGTTGCTACTTCATCCAGCATGATCATTACATTAATCATCGCATCATCATTGTAAGTGATGTGTTTGTGATATCCCGAGCTTTGATAGACTTGTGGCCATCCACCGTTTGAATACTGCATGTTGATCAAAAAGTTAATTCCTTTGATTGCAGCTGTGGAGTAACGCGGATCATTAGTCTTTTTAAATTCCTTCGCCAATCTTCTAATTTCTGAGTATGTAGCCTTGTTGTCAATGGTGGACTTCGCCCATTCTCCACTTGTTTGCTTATAGTCTTTTCTCCAACCTCCATCTGGCAGCTGGTTCTTCAGAATATCAGAAATACTTGCTGTCGTACCTGTTGCATCAGCAGCTGATACCGTTGTTACAGGAAGAACTGCCATTCCAACTGCTGAGAATACCATCGTACATGCCAGAACAAAAGTAACTATTTTTTTTGCTTTCAAAGATAACACTCTCCTATGTTTGTTTTTATAAATCTCCCACTTCTACCTTACTTATAAAACTAGTCCCTTAACCTCCTTTATTTGAATTTATAACACAATAAAATCAATTTTCATCCAATATGTGGATTGGATAAGAAGATAATATGCAATAAATCGATTTTTGTCAATATATGCAACTTAATGAATATAATCTCTTAAATTGAACATTACGGAATAGTTCTTTTAACTCATGACAAACCTATTTATTTATCCAAAATCGTCTTAAGCGAATCAATAATGACGTTTTTGTCATGAATGATACCCAGACTTGATCCCTTCTTTCATATAAAAACCGTAATTCCGCTAACATTGAGGTATTACGAAGGGGTTTAAATGGGTTTGACAATTACGCATTTATGCAATATAGTTTCAAATAGTTACAAAAACTTAATTATTCATTGCCGAGTTTCATGTTTGAAAACGGGGGAACCATTTTGGGTGAATTATTCTTATACATAGGAAATATAGGGAACCTTCTACCGAACCCTTAGCTAACTCCGTAGGCATCGAAGGGAGAACATTGATTTTGAAAAAACTGATAATCTCCATTTTTGGAGCAGCTGTACTATTTACATCCGGGGCAACAAGCACAGAGGCAAGCAGTATCAACTCCGTAGTGAACAACATGACAGGTATACCTTACAAGTGGGGTGGCACGACTTTGGCCGGCTTCGACTGTTCCGGGTTTATGAGATATATTTTCAACAAATACAGCATTGAATTGCCACGTACTTCACAGCAGCAAGCCAAAGCAGGTACTCCGATATCGAAAAGCAACATTCGCACAGGTGATCTGGTGTTCTTCAATACGATGGGCAAAGGCATTTCACATACAGGTGTATATATTGGCGGCGGACAATTTGCACATGCTTCCAGTAGTAAAGGTGTAAGTATTACGAAGTTATCGAATCCATACTTCAATGATCGTTATGTGACAGCACGTCGGGTAACTGGACAATTTATGTACGATAAAATGTTGGGTAAAATGTAAGTATGATATAGAAAGAGGAGGCTCCGGATCACCCGGAACCTCCTCTTTTGTTTGATTAGACATTTATGGACTAATCCTAGTACTACCCTTACCTAGACTTAATGCAACGCCTTCTGCACTCGCATCGCACCCTGAGACAGGGCATGTCCGCCCCCTACAGCTCCGGCAACGGCAACGGTCTCCATGATCTCCTGATCAGTTGCACCCTTGGCACGAGCTTCTTCTACATGGTAGAAGGTACATACCTCATTATTGGCGAACAATCCAATTCCGAGCGCAATGAGCTGTTTCGTCTTCGCATCAATCACACCCGGTTGAAAGCATTCTCCGGTAAACTCATGATACGACTTTACCACACCAGGCAACACATCGCTTAATGCTCCAATCTGATCCTTGTAGGCATGAACTTTATCATTCATCAATGTCATGGCTTGTAGCACACCCTCTCGGCTATAGTTACAGATCGTCCTCACTGTACCTATCTTCTCTCCCGAGTGAGCCAATTATGCCAAGAAATCATGGTAATTCCAAACATTTAAACGCTCATGGTTTTGCCGCAATTACAAGGAGTTACTCACTAAGTGCACTCTGGCGCGGCTCGCTGAACAACTGATATCGGTAACTGCGATCCAGCTTGACGACACGTCGATTCTGACGACGGATGAGTACCTGCTCGCCATCCCAGGCAACCACAATCCCCGTTACATCGTTTGATTCCAGCTCGTCCCGTACTACTCTTACTTTCTCACCTGACAGACGCAAAGCGTCCAATTCTGTATCACTGATCATGTCATGGCTCCTATATTCCAAATTTATTTACAAAAAGAGACCTAAATGAAATGTCATTTAGGTCTCACGTGACTGTATTGGACTGTCATGTCATTCGAAATTATGTCCCGACTGAGAGTTACCGCTGCGCGTGCTCTTTGCTGTCGTTCTTCTCGAACCAAAAATCAAGCACTTTGGCGGACATCACACGTTCTTCAAGGTACTCCACTTGATGCGGTGTAAATTGTTCTTTCCAAGAGAAGGACAACTCTTCGCACAAGCCTACAATCGTCAGTAATTCTGACCAGGCAACATAGCGTTTGTACCAGAAAAATTGAGGATGTTCAATCATATAGGGATAAAGGTCATCGAATTCCGTATGTTTACAATCCAGGGCACGTTCAAAATGAACTTTCGATTCCGCCAGCTTATCAATAAAAAATTGTTCTGTTGCCGGTTGGTTCCCCATGGTGTTGCCTCCTCTCCCTAACATAACCCCATTATAAATGAAATCCGCGGTCATGCAAAGGCATAGTTCAAAAAATAGGCCCTATTCCTTTAAAATGTCACATTTCGTTATCGTCAAATTGTACCGTTCCATCGTTCAGAGAACGAATACGTACCAAGGCTTCCACCGGAATACCCTGTTCACGAATCGTGCGTGCCCCTGCCTGGAAACTTTTTTCGACCACAACGCCGAATCCGACGAGTTCCGCACCGGAACGCTCAATAATTTTGATGACTCCGCGAGCGGCATCTCCATTGGCGATGATATCATCAATGAACAGAATACGATCATTCTCATGAATGAACTCGCGGGATACCATAATGTCTGTCACGATTCCTTTGGTAAAGGACGGTACACGTTCACAGTAGGCATCAGGATCAGCCAGAAGCGTTTTTTTGCGACGGGCGAATACAAGCGGCACCCCCAGTTCATGGGCTGCAGCAAAAGCAACCGGAATCCCTGAGGATTCTACCGTAATTACCCGAGTTACTCCACTTTCACGAAACCGGGCAGCAAACTCCCGTCCCATCTCCATCGTCAATGCAGGATCAATCTGGTGGTTCAACAGACCATCCAGCTTCAATACCTGATCCGAGATGACAACACCTTCTTGCAAAATTCGTTGTTTCAATACTTCCATAATTTGACCTCCCAAGCCTATCCTATGAGGTAAAAGTATCATATATCTATCTATAAGTTCAAGCGAAATTGACCGAGGGCTGTCCTTAAGATGTAATTCCGGCCAGAGCTTGCTATCGATTGTCATGTCTTTCGTGGGTCAAGCATACCTTGTACCATGGTACCCGCATGTCCAAACTATACAGGGGCCTGAGAGGGGAAACACATGAAACAGGCATTTCGGGTGCTGCAGATCGCATTTACATACATCGGAACGGTTGTCGGAGCCGGCTTCGCCACAGGGCAGGAAATATTGCAGTTTTTTACCCAGTATGGCAAATGGGCCACCATCACCATAGGCTTATCTACCATGCTCTTTGTCTGGTTAGGTACCAAAATGATGCTGATTGCTCACGATACCGGTTCACGCTCTTATGAAGATCTAAACAAACATTTATTCGGCCACAAAGCAGGCAAATGGATCACTTGGGTGACCCTTCTCATTCTCATTGGCGTGAACAGTGTTATGCTCGCGGGGGCAGGTTCCGTTTTTGTCGAACATCTGGGTTTGCATTATCAGACGGGTCTGATCGTCACACTTGTAGGGACTTATCTGCTCCTTGGTCGGGGGATTCAGGCCATCCTTCAAATGAATAGCATCGTCGTTCCCATGATGCTCCTGTTATCCCTGCTCATGATTACCAGCACCATTCATCATCCAGGTGCTTCCCGATTCATCACACTGACGACAGACTCAAACCCCATTCAGGTGTGGTTGTCTCCATTGCTATACACCTCGTTCAATCTGGTGTTGGCCCAAGCCGTTCTTGTGCCCGTGGGTAACCAAATCCGCAGTCGAAGTGTGCTAAAGTGGGGCGGCGTGCTGGGAGGCATTGGCGTAGGCTTCATGCTGATGGCAGCTCATTTTGCCATGTCAGCTCAGATGCCCGGTATCATCCAATTCGAGATCCCGATGGGCAGCATTGCTTTTCAACTTGGATGGGCAGTGCAATCCGTATATGTATCCCTTATTTTCATGGAAATATTCAGTACTTTTGTAGCCGATATCTACGGAATGACCTTGCAACTCAGACAACATATACGTGTGCATCCCCGTTTCATTACATTAACCATTATGCTGTTGTGTTACTCACTCAGTCAGTTTGGATTCAGTTCTCTGCTATCCATCCTGTACCCCATCTTCGGAAGTATGGCACTCATCTGGGCTGCCAAATTGGTGCTGAACCGCTGGGGCACCTTTCGTGGACGCAACAATACATAACTTCACGGTTATGTATTTCATGAATATGAGCATCATTTGGTTCATGACCACAAGTTATCGCGCGTAGTCTTTCCTGAGAAATGACAAGAAAGCCGCTGTATAGCACAGCGGCTTGCACTTGTTACTCTCCGTTTTAGGCTTGGCTGGGGAACTGCAGGTACATCTTTTTCAGCTCATTCACCGATCTGCCGAGCGAGTAATGTGTTTTGGCTTTTTCACACGCCGAACGGGCAAGTTCATAACGGTAAGCTGGATCCAGCATCACCTTTTCAAGCGCTTCAGCCAATGCAGAAGGATCTTCTGCCGGTACGAGCAACCCATTGCTACCGTTCTCGATCTGTTCCGGTATACCACCTACATCCGTGCCCACAAGAGCAAGACAGCTCAGCGCCGCTTCAGCGAAGACAGAACCAAATGCTTCTGCCCGTGAAGGAAGTACAAAAATATCAAAGAATGGCATGAATTCCTCAGGGTGCAGTGTATAACCATAGAAGATGGTTTCATTATAGATTCCTAACCGCTGCGCCAATTCTTCCAGATCAGGACGAATCGGTCCGTCTCCAATAATGTGTAACACATAATCATGACCTCGACCCTTCAGTTCCGCACAGGCTTTGAAAAGAATATCCAGTCCTTTCGCCGGAACAAGCCGACATACCGTCACTAGCTGTGGTATGGCATTATCATGGGGAATCGGCTTAAACCGCTTCTCATCAAATCCATTGGGGATCACACCGATGACATCAGGTTCCTTCACGTGGGGAGCCAGATAACGACGGAACGAATCCGACACCGTCAAGAGGCGCTCTGCCTGGTGCTCCAGCTCACCGTATATCGCAAGCAGGAATCGATGCTCTGGTCCATCCGTTTCAATACGTCCATTAAGAATTAATTCTCGTTCATAACTGGAGTGAATCGTCTGAATGAGGGGGGTATCCGGGAAAACCGTTTTCATCGCGAGTCCTGCAATCGGGTGGTGTGCATGGATCAGATCATAGGGCTTCTGAATGCGCAGTTTGGTCCACCATAGATAATCACGATAGGTTTGAATATATTTCTGGACAACAGGACTATCCTGATATTCGGTCCAATCAAATGTTTGGAACTGAACTTCCTCTCTGCCCTTGTTGCGAATTCGTTTCGGCAACGAGAACAGATCCATTTCCCACCTCGGGGTTGTAAACCTCTCCTGCATATACGGAATCATAGAGGATACACCTCCGGGCTGCTCCGGAGGAAAGAAAAGCGCCTGCAGCAATTTCACCGTTAGTTTCCCCCTTTCTAGCTTACGTTCTTTCAATGCATCTACATCCATGATATATCAGAACATATGTTCAGTAAAGATTTAAAATGAGAATCCCTCTCAACTGGCCTATCCTCTGTCCAATGCACATCCCTTTATTTTGTCTGAGTACTGCTCTATTGTCCATTATGACATAGGGAAGCCTGAACATCCAAGTCGTATATACAACATATTCACGAACTGTGCCCCTCAGAAGCAAAAGCCGCAATGCCTCCGTCAATCTCTCACGGCTGTCTGCAACGTACTTATCGAATAGCTATGCCAGTATTTTAGCTCAGCAAGTCTACTAACTTCTCATATGTGCTGAAACCATCTTTCTCGCCCAAAAATGTATAACCGTTCCGCGCATAAAAGGCGTTCAACGTTGCGTTGCTCGCTCCGCAGTCCAAGCGGACCGTATGTTTGTCTTCAAACTGTATCCCGCTACTGGACCATTGCAATATCGATCGCCCCAGACCGCTCTGAGCATATTTTCTTCGAATCGCCAGCCGATGCAGGTAGATTGCGCCATCCTCAGCGTGAGCTTTTGAACCCCAGAGTTGAACATCCCACGGGCTTGGCTGAACCATAAGGATGACCATGCCCGCTACGTCCGCTCCTTTTTTGAAAACAAACACATCCCCACGCCGAATAGCCCCTGCCGTATCATGTGAATCTTCTCCTTTAAGCAAGCCGTTCCACTGCGAAGACCCCTGACTCTGTAGCCATTCGGCTGTCTCCACCAGCAGTGAAATCACATCCTCCGTATCCTCAGGCTTCGCCTGAACGGCTTGAAAACCATCGTTAATATATTCGCTACTAATCCTGAATGAGTGCATGATTGTTCTCCTCCGCTTCCTGATCTCTATCAAACTAATGGTACTATAACGGGAAATGAATTTTTCGTCAAAATGAAAACAAAAAAAAGGTAAAAGGCCGCTGCCTTTTACCCATCTATTCTGGCTTCATCAATAATCTGATTCCTATATAACATCGTAAGGTGTAACGTATCAAACTCCATTTCCTTATCCAACTCCTGCATCAGCACTTCGACCAGACTCTTTCGCTGTATGCTGGTTCCAGGAACATCGTAATCGATGTATCCCGTCAGATCAGATTGAGAAGTGTCTATAGTTGCAGTTCCCACAGGCAGACCACCACGTTCCTGAAGAAACAGCTCATATACCCGGAACTCCCGATCCTTACGTTTCAGCATGACATAACACGCTTCTTCGGCAGCCTCCAACTCATCCATATCTGATTCATTCGTATCCTCAAGCTCCTCGGAGAAATCGCGATGTATCCACTCTATCGCCTCGAGTTCGTTGCCCTGATGCCACATGCGGATCGTAATCGTATCAATGATATCCTCATCCAGTTCTCTGACCAGCAACTCTGCCGCGGCTTCCAATTGATTCTCTTCAGGCTCATCATACCAGTGTATTTCACCTTGAGCATCGGCGCCATATTGTTTTAAGGAAGCTTCCGCAAGTTCCTGCCCATCGACATCATTGAATATATACGTTGATATGCTTCGTCCTGCACTTACCATTTCCATCTCCAGAACATGGTCCCGATCTTCATATGTAAACGATTCGGCTTGTGAACCAGGGATTACCTTAACCTCACTGCTGTCTATATCGTCATAACGTTCCTTGTCATGAACCATGTCTTCGGATGACCATGCGGTCTCTGACTCAGGCTTGTGCAGAACCGAATGTAATGAACCACAACTGACCAGCACTTCATAATATGCAGCTTCCAACGCATCTGCAAGAGAACGGACATAGGCATGCACTTTCTCCACGATACGTTCTTCTGTATCATCTGGCAGTGACTCCTGCTCGATCTGAAGACTACCAGATAAGCGATCTCCTTCTCTATATACAAGGAACAGTGAGCCTGCATATTGACCATTGACCATCACATCCTGCACTTCTCCACCTGATGTACGCAGGTCAGTAACCAATTCCACATCATGTTTCATTACCTGTCCTCCTCCATTCCTAACGTTATTCTCTTAGGATACCCCTGAGGACGGTAGATTATGAGGGAAGCGTGCATTTCAAATATAAGATGTAAGGTTAGACGGATAACACATGTTTTTGGATTGCGTGTGCCACACCCTGTTCGTTATTGGAGAGTGTCACCTCGTCCGAAGCAGCTTTTACCTCATCCGGTGAGTTATCCATAGCGATGCCTTTACCAGCAAAAGTCAGCATCGTAATATCATTGAAGTAGTTGCCAATTGCCATGATCTCCGAAGGCAAGATTCCCTTGGATTCGGCAAGCCGTTTGAGCGCAGCACCTTTGGACGCTTCAGGATGCATCAGATCAATAAAAAAGTCACCACTCCGCGTCATATAATAAGGCAGATTCCAAGTAGACCACTCTTGCAGTACTGCATCCATCTGTTCAATCGGACCAAATGCAGTGAATTTGGCGAGTGGCTCTGTCATGTCAACCCACTTGGGTAGCTTCAGTGGCTCCGCCAAAAAGTTGTAGTACATCTCACGCACCTGCAACCCCAAACCTTCCGGTTGATCCACATACAGACCAAAAGCCGTATTGATATCAAAATGCACGCCATTAGTCCGGCAGTAATCGATGATCGGTTCCAGTCCTTGTCCATCTAATGCAAAATGATGAACCACTTCACGTGTATCCACTTGTGCCGTTACGGCACCATTATGTGTAATCACATATCCATCCAGTCCCATTTGCTCCATAAAAGGAATCGTGTTCGCAGGACCTCTGCCTGAACACAGAACGATCTCTGCTCCCTGACGGGAAGCACGGATCAAGGTCTCCTGAGTCCATTCGGTAAGTTCATGATGATCATTCAGCAGTGTTCCATCTACATCAAGCGCAATTAATTTATAGGTCATTTCAGCTTCATCCTCATCTCTGTAGTAATCGCACCCAACCAAACCCTCACTTCCGTAGAAGGTTCAACTCGTCTAAAGTTAGTTCACGATAGCTTCCGATCGCAAGATCCGAAGCCAGTTCCAGCTCACCCATGGCCACCCGTTTTAGATAGATCACTCGCTTGCCCACCGCCTGAAACATACGTTTCACTTGATGAAACTTCCCTTCGTGAATAATAAGCGAGATCGACGAGATCATGCCTTCTTCCGTTTCTTCCTGACCAAGTATAGTCAGTTCGGCCGGCAGCGTCTCGTATCCGTCATCCAATTGAATGCCCGCCTTGAAACGTTGCACATCCGCTTCATCCACGTTTCCCAGCACACGGGCTTCATAGGTTTTGGGTACATGTTTGCGTGGAGATAACAGATCATGGGCAAGTGGACCGTCATTCGTAAGAATGAGCAGTCCCTCCGTATCCTTATCCAGTCGTCCTACAGGAAAAGGATTGAACACCCGATCCTCTTTGTGCAACAGATCCAGTACCGTCTTATCTCTGTTATCCTCGGTAGCAGACACGACACCCGGAGGTTTATGCAACATCAGATAGATCATCTCCCGATACACAATCCGCTCGCCATCGGCTTCAATGACGTTGACCTCGGGATTCACCTGTATACCACTGTCTTTCACCGCTTTGCCGTCCACATGGATTCTGCCTTGTTTCACCATCTTTTTGAGTTCACTTCGTGTTCCCACACCCATATGGCTTAATATTTTGTCCAGACGCAGCGTTTGTTTGCCTTTTCCACTCATACCGATGTCCACCTCCAACCTGCCGGATATTCATTCTTCAGCACACCATCCAGCCATTTCCCCCAGCCAGCGGCATAACCATCTACACATACAAGAACGTACCCTTTGGCAAACGTATCCGCCTTGAGCACCACTCGTTCTTCTTCAATATTTAATGTTTCACCCTTGAGGTATCTCACGGCTTCGCCATCAGCGGATGACAGATTTACGCTTCGCCGTGCTTCAGATGCATTCAGAGCACACGCAAGCGGGTGGGACGGAACAAATCGTCCATTCTTGATCGTGCCCATGAACCAGCCTGGACGAATGACTTTCAGTCCCTCCAACCGAGCTGCACCAACCAATGATTGATACACACGGTCTCCGTAACATACCGTTTCTCCGACTAACTCAACCTCCAATTGTTCTTTCATAAACTGAGTATAAACCGCAATCGGATCAATACTTGCCTGATCGACTCCGCGTCCCTGCCCCCGTTCCGATTTACGTCCACCGTGATCTTTACCTTTTTTGCCCTGTCTGCCCGAACTCTTGCCACCACCAGCCTGTCTGTCATGAGACTCTCTGGATTCGATTCGCAACAAACGTTCCTTTTTACGATCAGCCTTGGTCATAGCAATTGAAGAAGCAGCAATAGAGTGATCCTTGTTCTCCTCTACTTCAATATTGGACACATCCACGACCTGTCCATACTCCATTGCTCCTTCTTTAACTACTCCAGATTGATCTGTTTCTAATTCTTGACCTGCACGATGCTGCAATACAGCGACATAATGCCCTTCTCCTTCCAAAAGGTGAGGCCACAATCTTGCGGTGCCACGCGTTTGATCCAGTACAGCTTCCGTCTCTTCTGCCTTCTCTGGCATCGTCTGACGTACCCATTCCGGACGTCCTGGAGCGAATCCATTCTCTTCAGGAATGTCCCTGACTACAAAATCACGGTTTACATTCAGGAACTCCGCAATCATCGCTTCGTTTTCCTCCGGCGCAAAGGTACATGTCGAATATACGATGGTTCCTCCCGGGGCCAGCAATCGTGCCGCAGTCTCCAAGATATCCCGCTGCATGAGCACACATTTTTCCACCGAATGATGTTCCCACGATTTCACCATGTCCTCATCTTTGCGAAACATGCCTTCACCTGAGCAAGGCGCATCAATTAATACTTTATCAAAATAATGAGGAAATGCATTCGCAATCCGCTCGGGCGACTCATTCAACACAACGGCGTTCCGCACCCCGTACAATTCCACATTCTTGGCCAGCGCTTTCGTGCGTTCGGCATGGATGTCGTTCGTGACAAGCACGCCCTTGCCTTGCAGCTTTGCTGCAATCTGTGTCGTTTTCCCTCCTGGAGCAGCACACAGATCAAGCACGCGATCTCCAGGTTCCACCTGCAATAATTCAACTGGAGCCATAGCACTTGGTTCCTGTATATAGTACAGACCTGCATGATAATAAGGGTGCAGCCCCGGTTTAACACCATGAGGTACATAGAATCCTGTCTCACACCACGGAATAGGTCTTAGATCAAACGGAGCAATCTCATCGAATTGTTCCATCGATATTTTCAACGTATTCACTCTCAGCCCCGCGTGTGGAGACTGATCATAAGATTTCATAAATTGTTCAAACTCATCGCCCAGCAAACTTTTCATTCGCTCAGCAAATATCAAAGGTAGCTTTACACCCATATTCCCACTCATCCTGTCTTGGTAAGATTGCATTATCGTTTTATTTTATCATATCCAAGCTTTGCTTTCCTATCATATCGTATCTATTCCACTACAGCGTGTAATGTAGTATAATGGCAAGTAGATTGATTCCTGAGCAAAAATTCGGGTGTTTATGCATATTATCCCAACCTCTATTTTTGCCCAAACTATATTTCGATATGATCGATGGGGGATGTCCAATGAAATCCAAGAAGAAAAAGAAAAGTGCTGCGATCCTTATATTCCTGGGTGTTTTAATCATTATGATTGCAGCACTGGTTGTCGTAGACCAGCAATCCAAGAAACAGATGGATTCAGTGGAAAATGCTTATGGCATCGCTGCTTCCAAGCTTAATCCAGCTACACGGGAGCTGCTTAATGATTCAAACTATCAACAAATTATTGTTCCAGCTGATCTCAAAGCCAAAATCGATAACAAAGATAGCTTCTTTGTTTATTTCTTCGCTTCCGACTGCTCACACTGCCGTGCCACAACTCCTCAGTTGATGCCACTGGTTGACAGTGAAGGTATCGAACTTCCGCAATTCAACCTCCGTGAATTCGAAGCAGGATGGACCGATTACAACATTGAGTTCACGCCTACACTCGTCTATTATGAGGCTGGTGTCGAGAAAGACCGTATGGTTGGCGGACTGCAAGAGAATGGCAGTGACCAAGGCTATACGCTTGATGATTACAAACAATTCTTCCAAAAATATAAAGGCAGTGCCGCTCCTTCGGCAAGCTAACGGATAGAAATATGACGCAACATTCAAAAACACCCCGATCGTTCCCTTTACAGGAATCGTCGGGGTGTTTCATATACATGGAACTTCATATCCATGGGATGCTCATTTGAATGTTAATGCTGATTATGGTTCAACTTTCACCCTGATCCATCGCCTTCATCTTCTCTTCGTATATTCGTCCTCTAGTGGGACTACGGCGTTGCGGAATATTAGGCTCCAGTTCAAGCGATCTCCTAAGTATCTCCTGTTCCAGTGCCTCATCAACAATACGTATGGACAAATCCCTATAAGTCACAGAATGGGCGTCGGGTTCAGACAGTTGCTTCACGATTTCCTTTACTTCCTGTACCAAAATCCCAAGTTCAATGCCCAGAGTTGTATCTGGATAAGGTTCCAAAAGATCAACTGAGCTCTGTAACATCATGATAGCCCCGCGGAGATTGCCATTCCTGAAGTGGTATAAACCAACTGCAATTTGCAACAACCCTTTATAGAGAGAATCCCGGTTACGTTCAAGCCACAATTCTTCCAGCACCTCATGGCACTCGAAATAATCCTGATCCCGATTGAAGTAGATTAAATAGTCAACGTACAGTGGCTCATAGATGCTCATCCGGGTTTTCGCCCTTTCTGGCGTTGTTCAGAAGTTCTTTCACATCATCCAGCAAGTCTTTGAGCCCTTCCATGTCATGTCGTTCCCAGTAATCGTTAAAACGTTTCTGTGCTTCAATCGCTTCACTGACAAGGTGGTAGAAGTACAATTGATGAATGATATTCAATGTTCTTGACACGATATTCGAATCATCTTCAAAGGCCTTCTGTGCCTCCAGAATTTGCAGACGAATCGCAGACATCTCGTTGTCCAGTATAAACGCGGCCTCAGCCGTTTTTTTCAGCCTGGTTCTCATCTCATCAGGTAACCCTTCCCGAAACTTGTAACTCAGCGAATGTTCAATGGTAGCCCAGAAGTTCATGGCAAGCGTCCGGATCTGTATCTCGGCCAATACTTTCTTTTGTCCCAGAGCCGTCTGAACGGGATACTCAATAATCATATGGAAGCTGCGATAGCCACTCTCTTTGAAATTCGTAATGTAATCTTTCTCAATGAGTACCGTGAGGTCCTTACGGCCTCGAATATACTCGGCAACCCGACGGATATCATCTACGAATTGGCACATAATGCGGATACCTGCAATATCCTCAATGCCTGTTTCCACGTCATCAAGCGACACATTCAGTCGTCTGGATTTCTCCAGAATACTGGATATTTTTTTGACACGACCGGTAACGAATTCAATCGGGGCATACTCTTCCCGTTTTTTCAGCTCCGCCCGCATTGTCTTAAACTTGACTTTCAATTCCTCTACCGCTTGCTCATAAGGAAGTAAAAATGTACCCCAGTCTCTACCGTCCATGCTTATGCCTCCTGTCTCTATAGCGTCCCCTGTTCTATTCCATTATACATGATGTTTGGTGGGGGGAAGAGTACCGAACCATTTTACGCTCTTCCATGCTTCTATATTTTCATTCCGGGGATTCACATTGCTTCTTAACGATGCTCCGCACCAACTGCTTCGGAGATATGACGATAACCGTCTTTGCGCAGCAACTCACGCAGTCCGGCATGAATGCGCCGATTCACCTCAGGACCTTCATAGATCAATGCTGTATATATTTCGACCAGACTTGCTCCGGCTTTAATTTTCTCGTATGCATCCTCACTTGTGAAAATGCCCCCTGAACCGATGATCGGAAGTTTTCCTTCGGTCTGGCGATAGATCTGGCGAATAATCTCCGTTGAACGGTCACGTAAAGGTTTACCGCTCAGACCGCCCGTTTCCTTCGCATGTTGGTGGGAAAGTCCTGCGCGACTGATGGTTGTGTTCGTTGCAATAATGCCTGCAACACCACTGTCTGCAATCGTGCGAACCATATATTCAAGTTCCTGATCATTCACATCTGGTGCGATCTTCACCAGCACGGATTTGATCGCTCCACCCGCTCGTGCATGCTGCACGTTCATCTCGTTCATGACCGCAGCGAGCAGTTCCTTCAATTCATTCCCATGTTGCAGATTACGCAAATCCGGTGTATTTGGTGAACTGATATTAACTACAAACAGGTCAGCATAATCGTATAGCGCCTGAATGCACTTCGAATAGTCCAGGTGAGCTTCTTCATTAGAAGTTGCCTTATTCTTGCCGATGTTAACAGCCACTGGAATGCGACGATCCTGAAGACGCGCCAACTCACCAGCCATAGCTTCCGCACCGAGATTGTTGAAGCCCATTCGGTTGACCAAAGCCTCATCTGGAGGTAAACGGAACAACCGTGGCTGATCGTTACCTGGTTGTGCAAGTGGCGTCACCGTTCCCACTTCCATGAATCCAAATCCAATGGAAGAAAAGCCCGTTACGGCCTGGCCGTTTTTGTCCAGACCCGCAGCCAGACCGACAGGTGTAGGGAAATGACACCCAAACATGTCAACAGCCAGATCAGACGTTTCACGAACGCCGTACATCACTCGAAGTCCGGAAGGAACCGGACGGATGCTGCCCATGCCACTAAGGCCGCCAATAATCAGATGATGGGCCTGTTCAGGGTCCATTTTGAACAACAAAGGTTTAGCAAGACTTCTGTATAACAAATCACTCACTCCGTTCTGGTCCGGTACGCCAAAAAGCCGTTTTCCGTCTTTTCATATGTAAAAAAACACTCTACACACAAGTCTATCTGTTTCTTATTAAAAAGGAAAGTAGTTTGCGCATAGACAGCACAAATCGAATGATGCAAAATGCTCACAAGAAATCTACCCGCCTACTGGAAATGACGAGTTGAATTCTTTACAATGAGAGCATGGTTACTCTACACCAGTTCTATTCCAATAAGGAGGAATAACTCATGGCTCCCAAACGTAAACCACCTGCATTACAGCAAAAGAAAGAAGAAGTGAATCGCAAAGCCATTGCATGGACAGCAGCCAGTGTAGGCGGCTTGATCATCATCATTGGTGCTCTTATCATTATTGCCAACATGTAGATGATTCAGGCTGATTCCATCTGATTCTACATATCCAGCAGATTAATTCAGCCAGTGATACGTTTTGTTCGGATTATTCTGCTTAGGAACAAGCGTATGCTGATAACGCTGCTTCGCTTCTGGAACAAGCGTTAGATCTGGCAGCACATCTTCTCCAATGCGTACCGGAGTGCCTTGCGGAGCGAGAGCGAATAACTCTTCTACATCTCCTGTACGCATTCTCACACATCCAAGAGACTCATCCAATCCGATGCTGTCTGGCTCGTTGGTTCCATGGATGGCATAATTCGTATTCGAGAGTTGCATACCTCTGCTTCCGAACTCCCCGTTCGAGCGTCCATTCGGATTGACCACTTTATCTGTAATAACAAATGAACCCTCCGGTGTTCGATCACCGCCAAGTCCCACATCATACATACGAACAATGGTATCTCCACTGATTAATGCAAGTTTGTGTTTATCCTTATCAATGACAATCTCAAGCGGTTCCTGCAAAAAAGGCTGACCTCCCAGCGTATCTGCAAAGGCGGCATTGTTGCCTTGAGACGAATTCGAAGTCGTTGAACCATTCTCTTGACCACTCGAATCGTTTTTTCCTTCCTGTGCCTTTCCTTGATACAAAGCTAACAGCTTCGGAAACATCTCGGTCATACCTGGCGCAGTTTCTCCGAGAATATTATTCGGAAATGGCTGGGCCATTTGCGTTACACTCTTGGGCCAAGCGTTATTTTTTTTGCGGTAGGCAACGATTGCACTTGATAATGATGCAGCGGCTTCCTGCTTGGCGGTCCACGCCAAGGCCATCTTTTTGATTTTCGGCGTGACTTCAGGAGGTTCACAGTTACATTGCTTGGCATCATAACTCTGTGCCGTTAATTTCCCGCTCGTATTGGTTTGTACTATGTATTTCACAGGCATATTTCGCTTCCATAAAGACCAGTCATCCGAGGTTTGCATACCCAATACAGCTGAAGTCTCTACTTTCGGGCCTGATCCGGACCAGGCAGCTGCGAGGGCAGTCTCGCCATGGTTGCCTCCACCAAATGCCGCAGCGGTGAACACATTACTTGGCGCAATGGATGTAGTCCCAGTCTGTTTATCCGCTTCTATAGGCGCTGCGATGTCATCTGTGGATTCCAGTGCTGCTGACAGTGCATCAGCTGCTTCACGACTGAAACCCGGAGCGTCCGCAGGTGGCAGACCTGCCAGCACAAGCAGCATGAACAACGTAAGCCACATTTTGCGTCTACGTTGTTTTTTCTCTTTTTGCTCAGACATCTCCACCAGTTTCTCCTGATAGTCCACCCAGATGTCAGCAGGAGCTTTACTACGTTCAAATGCCTCGTAAACCTCTCCCGCTTGCTGGAAACAATAGTTGGCTTTTGCCTCCTGCCCTTCGCCCAAGTACTCCTTTCCAAGCAAATACCAAGCCATTTTGTTGTCGGGATGTTTCTTGACATATGTTCTTAGATGAGTATTTTGCATCCGATCCTCCACTATTTCACCTTTTTGCGTATATCATTATATATCGGCATAATCAGGCGTTAAATCCATAGGACTTCAGTACCCGGTGAAAAAATGAGTTTTCGACAATGTTCGTCCTTGATCATAGATCATATGTTCACAGTTTAATGGAGTCATAAAAAAAGCACCCTCCCTTGTCGTTAAGACAAAAGAAAGTGCTCTGTGTTCATAGGAGAAATACTTAGCCTTCTTTATTGAAAGGCTCGTCCGCTACTTTGATGGAATCTGTAGGGCAGCCGTCGCATGCATCCTGCATATCGTCAAACAAGTCGTCTGGAATAGCTTTGACACCATGGTTAGCATCTCCGTCAAAGATAACTTCTGCCAAACCTTCATCATCGTAATCGTAGATGTCTGGAGCCGTTGCTCCACAAGCGCCACATGCGATGCATGTGTCTTTTTCAACCCAAGTATATTTACTCATTTACATTCTCTCCTCCTAAAATTCGAAACGTACAGTGTTTTTATCTAGAAACATATTAATACAAAGTAAGAATAATTACAAATCATTTTCCAACCACAAGTCTCTATTATCCCTTATTTAATCAAGACTTTGCAAGTTATCTTTTTGCAGGGAAGTGCCCCGTACTTTATGATTCCGAAGCAACACGGAAGGATCGTCCCCAAGCATGCCTGCGGTCACAACAGCATTCTCACCAAATTTATCACGTAACTGATCCATAATGCGAATCAGATTGTCCTTTTTGGGCTTCTGCTCATATTCGAACAGGTCCATCTGCACAGCGGACTCTTCTCTTGGAATCAGGTTTTGAAGTGTCACGCCCAGCATACGTACAGGCTTACCACTGCCCCAATGCTTTGCAAATAATTGACAGGCTTCACGATAGATGACTGATGCATCCTCCGTTGGTACTTCCATCAAACGTGATCGGGTGATCGTCTTCATATCCGGTGTCCGAATCGTAATCTGAATACCCTGGCTAAACATTTCGTGCTTGCGCAATCTTCTGGCTACCTGGTCACTTATATTGAGGAAAACCCGATGAATATCATTCATATCCGATACATCCGCCGGTAAAGTAGTCGTATGCCCAATGGATTTATTGGCTTCTCGTTCAGCGTGAACCTCGGAATGGTTAATACCATTCGCAGAATTTTTGAGCCATGCTCCATTAACTCCGAATAGTTCGGTCAACATGTTCTCATCCGATTTGGCCAATTGGCCAATCGTTTCAATGCCCAGTTTTTTCAGTTTTTCAGCCGTCTTTTTGCCAATGCCAAACATTTCGTTACATGGCCTGTGCCAAAGAATCCGGGGTACATCCCTCATCCGTAAAATGGAGATACCGTTCGGTTTTTTCAGATCTGAAGCCATTTTCGCCAATAACTTGTTGGGTGCAATGCCAATGGAACAAGGAAGCCCTAACTCCTCCTTGATTCTACGCTGAATGCTCTCCGCAATCTCCATTGGATTTCCGAATTGCCTTGAACCTGTAATATCAAGATAACACTCATCAATGGACGTCGCCTCAAGCAGTGGAGTGTAACTATACGCAATTTGCATAAAGTTTCTTGAATATTTACGATATAAATGAAAATCAGGACGAATCACAATGAGATCAGGGCACTTTTTCATAGCTTGGTGTACAACCATACCTGTTGAGATGCCTCGGTTACGAGCGGTATATGAACAGGTTACGATTACACCTTTACGCAACTCACTGCTTCCCGCAACGGCCGTTGCTTTTCCTCTATATAGATCCGGTTCCTCCGCTTCATGTACAGAGCAGTAGAAAGCATTCATATCCACATGCAGAATCACCCGTCCGGCTGTAGGGTAATATTGATCTACATTCGCTGGAGGATTGCCCTCTGAAGACATCATGAACCCCCGCCCTTTCATGCACACTAATTAATGAAACGTAATTTACTTTCTTCTATAGTATATCAAACCTGTTATGTAAATTCAGTCACGGGCTTTTATTTTCTGCGAGAATTGATTAAAGATCGAATAATCAGCCAACCAACACTCACAAAAAGAATTAAAGTGATCAGGGCAATAATCGTATTTTCCCATAAAAAAGTCAAAATCAACCCTCCTTTTCTTCCATATATTCCAATTAAAACTCAATAGTAGATTATAACATACATCCGGATTATGAATAACATCCTTCGTTTTGCTCTAAAATCCGATAATTGTTACATCAAACTGCGATTTCTATGTAGCATTTGGCTATAATGGTGCTATAATAATTAATTATACAAATTGGCGACTTTAGGACAAATCAGCGCATTGAGTTTAACACAGTGTAGCGTTGCCGAATCGAAGGATTCGTCCACTAACGTACTTAACAGCTTTTCCCAACTTACAATCCAAACTTTTAAAAAAAGCGCTTTATCTCAAAGGAGGATCTTCATGTCAAAGGCCATTTCCATCTTCGATACGACTTTACGTGACGGCACACAAGGGGAGGGTGTCAGCTTATCGGCAGACGACAAACTCAAAATTGCCAAGAAGCTTGATGACCTGGGTGTCCATTATATTGAAGGCGGAATTCCCGGCAGCAACACCAAGGACATTGAGTTTTTTAAAAGAGTCAAGGAACTGAACCTGAACGCAAAGGTCGTTGCTTTTGGTAGCACACGCCGTAAAGGCAGCATCGCTAGTGAAGACGCCAACCTGAAGCGCATGATCGAATCGGGAGCACAGGCTGCCACCCTGGTTGGTAAATCATGGGACTTCCATGTGCATACCGCTTTGCAGACTACATTGGAAGAAAATTTGTCCATGATCTATGATTCCATCGCCTATCTGAAACAGAATGGAATGGAAGTGATCTTTGATGCAGAACACTTCTTTGACGGATTCAAACATAACCCGGAGTATGCTCAAGCGGTCTTGACCAAGGCCCACGAAGCTGGAGCGGACTGGCTCGTTATGTGTGATACCAACGGCGGGACGATGCCAAACGAGGTGCACGAGATCGTATCCACACTGTATAGAAGCCTGCCTCATGCACATCTCGGCATTCATACACATAATGATTGTGAACTGGCTGTCGCTAACACACTCAGCGCTGTACAAGCCGGAGCCCGTCAGGTTCAAGGAACGATGAACGGTTATGGAGAGCGTTGCGGTAACGCCAATCTGGCGTCCATCATTCCGAACTTGCAACTGAAGCTTGGCTATGAATGTGTTACGGAAGATTCAATGAGACAACTTACGAACGTGGCTCGTTATGTCAGTGAAATTGCTAATGTGAATATGCCGATTAATCAACCTTATGTTGGTAATGCTGCTTTTGCTCACAAAGGCGGCATCCACGTCTCTGCCATCCTGCGGGATTCCCGTACTTATGAACACATCGTGCCTGAACTGGTCGGCAACAAACAGCGTGTGCTGGTTTCAGAGCTTGCTGGACAGAGCAACATTGTGTCCAAAGCACAGGAATTGGGTCTTGAGTTCGATCCAAGCAGTGCCAATTCACGTCAGATTATTGAGAAAATCAAAGATCTGGAGCATCAGGGTTACCAGTTCGAAGGTGCAGATGCCTCGCTCGAATTGTTAATTCGTGAAGCGAATGGTGACATGAAAGAATTGTTCACTTTCGAATCATTCAAAATGCTTGTAGAGAAAACGGCAGGAAAATCCGTTGTTTCTGAAGCTTTTGTCAAACTTAATGTGGCTGGAACAAGTGTCTATACCGCTGCTGAAGGAAACGGTCCGGTTAATGCACTCGATAACGCGCTTCGGAAAGCATTGGTACAATACTTCCCTTCACTTGCTAACATGCACCTGTCAGACTACAAAGTGCGTGTACTTGATGAGAAGGATGCCACAGCTGCCAAAGTGCGTGTACTGATCGAATCCAAAAACACCGAAAACACATGGAACACTGTCGGTGTATCCGAGAACGTAATTGAAGCAAGTTGGGAAGCGCTCGTTCACAGTTTCCGCTATGCGTTGCTTCAAGAAAAATTGCAGGATGAGCCGGGTACACTCCCTATTCCTGCTCACGGGTTAAGCAACCATTAATAAGGCTTATTTCCCGGAAAATAAAAGGAAGCCTCTGTATCCATGAATTATGGGTAACGGGGGCTTCCTTTTTTTAAGTAAAAATTAGTTTGCGACAAGCTCTTTAATCTTACGTTCCAACTCTTTTTCAGGCAAAATACCCAAGATTATCTCCTGTATAACGCCTCTGGAGTCAATTAGAACATTCGTCGGAAAAGCCACTCCGTTATATTGAGCATACACTGTTCCCTTCTCATCCAAGGGAATAGGGAAGGTCAGTTGGTACTCATCTACAAAAGATTTAGCATCTTTGAGTTTATCGTATGATGTTACATTAACGCCATATAGATCAAGCTTATCCTTGTATTTCGCAGCCATTCTATTCAGTTCCGGAGCTTCCTGTTTACATGGCTCACACCAGGATGCCCAGAAGCTGACGAACGTGGCCTTATCTTTGGCGCCGCCCACACTGTACGTCTTCCCATCCATTGCCGTCAGAGAAAAAGCAGGTGCCAGAAGACCCGCACGCGGTCCCGTCTCTGTAGGTATAGGTTCATCCTGCTTAAATACAGCAGCAATACCGTCATCCGCATTTTGGGCCAGTGCAATACCAACCAGCAAGAAAACACCGAGGAGTATGTATATGTTTCGTTTCATAACCCGCCACCCTTTTATATAATTAGCCTATTGAAACTGAAACCATAATTTCTGTGCATGCTAAATGTTGATCACGCTCTATGACAGTTCATTAAAACATGATTCCCAAATGTTCTCTTTAATATTGTACCCTTTTCCTTTAAAATTTTACAATCCGAAGCACACAAAATAAAATGAAAAAGGACTCCTGCCTAAGCAGGAGCCAAAGAGAGAGGGGTGAATACAAATGGCAGCACTTCACGGGCAGCAAAATGTCTTCTACATCCCTTCCTCCGTAGAACAAGAGATGTCAAAGCACATGTTCCTTTCGCTGCCGCAAGAAGCCTGCGGGGTTATGCTGGGTGAAACCGCAGCGGGCGGCATACGAATCAGTCGGTTTCAGCCCATTCGTAACGTAGCACCTGACCCGCTGCATCATTTTGCATTGGACGATGCCGAATGGATTCGGTGCGTATTCTCCGAACCTAAGCTCATTGGCATCTTCCATTCTCATCCGCATACAAGGCCCGTTCCATCCGCAGAGGACATCCAAGCGCTTCCGGCCTTCGCCGGTTTACTCCAGATGTATCTCATCGGCTCACCTGACCTTACAACCGGATTACGATCTCATATGCATCTAAACGGTTATCAGATTGAATCCTCGAAGGTACAACAAGATAAGTTACACCACGTTATTCCTTCATATAATCTGCTTCCCGTTCCATTATGCGTGACTTAACTGGGTATACAGATCCCCCAAGGTCTCCACATTTTTACGAGTCATGTCTTCCAGATAACAGGACCATAACTGCGCAGTCATTTTCGAATCTTCCAGCGCATGGTGACGTCCATAGATCGGAATACCTCTTGATTCCAGCAATTCATCCAGACCGTACCCCGCCCTGCTTGGTTCAAGCCAGCGGGCCAACATCATCGTATCAATTAAACGATGCGTCAGCCTTACCTTTGAAGTCCGCCACAGAGCTGCATTCAGAAAGGCTCGGTCATGTGCACTTGCATGTGCAATCAGAACATTTCCGCCTACAAAAGACATGAAATCATGCAGCCCCTCCAGCAAAGTTGGTGCGTCTAGCGTCATCTGCTGTGTGATGCCCGTCAGTTCAGTTATATGTTCCGGAACCGCAGTCTTAGACTGCACCACCGTATAGAACTGCTCTCCTTCCAGCACTACACCACCATGTATACGGACTGCACCAAATGAAATAATCTCATCCCCATGCTGGGGCGAAAATCCCGTCGTTTCCAGATCAAATACAACTGCGTCCAGTTCATTTAGAGGCGTATGCAGAACCTCAGGTCGGCGCTGTTCTCGCATCATCGAGCGGATAAACGCCATGTGTTGCGCCGTAGGGGCTCCCATGATGGAAGCGATGGCGGAAGGAACCCCTCCCTGACGCAGCGAATTCCAGAATCCTGTATTGCCCCTTACCGGCTCTCTCATGGACGTCTCCTTTCTGCAAAACGCAACTGTCTTTGCAAAGCACGATGCACTCGTCTTACCAACCCGAGCGTATCCCTGAGCTCATAATGAATTTGTTTTTGTTTCATCTGCTTCTCATCCAGGAACCCACTACTATGTTGCAAGTCCCGTTGAATGACAACTGGTGTACTTCTCCGAAACTTCAGAGCAGCTATAAAGGCCCGCTGGCATGCATCCAGTAATGTAAACGGAACAGCTTCAAGTGATGTCAGTCTCTCCATTCTTTTTAACGTAGACGACTCCTTGATCCCGTGTTGCAAAGCCAAATAACGGGCACTGTTCACCAACGGAATGTACAATCCATACTTAACATCAAATCCGCCCGCATGTTCACCAAATCGCTCTGTGACCACACGACCAAGTACATTTAATGTAGCTTTATGTTTAACCGTATTGCGAAGAACTGCATCCGAAAGTTCAGGAAAGAGTCTAAACTGTTCATAAAAACTCGTGATCCATTCGTCTGCCAGACTCTGCTCCCCTGCAACAAAACGCATGTCTGAAGCAATGATTAGATTACGAACGGGCTCCCAATTTAAATCCGAGCTCCAATCTGCTAATTGTTGCTTCCATGACGCCAACGTTTTACTCCATAGTGGCTCTGAGCACATCACTTTGCCTTCGCATTTAGCATAGCCCAGCTCTTCCAACATATTTGACATTCGCTGTCCGAACTGCGCAAAATATTCATCTTTACCTTCATGCGGAGTATCGCTAATGATCATGCCATTATCCTGATCACTCCATAACGTTGCTTCTTCCCTGCCGGAACTGCCAAATACGATAAAGGCATAGGGGACGGGAGGTTGGCCGAAGCCCTCCTCAACCATCCCCTGAATGCATAACTCTACTGCTTTCCGTGCAATCCGGTCATGCAGTTCATTTACCGTTTGGTACCACTCGATCGGCGACAAGGAAGCGGACAACAATTCCTGGAGCTCGTTCTGTAATATCCCACGTGCTTGGCGCAGTTCTTGAGAAGACACCGCACCATCGATTCCCTGATAAGACCAGGAATAGTTAGTAAACGAGATGGGTTCCATCATGTCCAGCCTCCTTGAAGCATGATTCAGCATCATTCACCTCAGGAGCTGAACGTACCACCATTGGATTTAGAATCTACGTTTTTCATTTGTTCAGGGTATCCGTAAGTACCGTGCTCACTGATATCCAGACCCATTGTTTCTTCTTCTTCAGTAACACGGATGCCCATGATCACTTTCATTCCGCCCAGAATAATGAAGGACATGACCAGTACGAAGGCAAAAGCACCTACCAGACCGAGAAGCTGTACACCCAATTGGTGGAATCCACCGCCATAGAACAGACCCGCTTGACCTACACCCGCATGCTCAGCAAGTTCTGGTGTAGCGAACAAACCTGTGGAGATTGCTCCCCACATACCAGCAACACCGTGTACGGAGAAAGCGTAGATTGGATCGTCAATTCCTTTACGATCGAAGTACTGTGCTGTGAAGAATGTGATAACACCAGCCAAAGCACCGATAACTAGGGCTGCCCAAGGTTCAACGAAGGCACAAGCACCTGTAATTGCAACGAGTGCCGCAAGCACACCGTTCAACATGCTAGGAATATCGGACTTGCCAAGAACTGCCCAGGAAATCAACAGTGCAGCAACACCACCAGCTGCAGCAGCTACGTTAGTAGTCAATGCAACATAACCAAAGAATCCATCGTCCAAGGCAGTTAACGTACTACCTGGGTTGAAACCGAACCAACCGATCCAGAGGATAATAACCCCGAGTACGGAATACACTTGGTTGTGACCTGGAATGATGTTAGGTTTGCCGTCTTTGTTGTATTTACCAATACGTGGTTTCAACAAGATGGTCGCTACCAATGCTGCAGTCGCACCAGTCAAGTGAACAACCGTCGATCCTGCAAAGTCTTGCATACCCAGCTCAGCCAACCAGCCGCCGCCCCATACCCAGTGAGCAACAACCGGATACATGATAATGGTATAAAGTGTACCGAAAACAATATATACGCTCATCTTTGCACGTTCAGCCATACCACCGCAGGCAATGGCCAGAGATACCGCCGCAAAAGCGAGGTGGAATACGAATTTAACAGTCAGTGGAACATCGGAGAAAGCCAGTGATTCGAAGGAAGCAGCCATCTTGTCACCGCTCAGGAAGAATCCTGTTGTTCCAAAGAAGCTGTTACCATTACCGAAACCAAGACCGAAGCCCAAAGCCCAGAAGGCAATAACTGAAATTCCCAATGTCAGGATGGTCTTACCCGCAATGTGTCCTGCATTCTTCATTCGTGTTGAACCCGCTTCGAGTAAAGCAAATCCCCCTTGCATCAAGAACACTAGTACAACAGCCAGAAACGTAAAGGCTGAGTTCAAACCACTTTGAAGTTCAATGTTAGTCGGGCCCTCCGCAGCTGCGAATGCACTGACCGGAAAAGCGAATAAAGTAAGCATTACTAACACGGAAACCAACCATTTCTTTCTCATATACCCCACTCCCTCTTATGTTAAGTTTCTTCACATATCGTGAAACCCTTAATGTCATTATAAGCAGAAGAGAGGAAAGTTGACAAGAGTATTTTCATCAAATCTGAAAATTATTTCTGGGAATAAAGTCATGCGTCTTTTTCTTGCACTTAAGTACATAATCACATTCTATGAGCACATAGATATAGAAATGAAGTATGCTGATTACCAAAGCATAACGTTTGACTGTACGGTTAAAGATCATGTATCATACTTATTAGTAAGAAAAATTGGGCGTAGTATATAAATTCGCAAGCGGAAACTACAATTCCCTACATTTGAACTTGCAAGCGAGGTGAATATCATTGGGGATATGAAACTTTTTCGGATTGGCGAACTTGCCAAGACCGCTGGTGTTAGTGAACGGACGATTGATTATTACACGAAGCTTGGACTGATCGCTCCCGAAGAACGTACACAAAAAAATTATCGTCTCTATAGTAATGAAACTTTAACCAGGCTTGAACGTATTGTACAGATGAAACAAGAGAAGTATAGTCTCGACGAGATTAAGCAATCTCTTGAGAAGTGGCGTCTGGTTAGTACGGAAGAACAAGTTGCCAGCAAATTGACAACATTGGAGCTTCATGTGCAACAACTTGAGCGAGAGGTTAACGAACTCAAACCGCTACTCGGGGAGATGAAACCTGTACAAGCACGCAAGATGATGGCAGGACTACTTACCAAAAGTGCCGGTACAATGGAGGCACTGAAAATCTTGCTTGAGAACACCATGATGTAGCTTATTATTAGAAAGCGGAGGAATGAATATGAGTTTTAATAACGGTATGTTCGTATTGATCATTATCGCCTTTTTGCTCTCTTTATGGGCGCAATTTCGCGTTAAAGGTACTTTCAGACGTTGGTCAGAGGTACCGAACCAGAATGGAATCACCGGCTACGATGCAGCTCGCCAGATGCTTGACGCTAACGGCCTGCATGATGTTCCAATTGAGCCAGTACGTGGCACACTGTCTGATCACTACGATCCGATCAATCGGGTTGTACGCTTATCGGAACCAGTATATTATGAAAACTCAATCTCAGCTGTTTCGGTAGCGTGTCATGAAGTTGGTCACGCCATTCAGCATAAAGAAAGTTATCCCATGCTGGCACTGCGTCACCGGATCTTCCCAATTGTGAACTTTGCATCCGGATTAGCTCCGTTCTTGCTGATTGCAGGATTCCTCTTCAATGCCATGAACCTTGTAGGTATCGGTATCATCTTCTTCTCCGTAACTGTCGCGTTCCAACTTATCACATTGCCGGTTGAGTTTAACGCCAGCAATCGCGCAAGAGAAATTATGGTATCTGAAGGTTATATCCGCAATGAAGAAGAAAAAGGTGTTGCTAAAGTCCTGAATGCCGCAGCTTTGACTTATGTCGCTGCAGCCTTGATCTCACTGCTTGAATTGATCCGTTACATTGGAATCTTCAACAACCGCGATTAATTTCAATCTCCATAACACAAAAACAATACCCCACCGTTAATCGGATGGGGTATTGTTTTGTTGTAAACCGAAATAATGAAGCAAGAATGAACGAAAGGACTGGGCAACTAGCGGCAGTTTGTCATCTGCACGGTGAATTAACCCGATGGTGCGTGTTACTTTGGGATGAGAGATGGCCACATGTGCCGGCTGCAGCGGGTTCGTCTGGAATAACGCCATCTCAGGCAACAGACTGACCCCCATGCCCGCAGCGACCAATCCACGGATCGTGTCGGTCTCTTCACCTTCAAAAGCGATCTTGGGTGTAAAACCGGCTTCCAGACATGCATGCCACACAATAGGACGAAGAGAATAGCCTTTGCTGAATAATACGAACTTATCATCCTTGAGCTGTTCGAGCGCAATCGTCTCCTCACCAGCTAACGGATGATTCGGAGGAAGAATGGCATGTAACTCTTCCGTGAGTACAATATCCCCATCCACTTGATCATGCTTCTCCGGAAAAGGAGATATGAATGCCAAGTCTACCTCTCCTGATAACACATCACGAATGAGTGTAGGAAACATCCCTTGCTTGAATCTGAACTTTACGTTAGGATAACGCTGACGGAAAGCAGCCACAACGGAAGGAATGAGATGAATCCCCAAGCTATGCGGAAATCCAATTCGAATCTCCCCATGCTCAGGGTCCAGAAACTCATGAACTTCCCCGACCGCCTTATCCAGATCTTTCAATATGCCTTCAATCCGTTTGCAAAAAAGCTGTCCCACTGCAGTCAACTGCAAGTTTCGCCCCTTTTGCATAAAAAGATCCACGCCCAGCTCTTCTTCCAGCTGATGAATCTGACGACTCACCGCCGACTGCGCCACATGCAACTCTTCAGCAGCCTGTGTTACATGTTCCTTCTGTGCCACTTTCAAAAAGTAATGCAACTGTCTTAATTCCACTCGCCTGATCGCTCCAATCTGTTATACCCTACTTATCCTTGATTGCATTCCATCTTGAGAACGTTCTGACTACCGCTTTAAACTGCGGGGTTTCCACAATCTGATCAACAGTCCATAAATAAAGAATCCACCCAGCAATCCGCCTAGATGAGCCATCCAGTTGATGCCTGACATGGCGAAGGAGAATATAATCCCGAACACAAGCAGGGTGTACATCGTTTTACGCGAAGCCTCATCCATCATGGTGCGCTGGAACAGCGCCACATACAGGAATGCACCATAGACGGCATAGATCGCTCCTGAAGCACCTACCGAGATGGTGATGCTCCCAATCGAGTTGTACCAAGCAACAGCAAGAATATTGCCCAATATGCCGCCACCCAGATACAACACTCCATACCTTACCGACCCAAGCAGTCGCTCCATCGGTGGTGCAAATACAATTAACGCAAAACTGTTAAACAATAAATGACTGAAGCCCGCATGCAGGAAGATGGATGTAATGTAACGCCACCACTCATCTGCGAACAGTTCATAATTCGTGAGTGCCCCGAATTTCAGCAGCACCATATTGTTCGTTGATCCACCGTTCACCGTTAACACAATAAACATGACTACATTGGCAATTAAAAAAAGCGACGTCAAAGGGAAATACTTCAGATAACCTTTCCAGTTCTCATAGCGAATAAATATCATAAATTTCTTCTTTCACTCCACCCTGTTCAGATCGGACTTACATCTCTGATCCATCGTAATGGTACATGCCCGAATTGGACAATGCCTTTCATAAAAGATTATAATGGATTTTGGCACGGATCACCAATTTATAAGGAGGAACATTATTATGACACAAGAACGTACAGGCGCAGCCACATTTAAGGGCAACCCTATTACATTGATCGGACCCGAACTGAAAGTGGGCGATCAAGCACCCGATTTCACACTGAGCAAGAACCTGGTTGAAGATGCATCCCTGAAAGACTTCGCAGGCAAAATCAAATTAATCAGCGTTGTTCCTTCCCTGGATACTGGCGTATGCGATGCGCAAACTCGTCGTTTCAATGTTGAAGCTGGAGAACTCGGAGACAATGTTGTTGTCTTGACAGTAAGTGTTGACCTTCCGTTTGCTCAAGCCCGTTGGTGCGGAGCAGCTGGCGTTGACCGCGTAGTAACATTGTCAGACTACAAAACACGTTCTTTCGGTGAAGACTATGGCGTTCTGATCAAAGAATTCCAGTTGGACATGCGTTCCATTTTTGTGGTGGATGCTGAAGACCGGATTACATATGTGGAGTACCTGCCTGAAATGACAGACTCCCCTAACTTCGAGCAAGCAATTGCTGCTGTAAAAGCTTTGCTGTAGAAGTCATCATACGTTCAGAACAAAAGCGAGGAAGGTTAACCTTCTCTCGCTTTTTGTTATTCATCATCTATTTCAATCATTTGCTTTATACTTGCTCAGCTTTTTATCCAGTACAGAGAATAAGTTCATAATCGTCCGATAGTTAGAGCCCAAGTCTCCAAGTGAACCACGGGAAGCAGAATACATATCCACCGCACTGCGAACAGGACTTACCGAGATAATGGAAACTGTAATGTCCATCGTCCGTCCAAAGGTAGTCCGTTTCTCCAGTATAACTTCTCCAACAGAAGGCACTTCGTGCAGCACTTTATACCCTGGAATCTTTTTGAGTGTCGAAGAAACCTCTTCCCAGGCTCTGTCTTTGGATAAGTTATAGTACCGTGTTTTTAATTTGGGATCCTTGGCTCGATCGCTGGTTCCCTCCATGCTGCGGATGATACCGACGAGCGTTCTCTTTAAGGTCAAGACCCTTCCTCCTTTGAATGTAACCGTTCCATTTATGTATCTTAGTGTAACATTGTTCAAGTAGTAACAAAAGGGTAAGCATCATATTTATCACAAAACCAATCAAAACCATTCATCACAACATAAAAACACCCTGAAATTCCTTCAAAAGAGGAAAAGTCAGGGTGCTGTACATGAAAATTTAGGAACCCGCCTATGCCGTCCGGCTACATTGTCTTATGAACCTGCTTGGCAGGTGGGTGACCGCAAAAATGCTTTTTGAAGTCCCCATGTCGTATAGACAGGGCTTTTCAGCAACATTCTGTGTTGATCTCCCGAAGACATCATCATTGGTTCAAAACAACGAATAACCGAAACGTACATCGCAGGATGTACAATTATTATATCCCTAACTGTGTAAAAAGTAAATGGCGATCCATCATGTTTTATTTTTGCAGTGTAATGTTTTTGTCGTCTGATGTCTCAGATGCTTCACCGTTCTCTGCTGATTTCTCAGCCAGCGCAGCGGCTTCCTCTTCTTCTTTCTTCAACTGCATCTTCTCCATCTGCTCCTGCATTTTGTTGAAAGTTGCGTAGAAGTTAAAGAAAGCAAACCAGGCGATGATACTAATAATGAAGAAGATGAACAAGACCGGATAACGGAAACCGATGTAGAACAACAATCCGCTTCCCAGCAATGTGGAAAATACACGGAAAGGTCTGATCAGCGTTAGCAATACCGCATTTTTGATAATGAGCCCGATGGACATATGGTAGTGTACAACCATCGAGAAAAAGTTAAAGAGTGATACAAATAACAAGAGAAGCAGCACAAGCATAATGATTCCCACGAGCTGCATGTTACGGAACTGCGTCATGTACACCGTATAATCCAGATACATAATCGCGAACAGCAGCGTGTAAAAAATGCCCCCAATCAAACTTTGCTTGTAGTTTTCCTTGTAACCTACAAAGAAAGTACGGAAGATCGGCACATCCGTGTCGCCCATATTCCATTTACGAACAACCGTAAACAGCGCCGAAGTCGCCGGGAACAGTGTAAGCGGTGCCACAATGGCTATAGCCCAGTTCATTTGCAATGATTCGTTGGCGAGGTTCTGCTGCATCACGAGCAGTTTCATAATCAAGAAAAACAAGAACGGTGACGAACAAATAGCCCACAACAGATTGGTTGCGGCCAGTCTCGTAATCCACTCTGTAAGCCGGTAGATCCCGCCCATAGCTCCTTTAAATTCCAAACATTTCTCCTCCTCCGCAGCCTTGCGTATACCTAAAGTCTAATATTAATATACCTTATTATAGATAGGAAAAGCCAGCACTTCCCGAAAAGAGATCGGCCAGGCCCTTGGCCAGTGCTTTTGGTAGTGAGCAAAAGACGATACAGCCATTAGAAAATAAAAAAAATGGAGCAGTTGCCTGCTCCATTTTCCAGTTCATACGTTTATATTACTCGAAAGAAGAATCTTTCGCAGGACGACGTCCTTCGTTGCTGCTTGGACGCGGTTTGCGGTCACGGTTGTAACCACCTTCTCTGCTTCCACCGCTAGTGCTGCTGCTGCCGCTGTTACGATCACGGTTGTAGCCACCACGTCCGCCACCACTGCTGTTGCGATCGCGGTTGTAACCACCACCACTGCCGCCGCTACCACTTGTGCGGTTACCGCTGTAACCCGATGGTTTACGTCCGCCTGAGCGAACATCTGGTTTACGACGCTTCGCACGGATCGGATCTTCAGGAGTCAGATCAACTTGAGCATCTTTTTTGTCACCTGTCAGGAGCTTCAGTGCAGCCGACAACAGTTGAACAGAATCATATTGCTCAAGCATTTGAATCGCGATACCTTTGTATTCGTTCAGTTCGCCCGATTGTACGATTTCCAGCAAACGCTCTGCTGTCAAACGTTGTTTTCCTTCAACCGCTTCTGCCATTGTTGGCAGTGGTTTACGTGGAATACGGTGACGTGTTACACGCTCGATGAAGTGCAAGTGATCAATCTCACGCGGTGTAACGAAGGACCAAGCAGCACCCTCTTTACCCGCACGACCTGTACGACCGATACGGTGAACATAGCTCTCCGGATCTTGCGGAAGGTCAAAGTTAACAACGTGAGTTACGCCAGATACGTCGAGACCACGTGCAGCTACGTCTGTTGCAACGAGTACGTCAATGCTGCCGTCACGGAACTTACGCATTACCGCATCACGTTGATTCTGGGACAAGTCACCATGAAGACCGTCTGCAGAATATCCACGTTTTTGCAAAGCTTCAGCCAATTCGTCAACACGACGTTTTGTACGTCCGAATACGATCGCCAGTTCAGGAGATTCCATATCCAACAAACGGCTCAACGCTTCGAATTTTTGACGCTCAGGTACTTCGATATAGGATTGGTCAATCAATGGTGCACTAACATGTTTCGGAATCACAGAAATGTGCTCAGGATTGTTCAAGAATTGTTGTGCCAATTTTTGAATGTTAGGAGGCATTGTTGCTGAGAACAGCATCGTTTGGCGCTCGTCTGGAACTTGTTTCAGGATGGATTGGATATCCTCCATGAAACCCATGTCGAGCATTTCATCTGCTTCATCCAGTACAACAGTTTGTACATCATCAAGTTTGATTGTTTTGCGGTTGATGTGGTCAAGGAGACGTCCAGGTGTACCAATGATGATCTGTGGTTTTCTTTTAAGTGCACGGATTTGACGAACGATATCTTGTCCGCCGTAGATTGGCAGGGAGCGCAGACCTTTGAAGCGAGTAAGTTTTTCGATCTCTTCAGCAACTTGAATTGCAAGTTCGCGTGTAGGTGCCATAATGAGGGCGCGGATTTTCTCGTCACTTTTCGTGATTTTGCTGATCAACGGAATACCGAATGCAGCTGTTTTACCCGTACCTGTTTGAGCTTGACCAATCAAATCTCTGCCTTCGAGTGCCAAAGGAATCGCTTTGGATTGGATCGGTGTTGCTTCTTCAAACCCGAGCTCAGTGATGGCTTGCAGCACCAGTGGTTCAAGATTGAAATCTGTGAAATTTAAATTTGTCAAAATTATTCATGCTCCTTTTATATGGTGGACATGGTGGACAATCCACTTTGTTGTCTGTATTCTTAAGTAGCGTTAATATTTATAGGGTATCCCAACGGGACGAATTATTTTCACTACGAATATAATTCCATTGAATGGGTCCCCAACATAAGACTAAAACTACATACATGTGTTTGAAACATTTCAAAATTTTATTGCTCCATTTAGGAAAAGTTTCCTACTCAAGAATATCCACAAATTATTATATCACAAAACAATTCAAGATTACCAGCAATCTGGTTTTAAATATAAATGAGGTGATTAAATTGCCCAAAATAATTTGGCACTCTTTAGTGATCATTTTGGGTGCTGCAGCTATTGCCTGCGGCTTCAACTGGTTTTTGGTTCCCCATCAGCTTTTGAGCGGCGGGGTATCCGGTATTTCCATGCTTCTGGGTTATTTCACGACTTTGAATCTTAGTATAATGTATTTTGTTCTCAACATTCCCCTGCTTATTGCAGGTTGGTTTATTCTTGGACGACGCTTCATTACATTAAGTATTCTCTCGGTAGCAGCCACTTCCTGGTTCATCGCGCTTCTGCCTGTTTTTGCTGTGGCTACAGACCCTTTGCTAAGCTCTGTATTTGGCGGTGTACTTATTGGACTGGGTACTGGCGTATCCTTCAGAGTCGGCGGCTCCACAGGCGGTCTGGACATTGTCGGTTCCATTTTCACGCGTAAACGAGACTTTCCGATCGGTACGGTAATGGCTGGCATGAACGGTACCATCATTATGCTCGCGGGATATCTGAGTGACAACTGGAATACTGCCTTGGCCTCTATGGTATCCATCTACATTACAGGCAAAGTGCTTGATCTGATTCATATCAGTCACGTCAAAGTAACGCTATACATTATTACAAACGAAACCGAATCCATGTTGAAGAAATTACTTGTTCGACCACGTGGGGTTACCAAAATTAAGACTCAGGGCGCGTACACGGATATTGAAAAGGACATGCTCATGACCGTTACCACCCGTTACGAGTTGGTTGAAATCAAACGTATTATCAAGGAAACAGATCCAAACGCCTTTGTTAACATTGTGGAAACGGTTGGTGTTATGGGCTCATTCCGCAGAAGTTGAGACACCTGTACGGTTAACAATTCACAACATTGTGGTATAATAACGGTGTACGGCTCCTAAATATGTTGTATAGCAGGTTCAACCCTTCAATTTTCACAGGCCATATGCTTTCCCGAATCGCGCCGAATGACTTACCATTTTGGAATTCGAGTAGGAAAGGGTGATTAATGTGGATATGGAAACGGTAAAACTGTTTGAGATTGTCAACAGATGGTGCCCGGAAATGCTCCCTTTCTTGAAACCGAATGAACTCGACTCACTGATTGTCCTACGGGATGGGCTGGGCATCCTGGAACAGGGAGACGCAATGGAAATCATTCAGTACAGTATTTGTGAGCATCAAAATGAGATTTACATTCAATAATTTTTTTCGATTGATCGCGCCGCTTCTTGCAGGGGATTTCCTCAGCAGGAAGCGGTTTTCATTTTTTCCATGTGTTTCATTACTTGATTAATATGGTTAAAAGCCCGGAGGCTTTAATGTATAATTCATACATGGAATGCACATAAGGGAGTGGAAATGAATGAATATGTTTTGGGCTTTACTGGCTATGGCCTTTGGAAGCTTTGGTGGTGCCCCCGCAGTGGCGGACCAGGGAAATCCACAGTTCCAATTTTTAACCAACAGTTTTAACACCGCAATTATCCAATCTCAAAAAGATCAGGTCGTTATTGATGCCGATAATCCACCTGCCAAAATCGACCCTCAACCTGACGCCCCCGTGGTCAAAGGGATTTATGTAACGGCTTATAGCGCCGGCGGCGCACGTATGAAAGAATTGCTGGACCTGACAGACAGTACCGAACTGAATGCTATGGTCATTGATATCAAAGACGATCTCGGATACATAACTTATCCCACAGAAAACAAAGCGCTACAGAAAATGGGCAAATCCCAACCTTTTATTCGGGATATCGATGCCTTGATGAAACGATTGCAAAAACATGAGGTCTACCCGATCGCACGTGTCGTTGTATTCAAAGACACCATTCTAGCGAAGAAGAATCCGGAGCTTTCTTTCCGCAACAAGGATGGTTCGGTTTGGGCGAATGGCAAAGGCGACAGCTTCGTAAATCCATACAGCAAGGAAGTATGGGACTATAATATCGAGATTGCCAAGGAAGCAGCCAAACTTGGATTCAAAGAAATTCAGTTTGACTACGTCCGTTTCCCGGAAGGTTTCGAAACTCGTGCGGATGTACTGAAATATACCAAATCTGACAAGTCCCGCGTCGATGTTGTGGCTGAATTCGTGCAATATGCACGCAAAGAATTGGCACCACTAGGTGTTCGTGTCTCGGTTGATATTTTCGGTTATGCCGCTTCCGTACCTGCGGCTGAAGGCATTGGACAGGACTTTGTTAAAATATCCGAAAATGTGGATGTCATCTCACCGATGGTATACCCTAGTCACTATTCAACTGGCTGGTATGGGGTGAAGGACCCTGACAAAGATCCATACACGACCATCAAGGGCTCGATGGAAGACACACACAAGAAACTTGACCCTACCAAGGAGCTCAAACCTGTCATTCGTCCCTGGATTCAGGATTTTACAGCAAGCTGGCTGGGCAGTGGACATTACATCAAGTATGGCAAGAAACAAGTGGAAGACCAGATTAGAGCAATGAAAGACATGGATGTGCATGAATATCTGCTCTGGAATGCGTCCAACCGATACACTTCAGGTGTAGATTATAAGTAATCCGGCCTCTTTCATATTTCTGTATTCATCCAACCTCGTCCCGTTGAATCGGAGCGAGGTTTTTTTTGTGTTCATTTTGTGGTGTTCATTTTTCTCGGTACGCCCTACTCTATTTCTGTCCCTATTCAAAACGGACAAAATCCACTACAATGAATAGCTGTCCATATACGACACTTGGATGACATCTCTTTAGAATAGCGAGGCACTGCCAGTGAACATGAACACAACAAGCTTTTCACAAAAAGTGAAGCAATTCCTGATTATATTTTTACCCATCTTCACCACTCAAATCGCCCTCTCTGCCATGTCGTTCTTCGACACGAATATGTCAGGCAAGTTCTCCCCTGCCGACCTTGCAGGAGTGGCCATCGGCACAAGTCTATGGTTGCCCGTGCAAACTGGGCTGAGCGGCATTCTGATCGGAATTACGCCTGTCGTTTCCCATTTGCTAGGTTCCAAACGAAATGATCAGATCGGGTATAACGTCATACAAGCGTTGTATCTTGGTATTGCTGTCAGTCTACTCGTTCTAGGAGCTGGGGCGTTGTTACTTGGACCTATACTGAACGGGATGCCTCTGGAACCCCGGGTTGCCCAAGTTGCTTTCTATTTCTTGTGTGCACTTGCTTTTGGCATCATTCCGCTCTTCGGATATACGGTACTGCGCAGCTTCATGGATGCTCTTGGCCAGACGCGAACTACGATGTTCATTACGTTGGTCTCCCTTCCCGTTAACATCTTTTTGAATTATCTGCTGATTTTCGGCCGTTGGGGTTTCCCGCAATTGGGCGGCGTTGGTGCTGGAGTCGCTACAGCTTGTACGTACTGGCTAATCTTCCTCATTAGTCTCTTTTTTGTCCATCGGGTTGAACCTTTCGCCCAATACGGCATTTTCCGTCAATGGACCCGTGTATCCTTGGCGAAGTGGAAAGAATTACTCAAGATCGGGGTTCCGATTGGATTCGCGACTTTTTTCGAAACGTCCATCTTCGCTGCGGTGACCTTAATGATGAGCCGTTTCGATACTACAACAATAGCTGCCCATCAGGCGGCACTGAATTTCGCTTCTACGCTCTACATGTTGCCTGTAAGCATATGTATGGCACTTACGATCCTTGTGGGCTTTGAGGCAGGTGCAGGACGTCTGAAAGACGCCAAACAATACAGCCTGCTCGGAATTGGTGGAGCCATCGGGCTTTCACTGCTGACAGCCGTCGTGTTGATTGTGTTCGGCGAACAGATTGCAGGCGTATATTCAAACGATCGGGAGGTCATTGCACTTACGCAGCATTTCCTCATCTACGCGATCTTCTTTCAAATCTCGGATGCGATTGCCACACCGACTCAAGGAGCATTACGTGGCTACAAAGATGTTAATCCGGCACTAATCATTACGTTTGTAGCGTATTGGATTATCGGTTTGCCTGTAGGTTATCTTACAGCTACGTATACTTCACTCGGCGCCTTTGGGTATTGGATCGGACTTATTGCCGGCCTTGCTGTAGGAGCAACTGCGCTTCTCTGGAGACTCTTCCTGGTACAAAAACAAGCAGCACTCCGTAAGGCGTAGCATCGGTACACTCACTTACTTTGGAAAATAAAAAAGAGCACAATCCTCTTCAATACGGGATTGTGCTCTTTGCTTATGAATCGAATTACTGGGACAAACGTTGTGCAAGCTCGTAAGTCTCCATATCGAAATCTTTTTTCGTGTTAACCACTTTATCGATATCCGTCAGGGTAAGCTCCCCCTTGATAATGCCACAACCTTTGTCTGTCTCGCCTGCAATCAGACTGCGAACAGCGAAATCGCCCAGACGGCTTGCCAGGTTACGGTCGAAAGGTGTTGGTGTACCCCCACGCTGAATGTGACCCAGAACGGTTACACGCGGCTCATATGTCGGGCAACGTTCCATCAGTTCTTTCGCTACATCCTCACCCTTGCCCACGCCTTCAGCAACAATGATAATACTGTGACGTTTACCGTGTGCAAAGTTAGCTTTCATACGATCTGCCACTTCGTCCATGTCAAATGGAACTTCCGGTACAAGGATCGTCTCAGCACCCGAAGCAAGTCCGGCATGCAGAGCGATATCCCCGCAGTGACGACCCATAACTTCAACGATGGAAGAACGTTCGTGTGAAGACATCGTATCACGCAATTTGTTCACCGCATCAACCACTACGCTTACAGCCGTATCGAATCCGATTGTATGGTCGGTGAATGAAACATCGTTATCAATCGTTCCAGGCAGACCCATTGTATTAATGCCCAGCTTGCTCAGTTTGTTCGCTCCGTTGTAGGAACCATCTCCACCGATAACAACCAGACCGTCAATGCCACGTGCACGCAGAATGTCCGCACCTTTTTGTTGACCTTCAGCGGTGTAGAACTCCTTGCAACGTGCCGATTGAAGAACCGTTCCCCCACGTTGGATGATATCCCCTACACTACGCAGATCCATTGGGAAAATGTCATTATTCAAAAGACCCTGGTATCCACGTTGGACTCCGTATACTTCGAGACCGTGAAACAGTCCACTGCGAACAACCGCACGAACAGCCGCGTTCATCCCCTGTGAATCACCACCGCTCGTTAATACTGCGATTTTCTTTACTGCTGTCATGATGTTTCTTCCTCCTCTAGTTTCACTTCAGGCTCCGCAACAACACACCTGACTTACATATTTTTCCGTATCCAGCGACTGAAAATGAAGAAAAATATTCTTGTCATTGGACTATTCTTCATCAGACGTTTGGACACGACGCGAACTTCCTGCTGTTCGCTGACTTTGGGATCAGACAGGTAAATGGCAATTAGTCCTTCGATGATCATCCGGTGAAAGGAGCTTCCCGGAATCTTCTGCACATCGCTGCGTGCCATCTCCACAATAAAAGCAATTCGGTCCAGCATTGTCTCTACATTCTCATAATAGTTGCAGAAGTTGAGATCTCCCCCGATGCGGTCCTCATCCTGATCAATTAAGTAATCGAGCATAATGTGCAATGCGCATACATGTGGGAAATAGGCCGTGTGGATCGAGGCCGCTTGCTCTTCAGTCAACTGATCGTCACTCGCAGCCAGAAACAGCATGAATACGCCCAGTGTAGAGCCAGTTGCAGCAGCAAATTCGTTCCAACGAAACTGAGGTGTGCGATGACGGTGCTCCGACCACCATTCGAGCAGTGCCGTTTCTCTCAGTTCCGGCTTGATATGCTTATATACCTGCAGGTCCGTGTATAGGCCTGCCAGATCCTGAATTCGGGGCTTGGCGGACGCATAGCCTGGTAACTGACGGGTCAGTTCCTGACATGTAGTCACCAGATTCCGCAGATATCCACCGTCATCCTGCTCCTCACGGAGGGCATAATAATTGACGGGAATTGCTTCGGGATCTACCGCATCAAGCATGGATTGATGGAGAAGACGAAAGTCATCCGGGTCCATCGAGGTGCTGCGGTCGCACAGATTGTCCAAATAATCACTAATAGTTTGATATGAAACGATCAGCGGAATCAGAATGTGCCTGTTGGGCAAATCAGCTAAAGCGTAGACGGTTCCGCCTTCACAGTGAAACTGTTTATCCTTCAGACTGGCAAGTGCCTGTGTACGCAATTCCTCATTCGGAATCGCCTCAGCTTGGACACGCCATCCATTCAGCGCCTTCCGTGTTTCCGGAATGGTGTATTTGTACACCCCTCTCATCAATGCCAGCGGTCCACGCGGATATTGATGACGTTTTCGATTTGATTGGCTCAAAATAAATGTGCCTCCACTTGGTTGAATACGTATTAGAGCGATTTTTAACCATTCCTATTATAATATGATCCCCTTAATTGTACAAATGATCTGCCGCATATTCCGCACAAAAAATCGCATCGGCGTTCAAAGCTTTGTGATATACTATCCATATTTCATCCATCAAAGGAGTCGTTGACATGTCGTCAAGTGAATCACTTTCGTGGAGACGGTTATTTTCTTTTTTTGTGCCACTTGGCATTTCCGCCTCTCTCGTCACCATTTCTCACGTCATTATAAACAGTACATTAGCACGTTCCGCTCATCCCGAGACGGTTATTGCCAGCTATGCTATCGCCGGTAGCTTATTAACCCTCACGGAACGCCCCTCCACACTGCTGCGGCAAACCTGTTCCGCACTGGTTCGCGATCGCCTTTCCTTTCAGGCCCTCACGTTTGTGACCAAAATATTTCTTGCCTGTGTGCTTCTCATCGGTTTTCTCATCGTTTATTCCCCCGTGGGTACCGGGGTATTCAAATACCTGTTTGGTGTAAGTCCAGACTTGCTGACCAAAGTCATTGACGTATATGAAATTCTCATGTATGTGAGTATCTTTTCAGTAATCCGCAACATCTACCAGGGAATCATCATTACGAATAACCGAACCAAGTGGTTAACGATCGGTATGGTATTCCGTTTAGCTGGCATGTATGGACTATCCCTGTATTTCATATATACAGACAGCATTGACAGCGGACGTGTAGGCGCTATCATTTTTGCTGCTGGCATGATGATTGAAGCGCTGGTCAGCTTTCTGGAGGGAAACAGCATCAAGCGTAAGATGCCAGCCAAACTTGAGGATCATCCCGTCGAGAGCAAGGGAGACGTATTTCGCTTTTATAAGCCGCTGCTGCTATCCAGCTTTGTAGCGCTGTTTATAGGACCGGTCATTAATATCGTACTTGGCAAAACGACTGGAATCGCATTAGCCATTTCGTCCTTTGCCATAGCAAGCAGTCTGATGCAGTTGATGCTAAGCTTCTTTACATACATCCATCAGATCGTGCTTAATTTCTATCTTGTGGATGCCAAACTGGTACGAAAATTCGCACTTGTCACCGGATTTATTCCGTTTGCGATGATGGTGTCGATTGCCTATACTCCCTTGGGACCATGGGTACTCGAAAATGTCATGAGCGTTCAGGGCGAACTGTTGGAACAGAGTCTGTGGACACTGCGTGCGTTCGTCTTATTCCCGCTGATCTTCCCTTTTTTGGATTTCAGCAATGGCCTCATTCTGCTTCGCGGTCAGACGAAAACGATGTTTCGTTCGCAAACCGCGAATGCAATCTGCACAGTAATCGTGCTGCTTATACTGGTTAGTATCTTCCCTGCATGGAATGGCATGATTGGAGCTGTTGCCCAATCCCTTGGCCTGCTCGCCGAACTTATCATTGTCTGGCTTGTCATCCGGCGCACGCAGCAAGAACCTACCATGTCCGTGCCGAAAGCCGGTAAATCAACATCCCTGAAAGGGTAATAAAATCATTGAACTGTTATCAGGATTGGAGTCTCTCATCATGAAATTAAGTCACAACGCCCGCCCAGATCAGAACTGGCTGCGGGCTCTCATGTTCACCATCTTCGGTTCCACCGTTCTGGTGGTATCCTACTTCCAGTTGTACTTCAGTCATCTGGGCTTCAGTCGTGCTGAGATCGGTTATCTCTACGGGATTGGCCCCCTCATCTCCGTGTTCTCCAATATGTTCTGGAGCATGGCAAGTGACCGTTACCAGACTGTGCGGAAAGTGATGATCATTCTGCTTGGTGGTCAATTGATCACAGGTATCATGCTCGCTAATGCAACGACTTTTGGTCAGGTATTTGTACTCGTGACCCTGTTTTACTTTTTCTATTATCCAGTCTATCCACTCTCCGATACGATGGCTATCACAACGGCCAGCAAATACGGTCGAAATTTCACTTCCATACGTGTCTTCGGATCGATCGGGTATGCCTTCTTCGCATTAAGTATCGGGTACTTCCTTGGATCTTTTGGTCCAGGATGGACGATCTGGGTTTGTGTCGGTCTCGCCGCCACAACACTGCTTATCAGTTTTCAATTGAAGGATCAACCTTCGGGAAGTAGTAGCAAAATGGATCTATCGGGGCTATGGGCTATTTTGAAACGCAGAGATGTGCTCACCTTTTTTGGCTGTGTATTTTTGCTTGCCATGGGACATCGAATGAACGAAGCTTTTCTTACCATCACGCTAAAAGAGCTGGGCGCCAGCGAGGGGCTGATCGGTTGGTCTTTGCTGATCTCTTCCGTAAGTGAGATCCCGATATTCCTGCTGCTTAGCAAGTATGGAAATCGATATAAAGAACTGCCGCTCATTGCTTTTGCTGCACTGATGTATACGGTTCGTTTGCTTCTCATGTCCATATCCGATACACCTGCAGCTGTCGTTGCGATTCAGACGATGCACAGCGTTACCTTCGGTATTTTCTACGTTACGGCGGTCCGCTACATCATTCGCCTTGTTCCAGACAACTACAGAGCTACGGGTATGGCTTTGTTCACTATCGTGTGGTCCAGTGCTTCGGGGCTGCTAAGTGGAACGTTGGGCGGACTGATACTGGAACATGCAGGCAGACAAACCTTCTATCTCACCGCGATGGCTTTCTCTCTGGCTGCCCTGATCGGTTTCGGATTGAAGTTATGGTCCAGCATGACCCATCGTACGTCTTAAACACACAGGAAACCCACACCGTATTCCCCCGATATTCACACCAAAAATGAGAATCAAAAAAAGCACAGTCTCCCTTGAGGGGACTGTGCTTGGGTTCATAATGTTCAGCTATAAATTTATCATGTATAAGAAGTCCGTTAGCCGGAAAAATTCTTACAGTTTGTTTACGTTAGCTGCTTGAGGACCACGGTTTCCATCAGTGATTTCGAATTCTACCGCTTGACCTTCTTCCAATGTTTTGAAGCCGTCTCCTTGGATTGCGGAGAAATGTACGAATACGTCCTCGCCGCCTTCAACTGAAATAAAGCCATAGCCTTTTTCTGCGTTAAACCATTTAACTGTACCTTTCAAATGAAAAACCTCCTAAAAATATCGCCATCTATGGCGAATACCCTTATTATACTGTATGGGCTTCCATTTTGCAATTTATCTTTCCATAAATGTCGAAAAAATTTGCTTTGAATCGTAGGGTACGGTATCATTTTACCAAAACCGTTAGTTTGGAGACTACCTATGATAAAAAAACATGAAATATACAAAACAGACAAGTGGAATATGATGACCGTAGAAGTTCAGGGCAAATATCTCGTACTGCGAGAAATTTCGGAAGAGTGGGGCGAAGAATGCCATACATTCCTTAGCCGTCCTGCGTTAATGCACTGGGCTGAACGCCGTTTTCCAAAAGCAGATTTTGAGAACCGTGAGGATGAATGGCGTCAATTGATGGCTGCCTTCAAAGGGGTCTAACCCATGCCGCTTGACTCAAGCAATGTCGTCATCTTTATTATCCTTGCCTTTTCCCTCGGTATTGTGCTTATTCTGGGACGCAACTCTATCCCGGATCGACTAAGACGGGGAATGGCGCTTATTGCTACCCTGCTCATTTGTTTCGCCTTTTTCCTGATCGTTTATTTCTTGTATAACATGGGAACCTAATCACAAGGAACCCTGATGTTCAAATATTTCAACGTGCCTAAGGTCATACTATACGAGATTATTCGTATCGTAAGGAGGAAGGCCGTTGAAATACCAGAAATCACTATCTGTTATACTGGTACTTAGTCTGATTCCTTCGTCTCTCTCCGCACAAGCGAGCGCGACGAAGGCAGCTTCGTCCAACCATTCATCAGATCATCAAAGGAGGATTTCCATGAGTCAATTATTGAAACGTTCCGAGGTGCCAGCCGAGCATAGCTGGAAACTGGAAGATTTATTTGCCGATCAGAATGCCTGGGATCAGGAATATGAAGAAGTATCGTCTTTGACCAAGAAGGCCTCCGAATTTCAAGGCAAACTGGGTCAACCTGATGTACTCAAATCTTGCTTCGAATTCGAAGATGAGATCAGCCTCAAAATAGAACGCCTCTTTGTGTATGCACGTATGCATCAAGATGAAGACACAGCGAATCCTACATATCAAAACCTGTCCCAAAAAGCCCAGAAATTAGGCGTACGGGTTGGTGAAGCACTTTCTTTTGTCACACCGGAGATTCTCTCCCTTCCTGACGATGAGTTGGACGCGTTCATTGCGAACGAAAAACTCTCTGCTTATACATTTACGCTGGAAGAGATGAAACGGGAAAAAGCCCACGTTCTTAGCCAAACCGAGGAGGCTTTGCTTGCTCAGGTAGGCAACCTGTCACAAGCACCACAGACAATCTTTAGCATGCTGAATAACGCCGATCTCAAGTTCCCAAGAATCAAGGATGAACATGGTAACGAAGTTGAGCTGACACACGGCAGCTACATTCAGTTCCTGGAGAACCCTAACCGTGAAGTTCGCGAACGTGCCTTCAAAGCGGTATACGAAACCTATGCCAAACAGAAGAACACAATTGCGGCTGCCTTGAATGCAAATGTAACCAAAAATATGTTCTATGCTAATGTTCGGAAGTACCCTTCCGTGATGGAAATGTCCCTATATGGAGATAACATCCCAACGGATGTGTATACGAATCTGGTAGACACCATTCACGAGAGCCTTCCGTTATTGCATCGTTATATGGACCTGCGCAAAAAGTTGTTGGGTGTGGATCAGTTGCACATGTATGACCTGTTCGCTCCGCTCGTGGATGAGTACAAAATGGATATCACCTATGAGGAAGCAAAACAAACCGTCAAAGATGGCCTGACACCACTCGGCAAGGACTATGCAGACGCATTGCAGTCTGGATATGATAACCGTTGGATCGATATATATGAGAATGAAAATAAACGTTCTGGCGCATATGCCTGGGGCGCTTACGGCACCCACCCATATGTCTTGTTGAATCACAAAGATAACCTGAACAGCATGTTCACACTGGCACATGAAATGGGTCACGCTCTGCATTCACATTACTCGGATACAACACTTCCGTATCGCGATGCTCAGTACACCATCTTCCTGGCTGAAGTTGCATCTACAACCAACGAAGCGTTGCTCATGGATTATCTGCTTAATAAATCAACAGATCCGAAGGAAAAATTGTATCTGTTGACCTATTATGCCGATCAATTCCGTACAACGGTATTCCGCCAGACCATGTTTGCTGAATTCGAGAAAATCATTCATGAGCGTGCGGAACAAGGTGACGCATTAACACCACAATTGTTATCCGAGATCTATTATGATCTGAACGTTAAATATCACGGTAAAGACATGGTTGTCGACAAAGATATTGAGATGGAATGGGCTCGTATTCCCCACTTCTATAACAGCTTCTACGTTTACAAATATGCTACCGGCTTCTCCGCAGCGACAAGCTTCTCCAAGCAAATCCTGGAAGAAGGCCAACCGGCTGTCGACCGTTATCTTGGCTTCCTGAAGAGTGGTGGCAGTGATTACTCCATCAACATTCTGAAAAAAGCAGGTGTGGATATGTCTACACCTCAGCCAATTCGTGAAGCTATGAGTGTCTTCAAGGAATTGATTGAACAGATGGAGCAGCTAACCAAATAAGGTTGTCTTTCCATGTGACCTGCATCCCTTGCCCGTTTGGGCAGGGGATTTTATCATCAATGCAAGATGCAACATACCCGAATATGGGTAATGCATATCTAGTTCTCAATTGTTCAACAAGGAGGCAACACCATGAAAATGCAATGGGCACTCATAGCAGGTCTTGTTTTTGCACTGCTCACGGGGATCTTTGCGGTCATTAATGTGGATTCCGTACAAGTTAACCTGTTATTTAACACGGTACAAATTCCGCTGATCTTGCTCATTCTCGGTTGTACCCTGATCGGTGGAATTATTGTAGGTTCATATGGCATCTATCGCCAATACCGACTGCAACGCGAGAACAAGCAATTGAAATTGCGTGTATCTGAATTGGAAAGTTCGACGGCAAGCAACTCTTCCTTTGATTCTTTCAAAACGATGGATTCACTGGACTCCAAAGAACCGGACAGCCTATTGGAAAATGATTCGATCCAGAGTCAGCGCAAAGGAAACCCTACGGGGACATTGTAACCAACAGAGTCAGCCTGCTGGCGAGTCAGGAATGGTAATATCACATCCGCTCCCCCAGACAGGCTGTATTTTGTTTCTCACCATACTCACGTTCCAAGGAGGAAATTAAACAATGAGTTTTACGATTGATGAATCTTATGTTCTGTCTTTTCTGAAAAAATTGCTGGACACACCAAGTCCAAGTGGTTACACACATCATATTATCGAGATGATCCGCAAGGAAGCAGAATCACTGGACATCGCCTGTGAGCTGAATAACAAGGGCGGTGCAGTGCTTACACTGCCAGGGCAGGATTCGTCCAAGACGATTGCTTTGAGCGCCCACGTGGATACGCTAGGGGCCATGGTGCGCTCCATTACATCTTACGGCACATTGAAACTGACCTCTGTTGGTGGATTTTCCATGCAAAGTATCGAAAACGAATATTGCAGCATCCATACTCGGGATGAAAAGACATATACAGGCACCATTCTCTCCCTTCATCCATCTGTACACGTCTATCCGGATGCACGCACCTTTGAACGGACCGAGAGCCATATGGAAGTTCGAATCGATGAAGTCGTCTCTTCCAAGGAAGATGTGTTGAATCTTGGGGTCGCTGTCGGTGACTTTATCTCCTTTGATGCTCGTGCAGTCATCACGCCGAGTGGTTATATCAAATCACGTCATCTGGACGACAAAGCCAGCGTAGCTGCCCTGTTCGGCATCCTTGAGTCTGCACATCGCGAGGGCTGGAAACCATTACATAACGTCTCTCTGCTCATCTCGAACTATGAAGAAGTCGGACATGGCGCATCGTATATCCCTGCGGAAATCAGTGAAATGATCGCTGTTGACATGGGAGCCATGGGTGATGACCTCAGTTGTAAAGAAACCGACGTTTCTATATGTGCCAAAGATTCTTCTGGCCCGTATGACTATGATATGACTAGCCGTCTCATTGAGCTGGCCAAACAAGATGGAATGGATTACGTCGTGGACATTTATCCCCACTATGGCTCAGATGGCAGTGCAGCATTACGCGGAGGAAACAATATCCGAGCAGCACTGATCGGTCCAGGGGTTCACGCGTCTCATTCCATGGAGCGTACGCATAAGAATGCTGTCCTGAATACGGCACGATTGCTCGCTGCCTATATTACAACCAAGTAAAACAAAATCAATTACCTACGAAATCATCATGGATGACATCCATATATTTTGTCTAACTAACAAGGACACTTCCAAGCACAGCAAATCGGTGTGCAATCGGAAGTGTCCTTTTTTTGTCTGTCGCTTAATCTGCCTGTTCCACATATGCATGATATTTACGATCCAATATCTCTAACTCTGTCTTATGATCACGTATTTCATTTCTTAGCACATGCATGGTCTTCCGAACCGAACTCAGTCCATCCTTAACCTGACGTTCGGCTTTGCGAATTTTGTCCTGAACCATCCAATCCACGAAGAGGTTATCGAAGAAATAGTCAGCGAAGGAAAGCAGACCTCCCAGATGCAGATCGGCGTGTACTGCCATCTCTACATCCTCCAGTTCCTTCTGAAAGCGACGTAGACGCTTACCTGCATCCATGATGGCAACCTGAGCGTCATCCATTCGTCCTCGCTTAATATGTGTGGAGATGACCCCACCACCCATCATGTCATATACGCCCCAATTGCCTGCCGAAGCCAAAGCCTTCTCGGCACGTTCAAGGGCATAGAGCAGGTATTCTCCCTCCCGGAAAGCTTCATCCAGTTCCTGTAGCTCGCTCGCCAGATGTTCCCGATTCTCAGCCATGTGTTGCAATTCTGCATCCTGGTCCAGCAGACGACCTTCCTTCTTCCCCCACAGCGCGTTGTAGTCGCTCTGCCAGTACTGATACTGCCGCCCGCCCTCCAACTCCTGCTCCACATGAATTCGTTGCTCCTGTACGTCTTGTAACATGCGACAAGCGGTGTCGTATGCAGCCTTACTCTCCATCAGTTCCAGCTCTTCCTTCTCCAGACGCTCTGTCTTCTTGCCAATCAATTGATAGAAAAATGCCGACAATGTCATACTGTTCAGTCGATCAACGTCCTTCTGTTCCTTCTGGAGATGCTCCAGCCCACACTTTACCTTTGCTTCCCATTCGCTTTCCTCCATTTGAAGCTTCTCTAGACGCTTGGTCCATTTCTCGTAAATTCTCCCCTTTTCCTTGAGCACTGCCAACTGTTCATTCATTTGCTTATACATATGTGTGGTGTTCTCTCCCTTCTATGGAATTCTTTACTTATACAACGTAATGAATATACTAAACGTTCACATTAAATCGCAAATTCGCAGACAAAAAACGCCCTCTCCTCCTATGCAACATCATGTCACTAAGGAAAAAAGGGCGGTGGTTAATCATAAATCAAGACTTGCTCTGTTCAATCTGCTCTGCAAGTTCATTCAGAACGGTCCAGCGTTCCATCAATTCATCCAGATGACGTTCAGCCTCCACCTGCTCCGCCATTAACTCCTGCAGACGGGCAGAATCACTAAATGACTCTTCCATCTCTTTGTTAATCCGGACAAGATTGGCTTCAGCCTTCTCAATATTTTCATCAATCTGATCGTATTCACGTTGCTCCTTGAAGCTGAATTTCAACTTCGGTTTAGCCGCTGACACAGCAGGAGTCGTTTTCTCCGATGACTGCTTCACCTTCGATGCTCCTGTGTCACTCTCTTGAGCAGCTCCAGGTGCATTTTTCATCATCCATTCCGCATACTCACTGTAGTCGCCAACGTGTACACGTACAGCACCGTTGCCTTCAAAAGACAGCACTTTATCCACAGTACGATCAAGGAAATAGCGATCATGGGATACGACAAAGACAACACCGGGGAAATCATCCAGGTAGTCTTCCAGTACAGCGAGTGTCTGGATGTCCAGATCATTCGTCGGCTCATCCAGCAGCAATACATTCGGAGCAGCCATCAGCACACGCAGCAGATACAGACGACGCTTCTCTCCACCCGACAGACGGGAGATTGGCGTCCACTGGGATGCCGGGGTAAACAGGAACCGCTCCAGCATCTGGGATGCTGTAATCAGAGAGCCATCGGCTGTTTTCACATTCTCGGCCACTTCCTTGATGTACTCAATCACACGAAGGGATTCATCCATCTCCTGATGTTCCTGTGTGAAGTAGCCCAGATTGACCGTAGGACCGACGTCAACCACACCTGCATCGGGTTCCAGCTTGCCAGATATCATCTGAAGCAACGTGGACTTACCACTACCGTTCGGTCCGACAATCCCTACCCGATCTCCAGGTACAGCAATATAACTCAGATCTTCGATCAGCGTGCGGCCACCCACAGATTTGGAAAGATGCTCGATCTCCAGAATCTTTTTGCCCAAACGAGTGGAGCCAACCGATACTTCCAATGAACCCGAGCGCTGGATTCCTTGTTGATCTTTGAGTTGTTCGAAGCGATCAATTCTCGCTTTTTGTTTCGTTGTCCGTGCCTTGGCACCGCGACGAATCCACGCAAGCTCTGTCCGAAGCAAGTTCTTACGCTTCTGTTCGGAAGAAGCTTCCCGTTCTTCCCGCTCCGCCTTCAGTTCCAGAAAACGTGTATAGTTGGCTTCGTATCGGAACAAACGTCCATGATCCAATTCCAGCATGACATTCGCCACACGATCCAGGAAATACCGATCATGCGTAATCATAAGCAGTGCGCCGCGGCGCTTCTGCAAGTACTGCTCCAACCAAACGACCGAATCGTTATCAATATGGTTCGTCGGCTCATCCAGAATGAGCAGTTCGCAAGGGTGAATCAGCGCAGCAGCAAGCGCTACCCTCTTGCGTTGTCCACCAGACAATGTGCCCATCAGTGCATCGAATTGACGAATACCCAGTTTGGACAAAATGCTCTTCGCTTCGCTCTCCATCTGCCAGAGCTGAAGCTGCTCCATTTGCTGATTCAAGCGTAATAACCGCTCTTGCAAGGCTGGATCGGACGAATTCAGTTCCAATAATTCCATCGTTTCCGTATATTCACGCACGGTTTTCATTTCCATGCTGTCACCTTCGAATACTTGTTGCAGTACCGTATTATCCGGGTTGAAATCCGGATTCTGTGCCAGGAACTGAATACGTACGTCATTACCGATCGAGATCTGTCCCGCGTCTGCAGGTTCCATACCAGATATTACACGCAAAAACGTGGATTTTCCGGTTCCATTTACCCCAACGACACCAATCTTGTCCTGATCAGCCATGCCAAATGAAGCATCCTTGAACAATATTTTTTCGCCATAACTTTTTGCAATTTGCTCTACCGTCATTATGTTCATTGTTCGTACCCACTTCTCTGTAAATTAAAATTCAATATCACGTACATCCGTACACTCACTTTACACTTGTAAAAAAGAACGGCATCCATCCAGAAACAATGCTGCTGCAAAAGCAATTCGTTTGTTCAGATGTTCCTCATTAAACTCCGGATTCAACATAATATCCATCTTCAGCCGGTCCAGAATTCCAATGTAGGCTTCAGCGAGCAATACAGGCTCAGGTACACTTGCACTTTCCAGTACCTCACACACCATACTCATGTATTGGTTCATAAATGCCTTCATGAATTTCATCAGATCCGGATCATTATTGGGTGCCATAAAGAAGAGCTTGGTATGATTGCGGCGCTCATAATAATACGTAAGGTGGGTCTTGGCTATTGCTCCAAGTTTATCACCTGTGTTCTCATGCGAGTTCAAAGCATATTCAAGACGGCTGATAAAGCTGTTACAGTCCCGCTTGGATACTGCGATAAAAAGTTGTTCCTTGCTTTTGAAATATAAGTAAATGGTGCCTTTTGCGATGCCGGCTTCGTCTGCAATATCAGACATTTTCGTCTCATAAAAACCTTTCGAGCCAAAAATTCCATAGGCCGCATCCAAAATAGCCTCCGATTTGTCTCCCTGTACCGTGCTCAAATGTACTCCCCCTTACAACGCCAAAATGTTACCTAAACCAATCGCTACACATCCACCGATCACCGAGCTAAGCACGTTCACCAGGTCGTTACTCATCCATGCCCAGCCACGAGCCCGAACCGTCGGATGCCCGCAATGTTCATGTACCTCAACTTCACGGCCACACACGGTACAACGATACATCATCTGTACCGTTGCGCCCAGATAGGAATCGGCAAAAGCACCTGCCAATCCACCCACTAGGCCGACAAAAGTCCAACTAAACAGACTAAGCCCTTCTATCCCGGCGATCCAGGAAAACAAGAATGCTCCCGCACCAATCAGTGCCCCGCCTACGGCCGCAGCCACGGTGCCGAGAAGTGAGACACCTCCTGAAGCACCTGGCGTAAGTACCTTCCATGTGAGAACAGAGCGCGGCGGCTTGCGACTGAGACTCCCAATTTCGGTTGCCCATGTATCCGATGTAACGGTAGCCATTACACCAATGAAAGCATATACCCATGCCGGATGTGGAAATATCCAGTATCCCAGACATAGGAACATGCCCATCCCACCATTAGCCATCACTTGTCCGGCATCCCGATTTCCTGACTTGGCATAGGATTTCTCCAACTCCTGCTTCCGATCTTTACGAAACCTGGAGAGCAACGTTGAAGTAATGAAAAACAACAATAACGTGCCAAACCAGAACAGGTTACCCGCTCCGTAATATATCGTTCCCATCATGATGGCTGCCAGGCAACCAGACAGGGTTAGCGACTTTTTCGCATAGGCAGCACCTGCCACCATAGAAGCGCATACGGCGCCAATAATCCAATCCATAATGTCTCCTGCATGCAGCATATGTACAGCCCGCATGACGTTTATTGTATTTTTGAAATTCAATTATACCACGGTTTGATGCCAATGCCGAAACTCCTTACGCCAGCACAAAAAAAACCTGTTTTGGCCTCGTTTAGAAGTGCCAAAACAGGTTATTGATCAAACATCAAAACAAGATAAATTGCCTTTAACGTATCCTTTATAATCCAGTGTTCCTATATTCTAATTCAGACCCGCTTCGCTCCGCCAATGACCCCATATCGGTAGAGTACTCTGCGACCAAACCAGTTGAACAATCGATCCGTCAGGAATCCCATAAATCCCAGGGAAATCAGCCCGACAAAGATCCAATCTGTTCGGAAAAAGAGTCTGGAATTCCAGATCAAGTAACCGACTCCTTCATTTGAGGCAATCATCTCAGCACCGATTATGGCCATATAAGAAGTTCCCATTGCCAGTCGCACACCCGTGAAGATATACGGGGTTGTCGCCGGAACAATCACATGCAGCAGAATCTGCCGTTCATTGGCTCCCATGCTGCGGGCCGACCGAATTTTATCTTCTTCAACGGAGAGCACACCTGTCAGTGTATTCAATACAACAATGAAGAAGGTTGCGTACATAATGAGCGCGATCTTGGACTGCTCTCCAATTCCGAACCACACCAGGAATAAGGTAATAAAGGCGATTGGTGGGATAAAGCGTATAAAGTTAAGGAATGGCTCGGCGAACAGCCGGATGATATGCACCTTGCCAATAATCAATCCTACTGGAATAGCAATGATGCTTCCGAGTACCCAGCCCGCCAGTACACGAGTGAAGCTGATTCCGATATACTCCATCAGCGTACCGTCAGCAATCAGTTCACGTGCTCCCAGAATCGTGTGCCACGGACCAGGGATTACGTCAGGCCCATAGATGAGGGCACCGAGCTGCCAGATTAAGATGACCGTTACCCATAGAAGCGGGATAGACACCCATTTTTTCTCCAACCATTTCATCTTACATATCACCTCAGTTATTCTTCAAAGTGGCCTTGAATTCGGTCATACAGAGTGTTGAACTCAGACGAGGCGATGTTCCTCGGGTAAGGTAACGTATTGTGATAAATATCCGTTATATTCGAAGATGGACCAACTGACATAATGCCTATGCGCTCACCAAGCAATAACGCCTCCTGAATATCGTGGGTGACAAAGATAACGGTCTTATGGGTTTCTTTCCAAATATTCACCAGTTCTTTCTGCATGGTTCGTCTCGTCATCGCGTCCAGCGCACCGAATGGCTCATCCATCAGCAAGATCGCCGAGTCATTCGCAAGTACGCGGGCCAATTGAACCCGCTGCTTCATGCCACCTGATAGTTCTTTTGGAAATTTGCCCTCATGAGCACTCAGTCCAACAAGCTGGATGTAACGATCAGAGATCTCACGCCGCTGTGTCTTAGGCACCTTGGACATTCGAAGCCCGAATTCAACATTCTCCCTCACAGTTAACCATGGAAAGAGAGACGAATCCGCCTGCTGGAATACCATCGCCCGATCCCTGCCCGGTCTGTCAATCTCCTTGTTATCCACCTTGAGCTGTCCACCTGACTTGGAGATAAAACCCGCGATCATGTTCAGCAGCGTTGACTTCCCGCACCCGCTGGGACCAAGCAGGACAAAGAATTCTCCTCCCTTGATGACCAGATCGACATCCTTAATGATATAGTGCACATCCCCATTGGTCGGGGCATGATATGTTTTCCGAAGCTGTTCAATATGAATGGTATGCTGAGTTGCAGGTAAGGACATAACGGACACCTCCCATTTGAATATAAATTACTTACGGTATGTCACTTTATCCGGCAGCGCCTGTTGGAGAGAAGTCAGATTGAGTTTGGTGTCTAGATCAAAATCCTGTTCAATGATTCCCGTGTCCACCATATATTGTTTCTGACCTGCCAAGCTGTCATAAGCGGCCTGCGTAAATCCAACTTCCCATGGATTGATTGGAAGGTCTTTCAACGTGGCATCTTTAGGCTGTTTGGTCTCTTTATACATCAGATCCGCAACCTCTTCAGGATGCGCTTGTGCATACGTGGATGCCTCATCAAGCGCCGCAAGAAAATCACTTACCGTTTCGGGGTTAGCCTGAATGAATTCATTACTCGATATCAGACCCATACCAAGGCGTATAGGCGTCTGGGACATATCCGTCAGCTGATGTACCCCTTCGAGTGCATCAAATTTATCAGTTAACGCGGAACCGATTACCCAAGTGGCATCAAGGTCTCCCTGTTTCAGTGCGATGTAGGCCTCATCAAAAGCCCCCTGACCAATTTGCGTCACATCACTCAGCGCCACCCCCTGATCTTTCAAATATTCATCCCATAGATACGGAATAAATGTGCCTCGAATGAAACTCACTTTCTTGCCCTTCAAATCCGCTCCACTCTGAATATTCTCCCTTGCATACAGCTTCCAGGCGGCTGCCGCTTCATCCGTAGTCTGACCTGCAGAAGCGATTACTGAATATTCCCCTTTAGACAAAGCATTTAATACAGGGAAGTCCGCACCGTACGCAATATCTACCTGTTTGATAAATAGTGCATTTACACCTTCAGCCGGTGAACCAAACGTAATACTCTCTGCATCAATGCCCCTGCTTTCAAAGAAACCTTTGGCAATGGCTACCCTGAACGTTGGGTTGGTACTCGTATCTGCGATTCGAATTTTTACATTATCGGCATTTTTGCCGGTAGCGGCTTGGGTTCCCGATCCTGCTGCGTTTGAACTGCATCCGGATAATAGGAGTGCCGTAGCCAGGAATAATATCAATACGCCGTTTACTATGGATGGTTTTCTCACAATATACACCCCATTCGATCTAGTCATGATTCTTGACGCCTAACCGCCCGACTTGCCTTCATCCGACGTTGCCACACAGGCTGCCCCCTCCACAAATGGAAGAGTTGTCTCTACGCTCACGATGGATGCAGAACCTTTGGGTGCTGCTCCCGGCACCCTGTAGGTGGAGACATCAATGGCTTCGATGGCAATCTCCTGTGGTTTTTCCAACTGCGGAACCCACTGATAAGGAACTCGATATGAGCGATAGACCATATTGGTATTCCGCCCATCCGTGTACGGGGAGACATACTCCCAGACCAGCTCATGCTCAGCTGTGACCTCAAATAATCTGCCATTGGAACCTTCAGTTATTAGGGTGTTGCCATTAGGTAAACGCTGGGCAGAACTGATGTATGGGCTATAAAATTTATAGGAATCCGTTGGAACGGAAAATCCAGCTTCAGCCGACGTATACTGCCAGACAATCTCCAGGGTGACTGGGTTAATCTCCAGCACACGCGAGTGATCCCGAATCGCATGTTTCAATCCAAATGGGGAAGCCGGATTCGGAAGGCCATAACCTGCCCAGCCGCCGTTGTCGAATACGAGCAAGTTCCCTTCTCCCGGCAGACCCTGAGGAATGATATGTGCATGATGCTGCCCGATAATCGTGCCGATGTGCTTCGCTTCAGTTGAAGTATAGTCCGGCCCTAGTCTCCACACGATCTTTCCGCTCTGTCTATCTGTAATGGCGATAATGTTGGCTTCTCTGGCATCCCAGATAATATTGTCGGGGTGGAACCGTTCGTCTCCGTCTTCATAGAAGCGGTTGGGTCCGACATAAGAAGCAGAATTAATATGTAACCAGTCACCTACACCACCGCCAAGATGACCGAAAGAGCGTGTATTCGGGTCACGGAACAGGACATTTCGAGCAGCTTCATCAAAACCTAATTCCTCAAAGTGCTCGTTAGGCAACCACTCCCAGAGCACCTTCCCCTCCCAATCCACTTCGATAATGGCATCATCAAGCAATGGCTTATCTGAAATTTGAGGATTACTCACATTTTTGTGAGCCAGGATGAGCGTTTTACCACTCTTCGTCTTCGGCGCAAGCCCAGGTGCATAGTAACCTACCGGATTACCCTCACGCTGGTAATCATGATGCTGGCGGGCATACCACAGTGGCTCATACCCCGGATCTTCGATATGTTCGTAGCTATTGTATTTCCATACAATGTTGCCGTCCCAGTCCACTTGGACCAGATCGACATTGTCCTGAATACCGAACTTCGGATCTCTCCGACCCGTGCTGCCCAGCACGTAGCCGCCAGGCAATATTTTGGCCGGAAACCCTAACAATCCTTTCCACAGGTGAACTTCCTTGCCATTCATATCGATCAACACTACGCCTTCCTCACCTGCCTGATAGACGGTATAACCGCCCCAAGCCTTATCCGGATTGTATAGCGTTGCTCCAGTTGGATATATTGTTGAGTGTCCCATTGATCATCTCTCCCCTAGAATGTTTGTAGAATGGAATGTCGAATATCACTACTTGATTCAACTTCAATAACTGAGATAGTTACTCTTCCCGGTATTGTCTCGCTGCTTCTGCTCAAGGTCACGCTTGGAAGACTGCTCGTGTTCTTGTATCCCATTGTTCTCCGCCAATTCCAGCACCGTGTCCGAGAACCCCTCCAGATTCGCTACCACCCGCTCATAGAATTGACTCTGTTGCTCCAGCTCCTCCGTTGTAAAACCCTCAAACAGAAGCGTGATACATCGAGCACCGATGTTGCTGTTTCTCGCATACATCTCCCGCCCGCTGGATGTGATGTCCAGTAAAACCGTCCGCCGATCGTCTTCCTTTCGTCTGCGGATAGTGAGTCCTTTTTTCTCCAACTTATCGGTTAGAGCAGTAATGGCACCGGATGTAAAGTCCAACTGTTCTGCCAAATCCCCAAGCCGTTGTTCACCTTCTCGAATGATTTTGTGCAGGATAAGCATGCCCGGCAGGCTGATGCCCTCTACAGAGATGCGATCCCGCTCTTTGACAAATCGTCTGACCATTTTGCGGAATAACCAGTCCGTCCGCTCCAACGCTTCCCAATCTCTATCGCTCATTCCATATCCTCCTTATTCATCTGAAGCTTCAACAGCGCACAAAAAAAGGCCCCCGAGGACATTCCTTAGAGGAGTAGTCCCGGGAGCCTTTGGTGGTCCAATCAGCTCACTTCAGTTTTCAGTTCAAATTATTTCACTGTTCATTTAATGAGTATTAAAATAATTGAGATCATCATATAACCAACTAACCCAACCTGTCAAGTGCGAATTGGAATATAGATCTACTTTTACAGTCATTCCCCGCCGGTTTGAAATTACTTATCCTGTTTTAAGTTTCACTTCAGGTTTCCCGTTTACACTATTCTCAGATCGAAACATCAATGAAAAGCTACGATTCAGTTCGTACTCAACTACAGAAATGAGGATTATCCATATGAACATGAAAAGAGTCATTATTATAGGCACAATGATTGTCACCATGTCCTTCGCCGGAACAGCATGGGGCCAATCCGCCATCTCCCCCATACCAACAGCTAAATGGTCCATCGTTGATCTGGATACTCGTGAGGGAAACAGTGACGAGCTGCTCAGCGCTCTGAATCAGTCTTCAGAAGCGGATCTGTATCAGGAACTGTACAGCGGCAAATCGCTGAGGACAATTACGGAAGAAAACAATGGGAACTTGAATGAGGTCATAGCTATACAAGTAAGGCAGCTCAGGGAACAGTTAGATGAGCGACTCGCAAGTGGAAGTATCAGCTCGAAGCAACATGCTGCACAACAAGCTGAATTGGAAGAGTTGGTCACACAGAGCGTAAATACAGCATATAACTTAGTGTAATTAGCCACGTATCCGTACGATGAAGATATAAACATATATTCAATATCCACGATAGCACAGCAAAAAGGAGCGTATGCACGCCCCTTTCTTGTACCCTATTCACCTCAAGCAGGTATGATGTGTAATCCTTATTGCGCTGCCCCAATCGTACAGGCACCCAATGATTCGCCGTCCCATGCCAGTTCGAGCACATCGCCTGCTTGTGTTGGTCCAACACCTTCAGGTGTTCCTGTAAAAATGACATCGCCCGGCCCCAGGCCGTAATGGTGACCTACATAATTCACAATATCCTGTAAACTGAAGATCATGTTACGAATGTTACCACGCTGAACTTCCTCACCATTTTTGGTCAATGTAAAGTCTTTCTCCAGCAATGTTGCCGCACCTGGGAATGCCTGAAATGCAGTAACCGGTGCAGAATTTTTGAACCCTTTGGCCGCTGTCCAAGGGTGACCCTTTTTCTTAATCACAGTCTGTACATCACGTAACGTAAAATCAATACCAAATGCATATGCATCCACCAGCTCATCTACCGCCACACCTGGCTCATAACTACGGCCAATTTGCACGACCAGTTCAGCTTCATAGTGAACTTCACCTTGCGTAGCAGGCAATTCAAGGGTTTCACCATTCAGGGATACAACTGCGTGAGAAGGTTTCATAAAGATCATCGGCTCATCCGGAACTGCGTTGCCCAATTCTTCCGCGTGAAGTTTATAATTGCGTCCTACACAGTATACATTGCGAATGTTAGTCAACATGGGTATATAACCACCTTTATCGGATTCATTAGTGTATATGGAGTAAATTACGGTCTGAAGAATCGGCTACTCGTCTCCTGAAATGCATGTTCCCATACGTCAGGTCGGTTTGTACACAACATAAGCTCTGGATCTACTGCCGCCAGTCTCTTCATAATCGTTTTGTCATCCACCGTCCAAGCCATCACACGAATGCCTGCACTCCGCATCTCGTTCATTAAGGATTTATCTACATTGGTATATCCAATCGAGAGGAATGTGCAATTCATTTGCCGCAGTGCAGTTAACAGATCACCTGGTCGTGCGTCGATAATAAGCCCCGTCTGGATCTCCGGTGCAAGTTTCTTCACTTCAATCAGAGCAGCAGGTTCAAATGAAGTGATCACCACATCATTCTGCATATGTCTTTTTCTCACTTCATATATAACTGCGGCAGGCAGGCCAGGGTACATATCCCCCTGCGTTTTCAGTTCGATGTTCAAACGCACTCTGCCGCACGAACGATCAAGCAGTTCACTTAGAGCCGGAATCCGTTCACCTTTGTAGGTCTTGTTTTTCCATGCTCCGGCATCCAGCCGTTGCAGATCAGCCCAATCGGTTTCCCGAACCAGACCCTTGCCATTCGTCGTACGATCCACTGTAAAATCATGAATGATCACGGGCACACCATCACGCGACAACTGCACATCCAGCTCCATCCACTGAACTTCTGGCCGTTCCATGGCCATCAGGAATGCAGCCATCGTATTCTCTGGTGCAATGGAAGAAAATCCACGGTGCGCTACACAAAGGTTGTTCATTCGATTCCCTCCTCAAAAAGGTTCTCAATTTGGCGAAGCGACTCCACTTGCATCATACCGAATGCCTGGAGAAAGCTTTGCCATCTGCTCCAGCAGAAGTCGGTTCGCCTCATCAATCATCGGAATGGCCTGACCAAGCCCTGCTTCATAAGGGATGACTTTCATACTGCAATTCGCGTCGCTACTACAGCGTGCCTGAAACACAGCCGTTTTCCACGTTTCTTCGGTTGTTGATCTGGAGAAAATAAAATTCCCCGTACTATATGCAATCCACTTCCCTTTATAGTACTCCAACCCTTGCAACACATGAGGATGACCACCGATGACCAGATCCGCACCTGCATCTACAAACTCATGAGCCAATCGGGTCTGGTCACTATTCGGAGTACTTACCCGTTCCTCTCCCCAGTGTGCAACCACAATGACCAGATCTGCCTTCTGACGGGCCTCCTGGATTGCTTTGACTGCTCCTGTGGAATCATAGGCTTCAGCCACACCAGCCCGATTGCCTTCCGCCTTCCAACTCGTTTCCGGTACCACTCGGGAGAAGCCAAGCAGTGCGATCTTCATGCCTTTGCGTTCCAGGTAAGCTGGTGCATAAGCTTCATCTCTGTTCATCCCTGCTCCAGTGTGAGCTATGCCATACTCCTTGAGATAGGTTAACGTATCCACCAAGCCTTCTACGCCCTGATCCAGAATATGATTATTAGCCAAATTCACAGCATCAAAACCCGCAGAGGCCATTGCCGCCAATGCTTTGGGCGATGATTTGTAGACATACGTTTTGTCAGCTGCACTGGTACCACCCAGGGTTATGGGTGTCTCCAGGTTACCGATGGTAAGATCATCATCCTTGAATAATCTGCCGAGCTTGGCAAAGGGATAGTCATAACCGTTCTTATCCAGCAGTTCAGCAACTTTACCTGAGAACTGGATATCGCCAACAAAGTTAATCGTGATATCCTTCGCTGAATTGGAAGGTTTCGACGTCCCTGATTCGGTATCCGCACCTGCATTTCCCTTGGTGCTGGATGGTGTCGAAGTTGCCGCAGGTTTTTTCGTTCCGGAATCCGTCTTCCCGCCACTGGAGTTGCCTGAAGCGTCAGGGGTCGCTACGCCGGATGTCTTTTCTGCATCCTTTGTTGTCTCTCCATCCGTTGCTTTAGTACCTTCATCCGAAGTCTCATCAGATTCCGTGTCTGGAGAACTAACTTGATCGCCGCCTTTGGCATCGTCTCCAATGGAAGGCTGATCCTGATCGACTATTTCTTGCTTCACCGGCTGGTCTGCCTGTTGCTGACGTGTATTCATGACATAAAAAATGCCCACCAGACCAATTGCAATGATCAATACAATATTAACTGTCCAGATGATTGTGATTGTATTGCGGGTGCGTTTACTACCCTTTTTCTTCTTTACACTTCGCTCTGATCTTGGGGGATACATAAGCAACTCCTCTTCTTCTTCACAGCCATACATACCATTATATCAGGCATATTCTGGATTTCCATCATTCCTTGGAACTGTATCGATTGGAAGGGTATTAACTCGATTAACTTCCAGAGATTCATGTAAAAAAAGCCGTCTCTTCTGTAGATAAATCTACGTTCGAGACAGCTCTCTTGCTGTGCTTAATCTGTCGCTAGTTCTTGTGTAGCCTGGACAGACATTTCCTTCGCTTGTCTGATGCAATCAGGCAAACCTACACCCTCATAACCAGCACCCGCAATGTACACGCCCGGTAATTTGCTGCCAAGTTCCTCACGAAGAGCGGCAATATGTTGGAGGTGTCCCACCGGATACTGTGGCATCGATTTGCGGAGCCGTGTAATCTCCGAGAAGATCGGTACCGCTTCGATGCCCATGGTCTCTCTCAGATCCTTGAGAACCAGATCCGTGAGCGCTTCATCCGGCAGCTCTACGTTCTGTTCGTCACCGGAGCGACCAACATAACAGCGAAGCAGTACTTTATCATCGGGACTGGTATGCAGCCATTTCGTCGATGTCCACGTGCAAGCCGTAATATTACGCCCCTCTTTCCGCGGAACAAGGAAACCCGATCCATCGAATACATGCTCGACCTCTTTTTTCTCAAAAGCAAGCACCACATTGGCTACAGACACATAGTTAATCGCATCCAGTGCCGCTGTGTCCACGTGAGGCTTCAGCAGCTCCGACGCGACATACGTCGGCACAGTAACCACTACATCATCCGCCTCAAGTTGTTCACCATTCTCCAGCTCAACATGGTATCTGGTCTCCGCTCCATCAAGTCGTTGCAGTGACTTGACCGCGGTGTTCAGACGTTGATCCACATCCTGCAGTTCATGAACGAGGGCGTGAACAAGGCTCTGCAGTCCCTGACGAAAGTTCAGAAATGCGCTTCGTTTCGTTCCGGTATGCGTCTCAGCCGGTTTGCGGCCAGTCATCATGCCCCGAATCAGGCTGCCGTAATCGCGCTCAACTTCTCCGAACTGCGGGAAAGTAGCCTGGAGGCTCAATCGCCGCATGTCACCCGCATAGATTCCCGCGAGCAATGGTTCCGTCAAGTTCTCCAGCACTTCTGCTCCAAGACGACGTTCAATCATATAACCGAGCGATTCATCCTCTGTTGTACGACGCGGCGGGATGACAAAATCCATCAACGCCCGCAGTTTGCCTGCCGGAGAAACCAAACCACTTCTCAGGAATGGTCTTAGTTCTGTCGGAATACCCAGAACGAGTCCTGCTGGCATAGGATGAAGCTTGCCACGCTGCATGATATACGTTTTCTTCGATTCCGGATTCTGACTTACCAGTTCATGATCGATCTCCAATTCTTTGGCCAGATCAATCATTGCTGTTTTGCGGGCCAGGAAAGAATCCGGCCCTTTTTCAATCACAAATCCATCCCGGTGTAGTGTCTCGATCATGCCTCCCATGGACGAGCTTTTCTCGACCAAAGTAATCACGGGTTCAACGCCCGCTTCCCGGTAATGCTTGCGGATATAAAATGCCGCGCTGAGGCCGGTGAGGCCACCGCCGACGACAACAACACGGCGTTTCTTGTCACCCATTACTCATCCGACCCTTTTTGCCATTGGCTTATAATAACGTCGCTTAATGTCTCCATGTATAGTGGATCGCTATTGAGAGAATCAATACGCATCAGGCGCATGTCGATCTCTTTGGCAATCGCTTTGGCCTCAATATCGAGATCATAGAGCACTTCCAGATGATCCGAGACGAACCCGATTGGTGCCACAAGTACATCCTCTACCTGTTCACGAGAAAGTTCCTGTAACGTATCCAGAATATCCGGTCCAAGCCACGGTTCAGCTGTTCGTCCAGCACTTTGCCAAGTAAATTGCCAATTGGTAATCCCTACACGTGAGGCAATCACTTCCGAAGTCTCCAGCAATTGTTGCGGGTATGGATCACCCATCTCCACAATACGTGCTGGCAAACTGTGGGCACTGAACAACACCTTCACATCTCCGCGTTTTGCTCCTGCTTCCTCGAACGCATCCAACTTGGCACTGACACGCGTAGACAAAGCCTGAATTAACTTCGGATGCAGATGATAGCTTTCAATAAAGGACATATGAACGCCCAGCTCTTCTGCTTTTTCACGCGCACGTTTGATATAACTACCTACACTCATCGTTGAGAAATGAGGCGCAAGTACAATACCAATGGCTGTCTGAATTCCATCCTTCGCCATCTGTTCCACGCCATCCTCAATAAATGGATAGGCATGCTTCAGTCCTTGATAACAACGGAATTCCACATCAGTGCCACGCTCATCGCGGTTTAACGTCTCCTGCAGAGCCTTGACCTGATTGTCCGTGTTCTCCCGAAGCGGGAATACACCACCAACAATGGCTTCATAACGATCCGTCAGTTCCTTTAATTGCTCAGGTTCAGGCGGCCGTCCTCTGCGGATATGTGTGTAATACGCTTCAACACTCTCCATATTTTCTGGTGTGCCATATGACATCACCAGTACACCTATCGTATTAGTCATTCGTTACCGTCACCCCAGTCTTCAATGCTTCGGCAGAATATTCATGAATATAAGCCGTTAGTTCTCTAAGCTTATCAAGAGATGCTTCAGGAAATAGTCCGTGTCCCAGGTTAAAAATGTACCCCGGCTCCTTGATTCCTTCGTCAATGATCACTTTGGCTTGCTCCTTGATCAGTTCCATCGGTGCAGTCAGCAGATAAGGGTCCAAGTTACCCTGCACGGCGAATTTGCCGCCAAGTCGCTCACGACCTTCCGAAATCGAGACTCTCCAGTCCAATCCAATCACATCGGCTTGCAGATTATGCAGCGCTGGCAACAATTCGCCTGATGCGACACCAGGGAAATAGATCTTCGGTACATTCAAATCCGATAATTCGGTAAAGATACGAGTAATCGTAGGCAACACATATGTTCTGAAGTCTTTGGGAGAAAGTGCTCCAACCCAGCTGTCAAACAACTGGAATGCCTTACCGCCATTCGCAATATGCGCACGGACATATGTAATAACCATATCACCAAGCTTCTGCATCAGCTTATGCCACACCTCAGGCTCGCTGTACATCATCGTTTTGGTGCGGATATACCCTTTCGAAGGTCGGCCTTCGATCAGATAACTTGCAATGGTGAAAGGTGCGCCCGCAAATGTAATGAGAGGCACATCAAGCTCCTTATCCAGAATTCGAATGGTCTCGAGAATATGTGACAGATCTCCTTCTACGTCAATAGGACGCAAACGATCCACATCTGCAGCGGATCGAATCGGATTATCGATGACCGGTCCAATGTTTTTTACAATGTCAAAATCAATGCCCAGTGAGGCAACCGGATTCATAATATCGGAATATAAAATAGCCGCATCTACACCAAGTTTACGTACCGGCATAAGTGTAACTTCAGCCGCCAGCTCGGGTTGTCGGCAAATCTCTAACAAGGAGTACTTTTCTTTAATTTTGCGATATTCAGGATCGTAACGTCCAGCCTGACGCATGTACCATACCGGAACACGGTCTACCTGTTGTTTGAAACTTGCCCGAATCAGTCGATCATTATAGCTCATATAAGAAGCCTCCAATAGTTTTTGGACTCATAATTACCATTATGCCCTTTTTAAACTGCCGTAACAACCACATGCAGATGCGTTCTACGTGACAATACTATGACATTCCTTACACCCATCCCCCATATGCCAATTATGTTATAATGAAAGAATCGTTTTTTTTAGAGAATTACAGAAATATCTTTGAAAGGAAGTGAAAGCACTTTGAAAACATGGAAAGTAAACCTCATTGTGCTTTGGTTCGGACAATTTTTGGTCAATTCGGGCATGACCATGATTACCCCATTTTTGTCCCTTTATCTCGCAAGAGATCTTGGCGTTGTTGGCGAACATGAAATTGGCATCTGGGCCGGATTTATATTTGCAGCCAATTTCCTCACCTCATTTCTGTTCCAACCGCTCTGGGGCAAGTTATCGGACAAGTATGGTCGAAAGGTTATGCTGCTGCGTTCAGGATTCGGGATGGCCATCGTCATTGCCCTTATGGGTCTGGCACAGAACCCTTGGCAGCTTCTCTTATTGCGTTTGCTTAACGGTACCATCTCCGGTTTCAACCCTGCAGCTGTTGCGCTGATATCGGGTACCACACCGAAGGACCGCATGGGTTTCGCCATGGGAATCAGTCAGTCCGGGCAGGTTGCCGGCACAATCCTGGGTCCGCTCATCGGTGGCTTGCTAGCTGATGCGGTAGGCTTCCGCCCCATTTTCTACATTACAGGTGGACTGATCTTCGTCGCTTCCATGCTCGCCATGTTCCTGGTGAGAGAGAAATTCGACCGTCAAGAAGCAGCCAAACTGCCGGCACAATCCGTATTGTCCGGTCTGAAAGAATTGAATAAGTCACCTCAACTGCCTGCACTGTTTGCTGTGACGTTTCTGTTACAGTTTGCGATGATTAGCCCCATGTCACTCTTGCCGCTGTATGTGCAGAAATTGCATGCTTCGGATGTAAATGTGGCCTTCTGGGCAGGTATGGTCGGTGCAGTTACAGGACTATCCAATATGGCCATGTCTCCGATTCTCGGGAAGCTGAGTGACCGGATCGGCCCTCACAAGGTGCTTACGTTCTCACTCATAGGAACAGGACTCATGCTTATCCCGCAGGCATTTGTTCAGACCGTGTGGCAGCTCATTCTTGTTCGTTTCATGATGGGTGTGTTCATGGGTGGCCTGCTTCCAAGCGTCAACGCCCTGATCCGTTCCTATACATCAGATAGCATGATTAGCCGGGCATTCAGTTTTAATACGAGCACCCTGGCGCTAGGCAACATGCTTGGAGCGATTATTGGTGGCTTTATGGCAGGATTCATCGGGATTGAAGGTCTGTTTATCGTCTCTGGTGGACTGCTGCTGCTTAATATGGTTTGGGTCAGATTCAAATTGTATAACAAACCTGCTTCAATCCGGGAATCCTGATTCCTTATCCATTATTTAACTAGTGCATCTCACCGCTCCATCTGAAAAAGCCGCTTCCAGCGCCAAATTGGCCTGAAAGCGGCTTTTGTCATTCATATGTTATTTCATTCACTTATTTATTCATTGAATTGTATCGGATAATGTTTCACCCCAAACACAAAGGCACTTTGTATCGGTTGCAGATCCGTTCCCGGCACAAGCTGAATGCGCTCCATGTGCTGAAGCAACGTATGCAGAACGACCCTTGCCTCCAAACGAGCGAGCGGCGCACCCAGACAAAAATGAATGCCAAATCCAAATCCCATATGCCTGTTCGGCTTGCGATCAGAGATGAAATCTTCCGGGTGTTCGAATTGAGCACCATCCCGATTGGCTGATCCAACCCAGGAAATCACCTGTTCTCCAGCCTGTATCGTCTGTCCATTCAGCTCTACAGTTTCCTTGGCGACCCGCCCAATGGCAACAATTGGCGGATAATATCGCAACGTCTCTTCAATCGCAGTAGTAATCCGTTCAGGATGTTCGCGCAACTCCTGCTGTAGATCGGGTTGTTCAGACAATATACGAACCGCATTGGTAATCAGGTTTGTTGTTGTTTCATTACCAGCAGCAAGCAAGAGAATACAGAAACCGACCACTTCCTCGGCGGTTAACTGCTGACCATCAATCTCCGCAGCAAGCAGTAACGAGATCAGATCATCCTTCGGCTGCAACCGACGTTCTTCCATAATGCCAGTGAAATAGGTATGCAGTTCCTGTGTATTTCTTTTTTTCTCCTCCAACAGCTCCTGAAAAGCCTCTTCACTGTCATTACGCGCACCTTTCACCAACACATCAGACCAGTCCTTGAACTTTTGACGATCCGTTGCAGGGACTCCGATCAATTCAGCAATCACAATGACGGGCAATGGCATCGCAAGGTCATCAATAAGTTCCATATGTCCTTCTGACAGGTGTGGAGCAATTAACTCATCTGTAATTTCCTGAATACGCGGAGCCAACGCTTCAATTGCCTTGGGTGTAAACGCCTGATTCACCAGATCACGCAGCTGTTTGTGCTTGGGAGGGTCTGTTGTCAGCATGCTCGTATTGGCACGGTCACGTGCAGAAGAGAACAGTTTCGGGTTTTTCAACACATACTTCACATCTTCATAACCGAAAACATCCCAACATTCTCGATGCTCATCATATCGGACTGGAGTGTTATCACGAAGCTCTGCGTACACCTGGAAGGGAGATAGCCGCTCTTCCAAACTCTCTAATTCACGAATCGGAATGTAATTTGCATACTTTCTGGGTGCCTGTTTCATCGTTTCTCCTCCAATCAATATTATATATTTATTTACATATGTTAATCACCCCTATTATAAACAAAACTCCATAACGAAACCAATCTTTGGAACGTAATTGAGACCCATTACCTACTACACGTTACTAATTACCTCTCGTTATGCTAGCCTGTGTGATAAATATTAGTTGTAGAATGGTCCACTTCTGCTATAAACCCGCATTCAACATTCCCTCTCTTGAAATGCTTCATTTTATCAGGACAAAAGCCTTATTATGTAATATTAACTAACACAAAAATATCTGATTATTCTTCAAAACTACTAATTCCATCTCTATTCTAGCTTTGCCAGAATGAATTTTCTTTCATTTTACCTTATAAATAATCAGTATACTCCTAATATCTATGAATGTAACCGATTACTCTATCAATATCTACAATTGTCATATTACTTAACATGAAATACAATCAATTTGAAATGGTATACATATTCTTCTTAACAAACTTAACATCACACTTACTTGAAGGAGAGTGCTATTCATGAGAAAAACATCCAATCTTCGTCCCTGGGCCGTATGGAGTACCGCAGCTTTAACAGCTTTAACGATCTCGTTGTCCCCCATCGGAACCTACGCTGCGCACGCAGCTACTGAGGTAAAAGGAACAACTGGCGCTGTTCAGACAGCACCTACTACTCCGGCTCGCAATACTTCCATCCCTGCTGTACCGGACTCCTCCAAACAATCCGCACTTCCCAATGTATTGGTGATTGGAACTGGTGGAACGATCGCTGGTCAATCCGAGGATGCAACCAGCTTCCAGAACTACAAGGCAGGTACGCTTCCCATTGGAGAGATGGTAGACGCCTTACCGGATAAGCAGAAGATTGCTGATGTTAGCACGCTCCAATTCGGAAATTCAGGTTCAGGCTCCTATAGCATGGCTGATCTCTATGACTTGTCGCAGACGGTAGATAAAGCTCTTGCCCTGTATGACAGCGTTGTGGTCACCACGGGTACAGATACAATGGAGGAAATCGCCTATTTCCTCGATATGACGGTTCAGAGTGACAAACCGGTCGTGATCACAGGCTCCATGCGTCCATGGACTGTCATCGGCTCTGACGCTCAAGCCAATCTGTACAACGCCATTAAACTTGCAGGCAGTGGTCGTACCACTTCATTCGGAACAGTACTGATGTTGAATGACACCATCCAACTCGCACGCGGTGTAAGCAAAACGAATGATTATCGGACAGATACGTTTGAGACACCGATGCTCGGTGCCGTAGGATATATTGATGAAGAAAACATTCGAATCTACCGTGCTCCTGCACGCGCCTTGAAACCTGAAGGCACTGCGAAGCCCGTATTCGATCTGAGTAAAATCACAAAAGCTGATCTCGCCAACGTGGAAATTGCGATCTCTTATCAAGAAGCTGGAGGCGGAGCCATCGAAGGGTTCGTGAGCAACGGCGCACAAGGCATCGTAACCTCCGGTACAGGAGCTGGCGGTATCTCCAGAGCTATGGGACAAGCTCGTACCAAAGCCATTGAGGAAGGTGTAATCTTCGTGACCACCACTCGGACGGGTTCAGGAAGTGTATACGGGGGTGGAAAAGGTATCATTGCCGGCGACAACCTGAGTCCACAACAAGCTCGTGTGTTATTGATGCTTGGACTATCCTTCAGTGATGATTTTGACACCATCAAAAAATGGTTCGAAACGTACGGAACACCGGAAGTATAAGAAAGCACTCATCCTTTATAAATCTGGACAAAAAGAAGAGACGACACGCCCCTGACATTCAAGGTGTGTCGTCTCTTCTTTTTGTTACCTCAACCTCTTCTCACTTCACCCAAGCAAGTACGAGCCCATCGTAGTCTGGCAACATGGTGGTGACGAGACGTGGGTCACTTGCCATCTGTTCATTGAAGCGACGAACCGCAAGCACGGCCGGACCCTGCTTGTCCGGATTCAGCGTACGACCACGTAGGAAACAGTTATCACCCACAATGACAGCACCTGGCCGAGCCAGCTTAATAGCATAGTCGAGATATACCGGATAATTTTCCTTGTCTGCGTCAATAAAGAAGAAATCGAATGTACGACCTTCCTGTTGCAATTGCTCCAGGCTATCTGCCGCCGGGCCAATCCGGTACTCTACCTTTTCGCCAAAACCGCCTTCTTCCAGATGACCACGCGCCATTGCCGCATATTTCTCTTTCAGTTCCAGAGACGTCAGGGTCCCATTTTCACGCAATCCGCGTGCAATGCAGATCCCGCTGTAACCGCCCAGCACGCCGATTTCGAGCGCAGCTTCTGCTTTGGATGTCTTGGCTAGAAACGTGAGCAAACGTCCATACGCCGCAGCAACCGAAACTTCCGGCATACCGTTCGAACGGATGGCCTCTTTCACTTTCAGCAAAAGGTCATCCTCTTGAAATAATTGATTCACATATTCATCAGGGGTCAGATTCACCACTAAAATCCTCCTTGGACACTTGGACTGCTTTCCATATGGATGCCAATGTTCTATAATAAATGTTTGTTATCAACACAGGTGGTTGACTGGTGCATCATCTCGAGAGAGGAATGCATACGTTCACCGCATTTCTCATTGTAAGTTTTTTCACGGAAAGCGGCAAGGCCGCACCGTTACTATACAGCAGAGAGAAGGATATTCCTTCTCCAGCTTGAAATGGAGTTGAAATGAATCACATGGCTCAATTGCAATTGATTGCGACCTCGGCGATGGGACTCGAGGCTGTTGTTGCCCGGGAACTAAAGCAACTGGGGTATGAGGATGTTACGATCGACAATGGACGGGTTTTCTTTACCGGGGATTATATTGATATTTGCCGGTGTAATCTGTGGCTGAGAAGTTCGGATCGGGTATTGGTCAAAATGGGTGAATTCCCTGCTACAACATTCGACGAATTGTTTGAAGGCACCAAAGCACTTCCATGGGAAGAGTGGATTCCTACTGACGGCGAATTTCCTGTAGAGGGTCGCTCCCAAAAATCTCAGTTGAGCAGCGTACCTGCATCACAAGGGATCGTGAAGAAAGCAATCGTAGAGAAACTGAAACTGACTTATGACACGGAGTGGTTCCCAGAGGATGGGTCTCGTTATGTGATTGAGGTCATTCTGCTGAACGATCGCGCCCTGCTTACTTTGGATACAACGGGACCAGGTCTGCATAAACGGGGTTATCGTAAACTCGTCACCGAAGCACCACTGAAAGAAACACTTGCTGCAGCTCTTATTCAGCTCAGTCGCTGGAATGTATCCCGCCCCTTTTATGATCCATGCTGTGGATCAGGCACAATGCTAATTGAAGCCGCTATGATCGGCTGGAACATTGCACCAGGACTTCGTCGTACCTTCAACTCCGAGGACTGGGCTGTCATTCCTGAAGAATTGTGGGAACAGGCGCGCGAAGAAGCATTCGATGCTGTACGTGACGATATCCCGTTACAGATTTCAGGTAGCGATATTGATCCCGAAGCGATTGAAGTTGCTATGGCAGCAATCAAGAGTGCCGGCTTCGCCAAAGATATTGAAGTCAGCGTCCTGCCCGCTCATCGCGCTAGACCACAGGGTGATTACGGTGTCATCATTACCAACCCTCCATATGGTGAACGTTTGAGTGAAGAGAAAGAGGTTCAGAAGTTGCTCCGCTCATTAGGGCGCAGTTATCTCGACATGCCAACATGGTCCTTTTTCGCAATCACATCGACCAAAGCTTTCGAGGAGTATTTCGGTCATAAGGCAGACAAGCGTCGCAAATTGTTCAACGGACGAATTGAAACCCAGTACTATCAGTATTTGGGCCCACTGCCCCCACGAAATAAAGCACCACAATCTTCATAACTGTTTCGAATATAAAGTGCTCCTGCCATCTATGGCTGGAGTGCTTTTTTGTGCGCTATTCTGTTCATATGAATTCGCCGTCATCGGCCTTCGTTTGGATAGAAATCAATTCATCCTTAGGCATAGTTGAAAACCCATGGGGCCACGCTATAATGGATGGAGCCCTATTTTACATTCCGATTACAAAACAACGAAAGCAAGGGGGACATACATATGGTTGTCACTCGCCCTACGCGCAGCTCCATGCCACGCGGGCTTCTGAATCATCCACTAACGTTATATCTTATTTTTCTTGTGCTCATGCTGCTCAAACTCATGTGGCTCCATCACAATCTGCACGCCTATAACATTACGATGGGACTGCTGGATAAAGTCATTGCTACTGGATCACTTCTTCTCCTGTCCTTCTGGACCTGGTGGCTGCCACGTAGAGGCATGATCGTGTCTCTCGCGGTGCTTAACCTGCTGCTTACCGCACTAATCTATGCCGATATGGTGTATTATCGCTATTTCCAGGATTTCTTGACCATCCCGGTATTGTTGCAGGCCAGACAAGTTGACGCATTGGGTGACAGTATTGCTACATTGATCTACACAAGCGATCTTTGGTTCTTTGCCGATTGGCTTGTCGTCATTCCATTCGCAGCTATCGTACTGTTCAGCAGACGTTACCGTTCGAAGCACGCCAGTGCGTCTGTTCAAGGTTATGGTAGTTATACGTATAATGATCGCAAGGCGGGGATGCGCCGCCGTCTCACTGCCGGCAGCATTGCCCTTGTGCTGGGACTGGGTCTCGCAGTCGGCCCGATTTATTTTTACAGCAAAACATGGGCCAAGGGCCTGTTTGATAACAACTGGTGGAATGTATCCATGTACAATGTGACTGGACTTCTCGCTTTTCATGGTTATGATCTGTACAACTATGCCAAAGATCACATTGGCTCCGGGCCGCAGGCTGAACCCGCAGATGTTGAACAGGCAAAGGCATTCTTCGCTGAAAGGCAAGGAGCTGAACCGCAGAACGATGCCTTGTTCGGCAAATATAAGGACAGCAATGTCATCATTGTCCAGGGTGAGGCTTTTATGAACTTCATGATTGGCCAAAGCATTGGCGGTCAGGAGATCACACCACATTTTAATGAACTGATGAAGGAAAGTCAGTATTATAGTCACTTTTACCACCAGACAGGTCAGGGCAGAACGTCCGATGCCGATTTTGGAGCAAACATCTCACTGCATCCGCTTCCGGTTGGATCCGCGTTTGTACGCTATGCAGACCATACGTATGATTCCCTCCCTTCCATTCTGAAGGATAACGGGTATAGCACCAACGTATTTCACGCTTATGAGAGTGGCTTCTGGAATCGGTATACGATGTATCAGAACATGAAGTACGACAAGTTTTATAGTAAAAATGATTTTGCACAGGATGATCCGCTTGGCTGGTCCCTGTCTGACGAATCCTTTTTCCGCCAATCCGTTGAGAAAATGAGCAGTGAGGTGACCGAACCGTTCTATTCGTTCCTCATTACACTCAGCAGTCACCACCCATACGCCTTACCTAAAGAGAAGCAGCAGTTGGATGTAGGTGAGTTCCAGGGAACAATGTTCGGTGATTATCTGCAATCGGTTCATTACGTGGATTCGGCGCTCGGCAAGATGGTGGAGGATCTGAAAAATCGGGGATTATGGGAAAATACCATCTTTATGTTCTACGGGGACCACGACAACTCGATTAAGGAACAATTCCAATACGAACAGTTCCTGGGACGTTCACTTAACGAACTGGATATGGCACAGATCATGAACGAGGTGCCTCTGCTCGTGCATTTACCGGACGGAGCAGCTGCCGGAACCATCGACGAACCTTCGGGACAACTGGACATCACGCCATCCGTGCTGCATCTGCTCGGCGTATCCGACCAGTCCTATTATCATATGGGTAACGACGTATATGACGGGTCTGCACGTACGGTTGTGCTGCGTAATGGCGCGTTATCGGATGGTTCTGTATTCTATATTCCATCGGATGATTATATCTATGAGAGCGGTGCTTGTTATGACCTGTCCACACGCGACAAAACGGATATCAATGCATGTCGTCCCGCTCATGATGAAGCATCCAAGCGATTACACGTCTCGGACACGGTCACTACCTATGATTTGATTCAGCGCTTTCGAGAGGAAGACAGTGGAGCAGCAACATCACAATGAGCAATATCGTAATGACAAACTAAACAAATACACGAAATATTGAATTGAATTGGATTAAAAAAAGCGGAGCTCTCATTACATGACACCACACACAGGACCATTTAATATTGAACAACAATTGTTCGATGCAGCCACAAATTTTGTGCAGCAACGTTATCCTCAAGGATGGGGCGGTGCGGGTGCAGTCTATACCGAAGCTGGTTCCCTGCTGATTAGCGTAGCTCCAGAGGTCATCAACGACGCCACGCATCTGTGTATGGAAACAGGGGCTTATCTGGAAGCTCACAAATTGAATGAACGCATCACCCACTCCCTCTGTATCGCTCGTGATGACGAGCATTCGGAATTCAAGGTCCTTACGCCCTGCGGCGTATGCCAGGAACGCTTGTTTTATTGGGGTGAAGAAGTGAAGGCTGCCGTATACGACCCTGCTGGTCAGTTGGTTTTCAAAAGACTGGATGAGATCCAACCTCACCATTGGTCCAAGGCATACCGGGATAAATAGCAAACTCCTTGCGAATTATAGAAAGTGGCTTTATAATTGTAACCATATTAGTTTCAACTAAAAGAATGATGGAGGTTTTAAGAAAATGAACATTGAGATATGGTCTGATTTTCTGTGTCCATTCTGTTATATCGGCAAACGCCGCCTAGAGAATGTATTACAACAGTTTCCACACCGTGATGAAGTGAAGCTGCAATTCAAAAGCTTCGAGCTTGATCCGAACGCTGCATTGAACCCAGGCAAAACCAATACAGAATACCTGGCTTCCAAATATAATATTAGCGCGGAGCAGGCACAAGGCATGAATGCTCAGATGAATGCCAATGCTCGCACGGCAGGACTGGAATACAATATTGATGCCATGATCCCTACCAATTCCTTCTCAGCTCACCGATTGACGCACTGGGCGGATACACAAAGCAAAGCGCTTGAACTAAGTGAGCGAATATTCCAAGCTGTGTTCATTGAAGGAAAACACTCAGGAGACCCTGAAGTATTGGCTCAGCTGGCAGAGGAAGTCGGCTTGGATCGCAATGCAGCTGCGGCTGTACTGTCCAGTGATCAATTCACCGACAACGTCCGCGCTGACCAAGCGGAAGGCGAGCAACTAGGCATCCGCGGTGTGCCGTTCTTCGTATTCGACCGCAAGTTCGCCGTGTCGGGCGCTCAGCCTGACGAGGTATTCCTGGATGCCATCCAAAAAGCATGGGACGAACGCTCCCCTTTCACCATGGTTGAATCCAACACAACAGAAACAGACGGCAGTGGCATCTGCACAGATGACGGACGCGAAGTCCCGAAAAAAAATTAAGCCAATTCGCACACAAAGCAGCAGGATCAGGGGATATTTCCCGATCCTGCTGCTTTTTTATATGCTTCTTAATTACCCACCAAATCTAAAGATGGATTTATAATTTTCACGATAACGGAGTGGGCAGAAAAAAGCTGGAGAAGCGGAGCGCTCGCATTTATCACCGGATTTCTCCCTTGATACAGGGAATTTCAAAAAAATCCGGGGATAACGGCGATCGAAAGATTATTCTGCACAAGTAGTGTCTTAGTGTGACCGATTATGCTCACATCTTAAACCCACGAAGAACGATTCCGTAACCGGAACAAACACAAGTAGTTCATCAAACACTTATATTCAATTAGCGCCACCCACTTAATCCCAGAATAATTGATCCGGATGTGGTCCAGTCCGCTTATCCGAATCCAGTGCATCAATCAGTTTCAACTCATCCGGTGACAATTCAAAGTCAAAGATGTCCGCATTCTCACGAATCCGCTCCGGTGTAACCGACTTCGGAATCGTCACAATCTGATTTTGAATGTCCCAACGCAAAATAATCTGTGCCGGTGTTTTCCCATATTTCTGGGCCAACGCTTTAAGTGTCGACTCTTGGTTCAGCTTACCCTTCATAATAGGACTCCATGCCTCCAACTGAATTCCCTGCGCCCCGCAAAAATCCTGAAGTTCCTGCTGGATCAGACCCGGATGCAGCTCTACCTGATTCACCGCAGGCACCGTTCCGCCTTCATCTATGATATCTTGCAAATGATGTACTTGAAAGTTACTCACACCAATCGAACGGATGCTTCCTTCGCTATATAGACGTTCGAATGCTCTCCACGTCTCCTTGTACTGGTCTCTACCAGGCCAGTGAATTAAATAAAGATCAATCACATTCAGTCCAAGTGCCTTCTGACTGGCTTCAAATGCTCTCAACGTTGAATCAAATCCCTGATCCTCGTTCCAGAGCTTGGTCGTCACAAACAGTTCGTTACGGGCAACGCCACTGCTTGCGATAGCTTGTCCTACTTCTTCCTCATTGCCATAGATGGACGCGGTATCAATACTGCGATATCCAACCTCCAAAGCGGTCTCAACCGCCTGTTGTACTTCCTTACCTTTTGCTTTATAAGTTCCAAATCCTAGCCATGGCATCGTTACTCCGTTGTTCAGAATCGTACAATCTGTAATATGTTTTGTCATTCTGTACCTCCCGTATGGAATTTTGCCTGCTCTTGTTCTATTAACCTTCTCACAGAATTTTAAGCGACCATTCGACATACTATCAGAGTAAACCCATGGATCGGGAATCTTTGCAAAAGATATGAAAAACCCGCAAAGCATTGCTGCCCTGCGGGTTCTGGTGTGAACAGGAACGTTATTGATTCCCTTGACCGTGCTGACTCTGGATGGAATTCAATCGTCTCTTCTCCTCGATGAACATCTCTTCTGCCAGCTCAACACCTTGCCCGCCGAGTGAAAGCTCTGCTTGACGCATCGCCTGCTCCGTATGTGCCAAACGACGTTCCGCCTGTACAATGGTCTGTGCCGTCGGATGAGACATGGCCTGAGATACAGCATAATGAAGCTTGTTCACCGCATTTTGCGCCTGAGATACAGTAGTATCAGCCTGCAAACTGGAATCATAACGCTTCGGCATGAGTATTCCTCCTTGGGATGATCATGTTCCTGTTACCCCTTTAGGATGGATAACACAAGTCTTCCTTATTCTCTTTTGCATTTTTATCGTAACCTTAACCTGTCTTACTGCGTTTATAAGGTACCCATCCCGGTTTAGGAGGACATCATTTGAAGAAAAAAGTATTGACTCTGTGCATGTTGCCCTTGCTCATTTGGATACAAGGTTGCGCTCCTGCAACATACGAGATAACAGGCTATACGGGATCATACATTAACCCAGACATTCCAGTTCCAAGCAATGCCAGGCTTATTGAAGGCATAGCTTATTCCGATGATCCTAACCTTAAAAAAGGCGCTAATTACGAACTGAAACATATTGGGGGTGAGCAAGGACTATACCCGCCAATGGATTATTTTCAGAAGTTAGCGGATACAGGTTGGGTCGAATTGAAGGAAAAACGAATGGGACATGTACATTTTCTGAAAAAGGATAATACAGTCATCGCCATTGAAATTCAAGAAAATACTTTTCAAATTACTGAAATGATGAAGGATGCCGCATTTTAAAGCAGCCTTTCACTGTTACCCAAACGCAAAAAAGGAGAGGCACATCGCCCCTCCTTGCGGATGTTTGAACTCTTCGTTCAATTTCCTTGTTATATCCTGTTACTTCACGAACTTTGCGACTTTGGCGAGCACTTCTTCTTCTGTCGGCGCACTGATATACCGACCATTAATAAAGACAAATGCACGTTTCGCGCAAGGACCGCAATAGGATTTGCACCCAATCTTGATCTCCGTGTCTGGAGCCATTTTTTGCAACTTGGGCACAATCGATTTCAGTCGGACATGATTACATTTTTCGCATACGCGGATATCGTTAGCCATGAGTTCCCCTTCTTCGCGCCCTTAGTGGTCGCCGTGATTACCTTGGGACGGATTCGTAATAACGAAGCCCTCTTCCGGGAAGTAGAGGTAGTCAATTTTAACACCGTTCAACAAAGGCTGATCATTCGCGAGAATGACATCAATCTCTTTATCGGTAGATACAACCGTATCATTTTCTTTTGGTGTGTCGATATCCAGGCCGTAGTGAGCATGGTCACCATGTGCATGGGTGATGACAACGCGCAGTTTTTTTCCTTCGTTCTCCGGCTTGTCCAATTCAAGCTTCAATACTTTAGCAGCATTACGCGTAATTTTGCAGTTCATTCTCTTCATCTCCTATATTGTAATTGCTGGTTTCAACAATTTCAGCATTCTTAAACTACAGCATCTATTGTAAAGAAAGTTACCGCTCTTCGCAATAACATTGATGCGAATTCAATGTTAAACTGATCCATTTAGGCACAAATTAAGAAGGAGCCCCTTCCTGAAGCACAGGATATTTGCGTTCTGCACGGCTTACAAACCAGTTCATCAGAATCAAAGTCACCCCGATATCATCGATGGGCATAAACGGCATTACGTCCGGAAGTACCCAGTATAACAGCGCCGGAATAATAAACAACAGCTTCTCTCCCAAAGGAATCTGCGGAGCCCGGAGCAACCGGGGGAGCCTTTTGAAAACTTGTGTCCATCGTTTGAACGACAGCAGTCTTCTCCACTTCATATGAATCCCTCCGTTACATTATATATGTCGCCGAAACGGCACATCCATCATTACCCGTTCGAAAACCATTCAGAACGAATGACATAGTATGTGATTTCAAAAAAATAAAAACGGAACGTCGCTCATAGCGTCCGTTCCTGTTATACGAATAATCTACCGTTAAGTTTCACAACTTCATAACCATAACCAAGCCTTAAACCCATTACCCATTGGATAACAGTTCAGCCAGCAACATGCCGACTTCTATACAGATATCATCAAACTGTTCTACGGGAAGCGGGTTAACACCCAATCCGACCTCCACCGTGAAGCCTGGTTTACCAAACGCTTGGATAAACCAGTCTTTGTATCCGGCATCACTTCCGCCGAGCTTCACCGCCTTGTAGCCTGAAGCTTTGGCGAGTCTGCGCGACAGTGGCGCGCTCTCTCTGGGTTCCAGGTCACGGTAGTTCCAATAGATTTCCTGTCCCTGACTATGGAGGGAGACAACCGCAGCGAATGCGTGTTCCTGCGTCCACTGTGCAAGTGCCTGTGCCTCCGGCTCTGTCAAAGGAGCTGTTCCGGCATAATCCCGGGGACCAGGTGAGGTCACCCCTCGTCTTGCTGCCTCTTCATCCCAATGGGCGGGAAATTGATCATTCAGATCCACCCCTCTAATATTGGCCTTCCAATGGGTAAAATGTGATCTGTCGGCATTCCAGGCTAACAACTGCTGTGCATGCGGATGCTGATTGACGACACCTTCCTGAACCAGTTCGACGCCGTCCGGATTAACCATCGGCACTGCCCAGAGTGTTGTCTCTTGCATCCAGCGTTCTGTCTGGAATTGATGCCATGCTTTATGCGTATGATATGCCTGGGCATATTCTTCGATAAACTTCATCAGTACTGCGGTTGTCAGCCACTCATTGGCATGAACGGAAGCATTAACATGAATATGCCTCTTTCCTTGGCCGATACGCAAATAAGGTAGTGACTTGCCCATGACACTCGTTCCAATCGAACCCGTTTCGATAAACGGGTATTGATTTCCCAGCTTTTTTATATCCCTGATTAATTCTCGATAACCATACTCTCCCTGAATCTTCACAATAGTTTTTCCATTCGAAGCCGGAATATGAATACAACGCCCAACCCAGTCGGCAATATTAGCGATTTCGGGATTGGCCTGGCGCAACACCTCTTCGTCCAGACCAAAGCGAGCTGCTATCCCGCCTACACTTTCTCCAGATGGTACAGCATACCTACGACCAGTCCCGGGGACAATACGCAGCATCTGACCTGCTAGCAGGTAAGGCTGGGAAGCCGCTTCCGGGTTCAGTGCAGCAAGTAACTCTTTGGTCATACAGTGTGCTGACGCAATTCGCAGCAGCGTATCTCCCCGCTGAACGATAATCCACTGCTGTTCCATGTTGTTCTCCTTTCCACAGGAAAAGATCGTTCTCCTGTCCGGTTCTCACCTATCACCAATTTCGTGTCTGTATTATATGTATGCAAGCCGGGTTGTCCGTCATGTGACATGAATCATGTTCATCCCCTGTTCATGCGGAATCATGACAAAAAATCCCGGAACTCCACAGTTCCGGGATGTCGTACAGCCAATATACATTAATTATAAGTCCTATTCATGCGTACTTTTGCGTATAACTATGGTAATTGCGTCACTTGCCAGACCACTGGGGTCTTTGAGATCTGCTCTCCCAACCATCGGCGGGTGATATTCTGGAACATACGAGGGTCGCCAGTGCAGAAAAATTGATGCACCGGGGTTTCATCCCCACTTGCCAGCTTTCGTTTATCATATAAAATCGTACTGATTTCCCGTGCCGTTTCATCTGCCGAACTGATTAACTTCACTTCCTGTCCCATAACATCCTGAATGGTGTCCATGAGAAAAGGATAGTGTGTACAACCCAGAATAAGACAATCAATTGGCTGTTGCTTGATCTCATCCAATGATTGCTCCACCGTATGTGTCGTGTGCTCGGAACGAAATTCACCTTGTTCTACCAACGGCACCAGCGCCGGACAAGCCTGACTGACCACATCGATGTAGGGGGACAACTGCTTAAGCGCCGAGGTATAAGCCCCACTCCCAATGGTACCCACGGTACCGATCACACCAATGCGTCCTGTACGTGTCGCTGTGATGGCTGCCCGCGCTCCCGGATGTATAACACCGATGACAGGCACATTCACCTTGGCACGGATATAATCCAGCGCGGCGGCTGTCGCTGTGTTACAGGCGATAACGATAACCTTCGGATCGAATTGGATCAAGAAATCAACGATTTGTTCCGTAAATTGTTTCACTTGTTCGGACGAACGGGGTCCGTACGGTGTCCGGGCAGTATCCCCAAAATAAATGATCTTTTCCCGCGGGAGCTGACGCATCACTTCCTTGGCGACGGTCAATCCCCCCACACCGGAGTCTAATATAGCGATTGCTTGCTGCACGAACACACCGCTTCCTTCTTCATTGAATTGGTTCTCAAAACGATTGTTTCCCAAAGCTTTCTTCCTACCGTATGAACGTTACGGCAAAAAGGTACCTACATCTTACCCGATTTCATCACAGGGTTCAAATAAAATCCCGCGCACTGTGTCATCTCCATATGGACACACAACAAAGCAGGCTCTCCTCTAAATCGAGGAAAGCCTGCAATTCCAAGCTTTGCTTAGTTGTCGTCCTTGGACTCATCCACAGGAAGCTTCGCTACAATATCGATTCCGGACTCATCCGCTGCTTTGTCCGTATCGGGTTCTGTAATGACTGCGGAAATGCGGATTTCTTTGCCTTCAGCGCAGTTCCGCCAGGATTGAATATCCTGAATCACAACATCTGCGGTCTCTTTGACCTTGGATACGATCTGTGAACTTTGTTCGCCCATTTTGCCAGCCAGTTCCTGACCTTTCTCCGATACCTGACGAGCACCCTCTGTAATATCCTGACGAAGCTCGCGTCCTGATTTCGGTGCCAGCAACAATGCCGTTACTGAGCCTACCACGGAGCCGATCAGAGCTCCCCACAACAAACTTTTGTTAGAATCCTTCACGTCACATCTCTCCCTTTAGTATCGTTTAAGTACCGGATCAGAAGCAACGGCCTGTCGCTCACCCATCCGGGCGAATGCCTACTCTGTTGATGCATTATAAGCAGCACAGGCTTGACTTGACACTCCAGATGTTAAAAATAATCTGAACGCCCTCTTTGCATCTGTCATTACCGGTTAAACTTAGTTCTGACGAGCAGGCTCCAGTTCAGCAGCTGCATGCTCATCCCCAGGGTGCAAATCAACAACATAGCGTCCTGGTGCAATCAGTGCCGCCTGATGCTCACACCGCCAGCGGCGTCCGCCGGAAGAACCCAGTGTCTGTCCATCCTGCAGAACATCCCCTTGATCAAATATGTAATACGCTGCACCCAGTAAGGTCTGGGCCACCGTATCCGGATCAAGACCTACGAAGTGACACTGTACATCAGGCACACCCAGCGCAGACAGTCCTACGGTATCCATGACCAACTCACGCTGTTCCTCCGTACCTCCGGCCTGATACATTCGAACGTTCATGGCCGCATACAGATGTTCCTCACGTTCCTGAGCTTGCGTATATGCTTCCGGTTCAACCAGCTTATCACTGCCATACCAATACAGCGCATCACAGGTCAAACTCTCCATGATTGCCAGTACAGTTTTCTGAAAAAGCTCCAAGCGCTGTTTGCGAGGCATAGCCGCCGTGAACATGTCATGTATCCGAATGGAGTAACGTGCAGCTTCTACAGCTTGTCCCGCTTCCGGCCAATGCCATGCTTGCTGCAAAGCCCCGCCAAAGCGTGCACGATCTGCAATTTCATTGACAGGAAGCATGCAGGTCTGTGCAGGAATATCTCCTTCCTGGAAAGATACCTTGTGGTTCAGATGATAGAAGACCAGCATTTCATGGTCCTGCTCTGCGCCCCCTTGCTTCACATCCAGTCGGACTTGTCCAGTGTGACGAATCATCGCTTCCTGCAATCGCAGGCGATCCACCTCCGGACGTTCCCGGAACAAGAGTTCAACCATATATACCGGATGGAATCCGGAAGGTGTTTCATTTGCATCTTTACTTTCAGTATTCACTTCATTGAATTCTTTTGATTCATTTGTCATGCGATTTCCCTCATTCCTTACGCTGTCCCTCGGGCTGTGCCCCATTGAAAGGACCAAGTTCTTTTTCCACGTAGTCGCTAACCTGAATAGTAAAATGTTCAAGTATACCCGGTAACGCTACGCTAAGCGGATGAAGCTCAGTCCGCTCCCAACTGTAATAATCCTGCACCAGTGGCTTACGTAACGTGACAAGCTGACGCAATGCCTCATAGGTCGAATTGTCAAAAACCTTTTCTTCATAATTAATCTGAATAATGTCATCATAACTGCTCGCATCTCTCATGATGAAGCCGTCAATCAGATAACTCCCCACATCGGTAACAATCTCAATCGCCAGGTGAAGACAACGTTCCTGTACCATCCCCAGCATGAGACTGCCATCCCAGGCCTGAGCTGACCGGCGCAGCCCTTCGGCCACTTCCGGTACAGCATCAAGCCGGCGAGCAATCTGTTCTCTGTTCACATAATACATTCGTTCACTTCCCGTTCAGTGAATTATCGGTTCCGTTTCCCTCTTCGCTTAAGCCAGAATATCATCACAGGACAAGCGATTAGAAACACAACAAAAATATATAAAAATTCCATAACGTCTCTTAAATCGCTCATGCAGAGTCCCCTTTATCTCAACGTAGTGTGAATGACAGATTAGATTTCGTAGTCCACTGCAATTGACTGTTCTCTGACTTCGTTCATGTACTTGATTACTTCCTGATGAAGCGGGTGTACCTGATACGCCTGAAGATCCTCCAGTGACGCAAATTCCGCTGTGAGTGAAATGTCGAATGATCTTTCCGAGCGAAGCACATCAATTCCGATTTCAAGTGAAACCAAGACATCAATTTTACCATCCAGATTGCGAAGCACCTGGGCAGCGGCTTCAATACTTTCTGCTGAGCGATCTTTCATTTTGAACAAGACAATATGTTTTATCATCTGAGCAAGCACCTCATTTAGTATAATAGTAGAAAAGAATGAATTTTCGTGTATCCAAAATATATCATAACGTTCTCTATTACGAAAGGATACTTGGAAACGTTCTCTTGAGATGAAAAACTAATCCGAACCGTTTCCTTTCGGTTCGGATTTCTCTTGAGCTGCATCCTCCGTCTGTTTCGCGGATTCATTCTGCGAAGTTTGTCCTGTTTCAGACTGCTGCTTGATTTTATCCGGGGTTTGCTGCGGTTTGGACCATTCCCGATTCGTCAGGTACTCCTGATCTTCTTGTTTCTTCAACACTGCAATGGCCTGTCTGAGCTTAGCAGGCAATGGAAGGCCGATTTTGGCATAATTCTCGGTAATCGAGATCAGTTCATTCACCAGATAAAAATAGATAGCTCCGCCTTTGATAATATCGGTTCCCATAATCAGATCAATTCGGTGGGCAAGCAAGACAACGGTCAGCATCAGCCCTTTGCGAGCAATCCCCCAGAACCCAATGTTGCTATTCAATCCGGTACCCGTTCTTACCGCCGCCGCCAAACCTGTGATATAATCCACAGCCATCGCGACCGCGAGCAGGCTCAGCAGTTGATCCCACCCACCAAAAGCAAACGTAACAAATGCTCCCGAGATGGCAGCAAAGGTATTCACAGATAGATTCACGTTCCTCACCTCTCCCTTACACTTGAGTATCCTACAATATATGTAAGAGTGAGAGATTTGACAGGTCACTTGTCATGCTGAACATGCGGATTTATCATTTCAGATTTGTGCACATCCTCTATGTACTCGGGTAACGATAATCACAAGTTTTTGGGGAATTCAGGGAAATAAACCGCATCATATCAACAAAAAATAGATAAAAGTTCTTTAGACCTATTAATGAGTAATTAGAACTATATTATTTTTATTCCTGTTCAATTTGTTCCCTCATTTTTAGTGAAACATTGTAATCTAGGAATATACTAGGATGTGAATTGCGCATGGTCTAGTTCGTAGTTCCCTCTTTATCATGAATTGACGCATTGACGTATTTATAACCGGTAAACCCGGCACTTGAAAGTACCCCGTTGTTTATTGTAGTATTTGGTTAAAAAAAATCGGAGGAAATATGCCTAATCAACCAGAACAACATTCCATCCAGGCGTGGTCTCTGATCAACCGTAAATACTTGGGAAAAGGCGTCCGTGTTAAACGATTCCGAAAACCGACACGCTGTCAAATCCGCAATCGTGTTCTTCTTGCCGTGCTGATGGCCAATGATATCAAGTTGTCCCAGCTCGCTGAAGACCTCTCCATCTCTTCACGCAGTGTCAGTGCGTGGGTGTATGAAGGACGGATACCCGGCAGTACCAATTTGGACAAGACTTGCCAATTACTCGGCTACCCGCGTCATATTCTCTTCAATGAAGAAGTTGTCCGCAATAGCCCTGTCATATGTCAACCCGAGTCATCTCGCTTCATGAAGCGTACAGTGACCCGTTCTCCGGTTAGTAACCGTATTCTGACAGGCTTGTGTATGGTCCATGATTTGTCGGTGACAGATGTCAGCCACTGGATCGGGGTTCATCCCGGCACTTTCCGCAAATGGCTGCATCAGGGAACGCTGCCTTCTGCTGCGTTTCAGGAACAAGCGGAGCAATTTTTCCGCATCCCGAAAACTATTCTGTTCGCAGATGTCATCTTGAAAGATCGTCGTAACAACTAAATAAGCGAACAGCCAAGAGGCTCTGCTCTCCCTTAAGGAGGCCAGAGCCTTTTTAAATAAACGGTATCCCTTCTCTCCCGAACCTGAAGTACTCTCCAGGCCCTTCTGTCGGCAATGTCAGATAATCTACCCTTCTCTACCTTCCGCTTCCAAATAGGGCCCTTACAGCGCTCTACAAGCCAAGCTTATACAACTCAAGAAGACCGTTATTCATGAAAAGTCATCCTTACCTCATGTTCAGCACTTCATTGATATATTTCAATCCGGTATATCGAGGACGAAGTGTATGCGCGGTTTTGAACGCATGTTCTACCATCTCTGGGGTTACACCGAGTTGTTCAGGAGTCACAGGTCCACCTACTTGTTCCAACCATGCTGTGAGCTGAGCAGCTTCGGGCAAATGGTCATATATACCAAATACGGGTTCACCCGATGTTTGTGCGAGTTCTTTATATTTTACCGTAAGCAATGCACAGGCTACGCCAACTTTGGCACCATGCAGAACCGGTCTGTCACCCGCTTGCATAAGATCCATCTCCAAGATATGAGACAAGTGGTGCTCACCTCCAGATGCCGGACGGGAATGGTCAATGATCAGCATGGAGATGCCGGAAACGATCAGTGCATCCATTAATACCGCTACTCCCTCAGCTCGCCCCTCCGCAATCGCTTGCACATGGTCTATACAGCTGTTCAGTGCTTCTTCTGTCATCCGATAAGCGACCGGACAGAACGGTTCCCCGCCCAGATCACGAGAAACAATCCAGTCTGCTAGGGAAGTATATTTGCCAAGCATATCTCCGAATCCGGCAGCCGTCATCACTTGGGGAGCTTGCTCCAGAATATTCATATCGGCAAAAATAGCTTCAGGAGGAACAGCCTGAAATGTCTGTTTGATTCCGCTTACAATTAAGGGTGCACCCGCAGAGGTAAAACCATCTACTGAAGCCGCTGTAGGTATGGACAGAAAAGGCTTGTTCATCTTGGAACATACAAATCGCACCAGATCGTGGATGGTACCTGAACCCACAGCGATGACAGCCTGACTTTCCAGATTCACACCCAACATGACCTGTACAATAGCTGCTTCATCCGCAACGATATCACCCGTACGATTCTCCGGCAGGGCGATCTCATCCACATGAATTCCCTCTTCCCGTATACTGCTCAGGACATCAGATCCAGCCGCCCGTAATGTATGTCGATCATAAACAACCGTCACCCGGCCGTATTCTCTGTCAGATAAATAACCCGGTAACCTCTGCATAGCCCCAGCTTCCAGATGAATCAGCATATCCACTACTCGATGTTGATGACCACAACTGCACTCCTGTGCTTCCTCATTCCACGCTGCAATTCGTTCGTTCATATTCATTCGCTCTTACCCTCCCATATGAGATATCATGCATAATTACCTGGTTAAAACCACAAAATGAAAAAAGGAAATAAAATGTGATGATTTTCCTGATCACACTTTACTGCCTGTACCCAATATTTGCAAATCCATATCTCACATTTCCAAGTAGGTGAATCGATGAAATTAACCAAAGAATTAGGAATTTCGCTCGGATTTCTCGCTGGAACCACTTTTGGCAGTGGTATCGCTTTTTTGTTTCGTCTCCAGTCGTTTGAAGTGGTTGCCAGTGTTACCCTATTCGGTATTGCAGGAGCCATTGCCGGGATCATCACGGCAGTTATTATGCGCCAGCGCCGACATCAGCATTAGCATTAGAATGCTGGTAGCAAAATGTAGGCTTCACACTAATTAGCCACAAAATAAAAAAGGTTCGTGAATTGCCCTAGAGCAAATCACGAACCTTTTTTGTTAGATGCGGTCGAGAGGACTCGAACCTCCACGGGGGGTTAGCCCACACGGACCTGAACCGTGCGCGTCTGCCAATTCCGCCACGACCGCATAATATGTATCTCCTCATCCATCGATGAAAAGCGTTCCGGTGAAGCAATTCCTTGTTTTACCGTAATTCAGAGTATACATGCTCCAAAATAAAAATGCAACTTCTTTTTATCCATTCACGAATAGGACATATGTCCTTTTTTATCATCTTCAAACACCCTATCGTAGCATTAAGCAAATAAAAGACTCATACGAATTCAAAAACGAAGGAGATATCCAATTTGAAAACAGCCAATCTTTGCTTTATCGGTGCCGGGTTTCACGCATCCACGAATATATATCCTTCTGCTGTTGAAGCCGGAGCACAGATTCAGGCCATTGCCACTCGCAGTACCGAACGTTCTGAAGCAGCTCTGCTGCGATTTGGGAGCAACGGAAAAGCGTATGACAACGCTGGGCTTATGTTACAGCAGGAAACTTGTGACGGAGTCGTTGTGGTCGCCCAGCCTGTAGATCAGACTGCTCTTGTCCTTGAATGTATTCGGGCCGGCCAAAATGTATACGTGGATAAGCCGCTCGGATGGAACGCAGCGGAAGCCGCCACTGTAGCGGAAGCTGCCGAGCAGGCTGGCGTCGTCGTCATGGTTGGTTTTATGAAACGTTATGCTCCGGTATATATGAAACTCAAGGAACTCATTGATTGTGGTTCGCTAGGTAAGGTTCATTCATTCCAGATGAAGTTCGCTGTGGACAGTACCCCATTTTGCAAGGATGAGGAGCAGTTCATGAAGCTCGCTGCCATTCATATGGTTGATCTGATGCGTTTCCTGTTCGGAGAAGCCGTGCGGGTTACAGGCACAACTGTGAAAGACGGGGAACATATTAATCAGAGTATTTCCCTTGTATTTGAGAATGACATCGTGGGAAGTGCGTACTTTACAGGCATGAGTGCATGGTCAAGAGAGAGCGAAAGTGTGCTCGTCACCTTTGATAATGGATTTGCGTCTGCTGATGAGATCAACACACTTACTGTTCATCAATCCCGCAGCTCGGACAGCCTTCCCTGGAAATCTCTTGAGGAGCAAGATACCATATATACCCCTTCCGGCTCCCCCATGTCGGGAGCTTATCGGGACCTTTATCTGCGTGGGTTCGTTGGTGAAATGGCTCATTTCATCGAATGTTGCCAGAATCAATCTCTCCCCCATTCGAGCGCCAAAGATAATATTGGAACGATGGCGCTATGCGACGCTATTCTATCGTCACTGAAGTGACGTATATACGTTCACCATTTTATCCATCCAGAGAAGAGGAAATAATCATATGTTAGACACAGGCTTACTCATCATTCGTCTTGTAATTGGTTTCATTATGATCGGACATGCATGCAAGAAACTGTTTGGCTGGTTTGGTGGCGAGGGTGTATCAGGGACGGCTGAATTCTTCGGGGCGATTGGTCTGCAGCCTGCCAGGACCATGGCCGTGTGTGCCGGACTTACTGAATTGATCGGTGGATTCCTGTTTGGAGCCGGTCTATGGATTATCCTTGGGGCCGTTCTGCTCATGATTCCGATGATTGTAGCGATCGTCAAGGTCCATGCAGGCAAAGGTCTATGGAATCTGAACGGAGGATTCGAATATAACCTTGTGATGCTTGGATCGTTAATTGGTGTTGCCCTTGCTGGTGCCGGGGCTTATTCTCTCGATGCCCTGCTATAATGTATCGTTTTATCACTACGGACCTCGGTGTTTCGCAAGACGTATAAAAGACAAAAGAAGCTGTCCCTTGTTCCCAGGGAGCAGCTTCTTTGCTTATTTGATAACCGTCTGGATCGTAACCGTACGATTACGTCCCTCTTCTTTTGCTTGATACAATGCATTATCCGCCAGGTGAAACAGTTCTGTCGCTGTTGTGGAATGTTTCGGATATTCAGCAATCCCAGCCGAGATGGTAACGGAACGATCTATAGGCAATATACTTTCCTCGACCGTTATTCGAATACGTTCAGCAATCTCAAAAGCCACGTTAGACTCGGAATTCCTTAACAAGACTACAAATTCTTCTCCACCAAACCGGGCGCAGACATCTTCTGGTCGAACAGACAATTGAATGATATTGGCAATGTGTTTCAGTACTTCATCCCCTGCATGATGCCCGAATGTATCATTAATGGATTTGAAGCGGTCAATATCCAGAACAATAATGGAGAATGGAACTTCGTTCTGAATCCAGTCCTGAATGACCTCTTCGAAGGTTCTGCGATTGTTCATGCCTGTCAAGACATCTGTTCTGGCGTCATAGGCCAGCTGGTTCGTCTGTTTCCTAAAGTTCGCCATCGCGCCAACCACTGTTCGTGTGAGAAGATCCGCCTCTCTGTTCCAGTGAGGCTTCATTACAGGCAGCTCCACTTGTCCTTTATCAACCTGATTCACCAGATCTGCCAACATAGCAAAAGGACTGGCCAGTTTGCGTGCAACCCGCACTACAATAAGGGTCAGAATCAGGAAAGGCACTGAAGTGTACAGCAACAACATACGGATGTGATGATTCAATTGATCGTACACCGTTTGGGTTGGTGACACGATCACGACGCCCCAGTCTGTTGAGGGGACTTTGTAATAACCCGCAAGCGAGTCCACACCTGCCAGGTTTTTGTATTGTTCTTTCCCCGTCTCGTCTTGGAGCAGCTTCTGCACTACTTCATTCTTACTGACATTTTCACCAATTCGATTCGTGTTCGGATGAAATAACAAGGTGCCCTTCTTATCTACAATAAAAAAGTAGGAACCATTGCTTGTCTTGAGCTGACTCCCAAAAGAAAGACTCAAAATATTATCTTCCTGCAAAAAAATATTTCCGCCTATCGTCCCTTGGTACGTTCCCGCTGAATCGAAGATCGGTTCACTGACAAATACAATTCGGCGCTTCGTTCTTGGCGTCTGGTACGCTTCGGAGATATATGAAGCCTTCGCTTTAATCGCGGCTTTTGCTGCATCAGAACTAACATGCTGACCTACGCTTGCCTGTGAATAGGGTGATATGGCCCTGACTACTCCCGTTTTATCTACCAGAGCAACGGAGTTAAAAAAGTTGCTGCTGTTCCGAATCAAATCCAGGGTGGAATCCAATTTATCCGTATCAGAATAATCCATCTCCGGGAAATACTTGGCTGCATACTTCAAACTCGCCTGCATGGAATAAAAAAGCGAATCCAGCGTTTGGCTCATTTGCACAGCACTCGCATAATTTAGCGACAGGGTGTTATCAATGAGTGACTGTTTCTGAGAGGTATAAGATGAAATGACCATAATGGTCAATGTCATTAAAACGGAAATGGTGACCAACCCGCCGAGCAATGCTGTAAGGCTGATCTTCTTAATATTTTTGATTTTTCTTCGTAATCTGGATGTTCTGTTCTGTGCGATCATTTTATAACTTCCCCCGGATTTTCATGAAAAGGCATATTCCCTCTATCTTATACGAAAGTTGTTAAGATCAAATAAAGAGTTTGTGAAGTCTTAACAATTTCATCGTAAGATTGACGATTTAATGACATTTTACTTTTTCTGGCAGAATTACTGTTCAGGATCAACCTGGATCGACAATGATATACCCTTCTTCCGGCTCCTGTTCAACAAACCCGGCCATGTGACGAACCTGAAACTCGATCGGGTGATGGCTCCCCATCAAAATACGATTTTGGATTTCATCGGCTGTTTCTACTGGCAATGCGAATGCACGTGTATAGGCAAACTGTCCCTGCAGTGTCGTATAGATCGCATTGACAAGCCGATCATTTCCCGCACGCCCGAACACATTAAGGATCACAGCCCCTTCCGAGTCCAGCTTGTCCTTGACCATGGCAAAAAAATCACTGGATATAAACTGCTCTGGTGTCCCCGTTGCCGTAAAAGCATCAATAATAATATAATCATATGTCCCCGCAGGTTCCTGCCCTAACAATTTGCGACCATCCCCAACGAGCACAGGACTTCCCTCATATCCAAAAAAGGTTTGGCTCAACTCCACAACCTCCGCGTCCAGCTCAGCCACCTTTACCTGACGATCAGACAAGTAGGTTGGCAATGTGCCAATGCCATGTCCCACCACAAATACCGCATCAAACTCAGAATTATTCCGCTCCATTAGATGTACCATCGCTCTGGGATACTCCAATACCATCCGGGCAGGCTCGTCCAGATCCATTGCGCCCTGCACAGCTGCGTTGGAGAATTCTAATACACGAAACTGCCCTTTCTCTCCATACAGCCTTTTTGTATCATATACCGTCAGCTCATGCTGTTCACTTTTATTTCGATACAGAACTCTCACTAACCGTGCTCCCTTCGTACTGACTGCCAATTCATTGTCTATCATCATTCTATTATAAGGGATGATAACGCACCACCCTATACTTGAATACGGGTCAAAGAACAACAAAAGACCGTTCCTGATTGCTCGGAAACGGCCTTTGTATACACCTTTCAACATGTGTTAAGACCCTATTGCCTCATGCAGTGCCTGGACATACTCTACGCCCAGATTGGAGAGCGAAGTGCTCTTATGACTTATCCAGCCTACATTAATGGTTTCCTCGCATTCCAACGGAACAGGAATAATCTCATTACCGTTCAAGTCGGAGCTGAGTACTCCAGTAGAGATCGTATAACCATTCAAACCAATCAACAGGTTAAACAACGTTGCGCGGTCATTGACCTGTATGCTTTTGGGATGAGATAACGTACTCAGAATTTCTTCGGAAAAATGAAAAGAATTGTACTCCCCCTGGTCAAAGGACAGGTACGGATAATCCTGCAGTTGCTCAATCGCAACCGACTCCTGCTTCGCCAGCGGGTTCTTCACACTGATAAAGATATGGGGCTTGGCTGTGAACAGGCTCGTGAAAACCAACCCCGCGTCTTTTAGCAATTTGTTAATTACCTTGGCATTGAACTCATTCAAATACAGAATGCCAATTTCACTGCGCAAGCTTTTCACATCCTGAATAATCTCATATGTCTTCGTCTCTCGAAGCGCCAACTCGTATTCATCCTGACCATACTGCTGTACCAAACGAACAAAGGCATTCACCGCAAATGCATAATGTTGTGTCGATACGGAGAAATGCTGCGGAGATGGCTTGGCGTTCAGATACCGGTTTTCCAGCAGTTCGGCTTGTTCCACCACCTGACGTGCATAACTCAGAAACTCAACGCCTTCTTTGGAAAGCGATATCCCCTTATTGGTACGCTCAAAAATGGTAATACGCAGCTCCTGCTCCAGATCCCGAATGGCATTCGACAGGCTGGGTTGCGAGATAAATAGCCGTTTGGCCGCTTCATTCATCGAGCCACGCGTGGCAACTTCAATTACATATTTTAATTGTTGTAAGGTCAAGGTTGAACTCCTCATTTCGTATCAATTGAACCTATTATATACCAAAAGAGGATCCGACCTTAAGCCATGCTTGCTGTCTGTCTCACTACAATCTCATTTACGTCCACCTCTGCCGGCTGGCTAATGGCGTACAAGATACTTTGCGCAATCGCCGAGGCAGGAATGGATATGCGTCGATATTCTTTCATGAGATCACGTGCTTCTTTATCAGAGATCGTATCCGCGAGTTCCGATTCCGTCACGCCCGGCGATACAAGGGTTACACGAATGTCTCCGCCTACTTCCTGTCGCAAACCCTCCGAGATGGCGCGGACCGCGTATTTGGTTGCACAATACACCGCTGCCGTTGGTGACACGCTATAGGCTCCAATAGAGGCGATATTAATAAACTGGCCGAAACCCTGCTTTTTCATGACGGGTAGTCCAGCTGCAATGCCATGCAGAACCCCACGAATGTTAACATCTATCATTCGATTCCACTCATCTACTTTTAACGATTCAAGGGGAGATAGCGGCATGACTCCAGCGTTATTTAAAATAACATCGACAAGTCCATAGCGAGTTTGAGCGAGGTCAACGATTGTTTGCACTTCTTCCAATCTGGTAACATCCAGCGAATGATATTCCACCGATCCGCCTTCCACACGAATGGAGGAGGCCAATGCCTCCAAACGTTCCATACGTCTAGCTCCAATAACTACATGTGCTCCATGCTGTGCAAGCAATCGAGCTGTTGACTCACCAATTCCGCTACTCGCGCCGGTAATGACAACAACTTTCCCTTTTACATTGGACATATTAGATCGCTCCTTATTCCGTTGTTATTGTACATTTTCTCTATACAAAACCATGCCTGCATGATACAAAACGCCATCCCTGAAGTCTCCATCAGCTGTAAATCCCGTATCATCCACGTATTCTATATGCTTCCCATGAACAACATAGCGACCCTGATATGCACTTTGCCGATCTCCTCTCGCTTCATCATATCTGCCGCAAGGAAGAAGTTCGTGTCTGATATATCCATCCTTCGTGACCCACATCCCCACATACGGATGTTTTGGTTCTTGTTGGTCATCCATTGAATTGCGCTCCATCGTTTCTCACTCCTCTCTGCTTCAGAAGATTCCGTTGCTTATCTCCATTATGTAGAGGATCAGTCGTTGTAAGATAGAAAAATCCCACAGTATTCTTGCCTAATCCTCCAGCACGTTTAAAATAGTAGTAATAGTGGTTTACAAGGGGGATGCAATTCATGCTCATTAAAACAAATGAAACGGATACGGGCATCACAGAGCAGCAGCAACAATTGGCCCAACTTATTGAGCACTTCACCCCAAATGACGGGATACATCCAACAGCAATTCCTTCGCTTGCCTTAATCCGTGCCTCCGAGATCTCACAACCCATATATTCCGTTCATCAGCCTGCCCTCTGCATTGTCGCCCAAGGTTCCAAATTAGTTGTACTCGCCCGCGAGAGCTACACCTACGACCTGTCGCAATATTTGGTAGCTTCCGTAAACTTGCCTATTTCAGGGCAGGTTGTAAAGGCTACAACCGAACATCCCTATCTATGTATGCGACTGGATTTTGATTCAGGGCAGATTTTTGATCTGATTCAGGATACGCCTTCTGCACAACCCAAACCTGACCATTCAACACGAAGAGGATTGTTTGTTAGCTCAACCAAACCTTCCCTTCTTGAAGCCGTGATCCGATTGGTTCGGCTGCTGGATACACCTGAAGACATTCCTGTCCTCGCCCCTCTGTTTATCCGCGAAATTCTATATCGCATTATTCAGGATGAACACGGACATTCCATCAAGCAGTTTGCTATTCAGGACAGTCATGCACAGCACATCGCCGAGGTGATCGAAGTCATCCAATCTGATTACGCTAAGCCACTTCGGATTGAGAAACTTGCTGCCATGATCAACATAAGTTCTTCCTCATTACATCATCATTTCAAAGCCATTACCGCCATGAGCCCTTTGCAATTCCAGAAACAAATTCGATTGCATGAAGCCCGGCGAATGCTGCTTGCAGGTTCAACCGATGCCGCCGACGCTGCCTTCCAGGTTGGCTATGAAAGTCCGTCTCAATTCAGCAGGGAGTATGCCCGCATGTATGGTCTCCCTCCCAAAAGCGATATCAAACGACTTCGTCATACACTCGATATTAAATACTAGAAACAGCAAAAAGACCCGCGTCATCATGACGTGGGTTTCGGATTCAAATAGGCAGCAGCGCCATCAAGAGAATAGGTTCTTTTTCTCAAACACAGACATCTGATTCTCCTCGGTAATAGAGCATTCATCAGGATACATACTTCGTTTATCCAACTTCTCGTCGATAAAATCAACCACCTGCTGTAGCGAAGCAATCTGTGCTTCAACTTTCTTTCGATGGTTCACCAGCATCTCCCGTTCCTCCGGGAAATCTGCCAGATCCGAATCCATGGACATCTGTAGATAAGGCTTCATTTCCTCCAGAGACATGCCTGTTTTTTTCAGGCAAGTAATCAACTTCATCGTATGAATATCCTCCGGGCGGTATACCCGATGGCGATTGGCCTTGCGTTCAGCTCGGGGAAGCAGTCCGATCTTCTCATAATAACGAATCGTATCTTCCGATAATCCGGCCCGTTCCGACGTTTCTTTAATGGAGAACACTTCAATATGGCTCATCCTATGGCCCTCCTCCGCATTCATCTCTCTTCATATTACAACTTGGAGCCAGCTCCAAGTCAAGCGTGATCCGTCCCACCCTGCCCCCTTGACTTGGAGTCGACTCCAAGTTATAGAATGAGCGCAGCATACAGATTCGTTCTGTAATCCCATTCTTTCTGGAGGTATTTATGAATATACGAAACCAAGTTCGCACCGCTCTCATCACAGGCTCAACATCGGGAATTGGCCTTGAACTGACTCGCCAATTACTGGCCGAAGGATGGCAGGTAATCGGTCTCAACCGTTCCACGTTCCCTGCCGACGATACCGAAATACAGAGCGCCTTACGTTCAGGCCAACTTCGTTTGGTTCAGGCTAATCTAACCAACTACGACAGTCTGAGAACGGCACTAAACCAGATCAAGTCCGATACCGATTCCATCGATGTTTTGTTTAACAATGCCGGGGGCAGTGCTTCCGAACTTCGTTTTTCTGACCAAGGGCATGAAATGCACTTTGAACTTCAAACTGTGGTCCCATACATCATTTACATGGAATTCGTTGAGCTGTTGCTCAAAGGACAGATAAAAACAGTCGTCAATACCTCTACCACCGCGTTCAATATGATCAAACAATTTGATTTAAACATCCTGGAACGTCCAGCTGAGTTCAAAAAGCTGTTTGGTCCCTATGCCACCTCGAAGCTCGGTCTCTCCTTATGGACACGCGAGGTTGCCAAGTCTGGCAAAGCGGATGGCATACAACTGCTAAGCGTAGATCCTGGTGGAAATAACACGCTACGTGGCAACAAAACATCCGGCCTGCCCTTTTATATCAAACCCATTATGAAATGGTTCTTCCCTCATCCCAGTCATGGCGCTTCATTGCTCTACAGTGCGGCTCTATCACCCACCAGACATAAATCGGGTACATTTCTGGTTAAAAATAAAGCAACAGCACTTCGTTTCACAGAGCAAGGTCCTGCCGTTCTCCATCGCGTAAATGAGATCTACGAACAGAATTTCCGTACAACTCCGTCTGGAAAGGCCATAGTCAACCCATCTTAACCATGATGGATCGTAAACATAAACATAACAAAAACACGCCACAGCGGCGTGTTTTTGTTATGTTTATGGGCTTTATAGGTATGACGGACTTTATAGGTATTGTGGCATTACTTCATTTTCGTAACGCCCACGTAACGTTTTTCTTGTTAAATAAAGATACTTAACAATAACACCATGCCGAAGGCGGCAAATCCGAGAATGGTCTCCATGACCGTCCATGTCTTAAGTGTCTGCGGCACAGACAGATTCAAGTACTCTTTGACAATCCAGAACCCTGAATCATTCACATGGGACAAAATAATCGAACCTGCTCCCGTTGCGAGCACCAGCAATTCAGGGCTTACACCCGGCATTGTCATGGCGATTGGAGCCACAATACCCGCCGCTGTTGTCATCGCCACCGTAGCTGAGCCTACCGCTGCACGAATCAATCCGGCAATGACAAAAGCCAGCACGAGTGGCGACAGATGCGCACTTTGGGCAAATCCTGCGATCGCATCACCTACACCGCTGTCTGTCAGGATGCGGTTGAATCCGCCGCCTGCACCGATCAGCAAGATGATGGAGGCAACTGGGCCCAAGCAATCATTCGTATATTTTAATATCTGCTGTTTGCTGAAACCACGTGCATATCCAAAAGAATAGAAGGAAAAGAGCAGAGCGAGCAGCAGTGCAATAATCGGACTACCGATGAAATCAACGACCTGACGGAACACATTCGACTCTGGCAGCATCAGATCCACAATCGTAGCCAGCAACATCAGAATCACTGGAAGCAAAATCGTAAAGAGAGTGATACCGAACCCAGGCAGTTCCCGATCTTTGGTCTCGGTGAACTGTTCCATCAGCTCACTTGAAGTCTCGACTTTGATCCGCTTGGAAATCCATGTTCCATAGAGCGGACCTGCAATCGCTGCGGCTGGAAGGGATACAATCAGAGCCAGGAATATCGTTTTACCAACATCGGCATTGAAGATTCCTACAGCGAGCATCGCCGCCGGATGAGGCGGAATCAGACTGTGCACCACGGCAAGACCTGCGACAAGTGAAAGTCCGATTTTGATCAGCGATGTTCCTGTATGCTTCGCAATAACAAATACCAGCGGGAACAGCAGCACGATCCCGACCTGGATAAATACCGGAATACCACAGATCAGCGCAACAACCATCATCGCCCAGTGTACGTTCTTCTCCCCGAAGACACGTACGAGTGTCTGGGCTATTCGTTCGGCCCCACCAGATTCGGCCATGAGTTTCCCGAGCATCGTTCCAAGTCCCAGAACAATTGCGATAAATCCGAGAACGCTTGCAACACCTTCCTGATAAGACTTCACGATATCCGTGAACGGCATACCTGAGATCAATCCCATAAAGATAGCACCCACGATCAGGGCAACAAACGGATTCATTTTAAATTTGGCAATCAACAGAATCAATCCAAGAATGGATATCAGTGCGTAGAGCAGCAGACTTGCATCATGACTAAGACCGAATACGGAATACATCCGAATAGCCTCCCCCAAGTTGTTATGTTGTGTCAGCACGCAGTATTACACTGGCCCAAACGACCTGAACACTGCGCGCCTTCGTATTAAGCTTAAGCTTCGATCTTCTCTACCGTTTCCAACAGCGCACGTTCCCCGCCAACATTCCCTGGAAACACGATATATGGGATACCACTGAATTTGGCTTCTTCCCCTGTCAACCATACCGGAATACCCGCAGCCACTTGACCGAGCACCCTTGCTTTGCGTATGGCTAAACCTTTCGTTGCCACATCACTGGATGTAATGCCGCCTTTGGCAATAATGAACTTTGGTACGACTTCAAGGGATTGCACAATCTCGACCAAAGCTGACGATACCGTCTGGCTGATCTTGAAATTACCCTCATGTCCTTCGACTGTGATGAGCTTACGGCTGCTGTATACAACAACATTATTCCCCTCCGCAAGTTGCCTATTAGCTTCACCAATCACACGTCGAATCTCGTCGGTATATCCATCTGGCGTTAATACACGTTCCACATCGATCTCCAGACTTATGATGCCCGGAAACGTAAGCAGTTGTTCCAGTTGACGAGTCGTCTTCTGCACATAGGAACCAACAACAACGATACCACCATGTTGTTCCTGTCCGCTTGCGATCAGCCGTTCTTTTGGCAAAAATGCCTGATCCGAGATACCCGCATACGATTTGACAAAGGAGGCCGCCGTCCGGAAAATAAAAGCTTTCCCCTCATCCTCTGCTTGCAGCAAAGCCAGAGAAAGTACATCCATGTCTGCATAAGATAGCGCATTCACGATAATCGGTACATTGCTTTCGGCTTTTAGCAAAATCGCTTTGACTACATCGACTCCTTGACGGATTTCCTCCAGTGAAATGGTAAGACAGCGACTAGCCTTAATACGGCCTGAAGTCTTCTCCTCGACCCACGATGGCAGATCTCCATGCTCATACCCGAATACTTTATCCTTGGCAAATTCCGTCTCATGAACTGGAATCAACTGTTCGCCCTCAACCATATAATGCGTGTTGCCTACCGTAACCCGTCCTGCCTCGAAAAAGGCCGGAATGATCAGTTGTCCGTCATATGCACGTCCGCTGACACGCGCCACTTCTTCGGCTAGCACATCCGTCTCCAGCGGATAATAACCACGTAGCATGGAGTCACTACGACTCACAAAGGTGAAACTCGTTCCTTCTTCTGCTGCAACCTCTTGCACATTGCGGGCAATCTCCCGATTAATACGTTCCGCTGTATCTGCATCCAGCCCTCGTGTATTGGTCAGAATATAGAATAACGATTCAGAGGATCGAAACGCCTCCTGCAACAGTGGCTTGTCCCACTGCGTCAACACATCAATATCATGAACCGTCTGAACACCGGTTGGATCATCATCCAACACGATAATTTTGCGAGCCCTCGCATCCTGCAATTGTTTAATCTGTCCTCGCAATCCTTCAGAAGAGTTTTCCGTCCGAAGAGCTGCGGGGATATCCGATAACGTCTGATAGGTCATGTCTCTCCACCTCATATCTATATCTATTCAAAATCTTTTTTCTTTTTTAAATTTTTTATTGAACCCGATTCACTTCTACACCTGCGAGTTTCTCAAAATATTGAACGATTCCGCCATGGTCATCTGCGGCTTTCCCATCAATCTTCAGTGCATGGAAGATCTCCAGCAACTGACTGCTGAGCGGTAATGGAACTCCGATATCATGCGCCGTTTCCATCACATTGGTCATGTCTTTGAGGTTAATATCAATGCGTCCGCCAGCGACAAAGTTACGATCCAGAATAAGTGGAACCTTCGCATCCAGTACCGCACTTCCAGCGAGCCCGCTGCGGATCGCCTGATACATCTTCTCTACATCAATGCCAGCCTTGGCTGCAAATACAAGCGCTTCGGACATGGCGGCAATATTCAGGTTCACGATAATCTGATTCGCCAGCTTGGCTGTTGCACCTGAACCATTATCCCCCACTCGCGTTACATCCTGTCCGACCACTTGCAGAACCTCTTTCACAGATTCAAAAATCATTTCATTGCCGCCCACCATGATGGCGAGTGTACCATCTATAGCTTTGGGTTCCCCACCACTTACGGGCGCATCCAACATATGCAAGCCTGATTTGGATACAAGCTGAGCCAGCTCTTTGGAAACGACCGGTGAGATCGAGCTCATATCGATAATAATACTCCCCGTATTGGCTCCTGCCAGCACACCTTGTTCGCCCGTTATAACGGTGCGGACATGTTCTGAATTGGGCAGCATCGTGAAGATGACATCACTATGTTCAGCTACCTCTTTCGGAGATGCTGCGCCTCGCGCTCCCGCATCAGCCAATGACATCACAGCCGTTTGATTAATATCGTATACGCTTACATCATATCCCGCCCGGATCAGGTTCAATGACATAGGACGTCCCATAATACCGAGTCCAATAAATCCAATTCGTTTCTTCATCTTGCAATCCCTCCAGCCTAAATTCTTCGCTTTCCATTCTTGTAATCGCTATCATTGCTGTTCACATTCGTTATTGTACACAACATTTTAATTTTTGTATACAATTTTATTATTTATGTATCCAAATATTTAAATTCGGTTTTTTATCTGGTTGTTTATTGGCTTCATTTTCGCTAAAGTAAAGATAGAGGTGAAATACAATGCAACCAAGTACGGACAAGTCCCGTCCAGCCTATCAGCAAGCTTATGAAGTGCTGCGGGACATGATTTTACAAGGCACCCTTTCTCCGGGAACCAAACTTGTGGAAGAAAAGCTGGCGACCGATCTGAATGTCAGCCGGACCCCGATCCGAGAATCCATCCGCCGCCTGGAACAGGAAGGATTAGTCGTGAACAAACGGGTCGTCAAGCTAACCGAGACGGATCTGAGAAATACGTTTGAATTACGGAAGTTACTGGAGGGACATGCGGCTCAATCTGCTGCTGCCTTCTTATCCGCTCAGGAAGTGGCGGCTCTTGAGCATTGCGTGCAAGTGGGACATACCGGAAGCAAAGAAGAGATTATGGAAGCCAATAAAGCGTTTCACGAAATCATCATGCGGGCGAGTAATAATGCATTGATGATTGATCTGTTCGATAAAATGCAATCCGTCATTTATTTATTCCGTCAGACGGTTGTATATTATCAGCGCCCCTTCCTCATTGAAGAGCATCATCAGATTTGTGAAGCGATCAAGGCACATGACGGCCCAACTGCTGAACGATTGATGAAGGAGCACCTTCAATCGGACTTGGAATTCTGCCTTCATCTGATTCGATAACCGGATTCGTGGATTGTTCGACCTTCTCACATACGTATAAAGACGTGACCGTTTGCGGTCACGTCTTTTTTTGTCGTTTGTCCTTCATATTATCCAGGCCCTGATTCATAGGTGTAAACATAACGAGACAATGTCGTGTGCAACATGCTACTGAAACTGGAGGGATTCACTCAATGAGCAAAGGACAGCAACCAAACGAAAAACCATTCATCATCCCGCAACCCATTCGCAGTGATGGCGCTGGAGGACCTGATCTGGGACCCAGAGACGTCATGAGAGATATACAAAACCCCGATATGCTGGTACCTCCAGCTACCGATAACGGGTTATTGCCCAATCTGAGAATGTCTTTTTCCGATACCCATATGCAATTGAACCATGGCGGGTGGTCACGTGAAATCACCGTGCGGGATCTCCCTGTTGCTACTACACTGGCTGGTGTGAACATGAGTCTGACACCCGGTGGTGTACGGGAGCTGCACTGGCATCAGCAATCCGAATGGGCCTATATGATCTGGGGAACGGCAAGAATCACCTCGGTAGATCAGAACGGACGTAATTTTATTGCCGATGTGGGTCCTGGCGATCTCTGGTTTTTCCCCAAAGGTCTGCCCCATTCCATTCAGGGACTGGAGGATGGTTGTGAATTTCTGCTCGTGTTTGATGACGGGTCCTTCTCCGATCTGAATACGTTATCCATATCCGATTGGTTTGCCCATACACCACCCGAGGTATTGTCTGTCAATTTCGGCGTGCCCGAATCCGCTTTTCAGTCAATGCCGAAGGAACAGGTGTACATTTTCCAAGATACCGTTCCGGGTTCCATCGAGAGCCAGGAAGTTCAGTCTCCATACGGCACCGTTCCTCTCACTTTCAAACACCGATTGTTAGCCCAGGAACCGCTCATCACACCCGGCGGAAGCGTGCGGATCGTGGACTCCACTAACTTCCCCATCTCAACTACCGTTGCAGCCGCACTCGTTGAGATCCGACCTGGCGCCATGCGCGAACTGCACTGGCATCCCAATGCGGATGAATGGCAATACTATCTGACAGGACAAGGAAGAATGACCGTCTTCGGAGGCAATGGTATTGCTCGTACCTTTGATTATCGGGCTGGAGATGTAGGATATGTTCCCGTGGCAATGGGACACTATATACAGAATAACGGTACAGATACCTTATGGTTTTTGGAGATATTTCGGAGTGATCGCTTTGAGGATGTGTCACTGAATCAGTGGATGGCGTTAACCCCGCGGGATCTGGTCCGTGACAATCTGAATGCACCGCCTGAGCTGCTCGATGCCTTGCGTAAAGTAAAATGGCCTGTCGTTTAATTTAGTATGTAGAAAATAAAACAAGCAGATCTACCTATCCAAGGTACTCTGCCTGTTTTATTTTTTCGGTGTACAACCTTTTACTAATGTATAACTGCTTTGCTAAATAGTTTGTCTTGCCTTATCAGATATGCGTAGGTTTAATCGCCTGAATATACACACTTTCTCCTTGAAAGCTGACAAGCTTCCCGTGTTCTGTCACTTCGAAGTTGAAAAATTTTTGGATGATGGAAGGTGCACTCAGCATGCTTGCTTCAAGTTCCTCCCTCTCCTTCTCGGGCAGTGCTGCACGGTTACACCACTCTTCAAACTTAAAGCGTTTCTGGAAGGAAAGCATCGTTTCCGTTCGGAATCCGGCATACTCCAGCATATGAATCCATTCCGTCTTGCGCCATGCCCGAACATGGCTTGCATCTCGGCACTTCTCCACTTCATTGTAAAACTGGTCATTCTCATCACGTTCAGGGGCCACGTTGTCAATCAACAACAACCTTCCGCCAGGCTTTATGACGCGTAGTGCCTCAGAGACAAAAGAAGATACATCCGGAAAATGATGAGCAGCGATTCGGCAAGTGACAAGGTCAAAGGAATCATCATCGAAAGGGATTTTCTCTGCATCTCCGGCCACAAAATCTACATTACGGTGTCCATTCCCCTGGATAAATTGTTCAGCCACCTGTAGCATTTCCTCCGTTAAATCAAGAGCGGTTACCCGCTGAACAAGTGGAGCCAGAGCGTTGGCGACATGCCCTCCCCCAGTGGCGACATCAAGCACATTCATATCTGGAGTGGCTTGAGATGAAGCCACGAGCAACGCGAGATCCTCACCTTTGGCATGCCCCGAACTCGTCACGTATTTCCCTGCATTTTTCGCAAACTGCTTCTGCACCTGACTTTTGATTACATCAGACATTCCAATCCCTCCGCACTAGTTTCATCAGACGAAACTATGTTTCATAATATAATTTTATTTTACCACGTATTAATATAAAAGTTAAATAAGCATTTTACACAAGCCGAAATAAAAAAACATCCCCCAAGTGAAATTCACCCAGGAGATGATTCTTATATTTGTTACTTCACGAGCGTTGGTGATTTCTTCCACAAGCCCAGAATCAGACCGGAGATTACAGCACCAATCGCAACAGCGAGCAGGAACAACAGTGCGTGGTTCGCCAGTGCTGCAACGAAGATCCCGCCGTGCGGAGCTGGTACATTAATGCTCCACAGTTGTGTCAGTCCGCCAGCAACAGCGGAACCCAGAATACAAGAAGTCAATACACGCAATGGATCAGCGGCAGCAAATGGAATTGCACCTTCAGTAATGAAAGAGAATCCAAGTACATAGTTAGTCAAACCTGATTTGCGTTCTTGCTCTGTAAATTTGGATTTGAAGAACGTGGTTGCAAGAGCAATCGCCAGAGGAGGCACCATACCGCCTGCCATAACTGCTGCCATCCATGCACCGTCTGTGTTACCACTGGATGTGAATACGCCAATGGCGAATGTGTAAGCCGCTTTGTTGAACGGTCCACCCATATCGATGGACATCATACCGCCAAGCAGCAAGCCCAGCAATACCGCATTACCTGTACCCAGATTACCAAGTGCATCTACAAGCCATGTGTTCAGTAAACCAAAGATTGGATCAAAGACATAGAAACTGATTGCACCCACGATCAGCAAGCCGAATACCGGATACAGCAAGATTGGTTTCAAACCATCAATCGCTTTTGGCAAACCTTTGAACAGCTTACGGAGCCCAATGACTACATAACCCGCCAGGAAACCGGCAGCCAAACCACCAAGGAAACCGGCGTTAGAGTTAACCGCCATCAATCCACCAACCATACCAGGCATCAGGGCCGGGCGATCACCAATACTCATCGCGATAAATCCGGCAAGTACCGGAATCAGGAAGTGGAATGCACCTGTTCCGCCACCAATTGTTTGAAGCAACTGCACAATCGGATTTTCAGGACTGGCAATCTGTTCGAACAAGAAGGAGATTGCAAGCAGGATACCGCCACCTACAACGAAAGGCAGCATGTGCGAGATACCATTCATCAGATCTTTATAGATTTTGCTACCTACACTGATCTTGCCAGCACTTGCGCCCTCTTCCTTGGCATTTCCACCTTGACTGCGATAGATCGGTGCATCGCCGTTAACAGCTTTGCGAATCAACTCTTCGGATTTGCGAATTCCATCGCTCACCGGTCTTTGTAATACCGGTTTGCCATCGAAACGTGCCATCTCCACATTTTTGTCTGCGGCAACGATAACCCCTTTGGCGCGGGCAATCTCGTCAGCAGTGAGCACATTCTGTGCACCCTCAGAGCCATTTGTCTCTACGCGAATATTAATGCCCATTTCCTGAGCTTTCTTTTTAAGTGCATCTTCAGCCATAAACGTATGCGCTATACCTGTTGGACAGGCTGTAACCGCAACAACAAAATCTTCCGAATTTGCATTTCCTACAATCACACCAGAAGTATTTTGTTGCTGACCAGTAGTAGAAGCGGATGCGGCATTCGCTGCTTTTTCAGCTTTTGCTTTCTCTTTGGCTGCTTCTTTCTCTGCTGCTTCCGCCTGTTTGGCATCAAACAATGCACTTACTTCCGCAGGTGTATCTGTACTCATCAATTGTGAGATGAAATCGCTATCAATCAACAACCTGGAGAGAGCTGCAAGCGTACGCAGATGAGTATTACCTGCGCCTTCTGGTGCCGCAATCATGAAGAACACATGAGCTGGCTGATCATCCAACGCTTCAAAATCAAGTCCTTTTCTACTCTTGGCAAATACAACCGTTGGTTCGTTCACCGCTGTTGTTTTGGCATGTGGCATCGCAATTCCGCCACCAATCCCCGTGCTGGATTCAGCTTCTCTTTTATAGATCATTTCCTTGAACAGAACAGGATCATTAATACGTCCGCTTCGGTTCAGGCTTGCAATTAGTTCATCAATAGCCTCAGCTTTGGTTGTAGCTTGCAGGTCCATGATCATTGTTTCCTGGATCATCAAGTCTGTTATTCTCATCTTGGTACACTCCCTTAGGTTCTATCGGCCTGCGATGTGCAGGCCTCACTACATTACAATTACAATGAAAACCTTTTATATGACCGTTAGACTAGATCGTCGTAATGGTTACTTGATTGCGTAGTTCATCAATCAATTCACGTGTTGCCAGATCATCCGAGAACGCAGTTGCGCTTCCAGATGCTACCCCTGTGCGGAAAGCCTCCAGCAGATCTCCGCTCTGTACATAGGTACCAACGAATCCGCCAATCATGGAGTCTCCAGCACCAACCGAGTTTTTCACAGTACCTTTTGGCACACTCGCATGATGAACTTCCGCTTTGGTAATGAACAGTGCACCTTCGCCTGCCATGGAGATCAACACATGTTTGGCACCGGCTTCAAGCAACTTACGCCCGTATAACACCAGTTCCTCACGAGTCTCAATGGTTACACCGAACAGTTCAGCCAGTTCATGATGATTCGGCTTCACCAGCAATGGTTCATGTACAAGAGCTTCCATTAGTGCAGGTCCAGTTGTGTCAATTACGAATTCGGCACCCGTTTGCTTGCACACTTTAATGAGACGATCATAGAAGTCCGTTCCAAGTGAAGGTGGCACGCTTCCGGAGAGAATGACAATATCTCCTTTTTGCAATGAAGACAATTTGTGTAGCAACTGCGCTGCCTCTTCTGCACTGATTGCAGGTCCAAGACCATTAATCTCTGTCTCTTCTCCATGCTTCAGCTTAATGTTAATGCGAGTATCATCTGCAATCGTGACAAAATCTGTCCGGATGTTATCTTCTTGCAACTTGTCATTAATGAAACGTCCCGTGAATCCACCAAGGAAACCAATGGCTGTGTTATCTGCTCCAAGTTGATTCAGTATGCGAGAAACATTAATGCCTTTGCCGCCCGGGAGCTTCAAATCCCGATTCATTCGATTCAATCCGCCAAGCTTCAGCTCATCCACTTCCACGATGTAATCAATGGATGGATTTAGTGTTATCGTATATATCATCATTATCCCTCAATTATTTTAGTTTTCTGGGCGATTCCAGGCCGCCAGTGTTCTGGCATCTGCTCGGTAATCAAATCGGCCTCCTCCAAATCAAACAATTTGGCAAAAGTAATTTCCCCTATTTTGCTGGAATCAGCCAGCACATAAGATTTTCCCGACAATTGATGTGCACGCCTTTTAATCAAGGCTTCCTCCGGATCAGGTGTTGTATACCCCATTTCGGGATCCACTCCATTGCTCCCAAGAAAACATTTATCAAAACGGAAGTTATCCATGTTCTGTAATGCAATACTGCCGATGACTGCTTTCGTATGAATTTTCATCATACCGCCGAGCAAGTAACTACGAATACGTTTGCTCACCAATGCCTCAACATGTGAAAGTCCGTTGGTAACCACCGTTACGTCCTTTGCTTCAATAAAAGGAATCATGGCTAACGTTGTCGTTCCTGCATCCAAATAGATGCATTCGCCATTTTCAATCTCCTGTGCAGCCAAACGGGCAATCGTCGTTTTTTGTTGAATGTTTTTGAACGTTTTTTCTTCCATTCCCGGTTCCAGCGTTTTTTCATTCACCAGTGCGGCACCGCCGTGGATGCGTTTGAGCATCTGACGACTCTCCAGATCAATCAAATCACGTCTAATCGTTGATTCAGAAGCACCTAGCACATCAACAAGCTCTTGCAATTTCACAATTCCCTGTAAATGTAAGCGCTCTATAATTGCAGCATATCGTTCTTCAGTCAGCATCTTCATTCCTCCAACTGCTTCTATAGTATCATAAACTCCTCAAAAAACAACCACTTTCATTCAAAATAATTTAAAAACCTTCAAAAACCCGCATCTTTCGACTTATTTTCTTGTCCAATTGTCCCTTCCCCTGACTCCTGAACATGCATCTGATAATCTAGTCCCTATTTTATCGAAGGTGGTGACCTGATGACAGATCGTCCACACAAACGGCGAAAACCCTGTGCCCTGCATCAGAAAAAGAAAGACTCCTCTCCTCGCTTTGGATGGATCTCCTCCAACTGGAGTGGCTATGCTCGCACAGGAACACAGCATCAATACCGCCGCATTTCAGCGGAATGGACTGTACCCTATGTTCTACCTGGCACACGTAACTCATATTCATCGGCATGGATTGGAATTGATGGCTTCGAGAACAGCAGTCTCATTCAGACCGGAACAGGTCACGACTGGATTCAAGGCAAGCCCAGCTATTATGCCTGGTGGGAGATCCTACCTGACGCGGAAACCATCATTCCACATCCCGTTTCCCCTGGTCATCGCATTCGGGCAGTCATCTCCAAGTTAACGCGCAAAACCTGGTGCATCACTCTTTCTAATCTAACCCTAGGCTGGACCTTCCGCACCATTCAGTATTATTCGGGTCCGCAGTCCTCTGCGGAGTGGATTGTTGAAGCACCCACTGTAGGAAGCTCCATCGCCTCCATGGCACGGCTTACCCCCGTAACCTTTAACATGTGCCGCCTGAACGGGCAGTCTCCTGCTTTTCGTACCTCTCAAAAAGGAATCATGATTCAAGGACGAAGTATCGTCTCAATCCCTGGCACCCCTAATCGGTGCAAAGATGGATTTACGGTTCGTCGCAACACTTGAGTATTTAACGATCGAACGAAGTTACTTACTTCATGTTCTTAAAGTTGGTATTCTGTTCCCTTCGTATCTCCATTAAAAATCCTGCAGCCTCCAGCGCTTGATGCGCGGCGTTGCAGGATTTTGCTGTTCATTGAAGCTTCATGGCGTTTATGACTCTACAACCATTGCATCCGGTTTGGGTTTAAGCCATTTCCCATCCTTATTAATAAAAGCTCCCTTGAAGCGGCCCATCTCCAATTGTTCAATCAGCCTTTCCTCGTCCATAACCAGAATCTCAGCTAACTGCCCCGAGGTGTAATAATGAGCGGGATTGTAGTCGAGCAGCACAGGAACAGACGTATCATATAGTTCTTTGATCAGATTCTCAAAAGAATGCCGACCCAGGTTCTCCATGTCTCTATAAAACTGCAAATGTTGGGACACCATATTACGGAAAGATTTATTCTCCAGATGCATCCACAACGTATTGCAGGCCTGAACACTCATATGATTTTGTTCCACATCAAAATATTGCACTTCTTCAATCTTCATGTATTTCTCTTGAAATGCAACGATCTTAATCAAAGGTACATTTCGTTTACGCGACGCTTTCTTCAAATGGGCTCTAAATTGTTCATAGTTCATTTCATTCATCTATTATCCCTGCCTTTAACATGTTCCAACCGACATTTTACAACAAATTAAAGGCAAGTGTAACCTTCATCATGTGAAAAACAAAAAAAACGTGCAGCATCAGATGCCACACGTTCACAATCTTATGGAGTGCATGTACTCAGCCAAGGGCACCACTTTTCACCCAAGTAGCCGTAAATTCCTGTTCTTCGTACGCGTAGAATTGTTGCAAAATAACCTCCCGATTATCGAGAAACAATTGATCCGCTATGGCAGTGACCAGTTTGGGCACCGCACTCTTGGTCCCAGATATGGCCGACGCCGACAGACCGCAGCTGGCAAGTGCAGAGTAGTTAAATACAAACAGTCCGTGCAACGGTTCCTCACCCTGCTCACTTCTGCTGGTCATCGCAAACCCGGAACTCAGATACGGATGTGCATCCAGCAATGCATTGCGATGCTCTGGCGGAGCCTGATAACAGTCCTCCCAGCGCGCGATATATGGCTCCACGAGCCTCAATTCAGGGCGGAGTGCCGGATCACTGAGAAGCCCTGTGCTAATAATCAGAAAATCAAACGTATATGCTCCCTGTGCCGTATGCACGATTGCGCCTTGGTCCGTCGCTTCTACACTCAGCCAAGGCGAGTTCAGATGCAGCTCGAATCCAGGCCAGGCTGCCGCACGATTAAACGTATCGTTGGTTGGCGGTTGATTGAATTTGAAGAAATGAGAGATCACTTCATATTTATCAGCAACCGGAAGAGCGTGGTATCGCTCGATCATACCAGATTGTTCCATCTGACGGATAGGATTAACACTAGGCAGCTGTTCCCGGCGTACAAACACATGAGCTTCCGCCACACCCGTGGCAAGCGCATAGCTCGCATTATCAAAAGCAGAAGCGCCGCCGCCAAGCACTGCAACCCTTTTACCTTTTAACCGTTCAAAATCAATCGCTTCAGACGTATGGGCATACAGCTCCCGAGGTAATCTATCAGCAATCATGGAGGGTACATGCCATTCTCCGCCCCCTTGTATTCCGGTAGCAAACACTACTTTACGAGCAAGTATGACATCCATCTGAGTTCCTGCCTTGTTCACATGAAGTCGATGTATACCGTCCTCTATTGGCTCAACCAGTGTCAATTTCACCTCATTAAGCACAGGCAGATTCAATACTTCCCGATACCAGCGCAAATAATTCATCCAGTCTCCACGCGGGATTTTGTCTATCTCTTCCCAGCCTTCGGGTCCAACCTGTGCTTCCCACCATGAGCGAAAGGTTAACGAGGGAATACCCAGATCGATGGAAGTCAGATGCTTGGGTGTACGCAAAGTAACCATACGCGCATATGTCTCCCAAGGCCCTTCAAGCCCCGATGCATTCTCGTCAATGACGATAATATTGGAGATCCGTTCACGAAGAAGTCCAAATGCCGCCCCTAATCCACTCTGGCCTCCACCCACAATGACGACATCATAGACATGACCATCCGCATGTTCTCTTGGACGTACCCAGTTCGCGCCACCAAAAGACAAATAATCCAGATCATTTTTCACACGTTCATTCAAAGCTTCCAGGCTCATGATTCATCAACCCTTTCGAGATACATATATGAACTATTTTTTCTTTGATTATTTGTGATGTGAGTTTGTTGTCAGTTATATTGAGGGGATTATGATTTCACCTTGTATTCCTGAAATATATTAGCGTTATTATATGAGTTATCGGGGATATTTTGAAGTTCGCGGCAGCTTTATTGTCATCAAAACTAAAAATAACTGACATGCTTGTTAATCTGCACGAACCTAACTGGACGGTACCTTCACTCTCTTGTTCGCTTCCTTCTAGACGGGTGCTTTTGCAAAAAATAAAAAAGACAGACCAAGATGTAACCTTGGTCTGTCTTATTAAAGGAATGCTATTGGCCGGCTTGTTCACGGCGCTGCAATTTTTCATTGGTTAATTTCTCAGGGGTCACGTCATGACCCAGTGGGTCCACCACGGATACTGCCAGCATGGTTGTCAGTACCTGACCTCGAATAGCCTGCAAATATTGTTTTCTAAGCTCGTGCTGCTCGCTTTGTTCTGCTTTTGTCAAACCAACGCTACTGCGTTGCTTTCGACTTAATTCGTTAATGCGTCCCAAAATAGGAATCATGAAATCCACCTCACTTGTTAGTCCACTTTCCAAAAGATATTTCGAATATCTTCAAACTAACTTATTACAATTTTACGAATTTGTCCATAGGCTCCAACCGTTGCGAAGTTTTTAGGTGATCTCATGCACAGACCACACAATGCCATTCGTAGCACCACTGCCCAGATTCAACGTAATCGTCAGCCCGTTTGCAGCATAGAACAGTCCAATCACATCTCCCGCATTCAATGCCACTTCTACCGCCAAAGTAACTGCACCGCTTCCCAGCACTGCCCGCAGTGTCAGTAGTGTAACGGCTACATTCAGTACGGGCAATAAACCACTAACCAGTGTTGTAACCGTAGGTGATGTCCTCTGGACAAGAAAGGCAGGGTTTACTCCAGCACCTAGTGATAGGGCAATCGCTGCGGTCGTTGCATAATTTATCGTCGCCACAATGGAATATCTTCCTGTCACTGGTACGGTATAATTTCCTGTCGTTGCGTTGAAGTTGGCATTACCATAATAAGGACTCGTTGTTGTCCAGTTCGTCAACTGTGCGCTCGTTGCTGTCGAAAGTGTAGCCAGGAAGGCCGAGAACCCTTGTGTTGCAAAGTTGGGCCCGGTTGGGCCCGTGGCTCCAGTCAAACCCGTTTCCCCAGTGGCACCTGTAGTTCCTGTGATTCCTGTCGCTCCTGTGGCTCCCGTAGCTCCGGTTGCACTAGTTACACCGGTTGTGCCAGTAGCTCCTGTAAGTCCGTTAGCACCAGTTGGTCCAGTTGGTCCAGTCGGGCCTGTTGGACCTGTGATTCCGGCTGTCCCTGTTGCACCCGTAAACCCAGTTACCCCAGTGACACCAGTAGAACCAGTCGCACCCGTGATGCCTGCTGTTCCGGTGGTTCCCGTAACTCCTGTTGAACCCGTACTTCCTGTGGCTCCTGTAAGACCAGTCGCTCCTGCAACTCCGGTTGTTCCTGTGGTGCCTGTTGCTCCAGTAAGTCCGTTAGTACCTGTAACTCCTGTTGAACCGGTGCTTCCTGTGGTACCTGCAACTCCAGTTGTTCCCGTGGGGCCAGTTGCACCCGTAGTACCTGTGGCTCCAGTAAGTCCGTTAGTGCCCGTAACTCCAGTTGTTCCTGTGGCTCCTGATACACCTGTGATCCCTGTAGCCCCAGTTGCTCCGGTCGCGCCAGCAATACCCGTGGTGCCGGTAATACCAGTTGAGCCCGTAACCCCAGTTGGGCCAGTCGGACCTGTAATTCCTGAAGTACCAGTACTTCCAGTAGCTCCGGTCACACCCGTAGTACCGGTGACGCCTGTTGCTCCAGTCGTACCCGTTGTACCTGTAGTTCCTGTTGTGCCTGTGGCTCCTGTAGTTCCACTTATACCAGTAATTCCTGTGGTTCCAGTCGCACCGGTCGGTCCCGTTACACCTGTCGTGCCGGTAACTCCTGTTTCACCTGTCTCTCCTGTAATGCCCGTGGTTCCTGTTGCTCCAGTCACACCTGTAATACCCGTAATTCCGGTTATGCCGGTAACTCCCGTAGTACCCGTGACCCCAGTGGCTCCAGTAGCTCCTGTTGTACCGGTAACACCAGTTAAACCAGTCGGGCCGGTTATGCCAGTGGCTCCGGTTGGTCCCGTTACACCTGTCGTACCAGTAGCGCCTGTTACACCCGTCTCTCCTGTAATGCCCGTGGTTCCTGTTGCTCCAGCTAATCCCGTAACACCAGTTGGACCAGTGATTCCTGTTAGACCTGTTTCCCCTGTGATGCCAGTTGTGCCCGTTACGCCAGTAGCTCCGGTTATTCCAGTCACACCTGTGATACCCGTAGTTCCGGTTATGCCGGTTATTCCTGTTTCACCAGTAATACCCGTTGGACCGGTTGCCCCTGTAACACCTGTAAATCCAGTTACCCCAGTAATTCCAGTAGCACCAGTCGTTCCCGTGATGCCGGTAATTCCCGTAGTACCTGTTGTACCCGTGACCCCAGATATACCCGTTTCCCCTGTGACACCAGTTGGTCCCGTTACACCTGTCGTACCGGTAGCGCCTGTTACACCTGTCTCACCAGTTTGGCCAGTTGTGCCGGTGGCGCCTGTAATTCCAGTAGCTCCAGTCACACCCGTAATACCAGTTACGCCGGTCGTGCCGATTATTCCTGTTTCACCAGTAATACCCGTTGGACCGGTTGCCCCTGTAACCCCTGTAAATCCGGTTACGCCAGTAATCCCAGTAGCACCAGTCAGTCCAGTCGCACCTGTGATCCCGGTTAGCCCCGTCTCCCCAGTGAATCCAGTAAGTCCAGTTACTCCCGTAGCTCCAGTAACTCCGGTTGATCCTGTCACACCAGTTTGACCAGTAATTCCAGTAGCACCAATCGGCCCGGTTACGCCAGCTATTCCTGTGGAACCCGTACTCCCCGTTGCTCCTGTAACTCCAGTCATACCTGTGACTCCGGTTATGCCAGTCGCACCAGTGGCTCCGGTTGGTCCTGTCGTGCCGGTAACGCCTGTTACACCCGTCTCTCCTGTAATGCCCGTGGCTCCAGTTAATCCCGTAACACCAGTTGGACCAGTAATTCCTGTTAGACCTGTTTCCCCTGTGATGCCAGTTGTGCCCGTTACACCAGTAGCTCCCGTAGTACCCGTACTTCCCGTTGCTCCAGTCGCGCCGGTTACGCCAGTAACTCCCGTAGTTCCGGTTGCCCCAGTGGCTCCGGTCGTACCTGTTGTACCCGTAACTCCAGTTAAACCAGTCGTGCCGGTTGATCCTGTTACCCCAGTCAGCCCTGACACACCAGTCGTACCTGTGACTCCGGTTATGCCAGTCGCACCAGTTGCTCCAGTAACACCTGTAGTTCCACTTATACCAGTGGTTCCTGTACTTCCTGTAGCTCCAGTGGCACCAGTCGCGCCAGTTACGCCAGTAACTCCCGTAGTTCCCGGTGCTCCAGTAGCCCCGGTGGATCCCGTAACACCAGTCGTACCTGTAACTCCTGTTAGACCTGTTTCCCCTGTAATTCCAGTTGTACCCGTTACGCCAGTAACTCCGGTGGATCCCGTGCTTCCTGTTGCACCCGTAACACCAGTTGGTCCTGCCGTGCCGGTAAATCCTGTAGTACCTGTAACCCCAGTGAATCCAGTTACTCCCGTCTCACCAGTTTGGCCAGTAGTACCGGTGGCGCCTGTTTCACCAGAAATACCCGTTGGGCCGGTTGCCCCTGTAGCACCCGTTGTACCCGTAACGCCAGTTAAACCAGTCGTGCCGGTTGGTCCTGTTGTTCCAGTAATTCCCGCTGCTCCTGTTATACCAGTCGGTCCTGACACACCAGTCGGTCCGGTGATGCCCGTAGTTCCCGTAACACCAGTTGGGCCAGTAATTCCTGTTAGACCCGTTTCCCCTGTGACACCAGTTACGCCAGCAACTCCGGTTGTACCCGTGCTTCCTGTTGCTCCAGTCGTGCCGGTAATCCCTGTTAGACCCATCTGACCAGTGATGCCAGTAGCTCCGGTCGCACCTGTTGTGCCCGTAACGCCAGTTAAACCAGTCGTGCCGGTTGATCCTGTTGTTCCAGTAATTCCCGCTGCTCCTGACACACCAGTCGCCCCGGTTGATCCCGTTACACCTGTCGTACCTGTAATGCCCGTGGTTCCTGTTTCTCCAGTAGAACCAGTTACTCCCGTTACACCAGTTGGACCAGTAATTCCTGTTAGACCCGTCTCACCAGTAACACCAGTGGCGCCAGTTAGTCCAGTCGCACCAGTGACTCCGGTTGTGCCTGTGACCCCGGTGGGTCCCGTTAGACCCGTCGTGCCGGTAACTCCTGTTTCACCAGTACTTCCTGTAGCACCGGTCACGCCTGTGATTCCCGTGGGTCCTGTTACTCCAGTTAATCCTGTAACACCAGTTGGGCCAATAGTTCCTGTTAGACCCGTTTCCCCTGTAACACCAGTTAGGCCAGTGGCGCCAGTCAGTCCGGTAATGCCTGTGGTACCCGTGATACCCGTAACTCCAGTTTGGCCAGTCGTGCCGGTTGGTCCTGTTGCGCCGGTGGGCCCCGTAATGCCGGATGTACCCGTATTTCCCGTCGCTCCTGTAGTTCCAGTTCCTGTAGCACCTGTACTTCCAGTAGCTCCGGTCACACCAGTGATTCCCGTAACGCCAGTTAAACCGGCTGTACCTGTTGGTCCTGTTTCACCAGTAATACCTGTTGTTCCAGTAATTCCCGTAGCACCAGTCACGCCCGTGCCCCCTGTTAGGCCCGTTGCTCCAGTAACTCCCGTGGTGCCCGTTATACCTGTGACTCCTGTGACACCAATAGTTCCTGTGGCTCCGGTCACACCAGTGGTACCCGTAACGCCAGTTAATCCTGTTGCTCCTGTTTCGCCAGTGACTCCGCTTGTGCCGGTTACACCGATGGGTCCCGTTAGACCAGTATTTCCTGTCGCTCCCGTCTCACCAGTTAATCCAGTTGCCCCCGTAGTGCCTGTTATTCCAGAAGTACCCGTGCTTCCTGTAACCCCAGTCTCACCCGTAATACCTGTTAGACCCGTTTCTCCAGTGGCTCCGGTCGCACCAGTAAATCCGGTCGTTCCTGTGCTACCTGTTTCTCCAGTAATACCAGTTAAGCCAGTCGTGCCGGTAACACCAGTTGGTCCTGTGACTCCTGTTAGCCCCGTCTCACCAGTACTTCCAGTAGATCCGGTTACACCCGTGTTACCCGTAACGCCTGTAACTCCGGTACCTGTTTCTCCAGTAGATCCAGTCAAACCTGTCTCACCGGTCGGGCCGGTCGTACCTGTAATTCCAGTTTCGCCTGTAGCGCCGGTCGTTCCCGTCACACCTGTCGTTCCTGTGACCCCTGGTAGCCCCGCATCTCCAGTGGCACCAGTTGCTCCGATTGCACCTGTACTGCCGGTAAACCCAGTAATACCTGTCGTACCGGTTGCTCCAGTTAGACCGATTACCCCTGTAATGCCAGTACTTCCCGTTGATCCAGTACCCCCGGTGGCTCCTGTCACACCAGTCGTACCTGTGATTCCTGTTAGACCCGTCTCCCCTGTAATACCGGTCGCACCTGTAGTACCCGTAACGCCAGTAACTCCCGTGGTTCCAGTTTCTCCAGTTAGACCGGTTCCCCCGGTTACACCTGTGAATCCAGTTATCCCAGTAGTACCAGTCAGTCCGGTGACACCAGTTGTACCGGTCGCACCCGAAGTTCCTGTAAATCCAGTAATACCTGCTGTGCCGGTGCTTCCTGTTTCGCCAGTAATACCAGTCGCGCCTGTATTCCCTGAAGTACCAGTACTTCCAGTAGCTCCCGTCACACCAGTGATACCTGTTACGCCAGTTGCCCCTATCGATCCTGTTTCGCCGGTGGCTCCTGTCACGCCAGTTGTGCCGGTTACGCCGGTGACTCCAGTTGTACCAGTGGGTCCTGTTAACCCTGTAGCACCAGTAATTCCAGTAAATCCAGTCACACCTGTGTTGCCCGTAACGCCAGTAACTCCCGTAGATCCGGTCGCCCCGGTTGGTCCCGTTACACCTGTCGTACCTGTTACGCCTGTTACACCCGTCTCACCAGTGGCGCCAGTTAGTCCAGTCGCACCAGTGACTCCGGTGATACCTGTTTCTCCAGTAGATCCAGTCAAACCTGTCTCACCAGTTGGGCCGGTCGCACCTGTAATCCCCGTTTCCCCAGTGGCACCCGTAATGCCGGTAAATCCAGTAATACCTGTCGTCCCGGTTACTCCAGTCGTTCCTGTTGTACCCGTAATTCCTGTGGTTCCTCTGGTTCCTGTTGCGCCAGTACTTCCCGTTATACCTGTTAATCCAGTCGGACCTGTTAGCCCCGTCTCGCCAGTGACACCAGTTGCTCCTGTTGCTCCCGTGATCCCTGTGAATCCAGTAATACCGGTTATACCAGTCGGTCCTGTTGATCCCGTTGTTCCTGTTTCACCAGTAGTTCCAGTTAGTCCCATCACACCAATACCAGTTGGACCAGTTGCTCCAGTGAATCCGGTGGCCCCAGCTAATCCAGCAACTCCAGTTGAACCTGTAAAGCCAGTTATCCCAGTATTCCCTGTAGTACCGGTCACGCCTGTAACACCAAATCCGGTAATTCCAGTTGCGCCGGTTGTTCCTGTGACTCCAGTCGATCCTGTGCCAGTTGCACCTGTAACTCCTATGCTTCCTGTAGATCCAGTTGCTCCCGCATCACCCGTTGGACCGGTTGGACCTGTAAATCCGGTAGTTCCAGTCACACCTGTGTTGCCCATCAGTCCGGTAACTCCAATGGAACCTGTGACCCCAGTTATTCCGGTGCTGCCCGTGATTCCAGTTGAACCCGTAACACCCGTAACTCCAGTTACTCCAGTCCGTCCTGTTAGACCGGTTAGTCCCCTTTTGCCTAGAGACCCAGGGTCTCCGGTTAACCCGGTAGCTCCAGTAGCTCCCGTTGCCCCGGTGAATCCTCTCATTCCCCGATAACCCCGTGGGCCGCGAAGGAAAGGAATCCTGTGGCTTTTCTTTTTTTTGCACGAACATCTGTTTTTCTTACAAGATTTACTCTTCTTCTTTGGGATAGAGTGCTTTTTTAATTTTTTTGCTTTCCGTTTAACTGTGCTGATTGAGGAAATTTTGCGTTTCTTTTTGGACATACTGCTCACAAGAAAATCCCCCCTCCTTGTACACCACGTCAAATCTCCGCATTTTACAATAGTACACTCTATGCCCGGGACTAGCTTTGTGCGCCCCCTAATCAATATGCCTATGAAACCACCATAGTTAGTGATCAATCAATTACTTTTCTCTATAAAAATATATTCTCCGCTACTCACCCTGTAACTCCTTAATCGTCAACGCAATTCCCTCTTCAAAAGATGTTGCCACAACTGGGCCAATCTGTTCCTCATATTTCCGTCTACTTAAGATCAGGGGTTCCTCGGTCAGATATAACATCTCTACAATTTCTTTCATAACGGGTACACCCAGTCCAATCAGCGACAATCCCACTTTTCCTAACGCCATCACAGGTTTTCTTCTCCCCGCAGCCTTCTGTGCCATACGCACAATCTCATGACCCGAAATGATCCCCGATCCAGGAATGTTCCAGTTCTGTCCATACGTCGTCTCCCTGCTTGCCAGCTCCACCACCATAACCGCAGCATCCGGTAAATAGATGTACTCTCTGGGAACCTTCATATTTCCGATAAAAAAAGCCATCTTGCCTTTCGCTATCGCTTCAAGCGTTGAACCCAGATATGAAGCCTGATTAGCCGATGGGCCATAATAGTCCGGTAAACGAACGATCATCACCTGAGCTTTGCTCCATCTCTTGCTGAATAACATTTGCTCATAGGCAAGTCGTGTCTTGCCTTTTCGGGTATGTGGCTGCTTCGGATGTTCTTCCGTTACCTCGCTCATTTGTCTTCTACCATAAGGGTAGATTCCGTCTATTACAACCACGTTCAGACCCAGGTGTTCTGCCGCCACCATCACGGATTCGCCCAGCGGAATCAGCCTGCTCTCCATCTCGTTATACGGGACGTTTGCACAATGAAATATAACATCCGTTTCCTGGGAAGCAGCGATAATGTCATCCGACCGAAATGCATCTCCCACTGCGATTTGCAGGTGATTTGGAGATCCCAACTTTACCGCAAGTTGCTCCAGTTTTTGACTGGAGCGCCCAAATGCAATTGTAGGAATCCCTCGTTTAATCAATTCCTCCATAATTGCCGCACCCGTTCCACCTGTGGCTCCAATCACAATAGCTCTTTTCATCTTGTACCGACCTCTTTCATCCATTTAATTATTGATCAATTACTTACCTGAAAATAATATAAAACATAATTAGTGATTGATCAATAACTAAAATACAAAAAGGGACTTTAACTCCCTCTCTAACGATCCTTCAGCTCCGGCATATCCAATGCAGTAGATAAATTACACAACATCCCAATCGCTAAGAAAATCATGGTTCTTTTCAGCGGTTCAGCAATTCCTGCAACGGTGAAAGCTTCAAGTACCATGCCTCGTACATCACTAATGCCTTTTTGCATGGCCTGACGAATGACTTCTTCCCGAATCGTTTGCGCCTGCATCTGAAGCAAAATTTCGCTCTTGTGAGATTCGAGAATCTTATCGTAGGCTTCAATTAGATCATTCTCCAACTGATCTGGCGTCGCCGTCTCCACCACAATTCGAAAAGAATCTATCACCCGAGTCCACGAGACCTCAATTGCAGTTAATAATAAAGCTTCTTTGGTTTTGAAAAAACGAAAGATATACGGCTGTGAAATCTGTGCCCGTTCAGCCACTTGGGCTGTAGTCGCACGATAATAGCCAATTTCCGCGAAGACATCAATTGCTGCAGAGATAATATCATTTCGCCGGTTAACCGACGCTGCTGTATCTTTAGCCATCATTTTCCCCTTCCAACGCACAGTTATGAATTGATCAATAACCTGAAGTATATATGATTCATGTAATCAGCGCAAAACGCAACAAATTGAAACCAATACGCATCACTTAACCTTAGATAAGGAGCAGACATCATGAAATCCCTAGACAACACCTACTATATCGCACTGAGTTTCCATATCCCCAAGCCAAAGCTTAAAGCATATCATGAATACCTCAACACACATGTGATTCCGGTTTATATGCGAAATATGAATGAGTCCATCACAACATACAACATATACACTCACAAATTAACGACAGAAAAACACGGTGAATTTCCCTTATGGAACATGTTACACGTTATACAACTTCAAAATCATGATTTGGCTGCACCTCTCATGAGCGAACTGAACCAGACCCAGCCGTTTCCTGGTGCCATCATCGTTCGTCAGGAATTGCTCGTCAGTACACCAGGCAGTAACTTTCCCGTCCAAAACCAACAAACCCGCAGACGCTGGCTCAAGCCGCTGCAGGTTGTGGAACATGTCGATGTTCAGCAGGATTCATTGGAAGAATTCCGCAATATCATGATCCACGGGAATGGACCAGCCATGAATTTCATTTTGAGTGAACGGAAATGGCGTTAGTTTCGAAGAGAACATGGATCGTCTGAAACAGATTCGTACGATGCGCTACAAAAGTGTCATTTCACTGCTGTAGAAGATTACGCAATCGGGATTCCGAATCCAGCTTCGGACAACTATTGCAATAACCATGTGCGTGCCCGCCGTCTCCAACCTGATAAGCCAAACAACAATATCGCCGTATCAAGAGCGGCGTTCCTTGCCACTCAGGGTGATCAAAGCGATGCAGCTTCATGGCAAACGTAAATGCATTTTTATTTTCTTCGTCAAGCCATATGCTTTGATCTTCCTGGATCTGTGCAAGCCGTTGATCCGTCTTACATATTTTCCGATCGTTGACCATACGTACATACAATTGTTGCACATTATGTGCAACCAAAGACCACATGACGTTATAACTCGCCCCTGTACCGTCAGCTACCGCTCGCAAGACAGGTTCCAGATGTAGCAGCATTTTCTTCTTGAGCAAGGTACTCTCTGACCTGCGCTGAACAGATTTTTCACCCTCCAGAGAGATTTTCTCCAGCCGGGTCTCATATCGCATGCCACCTGCTCCATTCAATTCAAACCGCACATCATCGTCTGCAATGCTAAGTGGAATGTCGTATAGACTGAATGCGGAGATCACAGACATAACGAATACCGAATAACGCTTGGCAAAAAGTGTACCGACGGCCACACTCCCTTTGCCGCCAAGCCGGAGCCCTTGCTGTATCGCCTGTTCACGTAATATCGAGTTTCGTTTCTCTTCATCCAGCAGATCCTTCACATGGAAAGGATACTTGAAATCATGACCGTTCGCTCGGATCGTCGTCACGAAAAAATGCTGTAATGTTCCCGACATCTCTGAATGGTTATGCCCTGGATAACGTCCCATCTATTGAATCATATCTTCAATTTCATTAATAATTTCGCTGCGACCGATTGCTCCCCAGCCTTTAAACAACCAGAAAGAGTCTGTCGTATAGACCTGATCTTCACCAACAGCCGGTACTGCCTTCCAGAGCGAGCTTGCGTTGATGTTGTTCAAATACTCCTCGGCATTCGGATCAATCTCAAGAACGACGAAATTGGCATCAATATCCGCGATTTTTTCCATGGACAGGTCCTCGCGTTGTTCGGCTGGCGTCACAGCAGTGGGTACAAACCCAAGATCATGATACAATAATGTGTTAGTTGGATGTCCTTTTGCTGCATATATTTGCAAGGTCTTCTCTCTTACACGCAGATAAGCCAGCTTTTTCTGATCCAGTTGTGCGATCTTCGCCTTTAATTGCTCCGCCTGTTGCTCTACCTCTGCAATCTTTTCTTTCGCTAAATCAACCTTATTGTACATTCCAGCAATGGTCAACAAATCCTGAGTCCAATACGTTGTGTCATCTTCATAATCCAGCCATTCGTTACCAAGTACAATCGTCGGAGCGATTTTCTCCAACTGCTCATATGTACTCTCCGCAGTTCGACTCTCAATAACGATAACATCTGGATCGATCTGCAGGATAGCCTCCAGGTTAGGACTATCTGCGGAGCCCACCGTTGGAACACCGACAAGCTGATCTGCAAGATAAGGTAGGTAATCTCCTCCATAACGAACTTCTACATTAACGCCTGCTGGTTTTTCACCAATCGTTAGCATGTGATCGATGTAATCGGCGGATAATACAACCATGCGTTCTATCTTTTGTGGTACAACCGCTGTTCCGTTAAGATGCTCGATCGTTTGTGTACCGCTCTCTTCCACAGGCGTATCCTGTTGCTGAGGCGTTTCTTCCGCTACTTCCGAAGCCTTGCCACATGCCGCAAGAATAAGCACAAGCAGGGTCAATAATAATATAGATGCTACTCTCTGTCTTACCATTTGTAGTAAATCCCCTCTACTATTTAATAATAATAATCATTATCATTATAGTAGGGAAAAGCGAACAAGCATGCCATGGATTATTCCACGCTCTTCACTTGCACAATATCACCGCACGGTAACACCGAGTTGCTCTGCGACATATCGCATGGCCCACATGCGTCCAGTTGGACCTAACGTTTTGAAGAAAATATCTCCTGCATTATAGATACGGCCTTCTTGAACAGCTTTTAATGCCAACCATGCACTGGATTGCTGCAATTGGCGTAGTTGAGCGTGCGCCTCTTCCGTGGGATCGACCATTACAAATATATGATCCGCATCGTATAACTGAAAATTGCCAACTTTCGTCTCCACAGCCCACTTTTTTTCCGGAAAATAACGTGGCAAATGAAACCCCAGATCATCGTATAACAGAGCCCCTGTCTGGTTATTCAATCCATACATTCGGTAGAAATGAGAAGTCACCCTGATGAACATGGCACTCTGCTTCCCCCACCTCGATTGAATACGTCCTCGAAGAACAAGGCTTAGATCAGCATGTTGATCAATCCACTGTTCAGCCTGTTCAGTGCGGCCCATAATGTCCGCCATATACAGAAGTCTCTCGCCAAAATGGTTGGTGTGCTCCAGCATAGCCGTAGGTGCGATCTGATGCAGGAATTCATTCGGCTCCAGACGATCACTTGTAATGATCAGGTCTGGTTGGACTCGTCTCAACCCGTCATAGTTCTGATTGAAACTATCCAAGATAAGTCCCTGATGACTGTGCGCCTGAAGCGCAGGAACAGCAACGTGTCGAGCCACTCTCTGACCATAGGATAATGCGGACACTGGCGTCATACCAAGTGTTATCACATAATCGTCCAATCCATAATACAAGGTGGCAATGCGACTCACTTTATTTTTCATATACAACGTCGGGGCGACACCTTCGTTCTTCTTAAAGACTCTGCTAAAATAGTGCTCGTCCCGATAGCCTACTTGCTCTGCAATTTCCTTGATTTTATCTGAAGAAAATAACAGCTGCTTGGCCTTCGCCATACGTTGTTTCAGAATATATTCGATCGGGGTCATGTTTAATTGCCGTTTAAACGTTCTTATAAAATGATTCACACTAAGCCCTGCCATACGGGCCATCTGATCGACTCGAATGTCTTTCATATACTGATGCGTCATGTATTCAAGTGCCCGATCCATACCTGCTACAGGTGGGGTTTCTTCTTTCACGTCAATCATCAACTGAATCAACAACTGATGTAAAAGATGTTTTCTGCGCGTCTTTTCCAGACTCGTAAAAGCGTGTTTTCCACCCACCAGGGCATCCATCATCTCCCGAATATCACGTGCATTAGAAGGAACATGAAGCTTACCCGTAACAGGGAAATCGACCACCTCGGTATGCCAAGCATTCCGACTCCGGGTAAGTGCCACGCAGGAAAATAAAATGATCTGATATCGGACAGGTGCTTCCATATCCGTCTGAAACTCCACATGCATTCCTGGCTTCAACAAAAACCACTCGTCTTGAGACACCGTATGCACAACGTTATCCATAGACAAAGATCCCTTGCCAGCGATAATTCTGCAAATGGCGAACCTCTTCCAGATCCTGCGCTGTACAGCCCCCGGATTGCTCGAGTAATGGTAGACGTGGACAGCAGTGAAATAAAGTTGCTCCAGTCGTTTTATGCAATCATTTTCTTCCATGCTGACGTCCCTTCCCTATTTGGATCCGGTTCTCTAAAAATTGATTAAACTCTATTTTTTACCTTCCAATAGTAAATTCTTTATAGCATCCAACTGCAACTCCAGGGAATACGGGTCTTCCATGACGAACTCATCTTCTGTGCCATCCAAGGAACCATAGGCATAGACTTGCCCTTTCTGCACAGCAGGCAGACGTTTCCACACCTCACTATTCAGGATCTCTTTGGCGTCTTCGCTGCCCGAACCGTATAAGAAGATATGATCCCCCATGTAATCAGGCAGCACTTCAAGGGAAATCGTCTCGAATCCTTCCTTCATATCGAGTGCTTGCTGGGTAGGAGGCAGTTTCAACATCTCATAGATGGTAGAACTACCGTAGTTCCCTCCTTCTGCACCAAGTACATACAACGCTTTGTATCCTATTTGTATAATTGATACGGTCTCGCCTTCTTTAATTACTCCATCAATCTGTTTCTTAGTTTCTTCGATATTCTCTTCATACGTCGTGATCCATTGCTCTGCTTCCTTCTCTTTTCCAAAAACACCAGCAATTCGCCGCAGTTTATCCAGCGGACCGGAGGTTTTATCGCCTTCCCAATAAGGTAAAAAGACGGTCGTTGCAATCTTTTCGTAATCCTCAATATTTTTATCGATGGAACCGATGATGAGATCCGGTTCAAGTGACACTAACTTCTCCAAATTCATCGGGAACTCTCCTCCCAAATCCTCAATACCCGCTATGATATCAGCAGCAATGCCCGACTTCTCAATCCATCCTTCGTTCAGCATGAATGTTCGTACACCAACCGGTATAATGCCCAGTTTCAGCAGGTACCCCATATATTGATCCGAAGCAACACGCTGCGGATTGGCCGGGATCACCATATCTCCTCTCAATGTAGAGACCGTTCTCGTCTCTGATTGTGCAGTCGATTTTCCTGCCTCCGCTGCCTGGTTACCCGATTGTGCAGTAGTCGCATTGGTTTCTGTTTGTGCACCACTTGCAGACGGTGCCGGACTGGAACAGGCCGCGAGTAATAGCGTAAGACACAGCATCATGCTTAGTGCTGTCATTTTGAATTTTCCTTGCATCAGTAATTCCCCTCCAACATTCTTTTGATATTGATAATCAATATCATTATATAGAGAGGAATGAAGCGGATGAAGGGCATTTTCTTGCATCACACTGGGCAAATCTTGCTTATGGTTCAATGCCAATGCCTTTTTCGGCTTACTTAACCGTTGGCTTAGTCCTTTTTTGTAACGAATTGGGGAGAGTCCTTTGATTTTTTTGAAGCTGCGACTCAGTGAATGTGCATCCGGATAGCCTACCTGTTCAGCAATCTGTTGCAACGTAGCATTCGTATGGACCAGAAGATGTGCAGCTCTCTCCATTCGGATCTGTCCAAGATATTGGATGGGACTGATGTTCAACTTTTGTTTGAACAATCTGGACAAGTGCCCCACACTGCATTCCAGTGCTTCTGCCATTACATCAAGAGCTATAGGTTCATGCAGATGAGCATTCATATATTCAATCGCCTGTGTGACCGTATCCGGTTTATATGGCTGAATGGATTGTCTATGTATGTCTTCCAACAAAAAATATACCCATTGATGAAATAAGGTTTTAGCATGTAACTTTGCGAGTTTCGTGGACTGTTCCCACTCCCGTTTCAATTCCTCCATACATTGATACATGTCCAGCGGACGGGTGGGTACAAGTGCATATTGGTCCTGGAACGGACGTTCATGGTCCATCAGATGCTGAATCTCCATACCACAGGGCAACGCCAGAATGGCTTTGTACAAAATCAAATAATACGCCACGCCCGAATCCGTCTCCATGTTTAAGTACGCGTGCTTGCCCCCATGAACAATGTGGAATCCATCCACGATATATCTGTGTTGATCTATTCGTATCCGTGCACTTCCGTCGATGATATATAGATAGGCACTCGCAGGCAGTTGATAATTCTTCAACTTCTCGCCAGGATGCAAAGCGTTTTGGCGCACATCCAGTATTTTGACAAAAACATGGTTCCACAGCCTGATGTGATCATTCAAATTCATAACCTTCGTACTTACCCTCCGATCCAGATGCACCTTCATGCCTTCTCAGCTGTTGTATGAACTACCTGTTACGTTCGCTCGTTATGTACATTTCCTTTTATTATAAATCAATTGATAATAATTCTCAATAACTTGTGCAATCGATATAAACTTATGCAGATGGACATCCTATACAGACGACAATGCTTATGTACCGGGATAATACAGGTATAATCATCCTCTTCTTCTGAACCTGTTGCAAAATATTAAAAGGCATGATATATTAATTGAGCCATCAATGATTGAGGCATCAACTATTGATACATCAATGATCGAGAGCATCCAAATAATCATTAGGCAATGGCATTGTATACTGCAACTTTAATTATTGGTTAACATACGCCGTTGTTCATGATTCAGATTCACCCGGGAGGTCTAGTCATGACACGTATTGTTTCCAAAGAAGAACAGATTATCAACCTGCTGAACGTGTTGGGCAACAAAATCAGTCCCAAGTTCGAACGCTGTACGGGTATCAGTTCCTCTCGCTTTGAAATTCTGCATGAGCTGGATCAGGTCGATGAGATTAACCAATCCATGCTGCAGAAAATCATTAACATTGATAGTGCTGCGATCACACGCCACTTGAAACAGCTTGAGGCGGACCTGATGGTTACAAGACGCAAGAACCCCGAAGATAATCGGGTAACTTTTGTTCGTCTGATGGACCACGGTCGGAAGCAGATTGAAGGCTACAAAGCAGAGAAGACCAATTTCATCAACCAGATTTTGCAGGATTTCAGTGAAGACGAAGTTCAGGCTCTCGCCGATTACCTGGAACGTATGCAGAATAATTTCTAAACCCATATATAGAGGAGAGATTTATCCATGAGTACAATTGAAAGTAAATTCCAAAAGACAAATGATTTTAACGAAATTACTTACGGCCGCCGTTCTGTTAAGCTTTACGATTCTGAGGTAAAAATCAGCCGTGAAGAAATGACAGAAATTTTGGCAGAAGCTTCACGTGCACCTTCTTCCGTTAATATGCAACCTTGGCGTTTTCTCGTTGTAGATACAGCTGAAGGCAAAGAAAAACTCGCTCCTCTTGCTAAATTCAATCAAAATCAAGTGTTGACTTCGGCAGCTGTGGTTGGCGTATTCATCGACATGAATAATGCTGAATACCTGGAAGAGATCTTCAGCAAAGCGGTAGAGCATGGTTACATGCCACAAGAAGTTAAAGACGCACAAGTTCAATTTGTTAAACCTTACTATGACAACATGCCTGCTGCCGATCTTCGCGACGTTAACCTGATTGATGCAGGTCTTGCTTCCATGCAATTGATGCTTGCTGCACGTGCTCATGGTTATGACACCAACCCAATCGGTGGTTACGAAAAAGATCAAATTGCAGAAGCATTTGGCATGGACAAAGAGCGTTATCAACCGGTTATGTTGATCTCGATCGGTAAATCGGCCAAAGATGGTCACCCTTCTTACCGTCTGCCAGTAGATACAATCACAACTTGGGCATAATATCAGGGACTGTTTCCCTGTAAGTTACGATTGAATTGGTCAATAAGCATACATTCTTAACAATTAAACACTATATGGAGGTTTTATATTATGATTATCATTCACGCTCACCTGCAAGTTAAACCGGACCAAGAACAAGCATTCCTCGCAGCTACGAAAGAACTGATTGCTGCTACACGTCAAGAAGAAGGTAACATCAGCTATGACCTGGCGAAAAGCACAGAACGCGAACAACAATACACGATGATCGAGCTCTGGAAAGATGAAGCTGCTACAGCTTCCCACAACACAAGCGCGCATTTCCAAGCTTTTGTACAACAAGCAGCAGCATTCATGGCCGCTCCAATGAACGTTGAAGTATTTGCTGGAGAACAAGTTAAAGCTTAATTGCTCATTGACTGGCATGCGTAGTTGGCATGTGAAGAAGCCGCTCTTGGTCATATGACCGAGGGCGGCTTTTTTAGTTTTCTTTTGAAAATACGTTCACTTCAGATCCGCATTACTTGGTGTACAAATCTTTCATTAATTCGCGATTTTTCTGAGTAAACAAGTCATTGTGCGAGGATACCATCCCATGTGCATTCGCATCAGGTGCCACATGCAACTTCGCCCGGTTCACAGCATTGGCTGCGTCCTGGAACGCTCCGGCAATCAGATGAAGCTTTCCTTCATGATGCAAAATATCACCCGCAGCATAGATGCCCGGTACGGATGTCTCGCTGACCGGAGTTCCTGCAATCCAATGATCCTTCATATCGATCTGAATATGACTGTTGACCAGCAATTCCTTATCGCGCTCATAGCCATAGTTAATGATGACCTCATCCACTGCCAACTCAAGCGTTGCGCCATCCTCATTGCGTTTCAACACAACCGTCTCAATCTGTTGATGGTCGTCTGTGGCGACCAATTTCTCGATCGTGGTATTAAGGAGACACTCGACCGAACTGTTGCCAAGACGAGATATTTCAGCTTCATGCCCCTTCAAAGTATCTTTCCGATATGTCAGATAGACTTGTTTGGCAATAAATGCAAGTTCATTCGCCCAATCAATCGCCGCATTCCCTCCACCGGAAATGAGCACCGTTTTATCTTTGAAGCGGGAGAGTGATTTGACGGTGTAATGTAGATTGGACACTTCAAAACGTTCTGCTCCTTCAATCTCCAGTTTGATTGGTTTCAGGATTCCTCCTCCAATGGCCAAGATCACGGTTTTGGAGTAATGCACCTCTGTGGAGGCTGTGTGCAGTGCAAAATACCCCTGTTCATCTTTGGATATGGACGTGACCTTTTCTCCAAGAACCACCTCTGGCTGAAATGTCAGTCCCTGATTGACGATCTGTTCGATCAACTGGGCACCGGGAACAGGTTGTAATCCTCCTACATCCCAGATCATCTTTTCAGGATAGACATGTACCTTTCCGCCCAGATAGGGCTGGAATTCAATAATTTTCGTTTTCATCTCACGCAGTCCACTATAAAAAGCCGAAAATAAACCAGCGGGTCCTCCGCCGATAATGGTTACATCAAATACTTCACGCTCGTTCATCCTGTATGCCCTCATTTCTAAATATGTTCTGCCCAATGATGGGCCGGTTCACGTATTGGAAACATATTTTAATAATGATTCTCATTATCATTAAATATGATAGCAAGGATGGGCGCTCATGCGAATACACAAATCACGAATTCCATATGTATTATTGTCTAATTTAATTCAAGTACATGTTGGAATTAGTATTAATGGCTTTCTAACTGATCCACATATGCTGAGGGTGATACACCGAATTTATTTTTAAAAACTCTGCTGAAATATAACGGATTGGGATACCCTACACTGATTGCAACATCACGGATAAGAAAATGCCCAGACTTCAGTAGATCCCTTGCCCTCTCCATCCGATGATGGATGACATAATCAATCGGTCGAAATCCCGTATACTTATGAAAAAAATAGGAAAATTGCTTGGAATTCATGCCATGTGTCTCTGCCAACTCGTCCAGTGTCAGTGGATTCATGTAATTGACATTAATGTAGGACAGAGCTTCCTCAATGACTTGTTCACTCGGAGAAGTTACACTTTCCCGCTGCCTATACCCCATCAGAACCTCGACCATGATACTGAGAAATAGTTGCTTCACTCGAAGCTTTTCCATCCCCCCCGGATGATAAGCATGTTCCTGCAACATCGCCAATAATTCTACGATCCTCGGATTGACTGCCTGATCCATTTTGAAATGGACCTTCAATGCATTGTGGACGTCTTGTTTTTTTTCCTCATTCATCTTGTCCGCCCCATAGAATACAGCGTAGTATTCATACTCGGTTTCGCTGATCACGCGGGAATCCATCTTCATGCCAGGAGCCGCATGAAACACAGACCCTGACTGTAATTCGTAGTTCGTTCCATTGACCGTCATTCGTGCTTCTCCACGCATCACAAAAAGAAACCCGTACTTCTCGGTTTTAAATTCACGCAGGATACTTCTGGACTGAATCACCAATCGGTTGACCTCATGTATCTCATAATGACTGCTTGCAAATGTGTTGGCTAACTGCTCTACATCGATCATGGCGTGTACCTGCTTTCTATATCAATGAGTTAATTTCATTTATGGTTTTGGCATTCATACTAACATACATAGCAAAAAACACGCCAATTAAGGCGTGTTTCTTCACTCATTGAACAGAATTGAACAGGTTACAATGGATTATACTCTCCGAGCCGGCGTGATGCTTTGCGGATTGTTAAACACATTTTTCGGGTCATACTTGGCTTTGACTCTCCGCAGTCTGGCATAGTTGGCTCCATAGTACACTGGACCGGAATTCTTGATCCCTTGGTCTGGAACGTTGATATAGGAACCCACAATGTATGGTTGCAATTTCTTGCGAGTATTACGAGCGAGTGCGATATTTTTGGCGGCATGGGATGGTTTGAGCCACGTACTGGTCCATTCCACATAGAACTTCTCTTTGCGCCAGAAGAACGCCGTTGATCTAGGTGATTTGCGACTTACCGCTCCGCCCCAGTTGAGGAAATAGAACCCGCCTGGTCCCTCTTCCAAGTTCTCCAAAAATGCGCGCATCGATTTAATCGCTTTGTCGGGGAATGGTTTTCGTCCAAAACCGGACGAGAACTGGTTGCTATACCTTTGAGTCTCGGTCGGATCAGGTTGTAATAAGAACTTCACAACTTCTGTGTAAGGTAACAAACGAACAATGGAACTTGTCGGTGTGCCAACACTCGTAATTGGCCGTAATAAACGGAGAGCCTCTGTTTTAGAGCCTAAGAACAGCCCTTCCATAAGGACGTTGCCACCCTTTTTCGGTCCGATGGACAACTCGCTGCCCAGTCTCGTATCAACTGAGGGAGCCCACCTCTGCCATACTTTAAGTACCTCTTCGAATTGAGACCATGGCCAGGTGATTTTAAATACAGTAGCCTTCGCTGGAGCACGGCGCACTTTGAATTTGTAACGAGTGTATACTCCGAAGTTACCACCGCCTCCTCCCCGCGAGGCCCAAAAGAGATCCGCATTACGATTTTTATTGGCCCGAATCACTTTTCCGTTGGCATCCACCATCTCTACCTCAAGCAAGTTATCACTGATAAGACCGATGGTACGCTGGAGAGGCCCGATTCCCCCACCTAATGTAATTCCACCGATCCCTACGGTAGGGCTATCACCAAAAGGAGCTATGAATCCTTGCTTGGCGAGGGTATTCGCAATTCTTCCCACTCGATTACCCGTCCCCACAACAACGGTTCCATTTTTCTTATCAAGCTTAATGGAATTCAGATCACTCACATCAATCACAATTCCGCCGTTAACCTGTGAAAGATTGACCTCAAGCGCATGTCTGCCACTACGCGGCCTGATCGGTACATTGTTTTCAAGAGCCCATTTGATGGCATTAGAAACATCTTTCGTTTTTTGGGCAAATACAAAGACTTTAGGATATTTGTCAGTATGCGGGTCCCAGTTTTTGCGCGCCGCTTCATATCCCGGATCTCCTTTATAAATAACCCGTCCGGTAAGCTTTGTTGATGATTTCACACGTCCCACTCCCTATTGAACAAATGTTCTACAGTATTGCAACACAAGGCACTTTATACTGTATGAAGGGCATTCGCGGAGGGAATGGGCTGATGCCTTAATTTCAAAGTTCGTGTTTCAGAGGACTCAAAAAGGAATTTCCCTTTCAGGCACAGAACAGCCTTGAGGAAAATCCCTTTTATCTCGAAACTAGTCGCTGCTCGAATCGGAATCAATTCTGATTAACTTGCGCGCTTCCTGTTCCTTTTCACCATACCAGACGAGCACGTCGGCAAACAAATCCATGATGCGGACAAAGTTCTGCTTATCTGCTTCTGAAATCTGATCTGCATACTTGAAAATCTCATCAAAGCAAAGCTTCCTTACAAATTCGGTATACTTCGCATATACCTCGCGACCTTTCGCCGAAGGTTTGACGTATATGTCTTTGCGGTTACCGCTTAAATGAAATTTTTCGAGCAGCCCTTTTTCCGTCAGATTCTTCACGTTCTTGGAAAATGTACTTCGACTTACGCCCAGGCGTGCGGCCATTTCCGACATCTTCTCTTCTTTGTCCTCGGCTTCCAGAATGTATTCCAGCGTCTGAATCTGTGAAGCCGAGAACATCATGTCTGTACCATAACTTCGCTGCAGCTTATAGGTGTTCGAGTACGCATTACCGTATTTGATAATTTTCTCAATCAGTTCCCGATGGTCGCCCATCCAATCTAATTTCATGCGTAATCCCTTTCATATTCAGATTCTCTCTCTTACTCTACTGAAATCAGATCCGTTTTTCAATCCATGTAATTGCTTCCTCAATAACATCATCGCGAGTCGGTTCATTAAATATCTCATGCATTAGATGAGCATAAATTTTGAGTGTTTTATCTGTTGAAGCAATATCGCCGTAAAAGTCACGGGAATCCTTTTCGCTGACCAGTCCATCATTGTCCCCATGCAGTACAAGCACGGGATCTGTAAACTGCTTGGCGTTCTCCTTCAGCCAGGTTATGCCATTTCCCAAACTGTTAAATAAATCTACAGAGATCTGCTTTTCCACCAGCGGGTCATTCGCGTAAGCGGATACAACTGTAGGATCACTGCATACTCCGCTGCCCAGCTCATTCGGAAAATACGTGCCTGTAGGAAGATCCATTGGCAGTTCTCCGGCAACTTTTGTATTGTAACGAGTGAGTGCTCCGGATAGTACGATGCCTTTGACCTTGCCTGGATATTTCGTTCCAAAGGATGAGGTTGCAAAACCGCCCATACTATGCCCGATGATATACAGTGGAGTGCTGTCGCTCTCTTGCAATGCCGCCTCGACCACAACGTTGACATCCTCTATGATCTGGTGGAAATCACTGTAGAACGTTCGCTGTCCTTCCGATCTGGCATGACCACGATGATCGAAGCGATACACGCTAAACCCGCGCTGATTCAGTTTCTCTGTCAAATAATCGTAGCGTCCTGCATGCTCAGCTAGTCCGTGAACAATAACGACAGCGGCTTTTGCATCACGAACCAAATCTTTACTAAAATAAAGCTGAGTACCGTCAAAGGATTTGATCGTTGTTTCATTTTTGGTCATCTTTATCCCGTCCTTTTGGTGGTGTCCAAGCTTAAGCTCCGAGAGATCATTTCCTCCGTCCTACCATGGACACGTTTATTATAATTTCACTTAGAAATAATATTGTTTCTTACAGAAACAATATATCATCCGACATGGCTGTTGTCTACAGCAATTTTAAAGCGTTTTCAAACAATTAAATATCCTTGCTATGAACCATAAAAAAAACCACTAAACACTCGAGAATCCTTGTGTTTAGTGGGAGGCTTTTAGTTCATCTCATCAACAGCAGTCTTACCAGCGATTCGTCCGAAAGTAAATATGTCAGTCAAGGCATTACCGCCTAAACGGTTGCCTGCATGTATACCACCTGCAACTTCCCCAGCAGCATACAGATGTGCAATCGGCTGACCGTTTTCATTCAATACGCGAGTTTGGGTATCGATCTTGATACCACCCATTGTATGGTGAACCGCCGGTTTTCTAGGCGTAGCGTAGAATGGAGACTTCTCTACTTTTAAGCTGAACGTATCCTTATGGAACTCCGGATCAAAGCCCGCATCCACATATGAGTTATATTTATTAATCGTATTTCTAAGAATTTCAGGTTCCATATTGATTTTCACTGCCAGTTCTTCTAGGGTATCGGCTCTGAACAAGGTACCTGCTTCGACTTGACGGTCTATCTTTTCCTGGCTTGTGTTCGCTGCCGTTTTCTTGATCTCATCATCCGCAATCAGGTAAAATAAACTTCCCTGCTCGATAGCCGCTTTTGTTAAGACATCTCGTCCAGAGAATTCATTAACAAATCGTTCTCCCTTTTTATTAACAATGACAAAGTTTTCAGGCGGAACTTGCAGTCCACTGAAGAGTTCGCCCGTTTCCGGATCGGCTACCGGCATCATTTGAGTGAAGCCCATGCCTGTCAGTGCTGCTCCTGCACTCTTACCAAGAGATATTCCATCACCCGTCATCGCGTAGGAATTCGTTGTTTTGATATCATCGTCAATATGGCCCCAGTACGTGTTATATTCCTTGAGCATCTGAGTATTTGCACCAAAACCGCCACTGGCAAGCACAACGGCTTTGGCATGAATGGTTATTTTCTGACCATTGACACCTGTTGCGATGACACCTGCAATTTTTCCATCTTTGATGATCAATTGTTTGACCGGGCTATCTGTAATAATTTTTCCTGAATGCTCTTCTACATATTGGCTAAGTGCAATGATAAAGGCAGAACCATAACTTTTGACAGGTTTATGACCACGGCGCCAAAGGGCACCCACTGGAGCAAACACGATGCTTTTATCGTATTCAACACCGATATCCTCAAGCCATTGCACACTTTCCAAGGCATGGTCTGTAAGTACTTTAACCAGATCATACTGTCCATAGATCATGTTTCCATTCAGGTCCGTTCGTTTGCCCCCGAAATACGTTTGCATTCTGTGAAGCAGCGGGGAATCAAATAAACAAGCCTTTTGTGTACCGAACTTATCCTGATATGCAGTGAACTCTTCTTTGAGTGCATGGAAATCATCTACATATTCTGGATGGATCAAGCTCTCATCGGTACTTAATAAATTCTCAATCGTCTGTCTTTCCCCTGGATTCTCAGTGAACTGTTGTTGCCATACAGGATCTGCAGCATTGACAGGACCACCTGAGCGGATCGTATTTCCCCCAACAGCAGGATATTTCTCAAGTACAATCGCACTTGCTCCTTGTTGTAAAGCTGTAGCAGCAGCACTGAGTCCTGCGCCACCTCCACCTACAACGACCACATCGCAAGTGTATTCTTCGTCATCTTTCATCTGGCTGCTAGCAGGTTTTGGACGTCTTTTCAGGATGTCAGGATTCACTCCGGCAAGCTTCACCGCTTTGGCTACACCATTGATGACAGCATTACTGGTTTCAGAAGCACCTGAGAGAGCATCTACATTCAGCGTCTGTCCCTCAATAATTTTATTCGGAATTCTTATAAAAACAACATCGGCGATGCCTTCGGTTTCACCCTTCGAATCGATATCGATGCTTTCAATTCTATTTTCACTAAAGGATACCTTCATCGGAAGATTGCCACTGTGACCTATGGCATTGATCTCATAAACACCGGGATTATAAGTGAATTCTTCTTCTGCGTTGAGCTGATTGGAGATTTTGGCAAACCGAAGGAAACGCAGGAAACATGTTTCCAGGAAATCAATCGTTCCTTCATTGTTCAGGTTGCCTGATTCGTCAAATGCTTTGTGTGCGCTGCCAAGCAAAAATTCATACCCTGGCATCACATTAGCTTCGACACCCGGTGCATCCAGGATTTGACGAAGATGCAGCTGTGCACGCGAAGAACCTTGTGTTCCCTGTGACGCACCAATGATCATCACGGGTTTGCCAGCCAGCGGATGGATTTCATAGCTCAACCATTCCAGCAGGCTTTTAAGGGATGAAGGGATGGAATGGTTATATTCTGGAGTCGCAATAATGACACCATCACTTGCCATAATTTTTTCATTAAACGATTGTATAATGGCACTGTTTGTTTGGTTATCGGACTGATTAAACATCGGAACATCTGTGATATCGAGGATTTCAATGGCTGCTCTGGAATAAAAATGCTTTTGTATGAACTGAAGCAGCTTGCGATTATACGATTTCTTTGCATTTGTGCCAACGATCGCTATGATTTTCATTGGTTAACCTCCTACTCTTGCCAGGAAAATTTTTTCGTTTTTTTCTTCAACGTTCGTTTTGACAGCAGTTCCGTAGTCATCTCAGTAAACAAAATAAACTCCCTGAAGATTTCGTCAAGCTCGGCCACTTTGTCAGCGTCAATGAGATTACCACTGCTATCAAATGCACTTTGTGATTTTCCCAAAAGAAACTCGCTGCTAGGCATCATTCTCGCACCAAGCTCAGGTGAATCCAGGATTTGTCTAAGATGCGCTTGTGCCCTGGAAGAACCGAGTGCACCATGTGAAGCACCCACAATCAGAACAGGCTTGTCTTTCAAGGTTTGAGTGGTATAACTGATCCATTCCAGCGCACTTTTCAACACGGCAGGGATCGCATGATCATACTCAGGAGTAGCGATAATGACACCTTTCGCTTTAGAGATTTGATCTAATACGTCTTGTACCTTCCCAGGAATATCAACTTCAGCATCCTCTATTTCATCTGTTTCAATAAAAGCAGGCAAATCCTTAATTTCAAACAAGTCAATCTGGGCTTCACTAGCAAAATGCTTTTGCATAAATTGAAGTAGCGTCCGGTTTGTGGACACATCCGAATTTGTGCCTACGATAGCTAAATAATTCATTGTAATCCCCCTTCTGTCATACGAGATGATGTTCGTAAATGTCAGACTCGATCTTTCGGCATAACTCTAACATATCAAAGCTCAAATGATCTAATAGTTATTCATTGCAGTTTGATAACTAATTTGTTATAATCACCTCAAATTCAAAGTTTGTTACTTTTTTCACAAGAGGTGAGGAACATGTCTAAGTTAGAATCTCAAGATATCTTGTGTTACATTGACAGCCTATTAAAATACAGTAACTATAGCAGGGCTGCCCAATCCCTTTACATATCTCAGCCTTACCTCACTAAGGTTATCAAGAAAATCGAAAGTGAGTTGGGCTGTGAGCTAATCACTCGCAACAAACTTCCGTACCGATTAACCGAGCAGGGGAAAATATATTATCAATACCTAACGTCACTCGAACATAGCTACGCCAAGCTTATGAGGGAAATCTCATATGTATCGGATATTCACAATAAAGTGTTACGGATCGGCATTCTTCCGAGCCTCGGTGCGTACTTAACGCCCCTTTTTTTACCAGCTTTTCTGGAGCTTCATCCTGCTTATAAAATTAATCTTGTCGAGGATTTACCTGAAAAAAATGAGAAACGTCTCCAAAATAATGAGTTGGACTTCTGGATCGGGCAAAATTCAAGCAGTATCTCTCCTAACTTGAACTCGTTTAACTGGGGCAGGCACAGTTACCAGGCCATCATTCCGCGTTGCTGCGAATTATATCAAGAGAATGTTGCAATCATCCCGGAGGGCACGATTGAGATCAGCACCATTTTGAATCAACAGCTTATTCTAACGTCCAAGGGTTCCGCAATCCGAAAACAGATTGATCAATTACTCAGTGTCTACAAGATACAGCCTAATATCGTTATGGAAAGTAAAGAAATCTACACGGTACTGAAGCTGGCAAAGCATAATTTAGGTCTGACCTTTGTGCCTGAAAGTATCCATATCCAGGAGTGCCCTTCGGAATACAACATCTATCCAATCCCTGTAGAGAAGATGAGTCTGGATTATTTTATAGCCCATCATGGAGAAAAAAAGCTGAATAGCGTGGATCATGACCTCATCCATACTTTTCTCAATCACGGACAACAATGTGCAATATAGGAGGCTATCATGAAATCTTTTACGAGAACGATACCGCTCATGGGAACGAACATATCCCTCTATATCGAGGGGACAGATGCTGAAGAGCTTGCCGAGGAAGCCGTGAATATGCTCATCCGTTATGAACAAGTGTTTAGTGCCAACAGTGAGCACTCGCAGCTTGCCATGCTAAAAAAAGAAGCCGCATCACATCCGCTTAGAGTAGACAAGGAACTGTATGATCTTATTAAGATAGGCAAAGAACACAGCCTGAATGAAGATTCATTTTTAAATATTTCGATAGGACCTTTGATCAAATTGTGGAGAATTGGTTTCCGCGAGGCACATGTGCCGGAGGATACCGAGATTAAAGCGATGCTGGAGCTCTTGAATCCGGAGCATATACAGCTTGACGATGAGCTGCAAACGGTTCATTTATTCAAAAAAGGCATGGAAATCGACCTTGGAGCGATTGCTAAAGGCTATTTTGCCGATCAAGTTATGGCATTTTTCAAAAAAAACGGAGCTGCATCAGCTATGGTCGATATGGGCGGCAATGTTCTGGTTCATGGCGATTCTCCCACCGGGTCCAGTCACTGGAAGGTTGGAATTCAAAATCCCTTTTTACCTAGAGGAAATGCAGCAGCACTCGTTAGTATACGGGAGCAATCTGTCGTTACATCAGGAATATACGAGAGAGTTTTAGAGAAGGAAGGTAGCCAGTACCATCATATATTTAACAGCAGAACGGGCTATCCAATCGAAAGTAATATCGCTTCTTTAACGATTATTGCGGATCGATCGCTCGACTGCGATATATATACTACAGAACTATTTGGGTTAGATATTGTGTCCATTATTCATAAAGTTAATAATATGAAGGATATCGAAGCTGCCGTAATCACGACGGATGGAAATCTGGCCTATACAGATAATCTTAGAGGAAGAATCCATTCGATCTCAAGCTACAGTAATGAGATTGTTGACGCTATCTATATATAGGAATAGTTTTGAATACGTTGATGGCTACATTAAGGTCAAAAACGCTACCACAAGAAGTGGTAACGTTTGGGCTTTGTTATTTAATGATGCACAGAGCATCATCAGTGTCTTTTTTAGCGCTTATTTCGACGGCATTTCATGTTCTTTAATCAATTTGTAGTCTGCTGAGTAAGTGCCTTCGGCAATTACTTTTACAAGTGTGTCTCGATCAATAATTCAACTTATAAAATTCGAGTAGCCGAAATCAGCCAAGCATAGAAAAACCGCCATTGAGAGCGGTCTAAAAATGTTCATTCTCTGCAGCTGTGACAACAAAAAAACCCTTGTTAAACAAGGGTTTCAACGATTTTAAGTTTGGTGGAGCCTAGGGGGATCGAACCCCTGACCTCATCGTTGCCAGTGGAGCGATAGGACTCAAAAGGTATTTGAGAAAGAAAGGCTTGTGGGTGATTATATCTTTTTAGTTGGCATGAGAAAATAGAGTTATGTTAAGATGGACTTAATCATCTCAAATGAAGAGAATAATATTAGTTTCCTTTGACTTTTTACTCAAAAAACCTCTCTTTACTTAAAGTAAGTCTTTCAATTTTCTTACATATGTATCATCAAACTCATTTGAAGATACTAATTGATAATGTCTCTCCTCAACAATGCGAGCATTAAAATCCTCACAATCAAGATGGAACATGCAAATTGTATCATCTTCCATGAATTGTACAGCGATTGGGACACATATTAAATTTGGAAACTCAGATTCACAATAAGCAATATCTTGGCTTAATTGAACAACACCAAGTTTATCTTTCCCACCTTTAGCCTGCACAGGGATTATATAATGCTGTCCCTTCTTATTGATCCCAACATAAACTTCATCTATTTCAATCTGTCCTATGTTAGCTACTTTAGTTCGGAGATGATTTTGTAAAGAGTATGTTGTAATCCCAAGAAAAATATCAATAAGTCTATTGTATCTGACTTTACTGAGTAAGCCTTGTTCATCGGAAAGACGGTATCTTTCCATTATCTCTGGAGTATTATCTGGTATTTTTATTTTTTGCATCAATCTGTTAGGCTCAACAAAAGGCGTTAGGCTTAACTTAAATGCATACTTTGCATCTCCTTGTCCAATAATAATCCATGCTGCCCCTTCTGGGGCAGTCTTTGCAATTAAACTTGGCATATCTTTACGGTATCGAAAACTATATAAAACATCCCCTGCATTTTTGGGTATCTTTATTCCTAACTCCTCGGCTGTACTAATAATCTCTTCTCTCGTAAACTCAATAATCTGTTTTCCATTTGTATATTTGTCCTGAAATATTTTCATTAATATGCGACTATAGGTGTTCGGCTGAGTAAGTTTAAATACATACTTACTCTTTCTTTTTTTTAAACTCCATGAAGCACCTTCGAGAGCTGTGTCAGTAATAAAAGCCGGTAACTCTGCCCCCGAACGATATACATCTAATATTTCCTCGCATTTTTTGGAGAGATTTATGCCTAATTTGCTAGCAGCTAGAGTGAAATCATCCTTAGTGAATTCAATACTATCTCTATCTACTCCAGGAATAAAATGATCAAAAAAAATTAATCTGAGTATTTCATTATAACCCTGCTGCTCTGCAGCATGCCCTTCCGTATTCAACGGCATTTTCATCCCTCCTGCAACATAGGTTTTCTTCTACGTGTACCTATAACATTTCTGTCAACACTAAAGTAATTTGCCGCTGCAGTCATGTCCATTTTGAGAACACTTTCGTCACCTAACTCTATCGTAATATTTGGACTCTCTAAATTAAGTCCCAGAGCTTGTACTATCTGTTTACCTACAGCCCTAGCTAATAACGGAGGAACAGAATTTCCAATTTCTCTGAAACCATGCCATTTAGTAACATGAAATCTAAACCAATCAGGAAAAGAATGCAACCTTGCTGCTTCACGTACACTAATTACTCGATTATAAATCGGATGAATAGGTCTAGGGCTTGTGTGAGCACCTCTCTTACTATCTGTACCAGCTCTTAAAGTATTACATATTCCATCATTATGCAATTTCAAGAATCTACTTACTGGTTCATTTTGCCCACCTGGTGTGTTTCTAAATCTTTCAATTGTGACTGCGGTGTGCTCAGTTCTTAATGAACTAGTAAGTATATTATGATTCCAATTCCTTGGTATTGAGAGGTCATCGGTATCATCCATACTGCCATTCAACTTAAGAGCATATTCGCTTTGAGGAGTAAATTCAAATGGCATACAATCCGATGAAAGCAATTCAGAGTGATTGTCTATGTTAGGCAAGTCACCGATTGCTTCATGTACAGATGGGCACCACGGTAAATCAGGCGGTTCCATCCCCTCTATTCCTGCCTTCCCACGGATAGATGTAATTTTATCAGGATATTCTGGAGGGCTCATATCTCCTCTATATCCAATAACAAACAACCGTTTTCTATTTTGAGGAACTCCATAGTTCGCTGAATTTAATACTTTATATGGAATAACATTATATTGTGTACCTTCAAATTCCTTGATAAATTGTTGTAGAACTGTTTTTGCTTCACCAATTGTGAGTCCCGACACATTTTCCATAACAAAATACTTAGGGTTGGTTTCAATAACTAGTCTAGAAAAATGACCCACTAATGAATTTCTTGGGTCATCAATTAGACGCTTTCCCATTAAAGAGAACCCTTGGCAAGGCGGTCCACCAAATAATACATCTAATTGTTGACCTTCATTTAATCCTGCGACCTGAAGAAGTTTTTCTCCAGATAATTGACTAATATCCTCACACAAAACCGGAGTTTCCGGGAAATTATATTTATGAATACCGGCATGTATTGGGTCTAATTCTACGGCAGTTACAATATCGAATCCTGCTTGCTCAAAGCCAAGTGACATTCCACCTGCACCTGCAAAAAGGTCAATTGCTTTTGGTCTAGGCATACGCTTCTCCTTACAAATCGTTTGACATGGAACATACGTTTCTACTAATTATAACAGATGAGGATATAAAAAACGACTATATGATTCAGTGAAGCATTTTCATCTAATTAATCTTTTGAACGAATTGAATGAATTTATGAGGCTAGGAAAAGATAACCTTTCTTACACTCAGTACACTGTATATCACACAACTAATTCTATAGTATCTTCTTGATAATTAGATAACCCACGACTTAATCACAATTTAATATTTTTTGATTTATACATTAAAATATGTTATTCACCTTTTCAGTTAATTGCTAAGTGAACTGTTCGAGATTTACCTCCAAGCTTGCAAAATCAAGTATAGTTTGATTTAGATAAATTAAATTGATTCGTTAATTCGAATAATATCATGTACCGTTTTGGATCATCAAAAATGGTGACTACAACCATAAAAGCAAATCCGATAGCAAAAAACCGCCAAACACTCGGAAATCCTTGTGTTTAGCGGGTTCTTTAGTTATGGAGCCTAGGGGGATCGAACCCCTGACCTCATCGCTGCCAGCGATGCGCTCTCCCAGCTGAGCTAAGGCCCCAGGATATAAAATTAACACCTTGTCCAACACTCCTACGTTCCGCAGACGACTCCTATATCATATAAAATCCAGCTTTTGCTGTCAATCACTTTTTCATGGTCCAAAGTGATTGGAGAAGAACAACCGATTTCACTGGCACATACGGACTGGAACCCCAGACTGCTCTTCTCCCCTTACACACTTCACTAATCCTCCAGATTGTCTTTGGACAACAGGGATTTTAGTTCTTTCATGAACATATTGATATCCTTGAACTGGCGATACACCGACGCAAAACGCACATACGCCACTTCATCGACTGGAAACAGCTGCTCCATCAATAGCTCACCAATCTGGCGACTCTCGACTTCAGCATCGGCTGTATTACGCAAAGACTTCTCTACCTCAGATACCATCATCTCCAGCGTCTCAACAGAGACTGGACGTTTCTCACAGGCACGAATAAGCCCACGGAGAATCTTGTCCCGGCTAAACTCTTCCCGGCTGCCATCCTTCTTAATAACGATCAGTGGTGTTTCTTCAATCATCTCAAACGTTGTAAATCTTCTGGCGCACTGCTCACATTCACGACGGCGACGAATCGATTTTGATTCATTAGCCGGCCTTGAATCAAGGACTTTGGTGCCCAGAAAAGCGCAATAAGGACATTTCAAATCAGATCACTTCCCACGTTTTACTTTTTACCACATATTCCCTGTACTCATTTTGTAATGAAAAACGCATTGCCGACACATAATACTTTTACCAACCCGCGAGGAGGTGAACAGCAATGGCACAAAGCAACGGTAACTCCAACAACTTGGTGGTAACTAAAGCTTCCGCAGCCCTCGAACAACTGAAATATGAAGTTGCTCAAGAACTCGGAATCAGCATCCCACAAGACGGATACCAAGGTAACATGACTTCTTACGAGAACGGTTCGATCGGTGGATACATCACGAAGCGTCTGGTAACAATTGCAGAACAGCAATTGGCAGGTCAATACCAATAATATCTGCATCGTAATACGCTACACAGAGGAGCATGGAGCGGCCGGTGAACAACCGGCCTGCTCTGTGCTTCTACTTATATACTCAGAACGTATTATAGATCTTTACATACTGATTATAATAGTAAATGACCCTTTGTACATAGTGACGCGTCTCACCAAACGGAATATCTTTCACCGTATCGAATGAGCCATCCCATACACCATCTCTAAGCCAACTGTTCACTTTACCTGGACCCGCATTATAGGCAGCGATCATAACGGCTTCATTGCCATCGAATTGATCGGACAGATTCCGCAGATACCATGTACCTAATTGAATATTTCGTTCTGGCTCGTGCTTCAATTCCTCCAGTGAAGTGTGAGGAATTTTGGCTTGTTCCAATATCCAGTTCGCCGTGTCCGGCATCAGTTGCATGAGCCCAATGGCACCTCGTTTGGATTCCTTGCTTGTCTTGAAATTGGTCTCCACCTTGATAATGGAAGCAATCAGAAACGGATCAACCTCGTAGCTCTGAGATTGGGCACGAATCTCTTCCTTATAATGAATCGGATAGAACCATGCCATCCAGTTTGTATTCAGAAATAGCACGAGTACAAAGGACACAAACATCAACAGCAGTACACGTTTCTTGCGTAATATTTTCATAACAAACCCTTACGCTGTAGATATGAGTCAATTTGCTGCTCCGTCGCAGGCCATAAGCCGCTGTTATCGATGACAATGTCTGCAAGCTGCTTTTTGCGCTCAATATCCATCTGTACATCCATTCGAGCCTCAGCCTGTGCAGAAGTCATTCCATCCCGACTCATCAAGCGATCTCGTTGAACCGACCTTGGAACATATACAACCATGACTTCCTCGAAGCCATCTTCAAGACCCGATTCGTACAACAAAGGAATATCAGATACCACAAGCTTATCCGGATGTTGCACCGCGTATGCGGCAGCCCGTTCACGCATCTCTCTACGGATCGCCGGGTGTGTGATGGCCTCCAATGCCTTTCGTTCCTCTGGTTGTTGAAAAACAATGCTTCCAAGCTTTTTCCGATCCAGTGTTCCATCTTCGTTCAGTATGGCTTGTCCGAACCGCTCAACAGCGGCGGCCAACACGGGATGCCCGGGCATCATAACTTCCCGGGCAATCACGTCTGCATCGATGAGCAACGCTCCCTTACTGGCGAGATAGGCGGAAACACTGCTTTTGCCTGTCGCGATCCCGCCGGTTAAGCCTATATTCATCGTTTCACCTCATAACAGCTTCATTATTCCCATAATCATTAACAATAGTGCTGGCAATACAGACAGTCTTCGCATCCAGCGCAGAGCTGAGAAACGCAGTCCAACCTTCATGCCGAGTGACAGAAACGCCCCACTAAACAGTGCAATAATGAGTGCCGTCCATAGTGTAGGAAATCCCAGAAGTGCCGCTCCCAATCCTGCTCCAAACGCATCCAGAGACAGTGCAATACCAAGCCACATCGCTTCTTGAGCAGATATACTCCCCGAGTTATCCATATCCGCCTTGGAGGGACTGCGAAGGATCTGAATGACGACCCCCAGCTTACGCAGCTCCAGTGTAAATACCATTCGTTCCAACGATCCCCCTGAAGCCGACTGCTCCAGATCCAGCGCCAGCACCTGGTTCCTGCCTTTTGAATCCGTCAGTGTCTCTTGTGCTTCTCTAACTCCAGTTGCCGTTGTTTCTGTTCCCACGTTCGTTCTAGTGTCTGTTTCCAGCTGTTCTTTGCCTTGCTTTCGAATAAGTTGCAACAGTGACCATGCACCAATGCCTATCAATATGACGGCTCCCACAATCGAAGCGATATCCGGTGACACCACATGGGACAACAGCACACCTACTTGCATCGACAAGGCAATAACCAATCCCGAACAGATCGAAATAACAGCGATAGATAACAGGGGAATCTTAGTCCTCCGTAACCCATATGTAATCCCGACTCCAAAACCATCTAAACTAAGCGCCAAAGCAAGCGCCAGCAATGAAATAAAATGATGCAGCACCCCGGATTCCTCCTCTGTGCGGTACTCGTGCCAACTGAAGATGCCAGTATGGGTATACGCCCGCTTATTTCTGCCATATCAGTATATGGAGGGAGGAATCCAAGGGTGCTATGATTTCATCATTTCGTTCATTCAGTTCATGTTCAGCGGCTGGCAGTTCGGACAAAAATGCGTACCACGGCCACCAACCACCGTTTTTTCGATTAACGTACCACATGTTGCACACGGCTCTGACTTACGCCCGTAGATCTTCAGTTGATGCTGGAACATGCCCATCTCACCCTGTCCATTCACATAGGATTTGATGGAAGACCCTCCTGCATTCACTGCATCCTGCAACGTAGCCACAATCGCTTCATGCAGCACCGTTAACTGAGCTTCGGTCAGTGTCTTGGCGATGGTCTCAGGATGAATGCCTGCGCGAAATAGAGCCTCGTCCACATAAATATTCCCGATGCCGACCACATATGCCTGATTTAACAGCACAGCTTTGATTTTGGTTGTGCGCTTGCCAACCGCCTCACGGAATGCAGTTACCGTAAAGGCCGGATCAAGCGGCTCCAGTCCCAGCTTCAGCAAAGGTTTCGATACCAGTTCCTCACCTGCATTGAACAGGTGCATCGTACCGAACTGGCGCACATCCTTATAACGTAATTCCGTACCATCATTAAAATGGAAGATCACATGGGTATGCTTCTCCACATCTTCATGCTGCTCGTACACACCGTACCTTCCTTCCATCCGCAGATGGGAGACAAGCACCAGCCCGTCCAGCAAAATACGCAAAAACTTGCCTCGACGCTCCACCCCAATGACGGTATGTCCCGCGAGTTCCATTGCAAATGCATCTATGTCGTCCGGCCGCTGAATAATCCGCGGCAAGCTAACGGTAACATGATCAATCGTTTTGCCTACAATAAGTTGATTCAATGTTCTTCTGACTGTTTCGACTTCCGGTAATTCCGGCATGATGTTCTCACCTCCCCTATATTATAACGGAAGATGGCGCTCAGCGGGACCCTTTTCTTATATTGAAAACATGGAAAGGTCTATTGTAAAATACCGGAAAAACCGCGCAGTGCTTGATTTATTTCGCTTCGTACCAGTTATCACCAAAGCTGACTTCTGCTTTCAGCGGAACCGACAGTTCCAATGCTTTTTCCATGACAGAAGGCACTAGTTCCTTCATCAGTTCCAATTCATCCGCAGGCACTTCGAATACAAGCTCATCGTGCACCTGAAGCAACATACGGCTCTTCAGCTGGCGTTCCCGCAGCGCTTCATCCATCTGTACCATGGCCAGCTTGATAATATCCGCCGCTGTTCCCTGAATAGGGGTATTCATCGCCGTACGCTCTGCGAAGGAACGCAGATTGAAGTTACTCGCATTAATTTCTGGCAGATAGCGACGGCGCTCCAACAACGTTTTGACGTAACCATCCTGGCGGGCTTCCTTCACAATGTCATCCATATATCGGCGTACACCCTGGAATACTTCAAAATACTGATCAATAAACTGCGCAGCCTCTTTACGCGTAATGTGCAGGTTCTGTGATAAGCCATAATCACTTATTCCATACACGATACCAAAGTTAACTGCCTTGGCGGAGCGACGCATATCTCCATCCACATCCTCAGGCTTCACGCCAAATACATCCGAAGCGGTCTTCGTATGAATATCCATATCGTTGACAAACGCTTCCTTCAAGCGCTCATCGTCCGAAATGTGGGCAAGTACACGCAGTTCAATCTGGGAATAGTCTGCTGCCAAAATGGACCATCCTGGCTCGGAAGGAACAAATACCTTCCGGATTTTGCGACCTTCCTCCATCCGAATCGGAATGTTCTGCAAGTTCGGGAACTGACTGCTAAGTCGTCCCGTTGCAGCGATGGTCTGACGGTAATACGTGTGCACCTTGCCATCGCGATCGGAAATCTCTTTGAGTAATCCTTCCACATAAGTAGATTGCAGCTTGGCAAGCTGACGGTATTGCAGAATATGCTTGACCACATCATTATAAGGAGCCAATTTCTCCAATACTTCCGCATCTGTGGAATAGCCCGTTTTTGTTTTCTTCACCACCGGCAATCCCAGTCTATCAAATAAAATCTCACCCAGTTGCTTCGGTGAATTCAGATTAAATTCCGTTCCTGACAGCTTGTAGATCTCAGCCATCAACCTGCCGATCTGCTCTTCAAATTCACTGCCCAAAGCCTGCAGATCGGCTGTATTGGCCTTGATGCCCTGTTTCTCCATGTCTGCCAATATGCGTGACAACGGCATCTCCAGTTCATGGAACAGCGAATTCATCTCATCCGTTTCCAGCACCTGCTCCTGAAGTGGAATAATGGCTGCTACTGCAGCAGCTTTACGGCATAGGAAATCGCCCAAGATCTCCACTTCCGGCACCTTGTACTTGGCCCCTTTGCCCATAACCGTGTCATCCTCTACGAGCGAAGGTAGACCATACTTGGTCGTGAGTCCACTAATCGTCTGGTTTGATTCCGTTGGATCAAGCAAATACGCTGCAAGTTGTACATCGAATGATGCACCAGCGAATTCAATGCCATGCGCATGCAGAGCCAGGTCTACACGATGAAGATCATACCCGCGCTTCGGCTGCTCTGAATTACCAAGCCATGCCCGCACTGGAGCCGCTGCCTCGGAATGAAGCAATTCGGGAGATATGAACGTATATGTTCCAGCAGAACCTACAGCTAGTCCAATCAGTTTCGCTTGGTGCGGGTTATCCCCATGTGTCTCCACGTGGAGTACATCAATGGAATCGAGAGAACTGAACAGCTCACTGATCGTGTCCTCTGTTGCAATGGAGGATTCCACCTCGGCAGCAGGGACCGCTTCCTGTTCCGAACCGATGCTGCCACTGAATGACAGGCGTTCAAGCAGAGATTTGAATTCCAGCTTGGCCAATGCAGGGCCAGCATGTTCTTCTTTTAATCCGGCGAATTGCATATCCTCCCACGTCTGCTCCAGCGGTACTTCCCGGTGAATTGTCGCGAGTTGTTTGCTCATCCGGGCATCTTCGGCGTGTGCTTCGATCTTTTCCTTCATTTTGCCTTTCAGTTCACCTGTTCCGTTCAGCACATCTTCTACCGATCCGAACTGGTGCAAAAGCTTCAATGCTGTTTTCTCTCCAACTCCGGGAATCCCCGGAATATTATCGGATGCATCGCCCATCAGACCCTTGAGATCAATGATTTGCAGCGGCGTCAGACCATAGCGCTCCTTAATCTGAGCAGGATCATACAGCTCGATATCAGTTACCCCTTTACGCGTCAGCCCGATATGTACATGTTCGGAGGCAAGCTGCAGCATATCTTTGTCACCCGATACAACGAGCACCTGTCTGCCCGCTTCATCTGCGCGTTTGGTTAACGTTCCGATGATGTCATCCGCTTCGAATCCAGCCAGCTCAAACTGAGCGATGCCAAGTCCTTTCAACAGTTCTTTGAGCAAAGGGAATTGCTCTGACAACTCTGCTGGTGTTTTCTCCCGACCACCCTTGTATTCCTGATACCCTTCGTGGCGGAACGTGATTTTGCCTGCATCAAATGCAACCATAACATGTGTAGGCTTATGCTCTTCAAGCAGTCTCAGCAGCATCGTGGTGAAGCCGTATACCGCATTGGTATGCAGACCTTTCGAGTTGGTCAGTGGCGGCATTGCAAAAAACGCCCTGTAGATAATGCTATTTCCATCTATGAGAATAAACTTGTCCATTCCAGCACCTCGCGTATCATATGGTCAACCTCTTCAAATTACGTCTATTCTCATGATACCATACCCACCTGTCACATCAAAAAGATTAGCCATCTTTTCACATCATTTTTACTCGCAAAAAAAGAACCTTCTCCGCAGACAGCCTGTGCACAGGCCACCCGGGAGAAAGTCCTTCATTTCGGTATTATTGCTATTCTTGCCAGGCATTGATTCCCCAATTCCAAAACAATGCTCTTCCTATTGGTTCAGATCCGGACGTTTACCTGTCACCAGGTATACCGTACTCTCACCAATGTTGGTTGCATGATCACCAATACGTTCAATGTAACGTCCAACCATCATCAGCAACATAGCCTGAGAAGCCTGATTCAGATGCTCCGTCATTAACGTGTAGAGATCACTGATCATGTGACTGTACAGTTGATCGACCTGATCGTCAGTTTGCGCCATTTTATAAGCCAGGTCTGTATTTTCTTTCAGGAAAGATTCGATGGATTCATCAATCATCGATTTCACGATTTCTGCCATTTGTGGAATATCCACCAGAGGTTTAATCAGTTTCTGTCCATCCATCCGAAGGGTTACCTTCGCTACGTCGAGCGCGAGATCTCCCATACGCTCCAGATCACTGGAAATTTTGAATGCAACGATAATACGTCTGAGATCCTTCGCCACCGGCTGTTGTGTGATGATCAGTTTGGAGCCAAGTTCCATAATCTTGTCTTCAAGGGCATTCAGATTCGCATCATTCTTGATGATGACCTGAGCTTTCTCCGCGTTCATCGTCTGCAAACTCTCAATGGCACCATCCAGTGCCGCTCCTACATGTTCACCCATTTGCTTGAGCAAGGTACGTAGTTCTTCAAGCTCCTGATCAAATTCTTTTCTGCGAATCATAGATTTCATGTCCTCCTTATCCATCATCTCCGGGTATGCCGGGATCGTTCCAATTCAGCTCGCTTAACCAAACCTTCCCGAGATATAATCCTCGGTTCGGGAATCTTGCGGTGTGGAGAATAACGTCTCCGTATCAGCTGCCTCCACCACTTCACCATTCAGGAAAAATACCGTACGTCCAGATACCCGTGCCGCTTGGTGCATATTGTGGGTAACCATAACGATCGTGTACTTGTGATGCAATTCCTTCACCAGTTCCTCAATCTTCAATGTGGAGATCGGGTCGAGTGCCGATGTTGCTTCATCCATTAGAAGAACGTCAGGCTGTACAGCCAGCGCCCGTGCAATACAAAGACGCTGTTGTTGTCCACCGGACAAACTAAGTGCCGACTTTTTCAATACATCCTTCACTTCATCCCACAGTGCCGCATGAACAAGACTCTGTTCCACTAGCTGATCCAGTTCAGCCTTTTGAGTCACCCCGTGCAAGCGCGGTCCATAAGCCACGTTATCGTAGATCGATTTCGGGAAAGGATTCGGTTGTTGAAACACCATGCCGACCCGTTTGCGCAGGGTCTCCACTTCAATCTCATTACTGTAAATGTCAGAGCCATTCAGCATAACCTGCCCTTCCACACGAACACCCGGAATCATGTCATTCATCCGGTTTAGCGTGCGAAGCAATGTCGATTTACCACAACCTGACGGCCCGATGAACGCAGTAACGGTTTTTTCCGGCAGATCCATCGATATATTTTTAAGCGCGTGATGCGTATCATAATATAAATTAAGATTTTCAATGTGAATGAGGTCCTTCATGGATGTTCACTTCTCCTTCGCTGCAGGGACACTGAAACTCCCTTTACGTTGAGACCGATGCTGATAAACCTTCATCGCTGCTCGGCCATCTTTAATATCCTACCCTCTCATTGTAAAAACAGTATCACTTTCATGTTAACGGAATGTAAAAAAGACATCCTTAACCTTCATGATCTGCTTGATGGATCAATCTGATTCCTGATGCCTGCCTTATTGATTTGCTTATATATCACTCGCTATCCGAAACCATCTCATCCAGCTTCATGCGAATATGCTCCGCGACTTCTCCAGCTTTCCCGCCTTCCATGGCGATCTCCTCTGCTATACGGGACAGATCTCTTACCGCACTGTTCAGTTGCCGGAACGTAGCTCCTCCGGAGGTCACATGCACCGAACTATCGTCAATCTCGGTTCCACTTGCCTTAACCAGCTCTACCGTCTGAAGGGTCAAGCCACCGATATTCTCAAGCAAAGAAGACATATTGCCTGCAACTTCACGGGTCTGTTTGGCGAGCGCGCGAATCTCACCTGCAACAATCTGAAAGCCTCGTCCATATTCACCGGCATGAGCTGCTTCAATGGAAGCATTCAGCGCAAGGAGTCCACTTTGATCTGCCAGAGATCGAATGGAATGGGCCATGCCTGATCCTGTTTTGATCGAATCCAGCATGTGATCCGCATGTTGTCCTTGGCTCTCCATATGCTGATGTACGCGGTTATAGGAAGCATCGACGTGCTTCAAACTCTCTTCTCCGTGCTTGGATAATGCCATGATCTCACGGGCTTCATGTACAGTCTGATTAGCCGCTTGCACCAGCTTGGTGACCGCATCGTTGATTCTCGATATCTCCTGTCTGCTCTCGGTAACGGTACGGACGCGCTCTGCCGAAGAAGCCTGTTGCAGTCTGCGAGAGAGGGACATTACGTCACGCATCGTCAGCACACCGAGCAGTCTGTCTTGTTCCGTAACAAGTAGACAGTCGTAGAAATGCTGTTCATTCCGTCCAAGGGCGATATCAATAATCGTTGTGGCTTCCATATGAATATCTGCAATAACCGGAGATGCATTCGCTACTTGTATGACAGGCTTGCGGTAGAATAGGTCTGCGGCAAAACGACCATTTAACATCCGATATAACGTCTCTCGCATTAATAATCCGGTCGGTTTCATCTGCTCATCGCACAATACAATGCAAGGGTGCTCCTGATCCTGATTCATCATCGTCGCCGCTTCTCCACAGGTCGTATGGACCCCCGCGACAGGAACCTGACGATAGTAGTCATTCAGATGGATTACAGGTTCTTCAGCAACAACTGTTACTGTATTTTGCTCCATTTCGGGTGTAGTTAATTCTTCGTTATGTAAAACAACATGAGACTGGTCGGGTTTCACTTCGAGCAACATGGGCATAAATGCGCAATCTCCTTTACGTAATAGCTCCATCTTGAGGTGGATTATGTAGGTACAAAGTATCACTCAGATAAGTCCATGCTACTCCCTCTACGTAAAGAAAAATCTTCCTTTGTGTTAAACGAACGTAAAATAAAACTCCCCGATCATTGCTAACTTGAATGATGGGGAGTTTTTCTTTTGACAACCAATTTATATCCTACACCGCGAATGGAGTCAATGTGAACCGATTCCGGGTCTAATTCTAGCTTTTTGCGTAATGAGCTGACGTGAACGTCTACGGTTCGTTGTCCTCCGATATAATCGAAGCCCCACACCGCGTTCATCAGATCATCCCGTGTCAGCACCACACCCGGCTTTTTGGCCAAATATAGCAGTACTTCAAACTCTTTCGGACGCAAACTGATGGATTGTCCACCCAATGTCACTTCATACTTCAGAGGATAGATCTCCAGCTCTCCCAAAATAATTCGTGAGCCATCTTTGTCTTCAGGCTGTGGTAAATCTTCACCATTGGAATAACGTCTTAATACCGCATCTACTCTGGCTAATAACTCCGATACACCAAATGGTTTGGTAATATAATCATCCGCACCCGATTTCAGTCCCTGTACAACCTCGGCTTCACCGGTCTTCGCCGTCAGAATGATAACGGGTGTACTGACACCCTGAATTCTTAACTTGTTCAGTATATCCAGACCATTCATACCCGGAAGCATCAGATCCAGCAAAATGAGATCAAATTCCTGAGACAAGGCGCGGTCATATCCTGCAGATCCGTGATCCTCAGCTGTAACGTCATAACCTTCTTGTGTCAGGTTATACGTGAGTAATCTCGATAATGTAGGTTCATCTTCAATAACTAGCAAACGCTGTGCCATGATACCCCTTCTCTCTTCATAGGTTGTCTGTTGCCACAACACTTTTTCTATCATAGCACTAATTTGTTAACGCTGTGTAAAACAATACATACTTTTTACATTTTGATACCAGACGCCTACACCTCTTCATCTTGAATGAATGGAAGGATAACACGGAACGTTGTTCCCATGCCCAGTTCACTCTCTACAGACAATTTGCCATGATGCAATTCCACCAGATGTTTCACGATGGAAAGCCCAAGACCCGTACCCCCGGAATTACGGGATCTGCCCTTATCGACGCGATAGAACCGTTCGAAGATTCGCGGCAAGTCTTTTTTCGGTATGCCAATTCCTGTATCGGATACGGCAAACACGACTTCATCGTCATTATCCATCGTCACCTGCAATTTCACCCGTCCACCCTCGGGGGTATAGTTGATCCCGTTGGATAACAGATTGATGAATATCTGCTTCATCTTGTCCTCATCGGCTTCAATGTACAGTTCCTCCGGTACATGCATTTCCAGACGAATCTGCTTTTTCTCCGCTACCTTGGACAAGGTGCCCAACACCATTTCGAAGAAAGAGTGTACATGAACAGGTGAGCATTGCAACGGCGCGCGTTTGGACTCAATTTTGGATAACTCCAGAATATCCCCGATTAATCGGTTAAGTCGATCTCCCTCATCATAGATGATTTTCAGGAATGAGCGCTCCGTCTCCTTATCCTGTACCCCGCCACTGAGCAACGTTTCGGCAAACCCTTTGACCGCGGCAACAGGCGTCTTGAGCTCATGCGAGACATTCGCGACAAACTCACTGCGCATTGACTCCAGTCGACGGATCGCTGTCACGTCCTGCAAAAGGAACAGCATGCCTCTGTACCCGCCATCATCTTCGGACATGGGTACTCCGTCAATACGAATCAGTTTTTCCTCGGGATTGAACACACTCACTTCTTCATGCATCCGTTCTTTAAGGGCAACACTCTCTTCAATGGTACGGGTTAACTCATAGTGTCTTTTCAGTTCAATATAAGGCTTACCTGTAACCTTACCAGCCTGTATGCCCAGCATACGCTCCGCTTCCCGATTGACCAGTGCAATGGATTGCCCTGCATCAATCATGACAATGCCTCCGGTCATGTTCGCCAAGACACTCTGTAGTAGCGCTTCATTGTCACGAATCGTCTTCAGCTGAGACTGCAAACTGTCTGCCATTCCGTTTATTGCAAGTCCCAGCTGTCCGATCTCATCTCTGCGCGTGACATCCACTCTCGCATCGTATTCCAGCTTGGTAATTCGATGAGCCACTTTCGTAATATGCTCAATCGGAGAGGTTAATCCCCGTGCAACCCGATAACTGACCAATGCCACAATGAGAAACAGCAGTCCAAGTGCTGCAAACATAATCATCCATCCACGCTGAAGACCCTGATCAACGGCATGCAGACTCATCGAAAGACGAATGTAGCCGTCGAATTTGCCGCTTGGAATTTCAATCATGTCACTCTGGTCGGAATTAACAGGTAGCGCCACATATAACATGTCCTGTCCAAGTGTTTCGCTGTAACGTATGGACTGCCCGTATCCATCCCCAACGGCACCCTTGATCTCCTCCCGGTTCAAGTGGTTATCCATCGATGCCGGATCACTCTCGGAATCTCCGATGACCGTGCCATCTTTATTGATGAAGGTTACCCGCGAATCCGTCAGACGATCCAATTCCAGCGCCCGATCTGAATAATACTTTCGTGTAGCTTGCGAGGTTGGATCACTTGCATCATGGAACGGGAAGGTTGCTTTGAGCAAATTAATCTCGCGCACCATCGTTTGCTCCAGTGCGGTAGTATGCGTAGTCTTAAACACTCTGCCCATCGTATATCCAGCCACAATGACGGATACGCCGATCAGCACCATCATAATGATGGCAAGGCGAATTCGGAACGGTCTCATCTATCTCTTCCTTTTTGATCAGATTAATATCTAATTGACTCACGCTAAAATGAATCCAGTTCAATTCGGTCCCCACGGGTACCAGGATTGGAAATAACGAGAAACTCCACTTCTTCGTCGCTCCGGTTCATCATCTGATGAGGCTCTCCCGGAGGGATCTCTATCCCTTCATGGGCTTCCAGTACGTACGTTTCTCCATTAAGTTCCATACACGCTTCACCGCTGAGAATAAAAAAGAACTGACGGCTTATCGAATGGTAATGTCGTATTTCAGCCGTTCCTGCGGGCATTCGTTCATGAATAATGCTGAGTGTTTCATTTTGAACGAGGTGCCAACCATCGCACTGCCCGCCCCATATATAATGCGCTGCATTTTGTTTGCTCATTTTCATATGACTGTCCCCCTGAAGTAAACTTGCTCGGTCTATCATATCACAGATGACATGGTGACCATTCCCATTCATCAGGAAACATATCGATCTTGACTACAGTCAACTTTAGACAAGGCTAATCCTAAAATATCATGGTTGTATGAAGACTGATCCCGACTTTTGTAAAAAGAAGACTGAGATATTTGATCTTCATCAATTTGCCGAAAATTCGAAATTTATTCGAAATTAGACTGTTTCATGATACAAAGTGTATTCCTATGCTGCTTGGGCTGATGTACAATGTACAGTATACAGATATGCTTTGACTAACATTACAGGCTTGATCATTCTAACCTGACATGGAGACCTGACAATGGAATCGCACATTAATTCATATATAACACTTGTAGCCACTTCAGCCGTGCTGAATGTCTTTTTGTGTTTATATACCTATTTCAGAAGATCCGAGATCCCCAGTTCCAAAGTGTTCATTCTCTACACAGCAGCACTCTCCATATATACCTTCGGGTATGCCATTGAGCTGGCCAGCAACACGCTGGAACAGATGAAGTTTTGGACCACCGTGGAGTATATAGGCATGCCCTTCTCTGCATCTCTTGGCCTCATCCTGATGATAAAATATACAGGAAGAACGTTATCCAAAAAGGTAACTGCCGCGCTGTTTGTAATCCCTTCCATTACACTATGTATGGTAGCAACCAATGATTTTCATCATCTTTTTTATAAAAAAGTATGGCTAAGAGAAGATAGTCCCGTACCTCTGATGGATATCGCAGTAGGCCAATGGTATGTTGTGCACGGTGCATTCACGTTCTCCTGTTTGTTGTGTGCCTGTCTTATTCTCATCGGACAATGGAAACACACCAAGAAGATGTATCGTCGTCAATTACTTACGCTGATTACTTCGCAGATTATTCCCATGGTTGCAGCTTTCCTGTATTTGCTTGGTCTGACGCCAGGCGGGATGGACCCTGTACCAGTGCTCATGTGTATCACATCTGCCATGTACATCTGGGCGATTCTATCCTCTCGTCTCCTGACCATCGTGCCGATCGCCAAGGACAGTATTTTCGAGAGCATGCGTGAAGGTGTTATCGTACTGGATAGTTCCAATCGTCTGGTCGATTACAACCGATCTATGCGTGACATGTTGCCAGAGATTAATCCCACCATGATTGGGCGACCCTTGGATGACATATGGCTTAACCTCGCTGGAGAGACTTTTCCGGTTGAATACGGCAGGGAAGGATTGCAAATGGATCTGTACTGGCAGTTAAATGGAGAGACCGTATGTTATCAGGTCAGGACATCTTACGTGTATAACAAGGATGCACAGACCGTGGGTAGTCTGATTATGCTCATCGATATCACGGAACAACGTTTCTTGCAAGAACAACTGAAGCAACTGGCTTATTTCGATGGTCTGACCAAAATTTACAACCGCACTCAATTTTTGCATAAAGGTCGGGAAATTCTAAGTGAAGCTCACCTTAATCTGCAACCTGCCTCATTTATATTATTTGATATTGATTACTTTAAACGCATCAACGATACGTACGGGCATGATGTTGGCGATCAGGCCATCATTCATGTTGTCTCCGTATGCAATCGTTACCTGAATCCAGAGATGTTGTTCGCTCGTTATGGAGGAGAGGAGTTCGTAATCGCTCTTCCAAATACCTCACTCCAGGAAGCCGAGAAACTTGCAGAGCAACTGAGAGTTGCCTTGCTGAATGAACCGCTTGATGTACAGGGAGTCCCTATCCCGTTGACTTCAAGCTTTGGCGTTGCCCAGTACAATGGAGGGGTAGATTCGCTCGAGTCCTTGTTACGCGACGCTGACACTGCTCTGTATGAGTCCAAACGTAATGGTCGAAATGCAGTTCGTGTACATGCTGTAAGTACAGCCTAACCAACACAGACCGTGTATGATAGGACATGTACAGTGATATGTTTGATAGCCAAGCGCTGTAACTCGATTTCACATCCCCTGACTGTCGACCTCATCATCGCAACAACTAAAACAGACAGCCCAAAAGGCTGTCTGTTTTTCATTTGTTAACGTAAAGACCATCTACACATCATCGTGCTTGTCCTCATTACGTATGCAAACGCTTAAGATACCGCTAACAATACATATCATAATGATTAATTAACCGTGCACAGCGTACTTAGATCACTTGGTTATTCACCATCAGGTACACCATGATTAGCAAGAATACAGCCAGCAGTGTACTGAACATACGGATTTTGCTTTGCTCTGCACCCACATCCCGCTTGTTTTTCACACCTTCTGCAGCGAGTCGCAACGGTTTACCCATAATTCCTCCAATAGCCGCAATAGCCAAGAGCAGAACGACAACAACAGCCATCCACACATAAGAATACTCGCCTTTTGTCATCAGGTAACCACCCGTAAGAAGTTGAATCACAAGTCCGTACTGCGCGATTTTGTTCAAAGAACGTAGCGACGCAAATGCTCCCTCTTGTGCTGCAGCATTCAAAGTACGGATTTTACCGACCACGAACGGCAGAATCAGATAGAATCCCATCGCCAGTGCTCCAACAATATGGAGCAGATACATAATCATTCCCAAAATTTTCATCCTCCTCAACATTTTCGGTGTGCTATACATCACATCCCATTATACTGGGGAACTTATCCAAAGAAAAGAAAACCTCCGGGTTTACCGGAGGTTTTCTCTCTATACCTGTCAAAAAGTTTTCAAACTTACAGGTTTACTACCGAAATGACGTTACGAACCGAATCAGCTGATTTATCCAATCCTGCTTTTTCTTCCGTGGTCAGTTCAAGTTCGAATATTTTCTCGATACCGTTACCACCCAGAATAGTTGGTACACCGAGGAACAGATCATTGTAGCCATATTCACCTTCAAGATAAGCGATCACTGGAATGATGCGTTTTTTGTCCTTCAAAATCGCTTCGGTCATCTGAACGAGTGAAGCTGCTGGTGCATAATATGCACTGCCGTTACCGAGCAGATTCACAATTTCACCACCGCCAACGCGTGTGCGCTGAACGATGGATTCGATGCGGTCTGCCGGAATCAGCGTATCGATCGGAATGCCACCTACGCTCGAATAACGAACGAGAGGTACCATATCATCTCCGTGGCCGCCAAGAACGAATCCACGAACATCTTCAACAGATACATTCAACTCTTGCGCAATGAAGGTACAATAACGCGCTGTATCAAGGACACCTGACTGACCGATAACACGGTTTTTAGGAAAACCCAGGGTCTGATAAGCTGCATAAGTCATCGCATCCACCGGGTTGCTTAGAATAATGACGATGGAATCAGGGCAATATTTTTTCACATTTTCACAAACGGACTTCACGATACCCGCATTCGTATTGACCAGATCATCACGGCTCATACCCGGTTTACGGGCGATGCCAGCCGTGATGATTACAATCTCAGAACCTGCTGTATCCTCATAGTTGGAAGTACCGACGATATGGCTGTCAAATCCTTGAACTGGACTCGCTTCCATCATATCGAGTGCTTTCCCCTTCGTCGGGTTCTCCAGTTGAGGAATATCAACCAGCACAACATCCCCGAGTTCTTTTTGGGCAAGCATTAATGCGGTCGTAGCACCGGTAAACCCGGCGCCGACTACTGTGATTTTTTTGCGCTGAATAGTCAAGATTCACATCTCCCCTTACAGGTTTTTAATGATTTGATCAGCGAATTCAGAACATTTCACTTCAGTAGCGCCGTCCATCAGACGTGCAAAGTCATACGTTACTGTTTTATTGTTAATGGATGTTTCCATACCTTTGTAGATCAGGTTAGCGGCTTCCTGCCATCCCAAGTGCTCAAGCAACATTACGCCGGACAGAATAACGGAACCAGGGTTCACGACATCTTTGTCCGCGTATTTAGGTGCAGTACCGTGAGTTGCTTCGAAGATAGCATGTCCTGTTACGTAGTTGATGTTCGCTCCAGGAGCGATACCAATTCCGCCAACTTGCGCTGCAAGTGCATCGGACAGATAGTCACCGTTCAGGTTCAGGGTTGCGATTACATCAAACTCGCCTGGACGAGTCAATACTTGTTGCAGAGCGATATCGGCAATCGCATCTTTTACGATGATTTTACCAGCATCTTCAGCAGCTTTTTGTGCTGCATTCGCTGCATCTGTACCTTCGTTTTCTTTGATGATGTCGTATTGTGCCCATGTGAATACTTTATCAGCGAACTCTTCTTCAGCCACTTCGTATCCCCAGTTTTTGAAGGCACCTTCGGTGAATTTCATGATATTACCTTTGTGTACCAATGTAACCGTCTTACGGTTATGGTCAATTGCGTACTGCACTGCTGCACGTACCAAACGTTTTGAACCTTCGGAAGATACGGGTTTGATACCAATACCGGAAGTTTCAGGGAAACGAATTTTGTTAGCACCCATCTCTTGTTGCAAGAACTGGATCACTTTTTTCACTTCTTCAGAACCTTCAGCATACTCGATTCCTGCATAGATATCTTCCGTATTCTCACGGAAAATGACCATGTCTACCAGCTCAGGACGTTTTACCGGAGAAGGTACACCGTCAAAATAACGAACAGGACGCAAGCAAGTATACAGGTCAAGCTCTTGGCGCAGGGCTACGTTCAGGGAACGGATACCGCCACCGATTGGCGTAGTCAATGGTCCTTTGATTGCTACGATATACTCGCGAATGGCTTCAAGCGTATCATTCGGCAACCACTCACCGTATGTATCGAATGCCTTTTGTCCAGCAAACACTTCATACCATGCAATTTTTTTGTTGCCATCGTATGCTTTTTCAACAGCTGCATCCAATACACGTTTGGAAGCTTTCCAGATGTCACGGCCTGTACCGTCACCTTCGATAAATGGAATGATTGGGTTACTAGGTACTTGAAGTGTACCGTTATCAATTTGAATTTTTTCGCCTTCAGTTGGGTGAGCAAATTTTTCTAATTTCATAGTTAAAATTCCTCCTAGGTTTTGTATATGCAGTATTCATCATACCACTAGTCTTGTTGAAGGAAGGGTCCTGAGAGCCCAAGCATGTAACGCCCCTGCTTTCCAACCCTTCACCTCGTCCATATTATTATACTGGTTTTGCGGCTATTAGCGAAGTTCAATAGAAACGTATTTCTGTTCAGTAGGGCCTGTGTACTCCGCACGTGGACGAATGATGCGATTGTCCGCAAGCTGTTCCAAAATATGTGCAGTCCAACCAGATACCCGGCTGATGGCAAAGATCGGCGTAAACAATTCCTGTTGAATCTCCAGTTGGGTATATACAGAAGCAGAGTAGAAGTCTACGTTTGGCTTCAGTCCTTTTTGTCCTGTTACCAGTTCCTCGATCTTCACAGACATATCATACAGACGTGTGTCATTGTTCAGCTCGCCCAGTTCCTTGGACATCTTCTGCAGATGTTTGGCACGTGGATCACCGTTTTTGTATACGCGATGTCCAAAGCCCATGATCTTTTCACGGTTGTTCAGTTTTTCCTGAATTGCCGCTTCCAGACGATCAGGCGTACCGATCTCATTCAACATTTTCATAACGGCTTCATTCGCACCGCCATGCAGTGGTCCCTTCAGTGCGCCGATGGCGGAAGTTACACCTGAATAGATATCCGACAGTGTCGCAACCGTTACACGGGCTGCAAATGTCGAAGCGTTCAACTCGTGATCCGCATGTAGGACAAGCGCTTGGTCCAGTGCTTTTACTGCGGTCTCGGACGGTTCTTCACCAGTCATCATATATAAAAAGTTCTCTGCGATGGAAGCGCCTTCTTTTGGAGCCACAGGTTCTTTGCCCTGACGAATACGGGCGATGGCTGCCACAATCGTTGGCAACTGTGCTTGCAACTTAACGGCTTTGTTCTCATTCGCTTCCGTTGTCATCTCATCCGCTTGCTCGTCGTACAGTGCAAGTGCAGAGATTGCGGAACGAAGTGCTGCCATGGTGCTGACGTTTTTCGGATACAATTGGATTTGTGCAATCAACTCGCTCGGAATCGGCGCGTAATCGCTCAGGCTTTTGCGAAGGGATTTCAGTTCATCTGTTGTCGGCAATTTACCAAACCACAACAAATAGGCAACTTCTTCAAAGCTGGCATGTTCAGCCAAATCGTCGATATCGTAACCACGGTATGTAAGCACACCGTCTACAATAGAGCTGATCGAAGAGGTTGTTGCAACGATGCCTTCCAGACCTTTGGTAGCTGTCATATTACATCTCTCCTTTAATAAGCGAAATCAGGAACCATTCCAGAGTGTCATATAAGTGCCAAAATGCACCTATCCTCTTTTTGTAAACATTTTCATTTTAAAATTACCAAATAATCCAAAATACGGTTTTCCTATCTGTCAATCGGTATTTACTTATAACATCATACTGGATTTTGTCGTTTATGTGAACATGATGAGAGATCATTCGCACATCAAACTTCTTTATCGGACTGATAAAGCATTTTTGAAAGCCTTTACAAAAACAGGGTTGACATTTAATGTTTTTTAACCAATTCTGTCGTATGAAGAACTTTCTATTGCTATATTCTGTAATACTGAGGCATACTCTAGGCAAAAGAATGATTCTGTTAGAGTGTAACATCCCGGCGTTTCAAAACCTTGTAAATGCTCTATATTAATTAAGATAGCCATCTATTTTTAATACTGTTTCACGGATGATACATAGGTCGGCTTAATTGAACTAAGGAGAGTTGATGCTTGGATAGAATTATAATGAAACGTCTGCTTCGCGGCTTATGGGTGATTATTGCGACCGTTCTGATCGCCGTTGCCATATACTTGCTGTTTCCGCTCTTATACCCTTTTGCGATCGCCTGGATAATTGCCTACGCCATGAATCCATTGGTGAAGCTGCTTCAGCATCGAGCACGATTCCCCCGCTGGCTGGCTGTGACTCTTTCATTGATCCTTTATTTCGGAGCCATTGCAGTGGTGTTGTCCGCAGCAGTGACCCGTATGGTGAAAGAAGTCATTTCACTGACGACAAGCTTCGATCTCCACGTTGATGAGATCAAAGACACGTTTGTGCGCTGGACTCAGAATGACACGATTCAAAGTTTGATTGCACAGATCAATGAGTTTTACAAGGAAAATCCGAACTATCAGGAAACCATCAACAGCAATATTAGTAAAACGACGGAAACGGTGGGTACAGCCGTGACAGATCTGGTCACCGGATTTTTCAATATGATTCTAAGTCTGCTGACCTCCCTGCCTAACATGGGCGCGGTATTAATCGTTGTTCTGTTGTCTACGTTCTTCATTAGCAAAAGTTGGACTAGGCACAGCATCACCGTCTCAGGTTGGGTACCCTCTTCCATTCGCAAGCCGATATCCGACATTTGGACTGACCTTAAGAAGGCACTGTTCGGATACGCAAGAGCGCAGTTGATCATGATCTCGATTACAGCACTATTCGTCATGATTGGACTGCTTATACTGCAAGTCAATTCAGCCTTCACCATCGCTCTGATGATTGGTTTGGTCGATCTGCTTCCTTATCTGGGTGTCGGTCTGGTCATGGTGCCTTGGGCAGCATATCTGTTTATGAATGGGGATCTGTATCTGGGGATTGGCATTAGTGTTATCTATCTTATTTTGCTGATCGCCCGTCAGATTATTGAACCCAAGGTACTTGCCAGCAGTGTAGGCCTCGACCCGCTCGCCACGCTGGTTGGCATGTTCGTAGGATTGAAGCTGTTCGGTGTACTGGGTTTGATTATTGGTCCTGTCAGTCTGGTCATCCTCGATGCGTTCAATCGGGCTAACGTATTACGCGACCTCAGAACATATATCATCAACGGACGTGTCCGATGAAGCATGACCTTATGAGCACGCAGGACAAATAAAAAAAGGCTTCGTTCAACAGAAATCATCTGCTGAGCGGAGCCTTTTTGCATAACAACTCGTGTTTTTTTCATTTCGGACGACGATAGAACGTGATGTTGCCACTTTTCATTTTCTTCTCCAGCCAACCCAGGAAGAACAGACGGTATACCGGACGTGTTAATGGAAACACCAGTGTAAACCCGATCAGATCCGTTACAAAGCCTGGAATCAAGAGCAAGAAACCACCGACGAAAATAAAAAGACCATCAACCATTTTTCTACCAGGTACCTTGCCGCGCTCCATCTCGGATTTGGCGTCCACAAGTACTTTTCGTCCTTCAAACTGCAACATTGCTATACCAATCAAGGACGTGAGGATCATGAGAAGCAATGTCTTTCCGGCTCCAATCCAGTCACTCATCAGAATGAAACCAAATAATTCAATCACCGGAATGATTAATAGTAAAGCCCACATCCATTTTCGCATTGACGTATTACCCCTTTCCCGAAAGCCACACCTTTTCAAGCGCGCTGTATAGCTCAGAGGCTGCCTTATCCAGCCGAACCGGCTTCCAGTCTCCATTCACCCATACATGCTGGGTAGAACCTGTAACCAGCCGTTCACCGGGGAGTGGTTCATCAGCTGACCATACCCGTTCTCCAATCGCCATATGCTCATCAGGTTCTTCAGACATGCGCCTTATGTCGTACTCATAGTTCAGTCGCAGACCACTAAATGCAGCAATACGGGTGAAAATGATAATCTCATCATCATATCGGGCAGGTTTATGATACTTCACATCCAGTCCAGTTACGGGAAGCAGTAACCCCTGTTCCTCCATTTTACGATATGTATACCCCATTTGGCGAATCATCTCAGTACGACCGATTTCAAACCAGTTCAAATAATTCGCGTGATAAACTACGCCCATCTGGTCACTTTCTTGATAGCGCACACGAAGACGTGCCGCATACCAGCTACCGTTGATCTGTTCTTGCACGTTATCGGCCTCCTTCGCTCTACCATTCATACGTGTTACATCGCTGTAAAGTGTCATTAAGATGGAAAAAAAGCAACGGGACAATAACGCCCCATTGCTTCTTTCCTGATGCTTCTCCATCCAAAACGCAATTAAGCGTTGTTTGGAATTTGGCTTACTTTAATCAGGTTCGTAGAACCGGAACGTCCCAAAGGTACACCTGCTGTGATCACAACGAGGTCTCCTTCTTTAACAAGTCCGGATTTTACGCCGCCTTCAATTGCATTTTCGAACAAAGCATCCGTGGAATCAACCAGTCTTCCTTTGACAGGAGTTACACCCCAAGCCAGAGCCAAACGACGGGAAGTTCTGTCTTCCGTTGTCACAGCGATGATTGGAGATTCTGGACGATACTTGGAAATCATGCGTGCAGTGTGTCCTGATTCAGTCGAAGTAATGATCGCTTTCGCGTTCAAATCTTGAGCTTGGAGGGCAACTGATTGGCTGATTGCTTCTGTAACGGTTGTTTGTTGAGCAACACGTTGTTTCAGGTACAATTCTTGGTAAGGCAGAGCAGATTCTGCTTTTTCAGCAATACGGGACATGGTCAGAACGGATTCAACTGGGTATTTACCCGCAGCTGTCTCACCGGACAACATGATTGCGTCCGTACCGTCGAAGATCGCATTCGCCACGTCACTTGCTTCCGCACGTGTTGGACGCGGGTTACGTTGCATGGAATCCAGCATTTGTGTAGCTGTGATAACCGGTTTACCTGCAACATTACATTTTTGGATCATGCGTTTTTGTACCAATGGTACTTCTTCCGCAGGAATCTCAACACCCAGGTCTCCACGAGCAACCATCAGGCCGTCAGACACTTCAAGGATTTCATCGAGGTTGTCGACACCTTGTTGGTTTTCGATTTTGGAGATGATTTGGATATGTCCAGCATTGTGTTTTTCAAGCAATTCACGAATCTCAAGTACGTCACTCGCTTTACGAACAAAAGAAGCCGCGATGAAATCGACACCTTGCTCAATACCGAATACGATATCGTTAGCGTCTTTTTCAGTGATACCCGGCAGAGAAATGGCAACGCCCGGAACGTTAACACCTTTTTTACTTTTGATCGAACCACCGTTAACGATACGGCATTTGATCTCGGTGCCTTGCACTTCCACCACAGTCAGTCCGATCAGACCGTCGTCGATCAGAATTGTAGATCCCGGTTCAACATCATTCGGAAGATCTGTATACGTAATGGAAAGACGTTCTTTGGTGCCCAGAATTTCTTCTGTTGTCAAAGTGATGTACTCGTCTTGAACCAATTCAATCGGCTCAACTTCGAGTTTACCTGTCCGAATTTCCGGTCCTTTGGTGTCCAGCAGGATCGCTACTGTTTTGTTCAACTCTTCGCATGCTTGGCGAATCGCAATGATCCGTCCGCCGTGCTCATCGAAATCACCGTGGGAGAAGTTCAGACGGGCCACATTCATACCGGCCATGATCAATTTTTTGGTGTTCTCCAGAGATTCACTGGATGGACCAATGGTACATACAATTTTCGTTTTGCGCATTTTGGGTTTCCTCCGATTTTAAAGGTATATCTCTTTATCTATTTTTCTTTTTCCAACTATTAAATTTACTATACTTTTACTCATTTGTATAGGAAATTCGTCACATTATTCAGCATTTCCCGACAAATTACTCGCCGCATCGACTTCTACAGGCTCTTGAGGGGCTTCAATGGGTGCTTGAGGTTCAAACGTGACCGATCCAATTTTACGGAATTTCTCATAACGATCCTGTTTCAGCTGATCCCCGCTCCAACCCTTCATCTCGTCGAGATGACGGACCAAAGCTTCACTGATGAAAGCAGCAGACGCTTCATAATCCCGGTGAGCACCACCGCGTGGCTCAGGGATGATATCTTCAATGACTTCCATCTCCAGGAGGTCCTTGGCTGTTATTTTCATCGCTTCAGCCGCCTGATCTGCCTTGGATGCATCCTTCCAGAGAATCGAAGCAGCCCCGTTCGGAGAGATCGCAGAATAGATCGCATGTTCCAGCATCAACACACGATTACCCACAGCCATAGCGAGGGCACCGCCGCTTCCACCTTCGCCGATGACCACAACAATAACAGGGACCGAAAGCTTCGCCATTTCCATCAGGTTGCGAGCAATAGCTTCCGATTGACCTCTCTCTTCTGCAGTATTACCCGGATACGCCCCTTTAGTATCAATAAACGTAATAATAGGACGCCCAAATTTGTTCGCTTGTTTCATCAGACGCAGCCCTTTTCGGAAACCTTCCGGATGAGCGCTCCCGAAAAAGCGGGCGATGTTATCCTTGGTATCCTTCCCCCGCTGTTGTCCAATTACCGTTACTGTCTTTCCATTCAACTTGGCAAGCCCACCAACAACCGCAAGATCGTCTCCGAACATGCGGTCACCATGCAGCTCAATGAAATCTGTAAATATCAGCTGGATCAGGTCCAGCGCCGTTGGGCGCTGCTGATGACGCGCCAGATGCATCTTCTGAGCTGCCGTTATGCCAGTGTAAATCTCTTCTTCAAGTCTATGGTAACGTTCTTCCAGGCGGGCAATCTCATCCGTGAAGTCAATGCCTTTTTCCTGTCCAAACTGTACGAGTTCATCAATCTTTTTGCGCATCTCAACCAGAGGCGCTTCATATGGCAACTCACCCGCCATTTAGACCCCTCCTTTTTCACTATGCATATCCAGAAGCTTGCCAAGAGTGGCCCGAAGTTCTTTCCGGTGCACAACCATGTCCAACTGACCGTGTTGCATATTAAATTCAGCCGTCTGGAAATCATCAGGTAACTTCTGACGGATCGTCTGTTCGATAACGATTCTGCCGGCAAAACCAAATACAGCGCCAGGTTCGGCAATGTTAATATCGCCCAGGCTAGCAAAACTTGCCGAGACTCCACCTGTCGTTGGGTCCGTAATGACCGAAATATACAGCCCGCCCTGTTCATCCAAACGGGATAAAGCTGCGCTTGTTTTGGCCATTTGCATCAGACTGAGAATACTCTCCTGCATCCGGGCACCACCTGATGTGGAGAAAATGATCAATGGCAGGCGTTTCTCTGTTGCATGCTCAATGGCACGGGTGATTTTCTCCCCTACAACAGAACCCATGCTGCCTGTGAAGAAATCAAAACTCATGACAGCGACAACTACAGGCAGGCCATCAATGGTTCCTTCCCCCGTAATTACCGCTTCTTTCAGACCCGATTTCAGGCGCTGTTGTTCCAGTTTGTTGCTATATCCAGGAAAGCCAAGTGGATCAACCGATATCATATCAGCGTCAAACTCAACAAACCCTTGATCATCAAGTACCATAGCAATGCGCTCCATAGCGTTAAGGCGCATATGGTAACCGCAAGCAGGACATACTTTCAGATTTTTCTCCAATTCCTTGCTATATTGAATAGTGCCGCATTTGCTGCACTTGTTCATAAGCCCTTCAGGTATTTCACGTTTTGGGCGTTCTAGGACTTCCTGGCCTTCGCCGGGAAGTGCACGCTCGGAAGGTATGGTAGCGTACTTCCGTTTCTTCTGGAATATATCTTTGAACACAACTACACCTCTCCAGCCGTTGATTTGATGGCCGCAACCTGCAGTTCGCTGCTTGTGGCAGCTTCATCCGCGTGCTACGGTAAACCGCTTACGACCCACACGCTGCCATGGGCCTTGTCCAGCATTCACAACAAAAAAATCCGCCGGTACAGGGCAAGGATCAGCGGCTTCTGTCAGCACGATTGATGTTACCTGCAATAACCGAAAGATTGTTGCGCCGATGTTTGAATCTATCTTGGTAGGGTCTCCGGGAGCAACCAGCTCGGTCCTTGTCCTAACAAAAAAAGAAGGAAGGACAGCAGCATACAATACATGCAAGTCGATTCCTCTCTCCGCTTACGCGATTAGTCCCTTATGTACCGATGGTACTTCTTCATCTGCCAAGGCACGTCGATGTCGAACGAGTCAGGAATGCAGAATGGAATTCAGCACTTCCTGGACCTCTTCCAATTCCCCAGAAGGGACGCGAATCTCAAATTGCTGCTTGGATAAACTGATGGGACGGGTCTGTACCAGAAAACCTTCTTCCGAAAGCTTGGTCTTGATCTTGTCCGCAACCTTTGCTGTCGGCGCAATGTAAATCACCGTCCACATGCCTTGTCCGCCCCCTAAGCTAATGTTCAGAGCCCGTATATTGGACTAATGATAACATACCTCACTTTTTTTCTGCAAGAAAGGGTTCGGGACCTTTGGGGAGAATTCGGGATCATGAGGGACGTTTGTCCCCCACGAATAACTCATATGGTTGACGAAATCTTCTTGTTCATCCCCTCCGATAAGCAGCATCAAGCCTATCAGGGCAGCCTCAGCCGCCCTTGATGACTTCATATGAGCCATTGGAGTGACAACAGCATATAAGCATGGTAATGCAGGAGGTTACAGGTCTGAGGGGTATTTTTTGGCTTTAATATTTTTGTGTGCAATCCGGGCAGATGCGGCAGCCGCCACCCCTGCGACCAGATCATCCAAAAAGACATGAATGGCTGTTGCATGTTCGTTCAGATCATGAATAACACCTATTTTTTCTTTATCCAGATAACCAAAGCTGGTTAAACCGATCATACCATACACATGAGTAATGCCGAGGGCCAGAGTCTCGTCCACTCCATACAGGGATTCATCCGCTTCCATAATAGCCTGTAACGGTTGGGGTAAGAGTTTTTTCTCCGCAAGTTCGTCAAGAGCAATACCGGTATAGAGCGTATATTGCACCTCTCGTTTCTGCAGAACGGATTTCACGCTGGTTACACAGTCGTCCAAGGTCAGTTCGGGGTGGTACCCTTTTTGCAAACGGTATACAATTGCTGCGATGGCATCAATCCGTACACCCCGCCGGGCCAGCATGGCTTCTACGATTTCATATGACATATCTCGACCTCCCGCATCAATCCCCCGAGGACCGCTAGGTCCTTCGGTGTTCTCAAGTGTATGCAGCAACCTGTTAAAATGTTCATAAAATGTGCGGATGGTTGAGTTGAGTAACACCCCCGGATATGAAATAAGATTGTACATTCCTCTCTGGCATTTGATTGGCCTATAACTGGTCTGCAATTCGTTTGTTTAAACCCTGTCGTCAATAAACCGCGCTAAAATAATCACCAAAAAACCCGTTCAGCATTTAGCCGAACAGGTTTCATATATGGGAATAAGAGCTATTCTTTGCTGGATAGCCTCTTATTTAATTTTGACCGTGCCTTCACCCAGCATCTTCTCCATATCGGAGAACAAGGCTGGTGATGGCTTGATCCTGTAAGCATCACTCAGGGCAAGCAGCTTCTGTTGCTGCTCATAGAAGAGCACCGTCGCAACAGGTCCGGGATGCTCCTGGAGCAGCTGCTTCAGACGGGCCAGAAGCTCCGGCTTCTCCGCATGCGGGGCGATCTTCACGAACACCCGCTGCTCCACCGCCCGCGGTCCGCGGCTCTGCTCCGGGCTGCCAGCCGCCTCTGCGGCACCGCCGGCCCGGGAAGGCGCCGCCGTGGCTGCGCCCGTGCCCGCTGCATCGCTGCGCGTCGCTGCCGAGCCTTGGCTCACGCTGCTACGCACAGCGGAAACCTCCCCGCCTGCGCTGCTGCGCTGCGCTTCGGCTCCTGCGCCCGCTGGCCGCCGCGGCGAAGCCGCCTGCGCCGGGCGAGAAGAGCTGCCGCTGCCGGGCTTGCCGCGCCGGTCACGGCTGCGCAGCTGCTGTTCCAATGCCGCCGGTGACAACGGCGCCACTTCCTCAGCCAGCAGCTTAAACCCTTCGTCTTGCTGCTGCACTTTGGCACGCACGACGAGCAGTTCACCTTTCCCGACATGCTGCTGGCTACGCCGCCATACCTCGGGAAAGAGAACCACTTCGCAGCGTTCAATCTGGTCTTCCAGCTCCATGAACGCCATGGCCTTGCCCTGTTTCGTCGTAATCGACTTCACGGACACGACCATACCCGCGGCGACGGTCATCGTGTCGTCAGCCGCCTCCGTCAGCTCCATGATCCGGTCAGCCCCACTCGATTCCAGCACATCTTCATAGTCATCCAGCGGATGCCCGGAAAGATACAAGCCTAACAACTCACGCTCTAGCTCCAATTGCTGCCCTGAAGAATAAGGGGGGATTTCCGGATATTCGATCTCCCAGTTCGGCGTCTCTACGAAATCGAACAATTGAATCTGCAGATCCTCACGTTCCTTACGCCATTTCAGCGCCGCCTCTACTGTCTCATCCAGCATTGCGAGCAATTGGGCCCGGTGTCCAGGCAAAGTATCAAAAGCGCCTGCCTGGATCAGAGATTCAATTACACGTTTGTTGCATACACGCAAGTCCACGCGACGACAAAAATCGAGCAAACTGTCGAACGGTCTCTCCTGCCTTACGATCATGATGCTCTCCATCGCTTGGGTACCGACATTTTTCACAGCGGCCAGGCCGAACCGTATTGCACCCGTTAATTTTGCATCATCCGGATTCTCATCAGACACTGCAACATTCTTCTCTGCTAAGGACAGTTCACTTTGCTCCGCTTGCGAAGAAGACACTTCTTGTCCCTGGTCATTAGCATTTTCCGTTGAAGCAGCCGTCACCAATCCCGGTTCCTTCCGGTTGTCGGATGTCTCAGGCATGGATGTCGCTGCCTGCCACTCATATCCGCCACTGTCCTCTTCCGGTCCAGGACCGGGATCATCCGGTAGAGGTGCTTCACCATATTCGGCTTGTCCCGAATAACCATTATGCTCATGAACGGGATGTTCGTCGAAGGAACTTCCGTTACTGTTCCCAGCATGTTCTTCAGCGAGGCTTCCGGTATCACTCTCTGCATCTGCTCCCGCAGTCTGCTTGGATACACTGCTCTGATTCCCGGTTCCTGCACTGCCGGACGGCACAAATACAGGCGTAAACAAAATACCGCTCTCATTTACATCTGGCGGAAGCACCTCCATATCCATACGACGACATTCCACCACGTACTCTGCCACTTTACGATGACTACCCATCACAGCTGTTAACATGGATGCCATAAAATGAACCGGATAATGCGCCTTCAGATAAGCCGTCTGGAACGCGAGCACACCATATGCCGCGGCATGAGCACGCGGGAAGCCATAATTGGCAAACTTGACGATCATATCATAGACCAGGTCTGCCTCTTCTTCGCTATACCCTTGTTTCAGACTGCCCTGTACAAAGTGTCCACGCTCCAGATCCAGCACTTCCCGTTTCTTCTTGGAGACCGCTCTGCGAAGCAAATCTGCTTCACCCAGCGAGAAACCCGCCATCCGGGAGGCAATCTGCATAATTTGTTCCTGGTACACGATGATCCCGTACGTATCTTTCAGGATAGGCTCCAGATCCACATGGGGGTAATCCACTTCGATCTGTCCATGCTTGCCCTGAATGTATTTGGATATGAACTCCATCGGACCCGGACGGTACAAGGCAAGTACAGAGATTACATCTTCAAATACACTCGGCTTCATCTCTTTCAGCACACGGCGTACCCCGGCAGATTCCAGTTGGAATATGCCCATCGTATCGCCTCGCCCAAGCATCTCGTACGTTAACGCATCATCATCAGGAATAAGACGGAAGTCCGGAATTTCTCCATGTTCCCCAATCCAACGCACACAACGCTCAATGATTGAGAGGGTACGCAGACCCAAAAAGTCCATCTTGAGCAACCCAATCGACTCCAGGTTTTCCATCGAATACTGAGTTAACGCGGTCCCTTCACTGCCTTCTTGAAGCGGCACCGCATCGGTCAGCGGATCACGAGAGATAACCACTCCCGCTGCATGCGTCGAAGCATGACGTGGCATGCCTTCCACCTTCATGGCCATATCGAGGAGTTCACGCGTTTTCGGTTTGGTCTCATACAGCGCCTTCAGTTCAGGTGTAGCTTCCATGGCCCGCTCGATGTTAATGCCGAGCTGCGCTGGAATCAGCTTCGCAGCCTTGTCCACTTCGCCATAAGGCACATTCAGTGCCCGCCCGACATCACGTACAGCCGCTCGGGCAGCCATCGTTCCAAACGTAATAATCTGGGCGACATGGGCTTTTCCATATTTATGCGCCACATAATCAATGACCTCATCCCGCCGCTCATCGCTGAAGTCAATATCTATATCCGGCATCGAGATCCGCTCGGGATTCAAGAACCGTTCGAAGAGCAGATTGTATTTCATCGGATCAACATCGGTAATGTGCAAAGTGTAAGCTACCAGACTACCTGCCGAGGAGCCCCGACCTGGTCCAGTAACAATTCCTTGCTTATGCGCATAGGCGATAAAATCCCAGACAATCAGGAAATAATCCGAGAACCCCATGCTGTCGATTACACCCAGTTCATACGCCAGGCGTTGTTCAAGTTCGGATCGAAGCTCCGTATCTGTCCAGCGCGTGGACTGCGCGTAACGCTCCTTCATTCCTTCTTCGCACAGCTGATGCAGATACGCCGAAGGGCTGAGCCCATCAGGAAGCGGTCTGTATTCCGGCAAAATCGATTTGCCGAATTCCAGCTCCAATTCACAGGACTCCGCAATGCGGACGGTGTTCGCCAAAGCTTCCGGTACATGAGGAAACAAGCGAGCCATCTCTTCTTCACTTTTCAGATAGAGCTGATTGGTTCCGATCCGAAGCCGACTCTCATCATCCACGGTCTTGCCCGTTCCGATACAGATCAGCACATCCTGAAGCTCAGCATCCTCTTCCGACAGGTAATGCGCATCATTGGTCGCTACAAGTGGAATCTCAAGTTCAGTAGCCAGTTTGATCAACTGCGGATTTACCCTTTTTTGCTCGGAAAGCCCATGATCCTGAAGTTCCAGATAGAAGTCGGCACCAAAGATATTTTTGTAGCGTAACGCCGCACGTCTTGCCTCTTCTTCTCGTCCATGCAGCAGATGCTGTGGTACTTCACCGCCCAGACATGCACTGAGGCAGATAATGCCTTCATGATGGGCAGCCAGACTTTCCATATCTACACGTGGTTTATAGTGAAAACCTTCGAGATGTCCAATGGAGCACAATTTCATCAGATTACGATAACCGGTCATATTTTTGGCCAATAAAATCAAATGATGAATGGGGTGATCCTTGCGACTTCCCCGCTCTTTGCGGGACCCCGCTGTCATGTATGCCTCGCAACCTATGATCGGCTTGATGCCTCGCTCCATACATGCTTTATAAAAAGGAATTGCACCATACATTACGCCATGGTCGGTCAGCGCCAGTGTTGTCATTCCGAGATCTGCAGCCTTACCCACGAGATCCGGAATACGCGCAGCGCCGTCCAGCAAACTGTATTCGCTGTGAACGTGCAAATGCACAAAAGAACTCATGTTTTTTTCTTCCTTTCGCCGCAGATAGTCGCAGCATCGATCTTCTGATCCGTCTACTGCCCTATCTCTCTCATATATATGAATTAAATAAATAAAAAAATGGAATCACCTATTAAAATTCGTGACAACCTCTTAAAAGGAGACTTTATTATTCTATTTTATCATAACGTTCGGGGGCACGCCCATACAATAGAAGTACAAGCTGCTCCCCCTGTGACAGACCGAAGACAGGAGGTGTGCTGCTAGGTCTGAAAGGGGTGTTGCGAGTGAGCACATTTTTGTCCAAAGCCATTCTTGATTTCTTTATTGCGTTTGGAATCGTGCTGGGCGGCGCGATGATCGGAGGTGTAGGAGCTGTGATCTCTCTTCAGCCTCCAACACAGACGATGCTCGATATTTCCGGAAAAATAAAGATATGGGCACTCGCAGCTGCCGTCGGCGGCACCATCGATCCCATGCGTGTCATCGAAAGCAATTTCCTGGATGGTAACCTTTCTCCGGCAGTCAAACAAATTTTGTATCTGATCTCTGCTTTTATGGGTGCTCATATGGGAACCGAGCTGGTGAAATGGGTGTGCGGCGGAGGCCGGAGCTAATATGAGACAGGAACAGCGTTCATGAGGATTCCACCATTCTCCCGTTACCGCCCGCTGATGCGAATGACCGCTGTATTTGTTCTGGGAATGATCGCAGGATGTGTCGTCTACAATGGGGTATTTCACTTGAGTTACAATGCGTTGTGGCTGAACAATCAGGAGTTGCAGCTTCAGCTGCATCAGAATGAGGAGGATATCAAAACGCTGAAAAAATACAGTAAACGCCAAACCGTTATCAAGGAAATCAAGGTTCGTGCAGAAGAATCTGACAAAGGCCCGGATGAGGCTTCTCTGAAAGTGATGTTGCAGAAGCTCGGGGACGAACTTGAGGTACTTCGGGGCAGAGATGTATTCAACATCGACGAGTACAGCAAAATGACACGAATCATGCTCAATCAGAAAGTGTACTCTGTTAGGGAAAAGGAGTACACCGTTCAAGTTAAAACGATGCTGGTTATGGAAGGCGTGCTTCAAGTTTGGGTACAGATTCGCATGCACGTTCCTGCGTAATAGCAAAAAAACTGCTCTTGTCTTCCTCTCTACATGGTACAATGAGGACAGTAAATGCTTTCCAGAAAAGGAGCTGCGTCTTTGTGTTCATCGATGTACTCAAATATGCTCTGATCGCTATTTTTGCTGTTGCCATGGTCTTTGCCGCGCTGAACAGCATTCGTTCACGCAGAACCTCGGATGCTGCCAGCGCTGGACTTTACCGCTCATGGACGAATATCTGGATGGGTAGCATGCTCATCGTGCTTGCGCTGATCCTCATGTTTGTCTTCACCGGCTCCACCTTATCTGTGGTTGTGGAAGCGCTATTTCTGATTATGGGTGCGTACAATGTATTCGCCGGAATACGTAACCGCAGTTACTATGCCAGGCTTCAACAACGTTCCGGGGGGCGAGCAAACAAAACCTCAGGACAATCTGCATGATATCTTGAAGTTCTATCGTATGGTATGTAAAAAGAGAGTACTGCCCTACATCGAGCGAAGCCTGAACCGCGATTTCAGCGGAACTCAGAAGTGCTTCTCGATCAGGGAGTACTCTCTTGGTCTATTATTCGAATCATTCGTTCGACTAGGCATGGTCAATGGATTGCAATGTCATCACCGCTTTGCATACCACACTGCCTTCACGAGTAACTACAATGTCCATCTTGCATGTACGACGGCTCGTTTCCAGAATAACCGGTCGAACCAGAATCTGATCTTCAATCTGTACCGGTCGTACAAAATAAGTCGTCACATTATCCACCACATGGTCATTTCCCGTAACATCCCAAGCTGCACGTCTGCCGGCCTGGGTCATCACATTCAACAGAACACCTTCTGAGATCGTGCCCAGGTCCGTCGCCATCTGTGGAATGATGAATCCGTGAAATAACAGTTCATTCTGTTCTCCGCGTTCCTCGGCAAACCCATTCCAGATCAGATGATCAAACGTCTCCCCAAGTTGGGGCTGCTTCTGGGCATCCCGCATGGCCTGCAGTACCTCCTTGCGTGTGACGGACGCAATCAGTTTGCGATTCCGATCCACGATCGGCAGAAAGTCGATGCCTTCCCAGGTCATAATCTGGGCTGCTGAAGCGAGAGAAGTCTGCAATGAGGCCGTAATCGGGCGGCGTATCACGCATTTCTCAATACTCTGATCTGCCGTAAGCTCACTGACATCCTTCAGACTCACAATGCCGATGACCCGGTTCCATTCATCTACGACAGGGAAGCGGTGTTCACCCGTCTCCGACACCAGCATATGAAAATCTGCGGCTGAACTGGTGACCTTCAGCACCTGTAGGCGAGGTTTCTGACCGATGATATCCTCAACAAGCATAATTTTTTTCTTAATCAGCCGGTCGAAGATCGCACGGTTAATCATCGAAGCCACCGTGAATGTATCATGTCTGGATGAAATAATCGGTAGCCCAAGCTCATCAGCCATAATTCTTACTTCGCGGCTTGTCCCGAAGCCACCCGTAATCAACACGCCAGCTCCCTGTTCGAGGGCAAGGGAATGAGCATCCTCCCGGTTACCTACAATCAGCAAACTCCCAGCGTCAATATAACGGGCCATTGCCTGCTCTTTCATCGCACCGATCACATACTTGTGCAGCGGTTTGGTGAGGCCTTCGTTACCACCCAGTACATGACCCTCTACAATGGTCACGACATCAGCAAAGGTCAACTGTTCCGACATGCCACGAGGTCTCTTCTCGATCCGCACGGTTCCAATTCGTTCTTTGGTCACGACCAGCCCGAAGTTCTCAGCCTCTTTCACCGCACGATAAGCGGTCCCTTCACTTACAGCCAGCTCTCGCGCAAGTCCACGTACCGATATTTTACTGCCAACCTTCAGTTGTTCAATATATTGAAGTAACTGCTCGTGCTTTGTTACGTTCTCTTCTTGTCCGTCCATCTGTACCACCCCCGAAGATGCATCTGTACTATACTGTATCTATTATAACACGCTCTTAGGAAAATAACCCCATCTCCTACCCCATTCTCATAGGGAAATCCACTGCTTGAATTTAATCATCCGATTGATCCCTAATCTTATATGTACACAAAAGACCGGACCCCCTGATGTGAAAGGGAATCCGGTCTTTTTTCCAGAGACAGAACCGAATCTGTCGGCCCTGCCCTGGCATACTGAATGTGATTCTATTCCTTATACAGACTTGCTTCGCTCTTGCTTGTCCAGCAATTTCATTTCCCACTGCCGCAGCTTCGCCCGGCGAACGGCTTCCAGTGCACGTTTCTTCTCTTCATCCACACCGAGAATAAAATGTAGATGTGCACCAACGATTAATAAAGAGAACAGCACCCATACGATGCCAAAAATATTAACCCAGTCCATTCCTCCGGCAAAGGAAATCCGCGGCAGTGCAATGACCAACATCGACAACGCGATAAGCAGATAGATCACATGTTTTGCTTTTTTCAACCTCTTCACCCTTCACAGCTCCTTCGTTCTTGATCGACTCTATATGTCTAGTCTATGAACGATAAGCAGCTAATATGAAAGGTTCAGGTAAAAAACAAGACAACCTTTTACGCTTCAGCGCCACCGTACAGATGACCCAGGCTGTCTGCAATAATTTTGTTCACGTCTTCAATGATGACACTGAGGCGACGCTCCGCATCAAACAAACGACGGATGTTCAGGTTCAAGCTCAGTACTTCAAACAGCTTTTCCATTTTCTCCATCTCATCCGGAGCTGGCATATCCCCGCTCATCATGCGTTGTTGCAATTCCATTTGTTGATCACGGAAGTTATCCAGCATTGCTTTTGCATCCGGATCTGCTTCAATCAGCTTCATCGCGGAAGTAATCTCTTCCACCTCGCTGCTTTCTCTCAGTGCTTTGGCCAAATCATTGGCTTTGTCATAAATGTTCACTATTATTCCTCCTCAGATTGGTTTGTTCATCCGTGTTAATACACGCTTTTCTCTCCTGTCAAACAAGGACGATCTGAAACAAGCCTTCGATAACGTACCCCGAATCAAATGTATTTAATCCATATGGGTCAATCACCAAGGGTTATATGTCCTCATATGATGAAGCACATGCCATGTTCAGATGCCGTTCAACTTCGAGATCAGACATCAAGTTGCCGCCCGGAAGGAGATCCGTGATGTCCACTAAAAAAGTAACGATTCAGGTTACCGGCTCGGGCATCCTGCAGGACGACGTCATCATGCTGGGTGAAGGTGTGCTTAAGGCACTTAAAATCCCTTCAGGAAGGCCGCTTCAGCTGCAATTTGGCTCTTTCCGCCGAGAAGTCACTGTCATTCCGGTACCAAGGTATGACGGACTGCGCATCAATCAGACGGTTGCCAGCAAGACCGGTCTTGTTCCACGTTCGGTCCTGAGGGTATCCTATCGTTCAGCCAGCCGTACGCTTCGCCTTGGACCCTACATCAGTGTACTGGTTAGCCAGGATTATCCCGATCAGCCCGATCGGCCCTTTGGCTCCATCACGATGTTCTGTCAAGAACTGGTGAACGCCTGCCGTAAGCAAGGCGCCTATGTATCCTTTTTCACACCGGAGGATATTGGAGCGGTAACGGGTTATATGAAGGGCTGGGTGTATGATGACGGCTGGAAAAAGACTGTTCTGCCTGTAGCAGACGTCGTCAATAACCGGCTAACGTCCCGCAAGCTTGAGAACAAACCTAGCGTACAGCATTTTATGAAAGAAGTAAAATCGCTCTACGGCACGCAAACCTTCAATGAAAAGTTTCTGGACAAAAACGAAGTATTTGACGCACTCAAGTCCATTTCAACGCTTAAACGAGTTCTTCCCGAGTCCCATTTGCTCAAGACATCCTCCATGCTCAAGACCATGTGTAACCGACATCCGGTTGTATTTTTGAAACCAGTTCGCGGTTCATTGGGCAAAGGCATCATCCGGGTCTCACGTCAGACGGACGGAAGTTTCTTGACTCTGGCGACTGGCGTCGGGGGTACCCGGAAACAAACGTATGCTTCTCTGGATAAAATGTATGCCAGTCTGTCTGGGAAAATGAAAACAACGCGTTACCAGATCCAACAAGGGCTGACTCTCATTGATCACAGTGGCAGACCCGTGGATTTCCGTGCGCTCGTGCAAAAAAACCGTACAGGAAAATGGAGTGTAACCTCCATCGTTGCCCGGATTGCAGGCGGGAGTCACTACGTATCCAATCTGGCACGGGGTGGAAGTCTCAGCACCGTGAAGGAAGCCGTTGCCAAAACACAGTTGTCCGGATCGGCCAAAGCTTCCGCATATGCAGGATTGCACACGGCAGCACTGGATATCGCCAAAGGGATCGAGAGTGCCATCCCTGCTCACTTTGGAGAACTTGGTATTGATCTGGCCCTGGATTCCACTGGACGCGTATGGCTGCTCGAAGTCAACTCGAAACCATCCAAGAACGACAATACACCATTGAGCGAGAGCAAGATCCGTCCTTCCGTCAAAGCCATGTTGGAATACTCCACGTACCTGGCCGGGTTTTGAGAAGTCATCCCCTATTGGAAACAAATCTGATAGAAGAGAGGTGCAGCGTAATGTTTCCATCAGCTCAGATAAAAACACTGGCCATTCTGGTACGTGCAACCGAAGGCTCACCTCCCTTCACGGATGAACTTTTCTGCCGTCGTCTCAGTCTAGGGAGTATGCGATATGCCCTTCAGGTTATTGTGATCCCTATATCGGTTGATGCAGCCCATACTGCTCTTCAATGGGGATATACCTATTATCAAGGGAAGTGGAAGAAGCTCCCTGTTCCTGAATTCGACCTCATCATGGACCGTTGTCTTCGCCCTTTACCCAGGAACGTCAGACAACTGCTCAAGGAATGGATATCCTCCAATGGCACAGATCAGCACCGTTATTGGTCTGCTTCCTTGCCAGGAAAATGGGAAGTGCACCGTGTGTTGTCCCGAAATCCTGAATTGCGGGCAAAACTTGCACCGACCATCCGGATCGGATTGCATATGCCCTGGGAAACATGGCTGGAACGTTGGCCCATGGGGCTGTTCTTCAAACCGGTATCAGGGACTCACGGTAAAAATACCTTTCGCCTGTCTAGGGGACCGACGCCAACAACATGGATCGTGGAGGGCCGTAACGGGGACAATGAAAAATTTTGTTTCACCTTCAATCACACTCAGGCCGTATCTTCCTGGCTGGCATCACATCAGGCTGAGCGCAAGATGATCGTGCAGCCTTATCTGGAGCTTAGCCATCAAGGAAGAGCGTTCGATATACGGGCTCTATTACAAAAGAACGGGCAAGGTCGCTGGACGCTGACAGGATGTATGGTGCGAGAAGGACCCGAGGGTTCGCTCACGTCCAATCTTCATGGAGGGGGTAGAGCCTACCCTGCCCATGCCTATCTGCTCCAGCGATATGGAACGGTCCCCACGGAAGCTCTGCTGAAGAGCATCCGGCAGACTGCTGCTCTTATTCCCACCCTGCTGGAGAGCCGTTTCGGCAGGCTAGCTGAATTGGGGCTTGATTTTGGAGCAGATGCAGAGGGCCAACTCTGGCTAATCGAAGTCAATTCCAAACCAGGCCGCACCTCATTCGCAGAAGCGGGCGACCGACGCATGCATACCCTGACTTATACCCAGCCGCTTGCCTATGCCCGTTATCTGTTGCAACAACATGTTCTCACGGACGTCATTCGTCCAATGAAAATGCCGAATACATCCAGCAAAGCTGGCCTGAAACCCATCCCGATTCACGGCGGCTGAGGCCCGCAGCGCCCGCTTGCCATGGAGCACAAGGATCTTTTCAGGATAGGAGGATAAATCATGAGTTTGACCTTTTGCAATCTGCATTTCACCAAGCAACCGGATAAAGTGGTTTATGTATCCAACGCTTTAATGAAGAGCCTCAACCTGTCCGGCAAAAAAACGGTGAACCTTCGCTTCGGGCGTGACCGGGTGCCTGCGACGATCAAACCAATCAAAAAAGCAGGTAAACATCTCTATCTCGCCTCAGGTATCCGTAATCTGATGAACGTTCCCAAACGGGGCAGCATTTATCTCCGGAACTTGCAAAATGATGAAGTCCAGTTAGGTCCACTGATCGGCGTACTCTCCGATGGGCCTTCGACAAGCACGAATCCTTTCGGTTCCCGTACAGGGTTCATCAAACAGTTACTCCGTGAAGGCAGCCGGAAATCCTATATTTATGCCTTTACTCCCCGGGATATTAATTGGCAGAACGAGACGGTATCCGGTTTTTTTCTGAATGATAACGGAAGCTTCACCCGCAGAACGGTACCTCTGCCTGATGTTGTCTACAATCGGTTGCCGAGCCGCCGTTCAGACTTCTCACCAGCGATTAACCAACTGCGGGAGCGATTTATTCGCCGGAAAATTCCGTTCTTCAACTGGAGCTTCTTCAACAAGTCGGATATCTATACATTGCTGGAGAATGAACCGGCAGCAGGACGGTATATCCCTGAATCGATTACCAATCCGTCGGTGGAACAGATGAAAGAAATGCTGGAACGCCATCAGTTTGTCTACTATAAACCTACTGCCGGAAGTCTGGGGAACGGGATCTATCGCCTGACCTACTCGCCCAAACGCGGATATTTCGCACGTTATCGCAAAAAAGGTGGTAATGCACTCCTGCGCTTCGGGTCCTTCAACAGTCTGATGCGCATGCTTCAGGGAAGACATGGCAAACAACTTCGCGGATATGTCGTTCAGCAGGGAATACGACTGATTGAGATTGATGAATGTCCGATTGATTTTCGTTTTCACATGCACAAAAATGGTAACAATCAATGGGTTGTTGTCGGAATTGGCGCCAAGAAGGCAGGGCGTGGCAGTGTCACAACGCACATTAAAAATGGCGGCTCCCTTATGACTCCTGAACAGGCCCTCAGTCGCAACTTCGGCGACCGTTCGGGAGAAGTTCTTCAAAAGGCCAAATCCGTCGCTATTACACTGGCCCAGGCGATTGAAACCCAGCACCAGCATCTGATTGGTGAGATTGGCTTTGATCTGGGCATTGATCAGGAGGAACATGTATGGATGTTCGAAGCGAACGCCAAACCCGGGCGCTCCATTTTCCGTCACCCTTCACTCCGGGTGGAGGGAAAATCGTCGGTGGAGCACATCTTGGAACACTGCCTGTATTTGAGCAAGTTCCGGAAGAAGGAAGACATTTGATGAGCCTTCATGATGATTTCAAACCTGTCATTGCTGTTTTGACCATGCATGATAATCAGCGAATGTTCAGGGGGAATCATCAAAATTTTCAGGATATTCTGCAGACAGGCGAGAGCATGGGATATGTGGTGTACATTGTAACTGTGCGGGATCTGAACGTGAGTGGTCCCACCGTGAAAGGATATACGTACAACAAGGGGAGTGGAAAGTGGGTTTCACAACCTTTCCCCCTTCCCCATGTGCTGTACAACCGTATTCCCAACCGTGAAGATGAAGGAAAACCTTCCGTTCAGCGCAAAATTGACGAATGCATGCAATCGGGAATCGAACTGTATAACCCATTCTTTTTCAATAAATGGAATCTGTTCGAATGGCTCAAGAAATCCAAATCGACGCAGACACTGATTCCACATACCCGGCGGATGCGCAGCGCTTCTTCACTGGGTGCAGTTCTTCGGACGCATCCCTATCTGTACCTCAAACCCGAGAGTGGTAAAGCTGGCAAAGGAATCATGATGCTTAAGTTTCAGGAAAAAGAACGCCTTCCCTACCGGCTTAAAATACAGACCACACGGAAAAGCACGACCTATAAGACGGCTACACTCGCCAAGTTATGGGCACGAATTCGCAAAGAAACCGGGCATACGCCCTATATCATGCAACAAGGCATTGAACTTGCTTCCTCTCGTAAACGTCCCTTTGATCTGCGTGTTCTTGTACAAAAGAACAGCAAGGGACAATGGAGCGTAACCGGTGTAGGTGCGAGACTTGCTGGCTCCCGCAGCATAACCACTCATGTGCCGCGCGGAGGAAGTGTAGAAGACCCCGAGAAGCTGTTGACCGAACTTTTCGGTGAAGAAATGTCAACCACCCTGATGAAACGTGTGAAATCCACTTCATTGATGATCGCAAGACAGGTCGAACGTGGATCGGGTTACACACTCGGAGAAATGTCCATGGATCTGGGCATTGATGACCTGGGGGAAATCTGGTTCTTCGAAGCCAATGCGAAGCCCATGAAGTTCGATGAACCACAGATCAGGCGGCGGTCACTGGAACGCATATTTCATTACAGCGCCTATCTTGCCCATCAGTCCAAACGATGATAGACAGGAATACTGCAAAAAAGAAGGTGATTGTTTGTGTCCTCACCTGTTCTGGGCATCATGACGTTGTACTTGAATGAACATCGCGCTCTTGAAGAACGAAGCATCTATCGCAGAATGATTCTTGAAGGGCGCAAGCGGGGACTCGATATCTATGTGTTCACACCTGCCGACGTACACCCCGGAGGCAAACAGATTGAAGCGATGGTTTTTCATGAGGGAAAAGGCTGGTCCCGGGAGTGGCGATCATTCCCGGATCTGATCTTTGATCGTTGCCGGATTCAGCGTAACCGAAGATTTCAGCAACTGCTTGCTTTTCGGGAGAAATATGGGCATCTGCTCTTTCTGAACAGACCACTACGCAACAAGTGGACCATCCACCAGACCCTTTCGGAAAAAGCCAACTTTCGCGAACATCTGCCGGAAACAGTGTTATTTCAGGATATGTCTGATGTGAACCGGATGCTCAAAGCATCCTCTCTCGTCTACCTGAAACCCATTAATGGAACTGGCGGACGTGGTATTCTGCGCGTTGAACGCAGCAGTAGCGAGGCGAATACTGTGCTTGTTCAGGGACGGGATCAGAAGCGTCGTATTATCACGCCACGCAAAGTCCATCTATCACGCCTCGGCGCGCTGCTCCAGCACTGGAACATGAAAGACAAGTATCTTGTACAAAAGGGCATTCAACTTCAGCTTCCGAATGGACGGGTGCATGATTACCGCATGCTGGTTCAGAAGAACGGCGAAGGAAAATGGGAGCTTACCGGATGCGCAGGACGCATGGGTGCAGAGAAAAGTGTAACCTCCAATCTACATGGCGGCGGTCAGGCTGTAGCGATGAATCGACTCATGAAGCAATGGATCGCTGACGAGGAGCTCCGAGCGGAAATTAACACAACTGCCGAGAAGTTCGGCATTGATGTCGCTTCGTTTTTGGAAGATACGTATGGGGACTTATGCGAGCTGGCACTTGATTTGGCGATTGACAAAAGCGGACATATCTATCTGCTCGAAGTTAACCCCAAGCCTGCACGTGAAGTTTTCGCCCGTATAGGTGAGCGGGATATCTATTATAAGGCGATTACCCAGCCGCTGGACTATGCCTTATGGGTATACCGCAACAGGGCCAGTCGGCCGGTCAAACAAATCAGAACCACCCGGCTTGCAAGCAACAGAACATCCGCATTAAAAAAGACACGCAAGAAGAGATGATCTGTGGATCACGAATAAAAGAGCGCCCAACCCGTAATGTATTCGTGGGTTGGGCGCTCTCGTATGATTACTGACATATTCAATCGATGACTGGTTTATTCCGCTTCGTCATACAGACGCAGAAGTTCCGTAAAATCAGAGATCAGCGCATCCGAACCTGCAAGCTCCTCATCACGACCGAATCCGGCATAGGCACAGCCAATGACCGTTTGATGATTCATTTTACCCGCTTCCACATCAGAAGAGCGATCCCCAACCATCCAAGCGTCCTGAATCCGATGTTTCTCCAGCAGAATCTGTACTAAATTGATTTTGGAGGGCGTCTTGTACTGGCCTGCACTGTATACCCCTTCAAAGAAAGGCATAATCTCGTGTGCGAACGCTACCCCCTTCACATAATCCTCCAGCCCATTACTGGCAACAAACAGCCGTATTCCTTGGTCTTTCAATGCTTGTAGCGTTTCTTTCACTCCAGGATACAATTGGGAGCTACCTTCATCGAGCCCCTCAATCTCCAGTTGAAGCAGTAGTTCGTCTGCACGACGATGTGCCGCTTCCGACGCCTCAGGCATAACGACTTTCCATATATCTTCGAGCAACATGCCCAAACTTCCCAGCATCCGTTCCTCTGGTGGGGTTTCACCTTCAAAATGTCCTTCAGCACGTAATGTATCAAATAACTGCTGGTACGCTGGCAACAACAGGGTCTCTGTCTGGAACAGCGTACCATCCATGTCAAAAATCATCGCTTCCGGTTTGCGTAATACCGTCTCTTTGGTCATGTCCAATGTTCCTTTCGGATTGGGATATGTATATGTCATCTGAATTGTTCCCTTTCCATGATAAACATAACATCTGAACGTGTAAACCAACGATTGTAAAACCTCAGCAACCCTAACCTTATACAAAAACAACAAACATTATATGATAGTTAAACAAACTATGTACAAACAAACTTTCTTTACGTATAATACTAAAAAATAGTGCTTTAGACATCCGATCTAAAGGCCTACAAAAATCAATTTTCCAGTTTTTTCGACAATTACATATACCCCATAGAGAGGAATAACAAACATGAATAAGCGCAGGACTTTCAAAATCTTTTATAAGATTGGATTGGGTTATTTGCTTGTACTGGCTGTACTTGCCGGTTGCATTCTCCTGATTCAGAGCAGTACAAGTAAGCTTCAAGAGGAACTGGATTTTCTGGTCGATCACGATATGAGAGTACACGCCCTAACCTATGAACTCGAAAGCAACATGGTAGACATGGAAACGGGGCAACGTGGTTACGTCATTACTGGTGAGGACAATTACCTCGATCCCTACACCAAAGGAAAAGAAGAATTGGGTACTCTGAAAGATGAACTTACGGAATTAATTTCGGACAACCCGGCCCAGACCGCACTCTTGAAAGACATACATAGTAACATGGAGAACTGGATCCAGATCGCTGGTGAACCTGTGGTCGCCCTTCGCCAAGCGAATAATACACAAGCCATTCTAGATTTCTTTGCCGATGATCCGGGTAAACGAGACATGGACCAGATTCGCGCCGCCCTTGATACGTTTCGTACTAACGAGCTTGCGTTGACCGATAGCCGTACAGAAGCGCTCAAACAGAAAAACACAATTCTGAATTTGGAACTGTATGGAGCACTTATCGTTGTCGCCATCATCTCTTTCATCACTGCGTTAATCCTGTCAAGAGCCATTGTTAGCAACATCCGTACGGTAAAACAGGCCCTGAATGACATCGGTTCTTCCAATGGTGATCTGACACTAAGAATCGCTACGCCAATGAAAGACGAAACTCGTGAACTCGCGGAGGCAGCCAATACGATGCTCGCTGGGTTGCAGCAAATGATGCTGGACGTTCAGAGCAATGCCATGATTCTGAGCACAGCTTCGGATCGATTGGATAAAGGAGTCTCCGATAGTCATATTGCTGGAAAAGAGGTGGCCACCGCCATGGAACGCGTTGCTGAAGGCGCTGACGAACAGGTCGCTCTGACTCAAACGATGGCTGCTGCGATGCAGCAGTCCCTCACCGGGCTTAATCGTGTCGCCTCCTCGGCAGCTGATGTGGCTGAACGTGCCGTACGTACCGAATCCATTGCCGTGGATGGGCAACAGCGCATTGATAATGCTGTAGGCAAAATGAGTTCCATTGAGCAATCCTTCCTCTCTGTACAGGAAGCCATTAATGAGATTTCGAAAATGTCGGATCAAGTAATTAATATTGCAGAATCCATGTCAGGGATTGCGAGACAAACCAATCTGCTTGCGCTTAACGCTGGAATTGAAGCTGCTCGCGCGGGAGAAAATGGACGTGGATTCGCAGTCGTTGCCTCGGAAATCCGTAATCTGGCAGATCAGAGCGCAACATCAGCAAAAGAAATCACAAGTATATTGGAGACCGTGGTCGCAGGCGTCCAAACTACAGTGAACGTGGTTGATGAAAGCTCTCTTCATGTAAATGAAGGGTTGCAAACCATTGAGGATGCAGGCATTGCTTTTTCAACCATTACGCAGCATATTCATAACCTCAGTGGTGAAGTTCTGGAGGTATCCGCTGTTGTGGAGGAGCTAACTTCCGGCAGTGAGGCCGTGATGAGATCCATTAGCGAAGTATCCGCTGTTGTGGAAGATACGGCATCAGCCACGGAAGAAGTATCCGCGATGACGGAGGAGCAGCTTGCTTCTCTGCAGGAAATGTCCGACACATCCAAACAATTGAATGAAATGTCCGACGCGCTTAATCAATTGGTTAAACGATTCAAACTCGCGTAATTCGGCCCAACCTATTGATCGAGTAACTATGTAGCTTTATCATGTGCATATATCAAAGCAAAGAAGCATCGCAGTCAGGCTCACACGAGCCTCTGCGATGCTTCTCTGTGTTAAGGAGAGTTGAATCAGGAAAAGGTGCACCGGGCACCACATATAAAAAAACCTAAGCACTCCATTTCTTATCTCGATTGTTCCGTGTTCCGTAGTGCTTCCAGCACCAATTGCGCCTGATACCCATCGTTAAAATCATATATTTTGGCTGGTTTCCCTTGTATACGGGCAATGACATGTTTAAGTACAGGCAGCTCACTGGCGGACTCAAGCACTTCCACTGGAGATAGTGGCTGCCCCACCAGGCCACTCTTTAATTCATCCCAATTTTCCAGAGCAATTGTACCTTCTGTGCCGTAAACTACCATGGATACACGTTCTTCCCCCGCAAATTGAGAAATACCGTTGAGCTGAATTCGGGTGCCGTCTTCCAGTTCCAGAGCAGCCTGTACTTCAAGCTCACAATCCCCATTTTCAGGATATTGAACCTGAGTACTTACTACCCGGACTGCACCAAACACTTTTTGAATCATATGAATCCAGTGAATTCCCACTTCAAGAATAAATCCACCCTGTTCACGGCTCGTAATCCATGCATTCTGTTGCCATGTTCGTGGCCACTGCGGGAATTGTAGAATAAGATCTATTTTGCGAATCGTTCCCACCGTACCCTGTTCAATCATCTCTTGCAGTTTCAGTACGGATGGTTCATGTGGCATAGAGAAATGGATGGTGTGTACGACACCTGCCTGCCGCGCTGCATCCAGCATCTCTTTCGCTTCTTCCACACTATTGGCAAGCGGTTTCTCACAGAACACATGAATTTTGCGCTCCAGCGCTTCCATCACAACCGGATGGTGAAATTTCGGCGGAACTGCAATATACAGCAGATCAATCGGATGTTCATTCATCAATTGCTGGTAATCCGTATACGTTCTAACCCCCAAATGAGAAGCTGCAAAAGCCGCCAAAGCTTCCTCATTCGCATCACACACCGCTACAATTTCAATCTTCGTGTCCATCTTCGTATTCTCAACTTGATGAACCATATGTAATCCCATTTTACCCAGCCCAATCAGAGCCATCTTCATCACTGTCATTCCATTCACCCCAATCCATTTCCAGTATAACAGAAAGCGAAGTATTCCCAACGCTATACACTAATGCGAAAAAAAGATGTCCCTCTTGCTGCGATGTCATTTCACAGGCTGAAAATCACCATTTCCAGTCATTATTTTACATTATTTGTATCAAGGTCTTGGATGGGTAATTTGTTGCAGGAATATATAACCATTTATTTTTGCTTTACGCAGCAACACTTTAAGCGTTACCAACTTAAGAATTAGGAAATATGACTTATAAAATAGGTTGACAAAAAACCACAAAAAAAGATACTCTTCCTAATAACAAGCATATATTTCCTCTGACAACATTAGACAACGACTTGCATTCAAATAATGGAATACGCGTATGGTTCTAATAACCTATTTCATGAAGCGAGGTGTCCCGCATGAGAACAGTTGCGGACTATTTGGCAGAAACTCTGCGTAATCTAGGCGTTACTCATGTCTTTGGTATTATTGGTAAATCCATCTGTCCTGCTGTCCTGAAGATGGTGGATTACGGATTAGAATTCATTCCAGGCCGTCATGAATCCAGCTCAGGTTTTGCCGCATCTGGTTATGCCCTTCAGACGGGCAAGCTTGGCGTTGCTTTTGCCACATCCGGTCCGGGTGGAACCAATCTGCTTACTGCCGCAGCCCATGCGAAGTCCAACAATCTGCCCGTACTGTTTATTACAGGTCATCAATCCATTCAGGAACTGGGGCTTCCCCAGTGTCAGGATTCCTCTTCCTATCTGGCTGATCTGGCCGAGATGTTCAGGCCTGCCACGCTGTTCAGTAAACTGGTAGAACGCGGAGATCACTTCGGCACCCTACTGAATCATGCCCTTTCCATTGCACTTGGCCCCAATAAAGGCCCTGTTCACCTCTGTCTACCTTTTGACGTACAGACTGAATTGTTATCTCAATGCCGGATTGTCATTCCCGAACCGGAACCTCTTCTTAGCGTATCTAACCTGAATCGTATTCTTCCTCTAATTGAACAATCCAAACGTCCCTTAATTATTGCTGGTAAAGGTGTTAGCCGCGCCAGAGCTCATGATGAATTGCTTCATTTGGCTGAATCGTTCAACATTCCCGTCATTACGACTCCTGGTGGAAAAGGAGCGATTGCGTGGGACCATCCTCTGTACCATGGACCTTGTGGTGTTGGAGGTTTCCCGCATGCAGACGACATGCTGAACCAAAGTGATCTCTATATCGTGCTCGGTTCACGTCTGAGTGATATGACCATCTGCAATCTGAAGCCTGAGAACCACCCGGCACACCTCATTCAATTTGACGCTGATCCTACGTTTGTGGGTAAGATTCTGAGCGCTCAAACCTTACATATCACGGGTGATTTGAAGGACAACCTGCAATATTTGCTGGGCGCATTAGAAGAACTCCCTACTCCTGTGAGAAACACGACACCCATGGATTACACTGTCCCTTTACCAGATCTCCCCCAACTGTCTCTGGCTTCTGTGCTAGACGGAATGAGCGATCTGCTTCCGTACGATCATAAGCTGTTTGTTGATGATGGCAGCCATGGATTTCATGCGGTTCAGCGATATAAAGTCAAGAAACCCGGCAGCTTTGTGTTTGACGCGTACTTTGCATGCATGGGTAATGCCATTGGTATGGCGATAGGTGCGAAGGCCGCTTCACCTGAAGAGACCGTTGTATGTATCACTGGAGATGGATGTTTCATGATGCTTGGCACGGAGATCAATACCGCAGTATGCAACAATCTGAATGTCATTTTTATTGTCGTCAACAACAAACAACTGGATATGGCACTCAAAGGAATGGAAAAAACAACAGGCAGAATCGATGGCACCCTATTTGAAGTTCCTATGGACGCAGCCAAGTTTGCCGAATCTCTGGGTGCTATTGCGTTCCGGACAGAGACCCTTGCCGAATTCTCATCTGCATTGAGCACAGCACAAACGTTAAATCAGGTGACTGTCATTGAGCTTCTGACCGATCGCGACGAGATTCCACCTACAGCTCACCGCACCGTAACTTTGAATTAGGAGGAGCATATCATGAGTGAACATGTGACTCAGGGACTGGACCGTTTTGCGAAACTTTCTGGTGAGTACGGCGCTAAAGCCCTCGCACCCATTAAAGAGCATTTTCCCGAATTATCCGAATTTATTATGGGGACGGCATATGGGGATATTTTTCAGCGCACCACGATTACGGATCAATGGAAAGAAGTTGCCGTTATCTCTTCGTTGATCACCCAAGGACAGTATGAACAATTAGGAGTGCATTACACGATGGCTCTAAGCGTGGGAGTGACCGTGGATCAGCTCAAGGGAATATTGCTACATCTGGCACCATGTGTAGGTGCTCCACGCATTATAAGTGCATTTAATATATTGCTTGCCACCTTGGAGGAAATACAGTAATTCACTTTTCTACATTTTTATACATGATTCGACTTTTTTATTGATCTTTTTACATTCCTACCTTTATAATATGGTTAAATTATCCTTCGAACCAGCTCACATCTTTAGAAGCTTTCAGCAGAGGTCCTATAGGGCTGTGTATCCATTAGCAGGATAGCCTTAACTCATTTAAAGGAGAGAGATCAAGCATGGGAAATTTCATATTGAAGACTGATGTTCCGAACAAGGTGTTAAACATTGAACTGGAGGGTTCTTTCTCTCAAGAAGACGGTTTGCGTTCCATCTCGGCCTATCAGGATACGATCGCTCCTATTAATACCAAGGAGTATGACCTGAACATCGATTGCAAAAAGTTGAATGTTACTGCTCCGGAGATTGTGCCTCTTCTGGAAGGATGCCTTCAGATGTTCAAAAAAGACGAATTCAAAAATATCGTGTTGACCCTCGAGAACAACGCGATCCTAAAAATGCAATTGTCCAGGCTGGGTCGGTCTGTAGGCCTGAACAATCTCGAAATCATATCTACCGTTACCACTTAATAAACCAGGCGGACGAGCTGTGTATTCACCCTTCCGCTCAAGAGGAGAATGAAGATGGCCGGAATTCGTATTGTAGATATCGATATCTATCATCCAGCAACCAAGGTGCACAATGATTTTTATATTGAACATTTTGATGCGAGAGGTGTTGATATTCGTGGATTGTTAAAGGCACTTGGTCGTGATACACGTTATAAAATTGACAACGATGACGAAAACTCACTAAGCATGGCCTTTGAGGCAGTCAGTAACCTCCTGGAAAAAACCGGACTCACCGGTGCAGATATTGATCTGATTGCTTATGCAAGCCAAACGCCAGAATACATCTTTCCTACGAATTCCTTAATGATTCATCGTCTGATTAATGGTGCATCTCACACGATCTGCATTGACAGCAACGCCAACTGCGCAGGCATGACCGCCGCTTTCGAACAGGTTAGCCGGCAGATGATGGGCAATCCTCGAATTCGCCGTGCATTAATCATCGGCTCGGATTACGTGGCTCCTCATGCCAGTCCAGATGATCCCGTATACTTCGCCAACTTCGGTGATGCAGCAGCCGCGGTTATTGTAGAGCGTGATGAACATGCTGTCGGTTTCATTGATTCAATCTATCAGACCGATACTTGTGTGTACGGTAATTCACTCTTTCCCGCAGAAGGCTTGGCGAAATTGGGCAAAACGGGTGTAGATGCAGGTGCCTTTCATGTGAAATTCATTCCATTTGATGATTCGATCTGTGTGGATGCCGCTTCGGAATCCATTCGTACTCTGCTGACACGTAACGAGATTGAACCAGACGAGATCAAAGCCGCCTGCTTCTCTCAACTATCCATTGGAAACATTCGGGCTGTCTCCGATAACGTTGGCATCGATGATGATATTGCCGTCTACATCGGAGACGAATTCGGATATACCTCAACCAGCAGTCCATTCATCGCATTGCATCGAGCGGTTACATCCGGTCAGATTCAGCGTGGTGACAAAGTGCTGTTCTGGACCGTTGGGGCCGGGTGGCAAAATGTTGCCATGGTGGTTGAATACTAGGTCTTTATTCGCCAAAATAATACTCAAGACGATCCCTTTTCTTCCAAAGTGGATCGTCTTTTTTATTGGAAAGCAATCCACTTTTAGCACGTTTAACTTCTTCCGCCTCTATAACTTCAAAGCAAAAAGCAGCCCTCATCGGACTGCCAGGTTCCTATTTTCACCTGTTCAGAAAATCTTCTTCGTCTCCCGATCGTCTTTCAGAATCTCTACTGCCTCCCGGAAACGTAAGGAATGCACGATCTCCCGTTCCCGCAGAAACTTCAGACTATCCTGCAGATCCACGTCATCGGTCAGGTCGATCAACCATTGATATGTAGCCCTGGCTTTCTCTTCTGCTGCAATGTCCTCGTACAAATCTGCGATCGGGTCACCCTTTGAGGCAATATAAGCTGCTGTAAATGGTACACCGGAGGAATTCGTATAAAACAAGGCAGAGTCACGCTGCGCATAGTTCGGCCCAAGTCCCGCTTCTTGCAACTGTTCTACCGAAGCGTCCTTTGTCAGCTTATAGATCATGGTGGCAATCATTTCGAGATGAGCGAATTCCTCCGTGCCTATATCTGTCAATAGCCCGATAATTTTGTCCGGAATCGTATATCGCTGGTTCAAATACCGCAGTGCCGCCGCCAGTTCCCCATCCGCTCCCCCGTATTGCTCCGCCAGCAATTTTGCCATATGAGGATCACATTTACTAACCCTTACGGGGTATTGCAGTTTTTTCTCATACACCCACATGCCAGACGCCTCCCTCTACATTATCAAAATAAGCCCCTTCTTCGTCCCCCGAGCCTCCCGAACTTTATAGTCTTGCAAGGAAACCCGGAGTTGCTGCTGTTGTCACACTTGCCATGGCCAAGGTGTCTGAGACCATTCCCACGGATACTTGGAGAACGCATGACCAAAGTTCATCAACGGTCCATATAACTGCTGAAATTCATGCGCTACCCGCATTCGCTCCTGGCTGAACTTGTTGTACTGCTCAATACTTTGGAAGTCCCCTGGATGGGTGTCCAGGTACAGATTCAGTTCCACTAACACGAAATCCAGCGCCTGAAGTTCTTCAAGCAATTCGTAGTATTTAGCGTCACAGGGTTTCGGTAATTCAGGTTCCATCCACTTCCACCTTCCTTCCCTTCGATCTCGCTGGTGTATAAGGGCTGTATAATGCAGGCCATAAGGTTCCCAATCTCAATGCTTCTGCAGGGCTGTACTGCGGCCAGCCCATGGGCTGAAATGGAATAAATAACTGAGGAGGTACCAGATACGTCCGAATCGCTACCGGCGGACAAGGATCAAACGGCCCCACAAAAGGGGCGTAAGCACGAAGCTGCGGATCTTTCACAGAACAACACCTCCTTATTACATCGTTGGTGCATATTGAATAACACTGAGTTCTTTCCCGCTTCCCGTCTCTATATGCATATGACGCTGTCCCCGAAGTTAATCCGAAATTCGTTCGAACTACTCGCAGAATTTCTCCACACTCTGTTTTCAAAAAAAAGACCCTCGGTTCGTTACCCGTTCAGGTAACTTCCGAAGGTCTCTATCCTTGCAGATTTCCGTAATCTGTGTCATGGCTCGCTCTTGTTCATCTCATCTTGCTCCTGCAAAGAGAACTATTCTGCCGGCTTTTCTTCCGAATTCGTATCTTGAGGGACGGACTGCTTGTACACTCGGACCCGGGTTATTCGCAAACGAGTAGATTCTTCCACTTCAAAGACGTATCCATTCATTTCCTGCGTTTTGCCCTTGGATGGACTGCCTCCAAGCTCTTTAAACAGCCATCCGCCAATGGTATCTACTTCGTCATCCTCAATGACGGCTCCGGTCCACTTATGAACCTCTTCAATAAGAGATCGACCATCAACGGAAAACGAATCACCACTGCGTTCCATATGCGGACGCTCATCCTCAAACTCGTCATACAGGTCTCCAACGATCTCTTCCAGAATCTCTTCGGCAGTCAGCAATCCAGCTGTACCCCCATATTCATCCACTACCAGCGTCATCTGGGAATGCTTCTTCTGCATTAGACGCAGCACATGGCTGATTTCCATCGATTCAGGAACGTTCAAGATCGGACGTACAAGTGAAGCCAGATCCTGTTGTTGCTCCGGTTCAGCCAGCAGCAGATCGGTAATATGGATAAATCCAATGATCTCATCCTTGTCTTCAACTGCCACAGGGTAACGGGAGTGTTTGGTTGCATTGATAATCTTCAGGTTCTCTTCCAAAGACATATGGGTATACAGACAATCCATGTCTGTACGAGGCAACATCACTTCCCGTGCCAGCATATCGGAGAAATCAAAGATGTTGTCCATCAGTTTGATCTCATCTTTATCGATAACACCACTCTTGGCACTCTGCTTCATCAGAATACGAAGTTCATCTTCCGAGTGAGCCTCTCCTTCACTGGCAGGTTCGATACCCGCCAGTCGAAGCAATGCATTAGCCGATACATTCAGTACCCAGATGAACGGGAAAAAGATTTTATAGAACAACAGCAAGGGTGCAGATAAAAACAATGCCACTCCGTCTGTTTTTTGAATTGCCAACGATTTAGGCGCTAGTTCACCCAGCACAATATGCAGGAACGTAATGATACAGAAACCGATAATGACGGAAACCGTTGATATAAGTCCCGTATCTCCTACACCAAGCTTATACATAAGTGGCTCAACGAGCAATTCGGAGATGGCCGGTTCTCCAAGCCACCCGAGTCCAAGCGATGTCAGCGTAATCCCGAACTGAGTTGCCGATAGATAGGAATCCAGTTTACTATTCACCTTCAAGGCGTAACCAGCCATACGGTTTCCTTCACTCTGCAATTGAGTTAAGCGTGTCTGCCTCACTTTCACAAGGGAAAATTCTGCTGCAACAAATACGCCATTCAAAAATACGAGCAAAAAGACACAGACCAGATTAAATACCAGCTGTCCAAGATGAAATTCAGTATGAATATCCAAGTTGAAACTCCCCTTTTCTATCTATTTCAGGAATACACCTGGAATATCAACGTGTGATTGCCTTTCTCGATTTGAAATCCACACCTTTGTAATACATGTCTGCTACCAGCAGGTTTGGTCCGCAACAGGATGCGATATCACAATGGCAATTGACCGTTTGATTCAACGGATGCTCAGCTGACCATTCATGGAACACATCATCCAGTTTACGATCACGAATGTTGCCGAATGCCGGGATGTCTGCAAAATCCGTCACATACACATTGCCCGTAAACATGTTGACGTTAACGCGGTTGCGTCCGTCCGGATCATTACGTACCGTCACATTTGGCTCACTGTATAGTCGATTGATCAGTTCTCGATCCTGCTCTGCCGCACTGCACGCGAAGAATGGCAGGGTACCGAAGAGCATCCACATATCTTTGTCACGTGCATCAAGCAAACGATGTATCGCTGCTCTCATATGGTCCAGTGATAACACGGGCAGTGAAGAAGCAAAGTTCGAATTATACATTGGATGCACTTCGTGACGAACACAGCCCATCTCACGAATCAATTGATGAATACCATCCAGCTTGTCGTGTGTACGGAAGTTAATCATGGATTCGGCAGAGATAAACATGCCTGCTTCACTTAATTTGCGGGAATTTTCAATCATTTTCTCATACATCTTCACCGCTACTTCACGTTTCACAGGTCTGCCACTATTCGCAAATCCGACTTGATGGAAATCATCAGCATTCAGGTAGTTGAATGAGATATGCATAACGTCCAGATACGGCAAAAGTTGCTCATATCGGCTGATATCCAGCGTTAAGTTGGAATTGATCTGAGAACGGATACCACGTTCCTTGGCATATTTGAGCAGTGGGATAATCATCTCATCCACTGTTTTCTGGCTAAAGCTTGGCTCGCCACCCGTCAGACTAATCGTCTGCAGATGCTCCACTTCATCCAATCGTTTCAGCATCAGCGGTAACGGAAGAGCCGGCGCTTCACGCATCGTAAGCATATCTCCTACGGCACAGTGCTCACACCGCATATTGCACAGATGTGTCACAGTCATTTCTACACTGGTCAACACATGGCGTCCATATGTACGCAGAGAGCCGATCGGATCCCACGGATCATTCGTCGGAGATAAAGGCATCGGTTGTACCGATCCTGAGTTTAGCATGGTCATTGTTCTTCACCTTATTCCTTTTATTAACCTAAAAAGTTTTATTTACATCATACCTTGTGTTTCTCTTTTTGGAGTTATCTTTTATCATAGCACAATTCTGAATGCTTCGGCATACGTAGACCCTGTCCATTACATGACAAAAAACACTCAGGTAACTCCGGGCCGAATCACGAAACGGCCCCGATATTACGACATGAGCGCTAATCATTTCCAAGCTTGTTCAGCTTTCCAACCGTTCACTTTGGGCAGATGAAGGTGTATCCTCCACACCCTCTACACCTGTGATCATCACAGACAGTGCTGTCGATAGGTTAATTTCGTAGGGCGCAGATAAGTTCTGGCCGTCCGCATCCTTGAGCACCCGGATAAGCGGACGTTGAGGAACACGTGGATGAATCGCTGCGACCACCCCAACCTCTCCTGTACTGAGCGTGACCGATAGACCCACGGGGTAGATCGCTACACAATCCCTGAATCTCTCCAGCATTCGTTGTTCATAAAGCGTTCCTGAGCCCGTATACAGCACCTCTACAGCCTGATGTGGCAGCAAGGCTTGCTTATACACCCGATTCGTCGTCATGGCATCATACGAATCAGCAAGCGCAATCCACTTGGCATACTCATGAATCTCTTTATCCTTCAGGCCAAAGGGATATCCGCTGCCATCAATTCGCTCATGGTGCTGCAATGCACAATGTGCAGATAGAAGCGGTATACCTGGTTCGTCTTTGAGAATACGATGTCCATATGTAGTGTGCTGCTGAATGATTTTAAATTCCTCGTCACTTAATCTGGAGGGCTTATGCAGGATTTCTGGTGCAATCTGTGTCTTGCCAATATCATGCAATAAGGCACCCAGACCAATCTCCATTAATTGCTGGCGTGTGTATCCCGAAGCGACACCAAGAACCAGTGTATACACACATACATTCAGCGAATGATTATACAGGTCAAAATCACTGGAGTTCATGTCCATCAGCATAATCATGGCTTCCTTCTGACTGCCGATGTCTTCCAAAATGGTATTCATCACACCACTAAGCGCTTTGCCGAAATGAGGAATCTGATTCTTCGTTTTCATACCGGACATGCTCTGAAATTGCTGCTTGATCTCTACCAGTGCCTTCCTTCGGGTCTCTTCCTGCAACATATCTGGAACAATGATATCCTCGGTCGCAGCATCTTTGATATACACATAACCGACCCCAAGATCCTTGAGACGCCCAATCAGTCGGCTCGTCAGCTCAACATCCTCACTAAGTAATACCAGGCCTTCTTCACTATAAATACGTTTCCCCAGCTTCATGCCAGGCTGCAATAAGTTTATATGTACTAAACGCACAGCCTATCCTCTCCCGCTCCGTAGATGTAATTACCACTAGCCGCCGCTACAGCAGAAGGCAAGTACTTTATTTAGTTTCATGCCAGCGGGCTCGCAGGCTGTCGTCCAGCGCCCCTGGTCGTTTTAATTCCAGTTCCAGCAAATCGCGTATGAATTCCGGAAGATGATAGAGCGTACCGGTTCCATGAGCAAGAGAAGGATACCCCACATTGAACGTAAACATGTCCAGTGTTCCAACGATATACTCACATTGATCGTCCATAGGCTCCCCATTGATGTAAATGGCTTGAATTTTCTCATAGGCTGGGGCATGTGGATTGTATTGAACTTCCATTCCATCCATACACAGCGTGCCGAGAAGCTGACCACGAAAACCAAATCCGACAATGGCTTTACCGGAAAACTCGTCCAACAAGGACTGCTCAAGTGCTTCGCGAATATGACTTCCACTCAAGGATATTGTACAAGCATTTATAGGAGATGGACATAGGGAATGCAACATTCCTTTTGTAACATTTCCCTGTGGCAGATCTCCGAGAAGCTGGCCCGCATTCACCAGAGACAACTGTGCTCCTGTAAAATGACGTACGGCTTGCGCAAGCAATGATGCAAAAGGTGACTCCCGGTCATACTGAATGGGCAGTATGCGATCCGTGATCACGGCAGTCTGATCCAGTGCTCTTTCGGCTTCCGTGCGATTCGTGGCGATTGCCAGAGAGACTTGATCATCCAGTAATATACTATCGGCAGCAACACATCCGCTACTTACCAGTTCAAGAGGTTTTGCCACGCTTGTTCGTTCCAGAACCACTTTCCCGAGCCATTGGCCGAATTTGCCGGCTGCGCCCAGCACGGTCTGACCAATGACTAATGGTTCTTCGAGAACATGATGGGTATGCCCACCGAGAATAACATCAATTCCAGCAATCTGCTCCGCCAGTCTCCGATCCGTGGAAAGTCCCAGATGTGAGAGAATAATCACCACATCCACTTCATGACGTAATGCTTCAACTTGAGCTTTTAACGTCTCCATCGGGTCCAGAACATCCCATCCCAGCAGTTCATAGAAGGTAGTGAAGGGCGCAGTAGCTCCCAGCAAACCAATGCGAAATGGACCTTTCTCCACGATAAGAGAAGGTTTCATCCATACTGGCGGAAGGCCAGTGGCCTGTTCCACGACATTACCGCATACCACTGGACATAGAAGTCCAGCATAGGACTGCGCGAGCTGATCAGGCGTAAAGGTCAGTCCTTCGTTGTTCCCGATAGTTATGGCATCGTAGCCAGTCAAATTGATCACATCGACGTTAGCCGTGCCAAGCGTGCCTTCTGTCTCAACAGCCATCCGGTCCATATGATCGCCAATATCCAGTACAAGCACGTGCCCACCTTGTTCACGTTCCTCATTGATCATAGCGGCGATGGTGCTCATGGAGCCGAAGTGACTATGGATGTCATTGGTGTGCAGAATCTTCAATGTTTGCTTCTCTCTGGTGCTCATCACACCGCCTCCCCCGCTCTTCGATAAACGTTCATTCTTCTAATGGATAAGCATAACATTTTCCGCGTCGTTATGATATATTTAAAGGGTTTAGAGATCAAAAAGAGGTGACTTCTATCTATGAAATTGACAATTCAACTATTTGCAGGCATTGCAGAACGTTTAAATACATCCCTCCTGGAGTTCGAGTACATTGGCGATGCTCCGACTGCTGCCGATATAAAAGAAAAATTGAGTCTGGCCTACCCGGAGGCAGCTTCTCAGATACGAACATCCTTTCTGGCAGTTAATCAGCAATACGCTCCTTCCGATACTATACTTAGTTCAGAAGATGAACTTGCCTTAATCCCTCCTGTCTCTGGAGGGGATGGTACGGATATGCCTGATGAAAAGCATGCTCCCACCTCTCCTGAACATCGAACGGAAGATGGATTATTTTTGATTACAGAGTCCGCTCTGTCTGTGGAAGCTACAACGGCGTTAGTCATTACCGCGAATCACGGCGCAGCCCTTACTTTTGTAGGTACGACTCGTGAAATGACCGGTGAACAGCGCACTGTTCATCTGGAATACGAGGCCTATGTACCGATGGCTCTTTCACAGATGGCAGCCATTGGTTCAGAAATCTCTGATCGCTGGCCTGGTGTAATGTGCGCGATCAGTCACCGCATCGGCAAAGTGGATGTCGCAGAGATCAGTGTAGTCATTGCCGTTTCCTCTCCTCATCGCAACGACTGTTATGATGCAAGCCGCTATGCCATAGAAAGACTCAAACAGACGGTTCCGATTTGGAAAAAGGAAATCTGGGAAGATGGATCTGAATGGAAGGGACATCAACTAGGACCCTGGAACCCCATGGGGAATTAAACCATGAGTCCTTACACCTTTTTTGACGGAGTGACTTATTAGTAAATAAGTCGTTGTCAACCCATTTTTTTCTTGTTATTATAATGATATGTGTCGATATTAGTCGAGGAAAAGGTGGTTTATACGTGAGAGTGCATGTTACTGATCTTAAACCGGGTGACCTGTTAAAAAATGATGTATACAACAGTTCGGGTCTCCACATGCTGATGAAAGGTTCCACCCTCAGTGAAGATGACCTATCCAAGCTGCTGCAACATGGAATCGATTACGCAGATGTAGAACATACAACATCCGACCTACACTCTGATGAACAAACCTTACCTTCCGATCAAACCCGTCTGTTAACTAACTTGTTTAACGATACGATCAAAGGTACTGAATCTCTATTTCAACAAGCGATGGAGAAGGGTTTTATTGATGAGACACAGGTCGATGAGATTTTGATTACCCTAACAGGACAGCTGGAAAAACAAAAAGATGTTGTCTCCTTGTTGCTTATGCTGGACGGGGATAGTGATTATACCTACAACCATTCATTGCAAGTCGGAATGCTCGCTTTTTATATCGCCGGCTGGATGGGCTACAATCCCGAGGAATGTCTAACGGTAGCCAAAGCAGGATATCTTCATGATATCGGCAAGTCCAAGATTCCTTCTGAAATGTTACATAAACCTGGTAAATTGACCACCGAAGAATTCGATGAAATGAAGAAACACACGTTCTATGGATACGATATTATTAAAGAATCCACGCAGGATGAAATTCTGGCAACGGTGGCCCTTCAGCATCATGAGCGCGAAGATGGAAGTGGTTATCCGCATGGACTGCGAGGCGATGAGATCCATCCATATGCCCGTATAACGGCTGTAGCGGACGTTTACAGCGCCATGACGACCAATCGGGTGTATCAGACCAAACAGGAGCTTATCTCTGTTCTGTGCGAACTGTACAGCCTCAGCTTCGGTCAGTTAAATGGTGAAGCAACGCAGGAACTGATCAAGCACATGCTTCCTAATTTTATCGGTAAAAGGGTTCTGCTCACCACGGGTCAGACGGGACTCATTGTCATGAATAATCCTGCGGATTATTTCCGACCACTCGTTCAGACCTCTACGGCCTTTATTGATTTAGCGAAGGAAAGAGATATTGCTATCGTTGAGATTTATGTCCAGTAATTATGCATACGAAGGAACAAACAGGAAGTAGCTTGAATAACCAACTCATAGGTTGGCATATGTAAAAAGGGAAGCCATAACGGCTTCCCTTTTGTCTATCGCGATTCGTTCATGTTGGATTACACGCAGAATGCTTTTGTGATGATAACCAACAGAATGAACAGTACCAAGATCGCACCAGTGTTTGTGAACATATTGTATCCGCCAACGCCGCCTACTCCGCCTACGTTGCCCCCACAGCCATATCCTACTTCGCTCATGTGATTGCCTCCTCTTCATCAGGTATACCCTAACATATGACGCTTCCGGTGGAATGAACCGGGCGAACAGGCAACATTCGAGAAATGGTTGTCTGCCTGCGTCTACCTGAGTGGATCAGCATTTGGTTGCTCCCTGTTCTTTGCTGGGGTCTATATGTCGGAATCCGAATAAACCTGGATGCCCTTTTCCTTGCGGTACATGATGACAAGCAATCGCCAAAATTCATAACTGCCTGTGTCGTTCATAATATACGGTCGATAATAGTCAAGCGCTTCCTGCGCCCATGCGGGGCAAGCCATATTGGAAAGTTGCTTCTGTTGCTGAATCCATGCCCCCTGGATCTCCAGCGTCTTCTGCATGGCTTCAAACATTCTCTTCTGCTCAGCGGTCATCGGCGGAGCCTCCTGTTCCTGGGATGCAGTTCCGAATTCGGCCTGAAGATATGCTCCAGGTTCCGTCACACCATTTTCACTGGCTGTGTACCCGTAAGATGGCGCGCTTGTTTTACGAATCTCATAATGTACATGCGGGCCGGTGCTTTGGCCCGTGCTTCCCTGATTACCGATAAGCTGACCTCGCTTCACGCGTTGTCCAACAGTTACAGCAATACGCGAAAGGTGCGCATAACAATGTAAATAGCCTCGATGATCCTGAAGTGCTACTGTAAGCCCGTAACCGCCGAATCCAGAGCCTGTAACTCCCTCGGAAGCCAAACGTACCCTACCATCCATAAAGGCATAGACGGGGCCATTCCATGGCTCTGTTACGAGATCAATTCCGCGGTGAAACGTCTGTCCACCATGAATGGGATGAATTCGATAGCCGAATGAACTTGTAATCCGATATCCCTCGAAAGGGTTCACGCTCATACACTCACATCCTTTTCTATCATTAGATGCTTAAATCTATGAAATGGCTTGTGCTATTGGTCTTATTTTATTACAAAAAAACACCGCTCAGAATAGCATTGGGGAAAACCTTGTGGTCTCTCCAACACATATTCCAAGCGGCGCGCTATGCCATTATGAACACTCTATGAGATGTATATATTATTATTTCATTTTAACCACTACTCACTTTAATTCAGAGGTCGGTATATGACACCTAGTTGATCCAACTCCTGTCCTGCTCTTCCATAAAACCCGGCGATATACCAACCAGCTGGTGCCTCAAGTTTGATTTCATCCGAGGTCTTTTGTCCGCCTTCAATTTTATTTCCAAGATTGGTGGACAACTCCACGTAAAAGATCCGTTTATCTCCATTACGTGTCCCCTGACCAATTGTAGCCTGAGTTAAGTACTCTCCGTCTGCCAGGTTCAGTGTTGCAATGTTCGATTGGCCGCCATGTGCCAGGTTCGTTCCATCCCCATATAACGTTGAAATGCCATCTACACGGTTGCCCGAGTTAAGCACTACAGAGCTGGGTCTGGCAACTGGAATCTGATTCAGATCATTAAAACCAGTTCCCCCGGACCCTCCAATCGTTGAACTAAGTTGGTACTGAGGAGATGTACTGTACACGAATTCCGCTGTAATCGGATAATGATCGGAGAGTTGCTTTCCACTCGGATCAACAAACGTTTGATTTTCCAAACGGTAGCTCTGCGCATTAAGTGACAATGCTTTGCTTCCTCGATACAAAATTTTGTCCACAATCTCATAGTTCGGACCATTTAAATTGGTTTCATCCATAAGGGCATCTCCATCAGCAGGAATGCTCCCACCTCGAATCAAATCGATCCACGGATCTCTTAATCCATTTTCAGACATGAGCAACTCTATATTGTCAGCGGAACGGGTGTACCGTGTATTGGTATCCCCGAATACGATAACCGCGTTTCCGTCCGAGTGCTCCTCTATGTAGTTGGAGAGCTGTCTGATATTATCTCGTCTGGCCTCAAGCGACTTATCGTCACCACCTGCGTCCGCGTGCAAATTGTATACGTCTACTTTCACCTGGGGTGCAATCTCATAAGTAGCTGCTGTAAATCCTTTCGGAGTCAATTCATCACTTCCATTGTCAAAAAGACCAGATCTCTTATCCCAGGTAATACGCTTCAAGTCGCGGAATGGATATTTGGATAAACTGTTCAACCCACTGCCAAAACCGGCAATTCCGCTCGTTTTCGTTAAATACGGCAGAGTGACTTGGGATATCAGCTCATTATGATAATTAAAATCCTCTTGCACATTAATGATGTCATAGTCATTTAATTTGGGGGAAATCTGAACGGTGTACTCCTTCGGGTTCGAACTGGATACCAGATCCGGAAGACCACCTACGTTGTAACTAAGTACATTGAATGAACCGGTTACCGTTTCACCTTCTGCTGCACTTGCCATTGGTGAAAAGAATGGAGAGCTCGTAAAGGCAACAACCGCAGACAATACCAAGGCTGCTCCCTTTTTAACTATTCTTCTTCGCATCATATACCTCCTCATATTTGAATCTATTCAAATATATGTAACATTCGTTATCAGAAGAATAAATGTGCTCGCTTCATTTGTATAAATAGATCATTTCTCGTAGGAAAATAAAAATACCCCATAGAGAGACTTTGTGAAAAGTCTGCTCTACAGGGTATTCGATTCGATCACATGAAACTATATCTGCCGCTTAACATCAGCAGCCAGGTTCAGCTTCACGGCTTCGAAAGGCGCTGCATTGGATTAACCAATGGAGCCTTCCATTTCGAATTTAATCAATCTATTCATCTCAACTGCATATTCCATTGGCAGTTCTTTCGTGAACGGCTCAATGAAGCCCATGATAATCATCTGTGTAGCCTCTGCATCCGTCAGACCGCGGCTCATCAGGTAGAAGAGCTGATCCTCGGACACTTTGGATACTGTAGCTTCATGCTCCAGCATAATGTTATCATTCATGATTTCATTGTAAGGAATTGTATCAGACGTGGACTCATTATCGAGAATGAGTGTATCACACTTGATGTTGGATTTCGCACCTTCCGCTTGACGTCCAAAGGAAGCCAAACCACGGTACGTTACTTTACCACCATGTTTACTGATGGACTTGGATACGATCGTAGATGTTGTATCCGGAGCCAAGTGGATCATTTTCGCACCAGCATCCTGATGCTGATTTTTACCAGCTACAGCGATGGAAAGTACGGAACCTTTAGCTCCACGGCCTTTCAGTACAACCGCTGGATATTTCATCGTCAGTTTGGAACCGATGTTACCATCGACCCATTCCATCGTTGCATTTTCTTCTGCAACCGCACGTTTTGTAACGAGGTTGTAGATGTTTGGTGCCCAGTTTTGGATCGTAGTGTAACGAACACGGGCATTTTTCTTACAAATGATCTCAACGACCGCACTGTGCAGTGAGTTCGTGCTGTAGATTGGAGCTGTACAGCCCTCTACATAGTGAACGAAGCTGTCTTCGTCCGCAATGATGAGTGTACGCTCGAATTGTCCCATATTCTCGGAGTTGATCCGGAAGTAGGCTTGCAGAGGTACTTCACATTTAACGCCCTTAGGCACGTAGATGAAGCTTCCTCCAGACCATACCGCACTATTCAATGCAGCAAATTTGTTATCTGCTGGCGGAATAACCGTTGCAAAATATTCACGCAGGATTTCCGGATGCTCTCTGAGAGCCGTATCCGTATCCATGAAGATTACACCTTGGTCTTCCAATTCCTTTTGCATGTTGTGGTATACAACCTCGGACTCATACTGAGCCGATACACCTGCCAGGAACTTTTGTTCTGCTTCAGGAATACCCAATTTATCAAAGGTTTCCTTGATTTCGGAAGGAACTTCCTCCCATGTTTTACCTTGTTTTTCAGAAGCACGCACATAATACTGAATTTCATTGAAATCCAATCCGTCGAGATCTCCGCCCCATTTCGGCATTGGCATCTTTTCGAATTGTTTCAAGGATTTCAAACGGAATTCCAACATCCAATCCGGTTCATTCTTAATCTTGGAAATCTCGGTAACCACTTCTGCAGTCAGACCTTTACCGGTTTGAAAGATGGATTTGTGCTCATCGCGAAAACCATATTTATACTCTTCCATTTCTGGTGCTTTTTTAGCCATCTTGCTCTACCTCCCTATCGTTATTGTACTTTGTTCTCTTCGTCAATCCCTTTGCGTAATGCATTCCAGGCCAGAGTGGCACATTTGATGCGTGCAGGGAACTTGTTCACACCGGATAGGGCTTCGAGATCTTCATAATCGTCGAAATCGACTTCTTCACCTTTCATCAGTGAGGAAAAACGGTTAGCGATATCGAGTGCCTGTTCCATCGTTTTGCCTTTGACAGCCTCTGTCATCATCGATGCCGAGGACATGCTGATGGAGCAGCCTTCACCCGTATATTTGGCTTCCTGAACGATTCCGTCTTTCAGCAAAATTTGCAGTGAAATCCGGTCGCCGCACGTTGGATTGTTCAAATTCACCGTGACAGCGTCATTATCAAATGTTCCGCGGTTACGCGGGTTTTTGTAGTGGTCCATTATAACACGCCGGTACAGATCATCAAGTTGCATCGCCAAAATACTCCTTTGTCTGGATTAAGGCGCTGACAAGCCGATCTACATCTTGTTCGTTATTGTATAGATAGAAACTGGCACGAGCTGTTGAGCTAACTTCAAGCCAACGCATTAGCGGTTGACAGCAATGGTGTCCGGCACGAATGGCTACGCCACTCGCATCCAGCACAGTTGCCACATCATGCGGATGAACATCACCCAGGTTAAAAGTAACGACACCCACATGCCGCTTGGCTGGGCCATAGATCGTTAACCCATCAATTTCGGACAGTCGTTCCGTTGCATAAGCTGCCAGCACACTTTCATGATGAGCAATCTCATCCATACCAATCTGCTCCAGAAAATCTATGGCAGCTCCCAACCCTACCGCACCTGCGATAATTGGGGTTCCGCCTTCGAACTTCCAAGGAAGCTCTTTCCAGTTGGATTCGTACAGACCCACATCATCAATCATTTCACCGCCGAACTCAATAGGTTCCATGGACTCCAGCAGCGCCTTTTTGCCGTAGAGTGCACCGATTCCAGTTGGTCCGCACATTTTATGACCGGATAATGCATAGAAATCACAGTCCAGATCCTGAACATCTACCTTCATGTGAGGTGTGCTTTGTGCGCCATCAACAACGATGACAGCACCATTGCGGTGTGCAATTTCAGCAATTTGTTTCACAGGATGGATCAGACCCATAACATTGGATACATAAGCGATTGCTACAATTTTAGTATTGTTCGTAATCGTCTTCTCCACGTCAGCCAATTCAATATGACCGTCAGGCTGAAGCGGAATGTATTTCAATGTTGCACCTGTCTCCTTGGCAACCTGCTGCCAAGGAATCAGATTACTATGGTGCTCCATTTGCGTGATAACAATTTCATCGCCTTCTTTGCAATTAGCGCGGGCGTATGATGAAGCCACCAAATTCAGGGCTGTTGTTGTCCCGCGGGTGAAGATAATCTCCTGTGTACGGCGGGCATTGATAAACTTGGCTACCTTCTCACGTGCGCCTTCGTAAGCGTCGGTTGCACGGCTTCCAAGCGTATGAACACCGCGATGCACGTTGGAGTTCTCATACTCATAATAATGTTTGACTGCTTCAATCACAGCGTGAGGCTTCTGTGAAGTTGCAGCACTATCTAAATATACGAGCGGGTGTCCGTTAATTTCCTGGTGGAGGATCGGGAACTGCTCGCGAATGGACGGGTTCATTGTCCCAGCTTCTTCTCAATCAGGGACTGCAATTGGGTGCGCAGTGCTTCCAGAGGAATATCCGCCACCACCGGAGCCAGGAAGCCGTAAATGATCAGGCGTTCAGCATCCGTACGGTTAATTCCGCGCGACATCAAATAATGAATCTGCTCGGCATTGACTTGACCAACAGAAGCCGCGTGACCTGCTGTTACATCATCCTCGTCAATAAGAAGGATTGGGTTGGCGTCTCCACGTGCTTTAGGGCTCAGCATCAATACTTTCTCTGTCTGCTGTCCATCGGCTTTGGTAGCGCCTTTCTCAATCTTCGTAATCCCGTTAATGATTGCAGAAGCTTCTTCACGCATAACTGCACGTGTAATCATCTGGCTTGGCGTATTCTTGCCGAAGTGACGAGCTTCTGTGGTGTAGTTGATTTTCTGTGAACCGGAACCTACAGCGATGACTTTGGAATCAGAACTTGATCCATTGCCTTTGAGCACGGTCATCGTGTTGCTCGCTGTATCGCCGTTATTCATTTCGCCCACAATCCACTCGATGGAAGCATCATTCTCCAACACTGCACGACGGAAGGAAACGTCAGTCACATTCACACTCAGTTGATGAACCGATGCGAAACGCACTTTAGCACCGGATTTTGCGAATACTTCCACAACACCGTTATGGAAAACAGGTGCAGACAATTCGCCAGATACATAGTTATCTACATAAGTTACAGAGCTGTTTGCTTCAGCAACAACAAGCACGTGAGGTGCAAACGTTGCAGATGCATCATCCGTAAGCAACACTGCTTGCAGTGGTACTTCGATTTCCACATTTTTCGGAACATACAGGAAAACCCCGCCATTCCAAAGTGCCGCATGCAATGCAGCCAGGGAATGCTCATCTGCTTTCACTGCTGTGTTCAAATATGGTTTTACCAGATCGCCATGTTCGCGAACCGCTGTAGCCAGATCCGTGAAGATAACTCCTTTTGCTGCCAGATCAGCAGAGATCTTAGAGTATACTGTACCGGAATTGCGCTGGATAACCAGACTGCCTTCAGCTTGATCCTGAACCAGATCTTTAATGGAAGCCGGTACTTCTGTCAAAGAAGAAATAGCTTCACTTGCTTTATATGTTCCGTACTCGCTGACATTCCAGCGTTCGATTTTTTGTTTTTCCAGTTTAGGAAGCGCAAGCCCACTCGCAAGCTGCAAAGCTTCGAGCCGCTGTTCGGTCAACCAGCCGGGTTCATTGTTGCTTTCCGACAAGGCGCGAAGCGCTTCAGATTCAACCGGAAGAATTGTTTGTGTAGTCATTAATTAATCCTCCTCCGTTTTGTCTTTACGCTTCTTGACCTACAGTTTCGTCTGTAATTCCCAGCTCTTCCTTAACCCAGTCATATCCTTCAGCTTCCAGACGGTGTGCCAGTTCAGGTCCGCCGGATTTCACGATACGACCTTGCATCATAACGTGTACATAGTCAGGAGTAATGTAGTTAAGCAGGCGTTGATAGTGAGTGATGATCAAGAAACCGCGATCTTCGCTCTTCATTGCGTTTACGCCGTTTGCCACGATTTTCAGAGCATCGATGTCCAGACCGGAGTCAATTTCATCAAGTACTACGATTTTCGGATCAAGCAGCATCATTTGCAGAATTTCGTTACGTTTTTTCTCACCACCGGAGAAACCTTCATTTAGGTAACGGTGAGCGAACTCAGGGTTCATGTCGAGTTCTTTCATTTTACCTTCCATTTGACGAATGAACTTGATCAGGGAGATCTCGTTACCTTCGCCACGACGTGCGTTAATTGCACTACGCAAGAAGTCGGAGTTTGTAACACCTGCAATTTCACTCGGGTACTGCATAGCCAAGAAGAGACCTGCACGTGCGCGCTCATCTACAGCCATATCCAATACATCTTCACCATCAAGTGTAATTGTACCGTCTGTTACTTCATATTTAGGGTGACCCATCAAGGCAGAAGCCAGAGTGGATTTACCTGTTCCGTTTGGTCCCATGATTGCGTGGATTTCTCCACCTTTCATTTCCAGGTTGATGCCTTTCAGGATTTCCTTACCTTCGATCGTCGCTTTCAGACCTTCAATGACGAAATTCGTAGCCATGTGTATTGTTTCCCTCCATTGATTAAATTGATGTTGTTGTCGAAAACGAAAAAGCGCCTATTATATCTGAACAGGGCTTCCCCTGAATTTCTCCTGTACTCGAATCTTCAAAGCAAGAACACTTTAGAATAATTCTAAACTGATTCTCAATGATAATCAAGTCATTTCCTAAGAACCTTTGTCCCTTGCAGGAAACATTATTCTTTCTGATTCTATATTAAAAGACAAATTGAATCAAATCAGAAAACATCTTACGCACAAATGTACAGTGAGAAAAATCACAGCAATTCAAGCTTTTATGTCATCTGCTGTACACTAATCTAAAAAAGGACTCATCCATATTATGGACAAGTCCCTCCGTTAATAACGTTACCATTTACATTTTGAGCATCTCGTTAATCTTCTGTACCTGTTCGTCAAAATCCGCAACGTCCACCACCGGCGTCATTTCGCGCGGCACCGGACCATTCGGAATAGAAATCCATGAACGGCAACCATTATATTCAGGCAGTACGGGGATTTCCATCGGTTCTTTCAAAAGGTACACACGTAAAATCAATACATGGAGCGGATCTTTCCGTTTCCATTTCAAACGGTCTTCGGCAAAATCCGCTGTCCACATATGAAAGTCAAGAAGTCGATCCAGCATCTCCTGATCTCGTATCTCCAGATCCTGCGTTACTTCGGCATATGCAGTAATACGGATTGTCGAAGCTTCGGGCACCCATTCGGCCAATGATTCTTCAACATAGGATTGATCCGAGGACTTAATCAGTTCTTTACGCTGATGTTCATAAGTCGGATACAGGTAAAACGCTGGACTTTTCAGCTCAAAATGTCGGGTTTCCTCTACAATCCCACCTTTGCGCATCACCATAATCTGGCGACCCGTTTCCAGTGCTTTGATTGCAGAAGCCCATTCTTTTAAAGCCGGTATCGTTGGTTCTAACATAAGCGGTTCTCTCCCCTCTCGTTCTTGTCAGCAGTATAGACGCTCAGGGCGTTTCTGACAACAGGATCGGGGATCAGAAAGCTTACGTAAGAGACACACTTGTATTAGGCTACAATAGTAAATGTATTAGCCCAGGAAAGAGCGAAGCATCCACATATGTTTCTCCAGATCCGCCTTGAAGCCTGTCAGCATATCGGATGTCGGTTGATCTTCAGCTGCATCTGCAACTTCGATCCCTTCCTGATATTCATTCGAAAGTGTAGCGAAGTCCTCGATCAGGTTTTGCACCATTGTTTTCGCGTCTTCGCCGCCTGCTGCTTCCTGGATAGAGGAAAGCTCCAGATATTCTTTCATTGTAGCCGCTGGGCTGCCTTTCAGCGTAAGAACACGCTCAGCGATTTCATCCATTTGCACCGTAACTTCGTTGTAGAACTCTTCGAATTTCACATGCAATGTGAAGAAGTTAGGTCCTTTAACGTACCAGTGATAGTTATGGATTTTGACATACAATACGTTCAGGTTAGCCACCTGACGATTAAGTACTTGTTCCACCGATTTTGCTTGATCTGTTTTGTTTGTTGTAGCCATATTAATCCCATCCTTTATTTAAAATTAGTCTGTCATGCAGCGGTAATCAGGTTGTCCTGCACTGTATAACAGAGAGTTAATAATGTGTCACCGCTTGGTAGCGGGGAGGCCTGTTCGCGGCGTTTCTCTCAACCGTCCGGCCTATTTGTTTTTACCCTTGAACAGGAAGTTCGAATCAGGATCGCCTTGGCTTGTCTCAAAAAAAAGTTCAAAAACCGCGCTATTTCCGATATACTGACATATACCAAGCAAAGAAGTGGGTTTTCCTGTTTCTTCATATATATGGAGGTGGCACCTTTGTCCCAATATCACCCTTTTACCCCCCAGGATGCAATTGAACTGGCCAAAACATTACCGGGTCCATTTGCGGCAGATGCGAATCTGGATTGTCACGAGATCGGCGACGGCAATCTGAATTTGGTATTCCACATTACGGATCAGAACTCCGATAAAAGTATCATTATCAAACAGGCGCTTCCTTATGCGAAAGTGGTTGGAGAATCATGGCCACTGTCTCTGGTGCGCGCCCGAATCGAACGTGAGATTCTTCAGGAAGAGTATCGTCTGTGTCCAGGGATGGTACCTGAAGTGTATCATTACGATGATGACCTTGCTTTAACGGTTATGGAAGATCTAAGTGATCATGTGATCATGCGCAAAGGCCTGATTGAAGGTGTTACCTATCCTCTTTTTGCACAGCATATTGGGGAATTCATGGCAAGAACGCTGTTCTTCACATCCGACTTGGGCATGGATCAGCAATTGAAGAAGGAACAACAGGGCAGATTCATTAATCCGGACCAATGCAAAATAACGGAGGATCTGATCTTTGATGAACCTTACCGGATCGCTGAGAAAAACAATTATGATGCTTCCATTGAAGATGAAGCTGAAGCCCTTCGCACAGATGGAGAACTTCACCTTGAAGTGGCCTTGCTGCGGGAAAAATTCCTGACACATGGGCAGGCACTCCTTCACGGAGATCTGCATACAGGCAGTATTTTTGTTACACCTGAATCGACGAAGGTCATTGATCCCGAATTTGCATATTACGGCCCCATGGGATTCGATGTTGGTGCAGTCCTTGCGAACCTGCTCTTGAATTACGCATCCTTGCCAGGATGGATTCAGGATGAGACCGCTTTGCGTGAGCGTGAAACGCTTTTGCTGAATATGGTTCGTGATGTATGGACTGAGTTCGAATCCCGTTTCCGTGCCCTCTGGGCTAATGAACTGGTCGATCCTATGGCGAAAACGCCAGGGTACCAGGATCTGTATGTGCAACAATTGTTCAAAGATTCGATCGGCTTCGCAGGTGCCAAAATGGTTCGTCGTATTGTGGGCCTCGCTCACGTGGCGGATATAGATACCATCTCCGATGCGACCGAACGTGAACGTTCTCAGCGTAAATCATTGGCCATTGGTAAAGCTTTAATCAAAAACAATCGTCGCTTGAATACCATCGGTGAAGTGCTGGATATTGTATCTACAGCTGTGTCAACTACTAAGGCTTAACATAAGGAACGGAGGAATCATCCATGACAACCCCTGAATATCAGCCTCTGTCCTCTCTCATCTGGAAAAAGGACAAGCTTGAAATGCTTGACCAGCGTCTGCTGCCCGAAACCATCCTCATGCTGAAATTGTACACACCCGAGGAAGTATGGGAATCCATCCACTCCATGAAAGTACGCGGTGCTCCAGCGATCGGCATTGCTGCTGCATTTGGTGTCGTACTGGGTGCGAAGTCATATGACGGAACGACCATTCAAGGCTGGCTGGATCACGTAAAATCCATATGTGCTCATCTGGCTACTTCCCGTCCAACAGCGGTGAACCTGTTCTGGGCACTGGATCGCATGATGCAAAAAGCAAATGAGGTCGTTGAATCCGGCCTGAGTCTGGAAGAGGGCAATACTGCTCTTGAAGTAGAAGCCCTGTTGATTCAGAAGGAAGACGAAGAAGTGTGCCGCATGATCGGCGAGAATGCACTGCCTTTGTTCGAAGATGGTATGGGTGTACTCACTCACTGTAATGCAGGTGGACTGGCTACAGCGAAATATGGTACGGCAACCGCTCCAATGTATCTCGCACAGGAACGTGGCATTCACCTGAAAGTATTTGCAGACGAGACTCGTCCTGTACTTCAAGGTGCACGCCTGACTGCATTTGAGCTACAGCAGGCTGGCATTGACGTTACGTTGCTCTGTGATAACATGGCAGGCATGGTCATGTCCAAAGGCTGGATTCAAGCTGTTATCGTCGGAACAGATCGTGTTGCTGCGAATGGTGATGTAGCTAACAAAATCGGGACCTACAGCGTAGCCGTGCTTGCCAAAGCACACAATATTCCGTTCTATGTAGCGAGCCCATTGTCGACCATCGACTTGTCTACTCCATCGGGAGACCTCATTCCGATTGAGGAACGTGCTGCGGAGGAAGTGACTGAAGGATTTGGTAAACGTACCGCACCGCAAGGTGTTAAAGTATACAATCCAGCGTTTGACGTAACGCCTAACGAATATGTAACAGCTATTATCACGGAAAAAGGCGTTGTTCGCGCTCCTTTCCAAGAAAATCTGGCTGCCTTGTTCGCGAAGGAAGAAGCTTAACTTATGAAGAGTATTTAAAAAAAGTTTGTGTATATAGAGTTGGTGCATATCGTTGGTGGATACGACGTGCACTAGTTCTGAATTACGACGCTAAAGAAGGGCTTCCCATATGGGGAGCCCTTTTGTTAGTGATTAGATCATTTTCAACAAAGCCTCTACACCCGTCATGCCAACCGTAATGCCCATGGCCTCGGCTTCTGTTGTCACCGACTCCATAGGTGCATGCAGCAACTGCTCTAGTGTACGCACACCAACCGCCCGAGCTGCAATAATTTTGCGATCCCCGAGCTTCTCATTAAGTAATCCCACGTCGAGTGCTCCGCACATGATATATCCTTTGGATGTGTTAATGGTCAGCAACGTTGTTTTGGGCAGCTTAACTTCTACCCCAACCAATACATGCTCTCCAACTACAATAGGCTCCATCGTCACCATAATTTCCCGATCCACCTCCTCTTCCACAGGTCACGATAATTGTATGCCTCATTCTGGATTGTCGTGTGGACACCTGCCGTGTTTGAGAAAATGTAGGTACTTACTATATTGTTGGTAATTCTCTCCGCAGACTTAGATATTAGAAATATGCTTAGTTGGAAAATAAAAAGACCCTCCTAATCCAAATTGAGTCAAGTGGGCCTACCTTAAAACGTATGCTCATCATTCTTTAATCGCCTTATCTCCGTTAACTCTCTTCTGATTCCCAGTACACGTCTATGAAGTACACTTCGATCTATTGATTCAGCTACCGACTTTTTGAACTGGACATCCAAATCACTTAATTGCTCCTGAGCTAGTTTCTTTTTATGTATTGGTTTAACTGGAACTTTTGTAGTTTCAGGCCTGATAGGCTTCAATCTTTTCTGCTTCATAATCTGTTCAAATACACTGTCCTCTTGACGCATGGTCTTCATTCCTTAATATGTGATGAACACATTGTATCATAACGAGAAGACGACTGTTACACAATAAAGTACAGATGCTTAGATTTGGGCAAAGCCTAAACGCAAAAAAAAGAGGGCCTATGCCCCCTTTGATAGTTAACTCATTTTATAAAATGTAAAAATACGCTTGATTCCCTGGACTCTTCACAATCACTGTGGTTACTAAATCACTGGCATCCCGTTTACGGATACTTGTGATAGAATCTAGCTCCTCATTCGCAATAACTCTTGGTAGGATATACGCGGCCAGATCAGGCTTGGAAATTGTCAGTTCAGTAGCCATATCCACAATCTGTCTCACATCTACTGTAGACTGCATATCCTTCCACTCTCGCACCTGAAGATAGCCATCCAAATATTCTCTTTCCTTGATACTAATGTGGCTATCCAAAACATCCATATACTTGACTTCAATGTTGGAAAGTACATCAGGTCTGGAGATATATAATTGCCCAGGCTGTTCTTCCAAATAAGGAATCTCAAGAGTGCCTGCCCTCTCATCATGATCTAATGCTCTGACTTGAAGGATACTATTCAGATCAGGCTTATTAACCATAATCTCCGAAATCACAGTCGAATCACAGTCGTACATGACCGTTAACAAAGACCCCAACGTTGAAGTTGCTTTTATATAATTGGAGACTTCCAATGAAGCATGAAGATCAGGTATGGATACAATTAAACTCGTATCCCGTCCATCATTGAACAACTGTGATATCGTTAACGTACTAACCAGAGACATTTGTCTATCTACCGTAATAACTGAAGGTAGGTCAGGATGAGAAACTGCGATTTCTACAGTTTTTTCGTCGTCCAGACCTTTTCTAACGGCAAGATTGCCGTCTGTATCTCTAGTTGTTCGTATGGCGGTAATGAACTGTGAATGAAGCTCGGGCTTAGAAATAGCAACCCATGTTTCCTTCTCTTCTGTCCTACTTTCAGCAATAGAAATGTTCGAATTCAGTTCCGCATCTATACGTTTAGCTATTATCAGATCTACATCCATGTCCGGACGGCTGACTGTGATTACTTGAGGTATATCATGATGCATGTGATCCTCATAGCGGTGGACGTACAACTGAGATTTGAGCCAGTCCAGCCCAATATCACTGTGTACAACTAACGTTGAAGCTATATCCTTGCGACCTGCACCATAAATAAAAACTTCACTTTCAATTTCGGTTCGACCGATGGAATAGATCTGAGAAGTGATATATTTAATCTGCAAAACAGGTGGTTTGGAAGACTCACGAGTGTTGAAATATATCGGCGTGTTACCGCTAGACTGAATAATCATTCCAACATTCGAAAGAATACCTTCTCTCCACATTTGAAGTAATGCCATCATATCAAACTCAACATAACGTTCAGTTTTATTAATGATATAACTTGACGATAAGAGCTGAATGGACTGAGGTCTGTTCGCATACGTAATCCCGTACTCCCGCCACAATGTATCAGGCTGATGCAGCTCAATGTGTGCTCCAGGTGCCAGGGTTCCTGTGTAATATAACCTCAATTTAGCTTCTTCCAGATATAACAGATCAGGTATTCTGGTATCCAGATCACCGAAATGTATAAATGATTCGAATTGCTCCATCTCGTCTCTGCCGATCATCATACGCTGTGTATCACCAAAGTTGATCGTTTGCAAGTGAGTTTGACTTCGCGTGGTTGCATCAGCAACAGGCTTAAGATTAACAGTTACACGAGGTGCTTCCAGTAATTCATATTTGCCGTGTGCACGGTTATGTGGCCGAACGTACAGCATGCCTTCAAGATCAACTTTGGATGCCGCTTGAATGGTTGCGCTCAGATCTCCTTGCGATCTATACATCACCGATAGCGAATTACTCAATTCCTGTGACCGCCTGACACGTATGGATACACTGGAGACGATCTCGGACACTTTTCTTGTAGCAGCTATTAGGGTCGAAGACAGTCCTTCATCCACTTGATTGTACAGGATATACTTTGCTGCAAAACGATTTTCTGGACTTTTAATATGTATATAACTATCTAATAGAGTCTCCCCGTTATTAATTCCACTCACTTCCTGTCTCATTGTATTGAGAGCTACACCCGGTCTGCTGTGACCTTCATTTCAAAATTACCATTAGGATTCGGCTTGGCATGAATATCCGTTGCGATACGAATATAAAAATCGATGCTGTCCTCCGGTTGGATCAGACCATAGGTCAGATAATCGATCGGAAGAAACGGGTCGCCCTGTCTGGATAATTGGACGTCAACACCGTCCGTTTCGAATTTCTTATCCATCTCCAGGTATACATGATCCACAGCATATCCAAGCAAGTTTTTGATTCTGACTTTCTTCGTTAACGTTGTCTGTCCGGCAATGATTACCCCATAATCAAGTTGTTTCAAAATACCACCAAAGGTATCTGACAGAAAGTCTCCAGACTCATCCATAAACATTAATCCTGAATACGATCCGATAAACTTGGTTTCCCAGGAATCTACGGCACCCCAATAGTCCTGAAATTCAACCTTCAAGGTATTCTCTACGCCAAAATTAACATTTCTCTCGTCAATATTGAGTTCAATATTGAATGGTGAAGCTGCTAGTCGCGTAAAATTGCCATCCGCCGGATAATACGTTTTACCGTTCAACAAGACGCGGTATTTAACCTTGCCCTGATCTGCATCATCCACCACACCTGTAAGTTTGTTACCAGAGAAGGTCAGGTCGATTGTGGCTGTGGTGTTTAACAGTTGCAGTGACATATCTCTAAATTCCACTGCATGTCGCGGTGCATTAACGACCATCTTCACTTCGTCAAGCGAGTAGCTGTTTTCATAATGCTTACTGCTATCGAAGTAATAGGCGATTCGTGTTAAAGCTATTAGATCCTTTTCAGGGATGGCGTTGAGTGTGTCCAGATTCATTCCTTTTCTTTTGAATAGGGTTGTATTCTGGATATCCATATCGAGCCACTTGTTGAAACGGTATGTCTTCCATGTGAGCCCCGAATCGAACGAAGCAGCCATTCTTAATACACCTTCCGGACTATTCTCCGTTACTTTCGTAGCGACAACCTTTTTCACGTCTCCATATAACGCTATGTCTGTTGGTTGCACAATTAATTGCTCAAACGGTAGCGCGTTATACGTTAGTATCATGTCCCGATTACCTGCAATTACCTCTTCATCATTCGTCCACGTAACCACGTCAAAATCTCCCTCAAGTTCATCCAATGGGGAGTAGTTAGCCGTGATATTCAGTTCCGCTGATGTTTTGGATGGATCATCTGTGTAGTATAGAACATCCACACTATCACCCAACTCGTCGTAGAGGGTAAATGGTTCGGTTTCGATTGTAATCGTTGATTCGGTTTGATTTGGGTCATCGGTGTATTCGATGATTTTGATCTCTTTGTCTTCCCATTCTTCGGCTAGGGTGAAGGGATCGGTTTCAATTGTGACTACTGATTCTGTTGCCGTTGGATCATCAGTATAATAAAGTACTTCAATATCCTTGTCTGCCCACTCTTCTTCGAGAGTAAAAGGTTCGGTTTCGATGTTAAAGGATGCATTCGAAACTCTTGAATCTGTTGTGTAATAACACAATTCTATTTCGCCTACCAACTTCACCCACATGTCTTCTGGAATAGTAGTGATATCATCTATCCCAAATTCTTTATAATCATTTTCCGTTGGAATTGCATTAATCAGAGTTGTCCAGCTCGTACCATTGATATATTTATATTGATCGGCATGGAAGACTAATGTTTTATATGAACCAGTAGCACCAAACTCACCAGAACTATCAATATCAATAGCATCTATCCAAATATTTGCGTTTTGATTATTTTTAATTTCAACAGTGTGAACTTTATTAATCAAACCTAGTTTTTCATAAGTAAGAACTTGATAAACTAATCCAGCATTCTGAGTGGTTTTTTCAACTACTCCATCTATGATGACACTAATATCACTACTACCAGTTGTATATTGAGCTCCGATTAACCTAATTTTAGTACCCTTAAAGGTAAACTTAACAGTACTATCATTAGTCGATGCTAACATCGCTGTGTTGTTATATAAATCGCTAGATGCTGGTTTTGACCAACTACTTCCAGCGTAGGTGATTAGCTCATGTCGATCATCAATTCTCTGCCAACCCGATTCTGGAGATGGTAAAAATTGTCCTATTGTTGCCATTGTCTCACTCCTCTCTAAATTCTAAATCAAACAATCATTTCACATGCTTATGTGATTGATGCTTTCTTGATTGGTGTTTTTGATGTATCTATTTTTTGCTTGAAGACTTTTCCCGAACCAAGCACTATTGAGTTAGGAGCAATTCCCTTCCACACTCTGATCTGACTGTTCATGTCTATTTCGTAATTTTTATTTAGCCCATGATTAATATAGTCATTTTCATTTAATGAATTTTTATTTATTACATCATAAGACATTGGAATACTAGCTATGATATTAAAGTCACCTAAAGACTTTCTTCCATTTGGATTAGCTGTGACTTCAATTTTATAGTAATCATGAGATTCATTTGTAGATAGAGGGTACTCTTTGTAAACTCCAGACACCCAATCCGTAACTCCTCTTTGCGAATCTAACACCTTCCAATCAACACCATCATGACTCCCGTAGAAATTCCAATCCTTTGGAGCATAATTGATATCTGACATACCAGCTAGGAAACCTTGAATGACATAAGAAAAGGGTACTTTTTTATTGCTTGGCATGTGCATGACTATCCATCCAGCTTCTAATGCACTTGTCTCTGAAACCCATGCAAGACCCGAACCGCTCGCTGTTTTTCTGTCAAACGCACCCCAAGCATGCCAAGTAGTGCTAGTCTTAGGATCTCCAGTAAGGGTTATGCCGCTGGCGCTGTCAACATTGGAAGTCATTATTGGAATAATGTATTCACCAGTGCGTACTTTTGAAGAAAATGATACATACTCATCTCTAGATGAAATCAAGAATTTATTCAAACCTGAAACAATTTCACCGTCAGAGTCGATGTCTATGGCATCAAGAGAGAAGTTATTGCTTGTACTTGTTGTTGTTAACTTTACTTTGTGAAAACCATATTGTAAGTTTAGTCTTTCGAATACAATTACCCTGTATTTGTTTGTAGAGTTATTTGGATTGTATGAAGATATAACCCCATCCAATTCTACTGTTACGTTATTCACTCTGTTTGACCAATACATATCAATTATTCTTAACTTTGTTCCATAGAAATAGAATTCGATTGAATTTGTTGTTGCTCCACTCAGAGTAAAGTAATGAGCTGTTCCTGCATACGTATTTGGATCTCCCGTAACAGAAAGCCAGTTGCCATTGTATTTGATGTTCTTATTTGCATCATCAACTCTTTGCCACCCAGATTCGGGATTGAGCAGTTGATCTCCTACTGTTGCCATTCAACCATCTCCTTTCAAAATAAATAGAACACACCATATAGATATGTTCATAAATTTAGCCTAATATAATCTTGTGCGCTTTGTGCTTTGACCTGTCGATTGGTTGCCTGAAGAGTTTGCCTGATCCCAGCGGAATTGAATCCTCCTTAATTTGTTGCATAATATTCAACTCTTCAACTGTATCCATTTGAAATCCTTTGTCCATACCATTACGAATATAACTTCCCTCGCTAGAAGGACATTCTAATAGAATAGAAGGCATCAACCCATAAAACTGAACAGAAAAAATACTCACCCAAGCATTTCCACTAGTCGCTAATGTCGCTTCTAGTTTGTAATAGCTATAAAATTTATCATTCTGTATATCAAACGTCTGTATTGTTGAAGTATTCGATACTAGTGACGTTTTGGTATCAAGGGTATCCCAAGTAGTACCATTATTAGATGCCATGAATTTAAATGTCCTCAGACCAGCCAAAAAAGAATATCTTTTTACACACACAGGTTCATTGAATCTGAAACCTACATAAATTGGTTTTGACGAGTCTGGTATGAAATTAGTGCCATAAGCGGTAGTATCATCATTATCAAAAGCCTTCCAAGTGTAACCTGTCGAATAACTTGCTGATCCAATAACACTACCAAATGCATTATCATATCCATCCATCAATGGAACCAAGGGTTTGCCAACTTTTTTGTATAATGAATATGTCGTCTCTCCTGATGAAATCAAGATTTTTTTTAGAACTGGGTCAATTACTTCATTGTAAATTTCAAGCTCATCTAAAACTCCTTTCCCAAATCCACTCGCTACTGAAGCGAATCTGCCAAGTGTAAGATTGTTTGAATAAACTCCAGATTCAAGACTTAATGCCGTCCCACTATGAACGAGAACATTGTCAATGTAAATCTTCACTGAATTTGATGATAATGTTCCATCATAAGTGTACAAAAAATCGTGAAAAGAATTATCGTTATAGTGCCCACCAGCCCACCTAAAATTAAATGTACCTGAAGTTCCTCTTGATACTTGAAACACTATTCCACTAGGATTAGTTGCGAATAAGAATCCTCGTTGTGCAGATGTTCCTCCACAATCAATAATAGCAATATCTGTACTTGGGATATCAGAGTATTTAAACTTAAAACGAATACTTTTTTTACCTACAGGTACTACTGGAGCATTAAAAATAACATGGCTATTTGTTCCATTGAATGATCTTGCATTTCCACTGAGTCCAGTTACTACATTTGATCCATTATTAGTCCCAATAAAAGAATCTTTACTATCCACCAAATTTCCAGATTCTTCATCCATCTTAAACCATGCAACTCCACATTTATCCATCAAATATTTTGTATATGCAGGATTATGACTTATCATTTAAACAGCTCCTTTCAAAATAAAATAGAACACACCATATAGATGTGCTCCTCATAAATTTAGCCTAGTATAATTTTATCTACTCGGCGGTTAGACATATCAACTGTGTGCTCAAAAGTTTTTCCTGAGCCAAGCACAGTATTTCCTTTTTTAAAATTTTTCTTTGTTTTTGAAATTTGATTGAAATCATTTAAATCTCCTACACCACGATTCAAAAAATCTGTTTCGGTTGCAGATTCCATTTGAACTACATAAGATGGTTTCATTTCGAACATTTGAAGTTCGTATAGGGCTGGTAATGTCACACCATTGCTGAGCGAAGTGATATAGAGCCTATAATGAGTATAAGATTTTCTATTTGGAATAACATAATCCAATACACCACTAACCCCTCCAACAATTGAGTGAAGAATATCATAGTTAATGCCATCATTACTTCCTTGAAATTCATAGTTGCGAGGATAATAAGTTGTGTTTGTAACGTAAAGCCTGTACTTTACTATCACTTTTGGTTTTATGAATTTATATCCTATCCACTTTGGCATAGTAGTAGGAAGAGTGTTGTTTCCCCATCCAGTACTTAAACCTCCATCGAATGATTCCCATCCAAAAGTTTGAGTTCCATTAGGCGTATTACTTACAAGAACCTCACCTTCAGGAGTTGTATTGCTCGTCATTTTAGGTATGGAGGTTGTTTCTTGAATTCCATCGTTTATTAGAGAGTAATACTTATCCCCTGACGAAAGTAAGAATTTACTATGTGGATTTCTAAACTCACCTGTTGAATCAATCTCAATTGAATCGATAGCTAAAACTTTCCCTGTCTCACTAGATGGAATTGATATTTCTACATAATGATATTCTAATGCTAAATCAGTAATTTCAAAAACCATAACTTGGTCTAGAGCACTCGCGCGGTAAGCACTATATATCTTACTTACTCCATCTATAGTCGCACTATTTTTTGTTGATCTGTTTGCACTAGCATTATCATAAATACGTAGCTTAGTACCATAAAACCAAAATCCCATTTTACCGAAAGTGTTAGTTGCGGTTGAGACAAGTGTACCTCTCCATCCATTCGTATATGTGTAATTAGTGCTCCAAACACCTGTAAACGTAACGTTTAATAATTCTGTCACAATGTCATATCTTGACCATCCTGATTCTGGAGTAGTTGATACTCTACCAAGCAAATACCCATCTGAATCAATATCTATCGCGTCAAAAATAAATAATGCAGTATCCACCGTTTTTATTTGTACTGTGTGTACACCCTCTGTTAGCCCTGAAATATCAAAAACTAAAGCTTGTGTTAATCCACCGCTTGTGGATGTCTCATTAATTGTGCCGCGAAGTGTTCCATCAATAATTACTTGTGTTGTTGTTGTCCTGCCAGCTAACCTTGCACCTATAATTCTTATCTTTGTGCCTTGAAAACTAAAGTTAACGGTAGCTCCATTGGTTTGCGTAAATGTAGCTGATCCATTATAATTGGAAGCCAAAGTCTCTGTTTGCCAAGTTCCTGTATAGGTAATTGCAGAGTATAAGTTATCATACCTTCTCCAACCATGTTCTGGTTCTGGTAGCCTTTCCCCCAAAGTTGCCATATAAATATCTCCTTTCTATGTGAAATCATTAATTTACATGACGGATTGTCAAACCAAGTGCGACAGTTCTTCTGTGAAAGATTCGTGAGCGGTCTTCCAACCCAAGCATTTTCGTGGTCTGTGATTTATTAGATCGAGTGAATTGGCGAGTTCATCATCATACACCCCTGCGAGATTGGTACCTTTAGGGAAAAACTCTCGAAGTAATCCGTTCGCATTCTCGTTGGAACCGCGTTGCCAGGATGAATACGGATCAGCAAAATAAACGTGTAGGTTATGGGTGGTTTCCAGATTGGCATAGCATGCAAACTCCTTGCCTCGGTCAGCCGTGGCTGTGAGGAAGGTTCCCGTGGGATACTGTGAAATCGCTACACCGAGCGCAATCTCCATCGACAAAGCGGTGCGATCAGGCATGAGAACAGCGGTATATAGACGTGTCTTACGTTCAATCAACGTCGCTACGCAGCCTTTACTTTTCCCACTACCCGATACAACGGTATCCAGCTCCCAGTGTCCAAATGTTTCACGAGTACGGACTTCTTTTGGGCGATCTGAAATCGTCCTTTCAATGGCGAATTTACCGCGCGTTTCTGCGGGTTTCTGACGCTTCCCCTTATGCCGAAGAACCTGTAATACGCCTCGAACCAGGCGCCCTGCATAGATCCAGCGATAGATGGTTTTGAAAGAGACGGCATGCCGCCCTTCGATGCGGAAACGTTCGGTGATTTGTTCCGGAGACCACGTTGCCTCCAATTTTTCCTCCAGTGAAGCAGCCAAGGCATCGGACCAATTCCCTGGAGAGACCGAAGCCTTACGACGCTCCTCATAAGCATTCTGAGCTTGTTCTGCCTGATACGGATGTGATGAAGTCACACGATCTAACTCACGACAAATCGTCGATGGATGCCTACCCAGTTCTTTCGCAATGGCTCTTGAGATTCTACCTTGTCTGTGGAGGACTTCTAGCTTGCTACGTTCGATTATGCTAAGATGTCTGTAGCTCATGGTTGGATTCTCCTTGTGTGAATGGTGTTGTGGTGACTTCATTCTACACGAATCCGGCCATGGGCCATTTTTTATTTATTTCCAGTAGGTGTCGCACTTCATATTACAATTCGTCACATACAAAAAGAAGTAGAGCATTCAAACCCTACTTCACACTTACATTTGTTATTTCGAAAAACTTATTCAGATCGATTCTTTCTTTAAATAACTTGCCTGATCCTAACGATCTATTGGCAGTCATAGTCCGAATGAAAACTTCGTTTTTTCTATCTAATACAGATAGATCATCCATTCCGTCATTAATAAAAGTGTCTTCTACTGGTAAAGTTGCGGATATTGTATTCCAAGTTAAAGCTTCAGTTTGGTATTTTTTATACGCTCCTTCATGTTTAATTAACGATCTGATCATTGGAAGAATTTCAATTTCCATCAATGGTCTAAAGCCCGTAGCAGTTGCCGCCGCAACATAAGAGGTTGGATTATATCCGCTTGCTCCTGCATTGCCACTTGCACCTCGTCCAGTTCTGTTTCCCGAACCAGCGGCATTAGTTGTGGAAGTCCACGAAGCTCCACCACCATAATTCCATACATTGTTGTCACCAGCAATGATTTTCCCATTTAATGTTGAGTTAACAATACACTTATCCCATTCATTATCCTTATCTGTTGCGTTAATGCCGCCTGTGAGAAGTCTTACTTTAAAAATATGATTATTGTCTATTTTCTCTGAATAACTTAACTCAAGGTTTAATCTTGCCGCATTACTATTCGATACCTGTGTGGTCTTCATAATCTTGTAATATCTGTATTCTACGGGTTCGTCAAAATAAAATGTAGCTTGTTCTGAGTCGATCCAAGTAGATTTTTGGCAACTTTTTATTAGAGTATAGTCAACATTATTATCACTTCCATACACATCAATCACTGAAGCCATGTTCGCTCCTCTATAAGCAGTTACCTTTATTTCTCCAAACTTCACTTTTCGCTTACAGTCTAATATTAAACCTGTACCTGCATAGGAACCCCATGATCCATTTAACGAAAAGGCTCTCCAAGGATCTTCATTGGTCAGGGAATTCCCAACACCAGTTACGCTATATACATCGGAAGCTGAAGTTAAATACGGTGTCTTGTTATGCGTATTAAGTATAGTTGTTGATTCAACCCCAAAAACATAACCCTCCTTGTTAATTGAATCCCAGGATACAGCATTCTGTATGTTTCTATCAGCCACTAGAAATTTTCTCTTATTCCAGTCTTCAACCATAATCCAATAAAAATCTCCCATTGGGATAGGACTTCCTGAAGGACTTATAAAGTCAAAAGTCTCTTCTCCAAGCCTACTAAATACTCCAGCACTATTCCTAGCCGCAATGTAATGACATCTGATTCGCTTGCCAATCTCAAGTTCTGTAATATTTGTCACTTCATCTGGATGATATAAACGACCATTGGAATCAATATCAATTGCATCTATTCCTATGTAATTAGCATCCATAATTTCAACCTCAACGTAATGAATATTATCTATCAAACCAGTTTTCTCGTATACAAGAGTTTGCATTTGTTGTGTTCCATAATTATTTCCCAGCACTTCCGAAACTCCGTCAATGGTAATTCTAGATATTCTAGACCGATTCATATTTCGTTCGTCTATGATTCGAAGTTTAGTCCCTTCAAAAGAAAACTTTACTTTACTACCTACAACATTGGAAGCTGTTATTTCACCCGAATAGTAGGATGTACTTGTCCATGTTCCCCAAGTACCAGTATAGGCAAGACTTGAATCTTTATTGTCATACCTTCTCCACCCCTCATCTGGTGTTGGTATTTGTGATCCAATATTAGTAATAAGGTGACCATCGGAATCAATATCTATAGCGTCTATTCCCCAATTTCCTGCACCTACCGAATCTAACCTGACAGTGTGCGGAGTATTTGAAAGTCCTGTTTTTTCATAAACAAGAATCTGTCTAATGTCTGTTGTATTGTATGGATTGTATGTTTCTAAATTTCCATCTATAAACACCCTAATTTCTTTAGCTTGAGTAGGGGTAGTACCAGCTATTAACCGCAATTTTGTTCCTATAAATGTAAATTCTAAACTAGAACCCGCTTTAGTTGCATCTGTCCAATAGTGAAGTGTACCATTATAGTCTACGGTGCTATTGTTAACAAAAGTGACTGACCCGCCCCATTTTAATGTTGGATGATTATCATCATATCTTTTCCAACCCTCATCTGGTGTAGTTAATTGCGTTCCAATAAGTCTTACCATGCGTCCAGTTACATTAATGTCTATTGCATCAATATGAAAATTACCTGTGCCACTAACTTTTTTAACTATAACCTCATGAACCCCATCAGTTAAACCAAATTGTTCAAAAACTATCCTTTGAGATTGAAGAGAAGAAGATGAAGTTGATAGATTGATATATTTTATTACTCCATCAATACTAACTTCAACATTTGTATCATATGCGCTACCATACTCTGCAATAAGTCTAAGCTTGTCTCCTGCAAAGGAGAATTTTATTTGATTTCCTATTACATTACTATACTTAACAGAGCCACCTTCAAATACACGCCCTGTGGAATTCGCTACTGTCTTCCAATCTGTACCCAAGAACTGTGCGTAGTCATCCGTATCATACCTTCTCCATCCATCTTCTGGTGCTGTTGCTTCAGATCCAACAGATCTTATTAAGCGACCATCGGAATCAATGTCTATAGCGTCTAGACCGAAAGCGGCGGCGGCAGTTCCAGTCATCACACCCTTGAAGTCGAAAATCTTCACAGTATGCGTCCCGTAAGGTAGATTTTTCTTTTCATATACAAGCGTTTGCACTTGACTCTGAGCGGTTCTAGCTGTAAATGTCTCAACACTACCATCAATGGAAACAGATATGCTCTCTGCTCTGACTGTGGAGGTAGTTGAAGAGATAATCCTTATCTTAGTTCCTACGAAAGAGAAAACTACTTCCCCTACAGCAGACCCATTTGCATTGTAAGAAGATTTGCCCTCATATGCACCTGCAACGGCAAGGTTCCTTTGGGTAAACCCCGTGTAGCTAAAAGATGGCTCAGCATCATCATACCTTTTCCATCCATCTTCAGGCGCTGTTAAAGAATACCCATATAAGTAACCTGTCTCATCAATATCAATAGCATCCATGATGAAGTTAGTACGATTATGCCCTATCGTAATTGTAACTGTGTGAAATCCAAGAGGTAAGTTCGTTTTCTCATAGACAATTGCATTTAACACAGTAGTACCCGTTTTATTTGTAGTAAATGCTTCCGTTGCACCATCTACAGTAATTGTGTTATCAGAGTGTCTATCTTGAGCAATATCAGAGATAATCCTAACTTTCGTTCCATAAAAGCTAAATGTTACATAGTTGTTGTCTGCGGCTCTGGTTGTTACATTGACACTACCATTATAGTAAGTTGTGCTGGTTACTTTGTACCAACTCCCTGTATACTTTAAACCAACATGTGTATCATCATATCGTCTCCATCCCGATTCTGGTAATGCCAGTTGGTCTCCTACTGTAGCCATATTCTACACCTCCCTATATTCAAATACTGGACGAAACCCAATATAATTCTGAGATGCTGAGCTTCCTGTAAAAGCAACACCTCTATTGTCATCTCGTGACTCAAACCCTCGTACTATTCTGCTTGTTGAACTCGCTGTTAAGGCAGTTCCTTTGTTCGTAGTCCATAAACCCAGAACAGGCGTTTCCTTTGCCCAACAAAACACGTTATGGTGATGCCAAACATTATCATCATTAGGTGTAGCCTTGCCACCCAAACTGGACTTCATAATATATTTGTCATATTCATTATTATTGGGGAATGCCCCCAATCCTAAATCCTTCATACTCAGTTTCCCATTCGCATCTGCATATCCCACTCCACCAGATATACTACGGACAATTCCTGATGTTTCACTTATAATGCGCGGGGAACCTTCAACAAACTTATTGGAATTTAACCAATCCCATGTTATCGTGTTATTTACAACTCTATCTGCTATTAGCAACCCTCTATCCACTTTGATGACATACCAAAAATATTTCAAAGGCATACTGGCTAATGGATTTCCTGTTAGCGGAATTTCTGTATACCCCGTCGTACTTCCCCCAAAAATATATCCACTTATTGTATTATCGTATTTCCAAACAATGTAGTCTCCGATTTCCATATCAGATAGCTTTTCTCTCAACTGTCCTGTAGTCGATGGAGCTGCCATAAAATCACCCCTTACTCACTCTGATTCTATCTACTTTCTTAAATTTCGCTTTTTCAACCTTCTGACGTAGCACCATCCCTGTTGGAGTATCCGAAGCTCGTTCTATGTTCAATTGATATAGTTTCTTTAAGCCTAGTGAACCAGATTCACTTTCAATAAAAGGATTACTGTATTTATCCTTCTGATTAAAATCGTCTATGTAAAAGTTCGAATATTTCTTTTCTGCAAAAATCTCAATTTTCACCTTGGCATACTTTGCAGGAGATTTGGACACAGCGCTATTAGATGAGACTTCCTCATACTCCAACCACTCAAAGCCGTCTTCAGATGTACTCCAGTAAATCTTGTATGCTGCGCCCCCCGCAACATCTACCTTTGCAGCCACACCTTTAAATGATGCGATCTTATCTTGAATCCGAATGGGAGTGGACTCCCAAGATCCAGTAACAGGATAGATTGAATTCCCGTCCGCATCATGACCCAGTTCTCTTAATTTCAACTTCTGATCCTCAACTATCGTATCTTTAAAAACACCTACAGATAGATCTATATCTAGTAGAATTTCTTGAATTGCCATATTTTCACCACCTATCTCATATCAAAATCCAGCTTAACGAATGTCCCAGTTTATGATCCCAGCATGATTTGCCTTCAGAGGGGCTATGATTCGATCTACGACAAACCCATTTTTACGAATAACGAGTTGCCCAGGCAAGTCCAGGTTAGAAGAAATTTTTATTTGAAAGAATACAGATTCCTTTAGAGGCAGGGAACATACGCATTGAAAATTAATTTGTGCATCATTCAGGTTCATTGTTTTTTTGTAACCAAAGTTAAAACACTCAATCGTATTTCTGAAAGCCCCTGAATTCGCTTGCCCTAAAAATCCAGCCATATTCGCTTCTGAGGATCCATTTTTGAATTGGATGATGTCATTGTACACAAACGTTCTCCCGGTTAAAGGGTACTCCTGCTCCTCACATTCATAAGACATGGAATAACGATCAGCATTAATGTGGAAGACCCCATTGGCAACATTGTAATAAACTTGGGATCCTTGGCCCATCAATCCGAATAACACCAACTTCTCTTTGTTGATTTCATAAAAGCGGTTAGCATGTTGTGTCTGAAGATCATACTCACTCAAATACGTTCCATCATAATAATCGGCAATCCATATATAAGCTTGAGATACAGGTGAACGAGAGTACTGTTTCTGACCTAAAATCACAGTTTTTCCTCCTCATAGATAAATAAAAAGACAGGCTATAATAGCCTGTCTGCATCATTAACTTTTCTTAAACGTACCGATAGGAGATACGTTTCTTGAACTCTTGTTTACCACTACGAGCATTCAAGGGTACTTCGCATTGAATAGACAGCGTCACATAGTTACCTGCCGCGTCTTGTGGATCTCCATTATTATTAACTCCCAATATCTCTTTTGCACCCGGTACTAGCGGTGTTGCATAAGGTGTTCCTGAATAATCCACCGTTGTTTTGCCCGTAGTTCCAATAGGCTTCGAAAAATCCTTGCCTACACGAGAGCTCTCTTCATCCAGATCGTTCTCCCCAAGTGAGTCCACTTGTACATGAAACCAGTTGTTTTTAACAGCTTCAATATCGTGTTTAATTGTATCACCAGTGCCCCCATCCATATCCCGTGTTGTAAAGGTGCAATCCTCCATTTTGGACACATCCGTCGTACCACCTTTGTTGTTCCACACATTAAAAATTCGAACCTCACTTTTGGTATCTGCATCAATAACACCATAATCAAACGGTGCTACAATCTCCTTGCTATGTGTTGCGTCCATCCATGTAATAATTGGTTGTGTCATTATAATCAATCTCCTTTTTTATGTTCTTATGGTTAATTGAATTGTAAGATGTTGAATATCAAGTCCTGCTTTGATAATTTGAATCCGAAATAAATCCCCTGCCGAAACTTGTTTGTTACTAAACTTCGCCTTTTTGTTGTCAACATGAGCTAGAGCATTAAACTCCAATGGAGAGTCCATAATATCCACCCAGTGGATTAGATCTCTGGATTTCTCAATTCTGATCTCTGTTTCTGTTTCTCCATAGACGCCACAAAAACCCTTCACATCCAGGATCTCTCCATGAAATGGGAAAGGAGCTACTACCCCTATGACTTCCTGAAAGACATAAGACTCTTTGCAAAATACAATTACACGGTCTTGGACTTCCAGTGGAATTTCGTTTAACTTCAGATGCTCAGCTATACTCATTAAGCCATCCTTATACGGATTAACTACCTGCAAATTCTGGCCAAACACATCAATTTCAATCCAGTTGTTTCCATCATAACGATATCTTTTGCCATCCTTGTAAGTTTGAACCGTCCATCCTGTCTCAGGAAAAGGGTAAGTGTCCCGCAGTTCACGAAGATCCGATACCGGACTTTTATACACGAGTCGAGTGGTTTGATAGGCATCTTTGGCTCGATTCGCAGCTTCTAGCGCTTCATCTGCTGCCTGGTTGGCATGATCCGTAGCACGCCGCGCTTGCCCTGTCTGGTCTATGGACTGCTGAATGACTTCTTCTACTCGTTCCATCGCCAGTTGCGTCTCATCCAACTTACGCTGTGATTCTTCTATAAAATCTTGCAATGTTTTGACAACATCCGGATTACGCGTAATCATTGCATAGATTCGCGAAGCGGGATACATAATGAGTCCTCTACCTTTATACCGACATAGATGAACCCGCCCTTCTTGAGAAGGGTGAAATTGAATGGTACCCATGCCATAATGAACGAGAAACTCATTCTCTGCCAACTTCTGTTTTTTCTCATATACATGTTGGTCAATCTCAACAAAACCACTAATAACAACCTTATCGGTAGATGAAGGGATTTCAAGTAAAGTGATTATGCTATTAATGACAGGTAACGAATCTGTCCGATCCACATATGGATCTACTGCATCCCCCTTGCGGGCAATAATTGTGAGAGGATCATTATACTGCATATGTGTATGTAAATTTGACAATAGTTCACCTCCTTTCGTTTAATACTCAGTTTGTATATACATTGCTGCTTCCAGTCGTGATTCGAGCCGAAGTACCCAATGATGTAGTAACTGTCGAATTGACACTGCCAATGGCTTTAGCTCCTGCAAATACGGTCGTACTCCCTGATGCAACTCTTCCCTGTCCACTGCCCGATGTGGAGGGTCTTATGTTAATATATCTTGTTGAACCATTACTCGTTGGTACAGCAGGACTTGCCGTCCATGTATCAGGAGAAGGGTCGTTCACACATGTTACCGCCCGTCCATTCGCATACACCGTGGAGTTGGATACTGTCCCCGATGAGGTTATGACTGCATTGGTGCTTCCACTACCAGCTGATGTCCAGTAGCCTCCCCATTCTGTAGGAACCCAATTTTCGATGTCATATGTAACATGCCCACTTTTACTTGTCTGACTTACACTTGAACCGTTATAAGCTACTCCAGTCATTTAACCTCCTACTGTAACAACTTGAATTGATATCTGAACTGGATTCGTGCATCTCCACGAACACGCAAAATATTTTTCCCTACCGATAAACTTAGGAATCGATCGTTGAAATCCTTATACCTATACGTTACGGGAAGAGAGGATTCTATATGTTGTCTCTCGTTATCCACATACACTTCCTCATCATGCACCAGATTCTTGAAACGAAACTCTTCAGCATGTCGGGATTGATTGTCAATCTGAAAGTCACCGTTTCCTTGCTTGTGAATCCAAATTTCAGGCTTACAGACCTGATCTCCTTTATTGAACAGCACAAGAACCGGTTCAAACGAAAAAGTGATTTCTTTCAATTTCGGTGATTTACTCAAGTCACTTGTATCAAACAAGACACGATACATAAAATGGTGCTGATCGACCGCTGTGTCTTCATTCAGTCCAGGTACAATTCCATCATTGATGCACGTTTCCCAAGAACTCCATTCCATTCCATCCATTGAATGTCTCGTCTGTACGGTAATTCTGGAACTCTCCGAACTAACTTCACTAACCCAACTCACCCGACTTAACACGCCTCCTGATTCAATAGGAATCTGAATTGGACGAGATTCATAATGACCTTTCTGATGTGTTACTGACAGCCAATTAGCCATATAAACACCTACTCAATCTTCCCAAAAGGTCGAAACCAGGCAGCTGAACCGATTTCTTTCCATTTTGCGATTCGATGTGTGGACCAGACTGCATTCTTGTCATACGTTGTTGTTCCATCAATCGTAGTCCATGTTGGCTCTTGATCACCGGACTCTCCTGCCTGGATGCATATGTAGTATCTGCCGTTATCTATTGTAGGCAACACCATATCATTTTTCTGATACAGGGTAGTTGAAGCCCATTGACTCGTTGCCCGAATATCCTGAAATTCAGACCCTTCTGATATTGGGAAAACAGGTTCCCGATAACCGGAGTAACCGGACTGGATGCATTGATACACATGACCATTATCCACCGTTGGCACGATGTAATCTCCATTTTTGTAAGAATGCACACTCTCCCACTTGGGAGCAGCTTTACCCGCACGTGTGTTTACCCAGCCATAATAACTGCCATATACGCAGTTGGCATTACGTAATGTCGCATTTTGCAGATAGTCTCCGCGAATAGGGATGTCTGTTACAAAGTCATCGGATATCTGGTCCAACTTTTGAAAGTTTTCACCCAAATCTCGAATGGTGTTCTCAATCTCATCTGTAAACGCTGGTATTTTTAATTGAAGCTTGGATGTATTTGTTGACATAATTCTCTCCTTTCCGAATTCAGTTCAGTTCAATCCATGTTGTATATTTGGGGTAATCGCTCCATTTAGGTCGGTTCGTATTTAGGGTGAGATGACCTTCTGAATTCACAATCACCGATTTGGAATCTATCCCTGTGTGAAAAGTCGGTTTCCACTCATAGATCCGGTCTTTCCATTCATACGTTCGTGTTGTCATTACCGGAGAGTAGGCATACGGTGAATCACACCTGAACGTCAATGTAATGTAACCTTGCCTCAGTCCATTGTGTATAAGTGTTGCTTCATCTACTACGAGTGCATAAAAAATCCTTTCAGGGTTCACTCCTTCCTCGGTAGTAAATGTTAATTCCTGATAATAGTCATGCTGCGTTAACCATCTCGCCACTTCCCTGATCTTGTCTGAGTCCCAACTCTCTTCAAATGCAAAAGAGACCGAGAATTGCAGCGGTTCAACCTCAGTTCTCATAAAATAAGGTTGATCCCTTCCCTTGATTTTCTCTTCTACAATACTCCGGGTAGGAGCAAAGCTTTCTTCCAACATACCACTGCTAAGATTGACGTTAATGATGCCAAAATCCACAGATTTTTGGCCTGCATACGAAAAATAAAGTGCATCCCGAATGGTTATCGTAATCACCTCCTTTCCAGATCAACTGTTAATTCAGGTCTATACGTTGGCCGTTAATTTTAATATTGCGATTAGCTTTGATTTCAATATCACCATCGTTTTTCATATGAATGGTTGAACCGGCTTCTGTTTTGAAAATAATTTCTTTACCATTTACTTCAACTGGTCCCGATTCAGACTCCATAATCACTTTGTCATCCATGAATTTCAGACTTCTTCCTCTTCCATTGGATTGTGCCGAATATAACAGTTCGAGGGACCCGTTGGGTTTGGTTATTAGACCTTTGCCATATTGCCTTGCGTCTCCCTCACCCATACTGATAATCGGATAGGCTGTCTGTCCATCTCCTTCAAAATACAGCTTCATTTTGGTCTTGTCCGTCATTCCATAGACCATCACTGGCCAGTTGGTTACATCCGTTGTCATTTCACCAGATTGACTGGCATTACGCCAATATAACTTACGCCCATCCGATAACGCTTTATGCGTACCCGTTCCCGTCTCAACCATACTCGTCAGAAAGGATAACTCTTTCCCTTCAATCTTGATGTAGTTGGACCATCCTTGTACTGCCGCGCGCGTCAAAGTCGAAACTTTGCCAGACACGATTGAACTTATAAAACCATCCTCTGCTGTAACCATCGTTGCAGCGATCAGTTCTGCATCGATCGCTCCCGCACCTACAATGTCCCATTGATTCATGAATATCTTACGTTGCTCCGAATCAATCAACAGCGTATTTTGATTATCCGTTATCTTCAGCTTTTTGAATTTGGCAGTACCGTCCATGGCAATGGATGCAACAGCATCTTCAAACTCTTCTGCGCCTGCCCAGAATCCTTTCAATGGGAACATTTTCATCACACCGGCCCCATCTCGCAAGGTTAATGATGATCCTTCGATCTGGCCATCTTTGAACAAAGAGTTTTGAATCTCTGCTGAATCTGCATACAGTTTATTCATCCAGACATTACCGTAATAATCCGCATGAAAAGGAGCCCTCGCCCATACACTGGACCCGAGAGCCAAACCATTTTTATCTATTGTAAAGACCTGATCATCCACGCCAGCTTTGACAAACAGATCACCATCAAGCGAAGTGCCGAACGTTTTATCTGCGATCCCGTTACGAAAACGTTCGATAATGAATCCTTCATCTGCTGTCATAGAAACGCGATTAACTTTGGTCGTATCACTACAGTTAGATGAACCGTACCGATTCAGGAAAAATCCAAAACGATCCGGCTGCTCCGAGAGCAATCCGAGCTTCACAACTTCACGTCCACAACGGTCATCGATCATCAATCTGGACCCTTCAATGGTAAACACACCTGTTGTATCTCCTATCACAACCCGCTGACCCAGAATGATCTTGCCTAACACCATTTCAGCAATCAGTCCATCTGCCGTAATGGCCGTTTCATATCTCAGCCCTCCTGATCGTGTCAGGCCCAGTGCACCATTTGTCAAACGTAGAAAACGTAATGGATCATCCGGATCAGTAATAGTAATCCCCTTGTTGTTAATATCCACTGTGTTGTTAATGGACATATTAATTTCATTCGTAACCTTATTCCAGAATCGGTCGAACAGTTTGCTCATGTCAGATGAATCAACAACCGCTTGACCCCATTTTGTCTTATTGGTATCCACAATGATCGAGGTATTCTTGGTTTCATTTAGAAACTTCTCAATTCGGGTAGATTCATCATTTACATTTTTGATGTTGGATAACGTTAGACTGATGGAAGACGAATCATAGTTATATTGAATCTCACTAATACGGGCGGTCACCCCAATACCAACTGATTCATATTTCACATTGACATAATCCCCAAGATTGAGTTTATCCCAGTTAAGCTGCTCCTCCACAATCTCCAGAAAGTTAACAATATCTATATCCACAGATAGTTGAGGTACCTGTAGTTCCCTGAATTTCTCAAGAGCTGCCTCGTACAGATCCTTTTCATCAATGTACTTGTCTTCATTAAATTCTCGTTCAATAACAAAGTAGTTGAGCTCCTGTAATTGCTCTGAGGAAAAGTTGTTCTCTGCCGTTAATAAGGTCTGTAGCTGTGTAATTTGTTGCTTAACCGTTATAATCTTGCTGTTCAGGTTTGAAATTTCGACCTCTTTCAGGGAGATCTGGTTCTTTTTCTGATCCAAACTATATCGATCCACAATGACAGTTTCATTGGAAGAGGTTTCGTACTCAACCAGGCTTATTGTGTTTACCTGAATGAAGCAACTTGCTGCACCCCCGTTTAAACTTACCGTAACCGAATCAGTTCCCTTAGATCTGGTTAGCATCGTCCATTTTCCAGATACAGCATTGACCCATGTTCCATTCACTGAAATGGATACTCCAGCAGCAGGCTCAAGTCGTATCATGACAGCATATGCATAATCTGAATTAAGTTGAAACGTTCGAGACGAGTTGCCCGAATGAGTATATTTTTCAAAAAACATTTTATCAGCAAACTGTTGGGAAAGTGTTACTTCCTCCAATACAGCCTCGTCGTTTTGTAACTTGTTCAGATCAATCTGTAACGGAATCAGATCCTTTTCATACTGTTGAAGCTGAGCCAGATACTGATTGAACTTCTCCTTGTTAGACTCAACTAGGTCATTGTAATCAAGTAAAGCATGGCATAGTCCATCAGACATCCAAAGACTTGAAGTAATGACTTTACGAGAAGAATCGCGTTCAAACGGATACAACCAGTAGCCAAAATTCTCAATATAATTTTGTCCTGTAGGATTCACTTTCTGAATTCCTAAACCATCTCTGCCACTGGCATATAATCTCGTAACCATTTCCTCAGCACTTGTCTCTCGATTCATGCTTTTTAACAATTTCCCATAACCCACGGTAAGTCCTCGATTAATTCCAGTCAGTTCTGGCTTGGTCATACTGATTAGTCGTTTCTCTGTATTAAAATGAACGATTGCGTTATATGTCTCTGCTACCGTGAATACGGCCTCAAGCGCACTGTTAGATGAAAAATCGAATGTCCTGTAACTTAATTTAAAATCGGCATCCAGGTAATCAATATTCCAAAGCGTGTTGGCCAGCAGTTCCGTCAACACTTGTTCTGCATGATACGATTCTGCAAGATAACTATGGATACGCTTGTCTGACAATTCCCTGGCTAGTGAGTAACATCGGACGTTTAACATGTCCGCATCACCCAGATCATCCCCTAGGCTATTTACCGTAAACCACTCTATCTTGGTGCCTTGCACCATTTTTATTAAATATCGTTCTTTGATCAGATCTACATTTTTGTTTCTGTGCAAGACATGGGCAATATCCAGCTGGTACGGTATAGAGAATGATAACTCGCTAACATCATTTAAGCGAATACTCATGGAGTCATGACAAATCTCACTCATTTTGCTAATGATCTCCCGATTCGGTTTTGCTAAAAAATATTGGGGCTGTATAGGTTTTCTAAGATAATCTATAACACCTGGCAATGACTTCACTCCTTTCTGCAAATATAAAAAGGAAGGGCTTCTGCCCTTCCCTAAATGGTTCTCCACTTTAATTTGTTATTCAACGCTTCTTCGAATTTCCCAAGCAAGTTCATTCCGGTATCGTTATCTTTAGCCATAATTTCAACTTTATCAATCTGGATTCGGTTATCCGTATTTCCGGCAACTCTGTTCTCAGAAAATTTAAATGTACTGAAATCAAGACCGGTTTTGATTCGATCTGTGATCCCCCGAACAACATCTACAATCTTCAGAAGATTGGATGTGTCCGATTGATTCAGAATCAACTCTTTCTCATGGGCAAGCAGGAATTTTCCTCCTGCAAACGACGGAGTCATACCACCAGTATTCGCAGAGAAGATATTTAGCTTAGCCAGTTCCGCGAAGCTATTGTCAGGAAATTTATATTTATCCCGGTATCCCTGGTTCTCCTCTTGCAGTTTTTTGAATTCCTTCTCCAGTTTCTGATATTTATAAGAGTCTGTATTATATAAAGACATTTCTTTTCGGATTTTTTCAGCTTCATCCTTATTACTCAGATAATGTGTCCATGCTTTTCTCGTTTCCATCGTGCCTTGAATTTTAAATTCATTGGTTGATCCACTATTATTGTTCCCCTGTGATCCTGAATCGGATGATGAATAGTCTCCTGCTTTAAATTTCCCTATGCCTTCCATCGATTGCTGAAAATTGTACGTCATGTTCTGCATTTCTTGAGAAGTCTCAAATGCATGTTGTTTAATGCTAGCAAATAATTCGTTATACCTGTCGCCTATTTCGGTTAATTTTGCACTGACGACTGCGGCATCGTTACTCATCAATCCTTGCTTCAAATCATAAAAATACTTTTGGTCCTCAAGGATGTCCTTGTAGTAACGTTCTGTTTTCTTCTTCTCATCATCCAGATTAGCTAGCGTTGTCTCATGAAGATCGCTATCTTCTTCTTTTAGCTTATCTGTGTAGTTCTTATGATCATCAAGTTGGTCCTGTAGTCCCTGCTTAACAAGCTCTCTTTCACGATCACGTTCGTACTTAGCGATTTCTTCATCTACGGTTGAGAGTTGCTCTGTCAGATCTTTTCGTTTTGCCTTAGCCTCCATGGAGTTATCCAAAGATAAAACGTTAAGTTTGTCCACAATTTTCTGACGTTCGTTCTTTTTCTTGGTCAACTCTTCCTCATAATCGACAGAAGAATTTTCACGTTCCATTGCTTTTAGCCGTGCATTAATGTGCGTTTCGAACTTCTTCTGCTCATCATCCAGATGTTTATTTCGCTCTTTATGACGTTCGTCTTCAGCCTTCCGCTGCTCATCAATGGCATCGATAGCAAAGTCGCGTTGCTGCTCAATGACTTTTTTGAAATCTTCAATAATTTTGTCTGCGGCATTTTCACGCAAGGCTTTTAATCTCTCATTTACGTCACTCATAGCTGAATTGTTGTCTATCAACGCTATGTTTAAATCTTTCAGCGTATTGGTATATTTAACAGTCTGATCAGCGTTTAATTTACCACCTGAAAGCAGGTGCTCTACATATTTAATCTCTGCTTCTGTGATACGGTTCTTCTCTTGTAGAACAGGAATCTGGCTTGCAAGTTCCTTATTATATTCTGCTGATCCTTCGGTCATGGTCTTCAATTTTGCATTGGAAAGAGAAACTAGATGATCTTGTTCCGAAAGCTTGTCATTATAACTTCCGATATATGAATCTATCACTTTCTCTCTTTTAGCATAAATTTGAGATTCATCCTCTACGTTATTTGATTCCAGGTCTGCAATTTGCTTATTATACGTTTCTGAAGTTATTTTCTTATCTTTAAGCAGTTGCTTAATCTTGGCTATCTCTTGCTCTCTCAATTTAATTTGTTGACCAACATAACTAATTTGTGATTGTTCTTCTTTGCGCCATTCATCAGAATTAATGTATAACATGGATTGTTTACTTGTAGATTTTGTGATCTTTGTCTGTACTTTATCGATTGCCAATTCGTAATATTCAGCCCAGGAATCGATTAGCTTGTACCGGTTATCGATTTGTAGATTTAGGAGCTCATTAATCTCCTTGTTTCCTGCTTCTTCTGCCTTTTTCTTTTCTTCTGACGTTGCTGGTATTATTTCAGAAGTACTTCCGCCACTCTTTTTTGTTGAAGGCGCAGCGACCTTAAGTGCCTTCCCCTTAATGGTGTCATAGTTATTTAATACTTTTGGAACGTAATCATAGGTCTCTTCAAATGGAATTTTATCCATATTCCCATTTTTGAGCCATTCGTCAACATTCCCAAGCCCCGCATTATACGCAGCTAGTGCATGCTTGACGTTCCCTTTGTATCTGTCTAAGAGATACTTAAAGTACTTGGTGCCCCCTTTTATATTCTGCTCGGGATCAAAACTATCTTTCACCCCTTGTTCCTTAGCCGTAGGAGGCATTAATTGCATTAACCCTGCTGCTCCTACTGGGGACTTTGCATTAGGCTTGAAACTGCTCTCTGTTTGTATGATAGCTGCTATCAATTTCGGGTCAATATTATATTGCTCTGCATATTTGTTAATATACTCTGCATACTTACCTGAGTAACTCCCTGATGATTTCATTGTAGTAGAAACGTTCTCAGAAGCAATATCATCTGATTCCTTAGTTGTTTTTATCTTGGTAGATATCAACTTATCTGGATTCTGGACACCTTTCTTCAGAAGGTTTATCTTCTTCTCAATCAGAGAGTTTTCCTCCATCAAAGATTTTCGATATGCAGCTGAACTGGTTTCCATGTGCTTTTGTCTGTTGTGCAGATCATCCAAGGATTTATCTACACCTTGAATTTGTTTCTGGAGTTCGGTCAGAACCTCCGTGGTTTCTGTATACGTGTTATTGGCTTGTTTGGCAGAGTTTGTAGCCTTATCAGAGGACCCCGCGTTTTTCTCATTACTAATACCCAATAAATCTACTGAATCAGTTAACTTATTTATACTAGCCCTTGCATCAAAAGAACGTTCCAAAAGTTCATTAAAAGGAGCTATAAGTTTCTGAAGCTCCTTTTCGGACTGATTTAGTACTGCTTGATTTTCTATTCCCTTTTCTGTGTAATCTTCAACTTCAACGTCTGCAGCAAGTGTTAACCTTACCTGAGCTTTGGCAGCATTTAATTTTGCAAGTGTCGTGAGAGCATCAATCTCGATGCCCCAAGCTCTCAATTTAGCCACGAGTGCTTGGTTATTATTGACCAATTCCTGCTGTGAAAGCACGCCTAACGTTTTAATATAATCTACTTTTGTTTTCTTCAAGCTCTCCAAGGCTGATTTCTCAATTGTATAGCCATCTTTGGTTTGTTTCACATGCTTAGCAAGTTCGGGATATTTCAGAATTAATGCATTCATCTCATCTGCAGACAAAGACTGCCCTTTGGATAGGTCATGAATAACAGAATTCAATTTGCCAATTTCTGAGGTAACACTATTGACCTCACTGGTGAATTTACTTAAATCGGTATTTACCTTTATAGGTTCCTCTAACGGTGCTAAATTAATCTCCGCGATTGCTTGATTAACTTTATTTAACGTATCTATAGTCATATCACCAACGTTAGGCAACTGCTGTAGAAATGTCATTGCTTCTTCGGGTGTTTTAAATTCTTGATTCTGGAGGGCATTGAATATTTCTTTTGCATCGTCTTTAATCTGAAAAGCTGTAGCTTCACTCTGTGCTGCCATTTCAACATAGATATCGACAAACTTCCGGGTTGAGGCCTTAACCTCGGTCCCTTCTGCTTCTTGTAGATCTATGTAGCTCTGATAAGCTCCTTTGATTGCATCAGATTTAATATTGATATCTTTTTGGAAATCTTCGTTTAATTTATCAAGTTTCGCTTTCTCACTTTCGAATTTTTTGGCACCAAATTCCACGTTGTACACCGTTTGATCGTAATCAGGTTTACTATAATTCTCTGGTCCTATTTGATTATAATAATTCAACAATTTAAGTTGTTTATTGTAATTAACATCAATTGTCTCTACTAAATTCTCTTTATCGTTAATTTTTTCTTTATTACCAGCTAATCTTCCCTCAATATCCCGTGACTGTTTGTTATATGCCAATTCAGCCTTGAATCTTTCGTTCTCAATTTCTGTCTCAAGTTGTTCGATTTTCCCTTTAATTGCTTCTGTATTCTCACTCAGAGATTTAGTCTGACCATTAAGTGACTGAGTTGTAATTCCGTATCTGGTAGACAATTCGCTTTCAAGTTGAGCAAGCCTTGTTTTTTCTTCATAATTAAGCGATGCCTGGTTTGAAAGTTCCTCATACTCTGCTGACAAAGATTTCAAACCATTGAGATCGTATACCTTCTGATTCAACGCTTCTGTTTGATCAGAAAAATCCTCGGTGGCTTGAGTCGCGTTTGAGAACTTATTCATTAACCACTCTAAACCGGTGCCAATCAGCGCAAACACAAGTCCTACACCCGTGCTAGCTAGTAATGCCTTAAAAGAATTTTTTAATATAGTAAGACTCATGCTCAACGCTTTGGTACCCGCACTCGCTGCAATAGTTGCAGCAGGAATTCCCATTAAACCAAGAACGGCCTTCGCAATCTCCACTACCAAAATTCGTAAAGACGCGCTCAACAAACCTACGGCCATGCCTAAGAGACCAAATAATGCAAAGCTGCTATTTAGTTGTGCCATCCAGTTCAGTAATCCTGTAACAAGTGAAGTAATAGTTATAATGCTGTCTGATACCAATGCGTTACCCAGTGCAAGTGTGAGTGACTCCCAAGCGGTCTGCATATTTTGAATTCGTGCGCCGAGTGAACCCATATATTGCTCATTATCTTTCATTGCCGCTCCTTGCGAATGAAGGGCTGATTCTGATGCATTCACTGATGTTTGCCAATTCTGCATCAACGCAGTAAACGTTGTTGTCTGATCTTGTCCTGCCAAGCTGAAAGCCGTATTTTGCTGCTGAGCTTTCGTTAACTGATTCCATTTCCCCGCCAGTTCATCCAGTACCGTGATCACATCTTTGTCAGCTTTGGAGATCCCTACGGATTGTAGAGCCCCGGCAGATTGTTCATCCGAGCCAACTCTAGTATATATCGCCTTCAGTCCTCGTCCGACGACATCCCCACTTTCCCGAGTAATACTGCTAATAGCTGCTGTATTTCCCAGTAGCTCCTCAATCGAAACTCCAAAGGATTTGGCTGCTGCGCCAGCTGAAGTTAAGGATAATGCCAGATCCTTACTTGAAACACCGTAGTTCCCACTAACCTCCTTGAGCTTATCTGCAATTCCCATACTCTTATTAGCTTCGATGTTAAATGAAGCCATTGCGCCAGTAAGCGTATTGACCGAATCACCTGGCGTCAAGTTGGATATATTCTGAAGCACACTTGCAGCTTTCCCAAGACTTAGTGTATCTGACTCGTTAAATCCCTGATTGGCAAAGCCGATTAAATTCCCGTTTACCTCAGACATGCTACGTCCCGTAGATTGAGCAATATTGATACTACCATCCAACATTCGCTCTTCGTTGAATGACTTCCCTATTGTTCGTCCTAACTGATTCATCTGACCATCCATTTGAATGATGGATTGAACTGCTTTTCTTAAGACATCCATGGGCTGAATCAATGAAGTTACATTTCTCATCCATCCCCCAGCCATGGTTGAGGCACCCTGCATAACCTCACCCAAGGTTTTGATTTCTCCGCCTGCTGCAGAAGACGAGCGCGTAGTTGCTTTAAGCTGCTCGTTGACTCTAGCTAAATGCTCCGCAGATGCTTTATAACCAACCGTAGACATAGATGAGTTAAGTGTCAGCATTTCATTGCTTAGTGATCTTAACCCATTGGATACCGTTCCATTCAAACTGTATTTTTGACTTGCCTGAGCGATTCTTTCTTCTGTTTCCTTAATGGAATTACGCAGGTTTGTATCCATTTTTGCATTCTGTTGTAGTGCTTGCTGATGTGCTCGATCTTTGGACTCGTTATTTCGGCTTGTTTGCTGTTCCAAAGCTTTGCGGGTGGCTTGTTCTTCACTAAGATTGATTTCACGTTGCTGGTTTAAGCGGTTTTGTTGATTAAGGAGACGTTGCTGTTGCCCTACATGCTCCATCACTTTATCGTAATTTTTCACTTCACCGTCAGTATTAGTGTTCACCGTAAGTAGCTGGCCTGCGTCATTTTTAAATGTTTTAGAGTATCCTGTAATCTCACCTAATTGATTCTTGTTTGCTTTACTCTTAGTCTGTGTATATCCTTCAAGTTCTTGTTCTAATCGTTTAATGGATTTGCGTTGTTTGTCATAAGCTTCTGTTTCAGCAGCTGTCATATTACGTTGTCGTTCTTGAGCTGTCTGAATTCGTTTATATTCATCTATTGAACTCTGCATCAATAACTGATTCTGAACCATGGTACGGTTCAATCTGTTCATGCCCTCTGCATATAAGTTCATACCTTGTACAAAACTTTGATCAAAATCCACTTTGACCTCAAGTTTGCTCATTTTATTTGAAAGTTCTCGAAGAGCCTTATTCAAATCTGTAATCACTTGATTGATATTTATATTTAAATCCAGTTCATTCTGCATTCATGAATCACTCCTCTTATAACAAAAAGAAGCAATTCAATGAATTGCCCCTATTCTGCGTATTGTTCGAACTGTTCGCACAGTTGGTCGTAGACATCCGCTGTTTCTCCCTCCAACTGCAATGAACAACTCTGCAGGATTCGGTACATCGCTTGTAACATTGGCATACGTTCAGCAGTGGACTCGATCATCACTTGCTCTTCCAGTAACTCCTGCAGCTCTGTTTGAAGTGTTAGTGAATCTCGTGGCACCATGTTGCCATTTCTCAAGACAAAACTGCCGTCTTCGTTCTTTAACATGTGTTGCTCTTTCAGCTCTTCCATTTCTTCATGAAACTGCTGATAGTGTTCAACCAATAGTTTTTTAAACCGAGTCCGTATACGGCTTTCCTTGGCTTCCAGCTTGAGCTGGTGAAGGAATACAATGTGTTTTTCCAAATTTGCTTTCAAAAACACTAACATGAGTATTCTCCTTTTATAGATGTATTTCGTTAAATAGTCTCGTCTGTTGAATGTTGTGCACGTGTCATAGCCAACTCGGATACCATTGTTGCCATTTTCTCTTGCAATGCCTTGAACTGTTCTTCAAGCTTTCTAAGTTCCACATCCGGGAACTGTGTCAGTACTTCTTCCATAATCCCGTTATCTAATAACATGTTGGTTACCTTGATGAGTTTTTCCACATCCAGCTTTCTAGGAATCGGAAGATCCGAGAATTCTTTTAGAAGAAGTGTGTTATATAACCCGACTGTATCTTTGATGACTTGATCCGTAACATCTGTTTTCTGTCTAAGTTGATCAATTAGAGATAAATAATTGGTGTTGACATTATCAATTAGCGATTTCCGAAAAAAGGTGTGAATCTGGACTTCATATTGATGGTCTGTTACATAAATCGTTTTGCGCTGATTGTTTTTTGCATCTAGCGTACTTAGAGCTGCTGCCGTTAATTTTTTTGTTTTTGTCGTAGTCAATATGATCACTCCTGATTCTGATTTAAGGGTCCGATTAAAATAAGAACTTCCTGATATTACGGCTCTGTACTTGAGCAAATTATTAATGATATCAGGCGAAACATAGAAAAAGCCGCATGATCATGAATGAAGACACGCAACATTTCAAGCATATGACGAGGTGATATAATTCTGTAAAATGCTCAAGCTACTTGGGATAATCACAGAAAAAGGCTGAACCAATGGTTGGTCCAGCCCCATCCTTGCATCTAAGTTTTAGTCTTCCAGTACGTCGATAACAACCATTGCTTTGGAATGAGTATCCTTCAGCACTTCACAAGTAAATGTAAATGGTTGCGGATCGCCTGTTGATGCCATACCAATCGAGAATCCAGGCATGACTTTCAGTTTAGGAATAGTGTACACAGCCTCTACGTCGAAGCCATCTTCATTCTTCCAATTCGTCGTACCTTCAAGAAGGTATGTTCCTGGGAACACATCCGAAGCAACCGTCATACTTTGCGTGGTATCTGGCGCTGCGTAGTAATAATCGGCAATAACTTTATCTCCCTCATTGAGAGTGGCTTCTGTAAATGTCACAGCAGTACCTGTAATAGGAGAGGCAGTGAGTTTGGCATCCATAGATGATCCGTTTGAAGTTTTGAAGAAATGCGCCAACTTGGATGTAAGTGGAGTATAACTAAGTTTGATTTCTCCTGTCTTACTCACTTCAAGAACCTCTTTTTTATGCACAGGTTTAGTTCCTTTTACAAATTTAGATCCTGTAAGAACAGCGAGGGATTCTTTGGAGATCAACGCATCTTCCATTGTCATGGTTACATCCTTCTCGGAATCCCAACCAATTAGCTTCGGATGCCCTTTTCCACCACGTGCATATACGGTCTGTCCAGCAAACTCCATGGACGATGTCGTCAAACTTTCCAAATAAACGACCGGTTCACCAGTCTTAACATCTTTCAATACTACATCCAAAATTTCACGTGATCCATATCTGCTCATAAAAAAATACCTCCGATAGTTTTATATAGTTTAATTTGATTGGTAAATCTGCTTGTTAATTCAATGGAGAAATCCAATGTTTTAACTTGATACTTTTGGAATCCGCTCCATGTAATAAAGCCTGAATGTTAACTTCATAATCATCTAACAGCTTCATGCGATTAAACTGATCATTGAATTGAAAGAAATTCAGATCAAATACATTGAGAATGTTGATTCCATTGGCGTTAGAACTCAAGATGGATATCAAATCGGTAAAAGTTAAAGCGTCCTCCGACGATGAACTTTCTTTTAATTCACGCACTCTGCGTTTTCGTGCAAGCATCTTTTCTCTTAATGCACTTGCTCTTTCATTGAGTGGATTGAAATCATCATCCTGCTTAGTCACTACACAATGTTGAATCTGAATAATTTTGACGATATGTTCCAGATCCGAATAGGACAAGCTGATGTCACCAGCCGTAATACATGATTCCGAATAATTGAATTGAATGGCAACATTAAGAAAATATTGAAAGGCGTTTAGATACGTAGCAACCAAGCTTTCGTTCCTGCTGTACAATAGTAGTTCGACCAACGTACCATCATACTCTTTGAGTGAAAGGGATGGATAAAGATCCTCTATCCTAAGACTGACCAGATTTAGCTTTTCATTAAAGTCTTCATAGCCTTCCTCAACGATTGCATCAAGTAACTTGGGAAAAATTTTAAGACCCTGAAATACGATGGGTTTGTTAGCTAGCGTTCTTAATTTGATGTATTGTACATTCATCAAGCAAAATCCAGCATGCGATAGGCAATGCTATCCCCATAATAGTTCGAGTTTATGTCCAGAACATCCATCTTATAAAACTCCAATCGTCCCAAGCCTAAATCCTGATTCCTGGCGAAAAGTTTATCAATTGTACTGATAATATAATCCGTACGTAACAGTTCACTATTGGACTGACATAGCTGACGATGAGTGTACACATTAAAACACAGAATTCCTGCTTTATACTGATTCTGAACAGGTTGAATATTCTCAAGTGAGATAGAAACTACAGTTTTCAGTACATCTTCATTTTCACCGGGAATGCACCGGTGCGGGAAAATCCGTTTGTATATGTATTGTTTCGGATCAACTACAATGGATTGTTCTAGATAGTCCGCTGTATCATAAGCAACAGCCTTCATCAGATCCTTTGACGTCAGCAACTTGTCAATAATCTTCTCTCTCGTGCTACTTAATTGAATGAATGTGGATCGAACCATACAACACCTTCTTTTTTGAGTAATGGAGCAGCCCTGACTTGTATCTGCTTGAAATAACTTTTGGCAGAGCAACTAGGATTCATTTCCAATTGATGTCCCCCTTCTACATAAATGGTAAATAAACAGCAAAGGTCCCTTCGTAAAAGTCTCTTCACTTGACTATCACTAAACGTTCTCTTGAATAAACGTGAAACCCCTTGGTGTGACTGGCCTATAGGGTATTTCCTAACGAATCGCAGACCTGAAAATAAAAAAAAACCATGATCAATATGACCATGATTTCCTTCAGGAACTGCTCTTTCAGATTAATGAACGGTAACTACGACCCGCTTGATGATATCCAGCTTTCTTGCAGTCCTTACAATACTTCATTCGATTGGACTTGGCCAACATACGTTTACCACAGATGGTACAGATCTTAATATTCTCGCCTTTCCATCGTAGGTACTCTAATACAAAATCATCGAAACGCTCCAAATAAAAAGCAATGTTATCATTCTCGCAAGCAAACTGCACTTGTACATTTGTTGAATCCACTCGCTTGCTTCCTATGAGATAACCCTGTTGAATCAGTTTATACACCAGCAGCCCTTGATCCTTTTTACTAACTGCCATTTGACTATCACTGTATACTTCTTTCAAATCGTTATTAACCCAATACGTACTATTTTCGTTTATAAGGTTGTTGATTTTGCTATATACGAGCATTACAAAGGCTAATTTCTCTAGTCGTATGCTTTTTAATGCTTTGATCTTTTGGAGTTCAGCAACCGTTATCGGTATTTTATTAATTTCTATCATTGTACTTTTCTGATCTTCTTTTCTCCTTTTTATCCAGCTCATAGTCTGATTGATGACACGTGTTAGATACATATCCCATTGAACAGTATTATAATCTGGATAGTGTTGGGCCATAAATTGGTCTAATGACATATGAACTTCATGCTCGCTCTTCCCTTGTTCAAATTCATATTTGACCAGACATGCCAACGTTTTGGTTGGCTTCTTATCCATTTTCCCATGTGCAATTGCTTGCTCGGCATGATGATGTTCATTCAGAATGATTTTCAAGGGCGTTGCTCCTTCACATGCATTTGGGTCATTTTAAAGGTTCTTCCGGCATACTCAATATCGCCGTCCGGGTCTCTAACCGGATAATGGATGATGTGATCATTGCTGAGCAATAGATTACGAATAATCTGATCTCCTGACACATCCCATACAAATTGCTTTGATTTCTCCGCATTTCGATAACACATGTCCACAATCATATTGCACAGATCTTCTTCGTTATTACAGATCTCCAGCGCCTGCTCCTTAAAGCGTGAAACAAATAACTGCCATCGGGCGGATCTTTCTTCCTTTTTCACCTTACTCTTGCGCAAGTTAGTCATATAACTACGTAATTCTTCGTTATGCATCTGATATAATCGTTGAATCTCTTTGTAACGAGCCTGGGAGTATTTCTTGGTACTCATCAATATCGTATGATCAAACGGACGCTCGGTCTGTTTTAGCTTTAACTTGTTGAACTCGTCTTCCACTTGATGGCATAACCGGTTCATCACAGAAGGTGCTGTGGATACAGGCATTCTCTGTTCATAATGTTCCAGGAACTGTTCCTGCTCTGGGGATAACCCCTTCTTCGAAACTAATTCATCGACAGTCATGCCAAATAGCTGCAAGCACTTCTGACTCGTTTTTTCTACATAGGTGGTATATTCTTTTTTCTGCTCCGGGTCATTGTATATGAAAAAATAAGGTTTCTTGTGCGCTACCATTTTCAAGGCAGACTCGTCCGTTACCGCAGCGCGAATATCATACCAGTGCTTCGGCATTTTTTTACATTCAATGCCTTTGGCTTGATCAATGGCATTTTGTTGATAATGCTGACCACATTGAATTCGATACATCATTTCCTGATACTCTGCACTATGCTCCTCATAATTGGCTAATACATCGAACATCGATGTGATTTTGTTTGTTGTAAAACCGATTAGATCACCGAAACTGTCTTTGTTGGCCTGGATCAGATCCTTCTCATCCGGAACTTTTTGGGCAGAGGTTTTCTGTACACATACAATCGCATCCAGCTCCTGAATCGCCCCAAGAATCGTTGGATTATCTGTAGTTAAGACCTGATCACTATCCATATCTGCACCATTTAAGGAATGCGTCGTCGTATCCCATGAATTCAAGATCGTGACCGTCTTCATATAGCGATACCAATGCTGCATCTCATCCGTGTTTTGGAAACGAAGCACCTTGATGTTGTTATGACAAGTCATTGGAGCTCTGAAGCAAGCCACGCGGTCTACATGCTGCTCATTCCAATATCTGGAGTAGAACTCACCCGAGCTCAGCAATCCAGTTAAAGGTAGGGCAAATATGCTCTGACACAATGTATAGGGATCGCCAGAAATAATGCTGAAATTGCCCTTAACTCTTAATACTCCGATCTTGGCTTCATTCATTCGTTTGCGTATTAATGTATGGATTTTGCTCCGCACAAAAGGATCATCTATAAGTCGTGGGTCTACCATCAGCCCTTTAATATAATCATCCGGACTATTTCTGTAGTCATTCTCATGAATATGAATTCCTTTGAGGAACAACAGTGCCTTGCGATAGTCCTCACCCAGTACATCTTTAATCGAGTCGACCGTGGGAGTAATGAGTTCACCAATCTCGTTATCATCTAATTGAAGCGACTGAATGAACTGGTAGTTTAAATGACGCTCGTCCTCCAGTTCTTCAGGAGTAACTTTTGTTACGCTGAACGTGTAGCCATGGTAACCGCAACATAACAGATAATCGTCGATACTGTTGTACGAGCTCCAGAGTTTGAGCATGGACGTTGTGATGATTAGATCTACCTCTCGAATATCTACAGGGTTACCCCAGGCATCATCCACCATATGCTTTCCTGCAACTCGATCAGCAAATGCGTGATAATCAAATGTAAATACCATACCTTTACAGAAGCTATTACGAATACAAAATCCACTCGGGATATATGCATGCCCCAACTCGGTTGCCCATCGTTCACTAAGTGTAGGAGAGATAAGACCGAATCCATCACTCATGTTCATCTGAATAGACTCATTTTTCCTACTCTCAATGCGAGGGTACTCTGTCTCGGTATCATCAATCTGAATGATGTCTGCGCCAAATTCGGTTATGCAATCCTGAACAACCAATACTCGCTCGGGATGTGACACAGGCGTACTCGTACTGCAAGCCAGGGCCTTATATGCCTCCAGTTTGGCAGGAACTAGCTCTTTATTCGGATCTCTGCCGTTATTCAATCTCTTCTCCAAAAGCGGATGGATATCCTCACTCACATAGATGACCGTCGAACTTTTGGCACCACCTGTTGTAGCCAAAAGACGCTTGTATTTCTTGCCGTTGATGGAGAAGGCTTTCGATGAATTCAGCCGATCGTAATCTTTATTATTTTCAATGACCACCAGCAGGTAATCATCGACAAATTTCAGATTTTTCAGTTCTTCATGTAATTTCTTTATTGTTCTTTTATGCTCAGCATTGGTTTTCAAAGCTTTTAATTGCTCTATTTCCAGCTTAATTGTAGCCAGATCTGCCTCTCTCCCCTTGAAGCCTCGAATACGATCAATAAAACGAAACACCTGATGGTTCCCAATAGATGCCAATTCTCCATTTAATGTAGCTTCTTGATAAGTAAGATGCAGATCATAATCCGCTTTTCTAATTCTGGAAGATGTAACTTTATACACGTACCTCAATCGATCTTGATATGCATTGCCCATTCCCGATCCCCCCGTTGCTTCCTGTCCTGATTAAATAAATTATAGATTAGACCCGCACGACTGACGCAGGCAAACAGGATGATCAAGGGATGAAAAAGGAAGAATATTTGTTCTAATAGGGGTAGAAATTAAGGGGCACTTCTGGGCTTGATTCATTTCGTTTCGGTATATTTCTGCGTCTGAAGCACTATGATTATTGCATTTTTAATGATATAGTGTATTGAAGCGTTTTTTAAGCTGACATACTTTTTAACGGGGCTGGGATGAATGAAAGAAACCTTATCCAATCAAGAGGAAATCGGCTTTTTATTTAATGTCGATATACTTATTAAGAGCCGCTCAAATGCATTGGCACTGCAGTCCCTGTTGGAGTTCATAAACAAAGAGGAACAAATTGCGGACTTTCGGATTCAATCCGGCATAGAGCTAGGCAAAATTATTGAAGCGACACTCCAGTCCAAAAAGGACTCCTTCGTCACACTTCACAATGAACGTAAAAAATCACAAGCCAACGCAGCACAGAAGGCGTCCACAGCTACTCAGACACCTGCCTCACCTGCTCCAGCTAAAGCACAGAATCAGCAAGAAAAACCGGTTAGCGAGAAAAAACCTGCCCCCCAAACATCCAATGTTTCCGATGGAAATTCGTTTGATGCGTGGATTGACACGCTTATTAAAGAGAATCGTCTCACCCGTATTGTTGTCAACAACAAGAACGGTAAACATCAGAGCATTCCTTGCCGCATTTTGAATTTTGATCGGGATACCAGTGTGGTGAGCATCTACCATGTAGATGAAAAACAAGTGTATACGTTCCGAACCAATGAAATCGATGAGTTTCTGTAACTAACTTCATCGGATTAAAACAAAAAGCAACTTGCGTTAGAATGACGTGACATTCTAACGCAAGTTGCTTTTTTAGTTCAATGGTTGATGAGCATACGAGTTTGATTCGGCTGGATCATGAGCGATCCTTACCTCGTTGCCATACATCTAATGCCAATAACAACCATCCGGCAATAAAGGCTACCCCACCAATTGGTGTGATGGCACCCAGAATCTTGATACCGGAAATACTGAGCACATACAAGCTGCCCGAGAACACGATAATTCCGATAAACAACAGACGCGCGGCCCATTTCAGTTTCGTAGATGCCCCAAGCTGACCCGCCGTCAAGCCGATAATGAGCAAGGCCAATGCATGAATCATGTGATATTGCACACCCGTCTCATATGTAGCTATGGCCGCCGGTCCAATCGTATCCTTGAGCATATGTGCACCAAACGCACCGATTGCCACCGATAGCATGGTCATTACAGCTCCAAGCATCATCCATCTTCGTTGCATGTAAGTTCTCTCCCTTAGTTCAACTCTTCCCTCCTATTATTGTAGCGAATCCACTCCCCCTTTACCAGTCGGGTCGGAGCATCACAGATCATATGTCTGTTTATACTTACTAATCCTATCCCTACCTTATATATCGTAGAAAACTGGCGTAAATCCTTGATTTTTATCGATAATTATGGAAAAGTAAACAGATATGCAATCGTTCTATTATGAGAGAATCAATACTCATCGATTAGGTTAATAACACTCAGTACGATGATTAAGGGAGGGATATTACAATTATGGATAATCACAATTCCTACAATTCAGGTTATAACCAAGCAGATCAATATAATAACAATATGACTGAACCGTATCCGCCAGATCATGAGAGGCATTCAATGGCCCCACTGAAACATTCCGGACTTGGAATCGCCAGCTTTGTCATTGGATTGGTTGCAATCGTGGGTTACATTCTGATATTCTTTATTGCCGCCATGGCCCTGAACGATTCAATCGGAGTTCTTACCCCGTTGCAGGCAGAAGAACTAGCCTTGCATCCAGCGGTAATTCTGGCTTCATTATCTATTCTGGTTTGCCTGATTCTCAATCTGGTGGGAGGCATCATCGGAATCATTGGTCTTGTCCTCAAGAATCGTAAGAAAGTCTTTGCCATTATCGGGTCTCTGCTGAATGGGATCATCATTCTGGCATTCATTGGTCTTATTTTGGTGAGCATCAGCATGATGTAACAGTTTGCATCAGCGTCATGTTTCCTTATAATTAAAATGAATAGGTTTACACATGGATATAATCTATATTATTTTTCTAAAAATTCTTGTATTTCAAAGGAGATTGACATGTCACGAATCAAAATTTTTGCGGACAGCACAAGTGATCTGGCTCCCGAATGGATCCAGCAACACGATATCGGCATCATCCCCCTGTACGTGGTGTTCGGTGAAGAATCACTGAAAGACGGTGCTGAGATTAAGCCTGAACAGCTATATGAACGTGTTAGCCAAGATGGGCGTCTTCCCAAAACAGCTGCACCTTCACCCGCTGATTTCATGACGGCATTTCAACCTTACATAGAACAAGGGGATGAAATTCTATATATCAGCTTATCCTCTGAACTTTCCTCTACTTACCAGAATGCACGACTCGCGAGTTCTGAGTTCCCGGAAGGTCGAATTTCCGTCATCGACTCACAGAATCTCTCATCCGGAATTGCTCTTATGGTGATGAAAGCGGTACATGCCGCCAATAAAGGACAAACCCTGCCTCAGATTACACACCTGATTGAGGCGATGAAACCGAATGTGAGGACGGAGTTTGTCATTGATACACTGGAGTATCTGCACAAAGGTGGACGCTGCTCAGGCATGCAGAACCTGATTGGTAGTCTGTTGAAGATCCGCCCTGTCATCCGGGTAACGGATGGCAAGATGGCACCTGCCTATAAAGTGCGCGGCAAACGGGAGAAAGCTCTGGAACAAATGCTGCAAAACACGCTCAGCGCAAAGGAACAGATTGATCCAGACCTGCTGATCGTTGTGCATACCATGGCTGAAGAGGATGCACTTGACTTGCAGAAGTCTTTGCAGGAACAGACTGGTGCCCGGGTGGAACTGACCACTGCTGGTTGTGTAGTATGCAGTCACTGCGGCCCGAAAACAATTGGAATCATTTATAATACTGTCATATAGTATTACACGGGACATCGCATCATATTACTACATCCTGTGTTCTGGATCTGTATGTAATTACATCCAATGCTTGCAACTGGCATACCAACACAACATTAAAAGGGCATTCCGAGCTTAATCGCTCAGCATGCCCTTTTATATTTTGCTAAATTCAGGAATAACCTTAAGTTAGCCGATTGATCATTATGATACAGGATCAATACGTTTTGGTCCTCAAATCATCCAGACTTTTAAATGCATATCCTTGCTTACGCGCCTCATCAATAATAGAACCCAGGGCTTCCGTATTGTCTTTGGATACCGAATGAAGCAAAATGACAGCGCCCGGATGGAGTTGTTTCAGCACTTGTTGATACGCATACTGTGTTCCACGCTGTACATTGGTATCCCAGTCTTTGTAAGCAACAGACCAGAACACGTTCACATACCCTTGGGCATGACTCTCTGCGAGCGTACGATTGTTAAAAATTCCGCGTGGTGGCCGCAAAAAGGTAGCTTGTTGACCCGTGAGGCGATTTACCTCCGACTTAACCTTCTCGAGTTCCACCCTAAGCTTCTCATTGGAGATGCGGGTCATATCTGGATGACTCCATGAATGATTACCCACAATATGACCTTCAGCCGCCATGCGTTTGACCAACTCAGGTTGATCCTTGAGATAATGACCTGTCACAAAGAAAGCCGCAGGTACCTTTTTGGCACGCAAAACATCCAGTATGGCAGGCGTGAACCCATTCTCATACCCGTTATCAAACGTGAGATACAATTCCTTCTGCTTCGTATCCCCCAGGAAAATGGCATCGTTATGTTGTAAGATCGATTTAAAGCCTTCCTGATCAATGGAGGGCAGCTGACCATTTTGACTTTTCTTGAAGCCAAAGTGATAAGCTCCGGTAACCGGCGATGCTTCAGCCTGTACCGGTACCATACTGAGGGATAATAGCCCCAACAGTATGTATAGAACCATTCGCTTCATTCTATCCGCTCCTGTTCCTGAAAAATTCGGTTAGTCGTTTGCACACACGAACACCTTCAGGTAATATGCCACAGGAACGGCTAATGTATGTAAATCATTAACGATCGAAACGTTTATTTTCATGTTGTGGCGGCGTTTGATGAAACAGTTCGAGCAAAGTCTGGGGTTTACCACTGGAAGCGAGCCACTCCCTCACCGTCTGTATGGCACGGGTCTGCCCGTCTCCCCGATCACGCCATGTAAGCAGCTCGATGACTTTGATAATCAAGGCCGACATATTGTGATTATCCAGTTCAGACCGCTCTGCCCTCAGCTTGTGATACAAAGCCTCCTGCTCCCAATCAAGCAGAATCTCATCACCAATGGTTGGCTTCAATAGCGTATACGCTCTGTCACAACCTTTACAACGAACCGTGCTGACCTGTTCATCTATAAATTCCACTCGGACATCCTGCTGGCAATCCGGGCACTTAAATCCAACCTGTATGTTTTGTATGTTTTCACTCATGACATTGTTCCTCCTGCTATGTATGTACTACATCTATACCCGATATTTTGTCGATTCACGCTTATTTTGAAGAAATCTCTAAGGTGCTATAATCTTGTAAATATGTTAAAATATTATACATATCATGGTAGGGAAAAGGCGGGATACTCATGTCAAAGGAAGAGCGCAACATAACCTGGCAATCATCCAGCATCAACAGACAAGACCGGGAGAAACATAATGGACACCGTAGTCGGGCCATCTGGTTTACCGGGTTATCGGGTGCAGGAAAGTCATCCCTTGCATTTGCCCTGGAGCAGTATCTCTACGACCAAGGCGTGCGTTGTTACGTTCTAGACGGGGATAATGTGCGCCATGGACTGAACCGGGATCTCGGTTTTACAGTTGGGGATCGTCAAGAAAATCTGCGGCGAATTGGTGAAGTATCGAAGTTAATGGTAGATGCCGGGTTGTTTGTACTCTCAGCCTTTATCTCTCCTCATGAAGAGGATCGGGAGATGGTCAGACAGTTATTTGAACCGGATGATTTCATTGAAATCTATGTGCGCTGTTCGATTGAAGAATGTGAGCGGCGTGACCCAAAAGGCCTGTACAAAAAAGCTCGCAACGGTGACATCCCGCATTTCACAGGCATTTCCGCCCCCTATGATGTACCGAAATCTCCTTCATTTATCATCGATACGGAGCAATGGTCCATTGAAGACGCCGTGCAGGAGATCGTACAGCATTTGGAAGAGATCGGAGCTCTTCAACTGCCGCTTCCTTCGAATACAGCACTGGTTCATTAATTCTTGCTCATTATAATAACTACCTACTTACATGAAAGGCGCGCCCATTGTGGCGCGCCTCTTTACGCTATGTCATACTTACCTACTGTCCCACAACACCCGCTTGCATGTTCAGAAGTTTGCTGAACGTGCCTACCGGATCTGTAGATAACTGCTGATACCCACCCTCTTGAATCACACGACCTTCGTCCAGCACAATCACACGATCTGCCGTTCGAATGGTGGACAATCGGTGTGCAATCACAATAATAGTCACATGTCCTTTTAACCGTTCCAGCGCCTCATGAATGTACTGTTCATTCTCACTATCCAACGCACTCGTTGCCTCATCCAGTACCAATACCGAAGGATTCCGCAGCATGGCCCGGGCAAGTACCAATCGCTGGCGTTCCCCTCCAGACAGCCGAATACCTCGATCACCTATAATCGTATCCAGACCCTGAGGTAACTTCCGTACAAAAGCCGCAGAGGATGAAAACTGCAAAGCCTGCCACATCTGTTCTTCACTTGCGTTCGGATCAACCAGACGCAGATTCTCACGAATACTCGTATGAAACAGGAACGGGTCCTGAGAGACATATCCGATGGAACTTCGCCAGCTCAGTAATCGTTCCTCTGACAGAGGTACACCGTCAATCAAAATACGACCAGTCTCGGGCCTGACGAGGCCCATAATCAGATCTATCAACGTACTCTTTCCTGCTCCGGATTTGCCTACAATTGCAGTCATGCCCCTTGCCGGAATAGAGGCTTGCACATTCATCAATGAGTAGGTATCACTTCCCTCATAACGATAAGAGACATCCTGACACGTGATGGATTCCTTCAGTTTCATAGGTTGAATCCCATCAATTCCAACATCTCCAGCTGAAGCAATCTCTTCACTAATTTCACGACTTTTTGCCGTCTGCGCTTGCAATTCTCTTACCACCCGAAATGCAGGCAGCATCGAGCTGATGTACTCCAGATTGGACTGAATCGCCGTAAATCTGGGCCATAAGCGGGAAAAGATAAGGATAATAAGCAGCAGACTTGCCGGAGGTACCGTCATTACACGGAGAGAAAGATAGATGAATGCAGCAATAATGATGGCCGCGGACATCCGGTGAATCAGCTGTGTTCCACTGTTCAATTGGCTAAACTGAATGACATTGCGTTCAATCTGTCTGCACATGCGCTCAAACCAGTTCATATGTGAACGTTCGAGCATGTTGCTCTTAATATCCTTAATGCCGTTGAAATGCTCGGTAATGCCGTTATAATAACTTTGCGAAAATTCAGAAGTCTGGTCCCCGATCTGCTTGGCCCGTTTGACGAATTTTCTCAAAACGATAAATAAGAGCAATCCACAGACCAGCACAAGTGCCGTCAACTTGGCAGATAACCAGAAAGCTAGACCAATCTGTATCCCCGTAAAGATCAGCGAGGCTGCCATTTGCAGCATAATACTCGTTCCTTGGCTCACACGTGCAAGTTCAGTCGTTAATATATGGTTAAAATCGGATTTTCGTTTTTGGAGAAAAAATGACCATTGCGCCATAATAATGGCACCATAGGTTTCCATGCGCAGCGTTCGTACAAATTGCTGCTGAATTCGCGTATTACGGATCGTCTGGAGACGCTGCATCCAGGCCTGTCCGGAGACAATCAATACAAAAGTGAACAGAACAAGCAACAATTGACTATTCTCAGAAAAACGATTCAACACTTCTCCAATCCAGGGAATGTTCAAGCCTGTGGAGCCCATATCAAATATGCCGATCAGACTCAGCATCGGAACAAGCATGTAGATGCCGATCCCTTCCATGAGACTGATACAGATCATCCCGAGCAGATTCCAATATAAAATGGGCCCCGTGACATGATGCAGCTTTCGCATGAAATACTTTAATTCCGAGATCATACTTTACCCCTTTCCGTCACCGTATACCTTTTAATTCGCCGCCAGAACCAGAGAAACGGACGTAACGGAAAGTACAAAAAAAACAACGAACGCGGAAGCGGCAATTGATCCACATCCCATGTACTTGGATACAAACGTTCAATAAAGAAAAACCATTTTTGCTTCGTACTTCGAAGTTTAAACAGATACGATTGATAATTTTTCATATCAGCTGGACTTTCCAGCATGTCATTCATGAACAGTGCGCCTTCACTCGCTAATCGCTTGCCTGCACGGTCACTCAAAGACATCAGAGATCTGTACTCTGCATCCAGCGGCGAGTTAAATAAATCCGAGGTCAAGCAGAGCGCCTGCGAACCGATCGATAACCGTCCTTCCGCTTTCAGACGCCGTTCTACTTTCTTCACATCGAGTGACATACTGCGAATCATCTGGTCGATATCCAGCAACCAGCGTAGTCTGAACCATCCGTGCCGCGCTCCATGAGTTACCAGATAAGCCCACAGATCTTCTTGTTCGAGCATGCGGACAGGTGTCTGTGTGTATGAACTGAACCGGCTGCGTTGCCACAGCAATTCGAAATCTGTTTCTTTGCCCGAATCCGGGTTAAGCCGCCAATGAATCTCCACTTGAGTCTTCTTGACCGGATGTGTGTAACAGATATGATGTTCCCGCCATTTCCAACTACGAACCGTATGTGTTCGCTCCTCTTCCTTGGATACGTAACCTAGGGTAGCAAGAATACCTTCAGCCGCTTCCACATCATCGAATGGAATCAGAATATCCAAGTCTTTGGAAGTACGCATGGATACATCGCCATAGAGATCATGTGCGAGCGCCGGTCCCTTTAGTGTAATATTGCGGATGCCGCGTTCACGAAAAGCTCCGCACACCTGTTCCATCTCAGCTGTCAGATGTAACATGCGGAACGTATTGGCCGTATATTGTTGTCGCAGACTCTCCATAACATCCGCCGGAATGATCGTGGAGTTCAGTTCTTTCATTTTCAGGTAAAGGACAGAGTACAAGCGGTGATGATAGACAAGCCGCAAAAAGAGCTGCCAATCCGTTCCCTGCAAACGCGCCTTGAGTTCTTCAGGGGATAGAGCCGTCAGATCACCTCTAATCATACTCAAAATCAGCTTAAGCTCCTTCGGAAACCCTGATGAATAGAGTTCACTTTCATGTGTCATAGACAATCTCCCCAGATCCCTTCTCCGGACACCGTTTGCCAAACACGCCGACAACCGTATATTGGTCCATAGTATCAGCTCCGGTCACGATCAATTTCCCACTTCGCAGCCAGGCATGAGCCATCATATGTCCTTGCTTATTCCGTGCAGTCCCCATATATAACGTACTCTCTATCTTGCGTCGCTCAAGCATCTTCATCCCGGCAATCGCCATCACAAGGCAACGGCTTTCCCACAACGTATATTTGCTGGCGAGCAGAATCGCTTTGGAAATATTCCGTATGGCGATTACCTCGCTACGATCAAGTCCGGTCATCGGTGTTTCGACCATGGGCGTCCCTAGCCCGGGTGCGATTTTGGCAAATGGCATAGCTTTCAGGATTCGCGCCCAACCCAGGTGGACATAAGCTTCCCAGACCAGTCGGCGCATCGTGCGCGGAAGAGAAAAATAAGACTTAATTTTTCGCAGCATCGTTCTACACTCCGCGAGTAACGTCGATTAATCCTTCACGGGACAGATGTTCCAGGAATTGCACTACCTGATCACGACATACATCCGGCTCAATCTCATACTCCGCAGCAAGTACCTCAACCAGTTCCCCCAGCGTACGTTCCTCTGCGATCAAATCCCAGATTCTCCCACCCGTACTCCCGAGATTATAGTACTTTCCAGAGCTAATGCTCATCATGACTTTCTCACTGCCCATATCACTAACCAGATTGCCTTCCTTTCGGGTTACCCGGTCTTCCACATTCATCGGCGTAGTCGCTGTCATTGTCCTGTATGCACTCCTTTGCGTATATGATCTGTGATCCGATCCACCATCTCAAATGCTGTAAATTCCGCACCAGTTCGGGTCAGCCTGCCAATTTCCACACTTGCCGAAAGTCTTGAAGCGGTCTCGAACAGCCACTGTGCCAGCCCCTGTCTTGAGACGAGTCCACCACGGAACGTATGGGAACATAACAGATGCAGTCGTTCCAGCCCTGTTACTTCAACCAGTTGAACAGACGTATGGTCTTCTTCCGGTTGTGGGGCAAGTTCGAATACTCCTCCTAGTGGCACGGCCATCTCATGAAAATAGTGCTGAACAGGTATCGCATACTTCGTAATCTCCGCGTGAACCGTTGCATAATCCTGTTCCTTCATGCCGAAGCCATCCAGACTCGGTTGCCATAATTTCTGTTGCGGATAACCAGGTGATACGATGGCTCTTCCACCGGCGTCCCAGGTTAGTGCAACAACATCATCGGTGAGAAGCGGATATCCGCGTGACGCGAGTGCAGCCGACAACGTGGACTTGCCCGCTCCCGAATTTCCGACAAATGCGTAAGCCCAGCCATCAATAACAACTGCACTACCGTGCAGTGGAAGAATGCCACGTTGCATCATAATGACCGCCATACAAGTGCCCAGGATGAATAATCTGACTTTCTTCTCATCAGCTTGCGGCTGAGGGGATATAACGATGCGCTTTCCCTGCTCCATTAGAAACAGACCTGTATCTTCGATTTTGAAAAAAAGGCTGCCTCCTCGTGCCACAAAGTTGTCGTTGCCAACATCCCAGCTCTCCCACAATTGGCCGAGATCTGAAGACTCGATGTGTACATCCACCGCATCTGTATCGGTCTCTTCATCCTTCGTTACGATCTGCAATTCAGGCATTGGAATTTGGCTCGACCAGCGCAAACCATACGCTTCATAGTGCACAGGTAACAATGAACGACGCCTCCTTCGTCTTTAAATGTAAAAAAAAGCCCTTATATTCATGTTGCTCAATATAAGGGCGGAGGCGAAAAGCTGGATTTGTTGCATTTCCGCCCTTTAAGTATGATGACTCTGCATGAAACTTAGGCAACTTAGGAAGTTGGATCGTACAGATCCGCATCGTGAACCGTGATCCAGTCAATCTGTCTGTAGCCAATACCGGCCATCGTTTGATTGACTTCCAACACTTCAAGAGCTGGTGCTTGCCATTCCTTTTTTTCCATTTGCATCGTATTCACCTCCTTTCAAGTATCCCCATTCAGAATTTCCGAATGAACCGATAGACGATCAGGCTATGCATCATCAATCGCAGATCTGGATGAGAAGCAAGCTCCGGTCTCGGACTCGGAAAATTGGCCAGGGCAGACTTGATGCGCTCCGTGTTTAATATGCCAGCGACCTTGCTGTCAGAACACAAGGCGCGCAATTCAGCCGTAAAGGCATCCCAATTCGGAATGATGCGATGCAGCCAATCCGCAGGTTGGACACCCCGTACCCTCTGATTCAATCTAACCTTGTCAGGCAACTCCGGTGAAGTAGCCCGGCGAATCAATGAACGATCCGTGCCTTGTTTTACATATTGTTCAATCGGTACGGACAGGCAGAACCGGATGACTCTGGCATCACTTGTCGGATCACGTTCCCAAGCCCGGTAACGGAGAGAACATTTCGTTGCGACAGCACCGTTTTTGTTTGCAATGGCCAAGTTATTGAATTTCTCGGCACGGACTTTCAATGCATCCGCTTGGGCACCGCCCTGCAGAACAATGATGGATTTGAGCCGTTCCAACACACCTGTTCTTTGCGCAAAATCAGGATGGATCAATTGCACAGATGCGGCCTGACTTGCTCCTTTGGACTGAGCCTTGAACCAGTCCGGATATGCCTTTCGCCCTGTAATCTTGGCTATACGGGAGAATGGCATGCCAGTCCGTTCACTATACTGCTGCATCTCTCGGAACCAGCGGAACCAGTGGCCACCTTTGAGTAGACTTGCGTAATAATCCAGAGCAGGACCCCAAGAGATGGTGAAATTACCGCGTGCGCCTGTCAGCAGAATGCCTGCATCTTGCTCGCTGGCTTTTTCATAGAATCCGCGTATCCAGAAGGAATTTTCAAAGTATTTATAAGGCATTTCCATAATGTCGAGCCAGGTATCCACTTCACTGAGTGGACTTCTGCCTTCAAAATCAAGATAGTTCTCTGTTATATTGCCGACGTGATTAATGGTGGAACGTATGAAGGGCCTCTCGTCTGCGAGCAACGTTTTCGACGTATAATCAGTGAAATCCGGCACAGGAACATAACTATAGGCATGCAGCCGTTTGCCCTGACTTCTCAGTGTTCCGGAAGCAAAACCAACCACCGCACCCGAATCCAGCCCGCCACTTAATGCAGCTGCCACCTGCCTGTGGGTTCGCAATCGTGATCCGACGGCCTGCCCGAATACCTCTCGAAACGCTTCTACATACTCGCCGTCAGATTTGAGCCTTAGCGGTTCCACTTCATCCCAGCGATGGTATTGCTTCAGTTCCAGCCTCCCGTCCCGGAAGACAAGTGTATGTGCAGAAGGCAGCTGACTAATTCCCCGATATACGGTCGAGTTGATATCTGCCGAATCATGCATGTCAGGAATGGCTAGAAACTCGGACAACCAGGTCTCATCAAGTTCTTTATGTACCCCTTCAAGCCCGAGCAACGGATTCATGAGTGTGCAGAAAGCAAAACGTGAACCGTCATGTCGGTAATAAAAGGATCTCATGCCTGTGATGTCTCTCGCTGCATACAGTTTACGATTCCGATCATCCCAGATGGCAAATACAAAATCCCCTAGTAATCGGACAGCCACATCGTCTCCCCAGCGCTGATAGGCACGCAAAATCAGTTCACTGTCCGATAAAATAGCCAATTCAGATCTGGATATCTGTAATTGATCTGCCAGTTGTTCGCGGTTATCCAGAATGGCATCTGCGGTGATGGTCAGACCACTTTCTTCATCATATAAGGGCAGTTTCTCACTCACCGATTCCGGTGTAATCCATTGGGCATGACAGCTCAGAAATGCCTCATTCCCCTTCCATACCCCTGTCGTATCCGCTGGGACGTGCCCCAGGCTTGCATACAAACGCCAGCTGTCTTCCCATAGCGCCTGCTGACCATCGTTGTGAACAATTCCTGCTATGGCGCTCATGACTTTCCTCCCCGTAGAATCTTGCGCTGCGAAGCCCAGGCGCTGATCTGATGACCAAATGGTACCCATGATTTGATACGCTGTATTTTGCTTTGAGCAGAGGCCAGCTGGACTTTTAAGCGTTCTCGCTCACTGTATCCTCGTTCCAGTCGATGATCTGCCGCCCGTAATGCGGCCTGCAGTTGCCTGATCGTTGCCAGCGCAGCCAGCGTAGGATCTGCTTTTTCCGGTTCTTCGACAACTGGATCATTACGATTCACAAGCGGATCAGGGATGACAGCTTCTGCCGGCTGCATACGATATTGTTGTTGCCACTGACAACCCGTCGCTGCCGTCAGCTGATGCGTGATTCGGTCAATGACCTCTTGATCCGGTCTTGCCTCATAATGAACTCCCGTCCATTGTTCAGCTTCTGCCAGCTGTTCACTGTATCCCATCCGGTGGAACAGATCTGCCCCCATCACACGGCAATACAGTTCAACTTCTTGCGGATCTAATATGTTTTTCCAGTTGTTAACAGAACCCTTATGAGCCTCTTGATGCGAAGAAAGGAATGGATCACCCACGCCCATACTGTAGAACATGTCAGATTTTGCACTATCCAGAAACTGTCCATACTGTTCCATACCCTGTTCATATTGAATCCCCAGAAATGCGCATAGTTTCTCGAGTTCTTCCTGAGGCCTGGCGACCATTTGTTCATATTGCAACTCATACGCATTGGCATGTGGCTCGGCAAAATAGTCATTCAAACGGAGCATACCCAGCGTGAGATCAACGGATTTCATATTTAATTTGGAACTCTGCAGACTATGAATCAGGTTGAATCCTTCTCCTGTATGGAGGTTTACCTTTTTGAATGAGGCCGCTATGGACAGTGGATTACGCTGGAGATGAATACGCTTGGACTGCGGGAACAGACGATCCAGCCATTCAAGCATGTAATAATATCGCGGAGATTTATCAACAATGAAGTCTGCTCCGCTTCCTTCCAGGAATCCATTGTAGATCTCAAGAGCAAAACTTCTGCACGCCTTTTCGAAGACATCCTCAGAGACCATGGCATTGTAGAACTGACGCATGATGGAGCTGCCACCATAAGCACGTGAATCGGTCTTTGGCAGATCGACAAGACTCATCAGAAACCACATTTCCTGGGTGGCAAATATACGACTATGATTTTGCAGCATGACGGTGGATAACGAACTACCACTGCGGGGAACACATAGTAAGAAAACAAGTCCGTTACCTTGAGTGTCGATCAATGGCAGCCTCTCCTCTGTTCATTAAAATAAGCATGCAGCCGGGATAGACCAGACTCTACTTTTGTGTTTGGCAAAACGAGTACTACGCACGCTATAGGTCAGCATTTTGCAACATTCCTTCGAAACCTTACCCGAGAGTGATGCAAAACACATGTATTCTTTCGACAACTCTCAGATACAATATGTATTCATAGTTTTACTCTATGATACAAAATGTATCATGTCAATCTTTTATTTTCACCTTTCATAAATTCTTACTCTTTCACTGTATTCTGCTGTCTGTCGTTTAAGCACTCATTCATGATCAATCTTGATCTGTATGCACAAACGCGAAAAAGCTCCAGACATGTTCTGTGAGGAACAATGCCTGAAGCTATGTGTAATCCAATGAGAAGTTTTATATTAAACCGATGAATAACTACCCCATAAACCTTACATTTGAACTTTTCCCAGCAGCTCCAATACGCCCATTTCGCTCTTCTTCCTGATCTGCCAGCGTAGCATCCTGCATCCCGTTCTGTACCTTCACGGTTAACAATACAGCAATTCCCGCGACAAAAAAGAAGATGAGTGACAGAATGCCCCAACGCGTGGAACCAGTGATCTGCCCAACATAACCAAACACAAACGGACCGAAGATCGAAGAGAATTTGCCTGTAATATTCACAAAACCAAAATACTCTCCCGTTCTGCCAGCTGGCATCAGATTGCTAAACAGGGAACGAGCTGTGGATTGACTCACACCCTGCACGACACCAACCAGCCCAGCGAGTATATAAAAGTGGCTCGCTTGTGTCATGAAATAACCAAGAATCACAATACATATGTACACGGATAAACTCACGATCAATACCTGCTTCGCTCCCCAGCGCTGTGCCCATGCTCCCAATAACAAGGTGCACGGAAATCCGATGAACTGTGTCAGCAGTAGTGCGAGCATCAAGTCGGCTGTACCAATACCAATACTTGTCCCATAAATCGTAGCCATCAGAATGATGGTATTAATGCCGTCATTAAAAAACCAGAAAGCCACCAGCATACGGATTAACTGGGGAAAACGCCGCATCTGACGGAAGGTTTGCCGCAGTCTGCGAACGCCCACGACGGCGTACCCTTTCCATGATCCAGGCATGTCCGGTGATGCAGGCCGTCTCGGAGCATGGCGAAAGATCGGTATTGAGAACAGCAACCACCACAACGATACGGAGATGAACGCAAGCCTTGTACCTGCCAGTGTGCTGCTCATTCCGAACCAGCCCGGTTGCTGAATCATCAGCATATTCACGGCAAGCAGCAAGCCTCCGCCAATATAACCATAGGCATACCCTTTGGAGGATATCATGTCCCTTCGTTCCACCGGTACCAGATCCGGCAGCATCGCATCGTAAAAGGTGTTACCACCCGCGAAACCAATCGTGGATATGACCAGCAACGCGGAAGCAAGGAACCAGTCTCCTTCTCCAATTGCGCTGAATCCCAATGTGGCAAGAACGCCTATAATTGCAAATACACGCAGGAAGTCGCCCTTACGCCCTGACAAATCAGCTAATGTACCAAGCAGCGGTGTTAGCAGCGCTACGCACAACATGCCAATGGAATGTGTGTAGGCCAGGTAGGAGGCGGCGGTATCCGTATCCAGCGTTGCTGCAGCCACCGAAGCATAGAATACGGGCAATACCGCTGCCAGTACTGTTGTTGCATAAGCTGAATTAGCCCAATCATACATAATCCAAGCCTTGATCGCCTTTTTATTCACATGAATCCTTCCTTTACATGCATCTCTATTAAATGATTGATGCCTTTCTCCTATTGTAAAGGAAGGATATCACACTTGTTCACTCTTTCTGTAAAAAATGGAGCAGGTTCTGTTCTTAAGACTCATCTTACCTCCGAGGTGAACTTGCGTAATTGTATCATTTTATATCCACTCTCATCACATATCGTCCTCGCCCGTGAATATACTTAATTACCGACAGGCCAAACTGTGCCGCGTAATCAATGGGGGGTGCCTACATGTCAAATTCACACCAGCCTTACTCGTTCGTCGTGTCGAAGGAAGATTGGTCGCTTCACCGCAAAGGGTACCAAGACCAGCAGCGCCATCAGCAAAAGGTGAAAGATGTCATCAAGCAGAATCTGCCTGATCTGATCACGGAAGAAAACATCATCATGTCTGATGGAAAACAAATCATCAAGGTACCGATCCGCAGTCTGGATGAGTACCGTTTTGTGTATAACTACCAGAAGCAAAAACATGTCGGTCAAGGAGACGGTGACAGTCAGGTCGGAGACGTCATCGGTCGTGATCCCGCTGCCTCGCAGAAACCCGGCAAAGGCGAAAAAGCGGGTGATCAGCCTGGTCATGATATTGTGGAAGCTGAAGTTAGTATTGAGGAACTGGAAGATATGCTCTTCGCTGAGCTGGAATTACCCGATCTGAAGCAGAAAGATAAAGACCTGATTGAGACACATACGGTGGTATTCAACGATATTCGCAAAAAAGGCATGCAGTCCAATATTGATAAGAAACGTACCATTATGGAGAATCTGCGCCGCAATGCAACGACCGGTACGCCAGGCATCCATCATATCAGTCCGGATGACCTGCGCTACAAAACATGGGAAGACAAAATCATTCCGCAATCCAACGCCGTTATTATTGCCATGATGGATACTTCGGGGTCCATGGGTTCATTTGAGAAATACTGCGCGCGCAGCTTCTTCTTCTGGATGACCCGTTTTCTACGCCGCCAGTATGAGAAGGTCGAGATTGTTTTTCTTGCCCATCATACGGAAGCCAAGGAAGTGACCGAAGAAGAGTTCTTTACCCGTGGCGAAAGTGGAGGCACCATCTGCTCCTCTGTATATATGAAGGCACTGGATATTATTGACAGTCGCTACCCTCCTTCCAGCTACAATATCTACCCATTCCACTTCTCTGACGGGGATAATCTGACCTCGGATAACGAACGGTGTGTGAAGCTGATTGGTGAGTTAATGAAGCGCAGCAACATGTTTGGGTACGGCGAGGTGAATCAGTACAACCGTAGCAGCACACTGATGTCGGCTTATCGTCATATCAAGATGGATCAGTTCATGTATTATGTGATCAAAGAAAAAGGCGAAGTGTACAAAGCTTTGCGCAGCTTTTTCCAGAAAAGGGAAGGAGGCAGCGTTAGATGACAGATGAGATCCGCGACCTAGAATACGCCATTGCCGAGATTATGGAGATTGCCGATGGATTTGGCCTGGATTATTACCCCATGCGGTACGAAATCTGCCCATCGGATATTATTTATACATTTGGAGCCTACGGCATGCCGACCAGATTCAGCCACTGGAGCTTCGGCAAAACATTTCATAAGATGAAAATGCAATACGATTTTGGACTCAGCAAAATTTATGAGCTTGTCATCAACTCCAACCCTTGTTATGCCTTCCTGCTGGATGGCAATTCCCTGATTCAGAACAAATTAATCGTAGCCCACGTACTGGCACACTGCGATTTTTTCAAAAACAATGCCCGCTTCTCCAAATCCAATCGTAATATGGTCGAAAGTATGGCAGCTACAGCCGATCGGATCAGCAATTATGAGATGGAGTACGGAACGGAAGCGGTTGAAGCATTTATCGATGCCGTGATCGCGATTCAGGAACATGTGGACCCACAGCTGATAAAACCTCGCCATTTGGACAAACAACGTTACATGGAGATGAAAATGCGGGAGCAGCGCGGTGAGAAAGCTCCACGGCCGGAAGGTCGCTATGATGATTTATGGTCACTTGACGTCGTGCAGGCCGAAGAAGCACCAGCCGAAGGCATACAGGTCCATCATTTCCCTCCTGAACCGGAGAAGGATGTTATGTGGTTTATTCAGGAATTTTCGGAAGTGTTGACCGACTGGCAGCGGGATATCATGAGTATGATGCGTGAAGAGATGTTATATTTCTGGCCACAGATGGAAACCAAAATCATGAACGAAGGCTGGGCATCCTACTGGCATCAACGCATTATACGGGAGCTCGATCTGAACAGTGAGGATACGATCGAATTCGCCAAGCTCAACTCCTCCGTCGTGCAGCCATCCAAGCAAAGTCTGAATCCGTATTATCTGGGACTGAAGATTTTCGAGGATATTGAACGCCGCTGGGATAATCCAACCCGTGAAGAACAGGAACGTTGGGGTCGTAAACCGGGGCAAGGTCGTGCCAAAATGTTCGAGGTGCGTGAATTCGATTCCGATACCTCCTTTATCCGCAATTACATGACCAAACAATTAACCGAAGACCTCGACCTCTATGTATTTGAGAAAAAAGGTCCGGACTGGAAAATCACCGACAAGTCCTGGCAGAACATACGGGATCAGCTCGTATTCTCACGTGTCAACGGGGGCTCCCCTTATCTGGTTGTGCAAGATGCTGACTATCTGCGGACCGGGGAACTCGTGCTGAAGCATCAATATGAAGGCATCGAGCTGGATCTGAAATATATGGAACGCACCCTGCCTTATCTGTATCGCCTCTGGGGACGTACCGTACATGTGGAAACACGTGTCGAGGATAAACCGATCTGGTTTACGTATGACGGCAAGAAGCACCACCGCAAGTTTCTATGAGGTTTAAATAGCCCTTTCCCTTTTGAAAAAGAAAACCTTCGTATCACGCATGAAGGATGACGACATATCATAAAAACACAAAAGCGGCAAGTTCCCGACATTCACGGGGACTTGCCGCTTGGCATTTATAGGATTAGGATTGTACCGGTGATGTTCCATTACCCTGCAACCGCAGCGGTACAAAAAAGTCATGCTCCACTTCACTTGCCGGCAGTGGACGACTAAAGTAATATCCCTGAATCTCGCGGCAATCATTCTGCATCAGAATATCCAACTGACCTTTCGTCTCAATGCCTTCGGCAATGACTTCCATCTTGAGATTCTGTGCCATTGATATAATGGTCGCCACAATCGCCTGATCGCTGTGACTCTCTGTAATGTCCGTCACGAATGAACGATCAATCTTGAGCTTGTGAATCGGGAAGTGCTTCAGATAACTGAGTGAACTGTATCCCGTACCGAAATCATCCAGGCTGATCTTGACACCCAGTGCTGTCAGTTCGTTCAGGATCGCCGTGGATACTGTTGCATCCATCATCATGCTCTCTGTAATCTCCAGCTCCAGGTATCGAGCATCCAGCCCTGTCTCATGGAGTGCATTCTTGACCTGTTCTACCAAGTTGGATTGATGGAACTGCTGGCTGGACAAGTTAACCGATACCGGAATGAGCGGTCCCCCACTGGCATGCCAGAGTTTCATCTGCCTACATGCTTCCCGCAGTGTCCAGTTGCCAATCTCATAGATCATGCCTGTCTCTTCTGCAAGCGGGATGAACACATTGGGTGCGAGCAGACCTTTGAGTGGATGATTCCAACGAATAAGAGCCTCCACACCAATCATACGACTATCCTCGGTACGAATCTGCGGTTGATAGTACAGGACCATCTCATCGCGCTCCAATGCTTTACGCAGATAACCTTCCAGCTCAATGCGTTCATAGAGTTCCGAATCCAGTTGTGCGGTGTAGAATTGGAATCCATTCTTGCCGTTCTTCTTCACTTCATACATGGCGGAGTCCGCATGTTTCAGCAAAGCATCCACTCCCGCACCATGATCGGGATACATCGCAATTCCGATGCTGGCTGTCACGTAAAAGTCATTTTCCTTCAAGCGATAAGGTAATTGAATGGCTTCCACAATCTGTTTTGCAAGTGCTGCCACTCGTACCTCTGTCGCTTGATCATGGGTTACAACTAATGTGAATTCATCCCCGCCCATGCGGGCCAGCATAACATTCTCCATAGCCATCGGATCAGAAGCTTTTATGGCTGTCATGATCCGGTTGCTAACTTCTCTTAGAAATACATCCCCAATGGAATGTCCCAGCGAGTCATTAATCATCTTGAAACGGTCTATATCCATGACCATAACGGCAAAAGAATTTCCTTTTTCTTCAGAATCTTGGATCGTATAAGCCAGCACTTCATCCAACTTGCGCCGATTCGGCAGCCCCGTCAGCGGATCATGCAAAGCTTGGTGACGAATGCTCTCCTGAGCCTGCTTCTCCTCCGTGATGTCCTTGATCAGAATGTGACTCCCCACATGTTTAGCATCAATGACAACAGGAACAACAATAATACTCAGGTCCAGAAGTTCACCCTGTACGTCCCTCATCTTGGCCATATAGTGCGCCTGCTCCAGCCCATGATCATCCCAGTCAATGGAATCAAATTCACTGATCCACTCGATATCGATCCGCTGAGCAATCTCATCAATGGAACGATCCATGACCTCTTTTTCAGGGTATCCGGTGATTGTTGTTACGGCAGCATTAATACCTTTGACAATGCCTTCCTTGTCCACGGAGATAATGGCATCGGAATGGTTATGATACAAGGCCTGGTACCACTGCTCATTCTCATGAATCCGTCGATCCTTCTGAGACATTCGCTGATTAATAAATATGCCGAACAACGTCAAGCCCAATGCAATAAACGTGCCCGATGCAATCAAATAGGCGAGAATACCTGGCTCAATCTGCATCCCTGAACTTGCCATCGAGCCGTGTGAATGATGGAACTGTGCGGCTGACATTCCGGTATAGTGCATTCCGGAGATCCCCACCCCCATAATAAGACCGCTACCCATCTTGTAAACCCACGTATGTCTGGATTGACGATAACGGAAGAAAAACATGAGCCACAATGCCGCAAATGAAGCAATGGCTGCAATCAGAATGGACAACACCACTCTGCCTGACTCATACGTTACAGGGGTCGACATCGCTGCCATGCCCACATAATGCATCGAGCTGATCCCTGCTGTCATAAGTACGCCAGCAATCATAAGCTTGCTTATCTTGCCGGATTGTCTGCCTGCAATGTTCAAGGCGACACCCGATGCGATGATAGCGAGTAGAACCGACAGAATAACCTTACCGGTGGAATAGGAGACTTGCGTAGGCAGGACAAAAGCAAGCATACCTACGAAATGCATGGACCAGATTCCCAGACCCATAGAGACTGCGCCGCAGGTAAGCCATACATTCCGTGCCATCCCGCTAGCCTGACTTACACGGCCTGCAAGATCAAGCGCTGCGTACGAAGCTAACGATGCAATAATATAGGATAAAATAACAAGTTCTAAGTTGTACGTACCATGTAGGTGCTCCACTCACTCTGTCCTTTCAACCGGGAAATGCCTCATATGTATGCAAAAATGTAAAAAAGAAGCGAGTGCGCTGTCTGGATGACAGGCACTCCCTCCGCATCATTTGACTTGTTAACACAGACTTAGTTCAAACCAGTGTCATACATCGGAACCCGTTTAATATGAATGTATATAGTCTAAACGTCCTAGCCTTGAAAATCAACACTTATTTCCAGAAATACGGATGGTTAATAGCTGACATTTTCATATTCAAATACAGATCTGAATATTCTATTTGCGAGTCAGCAACAGACTGCCAAAACCGGAGGTATCTTGATACGAATTACCTGATGAATCACTCCAGATGGAGACACTGCTTCGCTTGCCATCCCCGGCGCCATCGTCATTAACCTGAAGATCGAATCCGATCCATTTTCCCCCTTCACCCAGAACACTTTCCAGTGGTATTGCCACTTCAACTGTGTACCCCCCACTGGTTAGTCGAGTGGCTGATTTGAAGCTTTCCTTCTGTGCATTTCCTCCAAACGAACGCTCATTATCAAAATTAACCCGGTACTGGGCGTCATCCTCCTGGTAATATGTTGTCTGATCTTTGCTTGGGTCGATAAAAATCTCGATCGAATCCTGCTCATGGGCATTGGAGCTTAATTTGCTGCGCAAAGGATCTTTCACATCTGCCAATACGTACAGGTATTTCTCATCCCATAACAGTTGTGCAGTCGCCGTTGCACCAGAGTTACCGATTACCCAAACATCCGTTTTAATAGACGCAGCCTTTTTCCAGATGTCATCCTTTTTTGCATCAATTACAGGTTTGCCATAAGTAACCTTAGTTTGTTTCAAGACAGAACCCAGCTTCAGTTTACCCCGGTTGACTGGTTTATCAGGTTGCTGATTGGAAATATCATTCCATACGATCGTAGCTGTCTTTCCAGCAGCATGTTCATCCGTAATCCGGAAATCCAGAGACAAGACCTGCCCTTCGGTAAGTAAAGCAGCTGACATAGGCAGTGATACGTATACAACATAACCCGTTTTTGTCTCCTGTACGTTGTAAACATTTTTATCCTTGCCTTTACCGCCGTCCCGTTTGAACGTATATTGACCATTTGCAGACGGCGGATTTTTTTTCTTGGCTGTTAGATCAACTTCAGAAGTTGCAGTGCCCGTACCCTTTACTTCTTCGGCGAGGAAAACTTGCACCTGATCACCTTTACGACGTGTGGTATCCTTAACTTCTACCCGCAAATTCACCTTTTTGGCATCCCATAGCACTCTAGCTTCACCGGTAACCCCGGAAGTACCATCTGCCAGATGATTAATATTTAGCCCTCTTACAGCACCCCAAAGAATATCTTCCTGTCCTTTGCGATCCGGCAGAGAAGGGCTGGCCTTAGGCGCTGTCCATTCATTACGATAGATCGGAAGCGTGGTAGCATCCACCAGTGCCCAATAGGCCGGTTTTGCTTTTAATTTACGATCAAATAACAATGGTGCATCTTTGCGTCCTTTGACTGGATGGTTGTCAAGCCATGTACCATCATCCGCAAGTCCCCATACAGTCACACTGTCCATTACACCGCGTTTGCCCAAATCTTCGAACAAGTCGAACAGTTCACGATAACGATAAGCTTGTTGCAGCATTAATTCATCTGTGACAGGCATCTCCAGTTCAGAATTACTTGAATATATCGAAACGTCCAGCTCTGTCACCTGTACATTCACACCAAGAGCGATCACTTTCTCAAAAGCCTCACGAATGAGCTTTACATCCGGTCCGTACATCGACACATGCATCTGGAACCCCACCGCATCAATCGGTGTCCCTTTAGCCAGCAGTTTCTCTACAAGCTTCACCATATCATTCAGCTTGTTTCCATTGCCCTCCATTCCATAGTCATTAATCACCAGTACAGCATCGGGGTCAGCCTCACGTGCATATCGGAAAGCCAGTTCAATGTAATCACTATCATCTCCGTCGCCATCCACATCCCCAATAATATCTCTCCACTTGGAATTACTGGCCCCATTCCGCAAGCCGCCTCCATCGGAGATTACTTCGTTAACGACATCCCATGTATGAACCTTTCCTTTGTACCGGGTCACGATGGTCTGGATATGAGTTTTCATCCGCGCAAGCAACTGTTCCCGTGTGGCAGGTTTCGATGCGTCATTCGGATCGGTAAAGAACCACTCCGGTACCTGACTGTGCCATAACAGCGTATGTCCTCTGACCTCCATATCATTTGCTTCGGCGAAGTTTACCAGACGATCCGCCTCTGACCAGACAAATTGTCCTTCCCGAGGCTGCATCGCATCCATTTTCATAAAATTACCGGCTGTAATGCTATTAAAATGTTTCGTCAACAACTGGGAATGCGGATCTTCAGATTCAAGTGCAGATTGGTCAATTGCCGCTCCCATTGCATAATATTGTCCCACGACATCCACTAAATTAGGAATGTTCGGTTCTATTTCAATTTTTTCGGCTGCCGTAATCAGAACATCATCCACGTAAAAAGGAATCGTATCTGCCGGCGTCACTTCCGCTGACGTCTTCCATGGAGTCTCTGCATAGATTCGGAATCCGGTAATACCGCTATTTTCTCCCGGGATCATCACATCGGCCTCGATTTTTTTCCATTGCCCTTTGTTGAGGGTAGCAGAGGCAAACGTAACATATTCGCGACTCGAAGCGTCATTATTGTACTCTTTCTCCAGTGAACCGTTAATGACCTGACTGTCAGGTCCTTCATTGTACATGGCCCAAAATGAAATATGAACCGTGCTGCCCTTCTGTACATGGTTTATCACTTCAATTAAGGGTCCGTGGAATGTTTCGGTACGTGATGAGGTTCTCAGGCTGTGTGCACTGTCGTGGCCCACTTCCGTCACGATATCAAGCTTCTCACTCGCACGTGGACGCCATTGTCCCAACAGACCGTCCTCAAAATTAGCCTCAAATAGCGGTTCATCATCGCCTGTCTTAATGTCCGCAGCCGCCTGAGCATGCGCCTCTCTTGTGCCCATACTTGGGAACAGACTGAAGATCAATACTGCCGACAAGCACAAGCTCCACCATTTTCTCAAATGCATCTGATCTCCTCCTTGGTTCGTTTTTTGTAAAGAAAACCTTTGCTCTGCCATGTGCCAGCCCTTTACAAGATCGTTGTGCAGCATGGGATAGACGCTAATGGACAGAAAATTGTAAGCACTTTCATTATACGATTGCCAGCAAACTTTGTTTACCCGTTAAACTATAGGACTTGCACCACTCCATAAACCATATGTTTCCATATGAGATATAGAACGACAAAAAGCACAGCTTATTAGCTGTGCTTCATGTAAACATCTTTACTATTTACGTTTTTAAGGGTGCTGTTGTCTGACGGATCACCAGATTGGAGGGTTCCGTAACGACGGGAGGAGAATAAGCCGGGTTCTCGATCATGGCAATCAGATATTCGATGGACTTAATGCCAATGGAATAGATATTCTGATTCACCGTGGTCAATCCTGGTTTGAACACCTCGGCATAATACGTGTTGTCGAATCCAACAACCGAGATATCTTCTGGTACACGCAGTCCATGCTTTTCAATCTCATGAATCGCACCAAAGGCAGACATATCCGAAGCACAGACAATCCCCGTTGGTTGATCCTGAAGTGCCAACAATCGTCGGGCAGCCTTGCTTCCCCCGTCGAATGAATAATCGCAGACTTCCAGATATACCGTAGAATACGGAATACCACATTCTTTCAGCCCTTCCCGATATCCTTCCAATCGCAGATTGGCTACGGCAGGTCCAAGGGTGCCTGAAATATAGGCAATTTTGTGATGCCCAAGCTCATGCAAATGTTTGACACTCATGGAGATCCCGTTTGCGTTATCCGTTGTAATGTATCCGGCACGCTTGCCTAACATGTCTGTATCAACAAACATCGTCGGAATTTCCGCATCCACCAGTTCCTGAATACTCGCGTTTTCTCTGCCTTCCCCGAACACTACAACGCCATCCACATTACGACTGCGGCAATGTTTGATGAACGAGTATGTCGGGTCATCGAATCGAGTAGACAAACGGACAAGATCATATCCACTGTTCTCCAGCGCAGTCTTGATACCTTCCAGCAACTCCGACACAAAAGGGTTCGTAAACGGAACCGTTAACAATACGCCCACCGTCCATGAACGGCGTTTGACAAGTCCACGTGCGACCACATTGGGTTGATATTTCAATAATTCGATGGCTATATTGACTTTTTTGCGCGTTTTTTCACTTACATCGGGATAATCGTTTATCACTTTGGAAACGGTTGCAACAGATACTCCCGCTTCCTTGGCCACATCATGGATAGAAGCCATCTGATCACCTCAACCTCTTTCAAATCCCCTGTCTCCGGCTGCATTTTCTATAACATCGGCAGGTTTGTCTACCCATTATAGCTTAAAACAGCCTGAAACGGTATGGAAGCTTCCTAATGGTTTTAACGTCTATTCCTGCTGTTCCAGTTTCTTCAAATCCAGAGACAGTTTCTCCATTGTTGTAGCAAATACAGCAAGTTCAGCTGAGCGTGAAGCTTGACTCCGTGCACCGCGGGACGTATGATCCGACTCCTGCTGCACACTGCTCAGTTTCTTCATGATCTGTGCCAGATTAGACTGAATTTTACCCTGAGCATCCCGGGAACTGGCCGCAAGCTTGCGCACCTCACTGGCGACCACTTCAAACCCTCGTCCAAACTCTCCTGCATGAGCAGCTTCAATCGCTGCATTCAGACCGACAAGATGACTCTGATCCGATATCTCGCGAATGAGTTCACCCATTTTTCCAATCTGATTGATCTCCCCAGTCAATTCAGTGAGCAGAACTTGAGCCTGATCCTGAGAAGCCGCTGTTTCTTTGGCTACACTCGAGATCGCCAGGGCATTTTCATTTAATTCACTAATCATGCCCGTAAGTTCTTGCGTAATCTGCGTGATCGCCTGTAATGTATGTTGTTGATCATCGGCAAGCTGAGATAATTTTTCTTTTTCTTTCTTCTCATAGGCCTCAAGGACAAGCTGTGAATCCAGATTGAACATTTTGCTAAGCGCCTGGATGACCAGATGCCAGGAATCAGGGATAACCTGTTGGAATATGCTTGTTGCGATATCTAGGTAGACCATATAGGAGCCCAGATAATAATCTTCGGACAGACCAATACGGGAATGCACAAGTCCAATCGCGATCCGTTGCTCAATATATGCGTCGTCCACGACCCCGTCCGTCATCGATAACCAGTACATCTTCTGTGTTTCTTTGAGACGATCAATGGTAGAGAATCGGGCGATCAGATCAACCAATTCAGGATAATTCCCCACATGATTGTAGAAATGATCCACCACTTCATTAACGACTTTTTTAAAAACAGGCCGATGATCGGCAAGCAGGGTTAGATCCCCTGCGGTTAATCCCATGTAATCAAGTTGCTTCTGTCTTGTTGCGGAAATACTGCTCATATCTGGTTCAGTCAGCTCCTTAATAAACACTATATTACTTTAAATTGTAAATATATGTATCGATTATAGACTAAAATACCTAAATATACATATACCATTAGAACTAATTCTCTTTAAAATTAACCTTATTTGTCAGCTTTTTAGATGTATAAGATCCTCATCGAACTAAAAAGGCCCCGACCCTGCTGTGAAGGAGCCTCACAGCAGGCATCAGGAGCCTGATCCGGAATGGTTCGTTGCCGATTAGCGATTAAGCAGACTGCCCACATAACGTAACAGTTCATTCGCGCTGGCTGCGGTATATCCATGTTCCTCAATTAACCGTTTGATCACTTCATTCATACGTTTCAATTGGGTGGCATCCGGTGTTTTGGTTGAGGTTGTGATCTTGACGATGTCTTTCAGGTCAGTAAACAACTTCTTCTCAATCGCTTCACGCAGACGATCATGGCTGCTATATTCGAACTTGCGCTCCTTGCGGGAGTATGCCGAGATTCGGATCAGAATCTCTTCCCTGAATGCTTTCTTCGCATTTTCGGAGATCCCGATCTGCTCTTCGATGGAACGCATCAAACGCTCATCCGGGTCCATCTCTTCATCCGTGAGCGGATCACGAATTTTGGACCAGTTGCAGAATGCTTCAATGTTATCGAGATAATTCTCGAACAACGTTCTGGCCGACTCTTCGAACGAGTACACAAATGCTTTTTGCACTTCCTTCTTAGCCAGTTCATCATACTCCTTGCGTGCAAGAGCGATAAAGTTCAGATAACGCTCCCGCTCTTCCTTCGTAATCGAAGCATGCTGGTCCAGACCGTCCTTGATGGCCCGTAGAATATCCAGCGCGTTAATGCACTGAAGATCTTGCTTGATCAAAGCACTAGATATCCGGTTGATGACATACCGTGGGTCAATGCCAGACATCCCTTCATCCAGATACTCATTTTGCATCTCGCGCAGATCAGCTTCTTTGTACCCTTCCACTTCTTCACCATCATACATCCGCATTTTTTTAACGAGATCCATGCCCTGTTTCTTTGTTTCCTTCAAGCGGGTAAGTATGGAAAAAATGGCTGCAGTCCGCAGTGCATGCGGTGCAATATGAACATGCTTCATGTCACTTTGCTGAATCAGCTTGGCATAGATTTTCTCTTCTTCGGACACCTTCAGATTGTAAGGAATCGGCATAACAATCATCCGGGACTGCAGTGCCTCATTCTTCTTATTGGAGATAAACGACTTATACTCCGATTCATTCGTATGCGCCACAATCATTTCATCCGCACTAATTAAGGCGAAGCGTCCTGCTTTGAAATTACCTTCTTGCGTGAGCGACAAGAGATTCCACAGGAATTTCTCATCACATTTCAACATCTCCTGGAACTCCATCAATCCACGATTCGCCTTGTTCAACTCCCCATCAAAACGATAGGCACGTGGATCGGACTCGGATCCAAACTCCGTAATGGTGGAGAAGTCGATACTACCGGTCAGGTCGGCAATGTCCTGTGATTTCGGATCAGATGGACTGAACGTTCCTATCCCCACCCGATTATCTTCGGAAACAAGGACCCGTTCCACCGGCACCTTGCTGATATCACCACCATATTCGGTACGCAGTCTCATCTGGCAGGATGGGCAAAGGTTACCCTCAATGCGGACTCCGATTTCCTTTTCCACTTCAGGACGAAGCTCCAGTGGAATCAGATGCAGCGGTTCCTCGTGCATCGGGCATCCATCAATGGCGTATATGGCACCTTTCTCTGTCCGTGAGAACTGTTCAAGCCCCCGCTTGAGCAGCGTCACCAGCGTCGATTTACCTCCGCTTACGGGACCCATCAGGAGCAAGATCCGTTTACGTACATCCAGACGGCGTGCTGCCGAGTGAAAGTATTCTTCGACCAGCTTTTCAATCGATCGATCCAGTCCGAAGATCTCCTGCTCAAAAAACTTGTACCGCTTATGCCCACCTACTTCTTCCACGCCAAACGATTCAATCATCTCATACACTCTGGCGTGAGCCGTCATTGCCGGAGTCGGGTCCTCTCTCAGCATCGCAATATAATCTTCAAATGTTCCGTTCCATGTCAAACGGTCACTCTCTGCCCGATGTTCCGCAACGCGTTCAAAAATATTCATGCTTGGTACCTCCCATGGCTCCTTTAGTGTGATTGTCAACCATTCCGAATGGTATGAAGAAATCAATAGAATTGCGGCTCCTGCTTGAATACCAATCTCGCGGTCCTGTTTAGTCCCGCCACCCTCTGTCCAAACGTCTTGTTTTGTTGTGAAAAGTGTATTACATACCTATGCGGCAATTCGGATAAGTTGACCTCTTTTTTTCAATCACCCGCTTCGAATTTTGGCTTTTCCCTGTTCTATCAGACATCTTGTGCCTTCAGAAAAAAAAGAACGAATATGATATAATGAGGGTTCTAAATTCAGGAAACCGGACAACACATGGTCAGAGACAGGCCACTTCAGGAAAGGAGCACGGACGATGGCAGTGCAATACGAAACTGAATTATATTCGCCTGTGAAGGCTTTCTTCGAGCAGCGCGGCTTCGACGTCAAGGCGGAAGTCAGACATTGTGACCTCGTAGGGGTCAGATCGGACCAGGACGAACCACTGATTGTGGAGATGAAAAAAACATTTAACCTCTCCCTATTGTTGCAGGGTATGCAGCGATTGAAGCTTAGCCCGTTCGTGTATCTGGCCGTCGAGCGCAATCGCAGCAAACGCGGAGCCGTGAACCAACGCTGGAGCGAACTGACCGCACTATGCAGACAGCTTGGTCTGGGGCTGCTGACTGTCACATTTTACAAAACCAAAGCTCCCCTGATTGATGTACTGTGCGAACCATCTGCCCAGACGGCCCTCAATAGCCACAATCAAGTTACCCGCAAAAGCGGTGTTCGGCGGAAACGCTTGCTCAAGGAATTCGACGAACGCAGCGGAGACTACAATACGGGAGGCAGCACACGCAGACAGCTGGTCACCGCATATCGTGAGAAGGCCTTACGTGTCGCATCCGCTCTACGAACGAACGGAGAAGCCTCTCCGGCCAACCTTGCCAGACAGACAGGTGTAGGTTCTGCCGCGGCGATTCTGCAAAAAAATTATTATGGCTGGTTTGAACGCCTCTCCCGCGGAAAGTATATTCTGACGATCAAGGGAGTACAGGCGTTAACCGAGCATGCACACATGCTTGAGGATAATCATATGATTGAACGAACCATTAATGAACTTGATGTAACGTATACGGGATCTGCTGACAACCAGGACGACCTTGCACACATCGCTGAAGCAGCAGAGCAGTACTTGAAAAATACAGGCCATATCTAATTCGGAATCATCTGACGTAAAGGATGCGAAAATATGAGAACACAAAAAAACACCTGTAATCTCCAGTGGAGACTACAGGTGTTTTTGTATGTTCTATATAAAAGAATGCTATTAGAATTTTACTGCTACTTCGGAAGCCAATTTCAGACCTGCAGTAACGATTTCTTCAGCACGATCTGCAGAAGCGTTATGTCCTTCAACGATAACTACTTCTGGGCTTTGAATGCCCCACAAGCCGAGAACTGTTTTCAGGAAGTTCAGGGACATTTCAGCAGCTGCCATTGGGCCTTCGGAATATACGCCACCACGTGCGTTAAGCAAAGCTACTTTTTTGTCGCCAGCAAGTCCTACAGGACCTTCAGCAGTGTATTTGAATGTTTTACCAGCTTGGCTCAGGTAAGCAATGTAGTTTACCAATGGAGCTGGAACAGTGAAGTTCCACAGTGGGAATGCAAATACAACTTTGTCAGCTGCAAGGAATTGATCTTGCAATTGTGCTGCAAGTGAAGCTGCTTTTTGCTCGTCAGCTGTCAGTTCAAAACCGTTAGCTGCTTTGTAAGTACCAGTGATTGCAGTGTTACCGTAGAATGGGAATTCTGTATTGTAGAGATCCAACTCAGTAACTGTGTCACCTGGGTGGGACTCTTTGTATGCGCTCAAGAATGCATCGTACAATTTAACGCTGACTGCTTGATCTGCAGGACGGTCATTTGCTTTTACGAATAAAATATTAGACATGTTGAATTTTCCCCCGTTAGATAAAATATATGAGCGCTTTTCCTGAACTCGCCACAATTGCAGCTTATATAAAGAAACCAACAACTCATTAATTCATATTATATATAAAAATGTTAGTGGATGCAATAACGTAATCACGATGTTCATGAACCAATTTGCAATTTGCTACAATCTATTTTCGATTCGACTCAGCTGCGAGCCGTAAATTCGGATATCGCTTCACTGATCAGGTTCATGCCGAGCAGCAATTCATCGCGTCCCGGATGGCTAAAGTTCAATCGAATGTAACGTTGATCCTGTACACCTGTGGAGCATAGCGATCCTGGAAGAAAAGAAACTCCTTTGGGCAGAGCCGCCTTGAGCAGAGCACCACTGTCCAATCCTTCCGGCAACTGTACCCACAGATACATACCGCCCTCAGGGATGTTGTACTGACACCCTTTCCAGCCTGGTCTCTTCAACAGTTCAAGCATCAGTTTGAGTCTTGTCTTATACTCCCTATTCAGCATGGACAGGTGATCACTCCATCGAAAAGGGGAATGGGCGAGCAGTTGATACAACAGCCGCTGATTCATCGGACTGGACTGACCATCTGCAATCCGTTTAACTGAAGCCATGGCCTGAATCAGCGCAGGATGTCCAGCAGCCCATCCAGTCCGAAGAGCGGGCGCTACCGTTTTGCTAAACGAACCGATGTAGAGAACATGTCCACCCTGGTCGGCAGTATCCAGTGCAAAGAGTGAAGGATATTTACGATAGAATTCCGCTGGCTCAAGACCATCGAAATGAAGCTCTCCATAAGAATCATCTTCCACAAGCAGTACACCATAGCGCGAACACAGCTCAAGGACAGCCTCCCGCCGCTCCATACTCCACAAAGCACCGGTTGGATTCGAGAAGCTGGGTGCGGCAAAAAGCAGCTTCGGTCTCACCTGCTGCATGTGCTGCTCCAAAAGGTCTGGCAGTATGCCGTCCCGATCACCCATCACGGGCACAATCTTGGCTCCTTGCATCTCCAGAACCTCAAGGCAACCTGGAGATGTAGGATGTTCAACCAGTACAGAGTCCCCTGGCTCAAGTAATAGACGCATCACCAGATCGATGGCCTGCTGCGTACCAGTCGTCAACAGAATCTGCTCGGGTACCGTTCGTATGCCTTTGCGTGCATTCCAGTCTTTGTTCAACCACTCTCTTAAGGGTGTGTAGCCTGCTGGCTCTCCATATTGCAATGCGGAGGGGCCTGAACTAAAGACAGACACCGCTGCTTCTTCCAGCAATTTGAAAGGAAATAACTCCTCCGCAGGCAATTCCTCTGCCAGAGAAATGAAATAATCCCTGCCAGACATCTCACGTATGTCCCTCAGCGGTGATGACAAAAGCCTGTTGGTACGGGAAGCAAAGAAATATTTCATCGATCCGATCCCCTTTCATCCCTATCGAAACTGAACTCGTAGTTCGCAGCCCTACAACCTATTCCTGCTCGCCATCGAATATGACCGGATGTGCACCTGACCTGTTATGAGGATGGGAAGAACAAGCCTGTCTTGTCAGGATACCGTCTTCGTCTGCCTTGCATGCAAGGCATAACGTTCAATGGCCTGTGCTCTGCTGCTTACTTCCAGCTTCACGTATATTTTACGCAAATAATTATCAATCGAGCGCCTGCTAACGTTGATCTCACTCGCTATTTTATCATAGGTTACACCCTGAACAATTCTTTCCATGATAAAAGTTTCGGTTTCGGTTAATTCAATGATACGTTCTTCGGTTGGAGACTCCACGGGTTGCGCCCACTCCGCACTATTTAACCACGATAATGGAATGGATACATGGCCCTCACGTAACCCCGAGATCAGATGAATCAGCTGGCTAGGGGAAGCCTGTTTGGATAGCATGCCGCTTGCACCAAGACTCATCAGATGACGAAACAGCTTCACATTGTCTTCATCTGTCAAAATGATGATGTGACTGTGTGCTGACAGATTCTTCATCTGGGCAATATATTGATCTGCCTGGCCCTCTGGAAGTCGATAATCCATGAGAATCAGATCAGGCTGGTGAATGTTCACCAGATCGAGCCCTTCTGTTCCGGTCGAAGTCATGCCACGTACCGTCAGATCCTGCTGCTCTTCCAAAATCAATTTTGTACCGAGCATGCTGGTGGGGTGGATATCTACGATGACCACCTGCCATACTTTTTTCATTGTTGTTCCCCCTGTTATGTATTGGACAAATAACTTCTACCTTCTGCCATGATGATTCCATCGTCTATGCGACAGTCCGAGTATAGAAGAAGCATAGGTCGGATTATGTCGAAAAACAGAAAAACACAGGATATAGCTGTAAAAAAAGCTCTATTTTCACTGTATTTTGTTATAAAAACACCATGACGTTCCTCTTTCCATGCCCGGAAAGGTCAAAATATAGTATAAATTTCCTGCATTTCTATCTAAAAAAGTCGAAAAACCTGCCCAAAGTTCCTACTTATTGCATCTATAAGAAATTGTATCCTAGGACTTCCTTCCGATGCAATCTCTTTTTACTCTATTAAGTAAAGAATTTCATTTTTGCGTAATCAATAGGGGCATGATAGAATGAGGACTGGAAAAATTTTTGTACCTATAAATGACCAGGAGTGATGATATGAAACCATCTGCCCCGCCCTCTGACATCCATCACACCCGGAGCGCCAAAGGCAAGGCCGGATCTTCAATCAAGCTGTTTCTGGTAATGTGGATTGTTCTCATTGCACTAGGAGTCGTTGGAACCTACTATTATAGTAACCATCTCCAGCAACAGATGATTAACCAGCTTCAGGCCCATAATCAGCAGCAGATTGCAGCGCTAAAAACCGACTACGAAAAGCAGCTAACAACGATATCGAAGGAAGTAGCAGACCTGCAAGGACAGGTGCAATCCTTCAATGAATTGCTGACTTTTACCAAGGATAATGCAAGTGACAAAACGGATAACAGCAACAAACTGTATACCCAGCTGAGCGAAGTCAAAAAACAACTGGAGACACTCCAGAAAAAGATGGACCTGCTCAAATGATTACACCCGTCAAACAGGTTAATCGTTTTTTTATGCTTGCACTCGCTCCTTTTGTTGGATTGATATTATGCCTGCTGCTGCTTCGTCCTCCACTTGAACCCGGAGGTTTGATTCCTGCCGAACTGTCAGAGGACACGATTACACCCCGGACCCAAGCAATTAGCCAAGAGCTTGCCGGGGCAAAAGACACTGCTGTCCAAACTTCTTCTTCTATTAAAAGAACAACGCAGCTCTATAATAAAACAACAAGTACGATGTCTACACTTGTGCAGAAGGCTACTGCTCAGGCGGATCGCCCAGAAACCATTTATAACAAGCGTATCTCATCCAAGCTGGGCGTTCCATTTGAACGGGTAGACAGTGACCGATTAACAATTGAAATGTACAGAGTGAATCCTGGCAGCTATAAGGGCTATGCCATGAAGATTAAGCTTAAAGATCCTACGGCCATGCAGATGGCTCTGGACAGCGAACCTGGACGGTCTGAGACGACCATGCAGGCTGTAAAGCGTAACGGTGCAATTGCCGGGATCAACGCAGGCGGATTTGCTGATAGTGGTGGCAAAAGGTATCCTCTCAGCACAACCGTCATGGACGGGAAATACGTGAATGGTTTTCAGGCCAGTTTCAAAGATCTGTTCTTTGTAGGACTTAACGATGCCGGCAAGCTGGTCGGAGGCAAGTTCTTCGACAAAAACTCCCTGGATCGCCTGCAACCGCAATTTGGAGCTACGTTTGTGCCTGTGCTACTACAGAACGGGCGTAAAACCGCGATTCCCGCCAAATGGAAGGTATCCCCCAAACGAGCACCACGTACGGTCATTGGCAATTATAAAGACGATCAGTTATTAATCATTGTGGTCGATGGGTATAATGAGGGCGGAAGTTCCGGTGCTACCCTTGAAGAGTTACAAGGACGGTTGTACAAGCTCGGGGTCATCGACGCCTATAATCTGGATGGCGGTGGATCTTCCTCGCTTATTCTGAATAATCGGGTTGTGAATAACCCCTCAGATGGCAGCCTCAGACCGGTGCCCACACACTTTTTATTTTACAAATAATAGGGTGAAGCATTTCTTTTCTACCTATAATGGTTATAATAGAAGAAAATGAGCTTGTGCAGGAGGTGCGAAGGGTATGTCGTTTTCACTGACATTCTGGATTATTGCAGTCGTATTGACTCTCTTCATTACAGGCATTCTCACTTCATCCTACAACAATGACAAAACAAAAGGTCTGTAAAGGCCAAGCCTCTCTCCCGAGAGGCTTTTTTTAATGCTTCACCCTCGAATAGCAAGAGACAAGGCTTAAAAGAATGATACAATTCTTCTAAGCCTTGTCTCTTGGTGTACCGGGATCAATAGCTAACCGCCCGATCATTCCGTATGGATATCACAGAATCAGAATGAATAGGTCCACTCACCGACCCACCTTCAACCAATGTTACGTAAATTCGTTCATGGTCGACGGGTTCGCCAGCGATAATTTTGATTAATTGTTCGGCAGCGAGTGATCCCCACTTGCGTTTGGAATAATCAATGCTTGCCAATCTCGGCTGTACGTATTTGCTCAGTTCAATATTGTCGAATCCGATGACATCAATCTCCTGCCCAACACCAAGTACACTTTCCGCCAGACGATCACACAGGCCAATGGCCATCTCATCATTGAGGCAGAATACCGCTGCGGGTCCATCATACACCTGTACAATCTGATCTGCGGCTCGTTCTCCACCACTCTTCTCAAAATCTCCCGTGATCTCAATCCATTCCACATCGGCTTCACGTTCAGCGACCTGTCTTACGGCCTTCAACCGCTGCACAGAGTCAAACGAACCTTCCGGTCCCGTCACCACGTAGATCTTCTTGTGTCCCTGTTCAATCAGATGCTCCATCGCAAGTGTAGCCCCGGCTTTGTTGTCCAGCAGAACCTGATTAATGTTGGGATGATCCATCTCACGGTCCAATACAACGATTTTGTGCCCTCGATCGGCATACTGCATCAGTTCCTCACTCGCAAACGTATGATCCAGAATGATCGCACCATCAATCATCCGTTCTGGAAGCATACGATGGGATTGTTTGCCGCTGCACACGATCAGGTCATAACCTTGAGCATTACATACAGCTTTCATGCCACTCAGCAAATCTCCATATACATCTCCGCTAAAATCGGTCAAGAATACACCCAGAATTTTGGATTCCCTTTTCTTCAGTGTTCTTGCAGCGGCATTGGGAACATAGTTCAGCTCTTTGGCAATGGCCAAAATTTTGGAACTCGTCTCATCGGTCACTTTGTTGCTGCCATTCAGCGCATATGACACAGTAGAGATGGAAACTCCCGCCTGTTTGGCGATATCCTTGATACTGACCACATTCTTCGCTCCCCTGTTATGTTTATCAGGCCTTCCATAACGAAAGGCCTGACACATTACTATTTCCATCCCCCGGATTAAACGAGTCTGAATGATTTCTTCTGGGTATCTCGACTGTTTGCACCAACAAGAACATGGAACTCGCCTTTATCACTGCGATGACTTAAGTCCGAATGGTGATAACGAAGCTGTTCTTCATTTAATGTAAATGTGGCTGTACCCGTCTCGCCTGGCGCAAGTGCAAGTTTCACATATCCTTTTAACTCACGCATCGGACGAACCACTTCACCCGTTACATCACGAACATACAACTGAACCGTCTCCACACCTGCACGCTCACCCGTGTTTGTTACACGTACCTGGATGCTCAGGGACTCATCAGCAGTCAACTCATTACTTGAGACTTCAAGATCACCATAAGTGAAGGAAGTGTAAGAGAGACCATAACCGAACGGTAGCAACGGTTCATTCGGGCTGTCAATGTATTTGGAAACATAACGTTCTTCCGTCTTCTCCGGGTTCAGTGGACGGCCTGTATTGAAATGGTTGTAATAGACCGGAATCTGACCTACAGACTGCGGGAAGGACATCGTCAGACGTGCCGATGGATTCACTACACCTGTCAGAACATCTGCAATCGCTGCTCCGCCTTCACTACCCGGGAACCAGGCTTCAAGAAGGGCATCCGATTCATCAATTACACCATGCAGATCCAATGGACGTCCGTTGAAAATAACGGTAGCAATTGGTTTGCCGGCTGCTTTAAGCTGTTTGATTAATTCCAATTGGGCTTCTGGCAGACGGATATCCGTACGTGAGCCACCTTCTCCGCTCATCTCGGAGTCTTCACCCAGAGCGAGAACAATCAGATCTGCTTTGCTTGCCACTTCCAGGGCTTCGGCAATCTGCTCAGCTGTAATCGTATGAACATCACTACCTTGGGCAAATTGAACTTTCCCACCCGTCAGGCGTTCTTGTAGTGCTGTTCCCAGCTTGACCGCATCTTCCTTAACCCCTTCACAGGACCACCAACCCAGAATGTCTGGACTCTGTGCAAAAGGACCAATGAGGGCTACATTAGCTTCCGGTTGAAGTGGAAGAACATTGCCTTCATTTTTCAATAGCACAGCTGATTTGGTTGCCAGTTCATACGATACCTGACGATGCTCTTTGGAGAACACAATCTCGCGCTCACGTTCAGGATCAGCTGCACGCAGCGGATTGTCGAACAATCCCAGCTTTTCTTTCAGTTGCAGAATTCGCAGAACGGCTTCATCAATGAGTTCTTCTTCCACTTCACCGCTCTCAATCAGCTCTGGCAAATGATGTACGTAACAAGGTGTCATCATTTCCATATCTACCCCAGCCCGAATGGCACGATACGCCGCTTCACGGTCATCTTCCGCAGCACCGTGTGCAATCATCTCGCGAATGGAAGCCCAATCCGAGATCAATACGCCATCAAAGCCCCACTCTTCACGCAAAATGCCGCGCATTAACTTCTCATTGCCACTTGCCGGAATACCGTCAACCGTATTGAACGAAGTCATGACCATTTCCACACCTGCATCCAACGCTGCTTTGTACGCTGGCAAATAGTACTCGCGCAAGTTACGCTCGGACATGTCCACCGTATTGTAATCCCGACCACCTTCAGCCGCTCCATACGCCGCAAAGTGTTTGACACAGGCAGCAAGGCGATCAGGCTCATCTTTTAAACTATCTCCTTGATATCCTCTTACGAACGCAGCTGCGAACAAGCTGTTCAGATAAGGATCTTCTCCTGTCGTCTCCATCACACGGCCCCAGCGCGGGTCACGAACCAGATCCACCATCGGTGCAAAGGTTACATGCAACCCGGATACAGCCGATTCACGTGCTGCAATTTCAGCACTTTTCTCAGCGAGTTCGGTATCCCATGAGCAACCAATCGCTAGCGGAATCGGGAAAATGGTTTTGAATCCATGTACCACGTCAGCCATGAACAATAGAGGAATACCCAGACGGCTTTTCTTCATATAAGCTTGCTGCACATCAATGATGGCCTGCGCACCGGACAACCCCAGGATCGAGCCACTGGCATCCACGGACTGCTCCGTGATTCCCATCTCTTCCATCGGTCCAGTGATCTGACCTTCAACATTCGTTCCTTCATAAAAGTTGGCAGTCAACTGAAGAAGCTGAGCTGTTTTTTCCTCCAACGTCATCTGTTTTACCAGGTCTAGCAACTGCTCGTTATTCATCGATAATATCCTCCACTACAAGTTGTTGAAATAAAGAACCCGGCTGCGTTCGGGGAGAGACCGCGCACCGGGTTCAAAATTAATTACTGAACGATTACTTAAATTCTTTGTTCAGTTCATCCAGATAAGGTTGAACCAGGGACATTTTGCTGTTTACCCATTCTTTCCAGTTCGCTTCCAGATCTCCGTTTTTGAGGATCAGGTTGGCATATTCATTCTGGTAATCGAATGAAGCTTGACTCTTAGCTTTGGAATCGTACAGGTTGACATCCCAATCGTATGTTGCAAGCGATTTGCCTTCTGTACCGAGTTTTGCTTTTTCTTCGAACAATTTCACAGCTCTATCACGGTAATCCTTTTTGATTGCAGGGTTTACAACACTGAAGTCGTCACCCAGCAGGTAGAGACCTTCGAAACGTGCTGGATATTTATCTTCCAATACTGTTCCTTCTGGCAACAAGCTAACCAGTTCTTGGTTCTCATCATATTTCCAATCCGTTCCTTCAAAGCCCATGTTAATGAGCAACTGTCCTTCTTTTGTCGTTGAGTAGTCGATCAGATCCATGATCCGTTCGAATTTCTCGTCACTGATGTCCGGATTGAAGATCAATGCAGACCAGAAGTTAGCTTGCTCCATGTTACGGTATTTCCCGTCATCGCCCACTACGATTGCTGTGTGTACCAGCTCATCACTATCTACACCCAGATTCTTTCTCATATCGGAATCCAGACCTTGTCTGTACGAAGCTAGTCCGCCCAGACTTGTTACAGCAGCTGTACCTGTTACTTTGAAGTTGTTTTGACCTTCATTGTTTTTCCATGTGTAGAACTCAGGATTGAGCAATCCATCTTTATACGCTTTTTGCATCAATTTCAGGCCTGTAAGTGTCTCAGGCTCCGAAGGTCCCCAGTGGAACTGGCCATCTTCACCTTTGTAGAACGGTGAGTCAGTCATGGCATGCACACTGTTCGGCATAATCATGTTTGTCATCGCATCTCCGGCATTGTAAGACAGAGGTACAAGTTTGTTACCAACTTTGCCTGGATCTTTTTCTTTCACAAGCGCAGCATATTCGTTCAATTCGGTTGTTGTATAAGCATCTTTCAGTTCAAAACCAACCGCTTCAGCCCAGTCTTTACGAAGCGCAATGACACCAATTTGGTTCGTCAATGGGTCAGCCGGTTTGTTCTCGAAATAGATTGGTCTAGGCAGGACATATGTTCCACCCGTCAACTCTTCCAACTTGTCTCCAAGGCCCGTCAAATTGTAAGCTGCTGCCACGTTAGGCCAGCGTTCTTTCCAGTCATCCGGGAATTTGTAGAACAAGCCTTGTTCAATACTGTTCATGGCATCGCCATGCACGTAGTTCCATACCGCTACATCCGGCAAGTCGCCAGAGTTGATCCACAGACGAAGCTTCTCGCCCCATGAATCCCAATCGATATAGTTGTAATCCCATGTTACATTAAACTTGTCTGTCCAGAATTTATGGAACTCATTATCCAAGTTCCCGTTTTTAATTTCCGTCAGGTTTGCTACGGAGATGGTGAGGTTATCTGTATAATTTCCTTCAGCATCCTTCTCGTTGCTACCTTCAGAACCACCACTGGAACAAGCTGTCACCACCAACATCAACAGACAGAGTGTGATGGCAAAAAGAGATTTAACTGACAACTTTCTGTTCGTTTCCATGCTTTTACCCCCATGTTTTTAGTCGAATTTGTAGTCCAAATCCTATGTGTATATCAGGTCTTGATTGCCCCTGTTAATACCCCTTTTGCAAAGTGCTTTTGCAGCATTGGGAAGAAACACATAATCGGTACCATCGTTACAAATACAGCCGCCATTTTCATACCCATCGAGAAATTGCTCGCTTGGGCAGCATCCACACTGGATGCATTGGATGCGTTCGTCTGAGATGTGACGATAATATTTCGGAGTACGTTCTGCAGCGGTAGCTGATCCGCTTTTCGCAGGAATATCATCGCATCGTACCAACTGTTCCAGTAGGCCACACCGTAGAACAATGTGATTGTAGCCATAATTGGTGTAGCCAGCGGAAGAACAACAGAGAACAGAATTCTCCACTCTCCTGCACCATCCAGTCTCGCCGATTCCATCAGCGATTCAGGCAAGGTATAGAAGTAGTTCATCATCAGAATCATGTTAAAAGCACTGAAGCTTCCCGCCAGAATAACGGACCACAGCGTACCTGTAAGATGAAGTGATTTCATGATCAGGTACAGCGGTACGATACCACCATTGAAAATCATGGTGAACAATACCAGGAAAAAGAGAAACTTCTTGAACGGGAATTTGCTGCGACTAAGGCCATACGCCATGCTCGTTGTCAGGAACAAACTGAGCGGCAAGCCGATGGCGAGCAAAATAATTGTATTTTTGTACCCCGACAGAATCGTTCCATCAGCGAACAGCGCTCTATAGGAATCCAATGTGAATTCTTTAGGGAACATCAAAAATGGATTGTCAGCATACTCTTTTTGTGTTGCAAACGAGATCATTATGACATTCCAGAATGGAATCAGAATCATCAAGGCAAGCACAAGTAATATCGCAAATATGAAGTAATCGAGAAGTGTCATTCTTTCCGTGCCAATTCTAGGCTTTTTGTTAGCTTTCTTGCTCATCTCATTTCTCCTCCTCTCTTATCGGAACAAACCGTCTCCGCCAAGCCACTTGGCAAATCTGTCAGCAAGAAGCAGCAAGGCCATATTCACCAGGGAACGGAACAAGCTGACCGCTGTCGAGAATGAGAAATCGGTTGATGACTGGAACGTAATCCGATAGATGTATACATCGAGTACTTCCGATACATTTTTGGTAGCGGCATTCGCCAAGTTGAAGATCTGGTCGAAACCGGAAGACATCAAGCCACCAACGGACAGAATAAACATGATCGTGATGGTTGGAAGGATGTTCGGTAAAGTAATTCTGAACATCTGTTGCATACGGGAAGCCCCGTCAATCTGTGCTGATTCATACTGATCCTGGTCAATACCGGAAATGGCAGCCAAGAATATAATTGCGCCCCATCCACTTGATTTCCAAATATCAGTTAACAGCAACATTGGTACAAAGTTGGATTCGGATCCCAGGAAGTTAATCGTTGGCAATCCGAGTAGTCCAAGCGCGCTGTTTACCAATCCGTCATATGCCAGCACATTGATGACTACGCCGGATACGATGATCCAGGACAAGAAGTGCGGGAACGTAAGAACGGTTTGGAACAATTTTTTTCCTCTACGCATCCGCAATTCATTCAGCAACAACGCCAAAATGATCGGGAACGGGAACTGAATAATCAGTTTCAGAATATTGATGTACAGCGTACGCCATACTGCGTCGATAAAGGTCGGATCACGGAAAACATATTTGAAGTTCTCGAATCCGCTCCATGGACTTCCCCAGATGCCCAGGTTGGCCTTGTAATCTTTGAATGCCAGAGACAGGCCGCCCATCGGCATGTAGGCAAACAGGATTAGCCAGACAAGCCCCGGAATAAGCAGGGTGTATGTCATTCGGTGCTTCCAGATTTCAGTCCAGAGCGAATTGCCCTTCACGTTTCCCTTCAGCTTTTTGCTAGGTCCTTCGGCTGCAGGTTTCACATTGCATCTCCTCACTCTACTGTGGTCTTGTCGTTGTACAGAAAATCAAACATCGTTCTCAGGTGGTGCTCCCAAAATCTCCATTCATGAGCCCCCGGCGTCTCCACATACCGAAAATCAAAGGCCGCCCCCTCCATGTATTTCGCATAATCGCGATTCATCTCCACGAAGGGGTCACTGTCGCCGCAGCAACTGAGGATATCCGGTAAAGGTACACCCTGTTCCAGCAGCTTGGCCGACAGTTTGTAAATATCCTGATCGGCTTTCACCTGTAACCGTTCTCCAAAAACCGCTTTCATTTCCTTGATCATGGTCGCTGGCATATGGGGATCATGAAGCCTTGTCTGGATATCCGTAACGCCGGATAAAGACACTACTTTGCGATATCGCTCTGGATAAGTTAGCCCACATTTCAGTGCACCATATCCACCCATGGATAAACCGGCAACGTACGTTTTCTCCGGATCAGGATTCAGATTGAGTAGACGCTTGCATACTTCAGGTAACTCCTGAGTGATGTAGTGGAAGTAATTCAGGCCGTATTCCATATCGGTGTAATAGCTTCGATTCGCTTCTGGCATAATGACGGTACAGCCGTATTGCGCTGCATACATCTCAATTGTGGTTAACCGCTGCCAGGTACTCGCATTATCGCCTGCCCCGTGCAACAGATATAGTGTACCGCCTGAAGTCTCTCCGGAGTCACTGGACACAACATGTATGCTCGTATTCATGCATAAGGTTGGCGATCCAGTTTCGATCGTTATATGTGCCATAATGTAACCCCTCTCATCATCGCCTGCTGTCTTTACTCATTCGTTTCTCTGGCGTTGGATTGCAGGCTGTTGTAGATTCCCTTGTATTACGATGGGTTATCGAAACGATTTTCTCGAATCGTTTCAAAACATAGCCAACGTTGATTCACATGGACTTCATTACAACACTTTTGATGTGGAAGCGATTTCTTCGAATCGTTTCGAATAAATCATAAGCCCGATGAGTAAATCCTGTCAATAACCTTTTTACAAATTTCGCGTTATTTTCTCGAAAACATGCTTTTTAAAGCCTGAATTTGCGCCCAAAGACACTATTATTGCGAAAAAATGAAATTTTAGTCAGTGCTATTACAACTTTAATTGACACCAAACCAGGTTTATACTAACATGGGTTCTGATTTTACAATCGAATTACGGAAACGTTTCACCAACCGATTTTACTCAGGTTTCACCTGATATTAGGGAGGTTAATATGTCTGAGAAACTCGAAGGCTTCATCCAAACGATTACTGAGCAGCAATTGAACGTTTTCTCCATTCGCATATTACAAAAAGGACATCTGTTTGCCCATTGGGATCGTGATAAGGATCAGCGCCGGGTACAACATTCCATTAGCAAATCCTTCACCTGTATGGCTGTTGGACTTGCACTTGAAGAAGGTCTGATACATCTGGATGCCACACTTGGTGATTATTTCTCTTATGATCATGTACCCATTGCACAGCACTATCTCCCCTCGCCGCGGGAACTGAAGTTACGCGACCTTCTCCGAATGTCTTCAGGCCATGACTCGCCGCCTCTTTGGGCGGATGAACGAGCTTCGTTGACCGAGAAGGATTGGGCGAAATATTACATGTCGCTGCCTCTGGACCGAATGCCTGGAGAACAATTTACTTACAGCAGTGGCGATACGTTTATGATCTCGGCCATGCTGCAGGCTGCTATCGGCCAAACCGTGAAAGATTACCTGACTCCACGGTTATTTGAGCCGCTTGGCATTCATGATGTAGAGTGGGAAACCTCTCCACTGGGGGTAACACTCGGCTGTGCTGGTCTTTGCATAAGCAATGAGGAACTAAGTCGATTTGCACAATTACTGCTGCAGGAGGGCCTCTGGGAAGGCACAAAGCTTGTACCTGCGGATTGGATTAGACAAGCTACGTCCAGACAGATCGAAACGACTGGAGACGGTGATTGGGGAAAAGGTTATGGGTATCAGTTCTGGATGTGTTCCCATGATGCTTACCGCGCCGATGGCGCCTATGGACAGTTGTGTATCATCCTTCCCTCAAGGGAAGCTGTCATATGTATTAACAGTGAGGAAGAAAATATGCAAGGCATCCTGAATGCCGTATGGGATGAGATTTTACCTATATGCTTTTAACGCAAGTTTACGTATTTTCCTTTTGTTCATATCGAACCGTACCATCGGCTGGATATTAAAACAAAAAAAACGCCACGGGGTCAATGGACCCCATGACGTGATTTCTTACCCGTGCTGTGGAAGCTGAGTCATTTCATCTAAACATTGTGCGCATATGTAACGCTCTTTGAACTCGTTGACTTCCTCGATGGAGCCGCAGAAAATACATTTTGGACGATATCTCTCCAAGATAATATGGTCCCCTTGTACTAAGATCTCTACAGGATCTCCCTCGTTCATTTGATACCTTTTACGCAAAGATTTAGGCAATACGATCCTACCTAATTGGTCAACTTTGCGAACTACTCCAGCTGGCTTCATAGCTACGGCACACCTCTCCTATCTTACTCTAAATTTCTAGGTACATTTGTACTATGTTTATAGATTCGCCAACATTTTGTCGAATCCTGCTGGAAATAAACATTTTTTGTCCTTTTTTTTGAAAAATGTTTTTTTACCGAATTCTAGCCGTCATTAATAACCCGAATTTAACCCTCTAACCCCGGAAAATCAAGCTGACGCAATGCTTCATACACAATAATTGCTGCCGAATTGGACAGATTTAATGATCTAACGTCACCAGTCATTGGCATTTTCATACATGTGTCAGGATTCGCAGCAATTAATTCAGGCGGCAGGCCTTTAGTCTCTTTACCAAAGACAAGGAAATCCCCATCTTGAAATTTAAAATCACTGTATCGATTCTTGGCCTTCGTAGTTGCGTAGAAGAAACGACCTTCCGAATATTTTTCCTGAACCTCTTCGAATGAATCGTGGTATTCAATATGAACGGCATGCCAGTAATCCAGCCCTGCTCGTTTCAATGTAGCATCATCTGTTCGAAATCCAAGTGGACGCACGAGATGCAGATGGGTACCGGTTGCCGCACAAGTACGCGAAATATTCCCTGTGTTTGCCGGAATTTCTGGTTCAACCAGAACGATGTGTAAAGCCATATGTGTTCAATCTCCTTTTCATTTCATGTTGACGACAACCCTCTAATCTTAAAGAAAAGCCCTCCACACGTCAATGTGGAAGGCTCTGGTAAGGCACAGGATTAGACACGAAGGTCCATGACACAGTACCTATACTAATTATCCATTTGTCTTCTGGAAGTGGCTCATGAAGTCTGTAAGTGCCTTAACACTCTCATAAGGAGCAGCATTGTAAATGGAGGCACGGAGACCACCGACACTGCGATGTCCTTTCAGACCTACGAATCCTTCTTCCTCGGATGCTTTAATGAACTTTTTCTCCAGTTCCTCAGAAGCAAGACGGAAGGTTACATTCATGAGGGAACGATCTTCTACTTCCACACAACCACGGTAGAAATCACCGGAAGAATCAATTGTGTTATAGAGCAATTCCGCTTTTTTCGTATTTTTTTGCTCAATACCAGCCAGTCCGCCCTGTTCTTCAATCCACTTCAATACTTCATTCACCATATATACGGAGAAGGAAGGTGGCGTATTGTATAGGGAGTTGTTGTCTACATGTGTGCTGTAACGAAGCATGGTTGGAATCGTTTTAGGCGATTCGCTCACCAGCTCCTCACGAGCAATTACAACCGTAATTCCGGATGGACCCAGGTTTTTCTGTGCACCGGCGTAGATCATGCCGAATTGATTGAGATCGAATGGTTTACAGAAAATATCACTCGACATGTCCGCAATCAGAGGTACTGAACCCGTATCCGGGAATGACTTGAATTGCGTACCTTCAATCGTTTCGTTGGAAGTCAGATGCACATAAGCCGTACGTTCCGGCAAACTCAGATTCGAAACATCCGGCAATTTCATGAATTTCTCCGCTTCCGAAGATGCAGCAACATGTGTCTCGCCGATCAACTTCGCCTCAGACAGAGCCTTCTTGGCCCAGCTGCCAGTCATTACGTAACTTGCTGTCTGTCCTGCTCCGAGCAGGTTCATAGGCAGCATCGCGAACTGAGTGCTTGCACCGCCCTGCAGAAAGAGAACCTTGTATCCTTTTGGATTGCCTAGAAGCGACAACAAGCGCTCCTGAGCTTCATTATGTACAGACTCGTACACCGCTCCACGGTGAGACATCTCCATAATCGACATGCCTGTATTACGAAAATCTACAAATTCCGCCTGTGCACGCTCCAGTACCTCAAGTGGTAACGCCGCAGGCCCTGCATTAAAGTTATACGCTCTTTTTGTCACAAAATCCCCCGCCCTTTCCATCCGTAACTCTGACATACTAAGTGAATATTATCGCTATGATATCAGTATTCTCTATCTGCTTCAAGGGCAATATGCACTGAAGTGTTGAATTCAGGTCATCAAATTCCTTTATCACCCTGCAAAGTTAAAGCACTACATTGTTTAATTCAAGGAAAAGCCTCCGAGAGCGTGTCCCGGAGGCTTTAAGTTGGAACAAGAGCTGTTCCGACCCCGACTGATTAGCAGTCGAAGTATAGGCTGTACTCGTGCGGATGAATGCGGATCGCTACTGCTTTTGCTTCATCACGTTTGAGGTTGATGTAGTTTTCAATGAATTCTTTCGTGAATACGCCGCCTTCAGTCAAGAACTCGTTATCAGCTGCCAATGCATCCAGTGCTTCTTCGAGGGAAGCTGGTACACTGCGGATGTTTTCTTTATCTGCATCAGACAGGTCATAGATGTTTTTGTCGAGCGGACCATATCCAAGCTCAGTTGGGTTGATTTTACGTTTGATTCCATCCAGACCAGCCATCAGCATTGCGGAGAATGCCAAGTATGGGTTAGCTGTGGAGTCAGGTGTACGGAACTCGATACGACAACCTTTAGGTGTCACAGCTGCAACCGGAATACGAACTGCTGCAGAACGGTTACCTTTGGAGTAAACCAAGTTTACTGGTGCTTCGTAACCAGGTACGAGACGTTTGAACGAGTTCGTACTAGGGTTAGTCAAAGCGATCAGTGCCGGAGCATGGTACAAGATACCTCCGATGTAGTGCAAAGCCATTTCACTCAGGTTAGCATATCCCGTTTTGTCATAGAACAATGGGGAATCGCCATCGAAGATGGATTGGTGAACGTGCATTCCGCTACCATTATCACCGAACAATGGTTTTGGCATGAATGTCGCTACTTTACCATATTGACGTGCAGTGTTGTGCACGATGTATTTGTATGCAAGCAGGTTATCTGCTGTTTTCTTCAGTGTATCAAAACGGAAGTTGATTTCGGCTTGACCCGCTGTCGCCACTTCATGGTGATGACGCTCGATCGACAGGCCTGCTTCTTCCAAAAGGCGACACATTTCGCTACGAATGTCTTGTTGTGTATCCACTGGCGCTACTGGAACATATCCGCCTTTAGTGCGAACTTTGAAGCCCAGGTTTCCGCCTTCTTCTTTGCGGTTTGTGTTCCAAGAAGCTTCTTCGGAATCTACGAAGTAGGAAGAGCTATTCGTGCCGCTCTCATAACGTACATCGTCGAAGATGAAGAACTCGGATTCAGGTGCGAAGAATGCCGCTGTACCTACACCGCTCTCTTGCAAATAAGCTTCTGCTTTAACAGCGATGCTACGTGGGTCACGCTCATAACGCTCGCCATCCGGAGTGAAGATATCACACATAACATTCAATGTAGGGTGTGCAGTGAACGGATCGACATAAGTCGCTTCAGGATCTGGCATCATAACCATATCGGACTCTTCAATTCCGCGGAAACCTTGGATAGAAGAACCGTCAAAAGCTACTCCATTTACGAACGTGTCTGCATCAACAGCCGAAGCTGGCAACGAGATGTGATGTGCACGACCAGCTAAATCTACAAAACGAAAATCTACCCACTCGATGTTGTTCTCTTGAATTGATTTCAATACGTTTTCAACCGACATGTATTCGTCCTCCCAAATATTCCGAACATTAAACAACCCCACTAAGAAAATGTCTAAATTCGAATTTTTTTCTGTCGTCATTATAAATTTTAAAACATGACATCGTCAATACTTATGTAAGGTATTTTTTGAAGGGATGTTAGATATACTCACACTTTATAAATAACATAAATTCATATAACAACTATTTTTATATATATTTAACTGGTTTAATGCGGTAAAGCGACCCCTATTTTAACCTAAATCATGGAAAAAACTTCACATCATAAATGTTTCTTATCACTATTGATTAATAAATACGTTCAAAACTGCAAAATATGCAAAAAACCGAGCATCTATCTGATTCCGTTGCAATGAACGAGACCAGAGGAGATGCCCGGATGATGATCCAGACCTTGACTATGAAATTCTTATTACACTCCTACACGTGCCGGGAAAAATTCTGCCGGTTGTTTGGCTGTACTGAATGATTTACCCACGATTGGTGCCAATTTCTCCAGATCCTGCAGCAGGTTGGCGAATTGGTCAGGGAACAAGGACTGCACACCATCTCCTGTCATAGAGTTATCCGGATCGGTATGCATCTCAATGATCAGGCCATTAGCACCCGCAGCAACAGAAGCTTTCGTCATCGGTTCCACCAGTTCACGGCGCCCAGTACCATGGCTCGGGTCTGAAATAACTGGTAAATGGCTCAGAGACTGCAGAACAGGAATTGCGGACAGATCAAGCGTATTCCGTGTGTAGGATTCAAACGTACGAATACCACGCTCACACAGCATGACATTCGGGTTACCACCCGCAAGAATGTATTCAGCCGCATTCAACAATTCATCGTATGTCGCACTGAAGCCACGTTTCAACAATACCGGTTTGCCACACTCGCCCAATTTGCGGAGCAGGTCAAAGTTCTGCATGTTACGTGTACCTACTTGCAGAATATCTGCGTACTCGGCGCAAATATCCACATACTCAGGTGTCATGACTTCTGTAATGGTCAGCAGATCATGTTTCTTGCCTGCTTCCGCCATCATGATCAATCCCTCTACGCCCGTTCCCTGGAAGCTGTAAGGACCCGTACGAGGCTTAAATGCTCCCCCACGCAACACTTGCCCACCAGCAGCTTTCACAAGCCCGGCAATCTCATCAATCTGCGCAGCGGATTCAACCGCACATGGTCCGCCCATGACAACAAGTTCTTTCCCGCCGATATCTACACCTTTGATGGAGATCACTGTATCTTCCGGGTGGAAGTCACGGCTTGCCAATTTGTAGGACTTCGAGATTTTAACGACATTCTCGACACCTTTCATTTGGCGAAGATGCTCCTGCATTTTAGGTTCAACTTTGCCAATCAAACCAATGATAGTACGATCCTCTCCGCGAGAGATGTGTACCTGAAGCCCTTCTTTTTCAATAGCTGCAACGATATCCTGAATCTGTTCCTCCGGAGTAGCCTTGCCTGCAATAACGATCATATTAATTCCCATCCTTCCTTGTATGAGAGCACAATAATTTCTTAACGTGCGTCTGATTAAATCTGAAAACTCTGTCGCACTTAAACGCTTGTTCGCTTTTAAGCTTTTATCCGTTAAAGTAAATATACCATAGTTCTCCTATTGCGTCAAGGTACACATTCCTTATCCCTATACAAAAAGAACCCTGCTCCGCAGGCTCCGAATTCGGTTCCGCGTAACAGGATTCTTCTCATTCACTTCTCGTTTGCAATTCACATACACTTAGACTTACTTTTACAGTTCCCTAAGGTGTACGTGTTTTTTCTCTAACTGGTGGCAGCAGTTTGCTCATGTTCACGGTACGCTTAATTTCCCACGTCTCCGGCTTGTCATGTTCATACTGCTCCAGATAAAGGATGACTTCCTTCGTAATCGGTGTTGGTGTTGAAGCACCCGAAGTAACCGCCACCTTATTTACACCTTTCAGCCATTCTTGCTGAATCTCTGCCACATCGGATACACGGTAGGCCGTAACCCCCGCGATTTCCTCCGACACTTGTGCCAGACGGTTAGAGTTATTGCTGCGAGGATCACCTACAACAATAACCAGATCAGACTGCCCCGCCTGTTCAGCGACAGCTTCCTGACGGACTTGAGTCGCCAGGCAGATTTCATTGTGAATCTCTGCGCCCGGAAACTTCTCCAACAGACGGCTCATAATATGCTTGATATCCCATTGGCTCATCGTTGTCTGATTCGTAATAAGAATTTTGCCTGGAGGAACGTTCAGTCCATTGATCTCTTCTTCCTTCTCGATCAGGTGAACGAGGTCTGGCGCAACGCCAACAGCCCCCTCTGGTTCAGGATGATTCTTTTTACCGATATAGATGATCTGATAACCTTCTGCCGTCTTCTCCCGAATGAGATCATGGGTCTTGGTTACATCAGGGCATGTTGCATCCACTGTCGTCAAACCTTTATCCCGTGCCAGCTTGCGCACTTCTGGAGAAACGCCGTGAGCTGTGAAAATAATCGTGCCACTCTCCACTTGGCTCAAAATATCCATCCGGTTCGGACCATCCAATGTAATAATACCTTCATCTTCAAAGGAATCCGTCACATGTTGGTTATGCACAATCATACCCAATATATAAATAGGTCGTGGTAAATCCAGATTGCGTGCCGCTTGACGCGCGAGCACCATCGCATCCACAACGCCGTAACAATATCCCCGCGGTGAAATTCGCAGTACTTCCACTTGGTTGCCACCCGCTTTCTTTCTCGGCAACGTTGCCGATGTAATTGCAGTCCTGTCTATTATACCTTTATTCGATAGGCGGAGCAAAGACAACCGGCAACCAGATAATAAAGGTGGTTCCTTCTCCACGTCTGGTCACAACCTCAACCGATCCATGGTGTTCCTCAATGATCCACTTGGCAATCGAAAGTCCCAGACCTATGCCAGGTGTAGCCCCGCGGGATTCATCTGCCCGATAGAAGCGATCAAAGATGAACGGCACTTCGTCCCGATCCATCCCAATACCGGTGTCGCTGATGCGTAGTCCTACCTGACCTTTGTACAATACGGCATCCAGTGTCACGGAGCCTTCTGGCGTGTATTTAAACGCATTTTCGATGAAAATAAACAGCATCTGTTGCAAATAATCCTTGCTGCCGTTCACATAGATACCATTAAGAATCGACAGATCACCCGGGCGCCAGTCTGCATGGTGATCCAGGAATTGCGATCTTCGCGCGACTTCCTGCACCAATATCTGTAGTGGTACCGGATTCAGTTCAATTTTCTGACCTGTATCCGCTCTCGCCAATGACAACATGTCACTGATCAATCTGCTCATACGTTTACCTTCATCGGCCATGTCTTCCAACGCCTCGACGGACATCTGTCTTACCGTTTCTTCATCCAAATTCGGTCGGTCGGTGCCCTCCTGATCCCACAGCTTCTTCAGGAAGTCCACGTTCCCGCGAATGGTGGTCAGCGGCGTACGCAGTTCATGTGAGGCATCGGATACAAAGCGGCGTTGGGCCGCATTCGTCTCCTCCAACCCGCGGAAGGATAATTCTGTACGTTCAAGCATATTGTTGACCGTTTCAATCAGACGCCCGATCTCATCCTTCGGTCCTGCATATTGAATTCGCACACTAAGATCATCACCGGATTGGATCTGATTCGCAGCATCTATGACATTCACGAGTGGACGCATCGACTTCCGGGCCAGAACAAGACCTGAGGTTATAGCCAATGCCATCGCCACGAGCCATCCAAAAACCAAAATATTAAGCAATGCCTCCAGCAAGCGCTCCTGTGAACTTACATTGGCACCTACCTGAAGAATTCCTCTGACTTCATTGGTTCCCTGAAGAGACAGAGGCAATTGATTCACCAGAAACGGCGTCCCATCCACATAGATCTTGGATATTCCCCGCTCCTTGAGAATTTCATTGGATTTCAATACCGGAAATTGAATCCCTAATTTCTCCATATTACCGGAAATTCTGCCCGAACGGCTCTGATAATCCCAGAGTTGAATGTAAATTTGTGCCTCCTGAAGCTGGCTCTCTGTAAATGGGTCCAGATCCAGCGACTGCGAAAGTGGATTTACACCAATTTGCTCTGTAATCCGGGCACTCTTGACCTTCAATTGCTGTTCAACTTCCTGGTAGGAGTTAAAATAAACAAAGGCATAGATCACAACGCCCCAAAAAATAAGCACGGCGGCCAGGATACCAGAATACCATGCGGTTAGTCTTAACCGAATGGACATGTCAGGAGTCACCTCTCAGAATATAACCGGCTCCCCGGATGGTCTGGATTAGACGTTTGCCACCGTATTCTTCAGTCTTTTGTCTAAGCATGGCAATGTACACTTCAAGCACGTTAGACTCCCCGCTATAATCGTAACCCCAGATTTTGTCCATAATCAGATCGCGGGACAGTACCCGTCTTGGATTTTGCATAAACAGATTCAACAGTTCGAATTCCTTGGCAGTCAGTTCCAGACGTTGACCATCTCGCACGACTTCACGTGAGTCATTGTCCAGAATAATATCCTCATACATCAGACGATTGTCTGGTGTACCCGCGATATCTGACTTGCGGCGCAGCAAAGCGCGGACACGTGCCAATAATTCTTCCAACGCAAACGGCTTCACGAGATAGTCATCGGCCCCTGTATCCAGTCCAGTCACTCGACTCTGTACTTCATCCTTGGCCGTAAGCATCAGCACAGGCACTTTGCTTCCTGCTTCCCTCAATCTGCGACATACCTCAAATCCGTCAATCTGCGGCATCATCACATCCAATACAACGATGTCCGGCTCTTTGTCCATCAGTTTGCTAAGACCTTCAGCTCCATTGGAAGCGGTCTGTACCTCATATCCTTCAAAAGCCAGCCCACGGCGGAGCATGGACACAATTTTTTCGTCGTCATCCACAATCAAAATAGTTGAGCGCATGGTCTTTCTCCTTTATCCTAACGTTTTATCCCATTGTAACAGGCAGAAGCACAATCTGCATCTTCAAGTAAAAGTCTTCATTCAAGGGTGCTCCATTGTTATCCCGTTAGTTCAGGGCAAAAAAACGGAAGGGCCTTCAAACCCTTCCGTTCTGCCAATCCTTAATCCAATATTATGGTTGTTGCTGCTGTTGTGTATCCGTTGTTTGTGAAGTATCAAAATCATTTTTGTTGCCGATTTTAATTGTCAGATCCATTTTCTTACCGTCACGAACCACGTTCAGTGTCACTTCACTGCCGATTTCCTGTTTCTTGATAAAATCAATCAGATCCTGACTTGTGGCGTACGGCGTACCGTTGGCGCCTGTGATGATGTCATATGCACGAAGATCTGCTTGGTAAGCCGGTGATTGGAAGATCGTGCTGGCTACGACAGAACCTTCGGTCACATCTGTTCCCATTTGTTTAGCGACTTCAGGAGTAAGAGCCATCAGAGATGCACCGATAAATGGTACTGGCTCTTTGGGAACTTCTTTGTTCTCTTTAAGATATTTAACAGCTTCCGAGATGACGCTTGATGGGATCGCAAAACCAATTCCTTGTGCATCTGCACTGACTGCAACGTTCATCCCGATAACTTCCCCGTTCAGGTTAAGCAACGGACCACCGGAGTTACCCGGGTTAATGGAAGCATCCGTTTGCAGCAAGTGGCTATATTCACGTGTTTTGCCTGTTTCTTCATCCGGAATACTGATCGTACGTTCTTTGGCACTCAGCACACCTGCTGTAACGGTGTGTTCGAAGCCTTCAGGGTTACCAATAGCTACAAGCCATTCACCGACTTGAGTACTGTTGGAATCGCCCAGTGGAGCTACAGGGAACGCATCGTCACCACTGTTTTTCTCAATTTTCAATACCGCTAAATCCAGATCAAAGCTGCTTCCGAGCAGTTTCGCTTCATAAGGCTTGCTGTTGTTCTCCAGCGTAACCTGAATCACATCTGCACCCTGAACCACGTGCTGGTTCGTCAGGATATATCCTTCTTTGTCAAAAATAAATCCAGAACCAATGCCTAGTGGAACCAACTGATTACTGCTTTGCTGTTGTTGCTGCTGGCTCTGGCCTTGATTGCCTTCCGTTCCATTACCAAAGAAGTATTGGTACAACGGATCGCTTGTATTGGATCCACCCTGACCAGTACCTGTGCGTGAGGACTGTTTCGCGAGTGTTTCGATTTTGACGACTGCTGGACTTGTACTCGTTACTACGGAAGAAACGTCTTCTTTGCCTGTTGGCAGTAACGACGCTGTCACATTGTTGCCTCCGCCTGTGTTCGTGGACGCTTCCTGTCCCGAGCTTTCATTGCCTGTGTTCGTAAGTGCAGTCTCCGGTGTGAACATGTTCGTTCTGTCGGCTGTGTACATGAGAACGGTAATGACCAGCATGCCGGCAATAAAGGAGAACAGAAGTGATCTTACGGAAGAACGTGGCTTGCGGTTATTATAATTCCAGTTGCCTTTGCCGCCATTCCCTTGATCTCCACCGTTACCTGAGCCGTTTCCGCCGCCTCCGGAGGATCTTTTCGCTTGCTCGGATGATTCACTATTATAGTAAGTAGGTACGGGTCTCACTGGATCAGGTTTTGTAATCTCTACATTACCTTCTTCACGCTGATTATTGCTTCCCATGTGATTTGCTGTATCTTCCTGATTCACGGACTGAAAAGGTCCATAAGAATAATAATAGGAGGATTCGTCCGTTCCGGAAGAATTGCGGTTCTCCGTTTGTTTGGTTTCATTTTCCTCGTCTTGACGGTTCGATCTATAATTACGTTCGTCCATGCCTCTCTACCTCCCAATCTCTTATTCCCAAGAGATATTCTTTAACTGTCCTTATTTTGTACTTTAAACCTTAACCGTACCTTAAAAACAATTAAAAAGGAGATAAAAGCACGTAAGAATAGATTATTTTCCCCGTCATGACAGCATTTTACCCTTTCGTTTTCACCCAGCCCTGACGATGCGCATAGATAGCCAATTGTGTACGATCATCCATCTCACATTTCATCAGTAGATTACTCACATGTGTTTTGACGGTTTTGATACTGATATGTAATTCTTCTCCAATGTCTTTGTTGGTCTTTCCCTCTGCAATAAGCAACAGCACTTCCTTCTCCCGTTCAGTCAGACCTGATTCACTCTCTCTCGCCGTACGCTGCCTGATTCCCCGAGTTAAGGCCTGCGACACATCACCTGTCATCACAGGCATGCCTCTATAGGCTCCTTGAAGAGCATAGATAAGTTCTTCGGCAGAGACCGTCTTCAGCACATAACTGACCGCTCCGGCTTCAATCGCTTGAACAACTAGATCATCCTCCAGGAAACTCGTGAGCATCACAATCTTCATCTTCGGGAATTCATTCATGATGGCCTGTGTCGCTTCAGCACCATTCATAACAGGCATCATCAGATCCATCAGGATCAGGTCCGGCATTTCATTATCATTTAACTTACGTAACTGATCTAGCGCATCCTGTCCATGGCCCGCTTCTCCCATCACATGAAAAGTAGGTTCCAGCATCAGATACGTTTTCAACCCCATTCGCACCATATCATGGTCATCCACAATCATCACGTTTACTTTACCGCTCATTCCGTCTCCCCCTCTAGTTCACTCAGGTACGTTCGGGAATTTCGGGATGAATACCCGTACCGTTGTTCCCGCTCCCGGCTTCGATATAATCTGAACTTGCCCCCCAAGCTTCTCCGCTCGTTCACGCATGGTGGATAATCCGTATGACCCTGGACGCTCGGCTTGCTGTAAAAATCCCTGGCCATCATCGCTGATGCTCATGCTGATCTGATGTTCACTCTCTCGTATGGACAGACTGACCAGTCCTGCCTCTGCATGCTTCACGACATTCGCAACCGCCTCCTGAATAACAAGAAACAGCTGGTGCTCAATGGCATCCGAGATTCCGCCATCCAGTTCCAGCTCTTTCACACCTTTGAGGCCATTCTGCCTGCAATAATCAGGAAACCAGCTATCCAGTGCCGCCGAGAGATCACGTCCTTCCAGCTCCACTGGTCGAAGTTGGGCAATGAGTCCACGCATTTGACGCTGTGCAATATGTGACATCTGGATCAACTGGTCCAGTACTTTACCGCCATGTTCCGGATTCATCTCCAGCAGACGCGGCAAGGACGAAGCCGACATATGCATCGCAAACAGCTGCTGGCTAACCGTGTCATGGAGGTCTCTTGCCATTCGTTTGCGTTCTTCAAGCACAGCCCGCTCCGAGGCTTGCTCCTTCTCAATAACTTCCTGCTCACCGAGGCGCTGAAGCAGTCTCATCTTTTTCTCAATCGAATCCATCATGACATTGAACTCCTGATAGACACGACCGAACGAAGCGTCATCCGCCTCAGGCATGCGTACCGCCAGATTGCCCTTGGACACTTTCAACATGTTGAGATCAAGCAGGTCAATCTTGCGCTGAAGGCGCAGAGCAGCAATGTATCCGGTGATAACGGTGGCCAGCACAACAACGGCAACATAGGTCCATGCCCGCTGACGACCAGCCCCCATCAATACCTCTCCATACAATAGATAGAATCCACCCAGCGTAATCAGACCGGTTAGCGCAAAATACATCATCAGTTCCCACTTATTGGCCTTGAGAATGGTTCGAATCATGCGTTAACCCACCTTATTGACTTTGACGTCTCCGATAAACACACTTACAATAATCCGCACCTTTTTGCTTGCTTCACGATAATGGGCCGTTTCAGCCTGGGCACTACTCAGGAATCCGCCACGTTTCTGGTTCAACAATGACATGTCTCCAATGAAGGAATTCGTCGTCACCGTCACACCCAGGTCCATATCTTCTGGAACAAATACTTTCACATCCCCAATAAATGAAGAAATGACAATCTTCGTCTCCCCATAAGGAATCTGTGCTTTGGTCAAATCAATCACGGTATCTCCGATAAAAGCCGAGATGTTCATCGGTTTCAACGAGAATACTTCCTGTCCCATGTACAGATCACCAATGAATGCTGATTTATTAATGGTATTGCCACTGCCATAATCTCCATAACCATTTCCGTAGCCATCGTCATATTGTTCTTCATATCCGGTATCACTGGAGTTATACGATTGATATTTCTTCTTATATTGATGCCCTTGTGATGATGAATCCGTTGATCCTGTGAAATGAGGCACATGAGGATCGTTCTTATGTTCCTGTTTCGGTTTGCCAAATGTTTTCTCGAATTGTTCGTCAAACGACGATGGCATCTCCAAATCCTCAGGGGACAACGGTTTATAAGGTTGCTCAGGTGCTGGAGGTGGCTGCATCTTGTCATGATGTTTCCGATCACGACGTCGTGGCCCAATTAGTACGAACAATCCTCCACCAATCAGCATAACCGGAATCAGATATCGGATGAACTCCCCCATGGAGTAATCGATCCATCCCAGGTTGCGGGCAAGAAAGTAGCCACCGATCGCCAGGACTATTACCGGTCCAATGAAGGCGTAACCTCCATTGCGACGAATCTCGGAAATTCCTTTGACCCCCCACCAGATTAGAAATAACGGCCAATATGTTCTGAAAATATATCCTACATCAATGTCATATCCCAATTGTCTGAACAAGATCATCGCACCAATAGCAATAAGAGGTATGCCTACCCACCAGCGGTCACGCGTAGATCGTTTCATCGCTCATGTCTCCTTCGTCTGTATTATGTATCCAGTGTAACTCAGACAGGACAATGAGAACAGCGGCGGCAGATGGAAGTCTTCTCGGTCTCGAGACTGAGATGGGAGGATTTTTTTGTAAGAAATCCGTATATGTAAAACACCCCAGAGCTATGGCTCCAGGGTGCTGAATCATCATTTGAGTTAATGAATCTTCAATTATTTTTTGTATTTTGATGCTTTGCCTTGGCTTGTTTGGCCTGTGTTTTCTACACCAAACTCGGCATTGTATTTTTCATCAGGTGTTTGGAAATTATCTTGTACTTTGTTTTGAGCGGATTGCTTCACTTTAGCTGCTGCATTCTCTTCTCCAAACTCTGCATTGTACTTCTCGTTTGGCGTTTGGTACCCTTGTGATTTTTTAGCCACAACGAATCACCTCTCTCTTCATATTTACGCTGCATTGCTGCACCGCGGGGTTCGTCCCCAGTCAGTATTATGTGAAGAGAGCACTTCAGTTATTCATGTAAACATGTGAAATTAAATGGCCTTGTCCAACCAGGAGTCCGGTACGGATTTGTACACGTCAATTGCATCCGCCAATTCGCTGAGCATCTTTTCTGTGCACTTGCCAGCGCCTTGCCTGATTACCTGTACCTCCACATCCTTTTTGCCCCATTCCTTGTACACTTGCTTCGTTGTCGGGAAATACAGATCGATTTTATTGCCTTTGATCGCTGAACCCGTATCTGCAACAATCCCATATCCATAGCCCGGAATATACAAAATCGAACCCATTGGGAACAACTTTGGATCAGCTGCAATCGTGGAAACTGTTTCTTTATCACGACGTACTTTTACACCGGAATACGTAATTCCGTATTGGGGGTGTTTAGGTCCTTTTCCTGTAGACTCCACACCTGCCGTATATCCTGTTGCTGTCACCTTCTGTGTGCCCAGCACCTGTTCTGAACGTGGAGCAAGCACAGGCATAGCCGGATCACCCACCTGTTTCTCGGGAACCTCTGGCCTTGGAATGACCATCGGTTGTGGTGACCATAGTAAAGCCATATACACCATCGTCGTCAGCTGGGCCTCATCACTGTATTGAACGTTGACCTGTTCCGGAAATTCCTGAATAGGCTTGCTCGAAGTCTCAATAATTGGACCTTCACTGCTACTGTTGTGACTCTCGACATGCAGTACCGCACTTTCCTCTTCAAATGTATACGCATCCGCCTGATTCAGGTTAATCATCATCCCGGCGAACATCACACAGCCAACCAGTAAACCCCGTATATGTCTCTTTTGAATTGAGAATTGCTTTTTCATTGTATAACCTCCCCCTCACTGCAAAGGTTTTCCAAAAAGCAATTAATCTATACTTTTCACAACAAACACGACGAAAAAACGCCTGAATAACATTGGTCAATCCCATGTCATTCAAGCGTTTTTCTGATTGATCAGCGCAACTTATGCACTGGTTATCTGATAGATCATTTGTTCATTTACACCAAACGTGTTGCAATTTCCTCTTTCAGTTGAGCGATAATCTCATCAAGCGGTTTCATGCCCAGATCGCCTTCTCCACGCTTACGCACGGATACCGCTTCTGCATTCCGTTCATTCTCACCGACAACAAACATATAAGGCATTTTCTCCAGCTGCGCCTCACGGATTTTATATCCAAGCTTCTCATTCCGCAGATCGGCTTCAGCAGAGATTCCCGCACGTTTCAGCTTCGCTTCCACTTCACGCGCATAATCGTCGAAGTTTCCGGATACCGGAATCACTTTCGCCTGAACCGGAGACAACCACAGCGGGAAAGCTCCTGCAAAGTTCTCCAGCAAGAATGCTGTGAAACGTTCCATTGTACTAATTACACCGCGGTGAATAACGACTGGACGATGTTTCTGTCCGTCATCTCCCACATATTCAAGTTCAAAGCGTTCAGGCAACAGGAAGTCCAGCTGGACAGTAGACAATGTCTCTTCTTTGCCCAGTGCTGTTTTGATCTGTACATCCAGCTTCGGACCGTAGAACGCCGCTTCACCTTCAGCTTCATAGAATGGAAGGTCAAGTTCTTCCACAACTTCACGCAGCATGCGTTGAGACATTTCCCACATCTCGTCGTTCTGGAAGTATTTTTCGGTATCCTTCGGATCGCGATAGGACAGACGGAAACGGTATTCGTTGATACCGAAATCCTTGTACACCGTTTGAATCAACTCGATAACACGAGCGAACTCTTCTTTGATCTGATCCGGGCGTGCAAAAATGTGTGAGTCGTTCAGTGTCATTGCACGTACACGGTGCAGACCTGTTAGCGCCCCCGACATTTCGTAACGGTGCATCATGCCAAGCTCGGCAATTCGGATTGGCAGATCACGGTAGCTGTGCATGCTGGACTTGTACACCATCATATGGTGAGGACAGTTCATTGGACGGAGAACGAGTTCCTCGTTATCCATAACCATTTTCGGGAACATATCTTCCTGGTAGTGCTCCCAGTGTCCGGATGTTTTGTACAATTCCACGTTACCCAGAACCGGTGTGTATACATGCTGGTATCCAAGACTTTCTTCCAGATCCACAATGTAACGTTCCAGAGTACGGCGCAGCTTCGCACCATTAGGCAACCAGATTGGCAGGCCTTGTCCGACCAGTTGGGAGAATGTGAACATTTCGAGCTCTTTACCCAGCTTGCGGTGATCCCTTTTGCGAGCTTCTTCAAGGAAGTGCAAATGCTCGTCCAGCTGTGCTTTTTTCACAAAAGCCGTACCATAGATACGTTGAAGCATTTTGTTTTTGCTATCTCCACGCCAGTAAGCACCCGCGACATTCATCAGTTTGAACACTTTAATTTTACTAGTCGATGGTACGTGAGGACCACGACACAAGTCGAAGAATTCACCTTGCTCATAAATCGTGATCACGCTGTCTTCTGGCAAGTCACGAATCAACTCAAGTTTGTACGGATCGCCTACTTCTTCGAACGTTTTGATCGCGTCCTCGCGGCTAACTTCCTTACGTACAATTGGCAAGTTCTCGTTCACAATACGTTCCATTTCCTTCTCGATCTTTTGCAGATCTTCAGGATTGAGCGCTTGTTCAAGATCCATATCATAGTAGAAACCATCTTCAATGACAGGGCCAATGCCGAGGCGTACCTCTTGGTTACCATATAAACGTTTCACTGCTTGAGCCATCAAGTGAGCAGTACTATGACGCATCACTTCAAGTCCTTCTGGTGAATCCAAAGTGACGATCTCCACCAATGCTCCTTCATGAAGTGTTGTGGACAAGTCCACCACGATGCCATCCAGTTTGCCGGCTACGGCATTTTTGCGCAATCCGCTGCTAATCGAAGCGGCTACGTCCTCAATGCTGCTGCCATCCGCGTACTCACGTACCGAACCATCCGGTAGTTTAATGTTAACTGCCATTTGTCTCATTCCTCCTGTAAATGTAACCTTCGTGTCCAGATGTTATGGACTGATTATCTATTGCTATTCCAGTCATTATGCAAAGGAACGCAAAAAACACCCGTCCCGGCAAAGGGACGAGTGATATATACTCGTGGTTCCACCCTAATTCAGCTGATTCATCCATATTCGGAAGTACAGCCCTCATTGGCATGACGATAACGGGCATGACCCGGCAGATCCTTACTCGCGGATAATCCCCAATAAAGGCGACATTCTAACTCCACTTTCAAAATTGCAGCTACAAAGGGGTAAACCATACGTGATAACCGGAGGAAATTTCAGCCTAGGTTCCTCTCTCTGCACCGATCTTGCGTGTGGTTGTTGTCTTTGTCAACGCTTTTGGTTCAATGGTTCACATGAAAAAATCATGGATCAACAGTTATTATAATTGCCGAGATCACTTGCGTCAAGACCTGTCAACAATCCCGAACGCAGCACTTCACATTCCGGGCAATGATGACATATTTGCACCTTGTCTTCAAAGATCTGGCATATGGTCGAGATGATCGGCAGATCCGGGGTGCGCGTATGCAGCATGACTTTCTCAGGAGAGATCGAAATAAGTGTACTTACAATCATATCTTCAATATCCATCTCCAGTTCCAGACCTGGCATCTCTACGACGACCTGTTCATCCTTTTGCACGGGTAACAGATTAAGTCCCGCATCAAGCACCTGAAATTCATGCATTCCCTTATGAACAAGATGGACTAGAGGTACTTTGGCTTCCTGAAAGAATACAAAATATTTTAACAGCCCCATAAACTCTTCATACTGCCGATCCATCCAGAACTCATCCAGCGCATACTCCACTAATTCCTGAAGCTCCTGCTTATATGGACGTATGCGGAAATTGATAATGCCTTCGAGGTGAAAAAAATGAACATCCTCCAGATCGTGCCTTAGTCCACTAGCCAACGTAGTACGGCGGCGTTCCCGAAGTCCGGGCTGATCCAGATCACCATTTAATAGTAGAGGCATGCATATCCGATTAACCTTCTCCACCTCATGCTCATCCATGACAGAACACGCCTTGGCGATCATATCCTCGACCATGTTCCGTTCGTGTGTCTCCATAATGAAGTCCGCGAGTCCAAGGGAGAGCAAATCACTGATCCGGGGAAGCCATTGCTGGAAGTCTTCGTGATTCTCATTCCCTCTGCACACCCAGGCTGCTCTTCCATCATTATGTTTGAAGGTGAGCCGAAATCCTCTTTTACTTATATGTAAACCTTTGGTTTTTTCCTTGACACAACGATAAAATTGATCTGCTTCCTCTTGCCCCGATACATCGGTCCATACAGCGAACAGTTCCACAAGAATCACTCCTTTCCTTCCTGTTCAAAGTATATGGCAAGGCCGATGGGGATATACGAAGCGGATTGATGGAAAGCGTGTCATGATTTCTCAGTATATTATGAAGAGGTTTGGAGTTAAGACAAAAATGTGTTATTATTTTAATAACAGTATGTTTCACGGAAAAGGAGGGAAGCCAAAATGAGACAACAACCTAGAATACTCCACTACACCATTATTATCATTTTGTGCGTTTTCCAAGCCTTGTGCTTCCCTATTCCGATGCAGTCCGAATCTGCCGTTGGGGTGTCTGTTGACGCAACTTCCAACAAGGAAGTGTTAGTACAAATACCCGAATCCCAGCAGAAACCTGTTATTCGCAAATATCCACAAGTTATGTCCAAGCTAATTGCGGTTACGCATAATAAGCCTGTCTTTCTTGTCCTCGCATTGTTACTGATGCTGCGAATCCCTACAACGGGTCTGTCCTTTAAACCGTGGTATTGTCTGTTCAAACGCAGATTATTTTTGCTGCCTATTAAGTTTACCAGCATGTATGTATCCCTCACCCCTACAGCACCAAAATACGTGAACGCTCTTCACTAACCGTTACGACGTATTTACAGGTTGCTTTTGCATGGAGACACCTCTGTATTTAAGACGGTGTGCTTGTGCATAACTTATAACCCTTTTAGCACACGTTAGATGAACGAATGTTTATGACAGTACCTATTTTTGTTGTACCCACACCGACAAATTCAAATCATATGGCTGTGTCAGGAATTTCTGGCTCTGTTTACCCGCATCATTTGATGTTCCTTTGAGCAGCAGATTATTCATTTTCGGGAAATAAGCCTGTCTTCTGTGGCCAGCCCCTAATCATAAGGAGGCAATAATCCATGGATGTACGCGAAACAGACTTGCCGGGAATCGGCAAAAAATTTCAGATTGAAACAAGCAGCGGTGATAAAATTGTCATTATTATTCACGATGACGGTCGCCGGGAAATGTACCACTTCGAGTATGATGATCCCGATCAAAGTATCTCGATGATTACGCTTGACGATTACGAAGCACGACAGATTGCTGCTATTGTTGGCGGATTGACTTACAAACCGAAGCAGCTCGAAAATATTGAAGTTACGTTTGACGACCTCATTATCGAGTGGTACAAAATCGAAGCATCCTTCGGATGTATCGGTAAATCCATCGGTGAATTGGACGTACGTCAAAACTCTGGGGCAACGGTAATCGCCGTTGTAGAGAAAAACCACAAAAAACATATCAGCCCAGGTCCGGAGGTAGTTATCAGTGCAGAATCCACGGTCGTAGCCGTTGGCGAACGCAATCAGCAGAAACTGTTTAAATCCCTCCTCCTGACTGGAAGGGGGTAAATAGATGGATCATCTGATATTCGAAGTAGGTCTGGCCCTTGTGCTCATTGCGGCAGCCGGCCTTTTATCGGCAAAACTAAGATTTTCGGTCGTTCCATTTTATATTCTGATCGGTATGGCCGTTGGCCCACATGCCATGAAAATCTGGCATCTGGACTTCCGTTTCATTGAAAGTCAGCCTTTTATTGATTTTATGGGTCGGATCGGTATTCTGTTCCTTCTCTTCTACCTTGGACTTGAATTCTCGGTAGGTCGTTTAATTAAATCGGGCCGCTCTATTGCAGTTGGCGGCTCGATCTACATCGGAATTAACTTTACGCTGGGATTATTATTCGGTTTTATGTCCGGCTTCCCGGCTGCAGAAGCACTCATTATCGCAGGTATAACCACCATCTCTTCCAGTGCCATCGTAGCTAAGGTGCTCGTCGATTTGAAACGAACGGCCAATCCGGAGACAGAGATGATACTGGGTATCATTATGTTCGAAGATGTATTCCTCGCTGTATATATCTCAATCTTGTCCGGACTTGTGCTTAGTGATTCATCCTCCATCGGAGGCGTCTTCATGTCCGCTCTCATTGCCCTAGGATTCATGCTTATCGTGATTATCCTTGGACGCAAAGCAACACCGTTACTAAACAAATTGCTTAAAATTCGATCGAATGAGCTATTCTCTCTCGTTGTATTCGGAGCCTTGTTCCTGGTAGCCGGTTTCTCTGAAACCATTCATGTTGCCGAAGCGATCGGTGCATTGCTGGTTGGACTGGTGCTTGCTGAAACAGAACATGCGAAACGGATTGAGCACTTGATTCTGCCGTTCCGTGACTTCTTCGGAGCAATCTTCTTCTTCAGCTTCGGATTGTCCATTGATCCGTTGTCCCTGGGTGGCGAAGCCGTATGGCTGGCTCTGATTGCAGTTGTTATTACATTGTTCGGTAACTTCCTCGCAGGTATGCTGGCTGGACGCAGTGCCGGACTATCGCCCAAAGCATCGGCCAATATTGGATTAACCATTGTGTCACGGGGTGAATTCTCCATCATCTTGGCGAACATGGGTAAGGCCGGTGGACTGTTACCAATGATTCAACCGTTTGCTGCATTGTATGTACTGATTCTGGCCATTCTGGGTCCTTTATTGACCAAAGAGTCCAAACACGTATTCCGTTTATTGGATAAAATATTCAAGTTCAAAGATACTCGGAAAAAGAAAGAAGAACCGAAGGTTCTGCAGAAAGAAGGATAATTCCTATGTCTGTACAGAACAGACATACTATCGTACTTCGCGGCTCTACGCCGATCTTTCTGTGATTAACCCAGGGAGAATGGCTCGAAAGCCGCACAAAGGAGGATGACCTATGAAAGCACCTCTGATATCGGCTAATCCGGTGCCAAACACCGCCAAGACCAGAATATCGTCTACCCGCCGCTGGTTAAACTTGTTGCTTGTGATTGCGGGCGGAATTCTGGCCTCCGTGGGACTTGAATTGTTCTTACACCCCAATAAAATCATTATTGGAGGCATTACAGGCATTTCCTCACTGTTCGCCCACTGGACCGAAATGAGGATTGGATTGTTCCTATTTTTATTCAATGTTCCGTTTATATTTCTGTCCTACAAGATTGTGCAGAAGAAATTTGTACTGGTAACTGTTCTAGGTCTGGTTGTCTTTTCGATCGGTGCCATTGTGCTTCATCCCATGCCGCCACTTGTAGAGCACCCGCTGGCTGCCGCCATGTTTGGCGGATTATGCCTCGGACTTGGAATTGGGCTCGTCGTGCGGTATGGTGGGACACTGGATACGCTGGAAATCGGTGATCCGTCTTCCCGTCCACCTGAACGTGTATTTAGCGGGAAACGGATGCTTATCGAAAAAATAATCATGCTGCTTAACTTGTTGATACTGACAGCCGCTGGTGTTGTCTTTGGCTGGGACCAAGCGATGTATTCCGTAATCGCCTATCTTATAGCTTATGAAATGGTGTACATTGCGTTCAGGGGCTTCTCTTCCAAACGCAAAATATGCATTTTGACCACGCAAAGCTCTCAAGTTGAAAAAGCTGTACGCAAACGGCTGCGCCGTGAACCTGGAACGCTGGAAGCAGCTTCTGACTCAACACAACTCGCTATGGCGGAAGGATGGATCAAACAGATCCCGGGTGCACTTTATTATGAGGTACACGTGCTGGAGATGATCTGGTTGAAGTCCATTGTGCGTCACATTGATCCACATGCGGGCATTGTAACGAATCCGGAAAAATAAAAAAACTAAAACGCTCTCTTCCCCTATGGATGGACAGTATTGTCCAACAAGGTCAGAGAGCGTTTTTTTCTGTTATTATAGTTCAACGATGGCTTTGACTACATGTGAATCTGGCAAAAGCCATTGGTCTATTGCCGTAGGTAGCTCATCAAATTCCACTCGGTGTGTGATGTACCCTTCCATGCTTAATTTCTTTTGACGCAAGGTGGACAGGACATGTTCAAAATCTTCATGGGTTGCGTTCCGACTGCCCAGGATACTCATCTCTCGCTTGTGAAACTCGGGATCATGAAAGGTAATATCCGCTTTCACTAGCCCTACAAAAATGAGCTGACCACTATGCGCCACATATTGAATGGCCTCATTCATGGAATTCACATTACCTGTTGCGTCAAAAACAGCCGTAGCATAGTCACCTCCGGTGATTTCAGCCACTTGTTCTACAGTACGTTCATTGGCCTGAACCAGATCATCCGCCCCAGCCCAAGTACGACTGAGCTCCAGCCTGTCCAGATTACGATCAACGGCAATAACACGTGCCCCCGCCTGTTTGGCGAATGCCATGACACCAAGTCCAATGGGGCCAGCTCCAATCACAACCACATGCTCACCAGGCTTGATTCCTGCTCTCCTGACGGCATGGGCACCAATGCTTAATGGTTCTACCATCGCCGTCTCATCCAGCGTCAAACCTTCTGCTGAGAGCAGATGTGAGACAGGCACGCTGATTCTTTCTCTCATGCCTCCGTCAACGTGCACACCCATGACTTGCATGGACACACAGCAATTGGTTTTTCCATTGCGACATGCAATACAGTGACCGCAATGCAGATACGGAATAATACTTACCTGATCCCCGGGCTGCAGCCCTGCATCGTTCGGACCGATCTCTTCAATAACAGCCGCCAGTTCATGACCGAGTACGCGAGGATAGGTAAAGAACGGCTGATTGCCTTTGTACGCATGCAGATCCGTTCCACAGATACCAATCCGTCGAATGGCAACCAGTGCCTCACCTTCTGCACGTTCCGGTTGAGGCAGGTCTTGGAGCTTTAAACGGTCTATTTCTTCACATACAATGGCTCTCATCGTTGTTCCCCCTTGGATGCTTCTGATGTCATGTTGTTATGCTCTGTATTATATTCAGGACGTCCGCTTGGCCACGTCTCATTATGCAATGGTGCCAGAATGCGCAACACTTCCTCCAGTAGGCCCTGATCTATCGGTTCTTCTACCCACGTTGCGTTATTGACGATATTGCGCTGGTTGGCACTGCTCACCAGTGTTGTGGGAATTCGTTCATTCGCCGTCGAGAATTGCACGGCCAGCTTGGCAATATCACTGCCTTGTTCTACACAGAAGCGGGCAGCCTTCAGGCAGAGTTGTTTCACCCGTTCATCTGCCGGATGCCAGGCAGGAGCACCTCGGGTACTTAACAAGCCCATAGAAAGAGGCGAAGCATTAACGAGGCCAACTTCCTTCTTTTCCAACAAAGGCAACAACGATAACAATGAAGTATCATTCAACGAATAATGACAATATGAGATGATGGCATCCGCATCGATCTGTGGCAGAACCTTCTCGAACAACGGCAAGGGCAATCCGCATATCCCCGCATGGCGAATAACTCCCTGCTCTTTCAGACGAAGCAATGTCGGAAAGGCCTCTTCGATAATAATCTCTGCTGGTACAAATTCAATATCATGCAGGAACAGAATATCGATATAGTCTGTATGCAGTCGATCCAAGCTCTCTTGCACACTATTCAGAATCCGCTGACGTGAAAAATCAAACTCATTTTCCCCATACCGTCCAGCTTTGGTTGATAAAATATACGAACTGCGTGGCAAGCTGCGAATGCCCTCACCCAGTACAGTCTCCGCCTTCGTCAGTCCGTAGTATGGTGAAACGTCTATGTATTTCATCCCCGCATCTACGGCCGCATGAACAGTGCGAATCCCTTCGTCCCGGTCAATGTCACGAAATACGGAACCGAGTGAGGATGCTCCAAAACTCAATACAGGTACGTCCAATTCCGTCTTTCCAAGTATTCTTCTCTTCATCGGTTGGCTTGCCCCTTCCCAGCATGTCTGACTACACAAGTTCCTTCTCATTGTAACAGTTCAATTTCAATATAAAATATCGGCAATTGCGTAAGATGTACTGTTTAATGACCTTGATCTGCGGAAAAATCAAAAAGCCCACCGTCTCTCCAAACGGAGTAGTCGGCGGGCTTGGCTTCATAAACACTCATCTACGATTAGCATTTATAAACGTATTTTCAAATAATTAATATTAGTTCTGCATTACGAAATCTTCATGCACGGAATTCTCTTCATCGAACATGCGCACGATGTCATATCGCGTGTTACGTTGTGCCGGAATATAACCAGACTCGCGAATCAAACGCAGAATGGATTCAATGTTAACTTTGTATGTTGCACCAGCAGCAGATACAACGTTCTCTTCGATCATCGTGCTACCGAAGTCATTACAGCCAAATTCAAGCGACTTCTTACCGATCTCAGGACCCATGGTTACCCAAGAGGATTGAATGTTCTTGATATTATCCAGCACCAGTCGGCTGATGGCTACAGTTTTCAAGTACTCTTCAGGAGTCTGACGCTCCAGCTTGAGGTTTGTATTATCCGGTTGGAAGGTCCAAGGAATGAATGCCAGGAAACCTTCGGAATCATACTTGTTCGCAATACATTCGTCCTGAGCTTCACGTACACGGAGCAAGTGCAATGCACGTTCTTCCATCGATTCACCAAGACCGATAACCATCGTTGCTGTGGTGTTCATACCGATGCGGTGTGCAGTTTGCATAACGTCCATCCAATCCCGCCATGAACCTTTCAAGCGGCTGATCTTCCGACGTGTGCGGTCATCCAGAATTTCAGCACCACCACCAGGCAAGGAATCCAGTCCAGCTTCGTGAATGGCACGAACAACCTCTTCCAATGTAAGTCCATCGGATACTTCAACCATTTTCATAATCTCAGCTGGTGAGAAAGAGTGCATCGTGATGTTCGGGAAACGCTCCTTGATGGCTTTCAACAGGTCTGTGTAATAACTGAAAGGCAGGTTTGGATTCGTTCCACCTTGCATCAGAATCTCGGTACCATTCACATCTTCCGTTTCCTGAATCTTCTGGAAAATGACTTCGTCCGGAAGCACGTAACCTTCATCCGAACCAGGTCTGCGGTAGAAAGCACAAAAACGGCAGTACACATCACACACGTTCGTGTAGTTGACGTTACGCCCAATTACGAATGTTCTGTATGGTTCAGGGTGCATGCGTTTCACAATGACATTAGCAGCTGCCCCGATTTTGTCCACTTCATTGGATTCAAATAGCTGAATCGTGTCTTCCAAGTCCAAACGTTCGCCCCGAAGGGCTTTATCTAAGATACGGTCTACCGTACTCATCGTAAAAAAGCCTCCCTCATGAAGAGAAATTATATAACGATCCGTCCCAACTTGTTCAAGAGAAGCAAGTTCTGGTGGCAACATCGTATTTCTGTACTCCACATATCGTAACACAGGTTACATGTGAAAAAAAGCACCTTATGAACAGGTGCTTTAAAAATAAGTAAAAATGTTTACATATGAAATCAAATTTATTCGATATTAAACGATACACTTAGGGGTATTCGCGGTACCCACTTTTCTAGGATTCCTGAAGTGCTTGTTCCAAATCGGCAATCAGATCATCAATGTCTTCCAGACCTACCGAGAAACGCAGCAATCCATCTGTAATGCCACGGTCACGACGAACCTCAGCTGGCATTGCCGCATGAGACATCATCGCTGGGTAAGACAGAATGCTCTCCACAGCTCCCAAGCTTACAGCAACAATGGGTAGCTTCACCCGGTTAAGGACTGCTTTTGCCCGATCCCCTGAACCGACGTCAAATGAAACGACAGCTCCATATCCTGTTGACTGGCTCTCATGCGCATCGCGGCCCGGATGATCCTCCAATCCAGGATAAAAGACAGCGGTAATATCACTACGTTCATTAAGCCATGCTGCCAATTTGGCTGTGCTCTGTTCACTGTGAGCCATGCGAGCCCCCAAGGTTTTCATCCCGCGCATCAGAAGCCAGGATTCTTGTGCTCCAAGTACAGTTCCGAGTCCATTTTGCAGCTGTTTCAGTTGTACGCCAAGTGATTCCGTGCGAGCAACGGCTAACCCTGCCAACACATCACTGTGACCCCCAAGAAACTTGGTAGCACTATGTACGACGATATCCACGCCAAGCTCTATTGGACGCTGATAGTAAGGTGTCATAAAGGTGTTATCCAGAATCGTAATCAGGTCATGTTCCTTCGACCAATTAGTCACGGCAGCGATATCCGTGATTCGCAGTGTCGGGTTGGACGGGGTTTCCATATAAACTGCCTTGGTGTTTGGCTTGAGCGCCGCTTTTACTTCATCTATATTGGTCATGTCTACAAAGGTCGTCTCGATCTGCATACGGCTCAATATGGAAGTAAGCAAACGATACGTACCTCCATATACATCTTCCGTTACAATCATGTGATCCCCTGCGGAGAACATCATGAACACGCTGGATATCGCGGCCATTCCCGATGAATAGGCGAATCCTCGTGCTCCACCTTCTAGCAGTGTGATGTAATCTTCCAAAGCCTGACGTGTCGGATTACCCGAACGACTGTAATCATGTTGAGGCGGATTGAAGATATCAAAATGATGGAACGTTGAAGCTTGATAGATCGGTACACTGGATGCTCCAGTCGTTTTGTCGATCTCATCACCGAAATGAAGCAATTTGGTATCAAATTTCAACTCGGAATTGGGCTTGTTGTTGGACTCACTCATGAGTGCACGCCTCCTTCAATTTCCTGTTGTGCAGCTGTCAGAGCATTGCCCAGATCTGCAATCAGATCATCCGCATGTTCAATGCCTACGGAGAACCGAAGCAGACGGTCATCCACACCTATGGCATCACGAATTTCAAGCGGTATGTCCGCATGAGTTTGTACTGCCGGATAAGTCATAAGTGATTCAACTCCGCCGAGACTTTCGGCAAAAGCAATGAGTTTGATATGACGCAGCAACGGTTCAACATACCGTGCATCCTTCACTTTGAAAGAGAAGATGCCTGTATTACCGGTAGATTGTTTGTTCTGTATCTCATACCCTGGATGATCCGACAGACCTGGATGATACACTTCAACCACCGCTGGATGCTCAAGCAAGTATTTGGCAATGGTAAGTGCATTGTGCTCATGACGCTCCATGCGAAGAGCCAGCGTTTTCATGCCTTTCATCAACTGGTAGGAGTCACTTGGAGATAATACGGCTCCAATGGAATTATGCAGGAAAGCCATTTCGGTGGATAATGCTTCACCCTTGGTTATGATCAATCCGGCCAGCACATCATTGTGTCCGCCCAGATATTTGGTAGCACTATGAATGATGATATCAGCACCCAATTCAATCGGACGTTGGAAAAATGGAGTCAACAACGTGTTGTCAACAATCGTCAATAGGTTGTAACCTTTCGCCCAGGAAGCAACAGCTTCCACATCTGTAATCATCATCAGCGGATTCGTTGGTGTCTCGATGAATACAGCTTTGGTATTCGGCTGACGAACATTTTCCAGTGCTGCAATATCATTTGTATCCACATAACTTGCTGTTACACCGAAACGGGACAAGATGCGTTCAAGCAGACGATAGGTTCCGCCATACAGATCCAGCGATACAATCAGATGATCTCCCTGACCAAACATGGCAAAGATGGTTTGCAGTGCGGCCATACCCGAGCTACAGGCAAACCCTGCATCGCCGGACTCCAGCGCTGCGGCTGCTTCTTCCAACACTTTGCGAGTTGGGTTGGTCGTACGAATATAATCAAACCCCGTGCTTTGTCCAAGCTTCGGGTGGCGAAACGCAGTGGATTGATAGATCGGAAAGTTAATGGCGCCTGTTACCGGTTCATTGATGGACCCAATTTGTGCTAAGCGGCTTTCGATTTTCAACTTGTTGTTGTCTTCCATTGCTGCATCCTCCTGTAATCTCGATTAGATTTGCGGGCCAATATCGTAAGGTGTTTCTTGATACACATAGTAATTGAGCCAATTAGAGAATAATAAGTTGGCATGAGCGCGCCAAGTAGCCGGTGGCATACGGGAAGGATCATCATTCGGATAATAATGTCTAGGCAGTGCAATATCCAAACCTTTCGCTGCATCCCGATCATACTCCCATTTTAGTGAGAAAGGGTCATATTCGGCATGTCCTGTAGCAAAAATCTGTTTGCCGTCTTTAGTAGCAACCAGGAAAATCCCAGCTTCCTCGGATTCCGCCAAAATCTCTAATTTATCATTCTTTTCAATATCTTCGCGTCTCACTTCCGTATGACGGGAATGTGGAACGTTGAATACTTCATCAAATCCACGCAACAACGGAACATGAGGCTTGTTGATCGTATGCGGGAAAACGCCAAAACACTTTTCATCAAGCGCAACCTTGGGTACGTCAAAATGATGGTACAAACCTGCCTGGGAAGCCCAACATATGTGCAGTGTTGAAGTCACATTGGTTTTGGTCCATTCGAAGATCTCCTGGATTTCATTCCAATAGTTCACGTCTTCGAAATCCATCTGTTCCACTGGGGCACCCGTAATGATCATGCCATCGAAACGACGATGCTCAATCTCATCAAAGGTTTTATAGAACAAATCCAAATATTCCTGAGACGTATTCTTCGACGTATGGGATTTGGGATGTACCAATACGACATCCACCTGAATGGGCGTGTTTCCCACCAGACGGAGCAATTGTGTTTCGGTCGTTTCCTTTGTGGGCATCAGGTTTAATATAGCGATACGGAGTGGACGAATATCCTGCTTGTATGCAGATGTTTCATCCATGACGAAGATATTCTCTCCTTCAAGTACTTCTTTTGCTGGTAGCGTATCGGGTATTTTAATTGGCATGGGTAGTCTAACTCCTCCTTGTGCATAAATAGATGCAGCCAGGCTGGCTTGATGTATTGACATCAATAGCGCTTTAGGCTGCCATGAGCTTGTCTACAACCATTGGATTGCAGTTCCATCCAAAGTTACAACAATCTCAAGTTCCTTAGCGAAAATCACTGCTGAGAAGTCGGGGCATATGACAGAGACCTTCCTCGGATTTCGAGAAAGGTCATATGTAAATAGATATGCGCCTCTCTCATCTCTCAGTTACAACAGTGCCACTTGACACTTGGTCGCTGCAAGAATTAGCACCGTGCGGTATACCGCCGGTTGCCGGGTTTCATCGGGCCAGTCCCTCCACCTACTCTTGATAAGATTTCGCTGTATTAGATTGTAATTTAATATGGTTCACCGTCTACTTTATTACATTAATGCCCTCACGTCAAGTTGCAGTTCTCTGTCTGCTTTCCAGATCGGAACCGTTCATCATCCGTTGTCATACACTGCCTCAGGGCGCGAAATAGACACATTTTTGCGCTTGAAAGCACCTTGGACCAGCGGTATACTAAACAAGGTGTTATAAACCCTTATGTGAGAGGTGACATATTAAATGGATGGCGACCCGAGGCCTTACTGGCAGCCGAATTCCGACAAACTGCATAGAGAATTGACATCAGCATGCCGGCAGCGGGACGTGACTTCCGTTTGATTATATAGTGAACGCAGCCCTGATCTCCAGGCTCCGCTGCCGACCGGCTGATTTGTTCTTTTTGCGCCCATAATGATAATATCCGCCAAGTTGGCGGGTGCAGAAGGAGTAGATTAACAATGAAAATCCGGTTGGTTAACAACGGTGTATTTATTCCGGTGGACGATATTCAGCAGGCGCTGACTCCACCAGCGGAAGGATTTTACTGGATTGATGCGGACGTAGACGATTTGGCGGTACTTCAGCCGCTGTTCTTGATGCATGATCTGGCAGTGGAAGACTGTCTCAGTGATGAAGAACAACGTCCGAAGATTGAAATTTATGAGAACCATTACTTTATTGTGATTAATAGCATCCGTTTTGATGATGAAGAAATTTTTCTACGTGCGGTGAACTTGTTCCTCGGCAGACATTTCATTATTAGTGTTACGAAGCAGAAGGTCAGCGAATTGCGCACCCTGAAGCCCATCCTGTGGGAACAGGAAATTAGTACACCGGATCGTCTGCTGTATTTGCTGGTTGACTTGATTGTTGATAATTATTTCACCGTAGGTGACCGAATTGAAGCTCGGATCGAGAAGCTTGAGGAAGACATTCTGATGCACACCAAAAAGTCACATCTGAATGAAATCATCGGACTACGCAGTGAGATTCTGTGGTTGAAAAAAGTCCTTGGACCTCAGAAAGAGGTCATCAACACACTGAACAAAAAAGATCTGCGTCTCATTGATGATCAACTGCAAAAGTATTTCAGTGACATCTATGAGAATGCTGTAAAAATATCTGAAACCTTTGAAACGTATCGCGACCTAATGGGCAACTTGCGAGAAGCCTACCAATCCAGTATTGCGAACCGAGCGAATGAGATCATGCGTGTGTTTACTGCTATTACCACGGTCTTCATGCCGCTGACGGTCATTACCGGTATCTACGGCATGAACTTTACGAATATGCCAGAGCTTAACTGGAAATACAGCTATTTTGTTGTGATTGGCCTGATGGTTACACTGGGCCTGAGCATGTTCTTCATTTTCCGCAAAAAAGACTGGGTATGAACTCGAATGAAATAACAAAGACGAAGCGCTCCTGTGGGAGAAACGCCTCGTCTTTTTTTCATGTCCTTCAGCTAACCTACATTCTGCTCTGTCTCTGCATGCCGACGAAAGCGGATTCGAATCATGCGCAGTCTTTCATAGACCTGCTCCAGACTTCCTCCGTCGGGCTTCTCTCCTCCATACACCTTATGTAACACTGGCTTTAGGAACGTATCTCCCAGCTCCTCATACGCACTCCATACGGCCTCTTGTTCGTTCTCTGGCATCACTGCCAGCTCCACGTCCAGAAGACAATCGGTATCATAACCTTCGAGATCCAGTGTCTCTAACAGCTCAATCAACTCACGTCGGGATAATCCGGATCGATTAACAATCTCCTCTAACGTATATCCTTCCTTCATACCCTCAAGCACTTGCTTACGCGTAGTGAACTTGTCGAGTTCCTGTTTATACTTCTGCTCTCTCTGCTTGTATAACCAGCTCTCATACTCTTCTTCCTTCAGCGCCGTGTATACCCAGTCCAGCGGGAAAGTCGTTGAACGTTCCAACCCGTTTGTAATCTCCATCCATTCCGTACCATACTCAGTCGCTTTGCTCTCTCCTACGCCAGGCAGTTGCATCAGTTCATCTAGCGATTGCGGAACAAAGGCACTGATCAAACGAAGCAGACGGTTTGTTGCAATAAAATACGGTGCCTTCCGGTCAGACACGGCTCTCTTCCTACGCCATGTGCACAGATCTGTATATAACTGCTCATTGCCGTATAATTCACTGTAACAATGGAGCCGCTGTCCACCATAACTGCGTGACTTCAAATCATCATTCTCATGAAATAACCCCTGCAACTGCGGTCGGTACCCCTCACTCATCTGTATGGCAAGCTGATGACGGTAGATATGAAGCAGCTCCTCCCAAGAAGTCCCTTCATACCAGATGCTGTCCTCACGCTCTCCTTCCTCGTAGCGACTCCATCCCAGCTGCCAACTATCTTCCTCTTCCCCAATCCATAACTGTGCATACTCTGCATTCTGATCTGACATTCTGGACAATCTGTTCATGAAAATGACTTCCATTTTCCGTTCCCTCCCTTTAACATTTCAGCCTATACGGGTTAGTTATGCTACCTACAGGCGCACAAAAAAAACACCTCTCCTGCAAAATTCATGCAAGAGAGGTGCTTCCTCATTAACCGTGCTATGCTGTTGCCCATATCATACCACAATGGTAAAATTCGTCAATCCCTTATTGCTCTACTTGTTCAACGCCAATTTGGCAAGCGCCAGTGAACCGCACAACCCTGCATTGTCGCCAAGTCCTGGTGAAACAACATACTGGTCAATATCGGATTGAAGTGCCGGATGCTGAACGTATCCTGCAAGCAACTCCTGCAGTTTGCTGCGAACCATCGGGAACAAGTGCTCCTGCTTCATTACCCCGCCACCCATGACGATTTTCTGCGGAGAGAGAATCAGAACATAATTCATCAGTGCATGTGCCAGGTAATGCGCTTCGATCTCCCATGCTTTATGATCTGCTGGCAGTTCATAAGCCGGTTGCTCCCAACGTTTGTTAATGGCCGGGCCTGCTGCAAGACCTTCGAGGCAGTCACCATGGTATGGACAGAAACCTTCGTATGTATCCTCCGGATGTCTGCGTACAATGATATGTCCCATCTCTGGATGAGACAATCCATGGACCATTTTACCGCCAACCACAGCACCTGCACCAATGCCTGTACCCACAGTGATATACAGACAGCTCTCAAGACCTTGTGCAGCGCCCCAGGTTGCTTCTCCAAGTGCTGCACCATTCACATCCGTATCAAATGTCATCGGTACATCAAAATGCTCCTTGAGCTTGCCAATGACGTTATACTGTCCCCAATGTGGTTTTGGTGTTGTTGTGATATAACCATACGTTGGGCTTCCTTCAATCGGATCAATCGGACCGAATGAACCTACACCCAGAGCTTCAATGCCTTTGCCTTCAAAAAACGAAATCACTTGAGCCATTGTCTCTTCCGGTGTCGTCGTGGGAAAACTTACGCGTTCCAGAACTTCTCCATTTTCCGTGCCAATACCACATACAAATTTGGTTCCGCCTGCTTCAATTGCGCCTAAGATCGTCATGTTAGTCACACTCCCAAGTTAGTTTAAAAAGGAATTGATATTGCTTTACTTGATGACATTATAATTATCCTGCTACTCCATCTCCAGCTTGGACAATCGTTTCATTAACGTCTGCCTCCAGCTGTCTGACAGCGCAGAAATGGCCAACAGCGCCCGAATACCTTCGGCATTCTATTTCCCCTGATGCATAATTCGATTGGCTTCAAAAACCGTCATTGATGAAGGATCGGTGCTGATCCGTCGAAAAATCGACGAAGGCTTTACCTCCCCTTCCTGCAGTACACGAAAGTAAAAGCCGGTATATCCACTCTCCTGAAAATAAACAGGCAGCTCCTTATAGTCATACCTCACACCCAGCTTGAAGCAAGGTTGTCTGGGCTGACTGACTTGCACCGTGGCTTCGCCCAACTCGTACACATCACCAATCCGTACGTCTTCTTCAGCACAGCCTTCAACCGTCAGATTTTCTCCACAAGCTCCCCAGTCCAGCTTGCGATCCATCAACTGTTCCAGCGCTGGATAACGACTGTAATCGTATACACAAACGGCCTTGTCAGGTCCGCCATGATGCACCAGATCCGCCTGCGCATCCCCTGTCATTCCAGTGAATGACAGGAAAACCGCGTCGGATACAGGATGTTTCACAATGCCGCTCATCACTTCACGCTTCTGCCCAGGGAGCGGCTGCGGCAGTCCAACATTAACAGCCAGAACTGCTGTGTTGCCTCCACCTGGCTTTCGATCTGATGTGAGTGTCATTTGCATCATACCTCCCATAATCACTTTCTTTTAACGCACAGATCCACCAAATACCAGTGTATTACTCAAGAGCCGGCCTGGAGAAGTCAGCATTTTGCCCCCGGCATACATGCCCGAGGATGCACCGCCATCCAGATTCATGGCCTGTTTGGCACCAAGCTTCTGCATCACCGCTGCCCACTCCTTGACTGTCGCTCCGGAAACGGTAGCCAGCATGACAGAACCATCCGCCATGATGGCGATACCACTTCTGGCACCAGATGCAGTAAGAATCTTGGTATCCTTGAAACCTTCGCTCGTCGGATTAACAGCTACCTTACCGTCTTTTACCAGACGCGGTCCTGCTCCAACAGCAGTCACTACATCTTGCCAAGGGATCTCTTTGCCTGCTGCGTTCGTATACTTATAATTCATTTCTACGGTTGAACCAACGGTGAAACGGTCCGAAGAAGACTTCTGATTACCTGTGAAGACCAATACCGAGCCATTCTTAGGAATCGCTACATTCGTATTGGGTACTTTTTTGGTCACGACACCATTTTCCATGACAACCGCAGTGCCACCTTTGAACCCGACTGTAGCACCTCTTTCAGGTGTATACAGCATCGTAATGCTCGCGTTCGCTGAAGGTGTTCGATTAATAAAGGTTGCATACCAACTGCGTGATTTGCCTTTCGTATCTGTCACTTTACCTGTCAGGCTCACCTGAAGTGAATCCATGATCGCCGAGCCGTCTTCCTTAAATCCGATGGATGTTCCATATCTACCAATATGTATGACCTTACCATTTGCTATTAACATGCCGTATGGATCTGGTGCTCCGTTATATGCTTCAAAAAATGCTCCGTTTATTGCTGCTTGCGCCCCATAGGCTTTCACAATCGATGGCAGTGTTGCCGTCTGGCCCACTTGCTTCTTCGCGAGTCCCACCGTAACCGGTGTTCCCTTCGGAATCGTAACCGTCTGTACGGTAAAATTGCGTCCTGCTGCTTTTACTTTCTGTACTTTGGTGCTAATTGCTGCTTTGGCATCCGCTGTCTGTGGCGCACTTACTGCTCCCGAAAGAATTACGGGCAAGGCCAGGACGAGGGCCATAGCCCCTGTCCACCACTTTTTACCTGTTCGTACGTTCTTCATGTTGCTCACCCTATTGCCACTCCCATCCAAGAGCCAAGGCTCTTCATCTCAAGTTGTTCAAACTTGTCCATCACCATATCCGGATCAAGACGCAATTCACAGATATCCAGCGCACAGGCAACCGGAACAGCACAATGAATCTCTGCCAGTTTGCGGGACAGATGAAGCATGTCCAGATCATTCTCAATCTTGTTACGCACCGAAGGGGTCAGCTTATCCATGTTGCTCAAAATCCCTTCAATAGAGCCGTATTCCTGCACAAGCTTCAACGCTGTTTTCTCTCCAATTCCCCGTACTCCGGGATAATTGTCGCTGGCGTCTCCCATCAGACCCTTCATGTCAATCACTTGACGTGGTGTCAGTTGTTTCTCTGCCATGAGCGTTTCAGGGTTGTACACCATGTAATTGCCATGGCCTTTTTTCATAATAATGATACTTGTGCGGTCATTAATCAGTTGCAGCATGTCGTGGTCACCCGTCAGTACCATAACATTCATATCTGTCTCTTCGGTGTAATACTTAGCAAGCGTCCCGATGCAATCGTCGGCTTCGAATCCTTGCGCACCTATATTCGGAATACCCAGGCTGTCCATCACTTCACGGATCAGGGCAAACTGGGGAATCAGGTCATCCGGAGCTTCAGCCCGGTTGCCTTTGTAAGCTGCGTTATGTACCCCTGTATAGGGAATATTCACCCCATTAAGATACTTTATCGAAAATAACTATCTGCATCAAGGAAAATATTAAATATATTTATCCCACTATTACTTGTCTTGGGAAAATATAATGACTAAAGTATTGAAAACGCAGGTATATTATATATAATAAAATAAAGAATCTATTCTCTTTGTTGCGTATTACTAATTTTGAGGATAGATACTTAATTTGTTTGGTAAGACTCTAGATATAATTTTTTCAAGTTCATATAGAAGTAGCTACGGTCTTTTTATAAGGTGGAAGGCTTTAGCAGTACAACTTCAGGTCAAGCGACGCATGAAGAAAATTAGAACGTATCTCTTAAATGAGATCGTCTTTTTTCCTCATGCGTTTTTTATTTTAAATGTATTTTTCACAGTAACTATACAATCTATATTCTAATAAAGGGAGATAAAGAATGCTGAGTCTATCTTCATACAAAGCAGGCCGTTTCATTTATAGAGAAACGCATTTAGTTGATTCAAGAGTGTATACCATTGCAACAATTGATACTACTGGTGTAGAAATCCCCCATCCTGTTACTGACTTTTTACAAGAGTATCGAAGTAAGACGATGTCCTTAGAACGTGAGAGGCAGATCGCTAGTTTAGTGTGTCAATTTCTAAATTATGTTCGGGAAAAGACTATCTCAGGTGATTCTGACTTTTCTAAACTGATTGATCAAGGAATATATGGACTTAATTTTATTCATGGTTCAAGATTCTTGGATTATCAAGATGAACAAGTTAACAACCGCGGTAGACGGGTTAAAAGATCTACAGTTGACAGAAAGGAATACATTCTTACTCTTTTCTATAGCTTCTTTCAGAAAAGAAAAGTTATTTCTCATAATCTAATTATTCCTACTTATCGAAACGAAAAGGGACAGTTAGTAAATGCTTCTCCTTTTACAAGGAGAAGAAGTAATTCACAAAGAGAGCCTGTAAGAAAAGATCTGCGAGATTTTGGCGAAAATAGACAACAGATAATAGTTGAGTTACTCGATACTGCATGTAGCACTAAAGTCGGCAAAACTATTGCTCTAGGTTTAGCCATACAAGTATTCGGTGGTTTACGAAGAGGCGAAGTTGTTAATTTAACAACTAGTAGTGTGATGAAAATTGGTAAATCACTTGTTGTACATGTTCAAGATCGGCAAGATCATTTATTTTCACACAAGAAAAATACAACTAAAGAACAAGTCAAAAAAGAAAGGGTGCAAGATTTGTTGCCAAGTGAGTATTTAATCAAACTTTATATAGACCACATGGCTTGGTTAAACGAATATACAAAAAAAATAAGACCACCCGTGAAAGATGCATTATTTATCAATTGCTCAGGGAGAGCGTTAACTGGTAAGAGCTACGAGCAAAAGTTCAAGAAAATAGTGCACAAATATTTGAAGGTTTTACTAGATCAGGATCGTTATGACGATTATACTTATTTGACTTCGAAACCCTTTAACACACATACATTGAGAGGTGTCTTTACAAACATCTGTTTGGATGACCTTAACATGAGTATTCGAGAAACAGCTAACGCTCGTGGTGATTCAAGTGATACAACTGTTGCGGCATATTTAGATCAATTAACTGGCAGACAAAAAATGGAACGTGCTCTGGGACAACTTGCTCAGGCTGTAGTCAATGTTGAAACTAGAAAAGGGTTTATAGAAAACAATAAAATGAGGGATAATGCGTAATGATTTCACTTAACGAACTATATAGAAGACATGGAATAGAAAAAAGCAAGGCTAATCGCTTGATTGAATTAGGAAAAATTGAAGTGGTCTCTCGCTCAACTGAGCGGCCCTTTTATACCTATTTATCAGAAAAGTCGGTAGAAGCTTTTATTGAGGAAAAAGCTGGTTTTGAAAGTACATATATTCTATGTAAAGATGTCTTCAAATCATTGGGTCTTTCCGATCTGTCATTTTATAAATATCTTAAAAATAATAAAGAGTTGAACAAGCTTTTTACTCAAGAAAATGATTTTTTCAAAATACATGAACTACAGGAAAATTATTATGGGATATCAACCCAACGCTTTTTCTTTAAACAAGATGATTGGAATAATTTACAACAACATTATATAACTATTCCCCAGGCACAATATTTAGTTGGACAAAAAGATAATTCTGGTTTTTCAAGCTGGTTAGAAAGAAGACCAACTCTACAAATCTTTTGTTTTAGCAAAAAAAATAGAAGGGCTAAATTCCTTAAAAAAAGCCTCCTCCTAAGAACACTCAAAACTTTTAAAGTAAAAATATCTGGACCACAGTACGACAAAAATAGATATATGTCATTCAAAGATACCAGGCTCATTCTAAAATTATCAGAAACATACTTTGATAAATTACTTCAGGAAAAGACCCTCGTTCCTGCCAAAAATATTGGTCGCGCCTTATTTTTTGATATAGAGCTAGTCCAGAACTTGATAACATTACAGAAACGTGAGTACCATCGTTTAAGTGAAGATTATATGACTTTGCCTCAAATTTTACTGGAGTTTCCTAATCTTAATTCTAACAACTTGCCTACTACAAAGAAAATCAGAAAAATTGATTTGCCTGTGCTTCTTTCTACTATATTCAAAAAAGAAAACGATCAGTTCGCTCTAGGCAAGTATTTATACTTGAAAGATGATGTACGAAAATATCACGAATTCTTTTCTGCTAAAAGTGCAATACAATCTGAAGCGATTCATACTGATCCCTTTAGTGAGTATACTCGGCGATTGGAAATCAAGAAAATAACGTTCACTAGTCAATGTATCGTTACTCAAGTACTATGGAACGAATATGCAGCTGAGTTTCTCCGCTCCCGGCAAGGCCGGGCATACAATGTTATAGGTGAAATATGGTGCTTAGTCCGTGTTGCAGAGGCACTAACACATCTATTAGATAAAGAAATCTTTAAATTTTCTGCTAAGGAATTGAACTTGATTCTACTGAATAATAATCGAATTGGGAGAAGAGCACGTGAAGAAATCTATCAATTCCTCCTCTTCGTTCATAAAGTTTTAATGTTAAAGCAATCAAAAAGTCCTTTCAAACCTGAAGCTTTAATAAATCCACGTAAACTTCATCGTAAAAAAAGAGAAAAGAAAATTTACAACTTTTTCGAGTATGAATCTTTCTTTAAATATGTTACGAATCTGAATATTCACAAAAGATTAGCGACTACAGCAGCAGTCAAACTTATCGAGAAGAGTAATACAAAACAATATCATGGTTACGATTCAATTTGGCTTTATATGCTGATACATCTAAATAATGCATGGAGACATAGCGATTGTCAGAATATACCGAGAATCAGTTTGGAGGGTACTGAAATTAAGAGTTTACAGTGGCTCCTTGATAATGAATTGAGCGATGGGGACGTCAAAAAGATTATTTTCCGATTGAAATGTTCTTCTATGATTGTTTCAAAAACTCACATGGACAGAAACTTCTTTTGTGCCTCCGAAGTTGAGCGTCCTTTAGCTACGGCTGTAGCAATATGTGAATTAAGAACCGCAATATGCAACGAACACTCCCAGACGATCATATCCGGTATTTGTAATAAAAATGGAAAAATGCTCAAACACAAATCTTTAATTTCTTTTTTTCAAAATTATTGTGATAAAGACTCTTTTTCTTTTTCTAATAGAGCAATGAACAGAACTGTGATCAGTTTAGTTCAATGTGTCCAAGCATTCTATGGTGCCACCAACGATACAGAATATCTCAGAATTCTCCGAAGTCACGTAGATATAGAATCTACTGATATTTATAATCAAATTCCTCAAGAACGTATGGACATAATAGCATTACAGTTATTTGACAGAGATATGTTTGGTCATGTTCCTGATGTTATTTCAAAGCTGTTATTTGGACAACCACATTCAGAATCTCTTCAGACAATTCGTATTAGAGAGATAAAAGAGAAAGTCGGAGACATTTACAAATTAGAAGAAATGGCTAGCTTCTTGAATAATATACATGATTTTAATATACAAGCATCAAGGGGTTTTATAGAAGAGAATACAGAATATAAGGATATTGTAGAGAAAATAATTAAAGAAATGTCTCATGACGAACTCCAATCAATGTATCAGAAAATCTTAACTCGCCAATTACCAGGTAAAGAAGAACACTATCAGTGCCTCGTTTCTGAGTCTCTATGTAAATTCCCAGGAAGAAATTGTGGTGAATGTCCGCTTTCGATTCCTCATTTCTATGCTATTTCTTCTTTAATTGAACGTATATTTAAAAAAATACAATCAATTAAGATCTCAATGTCCGAACAATTACCTGAAGCAGAATTAACACGTATGGCAAATTGGCTCCAACTTGATTTGGAGTTACTGGTCTACACGCAAGTTAAATATGGAAAAGAAGAAGTCGCAATGTTCGCTACAGGCTTAAATAAACAACTACAAGAGATCGGGTATCTTTATGCTTATCAAACAATAAAAACTAATGAGGTGAACATATGAATTTAACTAAACTTGCTGCTGTCCAAACTTTAGATATTAATATTGAATTTGAAACATCAGATGTATTTAATCACCAGGATTCAATCAAGGGAGCTATATTGCTGATAGATCAATTAAATAATCGTTTTTCTCAAGAAAATAAATTGCATAAATTAATAGACTTCTACGATGACTACTGGAGCTTGTATAACCCTATTCAAGGTTGTTTAGAAGATATTGATTTCTCCTTTTCTTCCGAAATAGTTTTTAATAAATCTATAACAAAAGAGGAATTAAAAATCACGCTTAAATGTTGGGTTCTTGATCGTCTTATTAAAGATAATCTTAGAGCTTCCACTGTACAGACTTACTTTTCCCATGTTAAAGATTCTATAATCCGCACTCAAATTTTTCTTAGTAGTCAAATTGAATCATATACTGAGTATCTTAATGATTTAACACTGGCAGATGGACCAAAGCATCAAATCATATCTTCTGTGCTCAATTTTCTATCTTTTAATCCCTATATCCCTACGGCTGAACAATATACGAAATCACTACACAAAGTATTGAATAATTTGAAACCAAAAAGCAAATCTAGAGTTATTCCAAGCGGAAAAGATATTATTACATTTTCAAGTATCTTAGAAGATTATTTCAAGGTAACAGAGGTTCAACAGAAAGAGTACCTACATTACTTTCCATTACTATTTTGGTGGAGAATAACTACAATTATTCCATTAAGACCGTTTGAATTTTGTGCAATTTCTCCTGATTGTCTTGTTTATGAAGATAATAAAGTCTATCTTAAACTTCCAAGACTTAAAGGAGATAGCATTCGAAACAGAAACTTAAGAGGCAAACAATTAATTGATAAAATCTTAATACCTACTTCAATAGAGAAATTAATTCAAGAATATAAAGATTTAATAAGCAAGTTCAACCATACGAATAGAACTACTTTAATTTCCAGAGAAGTATATGAATCAACTTTACCTTCCATTGATCGTAAATTTATAGCGAGAAAACGATTAAATGATTCTTTCCTTACTCCTGATCTTAGTGTATTACTTCTAAGATTTTATAATAATATAATTCATAAGCAGTATGGGTTCAGCTCCACTAATCTCCCACCAGTTGGAAAAAAACCACTGCTACAAGGTCACTTTGAAAAAGATTCAGACCTTATACGGGTTAGAGTGATTGATACTCGACATATTGCATTCATTAACATGCTAAGTCAAGGCTGGAGTAAGCCTGAGATAGCTCGATTTGGAGGACATTTACTTCTTGAGACTCAAGCCAATTATCAGTACCATCAAGAATACTGGATTGAAATTGAAACGCGCAAACTGATACAACATTTCAAGCTAGGAATGAAAATTTCACAGATAAAAACTAGTGATGTAGATATGAACGATAGCTTTATATTGTCAACACGCTTTGACTCAGCATTGAAGAAAAAATTCATACTGCGCCCCCCAGTTACAACAGTAAGGAAAGAACTTAAGTTTGGTTTCTGTACTGATCCGAACCAACAGTGTAGAACGCACTGTTATCATTGCGATTACTGGAGACTTAGTATTGATGATATAAACAATCATTCACAAAAATTAAAAGCTTTTATATCTGAAAGTGATCATACCCTTACTGGTTTATTCTCTTTCTTAAAGGATCTAAATAGATTTGTATTTGAAGAAGAACTCAATCCGGAGATTTCTGAGAAAATCCTTTCAACTCAAAAGAAAATTGGGGATGAAATCCACAAACGTGCTTCATTGATTTATAACACAGAAAGAAGTTTGGAGATATAAATGGCTAATAAAACAAGAGTATATAACAAAGAAGCAATTCAAGAAATCATCTCCTTATACCTACACCAAAATAAGATTGATGGTGAAATTCAGTATAGTAGTATCCGTGATTTCGCTTTTGAATTGTATAAGAATAAACATTATATTTTTACTGATAAAATGTATTTCCAGCTCCTTGATAGCTCTACAGGAAATCTCTCTGAAAAAATATATAAATATATTAAACTCAGCGATGATTTTTGGCGGAAACCACAATATCAAGGTAGACAAATAATTGATGAGACAAACGATCTATTATCCAAAACAGCAAGTAAACCACGCAATCGTCAAACCGTAATACCCAATACTGACTTTTTAGTTGATGATAATATATCAAACCTACCTCAATTAAAACTCCAATTAAAACCCTTGGAGCAACAATTGAAATCGAATCTTGATTTAATTGACAAATTAGAGGGGAAAATTAGTGAACTCGAAACAGTAATAGCTTCGCTAAAAGAAGACAAAAGAAATTTAAAAGTACAAAATAAAGCATTACAAGACTCTCTTTACATTTTTTTTGAATTGAGTGCCTTGAGTGATATTCCACTTAAAAATCAGATGAATACAGGTATTGGTAAAATGAAACTTGTAGATGAAACTTTAAAAAAAGCATTTTCAGGAAATCCAAATATATTTTATCAAAAATACGAAAATAACAGAAACACAATTGATCAAGATATAACAAATACATCATCCTTAAAAGAATTCCTTGAAAAGAGAGAGGCAAAGGTAGTAAAATACCACGACGTTTATAACTTTGAATCAGATTAAATTAATTTTAACTCAATCATATAAGTTCGAGAGTTAATAGCATTCAAACTAAAAGAACCGTGCGAATAATCCCATAACGACTACTACCATTCAAACTCTTTAATTGTTCTATTGTTGCAACCAATCGGACTGTCGCTATTAGATTATTAAAAATACGCCAACCTATCGATTCTTTCTACAAAAACCTGATTTAATATATTAGAATGAAGCAGTAACAATCTACAAGGATACTTCAATAGAAGCAAAGTGGCCATATCCCAGTAAGTGAATTACTGGGATATGGCCACAACTTTTAAGAGACTTTTTGTTTTACCCCCTTGGAATTAATTGGAGAAATATCATTTCGTAACTCACCTCTAATTTATTGGAAATATTAGTTATTATACATTAATTTAGGTTCGATTAATTTCAATCGTATAAGATCCATCATCTCACTTCCAAGCTGTTTCATTTCGTAGGGATGATTTCGGAAATTAAATCTTGAGCAAGCATTCGAGAACCACTAACCCCTTTAAGATACTTGAGTGGTCCTTCTGCGGACCACTCAGTATTTTTCATTCTTCTAACACTCTTCTCGATAAAGGCATAGCCCATATTTCCCCTTTGTCGGCTTGTGGCCTCCTTCAGAATCTCCGCACCTACAATCGCTAAGGCATTGAGACAAACGATATGTGTTAAACGATATTCTTTATAGCTAAGCCATTCGGTATTAAATTGTTCTTTAATGGCGTTAAAATACATCAGACTCCATGTTAGCTTGGTTTCTTTATTCAGATGCATTACAGCTTCTGACTTTGTGAGTAGTTCAATAACTTTATACAAATTTTGAAGAGTAACATGACGGCCAGAGCTTCTCTTCCCAGTCAGTGTCCCTATAAAGTGGAAGGGGCTGTCTCCACGGGTTATCAGTTGCGTTGCAATCCAGCTAAAATCATCTGTGTTACGATGTAGATACTTACTTAGCGAGGTTCCTATTCCTTTGGCCATAGTATTAATAATGTCAAACAAATGGATCTCTTCGTCTTCATCTAGATAGTGGTAAGCAAGAAATGGAACATTGATTTCTGAGTTCGTATCCTGTGTATATCGCTTTATTCCACCCACTCTATGCTGACCATCCATTATTGATGCCTTACCTTTGCAAATTAATCGACCTAAATGTGGTCTAGCTTTGTCATATGCGTTGAACTCCCAATGAGATTCGGCATTTAACATGATCGGAGCAAAGAGCGCATCTTCTCCCTTCGAGAGATACAAAGCAAAGTCATTGCATCTTTTACTATCGACAGGTCGTTGATATCCCTTTCCAGAAGGATGATCAAAAGGTTTTACATAGGTAAGTTGTAATACTGATGTAGCAGTTACATTACCTAGATAGATAACCTTACCTCGCATTTTAGACTGAAGCACATTTTCAATTACGTGTTGTTGCATCATAGATGTTATTCTCCTTATTGGAATATGCTATTTCTATTTTAGGATATATATAACCTATTATCAATTGGAATTAAGTAGTTAATTATTCTTCATTCCAGGTCATAAGTTCCCTAATCTTAAATAGAGGTGGCATGAATGTCCAATATATATTTAAGAGTAGGGAAAAAAATCCGATTATATCGAAAAGCTAGAAAATTAACTCAAGAAGAATTAGGAGAACAACTTCGCATAGATCAGTCTTACTTAGGGAGAATTGAACGCGGGGAAGTCAATATTACGATAGAGACGTTGGATAAAATCGCAATTTCACTTCACATCACCCCATCGCAATTGCTAGAGGATGAGAAGCACGATGTAAAAAATAAGCTCAAAGCCGATATTATGGATAAAATCGATACCACACTATTATCTTTATCTAATAAAGAACTTGAGGTTATTCATCGTTTAATTAAAGATGCCCTCCTACTGCAAGAATTGTAAATATTTTATATCACAACACAGCACTTGTTGAAGATCGAAAGAAACAATTCAAACAATGCTGTGTTGATATTTTTAAATATTAAAGTACATCCGACAAATTCAATGTTCTTTTACATACATCACATTTGACTTGAGTCACAAGACCCAGTCCTGTGGGAATAAAAATATATTCAAACTTAGCACCCGTTACATCAACAGCGGTGCATGTATCCCATTCCCTAATTATGTCCATCATGTCATCCGTAATTTCAAAATTCAATTCAGTCTTCTCCTTATTCCTCTTTCAAAGTGAGAACCTGAAGGTTCACGTTTCTATTGATCTTTTTTCCACCAATGCATAATTGCTTGAATGAAAGGGAAGTTACGCGCTTCATCATCGGTCATGTCCTCTGCAATACTTTTGGCACAAGAAATTTTATTGGTTATCCAGGGCGATAGATCTGTGAAAGGGTTATAACTCACTTCTCCTTCAGATAACTTCAGGAATTTAGATAAAGCACGTAAAGGATACATATTTTCAATTGTACGATAATCCGTTGAAATATAACATTCCACTCCATGTTGATAACACACTTGTTGGTATTCCAATTTTTTCTTCGTCAGGTGTCCACCGGAATTTAAAGGTTTGACTAGATCGCTATCTAGGATAACCATTGCTTTCGGATGTATTTTGATCAGATCTGACGGGGCTATACTGTATATATTTTCTCCACCCATGGGTAAAATCACGAGTCCTTCTTGATCTACATCCATCCCACATTTTTTTAAAAGTAAAGGCAATATTGTACTTTCTGTCGACCCTTCAACAAAAATGAATCCTTTTGATGAGATTGTATCTGGCAAATAAGCGCCTAGAACTTGAAACACCGTTGATTTGTCATGGGGTTCAATCGCTCTAGCTGTCGTTTCCGATCCATCATGTTGAATCAGATACAAGCGATCCCTGTCCTTTAGATTCTTCATAATAAATGGAGAATGCGTTGATACAATCCATTGAATTTCGAAGTCTTCAGAGAGTTCTCTTAGTAGTTTTAGAAATCGAACTTGCAGTTTAGGATGCATGCCAGTTTCAGGTTCATCAATGAAACCTACCGTGTGATGATTTGAGCCAGACAACAGACGTCCAGCTAAGTATACGGCACTAACCACACCAGATCCACTACGAGTCAAAGGTTGATTCTTTATTATTCCGTTCTTGTTCCACTCGATAAAAACATCATGATAGTCCATCCCTTCCGGTATATTGGTAGAAATTGAAATAACTTCAGGGAACAACACTTTTACATAATGCAGCAACTTGTTGTATTTATCTTTTCGCATCATTTCCTCTGTTCTAATCTTTTGTATAAATCCCACAAGTTCAGACACATTATATTCTAAATAGGATGTATCTTTTGAAGGTTTCTCCCCTTGGTCCTGCGGATTATAATTTCGATGAGGTGAGATAAAGAAACTTTTATGCTTTAGTCCTTTTTTTGATCTTAAACTAAACGACAACATATTAGATACAACTGACAATTCTCCAACTTCATCAACATTGAGAGCATATTGACTTAATGTAAGTTTATACCTATTTTCGACGGAGGCATCAAAAATAAATTGGCCTACTTCTCCAGAGAAATTATCTTGCTTATGATTGAAAACTTCGTATTCTATTTCTATATACTCTTCAAATAGAGTTATTAAGACTTCTAGTAAAACCGGGTCTTTTTTCTTCCAGTATATGTGTTGATCAAATTCACGTTTTATTTGTTCTTTTAACTCAGTCGATAAAGTAGTCACAAAAGAAAAGTAGCTCTGATTAGCGATTTCTCCATTACTTTTTTGGTGTTTGCTACCTGCAAGATGCAAGTTCTCTTTTAAAAATTCATCATGACTACTGTTGAGAGACCTCATGGCACCATATAACCCCAATAATATTGCTGTTTTTCCAGAATCATTCTCGCCTGAAAGTACAGTAATTCTCCCTAAATCAAGTTCAACTCCTGGATCACCTCCAATGGATCTCCAATGTTTTATCTTTACTTTCTGAATAGTCATATATAGACTCCCTTTTCTTCGTAGTGAACTGCATATGGATATGATGCTTTTTAGTGCCTAAGAGAAAGATCAAAGGAGACCGCTTGCTACATCAAAAATATGTATAGCCCTCCAAAAAGAGGGCTACACATTCGAGTGAACTATGCTATTTGAATCTCTTTATTTATCGACTTTTATTCGTAATGCGTGTAGGCGTATACCGTAAATTCAAGTCATTCGTCTGGAATGCTTTCAGTAATGATCTGGATACATCCGTATACACCGGAGCACTTTTCTTTGGATCACGTATAGTCACTATAATTGCAAAAGGAATAGGTTGCTTGTCCGTTATATCTCTCCACGTTGGGAATAAATCTAATCTTAGATCGGTACTTCCTCTTTTCCCTTGAGGACTTATAAAAGATAACTGTTTGGATGGAGACCATTTCAATTCTTTCGTCATCTGACTTTTTTCCCATCTCTCTGCTTGATTGATTTCCCCAGCAGAGCTCCCTTTGCTAATGGTTCCATACTTTCCATCTTCGAATAAAGTTCGCAACCTGATGTCTACATTCCCTCTACAGTATTCACTTCCTAATCGGGGGTTTACATGAGGCTCGTATACCAACGTAACCAGAATCTCTCCCCTAATTTTATTTTCGCCTACTTTTAAAGACTCTGGAAATGGGAAATCCGATATTTGTACCCAATTTCTATTTTGCTTCGCGTTCAATTTCCCCTCAAAAACCAAGGTGATTTCATGTTCATTCCCATACAACACATCTTGAATTCTTGAAGGCAAACCAAAACCGTAGTAATAATGATCACTCGCAAGTTCGATGCATTTGTTTGTTAGCGGATGCTTACTTCCATGAATGAGTAAAGCTTTGGCCATTGTTTTAGAAAGCTGTTCTGGATATTGTTCATAGTATTCCGCCATAATGGCTGAAACGAGTGGCGCAGAAAAACTTGTCCCATAGTCCTCCACAATCGCCCCATTTGAATTAATAGATTGGATCGGAAAATTCCGAGGGTTTCCACTGTAATGAACTACATCCGGTTTAATGGAGAGTCCGATTCCTGGACCTCTTCGCGAATACGGGGCTGCTTCTCCTTGTTTCACCAAATTAGTATCATCATGATTTAATGCAATTGATCCTACAGTTATTGCTCGAATTGAATCAGCAGGTAAACAAATCCGATCGTTTTCATCCTCAGAAGTAACTGGTCCAGCTTGTCTTAGTTCTACAAAGTTGCCCGCTGCAATTACGAAATTAACGTTATATGTATCTTGTAGTATATCTATAGATGCGGTAAATTCACTTATCACACCAGAACATAATCTGCTACTACCTAGTGAAAGATTCCAAACTCTATATTCCTTAGCGTACTTCTCTAATGCTGTATCAAGTGCATCAATAAGTTCGTCTTCTCTAATAGATTCTAGTGACTCTGCTGGCAGAACAACGACATCTAAAATTTTCACACCTGTATCTACGATATTTTTTAATGTAGGATTAGCATGGTGTGCATATAATAATAGACCTCCAACAAATTCACCATGGTAATTATCTTGTCGATTAAAGGGAACATATATATCACGTTCTTCAACCCAAGGCGATATATGATTATTATCTTTCCCAATACCCGAATCCACAATGGCCACTTTGGGATACGATTTTCCTACCTCTGGTTGTATAGCTTCAAGAAAGGTTCTACTCTCAGCAATTGCACTTGAATTCACTCGAAAACGTGTAAAGCTTGTAATAGACTCTACGCCAGGAAAAGCAGCCATTTGGTGGATTGTTTCTTCGTTAACAAACGGTACGACATACGATGAAAAACCTGATGCATAGGATAATGGACGTATATCTGATTCATACAAATTGAATATTTGATTAAATTGATTCCTAACAATGTGATCGGTATCGTTGTCATACTGAAAAAATCTAATTTTGAATTCACCATCTGTTTTACAATCTTGCATATCATGACTACTCATCGCTTCTAAAACTTCATTTGGTGAATATTCTTTCACATAATCGATCGAAGTTAACTCGTGTATCCATTCAAAATCTCTTTCCTTACCCGGAACAATAGCATCTCTCCAAGTGCCAGACTTGTCCAGCTTTTGCGTAACCCACTCATCACGTGTAATCGGGATTTCCTGAATCAAATCATTGATAAGTTGAATAAATTTTGCAAGAGAATCTTCCGTCATTCCCACCACTAACTTTCCCAGTGCATGGACAGCTATTACTTCGCTGTCCAAACATTTAAGAATGCCATCGGGCCTATGAGACTTGGCCAACTTTTTCATGTAGATCACGATTGGATACGAAGAATCGTGATGTTTTAGCGTTTTTCTAACCACAGGAACATAACTTTCGTAAATTTCTTGTAATTGATGTTTTAGATTCGTGATGTGCTGAATGATTGCCTTTCGATGATTGTACTCCCATTTTGCGACACCTGGAACAGGACTAGGGACTTTTCCTTTTTGAAAGTCGCTTGGTCTAAAGTTTACGAATTTAGCCGGGTATTTATGGTTGTCCAACGGATTGATCTCCTTTATTCGTTTTGATTTTTTCTAAATCGCTACTGATTGTGTTATGGTGACATCGAAGCAACTCACCCAAAGTACGTCTGCTTGGGTTTTTCAGCTTGCTGAGCAGATAACGAATCTTCATTCTTCTTGCATCTTCTTGATTCGAATATTCAAAGTCTAGACGAACAAATGAGAAAAAGGTATCTACCATATCTGCTAAGTGTACTTCTCTATCTTCGATAATTGATTTTCGAAATCCTCTTTTTACAATTTGTTCAATATCTGAAATAGATTGTCCAACAAATAGATCAGAAAGAAGATCTATCTGCTTTTCATCTAATTCTCCTTCAAAATCATTTAAATATTGTTTAATGATTGCCTTTATGATGTCTTTGGTAGGTAAGTCTATGTGTAATCGAGTCGAGAAACGTCTCCATATCGCTTGATCTAACAATTTTTCATGATTAGTTGCTCCAATTAAAATACACTTGTCTCCAAGTTGATCAATATTTTGAAGCAAAGAGTTAACTACCCTTTTCAATTCACCCATTTCATGGTGATCATCTCGTAATTTCGCAACTGCATCAAATTCATCTAAAAATAAAATACACGGTGTTTGACTTGCATACTCAAAAAGAAGCCGGATATTCTTTGAAGTGTTTCCTAAATAAGATGATATTAGAGTATCCAAACGCGCAACAATAATAGGTAACGATAATTTCTTGGCAATCATAAACGCAGTTTCAGTTTTTCCACAACCTGGGGGACCATAGAGCAAAAGAGTAGTTGCAATATCGAGACCATGAGCTGCTAGTTTATCTGAGTAATCGTAGGACTTTATAAATTCATCAATTTGTTGATCATTAAAAGACGATAAATAGAGCGTTATACTATTGAGTTGTTGTGGATCATAATAATCTGCAATTTCAAGTTTAGATTCTTGATCAAATGGCACTTGCTTCGTTTTTGTATTTGTACTTTTTGAAGAAATGGTATTTATATCCTCAATAGAATGTAGATTATGTACCAATTTTATAATACGGTCAGCTTTAGTTTCTTCACCTGAAGATCGAAGTTTTTCTGCTAATAGTAAAGCATAATCATGTACTTTTTTAGGATCACTTTTTAAACCTCCATCAATAATCTTTATGACTTCCGCATAATTTTTCAACTTAACCCCTCCATCGCAATTATTTCATATCTCCACCAATTCAACAATAGGTATATCCAAAATGTATTATATTATCTCCATATTTTTAAAACATCATCCAAAAGGTTGATTAATTGATTTGTATAGTGATTAAACATTCATACCAGAATTTGTTTACAACAAATTAAGACAAAAAAAAAACACGCACAGCGGCGTGTTTTTCTGAAATTTATTTTAATTTGGCTGCCTGAAGTACATGTCCCGAGTTTGATTGACTCCTACGACTCATGGTAGATACTCTTGCTTTTTCCTCTGAAGCTTTCATTTTCTTTAGATAAGCTTCTTTGTTATTTTGGATATATTCCATGGTTTGTTTAAGGCTCATTCGTATCGCCTCCTATGATCATTGTTATTATACCATAAATCATGCTACATTTCCAAACAAAGCATGGGAATTCCACCCATTTATTAAGAGCTTTTTCTTTCCAAAGGTTCTGTCTCTATCCCTGATTTTTGAAGAAATACATTAAATCGTTCTTGGTCAAATACTAACTCACCGTCTTCAACAGTTTTGTAAGCAAACACATTTAAACCATTAAATGTGTCGTACAGAACATATTCGTCAGACTCATCTTTGAGTTGTTGAAATACTTCAGCCACTTTTATATGACTCTGTGTGAGTTCTGCAACCGGTACAAATCTCCCAGTTCTTTGAAACCGATCTTCATTTCGACGTTTGGCCTCATCAAGGTCAACGTCTGCGATGATCAGTCTTACTTGATAACCCAATCGTTTAAGTCTAGAAATAATCTCATTATACTTTTCATAGTTCTTCATGGTTCCATCGTAAATCGTATTCAGTTTCTTTTCCGCAGAATCTTGAAGTAAGACAAGCGCAATATCACTACTCTCATCATGCAAAATTCTTGCCATGTACTTCGGGTTAGATTGAAGTAATGAAGGATATTCTGGAAGCATTGTCTTGATCTCATCAGCATCAATAATCATAAAATCGTTACCTAAGGCCTCTTGTTCCTCGATAATGATACCTCTAAGCCAAGTCTTTCCTGAAGCGGAACCTCCCCCCATCAAAAAAGCTATTGGCTCTTGTTGAGATTGGTATGAACGTTGCTTCTCTCGAATTATAGCTTCATGTAGTTTCTTGCGTTTATTTGTATAACCATCTTGATTAGAGTATGTAGTCTTACTTTTATCAATTAGCATAAGTTCTCACTCCTTTAAAAAGAAAAATCTTATCACACTACTATTATATCTCACTTGGATTTATTTCCAAGGTATTTACTTCAAAATAATAATAAAATATCTGATACAAGATTAATGTATCGTTATTCTGTGCATGATCAACTCTTATCCAAACGGATGTGCTTTTTTAAACATGAAAATTAAATGGGGGCTGTTAGTCTTCGTTATTACTAGCTAGGTTTTTTATTACACGAACTCAAAATGAGATATTTCAAATAATATACAATCTTTCAGGTATTCTGATATTCGTTGTGGTCTCCCTCTTTATGCTTTTGGGAAAGAAACGTTGAATACAGTTAGCAGAGTAGAAAAAGCGAGAAGAGGAGCGCCTTAGTCATATGCCGCCATTGCAGCTGCGCGTTGCATTCTGACTCGATTACCACAACACATATATAACGCCTAAAGCCCAGCGAACGATCACTATTCATTCAGGTAAGGTCATAAATCAGTCAACTATTTCAAGAGATTACATTGTAAAATTAATGTAAAATTAAAGGTGATACACCTATAATTTGTATTCAAAGATTGCTAGTGCTATAATATTCCTGTAACAACCAAATTTTATGAAAAAAGGTCCGAATCTATGAAAAAAATCAAGCAATTTGGAATCGCATCACTTTCCGCACTCTTACTGTCGTCATTTACACTACCCGCTTTCACCAGCGCTCAAGTTGCTAATGGTACTTCACCTGTCAACACAGGGACACAAATTGAATTGCCCACTGGTCCTATTAACAAAGATGCCAGAATTGAATTAGAATTAAGACAAGTTGATTACAACGCTCTTTTTAGAACTGTTGGTTCTGAACTAGGAATGACTACTGCTGTTGGAGAAGTCGGTACGCTTGGTTGGAAAACGAAGCTTGCAAAAGAAGTAGCAAAAGACCTGATCTCCAAACTAAAAAATGTTGGTTCGCGTGCGTGGAACGAACAAATTAAAGTTTACGTAGATAAATTGCCGCTGCTAACAGACGGTGCAAAAACTACTTTGAAGACATACCTAAGCTATCAAGTACTAATGCAAGCTCTGGATATCAAGGTAGATTTCTCAGGTACTGCAGAAGATGGTCTTTCTAATGCCTTACAGTCTGTTGGGGTTCCAGCATGGTTAAGTGACCCAGCTGCAAGAGCGATTGTCTTCTTCCTGCTATAAAATCGAACTAAGGGAGGACTAAACGTGTACATACTCGCACTGTTTATACTTATATCTACAGGTTTGGTATCCATAATCGATATTTTATTTGGTATAAAAGATTCTGGTGAAGGAATCAGATTACTAGTAACGATCTCACAGGCTCTATTCTTCTTATCTTTATTGTTCTTTGTGATTAAGATGCCTACTAAAAAGAAGTAATAACGATGCTCTATAAAAAAGCAAGGTAGACTGGTTAATCCATCAGTCCTACCTTGCTTTTTCATTTAAAGCAACAATCGCCTCCCTTACCTTGCTCTTGTATGACTTCTAATCCCAGTCCACTTGTTAGTACACTAAATTGTTCAAATAACAATGCAATCAGCAAAGTACAATGTTCTTTTCCTTCGATAAAATTCTACTTAAAAGACGTTATCAAAATTAATAAATATAGGTACACTTAATTAAAGTGAAATGCACCCCTTAGAAAACCCCTGGGTTTAGCGGATGAAATTCTAGGAGTGCATTTTTTATGGCGATAAAAGGACAAAAGTTTATCACAACATTTACTTGTGTTTGGATACTGTTTGAAGGACTAGCATATTTAATCTGGATATCGCAAAGAACACAGATCTTCTTTAATTTTCTTCAACATCACTTATAATAGAATTATTCAGTAAATATCTAAAAAAATCACTTTAAACTTACTTACCTAATTTTTGAACGTGCCATATAACTATGCATAAAACAGTAATAAACACTATGCTCAATAAGATAAAAAGTTTCATTAAATGTCCCCTTTCAATGTACACAATTCTTCAATCCGGTATTTCATATACAGCACTTAATTCTTTGAGTAGGAAAAACTCTAGTATGTGGAAATGATTACATACTTTATATTTACCTACCTTATTAAATTTTCATTTTATAATTTCAATAATCCCAAAAAAAGCATGAAAATTCTGTTGATTGAATTACCTTATCATTAGCTCTAATAGTTCCTATCTAAAAATATCTATAAATAAGTATGCTAGTCTGCTACATCTATAAATGATTTCAATAGCTTATTTAACATAAGGTATGGAGTCACACGATAGTCAATTCAAATTTTGAAAAACTCTAAAGAAAACATGTCCATTACGTTACGAAGTGGTTTAACTATGTAATGCTATATATACTGAATCTTTAAGTTACTTTCTGTTATTATTGTTTAACACGGCCACTATCTATGGACCTCTCAAGTAGACAAGCTTAGACCGTTTCCCAGTATTCCACCGGAGAACGGTCGTTTAGTCTTTCTTAAATCGGTCCTGGTTGCATTACATAATATATTTGCTCATTTGCTACTCAACTTCGCTTTGTTCGCTGCCTCATTAAAGTATATTTTTTCGGTCTTTAAATGAGAAAAGAAAGACTCTGGTACAGGCAATGTCCAGGAAATTCCCGCGCTTGGATTGATTACACAGGGTGCCTAGCTGTTTCAATTTACGGTTGAATAGCTTAGAAGTGTGAATTGAAGTCCTTGATCCGAGTGTAAGCTACGCTACTCAGATGCGTATATTGACAGAGTATTTAGCATTTCATGAACCGAAGCGAGCTTTCAAGTTAGCTGCAAGCTTCTAAGCTCATTCCGTGCTTTCATTTTCACAGTCCATACTTGTACATGAGATTTATTTAGAATATCTGAACTTTTGGCAACTTCACGTATGCTCATCTGTTCTTTGTTGACCAGCTGGGCCGCCTCCAATTTTACTTTTGAGAGCACTTCCGAAAAGCTTATCGTATTTAATGAAAAAATCCCCTCTATAAGGCAAGATTAGATTAAGTCCATCTTAACAGATGTCTTTTTTCTCTTGTCTACTAATGGGGATAATACCACTATAGCGGCTTTTTTAGTACTTAAACTAAACTTTATTTTATTTTTTTTAGAATGTTAACCCTCGTATTCAATAAATCATCTTTGAATCTGAACATAAGTTTCTTCTTCTCGTAGCAAAACTTTGAATAACATAAAATCTGATTTATGCTCGTCGAATTTCTTATAATCTTCAGAGAGATCGCTCCATGTAAAATAATAAAAATTCTATAACAAATACCGACGCATTCTACAATGTGCAATCGAATAGAGAACAAAACCCTATTGAAATGAAACTATTAAAGTCATAATGCATTCATTTAAGCAAACTCTATTCTAATTATTTAAAATTGGCATGTCCTTAAGTAAATTATTTAAATTTATAGCATCCCATGGAAGATGTTCTGTGATGCCTAGTCCAACAACCGTAGTTAACAAGCTAACTTCTTGTACTAAAGTTACCAGCTCAGTAAGATGCATCGTACCCATACGAGTATGAATTTTATCAGACAGCGGATTAGCAAATGACAATGACCGGAAAATTTGTGGATCAAGTACATCCAAATCCAAATGAATTACTAGGTATTTGAATTGATTTTCTGAAATCCAGTCCACGATTGGTTTATTATTATCTTTTAATTCCGCGCTAGTTGCTGTACTAATAGATAACCTAGAAATAAGTTCCGATTCATGTTCAGTTGTTTGAACGAGTCCTGCTAACATAACGTTCTTCGGTAAGAAAGGCTTTTTAACCTTTTGAGAAAATTCTGGCGCTCCCTCACCTAACAGATTTCCTAATATATGAGCATGCCCGTTTGGCGTCACCTCTGGAGTTGCTACATCAGGATGCGCATCGATCCATAATAGCCCAACTTCACCGTTATAACGCTCATTTAAATAGGCGAATGGCGCTTGTTCAACCAAACAATCCCCGCCAAACATAACAATTCGATCAGGTTTATAAGCTTCAATTAAATGAGTTGCTGCATCCAGTTGATTCAATAATTGGTTCTTCCCTACGATTCCTCCTAAAATACCTTCCTCTTTGTGGAGTGTCATATCTTCACTATAGGATACAGGTACTTTAACTGTCGTATGATTCTTGTTTTCTGGAGCTAACCATGCTAGGAGCTCAGCTCCAAGAATATAACTAGGTTTGTTTCCTCCCTGCCACTGGGGCATTAGCATGCGTAACGTTTTGAGAGCTTTATTGTCAGTCACTTGTTTATTCTCCTATCTAATACAGTATCTTAATCGTTAAGGATAGGCATTTTCTGAAGTAGTTGTTTTAAATTTATTGCATCCCATGGAAGATGTTCGGTTATCCCGAGACCGACTACTTCAGTGACATCACTAACTTCTTTGATTAATTTTGCTACTTCAAAGAGTTGCATCTTGCCCATAGGGAAATCAATCTGTACGTCTGATAACGGATTTGCAAAGAGCAACGATCTGAAGATTTTCGGATCAAGAACGTCCAGGTCCAAATGAATTGCCAAATATTTTATCCCGTTCGTTTCGATCCAATCCAGCACAGTTTTGCTACTTTCTTTTAATTGAGTACTGGACGCTGATTTAATTGATAATCGTGAAATGAGTTCTGCTTCTTGGTTAGTTGTTTGATCTATTCCCGCGATCATTACGTTCTCTGGACGAAAAGGCTTATTTACCTTAGCAGCGAATTCAGGAGCTCCTTCACCTAATAGATTACCCAATACATAAGTATGACCATTGTAGTATTCTTTTGGTGTAGTTATATCAGGATGGGCATCAATCCAAAGTAAACCTAACTCCCCATTGTAACGTTCGTTTAAATAAGCGAATGGGGCTTGCTCCACTAAACAGTCCCCCCCAAACATGACAATTCGGTCTGGTTGATATGCATTAATTAGATGAGTTGCCGCATCCAGTTGATTTAACAATTGCTCTTTGCCTACAATACCACCTATAATGCCTTCCTCTTTTTCCAAGGAGGTATCTCCGCTAACTGAAACAGGAACTTTAACGGTTGTATGCTTATCATTCTCTGGGGCTAACCATTCAAGAAGTTCAGCTCCGAAGGAGTAATTAGGATTATCTCCCCCTTGCCATTGAGGCATTAACATACGCAACGTTGTCAAATTTTCATTGTTATTCATGAACTTGTCTCCTTTACATCGAGCTACGATTTAGTATACATGAGCCAGATATTATGAATAGTACGCACTTTTATGATAGGTACTTTCCAAAAAGATAGTGTGTAACTTAAGCATGAATATCATAGGCGGCAATCATTTTATATTTTTTCCGTTGTTAGATGAAAATCCAAGTGTTGAAATTACTCTGAACTGAGTATTTCCATTTATCCATTTTGTGTGAGAATATATACCACTGGCTGAGATCTCAACACAGATAGTACGACTTCCTCAGTTTGAGATTATTGAATTAAATGCGTTTGTCTGTTCTCATTAGAGGATTTCAAAATCTTTGATCGTTGCATCTGGTCGCAGTATCTTATCTTCCCTCATCTCAGCTAGTTGCTTACCTTCTTTAACCTTAGTAACCCAATCATGGTTAGCTAGAGCTCCCCTTCCTAGTGTCACCAGATCAGCCTTATCATCGGTGATGATCGCAGATGCTTTTAATGGATCTTCAAGCTGACCGTTGGCAATGACAATCGTACCTGCGTATTTTTTAGCAAGTTGTACTAATGAGGGGCCATTCTCTTCAAAAGCAGGCTTCCATGCTTTATATTCAGTCACATGAATGTAATCAATGCCGGTTTGCCCTAATCCTCCAAAAATGACTTTAGCATCTGCCTCACCTCCACCCCATTTGTGGATATAGTCATTGACTTTGGCTTGAGAAATTCGAATACCTACTGTAAAGTTCGGTCCAACGGCTTTACGGACTGCTGTTGAAACTTCAATTAAAAGTCGTACCCGATTTTCGGTCGTACCTCCATACTCATCTGATCGTTCATTCGTGTAGTCGGTCAAGAATTGATCAAGTAAGTAACCATTGGCTCCATGAATTTCAACACCATCAAACCCTACTGCTTTTGCCCGGATTGCTGATTCCACAAATCCCTGAATCACTTGTTCGATATCTTGCTTTGTTGCAGACATCGGCGTAGAAAATTTATCAGCTCCACCATAGAACGCCAGAGGATCTCCTTTAGGCTGCACTTCCGAAGGGGCTAGATTCTGGGATCTGAAGCGATTTCCTTGAGAAAGTGCTCCTGCATGCTCAAGCTGAACTATAATGGCAGCATCCGCTTCATGTACAGTATCTACGACTTTTTTCCAAGCTATAGCTTGTTCTTCATTTATCAAGCCAGGTTGATTAAAGTAACATTGACTGTATAATTGATCTGTGTAAGTTCCTTCAGTAATGACAAATCCAAACCCTCCACGAGCAAAAGATGCATAATATTCAGCCATTTGCTCCGTGGCAAGACCTTCCGGAGTAGCACTAGTGCGAGTCATTGGAGCTAACCCTACACGGTTTTTTAGAAAAATAGCACCAACGTTGATGCGTTCAAACAATTTTTTTTGGGATTCCAATTTCACCATCCACCTTTACCAAGTATGTTTATATATCTTTCCGAATATGAACATTATAAAACGAATGAAATGAACAGTAAAATTGATGTTATCGAATCTTTAGTTCATTAAAAATGAACTGACTTTAGAAAAGAGGCTACCTATGGAACTCCGCCATTTGATTACATTAAAAACTATTGTTGAAAAAGGAGGGTTCAAGAAAGCAGCTGAACATCTCGGTTATGCTCAATCTTCTGTCACGACACATATTAAAGAATTGGAGGAAGAGTGCGGCAAGCCTATTTTTGACCGCTTAGGTAAACAAGTTGTACTCACACAATACGGGCATCAATTTCTACCGTATGCTCATAAGATTATTGAGTTGTATACACAAGCACTTACTTCAAATGATGAGCCCTCGGGAAATTTGATACTAGGTATCTCGGAATCCTTAATGATCTGTCGCATCCCTTCTTTATTGGTTGAGTATGGAGAGAAATATCCTCAAGTTAACCTTTCGCTCAAATCACTTGACTACCAAGATGTCTCTCAAGCTGTTCAAAATGGTGAGATTGACCTTCTTGTAGCCTTAGAAAAAGAGGGATGGGGCGCTCCTGAACTACACTGCGAACGCTTGATGCGAGAAAAAATGGTCCTTATTAGTCCCATTCATGAGAAAAACCATACAAAAGGGACTGTGTTATATACTGAACGTAGCTGCAGTTACAAATCTGTATTCAAGGATTACATCAATTACAAAAAAGTTGACGTTATAAACAGTATTGAGTTTCAAAGTATTGAAGCGATTAAGCAATGCGTAAAAAACGGACTAGGTATTTCCATGGTCCCTTACTTTTCCGTTAAAGAAGAGTTGAAAGCCAACAAATTTCAAGGTGAGGAAGTTGGACCAGACCGTCCCACAATATCTACCTACTTGGCATATCATAAAGATAAATGGATCTCACCCGCAATGGAACAGATGATTCAATTAATTCAAAAACATGCAGTCAATTGGGAATAGTCCATTTTTGATTAGAAAACAAGCCAGCTATTAACTTTAATAGTTGGCTTGTTTTTTTGTACCTGGTACTCGGATGCCAGGTGAAGAATATATCCTTATTGAACTGCAACAGATATCCGAATTACAAAATCATCTGAATTACGTTCTGTAAGGTAGTTAAGAATCTCCTCTTCGTATACATCACCACAAATCGTTAAATGATTGGCTTCGATATATTTTTTTATTTGTGGATATGTATCTGTAGCCATCGTATCGTAAAACCCTTTATGTGTCATAATTACGTATCTTCCCTTTGGTTTAATTACCATACCAATTTGGTTAGGATAGGTAAGTTTATTGGCCACATAGTTCGGATAATAATCACCTACTTCAAAATTCTCTTTTTTTGTAATACTCCATAATGGAAACTCATGAGCAATTAGGTTATCTTCACAAAATGTACGAAGTCTACTTAATGATTTTGCGTACTCATGATCATCTTGTTTGCTAACTTGTGCAGCCACGAAATATTCAGCCTCGCATTCCATAATGATAGGTGTATTTTTCTCATATTCTTTGTTATCTCCAAAGTACTCCAAGGCATATTCAAGAAAATGATCAACACGCTTCAATTTAAGCATTTCTAATTGTAATTCATTCTTTTTTTGCTGAATCAGTTTTGTAAACATTGTTTTGTTCTGATTCGCAAAAAAATCTGAAATTTCTTGGAGTGAGCTTCCAGCCTTCTTAAGGATGTTAATCATATCAAGCGAATAACACTGTTTCAGTGAATAATATCGATAGCCTTTCTCATTTACAAATTCAGGCTTCAGTAAACCAATCTCATCGTAATGCAAAAGTGTGTGTTTAGTTACACCACACGTTTTTGCAATCTCTCCAATAGTTAGAAGCTTGTTCTGAACTTTGTTATTCTCCATCTGACGGTTCATCTCCAGTATATTTTACTTTCTACCAACGGGAAATTCTGAATAAGGACTTGACTCTAGGGTTACCCTGTACTTTACATTTGTCTTATACAACATAACTGGAGGTAACTACATCATGTCAAATCTTAAACGCTGGATAATATTAGGGATTGTATCCAGCGCGCTCTTACTTATCGTCATGGACATGACAATTCTTTATACTGCCCTACCCAATCTGACTCATGATCTTGCTGCTTCAGCTTCAGAAAAATTGTGGATCGTAAATGGCTATTCACTTGTTATGGCTGGGTTGCTTCCTGCGATGGGAACACTCGGTGATCGATTAGGATATAAAAAAATATTTATTTGGGGTTTAGTTGTATTCGGGATAGCTTCTCTCATCGCTGCATTTTCACCAACCCCAGCTATATTGGTGATTTCAAGAGTTTTACTTGCTGTCGGAGCATCCATGATGATGCCTGCAACATTATCTATCATTAGAATAACCTTTTCTGACCCAAAAGAACTTGCACTGGCTCTTGGTGTATGGGCTTCTGTGTCAGCTGGTGGTGCTGGACTTGGACCTATTGTAGGTGGATTACTTCTCGAGCGCTTTGAGTGGGGCTCCGTATTCCTTATCAATATACCAATTGTTATTCTTGCTCTCATTCTTACCTTTTTGTATATTCCAATGCACAAAGTGAATAAAGACAAGAAGTGGGATTTGATAAGTTCACTACAAATCATGGTCTCCTTAGTTCTAATTGTGTTTTCCATTAAGGAAATTACACGAAGAGAAGGGTCAGCGGTCTTGGCAATTATGTGTGCAATCATCGGTGTCATTGCTCTGATTGTATTTATCCGTCGACAACTGAAACAATCTGAGCCATTGATTGATCTCATGTTATTCAAAAATAAGCGTTTCTCTGCCGCATTTATAACTGCCGTTATTGCGAGTTTCTCTCAGTTGGGGTTACAGTATGTGTTAACACAAAGGTTACAGTTAGTTGAAGGAATGACTCCTCTTCAAGCTGGACTCTTCACCTTATGCATACCTATAGCTTCCCTCATCGTGGGCCCTCTAACTGGATTGATGATGCATCGGATTGATCCTCTACGATTAAAAAGTACTGCACTGTTAGTAGCAGGAATAGGGCTAGCCACATATATACTACAATTTGATTCCTCAACTATTGGCCAAATTGTAGGACTGACAATTTTAGGCGCGGGGTTAGGTGCTGCCATGACGACAGCATCTCATTCAACAATGAGTAACGCACCAGCTGAGAAAGCAGGAATGGCAGCCTCCATAGAGGAAGTAGCCTTTGAGCTAGGTGGCGCTTCTGGTATTGCAATCATCGGAAGTTTATCAGGCTTAGTGTACACCTTATCCTTGAAAATCCCAGAAAATATGCAAGTGCCCGCTTCAGTTAGAGACAGTATCGATGAAGCTAAATTGTTCGCCGAATCGTTACCACAAGGAGCAGCAGAGTCCTTAACGAATGCAGCACGTACTGCTTTTGACAGTTCATTCTTCATTGTCGTGTCTGCCATAACCGTAATACTTTTTATTACTTCTATTGCCATGTTCATAACGGGGGCTCGACAAAGAAGATTAGAGAAGCTTTCCTAACTTTGCTCCAAGAGAAACCATCTTAAATAATAATCTCTCTTCTTGTTCGTTTATTTTGAAGAGAGATTATATTTTCTTTCACTCATTATAAGATTGTTGGATTATTATTTAATATTAAGACCCCAAGTGTCTGATTAATTTTATATCGCTCTTTCTAAATTCATTTAAGCTTGTATAGCTTTCCAGCTCATTTGAACTAATTCATCCAATTCTTCCTGGTGTAGCTCGATTTGACCCTGAAAATGTTCTTTTACATATTGCACTGCTGGTGAAAACATAAAGATATAGAGCAACCTTATATCGACCTGTTTAAAAACATTTTGAGTCTTCCCTCTTTTAAAGAGTCCAACAAGCGGCTCATATAATTCGTTTTCTTCAGTAGGAGATAAGTTATAAACGATCGGTGAGTTCGAAAATTGCTCAATACATAAAAAATAATCCTTATTATTTACGATAAAATATATAAATTTGTTAAGTGTGTCTTGAAAGGCAGACTTTAGGGGTATTGTGTCGTCAAAATTATAAAACACTTCCAAACTCATCTTTTTGTTTAAACTCAGATATAACTTGTTAAGCATATCTTCTTTATTCTCAAAATAGAGGTAGATCGTTGAAGCAGATACTCCTGCTTTCTTAGCAATTTTAGACATCGAAATTTCTGATAAGCCCTTCTCATTAATTAACTGAATCGTTGCGTTTAAGATACATCCTCTTTTACCTTCAAACAATTTCTCACTCACTTATTTTGCACCTCTGTTGTCATAGGATTTGTTTCAGACGTTTTCGTTGCAATGTATTTCTTGTTGTTCGTCCAGATTTTTATTTCTTCCTATTAAAGGAACTCAAACATTTCTCTCTATTTTATTTTTCTTTAGGTGCACTGACGTTCCGCAAACGCCAGTGCCGGTAATTTGAAATAGCCTATATCAGGCACCCCTTTATACTGATTAAATAGAATGAAACTTATATTGTAAGTTATTCTTTGGTGCTGTACAGGCCGGAACTGTCTTTAATCCAGTTAAACAAATGTGTCGAACAAACCTTGAGTACCGCATATCCTGGCACTGCAAGTAACACACCTACAACCCCAAATAGATTCCCTGAAGTCAGGATAACAAAAATGATGGTAATTGGATGGATTCTTAGCGTTTTGCCCATAATCTGCGGCGAAATAAACTTCCCTTCAATGAGTTGCACGATCGTCCATACGACAACCATCTTCAGCAACATCGTCGGAGATGTAACAAAAGCCACTATCAACGCAGGTGTTATGGCAATGGCCGGTCCTAGATAAGGCACTACGTTTGTAAACGAAGCAATAATGGCCAAGATGAGAGCATATTCCAGTCCGATCACCATGTAGCCAATGTACAGCAACGCGCCGATAGCGAAGCTTACGATAATTTGTCCACGGATGAACGAGCTAATTTGATGGTTAATATCCTCCAACACATTCATGGCACCGGAACGACTCTTAACAGGTAGAAAAGACAACATGTTCCCTGGTAGCTTCTGTCCATCCTTTAATAGATAAAACAACACGAAAGGAACTGTAATCATAGACAACACAGTCTCCGTGAATGCTCCCAGAAATCCCGTAATTCCCTTCCAACTATGGTTTAGGAGCTCAGTAGTCTTCTGATTCAAGGTATTCCATAAATCTTCTGAATTCCAATTAACGATACTCTGAAGATGGCTGAATACTTGAGTTTCAGCCATCTGCTCGAATTGTACACGTATATTATTACTGTACACAGGAAAGTTGTTCATTAGCCCTCTAATCTGGGCTCCAATTATCGGAATGACTGTCAAGATGATAACAGTTAACACGCCTGAAATAGCCAGATACAAAATCAGGATGCTCCATCCTCGCCCCATTCTCCATCGTTCCATTCGATCTACGACCGGATTCAGTAAGTAATAGAGTACGCCAGATAAAATCATCGGTAATACAATTGTTTTGACTAGTACCACAAATGGATGTAGTACAAAAGAAACTTTACTCAAAACCATAACATTTAATCCGATTAACAATATGATGAGCAAACATATGACGAACTTGTTGTTCAAAATAAATACCTTGAACCTTTCAGGCCACACACGCTGTTGATCCATAGAATCAGTCAACCTCTCTAATGGTTCCTTGGATAGAATACTGTTTCTCTTCTCGCTAAATATGGGAGCCAATAAAGTAACCGATTGTGATAAACAATACACTCCAAATCAAAGCAACAACACTACATAACAAGACGTATTTTTTGAAGGGAATCTTTGTTATGCCTGCTACGTATCCGGACACATGTCTGACCCCCGGAATAAAGTAAGAAAACACGATAGCCCAGTCTCCATACTTAACAAACCATCTTTGTACTTTTTCAAATCGTTTTGGTGTCATTCCAACCCATTTACCATATCTCTCAACAATGTGGAATCCTACTTTACTGCCTATTAAATAACTAATTATCATACCTAAAACTGAACCAACAAAACTAAAGAGTATCGCGAGCATAAAATTCATTATTTTTACTGAAACTAAATAACCGACAAAGGTCATTAATGCTTCATCTGGGACCGGAAGTCCCAAAATACCACCAGCTAATAGTACAGTAATCGCTACGTAACCATACTGGCTAAGAAAATCAGTTATATAATCAACCATACAAACCCCACTTAACTATTTCTTTAATGATATAAGGAAAAGGAAATGCGATTGATGCCCATTCTTTAAAATGTACTATCGCAATTCAAGTTGATAAGACACGATGATAAAAAGCAACCAACAAAAAACGAGTACCAGAATTGAGCTATCTAGTCTAGTACTCGTTCGATACTTTTAACATTAAATTGAAGTCTCTAAAACCCCAATACAGTCTATATTATTCTTTAGAAATATGATTAACCCATAAAGCAATTCCCACAATTCCACTAATAATTACAAAAGAAAAAAGAATAATAATTAACATATATGTGCCCTTTCCTTAGTCTTTGATAAGGTACCGTGCAGCTGATAGAGCATGTGTACGAACGATGTGCAGTAACTCTTCAATGGTTACAGACTCGTTTGCTGCACTACATTCATTCCCGTCGGGCCCATACCAGAAGGCTGGTGTTCCACGATAACGCCAGTAACTACAATCAGAAATCGCAACATCGGGAACCATCTCTGGCCTTATCCATCCTAAATTCTCTACCGTCTCCTGCAAGATATGGGCCATCTCACTGTCTGGATCAGAAATATCTGCTGGACTATCGCCATCCAATTGGATTTCTGCTTCCGGATAGCGAGCTATAATGTCTTGGGCGTGCGAGTAAACCAACTGAGAATCAGCTCCGACAGGAAGAACGACCGTTACTGAAAACTTGCAATCAGGTGAAATGACACTTGGGGAACTTCCACCTTGAATTGTACCCACATTAACCGTGATTAACGGCAATATATCAGCTGCTCCCTCGCCACGTAACTCGTCATAACGCTTGTACCGTTTCGGATCTGCAAGTATATCCGTGATGGACGATGACACGTTGACCTCGATCTTTTCCAACTCATCAAGGTCATGAATGATATCCGTTGCAATCCGGATAGCGCTTTTACTTTCGTTTGAATACCCCGAGATGGCACCACGTGTCGCTACCTGTACAGTGAATTGCATATATCCTTTCGATGCAAATGAAATTGCATCTGTTCCGGATGGTTCGGCGGAAAGCACGACGTCAGCCTCCATTTCGCTCTCGATCTGCTCGAACATATATCCCGTGCCACGTCCATAACCAGTCTCTTCATCAGAGACAACAGTGATCGATAGCTTACCCTTCAGCTGGTCGCGTAACTGGGACAGATAGGAGTATGCAAAGAGCATGGCTGTCACACCCGCCTTCATATCGGATGTCCCCCGCCCCCATACCCGTCCATCTGCAATCTTTCCACTCCATGGATCGTCAGTCCATCCTGGCTCATCGCCAGCCGGCAATACATCGATATGCCCATTGAACATCAGATGCCGCCCCTCACTAGGTAACTGAATCGAAGAAATAATGTTAGGCATGGTTTCTTCTGCGTTAACTTCCTTGTACGTAAGCCCTTCAGAATCAAGAAAACGTTGAACCAATGCCATCGCCTGTCGTGTATCTCCCGGTGGGCTTGGAGTCTCGCATTGGACAAGACGCGAGAAGAGATTCACAATTTTCTCTTCATCACGCTCGACCCACTTGATGATCTGATTCCGAATTTGCTCCAGTTGATAATCCATATTTTTATCTCCTTTGTGTGTTAGATAGAAAATGAAGTAAGTGATCACTGATTAACTTTGTACAAACTTGTTTCTAGCTTTAGACGTACGGTTAAAATCGTGCATGAAATTGTCAGAATCGCAGCGATCAAATAAGCACCCACTAAATCTATTTGGTTCACGATAAAACCAGAACTTGCACTCCCTAGCAACATACCACCCATCATGAGTGGCATAATAATCCCATTGGTCCTTCCAATGTATTCTGCCTGTACTTCTTTAATCATCATTGCACTAAAGACCACCTGGAAAAACGCCGTGGTTATTCCCGATAAAGCTCTGGCACTACCAGTCAAGATCGGCCAAATCGACAACACCTCTACTAAAGTAATAATCCCCCATGAAATTAGGGTAGAGGTGATTATAATTCGTCTATGGCGGTCAATCCATTTCGTGAATATTGCTGCCAATGTTCCACCAACTAACATTCCAACGCCTTCTGAAGCAGCAAACCACTGGACATTCTCCTTAGGCAAGCCTAGGCGTTCCATGGTTACAAAAACATCTAGGGGCTGGGTTATTCCCATTGCAAGGCCAGATATTAAGAACATAGCAGCAATCAATTTCAAGTTGGTATTCCCCATGACATACTTAAGGCCTTCCTTGATATCACTGATTGCTGATCCTTTAGATGCTTTTTTCACTTCGGAAGAAGACGGCAGGAATAACTGGATAAGTGCAGCGACCATAAAGATAATAAACAACATGATAATTGAGAATTTCACACCAAATTGAGAGTACACAAATGTACCTAGAACAGGGCCGAAAATTGTAAATATAGCCAGTAAACTTTGGTTAATACCAATGGCAGTTCCAACAGATTCAGTTGGGATATGTTTTTTAAATAGAACTGCTGATGAAGGTTGAGAAAACTGGCTGACAATGGCTGAAATAACGGTTGCTGCAAAAACAGCCTGCCACATGCCAACCGAAATTAACAGCAGGATTAATAACATCGATAATGCGCTTAATGTATCTCCTAGAATCACTGTTTTTTTAGGTTCCCAGCGGTCTGCAAATGTACCACCTATGAGAGAAAAAACAAATATCGGCAAATACTCTAATGCTGTGAGCATAGATACAGCAGTCGGATTATTATTGGTCTGCTCCATAATATAAAAGAGCAAAGCCATATTTCGAATCCAAATACCCATCTGCTGTAGGAGATCAGCTCCTACAACAATAAGAAACACTTTATTTTTGAGAAGGGAATTCATTTACTGCACCTCTGACTACTGGATGGTGAATGATAAAAATAATATGATTTCAGAACAAATAATCTATACTGCTTAAATGTCGATTCATCTCTCTACTCTGAAATTCCTGTCCGTGTAGATCTTAACTTCTTACTTTTCAGCAGATATAACCTTACGATATATCATTGTTCCCAGAACCTCGCCGTCCGAAAAATCGTGTACATGTTGCTCAACTTTCTCAAACCCTTTTATATGATAATACGTGTGATTACAAGTGGTATCGGTCCAAAGGTATAGCGTCTTCCCTCCTTCACGGCGACAGATTTCTTCCAAATGATTCAATAAAATACTGCCGCTACCTTTCTGAGTGCTAATTAAAAAGCTGATTTTGATATCGCCTGGTTGCACATGCTTCGTGAGGGCCTTTGCATATTCTGTAAAATACTCTTGGTACTCTCGTGCAATCTTTTGCTCACGCTCAGAGAAGTATTTGACATGCTCGTTATACCAAATATCTGCTTGATTCTCGTCGTATGGTTTCGCTACCAGAAGATATGCTGCTGGTTCAGGGTCTTTATAGCCATAAGAGTATTGATAATCCACTTGATCCACTCGAATGCTGTATTCTGTAATAAAACGCTTAAATTCTTCTGTTTCACCTTCTAAATGATCACCCCAAAACTCGTAGGCCATTTGAGCCACAACATCGATATCTTTTTGTTCCACTACAAATATATTTTTCATTTTTATTCTCCTTCAATTGTTAGTTTGGAGGGGATATTTCGAGTGTGACAATGAATTCCGCCTCCATAGATGTTTAGAGCGAGCGCGTTAATTTGCACAATACGCTTCCCAGGAAATGCGGTCTGTAGCACCTGAAGCGCTACTTCATCCTTTTCTTTCATTTTCTGGGACAACCCTTCCTCGTAATACTTTTGCGCTACCACTACATTGTTAGCTATTAAGAAGTTACAATAACTCATCGCTGGCAGTACATTAATGGGAGCCTCTGGGAAAGCTGTGCCGTCCATCAGTACTCCGCCTACCTCATCCTTGTTTTCGTCGCCCCAAAGCATTTGATACGCGTCATCTTCGGGAAAAAGATCAATGTAGATCGGCTCCGGTACTGGCATTTTTAGAACTCTATATGGTTTTCCTTCATGATTTTTAGCTGAGTGTATCGTCTCATAGGCTTGATCTAGCCGCTCTTTGTTGAGAGCATGTAATTTACTCAAACTCGCCTCTTCATCGGTCACGTGTGCAATCAGAATGGTATTCTCATCTGTGAACCGGCAAATCTCATCAATGTGTCCATTCGCAGTCGCAGAGCGGTAGGAACCAAACGATCCATTATCTGAGGGGATTGGGCCCATAAAAGAATACTCATCGTCATACGAACCTTGTGGCAACCAAATGATTTGGTCAAGGTTGAATATCTTCTTAAGTTCTGATTCAACTTCATGGAACGTTTTATCCGGATTACGTTTGTCGATTTCGGTTTCACGCACAGCCATCATTGTGCCCTTTCCATTAAATTCCCGATCGCCACCCTCGCTTATCAGAGTGGAATAGGTCGTATTATCGATACGGGCTTGCTTTCCGTGAAACTGTCCAAATTCCCGCAAGAGCTGAGAAAGTTCATCCTCTTCTGCATAGTAGCCATACATATCAAAACGGAAATCCACTCTTTTTCTCCCGCCTTGGTTACCTACCATAACCTCAGCTCCAAAATCGCGTGGATAGAAAATAATACTAGGGAACAATGAAAATTGGATGGAGGCAACGTCAATGTTATGCTCAGATAATTCACCTATTGCCCGTCTTTTTACGTCCTCATCATAACAACAGATCATGATCTTAACTTCGCCTTCAAGTGCTTGCACCACTTCAACACTGCAACGGTCTAGATTCAGTTCTGGAGTCGCAAAGGGAACTATGGGCCAAATGAGAAGAACGGATTCTTGACTCTCAAATTCCCCTACGGCTCTAAAGATCTCCATATCTTTACTCTCCTTCTATCGCAGTATATATGTCACTTCTGCTTACAATTGATAGTATAAAGTATGGAGTAACCCCATAGTAAAGAGGTGATTTCAAATATGAGCAGTAAACACTAAATTCCTTAAACAGTTCAATACTTTATACTTTGCAATTTCTAGCTTCGAGAACAATTTAAATTTTTAATTCCAAGATCGACTTTTAAGAAACAAAAAAACCGCCACCCTGTTAAAATGCCGGGAAGCGGCCTTAGATTACTGTTAGTATTGGGTATATCTTATAGTGGCAATTTCATGGAACAATTTTCAGGAATGGTAATTCCCTTTCCTACATAACGAAGCAGTCGCGTTTAATAACATCTTAAGGTAATGTGATTGGTATAACCAAAAGACTGCTGATCTCTTTTAAGACCACAGCCATTTGGTTATACCCTATTGATCAATGATTCAAAACTTTTACTTGTCTATAGGCTTATTTAGGTGTAATAAGTTGCTGTAATTCGGTAGCCCAAAGTTCCCGTGGATTAGGATGGGCCACGATATAATACTCACGATATACCTCCTGCGGTCGGTAGCCATGTCTGCCTATCCATCGACGAAGTTTGTTCCAAGTTGCTTCGGTGGATTCGGAACCACGGTGGACCGTCGTTACAGCCGATTCAAGACTAGGAAGTTCGATGACCTCATATCCTTCTCCAGAGACCACCTCTGGTCCGACAGGGTATGCGGCGGACACAATTAGTTCATATCCATTACCTTCCTCATCCTCTTCAAAGGTAGCAAGCGGCACGACACCGACACTCACCCCTGCTTCATTAAGGCTATAGTATAGCTGATCGAACAACGGCCCTATGATAGAATCGACGTCGTTGAAACTTTTTGCCTTTGCCGTAATTCGGGCAACGCGGAGAGACGGCAGCGATTTGATTTCCGGTTTCTGGATAACTTTTTTCGTTTTTGTTTCAGATCCATTAGATTCTTCTGAACTGATTTCTTTTTTATCCATTCCATCTATTGGGCTTTGGTTAAGATACTGCACTGCCGCTAGTGCATGCGTACGGACAAGGTGAAGCAGTTCTTCTATTGCTACTGATTCGTTTGCTGCACTACACTCGCTTCCGTCCGGACCATACCAAAAGGCCGGTGTTCCTCGGTAACGCCAATACCGGCAGTCCGAAATGGCTACATCGGGTACCATTTCCGGTTTGGCCCATCCTAAACCCATTACCGTCTCCTGTAAGATTTGGGCCATCTCACTATCCGGATCAGAAACATCAGCCGAATCCACGCCTTCCAATTCAATTTCTGCTTCGGGGTAACGAGAGATAATGTCTCTTGCTTTCGAGAAAACTACGTACGGATCAGCCCCGACCGGAAGAACTACTGATACCGAGAAATTACACTCAGGAGAGATGACACTCGGTGAACTGCCTCCCTGAATTGTACCAACATTAACCGTAATTAACGGCAGAATACTAGCAGCCCCAGCGCCTCTTAGCTTATCGTAACGCTCATGACGTTGTGGATCGGAGAGAATATCTGTGATGGAAGAAGGTACGTCTACCTTGATACCTTCCAACTCGTCAAGTTCACGTATAATGTCGGTAGCAATCCGGATCGAACTTTTACTTTCGTTTGGATATCCCGAGATGGCTCCTCGAGTCGCAACCCTAACAACAAATTGCATATAGCCTTTCGAAGCAAATGAAATAGTATCTGTTCCGGATGGTTCGCCAGTTAGCACACAGTCTGCTTCCATCTCACTCTCGATCTGTTCAAACATGTAGCCGGTGCCGCGCCCGTAGCCGGTTTCTTCATCTGAGACGAGGGTAAGTGATAGTTTGCCCTTCAGTTGATCACGTAACTGAGATAGATAGGAATATGCAAACAGCATGGCTGTTACCCCTGCCTTCATGTCAGATGTACCGCGTCCCCATACTCGTCCGTCTTCGACCTTTCCACTCCATGGATCATCTGTCCATCCAGGCTCATCGCCAGCGGGCAGTACATCGAGATGCCCGTTGAACATCAGATGTCGACCCTCTTTGGGCATTTGAACTGAAGAAATGATGTTTGGCATGATCTCTTCTGCATTGACTTCCTTATACGTAAGCCCTTCAGCATCGAGGTGGCTCTGAATCAGTGCCATCGCCTGACGGGTATCTCCCGGAGGACTCGGTGTTTCACATTGAACGAGACGAGAGAAGAAATCGACGATCTTCTCCTCGTCACGCTCAACCCACTTCATAATTTGATCACGAATTTGCTCCATCTGAATTTTTCTCCTTTGTGTGCTGGATCAATCACAATATTAAGCTTTGCAACGCGTCCACACTACTTCTTTTTGATATTCATACTGACACTGACTTATAAGGACAATCCTGTCCCTAAGTGCTTGTCTGTACATTAAGTAGTGTAAAGTATGGAGTAACCCCATAGTAAAGAGAAAGTTTTAATTAAAATTAAACCGATTGAATCATTATACATAACTGGTGAATCACATTAGCAAATTTCCGAGTTACATACTATTACATGCATTGCTGTATAACCGGCTAAAATTGATGCTCCATATCATACTAAGCTTTGAGAACTATAGTCTAAGAGCGGTATATAGATTTATAAAATAAGAAAACAAACCGTTCATTGTATGTCTTGTGTGAACTTTATTCCAATCAAAACTATCATTAGATTTGAATGTCGTTCCCTTTTCATCAAGACACAAAAATTACAAGAGATCAACTTATAATGAAATAATATCCTACGCCTACTAATAAAGGAGTGAAGTTAAATGCGTAAACGAAGATTAACGGAGAAGATAGAGGTTGTTAAAAGCTGTTTTCCTAAATGGGTCACTGCTAGTATTATCCTTTCACTTATGGGAGTTTCGACTGGATATGCTGATTCACCTGTGACCAGCAAAAAAACTGCAGCACTCTTTACTTTCGAGTTACAAGAGGCCACGATTGATCAGATGCAAGATGCGATGAAATCAGGAGCGTTATCCAGTGTCGAACTCACCGCCTTGTATCTAAACCGGGTTTTTGCCTATGATACCAACGGTATTCAGCTGAATTCTATCCCCGTTCTGAACCCTAATGTATTTAAAGAAGCAGCAGAGGCTGATCGGATGAGAGTTCATGGCATTACAACTGGGGCGTTGCAAGGCATCCCCTACACGGTTAAAGACAGCTACCAGGTGAAGGGCCTTACGGTTGCATCTGGATCTCCTGCATTTAAAAACCTGACGGCAAAGTACGATGCCTTTACTGTAGAAAAGATTCGTGAGTCCGGAGGGGTTCTCATAGGCAAGACAAATATGCCGCCAATGGCTGCAGGGGGGATGCAACGGGGCGTATATGGTCGCGCAGAAAGTCCTTATAATAAGGATTATTTGGCTGCAGCTTGGTTCTCTGGTTCATCAAATGGTTCTGGCGTCTCAACAGCAGCCAACTTTGCCGCCTTCGGAATGGGTGAAGAGACCGTATCTTCTGGAAGATCACCGGCATCTAACAATGGTCTAATTGCCTATACTCCTTCCCGCGGTCTCATTTCTATTCGCGGTAATTGGCCCCTATTCCCCGTGCGTGATGTCGTTGTTCCACATACTAGAACAATGAAGGATATGTTTCGTTTGCTTGACATCATCGTTGTAGAAGATAAAATCACCAAAGGCGATTTCTGGCGCGATCAGAGTGCTGTACAACTCCCTTCCGTCAAAAGCGTACGCCCGAAATCCTATTCAGAACTACAAAATACCCAAGCATTGAGAGGCAAACGCATCGGCGTTCCAAAAATATATATTGGACAAGACTATGGCGGCACGGACCCCATTAAAGTCAGGCCTTCTATTTTAGCTTTGTGGGAAGAAGCCGCAAAGGATTTAACTGCTCTTGGGGCTGAAATCATTGAAGTTGACTTCCCACTGCAGTCAAATGCCGAACAGGATCGGGTAACCTCTAAAACTCCTGAAGAGCGTGGTTTAATGCCTAAGAACTGGATCGATAACGAGTTTGGACTGCTTCATCCTTATGCTGCTGAAGAATTTCTCAAAAGTGTAGGAGATCCGAATTTTCCATCGTGGGCTAATATTGATCCTGTAACTGTATTTCCAAATCCGCCAGGTTCAGTAGACGCCAAACGGGACCGTGACCTTGCAGATTATGATGAGTTAATTGAGACGGTTAAAAAAGGAGTCACACCCTATAATCAAATTCCACAGTTTAACGAAGCACTCCAGGGACTAGAGAAAGTTCGTAAGATTGATTTTGAAGATTGGATGAAAGAGCATAACCTCGATTTCATTGCATTCCCGGCAAATTCAAACATTGGTAAGGCAGATGCTGATGTGAATGAGACTTCTTATGAAGAAGCTTGGGAGAATGGAAACTTTTATTCCAATACAAATTATTTACTGCGGGAGTATGGGATACCAAGTGTATCTGTAAGCATGGGTGTAATGAAGGATACCGGAATGCCGGTTAATCTGACCATGGCTGGTGCAGCATACAGTGACAATGATCTATTACAATACGGTTACGCCTATGAGCAAGCGACCAAAAATCGCCCAATCGCAACGCGTACCCCTCCATTTGAAGATGAAGCCATTTCTTATAATTCGGAAAGAACCCTTTTGCCCTCTAAGCGTAAGGAAAAAAATATCCCAATACTCACGCTAAATACTACGTTGAAAGAGAACAAACTTTCAATAAGCGGATCAGTTACTGATCAAAGTCCTATTACACAGCTTCGAGTCTATGTGAATGGTATTCGTACTAGTATCAAAAATAATCAATCATCTTGGTCATCATCAATATCGGTAGACAAATACAAACAAGTTGGTGCATTTAAAGCAGATAATCTGTATGTCCTAGTCTTAGCTAAAGATATTCATGGTAACACATCAGCTAAGTTTACTACCGTTAGTTTGAGTCACTAGCTGAATTGTACGGTCGAAATCCCTTTTAGCGTAAAGTAATTGAGAGACCTGACATTTGTCAGGTCTCTCAATTACTTTCTTATCCCTATACTCTTTCTAATGTAAACCAAAAACACACACCATTAACCGTATTAGATACACCGTAGGTTTGGCCATGCTCTTCCACAATTTGCTTCACAATGGCAAGACCTAGACCTGAGCCATTTATATTTCGGTTTCTACCCTCTGTCACTTGATAAAACCGGTCCCATATTAGGTTTAGATGCTCTTCAGGTATTGGAGTCCCCTGATTCTGTACGCTGATTCGTATGGTTCCGATTGTAAGCTCTTCAACTCGTATAGTAATTATACTTCCAGGGGAAGCATACCGGATTGCATTACTTGACAGATTTAACATTACACGCTCCACAAGTGAAGGATCGGCATACACCATATAGTCACGCTTCATTTGCAAAGTAAGGCGGAGATGCGTTTCTGATAGACGAGCTTCCATCAGTCTGCATATGCGTTCCATAATCTCAAGCAAATGAAATTCATCAGGTTGAAAAAAGTTCATTGCAGAATCATACCGTACTAGCATCAGCATGTTCAGGATTAGTGTTTCCATCCGTTCGCACTCATCGATAATCGTTTCGGTATACAATTCTCTCCTTTCTTCAGCTACACGATCTCTCAGCCCTTCAGCGTAACTTCGAATAATAGACAGTGGTGTTTTAAGCTCATGGGAAATATCAGAAATGAATGCCTGTTGTATACGTTCAACTTCTTCCTTTAGCTCAATGTCCGATTGTAACTGGCTGTTCATGGCTCGCAGCTTTAATAAAGCTGCACCTAACTTCAATGCTAGACTGTTGAGGTTTCGTGACAGTACCCCAAATTCATCTTTACGTTGCAACGGCTTCGTGGCTGTGAAATCCATACGCTCTAATCGAATGGCCATATCATTGATGGATAGCAACGGTTTTGCAACGATTCGCGAATAAAATATGGAAAGAAAAACTATAAGGATAATCCCTATAAAACCGAAGTAAAGATAATAGATTTTCAGTGACGCATATGTAGCTTCTAATTCAGCCACAGAAGAGACAACCAATACGATGCTTAATAAGGTGTCGTTCTGCATGATAGGGTGAAGCAGAATTAGGTTTTCAGCGTTACTCCAAAATTCAACCCATTCCTTCGTTATTGTATGACCTGATTCAAGCGTTCGCAACTCTGCATTGGTCAACGGAAAGTTGCCTGTGATTGCAAAGTTTAATACCCCCTCACGTATATTCCACTGATCCACTCGCGGCAAAACAATATAACTAATCTTACCAGTAAGTTTCTGCATACTTGTGAGTGAGTGTTCTGCTTTCCTGGATATTGCAGCACCGTGATTTTTAGTGATTTGTGTTGAATAGAACAGTTCTTCATTCCCCTCATACTGAAACAAGCCGGTTACAGAAATAGTATCCCCGACCTTCAATCCTGCATGTAATAAGTCCTCAGAATGCGGGTACATATACAAAGGTATTGCAATGACTTGTCCGTTCGCTAATGTGATATCAATTTTAAACGGATTATCAAACAGATAGTTTCCGTTACGATCCAAAACAGCAATCTGCGCCTCATTTTGGTTCATAAAATGCGAGACCACGCCAATCCTTTCAGCGTCATCCTTCTTGCTTTCATACTCCTCTGCAAATGCTGTTGTATTCGCCCTAAGTGCTTTGAATTCTCTATGTTTATAGAAATCTTCGAAGAACAAAAGCTGCCCTACTGACATGAGGAGAAATAGAACAATAAAAACAAAGGAAGTCAGGAAGAAAAGCTTAACTACCACTCTTCTACCTTTCATAACTTCACCGCAAATTTATACCCATATCGGGGTACAGTTTGAATTAAATCAGCTTCATCACCGATTTTGGCGCGCAATCGTTTAATTTGTGTGTCCACTACTCTAATATCGCCATCAAAATTATAACCCCAGATTTGATTGAGTATTGATTCGCGACTTAGTACAATCCCACGATTTTTAATGAAATATAATAATATGTCAAATTCTTTCGGACCCAAAGATACGATCTTCCCGTTCACTTCTACTTCATGTGCCAAGCTATTTATCGCCAGACGGGTTCCTGTTATAGCGGTTTTGCTTGCAGAAAAGACACCATCTATACGATCTAAGAGAGAGTTAGCCTTGGCTACGAGTACCTTAGGACTAAAAGGCTTACCAATATAATCATCAGAGCCCATTTCATATCCTCGGAGCTTGTCCTCATCCTCAGCTTTAGAAGTCAGCACAATAATTGGAATGTTGGATTCCCGTCTTATTGTACGGCATAGATCCCAACCATCCATAACAGGCATCAAGATATCAGTTATCACCAAATCGATTTCATTTTCCGCTAACCGCTCAATGGCATCTCGGCCATTTTCCGCTTCGACAACATACCAATTCGCTTGTGAAAAGTAATCTGTAATGACCATTCTTAGTCTTGCTTCATCTTCAACAATTAGTAAAGTTCGCTTTCTCATTTCATTGCCTCCCATAACGGTAGACTCAGGATGTTGTGGTACATTTTATTACACAAATTTCGAATAAACAAGATAAAATTAAAAGCACATTATATTAAATGAGAAATACAAGTCAGTTTACATGCCACAAAAATGCCACAACAGCAAATTATAATCTACATTATCACACGTTGTGGTAATCCAACATACGGAGGTTCTTATGAAAAGAGTTATACATTCAATGCTAACTGTAGGTGTAGTCAGTGCATTATGCTTCCCAAATGTACTTCATGCACAAGAGAACCTGGCCGATTATAAGCCAATGTCTATTTCAAAACGATCTAATTTCGGCTACACTTACCCTGCTGAATGGGAAAAGCAGAAATCAGTATGGCTGGCATGGTCAGGAATACGTGATGCAAATAAAGTATCTGTTCAGATTATTGCTGCACTTCATCAGAATGTTCGCATCGACCTCATTATCAAAGACAAGGCAGCTCAGAAAGAAGCTGTTACTTGGTTGAAATCCTATAATATCGATCAATCCAAGGTGAAGTTTCATATCTATGAAGGGGCGGATATATTTATCCGTGACCCAGGACCCCTCTTCTTGAAAACCGCTGATGGAAAACCTCTAATTGCTGATTTTAACTGGAATGGTTACGGAATTGAAACAACAAGATCCCCCTATGCACTTTCACTTGGGGGTATCGATAAATTAATGGCTAAAAAACTAGGAATTAAAACTATTACCTCCAGTGCTGTCGCAGAAGGCGGGGGGCTAGAAGTAAATGGAGAGGGAGCTCTTCTCACCTTCAAAGATACGGCCTTACAACGGAACCCTGGAAAAACCCTTGCGGAAATTGAATCGGAATATCTGCGAATGTATGGACAAAAGAAGGTGATTTGGCTGGAAAGAAGTCCATTACAGGATCGCAGATCACCAGATGACAAACCATTAATAGACAACTACTTCGGCGCAGGAGCAAACGGACACGTAGATGAAGTGGCTAGGTTTATCAACCCAAACACCGTGCTTGTTGCTGCGTATCCTAAATCTGCCTTAAGTAGTCACCCGCTAGCAAAGTCTGATTATCAAGTTTATGAGGAAGTAGCCGAAACGTTGCGTAACGCAACAGATGCTAACGGGAAACCTCTTACCGTTATACAAGTAGAAAATCCTGATTTAGCTCATTTTTGGAAGGAAAGTACGGTCCCGAATAACGATGTTTATTATCAGCAGTTCGGCATCAACCCAGGAGAAACCATTTATCAAGTTCCAGCTGTCAGCTATATGAACTTTCTTATCTCTAATCAGGTAGTTCTTATTCCAAAATATTGGAAGAAAGGGTTGCCGGAGAGTATCAAGAATTTGGATAATCAATTCAAGAAATTAATGCAGTCTTCTTTCCCAGGATACAAGATTGTCCAAATTGACCCACTAGCCGTTAATTTTATGGGAGGCGGCATGCACTGTATCACTCAACAAATGCCGACATACTAAGCAAAAACTAGAAACACAATTTGCAGGGGTTTCGTAGCTAATCTTTAAGTTCAAATCACCAGAAGAAAATAACGAATCTAATTTCATTCAGAAATATGAATACAAGATATCAGCTTTTAGAGCTTGAAAACAAATTAACACATGAATCTTTAACCTAAGATGGATATATTCTAATAAACAATAAGCTATATGTTCATTAGAAAAACAGCGACAAGCTTGGTAATAAATACATGCGCCGCTGTTTTTCTGTACTTAATTGATTCTATTAAAGTTCAGGTAACCATTTCAAGTGAATTATTCAGACCACAGTAATATCAAATAAATCGATATTTCACTCGACATTTATGTAATTAATATATTGTTCCACTCTTTAACTATGTGTGACTACTTTATTGATTTTATGTATAAGTGTTATAAGTCATCCACAAAATAACCGTAGTGCTCATCTAGAAGTACTATATAATTAAGCAAGAGGATACATTGCTTCAAGTTCTAAATTTAGCATAAAGGAAAGTGATACAGTGGGTATGTACAATCACCACGGAAGAATAGAAAAAGTTGATGATACAAGTTTTGGATATACCCTTTCACTTGTTGGTGGGAAATGGAAGATGGTTATCATGTACCTTCTTTCGGAGAATCAAATTGTTCGTTATAACGAGTTAAAGAGAATGATTGGAAGGATTACGCACAAGACACTCAGTGACCAACTCAAAGAATTAGAAGCCAGTGGATTAATATGCAGAAAGGAATATCCTCAGGTTCCGCCTAAAGTTGAATACTACCTTTCGAGTAGAGGAGCTTCCCTAATTCCAATTTTAGACGCTATGTGTACATGGGGAGATAGCAACCGTGTAAGTCATACTGATAATAAAGTTATTCCACCGAATTAAGTTTATCAAAAAGTCCCCCTTCCTATGAAGTTAGTATAGGAGGGGGACTTTTGATTAAGAGTATCAGATACATATTATTTCATTAGAAATGTGTTCCTACTGATTTAAAATTGGTATTTCACTTAGGAGATTTTTTAAGTTTATAGAATCCCAAGGTAGATGTTCTGTTACACCTAACCCAACTACTTCCGTTTCTCCGGAGATTTCTTTGATTATATTGATTAATTGTGGGAAAAGCATTTCTCCCATTGGGAAATCGATTGGTTCTTTTGCTTCTGGATTGGCGAATAACAGAGATCTAAAAGCTTTTGGATCAAGTACATCTAAGTCAAGATGAATAGCTAGATGCTTAATGTTGTTTTCCTTAATCCATTCTTTTATAGAGTCAGTACTCTTATCCAATTCTTTTGTTCCGGCAGCTCTGATACCCAGTCTTTCGATTAATTCATTTTCTTGATCTGAGGTTGCTCCTAAACCTGCCAAGAAGATTTTATTGGGATTAATAGGGATTTTCACCTCTTGTGCAAAATCCGGATGACCTTCCCCTATCAAATTACCTAGAACGATAGCATGAGCATTGTCATATCCATTTGGTGCAACTAGGTCACTGTGGGCATCGATATAAAGCAATGCTAATTCCCCACCGTATCGTTCATTTAAATAGGCAAATGGGGCTTGTTCGACTAAACAGTCACCACCAAACATGATAATACGATCCGGTTTATGAGCATTAATAATAAGCTCAGCAGACTTTAATTGATCCATTAGATGTTTTCTTCCTGGAATACCATTCTCTTTTTCAAGAGTAGTTCCATCGTGAGCATGAACGGGAACTCTAATAAGAGGTTGATCATCATTATCTGGAGCAAGCCAAGCAAGTAGCTCAGCTCCCAAAGTGTAATTAGGGTTTACTCCTCCTTGCCACTGTGGCATTAAAAGACGAATTGTTTTACTCATATATTAAACTCTCCTTTTTTGAACTACTCATACTGTACAACAACAATAAATTTCATGTAAGTACGCTCTTTTATGATAGATACTATCAATAATGATAGTGTTTACAAGTCCAAGTGAATGTGAATACTATAGGTGAAAATATAAAAGTCCATATCGTGTCCTCTAACTAAAGGCCACTTTATACCGGTAGATTCCCTCTCAATCTGCTTCAACAACTATATAGAGAATGAATGGCTGTTATCATTGAGCACTATCCAGTCATATGTATATATAAGGAATCTTTAGAAATAGACCGTTTTTACGCCGGAGGAGCTACTACAACGCTTTGAATCTAAAACCAGTTGCTTTTATGAATTATGACAGCCATCAGTACATTTGGTAGTATGTAGTATAGATTGACTCCATAGTAAAGAGGTAATTATCCATATGAATAGAAAACATGTAATCACTTTTTATACTGGCGAATTTGCTAAGCACTTCGGAATTAAAAAAGATACCTTGTTTTATTATGATAAAATCGACTTATTCCAACCGGCTGGAATAAGTGATAATGGTTATCGATTTTACACAATGCAACAGCTAGATACGTTTTGGGCCATTCAGTCTCTTAGAGCATTGAACTTCCCAATTAAAGATCTGAAAAGCTACTTCAAGGAACCCTCTCCAGATAAACTGACTCAACTTGCTAAAGATCAACTCTTCAAGGTGGAAGAGGAAATTAAAAAGCTAAAGGAGATTCAATGGTTCCTGTCCAAGTTGACATTCATTTCTGAAGAAATAGAAAACGCTGTAATCGGTAAAGTTATGATATCAGAGTTGCCGGCGGAATACGTATTGTATAGTGCACCAAATCCTCGTTCCGGTGATACTTCACATGAAGATTGGAATGCCGATTATGCTGATTTTCTAGAACAAACTGGAATGAAAGGACCCGCTTTCATTGGTTCTGTGACGAGCGAAGAAGACCTTATGCGAGGTCGATTTAACCGAGTTGATCGTTTGTTTATACACACCGAGTTGCCTGATGCAGAGTTAAAGCCTGGAGGTCTATATGCCATTCTTTATCATAAGGGGACCTATGAAAACATTCCGGAAGCTTATCCGTTCTTGCTGAATGAGGTTAGGAATCTTGGGTTAAAAATTTCAGGCAACGCGTATGAAGAATATTTAGTGACTGCACTGTCAACCAATAACGAAGAAGACTTTGTCACGAAAATTAGCATTGCGGTACAATAGAGACTGGTGCCTCGCGAACATTTTAAACATTTTTTCAGTATGCTACCTTGAATCAATCTTATGGTCATAGGACCACTTATTTCTACTCAAAAGAAACCCGCTACCCACACTTAGGTATTCATCTAATTGTTAAAAGGGGCCTGTTCTTTTCCATTTAGGTAATCTGAACAAGTGCATGTCCACGGCTTGTGACACGCACTTGTTCAGATAAAATATAAAAGCCACTTTAATGATTAAAATCCTGTCAAGTAGACAGTACTAAAAAGACGATATTTAAGCTGCGACCGTTTCCCGGTATTCTACCGGGGAACGGTCGTTTAGTTTTTTCTGAAATCGGTTTTGGTTGTAAAACAATATGTATTCGCTTACTTGCTGTTCAACCTCCGCTTTGTTTGCTGCTTTTTTCAAATAAATTTTCTCAGGCTTCAAATGAGAGAAGAAAGATTCAATACAGGCATTATCTAAGCAATTTCCACGCCTGAAATGACTACCTAGCATGCCGAGCTGGTTCAGTTTACGGTTAAAAGGCTTCGACGTATATTGAAATCCTTGATCCGAGTGTAGGATTACGCCACTCAGATCCACGTGCTGACGGAGTCTATCCAGTGTTTCATGAACCAAAGCAAGATCATTTCGTTCAGAAAGATGCCATGCAACAATTTCGTTATTGTATAAATCCTGAATAACAGAAAGATACACAAAGTGTTCTCCAGCACGAATATAGGTAATGTCCGTAACCAGCTTCGTTCGTGGCGTATCCGCCCGGAATTGGCGCTCCAGCCGATTCGGGTTCACCACAGAGGCTTGTTTTCCAAAGAATGGACGTTTTTTTCGAATGACAGAACAGATACCTAATTGTTTCATTAATCGGTACACCTTTTTGTGGTTGACTCGGAGGTCTTCCCGCCGTAAAGCTACGGTCCTTCGAAGATAACCAAAGTAGGGATGCACGCGATGGATGGCAAGCAAATGGGATTCTTGTTCCTGTTCCTTGTGTCTACGCTCGTTTGCCGCTGCTAAGCTTTTTCTCCACTTGTAATAACCCGAGCGGGAAACCGCAGCTAACTTCAAGAGCCAAACCAGACCATGGCGTGCCCGCAGGTCCTCAATGATTTGAAATCTGGCCGCTTTACTCGTCACTCCTTGTGTAGATTTGGATACTGCTTTTTTAAGTATTCAATCTCCGCCCGCAAGTACGCCATCTCTTCTTCCATACTGGAAAACTTGGTTCTAGGGCGTCCCCGTTTGGGCGTAGCAGGTTCCAGTTCCAGACTCATTCCCTGTTTTGCTTTTGCTGCCCACACTTGTACCTGAGATTTATTTTGAATATCTAAACGTGTCGCTACTTCACGTATACTCATATGTTCTTCATTGACCAGCCGGACTGCCTCCAATTTCAAATCCAAAGAGTACCGGGAATGTTTGTCCTTTTTTAGCCATGAAAAAATCCCCTTCGTTTAAATGATTAAGTTCATCTTAACAGATGTCTTTTTTCTCATGTCTACTAAAAGGGGATAATACCAAGATAGCGACTCTGTCTAACATCTTATGGTTGAACCGTCTGTTGACATGCATTTTTGAGAAAAAGAATACTATGACTTCTGGCTGACGAGCTGTCCGCCTATTTTACGGATTAGAGACAAGGCAGCTTGTTCTCCAGTTCTTTTAGTTGAACATCGTAGAGTGCCATCTTGTAGTTGATTTTCTCCAGGGTCTTGATGATCTGCATCAGCTGTTCCTCCACCTTGACCTTATGATCGGCCATCAGCTGCCTGCGTTTAAGAAGAGTGTTATCACCGTCTTGGAAGTAATCCAGATACTGCTTCAGATCGGCCAAAGACATCCCGGTCGAACGAAGCGCGACTATTGTCTCAATCCACTCAATGCTGGACTCATTGTAGCGGCGATTCCCATTCTCATTGCGCTCGGCGAAAGGCAGCACCCCCTGTTTCTCATAGAAACGCAGCGTATGGGTAGAAACACCTGTTTTTTGCGATACTTCCTTAACCGAATAGGACATGACAGATCTCCCTTGCCATAATGTTAGAGTAACTTTGATATATTGTACTACCGAATGACTGTGTATTCAATCCGGGAATCCCTGAAATAAAGGGTTCACAAACTGAGTGCCTCTAATTACAACCCCTTTTTTATGGATTTGACTTAGACAAAGCTCTAACCTCTATGCTTATAAAGCAAGCAAAACTTAAAGCTGAGAGGATGAATAAATAATGATTTCAACTAAGGTATGGTTTGTAACAGGCGCTTCCAAAGGGATGGGGCTGACACTGGTTAAAAAACTTCTGGCTGGGGGCGCTAAAGTTGCTGCTACATCCAGAACCGTGGCCGAATTGGAGCATGCGGCAGGCCGGCATGAGCACCTGCTTCCTATACAACTCGACCTTTCGGACGAGCAAGAGGTTAAAGAGGCGATTTCCGCTACTATTGAGCATTTCGGCAGTCTTGATGTTGTCGTCAACAATGCGGGCTATGGGCAGGTTGGAATTTTTGAGGAAATATCGGACGAATATGCACGCCGAAATTTCGAAGTGAATGTATTTGGCACCTTTAATGTAGTCCGTCAAGCCCTGCCTCAACTGAGACAGCAGAGATCGGGTCATATTATCAATTTCTCCTCGACGGCAGGCTTTTATGGTTTTGGAGGAAGTTCAATCTATGCGGCATCCAAATTTGCAGTCGATGGAATGAGTGAAGCGCTAGCGCAGGATGTTCAGCCCTTTGGCATACATGTCACGGCGGTGAAGCCGGGCTATTTTAGAACAAACTTTCTATCTAAGGGCTCAATGGGTGTGAATGCGACGAATCCCATCGAAGATTACAAGGCACAGCGGGAGGCCCAGGAGGCTGCCGTGAGTGCCTATGACAACAACCAGCCGGGAGACCCAGAAAAAGCGGTGGACCTTCTTATTCGTATCACCGATTCCCCCAATCCGCCGCTGCATTTGTTCCTTGGCAAAGATGCGTATGAGGTCGCCCGCAACAAAATCGCCATTGTGCAGAAGGAGCTGGAGGCATGGGAAAGCGATGCTACGGCAACTGATTTCAGCTGAATCAGCTTTCTATTTGTAAATAAAGGGGCCGGCTTCACCAGCTTGATAGCGTTGTCGGCCCCCTTGCAGGTTAGGGAACAGGCTCAATAGGCAGTCCATCACCCTTATTCATTACGATTATGATCAGCTCTATTATTCCTAAAGAGATACACAGTTCTAAACTTTTCCAAGCAGTGAAGCTGGACAATTACTCTTAACACCACGCTTCTCCACGATCCGACTGTATGTCCAACCTTCTTTCAGTCGCAGACGAACAGCCTCTATCTTCGTTTCTTCAATATATTGTTTAAAGGTCTGGCTTTTTCCGCTGGTATGGAAAAAATCCCTCTCCGGTTTGTTTTTAGAGAATTTCAGAATAAATTTTGAGATTCTTTAACAGACTCATTGAAAAGCCTGAATGACGGATTGTTTCTTGTAAGCATTTTTAATTGTTTAATATAAAGGATCCAATATTCATTTGAAGGATTCATACTCGTTTCAGTCGCTAAACTAGTGGAGGTCGTTCCATAACATTTGGTACTTAATGTAAGTGCATGCGCACATTGTTTAGATATACACCTATTCGACAATTGGGACAAGAATTTGTACCGATAAAAAAAGCCTCTAAATAGAGACTTCGAATGGGACTATCTTCTTGTCCCTCTAGTATGAAAAAGCATTTTTCGCCTATGGGCTATACGGATGGATCGATGAATGGATTGGACAATGAAAAAGACGGTTTAAGCTGTGGCCGTTTCCCGGTACTGAACAGGGAACGGTCGTTTAGTCTTTTCTAGAATCGGTTCTGGTAGGCAATTCCCACTACAATCTGAAATTTGGTAGCTTTACTCGTCACTCCTTGTGTAGATGTGCATACTGCTTTTTTTGAAATATTCAATCTCGCTCGCAAGTGAGCCATTTCTTCTTCCGTACTAGAGAACTTCGTTTTAGGGCGTCCCTCGTTTAGATGCTGCAGATTCTGAACTCATTCCGCATTTCTTTTTCGCAGCCCGTACTTGTACCTGAGATTTATTTTTATTATTCAAACGTTTCGTGAATTCACTATGCTCATGTGTTCTTCGTTGACTATCCGGGCCCCCTCCAATTTTAATTCTGAGGAGTATTGCCGAAAAGTTTGTCCAACTTAAACTATGAAAAATCCCCTCCATAAGCAAGATTAAGTCCATCTTGAGAGATGTCTTTTCTCTGGTCTACTAAAAGGGAATATACCAAAAACGGTGGCTTATAATTTAACATTTTAACTGCTATCGCTTGTGCTGGTTGTACTAATATCTATGGTTGCACTACTCATTAGTTGAACAAAAACAGCCGATCAATTTTTTTGATCGACTGCTTTCAACTGTCTATATTAAGCTGAAATTCTCCGTTGGTTTAATGAGATCAATCCAAAGAGACGTCCAGACCTCTGATTAAAGACTTTATGATTAAGCATAAAACCCCATCTTTTGATATTCAAATTCTGAATGAACGTCAACGACCGTTTGAATTCCCCCTTTCGAAAACTGAAGAAGTATCTTTTATTTATCAGTTGCTAACTTGTCTTTCTGACAATTCGCAAAATTACTTCATCCTGTTTAAGGACATTCTTCAAAATTCAATTAAAGCATACGACGATTCAATCCCGGTCACGTCTTTTGTTTAGCAGGAACATACGTTCACTTCTGTTTGTTTACTATTTCTTCAAATGGTACGGGACTGTCGTAATATTTACATTCCTACGGTAAAGCAGATTAGCGTTGATTAACTGGCTAGATTGGTTGTTTTGAATGTTATACCACATTTTTCCAATAAATTGAGGGATAATAATCGTCACCTGATAATCAGATCCATCCGCTTTACGTCAATGCATTAAGTTAAAGAGAATAGAATACTGCGATAAGGAGAATATAGGATTCCGTTAGCCACACCAATCCTTAAACAAACTTCTGTTTGCGCATTTATATGTATTATTTCCCAATCAAGAAAAACAAAAACAGCTTATTATTTAACATATAATTGTTAATCATTAGATATACGAACCTAAAACCTACAATTTTTGACTTAGCACTGACCTATCAATGAATTTGCACCTAGGAAATCAATCCATATAATGCGAGGTCCAGCAGAACTTCAACGATTTCCTCCCTGCTCGTATATAAAAAAATCCATCTTAAAAAAATATGTATCACATTTCATCGAAAAAGGTGAGTTATTTGTTTAAGAAGCTACGGAGAATTAAGCTCTCCACCATAAATAAAGCAAGAAATACGATTCCACCTTTTACAGCCAAGACCTCTATTCTTCCAAATATAACCCTGCAACTGGCACGGATTCAGGAACGATTTGGTGAAAGCTCAGATTTAATCGTACAAAAACTGGACTATGTTGACGACGATTCATTTTACATTGGAATCTGTTATTTGGAGGGTTTAACGGATCAACAAGCGCTACATCAGGAAATAATGAACATTAAAGTAGTCACCTCAAAGTTAGAGGAACATGCGTATATCAGTGAGCCAAAAATTTTATTAGAGGCAACTAATGGTCAAATTACCTCGGTTGTCGAAGAAGAAATACTAATTAATTATTTGTTCGAAGGATCTGTTGCTATTTTAATTAATGGTATGACAGAAGCCTTTACAGTACCAGTACCCGGGGGTGAACGTAGATCTATCCAGGAACCGACATCCCAAACAGTCATTCGCGGCCCAAAAGAAGGATTCGTGGAGGACATATCGACAAACATAGCGCTTGTCAGGCGTAAAATCAAATCTCCTGACTTACATGTAAAAACGCTCTCAGTTGGAAGATACACTCAAACCAAAGTATCAATTCTATATATGAAAGGCATTGCTGAACCCTATGTTGTTTCAGAGATTCTTCAACGAATTCAATCAATTGACACCGATAGTATTCTGGAGAGTGGCTATATTGAAGAATTTATCCAGGACGGGATATTAACTCCCTTTCCGACTATGTTAAATACGGAACGTCCGGATGCGATAGCTGGAGGCTTGCTTGAAGGACTTGTAGCTATCATTGTGGATGGTACTCCGTTTGTCCTTATGGCTCCGGTTACCTTCTCAAGATTTTTAACATCCAGTGAAGATTATTATCAGAGATATGATATATCGTCATTTCTACGTTTAGTCAGATTGGCGTCATTTTTTATTGCTCTATTTCTCCCATCGTTCTTCATTGCGATTACAACGTTTCATGTGGAGATGCTACCTACAACTCTTCTTATTACGTTGGCCGCTCAACGTGAGGCAACACCGTTTACAACGTTAATTGAAGCTTTTTTGATGGAATTAACATTCGAAGTTATACGGGAAGCTGGTGTACGTATGCCTCGTGCGATTGGACCCGCCATATCCATTGTCGGAGCTCTGGTTTTGGGTCAAGCCGCCGTTCAAGCTGGACTGGTATCCGCTGCAATGGTCATCGTAGTTTCCTTTACAGCCATATCTAATTTTGTATTACCCTCCATTAACATGTCTTCGGCCACACGTTTACTTAGGTTTTTCTTAATGATTCTGGCGGGTACCCTTGGCTTATTTGGAATTCTAATTGGAATTACTGCGATTATCGGTCACTTGGTGTCCCTTCAGTCTTTTGGTGTACCTTATCTGGACCCTACAATAAACAAGAATAATCTAAAAGACATCGTCGTTCGTGTACCTTGGTGGAAAATGAAAACACGTCCCACCTTGATTACAGCTCAACGTACCCGGGAAGGAAGCAACTATGCTGAACAAGCGAAAGATCAAAAGCCAGATCCCTTATCCTAGTAAGGACAGTCTTATTCACAAATCACGTTTCATTGTGATCTTGATGTTGTTCCTTCCATTACTGACGAGTTGTTGGGACAAAACAGAATTAAATGAATTAAGGATTACCACTGCAACAGGCATAGATCTCCTGGATAACGGATGGCAGATTTCATTTCAGACCATTATCCCTTCTTCCATAGCTTCTAACTCGGGCGGCGGATCTGGCGCTTCAGGGCAACCCGGTGTTCACACATTTGCTGTTCAGGCACCCACAATGGGGGAAGCCAGAAACTTAAGCCAGTTAGAGTTGTCTCGGAAAATCTTCTTAGGACATAACAAAGTTATTGTGATTGGCAAAAAGGCAGCGGAAGATGGGATACTCCCCATAATCGATGGTTATCTTCGAAATACGGAATCACGTGAAACGGTACTTATGTTAATTGCTGAAGGTACAGCAAATGATCTACTGCGCAAACTAGTCCCACCTGAGAAATTGCCTGGTAACAGTTACAAAGAATTATTGGACAATGAAAGCCAGATTACGTCCATATTCGCCAAAACTTCTTTATTTGATTTTGCACTTAAGCTTTTCTCCGACTCGTCAAGCATAGGCGTTCCGGTCATATCTATTTCAGGAGACAAGACGGAAGAAAACGATAAGAAGTTAGAATCAATGGATATTTTGAAGGAAACTTCCCCACTTTTGAAGGTAAAGTTAACGAAATTGGCTGTTTTTAAAAAGGATCGGCTTGTCGGATGGCTGAATCGTAAGGAAAGCCTTGGACTCTCATGGCTCACCAATAAAGTAAATCAAACTGAAGTATCCTTTACATGTCCTGACAGGGACAAGTTGATTAACGCCTTCAGTATCACTTCCTCCTCTACGAAGTTAAAGCCTGTCAGAGTAGACAGCCATTTCGTAATGACAGGAACGATTGAAGTGGGAGGTATTCTCGAAAATTATAACTGTACAGAGACTCTTAACAATACCGAAACCATTGAAAATCTTAACAGGAGTGTTGAGGCTCAAATCTTGAATGACATCCGTATAGCCTGGAGCAAGCTCAAACAGTTAAATGCTGATGCAACAGGGTTCTCAGATCAAATTCATCTTACATACCCAAAGGAATGGAAGGCACTTCAACCATCGTGGGAGAAAGAATTTCAAAATATTGAGCTTCAAATTAAAGTGAAAGTTAATATTAAGCACCCAGGGCTTATTCTCAACACCATCAACCAGCCAAAGCCGTAATAAGGAGAGCGTATCGACATGACAACGAAAACAAGCGCATCACAGATAGGCATCACCCTGTTTTTGTTTCAATTGGGAAGTGCCCCGCTGTATCTGCTTGGCGGAACAGCCAAACAGGATGCCTGGATTTCCATAATTCTGGCTGCACTGGCTGGTTTTTTTCTCCTTCTTTTGCATCTCCAGATATTCAAAATGGATGAGAAACAAGATCTATTTGATATATATATATCTTCCTTTGGAAAAGTTATCGGAGGAAGCATCGCTTTTTTATACATCGGTTACTTTTTCTATGAATCTATCCGCGTTGTACGTGATTTAGGAGAAATTGTAAGTGTTACATTGCTTAATCGAACACCTATTTCAGTTGTTCTGCTTGTAACTTTAACGGTGATTGCTTTTGTAGCTCACTACGGACCAAGAGTCTTTTTTCGATTCTGTGGTGTATTTTTATACGTGATACTATTTGCGTATTTCACCGTATTTACTTTAATCTGTATATCCGGTTTACCACAACTGTCATTTATGCTTCCAGTCATGGAGAATGGGTTCAACCCCATTCTCCAAACGGCGTTTCCAGACCTGCTTACCTTCCCTTTTGGACAAACTATATTGTTTCTAACTTTATTTAAATATGCTACAGACCAAAATAAAATCAAGAAAACTCTGTTATGGAGTTACACACTGGTGTCTATTCTACTACTAATCATTAATCAAGTGGTTCTCCTTGTTCTGGGTCCACAACTAGCGACTTTAGCCACATACCCTCTATATACCGTTGTACAGCTAATACAAGTAGGGCACGCCGTGGAACGAAGTGATGTTTTTTTTACACTCATCTTGTTTATTGGATTGTTTATTAAAATAAACCTGTATTACATAACCATAGCGATCGGACTTCAACGGATAACCAAAATCAAATATAAAGTATGGATTAATGTTCAGATTGTGCCTGTTTTTCTGATTTCTATTATATTTCCTAACTATATCGATTTCATGTTTGGAAAGCATGTAACCATCATAACGTATATTTTCCTTTTTTTTCAGATCGTTTTTCCAGTGTGTCTCTTTGCTGTAATGTTAGTTCAGAAGAAACGTAACTCGAATTACTAAATCTGCTCGTAGCCAACACTCTTCTACCAGGATCATTCGTTACCATGTATCTGTTATGTGTCCCTTTCAAACATCTACTGACATAACTTTATCCACATGGACTGATCCGCCAAATCACTTTCAGCACAGTTGGAGCTGTCCTTCCTTAAGTCCCAAAACTAGAGAATGGTGGTGGATAGATACAGACTCTCTGTTGAAATATACACTTTTCAGATATTAGGTTATTCGGTTAACTCTGTCTCATCAAACTTACCTTGAATATGGATCTGCCGCGTGATTCCTTCAGGTGATATCATGCGTTCCAGAATCCCTGATCGTGTGGCTCTTTTTGACACGTTGACTCGAAGCGCCAGACAATCCTCATGTTTATCTCCACTGCATCCAATTTAAAATGCTGAATGGCAGAACCATACACTAACCTGCCCGTTCTTTTGAACAAAAGCAGCCAAATACTATGGCCGGCTGACTCCTTTGTTTTATTGGGCTATGTTTCCCGTTAACTGAAATTCTCTAAAGCATTATAAAAACTTCGAATAATTGATTATGCTCCATTTAAGTAATATCTGCCGCTAACATAGCTAAAAGATTGCCAATATGGTCCTCTCCGTCGTTCGCCTCGTAGTTAAGAGCATAGATTTCTCTAGTTGATGCTTTTATCCCCTAGCATGCTCGAATAAGATCTAAATAGTATACCATTGTCGAACAATTGACATGCATAAGCATCAAGAAAACGACGAGGATACACATATACCGCAACTTCCGCGAGATGCTAACCGCTTTAATACCCATTTGAGCATAGACGTAGTCATTCGTTTCACTGGATTGGTTTCTCTACAAACGAGCTTTACTAGATTCTTCGGGCCAGTCTTAAGACTTTATTCAACCAAACTTTGCACTCCCTGGTGAAATAAAGCGTTTTTCTCTTTCCCCTTTCCGTTTACAATAACCGAGAGGTGTCAATCCTAAATAAAAAAAGCCAAACAATACGATTAAGTATTGTTTGCCCCCATATAAGCTCTAGTTTCCTAAACTTAAGATCGTAAAGAATTAGCTAACATCGAGCAATTTTACAAGACCAGTAAACTCCAACTGATCAAACATTTTAATTGTTTCATCTCGACGCAACTGCCAAATACATCCTTCAATATCCCATTCGATTGGAACATCTAACCTAATACGAGCTAAATCCCTTGAAAGATGGAGCATATCCAAGTTTGCTTCTATTTTGCTTCTAACCCCTTGAGGTAATTTATTCAGATTCTCAAGACATCCTTCAACTGTTTTATACTCACTAATCAACTTAAATGCTATCTTCTCTCCAATACCTCTTACACCAGGATAATTATCCGAGGAATCACCCATAAAAGCTTTTAAATCAATAATCTGTAACGGTGTCAGTTGCTTTATAGCAAAAAGTGTTTCTGTATCATAAACAGTATAGTTTAATCTGCCTTTATTCATAATTACAACTTTAACTTGCTCCGTAATTAACTGTAGCATGTCGTGATCACCAGTTAAAATTAATGCTTCAAAATCATCCTGAAGTTGTCTTGTTAGAGTTCCTATGCAATCATCTGCTTCATATCCAATCACACCAACATTCGGTACTCCCATTTCCGCTACGACTTTTTTAACTAAGTCAAATTGGGGAATAAGTTCAAGCGGGGCCTCCGAACGATTTTTCTTATACAAGCTATAACTCTCGTTGCGAAAAGTACTCGCCCCCATGTCCCAACAACAAACTACATGCGTTGGGCTGAACGTACTTATTGCATCGAAAAAGTATTGAATAAAACCGTAAACAGCATTAGTAGGCATCCCAGCACTAGTTTTGCGAATGTACCCTGAGTAAGAAGTTGCGAAATATGCTCGAAAAAGAAGTGCCATACCATCCACTATAAGAAACTTTTTTTTGTCATCAATCATTAAAATTTTCAACCCCAAAATAATATAATTTTGTTCAAACTATCTCAACTTCTATAGATATAATCATACTAACATATAAGGCTCCGGATAGCCCGTGCTAATATAAACTAAAATTTCTAAGTTCTGACCTATTATCTTCCCAAGCAGAATCTCGTACGTGGCCTTGTGAAATTCATCTTAACACCGAAGCATTCCTTGGCCAAATAAATTGGAAATCTGAAGCTTGCTTATCATAGCTCGCAGCCAGTTTTCTCTCTTGTCGACCACCCTCCGCTGATTTAAAATAGTCCCCAGTATATGTCTTCTTTCAACCACATCACTCTCAATATTTTCCAGAAGAAAATCTCTTACAGCTTCATAAGACCACCTTCCATTAACTCCAACAAATTTCATTGTCAACTAACATACTTCTATGTTTATTAGCCATTCTACGAACTTGCTCAAGCACAATATTAATATTATATATCAGCAATCCTATCTTTTCTTTACCAGTTCCGGAAAATCTGATTCATTAATATAAATGCAGGCGATGTGTCGCCTTCACTAAATAGTTCATCCCACTCCTCGATGTCAACCTGCTACCGCTCAAAGTAGAATTTAGCTTCTGAATTACTCAGTATAGATAGAAAGTTTTTTAAATAATTATGTATTACTTTGGATTTTTTAAGCCCATGTACATCAAAAATTCCTTGAAGGTTGTCCGACATTATTCCCGTAACCACAAAATCTTTAAGAAAAAAAGGAATCCGTTTATCCAAGTTGATCTGCAGTATATGCATGAACCGTAATTCATTATCTGTACTTCACTAATTAAAATGACACCCGTATCATGAATGTCTCTTCCCACATTTATGTCAAACAATATAATCAATGTTTCTTTGTTTAAAATCAAATACTATTTGGATACGAGTCGGATCCGAAGCAAGATCCACATTTTTTTGAGCCGCTGGCTCTTCTTTATGATAGGAGCCTAACACATCTATTCCACAAAAACGGAGCTCATTGATGTAAGTAAAGTACCAACCTTCCCTCGAGCTGATTACATGGGTATGAATCGTTGTAACCTGTGAAAGACATCCAAAAATTTGATCGTTCCTATTTTTGCTTTAGGTATCCTTCATTTATAGCCTTGCCATAGCATGGAATATCTTCATAGTTAAGAAGTGGTATTTTCCCTTGTATGATGTACTTAAATAACGTCTCTGTTGAATGATTATATTTTTTACCTCATATTCATAATCAACTGCACTAAAATCACTGATGTTTTGCAACATTTAAATCCCTTTTTTAAAAGAGTCTAAACCATTATCTAAAAATTTTATTATTTCATCTATTTATTATTTACAAAATCTATTACAATGTCACATTGTTATTAGTTAGATACCCGAATATCTGTTTATAATAATTACCAGTATGAATAAGAAAATCCCTACCAGTATCTTTACCGAGTTTTCTTGAAGTAATATCAATGTGAAATTTGTAATTCATTCGAGGATCTTCTATATCAACTTTTTTCTTAGAAGGCTTATTATCCGAGAGTAACAAAGACTCATCACCTAAATGCTGAGCCAAGAATCCTAGAATTGTGTATACTACAACTTCACCTAATCCTTTTTTGGATCTTTCTTTAAAATGATATGATGCAGCACTATTTGAGGTAATACTGACTTTTGTTAGTATTGACCACTCAAATTCTCTTGAAAACTCAACCACGTCCAATGAAATCTCCAGCTTTTTTTCTTTGTTTATATTCCAATCTATAGCCCAGTCATATACAAAGTTTCTGTCTTCACGTGCTTGCCTAGAAGTAGTTGTTGTTTTTATTGAACTGGATACGGCAAGCAATATTTCCTTTACTCCCTCATCAAAACTTTTAGTATTAAAATCAGACCTGACCTTATCTTGCAATTCAGCAGGGATTTCACAATCGTCAATAATAATCGGTATAATTATATCGCTACCAACCTTTTTTTCTAACTCAAGTGCTAATTCAAACTCACGTTTAAACCACCTTTGCTCATCCGAGTTCAAAACTCCAACGGATGCCTTTGACAATATTATACATATATATTCCGCTTCGTTTATTTCTCTTGTCAGCCTATCTGTCAGCTTATTACCAACTTTGAGTTCCCATTGATCAAAAAAAACTATAATTTGTCTTTTAACCAGTTCAGTGGAAACACGCTCAGCAAATGATTGATCTTCTTTAGCAAAGCTAATAAATATAGCCACTTTTTCACTCCTTTGTTCTTAACGAAACTATTAAATAGACTCTCCCCATATGATCGTCTCAATTACAGGATCATAATAAAGATATTTCATTTGTTCTTTTGTACCGTCACTTTTAAAATCAATACAAAATATATTTTTCCCTATTTCTTTAGAATAATCTAATTCAAATCTAACCCACTCAGATTCAAGGGAGTTATCGGTTCTGACAAAAACTACATTCTTGGATTGTTCTAATCGCCTTTTTAGAATAACTTTTGTATATTCACTACCTAGCTCTCTTTTCAGGAAGTCATTGTCACTTGTCCAGTCACAATATACATTAAGAGAAAGCTTGTTTAATGCTTTAATTATCTTCTTAATGATTGTAGAGTCTTTATAACTATGTGATATAAATACATCATATACTTTTTTGTTCTGTACGTTGTTACTTTCAATTCTGTTTAGTAAATCGAGAGGAGTCATGTAAAATTGACTTCTCTCTGTCATATATTCTTTCTTCTTACCTTTGTATTGTTTTCTTAATTTAACGTAGTTTCCTGTCGACTGTAGGTGCTTAAATGCCATATTCCTAATTTGATTATTCCGTTCACTATCATTAAGTTTGTAAAAAAACTCAATAACTTTTCGTGATTTATATTTCTGTAGTTCTTTAAATATCTCGATCTTTCCGTCAATACTTATGCCTTTTTTATGATAAGCAGCAATAAACGCATCAATATAAAGCGGTTCAATATTTTGAATAAGTTCATTGGCTTTAGCAATCTTTTCATTCCTAATTTGAAAAGCACTTTGCCTTTTGGCTTTGTAAGTATCGAGTTTTTGTTGATAACCATTCTTGTCAAACTTAGCCTGATGCTTGGCAATTGCCCCCTTAGATAACATGTGTTTCACTTTAGGCAAATTTAGAAAATGTTTTCTCGGTGGATGAGGCTTGTATCTAATTTTCTTACCTTTGTTAACTAAAAATACATCTTTCTTTTTATATTGGTGATACCTTTGTTCTAATTCCCTCCACTCTATTGGATACAGATCTTTAAATAACTCCAACAGCGTTTCAGCACTGTAACTATAGGGTAACACATCAGACATATGTCTTAATATTCGACTTAAATTCTTATTGATTCGCATTGTTTCACCAACGTACTTTCTTTGGGCAACACCAGGCATACTTTCGTCCCTCCCTTATTAAGGGTAGATTCAAACACTTTTTCGAATGTTATATTCGTCTTTATTTTCATTAATGTTATATGCTACTTGAAGATATTCATCGATATTATCGATAAAATTAGACCATTTAACAGAACGAATGTAAGAGGACTCTCCTATGTATATTTTGTTGCCTTCAATGTGATTGCTACAATCATTGTAAGTTGGTGACTTAATATTAAACATATTCTCTCTTAATATTGTAAATAAGGTATTGGTTTTCAGCGTCGTGCACTTACAATAGGGACAAGAATTATCCTGAATGAAATACTCATAGCTGTTGTCTTTGTCTGGTAAAACAATTGCCAGCAATGCATTAGTTCCGCTTATTTTACCGTTTCTCATAAGCTTTTTCAGTGAATATGAAATCTCCCAAGGAATCCACTGGTCTTCTTCATTAGTAAAAATCGACTTCATATTTTTTGAAATAAACACAAGAGTAATGGTACTATCAAAAATCTTTTCCTTCAAGCTTGTCCATATTGTATCTTCCTTAAAATCACTTAGATCCTCACCATCACCCTCACCTTTGTTAATGTGATCTTCTTCTTTTAGCTTGGTTTGCAACTCATCCACGTAATGTCTTACGGTTGTAAAATAGTCACCATTGAGAGGATAAACACTACTATCCAAATATTTATATGAGATAAAAATTTTTCTTCCCAACTTCATCACTCCTATGAAATATTTTATCGAATGATTAAAAGCCTAAGGCATCAAGCAATTTATTTGCGAGCAAAGCATAATCTGGGCTAATCATTAACTCTTGATTAAACCCTACAGTTAAATGATTAGGCTTACTCTTCCACCCAGAATTTTGAAATTCTGTTGCAATTTCTGCTGCTCTTCCCCCGACGGATCCAATTAGAAATACTGGAAGATTTCGAGATTTTGCTAACTCAATTTCCTCATCAATACCTGGTGGAATACCAGGTCTTTGAGTTTTCCCCCCTAGTACGATCATACATGCAGCATTTTCATGATTAATCATTGCTTTTCTCATCGCTGTTAAACTCTTTCCACGGTCATTTTCCACAGGATCTACGCCTGTTACCTTTGAATGAGAAGATAACTCATCTACAGTTGCCTGGGTGACAAAGTGTTTCGAGATATACATATGAATTGCTTTGGTAAAATCATTAGGCCTTCTTAGCTTGGCAATATCAAATATAACTTGTTGGAAGGTTGGATGAGCTCCAAAAACAACAGTACCATTTCTATCAAAAATGGCTTGTATAAACGCACAAAGTCCATTCCATAGAGCCTGTTGGTATTCAGGTTCACAGTCTGGAAATGCTCCAGATACAATCACCGTCTTTTTCTGATCCAATGATGGTAGTTGGCCTCTAGAGTAAAGTTCTAAGCTGGATACATACTCATCACAAGAATCTACAAAATGAGGGTCATCAACTAGATCCTGATTGTTTTGTGATGCCATCGGAGCAAGCATTATAGCAGCATCATAAACATGTCCTAATCGTGGATGTTTGGAATAACCCTGTTCAACAATGGAATTGTTAAATACAGCCCGATCATCATCCTTAGGAATTCTTCCATAGAAGCTAACTAGATGCGTCATTGGTCGTTGAAAATAGCGAAACCCGTTTCGAGGAATCTTAACCTGATACATGTAAGATTGCTCACTGATAATTTCAAGAGTTATTTTCCCCTCTCGATCTAACTCACGCATTCTTTGCAAGTTTCCAAAGATGCTCATAGCCTTGTCACGTGAAATTTCAAATGCTTTATGAATAACAGAGTCGACTAAATTTTGTTCGACTTGTCGCAAACCTAAATCTACTGTGGGTTCTGAAAAATGAGGTGACTCAGCTGGCTTTATTTTCAAATTCACTCTGTTTGTCTCTTCACCAAGTTTGACCCATACAATAGGTAAATTCATAGATAATGCCATTTTGAGTTCTAACTCAATCCATGGAGATTCACCGCTTTGTGGCGTGTCCAGAAAAATGACAGCATCACTCTTACGAAGGTTATTTTCAATAACTTCTTGTGCATTCTCACCAACAAGAATATCACTCAAATCTCGAAAACGGTTCTGAGCCCTTAGACATAATGCATCATAAAATCCACCTGCTATTACTTCACCATCAGATCTACGGTGACTTAAAAATAGAGTCATGTTTCTTCTTGTTAACGTAGGTTGTAAGATTGAAACTGCATCTCTAGCTACGACAATTGCAATTGTCTCCAGTTGCAAATTAGTTAATTTTCTTCGTTCAAGAGCATCTTTAACATCATAGCTTTGCGGGTCAGGTATACATTTTGGGGGTACACGATGAGCGGGAGTCATCGAAATCGGATAGAATTTCGTGCCGGCATGAACTGCCTCGTTAAGGAATGTTACAAACTCTGCAGAATAATCATTATCCTCTCGATTAAAAAAAATGATAATATCTTTGTCTGTTGGCTGAGCCATTGATTGATGTAGCATCATTTTGTTTTGAATTGGCTTTGTATCGGTGTGTCTTGACAACTCATAGAGACAGAACTGATAAAATTTACACGCTTGATCGTCGTTTCCTAGTGTGATAGATGGATCAACTATAAATGCTCTCAATTAAAACACCTCTCTTTTATCAAAATTAACTATCTTAATTTGAGACAAAGGCGCAGCTAAATAAACGTCTTTTAGCTGCTCCTGATGTCTGTTAGTATTTAAATTTTTCTGTCTCTGCCTTCACTATTAACTCTGCCTGTTGGAACACCAAACAATTGCCATTTTAAAGATCAGGTGGATTCCTGTATTTCTTTAACAGCCTCTTAACCCAGATTCAGTGTCACATCCCTCTTTAATTGCAACCAACATATTTAAGGAATAGCAGGGCTAACACGATGTGCTTAAATTCTTAATTTAATCTCTATTCAAAACTCTTGTTCGCTGTTGCCATTCCGAGGTTCCTCCTCAGTAGAGTTCACAATAGAGTTTGTTCTTCACTTGCTCCCATCGATCCGCTGCCACACGAATCATTGTTTGAACCGCTCCTGTTCCTCGTTATAACGATCCACTCGAGTGATCTGCTCGTCAAGAGTGATGAGAGACAGTTCGATCCCCCACATCTGATGGATTCAAATTCATAACGAATGCACCTCGCTGGAAGCTCTGAATCAGTGTCATTCCTACAGGACTCTCCAGAGATATCTTTGCAAATCCATTTATAGTGGTCGCTTTGAATCGAATGACGTATATTGGCGGAAACAATCACCGTACCCTCCGTATCTGGAAAGATGGTGATTTTATTCACCGTGCCGCGGCACGCCATAACAAGATCGCTCGAAAGAGTCTCATAACGCTTGACCTTCCGTTCTTCTTCATCAATCGTCTCCAACTGATCCAGTTTTACATCTCCGTTTTCAATATTGGAGATATTCAGTACCTTGATGCTTCCACGCCTTAGGTCTTGCTTGAGAACAGATTTCTCTCGGAATATATCCGCAACATCCCGTAACTTCGCCTTAGGAATAGAGGATTGTTAGAAGAAAAGAAAGTGTAGCTTGATCTTCATCAAGTAGCATGTTAACTCGCCAGTTTTCAAGTTACGTAATGCACGCTCAGGTTCCAACAACATCTTCTGAAGCTGTAATCAACCTACAAGCACTTCCTTTGAAGTCAATTTCAATTTGATACATTTTGACTGACGTATAAGGACGCAAAAATGCATCTGGGAGCATATGTACGGATTGAATAGGGTAAGTCATTCGTTCAATAATCTTCTCGTAACGGATCTTGGTAATCGGCTTCTACAAACTCGCCGCGGTTGAAGTGAACTAACGGGACATTAAATTCGCTCATTCATCATCACCATCTTCAAGCAACTAAACATTTATTATAGATAACTTGTCCGCTGAAGGAACATAGGCTTGTTTGGTCTCTCACTTGTCATTTCAATTGAACGACGTTATTTGTTTGACTTTGACTGTTTGGTGACAGAACTCTCTTTAAGACAACTGGAAAGCTTCTTGTTCACAGTTAAATTCTTTCTCGTTAAACACCTCTGCCTTTTACCTTTAACACGCTTATTGTTACTTCGTCACTTTGTTGGATGGCTGCATCTGTTTTCTTATTACCTTTTCAACGGTAGCCCTTGTTAGTACGTCGAACTCAATTTTGAATAGCATGTTGTTCACTTCCTGATGTCGTCCTTTGTACCGCTCAATCTCGAGCAAATCTTCGACTTCTTAAACCCTCTTCTCTTTCAAGTAGTACATGTCTCGAAAAGGTGCCTCTCACTCAACTTTATTAAATCCCATTTCATATTGGGATTATTAAGAATAAGCTTTGTTCAATTAACATTTTTTAATAATCCCTATAGTTAACAGGTACATAAAAGGAGTATTCTTCACCGCGGAACGTCTTACCGCCCATATCCCAACAACATACGACATGACTTGGCCCAAAAGTCTGAACCGCATCCCAGAAATAACGGATAAATCCGTAGACTGCGTTGGTAGGCAATCCTGCCTTTGTACGTCTGATATATCCGCTTGCAGATGTCGCATAAAAAGCACGGAACAACACCGCCATACCGTCTACCAGCAACAAAGTAGGTTCATTACGTTGATTCACTTGAATTTGTTCTCTCCTATCCAAATCTAGCATATAAAATATCGAAACTAATTCTATCATTATAGCATAGTTCCGCCAACCATCGTTCAGCCAAAAAAGCCCTGAATTTTGAACATTCAGAGCCCATTAAGTGTTTATTCATTCGACAATCATAACAATCATCGAATGACCGATCCCACCATAAATCCATATTTTACGGGTTATTCCATTCCCGCTCATACGTTTCTTCCTTGAAGCCAACCGTAACCTTTTCTCCATCCGTAACGATCGGACGTTTGATCAGACGACCATTGGAAGCCAACAAACGAATCTGTTCATCAGCGGACATGCCCGGAAGCTTGTCCTTCAATTGCTGCTCCTTATACACTTCCCCACTCGTATTAAAGAATTTCTTCACTTCCAGTCCGCTCTTTTGGATCAGTTCTGTTAGTTCAGATTCTGACGGCGGTGTGTCGAAAATGGGGATTAGCTCCAGCTCATGGCCTTGCGCTTCAAGCCATTTTACAGCTTTACGGCATGTGCCGCATTTGGCATATTGATATACTTTTAAATTGCTCATTTTGTGTACCTCCTAGTGTGCGGCTCCGGTGTGGCTCCGGTCTCGACTTGTCACTTCCCTTGGTTTGCTTCGCAAATCCAAAAGTCGCTCCAAATCGATACCATCGCCATGCAACTTTACTGACTTTTGCGAATGAGATCAAAAACACATTCGCTATATTTTTTTGGGTCAAAATCTTACAGCTTTTATATCCTTAAAAGCTTTTGAGATTTGAATTCTTGAAATAATTAACATGAAATTGGTAAACATCAATACATTAAACCATAGATTAGCCTACGGCATACTGTTCGGGTGCAGGAAGCATCCCTCACAAGGGTTAGCAAACACCATAGAACCCCAAACAGGACGGGCCTTGCACAAAGCTACGGCAAAGCCGTCATTTCTTAGGGAAGTTCTTTGGCGCTTTCTCCTAGAGCATCTCCCTTGGAGCTGCCTCATCATTCAAACACTGCTCCAGCGCAGCCATATCTGCTGGAAAAGGGGCCTGGAACGTTATACGTTCCTTTAGAATGGGATGTTCAAACGTCAGTTCACAGGCATGCAAGGCCTGACGTTCGATCCAGCTGTCCCGTTCATCCCGAACAGCTATGGTCTGCTCATCGATCTCGTGCACAGGTAGTGTCTTGTACATCCGGTCACCGATCAACGGGCAGCCGATGGACGTCATATGTACCCTGATCTGATGGGTTCTGCCACTTTCCAGCTTAAGACTTACTGCACTGGCGCAACCTTCTGCCCAACGTGTTACGGTTGCGTACAGCGTTCTTGCAGCATAACCATCAGGTGTTACGATTCGGCGGTGTGGCTCTTCAGGATCGCGATCGATCGGGCCATCCACTGACCCTTGTTCCGGGACAGGACTGCCGTGCACAAGCGCAATATATTTCTTATCCACCGTTCCTGCAATCATCTGTTCAGACACATGCTGATGCACATAGGGATTCTTGGCTATGGCTAGCACACCTGACGTTTCCTGATCAAGTCGATGAATCGGTCTGAACCGGAATCGCTCACCCTTGGATTTCCAGTAATGAACAACGCCATTTGCCAAAGTACCCGTATAATGACCATGTGTCGGATGAACAATGATGCCCGCATCCTTGTTGACAATAAGCAAGTGCTCATCTTCATACAGAACAGTAAAGGGAATAGGCTCAGGCAAAATATCATCCGATTCCTCTTGCTCCATCCGAACTTCAACGACATCACCCGCAGCTACCTTGACGCTAATGTACACGCGCTCTCCATTTAGCATAACGCCTTGTTCTGTCAGCTTGATTTTGGACAAAAGCTTGCGCGACACCAGTAGCCGGCGCTGAAGCACGGTCTTCAGCAGCCAGCCATCTTCTTGCTCGGTCACCGTGTAGACAATCGGCGAATAGTAGTGGCTCATTCTTTGCGGCGGAATACTTTTTTGCTCCGCACATATTCAATATCGGCCACCTGTTGTCTCGCATTGGCCGTCCGTGCAACCACGAAGAAGTAATCAGACAGTCGGTTTAAATACCGTCGTACAGACGGGTTAATGTCCGTATGCTGTCCCAGTGTTACCGTGCGACGCTCTGCGCGACGACATACAGTACGGCACACATGAAGAGCAGAAGACAGCTGACTGCCACCAGGAATAATGAACCGTTCCACTTTTGGATTCTCTGCATCATACTGGTCGATCCATTGTTCCAGACGTGTGACCATTTCATCTCTTACCTTATATTTGGACTCACTAATCTTCACGAAGGCCAGATCGGATCCGCAATCAAACAATTCCTGCTGAACTTCCAACAGATGTTCACGCAGATCTTCGAATTGCCCTTGAGCAGAATCAATCAGGCTGATCGCCTGGCCGACAAAACAGTTCAATTCGTCAATCGTGCCATAAGCCTCAACTCGATCATCATCCTTGATGACGCGTCCACCAATAACCGAAGTCTGTCCTTCGTCACCTGTTCGTGTATATATACCCATCGTTATCCCTCCAATTGTTAATATAATAATGAATACGGGAATGCCATTTTTTCAGAAACCAGTCTATCGCTTTACACGTATATAAGAATTGGTGTGCTCTGCCGAGTATACGACAAATCGAAGGAAACCAAAAGTAAAGGAGACGATTATGCAAAACTGGATAACCGATTTCATGGAACAATACGGCTACATAGGCATTGCGCTCATTATTGCTCTTGAGAACGTATTTCCCCCAATTCCATCCGAAATCATCTTGCCGTTTGGCGGATTCATGACTACCTATACCAGTCTAACCCTTCCGGGTGTAATTATTGCCGCTACCATCGGCTCCGTCCTTGGTGCTGTTATCCTGTATGGTATTGGACTCCTCATTGACGTCGAACGCCTTGAAAAAATTGTGGAACGCTGGGGACATGTTCTGCGCATCAAAAAAGAGGATATTCACCGTGTCGATGCATGGTTTGACAAATATGGCATGTGGACCGTATTGTTCTGTCGAATGGTTCCCCTCGTCCGCAGTCTCATCTCAATTCCTGCGGGCATGTCCAACATGAAATTTGGTTTATTCCTTCTCTTTACAACCATTGGTACACTGATCTGGAATGTTATTCTTGTCTCCGTAGGCGCTGCACTTGGCGCATCATGGGAGAGCATTTTGCACTTTATGGACGTTTATTCCATTGTAGTGTACGTCATTCTGGCCATCATTGTCATCGGATGTATCATCTGGTGGATCAGACGTAGCAAAAAGCAGAAATAAAAAAGGATAGACTTCATAAATAAAGCCTCCTTGCAACCATTTCGTGGTCGAGGAGGCTTCTTCATATCACCCGTTTATGTCATCTCGTTACCGTTCGTCTTCATACCGCATTTCCTGACTCTTCAGATCGATGGCCAGACCGGATACCAGCATGTACATCTTTTCAGCATGGATCTGCAGCATCCGGTTAACCGAGGCCATTCTCGCTGTAAATATCCGTTCTTCCTCGGTAGGATGCAATGTACCATGCATTTCATTGGTAATCACAAGCAACTTCCCCTGATAAGACAACAATGCATCAAGCAAAAGCTGAGTTTCTGAACGCTGGTGATTCAGATCGTCTGTTGCCCTGAAACCGGCAGCCATCCATGAGGTCAGACTGTCTACAATTACAATTCGCTGATCCGCCAGAAAAAGATTGGATTCCCGATTAATCTGGGTGATCACCTCTGTCAGTTGCTGACCGTTCCCGGCATGAATGGCACGATAATGAGCGGATGGCAATTCGGGAATAACGGGATCATGATCACCAGTGGATAAATATACGCCCTCCCGGCTAATTCCGGCTGCGTACTTGAGGGCAAACCTGGTTTTACCACTACCTATGCCGCCTGTGACCGTAATCAGCAATCCGCTTCCCTCCTTCCACAGCCATTCTGTATTTTCTTTACTCTGTCAGCGCCTTCAGCACTTTCTTGGATTCTTCGACATTGGAAGCAGACACCGGAATGGTGGCGAACAAATTGCTCGCAGCATATTCTACATCTTTAAACATTTTCATGTCTTCGAGCGGAATGCCGTATAGATGTGATTCTTGCTTGAGATCTGAACCGTCATCTCCTTCACCTTTCTCCACCAATACACCGCCCTCAAATACACCCCGTTCATACTTCTTCGGGTCAAAGGTATCATCCAGCGGAATGTTGGAGCCATTGCTTCCGTATTGTTTCATGTCGGATTCAGGCAAAATGAAGATATCATGTCCGCCAGCCGCATACTCCACCATAATTTTCTGAACATCATACATCGCACTTGTGATCACTTCCACCTTGGGTTCCTCGCCCAGTTTCTGTTGCAGATTAGCCTGTAACTGCTCTGAGATTACAGATGGATTTCCTTGGTTATCGATGATGAAAATGGAAAAACCATCTTTACCGCCACAACCCGCAAGCAGAAAAACGATAGAAATGATCGCAGTAAGCCCCCAAAATCTCTTCATTCCAGTTCCCCCTTTAGTCTCCTATGTCCAATATATCACAATTGTTCCACGCAAAAAAATAACCTGTCTTATCGGGGGATCCCCCTTGCTTTACAGACAAAAAAAGAAGACCCTCGCAGGTCTCCTTTCTAACTCAATAAAATGAAACGTTTCAATTCAACGAAAACGTTATTTTCCTTTAATCGGGTTGGCCTTCATGTATTCATTAATCTTGAGATCCAGCAAACTGCTGATTTCAATTACAATATCGGATGTGAATGATTTCTCTTCGAGGAAGATCTGTTCCATCTTGCGACGAAGCATATGAATCTCATCTTCCAAGGAAATGTCATGCAAAGATGCGTTATCGGGTTTCACCGACCATCGGTCGCCATGATCGCCTTCTGCCAGATAGTGCCCACGATTAGTCGGTAAATCATATTCAACACAAAACAAAGCCAACCCCTCCTTGGAAAAATGGTTTCCAAATATATGAAAACTTATTTCAAATTGAAATTATATCACAATATTTTGCAAAAGAAAGTTATTTTTTTCCAATAATACAATATCACAGTTGTCTCATGCTACTACTTTACTATTAACCCTCTTTTTGCACTTTGTAAACAAAGTTTCCGATTCGTTCCAAAGCTTCATTCAATTGGGTTACAGAAGTAGCATAAGAGCAACGCAAGAAGCCTTCACCTTGAGGACCAAAAACATTGCCGGGAACAGCAGCGACTTTATTCTCCGTTAACAATCGCTCAGCAAACAGGTCGGAACTCATGCCTGTCTTTTGAATACTTGGGAATGCATAGAATGCGCCCTGAGGTTCATGACAATCAAGCCCAATATCCCGGAATCCCTGCACAATCAAACGTCTGCGCTGATTATACGATTCTACCATCCGGTCTTTCTCACCCAAACCATTCGTCAATGCCTCAAGCGCAGCAACCTGACCCATGGCCGGAGCACACATTACCGTGTACTGATGGATTTTGAGCATCGCTGCAATAAGTTCAGGATGACCACACATGTACCCGATTCGCCATCCAGTCATTGCAAAAGCCTTGGAAAATCCGCTTACCAGAATGGTCCGCTCCTTCATGTCCGGAATAGCTGCAAAGCTGACATGTTTTTGCGTATACGTCAATTCAGCGTAAATTTCATCAGCGATCACAATGAGATCATGCTTTTTGATCACTTCAGCAATAGGCAACCACTCTTCATACGTCATGATGGCTCCTGTGGGATTACTCGGATAACACAGAATAACCACTTTCGACTTCGGTGTGATGCCAGCTTCAAGTGCTTCAGCCGTTAACTTGAACTGATCTTTCGCATAAGTTTCAACACCGACCGGTATACCTCCACCGATGGAAGCGATTGGTGAATAAGCCACGTAAGAAGGTTCAGGAATGAGAATCTCATCGCCAGGTACGATTAATGCACGCAAAGCCAGGTCAATCGCTTCACTGCCACCCACAGTAACAATAATCTCATCCTTGGGATCGTATTTGGTATCAAACTGAGTATCCAGATAATCGCTGATGGCTTCTCTCAGCTTCGGCATGCCTGCATTGGATGTGTAGCTGGTCATACCTCTTTCCAGCGAGTATACACAAGCTTCACGCATATGCCAAGGGGTAACAAAATCAGGTTCACCCACACCCAAAGTGATTATATCCTTGTTGTCTCCAACCAGATCGAAAAATTTGCGGATTCCGGATGGAGGTATCTGTTGCACGAGAGGTGCCAGATAAGACGTCATATTCTTGTTGTTTCCGGTTGTCTGTTCATTCACTATCATGACACATCTTCCTTTACGGCGAGATCATGAGACGGTTGTCTTCCTGATGGTCTTCAAAGATGATCCCGTCCTGCTTATATTTTTTAAGGATAAAATTCGTTTTGGTTGAAAGTACAGAGTCAATCGGAGACAATTTCTCCGACACAAAGTTAGCGACTTCACGCAGGTTACCACCTTCTACTTCAACGAGCAGATCGTATGCACCTGACATGAGATATACGGATTTCACTTGCGGATAGAGATAAATGCGTTCGGCAATCCCTTCAAAGCCACGACCACGCTCCGGCGTGATCTGCACCTCAATCAGGGCCGTTACTTTCTCATCATCTATTTTGCTCCAGTTTACAACGGTTGCGTATTTCACGATGACGTGGTCTTGTTCAAGCTGTGCCACGGCGTTCTTGATCTTGTCTTCCGACTCCCCCAGCAGCGTTGACAGCAGTGCGGGAGTCCTTCTCGCGTCTTCCTTCAGCAGATCCAGAACTTTTAATTGCAGATCGTTCAAATCTTTCATGGTTTTCCCTCCAGCGTCATCCAGGTTCCTGAAAATGAATTAATACTTATATTACATGAATTTAACGTTGATGCAAAGACAAAAGACCGCCTGCCCTGAATTCAGGCAAGCGGTGGTATGGTCTTGGTTAGCCAAGTGCTTCAAACCTCATTTCCACAGGTTACATGTAATAAGGGTTACCGTAATTCGGCTGATGCTGAGGCACATTGGGGGCTTGGCTATATGAACTGTTCTGCGTGTTCTTTTCTTGTATGAATTGCTGACACTTCTGTTGCGTCTGGTGTGCAGACTGGATTTGCTTGTCCACATCCTGACGAAGTGCCTTGGACGAGACAGAATACATGTTGTTTTGCTGCATCAGATTGAACAGTTCCCCTTGTAATCTCAGGGTATCGTTCGTTAAGTCTGTGAACATTCGACGTGTCATCGGGCAGGAAGCTTCAGTTGTCGCAGTCGTATATTCGCGCGAGGTTCGTCTTAAATCTGCAAGAATCGACTTCAGCAAATCCTGCTCCTGCATAAAAGCGCCATTAGATGATAAAGATTGAGAATACATGCGTTTTCCTCCTATACAGTTAGAGTTGACTTTAATTACTGAACTTGCGCTGGTGCAAGAGATTGATGTTGCTGCAGCGCATTGACAAGCGTGTTCAGATGCTGTTCATGTGAGCGAACATAGTGATTCAGTGCCTGTTGAATTTGGGGGTTATGTGTGATGGAAGCTGTGGCTGCACACTGCTTAATCAGCAGTTCTTCATTGGTGATCGAGTCCGCAATGTAGTTCAATTCCTTGGGACTCAACGCTTGCATAGCTTGATTTTGCATGTTTCGGTGGCCTCCTCGGCATAAAGTTTATGCACAATTATTGTTAGCCCGGTCACACAAAAGTATACAAATTTAAATCATAAAGGGGATGTTTCTAATGGATCTGGTCTATGGCACACCGTTCTGGCCTTCCACTTTTAATTCAACGTTCAATTATCCCGCTCTTCGAGAAGACATCTCGTGTGACTGCCTCATCATTGGCGGTGGTATGGGGGGCGCTCTGACTTCGAAACTGCTCTCAGAGAAAGGTGTTAACACGGTTGTTATTGATAAGCGAGATATTGCCCAAGGCAGCAGCTCTGCCAATACAGGTCTCTTGCAATACACGAATGACAAGACCCTAACATCATGTATTCATACCTTTGGTGAAGCCAAAGGCGTACGTTTTTATGAACTTTGCCGGGAAGCCATGAAACAACTTACTCAGATTGCGGGTACTCTGGATACGGATCCTTGGTTTATTCCACGAACAAGTCTTTGTTTTGCAAGCAGTGAAGATGATGTGAGCCTATTGGAAGAAGAATATCAAACGCTGAAGCGCTACGGCTTTGAAGCTGAACTGTGGAATGCGGACAAAATCAAAACACATTTCCCCTTCAGCAAACCAGCTGCACTGTATACGATGGGAGATGCGGAAGTGAACCCCTATCGATTCGTTCATGCCTTATTTGAATCTGCCAATAAGCGTGGGGCCCGAATCTATGGTCAGACCGAAATGATACACTGTGAATACGATGAAGATGGTGTAGTATGCCACACTTCCAACGGTAAAATCCGTGCCAACAAAGTCATAGTTGCTGCCGGTTACGAGACACAGGATATCAAAAAGGATCGCGGAGCCTATCTGAAAACGACCTATGCCATTGCTACCAAGCCGCTACCTGATCTTAAGGAATGGTTCGAGCACAGCATGATTTGGGAGACCGCACGCCCCTATTTGTATATGCGAACAACACCGGATGGAAGAATCATCGCAGGTGGTTTGGATGAAGAAATACCTCGGGAGGATCAACGTGAAATTCGGGCAAAACACCGGGGAGACACACTTCTGGAAGAGGTCCGTTCCTATTTCCCTTTAGATGGTCTTGCAGTCGATTATGCCTGGGGTGCCGTGTTTGGTAATACGAATGATGGTCTGCCACTGATCGGCACACATCCCGATTATCCGCATTCTTACTTTGTGGAAGGCTATGGAGGCAACGGGACGGTGTACAGTATGATTGCTGCTTCCCTGATTGCAGATGCCATAACTGGCAAGCAGAACCCTGATATGGATCTATTCTCACTCACACGTACAAGTAAACCCTCTCCCGTATAACATCCGATTTGAGCTGTATATAAGCTATGCATGAGTTATAAATAATTAAGGGTACAGTGCTAGGAAAATTATCTCTTTCCCGAATCTGTACCCTTTTGGTTACGAAACCCTATATATTAACGGCCCTCTAAGCCGAAGGCTCTTGCCCTTCCGTTCGATTCAATAATTTGTGCATAAAGATCCAGCCGATTAACGGAAAAGCACCCAGGACAATAATAAGCCAGGTTAACATGCGTAGAGATGGAGCATTCATAACCGTCACTATAAATATGGCCAATCCAAAAAGCCTGCCGAGCATCAGGCATAACTCTCTCAAAACGACAAGTTCAACCCTTTTCTCCACATTTTCGCCACTCGTGCCCATCATGTCGAATCCCGCTGATATCATTGGCAATACATATAGCGGCATTGCGACAGCACTCCCAATCCCCATGATTAACAGCGTACCATAGGTGACTTTCCAGAGTAGAGGAAGGAGCACAAGCAGCAGAATCAGGGCTCCGATGAACATACCTCTTGATCTATACTGCGGTTTAAACCATTTCCCCGCTGCCCAATAGCTTACAAGTGCCACGGCTGAGGTGATGAGTGAGAACTGCCCCAACTTGTACTCCTGTGCGGTTGCCACGTAGACAAGCAGTGCAATCAGGAAGGCAAAGACACCTTCACGCGCACCTTGAGCGAACAAACCCAAAGCCAAGGTTCTCCATGGACTATCCCGTTTGGATAGCTGTGTCCAAGGCTCCGACCACCGGTATGTACCGCTCACCTTTCTTTTCTTGAGAAAAAAACTAAAGACTACCGCTATGACATAAATGATGAGCGATATCGTAAATATGAGCCGATACCCCGTGTTGTCTGTCATACGGGTAATAATCAGACCAGAGAACCATGGGCCTATAATTCCTGTCATCGAGCCAAGTAACCCAACCCAGCCATTAAATAGATCCCTGTTTGCCCGATCCGTTATTTCAAAATACACGACATTAAACGCGATCCAGAATAGCCCGAGCGAACAACCCAGTAGTATGCCTAGAGGCCAAATCCAGTCTACAGCGTTGGAACCCGCCCAGAGGACAATCATATAGAAAAGGCCGGACAGCGCAGTACCTAGACGTAATGCACTCATTTTATTGTGTTCCTTGACCCATTTGCCAGCAAGCCAGAACGTGAGTCCAATAGCCAGTTGCTGACTGATGGTGAACCAACCCAACATGGCATAATCCGGACGGCTTTTCCACAGAAACACATTTAAGAAGGTTCCTGACAATGCTCCGGCTAACGCAAACAATCCATTCACGCCCAAAAGCAGAATGGATTGTCGGCCTAAAGTAATCTTCATCTGCTCCTCCTTAATCCACCTGAAGTGAACTTTACACAGGTAGGTCTCAGGGTTAACGTACCCCAAGCAAGAGGAAAACATGATGAATCTTCAGGATTGCTTTGAAATTAGTTTTAATCTCCGGAATGCTTATTTCTGCGCACTTAGATTCTGGATCAGACGTAGACGGTCATCCTCAGACAGACTGTATTGAACTTGGAAACATCCAGAGCACACATAGGTTAGCACCTTGAATGGTGTTGACAATAGTGACCCTTCACCTGAAGCAGCGTTAGCAACTGGTGTGAAGTTATCCTGTGTTGCGGCTTGTGTACCTGCGAGAATCATGAATTCCCGGCAATTCGGGCACTCTGGTACTTCTTCCTGATGATCAAGTTGCTGCTGTACACCTTGTTCATACTGAATCAGATCATTACCTTCATCCGCGTATTTGGTTAACGTTCGCAACTCCGGCAATTTGAGTTCGACTTCATCCCCCCACAGATCAGAAAGATCAGTAGTCTGTTTCTCGTTCGTTACATCGTCCATATCATAGATGTCGTCCTCAGCTTCATCGTTCTCTTCATCATCGATGTTAATGTTGAGCGTACGGTATCCTTTTAATTCATTGTGGCAATAAGGACACTCTTCTTCAGGACCGAGCTCCTCATCCCATACAATCTCCGTCTGACACCAAGGGCAAACTGTTGTTTCCATGTTTAATCAACCTTTCTCTTTCAAATAATCATGTATTCATTACATAAATGACACCGATGGCAAAAAAAACAATCGATGCCGCAAACAGAATCCGTATCAATATTTTCATGACCGGTCCCCCTAGATAATGCTCGCGCCAATAACAAACGACAACGAGACGGAAATAATCATGGATATCAATCCGACAGCTCGGTTATCCGCTTCGATCTCCTTATCAATGGAGAACACGGGTGTGAGGAATTCGAACAAAAAATAGGCAACAAGCAGAAGGATAAATCCGACAAATGACCACGTCATGGCTTCATACACCGAAGATTTAGCCTGTATGCAGAAACGCAGTACGTTACAGATCCCGAAAATCTTGCCTCCAGTGGCCATCGCAACGGCCACATTGCCCTTCTTGATCTCCGTCCAGCATTTATATTTGGTCACCAGTTCGAAGCAAGCCAGAAATACAAGCAGCTCCATAATCGCTACCGAGAAAAAACCGAGTACCATCCCCAAGGGATGCGACAGCAATTGGTCAATGCTTTCTTTCACGCACCGTTCCCCTCTCCCCATCTGCGACCTTCATGTATAAGGCCGCAGAATATCATTGATTCATGGTCCGGCTATTCCAATTCTGCGACGGTCACACCGTTTCCGCCTTCTCCGTAATTGCCCAGCCGGTAACTTTTAATATGTTTATGCTTACGCAGGTAATCCTGAATACCGGAACGCAAAATTCCTGTACCTTTACCGTGAATAATATAAACTTGGCCCAGGTTGGCGAGGAAAGCTTCATCAATGAAACGGTCTGTCTCCATCAGGGCTTCTTCCAGATTGGTACCACGCAGATCCAGTTCACTCTTCACGTTGTCATCACGCGTGCGCTTCATGCCAGTTACCGGTTTTTGCTTCGGTTTGGCCGAAGGAGCAGATTGCTGCAGTTCCAGGTCATCCAGGGATACTTTCATCTTCATAATTCCCAGTTGCACCATGGCGTCTTTGCTACCCGACATCTCCACAACATGGCCTTTTTGATTCAAACTGTAGACAAGCACTTCATCACCAGGACCGATGGCACGCGTCTTTGGTGCTGTTGCTGTCTTCTTGACGGTCTTCCGGCGTTTCTCCGGTTCAGCTTCATCCAGCTGTTTGCGGGCGGCAATAAGTTTGTGCTCCTTCACGGAAGCACCTTCTTCCATAGCCAGCAGACGAAGATCTGCGATAATCTTCTCCGCTTCGGCACGAGCCTTGTCCACAATATTACGTGCATCATCTTCTGCTTTTTCAATCCGACGATCACGCTGCTGTTCCAGCTTTTCCAGTTCCGTCTGATGACGACTGCGTAATTTCTCCATGTCCTGGCGCAAGCTCTCTGCCTTCTCACGCTCTTGTTCAGCCGTAAGACGGTTCTCTTCAAGAGAAGCAATCATGTGCTCGATCCTTTGATCTTCTTCCTTCACTTCGCCACGGGCGTAATCGAGAATGTAACCCGGGAGTCCCAGTCGCTCTGCAATGGCAAATGCATTACTTCGTCCAGGTACACCCACCAGAAGGCGATACGTTGGACTCAGTGTATTAATGTCAAATTCCATGCTGGCATTAATAACACCTTTACGCTCATATGCGTATGCTTTCAGTTCACTGTAGTGGGTGGTTGCTACCATGCGACATCCCGTCCGGTGCATATGCTCCAGCATGGAGATCGCCAGTGCGGACCCTTCAGCCGGGTCTGTTCCTGCTCCAAGTTCATCCAGCAATACCAGACTTTTTGGGGTCATGTTCTTCAGAATGCGAATGATGTTCGTCATATGGCTGGAGAAAGTACTCAGATTCTGCTCAATACTCTGCTCGTCCCCAATGTCTGCATAGATTGCATCAAATACACATAGCTGACTGCCATCTTCTGCCGGAACAAATAAACCGGACATTGCCATCAGGCTCAGCAAGCCAATCGTTTTGAGCGTTACCGTCTTACCACCCGTATTCGGACCTGTCACGATAATGGATGTGTAATCATTGCCCAGCTCAATGTCGATTGGAACCACGTTTTCGATCGGTATCAACGGATGACGGCCTTTTTTCAGTTTGAGGAATCCGCGGTCATTCATGCGTGGTAGCGTTGCTTTCAGTTCACGAGCCAGACGTGCTTTGGCAAAGATAAAATCTAGCGATCCCAGCAAGTCGACATCATACAGCAGCCATTCTCCCTGTTCACTGACAAGTGCCGTCAATTTCTGCAAAATAATTTCTATTTCGCGTTCTTCCCGAATCCGGGTCTCGCGCAATTTGTTGTTCATTGCAACGATAGATTCCGGCTCAATGAACAATGTCGCACCCGAACCGGATTGATCATGCACAATCCCACCGAAGTACGAACGATATTCGGCTTTCACGGGGATAACAAAACGGTCTCCCCTGATCGTGATCAGCTGATCCTGCAGCATCTTGGATACGGTAGAGGATCGAATCATGGAATCCAGCTTCTCACGAATCCGCGCTTCTCCGCCTCGCAGCTCACGACGAATCTGCGCAAGCGTAACGCTTGCACTGTCGGCAACTTCTGCATTGTCGTCGATACAGATTTTAATGGCATCCTCAAGCGTCTTTTGCTCTGACAGTTGATCACTGATATAGAACAAGGATTCGATGGGCTCATCTTCATGCAGAGTGGCAATCAGACGTTTCAATCGTCGTGCCGTAAAAGTCGTATTGGATATCCCCAAAAGCTCATGAGGGTTAAGCGTCCCTCCAATTTCAGCACGTTTGATGGAGGCCGTAATATCTACAATCCCCCCAAAAGACGGTGAGCCTTTCAACCGATCAAATGTAAAGGCTTCATCGGTTTGCTGAAGCAACCGGTTCACTTCTTCAAGTTCACTGATCGGTTCAAGTTGCTCCGCTTTCTTTTTACCCATCGTCGTCTGGGCATAGCTAAGCAATGTATTTAAAATTTTGCGATATTCCAGTGTGTGTAAAATTTTCGTGTCCAAGTGTACAACTCCTTCCAAACTATATCTGTATTATAACGAAAGAAACTTTCTTGCGCTATTTAACGAATCCTTCCACACATAACTTCAACCATAGCACCACAAACTACAGGTGTCAGGATTGTGCAACCTCTCCGAGCCTCTTGGAGTTGCCATGCTCAGTTCAATCCGAATAAAGGAGGTAAACACCATGAATTTTCTGGGACATGTCGTGCGATTTGTCATCGCCGCAATTGTATTAATGGTGGTCAGCTGGATCGTTCCCGGATTCGCCGTTGGTGGCTTCTGGAGCGCTCTGTTGCTTGCTCTTGTCATTGCTCTGCTTGGATGGATCGTTGAAGGTATCTTCGGCAAAAGGGTCAATCCGTTTGGTCGCGGTATTGTCGGATTCATCGTTAGCGCACTGGTGATTTGGCTGGGTCAATATGTTGTAGATCATGTTGAGGTCAGCCTGCTCGGCGCCATTCTCGCTGCGCTGGTTATCGGGATTATCGATCTCTTCATCCCGGTATCCACCCCTTTTGATGCCGGACGAAGCTCCAAAAGCTAATCTCAGCTTCTCCTTTTCATGACCATGGATGCTCCTAAACCTCTGAAGGCCTATGCCGGAAGAGGTTTATTTCATTTTGAAGTCGTAATGAACCTTCGCCCAAACGCGTACAATTTTCAACAAAACGACATACGCAGCGTGTACAGGCATCCATATATTGCGGTATGATGACTGAAGCAATCATTCACATTTTATCCATATCACGCTTAAGGAGGCACATGATGAAGAAGGGCATAGCATGGCTCGCTGCCTGTATGTTAATTCTGGTCCTCGCTGCATGCGGAGGAGCGAATCAGTCCGCAGACTCTGGCAGCAATGGGTCCGATGCTGGCGTTACAGCAAGCGAAGAACTGGTCATCAAGGCAAGCAACTACGAATTCGATCAACCCGAGTACCATCTTAAAAAAGGTGTCCCGGTTAACATTGTTTATGAAAATGTAAACGGAAATCATGGAATACTCGTGCCTGAGCTGAATCTTATGCTGGACACCAGAAACAGTTCCAAAGTGATTACCCCCGACAAAGTCGGTGAGTTTGAAATGTCCTGTTCGGTATTCTGTGGTTCGGGACACAGCAGCATGATCTCCAAAATTATCGTTGAAGAATAGTGTTCAAGACAAGGAGCCCCCGCAGCGACGGGAGCTCCTTCTTTAGTATAACAAATTGTACCAGAGTGCGTTGCCCACGAGCCAGTTCTGCTACAATCATTCCGCTAGGTCTGGTCCTGTTCAATCAATTCAATCCATTCGTTATATTCCGTCTGCAATTTCGTATATTCATCATGCAACTGACGATATTCCGTATTCAGCTGCTCTGCCTTTTCCTGCTCCATTTCGCGTTCAACCTGTAACAAACGTAATTGATTAGCTGCCAGTTCATAACGCTCGCCCATCTCAAGCAGTTCATTTTCCATGATCTGTTTCTCTTGAGTTGCTTCTGCCCGTAATTGATCCAGCTGCTGTCGTTCTTGCTCCAGTCCCTCCAGCAACTCGCTACTTGCCGCGCTTTCTCTCTTCCATACCGTCAGTTCATTCTCAAGCGCAGCCCAGCGTTCCTGCCAGGATTGTTCCTGAGCCGCCCATTCATCTGCACGGCGTTGCCACACCTGGTCGTTCTGCTCTGCTTGTGCAACGCTGGAGCGGAGTTCTTCTTCACGTCTCGTCAACTGCTCCAGACGGGATGACAACTCGGCCTGTCTGGCTGACAATTCTTCGTGTTTGATCTGCCACTCCAATGCTTCTTCCTCAGTCTGGGCTAACCGGCTCTCTTGCTCCGAGTAGCGCTCGGACAGTTTCGCTGAAGATTGTCTTGCTTCTTCAAGCGCTCTTACAATCTCTTGCTTCTCAGTACTCAATTCATCCAGCCTGGAACTGTAATTCTCTTCCCGTTGTAATGCATCACTGTAGTCGTTACGGATTTGTTTATAATTATCCTGAAGTCGGTTCAACTCTTCCCGAACAACATTTAGCTCAACTTCAAGCTGTTGGCGTTTCTCTTCCAAAAGCTCTGCTTCCTTCTGATAATGCACAGCCTCTTCATGATTGAAACGAGACTCTTCCTTCACCACGGACAATTCATCATGAAGGGATTGCACACCAGACTCCATCGTTTCATTTTGTTCAGCAACTTCGAGAATCTGATTCTCCAGGTCACCGATCTCAGCCAACCGTTGCTCTGCAAGGTCTTTCAAGGACTGCTCACGTTCCGTAAGCGTGCCAATCTCATTCTGCAATGTACGCACCGCAGCATGAGCCTGTTCTAGCACCTTATGCAACCTGCGCTGTTCCTCTTCCGACTTCACTTCAGCCTCACGAAGGTTTTGGGCTTCCTGTTCAAGCTGTGTATGTTGTTCCTGAAGTTTGCGCAACTGTGCTGTGAGAGAGGTTTCTCTATCCACAGTTTCGTTATACTTCTGCTTCCATTGTTCCTGTGCATCACGGGATTGCTGGGCAGCTTGCTCCGTCTCACGCAGAAGCTCCTGCAACTGGGAACGATCCTCTTTTAACTGTTCCAATTGCTGCTCCAGTTCCGTGATTCGGCGAGTCTGAACTTCCTGCTCCTGTTTACGGACCCCATGCTCATGACGCAATGTTTCCAATTGACCACGCTCGTGCTGAAGCTGCTGTTCTTGCTCTGCAACCACATCCTGTGCACTGATGAGCTGGGTCATCACTTCTTCCAATTGCTCTTCGACATCTAATATTCGAGTCTCCGCCTGTTTACGTTGTTCCTCAAGCTGCTGCTTGAGCTTGCCACGTTCTTCTTGCAGTAAGGCTTCTGCGGCGGATGCGGCTTCTGTTGCGCGAGATGCCGCTGCTTCCTTGGCTTGCTGCAATTGTTCCTCGAGGGCTGCCTCTTTCTCCATCCATTCGAGTTCCGACTGCTCGGATAACGCTTTGAACTCCGCATTCAATTGATTCACCTGAGTCAGGCGCTTCTGCTCCGCTTGCTCCTGCAAAGTAGCGCGCTCTTGATTCGATTGATCCGTCAGAGCCTGAGTCTGTTCCAGCGCTTTTTCTTCAGCCTGCTGGAGGCGAAGTTCCATCTGTTGCTGAAGTTCATTATATTGCAGTGCCGCTTCTTCCTGAGCTTTCTTCAAATTGCTCTCTGCCTGCTCCAACTCGGACAGAATGGTGGACTCGGCTTCTTCCTTGGCTGTCTGAACCTGCTGTGCAGCCTTGGCTTCAATTTGTTGACGTTCTGTAACGGCACGGCGTTCAGCTTCTTTTAATTGAGCTGCAGTCTTGTCCTGCAATTCCTTATATTGCGTTGCGGCTTTGGCCTGCGCCTGCTGCAGTTCGGATACAGAACGGTTCTGAGCTTCTTTTAGCTGTGAAGCGGCCTGTGCCTGTGCAGTTTTGAGCTGATTAGCCGCTTTTTCTTCCATTTCCTTCAGCTGTCTCGTTGCCTTGATTTCTGCTTCCTTGAGTTGTGCCGTTGCCTTGGCTTCTGCTTCCTTAAGTTGCGCAGTAGCTTGAGCCTGCAATTTCTGCACTCGCTCTGTTGCCTGGGTACGCTCCTGTTCAAGCAATGTATTTAACTTGGCCATTTCAGCTTGCTTGTCCTTTTCGGCCTTCTGCAGCGCCTGCTCTGCTTCAAGCTTCAGCTTCTGCAATTCAGCAAGAGACTGGTCACGCCGTTCCAATTCTTGTTGATGTTCATTTTGTATAGCGTTTAACCGATTCAATTCGTTTCTCAGTTCTGTACGTTCTCCAGTGAGCATCTTCAGTTCATTACGGATTTCCTGAGTCTGAAGAGACTGTTCAGCCATATGTACAGCCGCCAGTACCGCGATACGCGGAGTATCCAGACGGGAATTTTGCTTGGAGATCGCGCTCATACGCTCATCTACCAGGTTAGCTACTTGTTTCATATAGTCGGCACTGCTGCCAACCAGTTTATAGGAAGTCCCGTAGATATCTACGGTGACGCGTGTACGATCAGGTGTAGTCACAGTTGTGCCCTCCTTCAAGTCTGTATGTTGATTCTAAGCTGTAATCACAAAAAAGTCACATCGATCCTCTAATGCTAAGGATTCGATGTGACTTCAAACAATTCCTGCTAATCTTTGTTCAAAAAATCTTCTTTTGTCCTATTTGCGCAATTCCGCTCCGAATTGCTCTTCCAGACGAGCCACTACACGGGCATGAACTTCAGTAACTTCCTCATCGGTGAGTGTACGTTCACGATTCCGGTACACCAGTGCCATCGCCACGCTCTTCTTGTTTTCACCCAGTTTACTGCCAGTAAACACATCGAATACCTGTACGGTTTGCAGCAACTCACCCGCAGATTCACGAATGGCGCGCAGCATATCTCCAGCTTCAATATCCTCATTCACAACAACCGCGATATCACGTTCCATGGCCGGGAAACGTGGAAGCTCACGATAACGAATGTCAGCGTCTGCTTCATTGTAGATCGATTCAAGTGCAATCTCTGCGATGTACACATCATTCAGATCATACTGCTGTTGCAGTTCCGGATGCAATTGACCCAATGTACCGATCAATGTGCCTTCTCCGCCATCCTTCCCTTCCAGGTAAACCGATGCAGAACGTCCCGGATGGAAACCTTCAGGGCTGTTTGCTACCAAGCGAATGCGTTGTTCCAGACCTACATAGGCGAACAGATGCTCAAGCGCACCTTTCAGATCGAAGAAATCTACTTTCTCAGCTCCAACATTCCACTGCTGGCTTGCACGATTCCCGGTGAGCAGCAAGCCCAATACCGGAATCTCATGTGGTTGCTTGGTCAATTGATCTTCTTCAGTGAAGAATACATTGCCCACTTCAAATACAGCCAGTGAATCCTGTTTACGGTTCATGTTATACACTGCTGCATCCAGCATTTGCGGCAAAATACTCGTACGAAGCACACTGCGGTCCTCACTCATAGGCATCGCGAGCTTCACGGCTTTACTGCCTTGTGTTAGCGCCGGGAACAGAGTCGCTTTATCCGGGTGTACAAAGGAGTAACTGATCATTTCCTGCCAGCCACTGCCTGAGAGCAATCCACGAATGGTGCGACGCATCGCTTGAGAGCGTGTATACGCACCCGGAGTCGTCGGTCCTTCAATCCAAGTGGTTGGAATGTTGTCATATCCGTACAGACGTGCAATCTCTTCAAACAGGTCTACATCGAGCGTAATATCCCCTCTGCGTGTTGGTACTTCCACATCCAGCAATCCTTGATCAGCATCACCACATGCAAAGTGCAAGCGAGCGAAGATGGTTTTCACCTCAAGCAATGAGAGATCTGTTCCCAGATAACGATTCAGTCGATCCAGCGACAATTGAATTACACGTTTCTCCGCAGTTTCCGCTCCAGCTTCCACGATTCCCTGGTGCACTTCACCCTCAGCATAACGCTGAATCAGTTCAGCTGCACGATCCAAAGCCGTAATGACCGCACCCGGATCTACTTCCTTCTCAAAACGCATGCTTGCTTCGGAACGCAGCCCCAGTTGGCGCGACGTTTTCCGAACAGTTCCGCCATCGAACTTGGCGGACTCCAGCAACAGATTCACCGTGCCTTCCGATACCTCGGAATTCTCGCCACCCATAACTCCAGCGATGGCTACCGGTTTCACGCCATCCGTGATGAGCAACATGTGCGGCTCCAGCTTGCGCTCTTGGCCATCCAACGTAACAATCGTTTCGCCTTCGTTGGCCATCCGCACTTCAATATGACCTTTTTCCAGCTTATCCGCATCAAATGCATGCAGCGGTTGACCGTATTCCAGCATGACATAGTTCGTGATATCAACGATGTTATTGATTGGGCGAACACCTGCCGCCATGAGACGGTTTTGCATCCATAGCGGGGAAGCACCCAGTTTAATGCCAGTTACATAACGAGCTGCATAGTGAATGCATTGCTCCTGTGCCTTGATCTCTACCGAGATATGATTCGCGGCTGCATTACCAATTTCAACCAGTTGGTCTTTGGGACTTGGCAGCTTCACTTCACGACCCAGAATGGCACCCACTTCATAAGCTGCACCACGCATGCTGAGACAGTCGGAACGGTTCGGTGTCAGGTCCAGTTCAAGCACATGATCGTCGAGACCAAGAACCTGGCTGATTGGCGTGCCAACCTCCGTTTGTTCTGGCAGAACGAGGATACCTTCCTGCTGATCTTTCGGCAGCAATTTGTCGTTCATGCCCAGCTCTTTGGCGGAACAGATCATGCCAAGGGATACAACACCGCGCAGTTTGGCTTTTTTGATATCCAATCCACCAGGGAGCTTCGCTCCAACCAGGGCTACGACTACTTTTTGGCCTGCGTCCACATTTTTCGCGCCACACACGATTTGCAGATCTTCTTCCTGGCCAGCATCGATGACACATACATTCAATTTGTCGGCATCGGGGTGTTTCTCCTTGCTCTTCACATAACCCACAACAACTTTATTCACGCCCTTGTTGCGGTTCTCCACTACATCAATCTCAACTCCCGCACGGGTGATCTTCTCTGCCAATTCCTGTGGCGTCACACCTTCAAGGGAAATATAATCAGACAGCCAATCTGTCGATACTCTCATGGACGTTCACTTCCTTCATCTATAAATTGGTGTTCCCTGTTCATTCTTCATCCGCTTGCTCTATATGGTTAATCTTTCTTGTCTTAAAGTTACAGCCGTCCGAATTGCTTCAGGAAGGTCAGATCACTGTTGTAGAAGTGACGGATATCATCGACACCATACTTCAGCATCGCGATACGCTCTACGCCCATACCAAATGCGAAACCACTGTATTTCTCCGGATCATAGCCGCCCATTTCAAGCACTTTCGGGTGAACCATACCGCCGCCCAAAATTTCGAGCCAGCCTGTTTGCTTACATACCCGACAGCCGCTGCCGCCACATTGTACACACGTTACATCCACTTCCGCACTTGGCTCCGTGAACGGGAAGAAGCTTGGACGCAGACGAATTTCCGTATGGGAACCGAACATTTCGCGCACGAATTGCAGCAGGGTTCCTTTCAGATCGCTCATACGAATGTTTTCGCTGATGACCAATCCTTCAACCTGATTGAATTGGAAAGAGTGTGTCGCATCGTCGTCATCACGGCGGTATACTTTACCTGGGCAGATGACTTTGACAGGCACTTCGCCCTTCATGCTCTGCATGGTACGTACTTGAACCGGAGACGTATGGGTACGCATCAACAAGTCTTCTGTAACATAGAAGGAATCCTGCATATCGCGCGCCGGGTGATTCTTCGGCAGATTCAATGCTTCAAAGTTGTAATAATCCATTTCGACTTCAGGACCTTCCGCTACGCGGTATCCCATACCGATGAAAATATCTTCGATCTCCTGTACCACTTTGGTAAGTGGATGCAGTCCGCCTTGACGTCCACGACGTCCTGGCAGGGTCACATCAATTTTCTCGGATTGTAGACGCTTCGCCGTCTCTTCCTTCTGGAACTGATTCTGCTTGCTGTCGATGACTTCCTCAATGGCAGCCCGAACATCATTGGCTACTTGACCAATAACTGGACGTTCCTCCGCACTAAGCGCACCCATACCGCGCAAAATTTCAGTCAATGCACCCTTTTTCCCCAAATACTTCACACGCAGATCACTGAGCGTCTGCGGATCATTCACACCAGACAACTGCTCCAGCGCTTCGATCTTTAATGCCTCTAAACGTTCTTTCATGTGTAATTGCCCCCTTTTTGTGGTGTTTTTGCAACAAAAAAAGGCCTTCTCTCCCCTGAAGGGACGAAAAGACCGTGGTACCACCCTTGTTAGACATCCCTTGCTGCACGGCCCCTTTGGCCTGCAACTCGTTCTGTCTCACTTTGTACGGAATAACGACCGTTAACCGTTTGCCCCTACTGTTGCCTCTGTGTCTGCACACAAACAGGTTCAGGGAACCGCTTCGGAGTGAATTTCGGCAGCCTTGTTCTACAGAAACGCTCTCAATCTACGGCGCTTCCTCCCTGTCCAGAGGCACTGCTTACTTATCTCCATCATCACGTTTGCTTTTAAGTTAAACCCATATCGATGTAATCATCGATGATCGTTCATAATTATATGCAAAATAGATCGAAATAGCAAGTCGTCCATCTTCTAATTTATGCTTGCTCCCTTATCTTTCAATTGTTTCAGGCGCTGCTGGATTTCGCGAATCTCCGTTGCCTCGACTGCTCGTTCACTCTCGTGTTCAGGCAGTGTCAGACTGTCTTTTCCAGCAGCGCTCACAGGAGACAGTAACTCGGATAAGCGCATCTGCAATCGCAACCGTTCGTCATCGGATTCCCGAGTCTCGAGCGCCAGCTCCCGAAGTTTAATGGACTCCTCCCAATCCGGCACACTTCCTTCAAACAGGGTTGCTGTGCCACCAGGTTCCAGATCGCACAAGCGATTCGCTAGTGACTTCGTTAGCATCCGGTCATGAGATACAAGCACCAAAGCACCTGAAGCCTGTTTCAATACATTCTCCATGACTTCCTGGGTATCGATGTCCAGATAGTTGGTCGGCTCATCCAGCACCAGCAGATTCGCTCCGCCAAAGTACAGTCTCAGAAATGCCACTCTGCACTTTTCTCCCATGCTCAAATCCCCAATGCGCTTGAACACATCATCCCTGGAAAACAGGAAACATCCCAGAATGGTACGTGCCGCACTTTGTGTCATGGACGGAAGGGTAAGCAAGCTGTCCAGCAGCGTCAGATTCTCGGGAAGTCCTTCCAGCTCCTGAGAAAAGTAACCGATTCTCAGCTGCGGATGCCGTGTGACCTTGCCTTGCGAAGGTTCCAGCTCACCAATCATCAGCTTCAACAGTGTCGTCTTGCCCGTTCCATTAGGGCCCCGTACGGCAAGACGATCTCCGCGTTCCACAGCGATTCGAAGGTCGCGAAGCAAGAGCTGGTTACCTGTATATGAAAAACTCACCTCTTCCAGCGCAAGCAGCTGGCGTGCAGCCAGTGTATTCATATGCAGTTCCATGTTTAACTTTGCAGCTTCACGAGGCTTATCCACCCGTTCCCGCTCCAAACGCTCCAGCTGTTTTTGTTTGGCATGGTAACGTGAAATATTCTTGTTAGCTTTGGCCTTGTAGAAGCTCTGGGTGATCTTCACCTCCACATCAGTCGCCGAATTATGCGCTTTATGGAACCATTCCTGATAATTTCGAATCGTTTCTTCCAGCGCCTTACGCTCCAATTCCTGCCTGCGGTAGATCGTTTCCTGTTCGCGTAATTCACGCTCTTTGTGGATCTTGTAGTCGGAGTATCCGCCCTTGTATTTGGTCAGGGCATCTGGACTGAACTCGATGACTCCTGTTGCTACCTGATCAATAAACGTACGATCGTGTGATACAAATAACAGCGTACCTTCGTATGAGGATAACCACTCTTCCAGCCAACGCATGCTTCCCTCATCCAGATGATTTGTCGGTTCATCCAGGATCAGGAATTTGGGTTTGCTGACAAGCAGGCCAGCCAAACGGGCCTTTGTTTTTTGTCCACCACTCAAGGAATGATAGGGTCTGTTCCAATGCTCTGCGGATAATCCAAGGCGTGTCAGCACCTTCTCTACTTCGGTCTCCCACATATAACCGTTCAGCTGTTCATATTGCTCCATGACTTGCGTATAGGCTGCAAGCAGCTCTTCATCCGCTTCAGTGCTGATGCTCAGACGTTGTTCCAGTTCTTCCAATTTCCATTTCACTTCATAGATCTGACCGCTCTCACACCGGACCGCATCCAGTACATTCATGCCATCCTCAATCTCCGAGCGCTGGCGCATGAATCCCCATTCCTGCTGCGGGATATGACGTTCAATTCTTCCACCACCATGCTCTTCACCCAAAATGATGCGTAACAACGTTGTCTTGCCGCATCCGTTGCGACCTAGAATGGCGAGTCTCTCGCCCTCATTAATCTCCAAATTTAATCCTGTAAACAATTCAATACCGTTCCACTCTTTTGATACTTCATGTAAGCGTACCAATGTCATCATGAGGCCTCATCCTTCCTGCATCCTTTTTGTTGAACAAAAAAAACCGCTGGCATCAGCCGGCGGTTTGGCAATTCAGGGTTGGATCAAGCATTCAAAGACAGATCTAAGGTAAGCTACGGCATGAACAAAGAAACCCCAAATACAGGGTACACGTAAACCTCAAAAGGCTTACTTGCTCCATACCTTTTCCCATAGCTGAATTTGGACACACGAATCCCCTCATTGCTCAGCCGCTCTGGCTGACTGCGTCATAAAACCGTCTGCAGTTAACTGGGGTTCAATTCATGTGTTTTACTTCATGGGACGTATGGTTACCTCTCATTCATGTGTAGTATCAATTTCTCCGTTATTGTACCAGATCATTGTTAAAAAGCAAAGGTTACCCTCATATTTCTTTTAGGGCAAAAGAAAAAAGCCCCTGCATCGCAAGGGCTCTGGGTACTGCTTCGTTAAGCGGGTGATGGGAATCGAACCCACGCTATTAGCTTGGAAGGCTAAAGTTCTACCATTGAACTACACCCGCATGATTGATGATTCATAATTAAGTTCCGTTCGGAAGTTAACAGTGATTTTACAAAGAATAATATATCATGATCTTCAATAGCATGCAAGTCATATTTACCATTTTTTTCATTACGCATCCATCTATAAAAAAGCAGGAGCACTCACGCGCCCCTGCTGTTCCCTATCCTGTGGGTTTATCCACATCTCTCAAAAATTGCTTTTCAAAATCAGCGGCTTCAATTGGTTTACTGAAGAAATACCCTTGAGCCTCGTGACAATGCTGATTGCGAAGAAAGACCATCTGATCTTCGTTCTCCACGCCCTCAGCCGTGACTTTCAGATGTAAATGATGCGCCATTGAAGTGATGGTGGAGACGATCGCAGCATTATTGCTGTCCTCCATGACTTCATTAACGAATGAACGGTCAATCTTGAGCCGATCAATTGGCAGATCCTTCAGATAATGCAACGAGCTGTATCCCGTTCCAAAATCATCAATACTGATATGCACACCAATTTCTTTGATTTTACGTAACTGCTCGAATGCCCGGTCTTTATCAAATGTCATACTCTCTGTAATCTCCAGTTCAAGCCATACTGGCTCAAGCCCAGTCTCCTTGAGAATGCCATTAATATTATCCAATAGATGCGAATGCCTGAACTGTCTCATGGACAGATTCACCGAAACACACAGTTTACGATAACCGGCTTCCTGCCACTGCTTATTCTGTGCACATGCTTCACGAAGCACCCATTCGCCAAGCGGTACAATCAATCCACTCTCTTCTGCCAGAGGAATAAATTCCGCCGGAGATACCGAACCTCGCTGCGGATGCTGCCAACGCACCAATGCTTCCATGCCGACGATTAGCCCACTTTGCAGATTAACCTGCGGCTGATAAACCAGGTAGAACTGACCTCGATCCAAAGCCTTACGCAGATCATTCTCAAGCTGCAAACGTTCCTGTGCTTTCATCTGCATCGCATGAGCATAACGGTTCAATTCCATGCCCTGTTCTTTGGCATTGTGCAGAGCCGTATCTGCATTCTGAATAATCTCCTGCGGTGACTCCCCATCATGCGGGAAAATGGCCATCCCGATTCCAAGTGTAAGATGATACTCATTACCATCAACCAGGACTGGCTTCTCGAAGAGTTGCAAAATGGATCTTGTTCTCCGCAACGCTGTATCGGTTGTGCTGAAATCTGTCATCGTCAATGCAAACTCATCTCTTCCCAGGCCGAATACTTCTTCTCCTGGAAGTGACGAATGTTTCAGACGTTGACCTACTTGGCGCAGAACCCGGTTAGCTGCTTGCTGTCCAAGCGAATCATTAATGGTCTTGAACCGATTAATATTCAGGACGAGCACCCCGACAAGCTGTTCCTCCACCACGGCATCATCCATCATCATTTTCAACCGCTGCGAAAGGCGACGACGGTTTGGAAGCCCCGTCACATCCTCATGATGGGCAATATAATTCATCTTGGCTTCAGCAACCTGCTGTTGCAGGAACGGCGTATCCACAACGGACGTGTACAACCCTTTTTGGATGAAAAAATATGCCATACAGTTACTCAGCAATCCAAACAGAAGATTGAGATCGTTCACCCCTGTAGCCGAAACAAAATAACATTCCCCAAAGAAGAAACACAGAATACCGCATAGAATGGACGGCAAGTCACCATCCTTGGTTTTTTTCCATTGTACAAACAAAATTACGGCAATAATGCCATACAACAATCCGACCATAAAATGAACCCGGGTGAAAATCCCACCAAGCACTTCATCCTCAAGCATATTCGGCAATATGCTCCATTCCTGAATAGCCAATGTGTATAAAATAACAAAGGTACCCAATGTCCCACTGAACAGTAAGAATTTGCGCGGTAACGCAATTTCCTTCTCATTTATGGTATACACGAGCAGTAAACCTACTGAACATACCATAGATCCCATGGTTGACATCATCAAGGAGAATTCCGATTCCATCATCGCTCCGTTCGGAATCTCTTCTGCAAATGAAACGATATGAACCAGTTCAAACAGACCAATCAATAAAAAGAGTGTTGTCAATAACACCCTCCGAAGGGTCAGCTTCTGTGTCCGAAACAACCAGCTTTGATTATAAATGCCGATACAAGCCGCCGCCGCAGCGAATCCACCCAAGAGTGTCAAAACAGGGTAACCCGATATGATCAGATCAGAGCTTGAAGAAGAACGAAACCATTGACTTGCGAGGAAACACAATAAGCCGCATACAGCGACCCAACCTATTTTTCTCTGATCTTGCAGATTAACCTTCATGCCGTGTTTTCCTTCCCGGGATCACCTATCCTGAATTACATTAACCAAACTTTCCAAGCTTGCTTACACAATTCGACAAAAAACATATTTACCAACGTTCAATTCACATGCAGGCACATGCTATCTGGTACATAATAACATTTAATTCTGTGTACGTGAACTAAAAAATAGTTACTCCTAGGAATATTTATTCATAAATATGGAGAAAAACAAGGCATTAAGAACTAAAAAAAACATGGATCTCCAGGTGGAGTCCATGTTTTCCTAGTTTACAACTGTATTTCAGACTATATTATCATCATTTTGCATAATTCGATTTAGTTCGCTTACAGGTACAAAATCTAGATGAATACGATCATTCCGTCTAGATTTTGCTAATTGGAAGACGCTCTAAGGATGCATGCCAAATGATTACTTGTCGAAATTCACTTCTGGTGTTGTTAGTTTATCATAGAAATCAACAACCTTGTTCTTGTCTTCCGATGAACGAAGCGCCATCGCCGAACGTGGATGCTCGTCCAATGCACCTGTGATCATGTAAGGCAGAATGTAGCCCCATTCTTCTTTTTCTCTAAGAGGTACCATCAGCTGTTCCAGTACACCGAGTACTGGGCGCAGATTGTATTTCGTACCTTTCAGATGAGCTACGAGCAATTCGGTTGGGCAGTTACCTGCCGCACGTCCCATACCATATACAGAAGCATCAAGCAGCTCAACTCCCAGTTCCGCCGCAACCAATGTGTTGGAGAACGCGAGCTGCATATTGTTATGAGTGTGAACGCCAAGACGCTTGTTAGGCAAGTGAGTCTTGAATTTCTCTACCAGGTATTTCACATCATTATGATCCAGGCTACCGTAGGAATCTACAATGTAAACCACATCTACGGAGCTTTCTTTGATCAATTCAAATGCTTCCAGCAACTCATTCTCCATAACATTGGAGAGCGCCATAATATTCAGTGTTGTTTCATATCCACGATCATGGAATGTTTGAACCAGTGCAAGTGCCTTGTCTACATCTTTGCTGTAGCAGGCAACCCGGATCAGATCCAGCATGCTCTCACTGCGAGGCAAGATGTCGTTCTCATCCACACGTCCAACGTCAACCAGTGCAGACAGTTTGGTATTTCCTTTTTGAGGAATAACTTTACGCAAGAAATCATCATTCAGGAAACGCCAAGGTCCTGCTTCCTCCGCACCTTTCAGCAACTTCGGAGAGTTCTTATATCCAATTTCCATATAATCAACGCCAGCTTCATTCAATCCAGCATACAGCTGTTGAACAAAGTCCACGCTAAAGTCCCAATTATTCACCAATCCGCCATCACGGATCGTACAATCTACAATTTTGCAATGATTTGTCTTCATTAATGTCTGCTCCTTTTCTGACCAACTTGTGTATTCCTCTCATGATACTTGAACGTGACAAGAAAAGTAAAGGGATTCCGGACTTATTTACTTCGATAAGATTTCCAGATTCGGTCAATCTCAACCATATCGGAACGATCCGGAACTTTTCCTCCATAACGCACGCTGTTATACGTATCTGGCAGTCTCGCAGACAGCTCATCTTCCTCTTGCTTCACACCATTTTGAATAATGGTCTGGGCAGCCTCCAGCGGAGTGTGCGTCCCCTGTATTCCCACTCCTCGATGAGCAGCCTTGTCAATCCAAGTCCGATAATAATATCGGACACGTTCAGCATCCTGCACAGGTGACACTTCTTTCTTCCGAAACCAAGTCTTTCGAACTTTCTCCGGCGCCTCAAGCGTCTCACTGACATCCATATACTCCGTCCGTGGTTCTGCTTTCTTTACACCTGGTTGTAACATCCCCTTGAATCGTTCCAAAAATCTGTTTATCGTTTTTTGTCCGAACCTCAGAAGCAGCCACAGGATTGCTCCCGCTAAAGCAGACATCACTACCCATCCAAGAATGTTCCATAAGATTGAGGGCTCGGAGGGCGGTTCTCTCCACTCCCTCGGTATATTTATCGGCTGATTAGGGGCGTCCATTGGTAGTCGTGGCTCTTCGCCGGAAATCGGGCCAAACCATCCCCTGATCCATGCAAGCAAGCGGTCACGTAGCGGCTTCAACAACGCAGCCAAACTTGGGAAAGCACCGATCGCGACGATGACAATAAACATCCACATGAACCGCTGATGATTTGCACGCGCAAAATCGCGCAATACTAATTTTCGCTTGCCATCATTGAGTATTGCCCGGTCCAGTTGTAATATATATCGTCCAACCAGCCAGAAGGCAAAGCTGATTACTCCTGCAATATAGATCCACATGGTGTAGGCTTGTATCGGCTGCATAAACTCCAAGCGGTTTGAAGCAACCGTAAGCACAATCGCACTGATTACCCCCAAAATCTGCAAACGCCATAACAAAACAGAATGAAAGGCTGGCTCGAAGGTCAGACCTGCATAAGTGGAGATGACTCCACACAATACCAATGTAATGATATTCGGCAACGGGAGAATGAGGCTCATTCCAACAACGAGTCCGAAGAGAAGCCCTATGACGAGTGCCGTTACTCCACGAATGAATGTACTTTTCTCGCTAAATCCCGGGATTTTATACTGAATGAATTGTCCCAACCAACCCGCGAGAACAACCAGGATGAATAATGTGTACGGCAAATGTTCCATGGCGTAGAATGAAGCAAGCGTAAATATCGGAAAAAGGTATATGGCCGCCATCAAGACGGCAAGCATCGCTATGAGTCCCTTAGTCGTCGCTACCTGTCTGTCCCTCATGCACTCACCGCCTTCGTAGCACCCTTCACGTCTTCTACCGGGAGAACCGTCACGCAATGTCCTTGTTCGTGCAGACGCGCAATCTCGTGTTCCATAGCGGCAGATACATAGGATGTAATCAGCAGATAGCTGCGGATTTGCTGTGCTTCTTCATTCAGACGTACTTCATCATTCAGGAATTGCTCCATGGGCACCATGCATTTCAACTCGGTCTCAGCCATAGCTTCCAGTACCCTTTCCAGATGAGGTGTTCCATAATCCGGCTCAATCCGAACTGCATCGCGACCTCCACCCACATGATAACCATTATGGGCGAAGCCTGCCGGCAACCCTCTACTTATGGCATCCACTGCAGCCGTGGCAGCGTAACGAAGTGCCCGTTCAATCTTTTCTGGTCGAGTAACTACACTCCACATATCTGCTGACTCCTGAATGTTAACTACAATCCATGATTGTGGATCTGCTGTCCACCCCTGCTTGTAGACTTGTAATTCACCCGTACGTGCGCTCGCTTTCCAGTGAATACGATTCATCGGGTCGCCTGCACCATAAGGCCGAACACCAAGAATCAAGAACGGATCTTCGACGATCCATCGCGATACTTCTACTTCCCCCTGCCACACTTGATAAATGGCAGGAAGATCCTCTGCATTCACTAGTGATGGATATACGACCATGGACATATGCAACGGAATCGGTTTGGTGGAACGCCACACGCCAAAGAGGTCCCCACCTGTCATGCTTGCTGTATTGAGTGGATAGATGCCACGCTGGGTACATGAGAACGGATGCTTGCGCGTAATACGCGTAAACGGTTTTAGTGTGAAAATGCTCTTATGGTTCTGATAGATTTCGCCTTGGCTAATATCCATACCTGAACCGGAACGAAATACAAACGACACAGGCATCATCGCTTCAAGTCTGAGCCACGGAACGGAGACTCGTTTTTCATTCGATATCGTCTCCACCATCTCAAGTTCATCTCCAGCATAACAACGCAGCTTGCTGAATTGTCTGCTGTACTTGAGCTTTCGCAGTGCAGGTCGTCCGAACCATACACCGTGTATGCCAACGACAATGCCTCCTACAAGGACAAGCCATAATAATGCCATAAGACTAACGCCCGCTTGTAGCGAGGTTCTCCGTTGGCACTTCTGTCTGATTCAGAAGTTCCTGGATGATACGCTCTGCCAAGCCTTCTTGTTGTCTGATCCGGTTACGGAATACAAGTCGGTGGGCCAGCACGGGTTCCGCCAGAACTTTAATATCATCCGGCAAAACAAAGTCTCTGCCATGCAGTGCAGCCCAGGCCTGACTTGCCTTGAGTAATGCCTGAGCCCCTCGTGGACTTACGCCAAGCGAGAGCTCGGGATGTTGCCTTGTCGCTTCGGTTAACTGAGTGATATATCGTAGCAAATCTTCGTTGATTTGCACTGTTTTATACGTATCCTGGGCCTTCAAAAGTTCTTCACGACTAATCACTGCCGACAAGTCGTCAACAGAGCGACTGGCTACCGTACGTCTCAAAATTTCTATACTCTCTTCACTGCTCGGATAACCCATGCGAATTTTCATCATAAAACGATCCATCTGCGCTTCAGGTAACGGAAAAGTTCCCTGGTTATCTATGGGGTTCTGGGTAGCAATAACGATAAATGGCCGCTCCAGCTGTCTCGTTGAACCATCGATACTGATCTGGTGCTCTTCCATGCACTCCAGCAAGCTTGATTGCGTACGCGGTGTAGCACGGTTAATCTCATCCGCTAGCACAAGATTGGCGAACAAGGGGCCGGGTCTGAATTCAAAATCCCCTTCTTTTTGATTAAAGAAATGAATACCTGTCAAGTCAGATGGCAGCAAGTCCGGTGTAAACTGTATGCGCTGGAATGTGCAGTCCAATGAGGAGGCTACCGATTTGGCGAGCATCGTTTTCCCGGTACCCGGTACATCCTCCAGCAGCACATGCCCTGACGCTATGATCGCTGTCATCACCAGCTCTATGGTATGCTCTTTGCCCACAATCACTTTTCCCACGTGATCCATCAATTGTTGATTCATTCGTTCCATCCCTTGGATATCCATCGTATCTCATCCTTCCGTTAATGGAGCTTATGTATTCGCATTCATTACTAACTATAACCCTTTTTGGCAACAAAAAACAAAGAAGTCGGCTATTTGCCGACTCCTTTACGCCCCACTCTTCTCAATATACCAAGGGTAACATAATCATAAACCGCGTGCCTTCGCCTTTTTTGCTATCTACCGAGATGGTACCTCCGTGGTTCTTAATGATCCGGTAACTCACCGAGAGTCCCAGACCCGTTCCGCTCTCCTTCGTCGTGAAGAATGGATCAAACAGACGAACAAGTGTGTTATGGTCCATTCCCTGACCGTTATCGGCGATGGAGATCTGCACGAACTTGTTTTCCGTAGCGGTAGATATTCGAATCAGGCCGGTGTGTTCTTCGCCGACTTCCTCAATGGCATCCATTGCATTTTTCACCATATTCAAAATAACCTGCTTAATCTGTTTGACATCAATGGACACATTCAGCGGGGCATCCCCTTCATCCAACGTGATCTCGCATCCCTTCATCAAACCTTCGCTCTCTGTCAGCAAGACCACCTCTTTGAGCAAAGAGTCGACAGACATCACGGTCTTCTGAGGGGCTGACGGTTTGGAAGAATTCAAGAATTCGTAGATGATGTCGTTCGCCCGATCAATCTCCGTCAGTATGATGCGAGCGTACTCATCTTTGCCAAGCTGCAGCAGATGGGGCCGAAGCAACTGGATGAACCCGCGGATTGCGGTTAACGGATTACGAATTTCATGAGCAATAGATGCCGAAATGCGCCCCAGCATCGCAAGTTTGTCATTTTGATAAGCGGTCTGTTCAATCTGTTTATAATCAGATACATCCTTGACACTGAACAAGAAGTCTCCGTCCATCTGATCCCCGTACGTCACAGTAACCAGCCAATGCCTTCCGTATTCATCAATCAACTCATGATAGCGCTTACGATGGAAGATGGTTTCCCGATAAATGCGTAAAATTTTCTTTTTCTTGAATCGGCTCATCTGTGGATGATGCAGCATTTGCATCAGGGTGCAGCCGCTCAACAGACTTCTTGGAAGCTCCAACAATTTTGCCATCTGAACGTTAATAAACGTCAATACACCGTGGCTGTCAAACAACATAATACCGCTATCCAGATGTTCCAGTACATTCTCATACTTGTTGTTATCCAGATGTACGGGCGGGAATCCATCCGTTGATTGAGGCACTGTATCCTGAAATTCACTAATCATGTCAGGTTCCTCCTTTTCACGTAAATGATAAACTTGCCATTCGGACATCATATCATCACAGAAACAGGAAGGGCCGATTTTATTTTTCATTACCGGTGCCCTTTCGTTGGGGGGCTGAGCCGAAAATATGGATGGCATGTCCGGAACTCAAGCTGGTCTATTCCCGGTAACCAACAGTCGATCCGGAAAATCATATACGTTTGTCCCATTCTGACATTCTCCTATTCCCAAACACGAACATTTTTTGCTCCGCCTCTTTTGCAAGTCTGTTTTTATCATAGACAAGTTTATAGAAGAGAGTCAATCGGAGAAAGTGTCGAATGGAAATTATTTTAAAAAAAACCTCGAATTAGTTCCAGATCAATGCACAAAAACGAAGCCGTTTCGCCCAGGAGGCAAATCAGCTTCGTTTTTAATATCTTTACTTTATGATATATCCGAGAACATCTATAGTCCGGTCTTATTATGCTGAATTTTCAGTCTGCGCTGACTCATCACAGCTAATCGACGTTTAAGTTCGCTTTCCCACTTCTCGTCTTTTGTTTCTTTCGCGAGCCTGAGCAGATCCAGAGCCATATCAATCTGGCGCTGCACAATGACCATAGCATCCTCACTCTCACGGTTTACACAGTTTTCGAAAATCGCATCCTCATCTTCTGTTACATAATCTTGAAAATCGATCTCGGACGCACCGTCTCCATGCGCGTATTCTGCGAGAATTTCATATTCATTTTCCACTTTATAATGCACCTCAACCCGATGACACACCGGGCAAAACAGCAGGGGAACATTATGAACCTGGGTGCGGTAATGCTTCAGCGTGCCCTTCGTTCCAACCATACTTGCCCCACAACAGTAACTCATTTTTGTTCACCCTCCTTATTACGTGCCGGGACTTTTATGTTAAAATGCAATCCCGTACACTTCCAGCACTTCCGAAAAGGAATAGTTCCATCAGTGTATCACATTCATGTACAGATTATAAATGCAGAGCACCGGAATATTTACCGGGTTTCCATACCCTATTCGCCTTGAAGGCCATCAATTCCTCTTTCAACAGATAAAAAGAAGACTTTCTTCTAATACATCATTAACACGTTTAGCTGCTTGTTCAAACACTTTTGATTAACTTCGTGATAACTTCCGGCAAAAGGGTGCAAAAAGCCCTCAATCCCTAACGGGATGAGGGCTTGAACAAAAACCGTTCAAGTTAACTTGGCTTACAGGTTAGTGTCGCCTGGTTTCCAGTTCATTGCACACAATCCGCCGGATTGCAGTGCTTGCAGTACGCGAAGTGTTTCTTCAACACTACGGCCTACATCGTTGTGGTTAACCACTTGATATTTCAGTTCGCCTTCTGGATCGATGATGAACAGACCGCGCAATGCTACTCCTTCTTCTTCGATCAGAACGCCGTAGTCTTTAGCTACTTGCTTCGTGATGTCGGAAGCCAGTGGGAAGTTCAATTGACCCAGACCATTGCTGTCTACAGGTGTATTGATCCATGCTTTGTGGCTGTGTACGGAGTCTACGCTCACGCCAAGGATTTCAGTATCCAAAGCTTTGAATTGCTCGGAAGCAACGCTCAAAGCTGTAATTTCAGTTGGGCACACAAATGTGAAGTCCAAAGGATAAAAGAAGAATACGAGCCATTTGCCACGATAATCGGACAGTTTAACGGAACCAAAGTCTTGTCCGTCTCCCGATACTGTTTCCATTGCGAAATCCGGTGCTGGTCTACCTACCAAACGTTCTGCCATAACTAAAAATTCCTCCTTTGGGATTATGTAAGCATCCTTGCGGATTGCTCATCATCAAGAAAAACGCGTACGCTTTTCCTGTAATTAAAATGATTTGAATCTTGATAACAAGTACAAGTAAAATGTTATCATCCGGACTTCCCAAAGTCAAGATTATAAACATTATTTTTTTATAATCATTATAAATAAGGATTTTTCGTGGCAAAAATGATAAAGGAACAGCCCTCTGTACATTCCATAATTGGAAACAAAGGGCTGCCTTGTTGTTGGTAATATAATTACGCTTGTTTCTGAATAGCCGCCACGATCAAATCGCCCATTTCGGTCGTGCTGATCGCTGTGCTCTTATCTACAGCAATATCACTCGTACGGTGTCCCGCGTTCAGTACATCAGATACAGCTGCTTCAATAGCGTCCGCGCCTTCTGCATAACCAAAGGTTGTGCGGAACATCAGCGCCAAAGAGAGAATGGTTGCAATCGGGTTAGCAAGGCCTTGACCTGCGATATCTGGTGCGGAACCGTGTACCGGCTCATAAAGTCCAAAGCTGCCCTCTCCCAGTGATGCAGATGCCAGCATGCCGATGGAACCCGTCAGCATCGCTGCTTCATCACTCAGGATATCTCCGAACATATTTTCTGTTACGATGACATCAAAGCTGGCTGGACGGCGCAGCAATTGCATCGCGCAGTTGTCCACAAGTACATGTTCCAGTTCAACATCCGGATAATCCGGTGCTACCCGGTTCACGACTTCACGCCAGAGACGGGAAGTTTCCAATACGTTGGCTTTGTCTACCGAAGCCAGCTTTTTGCGACGTCCTTGCGCAATCTCGAACGCCTGACGAACGATCCGCTCCACTTCCGTTACATTATATGCACAAGTATCTACCGCCTCTTCGCCCTGTGCACTTTCACGTCTGAACTTCTCACCGAAGTAGATCCCACCAGTCAACTCACGTACCACCATCAGATCCGTACCTTCCAGTACTTCAGGCTTCAGAGTTGAAGCATCCTTCAGGCAATCAAATACGACAGCCGGACGCAGGTTGGAGAACAATCCGAGCGCTTTACGAATACCCAGCAAGCCTGTTTCCGGACGAAGTTCCTTGCTGTTGTTATCCCATTTTGGACCGCCAACCGCTCCAAGCAGAACCGCATCTGCACCTTTACATACCGTCAGTGTTTCTTCTGGAAGAGGTGTGCCCTTCTCATCAATCGCGATTCCACCAAACAACGCATGCTCTGTCTCAAAACGGTAACCGAATACTTCCTCTGTACGTTTAAGAACTTTCTCAGCCTCAGCTACGACTTCAGGACCGATTCCGTCACCTGCAATAACTGCAATTTTTTTTACGTCTGCCATGGGTTGTCCACTCCTTATATTTCATTCATTAATTATTCATAAAGTAACGTCTCATATTAACTCTCTCTTTTGTATCATATTCCAAGGTCATTTGACCAAGATATACAATCTATGACTTTAATAGATTTTACCTATAAGCTAATAGAGATTAGCTTCCACAAGTTGTTCCGACCCTCCCGGTAGGGTAAAATATAGCTGAATTCAAATCAGTACGCAGGAGGGATAGTTAACATGCAATATTCGTATTTGGGTAAATCAGGCCTTAAGGTCAGCCGAATCTGTCTTGGTACCATGAATTTCGGGCCTGCTACAGATGAGAAAGAAGCTTTCCGTATTATGGACGCAGCACTCGATGCAGGCGTGAACTTTTTTGATACCGCTAACATCTACGGCTGGGGTGAGAATTCCGGACTTACCGAAGAAATTATCGGACGCTGGTTCAATCAGGGCGGTGGCAGACGTGAAAAAGTAGTGCTGGCTACCAAGGTCTATGGCTCCATGCATGATGATACAGACGGCCCCAACAACGAAGCCGGACTATCCGCCTATAAAATCAGACGTCATCTGGAGGGTTCCCTCCGCCGCTTGCAGACGGATCATATCGAACTATACCAGATGCACCATGTAGACCCTGCCATATCATGGGATGAGCTGTGGGGTTCGTTCGAGAATGCGGTTCATCAGGGTAAAATCGGTTATGTAGGATCAAGTAACTTTGCTGCATGGCAGATTGCAATTGCTCAAAGCGAGGCCAAGAATCGCCACTTCCTCGGTCTGGTGTCCGAACAACATAAATATAGCCTTAACTGTCGTTTGCCTGAACTGGAAGTATTGCCTGCCGCCAAAGAGCTGGGTCTCGGCGTCATCCCATGGAGTCCACTGGATGGTGGATTACTGGGACGTAATGCGCTGCAGAAGCTGGAAGGAACACGTAGCGGAGGTATCGCTGGACGGATCGAGCAGCAGCAAACTCAACTTGAAGACTTCGCAGCACTGTGTCGTGATCTCGGTGAACCACAGGATACAGTGGCTTTGGCCTGGGTTGCAGCCAATCCCGCAGTGACTGCCCCGATTATCGGACCGCGTACACTGGAGCAGTTTGAAACTGCACTCAAATGTCTGGATGTGACTTTGGATGAAGCCGTGCTCAAACGTCTGGATGAGATTTTCCCGGGTCCAGGTGGACATGCACCTAATGCTTATGCGTGGTAATAGCTCGATAGCGTAAGCCAATGTAATAGATAACCGTATAACATGCACTGTGTTCCACTGCCATAATCATATAAATAAAAGCAAAAGAGTCTGACCCTCCATAAGAGAGTCAGACTCTTTACGCACCTCACTGAACAGAGCAAAGCAGGGCGAAAAATCTTCTATATCCATTAAGATTAAGACAGATCATCCTGGCAGTTTACATGCGTTCCAGCTTGAAGTTCAGTTCAATGAAGGATTCGTGCTTGCTGCACCGGAACTTACAGGTTCACGTTTACACGGTTCGTATATGTTTTGCGTTTCTCAATCAATTGGTTCAGACCGTCCACATAGGCACGTGCACTTGCACCCAGTATATCCGTGCTCACGCCACGACCTTGTACCGAAACCTGATTTTGAGTCAGCACAACATGTACTTCACCCAATGCATCCTTACCGTGCGTTACCGATTTGATGGAATAGTCAGACAAAGTTACCTCTTCCCCACTCACCAGATCAATCGCATTGTAGATTGCATCTACCGATCCATTACCCTCTGCTTGCTTCTCAACCGTATCCCCGTCAAGCGTCGCAATGCGAACTTTGGCCGTTGGTACCGATTCATCTCCGTACGTAACGAAGATCGATTCCAGTTTATACACCTCAGGTGCATCCTGCAATTTCTCTTCAATTACCGCGAGCAGATCTTCGTCAGTCACTTCTTTCTTCTTATCAGCCAGATCTTTGAACTGGGCAAAAGCACGATTCAACGCTTCTTCTTCCAGCTCATATCCCAGATCAATCAACCGCTCACGGAACGCATGACGACCGGAATGTTTGCCCAGTACGAGTTTACTTTCTTTCAGACCAATGGACTCTGGAGTCATGATCTCGTACGTGGTTTTTTCCTTCAGCATACCGTCTTGGTGAATGCCGGATTCATGTGCGAAGGCGTTTGCTCCAACAATGGCTTTGTTTCCAGGCACAACCATACCTGTCAAACGGCTAACCAGACGACTGGTCCGTGCAATCTCAGACAACTGCAGCGATGTTTTCGCCTGGAAAAATTCCTGACGTGTCTCCAGCGCCATAGCAATCTCTTCAATCGCCGTGTTCCCTGCACGTTCACCAATGCCATTGATCGTACCTTCGATCTGATCGGCTCCATTGAGAATGGCTGCAAGTGTGTTGGCTGTCGCCATACCCAAGTCATTATGACAGTGGGCACTCAGCTGTACCTTTTCAATACCGTGCACATTCTCCTTGAGATGTTTGAAAATGTTTCCGTATTCATATGGGCTCAGGTAGCCGACCGTATCCGGAATATTCACCACGGCCGCACCCTCTTCAACAGCCATATTCACCATTTCTACGAGGAAATCATACTCGGTACGACCTGCATCCTCAAGTGAGAATTCGATCTTCGAGAATGTTTTCTTCGCATAACGAATTGCGGAACGAGCTGTATCCAGTACTTGCGCTTTGTCCATACGCAATTTATGTTGACGGTGAATAGGTGAAGTTGCCAGGAAAACGTGGATGCACGGATCCTGTGCACCTTTAAGTGCTTCCTTAACTGCATCAATATCTTGCTCTCTGGAACGGGACAAGCCAATTACGGTCACATTTTTGACCGCATTTGCGACTGCATTGACAGCTGCCAGGTCGCCTGGAGATGCCGCCGGGAAACCAGTTTCCATCCGGTCAATGCCAAGCCGCTCGAGCTGATGGGCAATTTCCACCTTTTCACGAGTGTTCAGATTGACTCCCGGGGATTGCTCTCCATCACGCAGCGTTGTGTCAAATACATAGATTTTACGCACGCTTCGCACCTCCTGTACTTGTATTATATTGTTTCTCTGAACCAGCAATAGCGGCTCACGCATAAGCACGGCCGCTATTCCCAGTTAAAGCTCTAAGTTTACTTGAATGCCTTAAAGTGCATGTTTTAAAATTTAATGCTTACTTCTTGATCCAGTGCATCATCTCACGCAATTGTCCGCCAACCACTTCGATTGGGTGTTCAGCTTCGTTACGACGAGTTGCTGTCAAGAATGCACGTCCGGATTGGTTCTCCAGGATAAAGTCGCGTGCGAATTTACCTTGTTGGATATCCGTCAGAACTTCTTTCATTGCTTTCTTCGTATCTTCAGTTACAACGCGAGGTCCAGTTACATAGTCACCGTACTCAGCTGTGTTACTGATGGAATCACGCATGCTTGAAAGTCCGCCTTCATACATCATGTCAACGATCAGCTTCAGTTCGTGCAGACATTCGAAGTATGCCATTTCAGGAGCGTAACCCGCTTCTGTCAATGTTTCGAATCCAGCTTTTACCAACGCACTCACGCCACCACACAGAACCGCTTGCTCACCGAACAAATCTGTTTCTGTTTCTTCACGGAAAGAAGTTTCGATAACCCCTGCGCGTGTACAACCGATACCTTTAGCATATGCCAAACCGATTTCTTTAGCTTTACCCGTTGCATCTTGCTCGATCGCGATCAGGCCCGGTACACCAAAACCTTCCACATAAGTACGACGTACCATGTGACCAGGAGACTTAGGAGCTACCAGCAATACATCGCTGTTTTTTGGAGCAACGATTTGACCGAAATGAACGTTGAAACCGTGTGAGAAGAGCAATGCTGCGCCTTCTTTGAGGTTTGGTTCGATTTCGTTTTTGTATACAGAAGCTTGAGTTTCGTCAGGCAGCAAGATTTGAACTACATCTGCGCGGCTTGTTGCTTCAGCCGGGGACAGAACTTCAAATCCGTCATTTTTTGCAGTGTCGAAGGATTTACCTTCACGAAGTCCGATGACTACGTTCAATCCGCTATCACGAAGGTTTTGGGCTTGGGCGTGGCCCTGGCTACCATAACCGATTACCGCGATCGTTTTTCCTTTCAATACGTTAAGCTCTGCATCCTGTTCATAATAAGTAGTTACTGGCATGTTTATAAGTCCTCCTTTGTATTGTAAAGAACCCTTCATTAATGAGCGGGTGTCTCAATGGACCGGCTCGCTTGGTGTGTCGAAAGCGTCTCTGGTCTGATCCGATCCGTTCAGACACCCGCCCATTAATGCGGGAATGTAGCTATATTTTCAAGCGTTACATCACTAAAATGTTACATTACAACTGTTAAGGGACTGACACTCTCACATAAGATCAACTATATATGTTAGCTAACCGTCGCCCCTTTTTTATTCATTATAACCTTATACGTTGCCGCGTACCAATGCAGTTATGCCTGTACGAGATAATTCGCGAATGCCGTATGGCTTGAGCAATTCAATCATCGCATCAATTTTATCCGTATCTCCGACTACCTGGACAATCAGGCTGCCTGGACCAACATCTACAACGGATGCGCGGAATGTTTCCACCACACCCAGAATTTCTGGACGTTCGGAAGGCTCAGCTTTTACCTTAATCAATGCAAGTTCACGAGCTACCATCGGTTTCAGGCTGAAATCAACCACTTTAATGACATCGATGATTTTGTACAATTGTTTCTCAATCTGCTCCAGTGTTTTATCGTCACCAATGGTGACAATAACCATCCGGGAGAGTCCGGGTTCTTCCGATTGACCTACTGTAATACTCTCAATGTTAAATCCGCGTCGACCGAACAACCCTGATACACGCTGAAGGACACCTGGCTGATCGTTTACCAATATTGAAATCGTATGTCTAATCATTCCTCAGCATCCCCCATCAACATTTGATCAATTGTTGCCCCCTGCGGAACCATTGGATACACATTTTCATCCTTGCGTACTACGAATTCGACAACGACTGGTCCTGGTGTATCCAGAGCTTCCTGCCAAGCACGCGCCGCTTCTTCTTTATTCGTTGCACGCAATCCTTTCACGCCATATGCTTCAGCCAGTTTTACAAAATCCGGACTTCCTGCCAGATCAATGTGGCTGTAACGGTTCTCATAGATGAGTTCCTGCCATTGGCGAACCATTCCGAGTACCTGATTGTTAATGATCACAATTTTTACCGGTATATTGTTAATGGCACAGATTGCGAGTTCTTGGGAACACATCTGCATTCCGCCATCACCGTTAATGGAGATAACGAGTCTGTCCGGATTGGCCATCTGAGCACCAATGGCAGAAGGGAATCCAAAGCCCATCGTTCCGAGACCACCCGAAGTTACCCATGAACGTGGTTGATTAAACTTATAATATTGTGCTGCCCACATCTGATGTTGTCCCACATCCGTAGTCACAATCGCTTCACCTTTGGTTGTATCATTCAACATTTCAACAACCCACTGCGGTTTCAGCACTTCGTCTGAATCCGTATAGCTGTAAGGCTTCTCTTGTTTCCACTGCTTGATCTGGTCTCTCCATGCATCTGCACGCTCTGCACGTCCAACTTCTTTGTTGGCTATTTCAAGTACCGTCTTCACATCACCAACGATTGGAATATCGGTTGCAATGTTTTTACCAATCTCAGCCGGATCAATATCGATATGAACGATTTTGGCATGTGGAGCGAATCCGTCAAGCTTACCCGTTACCCGATCATCGAATCGTGCCCCGATGTTAATCAGCAGATCCGACTGTTGGATGGCCAGGTTGGATGTGTATGTTCCGTGCATTCCCGGCATCCCTGTCCATAGTTCATGCCCACTTGGGAATGCACCAAGACCCAGAAGGGTTGTCGTAATTGGAATGCCTGTCTTCTCAACAAACTCGAACAGTTCTTCATGTCCTCCCGAGTATACCACACCGCCACCGGCCAGAATCATTGGACGTTCTGCTTCCTGAATGGCCTGAGCCAAACGGTCAACTTGCAGTTTGTTTGGTACTGTCCGTGGATTGTACCCTCTTAATGTAACAGGTTCAGTACTCGGTTCAAACAAGGTTTTGTTGGCTGAGACATCTTTCGGAATGTCGATCAGTACAGGACCTTTACGGCCGGTGTTGGCAATATGGAATGCCTCATGAATGATACTCGACAAATCTTTAACATCTTTTACCAGATAGCTGTGTTTGGTGATCGGCATTGTAATCCCGGTAATATCCGCTTCCTGGAAAGCATCCGAGCCAATCAGGCTGGAATTGACATTTCCCGTAATGACAACCAGCGGCACGGAATCCATATATGCCGTGGCTATTCCAGTAACCAGATTGGTTGCTCCCGGCCCGGAGGTAGCGATACAAACACCGACTTTGCCGCTTGCACGTGCATATCCGTCAGCTGCATGAATTGCACCTTGTTCGTGACGGGTTAAGACGTGTTTGAAGTCCTCGAAACCATACATTGCATCGTAAATGTACAACACTGCGCCACCCGGGTAACCAAATACGCAATCCACACCTTCAAGCAACAAGCTTCTCAGCAAAATCTCGGAACCGCTAATGACCTCCGGCTTCATCCATTTTTCACGTAATTCATCTGTCGATCGTACTTCTGGAATTTGAGCTCCCATTAGTCATCCTCCTCTCGAAATTTACACCATTCTGACATTTAAAGTTACAAAAAAAACCTTCCATCCCCTGCAAACAAGTTCATGCTTGCGAGGGACGAAAGGTTATCGCTTCCGTGGTACCACCCAACTTTGTCCGAAATTTCGCAATAACGGACCTTACCAGGTACAACAAAACGAATAGCTCAAACGAACATAGTCGTTTCCCATACCTGTTGTCTGTAACGCAGACATACGATTTTCCCTAATACGCGAAAGGAGTGACATCCAGTGCTTTTCAGGAAAACAGCTCCGAGGTGAGCTCGTATATAAGGGATAATGGTGGTGGTTTCAGCAATTCCAGCCACTCTCTGAGCAAAAGAGCCCTTAAAACTTCGTCCTCTTCATAGCCGATGAAATATTCTCGTTAAATGTTAGGAACATTATATGATTCCTCTAACCGATAAGTCAATACCTGTTTTGCATAAAAATTCAGAGCACCTTCCATCCTCCCTCTTCAGCCTTTAAGGTTGCCCTAATCCCAGCGCTTCATTCAGTCACCTTTTATCTTGCTTCGGGCATAGGATATACGAGCAGCACGACTGGTCCTGAAAGGAGGCTCCGCATGGTGATTCGGCAACGCACATCCAAGCTGGATGATGGCGCCATCATGAAGCTGATTGACACTCAACTTGTGCCTCTCTCACACATGAGTGAAAAAGAAATTAATAAAATACGCAAAGAAATACCCCTGCGAATGAACAGGGGCATAACCTTTGTTGTCTCGCCGGAGCCAGACAAAGCTGCTGTCGCATTCATCCATTTTCTCATGCATGGGGAACTTCTATATGTCGATATGATGGCTGTTAGTCCGAAAGAGCAACGCAAACGTTACGGGCAAACTTTGTTACTCAAAGCAGAGAGCTTTGCGGCATCGCGGGGTTGTAAAAGATCGAAAGTCATGGTGGATGAAGGCAATACCAAAGGACTTCAGTTTTATCAAAAAAATGGATATCATGCGATTCGATACGTTATGATAAGCCGCTGCTACGAATTGGAAAAAACACTATAGAATGTCCTAGAAAAATCCTGGCGGGCGTGGACCTGGACCATAAGGACCGAATCCAGGACCAGGTCCATATCCACCACCAGGTCCTCCAGGTCCATATCCCGGTCCGTAGCCTGGACCATATCCAGGGCCTGGTTTTGGTCCAGGTCCATATCCGGGACCGAAGCCGGGACCACCTCCATAAGCATAAGGCAGTGTGGCAATAGCAAGCAGATCAAACAATACCAGTGGCAGAATCGCTTTTGTACGTACTTTTTTGCCATTCAAACGCTTGAGTACCAGTTTGTTGCCCGATACTTTCAACAGCTTTCCCGTAACCCGAGTGCCGTCTTTTTTGATTGCAACAATATTTTTGCCTATTAATTTCATCGCTTCATCACGCGTAACTTGTTGTTTCATACTTTCCCCTCCTCCTCGGATCGTTCAAAACAGTGTATTCGTCCATGACTGGATTCGCCTGTTTCTTTGTCCCTACCTGAAAATATGGGTATCTGCACGAGAACCAAGTTAAGCGTGTCAAAGTCGATGGGCGTTCATAAAAACAAAAAAAAGGCCCGCACAAAGCGGACCCTTTATCAAAACTCTGAATAGCTAAACTGATATGGAGAAGGTTGTTACCTTTTACCCGGATCATATGCTTCACCGAGTGCAGACGGAGCCGAAGAACGTCCAACCGCTGCAACGAGAACGATGATGGTAAGCAGGTAAGGCAACATAAAAATAATTTCCTGGGGAATACTTTGTGACCATTCGAACAACTGTACATAGTTTCGGATCGCTTGTGAGAATCCGAAGAACACAGCAGCACCAAAGGCACCAATCGGGTTCCACTTACCAAAGATCATAGCTGCAATGGCAATATAACCTTGGCCGGAAACCGTATTGTGTGAGAATGTACCCGTAGTCGTCAACGTAATCGCAGCTCCACCAATAGCCGCAAGCGCACCACTGATCATAACGCCAATATAGCGATAACGAAGCACTTTAACGCCTACCGTATCAGCCGCACTTGGATGTTCACCAACAGAACGAAGGCGCAGACCAAATGGCGTTTTAAACATGATGTAATACGTCAGGAATACGAATAACATGGCCAGATATGTCGTTGGATATACGTTCTTAAAGAAGGCTTCTCCAAGCAAAGGAATGTCTTTCAAGAATGGCACATCAAACTTGCTGAAGCCTTGAACCAACGGTGAATCACCAGAACCTTCAAACAACAGTTTAACCAAGTACAACGTACTTCCTGCTGCCAAAAAGTTAATAACGATACCACTGATAATCTGGTCTGCCTTAAATGTGATAGACGCAACGGCATGAATCAGAGATACCAGTACGCCCAATACAATCGCGAGCAAAACCCCCATCCAGGCCGATGTCGTTCCACCCATGCCCGCTTCTTGAGCATAATGCGCCCCGATTCCAGCTGCAAAGGCACCAAAGACCATAAAACCTTCAAGTCCAAGGTTGGTTACACCTGATTTTTCCGAAAAAATTCCGCCGAGTGATGCAAAAATCAATGCCGTAGCAAAGACAAGCGTCGTATTGATAATTTGCCCAATTGTCAACAAGTCCATCTACAACACCTTCTCTTTCTTACGCTTCGAATAGAACGGTTTAAGTATCCAGCGCACGATGCCTTGTGCCGCAATGAAGAAGATAATCGAACCGATCACAATCCGAATAATCTCAGGCGGAACATCCGCAGCAAAACTCATACCTGCAGATCCGTACGTGAGGGTACCGAACAGCACTGCCCCCAATAACACCCCAAACGGATGATTCAAACCAATCAGGGCAACCGCAATTCCGTCAAAACCTGTTCCCGGTGAACCCGACATTACAGTCTGGTACTGGAACACCCCAAGCACCTGGAATGCACCACCAAGACCGGCAAGCATACCACTGATGAACATCGCTTTTACGATATTTCGGTTAACATGCATACCTGCATATTCAGCCGCATTAGGGTTGTAACCTACCGCGCGGATTTCATAACCCTGTTTTGTTTTCCACATATAGATATAAAAGAGCACAGCCATCACAATGGCAATCAACGTTCCCATGTGTACACGGGAGTTGCCCATCAGTTCAGAGAGCCATGTCAAACTAATCGAAGCCGATTCGCTGATATTCACGGAACGATTCTCACCTTTTAACAGCAAGAATTGGCGAACGATAAGGTTGGCCAAATACAGACCAATCCAGTTCAACATGATACTACTGATAACTTCATTGACCCCACGTGCTGCTTTCAGATAACCAGCAATCGCGGCCCAAAGACCACCAAACAATGCACCGGCAATCAAAGCCAGTGGCGCATGGAGGTAGATCGGCAAACCTGCAAACTTAACACCAACAAATGTTGCAGCTGTCATACCGACGAGAAATTGACCTTCTCCCCCGATGTTGAACAGCCCTGCACGTGATGCAAATGCAAATGCAAGTCCAGTCATGATCAGTGGTGTCATTTCACGTACCGCTTCACCAAAGTTGTACATGTCTCCAAATACCTTGGTGAACAATGCGCCATAGGCTTCAATCGGATTGTAACCACCGATCAGCATGACAACCCCACCGAGAATCAGACCCATAACAATGGCGACTACAGGCAAAATAAATGAATCTCGGGTAAACCATTTCAATACGTTATTCATGCGCAGTACCTCTCTTTTGGGTGCTGCCCGCCATCATCAAGCCGAGCTCCCTGTCATTGGTTTCTTCCGGCAGCACCTCGCCAACGATCTGACCTTCATAGATAACAGCAATTCGGTCAGATACATTGATAATCTCATCAAGCTCAAATGAAATCAGCAGAACAGCCTTGCCTTGATCGCGTTGTGCAATCAATTGCTTTTGCACGAACTCAATAGCCCCTACGTCCAAACCACGCGTTGGTTGGGCAGCAATAAGCAGTTCAGGGTTTTTATCCACCTCACGGGCGATAATGGCCTTCTGCTGGTTTCCTCCGGACAAGGAACGAGCTTTGGTCTCGATGCTTGGTGTACGCACGTCAAATGCCTCCACAAGCCGCTTCGCCTGCTTTTTGATCGCATCGAAGTTAAGGAACCCTTTACGTGTGTATGGTGCCTTATAGTACGATTCCAGAACAATATTTTCACTCACTGAAAAATCAAGTACAAGTCCGTGTTTATGTCGATCTTCCGGAATGTGGGCTACACCCGACTCCGAAATATGGCGCGGAGAATGATTGGACAGCTCCTTGCCCTCCAAACGAATCGAACCACTCTCGACTTTACGAAGTCCGGTAAGGGCTTCAATCAGTTCACTTTGACCGTTACCATCCACGCCTGCGATTCCGACAATCTCCCCCGCACGTACATTCAGGTTTAGTTGGTTCAGAACTGCAATGCCTTCTTTATTCTTGGCGGTTAGTTTGCTGACCTCGAGCACATTGGCTCCAGGTGTAGCCGGCTTTTTGTCCACTTTGAATGTGACATTCCGACCTACCATTTTCTCAGCCAGTTCATTTGGATTGGTTTCCGATGTTTTGACCGAATCAATCACTTTACCTCGACGGATAATCGTTACCGTGTCAGAGATCTCCATGATCTCTTTCAGTTTGTGCGTGATCAGAATAATCGATTTGCCTTCGGCAACGAGCTTCTTCATGATGGTCATCAGTTCTTTGATCTCTTGAGGAGTCAATACGGCTGTAGGCTCGTCAAAAATCAAAATATCTGCACCGCGATACAACGTTTTAACAATCTCTACACGTTGCTGCATTCCGACAGAGATATCATGAATTTTGGCATGAGGATTCACCTTGAGTCCATACTGTTCGGACAGACGCTGAACTTCAGCAGCTGCTTTTTTATAGTTAATATTGAGACCCTTCGTTGGTTCAGATCCCAAAATAATGTTCTCTGTTACCGTGAACGGCTGTACAAGCTTAAAGTGCTGATGCACCATGCCGATGCCAAGATCGATCGCTCGGTTAGGGCTGTCGATGATGACAGGCTTGCCATTCACTTCAATGGAACCTTCATCTGGCTGATAGAGACCAAATACAATATTCATCAACGTTGACTTACCAGCGCCATTTTCGCCCAGTAGCGCATGGATCTCGCCTTTACGAAGCTGAAGGCTGATGGCGTCGTTGGCAACAATGCCTGGGAAACGCTTCGTAATTTGTTTTAACTCAACGACGGGGGTTGCTGCACCCATGTAATCACCCTTATAACTGATATAGTGTGGTTCCGCAAACGAAAGAAAAGCTCCTACCGGAGCGTTGATACACAGTGACCTTGTACAATTGTTATGATGACTTGATCAAATGTTCCTGTTCTTGCAGTCATAAGGCCGGTCAAGACCGGCCCCAATGATTATTCTTTTGCTACGAAGATCAAATTACTCAGTAGGTACTTTGATTTCGCCGCTGATGATTTTTTCTTTGTACTCTTCTACTTTTGCAAGTATATCAGCAGATACGTTGGCAGTAGAAGTATCAGCAATACCTACGCCGTTTTCTTTCAACGTCAGGTTCTCGGAACCGCCAGCAAATGTACCGTCGATTACTTCTTGGTTAACGCGCTTAACAGCTTCGTCAACTTTTTTGATCATGGAAGTCAAAGTGATCTCATCACCAAACTCAAGAGATTGGTCTTTGTCAACACCGATAACCCATACATCTTGACCTTGTTTCTTACGAGCACTTGCTTCGTTAAACACACCGTTACCTGTCGCGCCAGAAGCGTGGAAGATAATATCTACGCCTTCATTGTAAAGTGTTGCTGCTGCTGCTTTACCAAGGTCAGGTTTATCAAATGCACCTGTGTAGTTAGAAATGAATTGAGCATCAGGGTTAACTGCTTTAACGCCTTCTCTGAATCCTACTTCAAACTTTTTGATCAGTGGGCTTTCCATACCGCCTACAAAACCAATTTTGTTCGTTTTTGTTGTCAGACCGGCAACAACACCAACCAAGAAAGATCCTTCTTCTTCAGCAAAAGTTACGGACTTAACATTAGGAGAATCCACTACGCTGTCAATGATCGCGAGTTTTGCATCGGCGTTTTGGTCAGCAACCGTTTTGATTGCATCAGCCAATTGGAAACCGATACCCCAAGTCAGATCATATCCGCCTTTAACGAATTCGTTCAGGTTAGGAATGTACTCTTCATCGGATTTACTTTGCAGGTATTTAACTGCAGTACCTGTTTCTGTTTCAGTCGCTTGCAAAGCTTCCCAAGCGGATTGGTTAAAGGATTTGTCATTAACTCCACCTACGTCAGTAACCATACCGATTTTGAGATCGGATTTAGTTTCAGTGGATGTGCCACCTGTATCTCCTCCGGCATTTGTTTCTTCTTTCGGTTTGCTACCGCAACCTGCGAGCATAACCGATACCGCCAGCAACATTACCAAAGACAAGCTGAGCATCTTTTTCATTTTCTCTTTTTCCCCCTTAATGATATATCCTCATTCCAATCCAGCCCACATTTGAACGGTTAACAGATAGCAGGAATGACTTTTATGCAGAATGTATGGTTTCTTCGACATTAAAAGCGCATTCTCACCCTTAAAGCATCCAATCATCTGTCGAAAAACCGAACATTATGACATGGAGAGAAAAATTAGGACTAGCCTACTAGAGGTGATTATACAATCAACCAGTGTTAAAATCCAGATGTTTCATCACCAAATATCACATTTTTTTGTTCTTTTTTTATTGAAAACGCTTAATATTTTAGCGATTTAACACACTAACGTTACAGTGATGTGATGTTATATAACAAAAACATACCGCAGACTTTAGTGATGATTGGAGTTCCCCTGTTTTTATTTGTATTATTTCACCGTTCGTATTTTATGTATTCCCATGGTCTGTTATTCACCAGTCATCTGGTTTCATTGTTCCCTTTCAGACTATAGCCTATTCGCTCTACTCATTCAGAGATTCACTTTCAGATTTCTTCCAAGCCGTAAAAAAAGCCGCCATATAGGTACGGCGGCTTGTATCATACAATTTAAGCGTTGATTTTGCCTTTAGCTACAGTAGCCAAAGAGTTGAACGCATTGATGTCGTTAACGGCCAGATCAGCCAACATTTTGCGGTTCATGTCTACTCCAGCAAGTTTCAAACCATGGATCAGTTTGTTGTAAGACAAACCATTCATACGTGCTGCAGCATTGATACGAACGATCCACAGTCTGCGGAAGTTACGTTTCGTGTTGCGACGGTCACGGTATGCGTATACCAGGGATTTCATTACTTGCTCGTTAGCTGTTTTAAAAATACGGTGTTTGGAACCGAAATAACCTCTTGCCAGTTTCAAAACCTTTTTATGACGACGACGTACTACAAAACCGCCTTTTACTCTTGCCATATTAAAGAACCTCCCAAATAAATATAAATGTATCCGTGGTATGTGTACGGCCGTAGCCGATCCCCCATACGGAATGTACTAATTAGAATTAGCCTTTCAAGTTAGCCAAACCTTGTTTCAAACGTCTAACATCCCCGGCAGCCATAACTGGGTTACCGTTCAGAACGCGCTTAGCACGTTTGGATTTGTGGGAAAGCAAGTGGTTTTTGTGAGCTTTGTAACGAAGGACTTTACCGGAACCGGTAATTTTGAAGCGTCCTTTCAAACTGCTGTGTGTTTTCATTTTAGGCATTTTGTGTTTCCTCCTCCAATGTTATCAGGCTTTAGGAGCCAAAATCATGATCATACTGCGGCCTTCCAATTTCGGTTGACGTTCAATAGTACAAAGTTCTGCAACTTCTACCTTTACGCGTTCCAAAATCCGTTGACCAATCGCGGCATGTGCAATTTCACGTCCGCGGTAACGAACAGAACATTTCACTTTGTCGCCTTCGTTCAAAAACTTAACTACATTACGAAGCTTCGTTTGATAATCGTGCTCCTCAATATTGGAACGGAACCATACTTCTTTAATGTCAACAATTTTCTGGTTCTTACGGGCTTCTTTTTCTTTCTTTTGTTGCTCATAGCGGAATTTGCCATAGTCCATGATGCGACACACCGGCGGTTTAGCCTGTGGTGCCACATTGACCAGATCCAAATTCAGGTCAATCGCCATTTGCAGTGCTTCGCGAATGGGCGTAATCCCAATTTGTTCTCCTTCAGCTCCGACAAGGCGTACTTCCTTCGCCCGAATCTCATCATTAATCATGTGATCTTTACTAATAACCGTCCACCTCCAGGTCATTTTGAATATCCTGTTACACAAAAATAAAAGGGATGCCGGTCAAGCTACCGACATCCCTGTAATCAACACAATTCTTCATGAGTATACACTTCATAAATTATTGGGATCGTTGACCAGCCAACATCATGTTGATCAGGTGAGAAGTCGGACTTCTACTTGTGATTCCATTGCTATTCGTTTCAAAGCCGTTTTAAAGCACTTGAATACTATAACATTCACGAAATGCATTGTCAACATCTCTACAACTTTATTTTCTGAAATTATACATTTGTTATATGCGATGCCGACAAAGTCAAGCTTGCATGTTCCTTACCCTTGTTTGCTCTGTACCTCATCCAAGCGCACAACACGCGTGTGTTGGGTGTGACTCCACTGTTTGTTGTTCTGCGTAAAGAAAGCGTAGAACGTGATCGGGTACCATGACAGCAGGTATATCGGGAACAGAATCAGATATAGATAAACTTTGGCAAAGGTAACCTTCTCCAGCGCCATGGACAACAGGAACGTCAGAATATTCAGGCCAATGGCCACGAATCCAACCCATAACGGGAAGTATCCATAAATATTCGCAATGTGCGGACCGTTGAATATTGCCATGTCTACCCACATCGCAGCAGTCATCAGGAATGTAAGCAATACAACATAGACATTGGCTCCATAGATAGCAAGGTCGAATTTCACCAAGCTTCTTTCCTTAATGGACTGCCAGAGCAGTGGGAAGAAGTATCTACGTGCAACTGTAAAGTGACCTTGCATCCAGCGGAGACGTTGTCGCGCTGAAGCTTTGAACGTTAATGGCTTCTCATCAAATACTTTGGCATCATAGTTGAAAACAGGATACACATTACGTTGCACACTGCGCATCGTAAACTCCAGATCCTCTACCAGACTTGTTGCGCCCCAGCCAATTTCCTTCAACAGGTTGGTCTCGAAGCACATTCCGGTACCTCCGAGGAAGTTCGCCATATTCAAGTTATGACGAGACAACTGCCATAGACGGTTAATGTACCAGTAAGATACACCGTATGCTGCAGTGATCCAGGAATCCTCCGGATTTTTCGTATCAATGTATCCTTGGATAACACGCGAACCATTGTTCAAGTCATCATTCATCTCAAGCAAGAAGTTACGGTCAACCAGGTTATCCGCGTCAAACATAACAACTGCGTCATACTGACGTGGCAATTTCCACAGGTATTTAAGCATCCATTCGATGGCATACCCTTTACCTCTCAGATCGGCGTTGGTACGTACACAGGCATTCAACCCATGTTCTCTGACAATTTGAGCCGTTCCATCCGTACAGTTGTCACAGATGACGAACACATCATACAGATCTTCAGGATAATCAAGTTGTTTCAAGTTCTCCATCAAGGCACCAATGACCTGTTCCTCATTGTGTGCTGCGACGAGTACAGCGAATGATTTTGTCGCCGGATAATGTTTCTTTTTCTTTTTCTTAATCAGACCGAACAGCGAAAACGTGAATTGGTACACGGCTAGCAGTGCCAGAATGACCTGCATCGTGACGAATATAGCGTCCAACATCGTTCTCTGTTACCCCCTTTTTTTCAAAACCCAGTTTACTCAAGCATTTCTCTTCCTGATTCTGCAATTTATTTTTTTGTGATCTGCAGAATATGACCCTGTTCTTTTGTGTACTACGTGATTATATCAGGCAATGTTTCAAAGCTTGGTTGCTATCAGTTGGCTGCTTTATCGATTCTGTATTCTTTTCAGTGATTTGTCAAAACCCCAATTCCACTTTCTTAAGCAGAAATGTGATCTTTAAACGCTGAATAGACACTTCGTGATACCACAACCTCGCATTCATGCCTGTTATATCTTATTTTCAGCCGTTTACTTGATTTTTATTTCTAAAGTCCCTGCTTTTTTCATCAGCATGTTATTCTTCGTCAGAGGCTCTATAACAAATAACGCAAACAGACCTCAAAAAGTTTAAACCAAAACTCACATTTTTTTTACCTCATTTCAGCCATGTTGAATCATTGTATCTTTTTTGGCTGACTCAAGTCAAAAAGTTAAGATGGGTATATATCCACTCTTTAACATGAATTTTACGTTCTTTACATGTGTTCTTCTTGAAAAGGACAACATTTAAAAATATGATAAACATATACCTGAAATAACCTCAAGTTCACGAAAAACGGTTATATACTAATCAGGACGAAACCGGATGCAGAAAAATCACCGGAAATACTGCCGCCATTACGGGCGGCCTGACTGGCAGGAGGCCAATATGAGCCGTTTATTCTTAAAGTTTCAAGATTATGATCGAAATGTTTTTATGTGGATCAACGGCCGACTTCATAATCGTTTTATGAATTTTTGGCTGTATTATTTCACCCATCTGGGTGGAGCAACTTCTTCTATTGCAGTATCCTTGTTAATCTGGTTGCTCGCTCCAGCTCCATGGAGTACAACAGGACTTCAGGCTTGTATCGCTCTTGCGGTCAGCCATATTCCTGTAGCCATCGCGAAAAAATTGTATCCCCGCATTCGGCCTTATCTGGCCTTGCCGGATACCATCACGTTCCGTAATCCCCTGACGGATCACTCGTTTCCTTCAGGACACACGACTGCCATTTTTTCGGTCACGGTTCCATTTATGACCACTGATCCAATCTTATTGCTAATATTGTTGCCTGTGGCCCTTATTGTCGGATTCTCTCGAATTTATCTGGGATTACACTATCCATCCGATGTTTTGGCAGGTGCCACAATAGGTACTTTAGTCGCACTTGCCACAGTTGCATTCTGGTCTTAAAGCCGATATGTTAGACTCAGAAAAACCTAGCAGGAACAGGTGAAGCAAGCGTGGAGAAAAAAAGAGTATTACTATTATCTGAAGGCTTTGGTACGGGTCATACTCAAGCCGCCTATGCACTGTCCAGCAATTTGCGAAAGCTGTCGCCAGACGTGCAGACGAAAGTGCTTGAACTGGGAAGTTTTTTAAATCCCAAGGTGGCACCTCTAATTATAACGGCATACAAAAAAACGGTTACCAACCAACCCAAACTCGTAGGATACGTATACAGACATCAATATAAAAAATCATTGAACCGGCTGACAACACTGGCGCTGCATAAACTGTTCTACACACACACACGCAGCGTCGTGCGTCAGTTACGTCCCAATGCGATCGTCTGTACCCATCCGATCCCAAGTGCTGTCATATCCAGACTGAAACGTCTGGGTGTACAGGTTCCCCTATGCACAGTCATCACCGACTATGATGCACATGGGACATGGATTAACCGTGAAGTAGACCTTTATCTGGTTTCTTCAGATGAGGTTAAGTCCAAACTAATGTTGCGTGGCGTACCAATAGACAAAATTCGAGTCACAGGCATTCCTGTACATCCGAACTTCTGGGAGCATCCCGGACGAGATGAGATCCGAAGCAGATTCAACCTCAAGAACATGCCGACTGTACTGGTCATGGGAGGCGGTTGGGGAATGTTAAGTGACAAGTTGGTCCATCCGTTGCTAACTCGCTGGCATGAAGATATCCAGATCATTTTTTGTCTCGGTCGCAATGATAAAGCACGGATCAGCATGGAACAGAACCCGATGTATCGAAAAGAAAACATCCATATTATCGGTTACACCAACGAAATCGACAAATTGATGGAAGTTTCCGACCTGCTGATCACCAAACCTGGTGGAATGACTTGCAGCGAAGGCTTGGCCAAAGGAATTCCAATGTTGTTTCACAACCCCATACCTGGTCAGGAAGAAGAAAACGTCCATTATTTTACCGCAAGAGGTTTGGGTGAACCCATAACTTCGCTGGACGTAGTGGTCAAATGGATGAACAAGCTGTTGCATCACTACCCGGATGTCGTACGTAAACGCCAACGCCATCTGGCGGAGATCGCCAAGGTTCATCCGATGGAGAGCGCTCAAAGCATCATCGATCTGCTTGAGGACGTTCGTCCTTCATCCGCAGAAGAGGCTCGCTTATGATCTTATCCCAAACGGGAGGCTGCTTCCCGCAGGGTTGGTCCAATCACGGCTCTAACCAACGGCTTCAAACAAGCCTGCAACCACATTGAAAAGGTGCCTTCGAATCCGAAGGCACCTTTTCTTATGAAGGAAAGTACAAATTATTGAATGCCTGCTGACTTCAAGTACTCCTGCCACTGCTTGATGTACTCTGCCTGAATTTTTTCCAACCCTGCTTGCTTCGCCTTCTCCATAAATGTGTTCAATCCAGCCTCCACGTCTGCCACCAAACCTACATTAAGCGGATACAAATATTGTTTTTCCACTTGCTCCAATGCAGCCTTCTCGGCTTGGTACGGAGTCCAGTCTTCAGCAAATCCGGTGTAAATATCCGGCTTTTTGATTTTGTCGAGATCTTCAAACATGGTCAGGACATCATCAAAAGTTTTATCATAGAGCATGAATTCCGGATTACGCCATGCCCAACCATTCATGCCTTCACGCGGGAAGCCGTTAGTTTGTGCATCGCCGACCATTTTATAGTAACCATTATCTACCTCGAAGTTTTTGCCCTCAACGCCGTATTCAGTCAACCAGTTGTAACGTTTGTCTGTCACGAGCTTCTCGTAAAATGCCAATGCTTTTTCAGGGTTTTTACTGCTACGCGGAATCGCAAATCCGTTATGGATCGGGTGAACCGGTTGTGCAAACCCTTTCGCATTCGGATATGGGAAATAAGCCAGTTTCCAATCTGGATGCGTAGACTGCACCTTGATTACATCTGCATTAAATTTGTTCGGGTTCTCCCCGGAGAGAACAACTGCCGCTTTTCCATTTTGCAGCAATGAGTTGGAAGTATCCTTTACATTCAGCACGTTTTTCGGGAAGAAGCCTTTGTCCATCCAGCGCTTGTATGTTTTTAGGTCTTCCAGATGCTGCGCCGATCCCCAGTAGGACGTCACGGTCGATGGTGTGTCATACATAATATCCAGTCCATATGGAAGTTGACCTGCCGTATTAACCAGCTTGGATGTCAATTGACGGATACCATGGGTATGGTTAGCATTGCTATCCGCGATCGGAATCATGTTCGGTTCATTGGCTTTGATACCCTCCAGATATGCTTCGAGTGTCTCCAGCGATTCCGGCTTCGGAAGATTGTACTTCTCGCGCAAGTCCTCGCGGTACGCAATCCCCTCTGTTACATACTCAATCCATGTCGATGGAACGGTATAGATTTTGTCATTGATTTTGACAGCATTCCACATATCCTCAGGTACATGAGCCTTCAGTGCTGGCGCTGCTGTTGGCAGCATTTCGTCCAGCGGCAGGAACGCGCCCTTCTTCGCATAGGATTGGTAGAATGTCCAATCCGCTGTGAAGATCAGATCGATCGGCTGTCCGGAAGACAAAAGCAGTTTATATTTTTGATCCCAGTCGGTCCATGAGGTGTAGTTGAATTTCACATTGACATTCAGATCAGCCTCAGCCAGCTTATTGATCTCGGATTCAATGACAGGCAGATCTTTGGGAGCATCCCCAAGCATGTAAAATTGTAACGTTACTTTCTCGCCTTTGTTCTCGGGTGTTCCTCCCTGCTCACTTCCTTGCGTCGATCCCCCCGAACCGTTATTACATGCGGCAAGCACCCCGGCGAACAACATCAGGGCAAGTACCAGAGACAGGTGCCGAATTGTTTTGTTACGCATACGCATCCTCCCTTTTTGTGGTGAACCTTTATATGTTAGCGCAGACTCGCCATGCTTCAGACCGGAGATAATACGAACGGCCTGATATCCAAAGCGTGTTCACGTTCTAACCTTTCACTGCACCAATCGTAAGTCCTTTAACAAAGTAACGTTGTACAAACGGATACAGGAACAAAATCGGTCCCGTCACAACGATCGCCATCGCCATCTTGGTTGATTCTGTTGGCACATCCTGACTGAGCGTGATCCCTGTGCCAATCGCCATCTGGTCAATAAAGGTAATCGTGTTCATTGTGTTATAAAGATAAAATTGTAGCTGGTACATATCCGGATTGTTAATGAAGAGCGATGAGGTAAACCAGTCATTCCAGTACCCCAGTGCCAGAAACAGACCTACGGTTGCGATACCAGGCATCGCCAGTTTCAACACAATGCTGAAATAGATGCGGAAGTCATTCGCTCCATCAATTTTGGCGGACTCAATCAATTCATCCGGCACTGCCGAACGAATGAAGTTTTTCATCAGGATAATGAGAAACGGCGTCATCAACCCTGGGAAAATAAGTACGGTGTACGTATCCGTCAGATTGAAATAGTTCGCCAGCATAATGTACCAGGGCACGAGTCCGCCACCAAACAATGTTGTGAAGTAAATAAAAAATGAGAAGGTATTTCGATACTTAAAGTCCTTGCGCTGAAGCACAAATCCGGCCATTGTGATGAGGAAAAGTCCAAGCGTAGTCCCTACCACCGTTGTAAAGACAGTTACCCCATAAGCCTTGAGCACCTGGGTCGGGAATTTGAACACCATTTTGTAGCCTTCCAGGGAAAAGTCCGTCGGAAAGAGATGATAGCCATCCCTCACAATGGACTCGTTGCTGCTGAATGAACCGGATAGAATGAGCAGAAACGGTATCAAGCACATGATCGATAAAATAATAATGACGCTATATGCAATTAGTTGAAACATGAAGGTGAATTCCGAATCTCTGAGACGAGCATTCGTTCGCGTGTGCGTATTGATTGGCGTGTTCATGATCGTTCTCCCTCCTGCCCTGCGGGCGTTCTAGAACAAGGCGTAGTCCTCATTTACTTTGCGGATAATATAGTTGACGGTCATGATCAAAATGAATCCGAACAACGACTGATACAAACCGGCAGCTGTTGCCATCCCGATATCAAACGTTACTTTCAGTGAACGATACACATACGTATCGATGATATCCGTCGCGTTGTACAGCACCCCGTTGTTGCCGATCAGTTGATAGAAAAGGTCGAACTGCCCCTTCATGATGCTGCCAAGCGAGAACAACAGGAGAATGACAAAAGTTGGCTTCAGCATCGGTACCGTGATGAGAAATCGCTCATTACGTACACCGCTCCCGATGACCTGGGCTGGCGTTATGTGAGAATAACACCATATGATCTGATTACCTCAGATATACGGAGTATGCGTACACACACCGTTCTGTTTTGTGTCGGACTTCTCATCGCAGGCTTGCTGCTCTCCTACCTTGTGTCTCGAAAACTGTATCATCCTATTGATAAGGTGCTTGTACGTTTGCGTGTGATGGAAGCGGAGCGACGTGGCAGTCTTCATTTGTTACGGCAGGATTTTCTGCGAGGGGCTCTGCAGGGCCGTGAAACAGTAACCGGAGGTATGCTGGAAGAACGAATGAGGTTCTATGGTTCCTCCATTGACGTTCAACGTGCATCCAGGCTAGTATTGCTGCGGATTGACCATTTTACCGAATTCAATGAAACGTATCGTGACGAGACCCAGCTTGTAAAATACGCCATGATGAACATATGCACCGAGACGGCTGATCTCCACTACAATGCGGAAGCGGTGGACATGGGCGGCGATCTAATCACTCTTATCTTCAATGAAAAAGAAGAACTCCCTGAACTTGGCCAACCTGCTCCTAACCGGATTGAAGAATTGTTACGTATGATGCAGGCTGCTGTAATGACCCATTTAAAATGCTCCATCTCCTGCACCATCGGCACGGAAGAAGATTCATTGGAAGACAGTATTGCATCCTACACCAGATCAGCCGAAGCTTCACTGCATCGTTTGTTCATGGGACCAGGCTGTCTAATCTATACCGCTGACATCATGGCTTATCACACGAAAGAATACGCATTCCCGGCAGGTAAGGAAAGACAACTTGTCGATTATCTAATGACAGGCAAGACGAGAGAAGCCAAACAAGTCTATGCAGACATCGTCGGCGAGACAGCCGCCTATCCGTTTACCGTCTTCCAGCTAGCTTTATCCCACCTGACGATGACATTGAATCATGTACGAAACACCCTCAAGAAGAACAATCAGCTCACGCTTGATTCCGTCTCCGATGGTTTAATGCTGCCTGTCAAAGACGCTGAAGACATCAGTGAAGTACATGAACACTTCTATCGGATGTTTGATGAGCTTGGTTCCAAAGTCGAGGAGAAACGCACACTGAAGCATGAAGAGTTGATTCGTAAAATCAATGGCATTATCGAGCGGGACTATGCCGATCCCAATCTCTGTCTAACTTCAATTGCAGATGAACTGGGCATGTCGCCCATCTATGTGAGCAGGCTCTACAAACAGCTCACCCTGAAAGGGCTCACGGATGTGATTAACGAAACCCGGATAGCTAAAGCTCAGCATTTGCTGGTAGAGACTGAGAACTCCGTTGCCGATATTGCCGAGAGAACCGGGTTCACCAACAGTTCCTACTTCTACCGCATGTTCAAAAAGTTCAACGGTGTTACACCGAATGATTATCGCCGCAAAGAGTTCCATTCAGAGAACTTTTGAATTCATAAAAAGACATGAGTTTTACTAAATGTTGCACATTGAGCGTTGATCCAAAAAGAGCGACCTATGAGAATGAACCATTCACCTCATAAGTCGCTCTTCTTGTATGAATTTAATTTTGATTTCGATTTTATTCCTGATCCTGATCTTCGTCAGACTCATCCGAAGCTTCACGAACTTTATACTTGTCCAGACGTGTCTGCTGATACTCACGCAAGGCCTCTTCACCAACGATCACTTCAACGCGGTGAATGTTCATGCCTTTGCCCATGAATTTCTGCTCGTACTCCGTCATCACATGCTCTTCGTTCAATCCATCGCGATGCAGATTCAGAGACAGATTCGTCATTTGCAGGCCAAAGTCAGAAATCGCGTTGAGCGAGAAATCAAACAGTGTCTCGGAATCGGTTTTGAAATGAATCTGTCCTTTTGGATTAAGCAGTTCCGTATATTTCTTCAGGAAACGCGGGTGCGTCAACCGACGGCGTGCATGCTTTGCTTTCGGCCAAGGATCACTGAAGTTCAAATAAATGCGTTCCAGTTCTTCCGGTTCAAAAACTTCCTCGATCTGTTCAATATTTGCCAGCGCAAGCTTCAGGTTCGGAGGTGTCTCCACATCAGCCTGACTCCACGCATTACGAGCCTTCTCACTGGCACGACGTACCAGTTCATCATACATATCAATACCGATAAAATTAAATTCCGGATATTTATAACTCATTTGGCTGATAAATTGACCTTTACCCATACCAAATTCCACGAAGATCGGATGGTCATTGCCAAACAGTTCAGACCATTTTCCTTTATGTTGCTTGGGGTCCAGTACAACAAGATCGACTTGTTGCTCCAGATTTTCTCTTATCCCTTTTCTGCCACGTAAACGCATTTTATTCCTCCGTTTGTCCCATACTTGTCTCAGACTTATTTTGCCGAAGAACTGGCAAATTGTAAAGAGCAATGAAAAGGGAATCTTCGGATCTGCCACTTTGGGCAAATCTCAAAGATTCCCTCTTCGATTTATTTGGAATTGGGGTCCAACTACTTTAGTAGTTCATAGTCTACCTTATCTTGGTGTGAAAAATCAAATGTCTTTTCGAAAGCATCGCGAACTTTTTGTCTTGCAGCCGCTTTCACTTTCGGATTTCCATTAAAACGAACACCTGTTAAAGCCAGTGCTTCTTCTGCCGTCAATTCAACAGACACATGATTCAATTCATTGTTTTTAACTTGGGAATTCATTCATATCACCTCACGGTATAGTATGGTCCATGACGTCAACGTTGATTCAAATGCTATGATGAATAATACCCATTAGATGGTGTCTGACGTTGATTTAAATATAACACAATGTGTAAACTATAGCAAGCAGAAAACCTTGATTTTACGGCCTATTTTTGCGTTTCGATTCCCTTTTTTTTCAGTTTTTTGATACAATGATAAAGTGAGCATTTTGCATAAATCCCATAAGCGTCTTCCAATCAGCAAGATATGGATCAGGATGCTTTTTCCTGTCCATATCTTGTACCCGTGAGCGATTCAAATCGAATAATGCAAAATGCTAATGTTCATGAAGACACCTATTATCGCTATCGATTGTCATTGATGGAAATCGCATAGCGCTTCTTCTTTTGTTCACGTATGATTACTGTAATTCGACAGCCAAAGGAGTACCCTGAAGATGAATGCACCTGCATTACAGCCCCCTCTCCTGTGGGGAGATAAACGATTCCATACCTGGAATTACGAGATGCGCGATCAATTTAACAATAAGGTTTTCAAAGTGATGCTGGATGCCGGATTCACCTGTCCCAACCGTGACGGTTCCATTGCCAAAGGTGGTTGCACCTTCTGCAGTGCGCGTGGATCAGGCGATTTTGCTGGCAGCAGACGTGAAGATCTGGTCACCCAGTTCAATACGATAAGAGATAAACAACATCTCAAGTGGCCTACAGCCCATTATATTGGCTACTTCCAAGCCTATACCAACACGTATGCTCCGGTTGAGGAGCTGCGCGAATATTTTGAAGAAATTCTAGAGCAACCCGGTGTTGTTGGTTTGTCCATCGCCACTCGCCCGGACTGTTTGCCAGATGACGTCGTTGATTATTTGGCTGAACTGAACGAGCGCACCTACCTGTGGGTTGAGATGGGGCTGCAAACCATCCATGATTCCACATCGACATTGATCAATCGGGCGCACGACACGAAGTGTTACGAAGAAGCCGTTGAGAAACTGCGCAAACGGAATATACGTGTGTGTACACATATCATATATGGTCTGCCGCAAGAGACGCATGAGATGATGCTGGATACTGGACGTGCCGTCGCCAACATGGATGTACAGGGCATCAAGATTCACCTGCTACATCTGATGCGCAAAACACCAATGGTGAAGCAATACGAAGCCGGACTTCTACGTTTTCTGGAACAGGACGAGTATATCAAGCTGATCGTAGATACACTGGAGATGCTTCCACCGGAAATGATCGTACACCGTCTTACAGGCGACGCACCGCGTGAGCTACTGATTGGACCGATGTGGTCCATGAACAAATGGGAAGTGTTGAACTCCATTGATCGTGAGCTGCGAGAGCGGGATACCTGGCAAGGTAAGTATTGGAGGCGAGCATAGATGGGCTTTCTTTCAGTTCTCAGCTGTGCGCATCAGTGGATTGCTTCCCGTCTGCAGCCAGGTGATCTGGCCATAGATGCAACGGTCGGCACAGGAGCAGACACATTATTTTTGGCACAACAAGTAGGCAGACGTGGACAAGTGATTGGATTCGATATTCAAAGTGAAGCCCTTACGTTGGCACAGGCCCGCATACGAAAACAAAACGACGAAGCCAAGCTTGGTTCCATATCCATGCTTGAATTAAGCCATGATCGCATGGCAGAAGCGGTGCCTGAGTCATGGGTTGGTGAAGTTGGGGCGGTCATGTTCAATCTGGGGTACCTGCCTTCAGAAAGTGCAGATTCCTCCATCATCACCGTGACAGACAGTACGATTGCTGCACTCGAAGCTGCACTTGCTTTATTACGTCCTCGCGGCATCATTACGGTTGTGCTCTACCCCGGTCATGACGGAGGGGCACAGGAAGCAGAAGCTGTATTGGAATGGTCCTCTGCCCTGCCGGTAGAACAGGCACAGGTCGTGATGTATCGCCAATTACAGCGAGAGACTTCTCCTTTTCTGATCGGAATCGAGAAAAAATAATTTCCTTTGTTCACCAAATACAATAAACTAGACACAGTCGCAAGGTGAGCCATTACTGGCGTTCTCTTACTGCGATCTGTGTTCTACATACACATATGCAAACGTATTCACTTGTTTGTTCATGGCGACTACATGCCCATGACTGATTAAAGCGATCCACCATTTCATATACTAGAGGAGAGATTACTGATGTCTACGCCATACCCATTACAATTCCAACCTGAATTCAAAGAACGTGTGTGGGGCGGTCGTGCGCTGGAGCAATTTGGCCTTACGCCCCCTGAAGGACATATTGGAGAAGGCTGGATGATTGCAGATCATCCCAATGGTACAACCAAGGTATTAAATGGAGCACTTGCTGGCAAGGGTCTGGATGAAGTTCGTGAACAGCTAGGCACCGAATGGCTTGGAACCAAAGGCGTTTCCGAGAAAGGTGGACGCTTCCCCCTTTTGATTAAATTGCTCGACTGTAACGATGACCTGTCCGTTCAGGTTCATCCGACAGACGAGTACGAGGCACTTCCTCCTGGCGAGCTTGGCAAAACAGAAATGTGGTATGTACTCGACGCAAAACCGGGCGCACACATCATCTATGGCTTAAATGAAGGTGTGGACCGTGCAACATTGAAAGAAGCATTGGAGAACGGTACGGTGATGGATACCCTTCGTCAGGTTCCTGTTGAAGCTGGTGATACGTTCTTTATTCCTGCAGGAACGGTACATGCGCTCTGTGCGGGTGTGGTTGTCGCTGAGATTCAGCAAAACTCGGATACGACGTATCGGATCTACGATTACAATCGTCCAGGCCTGGATGGCAAGCCACGTGAGTTGCATGTTAAAGACTCGCTGAATGTAACCGCCTATGAGGGCGCAGGTGCCTCAACGATGAAAACAAACAACGCCACTCCTGGTGAATGGCTCAAGCTCGCGGAATGCCCTTATTTTGTGGTTGAAAAAGGCATCGTGACTGAACAACGCTGGGAACTCTCCACCAATCCTGATAGCTTCACGATTCTCGTTGTCTGTGAAGGCGAAGGAACGCTGTCGTGGGCACATGCTGAATCAGACAACATTGAATTGAAAGCCGGACAATGTTATCTCTTACCAGCCAATCTGGGTTCTTATACATTAGATGGAAATACCACTGTTCTTCGCTCTTATCTGCCATAAATCAAGCTTATATGTAACCTGTGAAGGAGGAATTACACGAGATGCAGGAATCTACCTTTGCCTTGGTCGGTAGTGAAGGTACCCGTATTCATGTGTACCGCTGGCTTCCCGATCCGGAATGCAATGTTAAGGGCGTCGTGCAAATCGCACACGGCATGGGTGAAACCGCGGCCCGATACGCCGAGTTTGCCGACACTCTTACCCGACACGGTTACGCGGTCTATGCCAATGACCATCGGGGTCATGGAAAAACCGTGGAAAGTGTCAGCTTGCTCGGTAATGCTGGTATCGATGCCTTCCGCTGGATGGCGAGTGATATGATCAATCTGGGCGAAGTAGCCGCCAAGGAAAACCCTGGGGTGCCCCTATTTCTAATGGGGCATAGTATGGGTTCGTTCTTGGTACAGCATCTCATGTACGCTGGTCATGAGCGGTACCATGCCTTTATTTTATCCGGGACCAATGGCAGACGCGGTCTTCTCCGGGTTGGAGAGAAACTGGCCTTCTTGCAGTGTGGCATTCAGGGTGCTACTCATCCCAGCATGCTGCTCAATGCGATTGTATTTGGAGGATTTAACCGCTCTTTCCGCCCTGCGACGACACCCTTTGACTGGTTGTCCCGGGACACGCAAGAGGTTCAACGGTTCATTGATGATCCCATGTGCGGAGCGGTCTGTACAGCAGGATTTTTCCGCGACTTCTTCAAATTGCTACTTGAAGTCCATCTCCCACACAATATGGAGCGTATACCGAAACATAAACCCGTATATCTATTCTCCGGTGAGAAGGATCCTGTTGGACTTCATGGCAAAGGCGTTCTTAATCTGGTCTCCCAGTATAAGAAGCTTCATCTGGAGAATATTGAGTACCACCTGTATCCAGGTGGGCGCCATGAAATGCTGCATGAGACGAACCGAACAGAAGTGGCCCAGCACGTTGTGAGCTGGCTAGAGCGGAATACACCTAACTCTAGTGAACACGACGATGCAGTGAGCCCTGCTGCGATGGCTGACTCTATTTAAATGATCAGAAACATATAAGCAAGCACAAGAACAAGAAGCCCCTGAATCGGATGTACAGCTCACGCTGCGCTCCAGTTCAGGGGTTTTCTTGTTAAACAATATGAATAATAGCCATAGCCATGATCAAACCTTATGGATTAACCTTCAATTAACAGGGATTCCGGGTCTTCAAGCAGTTCTTTTACAGTTACCAGGAAACGCACGGCTTCACTGCCGTCGATAATCCGGTGATCATAGGACAATGCGATGTACATCATTGGACGATTTTCCATCCGCTCTGCATCAATTGCCACTGGACGAAGCTGAATCTTATGCATCCCTAGAATACCCACTTGAGGTGTATTCAGAATTGGTGTAGACAACAAGGAACCAAATGTTCCACCATTGGTAATGGTGAACGTTCCACCTTGTAGATCAGACAATGCCAGCGTATTGGAACGAGCTTTGGATGCCAGATCCGCAATGCTCTTCTCGATCTCGGCAAAGCCCAGACGATCAGCATCACGTACAACAGGTACAACCAGTCCTTCCTTCGCAGATACGGCGATGCCGATATCATAATACTTCTTGAGCACAACATCTTCGCCATCAATCTCTGCGTTGATTGTCGGGAACTTTTTCAAAGCTCCCACAACTGCTTTGGTGAAGAAGGACATGAAGCCCAAGTTAATTTCATGCTTCTCTTTGAACTTGTCCTTACGGCGTTTACGTACATCCATGATAGCAGTCATATCTACTTCATTAAACGTAGTCAACATGGCTGCTGTCTGCTGAGCCTCTACCAGACGTTTGGCAATGGTCGCACGGCGACGAGACATGCGTTGACGCTCCACTGGTTTGGTATAAGTGGAACTTCCCGCTGCCGGAGCACTTGGTGCTGCTGGAGCTTTACTTGCAGGTGGAGCAGCCGGAGCAGGCGCCTGATTGCTATGGCTCTTCACATCATCCTGGTATACCCGTCCAATCGGATCTTTGCTCTGAACCTGATCCAACTCGATCCCACGCTCACGTGCAAGTTTACGAGCAGATGGTGAAGCTGTCTTGCCACTATCGGATGACTCTGGTGCTGCCGCAACAGGTGCCGGTGGTATTGGGGCTTCAGGTGCAGGAGTAGCGGTCTTTTTCTCCTCAGCTGCTGCCGGTTCGGAAGCGGGTGCACCGCTTCCTCCTCCAGATCCAGCCGAGAGTGTACCGATCGTTTCACCGATCTCTACCGTCTCCCCTTCCTGACGAATGATCTTCTCCAGCACTCCACTTTCTTCTGCGCTGATTTCGATATTTACTTTGTCCGTTTCCAGCTCAAGAAGTACATCGCCCTGATTAACGGTTTCCCCTTCTTTGACCATCCATCTGGATACAGTTCCCTCAGTTATTGACTCACCCATTGCAGGTACTTTAATTTCACTCACAGCTGTTACCTCCCCAGTGGAATATTATTCTTCGTCGTTTGCTTCAACGCAGATGTAATAATCTGTTGCTGTTCCATACTATGCACAAGTTGATAACCGCTGGAAGGACTTGCATGTTCCGGGCGACCTTCGTATCTAACGGTTGTGCCTTCCGGGGCGACTTCACGAAGACGAGGCTCCATGTATGTCCAGGCACCCATGTTTTTGTTTTCTTCCTGCACCCATACCAGCTCTTTTACATTGCTGAAACGTGCGAGTACACGTTTGATCTCTTCTGCCGGGAACGGATACAGCTGTTCCACACGAATAATGTGAAGCCATGACCAATCTGCTTTATCTTTTTCAAAAGCATCTTCTAGATCAATGGCAATCTTGCCACTGCACAAAATAATGCGCTCCACGCGATCCGGCTGTGTACCCAGTCCAGCTTGCTCCAGCACAAGCTCAAACTTGCCTTCGCTGAATTCGACTGCTGGTGATGCAACACGCGGATTACGAATGAGACTTTTCGGTGACATCATCACAAGTGGACGAGCATCTTCCGTTTCAGTCAACGAAGCTTGACGACGCAACAAGTGGAAGTACTGGGAAGCACTCGACAAGTTGGCAACCGTCATGTTGTCTTCTGCACAAAGCTGCAGGAAGCGTTCAAGACGAGCACTTGTATGTTCAGGTCCCTGACCCTCATTCGCATGTGGAAGCAACATAACCAAACTGGATTTTTGAGACCACTTGGCGCGACCTGCTGATACAAACTGGTCAAAAATAACCTGTGCACAGTTGGCAAAGTCACCGAATTGGGCTTCCCAGATAACCAGTGTATCTGGTGAATATACGTTATATCCGTATTCGAATCCAACAACGGATTCTTCTGATAACGGACTGTTATAGATTGCAAAGGATGCTTTTGCCTGTGGCAAGTGATGCAATGGGCAGAACTTTGCTCCATTCTCCGAATCGTGCAACACCAGATTCCGATGAGCGAATGTAGCACGCTCGGCATCCTGTCCACTAATCCGAATTGGCTTGCCATCTGCCAGAATGGTTGCGAATGCGAGTGTCTCCGCAAGGCTCCAATCCACTTTTTCCCCTTCGTTCAGGGAAGTGCTCCGGCGCTGCAAAATCCGCTGCAACTTCGGATACACATTGAAGTTCTCAGGCCATTTCAGCAAATCGGCATTAATGCTGCGCAGATTCTCCAGTGGTACCGCAGTCGGCGTAATAGTAACGGCTTCTGGCTCGCTGATTTTTCGTTGGTAATATTCATGTACTTCATTTTTCTTCATCTGGTCGTAAGCTTCTTTTAATTTGTTCATTACTCCATCGCGAATACTCGCAATAGACGCATCATCGATAACCGATTCTTGCTTCAAGTGATCCTGATACAAGTGGCTTACGGTTGGATGGTTTTTCACCTTGTCATAGACGGTAGGCTGCGTCGTTTCTGGATCATCCGTTTCATTATGGCCGTATCGACGGTAACCGATCAAATCGATCAGGAAATCTTTTTTGAAACGATTGCGATACTCTGCTGCCATACGAATGGCTGCAATACAAGCTTCCGGATTGTCCGCATTCACGTGTACAATCGGAATTTCGTACCCTTTGGCAAGGTCACTTGCGTAATACGTTGAACGGGAATCACTGCTATCAGTAGTGAAGCCCAGACGATTGTTGACGATAATATGAATGGTTCCGCCATTCTGATAACCTGGCAGAGCTTTGAAGTTCAGCGTCTCTGCAACGATTCCCTCTCCAGGGAATGCTGCGTCACCATGCATCAAAATGGTGGCTGCCTTCGTTACGTCCTGCTTCGGATATCCAGGGTCACGACGGTCATCCTGAGCCGCACGCGCAAATCCTTGTACAACCGGATTGACATATTCCAGATGGCTCGGGTTATTCGCCAAAGTAAGGCGGGCTTGCACAGTCTCCCCGTCTTTCACAAAACGGTTGGCACCCATGTGATATTTGACATCCCCCGTCCAACCGTAGTTGATTCCGGTCGAACCTTCCGATGGAACCAAGTCTTTGTTCGGAGCATGGTGGAACTCAGAGAAAATTTTGCTGTACGGTTTGCCCAAAACATGAGCCAATACATTCAACCGTCCACGGTGGGCCATCCCCATCAAAATGTGGCTTGATCCGGCTTCTGCCATGATGCGAACAGCTTCATCCAACATCGGTACAAGCACATCGTTACCTTCGATAGAGAAACGTTTCTGCCCAACAAATGTTTTGTGAAGGTAATCCTCAAATTGCTCGACTTCCACCAAACGTTCCAGCAAAGTCTTGCGTTCCTTCGCTGTAAGCGGGGCAGGTGATGTCCGGGATTCCGCACGGCGATTCAGCCACTCACGCTCTTGAACTTCGTGCACATGACTGAATTCATAAGCCATAGGTCCAGTGTAAATCTGACGCAAGCGCTGGATTGCATCCCATCCGGTTGCTGTCTGTCCATCTGCACCTTCCCAGATTAGGGAAGCAGGCAAGGCTTTCAGATCTTCTTCGTTTAATTCAAAATGCTGAGGTTCCAGCAAAGATGTATCTGTATCTTCACTGATTCCAAGCGGATCTATATCTGCAGCAAGATGACCATACGTACGGATATTCCATACCAGTTTGCCCGCTGTAACCGCTTTCTGTAATAATTGAATGTCTACGTTTCCGGAAGCCAATTGGGCGTTGCCGGAATTAGAGGTTGTACGTGCATCCCTGCCAGACATCGGCGGTGCACCCCATTGTTCAAATAGTTCCCGATAGGCCGGTGTTACCGAACCAGGGTCTTGAGTGAATAATTCATATTGTTCCTGTACGTATCCCATATTGGGGCCATAGTAACTTTCCCAGGGCTTCTTGTTGCCTTCCACGATCGTCATCGACGTTCCCTCCGTCTTGATTTAGTCATAAGTTTTTGACGGAAATCATTGACTAAGCCGTAATTTGCGTTCGTTCAACATTTTAAGCGAAATTTTTCATGAAGTCCAATAATCGTGCTGTTGGTGGTAGTAACGTTAGTCCGACGCTCCCGTCAAGGTTTGTCTGCGTTTTCAAAATCATAGTAAAACAATGATTGTATATACCGTCGCACAGATGTCGAATACTGTCCTGATCCGTTCGAAGGTTACACCTTCTCCTCTTTTTCAAGTGAAGTCCGTGTTCTAATATCTATTCTATAAACTTTTACGCTCAGGAGCATTTCCTATTTTTAGTTCAATTGATGCATAAATTAGATGAATCGAATAAATCGAGCAATTTGAGTAGAACAACGAACGCTTAATTACAGCAAATAGGCATACGATCTCCCATTTTACCTCCTTAATTGAATTGTGGTCCATTATGTTCAAAAACAAACCGTCAAGTTAAACATTAACCAATTGACATCACATTCAACAAATAATTGGGTTTTTCTTCAGAAGCTCAACAGAAAAAAGCCAGCCCAGACATAAACGATCCGAGCAGCTTCTTTGGATACAGCAAATTCAATCCCAGCGAGTAATTCCTATTTCTTTTCATCCTCTGTAACAGCATCCAGATCTATGGCCATACGGATCATATCTACACAGCGGATGCCGTCCTCTATAATCTCTTCCTCATAGTGCCTCACAAAGAAGTCGCGATCGACCCCGATAATGCGGAATCCGCAACGTTGGTATAACTTTAATTGATGAAAGCTTGAGTTACCTGTCCCAATCTCGAGAATCCGGCAGCCCAGTCTCCGTGCAGCTTCCATCGCTTCCTTGATCATATGTTTGCCTACACCTTGTCCCTGCAGTTCTTCCTGTACGGCAATATTAACAATCTCCGCAGTCTCCGGACGAGTCTTCAACAATACGAACTCCCCAACCATCTCTCCTTCATACTCGGCAATAAAACAAACACCACGGCTCAGGTATTCGTCAACAATCGCTTTTGAAGGATCAGCCATCAATAAGAGCTCATACGGTTTCTCTTCTTCCCAGTCCAAAATCCGGAACGACAATTTCATGCCAATCTCCACCTTTTCATCGTACAATATTCATTTACGTCCTGTTTGCAGAAGCCTATGTATGGCGAATCTACAAATATATTATTCTTCGTTCCAACAAACTAGTTCACTCAATCTATTAACCACTTTCTGATCCGGATTGATTTTGATAATGTCACTCGTCATCTCCCATAAAAAAAGTAAACTTCATTATATCATAATATATGGATATAAATATATAGATAGGGATGATACAATATGATCCATCATGTAATGGAAATTTTACATGCTGTATCCAACCTTTCTATCGGCTTATCTAACTTCACTCTGTTCAAGAACCGAATCGCTATACACCATAAATGTCTCCTGCAGGGTACGTCCAGATGACTTCTCCCAGATCACACTCCGCTCAAAGGTACCCGCTTGGAAAAAACGCGGGATACGTTCAGCAAACCAATCCTGCATAGGTAACTCGAACACCTGCTTCACAGGCACCCATAACAGTTCGCCTTCGGGAGGATCTTGCAATAACTCACCTTCAAATGAAGTTGCCAAATAGTTGAATACCATGTACCGCAATCCTTGTTCGGGATCACAGAACTCATCAAGTCCTTTATACGTAATCTCATTGACCGCTAACCCCGTCTCCTCCAAAACCTCCCGCACGGCACCATCCACGATACTCTCTGGAAAATCTACCTTTCCCCCAGGAGCGATATATCCCGGAAATCCTTTGCGATCCGGCCGATTCATGAGCAGCACCTGATCATTCATTTTGTCCCATACCATACACATCGTTAATATCTCTATTCTGGTGTTCATTTTCGTCCTCCCGCTAACGTGCGCTTCTCTGCTGTACACTAACATTTCTGGGAATAACCTGTGTTTTCCTTCTTTGTTCCCACGCTGATTTATTGGTATTTTTAATAGTCTCGAAGTGTAGTTCATGATGATATATATGCATACGAAAGGCGGACGCCCTGTACATCAGAAGCCCGCCTGTTTTGTGATATTCTATGCTGTGCATTCCTCAAGCTCGGATGTTCGAGTTCTCACTTCAATTCCGTAATCAACACCCGGCGTTCCTTCCACTCTGCCCGGCGATAAGCCTGCTGCATACCAAATTTGCGGATACTTGCCTTCGGTACCGATTTGTAGGGCAAAACAACCGTAAAGTCTTCATCAAACGGGAAAAAAGACAGGCCCACTTTCTCATTGGATAACCACTCTGCCTGAATCGGTTGTCTGGAACAAGCATCAAACGTACAACTGAGGCCTTCTGCAAAAAAATCATAACGCGCAGCAGGTGTTCCCGGTTCCTCCATACAGAGAAACAGACTGAGCTGATCACAGAATAACATGATTTCCACATCGCTTTGCAACCTTCGTTTCAATGCTTCAGCATCACCACCAAGCTGGTTCTCCCAACTCAACTGATGTTCAAGCTCTTCGTTCAGATAATCTCGGATGTCTTCATCATCCTGAGCATTGGCCCCCAGATTTTTCTGGAATAGTTCCGTATACATCAAGCTACACAGTAATCCGGCGTAGAGGTTTTTCTGCCGAACTTCTTCAATGCCTTTATGGTAGAATACAAAACGCGGACGCAGCGGAAAATCACGAAACGAATACGGCGATTGACTGTAATCATTCCAGAACGGAGATGAATCCAGTTCGATCCAGCCACGGTCATGTTCTCTCGCCGCCAGGATTAAATCATCCCGATGCGCAGCATCGGCAAGCAATTCACTTTTCCAGTGGGAAGCCATTTCTCCGGCTACTAATCCATGCTCATGCTGTGCGGTCAAAACAAAATCATGCTCTCTCTCATATACGATCATTTGCTGTCACCCTTCCGCATGGTATACGTTGACTTTAACATAAATTGGGTTAAACTTTCCTATAAGTTGCTTTTCTCTCCATTTTGACGAAAGGCATTGTGGAATGCACAATGTAAAGGTGTTGTCAGTTTCCTGAAATTTGGTACACTAAGGGTTGTGTCCACGATTATATTACATACAGAAAGCGGGATCTCATGAATTCATACTCTCCTTACATCGAGTTTAACCGCAAGGAATGGGCTGAGCTTAAAGAACATCAGACCACTCTTCCACTGACGGAAGCCGAATTAGAACAGTTAAAGGGATTGAATGAAGAGGTATCGATTCAAGAAGTCGAAGATATATATCTGCCTCTTACCCACTTTATTGACTTATATGCAAGAGTTTCACGAGAACTGAATCGACTGACGGCATCCTTTATGAAAAAAGAAGCTCTCCCCACCCCCTACATCATTGGGATCGGGGGAAGTGTTGCCGTGGGCAAAAGTACAGCGGCTCGCTTACTTCAGGCACTGCTCGCCAGAGGCAAGAATAGCCCCAAGGTTGACCTGGTCACAACCGACGGTTTCTTATACCCCAATGCCGTGCTGCAAGAGAAGGGCATCATGAACCGCAAGGGATTCCCGGAAAGCTATGATATCAAATCCCTGATTAATTTCATGGGCGATGTGAAATCAGGCAAACCCGAAGTGAAAGCACCGGTCTATTCTCACCTCGCCTACGATGTCATTCAAGGGGAAGAGAAGCAGATCTGTCAACCGGATATTCTCATTATTGAAGGTATCAATGTACTTCAGATCAAAAAGGAAACGCCTTTGCTGGTCAGTGATTTCTTTGATTTCTCCATCTACATTGATGCGGAAGAAGAACATATAAGACACTGGTACGTTGAGCGTTTCAAGCTGCTACGCAATACAGCGTTTCAGAACACGGATTCCTTTTTCCATCAACGATTCGCCAATATTGATGAAGAAGAAACCGTGCGTACGGCCAACCAGATCTGGCAAGATATCAATGCCAAGAATCTGCATGAAAACATTTTGCCAACCAAAGGACGGGCCAGGCTGATTCTGAAAAAGGAAGCCGATCACTCCATTGGGCAGATTCAATTGCGCAAACTGTAAACAACATTCATGCTGGACAACTCATTTGATGTTGTATCTAATTACCCTTAAAAGGAGAGAAAAACACATTGCAAACCCTGATTATCCTAGGCAGTATTATGATGTTCCTGGCTGTCGCTTTGGGTGCTTTTGGCGCACATGCGCTCAAGCGCAAATTATCCGCTGACATGATCAAAATTTATGAAACCGGCGTTCAATATCACCTTATCCACGGACTTGGAATCATCCTGATTGGACTGCTGGCAGACCGTCTCGAATCCTCTTCACTCGTCATGCTTGCCGGATGGCTACTGTTCGCCGGGATCATCCTGTTCTCGGGTAGCTTGTACGCTTTAAGTGTAACGGGTGTTCGCAAATTGGGAGCCATTACCCCACTTGGCGGAGTCGCATTTCTAGCTGGATGGGTTATGATCATTATTGCCGCATTGTAAATATGCCCCATGGATAAACGAAAAGAGTGTTCTGGCTGATATACTATCACTGGAGCACTCTTTTGCTGTTCAATTTGTCCAAATTCTACGAATGGTGGGTAGCCCTGCATCTGGCCGTTGTCGCTCCAGCACATACACATCCGGGTTAGACAGTTTGGTCCACTCTTCATAACCAAAGGATGATTCATACTCACGAATAAGTAGTGATAACAGGTTTCCATGTGTAACCACGGCCCCGTGCTGTTCAGGTCTGCTCCATAACTCTTCCAGTAATGCCATCCCTCTTGCAGCGGCGGTTCTGGATGATTCCCCACCTTCTTCCACCCAGTCCACATCATCGTATGTACGTTTCAGCACATCCATCCAGTTAGGCAGATTAACGGAGCTAAGTATCCTCTCCTGGAGACGTTCATCCGTATGTATATGTTGCGACGTTGCTATGCCCAGTGGCATAGCCGTCTGAACGGCCCTTTTCCATGGACTGGAGACAATATACGTTATGGAATGATGAGCCAAGATTTCTGCAAGTTTTTCAGCCTGCCTGAGCCCTTCATCTGTAAGCTCTGCATGGGGTTCCTGCCCTGTGGCCTTGGCGTGACGGATAAGATAAATGGACTGCAAAGCTATCACCTCCCTATGGTGTAACTTACTTGGAGTTCATCTCAAGATATTGAAGTGCTCTGTACATCTTCTCCTGCTCTTCCGGTCGGCCTGATGAACTAAGAAAGGTGACTTTTTCTCCTGTTCTGCCTTCATGCTGACCCACTAATTCAAGCCGCTGTTTCAGGTGGTTGACCGTACCTGTACTGCCATCAATAATCTGTATATGATCTGGCAGAACCGTACGTAGAATGGACGTATAGAATGGATAATGCGTGCAGCCAAGCACCACTGTGCCATACCCTTGAAGATCGAGATCTGCCAGCTTGAACCGGAAATAATCAGCGATTTTGCTCGGATCAAAGTCCAGCTGTTCACACCACTCCACAAGTTCCGGCAGTGCAATGGAATCCACACTGTGGTGATCATCAACACGCGATACCAGTTCGTTATACTTGGTTTGGCTCAAGGTGAGGGCCGTAGCAAATACAAGCACTCTCTTCCCACTGTCACGATTCATCTCCACGGCTGGTTTCACCGCAGGCTCCATGCCAATAATCGGAATATCGTACTTGGCGCGCAGATCCTTAACAGCCAGACTGGTTGCTGTATTACAAGCAATAACGATTGCTTGAACATCCTCCTGAAAGATGGCTTCCACACAATCAAAAATATGTCCTCTAACCTCATCCGCAGACTTGGTTCCATATGGGACATGCAAGGTATCCGCATAATACAGAAATTGTTCTTCCGGAAACTGTTGTAATGCCTTATGCAAAACGGTTAAACCACCAATGCCTGAATCAAAAAAAGCAATTTTCTTAGTCAAGGATTTCACCTCTATAATGTATTCTTTCGGGTTCCAGGAACCTCTCAATGCTGCTCATGCTGACTGGAGGTGAGGTTTGTACTTCCGGCTCATCACACACTACAGTGCTTGACGACTTGCGGGAACCATTCCGGTTACGGATCGTTCTTCAGAATCGATTCCGCCCCTCCATTACTTCCGCTAAGTCAGGTACTATAGAGAAGATAAGCCATTATTCTACGTTCATTTTATACTGTCTGAGCCAGTCCTTGCCACTATGCCATGCCTCTACGGGGTTATGCTCTCCAAGCAGTTCATTACTAGCCTGAGCCATGATCCATTCCTTAAGACTATTATCCGGACTGGATTCGAGCTGCTGTAGCAGTAAAAGCAGTCCTGCCTCACCCGTATTCAGGATGTCCTCGTAAGCCTCACGGTTACCAGCAATATAATCATTTGGATTACTGCTGGTCAGGAGGACAGGGTCGCTAACCATCTGCTGCAACTTGCTTTCAATGGTTACTGATAATGCTTGGTCTTCTGTCCGAGTCGAACATGCTGCTACCGTCAATGCTGTGCATACGGATAACAAACCCAGAATCAGTCTTCTGCGATTCACTGTACCACTCCTTTCAACAACGAGTTAAACTCAACAGGTTCGACTGTAAGTCCAAACGAATTCACCGCATTTGTAATAAATTCAGCAAAGCTATCATCATAATTATACTCTTTTCGATAAATACGGATATGCGCTTCGATGACATATTGCAGGTCCTTTTGTACGAAAGTGCGGATCATTGGACGTCACAGCCCTCCCTCGAATTCAGAGTTGTGATGCTGAAATCCACACCAAACTGAATTAATCCCAATTTACGGGCAACATGCTGTGAAGCGAGATTATCCCAGGATGTACTGTAGATCGGCATGCGTCCACGCTCCTTAACATCATACTGCCAGCACTTTACCGTCTCCGCTGCATATCCATGTCCTCTATAACCGGATGCGGTATAGAGGCTCGCCTCTGCACCATGAATGGAGACCCATGCAGAGCAGCACACTGCCACAGCAGAATCCTCAATAACATAAGCGGCAACAGGGCTTTTTTCATGCGAGTGATCCGTTAATTCCGGAAAATGCTCCGCAAGCAAATAACGCTGCTCATGACCAATCAACTGCACCTTCAGATCCCACTCATCTAATGTTTCAGGAAAAGCATAGGCTGGTCCCATCCACACACGGTTGACTGACTCAAAGGTTTCCATCTTTCGAATCAGTTTTGGAATATCCAGTGGAAGCTCGCTATCCTTACCCAACTGATCCATTAGATTCGGCGGTAACTGCTCATGGTAATAGGTCAGTGAACCGGCAGAAGTCATGCCGATAAAAATGGCTGGAGCCTGCCCACCACCCGGTTCGTTAATATTTAAAAGGCGCTGCTGCTCGTTGATCGTATATAAAGTATTCGCTTGTATTTTCAACATTTCCATAGGTGACAGGTTCGATTTTGGAAGCATAACTATGAAGTTAACCTTTGCAATAATCGTTCGCCTACACTGCCTTTACCAGCTTCCTGCTGCTCCAGAAATTCGGGCAATTCACGTAATTCAGAAGGACGGTATCCAGCCCCGCACCCGCAATTATGGTAGGTAAAACCATGACGATATAGCGTCATCACTTTGGTCCATTGTTTGGTATCACTTTGCTTAGGTGCCTGAAAATCCTGTCCCATACTAACCATAGATACGGCACATTGCGGACACTTATATTCTAGCTTGGTAGCCACTTCAGGACTCAGATCGTGTCGGGAAACTTGTTTAAATGATTTGCGACAATTGAAGCATGCATAGATGTCTTTGTATGGTCCTGACATGGCATATCTGCACATCGCCTGCACCCCCTTAATAATTTCCATTATACGGGATTTCACACGCACATACGAATGGATTTTGCATATTTGCGAAAATTCTACCCACTCACTCATGACCTTGCATCATAGCTTCTTTCCATGCCTCACTGAGTTCCGCAATCGTTACATACCGCTCGGACCGATCGGCACTCACCGCACGCATCACAACCTGATACAATGCTTCTCCGGCATCCCATCTGGCATAGGAACGATCTTTCTCCCCGCCAAGCAACCCGAACGCCGTTGCCCCCATATTGAATACATTGGTAACCGCATCTATGGGTGCGCCTAGTTCAAACTCTTCGGGAGACATAAAGCGGGAAGATCCCCACATACGCCCCATGGTATTGGTAAAAGAGCCCTTCCGATACAGATCGATATCGCAAATTTTCATGAATTCTCTGTCAAAATCATAGATCAGACTGCCATTTACAAATCAACAGCCACATAACCTCTTCGTTCCACCTCGATATGAAAATTCAGAATCTGCTCCATTGCCCGAATACGTGTTTTCACCGGAAGCTGTCTGAACCGATAGTAGGGCGAACGTGGATCTTCATACTTGGCCGGAGGCGGGAAATACCAATGGGAGTGCAGACACTCGCCATCCACCCAATCGAAGACACAGGCATAGCCCTCATCCGTTGCAAAATGATGTGTTAGTCGAATCAACGTGTCATGAGCCAAATCCTCGTAGACGGAAACAGATGATTTCAGATTACGAATAGCTTCCGGGGGACTTCCCGTATGATTCGCATGAATCGTATGTGCTCCCGCATACTTTACGAATAATTTCTTTCCATCCTTTTGCACAATACCGAAGGAGAGATTCCCTGAATCCTGCTGATCGAATACGCGAAAGACCGTACCCAAGGGCCGTAACCAATCGAAAGAATGAGACTCTTTTAAGACAAAAGAAACACCATCGATCTCAAGTTTAACCTGATCCGTCATTGGACTCCTCCTGTGCTGGTATCATCATCCAATGTTGAACGCTCCGTATAAAAGTAATTCATATGAGCCTCATCATATCCCTGACCATGGACTTCCAATGCGTTTCGCTCAATGCCGTATACTTCAAATCCATATCGCTCGTATAAACGTCTGGCTGATTCATTCGTTGTAACAACACTCAGATTAATCTGCTTGATGCCCTCCAGATGTCTTCCCCGATCCAGCACCTCGCGGAGCAAGCGCGAAGCCAGCCCACTTCCCCGATATTGCGGAGCTACATAGACGCCCCAGATCATACCTTTGTGCCTGAGCTTCAGGCCGTGTTCCCTTTTGAAACCCATCATTCCCGCCAAGGTTCCTTCTTCTGTATATGCGCCCAGAATGTAATCATCCGGTTCATTATGTATGCGCTCCTGCACTTCACTCAAGGGGATCTGAATGGACAACTCGAACGAAGCCCCGAAGGCTTCAGGATGTTTTTTCAGTGCTTCCAGTCGCAAAGGCCAGTAGATGTCTGCTTCATCTCGCTGAATATTGCGAATGATATAGGTCTCTTGCTTTCGATCTTCGTTCATTCTTCCACCACTCCCTGCATCTCATAAGGATAATCGATCTGAAGTTTCACATTCGCCGCCGCTTCCTGCCCTGCGAGCAAACCAACAACATAAATCCCCAGATCAATGGACGTGGCTACTCCACCGGCTGTAATTACATTCCCATCTTTTACAATTCGCTTCTGAATTACCTCGGCGACATACGGCTCAAGCAAATCATATGCACGGGGATGTGTTGTTGCTTTTTTACCGGATAAAAAACCAGCCGCACCTAGCAGCAGAGAGCCTGTGCACACCGAAACCTTCAAAGGCACAGATTCAGCCTGTTTCAGCCAACCTACGAAGGCCTCGTCATATCGAAGCTTGCGCGTTCCCATGCCCCCGGGGATAAACACGAGATCATATTCCGACAGGTCAGGCTTCACTCGATCCACCTTCAACGTTAAACCAGACTCATCCGTGACCTGATCTGTCATGGCACAGGTTTCCCACGTCGTCCCTTTGGTTGGTTCAAAGAAATTCAACCGATTGATCACATCATAAAATCCAGCAAAATCAAGGAAAGTCAGTCCATCAAACAAAACGAATGCAATTTTCACATGAAAAACCTCCGTGTTTTTTTATTGCGATGCTTTACGAACCTTATCCCTTTCCATTGCTTCCTTCACCCGATCACGCGCTGGCAACTTGCTATTAATATGAAAGAGGAGACCCACAATCGCAAGAAGTAAAATAATGACGATGAATTCGAATATGCTTATCCCTCCCAATCGGAATTATGCAATCGTATCTCCTGCCTAATCGCTATTTTAAGCCATGGGCGATGATCCGCTCTAGCCACTTCCAAGGTAGTACCGCTTTGCCTATGATCAGCACACGCGAACCTTTTCCCAGCGCATATCGAAGCCTTGGTGCACGCATCCGCGCAATTCGGCCAATCAGATCTGCCACTTCCTGTGGGTCAGGTGCAGTTTCACTCGCATGTTTGGAATAGCGAAGAACCGCATCCAGCTTATGCTTATATGGGGAGTTCTCGCTCCGGTGAATCTCACCCAAACCTTTATTCCAGATCGGCGTGCGATAAGAGCCAGGCTCAACTAATACCACCCGAACGCCAAACGAAGACATCTCATGGCGCAAACTTTCCGTGAATCCTTCCACAGCGAATTTGGAGGCAGCATAGGGCGCATACCCTGGAAAACCGGACAACCCACTGACGCTGGACAAGTTAATAATCAGTCCCTGCTTCTGTTCACGCATCACAGGCAGTACCGCCCGTGTCACGGCGATTAATCCAAACAGATTGGTTTCCATCTGACGCCGCCAATCCTCCATCGATACTTCCTCAATGAACCCGCCCACCGCAAATCCCGCATTGTTCACCAGTATATCGATTCGGCCATTATTGTGAAGTACGGTACTCACAGCTTTATGCACCGATTCAGCATCGGTCACATCCAGTTGCACATATTGCAAACGTTCGGATATCCCCGCCTGTTCAGCCAGCTTCACCAATTCTTCTCTTCGACTCAGGTCACGCATTGTAGCAACAACACGATATCCTTGCTTGGCAAGGGTGATTGCGGTAAGCATACCGAAACCACTGGATGTACCTGTAATTAAGGCCACAGGAGCGTTAGCTCCCTCCTTCGTTTTTTTCACTACATCCGAATCTGTGTTAATCCGTCCCTGCCCGGCTTCTGTTAAGTGCTCCTCTGCTGTCACGGCGTGACCTTCTTTCCTCGGTAAATTGCTTACTTCCTACCTAGACCGCAAGACTCCTGCTTAATCGCTATGCCGTCTCTCCACCCTGCGCAGCTTCGTGACTCCCGGTTCGAACGTATACGGAACGAATTTGACCTCAGGCAAATTACATTCGAGCCGCTCTCCCAGCTTCATCAGTTCCCGCAGTACATCTGTCTCAACCTGAGCCATCACTGCGCTCCCGCCAAGTCGAAGAGATACTTCCATTGATCCGTCCCCTTGCTGCACCACACGATAATGTTCAATATCCGGCGAAGCCGCAATAACCGAACGGGTAACGAAATCGGGAAAGACTAGTACCGCCTCACCCGTATGTATGTTTGAAAAATAAAGCGTGTCATCACAGCGGCCTTCGATCCGCTCAATGGCGGTAAATGGGGAACCACAGGCACATGGCATCGCCGCCTCGGTCAGAATATCATTCAGTCGATACCGGATGATCGGCTGTGATGTTCTGGAAAAGTCCGTAATAATGGGCACGAACCGCCGGGTGGCGGGATCAATGAACTCTTTTTCAATATGCACGATATCTTCATTCAAATGTAGTGTGCCATAACGACAGGTCGCACCCAGAAATCCTTCCGTACACTGATAGACTTGATGAACGGTCTGTCCGAAGACCTGCTCCAGCACCTTGCGATCCAGGGGGTCCAACACCTCGGCAACAGAGATGATTTTATCCGGTACAGCAGTCAAATTGCCTGCCACATAGGCATCCGCCAACAGACGCAGCATGGATGGAGGAGCCACCCACACGGTAGGTTGGTAGGTTTCCAGCCGATTCACCAAGGTCTCCACACGCTCCAGCAGATCAAAGTACTGAAACTGCAATTTGCCACGTTGCACCGATTCATAAAGATTACTGTTGGCCCGCAGGAAAAACGCAATCTTCGCAGGTTTCCACAGTCCACCAGGCAGCAACTTGGCCAGCACTGTGCCCGTCCACGCATCCTGCTCCCGATCACTCACCAAAAATATCCCCCGGTTCCCTGACGTGCCCGAAGACAGTCCAACCGTCACGCCTTGAATGGAAGGTTTGAAGTCACGTGTTGCTTCACTTTCACCTGCAAGAGCCAGCGCTTCGTCCTTGGTGATGCCCACCGTGTTCAGTGTATCGAAGTGCTCCATCATAATCGATTTATCAATCAAGGGAAATCTTCTCCAGTCGGATGCGTTCAAGCTACCCCACCACTTCCGGTAAAACGGAGAGCGGGCACGGATCTGATGGACATGCCGAATAACCCGGCGCTCTTGCCAGCGCTCCAGTTTTTCTCGCGTTTTCCATGTTCGCAGCCCACGTGCAAGCGCATAATGAACCACAATACGAAGGGTATTGCTCATCGTTTCGGCCCTCCCACACCCCAAACGTCCAGTACATCTCGACAATGACTCGGCACAATCCGAATGTGGGGAAACTGCTGATGCAGCTGAACCAGCTTGTCAAAGTTACGGTGGTATTCCTGTCGATTCGACATAATAATACCCGCGAGCGCATGAGGTCTGCGCTGTTCACGAAAAGCCCGACTCGACCATACCGCGTCCGCGCAGAGAAAATAGTCATGTTCTTCTGTACGCAGCAGGAGTCCCATCATGCCTTCCGCATGACCGCATACATCCACCCCAAGCAGACTGCCATCACCGAAGATATCGTAGACCTCATCAAAAGGGAATCCTTCCCCTATTCTCGTCAACCGCTCAGGCTGACACGTAACAGGCAATGATCTGGCCATAAAATCCTCGGGCAACAGCCCGGCAAGAAAGCCTGCCTTTACAGCCGCAATCGGACCGAGTGAGCGCACAGCATCATAAGCTCTGGGCAGATAGATGAATTGTGCCTCTGGGAAATCTCGTACACCCGCGATATGATCGCCGTGAAAATGCGAGAGGATGATATACCGAATATCGGAAGCTTTCAGTCCAAGCCCAGCCAAAAATTGAAGGGCACTATCCTCTTCACGATAGACCACAGGTGTAATATGACGATACAGTGCGTTGGGCAGATGAGCCGTTTCCTCAAAAAATCGGGAGCTATAACCCGTATCCAGCAGCATCGGTCCATGTACGGGATGAATGATGCAGGCAAATCCTGCCGGGAAAGTCACTGGGCTCAACCGACCACCGCGCAGCGTCAGAAACTCTGGATGTGTACAGTAACCCGCCGCACCCAAATATAGTTTCACCGGAGTTGTTGTCAGCATGATTCAGCCCTCCACCAGTCTGCAAATTGTTGCAAACCCTCTTCAATAGATACCCGAGGGATGTACCCCAATCGCTCCCGTGCATCTGTAATATCCAATGTCTGTGGAATGGATAAGGAGCCGACTGTGTACCGTGTCAACGGAGGTTCACCCAACGCAGGAATAAAGCCATGAACTCGCTCCAGCAATGCCGCCGCTCCATATGCCGTCCGATAAGGAATGTTGCGACGACGCAATGACATATCCAGCATGCCAAACAAGCTGCTTACCAACTCACTGAACGCCCTCGGATCGCCGTTGGAGATATTGTAAGCTCGGCCGAGCGCTTCGTCAGAGGCATCGCGGCACAAGAATAGGGCATCCACCACATTATCCACACATGTCAGATCGATTAATGCCTGTCCACCACCGATCATGGGCACGCCCGATTTCGCATTTGCTGCTACAATTCTGGGAAATAACGTCTGATCATACGGGCCAAAGATCGCTCGCGGTCTAATCATGATCGAGGGAAGTCCCTTCGCATGCCCCTCCATCACAACCTGCTCAGCGAGAAGCTTCGTGGCGGCATAATGATTCGCTGGTTTGGATGGCAACGGATCATTCTCATGTACGTTATATCGCGGGTGGTAGTTAAAATATATACTTGGCGTGGAGACGTGTATGAATCGCTGTACATTACCACGTATACCGCCATCTACGAGATTCTGTGTCCCTTCTACATTACTGCTATAAAAATCACGATATCGGCCCCATGGGGAGGATAGAGCTGCGCAGTGAAACACCACATCCTGTCCCATACACGCTTCGTTTACTGCTGCCTCATCCCGTATATCTCCACTCTGGAATCGGATTCCTGCCGCCTCAAGTTCTGCACCAACCTTAGGCTGTCGGCCCATACCGGTGACTTCCCATCCCTCTTTTGCTAGTCGGATCGCGAGGTGCCTACCCAGACATCCCGTAGCTCCTGTAACCAATGCTCTGTTCATTGTTGTTCACCGTTCCATTCTATGTCGTGAGTCAAAGCTTCAGTCAGCGAGCACTTCTGCGATCTTGCCAGACGCCATGCGGCCAGCACCACTCCGAATTGTTCCATTAAAGGTTGAAGATCCTGTCGTGCATAGACCACATCCCTGGTGCCACGCCACGCTGCTATCCATACCCGGAACTTTCCTTTGCCGAAGATCTGCTGAACCCCGCTTCCCAGCATGGGAAGCATGAGCATGGCTTTGCTGCCCTGTGCCGGCATGATCATTTTTCTTTCTTTGATCAATGTCTCAGGTTCAGTCAGTGCACGTACCAAGTCACCTCCGGGGTGAAACAGATGAATCCCACTCGTTGCCCTCGGATTACACTCAATTGCGTACACTCGACCATTCTGACCTTCTATAAAATCAAACCCAATCTGTCCGCTAAACCCCGTTGCCTGGACAAATTGTCTCACCCACGCAAGGGCACCTTCATGTTCCACCTGTTCAAAAAAAACACTGGCTCCCACGCTACCTGTACGATAGCGGCTGTCGTAAGTGGAATGCGCAACCAGTTGCCCTTCATGCGCTATGCTGTATGTACATAACATCTGACCAGGAATGTAGGCCTGTGCAACCCAAGGTGAAATAGATGATAATGCTACTTCGTCCAGAGGGTCGTTACGGAAATGTCGACGTTTCTTTTCGCTTACGTTTCCTTGCTGATCCGTCCCTGCCCCAGCGTCATCTGTCATAAGATTCGGCATGCGGACTTTGGCGGCAAAACGGGAGTACACCGGTTTCCATACCCAATCCCCCATCGTTTCCAGAACAGTTTGAGTTTCCATCCATTCCTTCTGACTTTTGATCAGGCGTGTATCCGGAACCAAAAGACCGAGTGATCTTGCTAGCTGGATAAAATCATATTTATGATGCAGCTCATGCAGCTGCTCCAATGAAGAGACCAGAACACGACAGTATGAACTCAGTCTGTCTGCCCCTTGAGCCACATAGAAGACTTCTTCACACATCGGAATCAACAGGTCAATCTGCCAATCCTGAACCAACCGTTCCAGCTCTGCCAGATACGCTTTTGTGTCATGTCGCGGCGATGGGACCGCAGCACACTGTTCCACTGCACTGGATGATTTGGTCAGATGCCTTGCTGCACTCTCCGCTACATAGACGCGATGGCCTGCCCGATGAAGCATGCGTGCTAGATCGAGCGTTACGGGAGCCCTCCCGCCTGTAAGCAGCACACGGAGAGAAGCAGATGTGTGATGTCCGGTTTCCCCAGATCTAGTAGTCAAAAATGAGTCCTCCCAATGATAATCCGGCAGCTGTGCCAATCATCAGCACTCGACCCCCCCGTTGAATGCGCTGTTGTCTAATCGCTTCATGCAGCCCCATCGGGATGGATGCCGCAATCGTATTGCCGTGATTTCGTGTGATGTCCATGAATCGATCTTCAGCAATCCCAAGCTTCTTGCGGATCAATCTCATCGCCATGGCACTCCCCTGATGAGGAATAACCAATTGGAAATCCTCCATCCGATTCCCGGTCGCCTGTAACATGTCGCTGATGAATCCGGGCAGAAGTCTGGAAGCCATGCGGAAGATGGCCTGTCCATCCATATGAAATAGGTAGGGTTCAGGCTGATCTGCCTTGTAATTAGATGCATGCAGCCGTGTGCCTCCACCGGCAATCTCCGAGAAGCGAGCACCTCGGCTGTAGGTTCGAAGTGAAGCATGGACGATCTGTGACGATGATCCTTCAGGCGAACGTTCAATAATAACGGCGGCCGCTCCATCTCCGAACAGGGCCGCACTTTCTTTATCCGACCAATTCAGTCCGGCTGAGGCAATCTCAGTGGCTACGAGCAGTACTCGCTGGTAACGTCCGGCATCTACCATATAGGAGATCACATCCAGTCCGTTCAGGAAACTTAAGCAGGTTGCATCCATATCAAAGGCAGGTACGCCCGAATCTTGCTGCCCCATGGCCTGCTGGATAAACACTGCCGTACTTGGTAACGGTTGTTCCTTCGTGCCACTGGTACACACCAGGCAGTCGATATCACTGAATTGCAATCCTGCATCCGCCAGTGCAGCTTCGGCAGCTCGCGCGCCCATGAAGGAGGAGGTTTCTTCACCCGAAGCATAATGGCGCACACCTACGCCTGTGGCTTTGCTGACCCATCCGGCAGGCACGCCCAAACGGCGATCCAGTTCCTCATCGGTGACTTCCTGTTCCGGCAGGTACTTCCCTGTTCCCGCGATCCTTACTCTTCTAAGTTGCATTTCCCCAACCTCTTTCTGTTCATCTGACTGATAATAAGTTCGTATTCAAAAAGACCGGTTTTCAGTACCGAGAAGATGGGATGAAGCTAGAAATGGAGTAGCGGAGCGTAGGAAAACTACGTGAGCAACGGACATTTCGGCTGAATACCATATTCGATGCTGATGATGCCACTAGGCATCCTTCGTAATCAAAAGCGGACTTTTTGAAAAACCTCTATAAGTTCAGCTAATTGTATTTACACTGATACTCCGATGACAGAACAACTTTCCGATCGCTGTTATCCCCAGATTTTTTTGATTCCCTTCTTAAGAAGGGAAAATCCGGGGATAAGCATATGCTTCCGATGCAGCTTTCTTGCAGAAAGCTTTTAGGCGACCGCTCTGCTTCTTCAAGTTATTTCTGCCCTCTCCGTTATCGTGTAAATGTTTAGTTGAACATTTATAAATGAAATGAATCCTCCACCTCAAATGGCGAAACGCCATCAAATAGCAGCTTTGAAATATATAATAAAAGGGCAGATGCCTCTGCCCTTCCTGTTGTGTTTTCTTTTGTATGAAGTGTCATTTCTTCTTATTCAGAATCTCCGCAAGAGCAGTATCTAGCGTACCGTATGTGAAAGTGAATCCTTCCCTCTCCAATCGCTCGGGAATCACCCATCGGCTTTTGAGGACAAGCTCTGTTTCGGTCTGAATAAAACGTGCGCCCACTTCAAGCATCCAGCGAGGGGAAGGTAATCCGATCCGAACACCCATCTGCTCTCTCAGGCTCGCCATCAGCTCGCGATTCGTAACGGGATGCGGCGAGGAGGCATTGAACACACCATTCAGGTGTGGATGCTCCTGCAGATAGATCACCATGCGGAACAGATCCTCGATATGAATCCAGCTGAACTGCTGTGTTCCAGCTCCTTGCGAACCACCCAGGCCAAAACGGACCAGGTTCGTCATGGGCACCATTACGCCGCCCTCACCCAGCACAATCGCAATCCGCAATGCAATCTGACGTGTAGACGGCAGACTGAATTCGAAGAAAGCCCGTTCCCACGCCTTGGCAACGTCAACCGAGAAGCCCGAGCCAATCTCGCCCTCTTTTTCCGTCATGGGGCGATCTTCGGCATGTCTGTATATGGTTGCTGTACTCGAATTAATCCATAGTTCGGGAGGATGATTACAAGCCAGCACGGCTTCGCCGAGAATTCGTGTTGTACGGGTTCTGGATTCCAGAATGACTTTGCGATTCTCATCCGTATAACGGCAGTTCACCGATTTACCTGCCAGGTTAATCAGCATCTCTGCTTCTTCCAATGCCCCTATGATTCCTGCTCGATCCTCCCAGACAATATGACCGGGCTGACGCGAGATGATCAGCACCTCATAACCCAGCTTCTTGAACCTCTGGGCAAAATCCTGTCCGACAAATCCCGTTCCACCAGCCAATACAATCTTCTTCACGGTATCCCCTCATTTCCCATACTGGGTAAAGAACTCGCAAGATATAGATTGGAATGTTTCTATGCATGCAAATTGCTTATATTAGATTAAACACCGCTGGTGACCCATTGGTTTGATTTAATTCGCACCCAGGGCTGCGTACAAGCAATCCCGCTCTTCGATCGCCCATGCGTTTGCAGGGTTTTGTTCCAATTGATATCGGAGTTCATCATAAAAGTCATGGATCATGAATCCGTCTGGCAAGTTGCCAAGCATGGCTGTAAAGTTATACTCTGGCAGTATTTTCTTTCCTTCACTAATCTGCTTCAACCAGTCCATCCACTTCGCAAGAGTGAGCACTTCCTCCTGCCATAACTCAGCCTGTAACCCAAGCGCATCCTGAAACTGCTCATACGCCAATGGATCAGCGAAGGCGCGGCAGGCCTGAACAGCCAGTTCGTACAACTCGGTCACTGCACGACGTACCTCATGCTCAAGTTCGACCTCCAATCCTCCCATGTAATCCTGAACCTGAATGCTCTGCCCATCATCATATAGTAGCGGTGCTTGGGCCAACAGTCGTACAATCTCTTCCATCTCGTGCATTGAAACTTTCTTCTGCTCATATAGAGCAGGTAATTGATATGCTGTAATGATCATTCACTCCTACATCGTTCTTCTATTAATGACCTATATTATAACATGGTTTGAGATTCAGATATCTGAACACAAAAAGACAACGTTCGCACGCTGTCAGGAGTAAACCGATGTCTTCTTGAGTTGAGACTCTCTTTTTCTTTTTCTTTGTTTTGGATTTATGCCGATAGACTAGATAAATGTTTTGATCGTAGCAAAATATTCACGGATCATGTTGACCGGTTTCAAATATCCCGGTGACGGAGCGGATATGCCGTATTCTGCCGCATAACCGTTCTTGGCAGCGATATATTTGGAGCGGAACATATGATAGTCACTGGTGACGATCATGATCTCGGGGTGCTCCAGCCCGGAATCAATAATGATTTTTTTGGAAAAGGCCAAATTCTCCTGTGTGCTTGTGGAGCGATCTTCCATAATGACTTGGGTAGGGCTAATCCCCTGTTCAATCAGATAGTTTTTCATGGCGAGCGCTTCAGGAATCGATTCTCCAGGTCCCTGCCCACCCGATACAATGACCGGTGTCTGAGGATGACTGCGAATATAGGCCAGACTGGTATCCAGCCTTTGCTTCAGGGTCAATGACAATTCTGTTCCTTTGATACCCGAACCCAGAATAATGACATAGTCCGCTTCTTCCGGATCATTCGCACCGAGCTGTGTAAATACAAGTGCTTCAATAATGACAAAAGAGACGGCAACCACGCCAAATCCGGTAAGGATAATCCGCTTCAGAATAACATGCTTCTGATAGTCGATCCGCCTTAGCACGATAAAGGCCACCGTGATCATTCCGAATAACATGACTGGAAATCTTTGGCCCCAGAAGATCAGAAATGCCACAAAACATGCCAACAGGACAAGATCAATGATCAGTCCATTTTTTTGTAAGAACTTTTTTATCAAATCCGTAGACACTCCTTCTTGTACCCACTATTCCGCAAATCACTTATTATTTCAAGCTGTTATTATCGTTAGTTTCGGCCATTGTTCCTGCCAGCACTTCTTCTGTACGCGTTGATTATAATAGTCAGCATCCGTGAAGAACGGACTTTTGCGGACTACGAGTTGATACAGATCATGCAAGCCATGCGGAGCACAGATGTTCACCCGATCCTCTTCATCCAACTGTACTCCTATGGCAGTCACAACTTCTGGCCAATAGCGAAGAGCATCTTCAGTAGAATGATAAGGAACTGTGCCATTGCGCAGATGCATTCTCGCCTGATTTTTGACCGACCACTTGGCATTGCCTGTCAACTCACGAAGCTGACGCTCCAACTGGATGTCTCGTTCCTCACGCAGGTCTGACGCATCATAATAGACAACATCGATATCACTATGCAGCTCACGAAGGGCATATCCATGAAGAAGATCCCAGATATAATTACGAACATATCCTGCGCCTATGTAACATTGAGGCAATTGCAGACTTCGAACTCGCCGCAGGTCGTGCATTAATTCCTCATGAGCCATAATCGCTTGAACGAATTTCTCCACATGCAACACGTCTGCCTCCCTGCGCTTCACCTTATTGTTCTCTTAATGCGATAAACTCTTGTTCCAATATATCATGTTTACCTAGTTGCAATAAAATGAACAACGCTTGAACATCCTCTGTACAACTTCGAATCCCTGATTAATCACAACCAAATAACCCATAAACAGCTTCGGTTATCCGAGTGTTTACGGGCTACAATGATCGAGTTTGAAACCATTAAAATTTATTTAATCGGTATCCAGATTTGCGGCGGTTGGTTCGGCCCTGGGTATACTTCCAGCTCTGGCATATACGCGTGCTCATAAGGATTGGATGGAAACCATTCCGAAATAATCTGTTTCCACAGAAGCTGCATGCTCTCCGGCATCGGGCCTTCTACTTCAAATACACTCCATTTGGAAGCAGGCATCGTGAAGGTTGATAATCCATCAGGTACCTCACCATCGTAAGCCGTAGCAATCCAGTATTGCATCTGTTTCTCCTGAATTTCGTTCTGATCCACAACAACGCCAAGTAATCCCTGAATATCCCCATTGTTCAGTTCAAACAAACGATCCTCTGTACCGCTCGTCCACGCTTCCTGCCACAGCTTCCCTATCCCTTGCAGGTGTTCTCCATCTACATATGAGAAAGCCTGCTTCACTCCTACTAACGTAAATTCAGGATGTTCAACGATTTTATACTTCATCGGTTCTGCTCCTTGTAGACTCACTTGAATAACCAGACGATTATACGATTGGACAGCGTTACTATTCTTTCGAGCCTCACTGGGTGCGATACCATGTTGTCTACGAAAGGCTTTGGAGAAAGATTCCGGTGTATCGAAACCGTATTTAAGCGCCAAATCGATAATTTTAATATCACTCTGAAGCAGCTCATGTGCCGCCAATGTCAATCGTCTGCGTCTTATGTACTCGGCTACAGTAACATCAGTTAGTATGGCAAAGGTACGTTGAAAATGAAAAGGAGAGATATGGGCCTGCGCTGCAATCTGCTCCGTCGTCATATTTTCGAGCAAGTGGTCTTCCATATATTGAATAGCGACCTGTAATGAGTTGATCCAGTTCATGTGTTAATCACTCCTTGATGTCTAATATAACTGAAAAACAACCCAATAACCTGTCATGCTGTGCTTTCCTTTGTCCGGTTATTCTACTCGGCGAACACTTCCGGTCACCCCATGTTGAAGCTGTACATTTGTAAAAGTAACCGTCGTCCCTTGCCCAATGGGGGATTGGGCCACAATGCCAACTTTGATCTCTTCCGGGCAGTCGAGACCGAAATAACGAACCAGCTTCCACTTCTCTCCATCCTGAGAATAATGGAAAGCAAAGCTGTTGCCTGCCCGGGCTACACGTAAATAAGGCTTTTTAACCTCTACAGGTGCTGATACACAATCATCCGAGTTACCACGAGTAACGACACTGAGAATGGATGGCTGTTCTTCGAAATACTCAAAGCAAACTTTAGCCCAATTCGTATCGTCCACCCTCACCATCAGGCAGCCCGAGTCATACTGTTCTTTCATGTCCACCTGTACTTGAGCGACGATGCTGAAATCTCCCTTGATTATCGTATGTAAAAATGGAGCTGAGGCTTTGACCGGGTCCCCTCCCGGATCAATAAAAAAGTCACTGATCGGCGAAACGGTTATCGTTACTTTGCCGTCTTCAATGGACCAATCTGCTGGCTCGTTCAGCCATCCCAGATTGGCAGATAATGTTTGACCTGAACATTGTTCGAATAGATTCGTCATGTGGCACACCCTTTGTCTGTGATTTTGAATTCGCTGAGTTCTCTGTTGTATTCGTGAAATAACGGAATTATCCTTTCCGATCAGTAAAAGGAAAAAAGCGACTCACATGAGTCGCTTGTATTCCTTTCATATACATAATCGTATTCGGTATGTCCAATCAATAGCACGCTATACCGGCAATACATCGGATGCACATCTAAAACCGATATGTCCGGTGGATGTATCCGGCGTATTGGGAATCCGTGCTGCCACTCTGTACCGATTGCAATAGGAACGGTGGCAAAGGTAGGAACCACCTTTTAACACCTTGCGAACTTCATCGGGAGAAGCAACTATCTGAGCAAGTATAGAATTTTCATGATCCGTAACATAGTTGTCAGCGCACCATTCCCATACATTACCTGACATGTTGTACAATCCATATCCGTTTGCAGTAAAGGATCGGGATGGAGCTGTACCTGCATAACCATCTGCGGCATTATTTTGAGTTGGAAAGGTTCCTTGCCAGATATTACACTGGTGCTGTCCATCCGGCCGCAGAACGTCGCCCCAGGGATATTTCTTCTGGATTAATCCACCTCGGGCTGCATATTCCCACTCGGCTTCTGAGGGCAGGCGCTTACCCGCCCAGCCACAATACGCATTGGCATCGTTCCAGGAGATATGGATAACGGGATGGTCAGCCCTGTCATTCACATCAGAGTCAGGTCCTTCGGGATGAGACCAGTCTGCACCTTCAACAACCCACCACCAGGGCGTTTGCTGCACCACGGTACGAACATTCACAGCCGTTTGCGAAGAAACGAACAGATGAAAAACAAAGGACCAGCCGAATCGCTCGGCTTCTGTTCGATATCCTGTCTCCCGTACAAATTGTCCAAACTGCGCATTGGTCACTGTGCATTCATCCAGATAAAAGGAGTCCACCTGGGTATCCCGGACAGGCCCTTCCCCATCACCTGCAAAAGCTTCCGGATCATTGGTGCCCATAAGAAAACGTCCACCTTCAATCCATATGCTGTCCCTATCGTTTCGCCCGGCGATGTTTCCATCGTCTCTCGCCAGCATACTAATCTCAAGAAGGTCAACGGAATGACGTGATGCATGGTCAGACGCTGCACTCTCACGGGAAGCCGTCAATTCGGGCTTGTCCTCTAATTGAATTTTCACTTCCATCCTGCCACTTCGGCTTGCAGAACAACAGCAGGAAGTTTCCTTTTTGGATATCTGACCATGCATCTGAAACATCCCCTTCCCTTGGTTTAAGACTCATGATCCCCATTGTACACGACGGGAAGAATGTTCGGGACGGTTGGTGTTGTCATTCCTTCACCCAGATAATAATCCGTCAACAAGGATTGCATATATCCTTTCACCGCCAGCCCATTGCGGTAGGCCGGGTTATGCGGCAACGTGTAGATGCGGACATCGGATGGTATCGTTGTTGTGTACAGACGTAATGCTGTGAAATCACTCGTTTCATAGAGAATTTCCTCTCTCCAATCCCCCAATAGATCGCCATAGAGCACAGGGGCGTTTCTGGAATTCACGCGAACATCATCGGCTGTAAACAGACGTGTTGTTGTGTTCTGCTCCCAATCCCACTTTTCCACAAAATTCTTATCCAGCAGCTCGCCAAGCACATCACCATCCCACCAAATTCTGAAATTGGTTGAGGGCTGAACTGAGCTGATCACTTCGCCGTCCACATTGTAGATATTGCCTGAACTTGACCACATCTCAAGCCCATGGTGCGTTGGATCAATATCCGCCAGTGTTCCCCGTGCGACATCCTGCGGGATTTCCCCTGTACGAATGATCTCGCCCGTCGCCGCATCGGCATAAAACCAAGGGAATTGATTGACGTTTCCGTTCTCCGCCTGCTGAATCCCGAATTGCTCCAGCCCCGGTCGATCCGGATCAATGTCTGTAATGTGGAAACGATCGCCATGGACTACACCCGGCAGACTGTATAAGGTCTCCCCGTTATCATCCAGCGCCCAGCCTCCGAATGACAGCTCATCCTTCCCATCCCCGTCAAGATCCAGTATACGAATCTGGTGGAAAAACTCACCGTCCGCTCCCGCATGTCTCCAACGCTCGGTCAGGGCACCACCTGCATAGTCATAGGCTGACGTCACATACTGAAAGTTGCGGCTGAGCGTACGATTTTTGAGCGCCGTAATCAGGCTTGGATGTTCACCATCCAGATAAGCAATGCCAAAGTGCCCACTGAGCGGACCATCGGCTGCATAATCATTGGTTATCGTTGTGCGTGCCGCTTCTGTTCCCGTCCATCCATTCACGACGGAAACATACTGTGCACGCTCCGCTGTAGCAGGAACGACCTGACCATCCGCAAACGCTACCCCTTCAAAGGTACGCAGCAGCACTTCAGCCCTCCCGTCACTGTCCAGATCAAACACCGTTATATTGTCGTTGTCACGCCAGCCGCCCAGTCCAGCCACACCGAATTCGCTCACCGAAGCAGGTGGCGCATTATATGTATCGATCGTGGTCACGCTGTAAGGCCCCAGATCAATTCGCCATAGGAAACCTTCGGTCAGGCTGTAGGCTTCCACATATTTATTGCCTCCGTTCACCGGAATGCGGGTGACTACGTATTCATATTCCCCATCACCGTCCAGATCCCCTGGCCAGCCATGCTGCACAAAATAATCGGACGGATTGGATGTTATATTTTGCAATGGAATACTGAAATAATTGCGGATCTCGGGATTCGCCGCCAACACAACCTCTGCACTCTCATCCTGTAAGCTATCCTCCACATAAGACTTCACGATATACGTATGGCTCTGAGTTACATCTACATTGGTGTCCGTATAATTGGTTCCCTGTGTCAAAGGCTGGTCATTCAGCTTCACCTCTTCTGTACCCGTCCGACGATAGATATCAAATGTAACCTGCTGCGGTTCGGTCCCAAGCAGACGCCAGCTCAGATATACCTTGCTCTCTCCCAGATATACGGCAGTGAGACCTCTTCCCAGATTTTCAACCAGACGTGGTGCAGACCCCTCTGCGGCATCTGCCTGAAGTACGCCCCCTCCCGGTGAAACAACACCAGTCCATCCAATAACTCCACTTAACAGCAATGTGAATAGTACTTTTGTTCCTTTGACCACAGTTGATTTGGTTTTCATTTACAATTCCCCTCCATCGATTGGTTAGTATATGCTTACAAAAAAAAGCAAAGCCGGTTATCTCTGTCCCTACGAGCCAATCTAATGAGATCGACTGAACTGGTTCAGCAATAACTGCTTTGCCTCCGGTTGCCCGGTCAACAGGGTCTATCTACCGCTCTAACGGCTTGGTTCCTCCACGATCATAGAAAAAGGGGCCTTTCGCCCAACTGACAGCCAGATGCATCAGCAGTTCGGTCTTTAGTTGCTCCCGAATTACAGCATGCTGATCCTCATCATACTGATTCGTCCACTCATGAGGGTCAACCGTCAGGTGATACAATTCCCCCTTCGTTTCATGCACTCTGGATGCGGACTCCGCGACAGAGCCTTCCATGTACAGAATGAGCTTCCACTCCGTGGTCCGCCACATATAGGCTGGAGCCGAATGAGGCGCCGTTACGCCCTTTCCATGAAATTCACAGAACGTTCCGCGATGCCGGAGATCGCCCAGCAGATCGACACCAGGAAGCATCAGATTCGCTTCAAGTCCGGCTGCACGTGTCAATGTCGGCACCAGATCCACCAACTCCGCAGGCCCTTGGTCAATCGTTCCGCGCTTCTGCTCCTCAATGTGGGTACCGGACAAGATAAGCGGCACCCTCACGCTACTGTCATACAGATTGTATTTGGTGAAGCGAAACTGTCGTTCCCCCAACATCTCTCCATGATCCGAGACAAATACAATCAGCGCGTTCTCCAGCCTTCCCTGGTTCTCCAACTTCTCCAAAGCGAGTCCAAAGTAATGATCGAGCCAGGAGCAATTCGCCCAGTATCTTAACGTTGTCTTCCTTCGCTCCTCCAAACTGCGCTCGTCCCATACCTTCTTCTTGTCGAGATACGACTGGCGACTATTCGAATTCAATTCATCCGAAGCTGCCAGGTGAGTCTGCATTTCATCCTCCCAAGGCGGTTGCGGGATATCCGGAATATCTTCCAGCCTGTACAGATCTTCGAATGCTTGGGGCACATTGAACCCGGCATGTGGCTTCAGGAAAGACAGATAAAAAAATAACGGCCGCTCCGGGTCTACCCCTTCATCCAAAAATTGCAGCGCCTGCTCGGCTACCCAGCCATCCCGATGCTGGTTCATCGGAATCTGACTCGTAAGCCCTGTATAACCGTTGACATTTTCCTCGCCGCTGCCAAAATCCTTGGTCTCCTGATGATAGGCTTCCAGTGCTTCGGGATGGGAGTCGCCCATCATTGTCGCTCCCTGTTCATAATGACCACTTTGACGAGAAAGACCGATCGATCTTACTTCGAACCCTCGCGTAGAAGGCTCCTCTACACCATCACTATGGTTCCAATGCGTTTTTCCAAATCCGGCTGTCTGATACCCTGCGCGGTGCATTAACTCCGGCAACGGTTCGGAAGGCAGTTTGTCTTCCTCGAACAAACCGCCATAATTCGTTCGGACCCCAAGCTGGGATGGATAATACCCCATCATCATGGAGCTTCGGCTTGGCGCACACATCGGCGATTGGCAGACCGCATCCTGGAACGTGATTCCCTCGGCTGCAAGTTTATCCAGATTCGGTGTATGAATATGTTCATTGAACGTTCCAATACAGTCCCATCGTTGCTGATCTGTCATGAGAAAAATAATATTTGGCTTGTCCTGTGACACGTCACATCTCACTCTCCTTTGGGCTGAAAACTAAGGCGTGATTTAAACGGAGCGGTTACCCCGATTGTGCCCGGTATGCTTGTGAATGTCTTCCCGGTAACGACTTGGCGTCGTTCCCTCACTTTTTTTGAACAAACGATTGAAGTAACTGGGCTGATAGCCCACCTGCTCCGCAATTTCACTGATCTTGACATCTGTTGATTCAAGCAGCTCCTTGGCCCTGTGAAGTCTTACCTCCGTCAAGTAGTCCACAAAATTTTGCCCGAATGTCTGCTTGAACGCCCGACTTAACGTGTAGGAATGAATCCCATGAAGATCTGCCAATTCATCCAGCGATAATGCTTCTGCATACTGCTGCTGCGCATGCTCCTTCATCTGATGAACCGCCATCTGTATCTGCTTCTCTTCCTTGCCTGTGAATTCCTCTACACATACGTGCACAATCCGTTCCCTGAACCACTGGAACAATTCATCCAAATCATGCAGTTGCAGTACCTCTTCATACATCCCTACCCCAAACAGTTCGACCGGATCTTCCCCTAATTGCAAAAGGGTATGTTGTATGCGTGCCAGCAGTTGGAATAAAGCCTGACGAACATGCTTCTCCGGCACTTCAGATCCAGCATACGTGCCAATAAATATGCTGAACTGTTCCAGAGCAGAGTCCTGTTCACCACTACGTAATGCCGAGATGATGGCCTGCTCCAGCTCAAGCGGATATACTCCATGTTCATTCACATCCTGCGCTGCCTCCTCATTCATATCAATGATGGTCGCGTTGGAAGAGAATTGTCTTTTCCTCAACACAGCCCTCGATTCTCTGACCAGCTGTGGGATATGGGATGCATCTGATGTGAGTTTACTGATCGATACTGTCATACGGACGTTCCATTCCGAATGCACGGCTTCCAGCCAATGCTGGGCCATTCGAGATAATTCATCTCTGAATTCAGGCGTCTCTGGCTGGACCTCTGGAGGGATAGCGAGCAACAGTGCAATGGACATGTCATGGTAATTAATCGTTTCGGCACGGTAAGGAAGATCCTCCAACTGCCTGTTCAGCATGTCCGTTGCGGCAAAACTGATCCACTCCTGAGATTCGCTCCGATTTTGCTCCTTTGCCCCATATAGAAGAACTGCACTCGGACGAATGTGAGCAAACAGGATGATGAACCGCTCATCTCGAAGGACCCAGCCCAGCTGTGCCAGACGTTGCTTCCATTCATGGTCGGATGACAATAACAGATGACCCAGCGTGAGTTGAATCAGCAAGCTTTCCCGAGCGAGTGGAAGTTGCTCTTCCAACCGTTGCTGCAACGATTCTCTCTCCTGATTAACGCCAATCCAGCGCTGTTCAATATGCTTGATTTCATCCAGTTGTACAGACCCATTTGGGCGGACAGAAGCCACGGTAAATATTCGCAGTAATTTCGTAAACGGTTTATAGAGTTGCAGCGAACCGACCCACGACAGGATCAGAGCCAGCAAGAGTCCAGATCCGTTGACGAGAAGAATGATTCGGGGTACAGACACAATTGGAGCTACAATTTCATTGAGAGGCACCGCGGACACATAAGTCCAATCGGTACCCAGTCTGCGATAGGTGCCCGATTGAACCGAGTAGGTCAGGCCCTCATATTCCATCAGAAATGAAGACAGATTCCCTTCCTGGTTCAACAGATGTTCACGAACAGCATGCTGTAATCCACCAAGCGATTGGTCTTGTGGGAGCATGGGCTTGCCCTGCTCATCCAGCAGGAATGTCGTCCCGCCATTATACGGAGACAAGGTCTGTAACATGTTACCCAGTTGCTTGTTATCCAGCGTGATCGTTAGTGCCCCGAGTGCATCGTCGCTTCCACCCGGAAGTCGATTCACCATCATCATGGAGGTGCTATCCATGGAGCGGGACCAATATGTGGCCTGGGGCTGATGAGTTAGCAGTTCATACTTCTCGATCTCCCCAGTGTCTTTGATAAAATCATACCGTTCAGAATCCATCTTCACGGCCTGCGGTTCCCCCAGATACAACTGAACTTTGCCGATCAATGTATTGGAATTCTGAATCATCAGCAGCAATCGGTACAGTTCATGCACCTGTTTATACTTGAATACAAAATCGAGCTCTTTCAGACGATTATCGAAAACCGGATCGAAGGCCCACTGCGAGAAGGTCAATTCAAGCGCATCCAATTGATCGCCAACCCACACGGTACGCTGTTCAAACTGATGCAGATGGGTTTGCTGCAAAATCTTTTCCATTTTGACGGTGACCCAGCCATACAGCAGCACCCCTGTAATAACTCCCGGAATGCAAGCGATAAACAGAATCATCATCAGACTGCGCCTGAAATAACGCCCTTTGGGTAATGGGTCTGCTGTGCGCTTGAATATCATCTGTATGGACCTCCTTCCCGGGAATACCCGCCTGAATGCAGATTCATCCTTTGACCGAGCCGATCAGTGCTCCTTTGGCAAAATGCTTTTGAATAAATGGATACACCACCAGTACTGGCAATATGGCTACAATAATCGCGGCCATCTTCAACATTTCTGTCGGCGGTGTCTCCACCTGCTGTCCAGGCGCAACCAGATCGATATTGGATGCGTTCAGCAACATGTTTTGCAATAATACTTGGATGGGCCATTTGGCAGAATCATTCAGGTATAACAGTGCCGCGAAGAATTGATTCCAGTAGCCTACAGCGAAAAACAATCCAAAAGCAGCAAGCGCAGGCATCGATAAGGGCAACACAATCGTGTACCAGGTTCGGATGGCACTACAGCCATCCATGGATGCCGCTTCGCTGATCTCTGCGGGCAGGCTGTCGAAGAAATTTTTCATCAGCAACACTGTCCAGCCATTGGCGAGCGCAGGCAGAATTAATGCCCAGATATTATTGATCAGCCCGAGTTCCCGCACCAGCAGATAATTTGGAATGATGCCTGGGCTAAACAAGATGGTTAGTACAATCAGGAACATCAGTATTTTTCTGAAGTGGAATCGCTTCTGGGACAGCGCATATGCCAGAGAGGATGATACAGCCAGGCTGCACAACGTGCCGACGGTTGCCAGAAATGCACTGTTCCCCAGCGAGCGTGCAAAGGCAGGCGTGGATAACAAATACGTATAGGCTTCAACAGACCAGCGTTCCGGAAAGAGTACAATTTTCTTTTGCAAATACTCTCCGGGGTCCGTGAATGAAACGACGAAAACATAATATAGCGGGAAAAACATGACCACAGCCAGTAGTCCAAGCGTAACCACATTCAGGGACTGTCCAATCCGCTCACTCCATTTCATGCGATGCATTCAAAACCTCCTCTCCATTGATTAATGGCTGACCGGGTATGGATAGGTGCCGGATCGAACTAGTAGACGCCTTCCTGACCCATGCGCTTAACCACACGATTTGCGACAACGACCAGTACTAGACCAATTACGGATTTGAACAGTCCAACCGCTGTACTGTAGCTGAAATCGCCCTGCTCGATCCCTGTGCGGTATACATAGGTGTCGAACACTTCGGCCACTTCAGATACAGCGCCGTTGTACATAAGGAAGATTTGCTCAAACCCCACCTCCATGATGTCTCCGAGTCTTAAAATCAAGAGCACGATGATGACACTGCGGATGGCAGGCAACGTAATATGCCAGATCTGGCGCAATCGTCCCGCTCCATCCATGCGTGCTGCCTCATACAGCTGAGTATCCACACTCGCCATGGCGGCCAGGAACACAATCGTGCCCCAACCAGCTTCCTTCCACATCGCTTGCAAGGTGACCATAATCCAGAAGCTGTCCGGGTTCGTCAATATATCCACGCGGGGCCATCCCCATAAAGCGAATAACTCATTAATCAGTCCCGTTCCTTTGGCGAACAGCAGCAGCGTTAACCCTGCAATGATCACCCAGGAGAGGAAATGCGGCATGTAGATAATCGTTTGAATCAGTCTCTTATACGCCACACTTCGCAGTTCGTTGAGTCCCAGGGAAATCAGGATCGGAAAAGGAAAGAACAAAATCAGATTGAGCAGGCTGATTGCCAGCGTATTTCGGAACAACAACGCAAAATCCGGATTACCAAAGAGTGCTGTAAAGTGTTGCAAGCCCACCCACTCACTGCCCTGAATCCCCCGAAAGGGCGAGTAATCCTGAAATGCAATGATGATGCCCCACATCGGGATGTATTTGAAAACGAGGAAGAACAATACGCCCGGCAATGCGAGCAAATATAACGACTGGTCACGCCGAAATGCGGACAGCAGGTTTAACCCTTTCTTTTTGGATGAAGTCTGCTTCCCCTTAACCGTACTCATTCGTTGCTCATGGGTGCTCATGGTTTGCAGCTCCTTCCCTCAGATCACTGTCCATTTCTTTTCTTGTAAGCTTCGGTCATCTCATCACTCATCGCCTGGAAATTCGGATCATTCCGCAGGGTTTCCACAAAGGCATCCCAAGCTTCAATCGGCTCCCGGCCCAAAATAATTTTCGCTTTCAGATCCTGGATCTTCTTGTTGAGTTCAGGCAGCACTTTCTGCCCAGTCTCGGACTGAAGACCAGCGGCCAGATCCGCTACGCTCGTTTTGTCTCGCTCTGCCTCCACTTTTTTGAACAGTTCATTGGCCTGTGTCTCTTCATCCGTTTCACCCGTGGTATCCCAAGGCAGGTCGATGACGTTAACGATATGATTGAAATCTGACGCGTTATCCGCCGTCAATTTTTCACTACTTGTTACCTTTTTACCATCGACCACTTCATAATGCGTACCTTCAATCCCGAACTGCTGGATTCCAAATACTTCCGGATTCATCCAGGTATCAACGAGTTGGAGAATTCGTTTCATCTTCTCTTCCGGCACACTCGCTGGGATCGCCAGAATACCGTTGTATCCCGAACCCTTCGGATTATATCCATTCAGATTGGTCAAAGGATAGAAATCCGTATATTTGAAAGAGGGATCGACCTTCTTCAGGTCATCGGCATAGATTTTGCGCATTGTACCTGTCTTGTCCACGATAATGCCCGCCTGATTGCGCTTGAACAGTTCCCTGGCCTGCGTCAGCTTGAGCGAAAGCAGATCTTCCGGCATCATGCCGCTGCTATAGGCTTTGGTTAGATATTGAAGGGATTCTTTCACCTCAGGCAACAGCTCCCTGTAGACCAGCTTCCCCTGAGACTCATCCCATTTCCAACTGCTATTGGTTCCGATAAAAGAATTCTCAATGGCTCCGAGTACGGGGCCCAGATTACCTCCCCAACCGAGATCATCCGGACTGATATAAGCGGCAAGTGCCGTGGTATCTTTGGTTCCGTTACCATCGGGGTCCTGCTCCACAAAAGCCTCCATCACGTTGAACAACTCATCTGTGGTCTCTGGCACCTGCAAATTCAATCGGTCAAGCCAATCCTTGCGGATGATAAAAAAAGAATCTCCAGTGACCGGGCGAGGCCGCGGGATCCCATAATTGTTGCCATCTGCTGCCTTGGTTGTATCCCAAGCTATATCGGGAATGCCTCCGCTGAGGTTCGAATAATCCTTGATATAAGGGGTGATATCCCAAAAAGCACCCTGTTTAACCATCTTGGTGAAGGTACTTCCAAACGGATCATTAATCATGATGAGATCAGGTATATCCCCGGAAGCCAGGGTCAGATTGAGCTTGTCACCGTAGATATTGTTGGAGACCCACTGGATATTCATTTTGGAGTTAGTCGCTTCCTCAATGGCGCGTTTGATTACATTATCATCAGCAGCGGGGACGGCACTCGGCGTGATGGTCATAATGCTGACTTCCAACGGATCGTCGGCATTGCCGCTGTTGCCACTTACCTGTCCTTCTTCTTTATTTCCGCATGCACTAAGCACCACGGACATGACCATGACAATCAATATGATCCAGGCCAGATTACGGGTGTTGCGTTTCCCCACTTTTTGCATAGGCTTTCCCATCCTCCTTAGTCTCTTAAACCTATAGTCTTAATCGGATTAACGATTAAAAAAGGGGCTTTGACAGGCTCTTGAAGAAGATTCTTCCTGACCCGTCAAAGCTTTCACTCACTATAACGAACACCCGTATTTCCTGCAATTGCACTTTTTTGCACCGGTTATAAACAGGTGAAAATGTGCCCTAAACGCCTTCGCATCAACGATAAGGTCTGATAATGCGCTCATCCCACGCTTGTACTTCAATATATCGTTCCGGGCCTTGATCGCCTTGACGGTTCCATTCCTGAGGCCAACCATAGACCTGAATAATTTCCAGGATTTCATCCTTGGTGTAGATCTGCTTACGGTAAGGTTTATCATCCTTATATCGCATTGTTGGAAAGAGGTCTCCATACGTGAAGCTCACAACTTCAGCAGACAGATCTTCCCACGGAATGATTACTTGATCCGGTTCGGTATACCAAGATGACAGCCATTCACATGCACCGAGGGTCAGATAGTGGGGATATCGATTGGTGGGGGTTCCGCCCTTGGCCTTAAACTGCTCGTACGCTTTATGTTCAAGTGCTCTACGGATGGTCATGTAATCAGCTGATCGCTGACTGGCAAAATTCCGGCCTTGATGACGGATATGTTGGGTAACTGTTTCCGCTTCTTCATTAGACAGGCTGGAGAGATTGCGGAAAGGTCCAAGACTTTGTTCAAAATAATGATACGCCTTCAAGTCCGTCATAGGAATCTCACCACCTCCAACAAATCGTTCCGTATCCATATTCGTTAGTCATAGTGTACATCATGCCAACATTTATGGAAATAACTGTAGCAAATTAGTTCATTCATCGAGACCTGTATCCATTCGCAGGAGATCTTTTCATCTAAAAAGCGTCAGCATTGGCATAATTCTCTCATGCCTTGCTGACGCTTTTTGTAAGTTAAGTATCCTTTCAATGACAGCCTTACAACCAACTCCACTTCGGTAACTGATCGAGCGTAATAACCTCTTCACTGTTATACACTTTCTTCAAAAACGTTAGTTCATTATGACTCCCGTCTCTCAGGAATCCACCTGTCCAAGTACAGAACCAACTCCAGTGCACATCCTGTTCCTTCATTTGTTTAGGATCAGGGATGGAGCCGTTCTCAGCGAGTGCAATGATTTTGCTATCCTTCACAAGTTCTCGCAGGTTAGCGTAACGTGCTGCCAGCGGGCTATGGTCTCCTGCTTCCGGATACACATCCACACTGACAATATCCACGATATCATCACCCGGGTACCATTCCGGTTTTTCGGAGTTCCAGACCCAGATGAGATTGTGCAGCTGATGTTCTTGAACCAATCGATCATACAACAACCGGTATAATTGTATGGCAGGTTCGGGGCCTTTCGCTCCCCACCAGAACCACCCACCTTCTGCTTCATGAAGTGGTCGGAATAAAACAGGTACACCAGCATCCTTCAGCTCCTGTAGATGTGTAGCAATAACATCGATATCCCGGATCAATAACTGATATGCTTCCGATTCAGTATCAGTTAGCGCGGAGGCAAGATCATAGGTTGTCGCGTCCGTATAGAACCCCCGCCACCACTCTTTACCTGGTTCATCGATCAGATCCATCGGTGCATTCCAGTGCCAGCACAGCGTCACAATGCCACCTTGTCGGTGCCATGCAATCGCATCCCGGATCTCCTGGGAGACCGCGCCTCGCTCTGTTCTTGATGGCGAATATTCCATGAGATCAAAGCCAATCACAGCTGGTTTCCGACCTGTGTTTTCATTAATCCAGTTTAGATTGCTGTAATCCTGCTGGCCTGACAACATCCCTTTCCCATAACGCTCGACCAGGAACGCCAGCAGTTCTTTCGCTTCGGGTGTCGCTGCTTTATTCACCGGAACTCTGCTGATCTCACGCACTGTCATCTCTATACCTCCAATTGGATTTACCATGTTAACCCACTACACCAGAACGTTCAATGCTCTCGACGAAATACCTTTGCACAAACAGATACAAAATAATCAGCGGTGCAATCGCCAGCAAAATGCCTGTATCCACAATCATCGCCACATAGTTCGGATCGGCCTTGATGCCCGAGTTCGAGCCAAAGCCCATCAGCTGCGGAATCAACTGGTTCGCCTGTGCAGGCAAGGAAGCCACCTTCAGTGAGATCAGTGGACTTTCACTCATGAATAATGCCGAATAAAAGGTATCGTTATACTGCCATACAAACGAGAACAGAATGACCGTAATCAGCGGCGAGATTGCATTGGGTAACATGATACGGGCAAACGTTTTAAATCCACCTGCACCGTCAATCAGTGCGGCCTCCTCGATTTCCTTTGGCATGCCCTTGAAAAACTGACGGAAAATATAGATGAACAGCCCCGCCTTCAGTCCTCCCGCTGTAGCAGCCGTGATCACGGAAGGCCAATACGTATTCAGCAGATTGATGCCATTTTTTCCAGAGAACAACTGGATAATGCCCATAAAGTCAAAGCTGCGGAAATGCAGATACATTGGTACCATAAGCGTACTTGTCGGTACCAGAATCGTGAGAATTACCAGCACAAAGAGCACATTGCTACCCGGAAAAGAAAACCGGGCGAAGCCGTAGCCTGCAAGCGCACAGGACATGGCTGTCAAAAGCGTTGTAATGGTAACGAACAATAAGGTGTTCGCCAGCAGAGGCAGGTAATCCATCACTTGCGCCGCTAGCCGGATATTATCCAATGTAAAGTGCTGGGGAATCATATAGATCGTTGGATTGTAGATATCCTGCTTATCCTTGAACGTAACTGACAGTTTGAGAAATAACGGATACAAAATAATAAATGAAATACCGATGACCAGTGCATATCTGAATATGGAATAGAGAAGATCCGATGTCTTGTTTCGCACCCGATGCATGTGATATTTCTGCTTCGGAACTACCACCATGCGATCTGTCCCTGATGCAGCCATAATCTGAAGCCTCCCTTAATGTTAACCGTCAATTGTAGTGAACCCGCCGTGACAAGACCCAGCCCACTACGATCAATACAAGACCAATCACTAGCGTGTACAGCCAGGACATCGCCGAGCTTAAGCCAAAGTTCTGGGTTTTGAATGCGGTTTGGTAGATGGCCTGTGTGACTGGACTGCCGGCAAATGAGTCAATGATCGTATAGATGACATTCGTCAGAATCAACGGACTGACCATGGGAAATGTAATTTTCCAGAACGATTCATAGGCTGTCGCCCCTTCGATCTTCGCAACTTCATACATCGATCCCGGTACCGATTGCAGCGCGGCGAGGAAGATCAGAATCTGAACGCCTGAGCTACTAATAATTTCATAGATCCGCATGATGGCTTCAACGATGTAATCCACATAGGCCATCGGTAATCCCACATCCGCCAGCATCCGCACAATGGATACCACGTTGAACGAAGCACCGCCATCAACTGATGCATCCACCGCACTCGCATCCCCCATCAGATTGATTAATCCCGCAGACTCCGCTGCTGCGACTGCACTGGAAGCCAGAATAACAGGCAGGAAAAAGATCGCGCGTGCCATCGTTCTGCCTCTGAATTTCTGGTTGAGCAGTGTCGCCGTGAACAGACTGAAGAACAGAATCATCGGCACGTTCAGTACCATCGCTCCAACTGAATCTACCAGAATCCGGTTGAATGTAGCGTCAACCAGAAGCGCATCCTTGAAATTTTTAAATCCAACGAAGTCCAGAACGTACCCACCCGGAGCAACGGACAGATTACTCAGACTGAACCGAATCGATTGCAGAAGTGGTGTGGCAAAGAGGAAGATGAAACCGAGCAGCCACGGGGAGATAAACGCAAGTCCAAGCAGCGCTCTCCGTGACTTCAGCGATAATCGAATGGTTCTCATCGGTTCACTCCTCCCACCACATAGTCCGTTCCGCCAACCGTTGTTCCATCCACCGTTACTGCATCCGCATTGTAATTCACAAGGATGGATGTACCGCCAGTATAGGTGATCCGGACCACGCCATCCTGAATGCGTTCATGCTGGAGAATCTGCTCATTCTCCAGCTCTCCCAGCACTTCATTAGCCTGCTTATACAATGCAACGGCGTTATCCACCCAATATGCATACTCCGTTGCGTAAGCCGAATCATAATTCGTCAGCTTCAGCCTGGATGATGGTTCATAGGTCCATTGAAAATATGGAGCTGCCCCAAGCTCCAAACTGCGCAGCAACTGTTTCCGGAGATCCTGATCCCCCGACGTGTTCATCGGAGATGCCGCATAGTTCATGTACCCATGAATGACCATCGCATAAAAAGGGACTTCTTCATCGGTAATATTGAACCGACTTGACCCTGCGGGTACATTCACAACATGCTGTGCACTTCCCCAAGCGTAGCTATTTGCTGCGGATACCATCAGGTTTGGATAGGACTGTTCCAGCTTGCCCAGCTGCTCCTTCACAATGTTCTTCGCCGTCTCCCGATGAATCACCCGACTATCCCGGTAATCTGAAGTCAGGACCTGCCCAAGATCACGAAGAGATAATCCACCAATGCCCAGTTTATTGAATTGGTCAGCAAACTCACTCACCACATAAGGAAGCTTGGCCGCTGAGAGCAAATAATAGCTGTCCTTACTCTGATCCATGCGATTAAGTGCAGGATTGTATGGATACAGTTCCGCTGTCTCCTTCGTTACAAACCGAGCTGCATCCGAGGAAGGAGCAAAGCGCAAATCATCGTAATAAATATGTTGGAAAGCCACATCCGGGAACAGAGCTCCACCCGACTGCTCCAGGTTAGCGGACAACGCTTGTAGCTCGGAACGACTACCCACTTCACTGTCCAATTTCACCCGGGTTGGCGTATGATGGCTGATGCCACCACCGAACCATCCCTGATAACGCATTTGTACGCGGTTCACACCTTCCTGCTGCAACTTCGCCGCCATTTCGGTGGCTTGTTCGTACGTCGTCATCGCTAAGGTGGTCCGATAAGGCACACTCAGGAAAGAAGCCTTTTTGTCCACTGCACCAAGCACATCCACATAGAACGGCAACTCCGTCTGTTCTGCGAGCGGCTTCAGTACGTCCTGCTCTATCAACTGCTGCTGATACAGGCGGGCCATGCCCGAGTAACTGGCATCTTCTCCATGAAGGAAATGATAACGGACCTGAATATCTCCACGGAAAGGCTCTTCGCTAAGCAGCTGAATCTCCTGCATTTTCTGCGAGGTGTACATCTCCAGCTCATCCTCCCCCCGTAGAGAGAAGGTCGCATGCACATGGTTGTAACTGTTCTGTCTGCCTCCAATATCCGCGGAGATACTGGCAATGCCGTCCCCTTTTTCAATGACTGCAAACCAGGCATTCTCCCCGTTCTTCAGACCAAACACGGGCATATACGCGGATTCACTAACCTGAGGACGACTGAGCGAATTATCATTCGGGTCTGCGCCATAAACGCGCTGTACATATTGCTCTTCCTGGGTTTTGCCGTTGTTCAGATGGATCAGGCTGCCTGAACCGTCGGGCACGAGCATGTAACCCTCACCCTTCGTATCCGCAGCACCAAAATAAGCGAGCAAATCAATATTCCGAATGCGGTATTGCCCACTTTCTTCTATTTGGCTCAGAGGAACGGTCACAACGAGTGCCCCTTGATCCAACCGGTATTCGACAGAAATGACAAAGCTGGGCTTATCCGATACACCCCCACCTTCGACTCCATTCTCCTGATTGTCAAAAGCCAGATCGTCCGCCGTGTAACCCGCCGTCTCAAAGGCACCCAGCATCTTGTTCAGCACAAGTTGCTTCGAGATCTGTCCATCCAGCCGTTCCAGAATATCCGGATTGTTCTTGGTTGGATAATAACGAGCAGACGTATACCTTGCGACCGTAGCATCCAGCTTGGAAAGAACCTTCTCCTCCAGCCGCTGCTTGCTAATCAGTTTGGGCAGCGCATCAATGCCGAGTGACGTATCACCGAGCGTATAGTTCACCCGAATCCCCTTATCGATCTGCCCCACGGTGAATTGTTTGTTGCTAATACTGGAGCTGAAATTCGGAAAGTTCTCCAGTGTGCCCATCGCATCCCGGAAAGACACATTCAGTTGGGAGGACAGCACTTCTTTTTCATACGAGGAAGCAAGACCGTCCTCAGCCCGTTCTTTCGGGTTGCTATACCAGATCTCTCCGCTTTTCCCGTCACGTACTGCAATTTCCGTTGTTTCCTCGTTAAAGTACAGGGCCAATCCCTGATCTTCGTCGACCAGTTGCATCCCCGGCACACCCTGCGAAGAATCGGTCAGGAATTGCAACGGTTCCTCCATGACGGGCATAGCTTTGGTTGTTGTGTCCAGATAAGCCGCAGCTTCTACGGCTGGAACTCCCCTGTTGTTTATATACAGCAGCCCGGCTGCAATCATGATCACAGCTGTACCACCAGCCAGCACCGTATATAATCGTTGCCTTTTGTTCACGGATGCCGCCTCCTTTAGGTCCGAAAAATCAACTCGCGGTAAATGTTATAACCGAATTCGTACAGCTGTTGCAGCATGCTGAAGACCAGTGCGCCAAGGAATACGATAATGCCCATTACAATGAGCGTCAGCACCATCGTAATGATGGTTCTAATCACCGTGTACTGGTGCACCGTCATCATGCCAATGAACAGAAGCAGTACAAACCAGAAGAACGCAATGCTATTAAACAGATAATAAAAAGCAGTCTCCTCCTGCACCATGAACCGGCTGATCACGATCATCGGGGCATAGATCAGAATAATCGGAATGAGGGAGTAACCTGTCGCCAGAACGATTTCCCTGAACTTGCCTTCCCCTTCCATCAAGGTCGTAACTGCCCAGTTGGCCGTGCACCATAGAAAGAACGGCACCGCCACCGTGGCAATCTCGATGATGCTGTTAATCGTACGAGGATCGATGTAATTGACGAGAAATCCGGCATACTGCTTTTGCAAAATCATCATGACAACGGTAAGCGCCAGTGCTGCAAAAGCAACAAGCAGCCGTCCCCGGTTATCCGACTTGAGGTCCCAGAATGCATCAATGGGATGAAAAATGAGATGCAGCGGAAACTTAATGAAATCCTGCTTCACGATCAACCTGCCTCCTCCGTCTCCATTTAACCGCCACCCGGGTCAGGATCAGAATGACAATCAGCGCGATTGCAGCGGTCAGGAATGTACCGAAATGTTCCTTCATCATCTCCCGCCGATGCCTTTTGAATGCGACAGAATAACTCTTGCGGTCCATTCCAAGTTCGAAGTAACCCAGCGCTTCCTCGTTTTTCTTCTCCATTAATAAAGACTTGCCGATACCGATATAAGCGATGTCATAGTTAGCATTCAGCTTAAGCACTTCTCTCCATATATTCACGGCCTCTGTGTCCTCGCCCCGATAGTGGAGTGCCACCGCTTCATTCACACGGGCACCAAAACGGGTCGGCTCATAGACGACAAGGTTGTTTTTGCCCCGATCCAGAACCAAGTGGTGCTCACCCGATTGTTCAATCGCGACAGGTGTTTTGAGTGTGCCCACCTGATTTCCTTTGCCACCGTATATGTAGAGCAGATGACCTTCATCGTCGTACGTGAACACCCGGTTCTGTGTCGCATCCAGTACACTGTACATGCCATTGCCCAGTACTTTCACATCAATCAGTTTGGATGGACCGGGATTGTTACGGAACCGGATATCGCCTTTGACGTCAACATAACCAAACCGCTTCAGTACGTCTTCGCCAGACGGGTTAAGCCGCTTGATCGGTTCATTCGAGCCAGGATCAATATTCGTCGCATACACGAATCCTTTGTGGTCGATATCCGCATTGGAGAACTCCGTTGGAACAAAGAGGACCATCTGCGCTCGCTGGGCTTTGGTCGATAACATGCGCCAGATATATTCGCCGTAGTCCCGCTCCACTTTGTTCGTACCGACGTATCCGATAAATTTCCCACTCTCGTCAAACTGCATAATCCCCTCGTAGACCCCCTGTGCCACAACGTACACTCGGCCCACATGGTCCACCGTCAGCTTCAAGGGCTGGAACTGGAATTGGGTCGATAGGATATCTGACTCGGGCTTCGTGATGGTATGCATCAGCGTCCCCTCTCCATCCAGAACAACCACACGGCTGTTTCCCGTATCGGCGACATACATGCGTTCTTCTTCATCTACAAACAATCCACCTGGAAGGTTAAAGGTCTCCTTGCTACCATCCATCATGAATCCATCGATGACGCGCAGCAGCTTAAAGCCTGGGTCCAAGACGACAATTCGGCTGTTGCCGCTATCCAAAATATAGATCAATCCAGAGGAAGAAACGTTCACATCACCAGGGTCTTTGAATTCACTAATGCCGAGGTCACGGCCTGATATGGTACGCTCGGGCAGATAGGCATCCGGTGAAGGAACCGCCTCTTTCCAGTAGTTGTAGTTATAACTCTCATACGGCGCCGGGGAGGCCGCCGCAGGCACGGCATTCACCAGCAGCAGAGATACTGCCGCCAGGAGAACAAGCCATCTTTTCACTGTGCGTGCCATATCGTTCCCCCTTAATCCTTCATGCCCGAACTCGCCATCGTCTCAATGATTCGGCTCTGAGAGAAAATAAATAGCGTGATCGGCACACTCATCAAAATCAGTGCTACCGCAGCACCCGCTCCTGCCCGGGATATTCCGCCCTGAATAATCTGCCCTGCTGCATAATGCAGGGTCTTGAGCTGCTCGCTGTAGATGTATCCATTGCCATCACTGCCCCATAACATCTGGAACAACAGAATGATCAATGTAAGCCAGGCTGGCTTCACATTGGGCATGACGATGGACCAGAAGATCCGGTATTCACTGGCACCATCAATCTTGGCCGCTTCCAGCAGCGCATCCGGGATCTGCTCCATGAACTGTTTCATCAGATATAACCCGAGTGAATACGCAAATGCCGGAATGATAACAGCCCAGTACGTGTCGATCCATCCGAGCCATGACATGATCATATAGTTCGGAATTGCCGTCACTGCAGGTGTGAACATCAGTGACAGTACGACCACTTGGAACATGAATACTTTGCCCGGAAACTTGTGTTTGGCAAGCGGGTAGGCCGCTGCGGAAGCCAGAAGCACATGGCCTACAATTCCGATACCTGTAATAAATACCGTGTTGAATATATAACGTGAGAACGGCACCCACGAGTCACTCAGCAGATTCAGCAGATCTGTAAAGTTGCTGAACGTGGGATTTTTGACAAACAGCGTTGGTGGAAAGGTGAAAATCTCATCCAATGGTTTGAATGCATTGTTGATCGCATAGATCAGCGGCAGCACCATGAAGGCACCAAATACGAGCAGAAGGGCAAACAGGGAGAGGCTTCCCGATAGTGAGCGATTCACCCGCTTTTTGCCTGTCGCAATTGCAGCCATAGCTATTCTCCCACCCTTCGAAGCAGTTTCTGTACCAGCAAGTTAGTGCCCACCATAATCATGAACAGCACGGTGGCAATCGCCGATGCGTAGCCCATCTCAAACCGTGTTGTACCGAAGTCGATCAAATGGGTGACCACCGTCTCTGCCGCATAGTTCACGCTCGGGAACCCGGCTAGTGCGATCGACACATCGGCCACGGCAAACGAGGTTGTGAGCTGAATGACTGCGCCGAACATGAGCTGTGGACGCATCGAAGGCAAGGTAATATACCATAGCTCTTGCCAGCGATTCTTGATCCCATCCACTGCTCCTGCTTCGTACAACGTCCGGTCCACCGTCTGCAAACCAGCGATAAACGCCAGAAATCCGGTTCCGAGACTCAGCCACAGCTGCACGAGAATGAGGATCGGCATAATGTAAGCTTCTGTCTTCAGCCATTGGATCGGCTCCAGCAGAAAACCCCATTTGATCAACAACCCATTGGCAATACCATAACGATCTCCCGAGAAGATCATTAGCCAGATAAAATACACATTGCCCGAGATGGAGGGCGCGTAGAAGATCAGCGTCATGAACGCTCTCCATTTCGGCGTTAACTCATTAATGATCCATGCGAAGACGAAACAGGCGATATAACTGATTGGTCCGGTAATAATGGCGAACAGCAACGTATTCTTGATCGCGATCAGGAATACATCATCCTCCAGAAACAGACGAGTATAGTTCTGCCAGCCAATAAAACGCGGAAATTCCAGCATGTTAAAGTAGGTGAAGCTGAGAATGATCGAGATGACAACCGGAATCACGGTAAACATGATGAACAGGAGCATATAAGGTGCAAGCAGGACATAGGAATGTTTGCTGGCCTTCATTTCCTGGAGCTTCCAGCTCCACCACGATTTCATGCCCATCCTTGACGCTTTCTCAGGAGGACTGTTTTGTCCGTCTCGGAGTGATATTTGTGGCACGATTAACCCTCCCTCTGCTTACGGAAGACCAAATTCATTACGCTTGACTCGAATCTCGTCCTGAATATATTGGGTATAATCCATGATGGATTCCCTGGCTTCCACTTGGCCAACAACGGTTTTGTAAAATGCATTGAATAGATGGCGACCTGTAAAATAACCACCGGGTACTTCAGGAATACCCTTTACCGTTTCGAATTGCGCTTTGAGATTGGCGTAATCCTCCGCAGGCCACGGCAAGGAATCCAGTGCCTCGATGTTGGCCGTTGGATAACGGGCAGCCGCACCCATCAGCCCTTCCATCTCCCGTCCGAATTCCGCCTGAACTGGCGTACTGGTCCACCACTTCATGAACTCCCATGCCGCGTCCTGATCCTTGGCACTCTCCAGCATCATGACCGCACTTCCTCCACCCGGTACATCCCGATTCAAGGTTCCATCCGCCTGAACGGTTCCCGGGACAGGAACGAATCCCCATAGTCCCCGAATCTCCGGTGCAAATACGGACAACTGGTTGTACATGGTGTAATCCGTTAGTCCAATAGGCATCTGTCCTGTCCGGAAACGGTTGGCAAAATCATATTCCCGCTCCAGCTTGTAATCGGTATAGAACTCCGTCCACTGCTTGAACGTCTCGATCCCGATCCGGGAATCCAGATCCGATTCCTTGTCATCGTTCCGATAGAAGGCGCCTCCGTTCTGAAGCAGCATCGTGGCATACTGTGAGTTCGGCGGAATATTAACTCCCTGCATATTGGCCTGGGTCACAATCGGCATACCGAATTCCATATAATTCTTGCTCAGAATCGCGAGCAGAGCTTCAACATCTTCCCAGTTCTGAGGCACTTCAAGCCCCAGTTCTTCAAGCACGTCTTTACGATAAAACAGCATATTAAAGGTTTGTGTTTCCGGCAGAGCATATACGCCAGAATCATAGGCATACGGCACGATAGCGCTTTCCCTGAACTCCTGTTCCACGGTGCTATAATCACTGAATCGCGTCAGATCTACAGCCGAGTTCCGCATCGCAAAGTTCACCGGCAGATCATTGCCGATCTGCATCGCTACATCCGGTCCTTCACCGGACAAAGTCGCTGGCAGCAAGGTTCCCATATTCACCAGCTTCAGATTGACATGGATGCCACTGTCTGGTGTGAAGGTCTTGTCAATCATCGCCTTCATCGTATTCGCCTGGTCACGTCCGCTACCAATCCAGACGGTTACCGTCCGCTGATCTTCCGATGTCGCTACATTGCCGAGCTGGTTATAATCAATGAAGAACGAATGATAGAATATCTTCGCTTCATGACCGAGCTTGGCAAGTGGCCCCATGCCTGTTCCAGGAATATCGTGATCGACCGAAGTGACATATAATGCATCGATTTCAAGGGGCTGCTCTCGTGCCTGCTGCACCCATGTACCGAGACCGCCTGTATTGGTTTTATAAGCCGCAAGCCGTCTTGGAATGGTATCCGGCTTGTCAATCATCTCGTCCAGTTGCAGCGCCATCGTCTTAATCAGCGCTTCCTGATCGCTGGACTGTCCCGACAGGAGACGAAGCTGTGCAGCCACGTCCTTGAGGCGTTTACTTTCTCCGCTGAATACTTCCAGCAGGTTCGGAATCTGCTTCTCCACCCGGTAATCCCGGAATTCATCAGGCTTGGTACCTGTAATCATCAGAATGCGTCGGTACATGGAGTTCAAGTTGTACAGACTGTCCTCCACATTGCGGATAAGGGGTGCAAAGTCACCGAGGCTGTTCTCCAGCCGTAGCACATGTTTTCCTTTGTCCAATTGAAACTTGTATGCTTCCTTGCCACCCATGACATCAATACGATAGTCACTTTGATAACGGAAAGGTGCTTTGGCCATCTCTGCAAACGGAACTTCACCATCGATGGTCAGTTTGCGTGTAGAATAGATGCCTTTGACGAAATTCTGCTGTGCGGTAAAACCAATATGATAAAGTCCGCTCTCCGGCACATCCACTTCCCATTCGATCCATTGCCCTGGCAGACGCCAGTTAAAGCCGCCAATCGTATTAATGCGTACCTGGGAAGCGCTATAAGGAGATACAGCAGAACTTGACCTTTCGCTCGTCGGGTATAACGTAGGTGAAGATTTGGCAATAGCGGCTTCTCCTTCAATGCGAATAAGTATATCCTTCGGTTGCCCGGAGGAATCAGAATGTTGTGCCCCTGCAGTCTCCGCATAAGGGACCGCTGTCTTCTCATTGAAAAGGCGAATGGATCGAATGACCATGGGTTCACGCGATGATTTTAGCGTTAGCGTGTGTTCCCCTTTTCCCAAATAAAACTTGAATGGAGCCTGTTCGTACCCGTCTGAGTCCTGAAACGTTTCTTCCATCCAGCGAGGTTGCTCCATTTGTCTCGGGCGGAGGTCATTGCCTTGGTTATCCTGTTCAACGACATCTTTCTCATTCGCCCATACCCGATCAAACTGCAAATAGGCGGCTTCCGCAAATGGAAGTTCACCGTCAATGTACAATGCACGCTCAATGGCCGAACTCTTGCCTTCAACGGGAAAATAGATTGCGGACAGGTTATACAACCCAGTCTCCGGCACGTTAATGGTCCAATCGACTTGTCCGGTCTCTCCGGTATAGAGAGATACACCATCCATTCCCTCATAATGAGTCAGTTTGCGGACGTCTTCACCTTCGGCTCTTATGTAATCTCCTGCTTCAATGGTGATGTCCACACTCGGCTGCGAAGCCTGGCCCGTTACAGACCGATACTGTTCGTATCCCTTCTTCTGCCGGGTCTGCTGCAAGATCGCATCCACTTCAATGGCAGGCAGACTGCCAGGTGGAATGTCTGCACTCTTCACATCAGCGCCGGAAGTTACATATAGAATGATGCAGGCTGCCGCCACGATGATTACTGTGGACAATATCCATGTCTTGCGTTGTAGAATTCCAGCCATCCTACGAGTCCTCCTCATCAAGGCTGATGCCAGCAATACCGATTTGGTGGTTCAGGAAAATGGGGCTCCGTGCAACATTGCCGACACGAGCCCCCTGCCTGAATCGTTTGCTGGTGATAAGTTCTTATTGTTTGCCGAGTTTATCAATGGCCGCTTGTGCCTGTGCTTTGTATTTCTCGGCTGTTGCTGTCACGGAAGCATTGTTTTTGATGATATCGTTCACATAATCCCCGAATGGGTATCCCGTGTAGGCATCATCCAGCAAGATGCGGCCCGTTCCGGCGATGTGCTCGCGAATGATGGCGATATCCTTCTCGTCGGTATAGCGGCTCTCCAGATAATCCTGACCTGGATACTCTTCAATCTGCGGAATGTCGAAGGTCTCTTCATAGATTTGGTAGACGATCTTTGGATCCTCCACACCTTTCGGAATGAACTTCGCCGATGCCGCGTTGTTTGCATACGTTACCTCTTTGCTACCCTGTGGACCGTTCGGGATCGGTACAACACCGACTGCAAAGGTGAGATCGCCCAACTGCCATTCGGCGGCGGTAAACAGAGCTACGTCTCCATCCTTGAACGTATTGCTTTCCTCCCAGTTGGTTTTGTCGCCGGTTTTGACCTTCACGACATTTTCCACGTTATACAGGCGTTTGACGAATTCCGCAGCTTCAATCGTTTTCGGATCAGACAATCCTTCTTTGCTATTGGCATCATCTACAATCGTGCCACCATTGGCTGCGGTAAAATGACGAACGACATCAAGGGCCCAGCCAGAAAATCCGTATACATCTGTTTTGCCATCATTATTCGTATCTTTGGTTGCCTGTTTGGCGAGTTCCATGAATTTATCCCAATCCCATTCGCCTTGGTTATACAGCTCTTGCGGATCAGGTAACGACAGTTTTTTGAATAAGTCACGATTATAGTGAAGTCCCAGACCGATGCTGGTTGGCGATTCGAAGGCGTATTCGTTGCCTGCAATGGCAGGAAATTTAGTAATCAGGTTAGCCTCTTGGTTGATGTTGTTCTCAGGTGTAGTGAATTCGGAGATGGGCAACAGTTGCCCTTTGAGGATAGCGGGTAGTGCGGATTTGTATTCCATCTGAACGATGTCAGCGAAGGGTTCGCCGGCCAGCGCAGACGTGGTGAATTTATTCATGTATTCTTCGAAAGGTACGTTGACGAACTCCAATTTTACGTTGTATTTCTTCTCTACCTCTAGAATTTTATCGAGTCTGGCCTTATCCGAGGCCGTCTCTCCTGCCGGTTTCAGATCCCACCAAGCCGCAACCTTGATGACACGTCCACCCAGATCAGGCACATTCGCCACAACTTCTTCTGCTACGTCCTCTTTTTCTGTTTCAGCGACTTCGGTGCTGTTGCCTGAGTTCGTTGTTCCCTCTGCGTCAGTCCCCGTCGGCGCTGTCCCCCCACCACTGCAAGCGGATACAAAAAGCATCACTGCCAATAACATCAGAGGTAGAACATTCCATCTTCTCATCATGATTTTAACAACCTCCCCGAATGTGTATACCAATCTCTACATCGTTAACCCCACTCATCAACCAATCGAAAATGAACAACCACCACCATTTGTTATTTTCTCGTTTGTTTTTGACAAACAAAATTTAACACAGCAAAATGTAAGCGTCAACATTTTTGTTGTTAACATTTTCTATTTATTCTGATAAAATGCTGATTAGGCTCTAATTTTCCTGTAATACAGCTTATTCACTAGTGCGTTTACTAAGTACATGCTTACTGAAAACTTCAATAAATTTTATTATTTTGTTATTTTATAAAAATAACAAAATAATAATTCCGAAGACAAAATTCGTCATTCTATCTGAAAATGTGCTTACCTTCACGTTCATTGTCTATCGTAAAATACTGTGCACCACTAACATTTTGAATTCTCTGTCCGTTATTAGATTAAGAGAAATACATCATGCTATACTAGAATCAGTTGGATATCGCTCCAAATAAGGAATACGGCAGAACTACGAATGTAAGGATGGTATGATGAAGACGAAGGTAACAATTCAGGAAATTGCACATTTTACGGGTTTGTCGAAATTTGCGGTATCACGGGCTTTGTCTGGAAAATCGGGCGTTAGCGATCAGACGAGGGATGTCATTCTCAAGGCCGCTGGCAAACTTGGATATTTCAAAGATAACAGCATGTTGTCTGGTGAACTGTATAACAGCAATGAATCTCAGGACCCGAAGAACACCCGTTCAAGCGGTACGATCTTGATTTTATTTCCCAATGTCCGGTATCAAAATCAAGAATCCGTATACTGGGGGCCCGTATTTAACGGGATCTCGTCCAAGCTGAACCAGAAAGGCATTAATATCCTTACCTTAACGGAACCATCAGCAGACCAGTTGTTCACCTTGTTAAATCCGGATGCCATTCGGGGAATCATTACCGTTGGCTCCATCTCAACGCCGATTCTGCTTGAAATCAAACGGCTCGGCATACCGGTCGTGATGGTCGATCATCTGGACCCTGTTTTCCACAGCGACAGCATATTTACCGATAACTTTGCGTCCATGCGCGAGATCATGCTCTATTTGCTCCGCAAGGGGTTCAAAACCTTCCAATTCGTTGGAAACACCAGTGATGCTCACAGCTTCTACGAACGTTGGATTGCCTATACTTCTGTGCTCATGGGTCACGGGATGGAAATCCATCAGATTCCCGAGCTGAGCAATCAGGCATTAGAGGAATTCCGCCAAACCTTCACTTCGGTGATGAACAAGGATAATCTGCCTGAAGTTTTTGTATGTGCGAATGATTTCTATGCACTCTACACGATCGAGGCCCTAGAAAGTATGGGCATTCGTGTACCCGATCAGTGTGTTGTCACCGGATTTGATAATGTCTACGACAACATTCCCGTGCTGGCCACAGTTAATGTGAACAAGGAATTGCTCGGTGCGCGTGCAGTAGATCAGATGTTATGGCGCATTGCGAATCCAGAAAGTAACGTCGAGAAAAAGCTGATTCTTGCTGACGTCATTATTCGCGAACAGTTCGGCAGGCATAGCGGGTAAAAGCACACCAAATACCCCTTTAACCGTATTCGTGCGGCTACAGGGGTATTTGCATTGTTATACCGTTCTACGTATCCGTACGCACATCATCCCAGTCCCGATCCAGGTAACAGATCAGCCAGTTCAATGCACGGTGACGCTCATAAGCCACTCCGCCATTCAGACCAGCGGGAGGTGTTTTGTCAATTACCCGACTATCTACGCACAGCCAGTTGTAACGGTAGATCAGATCTGCTTCATCCAAAATCTCACTCTTGCTACGCAGAGATGCATCCGAGAGAAAGTCGGTAAAGCTATCCTTCTGCTGCAAATAACCGACATCCTTCCCTACGTTACACAACTCCGTTGGTGCACCCAGTTCCTTCACATAACCAAGCGCCCACAACATCACGTGGTAGGCTTCATATCCCCAAGAGAAGGAGATGATCTCCTGCTGCTCTGCTCCGTGCTGATCGATAAATGCCTTCTCTACGGGAGAAAAGAAAGATGTCGCCTCATACTTGTCGATCACTTCCTGAACCAACGCTGCTGTATCTTCCGCACTTTCACCAGCTCCCAGACACTCTCCCTTAAGCGCAGCAAGACACAAAGCAACAGCACGTCGAGCGACTTCCACTTCACTTCGAATCGTCGTGTGCTCGTCTCCGGCTCTTGCGGGCAAGTTCGCATTATACGGAACTCCTTGCTCAATCAACAGTTGCTCTGACCTCGCTTTACGTTGAATCGCAGACTCCGACTGAGGTCTGCTACCGTCAAGGAAACTAGTGTGCGCTGTTACCGTGTAATCTTCCACTTCGGATTCTCCATTCACATCCAGCAATAGCTGGCCTTGTGCATTCAGCAGAGATCCCCTTCCCCAGAAAATGACGGCATCCAGCGCATCAGCCAAACGCAATAACTCGCCATAGAATTCTTCCGAGATATCCTCTTCCGTCTCAATACCAACCACCATGTTAAGTGTGGAACATTTGATCAGTACCTTTTCCTGGAGCGAAGCATTACGCCCCTCAATCTGACTCAAAAATCCAAGCATCCCCTGAATCATTGTCGTAAATTCCTCAGGATGTGTCTGGCTCGTCATAATATTGAAGCCTTTTGTTTTCTTACTGAACCATTTCTTCTGAGTCACTTGAATGTGGGTCTTGTCCTCCTGCCGCTCAATGGCATCCTCTGGATAAATGGATTGAACCACTTCAAACAGCTGATCCAGGTCAAACTGAGAGCTATATATCGCACAATTTCTCATGAAGTTCACCCTCTCTCTATATATAGTTCAACTAATGAATAATTACACTGGCACTCCGATGGCAGAATAACTTTCCGATCGCTGTTATCCCCAGATTTTTTTATTCCTTTTTTTGAAAGGGGAAATCCGGTGATAGCGTATGCTTCCGATGTAGCTTTCTTTTAGAAAGCTTTTAGGCGAACGCTCCACTTCTTCAAGTCATTTCTGCCCTCTCCGTTATCGTGTAAATGTTCAAGTTGAACATATATGACTAATCCTTATAAGGATCGAATTCATTGCCTCCGGCCATGGCGACACCAACGGGACGCAGCATATGGTTGATTTTCAGCGTATTCGCATGTGCGTTCAGTACGTCTTGCAATTTCTTGTACACAAACGGACTTTCGTCCGTGCCCGCTCCCCGCAGCTCCACGCCATAGGCGCGAATCGCCTCATGCATCTGTGCTTCGCTAATCTCACCGCCCATGCGTGTGCGAAGCTTGTAATTCATTTTTCCAGCCGCCTGGGTTCGGCTCATCGTACGCCCTGCCCCATGTACGGTGCTGCGGAATGATTCGGTATTCTCCTCGCTGTGGATGCCCTCCACAATTACGGAGATATCGCCCATACTACCTCCGACAAAACCGAGTTGCCCGGGTGCCAGTGGCGTTGCACCTTTGCGGACTACGACCACCTCTTCACCCATGTGTTGTTCTTTCCAGGCAAAGTTGTGATGGTTATGTACGGCGTATTCAGCACTTGCCCCGAGAATTCCGAGCACCTGTTCAATGACATAATCACGTCCTGCATAGGCATAGCGGCCCGCCAAAGTCATTGCGTCCCAATACATATCACCCATTTCACTATTCAGGTCAAACAATGTAGGCGGCTGATCCATCGACTCACCGGGAGCTTTGCCACTAAACTCACGCCCTGCAGCAAGATTAAGGAATCCACTCGCCACTTTGTGACCGAATCCGCGACTGCCAAAATGATTCGCGATCCATACCTTGCCCGTCGTCTCTTCTACAAAAATATCTACGAAATGATTTCCACTGCCTACGGTTCCAAGTTGGTTGCGTGCCAGAGTCTTCAGCTTATGCTGTAATCCCGGCTCTATGGTATCAAACAGCTTCCAGCTCGCATCGTCGAACAATTCATGATCTACGGGTGTTGGATTGTTGCGGCCCACGCCGAAAGATATAGTCGAATTGATGTCATCCATGATCGTTGCAATCTGATCCCGAATATCGTCCCACATCAGATTCGTGCGCACAGCCTTGTTGCCACAGGCAATATCATATCCGACACCTGACGGACTGAGCATATTCCGATAAGCGACAACACCACCGATGGGTTGCGAGTAACCTTTGTGATGGTCGGCCATCAGAGCCACACCCAATACATCTCCATATTGCGAGCAAGTCACCGCCTGACTTACGGCGTTCTCCAGCGGCTCCCCCCAGACTTTAATGTTATCTACGATACGCATGATTGTGTTAACCTCCTATGTATTTTTTTGAAAATTCATCTTAGATTTTGATCTGTTGCTTTCATTAGTTTAACAAAGATCCGCGATGCTCGAAACGTTCTCTTCCTTTTAGATCACCAATTATCTATGCATAAAAAAAGAGAGCTCGGCTCCCTTTTCTCACGGTTGGTTGGTTCCTATTCACTTCTTGCTAATCTTAAACTTGAACGCCCAAGTTGCTGTGTTACCAGAATATCTTCCTCTGTTCTCGGTGACCACTACGGAAAGTGTCTTGTTGGTTGACTTGGAGAACGAAGATAGTTTGACGTTTGTGCTTTTGCTTCCGTAATCCGGAATCTTGTCCTGTTCTTCGGCGATGGCTTCCAGTTTCAATGTACCTGTGGATTTCAGGTTTAATGTAACCGACGAGCCCTCTTCCAAATCTTTGCCGTTCACACTTGCTCCGATAGCCCATTCATTGCCGACAGAATTATTCTCCACAAGCTCTGCGCTCACCAGCGTCACGGTGACCTTCACCGTTTTGGCAGCAGCATAGGAAGTTGGGGAACATACGGCGAATACCAGGCTCAGAATCATGAAGACATTAGCCCATTTTTTGAACATGAGAGTGCCTCCCTCTTATTCATCTCTTTTGTTAAGACTATGCCTTATTCGCCATACTCATTAAGTAATCCTTCCACTTGTGTAAGAACTTTTTAACTGATCGTTTAATTAGAAATGCTTCCGGTAACCCTGAACCTTCTCATCCTTGAAACCCAGCTTCTCATAAAATATATGCGCTTCCTTGCGCTGATCGCCAGACACCAGAATCATGTAACCACAACCAAGATCTTTCGCAATCCGCTCAATCTGGAGCATTAATTTCTGCCCAATCCCCTGTCTGCGTACCTGATCCGACACAATCACATTCTCCACAACCATGAACGGTTTGCATGGACCCACCAGATCCATACACTCTATCCCCATAACCGATCCGACCAGTTTGCCATTGTAAAATGCCCCAAGCACGTGATAATGACCATTCTGCTGTATGTAATGAAACATCTTTTTCATCTGCTGCTCATTGGTAGGCATACCCATCAACTCATCATACAGTTTGCTTAAACCTGGCAGGTCCTGTAGTTCAATGGCTTTGATCGTAACCATAATATGTCCTCCTGACGTTCTTTCTTATTTGGTATTCTATATTCTATCTTAATTAAGGTCCTTCTTGAAGTAATAATGGCAATGCCCTGTTGGAGCATTCTCGATGGTTGTGATCAATTGGTATCCGTGCTTCTTGTAAAATTCCGGTGCTTGGTATGAGAATGTATTTAACATAATAAAATTACAGGATTTCTCGCGCGCAATACGCTCCACCTCAAGCAACAACTGGGAACCGTATCCCCGATGCCGCTGATCGGAGTCCACCCAAAGGATATCAAGTTCTACCCAATTCCAGCAAAGTGTACTGAGCACTCCTGCAACAATCTCGCCAGTCTCATTTTTGATATTAAAATTAAATTCTTCATACCGATTTCTTAATTCCTCACTCACATGGGTCGCATTGTATGCGACTAATCGCTGGCGAACATATGCCGAATCTTCTGAAGTACTTTGATTGATGTTTAACTGAGACATCTTCTGTTCCACTCCCCTCGTTACACTGTTATACATGAATCAGATTCATGGACTCTATTAATCATTTCGACTTAATTCCGAAATCATCCTTTTTTTTACGAAGCTATATTCATTTTCCAGATAACCCGTTAAACAAAAGTAACTAATTGCATTATACTTATCTGTATAAAGTTGTACAGAATGAACCCAAAGTCGGCGGTACTTGGGAAATCGTAGACCATCGTGAGGGGAAGGATTATAGAGCTATTGGAGAATACTTGGAGATTGATCCACCCAGCCGATTGGTGCTTACATTTGAGATGCCACAATTTAGCGAAACTGTTGATACGATTACCGTTGAAGTCACTTCTCATGGAGAGCGTTCCGAGCTGACGTTCACACAACAGATTATCGTTCCCCATGAAGAAGGCTGGACTGGAGACGATATTGAAAAAGCAATCCTTAAATACAACACCGGTTCTGAGCAGGGATAGAAAGCAAGAAAAAGAGCAGTCTGTAATCATTACAGCTGCCCTTTACTCAACCTATTTTGCTATATCAGCATCTCCTGATCCCAATTCTACAAAGCTTCCTTAATTACCCGTTTATAGTACCACACAGACAACAGGCCAAAAATTGAATATAGCAATGTATAGACTATCATGACAATGACCGTAGGTGTCGCCAGCTCCGTACCAAAGAAGAACCAACCTGACTTCACGGCAAAGTAACTATGACTCAATCCCACCACAAGCGGAATACCGAAGTTAAACAACTGCTTGATCTGAATTCCTCTCAACAGATTGCTTTGCGTGAATCCAAGTTTACGAAGAATGGTATAATTGCCCTTCTCCTCTTCACTCTCATTCATTTGTTTAAAGTACAGGATACATCCCGATGTGATCAAGAACGTCAACCCAAGGAATCCAACAATGAACATAATTAGGCCCATCGTGTTACGTTGGTTATTTCTGAATTCAATCTGGGAGAAACTTGGCGCTTCCAACTGCTGCTCCTTATATACGGCGTATGCATCTTCAGCCTGCCCCTCGTTCTTAATACGTACACCATAGTAGTCAGCCCACTCGGCTTTCTGCAGCTCGGGATCGATGTCCTGCTTCAGCTGCTGATATACCGTCTCATCTACCACCGCTACAGGCGTGCCCCCAGTATAATACGCGGGAAGGACTCCACGTTTGGTTGTTCCGATCAGTTGTTGTGCCAGCGTTCGCTTCAATCCATGCAAGACGATTGGACCTTTCTCCTGAATCGAAATCAACTGCTGAATCGCATTTCCATATCCCATGAAAACCACTTCACCTGGCTTCAAATCAATGTTATCCACCATGTTGTCACTCAACACACTACTAAACAGGTACTGTTCCGTCATGGACTCATCCATCACTTTATGAGCATCAATTTCAATATAAATGGGCTGTCTATGCTTCTCTTCATATGGAATCTGTTTGTGTTCCAACTCCGCAACAAAGCGATTTTTCATATCCACCTGAGCAAAAGAAAAATCCTCCGGCAAGCTTTCCTTGGCCTGCACGTCTGCTGAATAATACGAAATGTAACTGAGCGACAGCATGCCTATAGCAAGCGCCGACACGGTTGTAATAATTGTAAGCAGCAATGCGTTGGATTTCATGCGGAACATGATTGAAGATAAAGACAACACCTCATGAATGGTAAGGTATCCGTTTTTACTTTTGCGAATCAGATTAAAAATAAAACTTACCGATCCCTTATAGAACAGGTATGTCCCCAATATGACCGAGAACAGAATCAGAAGCATCGTATACATCAACTTCTGCATATCCATTGCCTCGCCGCTGAACAGCCGTGCAGATAAGAAGTATCCATACAAAATCAGGGCAATACCCAAGACGCCTGTAATCATCTGTCCGACAGACATCTTCTGCACCTGCTGTTCCGAAGTGGCTGATACCCGAAAGAGCGAGAGGATACTCTGCCCATTGATAAAGGTATAGTTCATCAGCATGATGAGCAGGTATATGACCGTAAAGACGATGACCGTTTGCAGCAAGGCCATTGGTGAGAAGTACAGTTTCGTAATCGCATCGACACCGAGAATTTTGAACAAGATCATCAATACCAGCTTGGACGCAAGAAACCCAATTAACACACCGACAGCCATAGAGCCAAAATAGAGAATACTGTTCTCCGCACTCAAAATGCCAAAAATTCTGCCTTTCGTCAGTCCGATCAATTGAAACAACCCAATTTCTTTGCTGCGCCGCTTGATAAAGATCGTATTGGCATAGAGCAAAAAGATGCCGACAATGACGATTAAAAGTACCGAAGATGTGCCTATGGCGGCCGCACCTTTCGTTGAAGCAGCTACCTCATCCATGGAAGAATCATACTGCAACGTCACAAAGGAAAAATATAAGGCCACGCTGAACACAAGCGCAAATACATAGAGATAATAATTCTTCAGATTCTTCCTGAGATTGCGGAAGATAATATAACTCAAGCTCATTGCTGTACACCACCCAACACGCCCTGGGTTTTGATAATATCGTTGAAGAACGATTGCCGGGACTCGTCTCCTTTATTCAGTTGGGTATAGATCTGACCATCACGAATGAAGATTACTCTGCTGCAATAACTTGCGGCAACCGGATCATGGGTAACCATAATAATAGTCGCCTTTCGTGCATTGTTCATATCACTTAACTTGCTGAGCAGATCCGAAGCCGACTTGGAATCCAGCGCTCCTGTCGGCTCATCCGCAAAAATGATACTCGGCTCGTGGACAAATGCTCGTGCTGCCGAAGTCCGCTGCTTCTGACCACCCGAAATTTCAGATGGATATTTGTCTTTTAATTCGTAGATTCCCAGTTCACCGGCAATCTGTTCAAACTTCCGGTGTGCCTCCTGCTTTGGAATGTTCGTGATCGAGAGCGGTAATAATACATTTTCCTTCACCGTCAACGTATCCAGCAGATTATATTCCTGAAAAATAAAGCCCAGATGATGTTTGCGGAACTCAGCCAGCTGTTTCTCCTTCATTCCGGTGAATTCCTTGCCCTCAATATCAATCGTGCCCTGACTCACCCGATCAATGGAGGAAAGTACATTAAGCAGCGTCGTTTTACCCGAACCCGAAGGCCCCATAATACCGACAAACTCTCCCTTGCTTACCCCGAGGTCGATCCCCTTCAGCACTTCCTGTTTATTCAGTTTATTACCATAGACTTTATGAATTTTTTTGGCTTCCAGTATCCACATATCCCACTCGCTCCTCTTAGATCTTCTGCAAAATGCTCATGTCTATATCATAGGCGGGATGTGCAGTGTTATCGTGCGATTCACCGAACAAAACCAAAAAGCATGTGACATTGTTGTCACATGCCTGCAAGATGCACCATGTCGTTTTTTCGCGGAAAAGTAAGTGTGACGATTGTGCCCTCGCCAAGAGAAGATTTTACATGAATGTTCATATAAAGCGTCTGGACCACCTGACGAACCAAATATAGTCCCATCCCAGTAGCTGACCCATTCATTCTGCCTCGGGTAGACGTAAATCCTTTATCAAATATACGCGGCAAATCTTGAGCCTCAATCCCCCGCCCGTGATCCTGAATCATGAGTATGATGTGTCCATCCTGTTCCCGACTTTCAATGAGAATATCCGATGAATCACTATACTTCACCGCATTGCTCAACAACTGCCGGAGGATGAAGCCTAACCATTTGCTGTCTGTCAGCACGTGAGTAGCCGTGAGGGAGACATCGAAGCCAATGCCTTTGGAAATGCACCACGATTTCAGTGCTCGTATCTCGCTATTCAATACCGGTTCAAGTTCGGTCTCTTCGATGAACAGATCATTATGAATGAACGGAATACGCTTCTGATGAAGCTGCTGATCCAGCAACTGATGAATTCGTAACCATTCATATGTCATTTGATTCTGTAGCTTATCATCTGGCAAGCGCTCGATCATCAGTTGCAACGCAGTCAGTGGGGTCTTCACCTCATGAATCCAGGACAACATCTCATCCTTCTCCTGTTCCAAAGCGATAAAATGATGTGACGACTCCTTACGATACCGCTCCGACTGGGAGGTAATAGCCTCGTGTACGATGAGTTCATAGGGACTCTCGGCGATCTCAAGCTCTCCAAGATCATAGGTATGATCCCAAGTGTTCAACTTTTTATAAAAGCGGGTTTCTTTCAGGTATCTCGCCCAGATAAAAACAAGGCATACCATTACATTCAATCCTACGATATACATCACAGATTGAAATGGAATGGACGAGTCCAGGTAGGCCACCAATAAGATAATGAGCTGCATGCTTACCAACAGCCATAACCAGCTAGCCTTTTCCCGTATGTATTTGCCGATCATGCTTCCGCCTCTTCCGTTGCCATGTAGCCCTGACCTACTTTGGTTTCAATGTAACCGTCCAGTCCAAGGGGTTCAAGTTTCTTCCGTAACCGGTTAACGTTTACCGTGAGTGTATTGTCACTCACGAAATGCTCATGATCCCACAAGCTCCGGATGAGATCCTCACGGGTAACAATCTGATTTTTGTGCTCGACCAGCACTTTAAGGATGAACATCTCATTTTTGGTTAACAGGATGGATTCATCCCCACAGGTCAACGTATTTTTCACATATTCAATAGCCGCACCGCGCCAGGTTCGGAGTTCAATATGCTCTGTATTATAGTTGTACACCCTCCGCAAAGTCGCTTGGATCTTGGCAATCAATACATCGAAATGAAAAGGCTTCTGGATAAAATCATCTGCACCCAAATGCATGGACATGACCATATCCGCAGGATGATCCCGTGAGGACAAAAAGATAATCGGCACATTGGAGTGCGAACGAATAATCCGGCACCAGTGAAACCCGTCATATTGGGGCAACTGAATATCAATAATGACCAGTTGCGGCTGAATCACGCTGTACTCCTGCAATACCTTGCCAAAGTCCTGCACACCATACACGTCATACGACCACTGGGTTAAGCGTTCCTTGATTTCACTGAATAACGATTCGTCATCTTCAATGAGCATAATTTTAAACAAGAGACTTCACCACGTTTCTGATCTTCTAAGGTTGAAAAAGGTAATTAGACTCCGTTGTTGCAGGATCATCTTTACCGTTACAAATCGTACTTCCGATCGCTGATTCCAGTGTACAGGGAAGTTGGGCTTATATCAAAAAGTATGCATACTTCGTAAAGAAAAAGATCCGAAATACATATATCATGTTATCTCTCAATGGTGTGCATAACATGGCTTGCATCACTGTGTGCGTCCATATGCTCGATCAACTGCATCGCTACGTCTCGTGGCGACCTTAATTGTCCCGCTTCATATACTTGATTGAACACACCAGCAAGGGCAAATTCCTCTGCACTTTTGCCTCGTGCAACAGCCTGTAATTCCGTATCAACCATCCCCGGATCAAAAGCAATAATCTCAACAGGGTTCTGTTTGCCCGTTTGTTCCAAAGATACGCATTGGGTAAACATGTTCATGCCTGCCTTGGATGTACAGTACACTGCCATTGAAGGCGCAGGATAACTCCCCGAACCCGATGAGAGATTGACAATTTTACGCCTGGCGGACAGGTGATTCGTTTGTTGAATAAAAGATGAACTCAATATCATTGGCGCTGCGAGACTGATGTTAAGACTTTGACTTATCTCTGCCGCACTGCACTGATCGACAGGTTTTAGAGGCTCTAGCATCGCTGCGTTATTAATGAGTCCAATGAAATCGGCTTCCTGAGACGGAATTTGGCTCAATACACGTGTAATCAAATCATCAATCCCAGTCAGGTCGGCAAGATCATACTGAACATGGTGGTAACGCCCGCTCCATTCCTCGCCTGATTCCAACAGATCCGAACCCGCGCGTGAAATACCGTAAACGTAATCCCCCTTAGCCAATAATAACTCTGCAAGTTGTAAACCGATCCCTTTGGATGTGCCTGTAATGATAAAGTGTCTTTTTCCTGTTCCTGTTCCTGTTCCCATTAAGATACCACACCTCCTCTATTTCCAATGCATGTTATTCCACTACTCTTAGGAGTTTTTCTTTCTCCACAACGTGGCCCACAGAAAAGGTACACCAAAACACGGTTCATGCTGCTCCATCGCCTTCATCGCACGGAACTCGACACTTTCGAAGCCATCTTCCAGCATGTAGCGAAGCTTCTCCTCCGTGAATGCAAGACCACCTCGCATCGACTTCTCTTGATACACCTGCCAATCATTCATAACGGTCTCCGGCCCACCAATATCGCCAAAACCCGGAGCAAAACAAGTCATTCCAAAATATCCTCCTGGACGGAGTGCATTGTGGATCATTTCTATGTAAGGAATGCGCTGATGTGGTAACAGATGATGCAGACAACCCGAGTCGTAGACAAGATCATATTCTTGCTCTGGTGCCAATTCGAACACAGATTGGCATTCAAAATGCACATCCAGTTGCTCTTCTGCCGCCCTCTCCTTAGCCCAGGCAATAGCTGTCTCCGAAAGATCATAAGCATCTACCTGATACCCTTGGCGAGTTAAATACAATGCATTTCTACCTGGGCCACAACCCAGTTCCAGTGCCTTGCCGCCGCTCAGCACACCTGTGTTCACATGCGCTACCAGGTTTTCATCCGGTTTGTTTGGGAAAAAGGGTATTGGTCTGTTCCGATCCTCATAGAAAGGCTCCCAAAACTGCTTGGCAGATCTGAAGTCGGCATCGAGCATATCATACAGATCCTGTACACTTTTAATCGTCTTTTCCACAACCACATTCCTCCTTAAATTCCCGTTCCACTCCTCATTTTCCGCTATCAAATTCTTGTTATTTTCATTAAATTATCCACACTCTATTATAACATTTTTACCCAGTAGTTCTCTATTTTTCTTGTGTTTTATATTCGAAAACATAAGCTTTTTCCCAACAAAAAACGACCGACATGGAATGTCGATCGCTTGCAATAGTGCTGTTTTAAGTTGTAATTTACTTCGCCCGTTCCAGTACAGCAAAGTAATTTCCTTCGTTATCGGCAAAGTTGAAGACACGCCCCGTTGGCATCTCGACAATCTCTCCAACCGTTACATGTTTACTAGACAAGTCGGCATATAATTGATCCAAATTTTCGGTGAAGAACATTAACGAAGGTGTGCCCAGATTTACACCCGCCGACATCCGCTCCACAAATGCCTTGTCATGAAGAATAATGCTCGTCTGCGAATTTGGGGTAGGCGCAATCTCAATCCATCTCATACCCTCGTCAAGGTTTACTTCATCCACAATATGGAACCCCGCAATTTCCGTCCAAAATGCCAATGATTCATCCTGATTGTTGACATACAACATAATCTGGCCGACTTTGCTAAACATGCATCCTTCACTCCTCTAATCATCTAATCTCTCAACATCCTACTTATCATTCCTCAAATTCCAATAGAGTATAACATGCAGGATAGCTTTTTTATCATCTTTCTTTGGTAACTAAGAACACATTACACTTATTGCGTGGCTCTTAACTTCTTCGTAAGATAAAGTACAACATCGTCGTCCATAATCGTTTCTTCACCCGGCTGAATGTAATGATCAAGTTTGTGTACACCGTGACCGTCTGGTATGTACCCGCGATGGGCATATAGAACTTGCGCTTTGCCATAATCGGAAAACACACCTACACCAATGCCTGCTACATCCGTTCGTTCCAGAATAACTTCCTCTGCTCGGTCCATCAACCGTGAACCAATCCCTTGGCGCTGGTACTTCATCAGCACATTGAAATCGTTGATTTCAGGAATCCCCTGCTCCTTGAACGCCGGATAATGTGATACCCATAATACATTAACATAACCGGCAAATTCTCCATTGAACTCCGCAACTAGGGTCACACGTTTCCCATTTTGCTGTTCAGCTAGGTAATGGAAATACTGCTCGGCAGATTTATGCCATCCCTGCGCTTGAAAAGCCTGCGAGATTACAAATGGATCATTCTCATTTAAGAGCCGTATATGTATATTCGTCATGATGCACTCCTTTCATAAGAGGTCTATTGGTTCTTTAAATTCCCAGTTTTCCTCTAAGCGATGTGATGTGGGCAACATGGTGTTTGCCATGCCAAGCATACATACCCAGATTGTAATCCAGTCTCGTCGTTTCTTTCGATGAGGGATGATAGAATTGTTTGGCATAATCTGCATCAGTCAACGCGTTTAACAGAAACACCCAGCGACGATGGAGCGCATCCAGAATTTGCAGCGAGAATTCGATATCCAGGTCTCTTGAATCACTCAATTCAGCCCAGCGCTCTTCATAATAAGGCCGAATCGTAGGTGTATCCTCTGTCAGTGCCAGCTTGAAACGAATCATACTGTTCATATGGCTGTCTGCCATGTGGTGAATCACCTGTTTGAGCATCCATCCGCCTTCTCGGTACGGCAGACTTAATTGCTCTTCACTCAGTCCCTTTACCGCTTCGCGCGCGCGTTCAGGCAACTCAGCAATATCCCGAATCCACTGCTCTCTCTGTGCAGGCGTAACCTCGCCCGTGTGTACAAATGGTCCTATCGGAAATCTTTCATCCATCCATTATTCCTCCTTGTTTGTATGATTGAAAATAACTTTAAACAGCAACTACAGTGTATATTCCATAAGCCAACAGTCTTGCATCTGTCCTTCATGCTGCTCATGTTTCTCTAACAGTTTAATCTTTTGGAAACCACATTTCTCATAACAGGATATCGCTCGCAAGTTCCAGGATTGAGGGTCCATAACCACTTTACGGGCTTGTTTTTCATTAATCAGAAAATTAAGCATGGATTGCACCAACTGTGTACCTATACCTTTATTCCAGTAATCTACCTCTCCAATAAACTGGTCCGTTCCATAGATGATTTCATCCGTGTCTCCATAACCATACTCCGTTCGTTCCTCTTCCTCAAGCTCATAGAACTGAATGTATCCAATCGGACTTCCTCCATACTCCACGATACAACGAGTAGCATTATCATCCTGATTGTAAAAATGTTCTCTTACCCGTTCCAGATCATGCGGCCGATCACGGCCTTCATAGTATTGAAGGACTTTCGGGTCAGTCAGCCACTTCACCAGATGGTGTTCATTTTCAATTTCCAAAAAACGTACGGTGATTTCATTTGATTCATATACATTATTCACTCTGCATACTCCTTAATGATTTCAAGCGGAGTTCCCGAGACCCAACTCAGGTCCTTGCCCAGAACATTTTCTTTATGAACATAATAGATCATGGGATGCTGAATAAGTTCTGCTTTCTCATCCAAAGGATGAATGGTAAAACGCATCTTGTACGTGCCCGCTGCATCAGGTATGGAGAACCCTGAAAATTCAGTCATTGCCGTGGCTGACTGCCTCTGTAACGCTTGACGAAGAATTCCTTCCATTGCACCCGTACTGCCGACGGAAACAGGTTGAATAAATCGGTTGTCCTTTTTATCACTAAACGATATTGAACCCCAGCCAGGCACAACGGGATATACAGTATGCTGACTCTTATCTTCTTTTCTGCGTGTAATAGATAATTGCACCTCGTATTTCTCCGAAGCGGTCTGCCGAATCGTGCCCTTTAAGCTAACATCCTGCTCTGTAACGCTCGGGGTCAAATTATTATATACAATGAAAGTTGCTACAATAACAATCGCAATGCCAGTTAGCCAACATATTGTACTTCTACGCATGTATTTAACCCCCCAAGATTATCCGTAAGTTTGAAGCAATTCGCTCTCCATTAATGTTTGTGTAACGCAGTCTAATTCCGGAGAAGCAGACCAATCACTATGTGTATTCAACCCATATTTAATTGTATGGATAACGCTATTGGCTGACATATATACATTGTGATGAACTCTCGGCTGGACAACGATGTGCTCTCCTTCACGCATCACTTGAATCGAAAGCATCTGATCTTCTCCATAACTGGCATAAGCAATCCATCCGGATTGCACAACATAAAACTCCGTTAGTTTGATATGTACATGACTGTTTTGCCATGCTCCCTGGGCTGAAGCAACGGTTCTACAATAATAACTGCCGTCTTCTGCTATCATTTTATATTTCTGTTCCCCGTTCGCCATCTTTTCAGAGATAGTTTTGACACCAGTCTCACCATGTTCCTGTTCTGAAAATTCTGTGTTCACTCGGCTTCAGCTCCTTACAAAAAATCCCTTCTTCCAAACCATTCGACATAGGTAAGTCGATTCTCCTGTTTTGATAGGGTTATATCTTTACTAAAATTTGAAACGCTTCTCTTCCAGTTTCCGTATTAAGGTCGAAGTCGTATTTATCCCCAAATAGTAAACCATCTGATCTGGAGGTTGAGCGCATGTCATTTTTCAAGAAAATGTTAGCCAGTGTAGGTGTTGGAGCAGCCAAAGTAAATACAGAATTGCATACACCAGAGGTCACGCCTGGAGGAATCATCTCAGGGGTTGTGTACATTGAAGGTGGAGATGTGGAACAGAATGTAGATCGAATCTATCTTTCAATCAAAACCCATTACATACGGGAGCGCGATGATCGCAAAGTAAAAGAAACAGCTGTTATAGCCAAATATTTGCTCACCGAAGGATTTACATTGCAGCCTGGAGCCAAATTGGAGAAAGACTTCTCATTTGACCTGCCAGAAAATTTGCCTATTACACTACATCGTGCAGAAGTATGGGTAGAAACGGGCCTCGATATCTCAAGCGCCGTGGACCCATCCGACCGGGACAGATTGCATGTTGTGCCTAGCAAAGACATGAACACCGTGCTCGATGCAATTGATATCCTTGGCTTCAAGCTGCGTGAAGTAACCAATGACTATGCGCCGAAGCTGGGCGGCAATCTGCCATTTGTGCAGGAATTCGAATTTGTGCCAACGAGCAAGTTCCGTGGGCATCTGGATGAACTGGAAGTGCTGTTCTATCCGATGGGGGATTCACTGGAACTGTTATTACAGATCGATCGCCGCGCTCGTGGACTCAGTGGAATATTCTCTGAAGCGATGGGAACGGATGAGAGCTTCGTCCGCCTGCATCTGTATGAAAGACACCTGGAGCGGGGTCCGCATTCTGTCGCTCAAGGACTGGAAGAAGTCATTTCCAAACATATCTAATCTATAGTTTGTGTAAACGAATAAAAACCGTCCTCTATCAGACAAATCTGATGAAGGACGGTTTTTCCCCTTTCGAAAAGGGGATCAGAAAAATCCGGGGATAACAGCGATCGGAAGGTTATTCTGTCATCGGAGTGTCAGTGGAAGTATCCTTAGTGAACTTATATATCAATACACTTCGGTACTTTTCAGACTCAACGTTTCGCATATAAGTTGGGCAAAGGCATCGAAGCTGCCGCAGGATTTCAGGCTTTCCAGCTGCTCCTCCTGCCGAATCAACTCTACAAACAGATCATAGATACCCATCGCCTGTTCGTAATCCTCTTTGCATATGGATAACATAAATACCGCATGTACTTCATTCTCTTCATCCCACGGAATCGGCTTCTCGAACAGACATACCGATACGGTCGTACGAGTTGAACTCAGCTCCATGGGATGTGGAATCGCCATACCTCTTCCAAGCGCGGTTGAAGCCATCTTTTCCCGCTCCTGCACAGCTGGCCAGAATTGCTCTGTTACAATTCCCTTCTCCAACAGCGCCCCGCTCATCTCAGCCATAAGTGTCATTTTGTTAGGCTGATCGGACCGAAACATGAACAATGCTGGATCAAAGTAACGCAGCAGCGTCATTTCCTCCTGCTCATCACTAGTTCGCACCAGATGAGTGATCGTTGCCATGTCGCGTTCCGATGGAATCGCAGCAATGACGGCCGACGGTTTGCCTTTGGACTCCCGTAACCGGATCGTGGAAATGACCAAATCTTCAGGCACACTCCCCATCTCCTCGTACTCTCTTAGCGATACTACACGAGAGACCTCCAGCTCGGCAAATAAAGAGCGTAATCTGGATTCAAGAATACGGGCTGTGCCGTATCCTGACCCACAGACGAGTAATACGGATTTCCGTTTGCGATGAGGAATCTGGTATTTACGTTCCAATGCTGCACCAATGTGAAGAGCCAGGTAACCAATCTCACTGTCATTGATCTCATGAGGTACGTATGTCTGTAGCTGTTTCACTGCACTGATCGTAATCTCATAAGCCAGTGGATAATATTTACGTATATGTCCCAGCAGTGGATTCCGCATATTCATGCCATGTTCCAACCGTGTAATCATAGGCTTCAGATGGGCATAGAGATCATTCGGCAAGCGGTCATCATCCCGCAGATCATAGGTGTACCGATCATAGATATGACCCAGCATCTGCTGTACAGCAACATATAATGGGTCACTTCGGAGTCCATTCCAATCGGTAGCGGTCATTTTTTTGCTAACAATATGAAGCAACAGATAATCTCGCTCTCCGACTGGACAGTGAATGGAATATAACGACTCCAGGTCTTGAATAATGTGTTGTGCAAGTTGCTGATCCTGAAGATTCGCCTCCACTTTCTCGAATCGCTCCAGTTCATGCCCCTGTTTAATGCGCAATACCATAACAGCCAGATGCGTAATCAGATCTTTCAGGGCCACATCTGCAATACGAACATTCTGTTTGCCTACATGGCGAATGACAATCTCGCGGATGTGCGCGGGTTCGATTGGATACAGCAAACGTTCCTGTGCAGCAGTCATGCCTTCCGGTCCCAGTTCTTCATCTCGCGCATCGGCGTACTCGGCAAGGCAATAACGGAACCTTTGCTCGTCACCGACGACCTTCACACCATGTCCTGGCTTGATCTGAAGCTGAAGCTGGTAGTTCTCCAGAATCTGACGAATGATTTTCAGATCGTTGTTCATCGTTGCACGGCTTATATACAGCTGATCAGCGAGGTCTTCCATCTTAATATGACCCGGTTCACCAAGCAGCTTGAACAATTCATAACGGATACGCTCATCGGGTGACCCAGGTACTGGCGCACCTTTTTGCAGATCATCCTTCCGTTCCTCCAACAGCTCATCATACCGCTTCGCATCGTGTACACGAATGGAATATCCCCATCCACGCTTGGACTCTAGGCTCCCGCCATGCCCCGTAAGGATATGATCCAACTTTTTCAGATCATCCCGAATGGTACGCACCGTAACCTCCAGCCTGTCTGCAAGCGCTTGGCTCGTCCAAGCCTGTTCCTGTCCTTCACCATGAATGAGGTGGAACAGCTTTTTCAACCGTTTAGTTGGAAAAATCATACCGATATCCGACCTCCCTTCTGATCAGGATTGTGTAGAACTAAAGCTCACCTTATATCGATACAAGTACCGTCATCAATTTACAATGTGCGAGTTCCGGTAAACGAACGACCTCTTCTCCCTCGGTTAACCTCTGTTGAGGCTCCAGGGGGTGTTCACCAAGAGATACACGCTCTGCATGTACAGGTTGATTAAAGTGCATGTTCACGTTTGCAGACTGTGACAAATACGGATTGAAGACACGCACAATGTATCCGTCACTCTCCTCTGCTTTCTTAAAGCTGCTTAACACCACGTTGGAATTGCCGCTGAACGACATCAGGCTGTAGTCGGGTTCCAGCACACGTTCCTCATCTCGGAAAGCAAAGATCAGTCGTCCGTTCAAAAAGTCGCACAGCTGATAACTGCTGATCGGTGTTAAATATTCACGCGCAGCACGGGCTACATTCGCTTCGTCGAATCCAGAAGTCTGGATATGCAGGCCGAAGGTAAAGGAGAGCTCACCAAGCAATTGCGCGTCTGGCGTTGCTACAATTTTCTCACCGGAAGCCCGTCCGGGACGATACAACAGGTTTTCCTTACCCATGAAACCGAACGTACGGAACAAGGTCAGGGCAATGGTATCCATTTTCTTCCCAACAATCTCGTACTCACGTACACCTTCCGTCATCACAGCCATACCATGCGAACCGTTGTTCAACCCTGCATAACTCTGCATCGCTTCAATGGTGATCGGTTTCTCCTGCCATTGTTCGCGCTCCCATACCTCCACTTCTGGCAATGAGGTTGGACGAGCAATCACACCGAAAGGCTGATCTGCAATGGATAGAGCGGAAGCAATTCCTGTATCAAAAAGGACACGCAGACGGTGGTTAAACACCTCATTCTGCACCTGAATGTGGAAGCGGATCAGCTTTTCTCCTTTGCGAAGGGATATGTCCACCTGCATTGGCAATGCTCCCGACGTGATGCCTGCGGCGCGCTCTTCCAGATCGTAGGGAACATCCAACGTGAAACGCAGGGATAATGTCTGGGTTACAGACGTTTGGGTGGTCATTGCACTCATCTGGCTACCAGCCGAAGAAACAATCAGATCCCGCTCGGGTGGAGAATAATTGTAGGAATCCCCGTCATCCCCATTATCTTCAAAGACCATTTGATCTGCATACACTTGGCCTGAACGCTTGTCCGTAATTTGCAAGGTGCCGTTTGCTCGCAGCGCAATGGTGAAATATTCATTTTCAATCATGTCCCCGTTACGCCGCTCAATAACGGGTGCAGTGCCCTGACTGAAATCAAAGATAATCTGGGTGTAGCCCATTGCCGGAACCTCTTGCAGTTCCACCAGCAATTTCGCGCGATATACCCGTTCCGGCAGATACACTTTGCGGCTTGGATTGAGATCGATGTGCTGTCCAAGCACATAATCGGTCTGGTCTACTTTTTCCAAAATGGTATAGGCCAGCTCGCGCCCTTTTGTATCCCGAATCACAAAGGATTCTTCCGGAATATAAGCTTCAATCTCGGTAACCCCGCCTCGCACATACGGTAGCGTGTTGAACAGGGTGAACGCAAATGTCTCCTCCTGCTGTATCGTTGAAGCAATCATCCGCATATGCAGATCGAGCAGATTCAGTGCGATATCATAGGCCTGTTTGTAACGGAACGCAACGTCCTGATTCGTTGTATCGCTGTTACAGCCACCGATGCTGTCATGTGCCGCATTCTCAAACAATAGCTTCCAAATGTCCTCCACAATGCGATGCGGGTAATCATGCCCGAGAGAATGGCTTATGGCAAGCACAGGTTCGAGCGTATTGGCAATCAGATTCTCAATCCGGTTATTCTGTTGTTTGAGATCCGCACGGGTGGAAAAAATGGACTTGTGAATGCGCATGTGCTTGGCTTCCATTAATTCACCCCGAAGTACAGGCAGATCCTGACTATCCGCTTCGATCTCCGCCAGAAAACGTTCCGGTTCATTCATCACATATTCGCGTTCTGTATCCAGCGCATTGAACCGTTCAATCAACTCCGGCAGGTTCAACCGGACAGGTGCCTGGTCAAATCCATTAGGGAAATAGATATGTTTGGTCGAGGCTTTTCGTTCCAGCGCACCAATCTGTTTCTCCAGATAAGGGATCAGATCTTCTTCATTTTCTGGAATGTTACCGCCGTAGTAATACCCGAATGGCATCTGTACAGCAAATACACGGCTACCATCCGATCCTTCCCACGTAAACTCGGTATGTGGATTCGTATTATCTGATACGCCTCTCCAGAACAGGAAACGTTCAATGCCAAACTCGCGGTAGATCTGTGGCATCTGTGCCGATTGTCCGAATGCATCCGGGACATAACCAACCTTCATCGCATGTCCGTACTTTTGTGCTGTTTTCATACCATAATACAGGTTTCGAACCATGGATTCACTGGAAATCACCAATTGATCCGTCTGTGTATACCAGGGTCCCGTCATCAGTCGTTTGGCTGAAACCAGTTGGCGAATGCGTTCCTCATCTTCAGGACACCAGCGGATGTAATCATCCAGCAGCGAGCCCTGTGCATCCAGCAGGTAATAATGAAATCCTTCGATATTTTCCAGTGCGTTCAATACTTCCTTGACGTGTTTGACGAGATACACTTTGGAACGGGAGGTCGTAAAATACCATTCCCGGTCCCAGTGCGTATGTGGAATCACATGTACTTTGGTGCGATTGCTCTCACTCATATCTCTATATCCCTCCAGATGCTTTTTAAAGGTTGTTCAAAAAAGTCCGCTTTTGATTACGAGGGATGCCTGTTGGCATCATCAGCATCGAAGATGGAATTCAGCCGAAATAAGTGGATGCTTACGAAGGTTGTTTCCTTCGGAAACATTGTAGTTGCTCACGTAGTTTTCCCTACGCTCCGCTACTCCATTTCTACCTTCATCCCATCTTCTCGATACTGAAAACCGATCTTTTTGAACATGTACTTTTAGTCAAAAACGAGTTCGATTTCTTCCCCGTTTTTCTTCACCGAAGCTTCCTGAGTCTTGGCAGGCTGTTTCTCTTCTTCATCACGGAAGTTCACCAGCATGGTGCCTCCCGCCACGATTAGTGCACCGACAATGCCTCCGGCAAGGTACGCGATTGGGGTACCTACCGATACAGCTCCATATAACCCACCGATCGGTGGCATGATGATGTGTGCTCCCAGCAATGCAGTCAGGGCAGCACCCGTTGCACAGGCAAACATGTTGACCAGAATCATCTTCGCAGGGTTACGCAGTGTGAACGGGATAGCACCTTCCGTAATGCCGATCACGCCCATAATCACTGCACCTTTGCCCGCTTCCTGATAGGTTTTGGAAAAACGCTTCTTCATCAGCAATGTCGCCAAGCCATAACCAAGCGGCGGAATGCAGATGGCAATATTGATAAAAATATTCGGCAGATATACACCGGACAGGAACAGGGCGTTGCCTGCCATCCATGCCGCTTTGTTGACGGGTCCACCGAGATCGAACCCAATCATCGCTCCCAGAATAATGGCAAGCACAACGGTATTCGTTCCGCTCTGGCTCATATTTTGAACCCAGGCAATCAGATACTCATTCAGTGCGCCCAGCGGGCCACCGAGAATGACCGCCATCAGAAATCCGGTTAAACCGACGGTAATCAGCGGTAAAATGATTAATGGTACCGAGCCAGCGGCCGGACCTGTAATCTTGACTTTGTTTTTAACCCACAAGGTGATATATCCGGCAAAGAAGCCTGAGATCAACGCGCCGAGGAAACCGGCGTTGGTCTGCTGTGCCAGCACCCCGCCGATCAGCCCTGCGGCCAGCGCAGGTTTGTCGGCAATGGAGTACGCAATATAACCGGACAGGACAATCGTCAATAGTCCGATGCCGCTCCATCCTACATTTTGCACGAGATATAAAATATGCAAGAATCCGCTTCCATCTTTGTACGGATCAAGATCGGTAATGCCCATCGATAGTGCGATAATTTTACAGATGGCAACGACCAGGGAACCCGCGATAATGACCGGCAGCAGATAGGAGATACCTGTCATTAGATGTGTTTTTGCTTCACCGAACCATTTTCTCATCGTACTCTCTCCTCATGTGGAAGGTGGGGTTAAGCTTGTGCGTTCACAGCCTCAACAGCTTTGGTTAATACCGCTTCTGCCTGACTTACGGCATGACCGATTTTGACACGCACGACTTTTTTGTCGCCAAACCGATCCATGTCCTTCACCGTTTGATCCGCTGCAATTAGTACAAAATTCGCTGCAGCAATATCTTCTTCCGTCAGCTTATTGACTTGCCCCATAGCCCCCTGCTGTTCCACTTTGATCTCATATCCCAGTTGTTGAGCTGCTTTCTCCAATGCTTTGGCGGCCATCGGAGTATGGGCGAGACCTGCGATACATGACGTAACACCTACGATTTTCATTATGACACCAGTCCTTCCGTATATTGATGAAGCAACGTATATACATCTTCCGGCTGCACTGCTTCTGCGATAGCCTCTTTGAATGAATCTTCAAGCAACAAGGTGGCAAGTGAAGAGATAATTTGTAGATGGGATACGTCTACATGACCCTTAGGCACAAGGATGGCAAAAATATATTTTACCGGCTTGCCGTCATGTGATTCCCAATCAATGGACTCCCGCAACCGAATGACCATCACCGCCGGACGTGTTACAACTTCACTCTGGGTATGGGGAATCGCAAAGTGATCCTGAAGTCCGGTGGAGTAGACACGTTCGCGTTCCCACAGATCAGCCGCAAGTTGCGCACGGTTTGTAGTGATGCTGTAACGCTCTGCCTCCGCAGATATAAAATCAAATACGTCCTCTTTGCTATGCAATGTCTGATCGAGATAAATCTGATTGGTTGTAATCATGATCTCTGTCTCTCCTCCTCTCTCTATCCAAAACGATAAGCGCTTACAAGATCATTGTAACGGATTCTGCCTGGACCTTGGATCTAGAAAATTTCCCCTTCGAAGCGGAAAAACATTAGCCACAGTAAAAACCCTGAGTCTAATGGACTCAGGGCAGTTGTAAATGGTGTGTTATATAGATCACGTAAGTACACTGAATGTGGGGCCTAAGCGGACAAATTTCAGGAACGCTGTGTCCAGCGCTGCATTCCTGATCGAAGACCGTAATATGCAGCGGCGAGCAAAATGAATCCGGCAACAGCCATGATCATGGATGTTATATTCCATTGAACAAGGGTTCCAAAAGCAATCTTGGATTGCAATGGGGTACCGGATGAAGCGGTGTTCATCAGATCAGGTACGTAATTCATGGTCATCATCATGCCTTGAACGACATTCCAGGCTACAAAACCGATGATGAATAACAGAGTAACCAGAACGGATTCCATCGCTAATCGTTTGTTCATGCTTGTCATTTGCCTCCTCTTTCCATTCAATTAGACAAGAATTGCTGCATCTCCTGTCTCAGACGATCTTTATTCGCATCCACATATTGATACAACAGGTCAAAACTTTCTTCGTTATCGGATTGCATACTTATATTGCCGGCTTCCAGCTCAATTCGCTGCAATACCTCATGAATCTGTTCCCCGTGTGTTTGCAGGCTTGTCGTGATGTCATCTTCGGACAGGCCATTCACATTATCTCGTAATTTCCCGTGCGTTACGCCGCTCTCGGACAATATCTGCTCGATCTTCTTCAGGATTACGGCATCAGCCTCATTACCGATCCGCTCCATCGCTGCTATTGTCTCACCGAGATACTGCCCGCTGGCATTCTCAAGGAAACCGGTCATTCCGTTCATGGACAACTCGGTATCCAGATCAATGATTAGAATGGTATCTCGCAATACTTGCGGGAGTTCCGGTCCACTCTCTCGAATCGTCGCAAACTCAGCCCGATAAAGGTCCATGGCAATACTCCCCACCACTTCTTCACCTGACATCTCCTCAAGCTGATCGAGTGGTAACAATTCCTGCAGTTCTTCTTGTAACTTGTTCATCTTTCTCTGCCTCCTGTATCTCTCTATATACGCCGACACGTTATTACATCATAGCAGAATACGCTATACAAGTTGAGCTTATGAAAGTTGGTATTTTATATCCTGTTATCAATTTTACAGGGAAAAGCGTCAAGTTAACGTGCACTTGACCTCTGGAAAATGTTCCGCTGTTATGATCTTGGCATCACGAGTCTTGGGAGGGGTAATGATGCGCCTGGCCTTGTTCACAGACACCTATCTTCCGGAAACCAATGGTGTTGCTGGCACGCTCCACCGCTTGAGTAACCATCTGAACCGCAGAAGAATTGAACATCTGCTGTTTACTCCGAACTCCGTCATTGAAGGAAGCCATGAGACTCAAGTCAGATCGGTTGCTAACATTCCTTTTTTTCTGTATCCCGAATGCCGCATCGCTCTACCCAACAGAGCAAACACGCACAAACAGCTACAAGACTTTCAGCCCGATCTGATGCATATCGCCACGCCTTTTAATATGGGGCTGCTTGGCCTGAGGTATGCGCTCAAACATCATCTTCCGCATGTTGTCTCCTACCATACCCACTTCGATCGTTATCTCGAATACTACCGGTTGAAAAGCATGATTCCGCTCTACTGGAAATATATCCAATGGTTCCACCGTGCCTGTGATGCAACACTCACCCCATCGCAGGAAACGTTAAACACCCTGCAAGCTCAAGGCATTCAGCGTCTGAAGCTTTGGTCCCGCGGGATTGATTGCAACCTGTACTCTCCTGATAAACGCAGCTCGGATATCCGTGAACGATATCAGATCACCGCTCCCCTTATTTTACTCTACGTTGGACGCATTGCCCCCGAAAAAGATATCGCTACGCTCACAACTACCATGCAGCAGTTGCCACAGGAAATGCAGTCCCGAGTACACTGGATTATCGTTGGCGATGGCCCATCTCTCCCCAAAATGCGTACACAAACCCCATCGAATGTCACCTTTACAGGATATATGCATGGCGAAGAACTTGCTTTTATGTATGCTTCGGCAGATCTGTTTGTGTTTCCTTCCTCTACGGAGACATTTGGCAATGTGGTACTGGAAGCGATGGCTTCAGGACTCCCAGTGGTAGCGGCCAATGCTGGAGGTGTCAAGGATCTGGTATCCCACCACCGCAATGGTGTATTATTCGAGCCAGGTCAGGCTGATGCACTGATTCGGGAGATATGTCTCTGGGGAAATCACGGAAACCAATTGAGGATGATGGGACTGGAAGGCAGAAAGCTGGCTGAGCAGCGGTCGTGGGAGCATATTTTTGATACACTAATCGGGGACTATGAGGAAGCGATAGAACATCGGAATCGACGAACGAAAGATCGAATTATTACAGCTTAGTTTGACGAAATGAGCTTTTTCAACAACCTATAACAACAGTCTCTGCCCTATGCAAAGTTAAACCCGTTCGCCCGTTCAGGCTGCCGCAGCATGTAAACGTTACTACGGTCAGCCTGAATAGCGGATACGCTTTACGTTAAGGTGTGACCCCGGAAATCAGGTTGCCATTCTGATGGAGAGTCACCCTGTTCCACACGTCATAGGTAGTTTGCGTTGGACGGAAGGAATAGTCATTATTTTCGTTGAAATTGCCCCAATTATCCTTGTGGATACGCAGCTGAATGTCTCCCGTCTGACCTCCCGCTGGCAGAGACCCTGCACCCGAAGTGAAACCAATCTCGACATAGGTATCTGCATTCGTGCCCGTGATACTTCCAATGCTAGTCGTGATGTTGGCTGCTCCGATCTGCGCCCAATCTATAACGGTATTTAACCCCTCGGAGCCGTCTTTTGTAAAGTAATAACGGATCTTCAGACCACTCAGGTTAACCGCAGATGTACCATTGTTTTTGATATTAAAGTAGGGCTTGATATGATTGTTCGTTGCATCGGTATCTGCCGCACGATATTGCAGAACCAGGTTCGACGTTGGCGTGGTTGTACCCGCCTGTGGTGTCGCACTCACCTGTACCGAGCTTGGGCTGGAGCCCGCGCTGTTCACGGCTTTGATTTTGTAATAGTACGTGGTTCCATTCGTCAAAGACGTATTGGTGTAGGTTGTTCCGCTCACATTCGTGGCTACATCCGTATATGTTCCTCCGCTCGTTGTTGCACGCTGTACAATATAACTCGCTGCTCCGGGAGATGCGCTCCAGTTCAGCGCTACTTGTCCATTACCCGGCGTGGCTGTTACACCTGTCGGCGCGGCCGGGATCGTGACAACTCCCCCACTACCGTTATCTGGAACAGGTTGATATCCAGGGGTTGTATAGATCGTATTCAGCTCAGAGGTAGCCAGCGTACCGTTCGGTCCATTGACCACCGTCTGTCCCCAATCGGTCAGGGAACCTGCTGGACCGTTATTCAGATCAAGATATTCTACACCGCCACCATTACCGTACCAGGACCAGGCTAACCAGCCAACTCCCTTTTGCTGTGCGTAGCTCAAGATCGTCGCTTCATCCACATCACCACTGGTGTGCTTGAATCCGAATTCGCCTACAATGACAGGTACGCCGATGGCCAGCGCATGATCAATGTTGTTTTTGACCGTTGCTGCATCACCGCCTGCGTATTCATACATATGAATGGAGAAGATGGTATTTGCCAGTGGGTCCGAATTAAACACATCCAGTCCACGATTGAAAATCGCTGTAGGGTATTGCCCCCAACCTGCGGTATCTACGACAAGCGTATTCTTGATGCCGGCCTGACGGAGTTCAGGAATCACTTGTTGATATCCATCCGCCCATACTGCGGTTCCCCATGAACCGTACCATTCATTCGCAATGTTCACGATCACACGATCTTCTTTGCCAATCAAGGCATCCTTGATGCTGATAAAATAATCCGAGGCTTTCCGCAGTTCAGCAATACTGTCCGACCCGGTGGCATCATGTACTTCCAGCATAACGGTTAGTTGGTACTGGTCACACAGCGCCAGAATCTGCTCTACATCCGCCAGTGAATCTGCTGTCCAGCGACTTCCGTTAGACAAGACAATACGTACGGTGTTGGAACCTGTCGCAGCAATAGCCGGAATAGCCGCTTGTAGATCATTCTTGAACCAGGTATGGGCATGATTCACCCCACGCATGACAAAAGGTGTACCTGAAGCATCCAATAACTTGGTACCGCTTACATGAAATCCTTTGACAGGCCCGCTTGCAGCGGAAGCTGGATGAGGTGAGTACGCGATAGACACCAGCATTAATGACAGAGAGAACAGCATTGCTTTCCGAAACATGTTTCCAATTCGCTTCATAACAAAACCTCCTTCTTGGGATGGGTTAAGCTATTCACACGGTATGTAGACACATAGAAGCCGAACAGATCACCAACATGGATTATCTCATCACTCACCTCCCAGACACTCTTAATATACTATAAAATGTCAGAAAATGTTGGTATTTTTTAGATTATTTTAAAATATTTTATATAAAAAGACATGACCTCATCGAACTGGATCATGTCTTTTATTGCATACGATCTATTGGTTGAATTTACTGTATGGGACTTTGATATCTACAAACCCTTTAGCGTAAGGTGCAACCTCATAAGGATGGAATCGGATGACGATCCCTTTATCATATAAAAAGAATTGAGATGTTTGATCAAGCTGAAAATCATAAATATTTTCTTCAAAAATAGAAACTCCTGCATTATACATGGCTAATAGACTGTTGGAGATTGATTTCTCTACCTTCTCCATCTGAGTATCGTCTTTGACATACTCGCTTAGCTTCAGTTCTTTCCCCGTTCTTAAATCATAGTTATATGATTTTGTCGCATCCATTCCATGTGCTCCGCCAGCGTACACATGATCTTCATATACCACAGATAACTTTTCTTTGGCATTGTATTTTACACTGGCCATGGTAATGTAGAAATAATTTTTGTTTGATTTCTTTTCTTCTTTGTCCAAGCGAGCTGCTTTCACTGCGTGGAGTTTAAATGTCTTATTTAGCTTATCTGTCACAGATTTCTTTCCACCTGTTAGATGTATGTATGGCTGTCCTTTGTAATATTGGACCTTCGTTTTCACTGTAATCGAGCTGTCTGCCTCTACATGACTACTCGGAAGAATTATAGCAATCAGTACAGTGATCAAAAGGTAATTTATCCATCTCAATTTTTTTCTTTCAGTTCTATATTTCAACATTATCGATAACCCCCTTTGGCTCAAATGATTTCGTTTCCTGCATTCTGTTCCATATTACCTGTGGAGTGCCCTTTAGGTCTGTTCCGCTCTGAACGTTGCCAATCCAGATATCCTCTGCTCCCGGATGTTGTAAATAGTGCCTAAGTGTCGCTTTGATCAGAATAGACGCATGTAAATCCAGTACCTCATCCAGCGGTATCCAGAATAACTCCCCTTCATCCGAGGGCACAAACCGTCGATGCTTGGTCTCACCAAAATATACAAACTGCTGCCAAATCTCACCACCGCTAACCTCTAACAGAATATATCGAAGTCCAAAGTGTTCTACATCCTCTGGCTTGAATCCGGTCTCTTCTTCAATCTCCCGATAGCTGGCGGTCATGGGTGCGTTCAGTTCTCCTTGTTCCAGATGTCCGCCAATGCCGCCCCAAAATTCAAAATCAAACAGTCTGCTGCCTGCCTTCTTCATCATCAGCATGTCTGAGCCATTGCTCAAAAACGCTGTAGCCATCTGTCTAATCTCCATATGTACCTCGCTTTCCAGACTGTGATATTGAAATTTACTTGTTTATATAACCGTCTTCTAAAGCAGTCTCTTTAGCTCACTTAGATGCTCAATCGTATGTAACGGACCAGTCGTAATGCTGTCCTGCCATGGCTGGTTAACCTTTATCCAGATGGTGCTCATGCCTACGCTTGCTGCTCCCTCAATATCGTTCACCGGATGATCGCCAATGTAGATGCATTGCTCGGGTGTTAGACCGAAATGATCCAATGCCAGCCAAAATATGCGTGGGTCGGGCTTTTTGACTCCAGCCTCTTCTGAAACAATGATATGGTCGTAATCCTCCCGGATACCGAGTTGATCGATTTTTCCATACTGAATATTGGTCTGCCCATTGGTAATTAATCCAGTTCGATATTTCCCTCGCAGATGCTGAACGACTTCTCGTGCCTGTTCCATCAGAACTGAACTTTGCACATACTCTCTGCCATAGAAGGCCATCAATTCTGCATGTGGCGGATGCTCTGCCCAAGGGAGTTCATGCAACAACTCGTTGAACAGAAGGGATTTGTCCTTATAACCATCTTGGTCGAGCTCAATAATTCGCTTACTTATATCTTCGGTTGACTCAAGGTGACCAAAATATGTCTTGATTAAACGCTGCGTAAAGCCGTCAAAGGTCATTGTTCTGTTCAGAATTGTATTGTCCAAATCAAAAATAACAGCTTTAATATGATCCATCGCTTCTTTCCCCCAGTTCAAGAATGTGAAGCAGTGCTTATTTTTTCTTTTTATGATAGTGATAACCCATGCACAGGCCCTTTTGCTTGGATTTGGCTGAACAGTTATGTCCACCGTTCTTATCCAGTCTGCCTGGATGAGCATAAGCGGAAGAGGATACACCAACAAGTACGACAAGAGACAGAATTACGATAACAACCTTTTTCATAAGTCACCCTTCGATAAACACCCTATGCTTTAGGGCTTAATACGTGCTATATTATTCTACATGAAAATCCACAAATGGGATATCCTTCATCTATTTCTCATCCATACATTCTCATAAAATCTTAAACTGCTTTAACGCATGGGTGACTCCATCTTCACTTGCTCGCAAAGTGACATAATCGGCGCTTTGTTTAATTTGTTCTCCGCCATTTCCCATTGCAATCCCGATCCCCGCATACGCTAGCAGATCCACATCATTCTCTCCATCACCAAAGGCCATCATCTCTTCTCTGGGTATCTTCAGGTAGTCGAGAACTTTCTCTGCAGCTATAGATTTGCTGACTTCGCTCGCTTCCAGCACATTCACTACATACGGATGGAATCTCACGAATCGTAAGGAAGGAAATCTAGACTGGAATTTCTCCGTCTCAGCTTTATCTGCATATAAGCAAATGCAATATACGTCCTGTTTCAACGTGCTGATTTTCTGCGGGGAATCCATGAGTCCAAGCGTATCTCGCAATGCCTCAATAACACGGCCATCTGCTGTACACAACCCGTTCATCTCAAATGACTCGGTAAAATATGAAATACTATGCCCTTGCAACTCGGCAAACTCACTGAATGCTCTAACCATCTGTGCAGACAGTACAGACTTATGTATCACTTCATTACCTGCTTTGATCAATGCCCCATTAGCCGAAATGATCGTATCGATTCCGAGATTCCTGAATTCTTCGCATAAATTATAAGGCCGACCTGTGACAAGTACGACTTGGATGCCTTTACGAATTAATTTCTGGATCGACTCTACTGTACGTGGTGATAAACTCCGATCTAGTTCACTCAGCAATGTACCGTCCACATCAAAGAACACAGCTTTAATCAAATTATTTTTCCTCCTCTAATCTTGGTCGCTCATGGGTACAAAATGTTTCAGATCTGACTTCGTCTTGCCTTTCTTCTGAGCGTCTTCCGAAATGCGGTGACTAAATTGGATGACATCATTATGAGCAAAATAGATACATTCTACATCAGGCTCATCTTTGAATTTGACTATGGCAAGGAATGGCGGCAGCTTGATTGACCATACGCCTTCTACAGATTCAATTTCCTCGGGAGAATACTTCTTCTTCTCAATTAAATATTCAGTCACTCGATGAGCGTAGATCATCTTATTCACTTTTACATATACAGAGGGCGTAACAACTAAGATCGCTAGAGTGATCAAGATCGTCAGAGATATGATTTTTTTCCTTTTACTCACCTTGCCCCCTCCTTAGTAGTAAAAAGTCTTCAAATAAAAAGAGCAAATACAGAATAACCTTGTATGGTCTTCCTGCACTTGCTCTTGTAATTAACGGGTCTGAACATCTTGGGTACGTCCCATGTACCATGATTGAAATGATTCAGCCATAACCAAGGGAATGTCATGTGCTCGATGATGCAGAACAGGTTTGGCACGGTTCACGGTATGAATGGAAGCTACGCCGAACCAACGCTGTAATACATTGCGGGTGATCTGCACTTCGATGACTTTCTCACGTTTGGAGATGAAGAGTGTTGAAGTGAGCGCACCGGTTCGAAGTTGAATGAAATTCTGATTCAAGATGTATCGGGTATGGAAAAAATCCACCACTCTGCATGTTGCAATCCACACTAACAGAATCGCCGAAATCATCCACCAGGCATGCTTCTGCCCCAACACGAACGGTTTGAAATACCACAATAAACCCGTGATTATGATCCATCCCCAGCTTGGTTTGAGCAGACGCAGCCATAGCGATATTCGTGGAAGTTTTTCCATCTCTTGCGTAACTCGATAGGATGGCAGGATCTCCTCAATCATGGTATAGGCTTGCTTCACAGGCAGGAAGGGATAGAGCGAGTTCACCTCATGTTCGGACTCCCCCAGACTCCCCGCAGTGGTCAATTCTACTTCCGCTAGTCCAAGTAGCCTTTTCATCGGAGACTGTGTAATTTTCACGGCCTGAACGCGTTCTTTCAGGATTGAGAATGACGTTTGCTCCATCATGCCCTTCGTGATATAGATCCGCTTGGCATCCGAGGTGATCTGGAAATTTCCATACTTTACAAAGGTTCTGACAATGCCCAGAGCAATAGATATGATCAATAAAACCAAAATCATCAAACCAGCAATCCACCAGGAATCGAGCCAGGTTAACAATAAACTTTCCGTTACTTCCTCATCGGGGAAGAAGTCCTTCACCCAAGAATAGAGCGTAGCCAAGACCGGAATCAGTACGAGAAAACTAAGCGAGGTAAAGGATGCTTTGAATATATCCTTCCGGGTGGAATGATAATGAACAACCCGTTCCTGTTTTACTTTTGCAGGCAGAAACATGGCTTTATCCGGTATAACAGGTTCAGATTGCCCCTCTTCCTCTTCCATGGGCTCATCTACATCCAACGTAATAGGTTCCTCTGTTGCTTCTACTGTTTCTGCGTCTTCTGCCATATAACCCGCTACAATCTTCTCCAGCTGTTCCGCTTCGGAAAGTGAAACAACGTGTAACTGAAAGGTAGCATCTTCTCCCTTAATCCCAGTCTCGAATCGGATCGATGTCACGCGGAACAACCGATGAAACACAGTCGTATGACGATTCACATTCTGGATCTTGGTATACGGGATAGTTCTTCTAGTACGGTTGAACACACCACTATAGATATGAAAGGCTGTATCATCTGCTGTATAACGAGAGGTAAACCACTTCCAGATGATCGAAATCACACCAATTGAAATACCTACATAAAAGGCAATTCTTCCATAGAAGAGCCATTGGGACTCTGAGTCCTGACGGAAGACAAACAAAAACAGGATGATCGCGAACCAATTCTTCACCATTTTCCACAAGCTCCACAGCATGGCTAATGGGTGATGTCGTTTCATATCGATCATTCGTCCACCTCATTAATCCGCGCATAGGATGCGATCTGATGACGGAGTGCGAGCGCGACTTCCTCTGGCAATGCCGGGATATCATGAGATGAACCCATCGTGCCAACCGATACGGAATAGAGTCCATATTTTCGCATCAATGGTCCCTGATTCGTTGTAACCGATTGCACTTTCGCCATGGGAATGATCTGATAAACCTTGGTTAGCGCCCCATGCTTCAGTTGCAGGAACTCCTCATTCAAATCATAGTACCAGTGCTTGTATAACCATGAAGGCTGGATAAAAATATCCCACACCGCATAAGGTACAGATATGGCTGTAACCCCCCACAATATCCAACCGATCCACGTCTTCCACCCATAGATAGAGTCGAGTATTAACAGTCCGGCAAGTATCAGAAGGCCTATGACATTCCATATGATGGCGCTAATTCTCCACAGGTTTACTGCATGAGGAGATAACCGTTGCTCGGGTGGCTTCCACTGTATTGACATATGTTCACTCCTTTTTCCTCGGGTACATCAAAACACACATGATACACTGTACGAACAATCGCCCACGATCGATGCAGAAAGATTCCGTTAGTTAGTAAAAGAGATGACCCCTGTATAGCACAGGTCGTCATCTCTATTGTTCATTTCATTTTACTTTTACTATAAAATCCTGTACTTTACATAACCATACCATATGATCTGTTCCTTCGCCCCAATAGTTCTTCGCCACCACATAGGGTTCACCGAATTTGCGTTGCCACTTCTGCTGTGCGATTCGATAGCCGCTATCTAAGCAGAATTGCTGAATACCCAGCCGCTGAAGTTCAGTACCCAGTGCTAGAATGAGCGCTGAACCAATCCCTTGACCTTGAACCTCGGGCAAAACGTACAGGCTACCCAGTTCTCCGATATCATTCAGCCGTTGATCTGTACATTCTCGAATCTCCTCACCACAAGGTCCATACGAAATTGTGCCTACAATGGACTTACCCATTTTGGCCACGAGGAAAAATACATTTGCTTCCTTGTTATGATCTGACTGCAATGCAGTGTGAATTAATGCTCTCTTATGTGCTATTTCATGCTGGATATCATCCAGTAGCGATCCTATGCCCTCCTGTTCGAATGCTGCGGGGATCGTTGTTTCAAACACCTGACATGCTCCATCTGCATCCGCTCGCGTCAAAGGTTCAATAGTAATTTGGTCATCCACAGGTTCTTCTCCATTCCATATAACTTCTTAATCTGTACGTCGCTGGATCAGTCTTCTTAATTGGTTAGCATCCTCAAGGGATATACTATACCCAGTAGACGTGTCTTCCTGGTTTACTAACAGGCCCTGCATCTTGGGGTCCATTCCTAATGAAAAATCATACCGTGTTACTGAGCCATCCGCATTCGTTATACTCATCTTGTACTGTGTACCATAATTCAGATTGCCCGGCAAACGCTCTGCCTTATGTATGGCCTCCATCATGATCCGAATCTCATCAGCTCGATCAAACTCAACATCTTGGCATGGTTCCAAAGTGAGGTTTGGATTACACGTTAAAGTGATCAGCACAGGAAGCCCTTCTTCCGAGTCCGGTTCATTCGGTTGACTGCATCCTGTCATGAACGTAGCAATGACGAGCACCATCAAGCATCCTACATATTTCACCATACCACCTGCCTCCCTGACTTCGTAATGAATAGAGAAGTAACGATTACAGCATCTAGTGACTCAACTGAACTATCTAAATATCCGTAGTCATATCCAGTTACGTAACTCCGGGTCCCATGAAGACAACAGAGCGATCAGTCGCTCTGCGGTCTCTCCCACAAATACCTGAACCCTCTCACCCGTAATGAACTTAGGAGTAATTCCCGGTTCCTCCCCATTAAGAAAAGAAAACGTATGGTCCCGCCAGCGAATAATCTCATCCGCAGTTAAACGATCTGTCATATCATAGCCTGGTGAACTGTTGAGCACCTGCCACACTTCTTCACTCCAACTTGAACCTTGATAGATATTGAAATCTATCTGGTCCGTCTCCTGGTAATATAAACGCGCCAGTTCATCCTTCGATCTGCTACTTCCTGTGTGTTGGTCTGCCTTATTGACCCGTTCGACGAATTCAGGATGCACACTTCGGAACCAGTAATAGTCTGTCAACACATGCATAAAGTACCCGCGCACAAACCACTTCCATCCTTCATCGGTAAGTTGTTGCATATAGAATGAGTATAGTTCCTTCAGTCCACCAAGGTAATCTCCATTATCTTTAGGGTTAAAATGGGTGTATTCCTTGTCCTCTCTGGTTGTGCCTTCACGCATATGTATGGAATCCGGGGCGATGTTCCCCAGATAGAATGAATCTCGACCAAACTGCATTTGCAGAGATTCTGCAATTCGATTAGCAATATTGAGATGAACCATAGGTAGCGGCATAGAAATAATCTCCTTTTATCGGGTAGTATTCTACTGACTTAGGATAAAACGATATAACCTACGGGTGCAACGTACAGATCACTGGAATAGTAAGACTCCGCTATGTTCCACCTTTTTTCACCGTAAGTTCGTGATTAACCCTCTATTCTCTCCAATTGCATCCGGTCAAATAGCTGCTCCAGATCCGTATGATACTCCGGCTGTTCCTTCACGAGCAGGCTAATATATTCCGATCCACACTCATAGAATACCAGACGATTGAACGGAGCTGTATCTCCAAAATGATTACTTTCCTGTCCAAATTTTGCCCGAATCAGATTCTCAACATACCTTGCGTAACCTTCGTTCCACTCCAGCCAGCTCCAGTACTCCGCTTGTTCTTCATTTAATGAACGGAACAACGCCTTTCTAGCTGTTTGCACTTTCGATAGGTCTTTACTCTTCAAAGCAGACAACAATGAGTTAATCCGCTCCACAACGATTTCATCTTCATAAGGAAATTCATAATCCAGTTCCCATGTTACGCGCTTCAGTTGGTCCATTTTGTGCTTAATCTGAAGACGGTTTACGATCCGTTCATCATATTTCTCATATATATAGCAATGAACATATTCGTGGAACAGATAGACTTTCTGCTCCAGATCTTTGAACGCTGCATCCGTTACAATCGCACACATTCTTCCGTCCATATGATGCACCGGCATTGCCGCAAGGCATTCATCTGGAATATATAAATCGTCCGGTACCGTCTTCACCCACTCATATTGCTGCGTTTTGGACGAATAATCATAGATATATAATAAAGCTTCATAGGCTACTACCACTGGATAATGTTCTGCAAACAAAGGATGTAGGCTGACCAAGTCTTTCTGAAGCTCGTTCAACTCGTTAATTTGCTCTAAAAAAGCTTCCATATTATGAACCCTCTCTTTACTCTAATGATGCGTTAATCATACTAGAATAGAAAAGATAAAACACTGAGAGAAAAATGATAATTCTGTTCGAGTATGAGATGCTGAACGTTAGAAGCGCTCTCCGCGTTTCTCATACAGGTAGATATCCAGTGCCTGAATCCCACGTCGGGCAAGCTTAATAAACAGGATCAGCGCATACACACCCAGACCGTACAACAACACATTAATCAACATTAGAAATATCGTAATCATAATTGTTATTCCTCCTATGAACCTATTAAACTACCACTCCCTATTCTAACATATTTTTCCTCAGTTAACTTTTATGGTGGATATGAGGGTCGTTTAACGTTCTTAATTGGTTGAAAAATAAAAAATCTCCCAGACCCTTAAATAAGGGGCGGAAGATCCGATTTACAGTTTCCTAAGTTCGTTCACCACTGACTATATGCCAATGCAGGTGCTTCGAGTCTTGATAACTGCCCAAGTTAGTTACAATCTTCGATGAGCCTGTCTGAGCTAACATGTCAGCAGCAATCTTCTTAATGACACGCATCATTTCTATGAGTAGCTCATCATTATTCTCTTCCTCTTCTGAAATGAATGACTGGATATGAATTTTGGGAATCACCACAATGTGGTGCGTGTAGTAAGGCAGAGTGTGATGATAAGCCATAACGTTATTTGTTTCCATGACAACTTTGACTTGCGTTTTACCACTCAGCACCTCATCACAATAGAAGTCCTGCGTCATAACATCCCCTCCTCTTACTAGTTAGTTCTGATATATCCTGCCTTCTTCAACACATATTCCGTAAACGGATTGATCTCAGGGATCGGCTGATCCAGATCAAAATATCGGAGTTCCAGCCCTTCATCATCCATAATGGTTGGGCTGCCCTTGATGCCTGAAGCTTCATAAACAGCCATGACGTTGTAAACTTCATCACCATGTGGGTACTGATAGTACATATCCTCACCTGAAAAAACGCTAATGAGTTTGTACGATTCCGCTCTCAGTCCGGCTTCTCCCCCATCTTCAAAGTGCATAAGTGAAAACATATCCTCATGATTTGGACAGGATTCCCTGATCCACGGATTTCTGAATAAGCTGCTGCGCATACTCCCACAATGTTTCGGAACCGTTCGCAATTTCACGGTTTCTGTTTAACACCTGTTCACTTGTAATGTTATATTTCTGCCATGTATCTCCCTCATTCTGATGATTGTGGATAAGAGGCTGTAACCGATCGAGAGATGAGGCAAATTGTGCTTCAGACGTCTGCTTTGCTTCAAACTCTAACCATAACTGGAGTAGTTCCTCAGCCTGTTCCTTAGGCAACATACCAAATAGCCGATGAGCCGCTTTGAGTTCACGATCATATTTATCCGTATTCCCCACCGCATCGTAGGCAAAAGTATCGCCGGCATCGATCTCAACCAGATCATGAACGAGAAGCATCTTAATGACTTTAAGCATATCCACATCCGTGTTGGCGTGACTCTGCAAAACCAAGGCCATCATCGCCAGATGCCAGGAATGCTCTGCATCATTTTCAAGTCTCTCACCATGCATAATTCTCGTCTTTCGTTCAATCGTTTTGAGTTTATCAATTTCAATGAGAAATTGAATCTGATCCTGTAATGATTCGCTCACAGCACATCCTCCTTCATATCCGAAATCAAATCTTATATTCATAGATTCTCGTCTCTTCATCATCCAGCAGATATCCTTTACCTATATAGGCCCAGTTATTTTTCTCATAATAATCGGTCAGATCAGTACACAAATACAGCTTGTCATACCCTTTTGCTTTCACCTCATTTAATGCATGGGTCTGAAGTTGTCCACCCAGGTTTCGGCCCCGATATTCTGGATCAACATGAAGACATGCAAACCAGGGAAAGAGATCCTGTCTGCTATTCAGATCACTTCGTAATAATGCGTACCCACCGATAATTCGGTCTCCATCCAACATCACATAAAATCTTGGCACATCACTCTCTGTATCCACAGAACGCTCTATACAATCTCGATAGAAATGGAAGCTCGATTCCGAGCCCCATTGTTTCCAAAAATACTGTACTGCTTCTTGCAGCACGTCCGGCTTCTGCCGAATATCAATAATTTGCAAAATGTTAAACTCCCTTCATACTTTTATATTTTCAACGTTCAGTTCACGCACGAAAACAGCTGTCCCCTTCATTCTGACATCCATATCCTCACCATCCCGAATCACACTCACTTGAACCTTTCCATCTCTACCAATCTCATGCCCTTGTTCTATCACAAACTGTACCTCATCGATCTCCGGTTTCACATACGTTAAATAATAGGCACCCATTACCCCGGAGGCTGTTCCTGTCACTGGATCTTCTGTAGTACCTGAGTACAGTGAAGAGAAATGTCTCGCATGCATCATCGCATCGGAATCACGGGTTTCGAAACAAAAGGGATGTAGCGAAGCTTTGGGGTTTTCAAGTAAAATACCAGGGAACAGAGAAGAATCCGGTTTCATTTTCATAAAAGAGCTCAGTTCACGAATCGGGATTAATAACGTCCAGGTTCCTGTACTTCCATAAACGATTGGCGTAGAAAGGTCTACATCATCCAGAGTGAGGTTTATGGCACTCACCAGCTTCTCGATATCACCCTGGAACGGTATAAACTGCGGCTGATCCTGTTTCATTTCCATGTAAATGGTGTCGGCATTCCGCTCAAATCGTATGGGTAATAGACCTACATTGGTTTCAATCGTGATTAACTCTTTGTCACTCAACATCCCACGTGTCTTCATACCATACAGTGATGCCATTGTGGCATGACCACACAGATTAATCTCATGGCCCGGCGTAAAATAACGTAATCTGAAGTCAGCTACTTTAGAGTTCAACACAAATACCGTCTCATTAAAACCAACCTTATAAGCGATCTGCTGCATTTCCGTCTCACTTAAATGATCCGCATCAAAAACCACTCCTGCAGGGTTACCTTGCCCGGGAACTGTGGAGAAAGCATCATAATGATAGACCTTAACATCACTCATGATCAGACCCACTCTCTCTGTAATCTACGAGACGTACATTTCCATATAACTCTACGCTTTCACCGTCTATTACAATCCCGCCACCATCTTGGCACGCATAGACCGTTGTACGGTTAACGCGCGTGAATTTTCTTAATGAATTCAGGGTATCTTCAGATCCGTCCCAGTGCTTTCATATCATCCAATCCCACATCGTTTTCATCTGCATCTTCACCATACCCAGCTATCTCTATCGTAGGTGTCGTCAGAATACTGCCTGCACTGACCCCGGTCAAAATGCCGTCACTCTTCACATAGGAATGTAACAGACCAAGCGCATTTCTCTTCTGTAATAAACTTAGAAAATAAAACGTATTTCCGCCGGATAGATGAATCGCATCACATTCGAAAATAGCGCCAAATGTGCTCTCCTCATACTCCAGATCAAGATCATAATATTGAATGTTATCTATTCCTATTTGATTATAGTAACGTCTAGTGTGTTCAAAATACTTTCGGTCCGGGTCAGAACTTGAAGGGATATATCCGATGGAAGGCTGTTCACTGTTGAATAAGCTTCGTATTCTCTGATCCAATTTATCATTAGATTTGAATACCAAATCACTTAGCAGAACCAACGTAGTCATATCTTATTTCCTCCCCTACCTATTAGACTGGCTTAAACTCTCTATCCAAAATCGAGAAAAAATACTGGTCTGTCCATTGATTGTTCCACCATAGTTCTTCCTGGTAGACGGCCTCCCGTGTCATACCCACATGCTGCATCAGTGCGGCTGAGCGAACGTTTTGTGAATTGCACATGCCGACGACCTTATGAGCTTGTAACTCTTGAAATGCAAATTGTAGTAAAAGTCGGGTACCTTCACTCCCGTATCCTCTACCTGCATATTCCGAAAGTACAGCGAATCCAAGTTCCCAGCTTTTTCGGTAATCCACATAACTCCACATCTGAACAATACCAATGGGTGTATCTTCCGGATCATTCAAGCGGCGTATAACGAAATCATAGGCATACGGTTTCTCATCTGCGACAGCAAAATGGCTGCGATATTTCTCACGGACCTTTTCCTCATGCGTTTCAACGTTCTCTTCAAAACTCCATATGGTTGTGTCACATTCAAGTTGACCTATGAAGTTGAGGTCCTGCTCTTTCACTGTTGTTATTTTTACCTTCTCTCCCACGAACTCCATGTGGCTTCATCTCCTTTCTTTGGATTATGATCATTGTTTGGGAATCTCCCACTCTGTATCAAACAAACCTCTACCAATATTCCATTTGGCGAGTAAAGCTCTTTGTCTATTTTCCAAATCAAGATAGGGAGCCGCAACACAGGATAACGTGTCAAACATATGGATAAAATGAGGCCCTTCCTTGAAACGTCGAAGCCCGCCATATTCTTCATCATCTGCTGCCCATACAATCTTTTTAATGCCCGACATTAATATGGTGCACGAACACATGGGACAAGGTTCACAGGTAGTATAAAGCGTCAAGTCTTTCTTCTTCGAGAATCTCTTCTTCTCTACATCCAGCAAATGTTTTCCTGCCCGACGAATGGCATCCACCTCAGCATGTGCGGTGGGGTCGCAATCTGAGAAAACTCGGTTTCTGCCTTTACTCACGACAATCCCATCCACATCCACGATTATCGCACCAATCGGATACGTTCCTTCAGTAAATGATTGTTCTGCTTCTTCCAGAGCTAAAGTTAAATATTCATAATCCGATAACTTCATTTTAAAGTCCTCCTAAGTACAGTTATAGATCACTTACCAAAACAGACGCCTTGTGTAATGTGTAAAGAAAAGATTGACGGTATCTCCTTGAATCGTTAAAAGTTCTTGATCGTGTACTGCCCTGCTTCACCAAGAAAATCCCATTTGGTTAACCCTTTTTCTCCGAGTAACACCCTGTAGTTCGATATCGTACCATCATGTGAAATGATAAACGTATTGCAACTCTGTTGCCTGCACCATTCAAGAAGCTTTTCAGCTAATTTCTTGAATCGATGTACATCCATCTGATTAATACTTTCTTTCCAACAATCCAAACCCAAATCAAGCATTCTTATGTCAGTATACTGATCGCTCAGTTCTTCCTTGGAATAGATCTGATCGCAGATTAAAGGAACGAACTCCGGATTCTGAGGAAACATTCTTGGGCCAACCAGCGGGCTGAACGCGAGATTGGTTTTTGGGGCTAGAAGGAGTGCTGTTTCAATAGTACGTTTCGTTGGACTCACCAAAATGACGTCCTCAGGCGTAAAAACCACTTGTTTACGCAACGCTATGACCTGACTTTTCCCCAATTCAGTGAGGCCGGGATGCAGGAAATTTAAATGGTTAGGGTAATCTATCAAGTGTTCACCATGACCATGACGAATAAATGTAATGTCCATAGAACCTCTATCCTCTATTTCTGAATGAAGTGTTTGATACCTTTTACATCAAGGAGATTAGTCAGTTCCTTTCTCAAAAACACAGGATATACTTCCATCTGCTCTAGTTCGTCCAAGGAAAACCATCGGAAGATTAGCTTACCGTTGTCTTCTAGACCATTGAACTCAACTTCGCTATATAGCTTATGGGCTTCCGGCAATGTGATGACATAATAAAAACCAACTTCATGATACTTCAAGCCATCATATTCAAAGAAATCTTCACTAACATATGCGAGCCTGTGCGCTTCTACATGAACAGCCAGTTCCTCCATCATCTCTCGCACAATAGCCGCTTCTGTTGTTTCGTTCAATTCTACCCGCCCTCCGGGCAGATTCCAGAAATCATCCTTTTCCGTCGTATGCAAAAGAACTCTTCCTTTATCTATCACAATACCTGCCACACGAAAGTTGAATTTGTTATTATGCTGCTCATACGATATATTTTTGTTTTCTGAATTACTCATCTCGCTGACCATCCATCAGACAATCCATCCATGAATCCCATAATGAATGACGGGATAATGAGTACGAGCAATAAAATCAAACTGGCTATCCCCCATTTAAGTAATGGTTTACGTTTCGTTTTTGCACCGAATACCAACAATAGTGCCGTTACAACAATCAATGCTACTTCAAAAAAAGCCATGAAAATAAACCTCCGTTATGTATTATGATTAGCAGTTTTCATATGTGCTCTAACCTGTTCCGCAAACTGAACTTCTTCCGTCTCAGTTTCAAAAAATCGTTTTGGAATCACATGCGCACTTGCCTTATTAATGAAAATAAAGAAATAGTCTTTTGTCTCACTGAAGCTCTCCAAACCTTTCCATTGTGTTGCACCTGAAGTCATATCATTGCTCCAGCGAATCTCCTGCTCCGAGATTTCTAGCTGATGATCACCCAGTATCCCTTTGCTCTCACGTGCCAATTTCTTAATTTTCTTTTTGGTTCGTATGTGGTCATACCATTGGCGAATGTTTTACTCATAAACCTTACCCATATACATGATCTGAGCACATCTCTTCCACGGGTTATCCGGCTTCTCGTAATGGAGTAATCCATCCACCGACTCTTGCCCCCACTCGGCTGCCGCTTCCAAAAATGACGCTATCGAATCATTCTGCCATTCATCTGCATGATCTTTCCGATCTTTGCTTAATTGTTGCAGGAAAGCCACAAAGGTCACTTCATCTTCCACTTCATTTACAAGTTCAAATAACATATTTTTCATATTGTTTTGTTAACCTGCTTTCTCATGATCCTAGCAACGTATGGCTACTCCAGAATCTTTTCTAGTTTGCGCCTTGAAGCCTCGCGGTCATAATCCGAATTGTCCAGCCATACCTTATCCATCTGAAGTAAGCCATAAATTTCGGACTCCAGTTTCTTTCTTTCCTGCAAAACCTGTACTGTACCCGCAACACCCTGATAACCCTGCGCTTGCCCGAATCCCTGATTCGTATAATAATTAATGAAGCCCTCTGACCATTCTTTTGGTCTTTCACTGACCGCCTTATTAAATGTATATGATATATCCTTCTGATCAATATAGATGAGAAGCGGATTCAGAGCATGAATGATACGTCCCAGTTCCAATACATACTGCACGTTCTGCTCTTTCGATTGATTACATTTTACAAGACCCATGGTCAGTGGATTCTGGATAAAACAACATTCAAATATCGTGATGGATTCATCATTCGTGCTTAACATATTTTGGGTAAAATCTTGCAACTTCTCGGTGATCAGTTTTACATTTTGTTCAAAAGGGATTTCGTAAACATCTCGGCTGACTATAGCCTGTACGACATGATCGGGAAGATCTATTCCCCACTGTTCTTTCATCTTACGGTATGGGATCAGGAAACCTTGATCATGGGCAATCGCATTACTTTCCAGAGTCTCTCTGTATTCTTCATGCGTGCTCAATAAAGCCTCGAAGTTTCCTGCATAATAAAAAGCAACGCCTTCGTAATCAGCAGGGTGATCCAGGTTTCCTTCCTGAAATAGTTGTACCTGCTTGCCTTGTTCTATTAAAATTTCGGAAACCATCTTGGCAATCGTTGACTTGCCTGAACCCGGTAATCCTTCAATGAGAATTAATTGCCTAGCCATCATTACACCACCCTTTATTTTGTATAAAATTTCCATATTCATGATCAAGATAATGTTCTACTGTTCTTAATCTATGTCTGCAAAAATCCATTGCGCGTTATCGCCATCCGCTTTCTTTTTCCAAAACACCATGATATGGCTAGCTTCTTCTTCATTCTCTCTTAATTCTGTAATCGTCACGACTCCCTGATAGAGCTTTTTTTGCTCTTGAATAATGATTTCATCCATTGAGATGATCTTTCGGACTTTAGAACCTGCCATGCCTGAGACGGGTGATGCAGGATCAATCAAACTCATATATCCCTTTTCGTCTCCTTCGTATAAATAACGCATACGGGCATTCATAAGTTTGACGATTTCCAATTTGTCACCTGTATAGTTTGTTTCATCGAGGTACTCTGGTGGGATGTCTTCCTTCTCTTGGGATGTCGATATTTCTTCATCCTGTTGTGTCTCTTTCGCTGTGACATTTTGAGGTGAGGAATCTATTGATTGCTGTGCATCTTCAGTGCTTTCCTTGTTCTGACAGGCAACCAGAAGTAGAAAAAATAATGAAAAGATCGTTAACTTCTTCATAATTCTGTCCTCCGATCAGCGTTCGTCTACTCCTCCAAACTAGATCATGAGCTGCGTTGGACTCTGGATTCCCACTGCTTCTTCAATTCAATCACGGATAATACCATCCCGGTTAAAACTTTGCGTGCCTTTTATTTTTCCAAAAGAAGACTTCCTATGTATGTAAAATTTTCTCTCAAGGTACATCATAACCCATAATGTGGAATTTGCGAATAAACGAAGTAAACCATCTCTGTTTCTATCGCATTTCTCGCCAAAAACACGCTGCTCTGCACGAGTTACATCATGCAAAGCGCGTGGATATCAGTAGAACTTTCATCAAACTTTTGTAACTGTTCACAATCCATCTAGCTATCTATTAAATAACATATTCATTATGCCGACCGCTTCAATCTGGATCTCCTTTTCTTCAGTATCCGCAAAACGGTAACTGTATGTTGATAAAATCCCCATATGCCCTATATGTCGGCCTTTATAGTGAAGCTTCTTTTCCTCACCGTCGATCGTCTTCGTGAACGTCCTGCCATCATTCACATCATACGAAGCATGGATGTCATGTTCACTTGCGAGCCATGCAACAAAATCTTCTTCGTTTGGATTGGTCATTATTAGAGTAACGAGCAGAACAATAAACACAACAATGCCCGTTCTTAGTCCCGCGCCCCTCTTGCTACCATATTGCTTGTGCTCACGCTTCATCACGTTCACCCCGTTTCTTGAACAGAGATCTCTACGTTCTTCGCCAAAACCCAACCATTCAATCCATACGAGGATGAGATCACCATGTACTTGTATTTCTCTTCTATCAGCCGAGTTTGCAATTCGTCATAGGAATCATAGCTGACAGGCCAACCCTGACCCATACGCGATTCTAACAACTCGCGATTATAAGGGATAAAATGCTCTATATCCCACTCATTTAAATCCAGAATAATGCTGCCATGCAGCGGTGTATCAAACGCATGGGCCATTACACCAGAGAATAAAACATCCATATTTTTCGGCACCTCATGACTCGAACGAGTACGCATCCTGATCCTTTCGTTCTCTAAATCGACTTCGTAACTTAGTATGATATTGTCATGCAAATTTGGCATAGTACCTCTCCTTCTGGTGTGCTCGTATATCAAACACTGTAATATTGTTTATAGTCTGAGACCCATTCCGCTTTGGAAAAATCAACAAAGTCATACGGCTCGCACTGTCTAAGGTAAAGCAACTCCTCATGCGCCTGTTCCCGGTCCATATTTTCCAGATAAATTAAGGTCTGCTCATATCCCGCACCACATAATAACTGCACATCAATATAACTGCCTGTGTCCTGATTCTTTCGTTTGGCTTGCCAAATCAGCGTGGTGTCCTCCACGTTTCCAATACAGAATAACATGATGCACAACAGTCTCAAAACCTCGTTATCCTCTGACTTTCGGTTTTCAATCTCTTGCTTCAATAGTTCTCGGATCGGCTCTCGATGGATGTCATCAGGCTCCAATCCGTAAAACTCCAGCAGTTCTTCCTCGTTCATACTTGTTCTCCTTACCTACTTGAGAATGTTATTTAACGCTTCCGCTTTTTTTTCCTGCTATCCATTCTAGCATAAAAATAAAAAGCGATGATCTGCAGCCAATGTTCTCATACATGATAAAAAGACTACTCACTCATGAGTAGCCCCTATGCATTCATACACTCATATAACCTTACTCAATCTCAAAATACATCTCCTGATTTTGCAGAATCATCTCGTTCATGTGTACAATAGCTGCTTGCGCCACGGTCTGATAGGTCTCATATAACACCTCTGTTTTCTGGAGCAAGATTGGGTCCTTATCCAAATCAGTTGGCAGTACCTCACTCCACGCTTCATCCACTCTGTTTTTGTCCGTAATCAGACTTTCAATCTGGTCCAGTACATTCACCATTTCATCTAAACGAAAAAAGTGCATCCCATTTTTAATTCCATGCCAGCTCTTAATCTCGATGATGTTATATGCCGAAAACCAGTAAAACTCTGCCAGACTCTTCGTGTGATTGTGATAGGAATAGAACAGAAATAAGGCTTGTTGCCCTTCATGTAGCTGTCGGTATATCTCTGCTTTGGCGGCCATATCTCTGCCCCGTACAGAAATAAGCATCGGTTCAATACATAACCAGCTAAGTTGCTTTGACTGTATATCTTCTGCTCGCACTCTAGCCCTCAATAACATTCCCCTCTCTGTTCAACGCTTTAAGGATTCTCTGGTGCTTCCACTGGCGGGTCACTCTCTCCGCCCATTCTGCGTCTGGATGTCTCCATCCTGCCTGTCACGGGAACATGTTCAGACGCTTTAGCTAATCCGAATTTTGGCATGTTAGCGTATATGGTCTCGAAAGATCCTGACTGAACCTTGTATGTTTCATGATAGATCCCTACAGTTCCATCGGAACCAATGGAGCGGTTGAATCTTTTCCAAGCTTCCAAGTGCAGTCCACCTCGTGCGTATTTCTCCAATTCATCGTAAGAGCGCCAGTATTGTAGTAGCGTCACCCCACGCCAGCTTATAAAATATTCTGTACTCAGAAATCCAGTCTCCGGATTCATATACAATTCTTTAATCATCGGGCCCATGGACTTAAAAACAGGCAGCCATTTATGTATAGCCCACAGACGATTAATCCTCATGCCGATGATAAAAACAACAAATTCTCCCTCGATCTGAGCTGAATATCTCCCCTTATGTATGTTCGCCACGTTACCCCTCCTTCTCTTCAAAAACATTCGATTTCATCGGATCTGGACGACCCTTCCTATCCGCTCATAGGCATTCAGGGGAAACTCAAAACTCCACCGTTTGTGATATTCCTCCGGTCCCATTTCCTTCAATTTGCTTAACCCTCTGTAAAATAGCTTAGTCAACTTGACCAATGATAACTCCTCGGACATAAGTAATCGCCCCTCTGTGACGGCTTCCGTGCTAAAATTATCACTCATCTCATACACCATAAATTGAACGATTACCTGCGAACGTTTTTTGATCCAGAATCGATATTCTCCAGGTTCGGTCTGCATGGTCATGGTTACCTCCGTGGCTCCTTTGTGCAATGTAACGATTTGACGTGCTATCTCCTCAACCGCATCCGACAAAAAAGAAACCGGAATCTCAATCTGTTCTCCCTGATCAGGTTGAACCAGGATATCCAGCCATCCGTGCGGTTCAAGCGTCATAACGATGTCCATAGCCATCCTCCTTTATGTGATTCTATGATGCAAGATTAACTGGAGACGATGCCTTTCATTTGAGATATTCTAATGAGTCAGATGGTAAAGCCACGCCCCGATATCTTTACCAAAGGCATAAACCAAAGTTAACACAACGATAGATAATAAAAATGCAGCACTCTTAGGATACTTCTTCATCAAATCAGATAGTTCTATTATTGTTTTTTGCACTATGCTACTTCCTTTCACGTAGATCCTTATAAACATTCCATTTCGTGAACAATTGTTTTAGCGCCAATCCTGTTGTATGTATGAACTCTTCCATAGCTTCCATGGATAAAATATTTAAATCACCCACGGGTTCGTTGTGAGAGTCAGCTAAAAACTCAAGTTTCTCTCCCCTATACTGATACACCTCAGATTCTAGCAATCCACCTAAATCAAATGCTCTTCCCATGTTCAGCTCATTTATCCAATCATTGGTCCCCTCCCAATTCCGCAAAATCATAAACTCCAGCTTCGTGACATCCTGCGTATACACGCTTCTTCCATTGGGGTTGGCTTCATATGCAGGGTAAATATCGAATGTCCACACGCGGTCCGTATAGATGTGGGCGATGTAACCGCACAGATATTGCATGAATTTGGGATCACTATAAGCCAACTTCTTGTTGGACTCGAAAAAGGCTTCAAGCTCTTCGTCTGTTGCGAATCTTCCTGCCTCTGGCATGAGGTGAGTTTTTGCTTTTTCGGTACGGGTGTTGGTTCTTACATGGATAGAATCAGGAGCGAGACTTCCCAATAACAATTCAGGGGAAGGCTTGGATATCAATTCGGATGCAATTGCAAAATGAACCATCGGCCAAGGCAATGTGAAAACTCCCTTCTATATTGAAATGGATTTACATTAACAGTCTGAATTTTGAATCAACTGATTAAATATGTCTTTATAATGTATCGCCTCAGGAAATTTTTCATTGATAAACTTTATTTTACTCCAAAAGTCATCTTCACAATTTGAAACTGTGTCTTCAGCCAGGGACAATGCAAGATTGTGAAAAGCGTTTGTCATATGAAATATGAGCAGACTACTTCTTTTAGCATCCTCAACATCTACAACTGAGGGATGTGCTAACTTGGATGCAATCACACGTATATCTAAAAAGGCTTGGTATATTAATGTTTGGTATATTAATGTTTGGTATGCTTTAATTTTGTTTTGTTCCATTCCTACACCTTCTTAGTGATAATATCAATCTCATATAGACTTTTGAAAACAACAAGCTATAGCAATTCTTTTTTTGTTTATCCTCAAATAAAAGAGTTAAATTTTATATTCCAAAATGCACAATGCATTTCCCATTTATCTCAGCGTACTTTGCCATGTTCGCAACCTTGTGTAATTCATTGATTAATTCTAATTTGCTGTAAACGAGTTTCTCGAAGTAGCCCTTCTGTTCTTCTCCATGAAAACAGTAACTCCCTGTCAGAACAATCGGATCTGTCGCATGACTAAATAGTACAATCCAGGCCCGAATCAGTTGATGTAACTTCAACAATGCATTCTGCTCTTCAATAACCGTTATTCCATAGTTGTTCAGTCCTCTACATCTCGTACAGGTGGACGGATTCCATGAATGCAACCATTGAAGGGAATCATAGATGTATGCAATAAATTCGTCTTCCAGGGTCGCATATTTCTCTGGCGTTAACCCACTTTTATGTATCATGCCGTGAGAGTCCCAAGAGTAGGAAGTATGGATATACTCGTTTACTTCCGCTTTGTTTTCAATCACAAAATGATGCTTCGGCATGCTCACGCCCCCTCACACGCTTCTCTCCCATAGACTCCTCTTAATTCATCATAACCCATGTATTGGTAAATGCGAAGTTGTTTTGAATCGAAAACATCAAAAAGCCTCCACAGTCTTATTCGACAGTGGAGACTCTATTTGCTTCTACACGTTCATCAGAATAGTCACTAATGAAAATGGTCTTCATACATAAATATTAAGGTGTAGCAGTAATCTCCCCCGTACCAACCGTCTGAGTTGCTGGGGCAATATAATTTCCTGCATCAAACCCTGTAAGAGTATACTTAATTGTTATTACTTTACTTGTACCAACAGCTGCATTATTGTATGTCGCTACAGCATTTACTTGTACGTCATCCCCAGAGATCACGTTAGTTAATGCACCTACCGTTACATTTGCTGCAAGAGTTCCATCATATACTTTGGAGAGTATTAATGTAGGAGCCGCGATTATCAATTGCTTTGCAGTGATCACACCAACTACTTCAATATCCTTTGGTGGAGAATAATTCCCTACTTCTACAGGTGGTCCCAATAGAGTATACGATATAGTTATCTTCTTATTTGTTCCTACATTTTCATTATCATAGACTCCTGAAGCACTTACCGTTACGTCATCCCCAGGACAAATACCTTGTTCATCTACACCACAAGATCCAACTCTAGAACCGGCTATTACTGTTGCTTCTGTTGATCCATCATACACTTTGAAAGTGGTGATTAGGTCTATAATCGTCCCCGTATCTGCACTAGATTGTATATAAACAGTGTAGTTCGTATTATTAACCGGAGCAATATATTTGCCACTATCCGTGCCGCCTATTTTGTATACCACAGTTAATAGCCTAGCTTTCTCAGAAGCTAATGTATCATATACCGCCTCTGCACTCACAGTCACATCCTCACCTGGAACAACCCCAACTAATGAACCTGCAGATACGACTACGGATGAATCTCCATTTATCTCATCAAGAGTCAACATCGGTTCGCCGATCGTCAACTGCGCGGCTGTAATGGCCCCTGTCTGGGTTGTATAGTTTGCAGGCGAAATATACTTGGCTGCATCTGCTCCACCTAACGTATAAACTACCGTGATTGTTTTAGCTGTACCTATTGTTGCATCACTGTAGGTGGCAACTGCACTTACGGTTACATGGTCTCCAGCAGCAACTCCGGTTAGTGAATCTGCTATTACTGTAGCCGAAGACGTTCCATCGTACATTTTCTGGGTTGAGAGTACTGGAGTCGAAACGGTTAACTGATTTGTACCAATAACGATCTCTGCCGAAGCCATCGATATATTGTTCGCGAGATCAATGGCATATACGACATACGTACCTGACGCTAATCCCACTGTATTAATTGTGGCATTTACGTTTGCTGTAACAGACTGCTTCTTGCCTAACAATCCTGCAACAGATTGATTAAAACTTGTGATTGTTTTTGGTGTTGTGGAAGGAACCAGATACACATATCCATTCTCATTGCTTCTACCCACCACAGGATCTCCACCTGCAATATAACCACTCGTTACATTGGACAGAGTAGGAGCGACTGTATCCGTTCCACCAGTGGATGGTGAAGTCGCCGGAGCAGTTGGATTAACTGGAGTCACAGTATTTATAACTTTATCCAACAGTCGAATTGTAGTTTCAAAAGTCGTACCATCTTTAGCTACGGAACTTAACGTCACTTTTTCAATAGTTCCCGTGCCTAGAATCTTAGCTACTGCATCTAAGTAAAGATTTACAATAGTTGCGTCCGTCCCTAAGTTAAGTGTCATCCCCGTTGCTGTTACTGCCGCGATAACGTCCTTAACACGGCCTTCAGGAATATCTACCTGAACCCCGCTGCCTTTAACGGTTAAGGAATCAAATGTTCCTTTTAAACCCACTTTCGAACCCACAGGTAATCGCTCAGATAACGTAATCTTGCCGAAACCATTCCCCGTAGTATCCGATTCTTGTAGCGTAGCAGGGGATTGAATGGTTACTTCTCCAACTGTCGTTGAACCTTCTACAATAATGAGAACGGGTCCCTTTTTCTTATCAACGATAAGGGTAGATGCCACGGTATTTTTTAAATAGATGGTACTAACGCCCCCACCTTCTACCCGAGTCACACCTTTGATCGTAACATTCGTAAGGTGTACATCTCCTTCTTCGATACCTTCACTAAATAATAGATTCCCTTTAATGATCATATTCTTCAATGTAACCCCAGCCGCGCTAATGAGCACATCCCCATCAATAGTCTGCGTTCCAACCTCAGGGCCATATGTTCCAGCTAAGCTGTAATCCGTTGCTTTCGCATTGACTGAACGATCCAGCGCAACGACTGCTTCAGCACGAGTAATCGGTTTATTCGGGTTGAAGTTATTATCGTAGCCCTGCAAGATCCCTTTAGCTACAGTAGCATCCACCGAATTTTTAGCCCATGAAGCTATTGCACTCGAATCCGTAAAGTGCTCCCCAGTACTAGCTTCATTCGATAGATCTAGAAGATCATTGATAATAACTGCAACTTCTTGTCTACTAATGGGTTTATTGGCACCGATTGTACCGTCCCTATAACCCTTTATGTATCCAGCTTTTACAGCTTTGGAAACCTCAGCATATGCCCAGTTAGATGAAGTAACATCCTTGAAGGATACAGATGCTGTTTCAGTAAATCCATATGAACGATTAACCAATGAGAAAAACTCTGCTCTTGTTATGGTATTGTTCGGTTTAAAGCTGCCATCTTCATAACCATGAATAAAACCTTTGTCGATCCATTTCGTGATCTGGCTTTCTGCCCAGTTTCCCTCGATGTCTGATACCGAAGACTCGGCGGCACCAAATACTACATTAAACGATGAAAACAACATAACTGTAATCAATAGAGTGGTCACAAGCTTTTTAGCACAATTCATGATATTAGTCCTCTCACTCATAGTATGATTACTGGATCTTATTGGTATTCACTCAACTTAACACAAAGATCAGCAATAGTATATGTTAATTGAAATCCAGTTTTCTGCCGTTTAAATCCAGGACATTTAAGAGTTTGTCGCATATTTTTTTTCAGTTTCCACAGTAAACATTTCTCACGTAAGCTCTATCACAATTCGATTTACATATATAACAAAATGGACACGACATCGTCGCATCCATGACATTAGAACATACTTCGTTTACTCAGAAACACTGTTCCTTCTTCACGATACATCGCTATAAATTCATTGGTCACATGATCATGTCTAAGTGTGCCCATATAGTCTGTACCTGGTTTCTTCGGTCTATAGTCGGAATCAATCGTGTAGATATTGAAGTGCACCTCATCTTCGTCATCTGACATATCTGTATGATCAAAAAGTGAAATCACTTCAGCTTCGCCGAGAAACCTAAATGGAGATTCCTGACGCTCTATAATATAAAAAGGATATGTGATGTTCTCTACCTGAATGATTTCCTGGTATCCTTTAAGCTCTTCAGGTATAAGATCCATGTACTGTCTAGCTACATCTTCTGCCTGAAAGACACCCGAAATCCACTTCAAGTCCCCCTTGGTTGCTACGATAATAAACAAGCTAATCACCTTCTAATTTAAATATTCCTATGATATACGTTTTACTGTTTATCTAAATATTGTGTATATACCTTTAATACGTATTCATTATCTACATCATTTTCATTAGTATCTTGGGTTATCTCACCATAAACATTCGACTTCAAGAAAAGATCTATAATTTCATCAGGCTCACTCACATTCTGAGTTTTGCATCTGAAAGGTAGCTTTTTATTGCTATCCGAGATTAGATTAAATCTTAATTGACTCGCCATAGAATCAAACCATAGATAAAATATCATTCCTCTCTGATTATTCGAATGATTAATCTGATTCTGGCGGTTGGCTATGACATCCATAATAAAACCACGAAAATCAATCAAACTCACCTCATTAGACATTTCTTCTGAAATTGAAATACACCACATATTCATTTGTATTTCTTTCTGAAGTTCTGAATCTGAAGTACCTATATAGATCACATCATGAATAATTTCTTCGAGGTCCTTGAAATATTGCTCTTTAGACATTTAACCAACTTGCTCCCTTCATACTTCTATACCATCAACACGCACAAAAGTCTGGGACAAAATCCGGTGGCTGCCAGCGATGTTGTCAATCTCAATGCTATATTCAGACTCGGTATATTCAATCTGATGTTGCTCATAATACTTTTTCCAGAATGAAACTGCTGCCGCATTGTTAGCAAGCTGTTCTACTTGGAATGTGCCCTCAAATTGAGCAAAAACCAAGTCAACCGCTTGTGCTGCCAGCCCCTGTCCACGATATTTTTTGACCAAGAACAGCTCTTGCACCGTATAATCCACGTCTTTCGGCACATATGGAGGTGAGCACACCAGTACGAATCCAATAACCTTCCCTTCATGCTGAATCAAAAACGGATGTAATTCATCGCGTTCCAGATATAGATAGGTGTTCGTTGGATCATATGTGCCCTCTTTACGCAAATCTTCGCCCGAGAATTCGGACAGATCATATAAATACAAGTTGTACAGGTTGAGAAACAATTCCTTCTGCTCTGGCAAAATGCTTGTGATTTGTACATTCATCATCATTGCCATCCCCCTTTGTTAATTAGTTAGTTAGTGATCTACGCACGACCTTGCCGATGTCCACAGCGCGCTTGCTGTGCCCTGTTCTCAATATATCCTTTCAACTACAGCAGATATAGGCAAAGTTTGGTTTAAACCATGAAGTAACCTTAACTGTCTTAGTGGAAATGTACATTTGTACAAAAAAAAGACTCCTACAGAGTCAGATTATTGGTCCTATCTTTATTTTTCACCATCCCTCCATCTGTATTTATCCAACACTTATTGAATCAGATAATCAACTACAGGATATGAGATCACATTGCGATCTCTGTACGTTGAAATCACTGCTTCGTGACGCGTGCTAAGAATTCCGTTTTGCAACATCACCGGACGGAATCCTCGCTCCATTGCTCCGTTGTAGGTAAATAGAACACATTCCTCTGCAGCAAACCCGGCGATAATCACCAATTCAATGCCATGACTCTTCAACACCTGCTCCAGATCCGTTTGCCAGAAGGCATTGGAAGCTTCCTTGGTAACGGTGAGATCCTTCTCAGTCACATCCACCTCGGGAATTATACGATACTCTTCCGGTTTGGCCTTCTCCATGCCCTCCACATCCTGAACGTGAACGACCACATGATCACTTGATCGCAGCACGTTAGCCACATGGTTAATGTACTCGCAGGCATGGTCTATCGAAGTCTGGTCCATCTTTTTACGCACAATACTCTCTTGCATATCAACAATAAGCAAACCTACTTTCATCCCATCTCTCCTCACAAATAAATTTTGCGCCTTGTAAATTCCCTTGCTTACACGGAAAACTTAACTTAATCCTTAAATAATTCATTCAGCATCCGGTCTCGGTTCTCCAGAAAGCTACGGGTAATCTGGTAGTGATCAGTATCCTCATAGGCTACCTCTTGAATATGGCTATCGTCAAAACTTAAAATTTCCGCCCCCGGATACCCCAGCAGAATGGGTGAGTGCGTCGCAATAATGAATTGCGAAGTGCCAGACAGATCATGAAGGATACGCAATAAGGAGAGCTGTCTAGCTGGAGATAAAGCGGCTTCGGGCTCGTCGAGCAGATAGATGCCTTTGGAACTGAAGCGGTTGACGAACAGGTTGAGAAAAGATTCTCCATGGGATTGTTCATGCAATGAACGCCCTCCATAATATTGAAGCGACTCTGGCATCTCATCCACATGTGATGCAAATTGATAGAAAGATTCAGAGCGCATGAAGAAGCCATTCGTTATTTTGGGCAGCCATGCCAGTCTTAAGTAATTCCCGAGCGAGGATTCCGAAGCATGTGTCTCATAAGCATTATTCCTGCCGCCCCCTGCGGTATTGAATCCACATTGATGAGCGATGCCTTCCAGCAGCGTAGATTTCCCAGAACCATTTTCACCTACAAAAAAAGTAATGTTATTCGTGAGCTCCAATCGTTCCAAGGACTGGATCGCGGGGATGTCAAAAGGGTATTGGTCCCGATTCTCGATCTTGGCCGACATGAGTTCTACACTTCGAAGATACATAATCAACCTCCCACCTTTATTTTATATAAGTTCAACTAAAGAATATTTACACACCAACTTCGCACTTATCTTCCTATTCACATTCAGTTCACTCTGATTGGTCAAGCCACGGACGAATGATATCCTTACGGGTAATGATCTCAATCGTCTTCATGAAAAACCAGGTAAACCCGGCATAAAAACCGATATGAGGATAACGAAAAGCTGCGGGTTTATTGCCTTCATAATAGAAGTGCCCAATCCAGGATAAAGCGTAATGGATGACAGCGAGTAGCAGCGTGACTTTGATATTAACAAACAAAAAAATCCATGCCACAAAGGCCGACAAAAACGCGAAATAATGCAAAATGCGGTTGTTCCGATCCTGATGCTCCTGAAGATAATAACGCAAGTCCTTGCGCACACGATTCAACATCGGTTCACGTCCATTTCACCTTGATCTGTGATCACTGCTTCTCGTTCACCCTTCTCCATCGTACCCTATAAAGGGGTGCATATGAAACCGTTTCAACCAAAAAAAGAGCAAGCCATAAGCTCACTCTCTCTTCAGGTTAATAGACAAATCTGCGCTGCGCCCAATAGCTGAACAGGAAGATGGACACCTCGGTCAATAGCTTGGCTGCGAGTAGCGGGATAATCAGTTTTTCATTATAAAAATACAGTAAACCATAGTTTAATAGCAGTACCAGTAGGACAAGTGAGAAGTATTTGGGCAAAGACTGCCGAATCTTCGAAGTTCGTCCTGCGGAGAACACATACTTCCGATTAATCGTATAGTTGAAGATGGAGCTGCACAGCCTTGCTGCGACAACCGACAGAAACAGATTATGCGTAAAATACTGAATGACGAACAGTAATCCAAAATCAATCAGAGCAGACAGCACCGAAGATGTGCTGAACATCAGGATCGGCATATAGATCCGGAATGAATCGACCAACGGGCGGAAATGGGAGGACTCATTGTGATCCAGATACACCGTATCTATGAACTCCTCCGTAATCTCATACCCTTCCTTGTGTGCCGTTAACAGCATGTTCATCTCGTATTCAAACCGTTCCCCCGGAATCTGGTTCAACCAGTCCAGCATGGCGTAAGGAAAACCGCGTAGACCGGTCTGCGTGTCATATACTTTGGTACCTGTCGTGAGGGAAAAGACCGCCCGTGTGACTGTGTTGCCAAAACGACTGCGTGCTGGAATTTTACCGCTGAAGCGACGGCTGCCGAGTACAATTCCTGGTGTCGTCTGTACGAGCAGCACTTCGAAGATACGCTTAATATCATGTGGCAGATGCTGTCCGTCACTATCTGCGCACACCACACCGCCCTGTGGTCCGTACTCCTTAATATATTGAAAGCCCGTCTTCAACGCCCTGCCCTTACCCAGATTGACGGGATGTGTCAGGACCGTACAGCCATAGGCTTCTGCCGTTTCAAAAATTCCACGGTAACCAGGGCCGCTGCCATCATCCACAATCACAATGGGTCCAAGTTTGAATGTCTGCAGTTGCAGAACAAGATTCAGTAAACGTACATCGGGTTCATATGATGGAATTAATATCGTCATGATCCTTGTCCCTCCGTCAGATATAGAATGTCACTTACGCCACGTTCCTGGTTACGCCCCAGCGGATTATTGACGACTCTGCCCATAAAATACATCGTGGATGAACCGCCGCCGTCCAGATTGTAGGCTTCAGTTGCCCCGAGGCCTTTCATGACATCAGCCAGTTCTGCCAAGGTCATGCCACGGCTGTCGTCCTGCCGTCCGTCCACCACCACGAAGACGTAATGATTCGGAGCAATCATGCCGATCGCTGTTCTTGGATTTGCATCCTGGATGGAGCGGTTGCCGAAGTTGTTATCGATTTTCACACTGCTAAAATCACTGACGATCTCGCCATCCTGAATCAGAATCGGTCCAAAGGATAGCGTATTGGTTGCACCTTCGGCTAGCAGTTCCGAGGAAGAAATCTCGTTCTCGTTATAAGTTTTCATAGTTCCGTCGTTGAACAGGGCAAATGCATCCCGCGTTGGGCTGTCTCGATACAATGTTCCATTGCGGATAATGACACCATCATCGCGGAATCCGTAGTAGTCACCATTAATGGCAAAGATCGCATTGTTGGCAGCGGCAATCTCTGACGTATTCTCGGTAATGTTAGTACCAAAACTATTATCTGCCAGCGCAGTTCGCAGGCTGCTTGCATCCGTTACCTGAACATCAGCGACATAATAGGTAATCTGATCCGAGCCTGAACCAGTCTGTACCTTTTCAATACTAACTTTCATATCATCACTCGAATAATTCCAATCATCTGATGTTGCATTCACTTCCGTCGCGGTGGTCGAAGTACTGCTGGAATCATTGTTAGTGCCAGTTGTTGCCGTTGCTGTGTTCTCATCCGCTACAACCACCTGTACATGCCGGATCAGGTAACGGTCAGCCAGACTATACAGAATTCCACCTACCGCGAGCACGATGACAAGTGTGATGATGAGCCATCTGCGCTTTCTTGGGGAAATCGGTCGTTTATGTGGGTCTTTCCGGGTTGGTTTCTCATAGATCTTCATCATGTGAAGCTCACCTCTTCATCTAAGTTCTTAATGCCATATTAGGCCGAGTAGCTTAAATGAATCTGAAACCATATCAAAAAAGGTCATCCGTTTTCCTATTGAGGAAATCAGATCACCTTAATTTCAATCTATACAACCCTAAAGGCCACTAATACCGTGTACATATTCGTTCAACATACATATAACATATCTTCAATAGGTCTTGCTATTCTGTTATACATCTGCAAATAGAGCATCGTATGCAGGACAAGGCCGCTTTTCCAAAAATTCCGTTAACGCTGGTGGCTGTTGGGCGTAGATATCCTTCAACGACGTTCCGTTATAGATGTTGCCAATCACGATAGGATGGCATAACTCACAGATGAGAATATCCCCGTTGCCGTGCAGGTGCAGCTGTTTCGTGCCATCCACACAATTCGAGAAATACACACCGGGTTGTTCACGCAAATTCAACTGTTCAGCGAACCGATCCATACAGGTAAAATAGAGCGTTGTATCTGGTTTCTTATGTTCTATCAGTTCCGTTACAGATCGAATGAGGGACTCTCTGGATACAATCTGACTCCAATCGGTATGCGGCATCTTAATGCTGTTCTGGATCTCATGGATGCGCACACCCAGGTCATAGACCTTATCGCTAATGGCCTGCATGTTCGCTTGGTTACCTTCAAACAGTAACGTTTCCAATACCGTCTCCAGACCAGCTTCCGTACACAAACGGATATTCTGCTCCAGTCTCTCATACATGCGAGGATGCACACGGTAGTACGCAGCATAGGCCTCCGCATCCGTATAATTGAAAGAGATATGAATGTTGGACAATCCTACATCACGCAATGCGAGAATCCGTTCTTCTGTCAGCAGACTGGCATTACTATTCAATTGCGTATCAATGCCATGTGCCGCACAGTACGTCACAATCTCCAGGCAATCCTGGTATTTCAGAGTAACTTCTCCCCCTGACAATCGCACTCTCTTGAGACGAGGAAGCTCACTAATAATACGGATGACTTCCTCACTATTGATACATGCTCCATCATCCCGATTGTAGGCGCAGCAATAGTCGCATTTATAATTGCAGTTCGATGTCACTCCCACCTCAAGCCCTTCCAGCTCATAGACGCCGGGGGTTTCCAGTTCGAGTGATTTATATTTGTTTTTGGCTATCAATTCGTTGTACCTCCTGGTTCCTTCATTCTATCCACGTTTGGATAACTTGAAGATTATAGCGGAAGGCACCCAGTTCACGATATGACATTATGTACGTTGGTTGTTAAAAACAAAAATAAAACCCATTTCCTCAATGATCAGGAATGGGCCAGAGCTTGGCATGAATTAGACAATATAAAATACGATAGCTTGACCTTTTGATGCAGCAATTTAAGCTCTTTCTTACTTCTGCTTTTATTGTGTACCACTGATAAATTCAGGATTATAGGAAAATCCATGGCTCGCCAGCATGATAAATGACACACGACTTTTCAACAACACGTTCTTTATTTAATACGAGTATAGAAGTCTTCTTTTAAAATAGCATACATCTTCAGATCCTGAAGTTCATTTTTCACCTTCATGTATTTCCGTAAAATACCTTCGAATTGCATGCCTGCCTTCTCCATGACCTTGGCTGAGCCCATGTTCTTCACTAAACATCTGGCCTGAATTCGCTCTAACCCCACTTCGTCAAACCCAAATTGGATGATTCGTTTCACTACCTCGGTCATTAAGCCTTGATTCCAATATTGATCAGATAACACATATCCCAGCTCAACTCTCCTGTTATCGCTATCACACCCTAGATAGTTACAACTACCAATCAGCCTCTTGGTTTGTTTATCTTCAATCCCCCACGGGCCTATTAGATCTATTTCATAGCGACTCATGACAAAATCTAAAAAAGCTTTGGTGTCTTCTTTGCTCTGATGCGCGTCCCAGGTAGTGAACTCCGATACAGCAGGTACAACGCAATAACTGTACATATCATCCAGATCATCATAGGTGAGAGGTCGGAGTAATGTCCGTTCGGTTGCCAACACGGGAAATGTTTCGAAGAAACTTTCAATCGTTTTCATAGATTTATCCTCCCTCAGATTGTTATGAAAAAGAAACACACAGCAGCTCGCTTCATCTTGCCTGACTCATCTGTTCTAAAATTAAGGCCACAATCTGAGTGTCTTCCACTGCCCATCTTGCTCTACATATTGGACTCGTACATGCTTGCGCTCCGAATCTCCCTGCCAAAACTCCACTTCTTGTGCATTCACAGCATATAATCTCCAATGAGGTGTAACGACACTGGGGTCACGTCTTATCTTTTCTTTCTGAGCTTCAATGGAACTATCCAGTAATTCTTCACTATCCAAAACCTCACTCTGATGGCCTGTCATAGTAACTGCTCGCGCTCCAGCTGAACGTTTGCGGAAATCATCAGCGCCCGCTTCATCTCCCCGATCCTCGGCTATTCCCCTTATCCGAATCTGTCTTCCAAGTGAAGGCCAGTAGAATGTCAGAGCTACATGAGGATTCTCCTTCAACTGCTGTCCTTTTCTACTCTCCGAACTGGAGGCAAAATAAAACGTTTCGTCGATTACGTTTTTCAAAATCAACACCCGCGCATCAGGGTAACCATCATGATCCACGGTCGAGATCGTCATGGCATGAGGTTCTTTCACTTCGTTCTCAACTGCCACTCTCAACCAATCCAAGAATAGCTTCCCTGGCCGCTCCGGCAACTGCCCCATATCCCACGTTGGAAATGGTTCAGATAAAGACTTCAAATGTTGTAGCAGTTCAATGGGTTGATCAGTCATGCCATCGCCTCCGTCTTCTATTTAACTATCCGTTTATTTTTATCCTTTACTCTCCGCTTCCCATGTAAACAGATCATTGTCTTCTTCCAAATAAATACCCAAGATCATTCATGGTTCACCCATTCTTGTTATAGAAAAACGACTAATCTAGATGACTCAACACATTTGCGTTGCTAAGTTTCCAACCATGCCTTCCCTTTTCAATGGTATGTACACTGGTATTGTCCATGGGATAAAAACCGGACTTATTGCTCCATTCCCTATTCTCAAGCAGATAATACAGGATGTTAATCACTCCGCCGTGAGTAATTAACAGAACATTGGACCTGACTGTTTGTTCCTCTATATCTCTAAGAAGATTCTCGAAAGATATGCTTATCCGGTTATAAAAATCTCTCGGACTTTCTCCTCCCGGAAAAGGCGAATCCATCTCAAGGGTATTGAAATAAACCCCTGGGTAGTTCACTTCAGCATCCTTATGGAGCATGCCTGCCAATTCTCCGTTATTCATCTCACGCCAATCTTTCATTAAGATAGCCTGCATGTTTAACTGTTTCTCCATTTCCCGTGTAGTCTGCACTGCACGAGGAAGATCACTGCTCATGATCGTATGTATGTTGTACTCCTCAGCATGATGATGCAAATGCTCTCCCAGTTTCTTCGATTGAATACGTCCCTGTTCCGTAAGTCCACGATCACTCCATCCGCCTCGATACCCTTCCTCATCCATCCCATGCCTTACCAGATAAATTTTCAAGATCTCTCCTCCTTTTCACATTGAACAGGCTAACTATATATGTAACTGGTTTCGCTTGTATCAAATAAACCCGACCTCAGATAGCTTCTATCCAAGATCGGGCATTTCCTGCTTACCATTTATCTTACAAATGTGTTATGAACTCGCTCGGATTTGATAAAATAAGGAATCCAGATGGCACAAGTAATGACAGATTTCACAATCTCCTGTATTCCACTTCCATCTTCCAATTCCCGCATCATAGGTATCTGAAGTACGAGTATATAATCAACCATATAGAGCACCAAACTCACACTGTAATAGATGATCATTAACCGGGGTAAGATTGCTTTTTTTCTATAAAAAGTTACAACTATATATATGGTGAACAATAAAAAGACCACATTATATATAGCTTCAAAAATAATTAATGGCCCCCACAGAACGTGATAGTATTCGGAGTCCTTGGAAACAAATAAGTCCCACATTTCGGATGTTAATGCTGGTAACGTGTTTTGCATCAACTGTACTGCGAGCAGGATAATGGTAAGAAATAATCCAATCTGGATGAGAATCAGCCAACCACCCAATCCCGATACACCTAGTGGACGGTAGTCTGTTTTTTGCTCATGAATATGTGGTTCCACCTTGTAACACTTCCTTATGTAGTTTTGTTTTTCTGAGATGAGTCTTCCTCGTAATATTGCCAATTGAATCTACGGATAATTCTTTCACCCTACTTTACGTGCGTTGTATGTATTCTCACACTTTCCTTATAGGTACCTCTCCATCCTTCTTTTAAATAGAATTTTACACAACTTCCTTATTGTACTACGAGTGTCAAGAACAAAGCATCCATTTTAAACCATCGTATTCAGATGCTGCAAAAGCCAAAAAAGACCTTCGCTATACTTCCGCCATGTTCAGCAAAGTTCACGTACGTCATAATTGCTCTTATACAGATGCAGATGGTGACTCTGCATTTGACTACGAAGGAGGATATGGATATGACCAATCCTAAAGTAAAACTTTTACCTTTTGCCGACATTTCGAATTATGTCGAGGGCTTCGATATCGTTTCCACCCAGTGGGGTGGTGATGGCCTTGTCTATGTGCTGCTGCTGAATCAGATCCCCGAAAGAGAGCGAGGTATGTTCGTCCAAAGTAAATTGAAGCAAAGCTATACGTACAAAGTGCTTATTGTGACAGATCAAACTATCGAGGAAGTTGTCATTTGGGGACAGACGTTCAATTATCATTACGTACAACCATTACATGATCATCTGCTGCTCGTCGGAGCACGGTGTGCGAATTACGGAAATGAAAAGTTTGATCTGAATGCCAAAGTGTGTGATCTGGACGGAAATACGATCCGCGAGTTTCTGTTGGGAGATGGTATCCAAAGTGTACAGGTCGCAGAGAAGGGAACGATCTGGACCAGTTACTTCGATGAAGGGGTGTTTGGTAACTACGGATGGAGCGATCCAATTGGTTCAAACGGTCTGTTGGCCTGGGATGAGCACGGTAATAAAGTGTACGAAAATAGCGCAGCTGATATTGCAGATTGTTACGCACTCAATGTGGTGAATGAGAAGCAGGTCTGGTTCTACTTCTATACCGATTTTGAACTCGGTTGTATCTCAGGGGGAACCAGTGAACCCGACGTTACATTCATGAATCCAAACATCTCCAGTTCCTCCGGCTTCAGTACGGATGGTTATCATTTCTTGTTCGATGCAGGGTACGGTAAACATGGTACGTTTGTGCTTAAGAAAATGGAGAAGCCCGGACGATTGAGCAAGGGGCAGCAAATTGAATTTCTAAATGAAGATGATCAGCCCTTCAAGCAGGCACGGCAAGATTTTCGCCAACATCGTCTGCTACTTAGTGAAGGTAACTTGTTATATCGGGTAACGATGGAGGAGATTACTTCCGCTTCTCGTTTGGATTAAATGACAGGAGTGAAGAGGGTTATTTCTTAAAAGACAATCCCTCTTCTTCCAATGCGTTCCGCAGTTTGGGCATGGCAGACGGTCCGATTCCGTGCAGCTTCAGAATCTCTTTTTCTGTGTACTCCGCAAGTTGCAGTAGTGTCGTAATACCTTCATTCTCCAAGGCGCGTCTGGCGGGAGCAGACAACAAGACTAGAAATCCCTCTGTCGGTTTACGTTCAGCTTCGCACGTTGGACAGGTTGGACAGTCGCTTTTTTTATAATACGAATGTCCTTGTTCGCATGTTCTGAATGTTCCTTTATCGTTTGCCATGTGGATGTCTCCTTCTGAATTAAGTATTGCTATGCTACATTTGGATAAGCTTACAATCCATACTCGGCAAATACGGCTGAATATTTCTCTTCTAATATCGCCCAGCGCTTTTCGGCTCCGTATTTGGTGTGCAGTTGCTGTAAATAATGCTTGGCTTCTTCCGTATCGCCGGCTTTAGCAGGACGCGGAAGGGGCTATTTCTCTGATTCGGCAGGTAAAATGAGATATTTACTCCGATATGTCTCCATTCAATCCAACGGAATGCATCTCCGCAAGCTCGGTGGAATGAACACCACAATTAACATAAAACTGGACTTGACTACTGGTGTTAACCTTTGCTCTTTGAATGTTGAACTTATATGTGAGGTTTCCATCCGCTTTGTAGAAATTCAGATTCTTCTTGGAATAGCCGTGTTTGGCAAATAAGGGTTTGACGTCTGTATGGATGATCTTCTTAAAAAGTTCCTGTATAAGATATCACTCCCCATTTGTTCAAAATCATGCTTGTTCTATTTTATAAAAATAAGGGCCACACATGGATTCGTGCGTATACACGTACGTCCATGTAAACGCTCGGTCGAAGATATAGATATCCTGCTCCGAATCAAAATCCGCTGCAATGACCCGATTCGCGTTTTCGTATAAAAGCACCCAACCACCACTTTCATACATCACATATACTTCATCTTTCGGCTCGGCATCGAAAGCATCTCGTGCTTCATCATGTGTCAGACATTTTTGTTGCTCATAACTGAACAAATGCCACTTGTACTGGCTATAATGGATAGACGCTTTGACCACATCATCGATATTATGGGCAAATACGCTGTCCCATTGCTGTACAATCCCTTCGGATTCCTCATACAGTTCGTATACGACAACCCCTTTATCCTGCAAATTCTTCTTGAACATATATTCCTGATGGATACGCTCAATCCCCCAATATGCTCGGTTCAGTTCCATTTCGGGTAACGCATCCAGCAGCTCGTTAATTTTATCTCGAATCATCATTACCTCCGTAAGGTATTGGAATTAGATCATCTAGTTCTTGCCTGACTGTTTAGCTTCATCTCGAAGTACATAAGCCAGTTTGTACATCTCTGCAATGTCATGTCTGTTCTGTTCCTGGAATCTTCGGATCGCTTCATCAATCTCTACCACTTCCACTGCAACCACCTGCTCGCCATCTTCCGGATTCAGCGGATCACCGACAAGTTCAACATCTCCATATCCGATGATTCGTACGAAATGGGGATGCGAGATATGCGGTCGATACGGTTCCAACGCACTGGATGTACAGTGGAATTGACCGAAAATCTGATAAGACCGCATTTCTGCCCCAAGTTCCTCCATCAGTTCGCGTTTTAGCCCATCCATATACGGCTCACCCGCTTCAAGCGTGCCTCCAGGCAGCTCCCAATCTCCATTATCCAGTTGAAAGACGACACATTGATCCCCGACAAACGGAATGATGCTAATATTACTCACCAGCTTTTCATCCACGATCTCGTTTAATCTGAACTCTGCCTCAATAATTCCCCAATGAATTGACGTACTCAGCGCCGGATATAATTCCGCACTCAAGCTACTCATCCGCACCCGATCCTCTCTATCTAATTCCACTATTCTTCCAATTATAGTCGAAAACACAGAAAGAAGGCCACTTTCCCACCGGGAATACGTGACCCTCTTCTTATACTCTCTGCCCTTAAGCCTTGGATCAGTATTCTCTCCAGACGCTCAGACCATTCTCCTTCTAATGCTGCACCAGTTTTCCCTTTTCCAAAAAAAGAACCCGGCTACAGAGCGGCAAGATCCGCTCATCATGCGTAACCATCACTGCACTCTTGCCCTGCTCTTTCACGAGCCGTGCAATCATGCCGACAATATCCAGCCCACGTTCCGCATCCAGGCTGGCTGTTGGTTCGTCCGCGAGCAGGACAGCCGGATCGTTCATCAACGCCCGTGCAATGGCGACCCGCTGACGTTCTCCGCCTGACAGCTTCTCCGCATATGCCTTCCGCCGATGAGTCAAGCCTACCGTACCCAGCAGCTCATCCACTCGTTTCTCCGCCTTGTTTTTCTCCGTTCCGGCGAGCTTCGCGACCACCATAAGTTGTTCTTCTACTTTCAGATACGGAATGAGGTTGGCACTTTGAAAAATAAAACCGAGCTGCTGAAGTCGTACATCGGATATATCCTGTTTGCTTTTGCCCATAATAGAGGCCCCATCCAGTAGAACCTGCCCTTCCGTTGGTTCAAGAAGTGCGCCAGCAATGGACAGGAATGTACTTTTGCCCGAGCCGGAAGGCCCCATCACAGCTACAAGTTCCCCTTCAGCAACCTCAAGATCCAGCTTGTCCAGAATTGTGCGTTTGCTGCCGCCATCTTCAAAGGTCTGTGTAATTCCCTGCAATACCAATCGGTTTCTCATGCTGCTGTCCTCCCAATCGCATCAAGCGCATCAATTTTGGTAACCTTCCACACCGAGAATAACGAACCCGCCACAGACATGAGTATGAATAATACACAGGTCAGTGCGAGGGTGGATAAACCTAATTGAAACGGCATCGATGCTGGCAATATGGACTCAAACAGTCGAACCAACAACACGCTGATCACCAGACTGCCAATCGACAGAACCAACACTTGCAACGAAACACTACCCGCCAGATAACCATTCCGAGTTCCGATGGCTTTTAATATGCCGAACTGACTCGTTTTCTGAATCGTGATGACATAGAAGAATACCGCAAGTACAAACGCCGAGATGACATATAGAAAAGCGATCATCATGAGCAACGATCCCTGCTCTTCCTTATATCCAGGGATGGCCGATACGGCATCCGACTTCGTAATGATTTCTGTATTAGGCATTGCAGCATTCAGGCCGTCTACCTGCTCGCCTGCACCCTTAATCGCAATGGCATTGTACACAGGAGCATTAGCATTGGTGTCGGCTGAACCTTGCGAAGTTCGTGAACCTCCTTGAAACGTAAGCCATTCCTGTTCATTCAGGAACACCACTGGGGAGTGACTGAAGGACTCATTTTGAACAAATCCACCCACAGTCCACTCCGTTCCCGAAGCTTGATCAACCAGGACGGTACCAATGGTGACGCCAGATTCAGACAACTTATGGTCCACCACAACCTGCCCGTTTGTCTGATCTGTAATCGGAGACCCTTCGGTAACGGTTGGAGCAAGCCAACCTTCCGGATTAACCATGAACAGCGTGACATCGATCTTTTTCGTGTCGCCGGTTGGACTGACGGTTGTCATTTTCACACCGAGCGGCTCAGCGTTCTCTTTCCCTACCACGGAGCGAGCTTGATTAAGTTGATCCTGATCCACTTGTGACCGGGTAAACCGATGATTCGAATCCTGTTCCAGCACAAAATGGGTTGCTGCCATATTTTTGACCGAAGCTGCGTTATCGTAAGCCAGCCCCTGTGCAAGACCTGTAACAAAAAGTACCAGAAATGAAACCAGCACCATGATTGTAGCAATTAAGGCATAGCGCCCTTTGGCATACCTCATTTCCCGAATAGCCAAGTACATGTTCTGTGACCTCCCTCTTGATAACCCAAGTATAGGAGGCGAAAATGAACGGCAAATGAATAACAGATTACATCTGCGGAAGGGTCACGGTGAAGACCGTACCCTCAGGCGAACTGGAAACTTCGATTGTACCGTCATGAATTCGAATAATTTTCTGCACAATGGCAAGTCCAAGCCCGGTTCGTCCTGAAGAACGTTCCCGCGCACGGTCCACCCGATAGAATCGATCGAACAGGAAAGGCAGATGCTCCGCAGCAATCCCGTCTCCTGTATCCCGAATCTGAATCACACACTGGTTATCTGTCTGCTCGGCATGAATCTCGATGCTTCTTCCCTGTGGCAGATGATTCACTGCATTACCCAGCAGATTCATCCACACTTGCAAGAGTAGCACTTCATTGCCCACTAGCTGGATGGATTCGGGCACCGATATCCGAAGCAGCAGTTCTTTTTCCTCAAGCTGCCATTGCAGCACCTGAACCGCTTGCCGGAATTGATCTCGCAAAGAGAACTTTACTTTGCTCAGATCTTCGTTCCCTTGTTCTAGGGAGGACAGGAGAAGCAGTTGTTTGCTGAGCAAAGAGAGATGACGGCTCTCCTCCTCAATGATCGATGCATAGTGCTCTCGTTCCTGTTCAGGCAGATCCCGATCCGCCACCAATTGGGCAAACCCCTGAATTGAGGTCAGCGGTGATTGAATCTCATGGGATACATTCGATACAAACTGCTGTCGCGCCTGATCTACCCTTTCCAATTCACGACTCATGGTCATGAAATGCTGGGCCAGCTGTCCAATCTCATCACGCCGTGCGGTAGGTAATCTCAGATTATATTTTCCTTGCGCAATGCGTTTGGTTGCCTCGGACAGTCGTTCAATGGGATTGACCAGATAGCGGGTACTAATCAGAAAGATCAGGATACTAATACCTATCGTAAATGCTCCAATCAGCGCAAAAAAGATCCGCAGCTCACCGAATTGCAGAATTACATCCGGACGCATAAAGAGAGCATAATTCGCATTGTCCAGCTGTAGATGAACACCCACGGTATTGCTTAATTGATTATCGAAGAAACCGGTAATGAACGGTTTGCTTGGAAACTGGGCAACGCCATGGTATACCTCACCACTTAGCACCAGTTCTACAGCTTGCTTGTCCAGATCTTTTTCACGGAATTCACGGCCGTAGAATTGGTCGTTGCCTTTTCCATCCGTCACATAGATTTCGTACCCGAGTGCGGCGGCATTGTTCAAATACTGCTCCATCGTGCCGGGTTGCTGTTCCACAAATTGCTTCATTTGCGTCGCGATGCCCACCAGCTTCTCATCATTGAAATCCTTGAGCTTTGTATGATAGTAGATGTTGGACAAAAGAAAACCGAGCATGCCGCTGACCATAATCACCGCAATTGTAATGAGGAATACCCGGACGTACAAGGTCCTCAAGGTGATTTCACCTCCATCTTGTAACCAATGCCCCGCACAGTCTGAATGACAAAATCGTCCGTATAATCGGCAAAACGATCACGCAGCCGCTTGATGTGCACATCAACGGTACGGTCATCTCCTTCGTAGTCTGCTCCCCAAACGAGCCGAATGAGCTCATCCCGCGAGAACAACCGCCCTGGAAACTGGGCAAGCTGTGAGAGTAATTCGAATTCTTTCATCGGCAAAAAGAGAATGGATTGCCCATCGGTAACCTCCACATTGTTACGGTCAATGACGATCCGGTTCATACGGATGATATCGCTGGATGTGCGATGGTACCGACGAAATAAAGCCTTTACCCGGTAGACTAATTCTTCCGGTTCAAATGGCTTAGTCACATATTCATCTGTTCCTTTCAAATAACCATCTCTCTTGTCCGATAGTTGATCTCGAGCCGTCAGCAACATAATGGGAATGTCGTAATGCTGTCGAATGTAATCACATAACTCCAGTCCATCCATGCCTGGCATCATCACATCTAAGATTGCCAGATCGATCGGTGTTTCTTGCATCAGTTTGACCGCTTCCAGTCCGTCCTGCGCTTCATGTACCCGATACCCTTCCTTGGTCATGACATGCCGCAGGAGTGCTCGAATATTGGCATCATCGTCTGCCAGCAGCAGATGTTTCATATCGTTGTCCGCCCTTCTATGTAGCGAGTACATCTCACTTTGATCCTGCACAGATGGTAGCATAAAAGCAATCTTATTCGCCAGCACATGCATGGAGACACCTTGGACATGTTTATATTTTCTTAAATCTGGTTGACACTATTATGAGGCGCAACTATAATAAAACCATAACATATGAACATACGCTCATATATTCATTTGTAGGTGATCACACATTGCCAAGAATCATCTATATTTCACACTAGAAATCATATTACATAACGGAGCCTCGCTCCAAAGGAGGATTTTATATGTCCGGACATCATCACGATCATAACCATGGCCACGATCATGGACACAACCACGCTCACACAACCAATAACAAAAAAGTACTATTGTTTTCCTTCATTATTATTACCATCTACATGGTCGTTGAAGCCATCGGGGGATTCGTCACCAACAGTCTAGCGCTCATCTCCGATGCGGGTCATATGTTGTCCGACTCCATTGCACTAGGGATCGCACTACTGGCGTTTACCTTTGGTGAAAAAGCAGTAAATACCGGCAAAACCTACGGCTACAGACGCTTTGAAATTTTGGCCGCTACGTTAAACGGAATTACGTTAATCGTCATTGCACTCTACATTTTCTACGAAGCGATTGGTCGTTTTATCAACCCGCCAGAAGTGGCAACCGTAGGCATGTTAATCATCAGCGTCATTGGATTGCTCATCAATATTCTGGTGGCCTGGATCATGATGCGTGGTAGCGATACCGAGAATAACCTGAATATGCGTGGGGCTTATCTCCATGTCATCAGTGACATGCTGGGATCGGTTGGGGCCATTGCGGCGGCACTGCTCATGATGTTCTTTGGCTGGGGTTGGGCCGATCCACTGGCGAGTGTGATTGTCGCGGCACTGGTATTGCGTAGTGGTTTCTATGTCACCAAATCATCCCTTCATATCTTGATGGAAGGTACACCGGCCAATGTGGATGTGAATGAACTGGTGCAAACCATTAAACAAGTCGATGGCGTCAAAGGTGTGCACGATGTGCATGTCTGGTCCATTACCAGTAACCTGAACGCGCTGACCGCTCATATCGTGGTGGATGGAACGATGGATGTCTATGCATCCGAGATCCTGGTTCAGAAGATTGAACATATGCTGGAACATAAAGAAATCAAACATGTGACGCTCCAAGTGGAGTCCGAAAAACATCTGCATGACACCTCGGTACTATGTACCGTTAAAGGTGACGCACCAGATGCTCATGCGCATCATCACCATTGAGATGAGTAACAAAATATAGTTATAACAAAAACAGGGCAGATTCCCGTTAAAGGGAACGCCCTGTTTTTGTTTGCAGAAGTTCAGCTTATTTCATGAATGGAAAATGGTATAGCCTTTACCTTGTCCGCAATCTCTGGACTACTTGTATCTGGAGAGTAATTTCTCTTTCTTTTGATCGAATTCATATTCCGATATGATATTTTTTTCTTTTAATTCACCTAGCTGAAGCAGTTGTTCATGTACATTCACAGGGGTCTTTTTTCTCTTGCTAGATATGACTAGGGCTAGAATTGAGAAAAGCAGACCATACAGTACACCCAGAAGTCCCAAACCTGCCGCTGCCTCCGCACTTTCTTGCGAACCATCTAAAAAAACTGCTATTAATAAAAAATTGAGTACGAACCAAATAAGGCTGAAGATCGATAATGCTTTCAATGAATGTTCCTCCTAAATGTTATGTATGTTTCTATCAAAATCAGGAAAGGCCGGTCAGAAGACTAAATATCAATCTCGTCCCAGTTCACTATGACGTATCCAAGCTGAAACAGCAGAATCATAATATAACTGATGTTGATTCCTAAGCTGGTCTTAACTTTCTTGATCTGATCTAATAAATCCTCTTTGTTCATTTTTCCGCGTTCCAGCTTGGACTTCATCTTTTGTTTTTCTTTCCATAACAGCACCAACTCGATTACACCAAATACACCCCATACCAATGTAAACATCAATAAAGACGCACTTGCACCCGACAACAGCATAAGGGAACCTTCATCCAAACCTTTCTCAATTCCTAGCTTAAAGCTTACATTCACACTCAAAGTCAGAATGACTAAACCAAAACCTATAAAACTTAAATACGGTGTGAATTTGTTGCTTCGCATGTTCTCTTCCTTTCCGGCAATCTCCATTTGGTTATAAAGCTCTTAGATAATCTGTGGTACTCGTTAATTCTGACCATCTGGCTGAGAGGAATTTCGCATAGTTTACTGAACTGATTCCATAGGTTCCTAGAGAATGGCCATCATTGATCTCTACCAGTTTCATATCCCCTTCTTGATCCACGCCAAAATCCATTCCATATGCAGCCGGTGCATCCTTAAAATCGCTAATTGCTTTTTCGATAACGCTAGCATCCAACGTTGAATCCCATGCCCCTTTATAGCGCCTGATATCCAGAATTTCTCCGTAACGAATAAAACAGCGCCACTCTGTTTTGAAATCGACAATCTCAGAACACCATATGCTAGTATCCTCATTCTCCTCCACAAGTCCAATAAAATCGATGTATTCTTTCACCACTGTTCCTGCAAACTTTTTGGTCGTATCCTTCGGTTTGATGAACACATTCCAACTTTCTTTATCTTGAAAAAGTTCATTAATCGTTGTACTCCACACTTTTCTTCCCAGGTAACCTGCTAAGGCATTTGGATAATCTATTTCTCCTTGTGTTCTTCCACATCCTAATTGTTCTAGACGCTTTCTTACATTGCCAATGCCTCCCACCAGTAGGCTTTCGGGGCTATTATCCTGGATCTCTCGTAAATCAAAAAACTTAATAGTTTCCCAACCCAATGAACTAAAACCTTCATTAGCAATAAACGCATTGACATTATAGAAGTCCCCATTGTTATTTGTTTGTATATAGGCTCTCATCGGATTCTCCTCCTCACTAACTTTCATTGTTACATAAAATGCAGCCATGGCATGACAAATACGTTTCATGTTTTCCACATTTAGGGTACCCTCTCGGGATAGTTGGTTGATCATCATCCTCTTCAATCTCAGACCATTGCAGATAATGATCCAGATTAACATTATATTTTTCGAAGGCATAAATCATCACCCTAAACTGCTCCAAACATTGTATGACCCAGTCTTTACGTGGTTCATAACTTAATTTCTTCCACCCTGCTTCGGTGATTGCATTAGTAATCATGCGCAGCAGAAACTCTTTTTCTTCATCAAAGGTGTCTATAGTCCATGGCATCTCATCAATATCGAAACCAACCGTACCGATCCCCACGACAGACTGATCTCGCTGTGCCAGCCAGATCGTCATTTCTCTCTCCCGATTCGACTTGGCTAACATTGAACCACTGATCGTTAGCACCTCTATAAAAACTGACATTAATCCGTTAGACATGCGTATTGATTCAAACATATGGTCAAGGTTCCGTGGCATTGATATACTGTTCACCGTACTCAGCCCTCTTTTCCGCTCCTATTCGTTTTCATCCGTTTCAGCCCAGATTGCAAATTCTCCGTAACCCAAATACTCACGCACCTCAAGTACCTTATCACCAAGTATCACGATCTCCATGCCATTTTCAGCGTCCCATTCGGTCCCTCCACCCAGAATCGCTCCCAATCTCTCATCATTCGAATCGTATGGATTCCGATAAAGTTAAACGTCGGCAACCGACATGAATGCCAGGATGCCCTTACCTTCAGCTTCAGCCAAGCCAGCAGGATATTCCGCCGTATCATACGACATTTTCTCTGTTTTCCATTCATATGATCGTTTGCATATTTCGTTAATCGTATTATCCGGTAAGCAATTCAGCACGTGCTTGATATATAACTCCGCTTCTTCCAAACTCATATCTTGGGCACTAAAGTGATACTCAACCTCGCATTGAAAAAAATCAAGAAAACCAAATCCGGACATTCTGTCCTCATCTGCAGGATCTTCTATATCAACACGCTTCAAATAAAAATTCCCCGGCATACCTTACCTCCTATAGTTAATCTCCACAACTGACACAAGAGGAACAGCTGGAGTTGCTCTTGCAACCGCTCTTTGATGAATCTACCTTGAGCGGAATCTGTCTAATAAACATCATCGAACCCTAGGATCAGCCAGCATCTTCGTGCTGAGTAAAACACAATATAAAAGCATGATAATGTTGCTTCCATAGTAAATTTTGACCAATCTATATTTTCCAATTTAAAAATTAACAATTGATCTAAATCAACTTTAAGGTCGGAAAGTAGCGTTTTTGTTAATTCTCTTGCTTCTATCTCATTGGATACTATTTGGTCGGTACACGTTCCTTGGAGGAACATGCTGATTAATGAACCTTCAAACTCATACCTGTTCAACACTACTGCTTGGTCCAGTCTATCGTCGTTAATCGGCAAAAAGTCAGAATACTCTTCTATGAACTCGTCGCTTAATATCAAGCATTTCAGCAAATCTGTGTTCTTTTGGTGTGATGCAAAATCCATTGGCTTCGAGTATCGAAATAACGAAAAATAAAAACTGCTCGTACCTGAATATTTCCGTTTTAATAAATCTATCGTATTATATGATATCACCATCTAAATCTAATCACCTCATTCTAAGTATCTTCGATAATACCTTCTCTTACGAGTTCACTTTTTCTTGAGGGTCTTAGGACGACGTCATTGGGCAATCCAATTCGTTCTCCTGTCTGTCCGCTATAAACCATTCGGCATGTTCTACACTCTTTAACCACACGACCATTCCCTAAGTTTGTGTAATATCGAAGCTCACCCTCGCAAACATCACACCCTTCTTCACATGATCTATGGAATATAAGAAAATTCCCAATCAAAGAAATATATAGATGAAAATAATATTTCACTTCTCGTTCAACCTGCATTCTCTCGATTAACCTTTTGGATTCCTCAACCATGTCGTCTGAAAATACTAATTCCTCAATATTCATCTGCATAAGTTGATCATTTAGCCATTTTGTCCAATCCGGATATGTATTCTTTATAAATTTCTCGATGTGAGGCCACGATTGTTGTATCCCCTCGATAACTTTCAATGGGTTTACCGTCCCCTGTTCAAATATTACATACGTCGCAAGTATTTCGTTAGCCTTCTTAATATGACTATAAATATTCATAAACTCACCTCCTCTTTCTTCAGTCATGCCTTCATATTACGATGTCTCCCAGATCTGCTGTATCATGCTTTCATTCTCAAGCTTTAAACTGTAATATACTTTCCCTTCCGTATGTTCATAGGAGTTTAATTCCTCTTTGTACATAAAAGAGCCTATTATTCTACTACTAATTGTCTTTTCCATAGGTGATTACCTTTCTCTTCAATATATCTAAATCAATATTCCATCTCATATTCATACCTCACCAATATTCTACTTACCTATAATCAGATTTTTTCTTTCACTTTTAAATGATAAAGTGAAAACTTTACTATTTTAACATCCCTGACATAGTCTTTTCCATTCATTCCATGCCTCCAAATACTCAGGCAGATCATCCGGATGATGCTTGTTACTCAGCCCAATTCGGCAATACAGATGGACCAGAGTTTCCTCTATCAATCTGGATTTTTCCATTTCCACTTGTTCCAGAAGTTCGAATGTAGCAAATAATGTTTCGGTGTTGATATCATCTGGCGAGGAGCTAAACGCATACAAGAAATCATAGAGGATAGGTCCAACCATTGGAGATGGGTCAATGACGCCGATGAGTTCATTTTGATCATATACAAAATTATGAATCCCCGTATCGCCATGTAAAAGAAACTTCTTTTCTTTTTCACGAAAGAGACGATCCACTTTGGATTGAACCAAATTATAATCATCTGTTGTTAAAATACTTCCGATATTCATCTTTGCTTCTTGAATACTAATCTGATTGAAATCTTTCCAGGTCCTCTGTGGGAACTCTATTCTGCCCCATGATTTCGTATCTGAAGAACGCACATATGTATTAAACAGCTCTTTCACCAGACGAGTTAACCAGTCTCTTTTTTGTCCCCGATTGAAATGGGTCGTGCCTTCCATATACGTATAGATAAAATAAGTGTTATCCGGATCAGTCAACAAAACTTCAGGCAGTAACGGGGAATTCTTATACGTGTCTAGAAACTGCTGAGCGATGTGAGTCTGCTCCGGTTCATCCGATTTCAGAATATATTGCTTATTCAGATTCGTACTCAACCGATAAACACGTCCAGCTGTGGTGCCTGAGAAACTTTGAATTTCAGTGATTTCTTCGTTGATATGATGCATCTTGAATAGGTCATTGATCTCATTTATCGTTGGATTGATTAACATATGCTTCTCCTCATATAACTAGGATCTTGATTCATTTGGTAAAGCATCCCCACATAGATGTATCTCCGTTTTGCTTTTTATACTTTCTCATCATAATATGTTTGCTATCATCTTGCTGCTTAAGGTGTTGTTGTTGTTTAATTTCAGTTTTCAGATGGTGCACTTCTTTGATCAATACATCCAGCTTTCTCGACGTTTTGGATGAATCTATCGCATAACGTACAATTGCAGCAAAGATAAGAACCACAATTAAACTTATAAGTGATACGATGATTAACGCCCATAAAAACTCCATATTGTTGTTTAACTCCTCGCTGTCAAAATAATAAATAGTAAAACTCTTCCGAAAACCAAAACCATATGATCCCTAGTGTAACCATAATGCTTCCTAGCACTTTTAAGATCACTTCTATATGTTTAGGGATATCACTATTAGGTGGATTATCTTCAAACTCGTAATTCGGTTTAATTCCTCGATATCTCATCAGAACAAATATTTTGTATAGAAAATCAGGAAAGAAGTAACACGCAATGCCTACGACAAATACGGGAATAGATAAATAACCAAAGGTACTGGTGGTCCATTCCATCTCTATTTCCTTCATCCTCCTTTTATCTTACTGAATTCCCGCCGTACCAAACGTATGTTCAATGGCCTGTTTATAATTTTCCCAATCAAAATAAAACGGGCCTACCTGTAATTTCTTCTCATTCAATAAGAAGTCTCTCCAGATCACAACATCACCTTCTCTATCAATCTTTACAGAAATATATCCACACTCTTCATCCCCACACCAAGGACACACTAAAATGGGATATCTATAATACATGGATTCATGGGGTTTCTTAAGTAAAAAATAATCAATAAGAAGCCTTTGATAAAGCGATGTACCATCAATAATGATGTCAGCAAATTTCGTATTTTTATTCCCATCCTGTTCAGGATCGAACTCATTGTATCTTGAAGCTAATTTGGTTTCTAAGGTGCTAATCTTCACTACATTCCCTCCTATTTTGCCTCTTAAGCTCTCTCAGTCTTCCTCTATGAGAATGTCAGCACAACGAACATTGGTTAATAGTACCATTTTATTGAAATTAAAATAAAGGAAATATCCTCTTTAATTCATTAACGGAACCGCTCTTGTTAAATGTACATTTAAGACATATTTCGAAAAAGGGTCATTTTCACTCAAAAGTCCATTGAATTAATCAGTCCTGCTACTTAAGATAAGCAAAGCACCTAAATGAGAATAGGTATCAGTAGAAGGAGTGGCAGATGAATGACATTTACTAAAAAAGGCTTTTCTATAATTAGCATGATCTTTGTGCTTATCTTCGTACTTACTGCATGCGGCGGGGGAACTGTGAAGGAGGAGGCTGGGGCGGTACAGACAGGACAAACACCTGTATCTTCTAAAGATACATCTATAGAGCCGCGTACTGTGGAGCATATCCTTGGAAAAATTGAGGTACCTGCCGAGCCTCAGCGCGTTCTTGGATTATTCGTCGAAGACGAGATGAGTGCCCTTGGTGTTAAACCAATCATGCAATACTCAAGCGGGACCTATTACCAGACCTATCTTGAGGATTATTTAAAAGATGTACCGCAGTTCGACACAGCTGCATTTAACTTTGAAGCAATCATGGCGGCACAGCCAGATCTCATTATTCTGGGCTTCCAAGGTTGGGCAGATGGCGGCACGTACGAGAAATTATCTAAAATCGCTCCCACCTATGTATTTACAGGCAGCGAAATTCAGTACCCGCAGAACTGGAAAAAGAACCTGCTTACTGTAGCTGATCTACTCGGAAAGACAGAACAAGCACAAGACGTAATCAAGAAGCGCGAAGCAGAAACGAAGCTTGCCAAAGAGCAATTACAGGTCGCCGCTAAAGGAAAAACAGCCGCTATGATTCGCATTCATGCCAGTAAAGAAATGCGATTATATGGAGGTCCCGGAGGTCAGGTAGGCACAGCATTATATGGCGACTTTGGATTGGAGCCTGCTCCGATTGTACGCAAGTTGGCATGGGGAGAGGATATGGATATCCAAGCCATCTCGATGGAAACTATTCCACAGATCGATGCAGACTATATTTTCCTCGCTGTAGATGAAGGACGAGAAGAACAGGCTACAGAGCTTAAAGAAAGCAAGTTATGGAAGACGATCCCTGCGGTTAAACAAGGTCATGTCTATGAAGTCCGTGGTGATGTATGGATCACGAATGGTCCACTCGCTTATGAGAAAAAAATGCAAGATGTCATGAAGGCGATCATTCCTGACTAATAAACAATGACAAAGAAGAAGCTAGTTCACCTCATGGTTGACTAGCTTCTTCTTTGTCATTTAATATAATGATAATAATTCTCATTGTATGCAGGAGGAATCTGTGACTTCATGAACAAACGTACTGAGCATAGGAACTCCCCTCACCCTCCTACTGCCTTTCATTCCTATTTCTTTAGGTTTGTTGATATTGAATCCGTAACAATTAACACTACGCATCAGCCACTTCCCGACGTTAGTCTGAGTTACAGGCTGATTGTTGTATCTGAAGGCTCAGGCAGCATACATATAGACGACAGTTGTTACCCTGCTATCACTGGCAATTGTTATGCGGTCTCTCCTGGCGCTAAGCTCATCATCACTTCAGCTGTTGAAGAAAAGGAGAACTTGCATTATTTTAACGTGACCTTTGACATCATTTCTGCTCAGTCTGACGACGGCATGCGGCATCCTTTCGCGAATAACAAAATGACCATCGATCCTTTTGTTCGTACACTTGCAGTGCTACGCAAGCTAATTGCCCTGAAGCATCCTGAGAGCGAAGAAGAACAACTAAGCTACCATTTCCGTTTCCAGAAATGGATGCACACATTGCTTACGCAAAATATAATTAAATCCGAAACCGTGACATCTTTGCAAGCGGTGGAACAAAGTGTTTTATTTTTGAAAGACCATTTCAATGAAGAGATTAGTACAAAACAATTGGCTGAACAGGCCGGGATTGGTATCAAGCAATTTATTCATTTGTTCAAACAAATCACTGGCGTAACGCCTCATGAATATATATCAACGCTTCGTATACGCAGGGCAAAGGAACTGCTGATCGTTTCCAGACAACCGCTTGCTGAAATTGCAGAACAGGTCGGTTATCGGGACAGTTATTATTTTAACCGTCGTTTTAAGCAGATCACAGGCGTCCCGCCGCGAGTATATGTGAACACGAAACAGTACAAAATCATGTCGATGAGTTATGTATGTGCGCTGCTGGCACTTGGCATCAAACCGATTGGCGCACCTGCCTATCATTTGGGTTATTATGCTGGGCGTTTAGGACAGAACATTACGAACATTGGAGACAAATCGATCTTTTATTATGACAGAATGAAAGCTCTGAAACCGGACCTTATTATCAGTTGTGACACGCTAGACCAAGAAACACAACAACAACTGGAGCATATCGCTCCCATCGTGACGATCCCTTGGATGGATCTCCACGCCACGGAACATTTACAAGCCATTGGTGATGTATTTGGGATGGAGAAACAAGCAAAGAGCTGGATTGACGATTACGAACTGAAGCGTGAGGTGGCACATCAGCGAATCAAAAGTTATGTAAGTAATGATGAGACCGTTGGCCTGCTCCTGATTGAAGGTTCAGAAATCTATGTGCTGGGAGACCGGAATGCGGGCGAGGTCATGTACCGTTCCTTCGGCTTGCAGCCACCGCCACTTGTTCAACATTTGCTTGTAGAACACCCTAACCAGTATGGTAGAAAAGTAGAGGTGGAACAGCTCTGGCAATATGAAGCAGACCGGATATTTGTCATTGTATATGGGGCCGAAGCTGCCCTAACCTATAAGCAACTGCAGCACAACCCTGTGTGGAGGCAATTGTCCGCTGTCCGTCAAGGTCAAGTGCAAACCATGGATTCGGACAAGTGGATCTACTATGATGTTCTCTCATTATCAGGACAATTGGATGACGGGATTAATATACTCTCGAAACGATGATACGTGTTCTGCATGCTTCGAACCGATTGCAAGATACACCGGATTGTACATTTAACTTTCTCATCAGAGTCGTCACTTTTTCGGTAGAGTTCGTGATGTACACTTATTTTACCAAGTTGACGACTCTTGCTTAGCATCACTGCACCCTACTCCTCTTCTGCAAGAATGTCTGCACAGCGAACAATCAATTCAGGCATATTCTCTCCATCAAATAGAACATGAAGTTCATATCCGTTTTCGATCCGATACAGCTCTTGATACAGCCAGTAACTGCCTACAATTCCCCCATCTTGCTTAAGGATTTCCGGCGCAACGAGCGTGAGTTTATTTATATTGGTGAATCCCCCACGGGTGTCAAAACGAATGACAACTTCATCCCCTGTCAACAGTTCCGTCACTGTACAATCATGAAATTGAACCCGGCTACGAATTTCATCGGGGATATCCTGTACCATCATCACTTCTCTAAATTCTTTCGATACGTGATCCAGCTGTCTCCTATTCTCCGCACTCTGTTTCTTTAATTGCTGTAAAATCTCTCTCGTGCAATAATCCAACGTAAACACACGAATATCCGCAATTTGTTCAACGATTTCCTGTGGCAAATTCTCCGCCTTGTATTGAAAATTCCACTCCATCGATTCTTTGTACTCTTCCTTGCATTTCTTCTCATCAAAAGGAGGGCGTATATCATATTCTGCAATGAGTTTCTCGATATGCGCTCGTTCTTCCGGAGGCATGTGGTAAACGATCTGATCCTCTTCAGTCACTTCTTCCTCACCGAAAGCTTTGTCTACGCGAGTGAGCACTTGACCATCATGCTCCAGCATGAAACGTGGGTCCAGATCATACATTCCGCGTTCCTCTTTCACATGCGCTTTTTCCTTTCTTTTATACAGCCTTAAAAATAGATTTTCATCGAACTCGTAAGCTCCGTTATGTACTCTTAAACCAAAATGAAGATGTGTCTGCTGACACAACTCATACCATTCTTTCGTTAGATATCTCATATGCATCTCTCCTGAAATCTACTTTGTTATTGAAGCGTAGAGCTTTTTAATTTGTGACGAGAATTTAGCTGCACCTGGAATTCGTGTGCGTTTAAAATAAGCTGTTAATTGCTTAGGATGATTTTTGACAAAATCATATTCAATGATCGTGTTAGCGATAACAGATCTCGTAAAGCCTAGCACCTCGACCACTTCAGATCGATCTCCTTCATCAGGCTCCTCGCCTTCCGGAAATTCTCCGTCCGGGTCATCTTTCAAGTGCTCACTAAATGTTAAGCGAGCCACAATATAGGACATGATGTTAGCCTTGTCTCCAGCCATCTGCTCCATGATCCACTGCATACACTCTTCTTCGGTTGGAGCCGAGACGCCAAAGCCCTCCAACACATATTTTCGTTCTTTAAATGAATCCATCAGCCACGATGCTTCATAACTGGCATGCTCGACAAATTGGACCTGAGGTTTAAGCTGAACGATTTCAGCTGTTACATGTTTATACCAATCGCTCGTTAGAAACTGCTCTATTGTTTTCATCGCTACTCCTCCAAAATCTTCAGCCTCAACGATTCCTTATATTTAACAGACGTACTGGTCTACGCCAAGGTTTGAAAAAATTTGTGTTTGATTGCTTTGTCGTTTCGCGCCGCCCATTCATGCACAGCTTCTATGCCTGCGGACTCCTGACCTCGTTGAAAATAAAAACATAGATCCATCCGCACTAACCGTTTACCATAAAGTTTGATGCCAATCCGTCTGTAATTCATATAAATACACTCAATCTGAGATGCATCATATCTCTGATGTTTGGTAGAAATCACATGATCACCTTCCAGCGTAATACTGGGTTTAGTGAAAAATAAACGCCAGATCAGGAAAACGATATAACCCAGAATAAAGGTCAATATAACGATCAGAGAGTACTTCAGAATACCATTTTCATCGTAAATACCATCCCTGAAAAGTATAGCTTCAATGACCAACATACATAGTAGGCTCCACCATGCTCTTGGATAGATCGTCTTGTATGTGATGAGTTCCACCTCCTAATCATTCTCTCCATCAATCCAAAGCCATTCGGAAGGGGCTTTTCTGGCAAAATGCTTTTCAACAAAATCCAAAATATCATCAATTCCGGGTAATGCCGCGTTTTCTTTGGCTTCGTCAAACGTCATCCATTGGTACTCGGTATGTTCATGATTTAACCGGACAGGCTGGCCTTCGTCCACATATCCTACGAATACGGGAGCAATATAGATATACTCCTCCAAGGGTGAATAATATTGTTCGAATTGATTGGCAGAATACAAACGGACTTCCGTAATACCTGTTTCCTCTTGGACTTCTCTCAATGCTGCTTCCCATGCCTTCTCGCCCTTCTCTATCCCGCCGCCAACATAACACCACTCATTATGCAACATACGACCAGCCCGCTTCAGCATAAGTACAAGGTATTGATCGAGGCTCTTCTTCAACAGAACTACAGCCACGCCTTCACAACGAATGGGAACTGCCTGTTTCACGTGCTCTGTACCATTCAATTTCTCGCCCCCTTCTCTTCAGAATCGAAGTCCTCCAATACTTTAAACTTATCCCCGTGGATTTTATCCAGATGCTCTTCTCCCCAATAACATAAATGGTCCAGCGCGGGCTTGAGTCCCCAGCCGTAGTCCGTCAACTCATATTCCACTTTGGGAGGCACCTCCGAATATACCTTGCGCTGTATGATCTCGTCCTTTTCCAGACCTCTGAGCTGCGTTGTCAGCATCTTTTGCGTAATGTCCGGTATCAATCTTCGAAGCTCCGATGTGCGTTTACGTCCGGTCATTAAATGATAAATAATCAAAGGCTTCCACTTCCCGCCCATCACTTCCAAGGCCGCTTCTACCCCAACTTTATATTTCTTTGGAGTGCTTGTTTCTCCGTGTTCCGTCATTTTTGAACCCCTCCATAATCAGGCTGTATCCCAAGTGAGAATATAAACTTTTTGCTGTTCTTCTTTATATTATTAAGCTCATTTCGAGGCATTCATTTAGGGTACTTTAATGTTCCTATGGCACTTCATTCTTCCTATAGAACATCAAAGTGCGTACTTCCAGATGTTTTCATACTTGTTTATAATAGCATCAGCCATTGATTTATGGCTACAAGACCGCAATCCAGAAAGGTAGTGAAAGATAAGATGAACGTACTCGTTGTAGTATCCCACCCAAGAAAAGACTCCTTGACCTTTCAGGTAGCTCAACGTTTTGCACAGGGTCTTACTGAGGCTGGTCACGGTTATGAGATATTGGATTTGCATGGGATTGGCTTCGACCCAATTCTCCGAGAGATGGATGAACCAGACTATACCCAAGAAAATCAGGTGTTCTCGCCTGAGGTTGAAACGGAGATGGCGCGATTGAAGAAGCACGACTCTGTGGCTTTTGTGTTTCCTCTTTGGTGGTGGCATCTGCCAGCCATGTTGAAAGGTTATGTGGATCGTGTCATGAACAACGGGTTTGCCTATGGCACGAACAAACTTCCTCATCAGCAGATATTGTGGATCGCTCTTTCCGGCGTGACGGAAGAACAGATGCATAAGCGCAACTATGGGCAATCAATCGCCAATCTGCTCAATGTGGGTATTGCCGATTACTGTGGCGTGTCCCAATCAAGGGTTGAGTTTTTATATGAAACGTTGGAATCCAAGCCTGAGCATTATGAGGCACTGCTGAACCATGCGCATCACTTGGGACTGAACTATAACAACGATATTCCGACTCCATAATGGTATGTAACCTATCCAGTTTACGGTAAGGGAACAACTACGCTTGAACATGGCAAAAAGGTCGCTCCGAAGAGCGACCCTGCTTGTGTGTCTTGCATTATTTTACTGTCGAGAGAAGAAACCTCTCCAGCATGGTGATATCCGTAATGCTATGGTTGCAAGCTGTGTTATCCATGCAAACGTACTGGGCTACAGAAGAAATATTGTCTGGCGTATAACTCTTGGTCTTCACGTTGAAGAATCCGAGCTCCTGATGGCGATGACAGAACATACAGTATCCCTTCTTGTTCGTCGCCGTAATTCGCCCCTCAATCCCTAGGAATCTGCCTTCATACGGATACACGATGAACAAGCGATCGGTAGCAATATCGGTCCATCTCAGATAAGTTGTACGCGCGTAATCGATGGATTCCAGATCCGGCACCTTGAGCTTCTTTACCTTGGGAAACAGCTTCTGAATCTGCTTCGCGGATACTTGCGGATATGGAATCAGATATGCTTCCAGCCGGTTCAGATACGTCTGCAATTCATGTGTCGTCTCATACGTGGATAACTGCTCCAGCAGATGCTTCTGCTCCGGAGTGAGTTCATCGAAGATGCTCACCGCATTTGTGCCGACCGTATAACGGACGGTTTCCAATACTTTGGGATCCACAACTGAGCGTAGCGTTTTGAGCAGGAAATCAGCTTGTTTTTGAATATAATTGAATTGATGATTCTGAATAAATGTTGTTTGCATGGCTTTCAGCCCCTTATTTTTATTAGGAAAATAAAGTAAGGTGCAAAGCCTGCGGGATGAACCATGATGTTGATATTGATTCCAGGGCAAACGATCTCATTTTTGTCGCGCCCTACACAAAGTCCGCCCCTATTCAGGCTTTGCGTAAGGCTTTCTAGCGAACGAGCAATCCGGCATCATCCATATTGCCACGTCATAACCCCCAATACGATAGATATATCGGAATTATAACAGGATGGAGGCTATACGGGCAACGGGCTTCGTTTCATTCTACATAGTATCACTTCGCAGTCAGACACATATCACGTTCATTGGCATTACGTCTGGATATCCATTATAAAATTTGAACAATATGCTCATTAAACCTAGGATAGGTGTCAAAGATCGCTAGATCATGGCACGGCAAAGGGATATAGCCTTCTTGAAATGCATCATGGAGAAACGATTCGTTGTTTACTGCATTCTCATATATCCCGATGGGACGCTGATTCAGCAGATTAACGCATTGATAGCATTCATCTCCTGTGAGGACATACTTCCGTTGCTGGTTTTCAAAATAAATGACAGCAGAACCGACGGTATGCCCTCCGATGACCTTGAATCTGAATGTATCCGCGTAGATATACTCATCTTCTACAATCGTCACATGATGTTGACGAAGTCTCTCCTGTACACATATGCTGCCTCTTTCCATAGCATGAAGATAATCCGGCGCACTAATGACGATTTGCGCAGTTGGAAACAGATCAATATTCTCGATATGATCAAAATGATGATGAGTAATAAAAATGAGATCTACATTGTTTTGCGGAAGGAGCTGTTTCGTTGCCTCGTGCACATCCTGAAGCTCAATTCCCCATGTTTGCGCCGTAACAGAATTACGGAATCCAACATCGAATAAGATCGTCTTTCCCTGATGTAAAGCGATATAGTAGGACCACGAGATGCGCACTAACTCCTCCGAGGTGGTATCCCGAAAAATGAACCTGGCATTAAGTTGCGATTCACCATACTTCACAGCATACAGGTGCATGATCTTCCTCTCCTTCACTTCGATTCATCAGACCGATCACACATGGTACCAGTACATCGGATGTTCCCCTACCTTTTCAAATCCCAATTTCTGAGCCAGTTCATTCGATGCCAGATTGTCCGCATGACAGCTCCAGTTGGGAATGAGGTTCTTGGCTAAGCATTCTTTTGAATAATACGCCTAATTGGCAAGCTAATCCTTGTCGTTTGAATTCTTCAATGGTAATGATATCAATCTCCGCATATCCTCCGCCAACATAGGGTGATGAACAGACGCTAATCAGTTGATCATCTGTCATGATAAAATGCCCGATCCCATGTTCACAGAACTGTTCGGTAGATGACCACACCAGTTGATAGTAGGGATAAAATTTGTCCCTATACTCCTGAGCTATGGCTGCATTCAATGACAAATATTCAAACGGTTTTTGAACCATTGCCTCTAACTCACTATAAGATTTCATAAATTTCTCTGGATTAAACGAATAATATGTGCGGGTTATCTTTTTGGCATGCTGTATGTGATATAAATTGATCTTGTTCGCCCAAGCTGTTGTAAAGACACCTAAAGCAAAAAAGCCATGATGGTTCGACTCTTCGTTCATAAACTGGACAACATCTGCGATAAACAACTCGTCTTCTTCATCTCCGGCCAAACCATAAAAGCCACCGTTGCTGGTAATCAGTACAGAGGTTGGTGTATCCTCTTCATTGACAAACACTCTACCTTGTTGAGTTTGATCGATAACAGAAAGTGCGTAGACCGCTTTATTCTGGATTGACTCCAACAGAGGTAACACCAAATGATATTGATCTAGTGCAAGTTCTCTCATGCGCAACTTCCTCTTCTCTGTGATTTGCACAAATGATCGGTATACTATACGAATAAATTGATCCCAAGTAATCCTTTTTAACGACTATTTCGAATTCTCCCCTGATCCTATCTTACTGCACTAGTAAAACTCGCTTTAAAAATAAGATCATACACATTGATGTAAGAATCATAGTACTCAAGTGCCTGTTTTCTTTCTTCGTAAAACGACTTCAACCTCTCTTTGTCTCCAGTATCGACATAAGCGATTAACTCACGACTTGCTTTTTTGTATGCTTCTACACTTTCTCTCGCAGGTGCAAAATCAAACGAATTATAATCTCGCACGGGAGTAAAGTCCTCCGGTCGGATTCCCACATTTGATTCAGCTTCCGCTATGAACTCGTGTAATTTTGAGAAATCTACCGGCTCTTCCAACAGTACATTGCCCAAAATGTGAACCACTTCCTGATCCATCTGGTTGAACCGCGTCGTAATGGAGCAGCTTAATGACGTTATAGCAAGTGTAAACATCATCATCTTTTTCACTATGTACAACTCCTCGATAGGAATAATCAGGATAATACTTGCATTTTATTTTTCTTATCGTACCATTTTATTCAAATAGAGGTAATACACTACATATGAACAACTTCTTTCTTCACACAACAAAAAGAAGCCACCTCCCTGGCCTTCCCCAGTTCAGTGACTTCTTTTTTAAACACTATTCTAACCCCTACATTCAACTACTCCTTAACAGCTCCAACTACGATCCCCGTAACAAAGTACCGTTGCAGGAACGGGTACACAAGCAGGATCGGCAGTGCGCTGATAAAGATCTGCGAAGCACGAATCGTCCGTTGGGACAGGTTCTTCACCGCTTCTGGATCAAGCTTCGACATGTCAGCCTGCACAATGATCGTCTGCATGAATGTCGCGAGTGGCAGCTTTTCCGCATCACGGATGTAGATAATCCCGTCAAAATATGCGTTCCAATGCCCGACCATCATGAAGAGTGAAACCGTTGCAATAACAGGTACGGAGACAGGCAGATAGATTTTGATAAACGTCTGAAAATGTCCTGCACCATCGATAAATGCAGCTTCCTCCAGGTCCTTCGGAACGGTACGGAAGAAATTCAGCAACAGGATGATATTAAACACTGCAACCAATCCTGGCAGGATCAAGGCCAGCAATGTGTTCATCAGTCCCAGCTTCAGAATCAGGATATACCCCGGAATGAGGCCACCGCTGAACAGCATCGTGATGACAAAATACCACAGATAGATGTTACGTGCGCGGAACACCCGTGTCTCTTTAGAGAGCGCATAGGCTGCAATCGTATTAACGATTAACGCAAGTCCAGTACCGAGTACCGTCCGCTCCACAGATACCCATAAGGAGGAGAGGAAGTTCGTATTGGCGAACGTTTTCGCATATGCCTCCAGTGTAAATCCAATCGGCCAGAACGTTACGAGACCCGCATTTGCAGGTGCGGATGCGCTAAGTGATACCATGAGCAAGTGATACAAAGGCAGCAAGCAAAGCAGTGAAAGGATGGTCAGGAACACATTGTTGAATATGCTGAATATGCGGTAAGGCATCGTTTTATGATACATTCGTTGTCATCCTTTCTAGAAAATTCGATATCCGGCGAATCGGTAAGCCAGTCGGTACGAGATCACAATCAGGATCAGGCTGATGACCGATTTGAACAGATTCACAGCGGTAGCGAAACTGAACTGCCCACTAAGCAGACCTTCTCTATACACAAACGTATCGATAATATCTCCTTGTTGGTAAATCAATGGACTATATAAGTTAAAGATCTGGTCAAAGTTGGCGTTGAGTACATTACCCAGTGCCAGTGTTGCGATTACAATCCCAATGGGAATCAGTGCCGGGATGGTAATATACATCGTTTGCTTCCAGCGTCCTGCCCCATCCACTTCAGCCGCTTCATAGAGTGCAGGGTTAATGCCGGACAGTGCCGCGAGGAAGATAATTGTGTTGAATCCAAACTCTTTCCAGACATCACTCGCAATAATCGTGAATCGGAACCAGCTGCCATCCCCCAGGAAGAAGATCGGCTTGATGCCGAATACGGAGACCAGGAACTGATTGACAATACCCGTCTGGGCCAGAATGTCGATCAGGATACCGGATAACGTTACCCATGACAGAAAGTGTGGTAGATACACGAGCGTCTGAATCGTTCTTTTCAGCGCCATCTTCCGTACCTCGTTAAGCAATAAGGCAAAGACAAACGGAATGATCAGATTCATGACAATCTTCGTACAGGCAAAAAATAGCGTGTTCCACGTAATTTGCAGGAAATAATCATTTTCCCACATGTACCTAAAGTGCTTCAGTCCTACCCATTCGGAATTGAAAAATCCCAGTGCAGGTTTATAATCTTGAAATGCCATCAAAATCCCGGACATCGGAATGTATGAAAATATAAAGACCATAATGGCCGCCGGCAACACCATGAAGTGCAGAATCCATGGCTGTTTGTAGCGTTTTTTTCTCTTTTTATCCAGCTTGTTCCCAACGTTTGCCTGCGGGATCCGCTTACCCTCCAATTTAGCCTCCATAGCGCTTCTCCTGTTCCCAAAAAAAGTTTTTGTGTGTGATCGGGTTCTCTGATATAAATAGTATCAAGCCATTCTGAGGTCTGCTATATAACATTGTTAGGCTTGATAGTGTTTTGTTAGGGTATCATCAGAAGAGATTGTTTACACACGAATTTGAAGGAGACTTTTTATGCATATATGGAAGCGCTTCATGCCTTTTCAAGGTAATACTCGATCCCGATTCAGTCTGTTTGCCAAAATAAACTTGTTAATTGTGGTCTTATTCATCCCTATTCTGATCATGTACACCTACTCGAATAACGTCACCTATGATGTCGTCAGCAAAGAACTGCAGATCTCCAACACCAAACAGCTCACGTTTCTGTCCAGTCAGATCGACTCCCGAATCAATCAGATGATGGATTTCAGCCTCATTCTCTCTCGAGATCCCAATGTCAGAGCATTCAACGGCCTTAACATGTGGGATGATCGATATGACCGGATGCAGACCCGTTATGTGATACAAGAGAAGATGACGCTGCAAACCGGCGTTACGGATATATGGCCCACCCGATATGCAGTGCATTCACAGCAGAATAAGGATGTCATCGCCAACTACAATCGAACCACAGGATATGATGAAGCGTATTTGAAAAAAAATATGAGCGGACAATGGACCTATGGGGACCAGGGTACGGAATCAAAAGACAAACTGCAATCCTTCTATTGGTTCTATACCGATTCCTTGGCACAGCCGGGGATGCTCACGGGAAGTAATCTGGTGATTGAAGCCAGCTTCAGCTATGAGAACATTCAGAATATGCTGGATACGTATAAAGCGGGCGGACAAGGCGATCCTTTCTTATATCACAAAGGAAATTCACCCATTCTGAATCGCAGCGCGGACAAGCAGTTATCCGCAGAACTTATTCAGTACTTGGATACGCATTCTCCAGAAGATACCACACAGGACGTGGTCGAACTGAACGGAAAGAACTATCTGGTTAGCTCCGTGAAGTCCACCTATCTGGATTGGCATCTAGTTGATGTGATCCCGCTGTACCAGATTCTGAAACCCATCTCGCTCAGTCAAAATCTGTTCTACACCTGTATGATTTTACTACTCGTGGTGGGCATCTCTGCTTCAATCCTGCTGTATCGAAATGTGCAATATCCGATCAAACAGCTGATCAAAGGCTTACGCCGCGTCGAGCAGGGTGATTATTCTGTCCGACTGCATAGCAAAAACCAGAATGAGTTCTCATTCCTGTTCCGCCGATTCAACGATATGTCCCATCAGATTCAGGATCTGATCGAGAATGTGTTTCATGAGAAAATTAGAGCCAGGGAAGCAACGCTAAAGCAGTTGCAGGCGCAGATCAACCCGCATTTCCTATATAATTGTCTTGGCTATATCATCAACATGGCCCAGATGAAGGACGAGCAAGCCGTGGTCTCCATGGCGCATAACCTAAGTGCGTATTATCGCTACACCACCCGTATGGAACGGGAGACGTCGTCGCTACAAGAAGAGATCAAACTGCTGATCAACTATCTGGATATCCAGAAGCTGCGCAATGGTCGAATTGAGTATCACATCGATATCCCTGAGGATATGCTCTCCCAGTCGGTACCACGATTAATGCTTCAGCCGATGGTTGAGAATTCCGTAATTCACGGCGTGGCGAAGTCCTATTCATCCGGGGAAATCCGAATTACCGGGGAGCGCTTGAATGGTTTTGGCAGAATATACATCGACGACGATGGTCCTGGCCTCAGCCCAGAACAGTACGAGGCATTGAACCTGAAGATGCAGGAACCTTTACAAGAAGAAATGGGCTGCGGCCTTTGGAATACGCACCAACGAATCACGCACCTGTTCGGCAGTCACTCCTACCTCCTCTTCGGCCCATCCCCACTAGGCGGATTCCGAACCGAAATCATCTGGGAGATACCGAAAGAGGATACCAATTCCGATAAAGGAAATACCGATACGAATTGATATCGATACGAACGATAAGTTGATATTTGATTTTGAACGAACCATTTACACGTGAACGCAGAGGACAGAAAAAACCTAAAGAAGCAAAGCGTTCGGAAGTGTTCTCATGAAAAACAATCTCGAAAGAATGCCGCATCGGAGCATACGCGCTTCGCTTTTATTACAAATTCAACCTTTATATAGGGCTTATTTTAAAATAAAGGGTTAGACTTTTACGTGAACCAAAGCGAAGGATTGAAGGGATTCTGGAGAAGCGAAGCGTTCGCCTTTCAAGCACCATTTTAACCATCCAATCTTCCAATTCAGAAAATGGGGCTTGAACAGCGATCGAAAGAACCCTTCAAATCCGTAGCGACCTCGTTCACAAGAAGCATCCATTGATTTTAACTTTTAAGACTTATATACCACCAAGGAGACACTACAACATGCAAATGATGATCGTAGACGATGAAGCACACTGGGTCGATAACCTGTCCATGACCAAGCCCTGGCACACGCTGGGGATCGAACATGTGCATAAAGCATACTCGGCACACGAAGCACTACAAATGATCGACACCCACCCCATCGATATCGTGATCTCGGACATTCAGATGCCCGAAATGACAGGTATTGAACTGATCGAACGCATCCGCATCCGGGACAAAAAAATTAAATGTATTCTGTTATCCGGGTATTCCGAATTTGATTACGCCAAAAAAGCCATCCAGTTCGAAGCCGTGGACTATCTACTGAAGCCCCCGACTGACGATGAATTAATGGGTGCTGTGCAGAAGGCCATCGATCAATTGAACAATGAATGGGAACTGGTCAGTTCACTGACACGAACGCAGTTTACGTTGCGCGAGAATCTCCCCCATTTGCGGGGACGACTGCTCCTAGGGGCTTTACAGGGACAACGAATCGCCGCTGCGGAATGGGATCGGAAGCTCGCTAATTACGCTCTGCCCTTTCATACCGGAGATGCCGCGTTAATGTTGGTTCGTTTGGAAGAAGAATTCGGACACTATGACAGCAATGATCAGACCCTCATCGAATATGCCATCATCAACATGGCGGAAGAGATTATGGGTGAGTTTATGGAAGTGTGGGGCGTCAAGGAGGAGCACGGATATCTGGTGTTTTTACTTCAGTTGAAAGAACGGAAAGGTGATATTGGTAAAGAAACCATTCTGGAGAAGCTGTCCATTCAGCTTCAATCCAAAGTAAAGCAATTTCTGAAAGGCTCCCTCTCCATCGTTATCACCGAGTGGTTCACCTTTCCGGATCAGCTTTACGATCGTTTCCGTCAGGCTTCCGCCTATTTCCGGCAGATCGTCGGAGACGAACGCGAATTTGTCATGCGTGTCAGCGATGTCGAGACACCTGCGGCGCAAGGCCCCTTGGATGTACTATACACCCCGCCCACCTTCATTAGTTTGCTAGAGAGCGGACAGTGGGATGCCGCCGAAGAGAAAATCCTCGCGGTCTGCGCTGAGCTGGATGAAAAATGGTCGGAATCATGGGAGCACTGCATGGAGGCAGGTTTTCTTATCACGGCTTCATTCACCAATATTGCCCACCGGAACAAACTGACTCTGACCACTTTAATGGGCAATGATGTCGAGGATTTGCAAAGTGGGGAAGTTTTCGCTACCATCAGCAAACTGCGTAAATGGTCGCTCAGTGTGCTCAGCAAACTCAAGGAAGGCACGTCCAACGAGATCAAGGACATCCGTTCCGAGTATGTGAAGAAGATTCAGGATTTTACAGATAAGAACCTTCATCTGGATGTGTCTTTGCGTGTACTGGCCGACCATGTTAATCTGCACCCGACCCACCTGTCCAAAATCTATAAGATCGAAACGGGCGAAGGCATTAGTGACTATATCTCTCGCCTGCGCATGGATCGGGCCTGCCACAAGCTGGTCACGACCACCAAAAAAGTGTACGAAATCAGCATGGAGATTGGCTATATGGACCCGGCTTATTTTATCAAAGTGTTCAAGCGCCAGTTCGGCGTTACACCGCAGGAATACAGAGACCAGCATAAATAACATCTTAGAGGTTGTTCAAAAAATCCGCTTTTGATTACGAAGGATGCCTCACGGCATCATCAGCATCGAATATGGAATTCAGCCGAAATAAGCGGGAGGCTTACGAAGTATGTTTCCTTTGGAAACATTGTAGTTGCTCACGTAGTTTTCCTACGCTCCGCTACTCCATTTCTAGCTTTATCCCATCTTCTCGGTACTGAAAACCGAATTTTTTGAACTTCATTTGAACATTCATTGGAACATTCACTAATAGAGTCCTATCGAAACTAACAAACTCATATAGATGCCCTCCCACCCAAATTGGTACAGTTACAGTTGTAAAGATCATACACCGTAGGGGGATTGAACAATGATCAAATTCAAAAAAACATGGTGGTCACTGCTCATGGTTATCGCGCTCATCACGATCACTGCGTGCGGCAGTGGCGAGACAGCCAGTGACAATGGTACCAATACTACGCCGGGAACTGTCGGCTCAGCTGAAGCAGAAGCTGCTTTTGCTAAAGGAAAATATGACCCACCCATCGAGTTCAGTTCGGTATTGATGCCGAAGAAATACGTGCAAGGGGATACCAAAGAAAATAACGTGCACGATCGTTGGATGCTCGAAACGCTGGGTATGAAGCATAAAGATACCTGGTATCCGGCCAATGACGATCAATACAGACAAAAGCTGCAACTGGCTATCGCCTCTGGCGAAAAGCTGCCTGATTTTGTATCCGTACCCACCAATGCGGTACTGACTAATCAGCTGATCGACTCCGGTCAATTCATCGCCATCGATGAGTTGTTCGACAAGTACGCGAGTCAGACCCTGAAAGATCACGCAGCTGCACATCCTGAACTGTGGTATCCGTTCACCAAAGACGGCAAGAAATACAACATGCCGATCATGGAGTACACCGATAACGACGATACACTGCTCTGGCTCCGCGAGGACTGGATGGAGAAGCTGAACCTGGAAGCTCCGAAAACCATCGCAGATCTTGAGAACATCATGGACAAATTCAAGAACGAGAACCCGGACGGCCTGTCTCCAGACAAAGTATTCCCGCTGGCAATCTCGCTGAAAAATAACACCAACACCTGGATGGGTCAACTCGACTGGTTGTTCGGTGCATACGGCACAATCGAGGAGCAATGGAACAAAGACGCAAACGGCAACCTCGAGTACGGCTCCGTTAACCCGGGTGCCAAACAAGCCCTTGCCAAGCTGGCTGAATGGATGGATAAAGGTTATATCCACGCTGACTCCGCTCTGTGGGACGAAGGTAAATCCGCTGAAAGCTGGACAGCTGGCAAAGCGGGCATTCTGCCTGGAGCAAACTGGGTACCGGACTGGCCTGCACCTGACCTGCTGAAGAACGTACCTGGCTCAAAGTATAAAGCTTACCCTGTTCCAGCTGGCCCAGACGGCAAGATCGGTACGAAGTGGCAGAACTCTGGTGTCAACGCAAGTATCATGATTAACAAGGATGCGAAGCATCCTGAAGCCATCTTCCTGTACTACAACTACATGCTCGATAACCTGGCTAACCCGGCTGCGGGCAGTGAGTATGAATACGGCTTCGCCAAAGGTTACGACTGGGATATCATTGATGGACAACCGACCAGTGACAAAGAGAAGATCAAAGACTTCTCCAACGAATTCCCTTTCCTGACCGGCCCAGCGCGTATCCCGGATCTGTACATGAAAACACTCGTGAAGCTGGCCAACGGCGAGAAGCCTGAAACACCTTACGAGAAACAAATGGCCGAATTCCGCAAACCGGAAAACTGGTATGCTGGTAAAGTCGTTATGTCCCAGATCGACGTCCGTAAACAAAACTATTTCACTGGCGCTGCAACACCAACCATGGTATCCAAATGGAACCTGCTCCGTCAGTCCGAGATGGAAACCTTCAACAAAATCATCTACGGCAATCTGCCAATCGATGCCTTTGACCAATTCGTAACCAACTGGAAATCCAATGGCGGAGATCAGATCACGCAAGAAGTGAATGACTGGTTTAAGTCGGTAAGTGCTAAGTAAGATTTGGATTTTGGAAAAGTAGAGCGTTAAAAAACCAGCCGAAGCGGTAAGTTATACGCTTCGGCTGGTTTTATTTAGATAGAGATTAAGGCCGCTTCCCCTGACTTATGGGTTCGCGTTATTTGATTGAGCCTTCTTATCGTTCTCCTCCGGCATCGACTGACCCAGCAAGGAAACTATCAGCTGAATGCCATCTCTTAGCCCTTGCATGTACAACCGTTCATTCTCTATGCCTTTGCTGACAATGTATCGGCTCTCCCACTCAGCATATTCAGGTGTTTGCTCGATATCCTTGCCAGCAAACAATCCTTCGAACGCTTCGTCCTTTTCCTCACGTACACGACTCAATTCAGGGTCATGCTCGATTCGGGCAGATACTTCATCTAGCCTTGCCTGGATCGCTTGTTGCAACCACGGTGGAAGTTCCATATCTTCTCCTCTCCTACACGTTATGTACCTCACTCATCATCGTACAACTCGGTTCTGTCTCGCCTTCGTTTCACCCACTCGGGCCACCAGTTCGTCCACCCTTCGGCTCTGTTCTTGCACTTCGGGGTTGTCCCACAACGGAATCGCTTGCTTCAAAGATGCCTCTCCAAGCTGATTAAGCTTGCGCCGTTCCTCTTCCAATAAGTCAAGCAACCGGCTCATACATCCACCTCTCTGATGGGTCTAAACTGCGCCATGTCTTGTTAAGACTAGACGTGAGCAGTCAACTTTAATGCGATTATCTATACCCAATGTTGTATAGTAAATACTTTCGTCTAATCCTAATTGTAAGATAAACTGCGATTTCTATAATGCGGAATTCGAATTAAAAATAAAAAAACACCGATATAAACCTTCGGTGTCAAAACTTCGTACCTTAATCGCTAAAACCACGATTTTTCACGTTCTACAGGTCTTGTATAACGCTCGCATTCGATAATAGCTTTAAAACTTACAGATAAGGCCATGACTTTAGCCATAATATTTATTTGAAATTCTCCATCGTTGGTGTGAAATTTTTGCTTATGAAATATTAAGAAATGCATAAGATCTTCAGCCTCAGCATAAGCCTTCAACACTTCATGGTTTATTTCCATCACCTAATTTCATTTCTCTGAGGCCATCATGGCGTTACTTCTTTTTAAAAGCCTCGGCGAAAAAAGAGAGACATGTCCTTGCTCAAGAAACTATTTTATAGGATATTTGTCTTGTTATGTGATGTTCTGACTTGTTAGTTTATGATTCTTACAGCACTTTTTGTATTTTTTCCCGCTTCCACAAGGGCAAGGTGAATTAAGCGTAACGTTCTTGTACAATTGCTTACCTTCTTCTGAATAATTAAAGAAAAGTTCCATTTCATTAATTTCTCCTGATAAGTATTCGAAGGTGTGTGCTATACTCATCATTTCTTTCGATATTTTCTTGAATTCTATATTTAGGTTAATACTGTGGTTAGAATCGTGCTCTATAATTACATTTATAGCAATATGAATATTTCTAAAAATTTGGATTACATGGCGAATTAACCTCGGTACACTCGAATACTCCAAATATTCCTCTACAATCATTTCAACATATTTTATTTGATCAGCTACCTTTACAAATTCAGTAGTATAAACTTTTCCGGTTTGAATAATTCTTTTTTTTCCGTTATCAATTTCCTCAAAAAGAGGCAATATGAACTGAAGAATACCTGATAAAAATTTATCATCGCTCTTTTTCTCTACTTGACAAGGCTCATATATGCTTTGAATTTCGGTAGTGTACATATACAGTAATATCCAACAGTCTTTTTTGATTCCGCTTTCATTCATAGAGTTTAGTATATAGTCGGTTCTAACTTTAATATGCCCAAATTTTTCTCCTTCTTGATCACACAACTCAAGCTTAACATTGGATAAATGAGGTTTTGCCTTAACTAATGGTGCAAAAATCGCTAGAATCGACTCGAACGAGAACTGTCCAACTTCTCCAATATACATACCAGATAACTCCATTGCGCTGTCATTTTCACTCTCTTGATCTATTAAAATACCAAATAAGCCCAATACAGCGTATGCTTCAAGTGATTTATTTGTCACTTCATCTTCTGCTAAATAGGAATCTACATTATCAATTTGATACTTATTGTTAATTAGAAAAACCGTAAATGCTGCAATTGAAGAATACACTGTCTCAGATAGTAGATTGATTTGGTCGAAGAAATCATCAAAACTATACTCTTTTGTGGAGATAGTTTTAGTTTTCTTTTGTCTATTCCTTAGTATTACCCTTTGATTGTCTATATCAATATCATAATCTACATGCGCTTCAGAATGACGTATAATACTATCTACACCTTCAACAAAGTAGTTAAGCTTATAATTTGTTAGTGATGCAAACTGACCACAAATATCAGCAAATCCGGTCCATTCAATTAATTCATCGATATCAAAAATCTTTTCCCTATCTATGCAACTTGCTAATAACAAAAAAATCATGGAATCACGATATATCCCCTCACATAGATCTTTATACCATTTTAGTCCATTCGTCATAAGAACATGACTAGGAGGATTATGACCGAAAACAAATCCAATTGCTATTGAAAGGTCACTTAACTTTTTAAACATATACTTGTATTTTGCAGTATATCGGCTAAGAAACTCACAAACTAAACTACTATTCTTTTCAAAAGCTTTCTCATAAGTTTTGTATGCAATACTTACCTTCCTAAAGAAACTCTCATCATCAAAGGCTATAGTACCAACATACTTGTAGATAGATAGTTTTAATAGATCATCATTTGAATAGTATTCCTTATCTCTAGACAAAATTGATCGAAAATAGTAACTTGTTTGCTCGCACACATCACTAATTTTCTCTTCAATCGTTCCTTCATTTGAGGTTTGCCATACCATTCCTAATATAGCAGAGTAGTTTAATTCACCGTTCTGAAACAATTCAGTTACATTTTCGATATTGCGAGCACCAAATATATTTGAAAGTATTTTTAATTCTTGCGCTGAATTATCCAACTTTACTTGTGAAATGTCTTTCAATTTCATGGCATGTTCAATGTTCAATACAATAGTTGACATGATTAGTTCAACGACGGATTCCTTATAAGCAATAATCGTAAGAAGAAGCCTTTTGTGAATATTTCTAAAAACTTTAGTAGGCTCAAATAAAGTGACCTCACCTAATAAAACATATAATTTAATCAAAAATGTGTTTACGTCATTAATAATTTGATTAGTTTCAACTAACTTAATACCCTCCTGTGTCATATTTATTGAGTAGAAAATGTCAAACCTTAATTCGTTACTTAGTATAATAATATACTCCGAAACTTTCTCCATTTCATTCTCATAGCAATTCTTAGTTCTTAACCCCTTTCTAATAGCTTTTTTTAGATCTTTATATTCCAATTCGCTATTTTCAATGTATGATAATACATTGTCCAATAACAATTTGCGAGATTCTACATACGGATCATCAGATTGTCGTTGATCATCAAGTGATATATTACATTCCTTACATACATCATTTGTACATTCATTTAGGTGCCCATTAGCACATTTTATAGCAAAATAATCTAATTCTATATTTATCAAATCTATCACCTCTTAACATGGCTTAAAGTCTACTCTCATCTAACGTCCCTGTATGCACAACCAAGCTCAACTAAGAACAACTGTGTGTAGCGTGAATATTTAGTGAAAATTCAATCCAATTAGGCACGCTTAAAATAATCGGTAAATTTTTTGATTAATTTTTTAAAACCTCCTATTTCGTTGACTGGTTCCATTTTTTTTAAAAGCTGTTTTGTAACTTCTATAGGTGGAGAGGAATCTTCTTTATTTTTCATTGTTTTTTTCGTTTCTGGAATATTAATTGATATAATATCACGCTCACTTTTTATATCAGTAGAAGACTTAGCTAAACTGTTTACATTATTTTCAGTACTTTCTTTCTTACTATTTTCTAGTTTTTTCTCTTTAATCTCTTTACTACTGAATCTTAAAAGCACATCTTCATCTTTGATTACACTTACATTTAAATCACTAAGTGTATTTAAATAATACTGATCTTTAGGCTCGTAATAACTAATCTTTCCGAATGCTATGATCATGTCGTCTTTTTTGATGTTTGTTTCATTCTTTTTGGCTGGATATATAAAGGAAGTTGTAATACTCTTCCCACCGATTTCATAAGAGTTTATATAGATTTTCCCTTTGCTGACTTTAATACTTTGAACAATATATATGACGAATCTTTCCTTGGAATGCAGACTCTTATTAAGCTCATCTGCTAGAATAACTACTTCATTTATCCCTAATTCTTCGTTTCCTGTTTTGTATTTAAATTTGATTTTACCTAATTCATCAATTGCATTTTTTTCAAGAAGATTTTTCATTTGCGAAACTGTTCTTATAATATCTCTAAATACTTTTTTATAAGTTGTATATTTATTGTACTTTTCGACTTCTTTAGCCGATGTATTTTCGTTAGGCTTAACTACTTTTTTATTACTAAAACTATCACCCTGTCTTCTTAAAGTATTAAGATCAATAATAATTTTGATTTCTCCCTCATTGCCGCTAAGTGTTTCAATTAATTTTCGACCTTCCCATTTAGCATTAAAATATTCCACTGTTGTTCTCTGGCAACTATGTCCACCTCTACCTGGTAATGCTCTAAAAAATTCATTTTGTACTCCAGTTACTTCTAAAGTAGGATCACAGAATGGACAAAAAATCTCTCCTTGTTTATGTATTGATCTATTGTAATCTGAAATTTTTATGTATCCATTTTTATACTTTGCAATAGTTAATTTATCCATATTGCCTCCGTCTCTGATAATTGTATTTTACCGACATTTTTGTATTCATTAACCCCGAAAGGTTTTCTGCTGATATGTTCTTCGAAATACATCCCCGCATGCCCAGAGTCGTAGCTTGAATATGTTGTTATATGATGATGATTCCTCTTCGAGATTACCTTATAATCTACTCTTTTTCATTACTCATTCATTTTATTTGATGACATTTTTTTTCGGTATGTTATCATATTCTTAGATAAAAACCGAGTGCAGCGAATACTTCGTCAGTAAAATTGGCTTGGATGGTCTATCCCTTCCTAAGTCAAATCAGGACAAAAAAATACCTTCGGCTGTCAACCTTGGGGTGGTGTTTACTTTATCTTTCAGAGTTATTGCTTCTTTCACCTCCCTTCGAAGGGAAACAATCCCACCCAAGATTCAATTTTATCTGTATTGACATCTGCGTACAAGTGTTCTTATCTGATTTTTTTGTATTTTTCTTTTATCCTATTCGTTGTCCATCATTTCTATTATATAACGTTCCTTCATTCACGACTCAACGTATGCTGAGTGTCCGGCTAATTCCGGACCAAGGACGAATGTCCGCAGCGTGAATATTGTGTTATAAGATGTCCTCGACTTCCTTGATAAAGATCAAGTAATTTGTATATTGAACTTCTGAAGGGCATTATTTATTGCAATAACTTCATTCCACTCTGAAGAATCTGGTTCTCTTATTGGTAAAAACATTGTGCACGCTGTATAGCCTAATTCAAATAAGGGTTTATCTAATTTTAATAAAACGGAAATCCTATATGTGCAATTATTCCGAGCACTTGACTAGATCGGTTTCTAATGCCCAATTCAAAAATTTTTATGCACGCAGAAAAGACTATCTCTATAATAAGCGCTTGGAAGCCCCGTCCTTCAGAAACAGTAAAATCCAGAAATCAAATAAAAGAGTATGAATTAGCTTTGAGTACAGCACGTTAAATCAAGCACTGTTTTTTAGCTTTGAGTCTAAAAAATTTAACTATAAGAAGCTAATTTTTGAACTTCAATGGGAAGCCCCCCTATTACATCTCTTAACGCTTTTTCAACAATTCTTGAGAGCACACCCCAATAAATAGAAATCGCGTGGATTAAACTGACTGGAGAATTTTTAAGATATGTATCCTTTTCAATAGATTCCTTAATATAAGGATAGTGATACGTGTCATCAGTAAAATGTTGCTTCCAATTTTTATCTTTTTCTTCTTTGTAACCACCAACAACCCTATCATAGCTAAGGAACGCTCTATAATCCTCTGAATATCCTGATAGTTTACCAAATCTACAAACATTTCGTCTGACTTTTCTTATTATTAATTCAATTTCATCATAACTCCAATCTCCAAAACCTTTTTCTAATATTTCTTCAAAACCTAGTTCTAAGCAACTATGGCTACCAATTGCGATTCGGTCATAATTGTAAGCATAGTATCCACTGTTTCCGCCTCTTGGACCTATAATTGCCCTGTGAACATTTTCAACAAAGAATTCCGGACTACGTACGGCATGATAATAATATTTATATTGTTCTGACCTAGCATACCCGAGGCATAAAGAAGCTTCCAAGATATACTTTTTAAAAATAGAATACATTGAATCAAATGTTTCATCCGCTTTAGTACTCACTTTAGAAATTACGTTTTCGACTGCTTTTTCTTCACGAATTTTCGCATTAATTAAGCTTTTAAAAATATCAACTACTATATGAGTGAAAATAATTTTCGAATCTTCAACATCTGATTTTTGAAACAATTTTTTTCCGGATTTCGCTCCTTCTTTAACAATAGTAGGTAATTGCATAAATAAATTTTCTCCCAAAAACTTCTCCATCAGTGACTTGGAGTTATCACTTTTATGAAACAATATTTTATCTCTATATAAACAATTTTTCACATCATGGGCTGCAGTACCTGCTATATTGAAGTCATTGCAATACTCTTTGAATTCTTTACAGATATCATCAGAATTTATTATTTCCTCAATTTCTTCAATCCGAATTCCGTTTTGTCCTCTGGCGCATAATATAACCGGAATTTGTTTTAGTTGATCTGAGATCACGGATCTAACAATCTTATAATCATGATCTACCAATTTATCACTAATCATATATATGACAGCATCAACTACTGGAATCTCATAATCTATTAGATCAGTTTCATCACCAAATCCTTTTGTATCCATAACTCTAAGCTGTTCGATTGTATTGGAATTAAGTAACTTTTGAGCATAATTTGATGCTTTCGCATATACCACTAGCTTTTCGATAATATTTCTTAACTTTGGATTATTTTCAGAGTATGAAAAGACTTTTGACAAAGATTCTTTTTTCAACTCATTAATACGATTAAAAATAATTTTCTTAATGTTTTCGATTAAATCATCACTTGAACAATCTAAGTTGCTCAAGTCTGGTATTATGTCAGTATACTCTTTTATAAATTGCTCAGTTACATCATTTGCACTAAGTGAGTCAATGAATCTTTCATTAATAATTAATTCGAATGTTGAACTTCCTTCTTTATTTGAAATAACAAACTCCGTATTTAATTTAGTTTTACCTTTAACATTATTTTCGTGAAGTTGCTGGGCTAAATTTATATCCTCCATTAATACCGACACTAAAGTGGATTTTCCTGAGTTAGATCTACCAATAACACAAACTTTAAATTCCTTTATCATTATTTGTTTAATCCTCCTTATATTTGTGTAGCTTTTTTGTCTAATATCCTTTCATTATGCTCTATGTTCTTTTGAATTCTATTTATATATATCATCATGTTTTTGGAGTTTCACTTAACGTTGATTTTCTGCATTTCATTTATTGCATCATTCATTATTTCTTTATATTCGTTTTGAACGTTCTCTATACTATGCTTTAATACGGCTTCCAAAGTAGCAGAAGCATTAATTAATACATCATCAGGAAACGCTCTAATCCCATGCACAGCCTCATTTCTAAGTCTTCTAATGCTATTTATCTCAAATAATGATGCTTGATCAAAAATCTCTAAAGACTCTATTTGTCTAAAATTGAACACCTGGCTTCTTAATTCTACTGCTGAAATCATATTATTTCTTTGGATGTTAGAGATTCTTCTTAGTGTAGATTCAAAAACGATCCACTTAGATAAAAACACCCCTAGCGCCAATTTGTCATTCGTCAAAGATAATACTTTATCATTTTTAATGCTATAAGGATTCCGAGTTCCAATTTCATTTTTGGCTCTACTATAAAATTCATAGTTCTTTTCATTTTCTAACAAAATCCTATCTACAAGTTGATCTACTATCGGGCGATTTTCAGTATCAGGATCTAAATCCACAGTAAATTGAGACAACTTTTGAGGAGAGTTTAAACCAACGTATTGCAAAAATTTATACAATACATCTGCTCTACCCATGACAGGTTCATAATCGCCTTTTTTAATATGTTTTTTCAATAAATCATAAAGATAAGCTGATAATTCATAATGATTATTAAATTCTCTATCTGTTTTTGAGACACGACTTTTTGCTGCGTTTTGCAAACGTTCTAAAGCAATCTCTCCAGTTAAAACAAGCCCATTTAACTCGTCCAATATTTGGTATTCTTCTATCGAGAGCTCCCCACTTAAAGGTTTATAAACCAAATCATGTTCAACTTCAGACCATGCATGCATTAATACTGATGCGACTTGTATTTCTATGACAGCATCAGTATATCTCTTATTTGTATCTGTTAATATTTCTGGTCTTAAAGATACGCGATAATGATACGCCCAATAACCAGAGAATCTTTTATCATATGACGGAATAGCTGTACCCGGAAATTCCTTCTGACTATGTACAAAGAAATTTTTCGCAATATAATTATTAATTTCTTCTCTATCACCAGGAAAATATATTGCAATTCTTACACCTGCAAGATCCACAATATCTTTGTATATTGCATCTACACTTTTATACTTTTTTTCTGTCATCCTTTTTTCAAGTTTTTCTTTAAGCCTATCTGGTCTTTTAGCCCTATGCGTTACTATTGCTCTAATACCACTACCTTCAAGTATATTTTCACATTGAGTAGCACACATTCCAGCTAATTTCAGATAAAAATCGTACTCTTTTGAATAGCTTTTTAAAAATTTTTCGATTACATTCAACAAAAAAACCTCCCAAATTAAGATTTCGAAAAATATTTTATATGTTATATGTATTTTGGTCATTTCACTTAACATTCCTGTCTTCACGACCAAGCATATACTGGGTACCTGGCGAATACCGGGCCAAAGGCGTACGCCCGCAGCGTGAATATTATGTTAGCGACCCAGCTGATTAATCTAAATTTTCATCTACATTTTTTAAATAAATTTTAATATCATCTGATTAACAATTTATTTAGTTGAACATGCGTTAACTTATACAACTTTTGTTTTTTATACTTCTCTTTATTTCTTATTGGTCGAGGATGTGGCACATAATAAAAAGGTTTCTTTAAGTAAACTTTATTTTTAGACTGCATAAATTCATAAGTATATATAAATTTTTTCGTTTTCATGAAAGTTTTAAAAATACTAATATTGGCCTTTTGTTGTTGAAATATTGCTTTTTGTCCTTTCATTCCCCAACCGATAAATATCATGTTTGATTCTTTCATAGCTTGTTCTATGAATCTCCAATTAATTTTATCGAAGACGAATTTATCGCTGTTTAATTTGCTGCTACTTCCTCCTATAAAACTTGATACGTTAACAACATAAAGAGCATCATAATTATAACTCTGCGCTACTTCAATTAATTGATCGACAGTGTCGTCAGTGTTATCATGTGCTGCGTTACTTGGATTCATCATTATTGCAGTCAATATATTTTTGCCTTCACGCCAACGCTTCTCCAAAAAATAACGTTTGCGAGCACTTATATTTTTATTAAATACTGCTCTTCCTTGAATTCCGTGGTATACACCTGTGTATAGCTTTAAATTATTTTTTTCACTTAATTCTATGTACATCAAATTAATCACCATCCATATTTTACAGTTATGGGGTTTTTAAGCTAATTTACTAAAAAATCTTATCTATGTACTTAGTAAATACCACACATCCTGCTAGATATTTGAAATACGTATATGATAACCTATGCGGCGATATTTGCGAAGAAAAATTTGGTGAAAAAGGGAGATATATTAGAAAACTCAATAACCCATGTTCATACGATCCAATTGGACGTTGAATAATTTTCGTGCTAACACGCGTATATCGCTGAGTTGTTCGTACACTCATATGACCAATTAGCTCCTAAATGTACCGTAAATCTGTCCAGTTTTCCTATAAATGAGTGGCGAAGGAGTGTCTCAGCACCTGAATGCTTACCTTTTTGGCAATCCCTGCACGCTGTATAGCTTCTTCGAAAACCTTCTATACCCTAATCGTTTTGCGACTTTAACCTCGTAACTTTAGCACCTGCTGCAACGATTCTTTGATCGATTGGTTTTTTAATTACACAACGGTGCTGTTAATAGACAACATAAAGTTAATATTTAGCGTTTTTACACTTTGTATTCTACTCATATTGGGTTTTCTCAGGTGGGATAATCTTGAATCCAGCGCAGACTTGCATTATAAGTATGATCGATGGGCAGGCCAAAAATGGGTAGAGTTCTATCCGCCGCTAGCTGCTTCTTCCAACAGCATGGAGTTTCCACTTATATATATGGATGAGATGCATCAGAATGATATAAATAAATATTTAGAAAAACAAGCTCTCACCGGAGAGTTAGTGAATAAGTGGATTGAAAGAACAAAATTAACGGATGGATATATAGGTCTATTATTATTGAATATTCTAGCAGTCATTTACAGTTCTATTAAATTATTTATTTTGAGAGACAAAAAAATAGGATGATCTTGATCCCCCTTCAATATGCCGAGGCACAAGTTGCCAAAGGGCATACTAAAACAAAGGCAGCAGTTCCACATAAGGAACTGCTGCCTTTACTCTTTATAGTTTTTCCCACTTATAATATCAATGATGTATAGAAGTCATCCGCGAGCCATTGCACTGCTTTGAATATCTATATTCAGCGTTTACCTCTCTAAACGTACAAATTCCATCCCACAACAAAAGCAGCCAAGATGAAAGCAGAGATGCCAGACATGATGTACATCACCTTTTGCTTTTTGCTGTAATTGCTCTTCCGCAGTTTGTAAATAAGCAAGCCAAGATACGCCACTGCTAGAACCACATAAAGTAGATTAAACATTAAATTGATCCGTAACGAAGAATAACCAGGATAATTTGGAAAACTAATCTTCGTCTGTATGATGAAAAGATTAAGAAGGAGTACCACACCTGCAAAATTGATTGCAAGATGATATTTATTAAAATTGGTGGTAGGATTGCCTCGTTTATATAGTTTGTTAAGAAGCATCCGGATCACATAGCCGATCGAAGCGATTAAAGTGAAAATGGCGGCAAGCACAGCAGGAATAAAAGATATTTTAATCAAGTTCACCTTTACATTCGATACAGGCAAATAATCAATGTAAGGAGTGACGGAAATTTTCTCAACAACCCCATTATGCTCGATAACATTATAAGATTTTGCTAAATCAGCTTTTGTATATTTCGTTATATCAAGAAACGTAAATAAATTAGTAAATCTAGCGGCTGCCCGTCGTGCGGGTTGAAAATATCCTCCCCCCTCCGAAGTAACTCTATTAGAATTGACGTTATCACCGAAAATCTCTTTAGTAAGTCCGTAATAATAAATTTCCTCAAAGGATTGATTTGTCATGACCACCATCCCAAATTTAGATTCGGGATCAAAGACAAGTTTACTGGAGAATCCTTTCAAATTCCCCTCGTGCATCAGTGTAGGCACCCAGTATTCCATCTCAACGAACCCGTGCGCAAATCGCGGAGTAGAAGTACCTTCATAATATAGACTTGTTGACAACATTTCGTTTAACGTATCCCTGTTCTTAAATAATACATTTCTATCATCTACAGGCATCAACGCTGCAAGGAATTCCCCTAAATCTTCTGCTGTCCCGATCGCTGCCCCTGTAGGATAGAATGTTACGTATACTCTGTTCTCAGGGATCAGTTTCAAATCTTTTGTATACCCTTCAATCTCATTCCTTCTTTGCACAAGGTCTGGACGATCTTGCCCTGTTGGATGAACCGTAGTGTCGTTCATATGAAGAGGTTCAAAAATATGTTCATTAACATATTCATAATAAGGTTGGCCACTTACCACTTCCACGATGTAACCGGCTAGTCCAACTCCATAGTTTGAATAACCGACAACGCTATTCGGTTTATATATCTGTTTCGGTTCATTTTTACGCAGCGTTTCTCCTAATTCTAACGTTTCATCCTCGGAGTAATAAAACACCTCAGCCGCTGTTTGATCTTCCCAACCCGCATTGTGATGCATCAGGTTCAGTAGGGTAATCGGTTCATCGTATTTCAGCTTTTTGAAAAATCCCTCTGGCAGATATTCTTGGATATCCGTCTCCAAATCAAGCTTTCCTTGTTCGACCAGCTGCATCACACTCGTATAGACCAACAATTTAGAGATGGAAGCCCATTCAAATACAGTAGAGGTATCCGCCTTCTGCTGATTCTCAATATCTGCGTAACCATATGCCTTATTCACAATAGTTTCACCGTCTTTGATAGCTACAACCGAAACGGCAGCGGTATACTTCTCATACGAGGCTACATAAGCATCAATCGTTTCCTCTAATTTGGATAAAGGAATCCTGGATGGTGTAGTCTCAACCTGTTTCTCTTCAGCGTGGGCAGGTACCGCTATTGCCATAATGATAAATATGAATGACAGAACACAAGCGATTACTTTGTTAACCGTGTGATGCCCACGATTCATCTGCATTCCTTCTTTCCTTTTATTTTAAATGTTAATTACAATCTCTTGTTTTCACGTATGCGTTTTCAAAAGAGTCCACACGAATCTAAGTTATTTCTCCAAAGCAATTACACTCCATTCAAGAGATAGGTTGGAGAATTTCACCTTTCCAATTAACGATGTTTATTTCTTTATCTTTCAAGAGGCACCAATCAATGATTTCACCTATCAATCTTGGTATGATGATCTCATCGCTCCATTTCGGTGTGAGTACTCTTCTGTATCCTATATATTCTGTTGTCCAGCCTTCGAATTCTTCTCCGATGACGACTATAAATGGGGGCTTGTTCTTAATACTGTGTTGTCCCACTTCATAAGTGACGATTAACTTCTTATCCTCAGAAACGATATGTAATTTGTTTATTCCTTCATCGTCAATATCCGGTTCAACATACCAGTAAAATAATCGATTGAAGCGAACGATTTTACGTTTATATTTTTTTCTTACGCCCATAACTCACCTCACATATTTCTTTTTCTTTGATCGCAGTACTTCAACAGTTCGCCCACCCACAACATGAACACTTTGTTATCCGATGTTGATGGGCCTTGAGATTCATTCATTTTATTACTTTGTTAATCTTTCTTTATTGCCTAATACGACTTCATGAATTTCATCGTATAATTGTAAATCTATAAATTCTTTATGAATCCATAGTCCTTCCTCAACATCTCCTCCCCCCCATACCTCACCCAATTCCATCACCAGGAAAGTGTTTTTCGAAATATAATCCTTGGCCTTCTCCCTCATTACAGCCCCATCCAATGGTATCTAAATCTTTTAATAGAGTATGTAATGTCTCTTCACTGCAGTTTACTAGTTTCATAGGGCAAGACAAATAGATTTGTCCTCCATAATCACCCTCCATAATTACATATGCATCTGGAGTATCCAGAGCTTTCTTAATTCGGTTGTCCATTTGCTTCATTAAGAATATGTCGAATAGGGCTATGGTGCTCTGGAATTAGAGCCATCTCATTGTTTTCATCTTTTTTTCTTTCCATAAAGATACACCTCTTTGTTAGATATATTTTCTTAAAGTTATCTCAAATTAGTTATTTACTTCATTCATTCCTATGACTTGTTCAATTGCTACATTATATTCGTTAACATTAATGTTTAAATTGATTATTCCTTCTTTATCCAGCCCTCTAGTATCTAATTTAAAAGTACCTGTCAGTTCTTCCGAGCTATTACCATCAACTTTCTCATTTATGTCCAATTTAATGTCCCTATCAATTAATCGCTCCTGAATATCCTTACTCAAGATCGGTTCAACTGTTTTTAACATTATTGATTTATTGGTTCTATTTCGAAGAGTGAAATTGTATGTTACCACTGTAATACCTGCATCTTCTTCGCTCTCACCCAGTCCAAATGAAATTGAGTTTATTATGAACCCATCCTCAACCATTTTATCCGTCTTCACACTGTATGAAATACATCCACTTAGGGCTAGTATCATTAAAAGAAATATTAAAATCATTGAACGCTTTTGATTCTTCAATTTGGAAACTCCTTTAATTTTTTTCTTCATTTTTGAGATCCGTGTTTGCAAGTTCAAGTGCAATCGCTAATCTAATCTGTGAATATTTCCTAAGTCCTTTTAAATAGACAATGTCTAGCTGTTTGCTTTCAATTATAGGTTCAATATCGTGGTCGTAACGATCGATTTCTACTTTTGCAATTCTATCGTTATTAATCAGCAACGAAAAAATATCTTCCCCTTGTTCAGGTATCCAGAACAAAATATAGGCAGTTTTCATTTGTGGAAAAAACCTCTTAATAACTGAAAGCAAACCTGATCTTATTTCATCATTAAATAATGACTCATGCGATCCTACTAATTCTCTTCTTATATCTTCTTCAGTTTTAGTGCCCTTTAATTTTATTAATTTCATAATGCCTCGCAAGTTATCATTAATTTATTTTTTTGACTTGTTAATTTTCTGTAACGCTTATTAAATACTAACGAGAATCGTTCGACATCCTGAGATTTGTAAGGTTGTCCGTTAACCCCACTGATATAAATCTAAGATAAATACATCATCACCTATCGCAAAATAAATCTGTTCCCAATCAAACTCATCTTTCCAGTCAACCTCTGTTACCAGTCTAAATGCTTTAACATTTGACCCTTCAAAGAATTCTTCCAACAGTTTAATCAGTTCATTACTCACGTTATTTGACTCTTTATCTAGTTCTGCAGGCATTTCTCCATCAGTGTCCGGATATTTAACACTTACGCCAAAATTTTGTAAGCGAAATAAAGAGAAAAACCATCTTGCGGTAATATTAAATATCTCATCCTTCCAATCATCTAATTCACTTAGTCCTACATATTTAACATCTTTGTGATCTTTTAAATTACTATTAGTATTATGAAGTTCTATTGCTCGTTCTATTGGCGAATCAATTTTTATAAACTGATATTCGTGCCCATAACATCCTCCGAAGTGAGTAATTAAATTACTTACCCCTTCTAAATATCCATTGATTTTATTGAATAGTTCATGATTCATATAGTCACATCCAACATCTTAGTAAATTGATTTTATCTGTTTCACAATTAAATTCCTTATTTACTCCATAAACTCTTAATATCTTCTACTATAGTTTTTGAAATATGTTTGGATGAATCCTGCGGATACAACCATACTGTTACGATAAGAGTTAAACATATCGTTAATCCTAGAATAACTCGCCCAACAATTCTAAATCTGGTGTATTTAAGCAAATAATAAACTAAACTAGATAAGATCAGAATAATCATACCATTCACCAAAAAGGTCATGGGCAAGCTTATAATCCTGCCTAACCCGGTGTTAGGATATTTTAATAAAAGTAAAATCTCTAATACTACAAATGGAACTGACAGTAGAACAATGTACAAAAAATGACTTTTGAATTTCCTCTCCACCACTGAACTCACCTACTCCAACTCTTTTAATACAATTGCACATAGCGTTCCTGCATTCAGAACGTTTGTCGTAGTCAGAAGTGTTACACAGCAACCAGCTCTTAGAACCCGCTTCTGGGACCGACGGGCGAATACCCTGATGCATGAATATTATGTTGTGTGCTGCTGATGCTTCTTGTTTTACGATCAAAATTATTATTTATTTCTGTATCGCTTTTTTGATGTTTTCAATATAGACTATCCGTGTTTCTTCATCCTTTAAATTATTATTTCTGTATTCTTTATTTAAAAATAAGTTTAAGAGATTCTCGTCACTTAAGATTATTTCCTTATAAGTTTTATTATTCAAGTTTCCATTTATCCAATTATTCTTCTTTGAATATGTTCCATATATTACTTGAGCTTTCAATTGTTTAATTTTAAATATAAGTCGGTTAAATACCGGTTCAAAAATTAATTCAATTAAACTGTCCATCACTTTCATCCTTTATTTGAATATTCATTCTTATCTTTCAGCAATTACACATAACGTTCTTGTGTTCAAGAAGTCCCACTAATTTCGCTTCCCTGCCGCTGCCAAATAACTCTCCGAACCCTCATTTTGCTCCTGCCGGACCGTGGACCGAATGACCCAAAGCGTGAACATGTTGTTATCAGACGGTACTGATTTCTGAAAATACTCACATTATCCATTATCTAGAAAGCCCACCTATGCTCCTCTGGCAAACACTCATCACAAAGTAATTGCCCTTCAACAACTGCTCCGTTATTTAATTCATCAACATGATTTGGTTTGTCTCTATCAGTTGCCCATGAATTACATTTTGCGCATCTTCCGCAATTCATTGCTTCTGGATCGAGCAATACAGAGGAACTGCTCTTTCAATGTAATTTCAAATCTCTCCTTATAGTAATTTCATTCTCTAGTATAGGAGTCAATAACCCATCGAATTCTTTATATTCTTCGTCAGTCAAGTCAATTAGATAAGCTATATTTACAAGATATGTCTTCTTATTCATTTCTTTCATCCTTTGATTTTCATGGTTATATATTTTCCTAGTTTTTCTTATAACATCTAATTCATTCACTTCGAAAATACTACATAATCATCGTAATATTTGGACTACGTATATGATAACCTATGTAGTGATATTTACGAAGAAAAATTTGGTTAAAATGGGATAATAATTAGAATGCTTAATCTCACATATCCATATGGTCCAAAGGTTTTTAATACGCTCAATATATGTTGGGTTGTATGGGATGTGAATATGCAGTGAATCAAAGGAACCTTTCTTTTGTGATGACAAAAACAAACAAGAAGGCCCTTCTTCATCCCACAGGGAGTCAGTCGACCTTCCGCAAGGAAATATCGAGATTAATTTAAATAATTGAAAAACATCTTCCTAATGACGACTCAAGGTACGAGAGGTAAAAAGATCTCCTAATTTTTCTGCACCTTCGGCTGAGTTAAGCTATTCCGTTATGATATTAATAACGTTCCTAGGCTGACGACTCAGCATAGCTGTTTCGAATCTTTTCTTTCTTCTCCTCGATGATACTCATTAATTTCATAGCTTCTTTTTCTTTTATTTCCCCATTGATCAGGTCGTTTTCGATCTCTTCCCTCATATCTTCTAACAAGTTCCTTGTTTGATACAGTCTTAATCCAGTCCATTCCGAAATAAAATAATCATCTTCAACCTGGCCGTCTATACCGAAAATTATTCTGTAATAGCCTATATGATTTGCTCGATATTCAATTCTGACCTTCACTTCAATATATTCAAGCTCTTTATTACTTGGGTCCAGGTATTCCAGACTCTTGATATGGAGTGATATATCCTCTATCCAAATTTTCAAATACTTTTGGTCGTAATCCCAAAACAACTCTGTAAACTCCTCAGGATCTTCAACTCTATAGGTTTCTAAGTTATGCCAAAAAGCCTCTATTGCCCGGTTTCTTGCATTGTGCTTATCCGACCAATCCCTTAAATCTTGTATATTCATAAAATCACTCATTTCATGGATGTATAGTTTTCTGGAATTCATATAACGTTCCTTTGTTGAGTATTACTTGCTGAGATGATTTTTCGTTTTCCAAGTTATCGGTCTTGCTCTTGATTTGTTCTTCAGTAAAACCAAGCCAATTCATTTCATATAAACAAAGCGCTACAATTTGTTCACTCGAAAAATTATCAATTACTTTATGATCTACATAAAAATACAGTGTGATGTTTCTGACTTTTCTGGCAATTGTTCTGCATCCGTTACTCTCCCCGGTGAATCTGCTCCTTAGAAATGCATTTTCAACCGAATATGTTGAATTTAATGTTAGATGAAGCCAATCTTTCCTTCAAGTTACTTTCAAAGTCAATATTATTCTTGCTTCCATTGATGTGATTCGTGTAGTTTACCAGTTTCACAAAAATACTTTAGCACTTCCAGCATGGGTATTAATTCTATACAAATGTTATCGCAATAATTTCCCAACTGACCACCAATTACTAGAGAAATTTCACTATTTCCCCGCTTATCGTTCATAAGCGTATATATATGTTCATCCATTGTAATAGACACTACAAAATATTCCGGTCCGCCTCCAACTAATGCTGAACCTGTGTCTGATACCTCAAAAAAAACTAATGTAAATTTATCTCCATCGAGTTTTCTCAAAAAACGTAAACTGTCTGCCCATGTAGGATTCATAACTATCTCTTCATTAAATGTGGTCCCATTCCGCTCATCAATGCTAATAGAGTTTATCATTTTTTCTTTTTATCATTTTTAGATCATTTTATTGGTTTAGATCCTCCAACTTAAATGCTTCACTATAGATTTTACGCAGCTCAGTTGAGTTGTCATGCCACTTAATGAGCTTACCATTCATGATCTGCACCAACACATCCAGACACCTATGCCATCCTGCGGCGGTATTCACTGCCCATGAATCTTAGATCCTCCTTCTTTCATCACACATATCCATCTTCAGGTTCACCAACATCAAAACCCAACACTTTTGTCGCTTCCAACTTAAATGTTTCTATCCAAGACATCCATACATCGCTATTCATCTGTGCATAAAATGATAATCCACTAGGCTCAACGGATGCTTCAATGAAAACATCATCCTCTTCAGTTCCAAACCAATATGGAATTCCACTTTTATAACCAATCCACCCTGGCATCCGCTCATATACTTTAGAAACTTTAGCCCACACCTCATCAGGCAGGTCATATCTTATATTTAGATTGCAATTATGAGAGTTTATGTTGTTCATTACACTCTCTCCTTCTACCTTAGACGTGTATCAAAATTTTTGCTCTATTTTTATGTAAAGTACCATACTTCTCCACTACTTGATCAAAGATGTATCTCTTGGTCTTTATATACTTTTTTAGTTATCATTTTTGTATATTTTAATCTCGTGATTTCAATCTGGTCATTTGGCTGCATCATATTCAGAATAGGGCTATCTTTGATTAAAACTTTGCTATTACCTCGTCCCAACCCTTTAACTATAATGATATTTTTATCCTTCTTCACATCTACAATTTGTCCGATCGTTATGAACTGCTCTTGTTTCTTGAGATCAAGATAAGTTACAAGGCCCAGTATACAAAATATAATAAAGCTACATGTTGATAATGCAGTTGTCCATGCAGGAGGATGATATACAAAGTATCTGGTAGCTAATTGAATTCCAATTATAAAAACAAATAAAACGATGAGTAGGAATTGCTTTTTTAATTTCCCTTTAGCTTTTTCGTTCATAGCTTCTCCTTCTAAGTAGATTTCACCATAGCCGTTATTTCAAAATTCACTTACGTAACTTTAGTAACTTCAAGTCAATAATAAAGTTTTGTTGTTTCAGAATATCCAACCCGAGAAGACCTTTATGATCTTTAGGCAATATGCCTACATCGATCTCTATATTCTCAATATAGTTTGTGCCTATTACAATCCTATCCATGATTTTTGTGTAGAAAGGAATACTGCCTCCAATCCCGTATGCTTCAAAAATCGAATCCCCTGTTTCATAAGTCACGCCGATTTCCTCTAAAATATCAGGACTAATGATCGTATGTGAAGATCCAGTGTCTATAATAACATCGTCTATTATCAGTGTTCTTCCTCTAAATGTAACGGTAAGTGACGTTGTAATTAGCTGTCCATCATAGTTAATTTTCATTCGTATTACGTCTCACTCTCATTAATGGATCTTTACGGAGATGAATCACAAAGTCTTGATTCGAAGTATGATATACAACGTTACCAGGCTCTACTCGAAAAAACTCTTTATTCGCATCTTGTTCTGATACGGTACGAATTGGTGCAACTTCATCTACAATTTTTTTGTTATCTTCCTCATGATAATGAATGATAGAAACCAGAACAAATTGGTCAGGGAACAGTTCTCTAACCTCTTGCCATTTCATGTGTTTTACCTCCTGTTATTCGTATTGGTTCAACTTTCTATTATTTTAACATATACCCTTACTTCATATATCATTCCTGTATTCATAACACCCAACCTAGTCCAATGTATCCTCACTCAAGTATGTAACATGTACAAAGAAACCGTCTCCTTTGGTAAATGGTTGCTCTCACTTCCATTTACTACGGAACGGTTTCTTTTGTTTTTCCCTCATGAAAAAGCTACCTGCTCAAGCCAACAACGCCTGCTCGATCTGATCCACAATGCCATTGATACCTGTAGGCCCATAACAGCCGATCCATGTCGCGGCATCTACGGAGTGTATTTGCTGTCGCTCATCCGTATCAAGCATCCCCCAGACACGTTGCTCGGTTGCGGATATGCCCTCCTGCATGATCTCATTGCTAAGCAAAAAGTAGTGGCTCGCCTGCACAGCCGGTAATCTCTCAACTGAAATATGATAGGCCGTGTCGGTGGTATCTGCTACAAATAACGGGACAGGCAGACCCAGATCACGGTACAGCACAGAACCTGTGCGGTGAGAGGCAGAATGTACGCGAACGAGAGAATCTAGTGGACGAATCAGTGCCACGCTCTTACCTGCCAGTACTGGAGCAAGTTCTTCAGAAAGCAATGTGGTTCGTCGGTGATAATCCGCAAGTATTCGTTTTGCCTCTGCTCGCTTACCTGTCAGTTCCCCAAACAGGCTTAGGATGGTCTGCCAGCTCTCATTGCGCTTAAACATAAGAACAGGAGCGAACCGGCTTAACCGTTCATAGTACTGATCATGCACCTCGGTGCAAATAATTAGATCCGGCAACAGTCGTTCCACACCAAGCAGATCAGGGTACTCATACGTTCCGAGTATCTCGGTACCCTGAAGTCCTGCCCTGATATATTGCGGGAAATGGAACGTTCCACTTCCCAATCCCACACTTCCCGCTGGAGATAATCCAAGCGCAAGCAAATGATCCGCATATTGCACATCGAGTACGGCGATACGTTGCGGAGAACGGGTGACAGGATATTCACCTCGCATATGGCATATCACTGGACCTTGGTCCGACTCGTACGAAGAAGCCATGCGATTCCGCAGCAAGGATTGAGCATAGTTTGTATCTGATTCTTTAGCGGCATCAAGCCGATAACGCAGCGGAGGGACGCCATAATATTTTTTAAACGCCCTACTGAAATAATACATGTCGCGATAGCCCATCTTTTCAGCAATTTCTCCAATGGACGCATCCGTATGATGCAGCATCCGCGATGCATTTTCCATCCGTAGCTGGATGACGTATTCCATCGGTCCAAGCTGCTTCTCTTGTTTGAATCGTCGCTGTAACTGCCTAACGCTGCAACCGGCAAGAGCTGCCAGTTCCTTAAGCTCCAGATTCTGGCGATAATGCGATGATATATATGACACGACTACATCCACCATGTCGGACTCTGCTCCGCCTTGACCACGTTCATACTCCATGATCAGTTCATAGATCATCCCCTGGAGCAACGCATGGGCATGAAACCGTTCCAGTCCTTCGCCACGACGCCATTTGCCAACGATTTTTTCCGCATTCTGGATCCATTCTGCCTGAGTCACAGGGTTCTGAATAAACGAATTTTGCAGCGGATGTTTGCGATACGAGGGCATGACATGGGAGGCTCCTTCTATGGAAGAAGCCTCGTACATGATCACGATATAATAAAGTTCGTCTGATCTGGCCGTCAGCGTAAAGGATGATCCCTTCACCACATGACAGGCAAAAGAAGCTCCAATGTGGCAACCCTCGCCATCCATTGCAAGCTCCCCTTCACCTCCATATGCCAACAGCAGCACATTTGAAGTTAAATCCGTTTCGTGTAAAACGCTGCCTGTCTGCAAAGTACCGCTATACCCGTCAAGCATCTTGATCGTTGTATCACTCCATAGACTTGTCTGTTCTTGCAGCGGCATTTCTCTCATCTCCTGACAATCGCAAAGGTAAAATTCTTGCTGTTGTCATTTTAGTTGAGATTCTTTCTCATTGTCAATTTTCGGACATTTGAGACAATATTCGTCTGACATCTGGTAATAGAAACAACAGGTGATCCGCTCGCTTTTGGCGACATGCACATTGTCCTTACAATCGGTGAAGCGGGTTAACGGATTCTTCCTCTCACCAAACACTTCCCCGGATGCCACCTGCGTCAGATATGAAAAGTCCTCTTGAATGATCTTACTTTCCTGCTCAGTCTCGGCTTCATCAGGAGCGAATAGTCGGCCGATACGTACCATGATATTCTCCCAGAGAATACTCATGGAAAGAGGTGCAATCGCAGCAAGTGTCTTTAACAGAGGTGTCAGCTGTACCGCAAACATGCTCTGGACTGCCTTTTCCCGCCATACGCTCCTGTCTCCAGTCAGTTCTTCAGCCTGAAGCCCATTCACCGCTAGAAAAGGAAATCGTGTGCCGCCCTCATGATCTGAGAGCGCCGGATGATAGAGAAAGCTGTTCTCCAGCTGAAAGGTTACATGCTGATGATGAAACGTCATCGCGGTCACGAGCGGAGTCGTCCATAGATAGCCAAGCCGCTTGGCTAACATGGAGGCTGCCACTTTCATGTCAGGCGCATCGATATAGTTCTGAAACCAGCTGATATACTCTCGACATGCCTCTTCGTCATGCAACTCACTCAAAGCAATGGTACGGACACTATGTTCAGGCGGCTCACCAAGCAAAATCGAATGATCCTCTACCGTCTCTTTCCATAAGTCTGTCGAGAGATATGGGTTCATATTAGTTCGATCCGAGCAGGGCTTCCGATGCCTGATCTACAATCAGATTAATCGCAAGCGGTCCATAGTATGCAATCCAAAGTGTTGAGTTTACGTCATACGTGCGGTTATTTTTCACAGCATCAAGGGACTTCCACACGGGATTACTCACCATAGCCTCTGCCTCTGCCGCAAACAGCTCATCCGACAGCACAAAATAACGATCTGCCCCAATGTCAGGAACCTTCTCCATCGAAATTTCAACGGAGGTATCATCCTTGATATCTTTAACGAGTTCAGGCATGTTTAAGCCCAAATCATTATACAAAATGCCGCCTGTGCGGTGCTCGATGCCATGGACACGGATACCTTCTTTACGCGGACGAATCAGAGCGACTGTCTCATCTCCCATTTTCTCTGTCAGCTGTGCCTTCAGGCCAGCAACTTTTTCCTCATAGGCTGTGCGCACTTTCTCTGCCTCGTCCTGCTTGTCTGTAATTTCAGCAACCGTAGCTAACGTATCACGCCAGTCTTCGTAGAAATCGAGTACCAGGGTAGGTGCAATTTTGCTTACACTTTCATACTGTTTCTCCTGGAAGTCGGTCATGATGATCAGATCCGGGTCGAGTGCAACAATCGCTTCCAGATTAGGCTCGTCCCGTGTACCCAGTACCTGTACATCACTCGGTTGATCGCCTAAGTATTCTGGAAAATCAGTATTACCTCCAGCAATAACACTGCCTGCCGGCTTCTCGCCAACCGCTAACATCTGATCCAGAAATTTAACATCAAGCACTGCAATTTTCTGTGGTTTTTCGTTTAGAGTGATGTCACCCTTCATACCCTTGATCGTTACGGGAAAAGCTCCGTCTGTCTGTGTTTCTGCATTCGCAGGTGTCTCCGCTGGCGTTGCCGCAGATTGTTTACCGCTATCTGTACCTGTTCCGGCACCGCAAGCCGTCAGGACAAGAATAAGGGCCAACATCAAGCCCATGAATAATCGTGATTTGTGAGCAGTATAGGCTTTGTTACCAGCCGTTTGCCCCTTTGTTCCTTGTTTCATTTGTAAATCCCCCTTATGTATACTAGTGATAATGATTTTCATTATCGAAACATAAAGAGAGTATATACGATCTCCGTGTCGTGTTACCATGTACTTTTGCGACATTTCAGCCGGACTAATGCGACATCGCGAGCTGCTTATCCGCCCTTTAACCTTTCTGCAATGTACGCTTGCAATCGGTAGATGTCTGAAAGAAGCTCTTCTTCCTCCGGCGTATTTCCATACTCCCCTAGCCAGCGCGGTGTGCGGATATGCCACTCGTTAGACATGTATTGCTGTTCATCCCGGTAGGCTATCATGTGCTCCAAGAAATACGCCAAAGAGCCGAAGGATTGTTTACCAGTATCGTTGATGATGGATTGTGTTTTTTCAATGATCGCCTGTAACATGTGTTGAATACGATCTTCAGGATTCATACCGTTCTCCCCCTTGTCCACCAAAGGTTTTAAAAACAAAAAGGAAGGTCCTTCTCTACTCCATAGAGATTAGACAACCTTCCAATCTTCTTTTCAAGACATAAAACATGTATTAACACATCTAATATAGGACTCATCATTTCGAAGCTACTCTGGATATTCCCTTGATGCCTCGATCAATTTATCTTCTTCATCAAAAACGTTCAGCACTCTCTCAATGTCATGCACTTCATAGCTTCTAACAACAATCAGTTGCTGCATATGAAGACCTGGTGGGTCTATGTCCGGTCGAGACAAGTTATTTAGCAAACGTTCTGGTGTATATAAGATGCTCCACCGTCTGGAACCATCTGTGAAAACCATTGTGATCTCTATCCAATTCCATTCTTCCGGATGATCCGACCTAACCTCATCATCAAAACGCCAGCTTACCAGCCTTGGTCTTAAATTCATTTCTTTTACGATGTTTTCACCTCTCTTCTGCTTAACTTCTTAAATGCCGAGTATTCCTTTTCGGACTTCATATAACTTAATATCTTTTCCGCACATGCAGCTGAACTGAGTTCTTCCGTATTCACTTCCAGATCATATTCATCATAGGAGTATATGTAGTCGAACTGGGAATGGGCCAGTCCAATCTCGCGATCTCCCCTGCTCTGCTCTCTTCTGGTGAGTTCTTCTTTGGAGCAATGCACGCCTACAAACAATATCGGATAATCCGATAGTAAATTATAAAAATCATTAAACCACTTGTCATTGCTGATCACCGTATCCACGATGACATTCAAACCCATTTCCGAAAACAGCTTAATGGTTGCACAGTACAACGAATTGATGGGGTCGAACAGGATATCTGTCATCACATGGTGTTCCACTTCTCTTGTTGGCTTCATATCTGGATATGTATTGTCGATAAACTGATCATAATTATGCAGAAATTGATCTACAGATAGATGATGAAACGGAACGTCTCCCTGATTCTTCATTTCCATCGCAATGCTCGTCTTCCCCGAACTTGACGTTCCGTTCAAAAATATAATGAGTCCTCGTTCCATATCTATCACCCTTCTCTATAAAATTGGCATTAACTACGACTTGTAGTTCTCAATGATCGCTTGTTACATGTGTTGTACATGATCTTCTATACTCATGAGCGACTGCCGATGAATAGCTTATTTTGAGTCCAATGAAGGTTATAGCCATAACGGTATAACTCAAAGTAAGGAAACAGACAGTCTTTCACTTCTTGCAAACCTCGGTAGCGGGGCCACTGTAAGTAATAGGCTACCCAATAATCGCAAGCTATGGAATAGTAGGCTTCGCTTAATATTTCGACAGCTTCGTTGTAATCTTTGCGTGAACTGAGAAGCTCTCCAAGTGCTTCGTAAACGGACTCGTTATCTTCTTCATCCGTGCCTTGAATCGCTCTTTGCTCTAACTTGTTAATCTCCCCTGCTGCCAGCACAACGACCTCCGTCAGACATGCCAAATCTTGTAATGCTTCCTTAGCGGCGTCCGCTACTTCGTCATCCTCTGTCACCATGGAGAATAGGCTCTTCAATCCTCCGATTAACTTCTCCCCCAGATCACGCAGCGTCGCCTCAGAAGCCTCCTCATTTCCACCGTTGAAATAACCTGGCACGTATTCACCTGTAAAGTCCTCCGGATTCAGTATCTCATAGATCGGACGTATTCTGTCCAGATAACGCTGACCGTCTGGAATCGGCTCAAACACACGTTCAACCCCTGCCCCAGATGGCATAAACCACTGAAAAAATCCGTACAGATGGTCCGCTTCAACCTGCTCATCTTCCGCTGGCTTGAATTCTTCTCCGCCCATCTCTAATAAATAGCGACCATATGCTTGTGGGTCCATGATATATCTCCTCAACTTTCTCAGTCTAATTAAACTACCATTCTCTCCATTCTTCCGTAATATCTTCATGCCCTTCAATCTGTAATCCAGCTTGCCTAGCAGCCTTGTCGATAAAATCAGCCAATTCTTCACGTTCCATCGTTTCAATGAAATAATCATTGGCCTCATTCATTTCATTAAAGGCAACCACCACTTCTTCTACAGCCTTTATTATCTGCTCGGAATCTTTTTTTTCTTGTAATGCGATTAATTGGTTTATAAAGTGATCCAAAGCTTTATCAGACATGAGTAATCTCTCTTCTGTAAAAAACTCATCTCCGCCTTCAATCATTCTTTCGTTCCATAATTGGGTTGGTTTCTCATCAAATAAGTTATGTAATGTCATTGGAATCTTCCCTTCCATATTTCCATAATCAAAGATATCTATATTCTAGCTGTATCCATGAATGCGTACAAGTGTTCTTATATATCATTTCCAGAGCCTTGTCACATTCTCCAATTCCATCTCGTTGAATTCTAATTGATAGATGTCCGGTTTCTTGGTTTGGTTCATAAAATCCAATCCGTAACTCGAATCAAAGTAATTCATCATCAATGTCATAACATGTCCATGGGTGCCAACCCCTCCAAGGTTAGGACAGCTCGGGCATATGGACTTGAGATAATAGTATGTATTCCTTCGTCTTTTAACATTTCTGTTATTTTAGCTGCGTTCACCTTGCCCTCCAAGGTAAGTCCTCTGGTCCTTTCCGTTCCTTCCGTGTACGGTGACTCCGCATGCCTAACCATATACACAATGGTCTTCATAGGATTCTCCTTCAATTCTTCTGACTTATACAATTAAATTTACAATAATTTTCAGATATGTGTATAGTAGAAATACAGCAAAATTCTTGCAAAGAACTCAAATTCAATGAGAGGATGAGATCATGTCTTTTTTCAAAAATAAAATTGTACTATCCTCTGTATTGATATTCCTAGCTGTTTCCATTGGTACATTAGCATATATGAATGGTCAATCGAAACAAGGGGAGCCCATTCATAAAGTCGTCAACCTTTCGGGCAATTCCTTAACTTTTCATGAAATAGATAAGCTCGATGCGTTTGCTGAACTGATCGTCATTGGCTATGCCATAGAAGACTTTAGAGATCGAGAACATGTCATTACTGCATTTGATGATGGGACTATGCAATCCTTTCACACCAATACGAACATCAAGATTGAAAAGATATTAAAGAAACCGAACGATTTCCCTTCCGATCAGAATGAATTGACGATCATTGAAACCGTCAGCCTGGAAGGAGACGTCAAGTACACATTTAATGACTATGTAGAACTACAGAAGGGTGATAAAAGTGTGCTCTTTTTGATGAAAAACTCCTTTGGTGATTATGGATTAATCAATGATAACTTAGGCAAATTCAGCCTTGAAGGGATAAGTCAATATAGTGTACCTCAATCCTCCACTGTACAAGCGTTATCAAAATACGAAACTTTCCGTGACTCCGTTATGGAGAAGTACCATTTGAATTAAGGCTTTCATCGTACAACAATCATCCCTTTAACAGTTGTCTTAATCACCGAGAATAGCTGCCCTCATCAATCTATTGCACTTCTTTATCAAGGCTTACGTCAAATGATGAAGTTATCGAACTTTGTCTGTAATCATTGGGTATCACTTTAATCTTCACGTTTAGATGTATAGATTCAGGCAGATTCATTTGAGTAATATTCTCACTACCAATGAAGTAATAATGCTTTTCGTCCAGTTCTATCAAACCTCCACCTGTTGAGCCAGAAGTTGAAATCAAATTTCCGTCACGATAAAGCTCACAAGCAATGTTATACTCCGTCAAACTAAACCCTTTCACTTCATATCCAATCTTGATTTGATTTTCCGTATAATCAGCATTTCGTAAATTAATCGCACCACCATCCACCATTTGGGTCCGAACTGCAATATTTGCTTCGGGCATCTCTGGTTGTCTTAATAGATAGCCTACTTTTAGGTACCATATAACTCCTAGTACAACTACAGCAAGTACAATCATAACCATAATAAACTTCTTCTCTTTTTTATCCATAATCCTTACTCCTTACATCGAAAACTCTTAAATTTCTTTCCAAACCTATGTTACAAATAATACATTACCCTGCGCGTTCAACATCCGAAAACAGTCTTGGATCATTGATCATCCATGTATATAAGGAATAACGTTCCATTAAATACCTTTTTTTCTCATTATCCTAGAAATACATTGTTAATTATCTCTCGATCATAATCTAGAATCCAATCGTTATATTCTGTATAGATATCCATTAGTTCTTCCCTTGATGCTGATATAACATCGCAACCTCTATCATCATAGATATGAAATATCGTTTTCCTACTTATATTAACAAAATACACCCTATGATAAATCTTTGGCTTAATTCCAACATCATGATTACATATAGCTTTGATTAACTGATTATATTTCAAGTCCTCAACTCTACATTTAGTCCAGTACCTATACATGGTGTTTCTTGGATCTTGCATGTCATCTGGTTCACAATCCAAACCTGGAAATATCTCAAGGCTCAAGGATCTAATTGGCCCTTTCTTCTTGATATATTTTCTGTACAGGTTCAATTTTTTCACTTTATGTTTAGGCTTATCTCCCAAATAAGCTTGAGTTATTAATAGGACTTCATCTTCTTGATCATGAAGAGCCTTAAATAATTCAAGTGATCGATGATAAACTTGTTCCATGTAATGCTCCATACTCATTCCAAACATCAGAGGATTGCCAAGTTCGAATCGTATTGCAACATCCCAATTATAAAAAAAAGGCGGTTCTAAGGTCAGGTTTGGAAAATGCTCTGCCAGGTATGTCTTCATGTCCATTCTGTGGCCTCCATTACCTTCTCGGATTTCATCTGGTTAATTTAGCTCTAGCTCTCCATGTCATACCTTGCTTGTAGCTCTTTAACAAATACTTCAATGGGTTCTCTATAGTCGATGGGTTTGTAAATGGATCTATTATTCCACTTGTGCCGTATATCTTTATCTCTTAAATCTTCATTTTCAATTTCACCCTCAAGCGTGTTCATCACAAGCATGATTTCATTCATTGTACTTATAACACTACGACTATCCGTTTTGCTTATCGTCTTCTCGTTACATTTTTCCAAATAATAGTGCGCCAGGTGATCAGGAATTTCCTCAACAGCCATATAGGCCTCCAAATTCTCTTTAAAGATGCTTCCCAGTTTACTGGCCTGATTGGTTCTAATCCCATTGACCGTTAAACTCAACCTGGATAAATCATTCATAAACACATAGTGCTTTCTACCATATAACGTGAAGAAGTTTACATGCCAACTAAAGAAAGAATCCGTGTCTTCTATGGTTTCCGGTTTAACATTTAAATCTTTTAATGTTGTTTTGGTTGCTTTGAAAATAATCATGCCCTTTTCCCCCTTCGTTTGTACACCTGATTATGAATGAATAGACAATCTCTGTCGAACGCGCTCAAATGACAAAACAAAAAAGAAACCGTTCTTTGGTGAAATGGATTTACCACCCAACCATTGGATAGAGACGGTTTCTTTTTATAAACGATGTACTATGATTCAACTTTTCTTACCTAATGATTCACCCACCCTGATTCACATATCGATTAACAGGTACTGAAAGTCCCAGATTTCCCCGCAGTGTATCATGCTCGTATTCCGTACGGAACAGTCCACGCTGTTGCAACACAGGCACGACCAACTCTACAAAAGCTTCGAGTCCATCCGGTACAGTCGGCAGGATAATGAATCCGTCCACCGCCCCCTCTTCGAACCATAGCTGCATCATATCGGCAATGGTTTCAGGTGTGCCAAAAAACGGGGATCGGGGCTGTGCAACATGTAACGCAACCTCGCGCAGTGTCGATCCTTGCTCCCGTGCTTCCCGCTTAATCTGATCCGTAAAACTTCGGAAGCCATTGGAACCAAAATCGCCTAAATCCGGAAAAGGCTCATCCAAACCATATTGGGTAAAATCATGATAATCAAAGTAACGACTTAAATATTGAACCGCATCATCAACCGAGCCCAGATGGAGAACCTCATCATATTTACGCTGGGCTTCCTCTTCGGTATGCCCCACAATCGGCGCAATGCCCGGCAGAATCAGAATGTCTTCGGGCTTACGTCCGAAGGAGACCGCGCGCTGCTTCAGATCATCGTATACCGCCTTGGCTTCCTCCAGCGATTGACCGTGCACAAATACGGCATCAGCCGTTTTTGCAGCAAAATCTCGGCCCGATTCTGACGCTCCTGCCTGGAAAATGACGGGATGCCCCTGCTTCGAACGCGCAATGTTCAGCGGACCGGCCACCTCATAAAATTCGCCTTTATGATTCAGCTTGTGCAGCTTCTCCGGATCAAAGAACACACCGCTTTCCTTGTCCCGAATCAACGCATCGTCTTCCCAGGAGTCCCACAATCCCCGTGTTACCTCCACGTACTCTTCCGCCATACGATAACGGGTTTCGTGGTCGGGATGGCCACCCTTGTTGAAGTTGTCTGCTACACCTTCCGATGGCGAAGTCACCACATTCCACGCTGCACGTCCGCCGCTGAGATGATCCAGGGATGCAAACTGACGAGCCACCGTAAACGGTTCGCTATAGGATGTGGAGAGTGTTCCTGCCAAGCCAATGTTCATGGTCGATGCGGCAAGAGCAGACAGGACGGTAAGTGGCTCAAAACGATTCAAAAAATGAGGGATAGACTGCTCTGTAATATGCAAGCCATCGGCAATAAATACAAAATCAAGCTTGCCGGCCTCCGCCTGTCTAGCCTGCTGGATGTAAAAATCGATATTAATGCTTGCATCGGATGGCAGCTCGGGATGTCTCCAGCCCGAAACGCTGGAGCCGACGCCGTGCAGTGATGTTCCCAGCCTTAATTGACCCTCTCTCGACATTACGGTTCTCCTCTCAGCTAATGTAATCTCATTTTTATGTCCGTTCTATCTGGAAACGTTTTGTTCAAAGTGCTTCTGTTGCTGCCGGCTGCTTTGCATAACGATTTTCCGGCACAGGCAAACCCAGATGACCCCGCAGCGTATCGAATTCATATTCCGTGCGAAACACACCGCGCTCCTGCAAAATCGGCACGACGTCATCGACAAAAATATTAAGATCCTCCGGTGTAATCGGGTGTACGATGAAGCCGTCGGCTGCTTTTGTCTCGAACCAATGCTGCAGCGTATCCGCTACCGTCTCGGCCGAGCCGATGAACGGAGAACGTGGGGCCACCGCTTCAAGTGCAACCTGTCGCAAAGTCTGTCCATGCTCGCGGGCTCTTGCTTTGATTCGGTCGGTGCCGCTACGGAACGAGTTCTGACCTAGATCCCCCAGCTCCGGGAATGGCTCATCCAGTGCATACTGGTGAAAATCATGATGGTCGAAAAACCGGCCTAACACGTCCAGCGCTTCCTCAATCGGAGTCTGTCTCGCAGCCTCCTGATATCTCTGCTCCGCCTCTTCGTCGGTTTTCCCGATAATCGGAACAATGCCTACCATAATGGCAAGATCGTCTGCCGCGCGTCCTTCCTCCACGGTACGCCGCTTCACATCCTCATAGAATGCTCTTGCGTCCTCAATCGAGTTTTGCCCTGTAAAAACTGCATCGGCACCCTTCGCCGCAAGCTGTTTTCCAGGCTCCGACGAGCCAGCCTGAAACACTACAGGCTGTCCCTGCTTCGTACGTGCAATGTTGAGTGGCCCCGCTACCTTAAAATGCTTGCCTTCATGATTGACACGATGCAGCTTGGCAGGATCAAAAAAGACGCCCGTCTCCTTGTTTCGCACAAAGGCGTCCGTCTCCCAGGAGTCCCACAAGCCGCGCACAACGTCCAAAAACTCCTCGGCAATCTCGTAACGCTCCCCGTGGGTCGGATGCGACTCTTTGCTATAGTTCGTTGCCGAGCCTTCCAACGGCGATGTGACCAGATTCCAGCCTCCACGTCCTTTACTAATATGATCAAGAGAAGCAAACTGACGGGCCGCGTTAAAGGGTTCACTATACGAGCTGGACAATGTGCCAACCAGCCCGATCCGGGTGGTAACTGCCGCAAGCGCGGACAAAATTGTAAGTGGCTCGAAACGATTTAGAAAATGAGGGATTGATTTTTCAGTGATAAACAGCCCATCGGCGATAAACACAAGGTCGAATTTGCCTCGTTCTGCTGTTTGCGCCTGCTGTGTGTAAAACTCAAGATTAACGCTGGCATCCACCGGCACACTGGGATGACGCCAGCTGGACATCGTTCCACCAACACCCAAAATAATGCTGCCTAATTTAAGCTGTCTCGCTTTACTCATGGTCATCCTCCCCCATTAATCGGTTTATTGAAGCAGTGTAGTGTCGAGCAACTGCAAGCGATAGCTTTTGACCAGCGTGTTCCCTGTTGTAAACTCCTTATCATGGGCTCGTTCAAAGCCTAGCCGCTCATAGAGACGGATGGCCTTCTCCATCATGTCGGAGGAATGAAGGTACAACAGATCCGCGCCTTGCTCTCTAGCTAGTTTGGCGCTGGCTCGAATAAGCTCTGTAGCCACACCCCTGCCGCGCGCCTTGCCAGTCACACCCAGCAGACGGATAATCGGGGAATGGATGCCAAGCTCTGCATTGCCGTATGCTGTCTCGGATGAGGCATATACAAACACACTGCCTACAACTTCTCCGTCCAGTTCTGCTACAAGCTTGGCTATCGTTGACGATTTCTCTATAGCTTCTACAATGCTTGCTTTATATGCCAGCCATACATCCTGAGGAAGCTCCTGTTCATATTGGCTGTATGCCTCAAACAGGACGGCCTCCAGCAAGTGAACGTCATCGGCAGCTGCTTCCCTGATGATCAGTTCCCGGCTGTCAGTGCTCGAATTCGGTTGTTGCCTTTCCGTTGATTGCGCCCCAATCTTTCCCATCATTGCACCTGCTTTTCAGCCGCTGCTTGCTTGATTCTGCGAATCTGGTTGAGATGGTTCTCCACGTGAGCGACAAAAGCCGGGATGATCGCAGATAGAGATACCGTCTCCCCTTTGAAGTTGATGCCGGTTTTGCTCCATTCCTCGTCGTCCAGCCGCTCCAGAAGTCCTGCGTTGTATTGAACCAGGCTATGAGCAATCGTAACCAGACGAGAGATCTGCTCCTCATTTGCTTTTTGTCCGGCAACCCATGCGTCCTGAGCAAATGCAGGCAGCGTCACCGTTGATCCCGCTAATATTTCCCGGATGCGAAAGGAAACGACGATGCTGTGGTCCACCAGATGCGCCAGCACTTCGGTCACACTCCAAGTGGATGGAGACGATTTCCATTTTAATTGCTGCTCAGTCAGTCCCGCGATTTCCTGTTCAATCTCGTCATAAGCATCTACATACGCCGATATGATTGATCCTGTCTTCTCTGTTGTGTTCCCCATGATTACCGCTCTCCGATCTGTATTATAAAATGGATTCGATTTTAAACGTTATTAGGGTTGCACCAGTTCCTCTGTAAATGCTTCCTTAAGCAACTGGAAGGAGCGAGTCCGCTTATCAAAATCAGGAATAATCGTTGTAAACACAAAACTGTTCACACCATATTCCTCCGACAGCACGAGCAGCCGCTTCCGCACCGTTTCCTTTGTACCGCGTGTAATGTCCGCTTCGCGCTCAACCGCTGTATATGATTCTCCCGCCTGCCTTGCGAATTCCTCTGCCTGCTCCAACGTCTGCACATTAACGGTTTTGCCACTGGCCAGTGTAACACGCACGCTTTTGTGCTGTCCCGCCAGTGCATTAGCCTCTTCTTCCGTCTCTGCCGCAATGACAGACAAGGCCAGAATCGCTTGTGGCTCGCCGCCTTGCTCAGCGTTAAACTGTGTGCGGTAGGCATCCAACGCAGCGCGTGCCGTCTCGGGATCACTGTTAATAAATAGGGCGAACGCATAAGGAAGCCCCTGCCTAGCCGCCAGTTCTGCACTGGAAACGCTCGTACCCAGCATATAAATGCCTGCTGGCTGTCCCGGTAACGGATGAGCCGTCAGCCCTGGCTGCGCATGGGATTCACTCGCCGGAGAATGCAGGAAGTCCTTAAGCTCCACCAGTTTGTCCTCCAACGTTTCCGGCTCTGCGATTCCCTTTTGCAGCGCCTTCGTGGAACGAGGCAAGCCGCCCGGCGCCCGCCCGATACCCAATTCAACCCGTCCCGGGGCCAGTGTCGCAAGTATATTGAAGTTTTCCGCTACCTTGTATGGACTGTAATGCTGGAGCATGACACCACCGGAGCCGATCCGGATGGTATGGGTCTGTGCCAGCAAATACGATACGAGCACTTCTGGCGATGATCCAGCAACGCCTTCGGAGTCATGATGCTCCGCTACCCAAAACCGATCATATCCAAGGGACTCCGCGAGCTTCGCCAGTTCTACTGTATTGTTCAGCGCCTCCGCAGCCGTCTGGCCGGGAAACACGATGCTTTGGTCCAAAATTCCTAATGTAAATGACATGCACAATCCCCCTCCAATGTTCCTTAAATCGAGTATGCGGCGTCAGGCGTAATGCGTTTGAGAAATTGCTTCGTGCGTTCTTCCTTCGGATATCGGAACAATTGCTTCGGATCGCCTTCCTCCACAATGACACCACCATCCATGAATACAACATGGTTCGCTACTTCCTGCGCAAAACCCATTTCGTGAGTCACGATAATCATCGTTATTCCTTCCTCCGCAATCTGGCGAATGACAGCCAGCACCTCGCCTACAAGTTCCGGGTCCAGAGCAGAGGTCGGCTCGTCAAACAAAATAACCTCTGGATTCATCGCCAACGCCCGTGCAATGCCGACACGCTGCTGCTGTCCACCTGACAGCTCGCTAGGATACGAATCGAGCTTGTTTCCGAGGCCAACTTTCTCCAGTAAGGCTGCGCTACGCGCCTTTGCTTCCTCCTTCGGCACTTTACGGACGGCGACAAGACCCTCCATCACATTTTGCAATGCCGTTTTGTGGCGGAACAAATTATATTGCTGGAATACCATCGCCGATTTTTGGCGCAGAGCATGGATATCCTTTTTGTTATGCTGCTTGTAATTCAGGGTAAAGTCTCCGATGCTGATATGCCCGGAATCCGGCTTTTCCAAATAATTGATGCAACGCAGAAGTGTTGTTTTGCCAGAACCGCTTGGTCCCAGAATGGCAACAACCTCTCCGCGCTTTACGCTCAGGTCAATTCCCGAAAGCACTTTGTTGTCCCCGAAGCTTTTGTGTATTTGCTTTAGTTCAATCATGACACGCCTCCCCGGCTATACGCCCTGAACCGCTTCTCTGCCAGCGCGGTCAGTCTTTCAATAGTTATGGTCAGACCCCAGAAGATTAGAGCTGCCGCCACATACGCCTCAAAAAACTTCCAGTTGGTCGAGGCGACGATTTGCGCCTTGGCGTTAATCTCCACCACAGAGACCGCAAACGCCAGCGTTGAACCATGCAGCATACCAATCAGCATGTTCGAAATGTTGGGCAAACTCGCCGCAAAAGCCTGTGGCAGCACAATTCGGCGCATCGCCTTCGATGCTGTCATGCCAAGGGAATAGGCAGCCTCGATCTGCCCGCGATCAACCGAGAGCAGACCGGATCTGACAATCTCTGACGCATAAGCCCCAGCCGTAATCGAAAACGCGAGGTAAGCAAAGCCGATCAATGGAATCGACGCCGAGTTGAATCCAAGTCCGAGCGATGCTGTCACACTGTCAATCACCATGGGCAGACCGAAATAGATCAGAAGCAAATGCGTAATCATTGGCGTACCGCGAATAAATGTAACGTAGGCAGCCGCCAGCTGACTCAGCACAGGAATCCGAAATTGGCGGACAAGCGCAACGGCTGTGCCGATGATAAAACCGAAGACAACCGATACAGCGGTAATCGCGAGCGTAATCGGGATGACACCGAGAAGCTCCACGAAAGCGGTCCATACAAAGGAAAGATCAAAGCTCATATCGGAGCAAACCCCCTCTTCTGCACTTTCCGCTCAAGCACACGGAACACCCGATCCAGCACAAAGCTTAGAACAAAATAAATGAGAGCCAGTGAGATATACGCTTCGATAAAATGACGAGAGATCGTTGCCAGTGTGGAGGATTTACCGGTCATCTCCATGACACCCACACTGAAAGCAAGTGATGTATCCTTCAGGCTGCCAATCACCATATTGGAGAATATAGGCAGTGCCGTCACATATGCCTGCGGCAATACAATCCGGAAAAAAGCTTGTGGGCCAGACATGCCCAGCGCATAAGCAGCCTCAACCTGCCCCCGATCCACCGATGCGACTGAAGCCCGAATCATCTCCACCATAAACGCTCCGCTATTCAACGAGTAAGTCATAATGACAAAATACAGCGCTGGTGCACGATTGGCATTGATACCGAACAAACCTAAAATTTCCGGTACACCGTAATAGAACAAAAACAGCTGAATCAGGATCGGTGTACCGCGAAAAAAGGATACATACAACTTAGACAGCTGTTTCAGCACCGGGATATTATACATCTGCGGCAGTGCCGCGATGGAACTGATGATAAGTCCAAGCACCATTGCACTAACTACAATTAGAAGCGTAGTACTGATGGTGGGTAGGAGCTTTACAAAGTAGTCAATGACATAACTGAATTCAAATGGTGCACCCATCGCAGCGACCTGCCTTTCCTCTACGTGTTATTTGGCTTCCGATTGCGTAGCGTCAAAGCCAAGCCACTGCTCGCTCAGTTGCTTCAATGTGCCGTCCGCCTTAATTTCTTTCAGTGCTTCATCGACACGGTCAGCGAGTTTTTGCTGCTCAGGGTCGTTTTTGCGGAACATAAACAGCGTGTCCGATTCGCTGAGCGGCGGACCTACCAGTTTCAGATCATTATTTGGATCGATAAGTGGAAGGGTAAAGTCCGCAGCTATAGACGCTGCAACCCGTTTGGACTTGAGTTGTGAGATGAAATCGTTGGCCACACCGCTTGAATACACAATTTCAAGTGCATTGTCATGCTCCTTGTTGTAGTTTTCCAGCAAGATGGCTTGTGCACTGGTTGCTGTAGTAAATACTTTCTTGCCCTTCAAATCGTCAATGGATTGAATGGAATTGTCATCTTTAAGAACGGCAATTTTATTTTTCCAATGGGAATACGCTTCTTTGTTGAACAAATATTTCTCCTCGCGCTCCGGATTTTTTTCCATTTGATGTGCAACCATGTCAATCTTGTTCGTTTCAAGGCTCAGCAGCAAGTTGGTAAACTCCAGCGTCTGAAACTCGAATTCGTAATCATCAAGCCGTTTATCAATTTCTCTGACCAGTTCTACATCGTAACCTGTCAGTTTGTCATTTTCGTCTATAAAGGCTACATTCGGAAACTGTGTGCCCGTCCCCACAATAATCTTGGTTGACTCCTTCGCTCCGTCAGTCCCTGCTGCCGTCTGAGTTTCTTCCCCAGTGCTGCATCCTGTCAGTGCTAAAACCAGTGCTGCTGTAACCGTTAAAATAGACCATTTCTTCATGTTTTTATCCCCCGTTGTGTTTTATATTATTTTTAAACCACTAATTCATACATGTTAAGTAGGAATTAATTGATCTAAAAATATCATCCAATGGGAATATCGTCAACGGGTATACTTATAGAACTATTCTATATGTAAATTTAATTATTCAATGGGTACGATTACACGATTCCCTATTCACTATATTTTGTGTCAGGAAAGTCTTCTTTTTGTAAGAGTTCATACACATAGAATCGACAAAGAAGCCGGACATTTAATGCCCCGGCTTCTTTGTTTTCGCAAGTGTACATTCAGTTAATTCAAACCATTCATACATATGTTAGTGCTTTCCAATCAACGTTCACATCCGATCGTCAATTTTCCATCCCTCGTTTTCGAAGAGTATGGAATACGTGGATTCATCTTTTTGACCATCTTCCCATGTTCTAGATACTTCAATTAAGATCTCATCATTTTCACTTACTTCAATGTTATTTATATCTACCGATTCTAACTTAAGAGAATCCTTGTTTAATTGATAATATACTTTAACCATCTCATCGACTGTTGCTTCTTCTGTATAGTCTCCTGTACACCATGCATATACGCTTTTCACATATGTTTCTGTCGTGTAGTCTCTCCATCTCCGGATATCATCAAAATGTTGAAAGTAGTTATTCACAGTAAGCATAAAATCATGATTAGGTATTTCTTGCACATTATAATTAATTTCTATCATTTCTCTTGTTCCACATCCCGTACTACACAAGAAATTCAACTCGCAGACCAAGGCTCCATCAGGAGCCCCAGCTCGAATGTCCTGTTATCAGAAGTACTCACCTTTTATGTACTACCTACAAAAGTCGTTTTAGTACTACTTCTACTTCTTCTACTAAATCACTTTGTATCTCATCACTTGTTGGGTAATCCCTTATTCTTTCTAGCTCTGGTTTAAGTATTTCTAGTGCAATTGGCCAATTCATGTCTTGTTGCCATATAAGTAAAACAAGGATCGAATATCCATATTGGTTCACCACTATTCTTTATTTGAATTTGCTTTCAAAAACCAATGAAACATCTTTTGCTTCATTCGATTCGCTATGTCACCATTTCTTACCTTAATCCATTTATATAATGGTTCTTCTATAAATTCCAATAAGTCCTTAATACATTTCTTAAGGCTTTCTTCCAGTTCATTATAGGTAAACTTAATGCTTACGAGTTCTTCCTTAAGTGGTTCCGGATCATCTGACCATACTAAGGCGTAATCATCAAAATACTGAATTCCAGGCGATGGGTCATGCCCAAGCCATGGACTTTGTTTAGCTTGAATTGAATGTTCTATTGATTGTATTTCTTCTAGCCCGCAACAGCAGCTAGGCATGATACATATCTCATCATCCTGTATAAAAGCTACCCCACCTAGTATCGCCACTTCATCTTGTTCAAATAGCTCTTCAAAAGATTCTTCAAAAGACTTCGATACATCAATGTTGTTGTAGCCAAATAAATGCAGTAAAAACAATTCAACTTCAGCTTCACTACTTTTTGAGGATAAAAAAGTAAACTCCTTTCGATTCACTTCATTCTCAATCCAAATAGGTTTATCGTAATAAGGTTCTAGGATTACTGGTTTCATATAAGACAACTTAAACTTCACCTACTTCATCTTTTTATCTCGTTTTCAGGAATTTCAGCTATCGTTCCTGTATTCATGACGCTTGGCGTATGCCAAGTGTGTCCGGCAGCCTCTGCTTTCCTGAAATGCTTCTGCCGGACCGAGGGCGTATGCTCGATGCGTGAATATATTGTTATCTGATTTTCAAGTTAATCTATGAATAACTTTCAATAATGTTTCAACTATGATCTTCAATCAGTATTAACTTCTTATCTTTCATTTGAAATATTGATTTCCCTTGAAGTTTTAATGTTTCTCCTGCCTTCATTCCATTAGGGAGATCACTGGACAATACTCCCTCATAATCAATGTCAACCTCTGCTTTATCTCCTGCGAAAGTAATGTTCTTTATTACTTGACGCCTTTGAGAAAATACCTGAATTGACTGCTCTGCTAATGTGCGAAATTCCTGAATCCCCTTTGTTTCCGAATTCACTTCACCTTTAGAAATGTTTCGAAAATGAATATTCTCATTCAAAACTCCTATCATTCCATCAATGTTAAACGTGTTATATGCGGTCAGGTATTTTTCAATAAGATCTTTTAAATTTGAGTTCTCCAAGTCGAATCACACTCCTAGATTTTGATATTACATAATTGTCCTGATTTAAGATAACGTTCCTTTATTCACGACCCAGCGCATGCTGGGTGTCCGGCGAATGCCGGACCCAGGACGAATGCCCACAGCGTGAATATTATGTTATGTGTTGCTTCCTATAATTATTTTTAAACTCTCACTTTAAATAAAGTTAGATTAAAATTTACGATTCACTATCTTAAATAAACACATGACCATTCTGATTTTGATTCTCCAAAGACATAGCCTCTTTCATCAAAATAACCGATTTCTATATTATCATTATTATTTCTCATCGCGCTTTGAATCAATTTATTTTCACTTTCTCCTATCAATCTATAAGTATTTCCTGTTCTAAAAAAACCTAATTCAGTTATAAGATCTTCATTTCCAATATTCACTTGAGTCGATATTCCGGTATCGCTATACACTTGTATAATAATCTCTTTTTCAGCTGAATCTACTTCATATAATTTAAAATATTCATTAAAAATTTTTTTCTCATCTTTAATAATTTGGATTATATTATTGTAATTTTCTTTTTGATAATCTTCTTGATTCCTTTTAACAAATCCCTTTCCCAATAATTCTATCAATTCCGCTCGAAGTTTAGCTATTTTAACTAGGTTTTTCTTTCTAAATAAAGATACCTTTTTATCGGAAATATTCAAAAATAGATACGAAATTATTATAATAAAGTGCTCTAGAGTTACTTTGTTTTTTTCATAGCATAAATAGAAATAACGTTCAAATGCTTCATCGGTACTTATTTTTTTAGATGAAAATTCATCCAATCCAAGAGCAATTCCAAATTCATAAATTCTATTAATCCAAAGCTCTTTTTTCTTATTCCTGCCCTTTTGTCTTATCTCCATAATCAAACGTTTCAATTGTTTAACTTTACTTCTTCTTTCTCTTTTATCTCGTTCTTGTTTGACAAGCTTATATTTTCTTTTGTTAGATTCAGGGAACTCTAATTTAGCTTTTACAAGGGTATGATCTCCTATCATTTTGTAAACTATGTCAAAACTTAGTCTATAGAATGCTTGATAAATGTTATTGTCAAAGTCAGTATACTCAATATAAATATCTAAACTAGGAATTGTAAAAGGCCCTTTTTCTAACCTTTGCTCAACCAGTAACTCAGTTCTTTTAAATTCTTCTTTGTTCCAATAAACATTATTATCAAAATTCCAAAAACTAGACATAATAATGCCATTCATCAAAATGTTTACAGGTAACCATTTAAATTCACCTTCACTTCCTATGTATGAAAATTCATGATTTTGTATAAAGTATTCTGAAGTGATTTCTACCTTTTCTATTTTTGGCGTTTCGAACAACCAAGCAATATTTCTATCAGTAAGCAATGTGTCTTCTTTATTAATAGAAAGTAAAACTTTTACATCTTTAGCATATCCTCTTCCAGTATTAATAATTTTCAATTCAAACAACTCTGTTATTGAAGGTACCTGATAAAAGTTAGCTATCATATTAAGCTTATTAATAGATGAATATTCTTCTGGCCTATAAATTTTTTCAGGAATATCATTAAAGTCAATGACTAAAAAGGGTTTTATGTTTTGCTTGTTTGTTTCTTTGAGTGTAATTACTACTGCGGTTAAGGTTGCTATTCCACCAAAAATCCCCCCTAAATAGCTACCTAAAAACGAAACCCAGCTGTCATTGCTCGCCTTTGAGTAAAAATCTGAATTGACTATAAACTCATTTATTAACAAAGGTGTGCAAATAATAAGAATAATACTCAATAATAAACCTACATTTTTTCTTCTATTCAATGCTTACTTCCCTCTCTTTATTTCATTATATTTTTTTTAATTTTGTTGGTTCTGAAGTTACACATAACGTTTGGCATTCCTGACGTTCAAGCCAGCTTAAGGACCGTAGGTCTGGGTCGTCAGACTTAGCTGGTTGAATGTATCGCCTGAATATACTCCTTGAAATTCCTTCTAGCGATCAAGGGCGAATGCCCGTAGCAGGAATTCTTTGTTATAGGATGTCAGTGCCTGCTTGAATTACCAAAGAGTTTCTTAAAACAAAAATTTAGTTATTCTTCATCTTCTTCCCCCGCCACCACTACTCGCGTCTCTTTCGCAATTTTTTTTCTTAACTCCATTTGCTTCCTTTTATCTCCCCTCACACCTGCAAGTAGCATTTGTAAATAAGAATCACCCGACTCTTCTATAAACTTTGAATTTTTATGCAACAGATCGTTTAGTTCTGACTCCCACTCTAATTCTTGTAGAGCTCTAATTTGCCACCAAAGATCATTTTCCATCGTAGATTTTCTTAATGCTTCTTCAAATAACTTTTCAATTAAATTTTCTTCAACTAGCTCTTTTAAATAAAAGGCTGCTGAAAAAGGATTGCTTTCTTCCAAACTTTCTAAAACACTCCTTACATAGTCTTTTGCAGCTTCTATGTCCATGCCTAATTTCAGATAAAATCTCGCTCTTTGGCTGTAATCATTATTTTGTGTATATCGAATAGTTTCTCTTTCCACCACTTCTTTTGGTATCAATTCAGCTCTATCTTGTATACCTCTTAAATAGCAGATTCGTTGATCTGATGGATCTTGTGTTAAAGCAATTTCAATATACTTATCTCTTAATTCATAATTCCCAATAGAGTCGTATAAGCCGGCCAACAGTTCATATTCCTCGTTCTCACGATATGTTTCACTTACCGAAGTTACATATTCAATAAAATTTGAATTTCGACTCATTGCTTGATTTTGTATATCCTCTAAATCAGTATCAGCTCTCCGTTTTTTTATAATACTTAGCCAATCGTCTCTGTACAATATTACTTGTTCCGCGTTTAACTTCCTGCCAAAACCACCTTTTATCATCGTATCATTATGGCAATCTAAACATAAAACCGACAAATTATTAATATCATTATTAGCAGGATTTTCATCTATATGATGGATTTGAACAGGCTTATTACTTGATCTGCAAACACAACATGTTCGATCAGATAAAAACAATACTTTTGCTGCTATATCTGCTGGGATTTCTATTCTGCTTTTCTTTGACATTCTTTCTCCACCTACTTTGAACTTTTAGTAACTTCTTTGAAACTCTTAATCATTTGTTGCACTGATTTCCTATAACGTTCCTGTATTCACGAACCCCGAAGGGGTTGTCTGCCGAAATGCTTCTCCGAATTCCTTCCCGCAGACCTAGGCTCCAACGGAGCCACGGCGTGAATATTATGTTAGCTGATGTTATTGCCTTCTTTGATATACTTACTTGTCATATATGTTTCAAAAAGAAAAGTACATAATGCTCCACTGAGATTCACGGTTAGTACAGAATGACTTGATGTCGGAGGTATATAATGTTCATTCTTTCCATGTGAATCTCCATACTTATTTCTAAACTCGGCAACAGCCGAAACTATTCCAGACATTGATCCAGTAAATTGTTTAACAATCCTCTCGCCATCTATATCAGGAAAGTACTCTAATTTATCAGCAACTTTCTTATAAAGTTGTGGCAAATCATCACGTTCTGTATATGATATTTCCATTCTATTCAATAGCCACTTACAAGTACTCTCTAGCATAGATCTCGCTGCAGTAATAGCATCCTCTGGATCAGTGTTACTCTCTTTAATTGCTCTATCCCAGTCTTTCTTTACGTGCTCTAAACTATAGGTATCAAACATTGATTCTGGTTGACTAACAAATACACCATTCACTGGAAGTATCTTTCCATTTGAATAATCAAATCCATCGTTATTCAACAATCTTATTAATTGAGTAAATCGAATATCTTCACTAATATTAAAATATTCATTATCATTCTTTATTAAATAGGTTTCGATCACCCTAATTAACTTTTGTACGTCATTCTTATTGCCCAAATCAAGATTACTGACATATGCATCAGCAGTTGATTTTCTTGCTCCAGAATGTTTCGATGAAAAATTAGGTTTTTCATATATACCTTCACTCTCAAATAATTCAGATATTTCATTAACAGTAGATTTAGAAGACAATATATTAAAAAAAACATCAATAGTACGACTGCTAATAATAAAATCTCCCATGATTACTCCCCCTCGTTTAACTTGCAATAATTTCAGCTAACGTCCCTGTATCCATGAACCCCAAAGGGGTTGTCTGCTGAAATTCCTCTTCGAAATCCATCCCCGCAGACCAAGGCTCCAACGGAGCCATGGCTTGAATATTATGTTAGCCGAAGTTATTGTCTTCCTCGAGTTAACCACTCAAAGCCTTATCATCCCTTCTCTCCATAAAGCCAGAACGACATTCATTTGTGAATTGTACTTAATGTCTTGATCTCCAATTACTTCTTTCCATAATGCTCTTTGATTTATGTCCTTATCATTATCAATCTCACCCAATATTTTTACTGCCTTTAACCCGTATCCTTTATTCTTTTTTGAATTTGTGTAAATTCCACTTGGAATGCCTTCGAGTAAACCTTCTTCGCATAATCCTAAAAAGGTGTTTTCCGGGCATCCTTTTTTCTGTGAAGAGCTACCTTTACCAAATATTTGTATTGTTACTTCATTCCATGCTTTAATTGGATCATCATGTTTATGTTCATTAAGATAATTGACAGTTTTCACTGCTGCTTCACCATATTTCCCCATAATAATCCTTCTTTCTTTTTTACTATCGCAATAATTTCGGCTAACGTTCCTGTATTCATGAAACCCCACAGGGTTGTCTGCTGAAATGCCTCCTCGAAATTCCTCTTGCAGACCAAGGCTCCACTTGGAGCCGTAGCATGAATATTATGTTATCAGAAGTTACTAACTTCTTTGATTAACTTTCAAATAATGGTTTTATTAAATCTTTATCTAGTTCTACAAGTCCAGCTATTTCATCAATTAAATACCCATGTTTTATAGCTTTTTTAATAATCTCTACTCTTGTAGTACCCTCATTAATAATCTTATCCATAAATCTATCAATATCAATTGAATCGTCAGCAACTTCACCATCAAGTGTAAAGACCATTCTATAGCTCCCTACATACTCTCCAATGTACATAATATTTAAATTACAATACACGAAGTCATTAGATTCATTAATGTATGTCAGTTGCAAAGAATAAAATTCTGAATTGATTAACTTTAAATTTGACTTGCCCTTAAAAGTGTCCCAGAAGTCACCTCTATTTTCTTTTTTCCAATTTTCCATATATGTTATAAAACCTTTTTTTGTCCGCTCTATAACCGCATACTTCTCTGACCATTCAATTAAGTTTTTGGAATTGATTTTACTATACCTCTTTTCAGTATTTTCTGATAACGTTCCTGTATTCATGAACCCCACAGGGGTTGTCTGCCGAAATGCCTCCTCGAATTCCATCCACAGACCTAGGCTCCGAAGGAGCCGCAGCGTGAATATTATGTTATCAGAAGTACTTGACTTCATGAAATACAAGTATTCTTTTTTTAATTCTCATTTCAAATTTTTCGTCATTTTAATTACCTTTCTGATAATACCAACCATCTTGGAATCTTTCTTTTGCTCTTTCATAAGACTGTTCAAAGTTTTCAACACGAGTACCCTCTGTACCCAACAATGCCGCCCTAGAAGCACCTAAAGTAGTGTCAAGGAGAAGAGAACACTTCAATTTTGTTTCTCCCGACTTAACTGTTAACATTTCTTGTCGATCCGATAGGAATTTACGATATTCCTCATTCGATGATTCTTTTAAAGTATTATTTATCAATTCAATTTGATTATATACAGATTTTGCATAAGTTATTGTTTCCTCTTCAGTGGGCATGTATCCTTCATGAATAACCCTATTTCGAAAAGCTCTTTCCGACTCTATTATTTTCCACGGTGGAACTGCTCTATACTTATGAAGAAACAAAAAATAAAAACTTCCGATTTGTCTCTCAGAAGATTTTTTAATTGATTTCCAAGTTTCTTTGAAAGAGTCATCTTCAATTCCGCTATCTTTCAAGATAAGTTCTATACTATATTCGATAAATCGTTCAAATGCAGCGGCGAAACTTGATACAGCTTCTCTCGCATAGCCATCCATTAAAGCCATTAGTCCAAAGTCATATAATATCTCAAATTTATAATTAATAATTATGTGGACTAAGTTGTGTCCATTAGGACAATTCATTGAGTAAATATGATCATCACGAACTGTTGAAAGTTGAGTCACTTCTTCTCTGTTAATCCCCTCCAATTCACAATGAGGACAAGTAAAAACAATTCTCATAATTTATTCTCCTTATACTTTTATCGTTTTGATATTAATCTCAAGTATTTCTGATAACATCTAATTTATGCACTTCGTAAATACCACGGATCTTGCCTGATATCCGAACTACGTCTATGATAACCGATGCTGTGGTATTTGCGAAGAAGAATTTGGTTAAAAAGGTAGATTTATAGGAGAACTCACTCTCCCAGATCCAAACGATCCAGCGGGCTCTGAATACGCTGGATATTTTTCATACTCACATGCGTATATCGCTGAGTTGTTCGTGCACTCGTATGACCAAGTAGCTCCTGAATGTAGCGCAAGTCTGTTCCGTTTTCCAGTAAATGCGTAGCGAAGGAGTGCCTTAAGGCATGAATACTAACCTTTTTTACAATACCTGCGCGTTGTCTAGCTTCTTCAAAAACCTTCTGTACGCTGCGTTCGGTAAGATGCCGATCCGAAGATTGTCCCGGAAATAACCAACGATTGGGTCTATACTCCGTAATGTATTCCTGCACAATTTCCCAAGCTAGGTTAGAGAGAAGAGTTCTCCGATCCTTCTGACCTTTTCCCTGCCGTACAATAAGTGTCTGACGCTCAATATCCAGATCGCTGCATTGAAGACGAACGACTTCGCCAACACGAAGACCAGAAAAATACGTAAGAAACAGAATCGTCTTATGCTTTAGATTAGTAACAGATTTGAGTAGTTGAGCAACTTCTTTTTCTGACATGACTTTAGGTAATTTTATCTGCTTTTTGGGACGAATATACTGGATTTCTGTAGGATGATGGAGTACATGTTTGCAATAGAAACGAATTGCGCTGATCGTCTGATTCACGCTTGAATGGGAGATCCCTTGCTCTAGTAAACCTAAACAATACGTCTGAACTTTGGAACTAGTCACATCGGTATCTTTAAGCGCAAGGCTACTCAGAAAACGTTCGACCTGATTACAATAGGCTTTGATCGTTTTACGGCTGTATCCTCGTAATGTTAATGCCTTCTGTAGCGACTCTTTGCTCCATGCATTACTTCCCTTGCTAGTTTTCCATTGCTGTAAATCATCGCTTTCCACCCACAACTCCGGGGCAATCTGGACATCAACTGGATCAAATTGATTCATGAACTCCTGTATGGCAGATGTGGTGTAAGGGATAATCCACACTTTTTGTTTGGTTTCCCACGTTCTGCCCTTGATCCGACGAATGCGCTCAATATATGCAGGGTTATACGGGATGTAGATGTGCAGTAATTCAGCGGAACCTTTTGTTATGGTAATCGTCTCTGTGGTAGTAGCATGTTCATTCATAGGAAACTCTCCTTCGATTGGATTGATTATGCTATTGCTATCATTCTGAAAAACAAAAAGGAAGGCCCTTCTTCATCCCCTAGGGAATCAGACGACCTTCCGATGCTTTCGGAACATATATGCTGTTGTAAAAAGTAGTACGGAGCGCGACTTGTGCAATGACAAGCCGCGTAAGGATGAGGTGCTGCGCCCAATGGGCAGCACCTCATGGAGAAGCACCGCGGTCAATAGCGCGGTGCTCATCAAGGCAGGCATCCCCCGCACATAGCGGTGATGCCTGTCCCGAACGTGCCACGGACCGTAAAGCCGTGGCACATCTTCCTGCTGAATGATGCCAATAGGCCATGCAGCTCGTGTCAGGCTGCTGCATCTATATTGCAGCGGCTTCTTCTCCCAGCGGCAGCGTGTAATACTGCGCCTGCTGCCCTTCATGCTGCTGGTATACAACGACCAGCAGCGTCTGGCCTTTCGCGGCAAGCGGGCTGGCGCCAGCTAGCACACGCTCAAGCCGGAACGGAAGCACATCCAATACGGTGTGCTTCTGCAGTTCCTTTTCGCCGAGACCAAGGTCGGCGAAAGCACGGGCACCCATGACCGTCTGTGCGGTCATGGCCGAGGTCATCGGCAACGCACGCGAAGCGTTGCCGTCCGTCATGTCCACCGCTCCATCCGCGGCGGACCCTGTTGCGTCGCCCGCAACGCGCGACGCTTCACCCCCGACTTCGCTGCCAATCACACCCGCCGCATCTGCGGCAGAGTCTTCCCCGGCAGCAGCCGAATTTGCCCCAGCGACACTCGGACCCGTGCCGCTGCTTTCGAGCCATGCCGTGCCTGCGGCACCGGCAACACGTGGCAGGCGAACGTCTTCCGGACGTTCAGCCAACGTTTTCATATAACCCGCCCACTGGTCTTTCTGAAGCGGATCTTCCCACCAGATTTTGCGTGGTTTGTATTTGTGGCCGAGGAAATAATCCAGCTTCATCAGGCCCAGCACGATATCCATATGCGGCGTGTTGCGCGACTCCAGGAAGCTGTGCAGACGAGTAAACAGATCCTCCAGTTGGTGACCAATCTTCTGCCAGCCCTGACCTTCCCAGTAATCCCCAAACGCCTGGAAGAAATCAAACGGCGAATTGAACTCCTGCTCCATCAGATACTTCAGCGTATGGTCCATCCGGTGTGCATTCCAGTATTTCTCCAGCACATCTTCCAACCGCTTCAGGCGTACGATGTCACTGAACGGCAGCACATCACTGCCCAGAATCTCATACGGTGCGTGTTCCATGTACGTGTAGTTATACTTCTCCGCATCCAGACGCAGACCCGTACCACGCAGCATTTTAAGGAATCCGAGTTGAAGTTCTTCCGGCCCCAGTGCAAACACATCGTTAAACGTCTTGCGGAACGTATTGTAATCTTCCTCCGGCAGTCCGGCAATGAGATCCAGATGCTGGTCGATTTTTCCACTAGCTTTGACCTTGTTCACGGTACGGCTCAGCTTCGTAAAGTTTTGGCGGCGTTTCACCAGTTCATTTGTCGGATCATTCGTGGACTGAACCCCGATCTCGAACCGGAATGTGCCCGGCGGCGCATTCTCAGCCAGATAGTCCAGTACTTCAGGACGCATAATATCCGCCGTAATTTCAAACTGGAACACCGTCCCCTGATGATTCTCGATCAGGAATTTGAACATTTCGAGCGCATAATCCCGTTTGATGTTAAACGTCCGGTCCACAAACTTGATCAGCTTTGCACCCTTCTCAATCAGGTACAGAATGTCCGACTTCGTCCGCTCAATATCGTAATACCGCACGCCGACCTCAATACTGGACAGACAGAACTGACAACTGAATGGACAGCCCCGACTGGTCTCAAAATAAACAACCCGTTTCCCAAGCTCCGGGATATCCTCTTCAAATCGGTGCGGTGACGGCAGATCGTTCAGGTCCGCTTTTGGCCGCCCTGGCATGAGAATGACTTCTTCCCCTTTGCGATACGCCAGTCCATACACGAAGTGGAACTTCTTGCTTCCTTCCAACTCCGTCAACAGCTGATGCAGCGTCTCTTCCCCTTCACCCATCACGATGAAATCCACATTGGGAATCCGGTTCATCCAATATTCCGTGTCGTAGGACACTTCCGGTCCGCCCAGCAAAATTTTCACGTCAGGCATAACCTTTTTCAAATTATCAATGACCTTGATCGTCTCTTCGATGTTCCAGATGTAACACGAGAAACCAATTACGTCCGCCCCGCGCTGGTACAGATCAGACACAATGTTCATCACCGGGTCCTTGATTGTATACTCCGCCAGGTCAATATCAAAATCCTTCTCACTGTACGCCTTCAGACACCGCAAGGCCAAGGAGGTATGGATGTACTTTGCATTTAATGTAGAAAGAATAACCTTCATGGTTCACAACCTTTGCCTGGACACCCAGACCATATTTTTTTGGTAAAAGGAAAGCTGCACAGCCATCCTGCCCCGGATGCTGTTCATCTAAACCTCTTTTGAACTAGCCATTCCATCTCTCATGGACATATCCAACTTTTGTCTTTCAAAGAGTGGACACTCTTTTCAAAAAGACATAGAGACCTCGCCAAACGAAAACCGCAACATATAGTACACAACACATACAATAAAACTACATGCTGTATGTGATACGGTCAGCCCTTTCTAACGCCAATGTCCACCTTTTGAAAGACAATTCACCATCTTTTGTCCGCATACCAGAGACACAAAAATCAACTTCAAACTCAACTTCACCTGTTAAAGACCTCATTCGCATTCCATCCACAATAGATATCCACATTTTACTGCCTTGAGCCTTTAGGTTTTAGCCTCGAACCTCTGCCGAACGCTTCCCCCGTATCATGGACGAACCATCGACTTGCATGATGATAACTATCAACGTTGGATCAATTAAGCTTTACGTGTCATGAACTTCAAAGACTTGAAATGGCGAATGTAAAAAAATTCTCACTCCATCCCAACCAGCCAAGCTCACTCACATTCATCTCATACTCACTCATACTTACTTATACGTGCTCATACCTACTCATACTCGTAAAACGCATCGTCATCCGTATCCACTTCTTCTCCTGATTGCTTCTGGAAAAACTCCAGGAACGGCAGTCCGTACTTGCGGTACTTCACCTCACCGACTCCTTTGATATCCAGCATGTCACGTTCTGTCTGTGGACATACCACACTCATCTCGCGCAAAGTCGCATCATTGAAAATAATGTACGATGGCACATGCTCTTTCGCCGCCAGATCACGCCGGATCAGACGCAGCTGTTCGAATACCGTCTCGTTGACCGCAGATGGCATCGCATCGCGTCCACGACGTCCGCCGTAGTTCGTACCCGAAGCCGTTGCCGCTGTTTTGCGGACCACACGCTGCATCACTTCTCGTTGACCTTTCAGCACTTCTACTGCTAGTGGCTGTAAACGTACCACCGGATACTGTCCCTCGGACAGCATCAGATATCCTTCGGATACCATCACGTTGATGATCTCCGAAATTTCACGCTCCGTACGATTACCCATCACGCCATAGGTTGGCAGAGAGTTGAAGCCGTAATCGAGTACCTTTTTGGCACGAGAGCCTTTGAGCACCGAAGCAACCAGTGATACACCGTATCGTTCACGCATGCGGTGAATGCAGCTGAATATTTTCTGTGCATCAATCGTCATGTCTACCAGCTCGCGGTCGTCCGTACAGGAACTGCAAGTACCGCACGGTGTATCGTCATGCACCTCACCGAAATAATCCAGCTGCGCACTGCGCAGACAACGCGTTGTGTAACAGTAATCCACCATCTGTTGCAGCTTCCGGTAATCGTTCTGTTTCCGGTCGCCGTCCATCGGATTCTGCTCAATCAGGAATTTCTGGGTGATAATATCCTGTGCCCCGAACAGCAGAATGCACTGGCTTGGCTCTCCATCTCGGCCTGCACGTCCGGCTTCCTGCACGTATGCCTCCATGTTCTTCGGCATGCTGTTATGAATAACGTAACGCACGTTCGACTTATCAATCCCCATCCCGAACGCATTGGTCGCCACCATCACCCGGATATCATCGTACAAAAAAGCTTCCTGGCTCTGGGACCGTTCATCATCCGTCATGCCGGCATGATAGCGTCCTGCGGGCAATCCCGCCTGCAACAAACGCTGATGCAGATCGTCCACGTCCTTACGGGTCGCGGCGTATATAATACCTGGCTCGCTGGCATGCTCGCGCGCGTAATTCAGAACAAAATCCTTTTTGCTCTCGCCACGCAGCACGCTAAACGCCAGATTATCCCGCCCAAGTCCGGTCACATATGTCTGCGGGTCCTGCAAACGCAGCAGCCGCAGAATATCGCCCATGACCTCGGGCGTCGCTGTAGCCGTAAAGGCCGCAACCACCGGCCGCTCCGGCAAACTATCCACAAACGGCGCTACCGCCAGGTAGCTTGTCCGAAAATCATGTCCCCACTGCGACACACAGTGGGCCTCATCCACGGCAACGCAAGAGATTGGCAAATAGCCCATCTCCTCGCGGAACCAATCCAGCTCCAGTCGCTCAGGCGCGACATAGAGCAACTTCAACTCACCGCGCTGCGCCGCGCGGATGCGATCATTCACTTCTTTGCCGCTTAACGTACTATTAATATACGCGGCAGCAATTCCGGCGGTCGTCAACGCATCGACCTGGTCCTTCATCAATGAAATTAACGGGGAGACCACAAGCGTCAGTCCCGAATACAACAAAGCAGGGATCTGATAACAGATCGACTTACCGCCCCCGGTTGGCATAATGCCAAGCGTATCTTCGCGTTCCAGCAGACTGGCTACAATCTTTTTCTGTCCTTCACGAAAGTCGGGGTAGCCATAATATTTTTGCAGGAGACCCTGCGCTTCTTCTAATGTAGGTGTTTGCACACTCATGTAAAGACTCCTTACTTATCACCAGTGTTCTTCCACCAGCTTGGTCCGATCCGATTCTGACATCCGAAAGCGGCACACATACCGCATCCTTGACAACAAAATGGCGTTCTCATGACTTGTCCGTCAAGCAAACGCCGCTCCCTTTAGTTTAACGGCCCAGCCCCGAATGAGCAACCGCGTTTTACTGTAAAACGTTTGAAGCTTCTTCATCAAAATAAAAACAACCGTCCTGCCCTAGTTGGACAAAACGATTGCATTTAATTTACAAAACTATTAAGTCATACAATAACTGTTTCACACTGGTGGTATTTTAATTTTTCAACGCCTCAACTTCAGACACAGTTAGACCACTTGTTTCGGCAATAATTGAAACTTCAATTCCAAATGAGAGCATGTTTTTTGCAATCTCAATCGCCTTTCTTTTTTCCCCTTCCACTAACCCCTTGGCTATTCCCTTTTCCGTAGCCCATTCAATCATGGAAGCTTCATCATGCAAATACTTCTGCCGCTCTTCATACAAACGACGTGCTTCCCGATCCTGACTCAAGAACTCCAGCGTATCCATCGCCTTCTTCAAAGTAGGTTCATTCATTTGCAACACCTCCCAATTGGATTTGTCAGCACCTTTCAGGAACAAGAGCCAGTTAATCAGTCCACCTGCCATCGGAACGGATCGATCATCTAGTTTCGACAGCTCCATGAAATGCACTTCGAGATCATCACTAAGTTCAAGTCCGGTGTGGTCTTCCCTCAGATGAAAAACATTATGATAACGCTCATTCGTGATAAACGAGTAATTCAAAATATTAATGGTGACGCACTTTTTCAATTCTTTGTATGTCTGACCTTCCTGTAGCTGGCTCGAATAACGCTTGCTCCAGTAGTATAGGGTTCGCTTCTCGATATCGTATTTATTAAATAACTGCATTTCAATATTGATTAGCTTACCTTCAGCTGTTTTCGCCCAGATATCAAATATGGACTGTTTATCCAGTGGAGCATCTTTATCCGTGTATGGGTTGAGAAGTACGATCTCTGTCAGTGGCTGCTCACCCGACTCTGCGAACGTTCGATTCAAGAACACAAGCAGAACATCTTTATTCTCCTCACTGCCAAAAATACGCTTGAAAACAAAATCGTTCCGAGGATCGAGCAAATCAGACATCTGAACATCAACTCCGTTTCTTCCTATTATACCATGCTTGTAGTGATTAATTGCAGCATCAACTTCCTTTATGCAAGTTAAACATTCCATACCAAATACAATCTCTTACTGCTTCTTTAAGTCCTGAATTTGCTGAGAATGCTGTCTTTCTCCATTTATAATTTAGTCGCTTTTGAACTAAGGGTAATTTTAACTTATTTGTTATTAATCAATAAACGCAGTGTGTTACCATTAATTTAATAAATAGCTTAAAGAGAAGACACCAATATATCTATATATCCAATTCCTTATCTCGTTCCTACCCAACATCTCTAAAGGAGAGCAATTTCATGAAACAACACTCTCAAGCTAGTGACTCTTCAAACATCTCACTACCAAAATCGTGGATACGTAGACATCCGATTTTCACTACATTTACATTATTGATTCTTGTACTGTTTGCCGCCTTATTCTTGTATTTCCGGCTCCGTCCCTACTTCTCCACCTTTGACCGTTCTGAGAAAGGAGAATTGAGCTATTCGATGCCTTCGCGGAATGGTGAATATACCGCCGAGATTTATGGTATGCCCTATGGTGGTGCGGCAGGCGGGGTTACGATGTGGGTCGATGTGAAGAAGACGAATGCCCCTGATGATTCCACAGTAAAAACGATCTATCGTGCCGAGCACCACGGAAATAATCATCTCGAATGGGAAAATGAAAACACACTCCGAATTGAAAACTGGAATGAGTACACAGATGAGAGCATTACCCTCAACACTGATGAGGAGATATATGATGGCAGGGGCTGGGCGTGCAAAAGCTTGCGGATGAAAGACCAGTATGTGCGATGTCTGGCACCTGAAAAGTAAAGCAATCTCGCCGCAAAATGACCTCCTGACTACATGGCTGATCATCTTGATGCGTGCGTAGTACTCACTGCATTCACTCATCTGAAGCCTCACACGGTGCAAGCAGTTTGAAGTACAAAACATAAAGCAAGCCCCGCTCACCGACTTCCTCGGCAAGCGGGGCTGCTCTGCTCTTGTTCTACATATTTCCCTTTATCTGTTTATACTAAATTGTGGTCTGTACATGCTCGTTCACACTAACAATATCGTAGCTATCACACTTAAAACACATGACAACTCATAATTTCTCTTTCACATCTATTCTACCGCTTAATCTTGAGTACCTTCTGTTTCTGCTCACAATTGTGCCTTCACACTCTATTTCTATCACTTTCAGCCTGATCGCATCTTCCAGCAACAATTAGTTTTTGTTGTCCTTGTCACTTCTAATTCAATCCATTTTCTCTATCTCTACTCCCGCTTCAAACTCTTCTGTTCTCATTCGTCCTTATCCGTCCCAATTCGTCAGCCTACTTACGAGGTGACACTTCACCACGATCTTCCCGCTCCTTTATCTCTTTACGCACCACTACTTCAAGCTTCTGCCGATTCGCAAGCAATCCGGGATCATCTGGCAAGTACTCCCGGGCTTTAGTGTTATGCATCAATGCCTGCTCCCAGTTGCCCAGATGGGCATAGCAGAGAGATAGTCGAGCATGTGGTAGCCAGGTGCGGCAGGCCAATGGTACTGGGCGCAGTCCCGGATCGCGGCTGCTAACGTCTACCGCCTGCATGTACCAGTAGATCGCCGAAATGGGTTCCTGCCGTTCATGAAAGCAAGCTGCAATGGCACAGCAAAAATCAGCATGTGGCAGATCATACTGGAACGACTGCAGCAATGCGCCGAGCTTGCGGCCCGGCTCGCCAAGCCGTTCATGACATTCCGCTAGCCGCGCGCAGGCAATCAGGCGATCCTCGCGGTAACCGCTCGGCTGCTCCAGCAGCTTCGCGTACCCGCGTGCCGCCGCAGCATACTGCTTGCGGTCATAACATTCGCCTGCATAATAGAACAGCAGGCGACCTTGGGCTACGCCCTCTTCGGCGATCCATTTGCGCAGAATGCGCACGTTTCGCGCCGAATGATGTCCCGCTTCGCGGCGGTGCGTGACGGCAATGTCTGCCGTAATGACCCCGCTCGGCGGGAAGCTAAGCTGCTCGTGCAGCCGGCCATGCCAGCGGCACCCGGCATCCCGCTTGACCAGGCGAAGGCGTCGGTCCGTCACGAGCGGACTCCCCTCCGGCCCCTCGGCCAGCGTGTAGTTCAAGATCACAGCCGCCGTCTCCCCCTCAGACGGCAACTGCTGCTTCAACACCGCAAGCTTCGCCCGTTCCGATGGCAACAGCACATCGTCCGCATCCAGCCACAGGATATACTCCTGCGTGGCTTTGGCGAATGACTCATTCCGCGCTGCGGCAAAGTCTTCCTTCCATTCATACGTGTAGACCTGGTCGGTATACTGCGCAGCGATGTCCATCGTATGATCTGATGAACCGGTATCCACAATGACGATCTCGTCCGCGATGCCGGCAACCGAATCAAGACAGCGCGCAAGCGTGCGTTCCTCGTTCTTCACAATCATGCACAGACTGATGGTGATCACGTTTTGAGCCCCTTCCTGTCGTACGCATATTGCGAAATTTCATAACGGTTTTGTTCTTTCATTGACTAGGTACTTCGAGCAAAGTACTAGCATTTGGTATTTGGAACTTAGCATTGGTACAGGTACCACCATTCTCAAAGTTCAGTAAAGAATACTTATCATTTTCACCGTGGCTAACGAACTGAGGTGACGCTATTTGGTGCATTTCAGCCAATTGGAAAATGTAACGAATCTGAGGCGCGCTATTCTCACATTTTAGGCAACCATTTCGTCGTTTATCGCAGCTTTCGGATGAAATAGCGTCACTGAGATTCGTTACATTTTTCCCCTCTCCCAAATCACCAACATAAGACGTCTGAGATTCGACTTTCGAGCCCCCCATCCCTCTACTCTAAAGCGAGCCCCCACTCTCCTGACGGCGAAGTCGTTTCACCTGCTCCACCGCACTGTCCAGCGCCTTCTTGCGCTGCTTCATTACGCGAAGATGCTGTTGTTCCACCTCAGCAAAATGTACATGATCCAGCTCCATCCACTCCAACAATTGATCCATTTCCGGCGACATATGCAGCTGAGTTCTCCGCCGTTTGCGGGCCACGCAACATAGATATTTATGATGAACTTCCAGTTTCAAGACTTCAAAATACGGCATCAGGCACATCGCCAGGCTTCCTGCATAAAACGTCTGCTTGTGGTCATAGAACGGGTGATATCCATATGGCACGGTCACAACCAGCGTCCCATCCTCTTGCAACAGCCGATGAATCTGGACCAATAACGTCTCTGGATGAGCAAAATGCTCCAGCACTTCTCCAAGCAGCACCGTGTCAAAAGTAGTTCTTACTTTCCATTGCGTAATATCCAGCAACCGAAAATCCACATTGTTTCGAACCAGCCGGGATTCTTTGGCAAGCTCGCCTTGGGCATACCGGATACTCTCTTCCTCCAGATCAATGCCAGTGACATGAAATCCTTCACGTGCCAGCAGAATGGATGTAATGCCCTGACTGCACCCGACGTCCAAGATGCGTTTGCCTGTTGCCTCACGGCACATCCAGTGGATACGCGTTCTCGTCGCTTCATGAGAATCCTCAGAATTGATCTCGCCGTAGTAGCGTTCACTCACTCGATCATGATTCGCCATGGGCATCTCCCGTTTTTCCTTGTCGAACAGGTTGGCCCAATACCACAATATTTCCCCCATGGCATCCGGCCGTTGCATTGCGTGTATCAAAAATCAGCTTTGCATGATCCGCCATCTCCTGATAATTGAATCCCGAATGATCCGTCGTGATGATTACCAGATCAGCCCATGTCCACAATTCTGGCGCAGCAGACCGGGACTGGAGCATCGTACCGTCATCCTTACGGAAGGCAGGCACCATTGGATCGGTGAAAACCACATCTGCGCCCGCTGCGCTCAGCAGCCGGAAAACGTCCAGCGCAGGTGATTCGCGCAGGTCGTCAATGTCTTTTTTATAAGCCATACCCGCCAGAACAACACGCGCTCCCTGAACAGATACACCATTCTGCTTCAGCAGCTCCCCTGCACGCTTCACCACTTTCTCTGGCATTTGCCGATTGGTTGCATCCGCCAGCTGGATGAATTGCAGCTCCGATCCCTGCCGGTTTGCAGCCCAGGACAGATAGATCGGATCGATTGGAATACAATGTCCGCCGATGCCGGGACCGGGATAGAATGGCATATAACCAAACGGCTTGGTGGCCGCCGCACCCAGCACCTCCCAGATATTCACACCCATCTGTTCACAAGCAGGAGTCAACTCATTCACCAGTGCAATGTTAACACTGCGAAATGTATTTTCGAACAACTTTGCCGTCTCTGCTACTGTCGTTGAACTGACCGGAACAACTTCGTTGAGAAACGAGCCGTAGAACTGTTTACCATAATCCAGACAGGCAGGTGTAGAGCCGCCAATGATCTTCGGGGTATTTTTCACACCATAATTCACACTGCCCGGATCTACCCGTTCTGGAGAATAACAGACGTAGAACTGTTCTCCAGCTTGCCAGCCGTTTGCCGCTTCAATCGGTTGTTTTACGCGTTCCTCCGTTGTGCCCGGGTAGGTCGTGCTTTCCAAAATAACCAGGCTGCCCTCCTGCAAATAAGGAGTCATGCCATCCACCGCTGCCGAGATATACGAGATATCCGGTTGATGCTCGGCGGTCAGCGGAGTCGGCACACAGATGACAATGACATTGGCTTGCGCAACCACTGCATAATCGGTACTTGCCGTGAACAACCCTGCCTGCATTAGAGACTGTACAACATCATCTTCTATACCGATGACATACGAATGCCCGGCACGCAGCTTGGCTACCTTGGAGGTATCGATATCGATACCGTGTACCTGATAACCTGCCTGTGCCATCTCCACAGCCATGGGTAAACCTACATAACCCAGACCGACGACAACAGCTTTCAGGGAGCGGTCATTGATGTGTTGCAGTGTATTATGTTGCCGCTCCCCTTCTTTTCCCCCGTGCTGCTCGTGCTGATGATTCTCTTCCATTCCTTCCACCTCCAAACGCTCCACCTCCCTTCGGTGGGCGTGTCTGAAAACTCCAAACGAGTTTTGAGACACGCCCTAGTCGATATAGCCGCCTGCACGCAAGAAGCGGGCAATCGCTGGCTTGTTCATCATGGCACTGTCCGAACGATACTCGGAGAAGTTTACACGAGGCAGGTTACTGTACTGATCCGTCAGTCCCTTGTCCTGATGCTCCGGCAGGATGACATAATACTGCGCATCGTATTGATACGTACGCGGCGCTTCATAGGGCGAGATTAGCACTTCATGTAATTTCTCGCCCGGACGTATGCCCGTCACCTTATAATCGAAGGATGGACGACCTGCCTGTTCCAACATGACGGAGGCCAGCTCCGTCATCTTGCAAGCTTTCATTTTCATCACAAAAGTCTCCCCGCCCACCGCCGCCTCAGCCGCCTTAAGCAGTAAATGTATGGCTTCGGTACGCGTTAGGAAAAAGCGGGTCATGCCTTTGTCCGTAATGGTCGGGCTCTTGCCTTCATCGATCTGACGACGAAACAAGGGTACGACACTGCCGCTGGTTCCCAGCACATTGCCGCCGCGGATGCAGACAAACCGAGTGCCTTCACTCAGCCAGTTGGCACGGATCATCATTTTTTCACCCAAAGCCTTTGTCATGCCATATACGTTAATCGGATCTACCGCCTTATCGGTGGACACATCAATGACTTTGGGAACCTGCATGCGGATCGCAGCCCGAATAATGTTCTGCGTCCCAATCACATTGGTCTTGAACGCTTCATCCGGTTGGTCCTCGCAGACCGGAACATGCTTCAGCGCAGCCAGATGGAAGAGCACATGCACGCCTTTGCACGCATCTTCCACGGCCCGATAATCCCGGATATCCCCAATGACGAATCTCAGACGCGGGTCATGGTTGAACTCACGCTGCATCGCAATCTGGGCGTATTCATTACGTGACAGAAGACGAATCTCAGCCGGGTCCTGCTCCAGCAGCACCTCGGTCAGCTTTTGACCCCAGGAGCCTGTTCCTCCGGTGATCAGAATCGTTTGTCCTTGAATCATGGATGAATCCCTCCCAGCTTAGATCATGAAGTCGCGTAATACATGTGCCATCTCATCCCGGCTTAACCGGTCGTTGGGCGGTACTCGTTTGACTGAAGTATTGTTCGAATGCACGATATTGACATAATTGCGCGGAGCAAGCAGCTCGTGCGGCAGTTCAATGACATTGCCATGTGTACCTCTGCCCGGAAGCTTGACCCGGTACCCCGCTGCATATTCGGCCGTTTGATATAAGTAGACATAGAATTGCGGAGAACGGTGAAATGCTGGCGCCATCTCGTTATTCACGCTGTCCCACAGATATCCGTTCTGGTTAATTAGCGCCATCGTCTGCGGTTGTGGCTGAATATCGTAGAGCTGTTGAATAAAAGTCTTATGGTACAGATCATCCGAATCCAGACGGGCAATATAGAGTTGCTCCGCACCTTTGGCAAACGCCAGAATGGCACGCACACTCTCAATATTGGTTCCAAAACGAATATTGGAAGGAAGCGGCTCCTGACCTGCCAGAATCTCCTGCATCAAGTCCCCCGATTCCTTGGACAGCTTCACCACGGTCAGAAAATCCTGATTCGTCTGTGCCTTCAGGCAATGCAATGTGAACGTGCGGAAGATGCTCATCCGACGCTCCAGCCATTCCCGCGTCAATCGCTGCGGGTCCATCCCGTAATTGTTGAAGTTAATCTCAATCACAACTTTCCTGGACATAACATTCCTCCTCATGAACGCTGCAAATTCCGTTTACCGGATACAGACCTTTTTCAATGTGATGATACCGTCTTCTACGAAAACCTCTTCTACCTGACTGATTGCTTACGAGAAACATCCCGCTCGCCAACCCAGCACTCTATAACATATGAATCGCTGATAGAAGCGGTAACGACAGATGTACTACCTTTCAACGAAATAGATTGATATACACTTGAAGATGGTGCCCTGCGGGTCGAACGTACATATCGTTACTGTAGCCGCAACATAGAATAGAGCAGTTCAATTTTCAAAGGGGGCAACCACTGGAATGAATTCGATCTATCTTGAAATGGAAGGTGTGCTTGATCAGCTTGAAGCGGCGCTTCTTGAACAGCGTCCTCTTTCTCTGGTGCGAGTTGGCGATGGCGAGAATATCGTCATGTCTCAAGAAACCGTATGGCCCACAGAACAGGTTCTTCAGGAGCGTTGGGCCATTAAGGCCAATCTAGGACAAAAAGGACTGAGCCTTCCCAACCCGCAGCTACGGGATGAGGTCGCGGCTTCCTTGCAACGGGCCGATATCGTCGGCATTCTTCCCCGCGGTGATAGCACCATTAACGCTCCGGATTATCTCAAAAGACCCCTGACCGATATGGTGTTTGCACATTTTGGCATCTCTCCTCCACTGACTTGTCATGCCTGTGTCAATCGGGAGCTGGCGCAGAACCCGCGTTTCTGGCAGATGCTTGCAGGCAAGCGTGTTCTTCTCGTTACCCGTGAGATTGAGGCACTGCGTGCCACGCTCGAACAGGAGCCGTATCATCTGAACATCGTGACTGCACTGCCCTTCGACAGCTATGATCAGAAGGAGGAAATGTTGCAATGGATTCAGACAAATCAAGATACCTTTGATGTTGCTCTCTTCTCCTGTGGTGTTAACGCCGTTATTCTTGCTGAGCGAACAGCTGCACTCGCAGGTAAAGTTGCCATCGACTTTGGCAAAGCCAACAACATCATTCTGAAGGGTCGCGCCAACTGATCCACACGGACACCTCCTTTAGATGAGCGAGCTACATTGAGATGTACTGAGGCTTGTATGACAAAAATCCCCGACTCCTTGAGCCGGGGGTTTCATGCTGAGCGCTAGTCGAAACCTATCGCTACATTACCTTATACTTCTTGGTTTCTGGGTATGACGCGAACTCTGCCGTGGGCGAAGCGATATTGAAGCACTCTGCTGTTCTCACATTACGTCCTTCACAACTAGTTGGTGGCTGCAATGCCATAAAACAATTCCGGCCCGGTTCTTACTGCTGTGGACACCCCCGAGATGAACGAAGTATACACACTTTCCATTGCTGGTGGTGCAGACAGATCCTGAGCTGTGAACGAATGAAATTCGGCACCGCCGTTCTGTCCAACCGTACCTTCAGCACGGTAGATGACATAGAAGGGATCATATAGGAATCCCCGTACCAGCTCCACAACAAAGGTATCTCCCAGTTCTCCAGTAACACCTACTGTCCCGTTCAACGTAATAATGGGATTCACCACGCCCTGTGTCTGAAGACCAATCGCGCCGAATGCTTCCGGGGATGGACCTAGAGATATTCCGGGCTGTCCTACGGTTCCCGAGTTCATCGAAGTTCTCATATCGAGAAACACGCCCATGAGTAACACCTCCAATGCTATGGGATACCATATCCTATGAATCTCACAACTCTTCGGATTGGATGTATAGCAGATTCCATGAACCTATTTTTATTTGTCGACTGTTAGTGGTATATTGAACTGCATAACGAAATGAACGGATCGTATGCACACAAGCGGTACAGGCTGTTCAGAAGGAGATTATTATTCATGAATAAACGCAAACGTCCAACAGGCAAAACATCGGCTTCGGCCAAGGGCAAATCATATGCTGGTTCTTCCACAGCACGTTCCGGCAAGTCTAACTTCTCATCCGCAAAATCATCAGGTGCTTCCGCATCACGCAATACAGAAGAGAACAAGAAGCCATTAGCCGCGAAATCGTCGGCCGCGCCCAAGAAAGCCGGAGGCAACAAATCCAAAAACGCCAGTGCTTCTAAACGCCCGGGCAATTCCTATTATCGCAAGCAGGAACCACCACGTCAGTACAAAGTAACGGAACCGGATGAACTGTTGAATTTCTTGCTGCAACATCTGAAATCGGGACGTAATGCGGTAAAATCCATTTTGGGTCGCGGACAGGTATCCGTGGATCAGAAAGTCGTAACCAAGTTTAATGAGGCGCTGACGCCAGGTCAGATTGTATATATTAGAAAAGAAGGTGCAGTCGCTGCCCCGTCCTTGACAGACATTAACATTTTGCATGAAGACGATGATATCATTGTGATCCGTAAGGAAGCCGGACTGTTGTCCATTGCCGCCGACAAAACGGATGACCTGACGGCTTATCGCCAACTGACAGAGCATGTGCGCCGCACCAATCCGCTGAACCGGATTTTTGTCGTACATCGTCTGGATCGGGATACGTCGGGTGTCATGATGTTTGCCAAAAGTGAAGAGGTACAACAGAAGCTGCAAAACAACTGGAAAGAAAATGTACAGGATCGCGTCTACGTCGCTCTTGTTGAAGGTTCGGTAGCGAAAGAAGAAGGTACTATTTCTTCCTGGCTGAAGGAAACCAAAACGCTGAAGATGTACTCCAGCTCGCGTCCGAATGATGGACAACATGCGATTACGCATTACAAACGACTGAAGTCGAACCGGGAGTTCTCCCTGCTTGAAGTGCGCCTGGAAACAGGTCGCAAAAATCAGATTCGTGTGCATATGGAAGACCTCGGACATCCGATTGCGGGTGACAGAAAATACGGCGCACGTACAAGAGACCTCGGCCGTCTCGGACTTCATGCACGTATACTCTCGTTTATTCATCCGACAACCGATGAACTGATGTCATTTGAGACGGATATTCCGAAGCCATTCCTGTATCCGTTCCGTGCAGAAGCTCCACCCGCGAAATAACTGCATCGTTATATAGAATCGACTGATCGATTGATCATGCCTGAAAGGAGGAACGGACACTGAAAAACCTGTTAATCACCGGTTACCGGGCACATGAATTGCAGATTTTTGGACAGAAACATGAAGGTATTCCTTTTATCAAAAAAGCCATCTCCTCCCGTCTTACTCCCCTTGTCGAAGATGGTCTGGAATGGGTGCTGACGCCGGGACAATACGGTGTGGACCTGTGGGCCTGCGAAGTGGTCATTGATTTGAAGAAGACATATCCGCATCTGAAACTGTCGATCATCACCGCCTTTCAGAACCCGGAGGAACAATGGAAAGAAGACAAGCAGGAGTATTACCGTTCCATCCTCTCGGGTGTGGACTATTACGGTGCGATTAGCAATCAACCTTATATCGGGCCGTGGCAGTTCACTGCACGGGATGACCTGTTGCTGCGCAAAAGCGACGGGCTTCTGCTCGTCTATGACGAAGATGCCGGGGAAGGAAGTCCCCGTTTTGTGAAGGAAAAAGCCGTGAAGAAACAGCAGAATGAGGACTATACGATCATCAGTGTCACTTCAGAGGATATCCAATCGGTAGCTGAGGATGAACGTATTAACGATATTGCCGACTTCGACGATTCTTCATTCTGAAAAAATGTAGCTTATCTGAAGTCTTTTCATGCATAGCTGTGATCAGAGGAGAATCGTATTTCGAATGACGTACATATGTTTTTTTTCGAGGCAGGTTGGGTATAAGTAGTATTATAACTGCGATGATATGTCGTATGGGATAAGGGGAACTGCAACCATGACAATTACGCCAGAGCAGCGCATTCAACTGCATGGATTTAACAACCTGACCAAGTCGCTCAGCTTCAATATGTACGATATTTGTTATACCAAAACCAAAGACGAACGCGAAGCTTACATTGAATATATTGATGAACAGTATAACGCCGCCCGGTTGAGTAAAATTCTGAACAACGTCTCCGACATTATTGGGGCTCATGTCCTGAATGTTGCGCAGCAGGATTACGTGCCTCAAGGTGCAAGTGTGACGATGCTGGTTTCGGAAGGCCCGATTGTGGAAATCCCCGAGGAATCACTCGATGAATCTCCCGGCCCTCTGCCAGATAATGTCGTCATGCAGTTGGATAAAAGCCATATCACCGTGCACACCTATCCTGAGTTCCACCCCAGTGAAGGCATCAGTACCTTCCGTGCGGACATCGATGTATCCACCTGCGGTGAGATTTCACCGCTCAAGGCGCTGAATTATCTGATCCACTCATTTGATACGGACATTATGACGATGGATTACCGGGTACGTGGTTTCACGCGGGATACGAGCGGACGCAAGCTGTTCATTGACCATGAGATCGGCTCGATTCAGAATTATATTCCGGATGAGATCAAGAGCAGCTTCGATATGATTGACGTGAACGTCTATCAGGAGAACATTTTTCATACCAAATGTAAACTGAGGGAATTCGATCTCGACAATTATCTGTTCGGGTATACCAAGGATAAGCTGAGCAAGAAGGAACAACAGGAGATTACCGAGTGGCTGAAGCTGGAGATGGATGAGATCTATTACGGCAAAAACATCAATCGTCCCTCTTAAGAGGCTGTTCAATGGCTGATGCATGAGGGCAAAGTTTAAGACAAGATATCATGAAGGCAGGGTTCTTCTATTCAGGGGACCTCCGGCATGTGCTTGTCTTTTTCTTTGTTATGTTGACAGTGTGCAACTTTATTTCTTATTATAGAACTAACTGTATCAATCTACAGTGAAGGAGACTGAGCCCGTGATCGAAACGAATACGACAAGACGTAATGAATCACTGTTACAAGCACTGACTGCACAACACAATGCCATCACCAATAACATTGCCAATGCAGACACGCCCAACTACAAAAAGAAAACGGTAGAGTTTCAGGAAGAGTTGAGACGTATCGTTGAAAATGGCAAAACAGATCAGCTCGCCATGAAACGGACTCATGACAAACACTTTCCTATCAGTGATCCCAATTCTTCCATCGTACAATACCGAATTGTGGAGAACAACGAAACAGCCATGAATAATAACAACAATAACGTTGACATTGACAAGGAAATGGCGAATCTTTCGGAGAATCAGCTCATGTATAACTACATGGTCGATCGGGTCAGTGGACACTACAAAAAAATGAAAAATTTACTGAATGATTTGAAATAATGAATGTACAGCAGCCCGCGATGGCTGCTTTTTTTTATGGTCTTTTCCCCTGAGTGCAGCTCGTTTGGTGCCATTTTTCGGTATCCGCTCCTGTTCGTAGTATAATGGGGAGAAACGATTGATTTCATATCGAACAAAAGAGGTGCAACATGGCTCCACGTCATTTAAATGGTTTTCAAGGTTCCAAAGTGAGGCTCGCGGCCCCATGCCCGGAAGATTGCATGCGTCTCTCCCGCTTCACAGACGATTATGAATATTTGCGCAACATGGATACCGATATCGCGATCCCGTTAACGCCGGATGAAACGGGTTCTTCGTCTGTCCGCCGCGACAACGGATTTGAATTTGCATTACGTACACTGGAGGGTAATCGATTTATTGGCTTCACCGCGCTCTATCGGATCGAATGGAACAATAGGTCTGCTCGTCTGGCTATTGGTATCGGTGAAGAAAATGATCGGGGTAAAGGATACGGCAGCGATGCCCTGGCTCTAATTCTTCGGTATGGCTTCCACGAATTGAACCTGAACCGGATTGCGCTGGAAGTCATTGAATACAATGAAGCCGCGAGACGTGCATACCTAAAAGCCGGATTCCGGGAAGAGGGTCGCCAGCGTTCTGCAGTTTTGCGGGATGGCATGCATTATGACCTGATTTCAATGAGTATCCTTGCGGAAGAATGGTCTGTACAGTCTCAGCTTCCATTGTCATTCCAGTCTACTCGTACTCCTGAATCTAGGGATATGATAGCGGGTGGTTTTTCACAACCTAATGGGAACGAACCAGCTGCGCTAACCATGTCGGCGTTACGCTCAGATCCAAAAGATGAATCTGAAATTTCGCCTCGCATTGGCGTAGGCGCGGTCATCCTGAATGAGCGGGGCGAAGTACTTCTCGCCTGGCGGAACCGCCAGCCCGAACAGCACACCTGGAGTATTCCCGGCGGGAAAGTCGATCCCTACGAATCACTGGAGACTGCCGTCATCCGTGAAATCAAGGAGGAAGTGGATCTGGATATCGCCATCGACAGTCTGCTCTGCACGGCGGAGACGATCCAGCCAGAGCAGAAGGAACATTGGATATCTGTTCTCTATTCCACCAAGGTGATTGGCGGTCATGCTCGTAATCTGGAAGAAGGCGGAGCCATTGGTGAGATCGGCTGGTTCCCATTGAATGATCTGCCCTCTCCACTCGCCTGCTTTGCCGTACCTGGGCTGGAGGCTGCAAAGAAGCTATATAATGAATCCCTGTAATTCTAATATTCCATCGGATGGAGGTATTCGCTATGAATCATGCAGAACAGATGAATGATCTATTCCAGGCGGTACAGGAAGGTCACGTTGAGAAACTAAAGTCACTGCTTGATGCTGACCCGGAACTTGCCAATACTGAGAATCAGGACGGGTTAACTCCGCTGGGATATGCCTCTCATTATGGACAAGCAGGAGCAGTTCGTGTTCTTCTGGAGCACGGTGCCGAGGTGAACGCCCTTTCTCATTCCAAGATTTCCTATATTCCGTCCAATACTGCATTGCATGCCGCTCTTGCTGGAGAACGTTCGCCAGAAGTTATTCGCCTTTTGCTCGAACATGGGGCATCCACGAGTATTCTAGATAGTGATGGACAACATGCGCTGCACTCGGCGGCATTTCATACGGATCAGATTGAACTCATCGAGATGTTACTCCAACATGGTGCCGATCCGAGTGCATTGAACTCATCAGGCCAAACCGCATTGGACATTGCACTTGAACGTGGCAACACATCTACAGCTTCGTGCCTGCGAGCTGCCGTTGCAGCGCAGTAGCAACAATGATTAGATAACGTGAGTAATACCGTGAGTAACCGTCAGGACTCTTTTTGGAGTACAAAAAGAAGGTCTGACGGTTATTTCTTGTTCGATTACATACCTCTATCGAGAGGCTATATAAGTTGAGCTAAAGAATATTTACACTTGCCACTCCGATGACAGAACAACCCTCCGATCGCTGTTATCCCCAGATTTTTTTAATTCACTTTTACAAAGGTGAACATCTGGCGATAAAGGCGAAGTGTATGCTTCCGAAGGAGCTTTCTTTCAGAAAGCTTTTAGCTCCGCTTCTTCAGGTTATTTCAGTCCTCTACGTTCTCGTGTAAATATAGTTCAACTTATATAGAAATCGCGATACATCATATTTTTTCTAGGGAATAAGAACCGTTTGACGCCTTACACGGTCTAATACTCAACATATCCATGAAAGGAGGAGCCATGTGACCCCTACTCAGCTCACCATCGCCGCACAAAAAGGGGATGCCGAGGCTTTTGCAGCCTTAATGGAATTGCATCAGAGCCAACTGTACCGTATCGCCTATGCGTATCTGCACAACGAAGGTGATGCGCTGGAAGCAATTCAGGAATCAACCTTCAGGGCGTTCCGCAAACTCAAAAAATTAAAAGAGCCCTCCTACTTCGGTACGTGGCTCATCCGCATACTGCTCAACTACTGCGCGGACGAACGCAAACGCAAAAGTCGGTTCAGTCCCGTCACCGAGATTCATGAATCCAGCAGTTGGGATCGTCCTGCGGATCCCGATCTTGCGGCCGCTGTATCCACCCTTGATCGGGATTGCAAACAGATTATTATCCTGAGTTATTTCGAAGGTTTCTCCTTAACTGAAGTCGCCGATATTCTCGAAATCCCAACCGGAACCGTAAAATCCCGATTACATCGGGCACTCGGACAGCTCCGTGATCAACTTGAAACGAAAGGAGATGCATCCTCATGACGGATGAACAAAAATCATTCGAGACATTGGAAGAACGTCTGAATGCTCGCAAGACGGAATACGAAACCATGCCTGTGCCCGATGCCGCCGCCTATCAGGCTGTGCAGTCCGGAATCCGCCAGGCTGCCCGTAAGCGAAAGTCCCGGCTGCGTTGGTATATGAGCTCCATCTCAGCAGCTGCCCTCATCCTGCTATTTACGGGATGTATTCGTGTCTCTCCCGCCTTTGCGTCCTTCGTGGAGCAATTGCCTGGCATGGAAGGCATTGTGAGCATGATTCGCCAGGATAAAGGATTAATGATGGCGATCGATCAGTCCCTCTTACAGAAGGTCGGTGTCAGCGACGAGCATGATGGTGCTTCCGTGACCGTTGAAGGCATTATCACAGACGAGTCACGTATGGTTATTTTTTACACGATGAAAGGCATGAAAGATCCCGAGAAATTCAACTATGACATTGATTTGCTGGATGAGAACGGTAAAGATCTGCCTGTTGCATTTGGTTATTCTTCACCTAAACCTACTTCAGACGAGAATGTATATGAGAATATGATTGATGTGATCTTCACGGATGGAGCCACTCCGCCCGAAGAGCTGAGCGTTGTATTTAAGCCAAGAGATACAGCAAGTGCTGAAAAGTGGAAAGTGACGTTCCCGGTAGACAAGAATCTTACCAAAGGCATGAAAAAAGTTATTCCTGTGAACCAGACGTTAACGGTGGATGGGCAGCGTATTGATGTGAAAGAGGCTACTCTGTATCCAACCCGTCTTGTACTTGATGTGAATTTTGATCCAAAGAATACCAAGAAGGTGTTTGGCCTGAGCGATCTTCAACTGGTCGACGAACAAGGTCGCGCGTGGAGAACAGATACCTCGACAGGTGGGGATGAACGCTCCATTTACTTCGAAAGTATGTACTTCTCCATACCGAAAAAGCTGACCTTGCAGGGAACTGGCTTCTCGGGATTGGATAAAAAGGATCTGGATCTTTCCCTTGATCTGAAGTCACGCCAGATTTCAGGTGGCCCTCCTGGATTGAAGATGCTTGGCAGCAAGATTGAAGGCAAAGATCTAATTATCGACTTTTCTGTTGCTGGTAGTATGAACGGCGGGTACGTTCTGGGTTTCGATGATGTTACAGACAGTGCAGGGAAATCATATGAGATTTCTGGCTCCAGTTGGAGTAGTGGCGATGGGACGGATGATAGTCATACGATCGTTTCCTCTACTGTCGAAAATGGAGCCAAGATGCAGGGGAAAATCCAAATGCACATTTCCACCTATCCAATGAAAGTGAAGTCACCATTCTCATTGGACATTCCGGTGAACCCTTAATCTTCCGTCAACAGGCTGTGATTATCGTAAATATTCTTTATAATGGAAACATTCATTTTAAAACAAACAAAGATGTTATAGGGAAGGTGTGGTTAGACATGAATCAACGTTCCATCCGTTATCCGCAGCCACTCGCTCCAGGAGACATGATTGGTGTGGCAGCACCGTCCAGCGGTGTTGGCGAATCCCTGCACCATTATCTTGAGGAGAGCAAACGCAATATGGAGCGCCTTGGTTTTGGCGTGATGGAAAGCCCATCGCTCCGCCACAACATCAAATGTGTGAGTGCGTCCAAAGAGGCTCGCGCCGAAGAGATGAATGAGTTTTTTCGCAATCCAAATATTCAAGCCATTATCCCTCCATGGGGTGGAGAGTTCCTGATGGATATCCTGCCCCTGCTGGATTGGGAAGCGTTAAAATCGTTGCCGCCAAAATGGGTCATGGGTTATTCGGATATCAGTACCTTCCTGTTTGCCTATACCCTGCTCACCGGAACAGCGACAGCGCATGGCACCAATTATGTTGATTTAAGATCAAGTGCCATCGATCCGGTGACTGCGCGCTGGATTGATGTTTTACAGACGAAACACGATGGAGAGATCACACAATCGTCTTCCACGCATTATCAAACGGAATGGAAACCGGAACTGCCTGGATTTAACCTCGATACACCTTCGCGCTGGAAACAGCTCGGCCACTCGGAAGATGCAGATACCTCTGTGTCGTTCTCTGGTCGGCTAATTGGCGGCTGTATGGATACGATCACCTGTCTGATCGGCACGCCGTATGCACCCGTGGCATCATATCTGGATCAGTATTGTGCAGATCAAGGAACCATCTGGTATCTGGAGAGCTGTGAGATGAACGCGGGGGATATCTACCGTCATCTGTGGCAGATGAAACAGGCTGGCTGGTTTGCAGGTGTGAAAGGTTTCATGATCGGCCGACCTGCGGGTTATTCTGATACAGCCGATTTCAATTTCACCGATGCCCTTTCCTCTGCACTTGGGGATCTGGATGTCCCTGTACTGTACGATGTGGATCTCGGCCATATTCCGCCCCAGCTCACCTTTGTGAATGGAGCACTAGGCAAAGTGACTTATGAAAATGGACGCAGGAACCTTGAAATGGCGTTCGTGTAATCACCTTTTGTAGGCAGATGCATACCTTGAAGTAAGAACTTATTTTGAGGAAGGGTTGTGCATCATGTCTGAATCCACATCCACGCCGTCCACGCGTGTCGTGTATCAAGCCAATCAACCGATGCTTCAATCCGTGCAAAGTGTGCGGAATATGCTTCATCATACAGCCCGGCAGCATGTAGGCAAGAAGGTACAAGTCCAGAATATCGATGGGCAGGTATGGGAAGGTGTCATCATTAGTGCAGACCGGGGAATTTTGTATCTCCAGGTTACCCCGATGCATGGATACCCTGAACCGCGCGCCTTGTTCGGACCGACGATTTTACCGCTTGTGCTGTATGAATTGTTGGTTATTACACTGTTGATGTAGCTGGTATTATGAGTCTATATCCGAACTCGCTTCAAGAAGCTTCGCTCCTGTGACCTTTAGGTCTTGGGAACGAAGCTTTTTTATCGTCATAGCGTCAGTGCGGTATGATTCCTTGCGAGCGTGTGAAATATGATACAATGGTGTCGGCACCACGCCTTATCTCACATGAAACGGAGCTTGATCCGGTTGGAATACATACGTCATGATTCATCACCCGTATCACAAGCCGAGACGGGTATGATTGGCAACAACCCTACTGAACAATCCCGCGTGATTGCAATCTGTTTACTCGCAGGCAAAATCATGCTGCAAAGCGGTGGTGAAACCTACCGTGTGGAAGATACGATGAAACGTATGGCGGCAGCGCTGGGTTTACCTCATTCGCACAGTTACGTTGTGCCAACAGGTATCTTCTTCTCTGTCGATGCAACCGAACCTGCCAAGCTGATTCGCATCTCCGAGCGTACCACAGATCTGGACAAGGTATCCGAGGTGAACGCGGTCTCCCGCCGTATCGGACAAGGAGAACTCACTGTTCAGGAAGCCCATGATCTGTTGGTACAGATCGAAGGCAAGCCCTCTTCCTATTCAACAGCTGTGCAGCTTGCGGCTGCGGCGTTATCCAGTGGATGTTTTACCATTATGTTTGGCGGGGGCTGGACCGACTTTCTTCCGGCGCTGATCTGTGGTGGTATAGGTTATGCAGCAGTTATTGCCTTTCACCGATTGGTACGGGTCAAATTCTTTGCGGAGCTTACAGCATCCTTCGTCATTGGCCTACTCGCTTTTTTCCTCATCTACATGGGAGTAGGTCATGAACGGGACAAAATCATTATTGGTTCGGTTATGCCGCTGGTTCCGGGGCTACTGATTACCAACGCTGTACGCGACCTGATGGCCGGACATCTCGTATCCGGATTATCCAAGGGAGCTGAGGCATTTCTGACTGCCTTTGCCATAGGTACCGGCATTGCAGTTGTATTTTCACTTTTTATGTAAGACGGAGGAATGCAGGATATGCTCCATTTTATTGAACAAGCCTTAACCAGCTTTGTCGCTTCAGCCGCGTTTGGGATCATCTTCAACGCACCACGGCGCATGCTGCTCCACGGTGGATTTGTCGGCATGATCGGCTGGATTATCTATATTGTGCTTGAATATGCAGCGGATGCGGTTCCTGCTACACTTGCAGCGACCATAGCCGTAGGTGTCATCAGCCAAGTATTCTCTCGCATGTTTCGTGCACCCGTTATCATCTTCAGCGTCGCAGGCATCATTCCTCTTGTTCCTGGTGGACTGGCGTATAATGCGATGCGAAGTTTTGTGCAAAATGATTACGGTGCCGCCATGGAGATGGCCGCCAAGGCACTCATGTTATCCGGCGCCATTGCAGTAGGCCTTGTGTTGTCCGAGGTATTAAACCAGATGATACGCCGAATTCCCGGCTCGATACGGACAAAATCATCATCGAAATGACCTCTATCGATATCTTGGTTGCAAAAAGGCCCATGGTATACAAGCTTAGCGCTTTGTATACCATGGGCCTTTTCGTTTGGGTTCTACCAGGTCACGATTGAAGCCAGTTACTTCACAAACGTATTCTTTACCCGAATAGACTTCAGGAAGTACGGAATGAAGATACAGCACACCAGAATGGATCGTACGATCAGATGAAAAGCCGGAGTTGCATCAAGCACATGCTGTTCTCTTGGGATCTCATTTCGTGCAATCAGAATCCAGGTTACGATGCTTACAATCACATTCATCATGTACATCACCATCATCATGCGTGGAAACTGTCTCTTCCGTTTATATAAAAGAACGAGATTCACAATAACGATCATCAATAGAATGCTGCTGCTTATGAAGCCAAACCACAAGAGTGGACGGATCATCTCCGCGTAGATCTGAGGATCGACACCACGGCCTTCTTCCCATCTGGCAGGGTCCATGACGACATTCACCTGCGATACATCCGAGATGAGAAACACTAGCGCAAGCCAAAGACTGATCTGGATTAAAATAAGCCATCCACCCAATCCGGATATACCAGGCCGCTCCGGTCTGATCCCGGTTTTGGGTTGCAGCGAGTTCATATCCCTATCTGTATCCGAGTTACTGTATTTACGGCCCATTTCATCCTCCTTTTACACTAGATAAAAAAACATATTATACTTTCAAATCTAGAATATATGTTATTCAATATAAGGAAAGAAGCGTCTGGCCTATGATCGCCCTCGCTTAGACGTCTATTGCATCGCGCGTTTCATTACCGTTGCGAACAATTCCGCTGCAACACCACTTCCTGAGGTAGAATACCGAATATTTCTTAATTATTACTCCTCTGAATAATGACTTGTCGGAGCAACAATCACAGGGAATCGGGTAACAAAATCCGTTCTGCCGTTTTCACTGTAGGCAACGATACTTCCTCGATGCAATTCAATCATCGATTTGGCAATTGCCAGACCAAGACCAGTGCCACCCGTATCCCGGGAACGGGATTTATCCACACGATAGAATCGATCAAATAGATGCGGCAGATCCTGTGCCGGAATCGGTTCGCCATAATTACTAATGCGAACGACGGCCTCTTCACCTTCAAGGGCCAGCCCAATCTCCATTAGTTTGCCTTGCGAACCATACCGGATGGCATTGCTGAACAGATTCTCATACGCTCGTACAAGCTCCCCTGGAGCCGCCTGAATCCATATTGGTTCTTGCCCACCGATGATCTTATACTCCATACCAGCTTCCTCCAGCATGGGAGCAAACTCTTCAGCCAGCTGCATCAGAAACGAATTCAAGTTCAACGCTTGCAAAGACAACGGAAGGCTCCCACCACTTACACGCGTATATTCGAACAAGTCATCAATCAGCTTGCGAAGAGTCAGGGATTTCTCATAGGCAATGCTAACATAATAGCGCATCTCAATCTCATCCTGGTACCGATCCTTCTCGATGTACTCCAGAAATCCCAAAATAGAAGTGAGTGGCGTTCTCAGATCATGCGATATGCCGGTAATCAGATCGTTTTTGGCAGCAACCGCATTACGCTCTTCCTGAAGCGACAACTGCAATTGTTCAGCCATCTGATTAATGCTTGCAGCAACCACTCCAAATTCATCCGAGGTCTTCACCTCGATGCGATGGGATAGCTCTCCTTTGGCAACTTCCTGAATTCCTGCCGTAATTTCATCCAGAACCCGCATTACCTTACGAGAGAACAGAAAAAAAAACAGCACAAAACCGAGCACGCCTACCAAAATCATCAAAGGCACCGAACCGATGTTGTTCACCAACCACCTGATTCCTTGGGCCGGTATTGAATAATTCGGATACGTCTGAGCTTCGAGGATAGTCTTTCCCACCTGACTGCCCCCGTACAAAATAACTGCAGTTAATATGCCGCTCAGCAGAAATGCATAGATAAATTTCCATCGGACTGTATTAATCAACTTAGCATTCATTGTAGAAACTCCCTGCCTGTGTTGTTCATCTCACATGAAATCCTAATGAGTATGCATGCATGAAGATTCATGCTCATTGCGGTTTGATCATCTTGTAGCCAACACCCCATACCGTCTGAATGAACTTGGGATGTTTGCTGTCGAGTTCAATCTTCTCACGAATCTTGCGAATATGCACCATAACGGTATTGTTCGACTCCATGAATTCTTCTTTCCATACTTGACGATAGATCTGTTCCATACTGAGTACTGAACCTTGGTGACGAGCCAGTAATTCGAGAACAGCAAATTCACGCGGAGTCAGACGAACCGGTTGCTCATCTACCCAAAATTCATGTGTATCGGTATTAATGACCAGATCATCAACAACCCACTCATGCTCTTTATTCTCCCGGCCTTCATTGAAGGTATGATACCTGCGCAGTTGGGATTTAGCCCGTGCGACAAGTTCAAGCGGGTTAAACGGCTTGGTCACGTAATCATCAGCACCGATGCTTAGCCCTGTGATTTTATCCATATCCATACTTTTGGCGGACAGCATGATGATCGGCATTTTCTGCTCTTCCCGAATTTTCATACAGGCTTCGATTCCGTCCATATTGGGCATCATGACATCCAGAATAATGAGATCGATCGGTTCTTTCTTCAATTGTTCCAACGCTTCAAGACCATCATTCGCAGTGAGGATTCGATAACCCTCGTTGCCAAAATAAATTTCCATCAGTTTAATAATCTCCTGCTCGTCATCCACAAGCAGAATGGTTGCTGGCTGTGCCACGGCATTATCCCTTTCCCTTCCGTAATTCATGATCTGTTCAAAGTATACCACCGAGATATGAAACTACGAAAATCATCATGATCTTCACGGACAACGTTCAATCTTGTCGGAATCCTCTGTTGTTCCACGTATAGCGTGTAGTATCGTCGGTCTATCCCCACTTTAACCCATGATGTTCCCTATAACATGCTTATATGTATTCTATCCGTTCCTATCATTACCGTATGTCTTGTAGTAAATAATACCTTTCTATTTAAAAAGCACTGATTTGGGTTCTTTGCCCGTCAGGGTCAGCATCGTATATAATTGTCCCCTGTGATGATACACATGTCCCATAATCTCAAGCAACCACTCCAGCCGACTATAGGAAGCTCCCCAGTACGAGTCTGTCACATGCAGCAATTCTTCGGTGTTATACTGCCTGTATCTTTGGTACAGATACATCTGGTTATCAATCAGAGCCTGCTTGATCTGACTGAGGGAATGAACCTGGTTCTCCTCATAAAATAAAGCCATCTCTTCTTCCGATGCACCTTCGGAAATATAGACATCCGCTCGGCAGATCACAGACAGATGGGACAGCAGTTCACCAACAGGCCGTTTGCCCTCAATTGGCGTCAAAGCCAAATCTTCTTCAGACAGCTGATCACATATATCAATTAACGATGTTACTGCCACATCAATATGTTTGAACGCAGATTGAATCAACAGATACACTTCCTTTTTATCCCATTATACAGAACATATGATCGGTTATCAACCAAGATATCCCTCCTTAATATATAAACAAACTACACACCAAATCTAACCATTTACGAACAAAAAAGTCCTTCCTCCTTCATATAGACGGGATTCAGGACATTTTGTTGCCTATTTGATTTCAAATCTTCGCTCAACTTGAGTATAACGAACAATACGTTTGTTCGAATCGTCCAGCCTCCAAGTCGGACTTGCGAATGAAAAATTGCAGTTCCCCGCAATCCCACCATTGGAAACCAATGGCATCATGTGTATCTATCTTCAACAGCAGCAGCGTATCGGATAGTTCCTGCCATGTCCGATCCTCATCTCCGCCGTAATGCTTGGTCAGCTTCTTCTCACATTCCTGCTCGTTATAACTGTACTCTTCTCCCAGCGTGATCTGTAATAATGCCCGATGCTCGGCATCCGGATGTTGCCCATCAGGATATCCAAACATCCCACCCCAATTCAGCGTACTTGGATGATTCCAGCTCGACTCGAATTCAAGGTATCGGTCATACAGATTCACTTCCGCCTCAGTCTCATCGGTCTCATGCCGCGGAGGCGAGAGCTCGTTCAGCGCGTTGGCGTCTATATATGCATATGTAGGAAACTCAAGATTAGGCAGTACGGTCACCGAATGGGCAACAAACGGGGCTCCATCCAGCGCGGTATCTCCTTCTGGCTCTCGCCTTATCAGGTTATGAGCACTTGGCTCGAAAATCACACGATGTTCAATGGGACAGGCCGATTCATCCGTGCCAACGAAAAAGTATAACATGCCCCGTTCTGGCAAAGTCCCGCGCCCATCATTCGGCGTATACGGCGACAAATCCACCAGGTTCAGCTGGGCCAGGAAAGTCATGGGTACCCCCTCTTGTGTTACAGGCCACTCCATGCGACTTGGCAAATCCGGATGTCCACCTACACGTGAGTTTCCTGTTCTGCGATATTCGTCCACTGTGGATACATCGAGGCGGATTCCCCAGCGACTTGAAGATAACAACAGATCGGCAGCGACTCCCAAACCATATTCCTCAAGTGTTTTACGGGCTTTTCTGGTCAGACGTTCACATTGTTCTGGCTTAATCATATAGATCCTCCCCTTCAGACAATACACCTATGCTGAGACATATTCAGGTTCACACCTGTATATTCTTCCGCCCGGACGTCTTTCCCTGCTTCTAGCAAAAAAAGAGACTGACATCCCCTGTCAGTCCCTTTCCTTATCCTATATTTCATTTAACGATTCGGATCAGAAGACTTTTCCTGGTAAGCACGCATATGTTCCTCACCATCCAGGAATTCATGGGCTTGATGGGCTGCCATCACACCATGATAGCTAATATCCAGACCCAGATCTTCCTCTTCTTCCGTCGAACGTACAGGTACAATTTTGCCAATCAGCTTCAAGCCGATCCAGGTCATGGCGAATCCCCAGATGACCAGGGCTGTAAGACCAAGTGCCTGAACACCCAGCAACCTCCAGCCTCCGCCCATGAATAACCCACCATCCGTGGCAAACAGACCTACAGCAATCGTTCCCCACATTCCGGATGCGGCATGCACCGGGAAAGCACCAACCGGATCATCAATTTGACGACGGTCCAGCCAGTTGGTTACAGCCATCATCAATAAGCCGGATACTGCCCCAATGAATATCGCTGCTACATCGCCAACAAATGCACAGCCTGCCGTAATGCCAACCAGTCCCGCAAGCGAACCATTAATGACCGATGGTGCATCTGAACGATTGAAGCGGAACAAGGTGTACAGTAACGTAACCGCACCACCCGAAGCCGCAGATAACATTGTAACAATTGCAATGTGACCGATCCTTACATCCGTCGCACTCAGCGTACTGCCGGCATTGAAGCCAAACCAGCCGAACCATAGCAGAAATGCACCTACAGAGGCCAGCGGCAGATTGCTCGGAAGTGCAATGGCACTTACGCCGAGTGGCGTGTACTTCCCTTTACGCGGACCAATGATAATCGCAGCAGCCAGTGCCGAGAATCCCCCAAGCGCATGAATGACAGCAGAACCGGCAAAGTCCTGCATCCCCAGCTGACTAAGCCAGCCGCCGCCCCATGCCCAGTGTCCACCAATCGGATAGATGATCGCCGTCATCAATATGATATACAGGAGGTAAGCACGGAAGTTGATCCGCTCTGCCACTGCTCCTGAAACGATGGAAATAACGGCAATGGTAAAGGCAGCCTGGAACAACCAGAATGTCTCCAGAGATACCGGTACATCCAGATGAGATAAATCCCCATTAAGGAAAAAGCCCGTTACTCCGGCAAAACCACCAACGTCCGAACCATACATCAGTCCAAAACCGATCGCATAGAACAGCAACGTTCCAATTGTAATATCAGCAAAAACCTTCATAATAATGTTCACACTATTTTTATAACGCACAAAGCCAGCCTCAAGCAGGGCGAATCCACCCTCCATTAATAAAATCATCGCTGCACTCAGTACGACCCAGACCGTATCAATCCCGGTGCTTAACGTCTCCAAAGTCATGCTTGTACATCCTCCGTTTCACTAAGCTGTCTGAGCTCACGGATTGTATCGGGCGCAAGCTCAATCTCGTCCCGCTCAATGCTGTCCGGATGTTTAATTCGTTCTGCGATCTGATCCAATTCACGTATGCGTCTGCGAATCTGTTCCATCTTGCGGAAGCGTTCCTTCACCTGCACCATATACTCTACCGCCTGGTGATGGGATGCAGGGTGTCCCGCGAACCATTTGCGTACGGTTGATAACGATTGATAGGCGACCTCTTCCGCTCGACGCTTTTGTTCGAACTGTTCGATCTTCTGCTTGAGCGTTTCAATCTCATTTTCTTTTTTGACCTTCAGCCGTTGGATAAGGTACAATAAATCGGACGATGATATTTGCAATGCTGTATGGTGATACACCTCGTCGATTACTAACATATCATGTCAGGACTCCTTACATATCAAGTTACTTGTTACCGATTATAGTTTGCCGGGGTCTGGCCGTCAATCTTTTTTTGGATTTCATAATAGTTGAAATGAACCGTTCATGGAGAACGGCTTTTTTATTTTACATCAATTGCATCTAACAAGGTCAATCATATCCATGGTTCGCATTCATTCTTTCCATTCTCTATGCTTATAGGATAAGCATCCACATTTGGGGTAATGAACATACACAGACTACCATCATCACAGAACCCATATATAAGGAGAGGATTATACAATGTTTACTCGTAATGACGATATACGCAACCAAATCTGGGAAAGCGTCTCGGGACTCGAAGAAGAACAACTGAACCGAAAACCTTCACCCGAACAATGGAGTATCATGCAAGTACTGCGTCATTTGAATCTGATGGAACATGTCATTGGGAAACAAGCTCGTCTTGCGCTGGAGAAGGAACAAACCGTATCTGTGGACAAAAAACCTTATGAACTAACATTGGACCGTAGCCGCTCCATTGAGGCACCGCCCCATCTTCAGCCTCCAGCAGCGCCTGAAGCACTCGCAGACGTACGCAGTGATCTGGACGAATCCCATCAAGCGCTTAACAACTTTGCATTGGACCATGAACCCGACCTGCTACGCAGCAAGTCCTTTTCTCATCCCGTATTCGGTGAGATGGATCTTACCCAATGGATTGACTTTGCAAGTTATCATGAGGAACGCCATCTGGGACAGATCCAAGGAATTAAGCATCAACTTGGTGTATAAACACAACCTCCACGTTCACATAGCGAAGAATATAGTTGAACGAAAAAAAAACCTCCAATCCTATAACCTAGGTTGGAGGTTTTCAGCGTTCTTATCTCACAAATAAGCACAGCACTTATATTTTTTTGCCCAAAATCGCCAAATCTCTATTCACACCATCCAGCACAGCCACTTCGGGATAATACCCCCACTGTTCAAAACCATGCTTGCGCAATAACCCGAGACTCGGTTCATTATGTCCAAAGACAAATCCGAGAATCGTCGTAATGCCAAGCGCAGGACATGCCGCAAATACAGTATCAAGCAATCGTCCGCCAGCCCCAATACCGCGGCATTGCTGATCCACGTATACACTGACTTCCACCGTTCCATTATAAGCAGGGCGTCCATAGAACGAGCTGAGACTCGCCCAGGCTACCACCTGTCCTGCCTGCTTCATCACCCAAAGCGGACGATGTTCCGGTGAATGTTCCTCGAACCACGGAACACGTTGCTCCACCGTCACCGGCTCCAAATCCGCTGTCACCATGCGGCTCTCAACGGTGGAATTATAAATTTCCACAATCCTCGGCAAATCCTCCAGGCGCGCATATTCAATCTGCACATCTTCCAGCTTCATCGCTACTCCTCCATCATTCCAGATCAAACCTCTAATTATAGAAGATATTATAACGGAGAAGAGAAGTCTTCGTCATCCCTTACATTCTGACAGAGGAATCACTCAATTACTACTCAGGCAGTCCTTGCACCGTATTCCCACGAGTTAAATGCTGGCTCTGGTCTGCCCAGCGAATATTGATTGAGCGAGATGTGAACAGATCCGGGCCGTCCGATACCTGGAAATGCAGATGAGCTTCACTGGAGTTACCCGAATTACCAAGCTCACCGATGAGGTCTCCCTGCTTGAGCTTATCTCCTTTTTTGACCGAAACACTGCCTTCCTTGATATGTCCTGTGATGCTGTATTCACCATTCCCATGGTCAATGACCACATAGTTACCCGCCGGCTCTTCCGGATTCATGACACCCGGTACATTGTCCGGAATATCGTTCTTGATTTCGACGACTGTTCCGTCCGCAGCTGCATAGAGAGGTTCACCAAAAGCATAGTAGTTTTCATTTACCGTTGCATCGCCTTGATAACTGGATTGTTCTTTTGTCCGAACAATATCCAGTGCGTAGCGTTGGGTTTCATGCGCATAATGATAGTTCGACAACACATCATTGCCTCCCCAGAATACAAACCATTCGCCCTTCATGGGAAATTGGAACTCCGTTTTGGTGAATATGGCATCTGTGTCTTCATGAGCTTCCAGCGGCTGGATCGACAGACCTTCAATCTGATTTTCTTCGGAAAAATAGGCTCGAATGCCTTTCGTTCCTGTTTGATCCTTCCAGGCAAGTTCGGATAATTGATTCATTTCAGCGTCTACCACTTGTTCCCACGACTCAACGCTCTCAAGAAAACCATCGGCGGACGTTTTGAACTGTTCAAGTGTTAACGTTCCCTTCAATTCCGGAGAAAACTGACTATAGATCGCATCCTTCGAACCGTTCATCAACGTATCTATGAAATTGTCCGGTGTAACCATCGTGCTCGCCTCTGAACTTGGGTTCTGCTCCTGATTGGTGTTCTCGCTCGATTCATTATTATTGGAAGTCTGTTCGGCTGACTGCTGCTCTGCCTGATCGGATGTAATGGAGTTACTGGTGCTACAAGCAGACAATATCACGCAAGCTCCAAGGGTAATCGCAAGCACCTTCCAGTTCTTCCTATGCTGTAATTTCGAATGTGTATTTTGTTCTGATTTCAGATGACCTTCTCTGTTCATTCTCAACACCCCTTCTATTAAACGTTATACTTTCCAATTAAGTGTACAGAATGAGTCTTATCCTTCGTCTAACCCCAACTTACATGTAGTTAAACTTGCCATGCCTTCTGAGGCTGCATAATTAAGATTCCGTTAAGATAGCTCGTACGCTATACATCCCTCTTGGATGGTATGATTAACAATAATCACAAAGGAAGTATCAGGAGGTCATGTTTTAACTATGGATAACGTCTCATTACTGCTTGTGGATGATGAACAGGCTATTCTGCATATGCTCAAAACCGTGCTGCTCAAAGAGCAGTTTCTCGATATTGACACCGTTACTACAGGCGAAGCTGCCATTGAGGCCTGCAACAACAAGACGTATCATTGCATCGTGCTCGACATCATGCTTCCTGGTAAAAGTGGACTGGAAATCTGTCCTTTTCTACGTCAGGTCACCGATGCTCCTATCCTGTTTCTGACGGCCAAAACAACGGATTATGACAAATTAACCGGGTTCGCCGTCGGTGGCGACGATTATGTTGCCAAACCCTTTAATCCTCTGGAAGTCGTTGCTCGAATTAAATCATTACTGAAGCGTTATTTACCTTCAAAAACCGCAGCGATCTCGGATCACGTCCCATCTAACGTAAATACGTCATCTCCCAGCACATCGGAAGGCGTGTACGATTTTGGACGATTCCAGGTGCTGGAATGGGCTGGTGAGCTTCGGGTGGAAGGAGAATCCGTATCCTGTCCGGCACTTGTGTTTCAACTGTTGCTCTTTTTTTGCAAGCATCCCAATCGCATTTTCACCAAATCAGATCTATATGAGCGGGTCTGGGGCTCTGAAGCCATTAGTGATGACAATACCGTGATGGTGCATATTCACCGCATTCGGGAGCGCATTGAAGCCGATCCTTCCAATCCAGTATTTCTCGTCAACGTCCGGGGTCTGGGCTACAAACTGATTCAGCCGGAACATGTGTCACGCCCATGAGTATTCGTCGCAGGTTAATGACCCGGTTTATCGGGATGCTTGCTGGTGCAGTCGTTCTTATCATCCTGCTTGGGTCTTTAGCGACTTACTGGGTCGTGCAAAAGGTAAATGAAGTGAATTTGGTGGATGATTTTGCGCTTAACGGTCTGGACCAATTGATTAATACAGCAGAATTCATGCCAGATAATACCATTAAATATGACCCCAAATTGCTAAAGCAAGTGGATAAATATCAAGGCTGGCTCCAAGTGCTGGATGAACAAGGCTACGCCATTGATGACTACCACACTCCCGCCGATGTCCCAACTCACTATAAACCGGGGGAATTGATTGCATACTGGGAAAATCAAAAGCCCTTCCCTTATCAGATTGTCATGCTCATCCGGGAGAAGAACGGGAAGAATTTCACTTTGTTGTATGGCGAGAGTAACCCGGCCAAGTCGCTCATGAATAATATTCGTTCGGATCTCGCTCTCACCAACGGGAAGTTTAATCTTCAACCGGGCCAAGAGGAAGCCTTTCGTGCTGCCAATGCCTATCTTCAAGTATTGGATGCGTCGGGACGCGAGCTCTCCTCCTTTAACAAACCAGCTGTGGGTGTACCAAGCGAATACACCATTCAGGAATTGGTTCTGCAAATTCGCTATCCAAGTCGATCAGGTAAGTCTATTGCCACGTGGTACGATGAGAAGAATGAAACCACCTGGTTGATTAGCATCCCCGGCGATCCAAATGTTACGGGGAATCAGAATCCCTACCGTTTTATCCTGGAACCGGCATTGGTTGTATTGATCGTATCCATCATCATTCTGCTCATTTTGCTTGCCTTCTGGTATGCCAACCGATTCGGCTCGCCCATGCTGCATATGCTCCAATGGTTACAACGTCTGGAGCGAGGACATTATGAGGAACCTACCGGAGCCTTCGGAGTGCCTCGCAGTCAGCGTCGTAACGGAAAGTGGAAACGGAAATATCACGTGTATGCTGAAGTGCTTCGTTCCATGCAGGCCCTGTCCCACACGTTGAAGCAAGATGAAGAACTTCGAAAACAGACCGAGTCTCTGCGGGAGGAATGGATCGCTGGCATAACACATGATCTGAAGACGCCCCTCTCCTCCATCCAGGGATATGCTCACATGCTTGAGGCAGTGAAATATAGCTGGACTGAAGAGGAAGTTAGGGAATTTGCGGGTATTATGCTCGATAAATCCATGTATATGGACAGGCTTGTGAACGACCTTGCCATGACCTATCGATTACGCAGTGGAGGATATCAACCTGTGGTGGAAGAGACTGACGTAAATACGTTACTCCGTGATCTGACCCAGCGCGCTGAACGGAACCCGGCATATGGGGAAGCTCGCATTATATTCCAACCTTCCGAAGTGCCTGTGTATGGCCTTGTCCATATTCCGTCGTTTGAACGAATCGTGGATAATCTGACCGCCAATGCCCTTCTTCATAATCCGCCCGAGTCCACCCTGGTTGTCAGTGTTCATTCTGGTCAGCAGGCAGATGAATTCAGCATTCAGTTTGCCGACAATGGACGAGGCATGGACCCTGAGACGGTATGGAAGTTATTTGAACGATACTATCGCGGTACAGATACGGGTACATCAGATGTTGGATCAGGTCTGGGCATGGCGGTAACCAAAGGTTTGATCGAAGCCATGAAAGGCCGGATTGAAGTACAATCCACGCCTGGTGAAGGAACGATCATTCGCTTAATATGGGATGGCCCATCCGAAACCAATTAAAATGTTCCACTTGACCTTTCCATTCTCAGTCTATATAATCGACACTCAATAACACCTGTTCCAATATATTGATATTGAATGCAACACATTTCAGGATAACTTTAATGAGTTGATTTAACATATTTGGCGATGACCAGAGACATGATTTCGTTTGCGTGCTGCCCAGAGAGAGAGGGGATTGGTGAAACCTTCTTCAGCGAACGGACCGGAATTACCCCTCTGCAGCCGTGACCTCGAACCTCAGCATTTCGGACGTCCCTCGGATGTTCGGCATGCTGCCAGTAGAGTCCACCGTCTGATCCCCGATAACGGATTCCAATGAGGGTTATGATGTTTCCTGTTCACGGCGGCTGGTCGAGATCAGGGTGCACCATAACCAAATTAGGGTGGAACCACGAGCCAAGCGCACTCGTCCCTTTTCCGGGACGGGTGTTTTTTGCGCTTTCATTTTAAGAAATGGAGAGTGGTTCACATGAGTAAACCGAATAAAAGTGGTCAAGTAAACGAACAGGTAAGCAGTCCGTCAAGCAATGAAAGAAGTAAACCATCTAATGATCTGCAACAATACAGTCATTTCATTGAGGTCCGTCTGCAAGGTGGCGCGGTACGTTCTTACGAAGCAGGCATCACTGTAGGGGCGGTCGCCTCATCCATCAGTACAAGTCTTGGAAAACAGGCCATTGGCGGTATTGTAGATGGTCAGAATGTCGATCTTGATTGGGTGCTTGAGCAAGATTGCGAACTCGTCATTGTTACTTTGGATAGCGCGGAAGGTCTGTTTCGTTATCGTCACAGCGCAGCACATGTGCTGGCACAGGCCCTCAAACGCATCTACGGTGCGGAACAAGTGAAACTGGGTATCGGACCAGTCATTGAAGATGGCTTTTACTACGATGTTGATCTGGAGCATGCCTTGTCCATCAGTGATCTGGCTGCCATTGAGCGGGAAATGAACAACATCATTCAGGAAAATGAAAAGATCAGTCGCCGGGTGGTTAGTCGGGAGGAAGCCCTCCGCATCTTTGGAGAAATCCAGGACCCGTACAAGCTTGAACTTATTCGGGATTTGCCAGAGGACGCCGAGCTTTCGATCTATGATCAAGGAGAGTTCTTCGATCTGTGTCGCGGTCCACATCTTCCATCTACTGGTCGAATCAAAGCGTTCAAGCTGTTGAATGTCGCTGGTGCATACTGGCGGGGGAACTCGGATAATAAGATGCTGCAACGCATCTACGGCACTGCTTTTCCGAACAAAGCCCAGCTGGATGAACATCTTCACATGCTCGAAGAAGCGAAGAAACGGGATCACCGTAAACTCGGCAAAGAGCTTGAACTGTTCATGTTCTCCGAAGAAGCGCCCGGCATGCCCTTCTATCTGCCCAAAGGTATGACTGTTCGTACTGAACTGGAGCAATTCTCCCGTGAGCTGCAATTACAGGAAGGCTATCAGGAAGTTCGGACTCCTCTCATGATGAACAACCGGTTGTGGGAGCAATCCGGTCACTGGGAGCATTACAAGGACAACATGTATTTCTCGGAAGTGGACGATGCGACTTTTGCACTCAAACCGATGAACTGTCCCGGTCACATGCTGATCTTCAAAAACACACTCCATTCCTACCGCGAATTGCCGATTCGCATGATGGAATTCGGTCAGGTTCACCGTCATGAATTCTCAGGTGCTCTGAATGGCATGATGCGTGTGCGGACGTTCTGTCAGGATGATGCTCATCTCTACGTCATGCCAGAGCAGATCGAGGACGAGATTAATCAGGCGATCTCACTGATCGGACGCATGTACGATATCTTTGGATTCGAATATAAGATTGAGTTGTCCACTCGGCCGGAAGATTCCATGGGATCGGAAGAACTGTGGGATCAGGCGGAACGCGCATTGCAAAATGTTCTGGATCGTCGGGGCGTGGAGTATCGCATTAACGAAGGGGACGGTGCCTTTTATGGACCTAAAATTGACTTTCATATCCTTGATGCGCTGAAGCGTAGCTGGCAGTGCGGAACTATCCAGCTTGATTTTCAAATGCCGGAGAAGTTCGACCTCACTTACATTGGCGAGGATAGCCTGAAACACCGTCCGGTCGTAATCCACCGTGCTATCTATGGTTCCATCGATCGTTTCATCGGTATTCTGACTGAACATTACGCAGGAGCGTTTCCACTTTGGCTCGCACCTGTGCAAGTGAAGCTGCTGCCTGTGTCGGATCATTACGCAGACTATGCGCTCCAAGTACAGAGCCAGCTCCGGGTTGCGGGCATTCGGGTAGAAACAGATCTGCGCAGTGAGAAACTCGGGTACAAAATCCGTGAAGCCCAGATGGAAAAAGTGCCTTACTCGCTCGTACTTGGTGAGAATGAGAAAAATGCCTCATCCGCCTCTGTCCGCGCATACGGTCAGGGAGATCAAGGCATTCAACGTATTGAAGCTGTTATTGAAATGATTCAACAAGCTGTAAAAGCAAAAGTATAAAAGATGTAACGACTCTATTCATGGGTCACTCATCAGCTTGTGCTGAATTACAACTTCTCGTCATCTCTTAGCCCCACCTGTTCTTCGCTCCAGGTCCAGAAACGCTCAGCTGAAGCATCATCAACGGCATGTGCCTTCAGCTGCTGCTCTTTCTGTTGATAATAGTAACGCCCGGTGATTCCGACAACTTCAGGGCTTGTGGCCAGATAGACAGCCGTTCGCGCCCCTTCTTCAGACGACAGAAAGAATGGAAGCTTGCCTACAAAAGCCATAATACGTGTGCCGAATCCGGTATTGCGATCTACGCCAATGCTCGTTCCCACCGCACCAGGGTGTAGACAGTTCACCGTGACAGACGTACCTGACATTTTGCGGGCCAATGCACGCGTGAACAGCACGTTAGCCAGTTTGGATTGAGCATAGCTTTTGATCGGATTATAACCTTTGTGCAGATGTGGATCTTCGAAGTGAATTTTACCAGCCTTGTACGCACCTGACGAAACGTTCACCACCCGTCCCTGCTTCGCAGCTTTCAGAGGTTCTATCAAAAGTAAGGTCAACAGGAAATGCCCCAGATGGTTAATACCGATACTTTGTTCGAACCCGTCTGAGGTTTCCTTCCGCTTGACCATAACCACCCCGGCATTATTAACCAGAACGTCAAGGCAATCATGGCGCTCACGGAATGTGCGGGCAAACTGGCGTATACTTTCGAGTGAACCTAAGTCACACAGCATCAATTCAATCGCAGAAGAGCCGGACTGACGCACAGCTTCCTGAAGAGCCTCCTGTCCGCGCTTCTCACTGCGACATGCCATAATTACACTATACCCTTGCCTTGCAAGTTCAATGGTGGTTGCCAACCCCATACCTGAGTTAGCTCCTGTTACAATTGCTGTCTGAATAGCCATGAGGTCATTCCCTTCTGAACCCGAGGTTCCATATATTCTTTAATAGAGGCACTACGACGAACAATATGAGATAATGATAGGATCACATCTCGGTTTCCATGGGAGGACAAGTATGCTGACCAAAGAAGATTTCAAAAAAGTTAAAAAACAAGCCAAACTTGAGATCGCACTACTCGAACAGGAATATCAGGATATCTTGCAAAACGTCGATTCTACGCTGTATGAACAATACGGCATATTGGACCACGAAGAATCACATGAACTCACCCGAAAACGCAAAAACCGAAGATATGCTTCACTGGTCATCGAACTATGCGCCATTATTGAACAAATGTTAAATCAACTGTACAAACACGTCTATCAGAAAAAGTTTAATTCAACCCAGCTGATGAAAACTCCTGCCTACCGTGCACGTTCCAATATGGAGATTATTCAAGCCGAACTGAGTAAAGAATTCATTGCCCTGGAATCCGAAAAGGAACATTTTGCTGAGGCCCTCAGTCTGGTGTTTCAGACGAGAAACAGGCTCGTTCATGATAACTTCTCATTTGTCTCCGTTGTTAAGGATGGTAGTAATGAAGAAGAAACGTTCGAAGCGCTACTCCATACGGTAAAAAAATATAGAAAACATTTAAAATATAATCGTCCTGAATAACAGCAATCATCGCTAAAAAAGAAAAGGAGGTGTACCGGACCACGGTCCGGATAACCATGAGCCATCCAACAACTTCGATTACTGCACTACATCTTCATATTCCCACACCTTCAGGGAAAAACCCCATATTCCCCATCATGCTTCGTGACGAAGATGGCGTTACCCTGGTGGATACAGGCATGATTGGACAATTTGCTGAACTTCAATCTGCATTGGAACAAGAGGGCGTGCAGCTCTCAGACGTCAAACGTGTCATTATTACTCATCAGGACATCGATCATATCGGTAACCTGGGCGCTCTACTGGATGCTATCCCCGATCTGGAAATCTGGGCACATGCCGATGAGATCCCGTATCTAACCGGTGAGAAACCTTTGATCAAATTCAGTCCTGAACGCCGTGCCCTGCTACCTGCTCCTGTTCTGGCTTTGGCAGATCAACTGCTCTTGCAGCTGCCCGAAGTGAACATCAGCAGAACACTGGCGGACGGAGACTTATTACCCCTTCAAGGCGGTACACAGGTCATTCATACACCGGGACATACGCCAGGTCATATCAGCCTGTATTTCGGAGAGCAGCAGTTCCTTCTTGCTGCCGATGAACTTCGTGTAGTCGATGATGAACTGGTTGGTCCTGCGCCACCCGCGACACCGGACATGCCTGAAGCGCTACGAAGCCTGAAGAAACTGACCGACCTTAAGCTTAATAAGGTTCTCTGTTATCACGGTGGAGAGTACACGAATGATCCGGCTCAGCGTATTGCCACACTTGCGGAGAGCGCAGAATAGGTAAAGAACGCAGACTCGTGAGTGTTTTTGGAATTACACAAGCATCCTATTAACGCTGTTTCTCTTCGTGCGGCATTATGCGGAGTGGCTCATTCAAGATTAGGATGACACATATATTACAATCAAGGAGCTGTCCCATACGTCATGAATTTGACGGGACAGCTCCTTTGATTCATTAACCATGTACTTCTACTACTGCACTGGTGTGTGTA
>NZ_JAPDOE010000020.1 GCF_026013365.1 Paenibacillus sp. LS1
GATAATTCGCATGTTTCGTTTCGAATCTAGTTTTCAGAGAACAACACTCTGGGCATGGAGATTTAGTTCATTCATGGACTGATATTTTCTTGCAGAGATTTCGAGAAGCTTAGCTTCGAAAAATCATGTTTGGTGGCGATGGCGGAGGGGTTCCACACGTACCCATCCCGAACACGACCGTTAAGCCCTCTAGCGCCGATGGTACTTGGACCGCAGGGTCCTGGGAGAGTAGGACGCCGCCAAGCGAAGAACCACTGCCGATGTAATTCGGTGGTGGTTTTTATTTGTTTATTTTAGGGGATGCGAAAGCATCTCTTATTTGACTTTGCAGGAATCCTCTGACACACTCATAGTGGATACATAGATTGCGTATCAGACTTTCATTTTGAAAATGATCTCAACATTCTAGAGAACGGGGTGCAGGATGAGATGGAAATTCAGAAATTGACGGTAAATGATTTTGAACCAGCGATGGCACTTTCCGAATATGCTTTTCAAGTGGTAATGAGTGATGAACAAAAAGAAAAGCGGCGTAGTCAATTTTCGTCACAGGATATATGGGGTGTATATGAGGAAGGGCAGCTAGGAGCCAAACTTCACATTATCCCTTTTCAAACCTATATTCATGGTAGGTCGTTCGAAATGGGCGGTATTGCGGGTGTAGCCACCTGGCCAGAGTATAGACGCAAAGGCTGGGTAGCGGGTCTGCTGAAGCATGCGTTGGAAGAAATGAATCGTAACAAACAAAGTATATCGTTCTTGCATCCATTCTCTTTTGGTTTCTATCGGAAGTATGGATGGGAGACCTATGTTGAATTTAAACGATATAAAGTGCCTACAGCGCATTTGCCTTCGAAAAAAGCGACACCTGGAACGATTCGGCGTGGCGATCCGGGTCTCAGAATACTAAAGGAAGTATACAGTGCTTACGCTGAGCGCTATAACGGAACCCTGGTCCGGGATGATGCAAGGTGGGAGAATTCAGTTCTTGTGAATGGGACCAGCCAGAAGGCTGTATATTATGATGAAGCTGATGTAGCACAAGGTTATCTTTTGTATGAGGTAAAGGAAAATAAGTTTACCATTAAAGAAATCATCTATCTGAATGAAGAGGCTAGGCAAGGACTCTGGACTTTCATTGCCAATCATGATTCCATGATCCAGGAAGTTACGTTGCAGGCACCAGCCAGTGATACGCTCGCTTTCCAATTGGATAATCCACGGATTCAGCAGGAGATCGTACCTTACTTTATGGCACGCATCGTTAGTGTGGAGCAGTTTATATCTCAGTATCCATTTGCAAGCCAGGATTCACCGGTACAGATTGTTCTTCAGGTAGAAGATACCCACGCTCCGTGGAATGAAGGGGTATGGCAATTAAACGTGGCAATGAACGGAACCGCGTCCATATGGAAAACATCCGAGCCAATCACTGATGATCAGACCATTAAGGTGGATATTCAATCCCTTACGGCAGTATTGATGGGATATCGCAGACCTTTAGAAATGGCACGAATCGGAAGAATTCAAGGACCAGAAGCAACAATCAAGGCTTTGGAACAAGCGATTCCTGTACGGGAAACCTACTTGCTTGATTTCTTCTGATGACTATCCCGCTGTTCCATTCAACTTAATTAGCTTATATAGAAATACGGCGTTATTGAAAGACAAAAGGACTTCTCCAGCAATTTTGGAGAGGTTTTTTTGTGTCTGGGGAATATTTCGTGTAAAATCGTAAAAAATGAATAGTGACCCCACTTGGCAAACCCACAAAATATGCTATAATGGTTATAAAGTCAAAGAAAGTCAAAGTCAACTAAAGGTTTAATACTTAAGTAGCTTTCTTTCTACAATCTGATGCATGATCGCCAATATAGGGGGTTTATTTCATCGGAGGATCAAGGAAATATTAAAGGACCTTCGTGCTTCCTTCACTCTCCTGTTGACGTCTGTGGAAGCAAGATTCGCTGTTTTCCTGATTGGTTAAATGGGTAGAGAAGGTGTACTCTGTGGGGGCGTGTGGGTCCTTATTGACTTAACGTTTCAGACAGTGGAGGATGATTGGATGCGTAATATCTCTGATATTATCGAACGATATCTGAAGAGTATTTTGCATGAAAGTCCCGAAGGAATGGTTGAAATTCAGCGTAATGATCTGGCAGATCAATTTTCATGTGTACCTTCCCAGATCAATTATGTCATCAGCACACGTTTTACCCTCGAGAAGGGCTACCTGGTAGAGAGTAAACGCGGCGGTGGTGGTTATGTTCGCATACAGCGCATTGAATTACCGGCCCAATCAGCTCTGCATAATCATTTGCACCATAGTATTGGTGATGAGATCGGGCAGACTGCTGCCGAAGGTCTGATCTATCAACTGGAAGAAGCACGTTTCTTGAGCAAGCGGGAAGCCGGGTTGATGCGAGCTGCTGTATCTAGAGAGGTTATATTGGTCAAACTTCCTTACCGGGATCAAATTCGTGCCAGAATGTTGAAGGCGATGTTAATATCTTTGCTCGGTAAATGAAAACTATCGGGGTCAAAGGAGGTACATCAATATGCTGTGCCAAGAATGCAATAAACGTCCGGCGACACTTCATTTTACGAAGATCGTGAATGGAGAGAAGACGGAATTCCATATTTGTGAGTCATGTGCCCGTGAAAAAGGGGAAATGATCCCTGGAACATCAGGTGGATTTTCCATTCACAATCTGTTGTCCGGGTTGCTCGATTTTGATCCAGCCGGAAAAAGTGGATCGGCAGGAACACCACCTGCAAAAGCACTTCAGTGTGAAGAGTGTGGTATGACTTACTCACAATTTAGCAAGATAGGCCGGTTCGGCTGTAGTTCATGTTATAAATATTTTGACAGCCGTCTGGACCCTTTGTTCAAGCGAGTTCATGGCAGTACGTCCCATGTAGGTAAAGTGCCTGCAAGAGCTGGTGGTCGCATCAAGGTGAAACGGCAAATCGCCGATCTGAAGCGTGAGCTTCAGGAGAGCATCGCCCAAGAGGAGTTTGAAGAGGCGGCTCAGATCCGGGACCAGATCAGAGGACTTGAAAAAGGGATAGCTCAGGAGTAAAGTTTGTCATGAGTAGGAGGGATGCGTAATGCCTAATCTGCGCTTTACAGAGAAGGCGCTCAGCGACTGGATGCGCAGTGATGCGGCTGATTCCGAAATCGTCATTAGCAGCCGTGTCCGGATCGCACGCAACCTTCAGCATGTTCCGTTTCCGATGCTGGCTTCCAATGAGCAATCGGAAGAGGTGCTGAATAAGCTGAGCGAAGTACTTCAATACGATGACGTTCATGCCTTTGGGGATTTTCATACGCTGGATCTGATCGATATTGACGAACTCGACAAACGGGTGCTGGTGGAGAAACATCTCATCAGTCCAAGTCTTGCGAACGAATCCAAGAATGGTGCGGTAATTCTCAGTGAGGATGAGTCTGTCAGTATTATGATTAATGAAGAGGATCATCTCCGTATCCAGTGCCTCTATCCGGGGTTCCAGGTGAAAGAAGCCTGGGAGAAAGCTTCCGCAATAGATGATGCTTTTGAAGCGCACGTGGATTATGCTTTTGATGATCGTAGAGGATACTTAACCAGCTGTCCTACCAATGTAGGTACAGGTGTCAGAGCATCGGTCATGATGCACTTGCCTGCCTTGGTGATGACGCAGCAGATTGGCCGCATTTTAACCGCAGTTTCCCAAGTGGGATTGACTGTAAGGGGAATATACGGCGAAGGCAGTGAGGCGATGGGTAACCTGTTCCAGATCTCGAACCAGATTACACTGGGACAGACCGAACAGGAAGTCATTGAGAACCTGCATGGTGTTGTGTTACAGATGATTGGTCATGAGCGTACAGCCAGAGAACGGTTAATGACCGATTCCAGACTTCGAATCACGGATCGTGTCATGCGTTCTTACGGCATATTGTCTCATGCAGCCATCGTTGATTCTAAGGAAGCTGCTCAGCGCTTATCGGATGTACGCCTTGGCGTGGATCTCGGGTTGCTGGATGGATTGTCCATCACGGTCATGAATGAGTTGAATGTGATGACGCAGCCGGGATTTTTGCAGAAAACATTCGGGGAAGATATGCGCACAGATGAGCGTGACATCTACCGTGCTCAATTGATTCGTGATACGATCAATACAGCGAAGCAGTCCTAGCTTAGCCTGATATTGTATTGAATTATGGTTTCATGCCGCATTGCGGCTTTTATATAATAAGGCATGTACGAATGCCGAATGACTTTATTCGCAGCACGGCTGCAAACAAAAATGATATGAAGAATACGACGGGAATGATTTGAGTCCCTCGTTTTATCCAAAACCATGGAGGTGCAGGAGATATGATGTTTGGAAGATTTACGGAACGGGCCCAAAAGGTGCTCGCACTCGCGCAGGAAGAAGCTGTCCGTCTCGGTCATAATAACATCGGTACTGAGCATATTTTGCTCGGCCTCATTCGTGAAGGCGAAGGCATCGCAGCCAAAGCACTGATCGGCCTGGGACTCGGATTGGAAAAAATTCAGGATGAAGTAGAAACGCTGATTGGCCGTGGCCAAGAGCAACCTACCAACATTGCATATACGCCACGTGCGAAAAAAGTAATTGAACTGTCTATGGATGAAGCTCGTAAATTGGGTCATACCTATGTAGGCACAGAGCATATTCTGCTCGGATTGATTCGTGAAGGCGAGGGTGTTGCAGCACGTGTGCTCAATAACCTGGGGATCAGCCTGAACAAAGCACGTCAACAAGTGCTGCAATTGCTTGGCAGCAGTGAAGCTGTATCCAGCCATAATGGAACACCTGCCAATGTAAGCACACCAACGCTGGACAGTCTGGCACGTGACCTCACGGCTTATGCGAGAGAGAACAATCTGGACCCGGTTATTGGACGTAGCAAAGAAATTGAGCGTGTCATTCAGGTACTCAGCCGTCGTACTAAGAACAACCCGGTATTAATCGGTGAACCAGGTGTAGGTAAAACAGCGATTGCTGAAGGCCTTGCGCAAAAAATCATTGCAAATGAGATTCCAGAAACATTGCGCGACAAACGTGTAATGACCCTGGATATGGGTTCAGTAGTCGCTGGAACCAAATATCGTGGTGAATTCGAAGATCGTCTGAAAAAAATCATGGATGAGATTCGTCAAGCAGGTAACATTGTCCTGTTCATCGACGAATTGCACACTTTGATTGGCGCAGGCGGAGCTGAAGGTGCCATCGATGCTTCTAACATTTTGAAACCGGCTCTGGCCCGTGGAGAATTGCAGTGCATTGGTGCAACAACGCTGGATGAGTATCGTAAATACATCGAGAAGGATGCAGCGCTTGAGCGTCGTTTCCAACCGATTACTGTTGATCAGCCTTCTCCGGAAGAAGCGATTCAAATCTTGCATGGCTTGCGTGACCGTTATGAGGCGCATCACCGCGTGAAAATTACGGACGAAGCAATTGTGCAGGCGGTTAAACTGTCTGACCGTTACATTACAGACCGTTTCCTGCCAGATAAAGCGATTGACCTGATTGATGAAGCGGGTTCCAAAGTAAGATTGAACTCTTACACGATCCCACCAAACCTGAAACAACTGGAAAGTCGTCTGGAAGATATCCGTAAGGAAAAAGACGCTGCAGTTCAAAGTCAGGAGTTCGAAAAAGCAGCAGCTCTGCGTGATACGGAACAAAAAATCCGTGAAGAGCTGGATGTAACGAAGAACCAGTGGAAAGAGAAACAAGGTCGCACCGATTCCGAGGTTACTCCTGAGGATATCGCACAAGTGGTAGCCAGCTGGACAGGAATCCCTGTGAACCAACTGAAAGAAGAAGAGACACAGCGTCTGATGAATCTGGAGTCTATTCTACATGAACGTGTCATCGGTCAGGATGAGGCAGTGAAGTCTGTCAGCCGTGCCGTTCGTCGTGCTCGTGCAGGACTTAAAGATCCAAAACGTCCGATGGGTTCATTCATTTTCCTCGGCCCTACAGGGGTAGGTAAAACAGAACTTGCTCGTGCTCTGGCTGAAGCGATGTTCGGCGATGAAAATGCAGTAATCCGGATTGATATGTCCGAGTATGGTGAGAAGCACTCGACTTCCCGACTTGTCGGAGCGCCTCCAGGATATGTTGGGTACGAAGAAGGTGGCCAGCTGACAGAGAAAGTTCGTCGCAAACCCTATTCCGTAGTCCTGCTTGATGAAATCGAGAAAGCACATCCAGAAGTATTCAATATCTTGTTACAAGTGCTTGAGGATGGTCGTCTGACGGATTCCAAAGGTCGCGTCGTTGACTTCCGCAATACGCTGATCATTCTGACATCCAATGTGGGTGCCGAAGCGATCAAACGTAACTCTACACTGGGCTTCACTGCAGTTGTAGATGCAGGAGCAGATTATGACAACATGAAGGGGAAAGTGATGGATGAGCTGAAGAAAAGCTTCCGTCCAGAGTTCCTTAACCGGATTGATGAAATTATCGTGTTCCACTCACTCGAAGAAAAACACATCGCTGAAATTGTTACGCTGATGAGTGAAGAACTTCGTAAACGACTGCTCGAACATGAGGTCGATTTCGAACTCACTGATAATGCCAAGGCCTTCCTTGCGAAGTCAGGCTTCGATCCAGCTTATGGTGCGCGTCCGCTTCGTCGGGCGATCCAGAAGCATATCGAGGACAAATTGTCTGAAGAGTTGTTGACAGGTAACGTAACTAAAGGGGATTCCTTACTCATTGACGAAGAGAACGGTGCACTGTCTGTAACGAAAAAAGACGTGGTTGTTCCTTCTAACGAGGAAATCGAAACCAAATAATATATAGCAAGCTTTGGAGCTAAACTTCAGCTTGTATTGATCTTTAATCCTTCCCGGCTTCGGCCGGGGAGGATTTTTTGCATTTTGGACAGAAGACGGACATGATTATGTCAGGAACATGTGTAAAGTTTGCGATAATCCTTTACGAAAAATCTCAAACAATGGTAAACTTTTAGTAACCCTGCACGTCAGGGAGTTTGGGCAAAATTCGTCGAATAATGCAAAATGCTGTTATAAAACTAAATTATAGGAGTGCTGAAGTGGCCAAAGTTAAAACCAAGTTTCAATGTACGGAATGCGGCTATGAAGCCCCCAAGTGGTACGGTAAGTGTCCGGGTTGTCAGTCATGGAATTCAATGGTGGAAGAAACAGAGACGGTGGTCAAAACACAAGGGAGAAATTCTCCCCTGTTTGACAGTAAAGATAAACCGCTTCCTATCATAGATATAGATAGCGGTCAGGAACCGCGTGTACAGACTGGAATCGGAGAGTTGAACCGGGTATTGGGTGGCGGAATTGTTCCGGGTTCACTCGTTCTGGTGGGCGGAGATCCGGGTATCGGTAAATCAACGTTGATGTTGCAGACGTCCCATGCGCTGACGCATTCGGGTTTGCGTGTGTTATATGTATCAGGAGAGGAATCAGTCAAGCAAACCAAATTGCGGGCGGATCGTCTCGGGGCGCTCTCTGCCGAGTTGTATGTGCTGTGTGAAACCAATATGGAACGTGTAGAGGAAGCGGTGGATCAGATCCAGCCGCATTTTCTTGTCATCGACTCCATCCAGACGGTATATCTTCCCGAAGTTACCAGTGCACCAGGTAGTGTAGCACAGGTAAGGGAATGTACGTCAAGGTTCATGCGGATTGCCAAAGGCAGAGGCATTGCAACGGTTCTTGTGGGGCATGTTACCAAAGAAGGTGCCATTGCCGGTCCACGTATGTTAGAGCATATGGTGGATTGCGTGCTTTATTTTGAAGGAGAACGGCATCATACGTATCGCTTACTGCGTGCGGTGAAGAACCGTTTTGGTTCCACCAATGAGATTGGTATTTTTGAAATGGGCGAGGATGGACTTCGTGAAGTGGGCAATCCGTCTGAACTCTTTTTGTCGGAACGTCCACTAGGGGTAGCAGGTTCAACGGTAGTTGCCAGTATGGAGGGTACACGCCCTCTGCTTGTGGAATTGCAGGCGTTGATCTCGACGACCCATTTCCCTTCTCCCCGCCGTATGGCAACAGGGGTGGATCTGCATCGATTGAATCTGATTATTGCAGTGTTGGAGAAACGGATGGGGATGTTCTTACAGACTCAGGATGCATATCTGAATGTAGCTGGAGGAGTAAGGCTGGATGAACCCGCCGTAGACTTGGCGGTTGCTGTCAGCATTGCATCCAGTTTGAGAGATGTACCGACCAAGCCGGACGACGTCATCTTTGGCGAGATCGGTCTGACAGGTGAAGTTCGAGCCGTATCACGGGCCGAACAACGAGTGAAGGAAGCCGCAAAGCTGGGCTTCAAGCGAGTCATTTTACCAGAAAAAAGCTTAAAGGGCTGGAAACATCCTCGCGGGATACAACTGATCGGTGTGAATACCGTGGCAGATGCACTAGCGGTTGCTTTAGATTAGGGGGCATAACAAGATGAAAGATATGAGCCAACTGGATAATATGAATGAATTGTTAAGGCTGATCGCACCAGGTACACCTTTCCGCGAAGGTCTGGAAAATGTGCTGCGCGCCAAGACGGGCGCACTGCTTGTTGTAGGATACAGCCCTGAAGTAATGGAAGTAGTGGATGGGGGATTCTCGATTAACTGTGATTTCTCCCCGAACTATCTGTATGAACTCGCCAAGATGGATGGTGCCATTATTCTTAGCGAAGATTTGAAGCGTATTCTTTACGCCAATACTCAGTTAATCCCGGATTCATCTATCTCTTCATCAGAGACGGGGATTCGTCACCGTACCGCAGAGCGTGTAGCGAAGCAAACGGGGAAATTGGTGGTTTCCATATCACAGCGCCGGAATATTATTACCCTGTATCAGGGAACGCTTCGTTATTCCCTCAAGGAAATCGGGGTTATTTTGACCAAAGCAAATCAAGCGATTCAAACCCTGGAGAAATACAAAGCTGTATTAACACAGTCCCTTACGAATCTAAGTGCCTCTGAATTTGAGGAACTGGTGACGATTCCTGAAGTGGTCAATGTGATTCAGCGTACCGAAATGGTTATGCGGATTAAAACGGAGATCAAACGATACATTCATGAACTCGGGAATGAGGGACGACTCATCTCCATGCAAATGGAAGAGCTCGTGGGTACAACGGAAGAAGAAGCTTGGTTGCTGTACAAAGACTATGCCCGTGACGACAGTGATGACAAAATCCGTGAAATTATTGTGGGACTGAAAAGATTGTCGGACGATGAATTGCTGGATGCACATCATATTGTTCGTCTGCTCGGCTACCCTTCATCAGCGGCTACTTCAGAGGATTCGGTTGCACCTCGCGGATTCCGGGTATTAAATAAGATCCCCCGCCTGCCGAATGTCATTATCCATAACCTGGTGGATCAATTCGAACAATTGCCTCATGTCATTATGGCTACAATTGAAGAACTGGACGAAGTGGACGGTATTGGTGAAGTTCGTGCCCGGACCATTAAGGAAGGCCTCAAACGTTTGCAGGAGCAGATGTTTATCGACAGACAGATGTAAGGGTTTGCCTATATAAAGGCTTGAAATGGATGAGGTGAAACAACAATGCTAACCAGATTCATTCCGAATCTCTTTACCCTGGGTAATCTGTTTCTTGGAATGATGGCAATTTTGCTTGCGATTGATGGAAATTACAGTTTGGCTGCTATCATGGTCATTGTAGCGATGCTGCTGGACGGTCTGGATGGCCGAGTGGCACGTGCACTCAATGCCCAAAGCGAATTCGGCAAGGAACTGGATTCCTTGTCTGACATGGTTTCTTTTGGCGCAGCACCAGCCCTGATCATATTTATGGTGTCGTTTCAAGATTCGATGCCGATGCTCGCCTGGATTGCAACAGCTGCTTTTCCGATCTGTGGAGCCATTCGTCTGGCTCGGTTTAATGTTCGTCCCGGAATTCCGGGGTACTTCACAGGTCTACCGATTCCCGCAGCCGGCGGAGTGCTGGCTACACTATCCTTGTTCAACAAGGATATCGGCCCGATCAGCATGATGATTGCTACGTTACTGTTATCGTACCTGATGGTAAGTTCGCTTAAGTATCCCAATTTCAAAAAGGTTGGTTTGCCGCGTAAGGCAATCTGGATTGCACCATGGGTTGTGTTATTTGCGATAGCTGTAGCTGTTATTTTCCCGGAGCAGTTATCCAAACTGATCTTTATTCCGCTGGTGTTATACGCCTTGTATGGAATGAAGCATAATGTGCGAACAGCGGCTTCGCGTAGTCGAGCCAAAAAGCGCAAGGATGAAAAATCTTCCCGTCCTTCTGATCGTTAAGTAGCATTGGGCATTGGGGATAGACACTATACAAAGAAAGCACGTACTCTCCTGAACTGGAGAATGCGTGCTTTTTGTTTATTCAGATCTATTTACGGTAAAAGAAACCCTTACGAACGACATACATATCTTCTTACGACAGATTAAACATCCCTAACGTCGAACACTTCTGTGATTCGTGATTCACGACCTCTTCCATGTTGATGTCCAGCAGATTGCAGAGAGCCGACATGTAGAACAGGTTCCGCCCCAGTTCAGAGCTGATTACCTCTCGGCAGTTCTCGCACAACTCACCTTCCACATGCGTTTCCAGCAGGCCCTTGGTTTGAGCGATATCGCTCTCAGGGGCATATTTCTGCTTGGTGGCGTGCAGCTCAATGCAGCCGCATTCGGTAATGGCTTTGGACACGGCACGGTTAACAGACGCTCCGGCTTGTCCCGTTTTGGACAGTACATCAATCAGGCTGCGATGACGCAGCAACAGTTCAGAAACTTGATCCTGGAAAGCCTGTAAACTTAGCGTACTCATTTTGCCACTCACCTCGGGATATGAATTGAATTCATTATATGCCAATAATTTACCTACTTTCAACTGACGATTGCAACATTTCCAAAAAGTTCTTGCGGATGGGATTAGCAATTCAGGAATTGGATCATACTGGATATAAAGATCAAGATACATTGAAGGAGGTGCAGGGACTAATGTGGAAAAAAGGCATTTTAACTTTTACAGGATTGTGCGGTGCATGGTTCGGCTACACGGCATATCATCTGGCAGGAAAATCGGTCCCATGGATGGCGGAGTGGATTCAGTCCGCAGGATTACTGGGAGCCGGTATATCGACGCTGCTGGGAGCTGTAATGTTTATGGCTGTATGTAACATTGGTGGGACATTGATGGCAGACAGGCTGCATAGTGGAATTGATTCATTGGCAAAAGTACCTATGAACGAATTGGCTGCAGGTGCCGCAGGTACCGTTGCAGGATTGCTCGTGGCCTTGTTGCTCTACCCTGTTGTGGGATGGATGGGGACGGCAGGAGAAGTGCTGCAAGTGGCGCTGACGGTGATTAGTGCCTATTCCGGCTACACCCTTGCCATGGCGAAGAAAGACGATCTGGGGGCCTTCTGGATGTCTGGACGATGGGGTCATCCGGAGGTGGACGAGGATAGACGGATGGAAGAACATAAGATTCTGGATACCAGCGTCATTATCGACGGTCGTATCGCTGATATATGCAAAACCGGGTTTATTGAAGGCACGATCGTAATTCCGGAATTCGTTCTGGAGGAGCTGCAGCATATTGCCGATTCATCGGATCTGCTCAAGCGGAACAGAGGACGGCGTGGACTGGACATTTTGAATAAAATCCAGAAGGAACTCGATGTAAAAGTTCTAATCTACGAGGGGGATTTCGAGGAAATCTCTGAGGTAGACAGCAAATTGGTTAAACTGGCTAAAGTGCTTCAGGGCAAAGTGGTCACTAATGACTTCAACTTGAACAAAGTGTGTGAACTCCAGGGTGTATCTGTGCTGAACATTAATGATCTCGCCAATGCGGTCAAGCCAGTCGTTCTGCCAGGTGAGGAGATCATGGTGCAGATCATCAAGGATGGCAAGGAGCATGGCCAAGGTGTAGCCTATCTGGATGATGGCACAATGATCGTTGTGGAAGGCGGACGCGAGTATATCGGCATGATGATGGAAGTGCTGGTGACCAGTGTGCTGCAGACTTCAGCGGGAAGAATGATCTTTGCGAAGCCGAAACTGTTGGAAAAAGCCCAATAAAGCGGTATGATGGGTAGTGTATCGTTGAACGAGATTTTATATCGCAGATAGATATTTTACATCTCTGAACGATAAACTGACAGACAAGGCAGGGATTGCGGCATGGATAAAGGGTGGGGCGTTGTCATTGTGGCAGCAGGTCGCGGAACCCGGATGGGGACGACCGAGAGCAAGCAGTTTCTGTTGCTGCAGGACAAGCCCGTTTTCATACATACGCTTGAGGTATTTGCTGCACTGGACGAGATCCACGAGATGGTGCTGGTCACAGGAGCTGCAGATGTTGAACGCTGCCAGGATTGGGTAAAAGAATACCAACTGGATTCACGTGTCCGTGTTATCCCCGGAGGGAAAGAGAGACAACATTCTGTCCATAAAGGCCTGAAGGCACTTGGGACGGATTGGGTTCTCGTTCACGACGGGGTTCGTCCTTTTGTGAACCATGAGCAGATCAAGGGATGCATGGCGGCCGCCATATCCGGTGGTGGAGGAGCTGTACTGGCCGTTCCCGTGAAGGATACGATCAAACAAGTGAATGCGGAAGGGGTCGTTACGGCGACGCCAGACCGCAGCAGTCTGTGGAGCATTCAAACCCCGCAGGCTTTTCGTCTTTCTTCCCTGCTTTCCGCCTACGAATCAGCCGAGCAGGACGGATTTCTGGGGACAGATGACGCCATGCTGGCTGAACGTCAGGGAATGTCGGTCAAGGTTGTGGAAGGCAATTATACCAATATCAAATTAACGACGCCGGAAGATTTGGAATACGCCGCGTTTTTGCTGGGGGGAGAGAAGAAGCGATGATACGTGTAGGACAGGGATTTGATGTACATCAGCTGGTGGAGGGACGCCCGTGCATTATTGGCGGAGTAACGATTCCTTATGAAAAAGGACTGCTGGGTCACTCGGACGCAGACGTGCTATTGCACGCAATTAGTGATGCCATTTTGGGTGCGCTGGCACTAGGGGATATCGGCAAGCATTTCCCGGATACCGATCCGGAATTCAAGGATGCCGACAGTCTGAAATTGCTGGAGCATGTGTGGCAGCTTGTGAAGGATCGCGGGTATCAGCTGGGAAATATCGACTCAACGATTATTGCCCAAAAGCCAAAAATGGCTCCTTACATCCCACAGATGGCCGAGGTTATTGCCAAGGCACTGGAAGCGGATGTAACGCAAGTGAACGTGAAAGCAACAACAACAGAGCAACTGGGATTCCCGGGACGGGGAGAGGGCATTGCTGCTCAATCCGTTGTTTGCCTTGTACGTGTATAATAATATCATCAATCAATTAGTGACGGAGGGGATCATATGAGCACGGAAATTCGTGTGCGTTACGCGCCGAGCCCAACGGGACACCTGCATATCGGGAATGCCCGTACGGCGTTGTTTAACTATCTATATGCCAAACATAATAACGGTAAATTCATTATTCGTATTGAAGATACGGACGTGAAACGGAATATTGCCGGTGGTGAAGAAAGCCAGCTGAAATACCTGAAATGGCTTGGAATCGAGTGGGATGAAAGTATTGATGTGGGTGGAGAATACGGACCATACCGTCAAACGGAACGTCTGGATCTCTATCGTAAATATACGCAGGAATTGCTGGATAAAGGTCTGGCTTACCGTTGCTTCTGCACGGAAGAAGAATTGGAGCAAGAGCGTGAGGAACAGTCAGCACGTGGAGAAACGCCGCGTTATTCCGGCAAACACCGTGACCTGACTCCAGAGCAAATTAGTGCGTTTGAAGCGGAAGGTCGCGTAGCGAGTATTCGTTTCCGTGTACCGGAAGAGCGCACATATACGTTTGATGACATGGTTAAAGGTACAATTTCGTTCAATAGCAAGGAATCTGGCGACTTCGTCATTGTGAAAAAGGACGGCATTCCCACGTACAACTATGCCGTTGCTGTGGATGATCACTTGATGAAGATCTCCCACGTCCTGCGTGGGGAAGATCACATCTCGAACACGCCGCGTCAACTGATGATCTATGAAGCGCTCGGCTGGGAGCCGCCGCAATTTGGTCATATGACGCTGATCGTGAATGAAAATCACAAGAAGCTGAGTAAACGGGATGAGTCCGTTATTCAGTTTATTGAACAGTATGATCAGCTCGGCTATTTGCCTGAAGCGATGTTTAACTTCATTTCCTTACTCGGCTGGTCGCCAGAAGGGGAAGAAGAGATCTTCTCGCAAGAGCAACTGATCTCCATTTTTGATACGAAACGTCTGTCCAAGAGCCCAGCAGTATTTGATACCCACAAGCTGGCGCACTTGAACAACCACTATATCAAACATGCTGACCCTGAACGTATTGCCGAAATGGCCATTCCGCATCTGCAAAAGGCTGGACGTATTTCTTCCGAGCTGTCTGCTGAACAAAAAGAATGGGCATATAAGCTGGTGCACCTGTACCAGGAGCAGATGAATTCTGCCTCCGATATTGTGGAATTGTCCGAAGTGTTCTTCCGTTCCAATCTGGAGCTGGAAAGCGAAGGAGAAGCAGTACTTGCTGAGGAACAGGTGCCAACTGTGCTGAAGGCTTTTGCTGATAAAGTGCAGGCGAGCGAAGAGTTCACGCCAAGCAAAATGGCTGCATTGATCAAGGAAGTACAGAAAGAAACCGGCTTTAAGGGCAAACAGCTCTTTATGCCAATCCGTGTAGCCTTGACTGGACAGACGCATGGACGGGATTTGAATCAAACGATCGTCCTGCTGGGCCGTGATACGGTGATCGAACGTTTGCTTGCGCAAGTAAAATAAGCTTAATTGAGGATCTTCCGTTAATTTGGAATCTGAGCACAGTCTTATGATGTATGGATTACACAGGAGGCTGTTGTCAGTCTGAGGCCTTTTCGCTATAATAACAACACAACGAATAATTGATATGATTTATCTAATAGAACAGCAAAGATCGGGAGGAGTAGACTGACCCGGACAGATTCAGAGAGGATGGTCCCGCAGCAAAGGAAGATTTCTTTGGTTGCGGTGGCTGTGAGCCATCCACTGTCCATCAGTCGAAATGCGCCCGTGAGCTGCACAGCCGAATCCAGCCCCGCCTTTGTCAGCATGACATCGGAAAACGTTAGGATAGGTTGTGACGATTGGTTTCCGTTACCAAACCGCTTAAGGGCTCATTCTTTTTGAGGATGAACCGAGCAGAGTGGGACCGCGATAAACGCCTCTGCAGCTAAATGCTGCAGGGGCGTTTTTTGTTTAGGCGAGTGTGCAGTACACTACCAAGGAACGCGCCGTCCGGTAAGCCGGAGGACGGGAACCTGAACAAGAGGGGAACGAGCATGTTCAAGAAGATCAGATCAGATATCCAGGCGGTGTTTGAAAACGACCCGGCGGCCCGGGGATGGTTTGAGGTGGTATTAACCTACTCAGGGCTGCATGCAATATGGGCACACCGGATTGCTCATTTTTTATACAAGCGGAGATGGTTCTCGGTTGCCCGTTTCATTTCGCAGGTTAGTCGTTTTATGACAGGAATTGAGATACACCCTGGAGCTACGATCGGAAATCGGTTGTTTATTGACCATGGAATGGGCGTCGTTATTGGAGAAACATGTGAGATTGGCGATGATGTCGTTATCTATCAGGGGGTTACCCTTGGCGGAACAGGGAAAGAAAAAGGAAAGAGACATCCGACCATTGGTAATAATGTGGTTATCTCATCTGGAGCGAAAGTGCTGGGTTCATTTAGCGTGGGGGATCAATGTAACATTGGTGCTAACTCCGTTGTGCTTAAGGAAGTCCCTTCCAACAGTACCGTGGTGGGTATACCGGGCAGAATTGTCAAACAGGATGGTCGACGGGTAGATCGCCTCAGTCAGCAGTTGCCCGATCCGGTCGTCGACTCTTTGCGCAGCATGCAACAAGAACTCGAACGATTGCAGCAAGAGATACGTACACTGCAGAATGCTCGTGAAAATGAGACTGTGCGTGATACGTGATACAATAAATATAGGCAGTATAGGATGAAAGGATAAGTGACCATGACGCTTCAAATTTATAATACGATGAGTCGTACAAAAGAGGATTTTGTTCCCCAAGAGCCAGGGAAGGTGAAAATGTATGTGTGCGGACCTACGGTATATGACTACATTCATATCGGGAATGCACGCCCGGTTATCTTTTTCGACACGGTTCGCGGGTACCTGGAACAGACAGGACATGAAGTGAACTATGTGGTGAACTTCACGGATGTCGACGACAAGCTGATCCGCAAAGCAGAACAACTTGGAACAGACGTCCCTCATGTCGCGGAGAAGTTTATTGCGGCCTATTATGAAGACCTTGAAGGACTGGGTATTCCGAAGGCAAGTAGCAATCCACGAGTTACAGAGAACATGCCGCTCATTATTGATTTTATCCGTGAGTTGGTTGAAAAGGGATTTGCATATGAAAATGGCGGTGACGTCTATTATCGCACAGGCAAATTCAGCGAATACGGCAAACTCTCGAAACAAAACCTGCAGGAGTTGCAATTCGGAATCCGTGTAGGCGTGGACGAGCGTAAAGAGCATCCCGAAGATTTCGTGCTCTGGAAGGCAGCTAAACCAGGTGAGATCTACTGGTCCAGTCCTTGGGGTGATGGTCGACCAGGATGGCATATTGAGTGCTCCGCCATGGCTCGGGAGTATCTTGGGGATACACTGGACATACACGGGGGCGGACAGGATCTGCAGTTCCCACACCATGAATGCGAATGCGCCCAATCCGAGGTGTTAACAGGCAAACCGCTTGCCAACTACTGGATGCATAATGGTTTTATTCGAATCGATAACGAGAAAATGTCGAAATCGCTCGGCAATGGTGTTCTTGTTAAAGACTTGCGGAATCAATATAAACGCGAAGCGATTCGTTATTTCATGTTGTCTACCCACTATCGTAATCCATTGAACTTTACGGATGATACGATGGAGCAGGCACAGAACAGTGTGGACCGGATTGCGAATGCGGTAGGTAACCTGAACCATCGTCTGAATTCGGTGACTGTAGATCAGGGTATTTCAGCAGAGTTTGTGGCAAGACTCGACCAAATTCGTCAGCAGTATCACGAGAAGATGCAGGACGATTTCAATACACCTGATGCAATTACAGCTATGTTTGAATGGGCAGGGGAAGCCAACCAATTGTTGCAGCAAGAAGTAGTCAATGCTGCTGACATTCGTGCACTACTCGAATTATTCAATGAACTGAATGCGGTGCTGCGCATCTATACTGACGCAGAGCCAGAACTTTTGGATGAAGAAGTAGAGCGTCTGATTGAAGAACGTGTAGAAGCGCGCAAGTCCAAAAACTGGGCAAGAGCGGATGAAATCCGCGATGAATTGTCTGCACGTGGCATCCTGCTTGAGGATACGGCGCAGGGCATGAGATGGCGGCGCAAATGAGCGAAGGACATTCAAATACACCAAAACAGCAGGAGCAGGCCACAGAGGGAGGATGGTTCCCATATCCCCCTTCCAGACCTGCGAGGTTGATTCCTCCTATTGCGCTGGCCTATATTGGTGATGCGGTATATGAGGTGGCTGTTCGTCAATATCTGTTGTCGAAGGCCAACATGCGTCCCAATCATTTGCACCGTAGTGCAACCGGATTGGTATCAGCGAAGGCACAGAGCCGCATACTTGCAACGATTGAGGCTGCACTGACAGAAGAAGAACGGGATGTCGTCCGGCAAGGGCGGAATGCCAAGTCGGGCAGTATCCCCAAAAATGCAGATGTTCTGGAGTACAGACATGCTACGGCTTTTGAATGTCTCATTGGTTACCTCTACAGCAGTGGTTCACATGATCGCATGATTGAACTGATTGGGCTTGGCATTGAGCAAGCGGAACAACAATCGCCAGCACCGACAAAAAAATAGAAATTTCAACAAAACAACGCATTACAGAGAGGATCGAACAACGATGGAAGAAGAATGGATCGCCGGTAAACACTCCGTAACGGAGGCGCTGCGTTCAGGCCGGACCATTAATAAAATATGGATTGCCGATACAGCACAGAAACATCTGACTCAACCTATTATCTCGGAAGCTAAAAAACTCGGTATTGTCATTCAACACGTGGACAAGCGTAAGTTGGACCAAACGGTACCAGGCGTTCAGCATCAAGGGGTAGTCGCACAAGCGGCACCTTACGCTTATGTGGAGGTAGAAGATATTCTTGCCGCAGCGAAAGCGAAGAATGAGCATCCTTTCCTGATCCTGCTGGATGAGATTGAAGATCCTCATAACCTGGGGTCGATTTTGCGGACAGCAGACTGCACGGGTGCGCATGGTGTCATTGTACCCAAACGTCGCTCAGCAGCGGTAACAGTGACGGTATCCAAAACGTCAGCAGGTGCGGTGGAATACGTACCAGTGGCTCGTGTAAGTAATCTCGGCCAGACTATCGATCGCCTTAAAGAAGAAGGTGTGTGGGTTGTAGGGACAGATGTCACTGCTCATGAAGGTGTCTTTGGTAACGGAGTCTTTACAGGCCCTGTAGCATTGGTAATCGGCAATGAAAACAAGGGAATGGGACGACTCATTCGTGAAAAATGCGATGTACTGATCAAATTACCGATGCAAGGTCAGATTAATTCCCTGAATGCTTCCGTGGCAGCGGGTGTTGTCATGTATGAAGTGCTCCGCTCGCGTCAAGTGCAGGAATAGAAGGTATGGCTGATTCCCGTGATGTGCTTCTTGTAGACGGGTACAACATGATTGGTGACTGGCCGGAGTTAACCAGACTGGCGGAAAGTGGGCTCGAAGAGGCGCGTAACAGGCTTCTCTTTCGGCTTGCTGACTATCAGGCGTTCTCCGGCCGGCGGGTCATTGTTGTGTTTGACGCCTACCTCGTGCCTGGACTCGGTAAATCCTTTACACAGAGCAAAGTACAGATTTATTTTACAAAGGAAAAAGAGACGGCAGACGAATGCATTGAGAGACTCGTTCGGGAACTAAGCATGCGAAGACGCCAAATCTATGTGGCTACGAGCGATATGGTAGAGCAACATGTCATATTCGGACAGGGAGCGCTACGCATATCTGCAAGGGAATTGCTGATTGAAGTCGAGCAGAACGAAAAAGAATTAAAGAAACGACTGGAAGAAGATCAAGCGAAGACAACACGTAATACACTCGGAGGCAAGTTGAGTCCCGATGTATTGAAAGAGTTTGAGCGATGGCGGCGGGAATAGTAACCTGCTTTTTACAATATTTAGAATATTGAAAGTCTTGACATTTATGTTATTGATGTTCTTTTTTAGGCAGAGCGTGGTTGACGGTGTGAGGTGCCATCATATATACTGATCCTATATTTCATAGAGTAGAGTAACGGGGTACCTTGCGTTGCAGCCGGAGGGATTGTCTGTGAGTGTCGACCTCAAAGATATCATGTTATCCAAGTATGATTACCAAAGTGACGAAGACATTGTCGAAGCTTTCCGTGAAGGCGAAAGCGAAGCGTTAGAGTTTTTAATTAACAAATATCGTAACTTTGTACGCGCCAAGGCAAGATCTTATTTTCTGATTGGGGCAGACCGGGAAGATATTATTCAAGAAGGAATGATTGGCCTCTACAAATCCATTCGAGATTTCAAAGGGGACAAGCTGGCTTCGTTCAAGGCTTTTGCCGAACTGTGTATTACAAGACAGATCATCACGGCGATTAAGACAGCAACACGTCAGAAACATATTCCGCTTAATTCTTATGTATCTCTGGACAAGCCTATTTATGACGAAGAGTCTGATCGTACGTTACTCGATGTGATTTGTGGAACCCAGGTCAGTGATCCGGAAGAACTTATCATCAATCAGGAAGAGTTTGTGGGCCTGGAAGATAAAATGTCCGAGATTCTGAGCGATCTGGAACGTAAAGTATTGATGTTGTATCTGGACGGGAGATCTTATCAAGAGATTGCAGTAGATTTGGACAGGCATGTGAAGTCCATTGATAATGCACTACAGCGCGTCAAGCGCAAGCTTGAAAAGTACCTGGAAGTTCGAGATAATTAAACACATGTTGTCGTTGACGGAAAAGGCTCGGAGTTTGAGTCTTTTTTTAGTGTCTCAAGTTTATAAAATCAAAGAATGTTTATACTAGTAATCGCTCGGTCCATGCAGGAGAAGAGAAAAACAGAGATGTGAAACGAATGTACGTTGTACGGAAGTAATACCCAATGAATGAAAGGCTATTCTTTCATTGACATGGTTATACCCTTGTGATAAAGTGTTTTAGGTAGGCCTAAATTTATGGCTTTTTTTCAGGATCAATTTAGAGACTCTGCTTGAATGTGGAAGTCTTCGGGAGGTGTACATCATGCGGGTAATTATTACTTTGGCTTGTACTAACTGCAAACAAAGAAATTACACTACGACAAAAAACAAGCGTAATCACCCCGACCGCATGGAGATGAAGAAATTTTGCAAGTTTTGTAACGAGCAGACTTCTCATCGCGAAACCAGATAGTTTTTGGAGGTGTCGGCGTGAAACGAAGTTTCAAATCTCTGATTTCCTTTTTCTCAGAAAGCTGGGCTGAACTTAAAAAAGTTCGCTGGCCTAATCGTAAAGAGCTGACCAACTACACATTGATCGTACTTGGTACTGTTGTGGTTATGACGCTGTTTTTTTGGGTCATTGACATTGGCATCTCCTTTGTGATCGAAGCGATTATTTAAGAAGGGTTCCGGTGGCTTGATATGGAAAAAAGATGGTACGTCGTTCATACCTATTCAGGGTATGAGAACAAGGTCAAAGCCAATTTGGAAAAACGCGTAGAGTCTATGGGCATGGAAGACAAGATATTCCGCGTTCTTGTTCCAATGGAAGAAGAAGTGGTAAACAAGGACGGTAAGAAAAAAACCGTTATGCGTAAAGTTTACCCCGGTTATGTCTTGGTGGAAATGGTACAGACGGATGATTCTTGGTATGTTGTTCGCAACACACCAGGGGTTACAGGATTTGTCGGTTCGACAGGTTCTGGGTCCAAACCTACTGCTTTGTTGCCTGAAGAAGTGGAACAAATTCTGAAGCACATGGGTATGGTTGAACCTAAGCCGAAAATTGAGTTCGATCTTAAGGAGTCCGTACGTATTAAAGTCGGTCCTTTTGCGAATTTTGTAGGCTCCGTGGAAGAAATTTTGGTAGACAAAAGCAAGTTGAAAGTGCACGTGAACATGTTTGGACGGGAAACACCGCTTGAGTTGGAATATACACAAGTGGAGAAGATATAGTTTCTTCAAGTTTCTTGTGGGAGGGCTGGAAGGCCCGTTAACCACTATTTTGCAAGGAGGTGTCAATCATGGCAAAAAAGGTAATTAAAATGGTAAAACTGCAGATTCCAGCAGGTAAAGCGAATCCAGCACCACCAGTAGGTCCGGCTTTGGGTCAAGCAGGTGTCAACATCATGGCATTCTGTAAAGAATTCAACGCTCGTACAGCTGATCAAGCGGGATTGATTATTCCAGTTGAGATTTCTGTATTCGAAGACCGTTCCTTTACTTTCATCACTAAAACTCCACCAGCAGCAGTTCTGTTGAAAGTGGCAGCTAAAGTTGAAAAAGGATCCGGCGAACCGAATAAGAAAAAAGTTGCTACTGTTAAACGTGATGCGGTTCGTCAAATCGCAGAACAAAAAATGCCTGACCTGAATGCAGCAGACGTTGAGTCCGCTATGCGTATGGTCGAAGGTACTGCCCGCAGCATGGGTATCACCATCGAAGACTAATTTTCATCTGAAACATGGCTTCGTAAAACCGGTCGATTCGCGACCGGTTGATGTGGGAGGTATATCCGCTAAAACCACAAAGGAGGAATAAAACATGGCTAAACACGGTAAAAAATACCTGGAAGCTGCTAAACTGATTGACAGCGAAGCAACTTACGAGCCTTCAGAAGCTGTAGAGCTTGTGAAAAAGGCAGCTACTGCAAAATTCGATGAAACAATCGAAGCGGCAGTTCGTTTGGGTGTAGACCCTCGTAAGCAAGACCAGGCTGTACGTGGTGTTGTTGTCTTGCCACACGGCACAGGTAAAACACAACGCGTATTGGTATTTGCAAAAGGTGACAAAGCGAAAGAAGCGGAAGCGGCTGGCGCGGACTATGTTGGTGATGCAGACATGATCAACAAAATCCAACAAGGCTGGTTCGAATTCGACGTCTGCGTAGCGACACCAGATATGATGAGTGAAGTAGGTAAATTGGGCCGACTGCTCGGCGGTAAAGGTCTGATGCCTAACCCTAAAGCCGGAACGGTAACTTTCGATGTAACTAAGGCTGTTCAAGAAATTAAAGCCGGTAAAATCGAATATCGTCTGGATCGTGCAGGTCAAATTCATGCACCGATTGGTAAAGCATCTTTCTCTTCTGAGCAACTGAATGAGAATTTTAAAGCTCTCATGGAAGCTCTGAATCGTGCTAAACCAGCGGCAGCAAAAGGTGTTTATCTGAAGAATGTTAGTCTTTCTTCCACGATGGGCCCTGGCGCACGCGTGAACGCAGCAGCTTTTAGATAATAAATCTTGACAGGCTTGTCCTGTTTTGATAAGATATAAAAGTTGTGAGTCCGAGTGACTGACCGTTGACATTTGAATATGCTTGCCGTAGACAGTAGGTGCCAATTGGCTTAATTTCCTGCCGAGGTGTGATTATAGAACTTAGAACGATGCAAATCGATGATGAGTATATATCAAGCCTTCGTGATTCTACGGAGGCTTTTCTTAATGGGATAAATTTGATCAGGAGGTGTACAGATTGGCAAACGCAAAAGTGATTCAAGCAAAACAAGAGTCCGTTGATGCAGTAACAGCAAAATTGCGCGAGAGCGTTACAACTGTTGTAGTTGACTATCGCGGATTGAACGTTGCCCAAGTAACTGAGTTGCGTAAGCAACTTCGTGAAGCAGGGATCGAATTCCAAGTGCTGAAAAACTCGTTGCTTCGCCGTGCAGCTGCAGCAGCAGAACTGACAGAACTCGATAGTGTTCTTACAGGTCCTACTGCAATTGCATTCAGCGTAGATGACGTTGTGGCTCCAGCTAAAATTCTGAACGACTTCGCGAAAAAGAACGATGCACTGGAATTGAAAGGTGCAGTCGTAGAAGGTCGCGTAATCGGAGTAGAAGAAGTTAAGGCGTTGGCAGAACTGCCATCCCGCGATGGACTCCTCTCCATGCTCCTCAGCGTGCTTCAAGCGCCAGTGCGCAACTTCGCGCTTGCGGTTAAAGCAGTTGCAGAAAAAGAAGAACAAGGCGCGTAAGCAACTTGATCTAAATGCTGCTTAGGTGGCAAATGAATTAAAAAAAATAATATTATATATGGAGGTTCACTCATGAGTAAAGAGCAAATCTTGGAAGCAATCAAAGGCATGACTGTACTGGAATTGAACGATCTTGTTAAAGCAATCGAAGAAGAATTCGGCGTAACTGCTGCAGCTCCAGTAGCTGCTGCAGGTGCAGTAGCTTCTGCTGAAGCTGAGCAATCCGAGTTCGACGTAATCTTGACTAGCGCTGGTGCTTCCAAAATCAACGTTATCAAAGCAGTTCGCGAAATCACAGGTCTTGGCCTGAAAGAAGCAAAAGAACTGGTTGACAACGCTCCAAAAGCTTTGAAAGAAAAAGTTGCTAAAGAAGAAGCAGAAGCGGTTAAAGCTAAGCTTGAAGAAGCAGGCGCTTCAGTTGAAGTTAAATAATTTAGCTTTTACAAGCTAAATGAACAAAACAACAAACCCCTTGACTTATATCAAGGGGTTTGTTGCTGTAATTGTAAATGGAAAGTGAGTGAGGATGTGTCCAATCATTATTATTCGGACAAACCGCAAGTAGCACATGATCGCAAAGCAACTGAAGCAGTTCTTCGCGGATTCAGTCTGCGACTCGTGACGGACGCCGGTGTATTTTCCAAAAACGGAATCGATTATGGCAGCAGAGTATTGATTGATGCGATAGAGTTACCATCAGGAGCTCATGTTCTCGATGTGGGTTGTGGGTATGGCCCGATGGGCCTTACAGCGGCCAAACTTGTACCGGATGGACATGTCACGATGATCGATATCAACGAGAGAGCCGTTGAACTTTCCAGGGAAAATGCAAAAGCGAACGGAATCAACAATGTCACGGTATTACAAAGTAATCTACTGGCTGAAGTAAAAAAGCAAGATTTTGACGTTGTACTTACCAATCCGCCTATACGGGCTGGGAAAGAAACGGTTCATGCTATTTTCGAACAGGCTCATCGTCATTTGAAGGTAGGCGGTTCGTTATGGATTGTCATTCAGAAGAAGCAAGGTGCCCCATCTGCGAAAGCGAAATTGGAATCTTTGTTTGGACGAGTGGAAGAAGTGACGAAGGATAAAGGCTATCGGATTTTTAAAGCGGTGAAAGCGGAAGAGCATCTACTAAAGGCTAAATCCCAGTTTGTAAAGTAAGCAGGGGATCATTTTTTTTGCAATAGGACTATTGACTTGAAATTCAGGCCGTGGTATTATTGTAAAATGTCAGTATTAAGATGCCCTACTTGGCTTTAGCTAACTAAAAATGTCAACCTTTTTTTACGCCGAACGGGCTTATTATGCCTACGTTTGGCGTATAATATGTACATTTTGGGCAAACTGGGGATAAGAATGATTTGGAAAGACATCCGCCGATCAAAGTTGCTCTTTTTTCGAACGACATTTCGAGTAAGGGCTTTTCTTTATTTGTGGATGCATTGCTTTGCTCTGTATGTGTACCATTATAAGGTTACAAACAGAGGTTCGCAACGAAATTTTTAAAGTGAGTAGACATTGAGGGGTGAGTTTAAGTTGGCAGGACATCTTGTTCAATATGGTCGACGCACTCGGCGCAGTTATGCACGAATTAACGAGATACTCGAAGTTCCGAACCTGATTGAAATCCAACAAAAATCCTATGATTGGTTTTTGGAGGAAGGGTTGCGCGAAATGTTCCAGGATATCTCGCCGATCCAGGATTTTACAGGTAACTTGATTTTGGAATTTATTGATTACAGTCTCGGTGAACCGAAGTATACAGTAGACGACGCGAAAGAGCGTGACGTTACGTATGCAGCACCGCTTCGGGTTAAAGTCCGGCTCATTAATAAGGAAACCGGCGAAGTCAAAGAGCAGGAAGTATTCATGGGAGATTTCCCGCTGATGACCAACACGGGCACATTTATTATTAATGGTGCGGAACGGGTTATTGTCAGCCAGTTGGTTCGCTCTCCTAGCGTTTACTTCAGTACCAAAGTAGATAAAAACGCCAAAAAAACGTATACCGCTACAGTTATTCCTAACCGCGGCGCTTGGCTGGAACTGGAGATGGACGCGAAGGATGTTGTTTACGTCCGGATCGACCGTACACGTAAAATACCGGTTACGGTTCTCCTGCGTTCACTTGGTTTTGGCACAGATGCTGAGATTCTGGATCTGCTCGGTAATGACGAATATATCCGCAATACACTGGACAAAGACAACACGGACTCCACGGAGAAAGCACTCATTGAAATCTATGAGCGTCTTCGTCCGGGCGAGCCGCCAACGCTTGATAACGCGAAAAGCTTGCTCGTAGCGCGTTTCTTTGATCCAAAACGTTATGACCTGGCTAATGTAGGTCGTTACAAAATGAACAAAAAGCTTCACATCAAAAACCGTTTGTTCAATCAGCGTTTGGCTGAATCACTTGTTGACGCTGAAACAGGTGAAATCATTGCTGAAGCAGGTCAAATGGTGGATCGTCGCTTGTTGGATGAAATCATGCCGTATCTTGAGAAAAGCGTTGGTTTCCGCACGTATCACGTGGGTAACGGTGTTTTGGATGCTAATGATGTTCCTATGCAAACGATCGATGTATTTTCACCAACAGAAGATGGTAAAGTAGTCAAACTGATTGCCAATGGAATCATTGACAAGTCCGTTAAAAACGTGACGCCGGCGGATATCATTTCGTCCATCAGTTATTTCCTTAACCTTCTGCAAGGAATTGGTAGCACGGATGATATTGACCATCTGGGTAACCGTCGTTTGCGTTCGGTGGGTGAACTTCTGCAGAACCAGTTCCGTATCGGTTTGTCCCGTATGGAGCGTGTGGTTCGTGAGAGAATGTCCATTCAGGATGCTAATGTAATTACACCACAGGCATTGATCAACATCCGTCCTGTTATTGCATCGATTAAAGAGTTCTTTGGTAGCTCCCAATTGTCACAGTTTATGGATCAAACGAACCCACTCGGTGAGTTGACGCATAAACGTCGTTTGTCCGCACTCGGACCCGGTGGTTTGACGCGTGAGCGTGCAGGTATGGAAGTGCGTGACGTCCATCCATCCCACTATGGCCGGATGTGTCCAATCGAGACTCCAGAGGGACCAAACATCGGTTTGATCAACTCCTTGTCTACATTCGCCCGTGTAAATGAATATGGCTTCATTGAAGCCCCATATCGTTGGGTTGATCCGAAGACAGGTATTGTAACTGAGCAAATTGATTACCTGACAGCGGACGAAGAGGACAACTATGTCATCGCACAAGCGAATGCGAAGTTGAACGAAGACGGTACATTTGAAGAAGAAGCGATCATTGTACGTTACAACAAACAGTCGGATAACATCCTTACGATGCCGAGTGAGCGAGTTGACTACATGGACGTATCTCCTAAACAGGTTGTATCCGTCGCTACAGCGCTGATCCCGTTCCTTGAGAACGATGACTCCAACCGTGCACTCATGGGATCAAACATGCAGCGGCAGGCGGTTCCGCTCTTGATTCCTAAAGCACCACTTGTAGGAACAGGTATGGAGCACAAAGCTGCAAAAGATTCTGGTGTATGTATTGTCTCCGATTATGACGGAATTATCGAACGTTCTTCTGCGAATGAGATTTGGGTCCGTCGTGTTGAAGAAGTGGACGGTCAGGAAGTTAAAGGCGATATCGTTAAATATAAATTACACAAATTTATGCGTTCGAACCAAGGAACATGCATTAACCAGCGTCCGATTGTCAAAAGAGGTGCCTCTGTCAAAGCTGGCGATATCCTCGCTGATGGTCCTTCAACGGAAATGGGTGAATTGGCTCTGGGACGTAACGTCGTTGTTGCCTTCATGACTTGGGAAGGTTACAACTACGAGGATGCGATCTTGCTCAGTGAAAAACTCGTTAAGGAAGATGTATACACATCCATCCATATCGAGGAGTATGAGTCGGAAGCACGTGATACCAAGCTCGGACCTGAAGAGATCACGCGTGACATCCCTAACGTTGGGGAAGAAGCGTTGCGTAACTTGGATGAGCGCGGTATTATCCGCATCGGTGCTGAGATTAGCGCTGGCGACATTCTGGTTGGTAAAGTAACACCTAAGGGTGTAACAGAGTTGACTGCAGAAGAACGTCTCCTGCATGCGATCTTCGGTGAGAAAGCACGTGAAGTACGTGATACTTCCTTGCGTGTACCACATGGTACTGACGGTATCGTAGTAGACGTGAAAGTATTTACTCGTGAAAACGGTGATGAGCTGCCTCCAGGTGTTAACCAACTCGTTCGTGTATATATCGCTCAAAAACGGAAAATTTCCGAGGGTGATAAAATGGCCGGACGTCACGGTAACAAAGGGGTCGTGGCCCGCATCTTGCCGGAAGAAGATATGCCTTTCCTGCCAGACGGTACACCGGTTCAGATCGTTCTTAACCCACTGGGCGTACCTTCCCGGATGAATATCGGTCAAGTACTCGAGGTTCACTTGGGTATGGCGGCGATGCAACTGGGTATTCACGTAGCAACGCCTGTATTCGACGGAGCGAAGGAGTATGATGTCTTCGATACGATGGAAGAAGCAGGAATGCAACGTAATGGTAAGACCGTCCTGTATGATGGTCGTACAGGTGAAGAGTTTGAACGTGAAGTTACCGTAGGTGTCATGCACATGATCAAACTGGCACACATGGTTGATGATAAAATCCATGCCCGTTCCACAGGTCCTTACTCACTTGTTACGCAACAACCATTGGGTGGTAAAGCCCAATTCGGTGGACAGCGTTTCGGGGAGATGGAAGTATGGGCGCTTGAGGCATACGGTGCTGCTTATACACTGCAAGAAATCTTGACTGTTAAATCCGATGATGTTGTTGGTCGGGTTAAAACGTATGAATCCATCGTCAAAGGCGAAAATGTTCCGGAACCAGGCGTTCCTGAGTCATTCAAAGTATTGATCAAAGAGCTGCAAAGCTTGGGTATGGACGTTAAGATTTTGAGTGAAGATGAGCAAGAGATTGAAATGAGAGAAATGGACGATGAAGATGACGCTGCGAGCGATAAGCTCAGCCTCAACCTTGAGGGTACAGAGGTCGGAGCGGAATAAACCGCTTCGAGCGCATGATGACCGGCGTTTTTCATCAGGCTCGCGTCTTGCTCCGGCTTCGGCCGGAGAGGGCGTAACCTAGAATACAGGAATTGGTTAAGGAGGGTTGCTCCTTGTTGGACGTCAACAATTTCGAATACATGAAGATCGGGCTTGCTTCCCCAGAGAAAATTCGTTCTTGGTCCCGCGGAGAAGTGAAAAAACCGGAAACGATCAACTATCGTACGTTGAAACCGGAAAAGGAAGGGCTGTTCTGCGAAAAGATTTTTGGCCCTACAAAAGACTGGGAATGTCATTGCGGTAAATACAAACGCGTCCGTTATAAAGGCGTTGTCTGTGATCGTTGTGGCGTTGAAGTAACACGTGCGAAAGTACGCCGCGAACGGATGGGCCATATTGAGCTCGCTGCTCCGGTATCGCATATCTGGTACTTCAAAGGTATTCCGAGCCGTATGGGTCTTGCGCTGGATATGTCTCCAAGATCACTCGAAGAGATTATTTATTTTGCATCATATGTTGTAACTGATCCAGGAGAAACTCCACTGGAGAAAAAACAGCTGTTGTCCGAGAAAGAATATCGCAGCTACCGTGAAAAATACGGATATGGTTTCCAGGCTGGCATGGGCGCAGAAGCGGTTAAAAAACTGCTTCAAGATCTTGATGTGGATAAAGAGCTTGAATTCCTGAAGGAAGAGCTCCGCACTGCACAAGGACAACGTCGTAATCGTGCGATTAAACGTCTGGAAGTTATCGAAGCATTCCGCAACTCCGGCAATAAGCCAGAGTGGATGATCATGGATGTACTTCCTGTTATCCCGCCGGAACTTCGTCCAATGGTACAGCTGGATGGTGGACGTTTTGCAACGTCTGACCTGAATGACTTGTATCGCCGTGTAATTAACCGGAATAACCGTCTGAAACGTCTGCTTGATCTGGGCGCGCCAGATATTATCGTGCAAAATGAAAAACGGATGTTGCAGGAAGCTGTTGACGCATTGATCGATAATGGTCGTCGCGGACGCCCGGTAACGGGTCCTGGTAACCGTCCTTTGAAATCTCTCAGCCACATGCTGAAAGGTAAACAAGGACGTTTCCGTCAGAACTTGCTCGGTAAACGGGTTGACTATTCTGGTCGTTCCGTTATCGTTGTCGGACCTTACCTGAAAATGTATCAGTGTGGTCTTCCAAAAGATATGGCACTTGAATTGTTCAAGCCTTTCGTTATGAAAGAGCTTGTAAATAAAGGGCTTGCCCACAACATCAAGAGCGCGAAACGTAAAGTTGAGCGTGTAAGTCCTGAAGTATGGGATGTTCTTGAAGAAGTAATCAAGGAGCATCCGGTTCTGTTGAACCGTGCCCCTACGCTTCACAGACTCGGTATTCAAGCATTTGAACCGATTCTTGTTGAAGGTAAAGCAATTCGTCTTCACCCGCTCGTATGTACGGCATACAATGCCGACTTTGACGGTGACCAAATGGCCGTGCACGTTCCATTGTCCGCTGAAGCTCAAGCGGAAGCGCGTATCCTGATGCTCGCATCAGGTAACATTTTGAACCCGAAAGACGGTAAACCGGTTGTTACTCCTTCCCAGGATATGGTGCTTGGTTCCTACTACCTCACTATGGACAACAAGGAAGAAAAGGGCACAGGTATGATCTTGCGTACAGTTAACGAAGCTGTATCGGCATACCAACGTGGTAGTGCTGGTCTGCATGCGCGTGTTGCAATTCCGGTTAAGGCGCTTGGTAAAACAAGCTTCACGGAAGAACAGCAAGAAGGAATGTTGCTGACAACTGTTGGTAAAATTATCTTTAATGAAATTTTCCCGGCAAGCTTCCCTTATATCAATGATGCGACTCGTTCGAACCTATACCAAGGTACTGCAGATCACTCATTTGTATATGAAAAAGGTGCTGATCTTAGAGAAGCTATTATGAATGCTCCTCTGGCTGGCGGTGTTGGTAAAGAATACCTCGGCTCCATCATTGCACGTTGTTTTGAAATCTATCACACAACGGAAACAGCCGTTATTTTGGATAAAATCAAACAACTTGGATTCACATACTCTACTCGTGCCGGTATTACGGTTGCGGTATCTGATGTTATCGTTCCGCCTGAGAAGTTTGAAATTCTTAGACAGTCTGAGGAAAAAGCACAAATCGTTACGAATCAGTACCGTCGTGGTCTGATTACGAATGAAGAGCGCTATGACCGTATCATTGATATCTGGTCGAAATCCAAAGATGACATCACTGAGATTCTGATGAAGTCCATGGATCGATACAACTCGATCATGATGATGGTAGACTCCAAAGCACGGGGTAACAAATCGCAAATCACCCAATTGGGCGGTATGCGTGGTCTGATGGCCAACCCATCCGGTCGAATTATCGAACTCCCAATCAAATCGAACTTCCGTGAAGGCCTGACAGTACTCGAGTACTTTATCTCGACTCACGGAGCGCGTAAAGGTTTGGCGGATACAGCCCTACGTACAGCCGATTCAGGTTACCTGACTCGTCGTCTCGTAGATGTAGCCCAAGACGTTATCGTGCGTGATGATGATTGTGGTACAGATAAAGGCTTTACGGTAAGTCGTATCCAAGATGGTAAAGAGGTTATTGAAGATCTCTATGACCGTATTGAAGGCAGATACTGTTTCGAGACTCTTCGTCATCCGGAAACGAAAGAAATCATTGTAGGTCGCAATGAATTGATTGACTCCGACAAAGCAGAAGCGATCATCGAAGCAGGCATCACCAAATTGCAAATCCGCTCCGTACTCAGCTGCCGTGCTAGTCATGGTGTCTGCAAGAAGTGTTACGGTCGCAACCTGGCGACTGGTAAACACGTGGAGATTGGTGAAGCGGTTGGTATTATCGCAGCACAGTCCATTGGTGAGCCAGGAACACAGCTTACAATGCGTACATTCCACACCGGTGGTGTAGCCGGAGACGATATTACGCAAGGTTTGCCACGTATCCAGGAGTTGTTTGAAGCTCGTAATCCTAAGGGTCAAGCAACGATCAGTGAAATCGATGGTGTGGTTAAAGAGATTCGCGAAGCGAAAGATCGTCGTGAAATCGAAATTCAAGGTGAAGCGGAATCCAAAGTATACGCCGTTACCTACGGTTCCCGTGTGCGCGTAAGCGAAGGCGCGGAAGTTGAAGCGGGTGACGAGTTGACAGACGGTTCCATCGATCCAAAAGAGATGCTGCGGATTAAAGGCATACGTGGTGTACAAAACTACATTCTGCAGGAAGTACAACGCGTATATCGTAACCAAGGCGTAGAAATTAACGATAAGCACGTTGAAGTTATGATCCGTCAAATGCTGCGTAAAATCCGTATCGTAGATGCAGGAGATACAACGCTGTTGCCAGGATCGTTCGTGGATATGCATGAGTACGAAAGAGCTAACAAAATTGCGATTCTTAGTGATAAAGAGCCGGCGGTTGCAAAACCAATCCTGCTCGGTATTACGAAAGCATCCCTGGAAACAGACTCCTTCCTCTCGGCGGCTTCGTTCCAAGAAACTACACGTGTATTGACAGATGCAGCGATCAAAGGTAAAGTCGATCAGTTGCTCGGTCTGAAGGAAAATGTAATCATCGGTAAATTGATTCCTGCTGGTACAGGTATGCACCGTTACCGCAGCATCAAATTTGCTGAGCCAGAAGATGGCCAATCTTCAGTAGAAGAACTTGAGCCAGTTTCGGTTGATTAAATAGATTGCTCCTTATTTAGAGGAGATTGAAAGTTTTGTGCCTCAGGAGACGGACGTTTGTATGATACAGACGGACGGATCCTGATGTACGTAAACTTTTAAAAAAAATGTTTTAGGATTAGCATTGACAATGCTTGCGCTAGATGCTAATATATCAAAGGTGCGTGGGCAGCTGATTGTACTTGGTTCTATTCGGAGGAATGCACAATGTCTAATGAAAAAGCCTTACAAGATGCTCATGTCAAAATTGGTTCCAAACAGACCATGCGGATGGTGCAGACAGGTATGGCTTCTGAAGTCTATGTCGCAGAAGATAGTGATCCGCAGCTTACTTCCAAAATCATTGCTTTGTGTGAACAACACAATGTGAAATGCACGAAAGTGGATACAATGAAAAATCTCGGCAAGGCTTGCGGGATTGGAGTAGGAGCAGCTATGGCTGCTGTCGTAAAATCATAGAGTAAGGAACGTTTTTGTCCGAGAACTTTTAAGGATTCTCCAAGGCAAAAACTTTTCATTTGTCTTTTTATGAACCGCCTGGGTCTGTGGACTTAGCGAAAGAGGTTTATAAAGAAACATGAATATTTGAGGAAGGGGGTGGCAATCACATGCCAACTATTAACCAACTGGTTCGTAAAGGACGTCAAGCAAAAGTTGAGAAGTCAAAATCTCCAGCTTTGCAAAAAGGATTCAACGCTTTGAAACGTGAATCTACTAACATCAGTGCCCCACAAAAACGTGGTGTCTGCACTCGTGTAGGTACAATGACTCCACGTAAACCAAACTCTGCACTTCGTAAGTATGCCCGTGTTCGTTTGACGAACCGTCTCGAGGTTACTGCTTATATCCCGGGAATCGGACATAACCTTCAAGAACACAGTGTGGTATTGATCCGCGGAGGTAAAGTTAAAGACCTTGCAGGAGTTCGTTATCACATCGTTCGTGGAGCTCTCGATACTGCAGGCGTGAACAACCGTATGCAAGCTCGTTCGAAATACGGTGCTAAACGTCCAAAAGCTAAAAAAGCCTAAACTATTATAAGCAGTTAGCCTGAAAGCCTTCTGGTCTAAGTCTGGAAGGTACAGGATCTGCTGAACAAGAAAGAAAGGGGGATATCCATGCCACGCAAAGGTCCAGTTACGAAAAGAGACGTTCTGCCTGATCCATTGTATAACAGCAAGTTGGTTACTCGTTTAATCAACCGCATCATGATCGGCGGAAAACGCGGTGTTGCTCAAAGCATTCTGTATAATGCGTTCAAGTTGATTCAAGAACGTACGGGTAATGACCCTATGGAAGTATTTGAAGCAGCAATCAAGAACATCATGCCAGTCCTGGAAGTTAAAGCTCGCCGTGTCGGCGGTGCCAACTACCAAGTACCAATCGAGGTGAAACCAGAGAGACGTACTGCTCTGGGATTACGTTGGCTCGTGAACTACTCCCGCAACCGCGGTGAGAAAACAATGGAAGAGCGTTTGGCGGCTGAGATCATCGACGCTTCCAACAACACAGGCGCTTCCGTTAAAAAACGTGAAGATACGCACAAAATGGCTGAAGCGAACAAAGCGTTTGCTCACTACCGTTGGTAGGATTCAGTTCACAATAAAAAAACTTCAATTTTGAAGGGAGACCCATTTCATGGCTAGAGAGTTCTCCTTGAAAAATACACGTAATATCGGGATCATGGCTCATATTGATGCGGGTAAAACCACTACAACTGAGCGGATCTTGTTCTACACAGGACGTACGCACAAAATCGGTGAAGTTCACGAAGGCGCTGCGACAATGGACTGGATGGAACAAGAGCAGGAGCGCGGAATTACGATTACTTCCGCTGCTACTACCGCTGCTTGGAAGGGCCACCGCGTTAATATTATTGATACCCCGGGACACGTTGACTTCACTGTTGAAGTTGAACGTTCCCTTCGTGTATTGGACGGAGCAGTTGGTGTATTCAGTGCGAAAGAAGGCGTTGAGCCTCAGTCCGAAACCGTATGGAGACAGGCTGACAAGTACGGCGTACCTCGTATCGCATATGTAAACAAAATGGATATCATCGGTGCTGACTTCCTGAACGTTGTATCTGACATGCGTGATCGCCTTCAAGCGAACGCTGTTGCGATTCAACTTCCAATCGGCGCTGAAAATGATTTCAAAGGCATCATCGATATCGTTGCTCAAAAGGCTCATATGTACAAAGATGACCTGGGACAAGATATCGAAGAAGTCGAAATTCCTGCAGAATTTGCAGATCAAGTTGAAGAACTTCGCAACGAGCTGATTGAGCGCGTTGCTGAACTGGACGAAGATTTGACAATGAAATACCTGGAAGGCGAAGAGATCACAATTGATGAGATCAAAACCGTACTCCGTAAAGGTGTTGTAGATGTTAAGATCTTCCCGGTTATCTGTGGATCCTCATACCGTAACAAAGGTGTTCAACTGATGTTGGATGCTGTTATCGACTACTTGCCAGCTCCAACAGATGTTGCATCGATCACGGGACATCTTGAAGATGGAACTGAAGCAATTCGTAAGTCATCCGATGAAGAGCCATTCTCCGCATTGGCATTCAAAATTATGACAGACCCTTACGTTGGTAAATTGACATTCTTCCGCGTATACTCCGGTGTTCTTCAATCCGGATCATATGTATTGAATGCCACTAAAAACAAGCGTGAGCGTATCGGTCGTATCCTTCAAATGCATGCGAACAGTCGTCAAGAAATTACTGTAGTTTACTCCGGTGATATTGCAGCTGCCGTAGGTTTGAAAGATACGGGTACAGGTGATACACTATGTGATGAGAAATATCCGGTTATCTTGGAGTCAATGAACTTCCCTGATCCGGTTATCGAAATCGCTGTTGAACCTAAAACCAAAGCTGACCAGGATAAACTGGGTGTTGCTCTCGGTAAGTTGACTGAAGAGGATCCAACTCTTCGTGCTCATACTGACGAAGAAACAGGCCAAACGATCTTGGCAGGTATGGGTGAGCTTCACCTTGATATCATCATCGACCGTATGCGTCGTGAGTTCAAGGTTGAAACTACTGTGGGTAAACCACAAGTAGCTTACCGTGAAACATTCCGTGCTCCAGCGCGCGTTGAAGGTAAATTCGTACGTCAATCCGGTGGTCGTGGTCAATACGGTCACGTATGGGTTGAATTCGAACCTCTCGAGCCGGGTACAGGCAGCCAGTTCGAAAGTAAGGTTGTCGGTGGTTCGGTTCCAAGAGAATACATTCAACCTGCACTGTCAGGGATTGAAGAGCAAATGAAAAACGGCGTTATTGCAGGCTTCCCGCTTGTAGACGTTAAGGCTACAATTGTAGACGGATCTTACCATGATGTCGATTCCAATGAGATGGCATTTAAAATTGCCGGATCTATGGCGCTTAAAGCGGCTAAAGACAAGTGTAAACCAGTTCTGCTTGAGCCTATCATGAAAGTAGAAGTAACAGTTCCAGAAGAGTACATGGGTGACGTAATGGGTATGTTGAACTCCCGTCGTGGCCGCATCGAAGGTATGGATTCCCGTAGTGGAGCTCAAATCATCCGTGCTAAGGTACCTTTGTCTGAAATGTTTGGTTACTCTACGACTCTTCGTTCCGGTACTCAAGGACGCGGCGTATTCTCCATGGAGCTCTCTCACTATGAAGAAGTTCCTAAGAGCATTGCTGAAGAAATCGTTGCTAAAACAAAAGGCACCGAGTAGTTTTCTCACACTGGATGCAAGTGCATAAGAATTCATTTCGGAGCACTTCATTCAGTGAAAACATAAAATTATAATTTTAAGGAGGCCACGTTCAAATGGCAAAGGCTAAATACGAACGTAATAAACCCCACGTTAACATCGGTACGATCGGTCACGTCGATCACGGTAAAACAACACTGACTGCTGCAATCACAACTGTATTGTCCAAAACTTACGGTGGTGCAGCAATTGCATTCGATCAAATCGATAAAGCTCCAGAAGAGCGCGAGCGCGGTATCACAATCTCCACATCACACGTTGAGTACGAAACTGACACTCGTCACTACGCTCACGTAGACTGCCCGGGTCACGCCGACTATGTTAAAAACATGATCACTGGCGCGGCACAAATGGACGGAGCTATCTTGGTAGTATCCGCAGCTGATGGTCCAATGCCACAAACTCGTGAGCATATCTTGCTCTCCCGTCAAGTAGGCGTACCTTACATCGTTGTATTCTTGAACAAATGCGACATGGTTGAAGACGAAGAGTTGTTGGAATTGGTTGAGATGGAAGTTCGCGACCTTCTTAACGAATATGAGTTCCCAGGTGACGATACTCCAATCACTCGTGGATCCGCTCGTGAAGCTCTGCAAAATCCTGATGGTGAGTGGGCTCAAAAAATCGTTGAGATGTTCAAAGAGATCGATACTTACATCCCATTGCCTGAGCGTCAAACTGACAAGCCTTTCTTGATGCCTGTCGAGGACGTATTCTCCATCACTGGTCGTGGTACTGTTGCTACTGGCCGTGTAGAGCGTGGTACTGTTAAAGTCGGCGAAGAGATCGAAATCGTTGGTATTACTGAAGAAACTAAAAAATCCGTAGTTACGGGCGTAGAAATGTTCCGTAAATTGTTGGATTCCGCTCAAGCGGGCGACAACATCGGTGCATTGTTGCGTGGTGTTGACCGTACTCAAATCGAGCGTGGTCAAGTACTTGCGAAACCGGGTTCTGTTAAGCCACACACAGAATTCACTGCACAAATCTACGTTTTGACTAAAGAAGAGGGTGGCCGTCACAAGCCTTTCTTCACTGGATACCGTCCACAGTTCTACTTCCGTACAACTGACGTAACAGGCATCATCAACTTGCCTGAAGGTACTGAAATGGTAATGCCTGGTGATAACATCACTGTTACTGTTTCCCTGATCTCCCCAATCGCGATTGAAGAAGGAACTAAGTTCTCCATTCGTGAAGGCGGACGTACAGTAGGTGCCGGTTCCGTAGCATCGATCCAAAAATAATTCGGCTTAACGCTGAATAAAGCATATGCAACAGTGTACTGGAACGAGTAACATTGTACTGTAACGAAGCTTCGGAAGAGTTCTTTATCCGACATCGGATAAAGAACTCTTTTATTATGTGTAAAGTTTCGGAACCTGCGTCATACGAAATGAACATCATTTACAAAAATAGAAGGATTGGTAAGGCAGCCTGGATATTGAAGAGAACACTGCACTAAACGAAGTCATTTCATCAGAAAAGATTAGTTTAAATGTTTTTTTTAAATATGCTTGCAATACGCCCATCTTTTCTATATAATAATGAATGTTGTTCTGTGACGTTGCGATGATGTGAGAGGTTACTGGCACACCCGGCCCCTTTGCCATGGGGCAGTGGCTAGAAAATTTTCACGGAGTATGTCCGATAAAAAATTGGGCGATAGAAGGAGGGACTAAAATGGCAAAGCAAAAAATTCGTATTCGTTTGAAAGCTTACGACCACAGAATTCTTGATCAATCCGCGGAGAAAATTGTTGAAACAGCAAAACGTTCGGGTGCAGGTGTATCCGGTCCGATTCCGCTTCCTACTGAAAAACAAATCATTACTATTCTTCGTGCGGTGCACAAGTACAAGGATTCTCGGGAACAATTCGAACAACGCACACATAAGCGTTTGATCGACATCGTTAACCCGACTCCACAAACTGTGGATGCCTTGATGCGCTTGGATCTGCCGTCCGGTGTAGATATCGAAATTAAATTGTAATACAAGATACAACAAAGACCATGTATAAAGGAAAAGAGGTGTCAACATGAAAGCAATCTTAGGAAAAAAACTCGGAATGACTCAAGTATTTACTCCTGAAGGTAACGTAGTTCCAGTAACGGTTATCGAAGCAGGCCCTTGTGTTGTTTTGCAAAAGAAAGACATTGAGAATGATGGCTACGAAGCGATTCAAATCGGTTACTCCGATAAGAAAGAAAAAAATGCTAACAAGCCAGAAGCAGGTCACGCTAAAAAAGCGAACACTGCCCCTAAGCGCTACGTTCGTGAAGTTCGCGGTATCAACATCGCAGAATATGAAGTTGGCCAAGAACTGAAAGCTGACATTTTCGCTGAAGGCGAATTCGTTGACGTAACGGGTATTTCTAAAGGTAAAGGTTTTGCCGGCGTTATCAAACGTTGGGGACAAAGCACTGGACCTATGTCACACGGTTCGCGTTATCACCGTGGCCCTGGTTCAATGGGTTCGATCCAAGCTAACCGAGTTCCTAAAGGCAAACGCCTGCCAGGACACATGGGACATGATACGGTTACAATTCAACGTCTTGAAGTAGTTAAAGTAGACGCTGAGCGTAACGTGTTGCTCGTGAAAGGTTCCATTCCTGGACCGAAAAACAGTCTCATTAAAGTTAAAGAAACAGTGAAAAAATAACCACTGAAGAAAGGAGGAACACAAAATGCCAAAAGTATCAGTTTACAATGTAGATGGTAGCCAAGTAGGCGAAGTTGAATTGAACGATGCGGTTTTCGGAATTGAACCGAACCAACACGTTCTGTACGATGCAGTTCTCATGCAACGCGCTTCCCTTCGTCAAGGTACCCACAAAGTAAAAGGACGTTCTGAAGTACGTGGCGGTGGACGTAAGCCTTGGAAACAAAAAGGTACAGGTCGCGCTCGTCAAGGTTCAATTCGTTCGCCACAATGGAAAGGCGGCGGTATCGTATTTGGTCCAACACCACGGAGCTATGCGTACAAACTGCCTAAGAAAGTTCGCCGCTTGGCGATTAAATCAGCCCTTTCATCTAAAGTGCTTGACAATGACATTATCGTTTTGGACGCTCTCACGTTGAGCTCACCTAAAACTAAAGAATTTGCAGCCATCTTGAGTAACCTCAAAGTGGGACGTAAAGCTTTGATCGTAGCTCCTAGCTATGATGATAATGTAGCTCTTTCCGCACGGAATATTCCAGGCGTGAAATTCGTAGCTGCTGACGGCATTAATGTTCTTGACGTGCTTTCGCACGACAAACTGATCATTACGAAAGAAGCAGTTCAGAAGGTAGAGGAGGTGCTCGCGTAATGAAAGATCCTCGTGATATTGTAAAACGTCCGATTATTACGGAACGTACAGCTGACATGATGAATGACTTGAAATATGTATTTGAAGTCGACATCCGTGCAAACAAAACCGAGATCAAGAAAGCCGTAGAAGCTATTTTCAATGTAAAAGTGAAAAACGTGAACACGCTTCGTGTTCCAGCTAAGCCAAAACGGTACGGACGTTATTCCGGATATACTAGCGAATGGAAAAAAGCGTTTGTAACGCTGACAAAAGACAGCAAAACGCTTGAGTTCTTTGAAACTGTATAATTGAATTTTTGAAGTAAGGAGGGAAACCCAGTGCCAATCAAAAAGTATAAACCAACATCCCCGGCAAGACGGAACATGTCCGTTTCTACATTTGAGGAAATCACCACAAATCAGCCGGAGAAATCGTTGTTGGCCCCGTTGAGCAAACAAGCAGGCCGCAACAACCAAGGTAAAATTACAGTTCGTCACCATGGTGGTGGACACAAACGTAAATACCGTATCATCGACTTCAAACGTACTAAAGATGGAATACCGGGCCGCGTTGCTACGATTGAGTATGACCCGAACCGTACATCTAATATCGCTCTGATTCACTATGCTGATGGTGAGAAACGTTACATCATCGCTCCTAAAGGTTTGAAAGTTGGAGATCAAGTGTTCTCTGGACCTGAATCAGACATCAAAATCGGTAACGCACTGCCACTCGAAAACATTCCAGTAGGTACCGTTATCCACAACATCGAGTTGAAACCAGGTAAAGGCGGACAATTGGTTCGTGCTGCTGGTACAGAAGCTCAATTGCTTGGTAAAGAAGAAAAATACGTTTCCGTTCGTCTCTCTTCCGGAGAAGTTCGTCGTATTTTGAAAGTTTGCCGCGCGACAATCGGATCTGTTGGTAACCAAGACCACGAGCTCATCAAAATCGGTAAAGCCGGTCGTAGCCGTTGGTTGGGTAAACGTCCTGAGGTTCGTGGTGTAGTAATGAACCCTAACGATCACCCACACGGTGGTGGTGAAGGTCGTGCTCCAATCGGACGTAAATCGCCAATGTCACCATGGGGTAAACCTACTCTTGGTTACAAAACGCGTAAGAAAAATAAAGCTTCTGATAAATACATCATTCGCCGCCGCACGAAGTAATACACACTGTGCATAACTTCGTGAGGCATCTGCGGATGCATTATAGCTATGTTTGAAGGGAGGATCTCCACATGGGTCGCAGTTTGAAAAAAGGGCCATTCATTGATGGCTACATGCTTAAAAAGGTAGAAGAGATGGAAGCTTCGGGTAAGAAGAATGTAATCAAAACCTGGTCCCGTCGTTCTACAATTTTCCCACAATTCATCGGACACACATTTGGCGTTTACGATGGTCGTAAACACGTGCCAGTGTATGTAACTGAGGACATGGTCGGACACAAACTGGGTGAGTTCGCTCCAACCCGTACGTACAAAGGCCATACTGATGATGATAAGAAAACAAGAAGATAAATGAACATCTTTAATGTTTGAGAGGAGGTTACACAATGGAAGCAAAAGCACATGCTAAGTTTATCCGGATTGCTCCTCGTAAAGTTCAACTCGTTGTTGACTTAATTCGCGGCAAGCAAGTAGGTGAGGCGGTTGCCATTCTCCGTCACACTCCGAAATCTGCTTCTCCAATCGTTGAGAAGTTGCTTAACTCCGCTATTGCGAATGCGGAACATAACTATTCTTTGGATGTTAATAACTTGGTTATCTCGCAAGCTTACGTGAACCAAGGACCGACAATGAAACGTTTCCGCCCTCGTGCAATGGGACGTGCAAGTCGTATTAACAAACGTACAAGCCACATTACTTTGGTGGTATCTGAGAAATAGAAGGAGGGGAAATGTGTGGGCCAAAAGGTAAATCCAATCGGACTCCGTGTCGGAATTATCCGTGACTGGGAATCTAAATGGTATGCAGGCAAAGACTTCGGTGATCTTTTGATGGAAGACGTGAGAATTCGTGAATTCCTGAAAAATAAATTGAAAGACTCCGCTTTATCTCGTGTGGAAATTGAGAGAGCGGCTAACCGCGTAAACGTAACGATTCACACTGCTAAACCAGGTATGGTTATTGGTAAGGGTGGTTCGGAAGTTGAAAATCTTCGTAACCAAATTACGAAAATTGCTGGCGGTAAAAAAGTACACATCAATATCTCTGAGATTAAGAACCAAGATCTGGACGCTATCCTTGTAGCTGAAAGCATTGCACAACAATTGGAACGTCGTGTTTCTTTCCGTCGTGCTTTGAAACAAGCAATTCAAAGAACTATGCGCTCTGGTGCAAAAGGTATTAAAACTCAAGTAGGCGGACGTCTTGGCGGCGCTGAGATTGCACGTTCTGAAGGCTACAGCGAAGGAACTGTTCCACTGCACACACTGCGTGCTGACATCGATTATGGTACAGCAGAGGCTCATACTACTTACGGACTTATCGGCGTAAAAGTATGGATCTATCGTGGAGAGGTTCTTCCTACGGCTAAGAAACAAGCAGCTAAGGAAGGAGGCAACTAATCATGTTGGTACCAAAACGCGTAAAACACCGTAAGCAACAACGTGGACATATGAAAGGCCAAGCTAAAGGCGGAACAACTCTGAACTTCGGCGAATATGGTCTTCAAGCTACGGAACCGGCTTGGATTACGAACCGTCAGATTGAAGCGGCTCGTATTGCAATGACACGTTATATCAAACGTGGCGGTAAAGTTTGGATCAAAATTTTCCCTGACAAACCAGTTACTCAAAAGCCTCTCGAGGTTCGGATGGGTAGCGGTAAAGGTAACGTGGAAAAATGGGTTGCAGTAGTGAAACCTGGTAAGATCATGTTTGAACTTGCTGGTGTACCGGAGGATGTTGCACGCGAAGCAATGCGCCTTGCCGCTCACAAACTGCCAATCAAAACGAAGTTCGTGAAACGTGAAGAAGTGGGTGGTGAAGCAAATGAAAGCTAGTGAATTTCGCAACCTAACCTCTGCTGAAATCGAGCAAAAGATTGCCGGATTTAAAGAAGAACTCTTTAACCTCCGCTTTCAATTAGCTACCGGTCAGCTGGATAACCCGACTCGCATCCGTGATGTGCGGAAAGAAATAGCTCGTGCTAAAACCATTATCCGTGAAAGAGAATTGGGAATCGGTTAATTAGGGATAGGATATACAATCCGTCCGTAATCAGGAAGGAGGCCAACAATGAGCGAAGAACGTAACGCACGTAAAGTGCAAACCGGTAAAGTGGTCAGCGATAAAATGGATAAAACGATTGTTGTTGCTGTAGAAACTTACAAAAAACACAACTTGTACCATAAACGCATTAAGGTTACTAAAAAATTCAAAGCACATGACGAAGAAAACACTGCGAAAATCGGTGACACGGTGAAAATCATGGAGACTCGTCCGCTTTCGAAAGATAAACGCTGGAGACTTACTGAAATCGTAGAAAAAGCGGTTATCATCTAATGCATCAGCAGCATAGCTGAAAGGAGGAATACTAAATGATCCAACCATTTACACGTTTGACTGTGGCTGACAACTCCGGTGCGAAGGAACTGATGTGTATCCGCGTACTCGGCGGTACGGGACGTCGTACAGCTCAAATTGGTGATTTGATCGTTTGTTCTGTAAAACAAGCAACACCAGGCGGCGTTGTCAAAAAAGGTGATGTAGTCAGAGCGGTTGTCGTTCGTACGAAACGTTCTATACGTCGTAAAGACGGTTCCTACATCGGTTTTGATGAAAATGCAGCAGTTGTTGTAAAAGACGACAAAAGCCCACGTGGAACACGTATTTTCGGACCTGTTGCTCGTGAACTTCGCGACAAAGACTTCATGAAAATCGTTTCCTTGGCTCCAGAAGTTATCTAAAGCTTAATCTCGTGATGTTAGAAACAGGAGGTGTACGAAATGCCAAGAGTGAAAAAAGTTCTGGAATCCCATAACAACAAACTTCACGTTAAGAAGGAAGATACGGTTATGGTGATCAGCGGTAAAGACAAAGGTAAAAAAGGCCGTGTCATCGCTGCTTATCCTCGTGAGAACCGCGTCCTTGTGGAAGGTGTTAACATGGTGAAAAAACACCAGAAGCCTAACCAGCAAAATCCGCAAGGAGGCATTATCGAGAAGGAAGCTCCGATTCACGTTTCCAACGTAATGCACATCGATCCGAAGAGCGGAAAAGTAACCCGTGTAGGTTACAAAGTTTTGGATAACGGTAAGAAAGTGCGCGTTGCTAAACGTTCCGGAGAAATTATCGACTAATTGAACCGAATGAGAAAGGAGGGCTATGATTCATGGCATCAAGAATGAAAGAACGTTACCTGCAAGAAATCGCTCCTGCTTTGATGCAGAAGTTCAACTATACAACGGTAATGCAAGTGCCGAAAATCGAGAAAATCGTTATCAACATGGGTGTGGGCGACGCTGTCCAAAACTCTAAAGTGTTGGATTCCGCAGTAAACGATTTGCAACTGATCGCAGGTCAAAAACCTGTAATCACTCGTGCTAAAAAATCTATCGCAGGTTTCAAACTGCGTGAGAATATGCCTATCGGTGCGAAAGTTACATTACGCGGTGAGCGTATGTACTTCTTCCTAGATAAGCTGCTCAACGTAACGCTTCCTCGTGTCCGCGACTTCCGTGGTGTATCGAGTAATGCTTTCGATGGACGTGGTAACTATACACTGGGTCTGAAAGAGCAATTGATCTTCCCAGAGATCGAATATGATAAAGTTGATAAAGTCCGCGGTATGGATATTGTCATCGTAACAACGGCGAAAACAGACGAAGAGTCCCGCGAATTGCTCACGCAAATGGGAATGCCTTTCGTTAAGTAATGTTGGCATAACGTTTCCGGGTGTCTGGAAAGACTCCCTTTTCTCCGAAATTATTTAGGAGGTGTCAGGCTAAGTGGCAAAAACTTCGATGAAAGTTAAACAACAACGTACACCTAAGTTCAAAGTACGTGCATATACACGCTGTGAGCGTTGCGGACGTCCACATTCGGTCCTGCAAAAGTTCAAAATTTGCAGAATTTGCTTCCGTGAATTAGCTTATAAAGGCCAGATCCCTGGCGTGAAAAAAGCAAGCTGGTAAAAAGTCCTGAACGGGAAGGAGGTTAACTCACAATGACTATGTCTGATCCAATTGCAGATATGCTTACTCGTATTCGTAACGCGAACACTGTTCGTCACGAAACGGTAGAAATGCCTGCTTCGACAATGAAAAAACAAATCGCCGATATCCTGAAGCGTGAAGGTTTCATCCGTGACGCTGAAGTTATCGATGATAACAAACAAGGGATTATCCGTGTTTTCCTGAAATACGGTCAAAATAACGAGCGCGTTATCACTGGTCTGAAAAGAATCAGTAAACCTGGTCTTCGTGTTTACACGAAAAGCAACGAAGTACCTCGTGTACTTGGTGGCCTGGGAATCGCGATCATCTCGACATCTAAAGGTATCATGACGGACAAAGAAGCTCGTCAATCGAAATCCGGCGGAGAAGTCGTTTGCTACGTTTGGTAATATAACGTCACAAGATAGGAGGTGCAACATATGTCTCGTATTGGTCGCAAACCAATCACAGTACCAAGTGGTGTAGACATCACCCTGGACAACACCGTTATTACGGTAAAAGGACCAAAAGGAACTTTGACTCGTGAGCTTCATAAAGACATGAAGGTTACAGTTGAAAATAACGAAATCACAGTTGTGCGTCCTTCCGATAACAAAACTCACCGTTCTTTGCACGGCACAACGCGTAGCGTTGTAAACAATATGGTGAGCGGCGTTACTGAAGGATTCGCAAAATCTCTGGAATTGGTTGGGGTCGGATATCGTGCAAGCAAATCCGGAGATAAAATCGTTCTGAACGTTGGCTACTCTCACCCGGTTGAAATTACACCGGAAGCGGGAATCGAATTCGAAGTACCTTCGAATACGAAAATCATCGTTCGCGGAATCGACAAAGAGCGTGTAGGTGCTTACGCTGCTAAAATCCGTTCCGTTCGTGAACCTGAGCCGTACAAAGGTAAAGGTATCAAATATGAAGGCGAGCGTATCATCCGTAAGGAAGGTAAAGCCGGTAAGAAGAAATAAGATTTCTCTTACCGCCTTTGCGCGGCTTTCGGCTTGCTTGCTTCGTGTGTTTCTAATATACCCCGTGGCTTCTGCTTTGAAGCCAGCGAGGTAACCTGAAAGGAGTGAATCTTTGAGATGATTACGAAACCAGATAAAAATAAGGCTCGTCTGAAAAGACACCTTCGTGTTCGTAAAAAAATCCAAGGAACGGCAGCACGTCCTCGTTTGAACGTATTCCGTTCTGGTAAACATATGTATGCTCAAATTATCGATGATGTTGCTGGTGTAACAATCGCTTCCGCGTCTACCGTAGACAAAGAATTGAGCACTGACATCAAAAATGGTGCATCTGTTGAATCAGCTCGTAAAGTCGGCGAACTCGTTGCTAAACGTGCGAAAGACAAAGGTGTTTCCAACATCGTATTTGACCGTAGCGGTTATCTGTACCATGGTCGTATCGCAGCTTTGGCTGAAGCGGCTCGTGAAGCAGGACTTGAGTTTTAAGATATTTTTCAAAAGGAGGTTAACGACTTGCGTGTAGATCCGAATACTTTGGAACTGACTGAAAGAGTTGTAAATATTAATCGCGTAGCTAAAGTAGTAAAAGGCGGACGCCGTTTCAGCTTTAGCGCACTGGTTGTAGTCGGCGACGGCAACGGCTGGGTTGGAGCTGGTATCGGTAAAGCGGGCGAAGTACCTGATGCAATTCGCAAAGGTATTGAAGACGCTAAGAAAAACCTTGTACACGTTCCACTCGTAGGAACATCGATTCCTCACTTGGTAACAGGTAAGTTCGGCGCAGGACGCGTTCTGTTGAAACCAGCATCTGAAGGTACTGGTGTTATCGCTGGTGGTCCTGTACGTGCGGTTCTCGAACTTGCTGGTGTAGGTGACATTTTGACAAAATCTCTGGGTTCTTCGAATTCCATGAACATGGTCAATGCGACTTTGGAAGGTTTGTCCCGTTTGAAGCGTGCTGAAGACGTGGCTAAACTGCGCGGAAAATCCGTCGAAGAGCTTCTGGGTTAAGGAGGGAATTCTCATGGCGAAATTAGAAATTACCCTCGTCCGCAGCTTGATCGGACGTCCGGAGACGCAAAGAACAACTGTGAAAACATTGGGTTTGCGCAAAATCAATAGCAAAGTGGTACAAAACGATAATCCTGCCATCCGTGGTATGATTAACAAAGTAAGCCACTTGGTTGCTGTTAAAGAAGTAGAAGCTTAAAAACGGGTTAATCCCACAAATCTTTAAGGAGGTGCAACGAACGATGAAGTTACATGAGCTTTCACCATCTCCTGGATCCCGCAAAGAACGTAAACGTCTTGGTCGCGGTCCAAGTAGTGGTACAGGTAAAACATCAGGTCGCGGTCACAAAGGACAAAACGCTCGTTCTGGCGGTGGAGTACGTCCAGGCTTCGAAGGTGGACAAAATCCATTGTATCGTCGCTTGCCAAAACGTGGTTTTGTAAACCCAACTCGCAAAGAATATGCAGTTGTGAATACTGAAGACCTGAACAGTTTTGCTGCGGGTACTGAAGTAACTCCAGAATTCTTGATGACGAACGGCGTAGTTAAAAACGCTAAATCCGGAATCAAAATCCTGGGTAACGGTGATGTCACTGTGAAGCTGACTGTTAAAGCTAACAAGTTTTCTCAATCTGCTATTGAGAAAATTGAAGCTGCCGGCGGTACAACTGAGGTGATTTAATGTTCAAGACCCTAAAGAATATCTGGCGGGTTGAAGATCTGCGCAAAAGGGTATTATTTACCCTTTTTGTACTGATCATTTACCGCATCGGATCCTTTGTTCCCGTACCGGGAGTTAACAAAGACGTGTTCGAAGCGACAAATTCTGCGGGTAAAGAAGTTTTTGGACTTCTAAATACGTTCTCGGGTGGAGCGCTCTTCCAGTTCTCGATATTTGCGCTCGGGATCGTGCCTTACATCACTGCGTCTATCATAGTACAGTTGCTTTCCATGGACGTTATTCCTAAATTAGCGGAGTGGGCAAAGCAAGGTGAACAAGGTAAGAAGAAATCTGCACAATTGACCCGTTATTTAACGATTGGTCTGGCATTGATTCAAGCGTTTGGTACGTCGATCGGATTCAACCGCTTGTACAATACAGACATGATTCCTAACGCTACATTTGCAGATTATATCTTGATCGCGATTGTACTTACGGCCGGTACTTCATTCCTGATGTGGCTTGGTGAGCAGATCACCGAGAAGGGCATAGGAAACGGAATTTCGATCTTGATCTTTGCGGGTATCCTATCTACGGTGCCTAACATTATCAAACAAACAATCGAATCCGACTTCATTCAACCTGACCAACTGTTTATGAATATTCTTAAAGGTGTAATCATCGCAATTGTTATTGTGCTGATCATCATAGGGGTCATTTACATTCAGCAGGCGATTCGGAAAATTCCGGTACAGTACGCTAAACGTGTCGTAGGTAACAAAATGTACGGTGGACAGAATACACATATCCCGCTGAAAATTAATGCAGCAGGTGTTATCCCTGTCATCTTTGCATCATCGCTGTTGATGTTCCCAACGATCATCGCCAACTTCTGGGCAGATCGCCTTTGGGCACAGTGGATCGGACAGAATCTGACTACACACAAACCTCTGGGTATGTTACTGTATGTCGTGATGATCTTCGGTTTCACATTCTTCTATACTTTCGTACAGATGAATCCACAGCAGATGGCTGATAATATGAAAAAGAACGGCGGTTACATCCCAGGCATTCGCCCGGGTAAAGCAACCGAGAAATATCTGACCCGTGTCATGACTCGTTTGACAATGGCCGGAGCCATCTTCTTGGCAGTCATTTCCGTTCTGCCTGTATTCTTAGGGGCACTTTCTGGTTTGCCTCAATCTGCGCAAATTGGAGGAACATCCCTCCTGATCGTTATCGGTGTTGCGCTGGATACGATGAAGCAAATCGAAAGCCAATTGATCAAACGCCACTACAAAGGTTTTATCAATAAATAGGCAATAGGTACCGGTCAAGCTAAGATTTACTTGCCGGCACCTATTGTGCTGTTTGTTGATGTAGGGTAGTCTTGGAGGGAGTGACATAACGTGAACATCCTATTCATGGGCCCTCCGGGGGCAGGAAAAGGAACGCAAGCAGACGTCATCGTGAAAGAGTTCGGTATTCCCCATATTTCAACAGGCGATGCATTTCGTCTCGCGATCAAACAGGGAACTCCCATTGGCATGAAAGCCAAGGAATATATGGATCAAGGGTTGCTTGTACCAGATGATGTAACCATTGGCATCGTTGAAGAACGTTTGCAGCAGCCTGACTGCAGAGAAGGTTTCCTCTTGGACGGATTTCCAAGAACTCTTTCGCAAGCAGAAGCGCTTGATGGCATTCTGGATCGATTGAACTCAGGTCTCGATCATGTAATCAACCTGAAAGTGGATCGCAACAAATTGCTGGCTCGTTTGACGGGTCGTCGAATTTGTAAGAACTGTGGTTCCACTTATCATGTGGTATTCAATCCGCCTAAGCAGGAAGGTATTTGTGATAAATGCGCCGGTGAGTTGTATCAACGCTCTGATGATAATGAAGAGAGTGTAGGTACTCGACTGGACGAGTATATCAACAAAACAGCACCACTCCTCACGTTCTATGAGACTAAAGGTCTTCTTCGTCAAATGAACGGAGAACAGGATATCGATCAAGTTTCTCAAGAAATCGTGTCCTTACTGAGAGGTTAATTGATGATCATTGGTAAGTCCGAAACGGAACTGGGCTTGATGAGGGAAGCAGGGAGAATTGTTGCGGAAACGCATCGTCTCTTGGCAGAGCATATCGCTCCCGGTATTACGACTGGAGAACTTGACCATATGGCCGATCAATACATCCGCAGTCAAGGAGCTGTGCCGTCTTTCAAAGGTTATAACGGTTTCCCTGCCAGTGTGTGCGCTTCAGTAAATGAAGAGTTGGTACATGGATTTCCCGGCAAACGCAAGTTGAACGAGGGCGATATCGTTACGTTTGACATTGGCGCGCAGTACCAGGGGTATCATGGAGATTCCGCCTGGACTTATCCGGTCGGCCGTATTTCCGAAGAAGCCCGTCGTCTTCTGGACGTTACCGAGGCTTCGTTATACGCAGGTCTGGCGCTGGTAAAACCGGACGTTCGCTTGTTTACAATATCTCATGCGATTCAGAAATATATTGAAGATGAAGGGTTCTCCGTAGTTCGTGAATATGTCGGTCACGGCATAGGCGCGGATCTGCATGAAGAACCACAGATTCCGAACTATGGTCTTCCCGATCGGGGACCACGGCTTAAAGCGGGCATGGTGCTGGCCATAGAGCCGATGGTTAACGTAGGTAGACGGTATGTGAAAACGTTGGAGGATAACTGGACTGTCGTTACAGTTGATGGAACGTTATGTGCCCACTTTGAACACACCGTAGCAGTTACACCAGATGGTATGGAAATTTTCACGAAACTGAATGCGTAGGTGATAAGGCATGAACAATCAGTCTAATCCGCAGCTCGGTCAACTTGTGAAGATCCGTAAAGGCCGCAATGCGGACCAAGCCGCAGTAATTGTTGCTATAGCGGACAGTAGGTTCGTATATATTGCGGATGGAGACAAACGGAAGTTTGATCAACCCAAGAAGAAGAGTCTTCTTCATCTTGAACTCCAGCCCATGATTAGCAGCGAGGTTGTGAACAGTTTAAACGAGTGTGGTCGGGTGACAAATGGAAAGCTCCGCTATGCGGTTCATTCATTTCTGGAATCCACCAACATTCAAGCTGAAGAGAAAGGAGACTGACTAATGGCCAAGGAAGATGTCATTGAAGTGGAAGGTACGGTTCTCGAACCGCTACCGAATGCAACATTCAAGGTTGAGCTTGAGAACGGTCATCAAATTCTCGCTCACGTTTCCGGAAAACTACGGATGCACTTTATCCGTATCCTGACTGGAGACAAAGTAGTTGTTCAGTTGTCGCCTTATGATTTAACAAAAGGGCGTATAACTTACCGTAAATAGTAGTAGACAGTTGCAATGAACTGTGAAGCTTATGAAGCGGGTTTTGCCCGGCAAAACTTGCGAAAGCTTCGAAGCCGGTTTTACAATAGTAGAACAAGGTCAATGCTTACGAAGAGGGTTTTGCTTAGCAAAACTTTGAGGAGGTAATTCACATGAAGGTAAGACCTTCGGTCAAGCCGATTTGCGAAAAGTGCAAAGTCATTCGCCGCAAAGGGAATGTTATGGTTATCTGTGAAAATCCGAAACACAAACAAAAACAAGGTTAAAGAAGGGGGTGTAGCGTAAAATGGCACGTATAGCTGGTGTGGATTTGCCACGTGATAAGCGCGTTGAGATCGCCTTGACTTATATTTTCGGAATCGGTAAAACGACTTCCCAGAAAATTCTGAGCACAACAGGCATCAATCCGGACACTCGTGTTCGTGATTTGACGGAAGATGAAGTCAGCAAATTGCGTGAAAGTATCGATAAAGAGGTCAAAGTAGAAGGTGACCTGCGTCGAGAAATCTCTTTGAATATTAAACGTTTGACGGAGATCGGTTGTTACCGTGGAGTTCGTCATCGTCGTGGTCTGCCTGTTCGTGGACAACGTACGAAAACGAATGCTCGTACTCGTAAAGGTCCTCGTCGTACAGTAGCGAACAAGAAGAAATAATAAGGGGGGATAAGAGAAAATGGCTAAACCGAAAAAAGTCGTACGTACTAAACGTCGTGACCGTAAGAATATTGAATCTGGCGTGGCGCATATCCGTTCCACTTTCAATAACACTATCGTTACTATTACGGATCCTCACGGAAATGCAATTTCGTGGGCAAGCTCAGGCGGCCTCGGATTCAGAGGTTCCCGTAAATCGACTCCGTTTGCTGCACAAATGGCTGCTGAGACTGCTGCCAAAGCTGCAATGGAACATGGGATGAAAGCCGTTGAGGTTATGGTTAAAGGACCAGGCGCAGGCCGTGAAGCAGCGATCCGCTCTTTGCAAGCTGCTGGTCTTGAAGTTAACCTGATCAAAGACGTAACTCCAGTCCCGCATAACGGATGCCGTCCTCCAAAACGTCGTCGTGTCTAATGAGATTTGCCCCTGCGTGTGGTATATTTCCGGCACAATCTGCTAATAATGGTTGTTTAGGCATACTACTACATGTTTTCGCAAGAGAAGGTAAATGTTTCATAGAGGACCGACGTTTTGAAGGAGGGGTATTGCAGTGATTGAAATCGAAAAGCCGAAAATTGAGACGGTAGACGTCAACGATGATGGCACCTATGGGAAATTCGTAGTAGAACCGCTTGAGCGCGGATACGGTACGACGCTTGGAAACTCGCTTCGCCGAATCTTGCTCTCGTCACTGCCGGGTGCGGCAGTGTCTTCGGTTCAAATCGATGGCGTTCTGCATGAATTTGCTACAGTTCCTGGCGTAATGGAAGATGTTACTGAGGTTATTCTTAACCTGAAAGCTTTGTCGCTTAAGATTCATTCGGATGAGGAGAAAGTGCTCGAGATTGATGCTGAAGGCGAAGGAGCAATTACGGCTGGAGATATCCGTGCTGACTCCGATGTGGAAATCCTTAACCCGGATTTACACATTGCTACGCTCGGACCAGGTTCGAGACTTCACATGCGTATTTTTGCCAATCGCGGTCGCGGCTACGTCCAGGCAGATCGGAATAAACGCGATGACCAGCCGATCGGCGTCATCCCAGTCGATTCCATCTTCACCCCGATCAGTCGCGTTAACTACGCTGTGGAAAATACGCGTGTCGGTCAAGTGACCAACTATGACAAGCTCACGTTGGAAGTTTGGACTGATGGAAGTATTCGTCCTGAAGAGGCTGTAAGCCTTGGCGCTAAAATTTTGACTGAGCATTTGATGCTCTTCGTGGGTCTTACAGACGAAGCGAAAGATGCAGAGATCATGGTCGAAAAAGAAGAAGACAAAAAAGAAAAAGTACTCGAAATGACGATCGAAGAGCTGGATCTCTCTGTTCGTTCCTACAACTGCCTCAAACGTGCCGGTATTAATACTGTGCAAGAGCTGACTACGAAAACGGAAGAAGACATGATGAAAGTCCGTAACCTCGGACGTAAGTCTTTGGAAGAAGTTCAAGAGAAGCTTGAGGAACTTGGTTTGGGACTCCGTACAGAAGAATAGACAGCCGAGTACTTGAAGTGAAGGAGGGAAAACAATGGCATATCAAAAGTTGGGCCGTAATTCCAGCGCACGTAAAGCTTTGTTCCGTGACTTGGTAACCGACCTGTTCTTATACGAACGTATTCAGACAACTGAAGCGAAAGCAAAAGAGGTTCGTTCTATTGCTGAAAAAATTATCACTAAAGCGAAAAAGGGAGATCTTCATGCCCGTCGCCAAGTGGCAGCTTATGTTCGTCGCGAAACTATCGATGGTGAGCAAGATGCAATCCAAAAACTGTTTAGCGAATTGTCTACTCGTTACGCTGAGCGTCCAGGTGGATACACTCGTATCCTGAAACTGGGACCTCGTCGTGGTGACGCTGCGCCAATGGTTTACTTGGAACTGGTAGACCGCGCGTAAAACAGATGAGATGAGGAAAGGGGCAGAATCAACGATTCTGGATTAACCCTTTTTTTCTCTTCATTTCGGATTTCGTGCTGTAATAGAAGCTCCGTAAGGAGCTTCTTTTGCTGTTCGGGATAGGGATATGTATAGTATGGAACAAAGGTGTGGTAATAATGCGGAACTTATGTATGACGTTAACTTATGATGGCACTGCCTATTACGGCTTTCAAGTACAGCCGGGAGGGAATACCATTCAGGACTATCTTGAAGATGCAATTCGTGCACTGACCGGTGAGACTATTAAAATTACAGGATCAGGTAGAACGGATGCAGGTGTTCACGCCCGCAGACAGATCTTCAATTTTCCTACGGAGTCCCAGATCCCGATTGAACGTTGGTGTGGTGCACTCAACTCTAGATTACCATCCGATATTGTCGTTATTGATGCAACTGAGATGCCGACTAATTTTCATTCTCGCTACGCAGCGAAAAAGAAAACATATCGTTATACTATCAATGCGAATCAATTTCCGGATGTATTCAATAGAAGATTGCAGTATCATCATCATGCGAAGCTGGACATTATGGCAATGCAGGAGGGCTTACGTCACTTCATAGGCACGTATGATTTCACCTCCTTTGCTTCACGCAAGTCTCAGAAAGAGAATCATGTTCGTTCGGTATACGAAGCATGGATGGAAGTGGACCGATCAATGTGCAGAGACCATCCGCGTGATCAGGGTGTCATTCACATTTATGTGAGTGGTAACGGCTTTTTGCAGCATATGGTTCGTATCATTGTAGGGACACTGCTGGTAATCGGAGAGGGCAAACGGAAAGCCTCTGATGTACCGAATATGATTGCTGCATGTAATCGATCTGCTGCAGGACCTACTGCAGTTAGCTGTGGTTTAATGCTCTGGGATCTTGAATACCAAGTTGATTAAATTTAGTGAGTAATTACACTTAAATAACACTTGCGATTTAATTGATTATCCTGTAATATAAAAGTTGTGTTTTCTTAATGGCTTTCCCACAGCCCCAATTAAGATGTTCACATCGAAATTTAACAATCCATCAACACCTAAAGTTATAACCTAACGAACGAAGATAAATGAAAATAATGATTTTGAACATTTTAAGGAGGAACTTTTCATGCGTACTACGTACATGGCGAAGCCTAACGAAGTTGAGCGCCAATGGCACATCATTGATGCTGAAGGCAAAACCCTCGGACGTTTGGCGAGCGAAGCAGCTGCTTTGATTCGCGGCAAACATAAGCCACAATTCACTACACACGTGGACACTGGCGATTTCGTTGTTATCATCAATGCTGAGAAAATCGTATTGACTGGTAAGAAACTGCAAGGTAAAAAATACTACCGTCACTCGATGCACCCAGGTGGTTTGAAAGTAACTACGGCTGAAGAAATGATCAAGAACAAACCTGAGCGTGTGTTGGAATTGGCTGTTCGCGGTATGCTTCCTAAAACTCGCATGGGCGAGAAAATGAAGCTGAGACTTAAAGCGTACAAAGGCACTGAGCATCCACATGCAGCACAAAAACCAGAAGTTTACGAACTTCGCGGTTAATTAAAAGGAGGACAGTTTCATGGCACAAGTACAATACTATGGGACAGGTCGTCGTAAACATTCGGTAGCACGTGTTCGCCTTGTACCGGGTGAAGGACGCATTGTCATCAATAAACGTGATATTAATGAATACTTCGGTTTGGAAACACTCAAACTGATCGTAAAACAACCACTGAACTTGACAGAAACGCTTAACAACTATGACGTTCTTGTTATTGCTCATGGTGGCGGAATCTCCGGTCAAGCCGGCGCAATCCGTCATGGTATCTCCCGCGCTCTGTTGAAAGCAGATCCGGAATACCGTGCATCCCTGAAAAAAGCAGGATTCCTGACTCGTGACCCACGTATGAAAGAGCGTAAAAAATACGGTCTTAAAGCTGCTCGTCGCGCACCTCAGTTCTCCAAACGTTAATATTAAAAGCCTTTGGCCTCGGTCAAAGGCTTTTTTATATATTCATGACAACTCACCTTATACTGCTTCAGTTTGTGTAATAGCTCTGATATCTCTCCACATACTTGTAGATAGTACCTTCATTACCTTTTTAGAATTCTCTTAATGTTCCTTAATACAATCATTTAATATGTGCGTTATTACATCTTACATAACCTCTTTAAATCCGTTTACATCATTTGATGTACTCTTATCTGTCTTTCACCTCCACTTTCTATATCAGCTCCTTATATGGTCCTCTGTTAGGGCTCAAGCCGAATTTTCTGAATGCATTCGGTTAGGGTAAACCTCATCAGTATTTCTTATGGAAACGATAAAAGTCCCTTACATATCAATTGCTATATGTTGAAATCATGGTCTCCTTAAAATCTGTTCTTCTCTTTCTTCATTATCAATAAACTGGTGCTATTTTGATTCTGCTCTTGAAGAGAAGAATGATGCAAACCCAACAGCAGCAAAGGTTTCCAAGGTTAGGTGATCTATTTTGATCTGCCCGTTGGCTTTGAACAACATGATTGTTTTTATCTGAAGAACAGAGAAATGCGTAAACTGTACCAAAATAATGTTTGCGAGTGGCGTTTAAATGTGGGCAAAAACTGATTTATTTTACCATATGGCAGGCATTGACATCCCCAATGAAAGTTTTATACTAAACATAATTCATATTAGATTAGTCGGCTTTAGAATGTATTGAAATGCAGAATGGGGGGAATTCACAGATGAACTTGTTGGAGAAAGAAGAATTGGCACGGACCAAGGCAGAGGAACTGGAACATGCGAGTCCAGAGGATATTATTCGGTATGCGATTGAGACATTTCCAAATATCACTTTTGCATGTAGTTTTGGTGCAGAAGATGTTGTACTTGTAGATATGCTGCAAAAGATCAGCCCATCCACAGATATTTTTTATCTGGATACGGATTTTCACTTTAAGGAAACATACGAAACACGTGATAAGATGCAGGAGAATTATAACCTGGAATTTGTACGTGTATCACCTAAGATTACGCCTGAAGAGCAGGCAGCTCAACATGGTGAAAAAATGTGGAAGTCTGACCCCAACGGATGTTGCAATATCCGCAAAGTCGAGCCACTGACGCGTATTCTTTCACAGTACGATGCATGGATTACAGGTATCCGTAGAGATCAAGCGCCAACCCGTGCAAATTCGAAAAAGATTGAATATGACTCAAAATTCGGCTTGATGAAGTTTAATCCAATTGCGCATTGGACGACGGAAGATGTATGGCAATATATTCGTGACAATAACGTTGTATATAACCCGCTTCATGATCAGAACTACCCGAGTATTGGTTGTGAGCATTGCACACGTCAAGTTATGCCTGGCGAGGACCCACGTGCTGGACGCTGGTCTGGTAATGATAAAACGGAATGTGGCCTTCATAAATAATAGATAAACAAGGAGCTACAAGATGACATCGATTCTGCCTCATGGAGGTACGCTGGTGCAGCGTATCGTACAAGGAGAAGAACGAGAGCAGTTGTTGCAAGACAGTATGAATTTATCCTCTATGCGTATTAATACTTGGACGATATCAGATTTGGATCTGATTGGTGTGGGTCATTCTCACCACTTCAGGGATTCTTGAATGAGGAAGATTATCTATCCGTTGTGTCTCGCATGCGTCTTGCGGATGGAACCGTCTGGAGTATTCCTATTACACTTGCTGTTGACGATAAACAGGCGGCATCCCTCCAGATTGGTGAACGTGTTAAACTTGTTGGTGATCAAGATGGGGTAACCTATGGTTTGCTTGAAGTTCAAAGTATATACCAGGTGGATCAGGGTGAAGAAGCACGGCGTGTTTTCAAAACAGATGATCCAGAGCACTCGGGTGTCAAAAAACTGTTGGAGCGTCCTGCAACATATGTGGGAGGTCCAATCCAAGTTCTGAATCGTCCGAAACCAATGAAGAGTTATTTGGTATTGCTGGAGAACTATTATCCGGCTGATCGTGCGTTTCTTGGCGTGTTCCCCGCAGCTATGCGGTATGCCGGCCCACGAGAGCTATTTTTCATGCGATGGTCCGCAAAAAATTACGGTTGTACTAACTTTACAGCAGAGGAACTGGGGATCACTCCGTTGTTCTTCGAATATAATTTCTTCTGTACCAAATGTGGAAATATGGCATCCAGCAAAACTTGTCATGATAAGGAACACCACATGGCGCTTTCCGGCACCAAAGTGAGAGGGTTGCTACGTGACGGCCAATGCCCTCCACCTGAATTTACACGTCCTGAGGTAGCTGAGGTGCTAATTGAAGGAATGGTGGAGCAAGTCCGGTCCTAAGGGTATATTTGTCCATCTTGTCCCATATAGATGATTAGAGTCATTTATAGGGACGAGGTGGTTTTTTTATGCGTAAAAATATGGGGAAGCACTTTGTAGTCTGGATCAGGTTAAAGACAATCAAAAGGGTCATGTTGAGCCTCGGTTTGCTGGCCATGTTGGTGGCGGTAATGTCCTATGAGCTGCCTTCCGCTAAGACGTCAGGTTACTGGAGTTTGCCGATGGCGGGTAAAGTCATTGCAATTGATGCAGGACACGGAGGTCCAGATGGAGGGGCGGTAAGTAAACAGGGGGTTATTGAAAAGGATATCAACCTGGCTATTGCCTTGTATGTAAGGGATTATTTGCAACAGGCAGGGGCCTTAGTGGTGATGACACGAGAAATAGACACCGATCTTGCGGAATCGGACACCAGAGGGTACTCCAAACGCAAGACGGAAGACCTAAAACAAAGAGTACGGCGGATAGAGGATAAACAAGCCGATCTCTTTATCAGCATTCACATGAACAGTGTTCCTTCAAACCGATGGAGTGGAGCGCAGGTTTTCTATACACCTAACCATCCGGATAACGAAGGACTGGCCAATCTGCTTCAACAAGAGATGGTTCGTAATCTGGAGAATACAGATCGAATCGCCAAAACGGTGAATACGGTTTATCTTTTGCAGGCTCTGAAGATCCCGTCAGCGCTGGTAGAAGTGGGTTTTCTTTCTCATCCAGAAGAAGCACGTATGCTCGCGGACGAAGCTTATCAACGTAAAGTAGCTGCTTCGATCTATAATGGGGTTCTAAGATATTCCTCAGGAGAACGACCTAAAAGTTAGTCACAACCAGAAAGGTAATGATATAATTGGAACAGCATACCTAATTACATGCCAATAGATAAAGCTGAGGTGCTGTCTGATGTTATCAAAAGAACAGATACTTGAACTATTACAGCCATTACAAGAACCGCAATTGGGAGTAAGTCTGACCGAACTGGAATGGGTTCGTGATATTATGGTGAAAGAAAATCATGTGGCTCTGACCATGGTGACACTGGAGAACCGACCTGAGGATACAACAGCCTTGAGTGATGCAGCGCGTAACCTGCTGTCCCAGCACGGAATGAAGGATGTACATATTCGCGTGCGTGCAGCTTCTGAGCATGATCGTGAGAGCCTGAATATGGGACAACCCGATAATGAGCCAGATCGGGACGAAGTGCTTGTGAAAGGTCATGCAGCGGGTCTGGATGGACACGAGCTGTTAAGTCCTGAATCGGGCGTTCGGTTTATCGCAGTGGCCAGTGGTAAAGGTGGTGTTGGTAAATCAACGGTTACCGTTAATCTGGCTGCAGCCTTGGCACGACAAGGTAAGAAAGTGGGATTAATTGATGCCGACATCTACGGCTTTAGTGTACCCGACATGATGGGGATTGAGGAACATCCGGTCGTGGAAGATGGCGTTATTCAGCCGGTTGAGCGTTTCGGCGTCAAAGTCATGTCGATGGGCTTCTTTATTCGGGAGAACAATCCGGTAATCTGGCGTGGACCCATGCTCGGTCGGATGCTGCGTCAATTCTTTACTGATGTCCAGTGGGGTGAGTTGGATTATATGTTATTGGACTTGCCACCAGGTACGGGAGATGTCGCTTTGGATGTGCATCAGATGTTGCCACAGAGCAAGGAAATCATTGTTACCACGCCGCATGCAACAGCAGCTTTTGTCGCAGCACGTGCAGGTGCGATGGCCATTCAGACCGATCATGAGTTACTTGGTGTGGTTGAGAATATGGCTTACTACGAGTGCGGCAGTTGCGGTGAGAAGGATTATGTCTTTGGTCGTGGAGGCGGGGGAAGGCTTGCTGAGAGTCTGCATACGAGCTTGCTTGCCCAGATTCCTTTAGGTACTCCGGATAATCATCCTTCCGAGCCTGATTTTTCACCTTCTGTGTACAAAGCAGATTCCCGTATAGGAGCCATCTACGATGAAGTTGCACGATCCATTGAATCGAAATTCTAATGGCATGAGTGTATAAATACAAATAAAGCCTGCGTCCATTTGGATGCAGGCTTTCAGTTTCTAAGGTGTATCAACACCTACTGTTTATGAACCTCCGCCTCCGCCAGAATCTCCACTGCTTCCACCATCTCCGCCATCACTACCACCCTGCCCCTGGCCATCTTGTTGCCCACCTTGCTCTTGCCCCTGTTGTCCGCCACTTTCTACTTTGGGTTGCAATTCGTCCTGTACAACCTTCTTGAGTAAAGTGAGTACTTCCATCCGGAACAACGGGTTTTGCATGACTTCCTGCATAACAGTCATCGTTTGTTTGCGATAATCAGGAGTCTTGGTCATATCCATGAACATCTTGGATACCTCAGGTGACTTCATGATGTCCCCAACAGACTTTTGATATGTGGGATCTTTAATCAACTGCATGTGAAGCTGTTTGCTTTGAGCGTTGATCACTTTGGCAAATTCACCGGCAAACTGTGGATCTGTCATGATCTTTTCGAATTCCTTCTGGTATTCGGGAGCTGTAATGGTATCTTTTACTGCAATACGTATTTGTTCCGAAGATTGCACAGGCATTAACATTTTCATACCAATGGTTCCCGAACCACCACCCGATCCGCCGCCACCTTCTTCTGAACTACCACCACTGGATGAGCTTTGACCTGTAAGAGCTTCCTCCACCGCTTTCTTGCCTTCATCACTTTTTAAAATATCTACAACCATCGTTTTCATCTCTTTATAACTGCCCTGAGGAGGCGAAGAACTCTGATCTGAACCGCAGCCGGCAAGCATGACGGATAGCCCCAGTACGACACAGCATAGCTGCCACAAAGGCCGTTTCATGTGTACAATCCCTCCTTGATTAGATACTGGATGTAGTATGTGATGGGAAAGGGGGAAATATGTTGAGCAATGATGGTTTTTTGCTGTGAAGGTTGGTAAAATAAACACTCGGGGGTGGAAAACATTTGAATTTACGTAAATGGTTTTTCCTATTTTGGACAGCCTTGCTTATTGGGGCCGCAGGAGCACTAGGTACAGGGTTGATTATGATGCTGGTGAACGGAGAGAAAACAAATGGATTAAATGATTTTCTTCTGTATCTTCTGATACTCTTTGGATCAGGGGTAATGATCAGCGTGTATTCACAAATGGGTTTCTTTGCATATCTGATATTAAATTATATGGGTAAAGGTGTATTTCCAAAGCGTGGTTGGCAGATCGTGCAGATTGTACTAACGGTGTTAGCCCTGCTTGACGTGATGTTTTTGCGCCTGTTTGTTGGGGGAAACCGGGAGCGCATATCTGATATTGTGCTAGGTATCATTATTTTGGCAGCTGCAATTGTTACCGCTTACGTTAAAGTGAAACTGACTCATATCTCCGCGCTTGTACCTACACTTTTTTTCATGATTGCCGTCACCATAGTGGAGACGATCGGCGTATTACGTATTGATGTGAATGCTGCAACCATATTTATTGTGGTTCCTTTGCTCTTATGTAATGCATACCAAATGCTGATATTGCACAGGCTGGTGGATGTATCTACGAACCGGCGTGTAAGTGGAAAGGCAGAACAGTTAAAAGAAAGCCGCGCATAGAATACGTTTTGCATAAAAAAACATACTAAAAAGAGCTAACCTGGTTAGCTCTTTTCAACATTTAACCTCGTGTTTGGGCTGTCGCTCCAGCAAGCAACCACTTACTGACTACTGGCTTGATCACGAACTTCCTTACCTTCTACACTGGAATGGTTAAGCAACTCAGACACGGTTACGAATTCATAGCCCTGGTTTTTCAATTTGTCGATAATGACAGGGAGTGCTTCATGAGTCTGTTTGGAGGAATCGCTTGCATGCAGCAGAACGATGTCACCTGGATGTGCTTTACTAACCACGCGATCCACAATGGTCTGTACACCAGGGTTTTTCCAATCCAGAGAATCAGTATCCCACTGTACAACCTGATAGTTCAGACTATTAGCTACCTGAAGCACACGCTTGTCAAAGTCCCCGTTGGGCAGACGCAGTAATTTCGGTTCTTTTCCCGTTAAATCGGTTAAAATGCTATGAGCTGTCGAAATTTCTTTGCGAATTTCTTCCTCGGTCAGGCTGCTGTAATTCTCATGTCTATGTCCATGGCTGCCAATTTCATATCCTGCATCTTTGATAGCTGTGACAATTTCAGGGTGTGTCTTGCTCCAGGGGGAGGAAAGGAAAAAGGTTGCCTTCTGCACTTTGTTCTCCTGAAGAACTTTCAGAATTGGCTCTGTCCGTTTATCACCCCAGCTAATGTCAAAGGTTAGAGCAATCACTTTCTTCTCGGTTGGAACGCTGTAGACGGCTGATGGTGCTTCCTCAGAGAATACGGAGACATTACCTCTCTCCAGATAGATAATACCGATCGCAAAGACGGCAGCAACCAGGACAATCAAGTAACGTTTAATCTTTTTGCCGCTAAATACATAGAACGAGTTCATTTCAATAAGCGCCCCTCTCCCATAAGAAATGCTTGTTTACTCTCCAATGTATGCTCGTACTGCCCAGTTATTCGTCACTGAACCTTGTTTGTCCATCATTTTAGATTCTAAAGGAGGTTATTATGTTAAAATTCAGTACATTTCTTAGAGATCTTGGTTCCATCCGTAGTGCATTGATTTGGTCCGTGGTTTTGTTTGCCGCAGGAATAGGGGCGGGATGGGTGAGTACAGGCCCACTGGAGGACTTGTTGTTGAACCAAATCGGAGGATTACGCGAGGTCAGTGAACGACTGGAGCAGGGAGGCAATGTGCAATGGAACTTCTTCCTGTTTATCTTTTTCAATAATGCCATCAAAAGCGTACTTGTCATCTATGCCGGTATATTCTTCGGAATTCTGCCTGTCATCTTCCTGTTGATCAATGGGATGGTTCTTGGATTTGTTGTTCACACCACGATGAATTATGGAGCAAGCTTCTATGATATTGTGGTTAAAGGATTACTTCCGCATGGCATTATTGAGATTCCGGTCATTATCATTGCTTGCGCATTCGGACTGAAGTTTGGTGGACTGGTTCTCAAAAGCCTTGTACAACTTGGAAGCGACAAACGAAATTCCATTGGTACACGGTGGAGAGTATTCATGAACAGAACGTTAACCGCATCCTTCTGGGTTGTTATCTTGCTTCTTGTTGCAGCGATCATTGAAAGCACACTTACGTATGCTCTGGTGAGAGGATAAAATTTTTGTGATGGTTGTTATTCATAAATTTTCAGAAAGTTGACCATAACAATAAAACGGGTTCCAGCAGCACCCACAAAAAGCGAATGCACGGGGTGTTGCATGAAACTTGTGTAAGTGTGATAAAGAGGCTATGCACAAAAAGGAGAACTCTAATGCTGGGTATGTTGTTTAACGAGAAGGAATGCAAGGAACTGGACTATGTGCTGCGTAAAGAATTAGATGAAATGCTGTTCGATCTAAGTGATAATCGTCTTGATCAAGAGATCAAATATGCTATCGCGAGCCGATATAAGACTGTGTTCCGTATGTATGCACGCTTTGCCCCGCCAAAAGAGTTGTCCAAGTATGCAAGAGGTGGGAAGCTGAAAAAGTCGAAGCCATAGTGCTGAAGCTGGTCATATATTCGGTGTACAGTAGTGGAAGTGAGGTGCGGCTCTTCATAGCGGGTGCTGTACCTCTGAACCATGATAATGCTGAAATTGTTGAGGGTTTCATACTTTTTGTCGAAAAAGGGTTGACCTTTCTAATTTCATATGGTAAATTAATTTTCGTTCCTTTTTTAGGAGCGGTTCACCGAAACAAGCATGAAAATAAAGCGATTGAAAATAATCGAAAAATAATGCTTGCAAAGAGAACTTAAACATGATATATTATAAAAGTCGCCGCTGAAACGACGACAACATGAAAGGCAGCAACAAATTGAATGTTTGATCTTTGAAAACTGAACAACGAGTGAGTAACGATCTTGCTTGCAAGATCGATGCTGAGAAATGGGTACAAGTCTTCGGACTGTATGA
>NZ_JAPDOE010000021.1 GCF_026013365.1 Paenibacillus sp. LS1
ATATTTATTAGTACCGCATGCGGAAGTGGCTCAGCGGTAGAGCATCGCCTTGCCAAGGCGAGGGTCGCGGGTTCGATTCCCGTCTTCCGCTCCAATATTTGCGCCCTTAGCTCAGCTGGATAGAGCGTTTGACTACGAATCAAAAGGCCGGGAGTTCGAATCTCTCAGGGCGCGCCATTATAACTTTAAATTTGCCGGCGTGGCGGAATGGCAGACGCGCTCGACTCAAAATCGAGTGGGAAACCGTGGAGGTTCGAGTCCTCTCGCCGGTATATATAACGGGATGTAGCTCAGCTTGGTAGAGCACCTGGTTTGGGACCAGGGGGTCGCATGTTCAAATCGTGTCATCCCGATCTCGAAAAAGTACTATCTATAATTGGATAGTACTTTTTTTATGTTTATCTTTATAAGTTACGATCATTACAAGTCAGATGCTATGATGATAAGCGTTCTAACATAGTACATGCGGGTTCCCTCTCCAGACAACGAGTTAGTTTTGCATAAAGCCTCGTTCTTTAGGTCACAATAGGTTTAAAAAGTGATAGAAGGGGTTCATGTGAACACGTTTAACTTCAGAAAACAATTCAAGAGACGCTGGCGACGGTGGAAACGAACGGTATGGATGACCGCGGCTTTACTTGCAGTTACCATATTGGCTTATAGCGGGTTGCCTATCTCATCTACGATTGAACGTTTGCTCACGACTAATTTCAGTGAGGCAACTAGTGTGATGGGACCTGTTACGCAGGAAACAAGATCTGAACAGGAAATTCGGGCGCTAGTAGAGCAACTTGATGCTGATCCGGATCATTTAACGAGTGTAGTTTTGGAAACACAGTACATCTGCGGAGTGGAGACAGAGCAGTTAGGCAAGATGGCTAGACCACAGTTGAAGATGCTGCTGGCTCAACATCCGGAATGGGATGCTAGCGTTGGTGCATCCGATGAGCTGCATCTGAAGCAACGTGTAGATGACCTTTCACCGCTCTGTAAACAGCAGGCGTATATCAGCATAGATGCTGTTGGTAATCTTAATCTGTATGAGGGTAAGCCAGCAGAAGAGAAGGTCATTCGTACGTTCTTTCAGTTGGATGTTGGAACGTTGGAGAGTTCTTTGCCTGAAGGCGTACTGGAGCAATTGCAGCAGGGCATTCGGATTCAGGACAAGGATGAATATGATAGCGTAATCTCTACGTTCAGTGACTACGCAGTGGATGAAGACCATCATCTAATCCGCAATGGAGGGTAATCCAATAGTCAATAGTCCTCACCTACAGCATTAAGATGCTGAAGTACTGAAAAGATGGTGGCAATAGCAGTAACATTGGTAGTTTAGGAAACCAAGCTATAGACCCAAAAATATGTGGAATGTGATGAAGGACATCGAAGAGATGTCCTTTTTGTCGTTTGAACTGAAATACATAAAAATACGCATAAACATGTAAAAAATTCACGAATAAAGACGAGGAATAGGTTAGACAAAGTTTTTCCTGCCGCAGGGTCTATCTTTTGTTATAATGAAATGAACGATACATATGTTCGCTTTTGTGAGGGAGAGATGGTTTTGCGTTTTTTGGGAATTGACCCGGGGATTGCGATTGTTGGTTTTGGTTTTGTGGATAAAATCGGCAGTAAGGTAGTACCCGTACAATATGGATGTATTCAGACGGAAGCTCATACACCTGAAGAGGAGCGGTTGCTTCACGTATATGAAGGTATGGTGCAATTGATTGATAAATACAAACCGGACGCAGTAGCGTTGGAGAAACTTTTTTTCAATCGGAACGTTACAACAGCGATGTCTGTCAGTCAGGCTAGAGGCGTCATGGTTCTCGCTGCGGCACAGAAGGGTTTGCCTATTGCAGAGTATACGCCAATGCAGATCAAGCAGGCCGTCGTTGGGTACGGTAAAGCGGAGAAGAAGCAAGTGCAGGAGATGGTCAAAATGTTCTTGCGACTTCAAGTCGTTCCTAAGCCGGATGACGTAGCGGATGCATTGGCTGTAGCCGTGTGCCACGCACATTCTTATACATTAAATTCCAAGTTGAATGAGGTATTGCGAAAATGATTGATTTTCTAAGAGGACAGTTCATTCATGTAGAGAATGATTATATTGTGCTGGATGTTCATGGTGTGGGGTATCGCGTATTCTGTCCGAACCCATTTGCGTTTGCAAAGCAAGAAGGCGAAATTACGGTGTACACTCACCATCATGTGCGTGAGGATGCGATGTTGCTATTTGGATTTGTTACACGAGATGAACAGCGTTTATTCCGTAAACTGATTGAAGTATCTGGTATCGGTCCCAAAGTGGCGCTGGGCATACTCGCTGGAGGTACACCAGAACATGTGGTTACGGCGATTTACCAGGAGAATCTTACGTTCTTGACCAAACTTCCAGGCATCGGCAAGAAGACTGCACAACGCATGATCCTGGATCTCAAGGATAAGCTGGATAGTTTTGGCGCGGCAGCGTATGCAACAGGTTTGTTCGCTCCTCCATCGGAAGAGTCGGGAAGTGGTTCAGCCTGGGATGAGGCACGTGAAGGTCTCAAGGCACTTGGGTATACTGACAGTGAGCTTGATAAAGTATGGCTCAAATTGAAAAAGGATGTTACTACAGCGGATTCCGTTGATGTGTTGATGAAAAAGGCGCTGCAAATGCTGTTTACGGGATAACACAAATTGCATATTATAATATAGCTGTAGCCTGCAAAAAAAGGTAGGGATGAACATGGATGATCGGATTATTTCCGCGAACCTGATGATGGAGGACCAGAATGTTGAGTTGAGCCTTCGTCCACGGTATCTGAATGAATATATCGGGCAGAATCAGGTGAAGGAAAATTTAAAGATATATATTGAAGCTGCCAAATTTCGTAATGAGGCATTGGATCACGTTTTGTTATATGGACCACCTGGACTTGGTAAAACAACACTTGCCAATATTATTGCCAACGAATTGGGCGTTAACTTACGAACGACGTCGGGCCCGGCCATTGAACGCCCGGGTGATCTGGCAGCATTGTTAACCAATCTGCAGGAAGGCGACGTCCTGTTTATTGATGAGATTCATCGTTTGCATCGTACGGTTGAAGAAGTCATGTACCCCGCTATGGAAGATTCGGCATTGGATATTATGATTGGTAAAGGTCCAAGTGCACGTTCCGTTCGGCTGGATCTGCCGCCATTCACTCTGATTGGCGCTACAACGCGTGCTGGTTTGCTGTCTGCGCCACTTCGAGACCGATTTGGTGTTATTAGTCGCTTGGAATTCTATACAGTTGATGAGCTGGCTTATATCGTCTCACGCTCTACCGAAATTTTGGGTGTGGAGATTGTGGGAGATGCTGCGCAAGAGATTGCATTGCGCTCACGTGGGACACCAAGGATCGCTAACCGTTTGCTCAAACGAGTACGCGACTTTGCACAGGTACGTGGTGATGGGATTATAACGCAGACACTGGCGGAAGAAGCGCTGCAACGTCTCCAGATCGATCCACGTGGCTTGGATGACATTGACCATAAGATGCTCAAATCTATGATCAACAGCTTCCGGGGAGGCCCGGTAGGGTTGGATACCATTGCTGCTACGATTGGTGAAGAAAGTCAGACGATAGAGGATGTCTATGAACCGTATCTGCTTCAGATTGGTATGATTCAGCGTACACCAAGGGGCAGGATCGTAACAGATCTCGCTTATCATCACTTGGGTCTGCCTGTTCCACCAAGAGACGGGAAATAATCGAACCTGTTGAACATACTCATTTGAAGGTTCATCATAAACATTGAAATAATCACGTGTTAATCCGATATAAAATGAAAGAAATGCATGGAGAGGAGTCTGATTGTGGGAAAAGCAATACGAACGAAGAAGTGGAGTCGTCGATTGAAGGTACTGGCGGCAGCTCTTTTGACAGTGGGTTGTTTTCAAGTGCCTGCGTATGCAGCAGGAAATGATGGACAGACGATCCGGGTAGCCATGTTTGCGAATCTGGGTAGTACGTATAAATCAACTACACCACTCATTACGCTTGAATCGACGGGACAATGGAGCATCCAATCGGAGAGTGGCGCAAATGTAAGCCTTCCGGCAGGACAAGTCCGTTTCAGTGCAGATGGATTCCGAGTGAAGGTGTTGGAAACAGCGGACTTTAAGGCAGCATCTGCAGCAGCAAAATTGTTGCAGGCAACCGCGGATAAGCCGTTGCTGTTCACAACCACTTTAAATGGAAATGCGATCTACCAGCTATACACAGGCAACTATGCAACGGAGGCACTTGCTGGACAAGCTGTTACACGGGTACAAAAGGTAGCAGCAGCTCAATTGGCTGGTCAAAAGCCAGCTGTAACGGGAAGTAAACGCCTGTCTGCTGGAACCTATGGTTCGATTCAGGAAGCAGAGGCAGCTCAAGCCAACCTTTTATCAACAGGAGTTAGTGCTTATCCAGTCCTTCAACTGAGTGGGGGAAGTCAAGCATATGCAGTATGGGTGGGTGAAGCTTCAACGGATGCGGAATTATCCACATTGAAGAAAAGTGTGGAAGCCAAAGTTCCAGGGGTAAGTCTTTCACCTGTCAACAATAGCGCAGGGCTTATCATTCGCCAGGATGCAGGGTTAAGTACGGATGCACTTAAAACTGCTCCGCATTACACCATTGCGGGTACTGATTCCAAAGCAGTGGTACAAGGGAATGGCAATGGTATCAAAGTAGTGGAGCGTTCCCAGCGGACGTATCGCGGAGATATGGAAATCAGCATCGTGAGCGGTGATCTGGCGTTGGTCAATGTCGTTCCACTGGAACAATACCTGTACTCCGTTGTAGGGGCAGAAGTGTATTCCTCTTGGCCTGCTGAGGCTCTGAAAGTTCAAGCCGTAGCCGCTCGATCCTACGCGCTTCAACAAGGTGATCGTTTCAAAATTGCCAATGTCGTGGATACAACTCTCAGCCAAGCCTATAACGGGATTGGTTCGGAAAACGATAAAGTAACCAGCGCAGTGGATGCGACGGCTGGAGAAGTGGTCAAGAGCGGTGGTAAAATCATCGAAGCTGTGTTCTCCTCCAATGCGGGTGGACAGACTGCTCATCCTTCTGAGGTATGGAACGGCGGAGCAGGTGTGTTCACCAATGTGGTTAGCTCAGGGGATACATCAGCTCAGGCAGGATTACATACGTGGTACCATGTGCTGCTGAGTTCAGGCGTTAGCGGGTACATTCGTGAGGATAACATCAAAGAATTAACGACCAAGACTAATGCGGGACTGGCAAAAGTGACGGTAACGGCTCAGAATACCAATGTGCGTGCCATTCCGTTAATTCAATCCACCGTTGAACCTGTAGCCAAAATGAATCCAGGTAACGAAGCTGTTGTACTGGCAAAAGTAGCTCAATCCAACGACTATGCCTGGGTGAGAGGACCTTTCACGTCAGCTCAGTTGGTTAAATCTCTTCAGGGTAAAACGACAGCATCTGTTCCGGCTTCAATCTCAACCTTGGAAGTAACCAAGCGTGGACCTTCCGGAAGAGCACTTGAAGTCACTGCCAACGGACAGGCTATGACGGTGAAATATGCCGATACCTACCGCTCTGCGCTGGGTGGATTACCGAGCACTTTATTTGATATTGCAGGGACCGGAAGTTATACTGTATTAGGCGCTGACGGCAAAACAGCCAGTAAAACCGGCTCAAATGGTGCCGCTGTATTGTCTTCTTCTGGTACAGGAACGTCATCCGGTAATGCACTTGTGGTTATGAGTGGTGATGGTCAAGCAAGAGCGGTAACGCAGGGTCAGACCTACATGTTCATCGGTCAGGGTAATGGCCACGGATTGGGCTTGTCCCAATGGGGAGCCAAAGGCATGGCAGATGAAGGGTATGATTACCAGGCAATATTGAAACACTATTATCAAAATGCGACTATTGTTAAGGAATGAAACTAAAATGAATGTGAACTTATATGATTTTGAATTACCAGAGCAATTGATAGCACAGACGCCGCTGCTTGATCGCACGGCATCCCGGTTGCTTACCTTGAACAAAGATAGTGGTGAGATTAATCATCAAACGTTTCCTGATATTATCGACTTTCTGAATTCTGGCGATACATTGATTTTGAATGACACACGTGTTCTGCCAGCTCGTTTGTTTGGTACAAAAGAAGATACTGGAGCAAAAGCAGAAGTGTTATTGCTTAAAAATGTGGAAGGCGACAAGTGGGAAGCACTGGTTAAGCCGGGTAAAAAGCTGAAAGCCGGTTCGGTCATCGTATTCGGTGATGAACTTAAGGCGATCATTGAAGAAGAAGGCGAGATGGGGGCACGTATACTTACGTTTACTTATGATGGAATCTTCCAGGAGATTCTGGACCGTCTGGGCGAGATGCCGTTGCCACCTTATATCAAAGAGACATTGGATGACCGCGAACGGTATCAGACCGTGTATGCCAAGCATGAGGGATCAGCGGCTGCACCCACAGCGGGATTGCATTTTACGGATGAATTGTTGGATCAGATTCGTGCCAAAGGCGTTAATGTCGCCTTCATCACACTTCACGTAGGACTGGGAACATTCAGACCGATGTCGGTAGACGTTGTGGAAGATCATGTCATGCATGAGGAGTATTACTCCTTATCACAAGAAACAGCAGATCTGATTAACCAGACCAAAGAGAATGGACACCGCGTTTTTGCGGTTGGTACAACGAGCTGCCGGACTTTGGAAACGGTAGGGAGCAAATTCGAAGATGGATTACTGCAAGCGAGCAGCGGATGGACGAGCATTTTCATCTATCCAGGCTATTCCTTTAAAGTGATCGATGGGATGCTTACGAATTTTCATCTCCCGAAATCCACGTTAGTTATGTTGGTTAGTGCACTTGCAGGCAGAGAACACATTATGCAGGCATATGAGGAAGCCATCCAAGAGCAATATCGCTTCTTCAGCTTCGGCGATGCCATGTTGATATATTAGAAGCAATTTCATAACTCACTAATAAAGGTATTATGAAATTGCTTCATTAGAATAACGATTAACTTTTAGAGGATGATTAAAACCAATGGCAGCAATTACGTATGAACATATCAAAACTTGTAAACAATCCGGTGCACGTCTGGGGCGTGTGCATACACCTCACGGCATTATTGAGACACCGACCTTTATGCCTGTAGGTACACAGGCGACTGTCAAAACAATGAGCCCTGAAGAATTGAAAGAAATGGATGCTCAGATTATTTTGAGTAATACGTATCATCTGTTTCTGAGACCAGGACATGAGATCATTCGCGAAGCTGGCGGATTGCACAAGTTCATGAACTGGGATCGTCCAATTCTGACGGACAGCGGCGGATTTCAAGTATTTTCTCTCAGCGAGATGCGCAAAATTACGGAAGAAGGCGTTAACTTCCGCTCCCACTTGAATGGAGACAAGAAGTTCCTTTCACCTGAAGTGGCCATGGAAATCCAGAACGCACTTGGCTCCGATATTATGATGGCTTTTGATGAATGCCCACCGTATCCGGCTGAATATGAATATGTCAAAAAATCTCTCGAAAGAACGAGCCGCTGGGCGGAACGTTGTCTCGAAAGTCACGCTCGTCCGCATGATCAAGGTTTGTTTGCCATCGTACAGGGAGGCATGCATGAAGATCTTCGCCGTCAGAGCGCCGCAGATTTGACTTCCATGGATTTCCCGGGGTATGCTATTGGTGGACTGAGTGTTGGAGAACCGAAACATTTGATGTATGGTGTATTGGATTATACGTTACCTTTGTTGCCATCCAATAAACCACGTTACTTGATGGGGGTAGGTTCGCCCGATGCGTTGATTGAGGGATCAATTCGTGGAGTGGACATGTTCGACTGTGTTCTGCCAACTCGGATTGCCCGTAACGGAACAACAATGACCAGCCAAGGACGTCTGGTAGTTCGCAATGCCAAGTTTGCAACTGATTTTGGGCCACTTGACCCTGAATGTGATTGCTACACTTGTCGCAACTATTCCAGAGCTTACCTGCGTCATTTGATCAAAGCAGATGAAACATTTGGCCTGCGTTTGACGACAATCCATAATCTTCATTTCTTGCAGAATTTGATGCGTAATGTACGTAAAGCCATTATGGAAGATCGTTTGCTTGATTTCCGGGATGAATTTTTCGATCAATATGGTCTTCATGACAATGACAAAGGTTTCTGATTCAAGTTTTGCGGAAGCCGGCGTAACAAGCAATATCTGTACGTATAGTCGATAAGGGGGAGTTTTGAATGTTTCAAGGAATGCCTCTAGCAGGAGCGCAAGGCGGTGGAATCGTATCTTTGATTGTACCTTTAGTACTCATGGTTGCGATTTTCTACTTCTTAATGATTCGTCCACAGAACAAAAAGCAAAAGCAACGGAATTCCATGCTGAGCCAGTTGAAAAAAGGCGATAAAATTGTAACGATTGGTGGCCTTCACGGAACGATCGCTGAGATTACGGACGATGTGGTTGTATTGCGTGTAAACGATGTGACTAAGCTTACGTTTGACCGTAATGCAATTAGCACGGCTGTAGCTCGTGAAACGGCTGTTGAATAGTCACTGTAACATAGAATAACGAGGGTACGTTTGTGGCGTATTCCCTAGCAGAGAACCGGATCTCCATGGAGACCCGGTTCTCTTTTTTGTTTTATGAGGTAAGGTCGATGTTCTTCATTAGTCAGCTAGGAACGATGTGTATTAACGCCGAACATGCCACCAAGAGCTGAAATGAAGAAGGCGCTGAGCAGTTGTAAACTATCTTTCCAATTAAACGAAGCATCCAACGCGAGAAATCCGATTAAGAGCACGAGGAGTCCATATACGATTCCGGTAATTCCTCCGTAGTACCATCCTTTTTCACCAGAACGTTTGCCTGCCACAAATCCACCAACCAATAACGACAACCCATGAACAACATAGGTATACAACGAGAGGTCCTGTTCCCGCATTCCGCTCATCCAGAGAAAGAAGGAGAGAATTAATGCTCCGATAAACATCCATACAAAAGCCTGACAGAGGCCTGACAGAATCGGATTGGACACTCGAAACGAAACCAAGCGGCGGATCAATTGCATGAAGCAACCCCCTTGTACAAGTTTGAAGTTAATACAGTGTATGGTCAAGCCTTCGGACTTATGAACTGATTTCCATTAAATGAACGGATTATTTCTGCATGAGCATGTAAGCTTCAGGTCAAAATAGGGATTGCACTACAGCTAACTGTCAAAAACTTAGTTTCGAAGGAGGACCCCTATTGTGAACTTCCCAGATGTCGGAGCACATATCTTTCGAACCATTCTCATGTACTTTCTGGTGTATTGTGCTATTCGGGTTATGGGTAAACGTGAGATCGGTAAGCTATCCATGTTTGATCTGGTCGTGTCGATTATGCTCGCAGAGATGGCTGCCTTTGTCATTGAAGATATAAATAAACCTTTGTCTCATGGGATTGCACCCATGCTGACGGTCATCATCGTGCAAATCGGAATGGCCTTTGTCGGTTTGAAGAGTCGAAGACTTCGTTTGATGATTGATGGCAAACCTACGGTATTGATCTCCAAAGGCGTTCTTCATCGGGATGAGATGCGTAAACAGCGATATAATCTGGATGATCTGTTGCTACAACTCCGTGAACAGAATGTAGACAGTATTGGTGAGGTGGATTTCGCCATTTTGGAGACCACAGGCAAGCTGACCGTTTTTCCCAAAGATCAGAATGCTTCTAACGACAGCAGTTCTTCCGGATCTGACTCAGAAGAGTCTTCTTCCAGTAAATCCAAAACAGGAAAAAATCAAATTGATGGATTCCCCAATATTAAATATGAAGGTCTGCCACTGCCCTTAATTATGGACGGCAAGGTCCAGGATCAGAATCTGGAACTCATTCAGAAAACGAGATTTTGGCTAAAAAATCAAATTCAGCATAATGGTATCATGGATTTCAAAGATGTATTTATATGCTCCATCGACCATAACGGTAAGATTTATGTAAGTCCAAAAGATGATAAAAAATGAAAATCATTTGCCTGACCGACGCTTAAACCATGAACCTATAAAAGGAGCACGGGACAGATCGTGGAAGTCAATCATTTTGGTCCAGCCCATAACGATGAAATATACGATGAGGCCAACGAAAGGAGCGAGAAGCATCCGGACCCAGAAAGGCAATAATATGGCAGTCTCTTCGTATACAAGCAGAGTGGCTGCTCCCATAATAAACATTCCCGCCCCCGTTTTGACCCAATCCATGATCTTGAAGCGGAATTGTAGCAGGCTGCGTACGCTTTGGGCATGTAATAGAGTAACCACCGTAGAATTCACACAGATGGCGATGACTGCACCGAAGATGCCATATTCAGGCCGGGATGCGAGCATTAAAATCAACGTGATTTTGATAACAGCACCAATAAATGTATTCAGCAGTGCTTTACCTGGACGGTCGAGAGCTTGTAATGCAGCTTGAAGAGGGGCTTGAATATAAATGAACAAAGCAAAAGGAGCCATTAGCTTCAGCATGCTTCCGATCGATGCATCATTATACAGAACAAGACACATCGGTTCGGCAAGCACATACATAAACACAGAAAACGGAGCACCTGTCACAAGTGCCAAACGTAAGGCCTGATGCATTCTTTTGTGAATCAGTGCGCGATCTCCCTGAGCAGAAGCTTCAGACAGTGAAGGCACAAGTGATGTCGCGAGCGATGAGGTTAGTGCCCCCGGCAGCAGCAGCAAAGGAATAATCATACCTTGTAATGCACCATATTGTGCTGTAGCGAGCCCTTTGGATATGCCTGCCAGAGCCAGACTCTGCGCAGTAACAATGGTTTCAGCCAGATAGGATAAGGAGCCAACCAATCTACCTGCTGTAACGGGAACGGAAATTGCAAGCAGACGCCGGATTAATCCGGGCTGTGGAGTACCTGTGTCTTTCAGAACTGGGGTTACTGTGGTTAAAGGCTTGGCTGAGAGATTGGACATGTTCTGGTGATTACCTAACGGCAACTCTTTCTTCTGTCTGTTATACTTCCACAAGAGTACAAGCATACCGCCGAATTCTCCAACGAGTGCGCCCAGCATGGCACCAGCAGCAGCCTGTGCAATACCGTGGGGGAGGAGAAGCCAGGCAAACCAGATGACACAGACGATGCGAATGATGGTTTCAACAATGGATGAAATGGCAGTAGGCATCATATTTTGCTTGCCTTGGAAGTACCCTCTGTAGACAGCAGATACGGCGATAATGGCAATCATGGGGCTCATACTAACGAACGTATGGTACACCCGCTCATCAGTGAGCACGTACTTGGTAACCCAGGGTGCAAATAGGATGCACAAAAACATGAATACAACACCCAGGGTCAACGTAAAGCTTAAGCTTACTTGCAGGATTCGCTGGGGAGAATACCGATTGGCACCGGTATCAGCTTCGGCTACGAGCTTGGCTACGGCGAGCGGAATACCACCCGTAATCAATGTCACCAGTACGATAAAAAAGGGATAGCTCAATTGGTAGATGCCAACACCTTCTGCACCAATGACTCGGGGCAGCGCAATGCGCGGGATGAAACCAAGTATTCGATTAATTATGCCTGCCGCGAGCAGGATCATGGCCCCCTGGATAAATGTCTGTTTCTTCAAGACTATCCCTCTTTCCCGGTTGAAAGTACAGGCTATCAACATAAACGGGACAAAGCCGTTGTTCTTCATCCTATGCCAGTCCTTTATCTTCTCATGACAACTTGGACACGATTAACAAAAAGAACCATAATCAGCAAGAAGGAATATGATCAGGCGAAGTCGAATCATGTAATATTGATGCCGCATAAAGGCTTGGATGTACGAAGGGAGGCTCCCCGTTGGAAGAAATGAATGATGTGGAGTTGGAACGGTCAATAGAGATGCTCTGCCGTAGCAAGGCGGAAGAATTAAGGCTTGTCGGTTACGAATATGTCACCAGCAAAGATGTCTGGAATTGCGTCAGTCATAAATATGAAAAACAGGGCATTCCACCGCTTCACCAGCTGGTGAACGACATTTTGTCACTGAAAGCAACAAGCTTTATGAACTTTATGACCGTGTCTGCATACCGGGGGTCCTCTTTCTAGACGAAAGGGATCTTTTTTGTTGAAAATTGACTGCTTTTTACGGCATCGCTATAATAGGAATATTGAGAACGAAAGGGGATCTAGGAACGGCATGAAAAGAATTATCAGTTTCATTCTGGTCGTGCTTGTCACCACAGGGGTAATGGTGGGAACAAGCCCGGAGCTGCTCAAAAATATACGCTTGGGCCTTGATTTAAAGGGAGGCTACGAGATCTTATATGAAGCAGAGCCGCTCGAAGCAGGTCAACAAGTCACCAAAGCATCTTTGGTGCAAACGGCCAAAAGTCTTGAAAGCCGCGCCAATGCGCTCGGAACAAGCGAACCGGAGGTAACCACTGAAGGAAGCAACCGGATTCGATTGAAGTTGGCAGGGGTTACGGACGAGGCTGAAGTTAGAGCCAAAATGAAAGAACCAGCAGTTCTGACCTTCCGTAGTAAAGCTGAGAATGACAAAGAAGGCGAATACACTAAAATTGAGCTTCGCGGAAATGAATTTGTTGAGAATGCAGCCAAAGTTGTGTTCACTCAATTGAATGAGCCTATGATTGACATTCAAGTGAAAGACAAAGCTAAATTTTCCGAGATTACCAAACGTTTGATCGGACAGCCTCTCGCTATCTATTTGGACGATGAGTTGCTCTCTGCTCCGACCGTTAGACAACAGTTGACAGATGGTTCCGCTCAGATTTCGGGTGCCTACACACGTGACGAAGCAAATCAGCTTCGTGACACCATTAACCTGGGTGCATTGCCACTGAAACTTACAGAGAAGTATTCACAAAGTGTTGGTGCAACACTCGGTAAGCTTTCTCTGGATCAGACCATTAAAGCGGGATTGATTGGTTCCATTATTATTCTCGTGTTCATGATTGGGCTTTATCGCATTCCTGGTATTATTGCGAGTTTTGCTTTGATCACACATACGTGGCTGGTACTTGCAATCTTCTATATGGGGGAATTCGTACTTACCCTTCCGGGGATTGCAGCGTTTATCCTGGGTATAGGGATGGCGGTCGATGCCAATATCATCACGTACGAACGGATTAAAGAAGAAATGCGCAGTGGTAAGTCGATCTTGTCTTCTGTTAAAGCGGGTGGTAAACACTCCTTCCGGACAATCATTGACTCCAATATCACAACCATTATTGCTGCGGCTGTTATGTTCTTCTTGGGTACAGGTGCGGTTAAAGGGTTTGCACTCGTGCTGATTTTTGACATTGTCACCAGTATTATCACGAATATTTTCTTCTCCCGCTTCCTGTTGACCCTGCTTGTACGGGGTAACGTGTTGAAGAAGCCTAAGTACTTCGGAGTGAAGGAGAGTGAAATTCGTGCGCTTTAATTGGAATTTTGATTATATTAAAGGTAGTAAGATTGCCTATATCTTCTCGATTATTCTGACGATTACGGGGATCATCAGCATTCTGGCTTTGGGTTTGAATTACGCCGTTGATTTCCGTGCTGGATCGAATGTGGATATCTCGGTATCCAAAGCAATCACAGCGGAGCAGATTAAACCTATCGTTAAGGACATCGGCGTTGATGAGGGTGATGTTACCATTACATCGGGGGCTGACCGTGTAAATGTTCGTTTCTCCAATGAATTGGATGAGACCCAAGAGAGCAAATTTAAACAGGAATTTACCAAACTGGATGCATCAGCTTCCTATGAAGTAAATACCGTCGATCCGGAGATGGCCAAAGAATTGGAACGCAACGCGATTTACGCGGTACTCATTGCGAGTATCGGTATCATGATCTATGTTGCGATCCGATTCGAGTGGCGCTTTGGTTTGGCTGCGGTTATCGCACTCTTCCATGACGCATTTGTCGTAATAAGTGTGTTCTCCATCTTCCGTTTGGAAGTGGATCTGACCTTTATTACCGCAGTATTGACCATTGTCGGCTTCTCAATCAACGATACCATCGTTATCTTTGACCGGATTCGTGAGAATCTGCGTTTTGCCAAAAAGACAACCAAAGCCGACTTGCGTGAGGTAGTCAATCGCAGTTTGGCTCAAACGATGACACGTTCCCTGAATACAACATTCACCGTGTTTGCAGCTTCAATCTGTTTGTTCATATTTGGTGGAGAATCCATTCGCATGTTCTCGCTTGCGATGGTTATCGGAACACTGTTCGGCGCATATTCTTCAATCTATATCGCTGCTCCACTATGGTTGATGCTCAAAGGTAAACAAGTGGATAAACCAAAAACAGTAGCTAAAGAATCTAACTAAACATCTTATTGTGAAGCCGCGTCTGCCAGGCGCGGTTTTGCAACTTTATGTACAGAATTAAGGGGGAATATTCATGACCAGAGAACATATCCCATCTGCTCAGGCTGCCACATGGAGCGGTATTGCTGGTAATATGGGACTTGCGGTGATCAAGGCGGGAGTCGGTTATATGGCAAACAGCAAATCATTGCTCGCTGACGGCTTGTATTCTGCTTCTGAAGCTGGTTCTGCCCTGGCTGGTCTCTTTCCCTCAAAGTCTGTACGCCATAAGAGCAAGGCTCGCAGGGAACGGTTTAGAGAACATTCACGTGTTGCTAGACCGGGAATTTCAGTATTGTTATCTGTCCTGATCCTCATGGGTGGATTGCAGCTTGCTATCTCTGCGTTGGGTAGTCTCTCCGGGAGTGAACCGGAAGCACCTGGCAAGTCTGTACTTTTGGTGGCTGTTGCGGCTCTGGCTGTGAAGGAAGCAATTTTTCAATTTCAGTACAGATATTTCCGTAAACGAAATCAGTCTCAGGCGCTGGCCTATGCACAGCAACATCGCCGTGCACTCTACTGCTCGCTCACCGTATTAATCGGTATTATCGGTTCGATGGCTGGTGAAGAGACGGGCTTGAGCATATTGCTCTACCTGGACCCCACGGCTGCGTTGATTGCTTCCTGTTTTGTACTTCACAAGGGTTACCGAATGATTGTAGACACGGTGTATGGTTCACTTGTTCAGGAACTGGAACAGGAAGAAGCGTCCGATTTCAAAGAGACTGTACAGCGGGTATATGGCATCATTACCATTGAACATTTGGTCGCACGTGAACAGGAACATGACGTTACGATCGAGCTGGTCATTAGTGTGAATCCGAGAATCTCAATACTGGAAGCACAGGAGATTGCAAATCGAGCCAAGACACTATTGCTAACTCGGTTCAGTCATGTGAAAGAAGTACAGATTCAAGCGATACCTTATGATCCAGGTTATCCTTATAAATCCAATCATGAACTGCCCGATCACGAAGCGACATTAATTCAGTAGTGAAGCGCGGGTCCAGTAGATCAGGAAAGGAGCGTTATCATTGCTTTATTCGCAATACCGGTGGAATACACCGAATATCGATTTGGAGGCGGCTGCGGGACTCTCGCAGGCGCTTTCCGTTTCACCCCTTGTTGGACGTTTGCTTGTGAGTCGAGGAGTGCACAATGAGAAGGAGGCAGAGCGTTTTTTGCATCCTGATCTGAATCAGATGCATGATCCTTATCTGCTACTCGGCATGAATGAAGCTGTGCCTCGCATCAAGCTGGCTTTGGAGCGGGAAGAACACATTTTAATCTACGGGGATTATGACGCTGATGGCGTATCCAGTACATCGCTGATGATCCATTTGATGCGTCATCTTGGGGCTTCGTACGATATATATATTCCTCATCGCTCGAATGAAGGGTATGGGTTACACAACCATGCGTTGGATTGGGCCCATCAACAAGGCGTTACATTAATTATTACCGTGGACACCGGAATCAGTGCTGTTGAACAGATTGCCTATGCGGCAACGCTGGGCATCGAAGTCATTGTGACAGACCACCACGAACCGCCTGAAGTTTTGCCCGAAGCCTATACACTTATCAATCCAAAACTTCCGGGATGTCCGTATCCTTTTAAAGGTTTGGCAGGAGCGGGGGTAGCCTTGAAGCTGGCTCAGGCATTGATCGGGGAAGTGCCCGGTGAATGGATGGAGATTGCCGCTATTGGCACCGTTGCCGATCTGATGCCTCTGGAAGGTGAGAATCGGGTTATCGTCAGTTATGGAATTGAATCCATGCGCGGTTCACGTCTTCCCGGTGTAAGTGCATTGCTTGAAATCAGTGGTGTGGATCAGAGTCAGGTGACCTCGATTAATATTGCCTTTGCCATGGCACCGCGTATTAATGCGAGTGGACGGTTGGATCATGCCGGGAGAGCAGTGTCACTTCTCACAACCGAGAATCTGGATGAAGCTCATACGCTTGCCGGCCAGCTAGACCTATTGAATCGGGAGCGTCAGCAAGTCGTAGAGGGCATATTACAAGAAGCAACGGCACAGTTGGAACAAAAGATACAGCTTCGTTCAGGATCCGTTCCAGATGTAATCGTATTGGCTGGGGAGGGCTGGAATGTTGGAGTAGTTGGTATTGTGGCTTCCAAATTGCTGGACCGCTATTACCGACCTACACTCATTCTTGGGATCGATCCAGAGAGCGGTGTATGCAAGGGCTCTGCACGCTCCATTGAGGGCTTGGATATCTATGAGGCACTCACAGTCAATAAACACACCATGGACCATTACGGGGGACATCCAGCTGCAGCAGGTATGACCCTGCATCGGGATCAACTGGAAGAACTTGAGGCTGGCTTAAATGAGTTTGCTGCAACCGTACTGACCGATGAGGACTTTGTACCTCAGCGTCTTGCGGATGATGAATGCAGAATCAGTGATGTTCCGCTGAAAGTGATCCAGGAGATTGACAGATTGCAGCCTTTCGGGATGAGCAATCCTTCGCCACGGTTTGTATTGAGAAGTGTGACTGTGAGGGAAACCAGAACGATGGGACGAGAGAAACGCCATCTGAAACTGGTTCTGGAGCAAGATGGTCAGCAACTGGAAACGGTGGCTTTTGGTAAGGGATCGTTAGCAGAGTTCCTTCTCCCAGGTTCCGTTATTGATGTGATGGGAGAACTGTCCATCAATGAATGGAATGGGATGAGAAAACCTCAATTGATGCTTCAGGACATTCATGTTCCTCAGGTCCAAGTGTTTGATTTGCGTGGTAATGCCGAGCCATTGAGTGCAATGAAACATTTCTTGAGCTCACTTGAGGTGCATCTGCGATACAAATCAGGTTCCGTTGGAGCTATTGTTCGGAAAGAAACAGACGTTTCAGAGGGAAATTCATTGTATGAACCTTGCCTTTGGGTATATGATAGAAAGGTCGGGTTATTTCCGTGTAATGCTGCTGCACAGCATTATGGACAGGAACAAGTCCGGACGTTATTTGTGTTTGATACGCCGGAAACCCCGGAACAACTTGATGCCATGCTGGCTTTGTTCAGTGGAGCTGAAAATATCATCCTTCTACACGGATCAGGCAACCGCCGAGATCGCCTTCAGATGCCTTCCAGAGATCTCTTTAAGCGTATTTATATGCAGGTGTTGAAATGGAAAGCTGAACCCGTGGAGGAACAAGAGATTACTCCTGTGCTCAGTCGTCAGTGTGGATGTTCGCCGCGCATGATTACGATGATGTTGGATGTATTCGAAGAGTTATCCTTCATTACCCGTGATAACGGCAAAATTGCGTTTGTGGATAACCCGCCTAAGCGTGAACTAACCGCTTCACGTCACTATCAGGCGCTCGAAAACATGGCCGAGATAGAACAGGTGATGCTGGATGCGGCCACACCGCAACTGACACAATGGATGATATCCCGGATGAAGGGCGTATCTTAGATGGAAGTTTGTGTATTTATTTTAGGAGGAGATTATTTTGGATTTTAAAGATTATATTCGTGTCATCCCTGACTTTCCACAACCGGGAATCAGCTTTAAGGACATTACAACATTGTTGAAAGATGGAGAAATGTACCGCAAGGCGATCAATGAACTGAAAGTGATGGTTTCTGATCTGAAAATTGACGTCATTGCTGGACCTGAAGCACGTGGTTTCGTTGTGGGCGCCCCTCTGGCATACGCTCTAGGTGTCGGTTTTGCTCCGATTCGTAAAAGTGGAAAACTGCCTGGAGAGACGATTGAAGTTGGTTATGATCTCGAGTATGGCAAGGATACACTCGCGATGCACACAGATGCGATTGAAAAAGGTCAAAATGTCCTGATCGCAGATGATCTGCTCGCAACGGGTGGAACGATTGCCACTTCCATCAACTTGATTGAACAATTGGGTGGGAACGTTGTCGGTGCTGCATTCCTGATCGAGCTGTCTGATCTGAATGGTCGTGCTAAATTGCCTGAGAAAATCGATGTATTCACATTGATGAACTACTAAGTTTAAAATCTCCACTTGGAGTGTTGTGATTAAAACCTGAATTGCTTTTCCCTTTTCCCGGGAAATAATATACAGCATTAATGATTGTGAAAAAGCCTGTTCTCTCCATCCGTTAGGGTTGGAAAGAACAGGCTTTTGATGTTTAAACGTTGGAATTAATGGGGCGTCTTTTCAGTGATAGGCTGTTTTTTTGAATCATCATTCAACCAACCCAGCACTTCAAACAGTTTGAACAACAAGCTCATCAGGATTCCGACGATAGTTGCCAGTGCCATCCCTTTCAAATGAATGCCGTAGAAGGTAACTTCTGTACCACTCAGTCCAATGACCAATACAAGTGTAGTAAGCAGTAGATTGGTCGGTTTGGCAAAATCGACTTTCTGTTCAACCAGAATACGCAGACCGGATGCTGCAATAACCCCGAACAGGAGCAGGGACACACCGCCCATAACTGGCACAGGAATGTTGGCTACAAGCGCCGAGAATGTTCCTGAGAAGGAGAGTACGATTGCAATGACTGCTGCGCCACCAATGACATATGTGGAGTATACGCGAGTCAGGGCCATAACACCGATGTTCTCACCATAGGTTGTATTGGGAGTTGATCCTACAAACCCGGACAGAATAGTGGATACCCCGTTACCAAGCAGGGAACGATGAAGGCCAGGGTCTTTCGACAGATCTTTGCCTACGATGCTGCTCGTTACAAGCAAATGTCCAATATGTTCAACGATAACCACAAGCGCTACAGGTAAAATGGTGAAAATAACGGACCAGTCAAATGTAGGTGTTGTTACGGTAGGAAGCGAGATGAAATCAGCGTTTCCTATAGCCTGTTTATCAACCAGACCCATAGAATAACCAAGGATATAACCCACTACTATTCCGATTAGAATATGAATGATTTTGGGGAATCCACGGAACGTTACGGCTCCAATAACAGTGATACCTAGCGTTGCCATGGATAAAATAATGGGTTTGGCCTGAGGAACCCAGTTGGGGTTAGCTACAGGATCAGAATTAATCAATCCGGCCATTTGCGCTGCAACAGGTACAAGCTCCAGACCGATCAGAGCAACGATGGCACCCATAACCGCTGGTGGGAATACAACGTTGATCCATCCGGTACCCGCAAATTTAATAATGAGGGCCACGAGACAGAAAACAAGTCCTGTTATGATAAAAGCTCCAAGTGCCATGGAGTAGCCATTCTCTGGATGTTGTTTTAATACCATTGTGACAGGTGCAATAAAGGCAAAGCTTGATCCGAGATATGCTGGAATCTTACCTTTACACATGAGTATGTACAACAGTGTTCCAACCCCGTTCATCAGCAAGATCATACTTGGATCGACACCGAACAGGTTCGGCACAAGCACCGTGCTGCCAAACATGGCGAACAAATGCTGAAGGCTAAGCAGTGAACCTGAGCCAAGTGGCATCTTTTGATTAACCTGAATTTCGCGTTGCAATGAATTTCATCTCCTTTTCCGAAACACAAACTTTCAATAGATTACAGAGTTTCTCTTAATTAAGCAATAACATTTTTGACGCAGCAGAGCGATGGAATTTATATTTTCATGAAATTTCCTTCTATTTCAGCAAATAACGGCAATAATACATAAGAAATAAGAAATACATCCAATCCCCTGTGAGTCATAGGGAAACGGGATAGAAGTAATTCAGATCACCAATATAAAAATTGGATAAGCGCTCTTATTCGTCAGCAGTTGACGGGAAACGGGCGAAGCGTCATAATTATAGGAAATTACTTTTACGGGGAACCTGTGTTGCAGCATTGTCACGGGTTCCATTTGGTATAGAAAGGACACGGAACAGATCAGAATGGGCATAGAGCAATTACTCGAGAAGGCCGGGGCATATATCAAAGAACCCGATCTGGTGCGCATACGAGAAGCTTACGAATTTGCTGATCAGGCCCACCATGGACAGACGCGAAAATCGGGAGAACCGTATATTCTGCATCCGCTTGCGGTTGCCGACATTGTTGTAAACATGCAGATGGACACCATCTCCATAATAGCAGCGCTTCTTCATGATGTAGTAGAGGATACTACGGTCTCACTTGAAGAAATCCGCAATCATTTCGGCAATACGTGTGCCATGCTTGTTGACGGCTTGACGAAGCTGGAACGTATTCAGTTTCGCTCCAAGGAAGAACAGCAGAACGAGAACTACCGCAAAATGTTCATCGCCATGGCGCAGGACATCCGTGTCATCGTGATTAAATTGGCTGACCGTCTGCATAATATGCGGACACTCAAGTTTCAGTCGGAAGAAAGCCAGCGCCGGATCTCATATGAGACGCTGGAAATTTTCTGTCCGATTGCAAACCGTTTGGGTATCTCAGCGATCAAATGGGAAATGGAGGACATCGCCCTCCGTTATTTGAATCCGCAGCAATACTATAGAATTGCAAACCTGATGCACAAAAAGCGTGCGGAACGTGAGCAATATATTGATACGGTTATGGATGGAATTACGAACAAGCTTGATGAGATGGGCATTCAGGCAGACCTTTCGGGCCGCCCGAAACATATCTACAGCGTGTTCAAGAAAATGACCACCAAAAACAAGCAGTTTAACGAAATTTACGATCTGCTTGCTATTCGTATTATTGTGGATAATATCAAGGATTGTTATGCTACCCTGGGAATTATACACACGCTATGGAAACCGATGCCTGGACGCTTTAAGGACTACATTGCAATGCCTAAGGCAAATATGTATCAATCGCTGCATACAACGGTAGTCGGTCCTAATGGTGAACCAACGGAAGTACAGATTCGGACATGGGATATGCACCGGACTGCTGAATTTGGTATCGCTGCTCACTGGGCTTACAAAGAAGGCGCTGCGAATGGAAATCATTTTGAAGATAAAATTACGTTCTTCCGTGAAATTCTTGAACTTCAGAACGAAGCACAGGATGCTTCTGAATTCGTAGAATCACTCAAAATGGATTTCTTCTCGGATCTGGTGTTTGTATTTACGCCAAAAGGAGAAGTTATCGAACTCCCTATCGGCTCTGTTCCTTTGGATTTTGCTTATCGTATCCATACGGAAGTTGGTAATCGCACCATTGGTGCCAAAGTGAACGGTCGAATTGTTCCGCTCGATTATCATCTGAAGACAGGCGATATCATTGAAATTTTGACGTCCAAACATTCTTACGGACCGAGCCAGGACTGGATGAAAATTGCTAAATCTTCTCATGCACGTGCAAAGATCAAGCAATGGTTCAAGAAGGAACGCCGTGAAGAAAACGTTGAAAAAGGTCGGGAGAGCTGTGAGCGTGAACTGAAACGCATGGGGCTTGATCCTTCTGCGTGGATGACGGATGACAAGTTGATGGAAGCTGCCAAAAAATATGCTTTTAACGATATTGAGGATATGCTTGCGGCTGTTGGATTCGGTGGCATTACTGCTGCACAGATCGTGACCAAAGCAACGGAAAAACTGCGTAAAGAGCAGGAAGAATCCAGTTTGCTGGAATTGAATTCCGAGATGCGGGAGCTGAAACCTGCACCTGAGCGCAGAAATCGACCAACCAACGGTATTCGTGTCAAAGGCATCGATAATCTGCTCGTTCGATTCGCACGATGTTGTAATCCTGTACCTGGGGATGACATTATCGGATACGTTACACGGGGCCGCGGCGTTTCCGTACACCGTAGTGACTGTCCGAATATCCCGACAAGTGCAGACGGAGAAGAAGCAGCGCGCGTTATTGAGGTTGAGTGGGAAGAGAATATCGAAGCGAGCTACAGTGTGGATATTGAGATCACAGGCCATGATCGGAATGGCTTGCTCAACGAGGTACTTCAGGCTGTTTCCGAAAGTAAAACCAATATATCTGCCGTTACGGGACGGACAGACAAAAATAAATTAGCATTGGTGCACGTGACCATTCTGATTCGCAACACGGATCATCTGCATTCCGTTGTAGAACGGATCAAACGGGTGAAAGATGTTTATTCTGTGCATCGGATTATGCAGTAAGGAGCCTGTAAGATGAGGGTGCTTGTACAACGCTGTAAAGAGGCTCAGGTGACCGTTGGTGACGAGCTGACAGGTAAGATCCAATCCGGACTAATGTTGCTCGTGGGCATCACCCATGAGGACACCCAGAAGGATGCCCAGTATCTGGCTGATAAAGTTAGTGGGTTACGGATTTTTGAGGATGATCAGGAGAAGATGAATCTCAGCCTACTGGATGTAGGTGGTGCTGTATTGTCTGTTTCCCAGTTCACCTTGTACGGAGATTGTCGCAAAGGAAAACGCCCGAGCTTCGCGGCTGCGGCCCGACCTGATGCTGCAGAACTATTGTATGAAACTTTCAATCAGCTACTACGTGATAAAGGCATTCAAGTTGAAACGGGTCGTTTCGGAGCGATGATGGATGTGACGTTTACCAACTGGGGACCGGTGACTTTGATGTTAGAAAGTCCGATTCGTCAGGAACCGAATGCATAATTTCATGGAGTTCAGGCCATAATGAGGGATAATTCGTTGATGAATATTTCATGATCAAAGGAGTATCCAACCCATTATGCGCCAATCTGCGAAAGAAACACGTACTCGTACGGAACCTTTGGTATTCCCTGGAAACTTGAATGAATCATTGCATCTTGCCCGTGCAGCTGCTGAATGTGTTGCAACGATCTGGGCACTTCAGGATTCGGACAAAGGGAAGCAAACTCATCTTCCGCGATCTTGAATGTCTGCACAGGTATAAAAACATCCGAAATTTGGATTATACAGATTCTGAAAAGTCCTGGTTCGTGGTATTCGAATCAGGACTTTTTGTTGTGTGTTGTTATAAATTGCTCTGGTGAGGGTAATAACAAAACGAGGCACAACGAAGTGCCGATGTACTGCAAGTCCCGATTTCTAAAGAAAGTTCGAACACGGAAAGGAGAACATACGTTATGAGTAAAGTTGCTTTTTTATTGGCGAATGACTTTGAAGATTCGGAGATGCAGGTTCCGTATGACGAAGTGAAAAAAGCTGGGCATGAAGTGGAGATTATCGGGTTAAAGGCCGGTGAGACCCTTAAAGGTAAGGGAGGAAAGGCCTCCTATACGGCAGATAAAGCGATCTCCGATGCATCCGCTTCAGATTATGATGCAGTCGTAATTCCTGGTGGATCATCCCCTGAGAATTTGCGAAGTGATGCGAACATCTTGAAGTTCGTCACCGAGATCAACAGTGCGAAGAAACCAATCGCAGCGATCTGTCATGGCCCGCAGATTTTGGCAAGTGCCGGTCTGTTGAAAGGCCGTACGATTACATCTTATCCGCCACTTAAGGATGACATGGTAAACGCAGGAGCAGAGTTCAAGGATCATGAGGCTGTGGTGGATGGAAACTATATTACATCCCGCACGCCTGAAGATGAGCCAGCGTTTGTCCGTGAACTGCTAAAAGTCATTTAACTTCACTCGGTTCAACTGACATACATGGATGTATCTTACCTACGTTACATCGTGAAACTTACAAACTTCACGTTGCATTTCATTCCGAAAAAGGAGGGTTTGACATGACAAAACATATTCAGGCGTATTTTCGAACCGAGGACGAGGCAGAGGGAGCAAGAACTTCACTTCAGACGTTCCGTACAGAGCATTTGGAAGTAGGTCAACTGGACAGTGCGGTAGGTAGAGACACGCGTATTATGGTGCCACTGGTGCCCTATAATACAGCAGGTGGCGTAGGCACCAACGGAGCAATGGGTGTAGGTGCAGCCCCTGGTATTCCAGCTAGCGAAAATGTGATCCCTGTAGTAGCCAATGTGGACCGTGATGCAGAACGGGATACTCGTGACAGAGTGAATGAGGATGGAGATCTGCTGAATGCAGCGGACGTGTCTTCGGCCGATTATGATGATCTGCATTATGTTCTGTCTGCCAAAGTAAGAGATGAGGACTATGACGAGATTGTTCATAAGCTTCGTTCCAACCATGCCTATGTGGAAGATTTGAATTAACGTATAGATACCTCTTGGCCCTTGCACTGCTCGACCACACAGTCGAGTGATGTGCAAGGGCTTTTTAATCATGAGTATATTAAAAAAAACAAATTTATAAAGCGCTATCATTTTTGTAATATTACTGTAATATTAGTTACATAAGCCTTTAACATAGTGGGCTTATAATAACACACATGACCCCCTTTTTTTATATATCCTTTGAGCCTGCACACCGTGTGCAGGCTATTTTTTTTGAGCTGAGAATGTGTATGTTTTGGGCAAAGCTTACCCCTTTATTCAATTTTTGCTAGAATAGAGAGATGGGTTTATATATTCTACAGCGAATTGTTTTCATAGTTGGGCTACATTGGACGGTAAATCTAGCTCCATTGATTGGGTTCAGGCGAATCCAATCCTATGACAGAGAGTATGAGGAACTCATCGCCAGAGTGATCCGTCATATTCCAAATGAACATATACTCGCTGAAACGGCCCCACCTTTTTTATATAAGTACGGGGCAGCCGTTTCTGCTTGATCGATGGAATTTGAAAGTTATATAGAATGCCTAGTTTGAGAAATGACACCTACAATGCTGAAGCAACAGAGTTCTCATGCGAATGGCTAGAGACAGATTTAAGGGGGAATTAGTTTTGAGTAAGGTTGGAAGAAATGATTTATGCCCATGCGGTAGTGGGAAAAAATATAAGAAATGTTGTCTGAACAAGGAGTCCTCTGCAGTAGAATCCATACTGGGGATAATATCAACGGAGCAACCGGTTCGGGAAGCCTCCATTCAGCCTGAGAGCAAACTGACCTTGACCAAGCTGAAAAAAATGGTGGCAAGCGATTTGAAATGGGAGCATCCGGCTCACGAACAGCTGGCCCTGCAGACTATTGAGAACATGAGGAACCAATACGAGCCAGAGGTAATTTTGGAAGCTCTGGTGCTATGGAACGGCTACTCCCGTCAAACCCGTCCTACTGTGAAGAAGACAGGCTCGTTCTCTGCTGCAATTGAGTATTTGCTGTCCGAGGAATACGGCTTCAATGTCTTAAAGTCTGAGCTGGCTGATAAATATGAGGTAACGACAGGCACGATCTCCCGGAAGGTTAAGGAGATGAATAGTTACATCGAAGAATACGGCATGGGCGGTGAAACGGACGAGCTATTGATGCTGAACGGTCCAGGCACATCGAAAGACAAAGCACAGGCTCTGCTGTCTAAGGCGATGGAAGCGAGCTCTTCCAAACGGAGAGTACATCTGGCGGAAACAGCGCTGGAGATGTATCCTGACAGCTCTGATGCGTATCTCATTTTGGCTGAGGAATCGGACAATGAGAATGATGCACGATCTTACCTTAAGGAAGGAATCGCTGCTGGCAAACGTGAACTGGGCGAACTGTTCTTTGAGGAGAACAAAGGAGACTTCTGGGGGCTTCATGAGACTCGTCCCTATATCCGGATATGCAAAAGTTATGCCGAATCCTGCTGGTTTGGTGGAGATACGAAGGAAGCAGCACAGATCCTGGAGCATATGCTAGAGCTTAATACAGAAGACAATACCGGAGCACGTTACCTGCTCGCTGCTGTGTATTTGTACAGCAACCAATTGGAACAGGCAGAGCAATTGCTGGAGGAGTATGGAAGAGGTGACGCCGCAGCGGCCTTTGCCTATGACAAGATTATTCTGGAGTATAAGAAAAACGGAATCACCTCCCAGCTCAAAATGCTGTACCGTGTGGCGCGGGGTGTGAACAAACATGTGCCTGATTACCTGTTGGGTTTGAAGCGGTTGCCGCATAACCTCCCTGATTTTGTCGGAATGGGCGACTCCGACGAAGCGATTGAATATGTCATTATGCATTCCCGTTTATGGGCGAGCGCGCCGGATCTGTTGAAGTGGATGCTGAAACAATAGAGGAATAAGAAGCGAATAGAAGTTGGAATTCATATGATGAATCCAGCTTCTACTAGCCATATTTTCTGTGGAATCCACATACCATGTTGCGCGTGAGCAAAATTTTTTAGAGCTATCTTTTCGTGTTAACCCTTGACTTTAGCACTGCGGTTCATTACAATCAGAAAATAATACGTTGACTATAGTCAATACAAGTCGATTTTTGAACTATATTACTGATTTGATGACGGGACCAAGTACTCCGTGCCCACATGACCAGAGAGGAATCCCAAGGCTGTAAGGATTCTCTTGATGAGCGGACGAATGACTTCCCCGAGAACAGACGGCGAACACAGCAGAGATGATCTGTTGACCAGTAGCTGGCCTGCGCAGGACGTGCGTTACACGTAGAGCGGAATATCTGCTTGATCAGAATGCCTTAGGCAAACCTGAATCATCAGAGATCACCTGAACGGCTAAAGTGTCAGGTTTCCGGAATGTGGGTGGTACCACGGGTGAATGTATATTACACAATCTCTCGTCCCTTTGTTTGCTGTGCATACAGCGACAGGGCGAGGGATTTTTTTGTTATATAGAAAAATCAATGCTGGAGGGATCAAGATGGCTTTTCAAAAACCGACTGGAACGCAGGACTTACTGCCTGGAGTTGTCGAGAAATGGCAGTATGTAGAAGAAAAAGCGCGGGATCTATGTCGACGGTTTAATTACCGCGAGATTCGTACACCGATCTTCGAACAGACTTCTTTATTTGTACGCGGTGTAGGAGAGACTACCGATATCGTTGAGAAAGAAATGTATACCTTTGATGACAAAGGCAATCGCAGCATGACTCTTCGTCCGGAGGGAACAGCGGGTGTTGTCCGTGCGTATGTAGAGAATAAAATCTATGGCGAACCGGATGTGAGCAAGCTCTATTACATCGGTCCGATGTTCCGGTACGAGCGTCCGCAGGCAGGTCGTCAGCGTCAGTTTCACCAGTTTGGTGTAGAAGCCATCGGTGCGCTGGACCCGGCGATTGATGCGGAAGTAATCGCACTAGGTTACCAGTTGTGCGTCGAGCTCGGCTTGAAGGATGTCAAAGTGGAGATCAATTCCGTTGGTAACTCAACCAGCCGTGCAGAATACCGTGAGACGTTACTTGGGTTCCTCAGACCGATGAAAGATAGTCTGTGCAAGGACTGCCAGTCCCGCATGGAGCGCAATCCGCTGCGTGTACTCGACTGTAAAGTCGATCAGGACAAATTCGTTGGGGCACCGTCCATACTGGATAGCCTGGATGAAGAGTCTTTGAATCACTTTGCCAAGTTACAAGCATACCTGGATGATTTCGGTGTGGATTATGCGGTGAACAATCGTCTGGTTCGGGGCTTGGACTATTACACGCTGACTGCTTTTGAATTAAAAGCCCAAGGTATTGGAGCAATTGATACCGTTGGCGGCGGTGGTCGATACAATGGTCTCGTTGGTGATATCGGCGGACCTGATCAGCCGGGTATCGGCTTCGGTATTGGTCTGGAGCGCATCCAACTGATTCTGGAGCACCAAAATATTGAGGTTACTACGCTGGCTCCACTGGATGTGTACTTTGTTGCTCTGGGAGAGGCAGCTGATCGTGAAGTGAACCGACTGTTGTTCAAACTTCGTCAGTCTGGACTCTCTGGGGAACGTGATTATCTGGGCCGCAAGATGAAAGCACAGATGAAATCAGCTGACCGTTTCAAATCCCGCTATACTGCCATCCTTGGTGATGACGAGCTGGAGCGTGGTGAGATTGCCCTCAAGTCGATGAATACGGGTGAGCAACAAACTGTGAAGCTCGATGATCTGGTAGCGGCAATTCGCGAAGGTAAATGAGCAAGAGTTTTTGAAACTGTAAAATAGCAACAATTGATCCGGCAAAATTACTGAGGTTCACCAACGTTTCCGACTAATCAGAAGTTGGCGAGCCAGAGGTAACATGCCTTTTCGAATACATGGTCTACACGTAACCGGACTGTTGAGGAGCAGGCACTAACTGCCCACACAGAACGGAAATTCACATAATGAGGAGTTTGGTTATGAAAAGAAGTCATCATTGCGGCGCATTAACACCCGCACACATCGGTGAAACAGTAACATTGAACGGTTGGGTTCAGACCCGTCGTGACTTGGGGGGCGTACTCTTCATCGACCTGCGTGATCGCAGCGGGATTGTACAAGTTGTCTTTAACCCGGCATACTCCGGTGAAGCTCTGCAAATCGCAGATCGCGTACGTAGTGAGTATGTTATCGCTGTAACAGGTAAAGTCGTTAAACGTGATGCAGAAACAGTTAACAAAAACCTGCCTACAGGCGAAATTGAAGTTCAAATTACAGAAATTGAAGTGCTGAACGCGGCTAAAACACCTCCATTCTTCATTGAAGATGGTGTCGAAGTTGATGAATCTCTTCGTCTGAAATATCGTTACCTGGACCTGCGTCGTCCGGAAATGTTCGAAACATTGAAACTGCGTTCCAAAGCATCCAAAGTGTTCCGTGACTACCTGGATGGAGAAGAGTTCGTTGAAGTGGAAACACCGATCTTGACCAAGAGCTCCCCGGAAGGTGCGCGTGATTATCTCGTACCGAGCCGCGTGCATGAAGGTGAATTCTTTGCCTTGCCACAATCCCCACAAATCTACAAACAGTTGCTGATGGTGGGTGGCGTTGAGCGTTATTATCAGATCGCTCGTTGTTTCCGGGATGAGGATCTGCGTGCAGACCGTCAACCAGAATTCACTCAAGTCGACATCGAAACTTCCTTCTTGCAACAGGATGACCTGCTGCCAATGATGGAAGAACTGATGGCCAAATTGCTGCGTGAAACGAAAGGTATTGAGCTGGAACTGCCTTTCCAACGGATTACGTATGCAGATGCAATGGGCAAATACGGTTCAGACAAACCAGATCTGCGCTTCGGTATGGAACTGGTTGAAATGAACGATATCGTAGCGAACAGTGGTGTGAAAGTATTTGCTTCTGTCATCGAAAAAGGTGGAGAAGTCAAAGTATTGAACGCTAAAGGCTGTGGCACATGGAGTCGTAAAGAGATTGATGATCTTGGACCATTTGCTGCACGTTACGGTGCGAAAGGTCTGGCTTGGATTCAAGTGAAAGACGGCGAGTTCAAAGGGCCAATCGTGAAGTTCTTCACGCCTGAAGAAATCGAAGCTGTCAAAGAGCGTACTGGTGCTGAAGATGGTGACTTGCTGCTCTTCTCCGCAGACACCAAAAAAGTGGTTGCTGACGTTCTTGGCGCATTGCGTCTGAAAATCGGCCGTCAACTCGGACTGATTGATGACAGCAAATTCAAATTTGCTTGGGTTGTGGACTTCCCACTCCTCGGATATGATGAAGATGCAAAACGTTATGTGGCAGAACACCATCCGTTCACTCGTCCAAAAGACGAAGATGTACATCTGTTTGACACAGATCCGGGTGCAATCCGCGCTCAAGCCTATGACCTTGTTCTCAATGGTTATGAAGTAGGTGGCGGTTCAATGCGTATCTACAAACGTGATGTTCAGGAGAAAATGTTTGCTGCCCTTGGACTCTCTACAGAAGTAGCGAATGAGAAATTCGGCTATCTGTTGGAAGCTTTCGAATATGGAACTCCACCGCATGGTGGTATTGCCTTTGGTCTGGACCGTCTCGTCATGTTGCTGGCAGGCCGCACAAATCTGCGTGAAACGATTGCCTTCCCGAAAACGGCAAGTGCAACGGATCTGCTCATGAATGCACCTTCTGAAGTGGATGATTCTCAATTGGAACAACTTCACATCCGTGTAGCCCGTAAACCGGTAGCGGAAAAGAAATAAAGGAGGCATCGATTCTCAATGCTCCATCAATTTTCAAGAACAGAACTTGCGATCGGACCTGAAGGTCTGGATACGTTGAAGCATAGTACAGTCGCTGTGCTCGGTATTGGCGGTGTAGGTGGTATTGCCGTAGAAGCTCTTGCCCGCAGCGGCGTTGGGCGCATCATCCTGATTGATAAAGACGTAGTGGACATCACCAACATTAACCGTCAGATTCATGCGCTGACCACGACAGTAGGGCAGAAAAAAGCGGATCTGATGGTGGAACGTGTGAAACTGATCAATCCGGAATGTGATGCGATTGCCCTGAATATGTTTTACACGGAAGAAACGTATGAGGAATTGTTCAAATATGAACTGGATTATGTGCTGGATGCATCCGACACGATTATCTACAAAATCCATCTCATTAAAGAGTGCCTGAAACGTAAAATTCCGATGATTTCCAGCATGGGTGCGGCAAATAAAATGGACCCTACGAAATTCCAGGTTGCGGATATTTCGAAAACGACCATGGACCCGATTGCTCGTGTTGTGCGTACGACACTTCGTAAAGACGGCATCAAAAAAGGCGTGAAAGTGGTCTTCTCGACTGAAAAGCCGATGAAACCACGCGAGGATGTAACACAAAAAATCGTTCCGGAGAATGCTCCGGAAATTCGCAAAGCCAAACAGCCACCTGCGAGTAACTCATTCGTGCCTCCGGTAGCTGGACTGATTATGGTCAGTGTTGCCGTTAAGGATTTGTTAGAAATTGCAGAGAACAAACAGCAGTAACATGCTGCCAACAGAAAAAGCGTGGATGCCGATAAGGCATCTGCGCTTTTTTGTGTAGGTCATACGTCGAAAGACAGAACGACGGGACATCAATCATCTATGATAGCCGAACTGCATCTCTAGATAAATGTCAGAGTTACGTCATGTACTTCAAAGTCAAAACCGTGTATGATAATCACTGCTGCGCGAAATGATGATACATACATAATGAATTTGCGGCCATATAGGTTCAACTTAACTTTTTACACGAGAACGGAGAGGACAGAAAAAAGCTGGAGAAGCGAAGCGTTCGCCTAAAAGCTTTCTGAAAGAAAGCTACATCGGAAGCATACGCTATCACCGGATTTTCCCCTTGGAGAAGGAAATGCAAAAAATCTGGGGATAACAGCGATCGAAAGGTTATTCTGTCATCGGAGTGGCAAGTGTAAACATTCTTTAGTTGAATTTATAAATAGAGAGAGGGGAATAGAACGAAATGAAACACGGATGGATGACCAGAAGTCTTGGCATGGAGCCAGGAGACCAGTGGAAGAAGGAAGTTGTGGCGGGAGCCATTTCCTATTTTGCTGTGGTCTATATCGTTATGGTCAATGCTACAATTCTTTCCGATGCCGGAATGCCCTTGCAGGCGGCCATGGTTGGAACCCTGCTGACGTCCATTGCAGGCTGTTTGCTCATGGCATTTGGCGGAAAATCACCGATTATCGTGGTACCCGGAATGGGGATTAATGCATTTTTTACGTATACACTTGTACATTCCATGAAATTGAGCTGGCAAGAAGCGCTGGCCGTTGTAACCGTTACAGGTATACTGTTTGCCATTGTTGCGTTTACGTCACTATACAAAATGATTAGCGAAGCGATCCCGAAAAATCTGCAGCATGGCATTACGGTGGGAATTGGTTTGTTTCTGACATTTATCGGTTTACAAAAAAGTGGAATTGTCATCGCGCATCAGACCACGTTTGTTGCGATTGGGCATTTCAATGATCCAAATGTCATTACAGCCTGCGTTACGTTGGTGCTTGCCTTGATTTTATTTATACGTAACGTACAGGGTGGTCTTCTCATCAGTATTCTGGTCGGCACTGGCCTTGCCTATGTACTTGGTGCAGTGAACCCGGGTGAATCCGTATCAGCGATGGATGCGCTGCGTCAATACGGCGGCTTGTTTGGTGAATTGTCTTTGATGAAGCTGGCTGATGTGGCGTTCTGGATCGCGGTATTTTTGCTACTGTTGATTGTAGTGTTCGAAAATATCGGATTAATTACGGCTCAGACACAGATGATTGGTCGTCCAGAGCGATTCAAAGGAAGTCTGCGTGCCTTATCTATTAGTACCGTGCTGGCAGGGGTGTTCGGAAGTAGTCCTCCAGTTGCTGCAGCCGAGACTACAGCCGGAATTGCGGTAGGTGGACGCACAGGTTTGACTCCGCTCGTTACAGCCGTGTTATTCGGAGCTACTTTCTTCTTCATCCCGCTGCTCGGTTACATTCCGGACAGTGCGATTGCTCCCATTTTGATCATTATTGGTGGCCTGATGGTACAAGGTGTGAAAGATATGGATTTTGGTGACTTCACAGAGGCCTTCCCGGCATTTCTGATCATGGTCATGATTCCATTTACATATAGCATCGTGGACGGTATGGCGTTTGGATTTATTGCCTATCCACTAGCGAAGCTGGCAGCAGGTCAAGGTAAACAGGTACCTGTGGTCATGTATGGCATCTCCATCCTCTTTTTAGCCAACTTTGTGTTGCATGGAGTTTTGTAATAACAAAAGGCAACGTCATGTAAGTTCATACGTATGATCTCTGGTGAGCAGATGGAGAACGGGAGGAACGGGAATGGAAGAGCAGCAACAAGCAGGGCAGAATGAACCGAAGGTAGGAAAAAAGGGATTTAAGGATTTCGTCAAGCTGATCGCTTCCACGAATCCGCCAAAGCTGATCCTGATTCTGGCCCTCATCTTAACCCTGATTCAAACAACAGCCGGACTGATCGTACCATTGATGACCAAAGGTCTGATTGATGGACTTACCACTTCGGCATTGAACAAATCTGTAATTTTATTGTTGCTGGGGGCATTTGTGATTCAGGCGATTGCCTCGGGTATTAGCATTTATATGTTAAATTACGCCGGACAACGCGTCGTAGCAACGCTTCGTACCAAGCTGTGGAACAAGGTATTGTCGCTGAGAATGCCGTATTTTGATCGCAATCGGACAGGCGATACGATGAGTCGGATTACCAATGATACAAGCCAGATCATGACATTGATCGCAGATTATCTGGTTTCCTTTGTGTCCAACATCGTTGCTGTTGTAGGTGGCGTGGCATTACTATTTTACTTGGATTGGGTGATGTCGCTCATTATTCTGAGTCTGGTGCCACTTACGCTTCTGATTCTTCTGCCAGTCGGTAAGAAAATGTACAAGATCTCCAAGAAACAACAGGACGAGATGGCAGGTCTTACGTCAGTGCTCAGTCAGGTAATTGGCGAGATCCGTTTGGTTAAAGCCTACGGCACGGAGAAACAGGAAGTGGAAGCAGGGGATTCCCGAATTCGTAAAATGTTCGCTTTTGGCTTGCAGGAAGCACGCATCCTTGCTCTGATCGGTCCCTTGTTTACATTTGTCATGACTGCCGTGTTGGTCGTTATTCTGGGTGTGGGGGGAATGCGCGTAGCGTCTGGCATGTTATCGCCTGGTGAATTGGTCGCATTCATTTTGCTTTTGTTCCAGGTCATTATGCCAATGGGTCAATTCACAACACTGTACTCTCGTTTGCAAAAAGTCGTAGGTGCAACAGAGCGCATACAAGCGATCCTTGCCGATGAGGAAGAGCCACATGACAGTACCAAGGTAGCTCCAAAAGGAAATGAGACGATTGCATTCCATGATGTACACTTTTCCTATGTTACAGGTGAGGAAGTGCTGCACGGTATCAATCTGACGGTACCTACACAAAAAGTGACGGCCATTGTCGGTCCAAGCGGTAGCGGCAAATCAACGCTGTTCTCTTTGATGGAGCAGTTCTATATGCCCGATTCAGGCCACATTTCGTATGGAGGACAAGCCATAACGGATTATTCGTTGGCCTCCTGGCGCAGCAAGATCGGGTATGTTTCTCAGGAAAGTCCTCTTATGGCGGGCACGATCAAAGACAACATCACGTACGGTTTGGACCGTGAGGTCACGATGGATGAGATAAGGCGAGCTGCTGAGATGGCCTATTCTGCCGATTTTATCGACAAGCTGCCACAGGGTTATGACACGGAAGTGGGTGAGAGGGGAATCAAGTTATCCGGGGGCCAACGTCAGCGGATTGCTATTGCTCGTGCCTTACTGCGCAGTCCGGATATTCTTATGTTGGATGAAGCAACATCTAGTCTGGACAGTACCTCGGAGTATGAAGTACAACAGGCTTTGTCCAACCTGATGGAAGGCAGAACCACGATCGTGATCGCGCACCGACTGTCCACAGTTGTGGATTCCGATCAAATTGTTGTACTGGAGCATGGACATGTTACCGGAACAGGAACCCATACAGAATTAATTAGCAATCATCCGGTATACCGTGAATTAGCGCAGAAGCAGTTTGTGGCACAGGAAGGAAATGCAGCTACAGTACAAAATGATTAGTAATTCCCATTAATGCAGGGTCTCCGTTATAAATACCCATGAGGTATTTCAACGGAGATCCTTTTTCTATTTCTTTTTCTTTAAATTCCTCATATTGACAGTAAGACCCAACATACTCTATATTATAGATACCGACCGTTGGTATGTATAAGGAGGAACTTATGGCCAGAAATAAATACCCTGAGCAGACACTGGACCTGATTCTGGCAGTCTCAACTCAAATGTTTACCGAAAAGGGATATGAAAAGACCAGTATTCAAGACATTATAGATGAATTAGGCATGTCCAAAGGTGCAATATATCATCATTTCAAGTCCAAGGAGGATATCCTTAGTGCAGTGATGGAGAAGGAGCTTGGGCGGGCAGAAGACATGTTTATGGAACTCATCCAGAACACGCATGCTCCGAATGCCAGACAGAAGCTCATCAGTATTTTGGAAAATATTATCGTTGATCCTGGGATACAATCTAATTCAATTGATCAGGTTCTAAGCACTCAAATCAAGAATCCACAGTTTGTACTTGGTGGAATCAGGAAGGGTGTTCTAAAAGACGCACGAATTATTGCCAATATCATGGAGCAAGGCAAGAGCGATGGATCGATTTCTGTCGAATACCCGCTGGAGTGCGCTGAAATCTTCATGCTGCTCGTTAATATCTGGATCAACCCTCTTCTTTTTGGACGAGATCAGGCACAGACATTGGAAAGACTCAAGTTTCTACAGCACATGATGAAGCTTTTGGGAGCGGATATCGTAAGTGAACAGCTTATTCAGCGAATTACGAATCGGCATGCTAGCACAGGAGGCTATGTGGGATGAGTGGGAAGGGCTTAATTGTAGAAATGGAAGGTATCTCTAGGTCTTTTGGCGAGAGAGAAGTCATTCGAAACTGTACGATGAACTTGCCGGAGGGCAGTATCTATGGCTTTTTGGGACCGAACGGAGCTGGGAAAACCACGGTGATGAAAATATTAACTGGTTTACTAAAGCAGAGCAGCGGTCATGCCAAAGTACTTGGAATGGATGTTTCGACTCACCGGGATGAGATGCTGGGACAGGTGGGGAGTCTGATAGAAGTACCCATTTTTTTTGAACATCTGTCGGCAAAGGAGAATTTGCAGATTCATCTCGCTTATATGGATAAAGATGATAACAATGTGATGGAATTCTTGGAAATGGTAGGGCTTGAACAGACAGGTAGCCAAGTGGTTTCTACATTTTCGTTAGGTATGCGCCAGCGTCTTGCTATTGCCAGAGCCGTCATTCACAAACCCAAGCTCTTGATACTGGATGAGCCGATTAACGGACTTGATCCCTTAGCTATTCGGGAAATGAGGGCATTATTTAAACGTTTTGTCAACGAATATGGGATGTCTATCTTGATCTCCAGTCACATTATTTCAGAACTGGAACAAGTGGCTGATATTATTGGAGTCATTGTTAATGGCTCAATTATCCGTGAGATGCATATGACTGAAATCCTTGCAAAGTTTCCAAATGGATTGGAGGAATACTTTTTTGAAGTGACGAGTGGAGGGACAGAAATTGCGTAAGCTTATCCGTCTGGAGCTGAAAAGGCACAGAATGAACGTGTACTTAAAAGCAAGTGTAGCGGTGTCCCTGGGTTTAATCGCTTTTGTTTATTTTATAGCTTACGTGGCCCAGGTTGAGAATGAGGCAGACTTTCAAACGTACCCCAACATTCTCTTGTTTACTTCGATTATTAGCATGATTTGTTTTTCTGTATTAGCTTCAGTCATGTATTCCCGAGTAGTGATCGAAGAGTATTCTGGAAATCGTTTGACATTGTTGTTTACGTATCCTGTAAATCGGAAAAAGATGTTGCTCGCCAAAGTGATTCTCGTTTCAAGCTTCTCAACGATTGCGATGATCGGAGGGAACTTACTGGCGTTATTCATTTTTGCAATGACGGAATCGGTGGCTCCCATTGTAAATGACAAAATGTCGTTAAATCTGGTGTTATCGATGATATTAACCATTGTCAGTCTATCCATTAGTGCGAGCGTTTGTAGTCTAGCCGCTATGCGTATCGGGTTCGTTCGCAAATCTGTGCCGTCTGCTATCGTATCTTCTTTGCTTCTATGTGCACTTATTGGGAATCTCGTGATTGGTAGTGCCCAAAATCAGCTTCTTCTGATTTTCCTGGCATTAATAATGATTGCGTTAGGGGTGTTTATCGTCATGGAATTGATGAATCGCATCCATACGATGGAGACAGAATGACCTTGTGGTATGAAGGCAAAGAAAGGGGAGAAGAAAAGTGTTGAAAAGCAGTGAACTTAGCCTCTGTAAAACGATAGATGTAGATCAACCCATAGATGACATTGAGTTGGATTGGTTGTCAGGCGATATTCATGTACTTTTGGGGGACGATGAATTAATTCAGATCATGCAGTATGCTGATAAGCGCTATTCCGAGCGAAAATTAATGCAGCCAAGTATTACCGGCAATAAATTAAGTATTGTGGATGGACGAAAAAAAGCAGGTTTCATTGGACTTAATCTCGGCCGGACCGCTTTGGAACTGCACGTCCCTCGTCGTGTTTTAAATTCCATTCTAGTGAAAACAACAGGTGGTCAGCTTGCGATGAATGGAATTCAAGCTAGCCGTTGTCAATGTAAAGTCACTTCGGGCAGTTTAACGATATCCGGAAACATGGAAAAGCTTGAGGTATACGCAACGGCATCAGATTTCTACGCAAATAATGTAAAAGCAAATAGATTCATTCTCCACTCCAGTTCATCCAAGATCGAGATTACAGGTGAATTTCAACATGTGGAATCGAAGACTACGGGGAGGGGGCTTCATATGGATTGTCTTCAAACTCCAAATAGTTTCCATTCTATATCCACTGGAATGAAGGCCGTAGTCTGCATTCCAGATCAAGAAGGCTTTGAAGTGCAGCTGAACGAAAGATCAGGCGCATTAAAAAGCGATTTTGAACTGACTCCTGTACAGGGTCAACCTAAACGATTCTCATACAAAAATGGAAAAAGGCAATTTCAAATCGATATTCGTGGGGGATCCTTTCATTTAAAGAGAAGGTAACTGAGTAATCCGATGAAAATGAAGGAGGCATGCAAATGGCAGGCTGGATTGTGGGCATATCCTTTTCCTCTATTGTACTAATCATAGGAGTCTATGGTGTATTAAATAGCAAACGCAGGCATGTCAGGAATAAATGGGCTTGGTGGTTCATTTTGTTCGGTTGTTGTGCGCTTGTCAGTGCAGTGATTAATTATCAATTCAAATAGCTTTAATCCTGCAACAAAGGGGGAGTTCATATCTTATTAGGTTTTAATCGAAATTTCAACCTGATTCTGATAGGACAGATCATTACCTTATTTGGAAGTGCTATCCTACGTTTTGCACTGTCATTGTATATTCTTGATTTTACAGGCTCTGCAGAGACGTTTGCTGTGTTGCTTGCTGTTTCAACGTTACCCACCATACTTCTATCCCCCATTGGAGGAGCGATCGCGGATCGGGTAAATCGAAAACATCTAATTGTGTCCTTCGACTTCATCAGTTTTGTAGTAACGGGTGGATTGCTTGCATTCCTTTATGCAGGATCAGGTGACATGGTTATTATCATTGGAGCAGTTATGACAATATTAGCTCTGGTCAGCACCTTCTATCACCCTACTGTGCAAGCGAGTATACCTTTGTTGGTTGAAGAGGATAAATTAATGAAGGCTAACGGTGCAGTATCGGGCATCGGAGCCATCACAAACTTTGCAGGTCCTGTGCTCGGAGGACTGATTTACGGATTTGCAGGGATTGAATTTATCGTCGCTGTTACGTGTGCCAGTTTTTTGATTGCTGCGATCATTGAACTTTTTATCCGGATTCCTTTTTTCAAAGAGGCCAGAGTTCAGGGAATGCTCAAAACGATTGGATCGGATCTAGCAATAGGATTTCGCTACATTCATAAAGAGAATCCCTTCTTACTTAAAATTATTATGATTGCCGCATTGATTAATTTGTTTATAACTCCTCTTTTTTTAGTGGGTATTCCTTATGTTATTAAAGTGCTAATGCATATGGAAGATCAATACTTCGGGTATACACAAGGAGGAATATCATTGAGTATGATCGTTGCTGCTGCGGTCATAGGCTTTGTTGCAGGGAAAATAAGAATTAACAACTTATATTTATACTTTTTAGGCAGCGGAATTATATTTTTACCTATGGCTTTCGCTATTTACCCTTCCTGGTTGGGCGGGGATCAACAACCCATTATTGCATATCTCGTGTTTTCTCTCTGTGCCATGTTAATTATGTTTGTCATTACACTTGTTAACATTTTTTTTACTACACTCCTGCAGAAAAAAACGCCTAATGCTTTGTTGGGCAAAGTGATGGCTATATTGTTTGCTATATCGACATGTGCAGTCCCTATTGGTCAAGTGGTGACAGGAACATTGATTGATAAATTTACGAATAATATGTACATTCTCGTTATCTTGATTGGTATGATCACCATCATTATATCGCTCGTTATGAAAAAGCTGTTGAGCTCATCAAGTGAAAACTCCACAACGCAAGATACAGTAACTACGCAGGTTTGATCAGACAGCTTTTACGAAAAAGGAGAAAGAACAAAAATGAAGCGAATGCAATTATTCTGTTTGCCTTATGCTGGTGGAAGTTCATCCATGTATTATGAATTTGCCTCTAATCTTCCTGAATGGATTGAAATGATACCCATTGAATATTCCGAGCTGGGGCAGAAGAATATGAACTCAAGCTTCCAACATATGGTTCGGGAGTTGGCGGTTCAAGTGCAGGAGTTATGGGACGAGAAACCTTTTGCCATAATGGGTTATAGCATGGGGAGCCTTGTAGCGTACGAACTTTATTATGAGATTTTACAAAAGTACCATAGAAAACCGATTCACATGTTCTTTGCAGCTCATGTTCCCCCAAGTCAACATACAGCGAAGAATTTAACACGTACAGATGTGGAAAAGAGGGTGAAAGCTAACTTGTCTAGTATGGGAGTAAATCTTCCTATCACAGAACAACAAACCTTGTTGGAGTGGATCGTACCGAAATATCTTAAAGATCTTGATCTCTACTCAAAATATTCGTATGAACAAGGTAGACAGGGGATCGATGCTAATATCACTGTACTTTATTCTGATGAGGAGAATCAGCAGAGACAAATTTTTGATTGGTCACCCCTTTGTTCAAAATTCTGTATGTATCATCGAATGGGGCCGAGTCACTTCTTTATTAATCAGGAAGCCAAGCGTATGGCTTGGGAAGTCAGTCAGTCCATTTCCAATGAATTGAGGCAGCCAATTTTGTCAAAATAATGGCTTATTTTTTGTCAAACTTTCAGATTGTTTGTCGAACGCTAAAAACGGTGAAGGATATTCTCTTTTAGTGAAGAATATGGTTCTTTAGATCCATATTTATCATTAAAAGAGATTTTTTGTTTTGTTTTTTATTTTTTTATCTTTATTTCAATTTAATTACAATTATTGTAGGAGGCTAACATGATTGACATGAGTCAGGAGTACAAGATGGGGATAGACAAGTCACTGGGGCAGTCAATTCGGAAATTTATCTCAGATTACGGAGTAAATGTACCATTGTTACTGGCTTCTGTTTGTGGTTATTATGAGAATCTCATTTCTGGAAGTGATACATCGTTTATTGAAGTGAACACTTCCGATGGAGAATCAATATCTCTACAGGTCCAAACGGACCAACAACTGCTGGTTGATGATTTTTTGAAGCAACGGTTGAATGACCCATTGTGGCAGCAGCATTGTACATCTGGGATAACCATTATGCTGAATCTAGACCATATGATTTCGGATCGTTCCGATTACAGGAACACGATAACGATGGGAATTGTGGAAGAACAAGAACGGTTTTTAGTCACATACCAAACGCAATCTGAGCACATAACTCATCATATGATCAAAAGAATGCATAGCCGATTACTGACCATCACCGAACAAATGATTAACCGCAAGTCTAGTTTGCTACGAGACATAGAACTCATTAGCGATAATGAAAAGCAGGAAATGGTGACTACCTTCAATAAAAGCAAAATTCCGTACGATCAAAATTCTACATTTATCGAGCTGTTTGAGTCCCAGGTAGACCAGAGCCCCGATTATATTGCTTTTGAATACAAAGGGGAGAAGATCACTTACAAAGACTTCAATGGAAGAGCCAATCGTATGGGGCAAAAGTTGCGAGAGATGGGAGCCAAACCGGATCACATCATTGGAATTATTACAGAACGTTCCATTTCAATGATGGTGGGGATTTATGGAATTCTGAAGTCAGGAGCAGCATATATGCCGCTAGATCCAGAACTGCCGGATCAGCGCATAAAATATTTACTGGAAAATAGTGGGACTATGGTCGTAGTAGCCGAGGATGCCTACATTGACCGTATGCGCTCAATAACTTCTCATGAGATTTTACCCCTCTCTGTTGGTGATGAAGGAGATGAGAGCAATCTTGAACGGAGAAGCGAGCCTGAGAGCTTAGCCTACGTTATTTATACTTCTGGTACGACTGGGCTTCCCAAAGGGGTAATGGTTGAAAATCGAAACCTGGTTAATTTTACTCAATGGATGCTACGGGATCAATTTACAGAATATGACATTGTTTTAGCCAAGACGACCTATGCTTTTGATTTATCGATATGGGAATTGTTTGTTGCTCCTTTAGCTGGTGCTAAGGTCATACTTTTACCCAAGGAAGATGAAAAAGAACCCTCTCGTATCATGGAAGCTATTAAGAAGTGTAATGTAACCCGTACCTCATTCGTCCCTTCCGTATTAGAAGAATTTACGCTTGCAGCGGATTGGTCTGCCTTATCTTCGTTGACACGAATTGTACTATCAGGAGAAGCACTTCCACTTGCTTTGGCAGAGCGCTTTTACGCTGGTTCACAAGGTACGACCCAGCTAGTTAACTGTTACGGTCCTACAGAAGCAACGGTATTTGCAACATCTTTTGCCGTTCCGCTGAATGAACCGTTAAGTGCTGTACATATTGGCAATCCGATTTCCAACACGACCATCTATATTATGAATGAGGATCGAATCTGTGGTGTTGGTATGGCAGGCGAACTGTACATTGGTGGTGCAGGACTAACTAGAGGGTACATCAACAAGCCTGATCTAACGGCTGAACGTTTTTTGGATAATCCATATGTTCCAGGTGAAAAAATCTACCGCACTGGTGACCTTGCCTGCTGGATGGAGGGAGGGACTCTCCAATATCTGGGTAGAATTGATGATCAGGTCAAAATTAGGGGGTACCGTATCGAACTTGCGGAAGTTACAAGCAAACTGCGTAGTCTGGAAAAGATCAGTAACGCGGTCGTTATCAAACGAGAAGATAGTAGCTACCCCTATTTATGTGGATACTTCGTGGCTGAAGAGGAAATGGAGAGTAATAGCATTAAACAAAAATTGGCCGAATTTTTGCCTAAATACATGATTCCTTCACATCTTATCCAAATGGATAAATTACCTGTCACTTCTAATGGGAAACTGGACAAAAGAGCACTCCCGAAGCCGAATTTCGTGAGGTCGGCCAATTATGTTCCGCCAGCTGAGCCAGCAGAAATACTGTTGACTGAAATTCTGCAAGAAGTGCTTGGATTACAGGCAGTTGGCATGACGGATCAATTTTTCGAACTTGGTGGTGATTCCCTGCGAGCAACTAGGCTGGTGAATCTTATAGAAAAACGGATGAGTTCAAAGCTTAGTATAAAAGATGTGTTTAATGCCCCAGTCGTGCAGGATTTGCTTCAAGTGATTTCTCAGTGCAAACAAGCATCTTCCGATGTGTTTCCATCACTGATCAGGGAACGATTGGATGTATACCCGATGAGTTATGCCCAAAAGCGTATGTTTGTTGTTCAGCAAATGGATACGGAAAGCCTGGCTTATAATGTACCCTTTGCACTGAAAGTGAAGGGTAAGCTGGACGCTCAACATTTTGCAAAAGTACTTCAAATACTGCTTCAGCGTTATGAGATTCTCCGAACGAACTTTGCTTACGAAGAAGGAGAGTTTAGACAGATCATTAATCAAGATGCTGAACCAATTTTCACTATGCTTGATGGCAGCATGAAAGATTTTCCGCAGCTAGTCCAAAATTTTGTCCGTCCATTTGATCTAGGCAAAGCACCGCTCATGCGAGCAGGGATGATGTATGGAACAGATGATGTAACATTGCTGTTATTTGACATTCATCACATTATTTTTGACGACGGCTCCAAAGCTTTACTATTACATGATATTGAACAATTATATAACGGCAATCTATTGCCTCCGTTAGATTCACAATACAAAGACTACAGTCTTTGGCAAAACTCAAGAGACCTGCAAGTACAGGAAGAGTACTGGCTTGCTCAGTTTAATGATGAGATTCCGGTTTTAAATTTGAAGACCGATTATCCTAGACCGATGCAGCAAAGTTATCGTGGTAGCAGTATCCTGGCCTATGTAGATGCTGAATTGCACCAACAGGTGAAACAGTGGAGCCAACACAGCAACACGACTCCATATATGTTGTTAATGAGCTGCTTTATGTATTTGCTGAATCGGTATAGCAGACAAGAAGAAGTAATCATTGGAAGCCCAATTGCTGGCCGTATCCATCCGGAAACTGAGCGCATGCTGGGCATGTTTGTGAACACGCTGGCCATCAAGGCAGAGTTTAGGGAGAAACAGACCTTTCGTGAACTATTGCAGCAGGTTCGGGAGAAATGTTTGGAAGCTTACGAACACCAAGAGTATCCCTTTGAACAGCTGGTTGAGAAAAGTGGTGTGGAACGTGATCCTTCACGTCACCCCATATTTGACGTCATGTTCGTGCTTCAGGACAATGTCCAGGCACCTGCATCCATAGGTGGATTTAAATCTGCTTTTGTTCCTTTACAGAGTGTTGCATCTTCTTTTGATCTCACGCTCAGTATTGAGGAAGGAGCCAATGGGTACGAGCTTCAATGGGAATATTGCCAAGATATTTTTAAGCAGTCATCTATTGCTCATTTGGCTGCCCATTTTGAAAGCGTACTAAAGCAGTGTCTGCAGTACCCAGACATGCCATTATCCTCAATGGATTGGTTAAGTGCCGAAGAAAAAGAAACCGTACTTAACACCTTTAATGACAATGGTTTTCCCTTGCCCACGGAGGAAACATTAATCTCTTTATTCGAAGATCGAGTTGAAAAGTCTCCAAACCAAATTGCTGTTGAATATGGTTCCGATTTTCTTACGTATGCCGATTTGAATAAAAGAGCCAATGCGGTAGCCAAACAATTACGTACTTCAGGGGTGGTGCCCGATCAGATTGTTGGGCTTGCACTGGAGAGATGTACGGACATGATCGTTGGCATGCTTGGCATTCTGAAGGCAGGAGGAGCTTATCTACCTATCGATCCGAATTATCCGGTTGAACGCATGAAATACATGCTTCAAGACAGCTCCGTCACATGCGTTGTAACAGGCCCAGGGAGTGAGAAAATAACAGAGATTCTAAATGACAGGCATGCCATTCAACTTGAAAACTATCGGAACAAGGTAGAGAAAAATTTATCATCTGTGTCGAAGCCGAATCACTTGGCGTATGTCATATATACTTCGGGCACAACGGGTAAACCCAAAGGCGTTATGATTGAGCATCTGCATGTGGTTAATCAAGCGATATGGCAAATGGCAGTGGGCAATTATGACGAGCATAGTGTGGTCATCCAGAAAACGACACATGTATTTGATGGATCTGTATGGGAGATATTCCCATGTCTGATTGCAGGGAGTAAACTAAAGATTATCGATGATTCCCAGCATCAGGATCCGGAACAACTGCTTGAAATCATGCCGGGTAGTCACATTGCACTAATTCCTTCTATGCTGCGAATCATTATGGAATATGCAGAAGAACAGAATAAAACGGATAAACTTCGAGCGGTAAAACAAATATATTTGGCAGCTGAGCCTGTGACTTCCGAGCTACTTCAAAAATTTGAGGAAATAACGGAAGGAGCATTGGATCGTCTAAGCAATCTCTATGGTCCTACAGAAGCAACGGTTACAGCAACTTCCTATTCATTCAAAAGGGGTAACCGCGCCCTGGCTTCCATTGGTAAACCTATTTTTAATACCCGCATATATATCCTGAACGACTTGCAGCTATGCGGAGTAGGTATTCCAGGTGAGCTTTGCATCGCAGGGGCAGGCGTGGCCAGAGGGTACATGAATTTGCCGGAACTCACGGAAGAGAAATTTGTGAAGGACCCTTTTCATGAAGATGGACGAATGTATCGATCGGGCGATTTGGCGCGTTGGACCGATGATGGCAATATCGAATTCTTAGGCAGGATCGGAGAACAGGTTAAAATCCGGGGATTCCGCATCGAAGTCAGCGAAGTAGAGAGTAAGCTGAGAGAGATTGAAAATGTCCTCGATGCAGCTTGTATACCAATCAAAGTGAATGATGAGCTTTTTCTTGCCGGATATGTTGTGGGTGAAGAAATCGAAGGACCTACTTATATTCGTGAAGAGATAAGCAAAATGCTGCCTTCCTATATGGTGCCTTCGTATATCAAAGTGATTGCGCGACTCCCATTAACGTCAAATGGCAAACTGGATAAACGTGCTCTACCTACACCTTACCTGGAGGATTCAATTTCGGTAAACGAGTTCCTGAACGAGACAGAAAGTACTGTTCAGCAAGCTTTCATGGAGGTTTTAGGTATCAACAAGGTTAGCCTGGATGATAGTTTTTTTGATCTGGGTGGTCACTCACTTCGCGCTATGCGATTAATTAACAAGCTGGATAAAAGTTTAGGTCACCGATTAGCGATACGTGAGATTTTAATGGCCAGAACCGTTAGAAATATTGCAGGGTTATTCTCGGCAGTGAAACATTCAGATGTATACGATCCGATTGAATCTTTGGTAGAGAGAGATTGGTATCCCGTCAGTGCTGCTCAGAAAAGAATTTATATGATTCATGAAATGCAGAGCAGTAACGTTACGTATAACATCCCTATGATGTTCAGGGCAAACAAACTGAATTTGCATCGACTGAAAACGGCATTGGATAGGTTATGCGAGCGATACGAGCTAATGAGAACATCTTTCTCTATTGAAGATGGGGATGTCCGTCAGACCATCGCTGATCATGTCGATTGGGAATTATGGCATGACGACACAGAACATGAAACTGTACCAGGATTATTAGCCCAATTTGTTCAGCCTTTTAATCTGAATGAAGCTCCGCTGTGGAGAGTCGGCGTACATGAAATGTCGATGCAAGAAAGTCTGCTGATGATCGATATTCACCATATTATTTTTGACGCAGGTTCCAAGCATACGTTCATAAGTGATCTGCTGCATCTTTATAATGGGGATACTCTGCCAGAGCTCAAACTTCAATACAAAGATTATGCTGTTTGGGAACAACGCCATGATTTGCATAGACAGGAACAATACTGGCTGAACGAGTTTGCTGAAGAATGTCCTGTTCTGGATCTGCAAACCGACTTCCCTCGCCCGCGTGAGCAAAGTCACAATGGCGATAGCCTTGATTTCTCTTTGGACAAAGAAACAAGTGAGCTCATTAAAGGTTTTGCCCGCCATCACGGAACGACTGAATATGCAGTCTTGATGTCAGTATTCATGCTTATCCTGAGTAGATACAGCAGACAAAATACGGTAGTGGTAGGTAGCCCAGTGTCAGGAAGAGTGCATCCAGAAACAGAGGATATGTTGGGCATGTTTGTTAACACCTTGCCTATCAAAGGAGAAATACAGCCTGAATATACTTTTGTCATGCTGCTGAAGCATGTCCAGGAGAAGCTTCTTGCTGCAGGGGAGAACCAGGAGTATCCGTTTGACCAGTTGGCGGATAACGTATCTTCCGAACGAGATCCATCGCGCAATCCGATCTTTGATGTTGTATTTGTATTTAACGATAAGCAATCGGAGCTGAGCGTGGAAGAGACCCGGTTGTTACCTGTTACGTTGGACAGTTTGTCTGCTACATTCGATCTGACTGTAAGCATGGCCGAAACGGATATCGGCTACAATCTCCATTGGGAGTATTGCACTGATCTGTTCGTCGAAGAAACAATAGTAAGAATGGCTAATCATTACCATGTAATGCTAAAGGCAGTACTGTCTCAGCCAGAAGAAGAGTTAGTGCTTCTTCCAATGCTGTCAGAACAAGAATATCAATGGATTTTGCAACAATTTAATGCAACGGACACGGTATATCCCTCTGACCGAAGCGTGGTAGATCTGTTCCATTCTCAGGCTGTATTGACTCCTGATCAGCTAGCTGTCGTGTCAGCCGAAGAGCAGTTGACATACCGTGAACTGGAGCTGCGTTCCACTCAGCTGGCAGAACAGTTACGGCGAGCGGGCGTGGAGCGCGGAGATTATGTGGGGATCATGGCAGAGCGGAATACACATACGATCACGGGGATTTTGGCGATTTTGAAGGTCGGAGCAGCGTACATGCCGATTGATCCCAAATATCCAGATCAGCGAATAGCTTACATGCTGAAGGACAGTAGAGCCAAAGTAGTGCTTATCGGTGAAAAGAAACCACAAGCGCTGAAGGCCGCTGAAGTTATAACCTTGTCCATGCTGACATCCGAAGGAGCGCGGAAAAGAGTCGCTTCTCTGCCTGAAACCGTGGTGCAAGCAAAGGAAGAGGTCACGGGTGTAGACTGTCCTGTTCATGCTGATGACGTTGCTTATCTGATGTACACATCAGGAACGACGGGTGAACCGAAAGGGGTCATGGTCGAGCACCGAAGCATTAATCGGCTGGTCAAAGAGACGAACTATGCTGATTTTACCGACGCCCGAATCCTGCAAACTGGTTCTTTATCATTTGATGCCTCAACGTTTGAGATATGGGGAGCTCTGCTTCATGGGGGGGCGCTGTTCCTGGTTGAAGAGGAAATATTGACTGATCCAGCAAGCCTAAAACAGGCTGTAAGTCACTACCAAATTAATACGATGTGGTTAACGGTATCCTTGTTTAATCATATCGTTGCTGAGCAAGTGGATGTATTTGACCCTGTCTCTCAATTGATCATAGGAGGGGAACAGGTTTCATTCCAGCATATTCAGCATTTAAGAGAGGCGAACTCTAGCATTCGGATTGTTAACGGGTATGGTCCGACTGAAAGTACCACATTTGCAGTTACCTTTGATATCGGTCAGGATATGACGATGCCAATCCCGATTGGTAAGCCGATTTCCAATACCCAAGTATATATTCTTGAAAACGAAGAACTATGCGGTATAGGTGTACCAGGGGAGATTTGCATAGGGGGGGATGGCCTTGCAAGAGGTTATCTAAACCTGGAAGAACTAACCAAGGAACGGTTCAGGTCTCATCCAATGCTTTCGGGAGGGCGTTTATACCATACAGGTGACCTTGGGAGATGGCGGGAAGATGGTAACATTGAATATCTTGGAAGAATGGATCAGCAGGTCAAAATTCGTGGCTTCCGAATTGAACTGGATGAAATTGTGGCCCATTTGCGATCCTGTCCTGGTGTTCAGAATGCGGTTGTTACGATAAGGCAGGATAACGATGAAAAGTTTCTATGTGGTTATCTTGTGGGTGATGATCAGCTGAACTTGTCACATGTAAGAAAACGCTTGGAAGAGGAACTGCCATCTTATATGGTGCCATCGCATTTAGAACAGCTGGATAGTTTACCTCTAACACCTAACGGTAAGCTGGATCAAAAAGCATTACCTACGCCTGATTTTAGATCTAGCAGGGTCTACATTGCACCTACCAATCCAATAGAGACAGTGATTACCGATGCAATCGGTACAATATTAGGCTTGGAGCAGGTTAGCATAGAAGATAACTTTTTTGAACTAGGGGGACATTCTCTCAAGGCAACCAAATTGGTGAATGCGATAGATCAGGCTCTTGGCGTCAGGCTTACACTACGGGATATTTTAGTGGAACGCACGGCAAAGAACCTGTCTGCACTGGTTAGTTCTAAGAAAGAGACTCAAGATTCGAATATTTCAGACTCAAACTACTCATATATCGCAGTGGCATTAGAAGAGGAGGACTAACAATCATGAGTAAAAAGTATCGAATGAGTTCAGCACAAAAAAGAATGTTCGCCATTACCGAGATGCATGGAAACGATATTGTCTATAATGTCCCGATGCTTTGGAAAATTGATGGAGAGATTGATGTGGAGCGTTTACAGCGCTCCTTCTTCCAGCTTTGTGCACGGCACGAGCCTCTCAGAACCTATTTTGTGCATCAAAAAGATAAGTTTTTACAAGTGGTTAAGGAAGAGGGCGATATCTGTCTTGACTATGAAGAAGCATCCGAAGATCACATACAACAGATATTCAAAGAACATGTAAGACCGTTTAATCTTGGTGAAGCTCCTCTGATGCGAGCTAAAATAGTTCGAATCTCATCCAATGAGCATATCCTGATGCTGGATATCCACCATATTATTTTTGATGATGGATCTAAACATGTCCTCCTATCAGATCTTTGCCGTTTCTATAATAACGAGGAAATACCTCCTCTGCGTATACAATATAAGGATTACAGCGCGTGGTTAAATTCAAGGGATATGAGTGAGCAGGAGTGCTACTGGATAGAAGAGTTTGCTGGAGAAGTCTCTACGCTTGATTTAAAAACCGATTATCCAAGACCGCAGCAGCAGCAATACGGAGGGCGAAGCATAGATCTGTTATTACCGCTGGAACTTGAAGCGCGGGTTAAACAGTTAAGTCAGCATAGCGGTGCGACAGAATATATGATCTTACTGGCTTGTTTCATGGTACTGATGAATCGTTACACTCGTCAGGACGAGATTGTCATCGGAAGCCCTATAGCTGGCCGTGTGCATGCAGAGGCAGAAGATATGTTGGGAATGTTTGTGAACACATTAGCCATACGTGGGGAATTCCGGACCGGAATGACGTTTCGGACGTTGTTGAGTCAGATTAAAGAACGATGCTTGAAAGCGTATGAATATCAGGAATATCCATTTGACGAATTGGTAGAAAAAATTGGTGTAGAACGTGATCCCTCGCGTAACCCGTTGTTTGATATCATGTTTGTGCTGCAAAAGAATGAACAAGGAAGCTTTAAACTTGACGATGCGCTCTTAACATCTATGGATGTAGGTCTTACCGTAGCGAAGTTTGATCTCACCGTGAGTGTGGAAGAGGTCGAAGAGGGTTACAACGTGAATTGGGAATATTGTGATGCTTTGTTTGCTGCAGATACGCTACAGCATATGGCACAGCAATTCAAAGAACTTGTAGGGGAGATCATGGCTCAGCCTGATCTTGTACTTAGCGAGCTTGGACTGATTACTTGGGACGAACGGAAAAGGGTGTTAACCGATTTTAATAACACTGCTCGGGAATCAAACTGTGAAAAGACAGCTATTATGCTGTTTGAGGAGCAGGTTGCGCGTGTTCCAGAGCATATCGCTGTGGAATTTCAGGGACGGGTATTAACTTATCGTGAGCTGAATGCAAGAGCTAATGCTGTTGGTGCTGCTTTACTAGAAAAAGGGGTAGGTCCTGATCAAATCGTGGCTTTGATTGCAACACGTTCTCTGGATATGATTATTGGAATCTACGGCATTTTAAAAGCTGGGGCTGCCTATTTGCCAATCGATCCCGAGCAGCCGTTAGAGCGTATTCGATATATTATTGAAGATAGTGGAACAAGCCATATTGTCTTTGAGGAGAACACGATAAAAACTGCGGCTGCACTGGAAGAACAACAGGCAATACAACTATTAAATGTGGCAGAGGTGCAGGAAGAAATTGAAGAAAATCCTCAGCCTTTAGCTAAGCCAGAACATCTGGCCTATGTTATATACACTTCCGGTACAACGGGTCAGCCCAAGGGTGTGTTGGTAGAAAATAGAAATTTGGTCAATTTGGTTTCATGGCAGCGTGCAACGGGCGAACTTCATGAAGACAGCGTAATGCTACAGAAATCCACTTATATTTTTGATGCTGCTGTATGGGAGATATTTTCAATCCTCCTTGCTGGAGGAAAACTTGTCATCGCAACTGAATCGGAAAATAGGGACCCGAAAGAGCTGTTGGAGTTGATAGCCAAAACGCAGGTAACCCATGCTCTGATTGTTCCATCTTCATTCAGAATGATTCTGGAATATGCAGAGCTGCATCAATTAGCTGAACAGTTGATGTCTTTGCAGAAAATTTATTTGGGTGCCGAACCTCTTACATCCGATTTGGTAAATAAATATACGCAACTGACAGGTAGAGGAACGGACAGACTTGTGAATTTATATGGGCCTACAGAGGCTACGGTTTGTGCTACTTATATGCAGCTTGAGGAAGAATATGAAAATAACGTCCCTATCGGGCGACCACTGTGGAATACGCAGATTTATATTTTACAGGATGATTGGTTATGTGGGTATGGAATACCGGGCGAGTTATGTATCGGTGGAGCGGGCGTGGCCAGAGGGTATCTTAATCGAACAGAATTAACTAACGAAAAATTTGTCCCCGATCCTTATGTTTCTGGCGGTCGCATATATCGAACCGGAGATTTAGCCCGGTGGAAGACAGATGGTACGATTGAGTATCTTGGCAGAATTGGAGATCAGGTTAAAATCCGGGGGTACCGTGTAGAACCAGGTGAGATCGAGACTCATTTACGCAATATAGAATTCGTTCAGGATGCTGTTGTAGTTGTTAAAACGGATAACACTCGTAATGACTATCTGTGTGCTTATGTCGTGGGCGAAGCTGAGCTGGACGGGGAGCAAATTCGGGAGAATCTGCGCAGCAGCCTGCCTTCATACATGGTGCCATCTTACGTGGTACAGCTGGAGGTTCTACCGCTGACAAGGAACGGTAAACTGGACAAAAAAGCTCTGCCAGAACCGGACCGGACTTCGACGCAGACCTACACTGCACCGCGGAACGCACTGGAAGAAGTCATTGCAACTGTATTCTGTGAGGTGCTGGGACTGGAGCAGGTCGGCATTGATGATGACTTCTACACCTTGGGGGGAGACTCAATCAAAGCCATCCGCATTCTGTCCAAGATGAGGGAACAGGGGTATGATCTCGGTGTGAGAACCATAATGCAAGGACGGACGATTCGCGGGATGAGTTCAGAAGTGACGGCTAGTGTCGCCAGTACAGCAGAGCAAGGCGAAGTAACCGGCCAGGTCAACCCTACGCCGATCCAATGTCAATTCTGGTCCGAATCGTTGGGCGAACCCCATCATTTCAATCAGTCCTTCCTGCTGGAGAGTGTGGAACCGATCCATGAGACCGCATTGAGGCAAGCTCTGGATGCGATCACTGCTCATCATGACATGCTGCGTGCAGTTTACCGTGACGGTGTGCAAACCATTCGCCCTATTGCATCCGGTGCGGCCTATGAAATGACAGTGTTGGATTATCGCTCGATGACGGATCAAGAAGAGGCGCGGACAGCGATGCATCAGCAGGCCAATCAGATGCAACGGAGTCTGGACCTGGCGAACGGCCCTCTCGTAAGGCTCGGATTGTTTCACACCAATGAGCGGGATTATGTGTTGCTCATAGTGCATCATCTGTTGATTGACGGGGTATCCTGGCGGATTCTGTTAGAAGATCTGCAGCAAGCTTATGCGTCGATTCTGGCTGGGCTGGCAGTAACCTTACCTCCGAAGACCGGGTCGTATGCAGGATGGAGCCAAGCCTTGGAACGGTACCGGAAGAGCGCTGAGCTTCAGCAGGAACTCGGGTACTGGCAAACCGTAGAAACACAGATGGAAGAAAGCGGCAAGCATTGGAGCGGCCGAGGCAGCGGAGAAGGGGTTGGACACCTGGAGATTAGTCTGAATGTGGAGCAGACAGAAGCTCTGTTGTATCAGGCCAACCGGGCATACCATACCGAGATCAATGATTTGCTGGTGACCGCGCTGGCCCAGGCCATGTGGACCGTAACAGGACAAGGAACAGCTGCCCTGCAGATGGAAGGTCACGGACGGGAACGGATTGGAGAAGAGTACGTGATGGACCGGACGGTGGGATGGTTCACAAGTATCTATCCGGTGGCAATAACAGGCATCGGTCAAGATCCGGGAGCAGACATCCAGCAGACCAAAGAAATCTTGCGCCGTGTACCGAACCGTGGGATTGGCTACGGCATTCTCCAATGGCTGGGTGAAAGCGAGCTATCCGGAATAGAGCCTGAAATAACCCTGAACTATT
>NZ_JAPDOE010000022.1 GCF_026013365.1 Paenibacillus sp. LS1
CGGTGGTGGTTTTTTATTTGTTTATAAATGGATAGATAAGGTTCAATGGATAGTTAGGAAATAGGAGGTTTTATAGCCTATTTGCATCAAACGTCCACGTGAATAGCCTGGTTTCTATGTATATAGAAGATAAACGTCGCTCGATATGAGTAGGCGTTTTTTTTGTTATAATGATTAGACTTGTCCGCACAAGAAAAACAGTTGTATTCATGAGACAACACACCTGATATAACCAAGTACTTTTCCTTGACAGTCTAAATATCGCTTTGCTAAGATGGCAATAATAAATTTTTCAGAAAACGTATTTTCGGCGTAAAATACAGCCTGGAATCTTCGGGTTTTGGACCGTAAAGCTGAGCAAACATAAGGAGGAACACTTGCGTGTGGGAAGATAAATTTGGTAAAGAAGGCTTCACCTTTGATGATGTATTGCTAGTGCCACGGAAATCCGAGACACTGCCTAAAGAAGTAGACGTTTCTGTTCGCTTGAGCGATAGCGTAAAACTGAATATTCCTTTGATTAGTGCAGGTATGGATACTGTTACTGAAGCAACACTTGCAATTGCCATTGCTCGTGAAGGCGGCATTGGAATTATCCATAAAAATATGTCCGTTGAGCAACAAGCGGAAGAAGTGGACCGTGTTAAGCGTTCAGAGAGCGGCGTTATCACTAATCCATTTTCACTGACAGCAGATCATTTGGTGTCTGACGCAGAAGAGGTTATGGCGAAATACCGGATCTCTGGTGTACCAATTATCGAAGGAGATCAGAAGCTGGTTGGTATTTTGACGAACCGTGATTTGCGTTTCATCCATGATTACGGCATCAAAATTAGCGAAGTTATGACTCGTGAGAATCTGGTTACAGCTCCTGTAGGCACTACACTGCAAGAAGCTGAGGGTATCCTTCAAAAACACAAGATTGAAAAACTTCCATTGGTTGATGAGACGAACACACTGAAAGGTCTCATTACCATTAAAGATATTGAAAAAGCGATTCAATTCCCGAAAGCAGCCAAAGATGCACAAGGTCGTCTATTGGTTGGCGCGGCAATTGGTATCTCCAAAGATACGTTCGAACGTGCAGATGCTTTGGTTCAAGCCGGTGTAGACCTTATTACTGTAGACTCGGCTCACGGACACCACATCAACATTATCGAGGCGGTTCGTCAGCTTCGTGAACGTTTCCCTAGCTTGACGATTGTTGCAGGTAACGTGGCTACGGGTGAAGCAACTCGTGACCTGATCGAAGCAGGAGCTTCTGTAGTCAAAGTGGGTATTGGTCCAGGTTCAATCTGTACGACTCGTGTCATTGCAGGTATTGGTGTTCCTCAAGTTACAGCTGTATACGATTGTGCTACTGTAGCTCGTGAGTATGGTGTACCAATCATTGCTGACGGTGGTATTAAATACTCTGGTGAGATTACGAAGGCTATTGCAGCAGGCGCTCATGCGGTTATGTTGGGAAGTTTGTTTGCAGGTACGGAAGAGAGCCCAGGTGAATCCGAGATTTATCAAGGTCGTCGTTTCAAAGTATACCGTGGTATGGGTTCCCTTAGTGCGATGAAACAAGGTAGTAAAGACCGCTATTTCCAGGATGATGACAAGAAACTGGTTCCGGAAGGAATCGAGGGTCGTGTCGCTTATAAAGGTCCATTGTCTGATACGATTCACCAACTGATCGGTGGTCTGCGTTCAGGTATGGGATACTGTGGTACGAGCAACCTGGAGCAGCTTCGGAACGACACTGGCTTTATTCGCATTACAGGTGCGGGTCTGCGTGAAAGTCATCCGCATGATGTACAGATTACAAAAGAAGCACCTAACTACTCGTTGTAATCTGAAGAGAGTTAATCATTTCCAGGACAGGCTCGGTGATTTTCACCGGGTCTGTCTTTTTTTGCAGATACCCCTGTGATAGAATAGAACAAGCGGTGACGATCCAAGGTTGGATTAAGGCGTTGCGGCGGCTATTTGACGTGAATCTATGAATATGGTTTTGAAAAAGCAAATGAAATGCCAGCAAAGGCTGGCAGCTAAACAGAAGCGCGGACGTCCTTTTACATAAGCATTCGCAAAATGCGGACTAAGTGACAATCGATAACGAACTTTAGGAGCAATATTATTGCTCGTTCGATATAGCGCATATACCACACATCTCATACATCATTGCACAGGTTAGGGAATAAGAAAATCGCAGCATAAGCTGCACTGAAGCAATTAACAATGCTTTGGATCGAAGGGAGTATTCATCATTGAAAGCCAAACACATGAATAAAAAGAAACGCCAAATGCTCAAAAAGAGCGTAGCCTCGGTAATGCTAATTAACATGCTTTGCATGTCAGCAGTCGTGCCGGTCATGGCTGCTGCGGATAACTCCGGTCAGGTTCTGACTGCTGCAGCAACAACAACGAAGACGGAGAAAGCAGTGCAAGTTCCTGGAGTAGACTCACTTGGGCTTGAGGTTAGATCAGCGGTGCTGATGGAGGCTTCAACAGGACAGGTTCTGCTCAATGTGGATGCGGATAAAGCCATGCCACCTGCGAGTATGACCAAGATGATGACAGAGTACATTGTTGCTGAACAAGTCAAACAAGGGAAATTTGGCTGGGACGACATCGTAACTGTTAAAAAGAATGCTGCACAAAGTATCGGTTCACGTATTTTCCTGGCGGAAGGTGACCAGCACACAGTTAAGGATCTCTATATTGCTATGGCTGTTGGCTCTGCCAATGATGCTACGGTTGCTTTGGCTGAACATGTTGCGGGTTCGGAAGAAGCTTTCGTGAAAATGATGAATGATGAAGCGAAGCGTATGGGCATGAAGGATACGTTCTTCATCAACTCTTCCGGTCTCGACCGAGCAGATATGCCTGCTGACTTCCGCCCAGCTGAAGACAAGGAAACAGTGATGTCCGCGCTGGATGCTGCAATTCTGTGCCGATACATCATTATGGATCACCCCGACTACACAGAATTCACAACGATTCAATCCTACAAGTTCCGTCCCAATGATAAAGCTCCAATTATCAACTACAACTGGATGCTGGAAGCGAATAAAAATATAACCAACTTCAAAAGCTATGCCTATGAAGGTCTGGACGGAATGAAAACAGGCCATACCACGAACGCAGGTAATAACTTTACAGGTACAGCGGAACGTAACGGTATGCGTCTCATCAGTGTCGTTATGGGCACAGATTCAGAATCTGCACGTTTCAGAGAAACGAAAAAGGTACTGGACTTTGGATTCAACAACTTTGAAGTAAAACAGGCTGTCGCAGGCAAGACCAAAGTGACGGGCTGGGAAGCTGTACCTTTGAAAAAAGGTAAAGAAACGACCGTTCCTGTCGTAACAGATAATGCGGTAAGTTTCGTTGTTCCCAAAGGTACTCAAAACCTGGATGTGACGTTCAAAGCCAACGTAACTGAGGCTGACCAGCTGGTAGCACCAATCAAGGCAGGTACAAAGGTTGGTACGGTAACGTACACGTATAAAGCAGAGGGAATTGAGCCTCAGGAAAAAACAGTGAACTTGATCACTGCCGAAGAGGCCGATAAAGGCGGATGGTTCCGTTTGTTCTTCCGTGCTGTAAAAGATTTCTTCGTGGATCTCTTTGACGGAATCAAAAACCTGTTCTAACCCTTAGCCTACTTCATGAAAAGAGCATGATCATGACTTTGATGTTTATGTGATCGAATCAATGACAAAATACAAGTTATTCCGACCGGATGGATTGTATATTTACAATTTTTCCGGTAAAATATCAAGTTAGAATTCACGTATGATGAAGCGGAAAAGTCCAATGTTCGATAACCATATGCAAGATCGTGGCTGGTCAGAGAAGGAGAATGGACATATGAAGATCGGTGTTTTAGCACTTCAAGGAGCTGTCACAGAGCATATTCGGAGCATTGAACGTGCTGGAGCAGAAGGTGTGGCTATCAAACAGGTTCAGCAATTGGAGGACTTGGATGGTCTTATCCTTCCTGGCGGCGAAAGCACGACGATCGGTAAACTGATGCGCAAGTATGGGTTTATGGATGCCATTCGAGCGTTCGCTGCTGAGGGCAAACCGGTATTTGGCACCTGTGCAGGTTTGATCGTTATGGCCAAACACATTGCAGGGCAAGAAGAAGCTCATTTGGAGCTAATGGATATGACGGTATCCCGAAATGCTTTTGGACGGCAGAGAGAAAGCTTCGAGACAGACTTGCCGGTCAAAGGCATTGAAGAAACGGTAAGGGCTGTATTTATCCGGGCGCCCTTGATCGAGAGTGTCGGAGATCAGGTGGAGGTTCTCTCCACATACAAGGATGAAATTGTTACTGCTCGTCAGGGGCATTTGCTGGCTTGCTCCTACCATCCGGAGTTGACGGATGACTACCGTCTGCATACTTATTTTGTAGACATGGCCAGATCCTACAAACGCACGGTAGACTCTAAATAATGCATGATGTACAACCTATGATCTCCGATCATCGGATCACTCCCCCAGAAGCCTTGTAAAGGCCGCAGGTTGGCAGTTGCATCTGAACGGATGCCTGATGTTGCCTGTATCTGCTTCATAGCGGGAATCGCAGCGGAGGATGACACCGGGGGCATAGGTTGTTTTTTAGGTTACAGGATCCGATAAGTATATAGTAAGGTATTTACATTAGAGTTTTGAGAATGGATTTAACATAAACATAAGGCTTCACTATGTGAGGTTATTTAGGAGGGTTATATCGTGCTTGATGTGAAAATATTGCGGAATGAGTATGCACGTGTAGAAGAAGCATTGACTAAACGTGGCAAATCCCTGGATCTTATCGCTGGATTTACTGAGATGGATGCCAAGCGTCGGGAATTACTTCAAGAGAGCGAAACACTGAAGAGCCGTCGGAATACGGTCTCCGCAGAAGTTGCTAGACTGAAGAAGAATCGCGAGAATGCTGATGATCTGATTGTGGAGATGCGCGAAGTCTCTGATCGAATCAAAGCCATGGATGAAGAAGTTCGTGAATTGGAAGTGAAGATCAATGATCTCACAATGGCGATTCCGAACATTCCTAACGAGAGCGTACCTATTGGTGCTTCCGAAGAGGACAATGTTGAGATTCGTCGATGGGAAGAGCCTAAGTCCTTTACTTTTGCACCAAAAGCACATTGGGAAATTGCACAGGATCTCGATATCCTTGATTTTGAAGCGGCTGCCAAAGTAACAGGTTCCCGTTTTACCTTTTATAAAGGATTAGGTGCACGTCTGGAACGTGCATTGATTAACTTCATGATGGATCTGCACAGCGATCAACATGGATATGAAGAGATCCTGCCTCCATACATCGTTAATCGGGATAGCTTGTTTGGAACAGGTCAACTGCCCAAGTTCGAAGAAGATCTGTTCAAGTTGAAAGATACTGAATATTATCTGATTCCTACTGCTGAAGTTCCGGTAACGAACTACCATCGCGAAGAGATTCTGAATGTAGATCAATTGCCTAAGCATTTTGTGGCATACAGCTCTTGTTTCCGTTCTGAAGCGGGTTCGGCTGGACGGGATACACGCGGATTAATTCGTCAGCACCAGTTTAATAAAGTAGAGCTTCTCAAGCTCTCTACTCCGGAAACTTCATATGAAGAGCTGGAGCAAATGACTCAAAATGCGGAGCGTGTACTTCAATTGTTGGGCTTGCCGTATCGCGTACTGACATTGTGTACGGCAGATATGGGCTTCACTTCAGCTAAAACGTATGATATTGAAGTATGGTTGCCTGAGAGCAATACCTATCGTGAGATTTCCTCGTGCTCCAACTGTGAGGACTTCCAGGCACGTCGTGCCAATATCCGTTTCCGCAGAGAGCCAAAAGCCAAACCGGAATTTGTTCATACATTGAACGGGTCAGGATTGGCTGTTGGACGGACGGTAGCCGCTATTCTGGAGAACTATCAACAGGAAGATGGTACGGTTGTTATTCCTGAAGCATTGCGTCCTTATATGGGCGGTACAAGTGTGATTGCACGTCGCTCTTAAGTAACAGTTAGCTAACCACCCTCATCAAAGGAATACAAATCCAATCCGTCATTTCTGAATGACGGATTGGAGTGTTTTGTATAACGGGGGCAGTTGTCTGATACGGGATCATAATTTTAATATAAAAAGGTTGCATTATATTATCGAGATGTGGTATGATACTTTTCGTGGCAAGTTTATAAAAGTTAATTTCCCTGGAGAGGTACCGAAGCGGTCATAACGGGGCGGTCTTGAAAACCGTTAGGGGGCAACTCCACGTGGGTTCGAATCCCACCCTCTCCGCCATACTACACTTATAACAAGGATTTGAGCGTTCTCGCTCGGGTCCTTTTTTGCGTTTATGCGTGCGAAATGTCTGAACTTACAGGTTCTTGGCCGATGTGTATACGTTGCTCAGTACAATGTTATATTTCAACAAGACTGTTATGAATAAAAACATCTTCATCGCCGCACTTTATAGGAGTGGAGGTGGTAAGATGAACCGCGAGTTAAATATCGATCAGACAGAGCTTGTAGGGGCCTGGCAAGAACGTTTACCCGAAGTCCTGAATGTTGGCGATCAGGCTCAAGTGATGGCCGATGAAGCCGATCAGCAGGCTATTCGGATACACATTGCGACAGCAGGGCACGAGATGTACTCTTTTGATTTCAAATGCGCATATGTCGATTCCCGTGAAGTTAGCGTACAGCTGATTGATGTGGAACGGGACGGACGAACGACTGATGAGCGTACAGAACCGATTCAGGAACTGGCTCACGATTATACACGGCACATTCACGAATGCGCCCAGTCGTTACAGTCCCAGACGAGACAATAGCCTGAAGTCTGAAGGAGTGAACTTCCAGCAAATTCAGCAAGATATTAATGTTCGCCGTCATCAGGATGCACTGAATCATGACAAAACGGAAGATAGGGACCCATCCCATTCCTAAAAATGATGAGGGGGCAATAATATGAGTAAACCAAAAACAATTCCCGTACCGGAAGCGCAAGCATCCGAACAGCATCGTCATTCATCCAAACGCTCTTCCATGCAGGAACCATTATCCGGTTCCAAAAAAGTAAAAAATCAAAATCATGTGGATCATCTGAATCCTCAAGGTTAATAGAAGAAACAGATTCACGCAAAGCCCCTTGTTACCTAACAGGGGGTATTTGCGTATTCATACATATATAAAGACAGGCACATGCTTATTTCCAAACCTCACATAGGTCTTTGTAGCCATTTTAAAGAGGAAAGATCACATTTTTCCCAAATTAGGTTTCGGTATCTGGTGATATGGTATATCATTAAGATTGAATTATTTTTTTGGGGTTATCACGAGAGGAGAGAAACAAATGACTAAACGTATGGGGGCGCTTCTTCTTACGTTGCTGTTGACCGTATCTATGGCCTTGACAGCATGTAGCAGCAAGCAGGAACCAAAAGAGGCATTGAAGACGGCTGCGGCCAATGCTTCCAAACTGACTTCGTATGAAATGAGTTCTAACTTCACTATTAATGAATTGAGCTATAAACCTGGAGATGCTTCACAAACTGATCCAACCATGGCTCAATTTATGAGCATGCTGAAGGACGCTCAGTTGAATGTAACAGGTGTATACCAAAGTGAGCCAATGCAGACAGAGATGACTCTTGGCATTGAGCTTAAAGGCGACATGGGTATGACCTTTAATATTCCAATGGTGATGACCGCTGAGAAGCTCTATGTGAAAGTGCCGAATATTCCGTTCTTCCCGATTCCGGAGAACATTGTTGGCAAATTCTTGGAACTTGACCTGAAAGAACTGGCTGAGCAAGAGGGGACTGAATGGAACCCTGATGCTATGGACGCAGCCAAAACGCAAAAGCTGAGCAACGAAGTCATGGACGCAGTGCTGAGCGAATACGATCAAGCTAAATTCTTCAAAAACCTGGACACCAAAGATGCACAACTTCCTGAAGGTGTAGATGCGAAGCAGGTTGTACAATTCTCGGTGAATAATGACAATGTTAAAGAAGCGGTTACTGTACTGGTAACGAAAGCTATGCCTAAAGTATTGGATATTCTGTCCAAAGAGGAATATCGTGAAATGCTGCAAATGGATCAGGCTGATATCGACAAAGCTAAAGAAGATTTGAAAATCACTGAGGCAGATCAGGCTGAAATGGCTAAAGACTTGGATAAATTGAAAGATGTTCTGACAATTAACCAATTCAACATCGATTTCGCATTGGATAAAAACGACTTCCCGGTATATCAAAAGATGGTCGCTGATGTGCTGATCAAGCCGGAAGATACGAAAGACGAAGTGAAACTGGCATTTACCGGTTCCAATACGTACACCAAGATTAACGAAAAAGCAGCATTCAAAATCAACATCCCTACTGGTGATGACGTAATTACCATGCAAGAGTTCGAAGAACTGATGAACGCTTCGTACGGATACTAATCTCGTCGAGTCCAAACAAATCAAACCGTTTGTTATTCAAGTGAAGGATAATCTCCTTCCGCGTGGGTACAGGCGGTTTTTTTGTTGAACAGAGTAGTAGGGATGTCTACATAACTAGGGTAGTGCGGTTCTTTACATTGAATCTGTATAATGTTGAATTGGAGATGCAGACAGTTGTGTGATGAGATGTTTCTTCTTAATTGGTTGCAAGTTCGTCCAAGTCTTCAGCAAGTACAGCGTAGATCTGATGATCTTGATATTTGCCGTTGATCTTGAGATATTTGCGAGCAGTACCTTCAACCTGAAATCCGTTCTTCTCAAGTACTCGCTGTGAACCTTTGTTGGTGGGTAATACTGCAGCCTGAATCCGATTTAACTTCAGCGCACGGAAGCCATAAGCTACGGCCAGTTTAACCGCTGCTGTCATTCGTCCGCCGCCCTGATAATCCGGATGGATAAAGTAACCCATATCAGCATAATTGGCAACGCCCAATACAACATTGTTGATACTTACTTGTCCAATCAGCAGGCTGTCTTTAATGGTATAGATTCCAAATTGATATCCTGTACCTTCTTCTGCTGCTTTGACCCGATCCTCAATCCGCCGAGTCTGAGCATTCAGTGTATAAAAATCATTCTCTCGCACGGGTTCCACAGCTTGATAGGGGACACGTGTGACCTGAATCAGGTCCAGATAGGATTGTGTATCCTGGGATGTGAGCAACCGAAGGCTTATGCCATTGGCTGTATCATAAAGTGTTAGTGCCATTGCAGCACACTTCCTTTCAATTGGAATGTTCGTAGTGCTATATGAATTGAACTAAAGAATATTACACTTGCCACTCCGATGACAGAACAACCTTCCGATCGCTGTTATCCCCCGATTTTTCGATTCTATATTATAGAGGTCGAAATCTGGGGATAAAGGCGAACGCGTTGCTTCTTCAGGTCATTTCTGTCCTCTACGTTCTCGTGTAAATGTTTAGTTTCGATTTATATAGTTTATTTTTATTTTTTACGCAGACGTCTGAAAAATTGAGTTAGCATCGTGGAGCATTCAGGCTGAAGAATATCTGCAATAACCTCGGTACGATGGTTAAAACGAGGCTCTTGCAGCAGGTTCATCAGTGTACCTGCACAGCCTGCCTTGGGATCAGCCGTACCATAGATAACGCGTGGCACTCTGGATTGTACAATTGCACCTGCACACATCGGACAAGGTTCCAGTGTGACGTACAGAGAACAATCCAACAAACGCCAAGCTCCAATGGTCTCGCTGGCCTGACGGATAGCCACCATCTCTGCATGGGCGGTGGAATCCAGCGTAGTTTCACGCAGGTTGTACCCTCGACCAATGATTTGGTTGTTTTGTACGATTACAGCTCCAATCGGAACTTCCCCAAGCGCCTCAGCTTTGTAGGCCTCAGCAATAGCCTCCCGCATCCAGTGCTCATGCTGAGCTTCCTCAGATAATTGCGCAAGATCGGTCTGGAGAGAATGGTCAGTCATTACAATATAACTCCTTCCAAAATCGTTTATTCAGCGAACAAGTATTCGGGTTGTTAACATGTTGTGTATAGAATTGTGGATAACAGCACAGTTGCTCACATAGTTATAAACAAACTATCCACAAGCCTGTGGATTTGTGGATAAATATAGTGATTAATTTCATTGTAGAGTTCAAAAAGGCAAGAAACAACGAATTTCGAGCTTTTCAGCCAAGCGGTAACTTTTGGACAAGGGTCAATTATCCTTTTCAAAAAGACATACAAGCGTTATGATGGATATAGGTTTTGCCATATATCGCCAGAGGGTACAAGCCGAGAGGTGAACAAAAAAACTTGTCTATTAAAACGAAATTATCCATGATTATGTCGTGCTCAGTGCTCGTTATTTTAGTGTTGAATATCGCACTGAGTTATTATACTACAGAAGAGAATCTGAGGCAGGACAGTGAAACCAAGATGGTGCTCACTGCGAAACAGATTGCAATTGCTGTCGAACAGAATCAATACAGTTCGGATTATGTAAAAAGACAGATTGGAAACAATCTGTGGCTTGCTGCTGTCATGGCGGCGGAAGAATTGGACCCGGATATTAATAATATCACAAATGAAGAACTTGTACGCTTGAGCCAAAAGGTCGGCGTTTCGCATATTTCGTTAATGGAGCAGACGGATGATGATATTGTGGTTAGCCGTTCCTCAGATCCGAGAGAGCTGGGGCTGTCCACCAAATCCATGACCTATTGGTACCAGGCATTTAAGCAGTTGTTTGAAAAACAACAGGTGACGATTCCCCAAGGGCAGAAATTGGAACATTTCTGGTCAGATGGATTCGAGTACTCGACATCCAGCCCCTCGGATATTGATATCTGGGGTTACTACCATGATGGAAAGAGAAACTACATAATCAATCCCTTCTATAATAATACGGAAGTTGATGACTATGTGAAAATCTCTAGTCCGGATGAGATCTTGAATAAAATTCGTGAGGTCAATCCCTCCATTCTGGAGATTACAGGCATCAATCCGTTAACTTTCGGCAGCCCGAACATGGGTGATGACGGAAGAGATTCGAACTTTAGCAAGTTGAATAACAGACCAATTCGTTTCGGCACATACCAATATGGTTCTACGGAAGAGGACCATCGTGCGGTGGTGCGCGCCATTCGAACAGGGCAGAATGTATCTTTTGTCAGTGAAACACACGAACAGAAGGTATTGAAGAGTTTTATTCCCATTTTCACACCCAATCAGTCTTCCTATGTCATCAGTATTGTCATGGACTATAAGCAAATATCCTCCATGGTATCTGAGCAGCTGGTGAGCCATGCCTCCATATCTTTGGTTCTGCTGGAGATCGTGATCTTTGGCAGCTATTTGCTCGCAGGCTATATTACGCGCCCGATCCAATCCATACTGGGCAAAGTGAATGATGTAGCCGATGGACACTTTGACTTCCGTCTGAAAGTACGGAGGAAGGATGAACTTGGCCAACTGGCCAATCGCATTAATGCTATGATTCGCAATCTGGGGCATTATACGAGCCGTCTAAAACAGATGTATGAAGAGAATCGGGCGGTGAAAGAGCATCTGGAGTCCATTATCAATCAGACAGCGGATGCCATTCACATTACGGATCTTGAAGGGAAAGTGCTGCGGGTTAACCGGGCATTTGAGCAATTATATGGTTTCCGAAGTCGTGAGGTGGAAGGTCGTAATCTGAAGATCATCCCGCCAGAGGCAGAAGAAGAAATGAAACGCCAGCATGCCCAACTCGTTGAGGGTATGTCTATTACGTCTAACGAAACCACCTGGATGAAGAAAGACGGGACCCGGGTAGAGGTCAGTGTCAGTACGGCTCCGGTACGAGACGAAGCTGGCGAGATTACCGCGCTGATTAGTGTCTCCAGGGACATTACAAGTCGTAATCGGATGGAAGAGCTGCTCAGACGCTCTGAGAAGCTTACAACCGTGGGACAGCTTGCAGCAGGTGTGGCGCATGAGATTCGTAATCCGTTGACCACGCTGCGCGGGTTCTTGCAGTTACAGCAAGAGAGCAACAAGCTGAATCATCGTCATCTGGATCTGATGTTATCGGAGTTGGATCGCATCAACCTTATTGTCGGTGAATTTCTGATTCTAGCCAAGCCGCAGGCGGTTCATTTTCAGAATCGGGATATTCGTTTTATTCTCGGCGATGTCATCTCGTTACTGGATAGTCAGGCGCATCTGCATGGTGTAGAATTTGTACTGCGTGCCTCATCCGATTCGGCTATGGTACACTGTGAAGAGAATCAGTTGAAGCAGGTATTTATCAATTTGCTGAAAAACGGTATGGAGGCCATGCCAAATGGAGGTAGCATCCATATCAAGCTCAAGCATGACGAACAGCTGAACCGTGTCAGAATTGAGATCAGAGATGAAGGGATCGGTATCCCGGAAGAGATGATGCCCAAGCTCGGGGAACCTTTCTTTACGAACAAAGAGTCTGGAACAGGGCTTGGACTGATGGTCAGTCAGCGCATTATTCAATCACATAAGGGCATGATGGATATTAAAAGCGTCATGAACAAGGGAACAACGGTTATTATTGAACTGCCTGCATCCGAGCAACAACCGGAAATTATTGAGGCAGATCAGGTAACGGATGACACACTTACAGACGAAGAGAAATAGATGAGGTGAGATTACCTTTTGCGTATTAATAAATTTATTAGTGAAACAGGTTACTGCTCCCGGCGTGAAGCCGATAAGTTGGTGGATAGCGGTCAGGTCACGATTAATGGAGTTAAGGCTGAACTGGGCAGTCAGGCAGAAGAAGGCGACGATGTACGAATCAATGGCAAGCCGATCAAGGAAAAGAGAAAACACGTATATATTGCGCTGAATAAACCGATCGGGATCACCAGCACAACCGAGCAGCATATTCAGGGCAATATCGTTGATTTTGTCGGGCACGATGAACGTATCTTCCCTATTGGGCGTCTGGATAAGGACTCGGAAGGTTTGATCCTGATGACCAATGATGGAGATATCGTTAACCGGATTCTTAGAGCAGAAGGGCGCCATGAGAAAGAGTATATCGTCACTGTTGATCGAGCTGTAACGCCGAGTTTCCTTAGAGGCATGAGCACGGGGGTGAAGATCCTGGGTGAAATGACACTGCCATGTACAGTGACCCGGATGACGGATCGTGTATTCCGTATTATCCTGACCGAAGGAAAGAACCGCCAGATTCGGCGTATGTGTAGTGCTTTTGGCTATGAGGTTCGTAAGCTAAAGCGGATTCGGATCATGAACATCCATCTTGGAGAAATGGCCACAGGTGCATGGAGAGAGCTTACAGCCGCCGAAAAAGCGGAGCTGGGCGGTCTGCTGGATTATTCACTGGAATAGTCGATTCGACTTTGACTAATTCATCCGAAATAATGTGAAATATAGAGATAAACCAAGTATCAGCCATATATAAACCCAAAAGACCGTTCTCCTTGTACCTGGAGAACGGTCTTTGGTTAATGAATCGCTGCAGGCCTCTAGTTTCCTTCGCCAACGGCTTTTACATTCGTATTGTTACTTTGATACTTCCGAATGATCGAAACCTCTACGCGGCGATTCTGTGCCCGTCCGGTATTGGTGTCATTGCTGGCAATCGGGTGATACTCTCCATAACCACTTGGTGTGAATTTGGAAGGGTCCAATTGCGAGTTTAGCAACAGGATTTTCAGGAAGTTGAGCGCACGGTCTGCACTTAGATCCCAGTTATCCTTATATTGGTTGTTCGAAATGGGAATATTATCGGTATGACCGGATACAACCACTTCATACTCAGGGAACTCTTGTAGCATGCTTGAAATTGCTTTGGCCAGGGATCGTGATTCAGGCTTCACATCTGCTCGGCCTGAGGAGAACAGGGCGTTATCACTGATGGTGATCTTCAATTCAGACTGATTCAGCTTGGTGTTCAGCTGGTCCGAAAGTCCGTTCTTCGAGATATACTGGTCAAGTCGTTTCTTGAGTTTTTCCAGATCTTCTTGTTCTTTTTGAGCCATCTGCGCATCCGTAATTTGAGCTGGTGTTTTTTTGGTGATTTCTGTAGGTTCCTGTTTGTTCTTACCCAGATCGGCACCTGGCGTATCCGGATTCATGGACGTATGATCCAGAATACCGGAGCCTCCATTCAATGCACTGCTTAGTGCGGAAGCCATCTGCTCGAACTTGGCTGCATCGAGTGAACTCATAGAGAACAACGTGATAAACAGGGCAAGCAACAAGGTCATCAAGTCAGAATAGGGAAGCAACCAGCTCTCGTCTATATGTTCTTCATGTGGTTCGTGCTTTTTAGCCTTTTTCACCTGATGATCCCTCCTTCTCTTCCAGTTGTTTACGTTCGGAAGGTGTCAGGAATACGGATAACTTTTGGTTGATGGCAATGGTGGATACACCGGATTGTATGGATAACAATCCTTCAACCATCATCAGCTTGATCTCCATTTCTTGCTTGGACATCCGCTTCAGCTTGTTAGACATCGGGTGCCATAACACGTAACCACTAAATATACCAAGGAGTGTTGCGATAAATGCTGCCGCAATTGCATGGGAAAGTTTCTCCATGTCACTGAGATCGGCAAGTGCTGCGATGAGACCTACAACGGCCCCGAGAACCCCGAGCGTTGGTGCGTACATCCCCGCCTGAGCGAAGATCAAGGCACCGCCACGGTGGCGCTCCTCTGTAGCATGAATATCTTCCATGAGTACATCACTTACAAATTCCTGATCGTTGCCGTCGATAATCATACGCATACCGCCACGGAGGAACTGATCGTCGATCTCTTCTACTTTTGATTCCAGTGCAAGCAAACCTTCACGACGGGTAGTGGAAGCCCAATCCATAAACGTGCCGATCAGGGATACTCGATCAATAAGTACTTGATTTTTGAAAATAATCCCGAAAAGCTTAGGGATTTTCTTAACTTCAGACATCGGGAATGCGATAAAGATAGTTCCTGCAGTACCAACAAAGATAATAACGTAGGCTGCCGGATTGTTAACCAGGTTGATTAAGGGCGCACCCTTCAGGAACATACCGAGTACAAGGGAGACCAGCCCAAAAACTAGTCCAATAATCGTTGAAATGTTCATCATACACCTCATCCATGAGATAAAATTGAATCCTTTCAAGCGGCTGTATTCGGGCTTCCGGACGAATTTTTGGCCGCAATCCGTTCAATGTTAGGCATTCCTTACGGTTGCTAAAACAGTTTAAACGGTCATATATAGTATTTATCGACCAGAAGGCCTTTTTTTTTAAGGGTTATTTTCAGGTATAATAAGATCAAATCCGCTCCTTAGGGGCCGAATAGGAGTGAAAAGCCAATGGGCGTAAAGCATGGACGGGATTATGAAGGAATTTTGACAGATTTGACAACGGCAATCGGACGCATACCGGATCGGTATGTTTTCTTTGAAATGGACTCGGAAGAGTGGGAGAGACTGGCTGCACCTGAGCAACTTGAAGTGGACGAGGCGTTGGCAGAGGATCTGTTCTATGCGCTGGGTGAGGAGTCTATCATTCCGGTTGGAAGTGGAGTGGTCATCCATGATAAGGAACAGCATCGCATTCATATTTTGATTGGGGAAGAAGAGTTGACGTTTGTGCCGTTAATTTAGTGTGTGTACATGCCATTTTCGGAGGGGATGAATGGAGAATGAATTCTTCTCAAAGCCTTACGGTTATTGGTTCTATGCCATGTAGTTGATTGGATTTTGAAGCTTGTCCGTGGTAAGATGTTAGTCGTGAAATGGGCCAACCGCATGGCGGTAAGCCTGGCCTTTGAGGTTGCTGTGAATCGCGCCGAAGGTGTCGGTGGTTATACGGACGCACGTCGTCTGTAAGGTACCATCCTATGGGGAGGAAGATAACGCATGGTTTTTTCGCAAGAGGAAGTCGAAGCTCATCTAGGGAGGCTGGAAGGCTGGGAACTGGAAGAGGGACGGTGGATTGTACGTAAATTCGTGTTTTCCAACTACATGAAAGGGATTGCATTTGTGGATGAGGTCGCTGCGATCTCGGAAGCATTCAATCATCATCCTTTTATTACGATTGATTATACAACGGTTACGCTGCGTCTCACGTCATGGGATGCGGGTGGTATTACATCGGTAGATATCAAGGAAGCAGGACAATATAACGAAGCTTATGACAAAATGAGGTCCGAATAACGAGATCGGTTATTATCGTGCGGCCGGAAGTGAGTGAACCATACATGTCAGACTATAATCAGAAACAACCTCTTATTGCTGTCGTAGGCAGTCTCAATATGGATCTTGTGGTGAAGACAGATACGATTCCGGAAGAGGGAGAGACGGTGAGCGGTGAGGAGCTGCATTATCTCGCTGGTGGCAAAGGGGCAAACCAGGCTGTTGCCGCTGCGCGTCTGGGTGGACAGGCCACGATGATTGGTGCGGTGGGGTCGGACGGTTTTGGCGAACGTCTGCTGCACAGTCTGACGGAAAGTGGTGCAGATGCCTCGCAGGTTCGCATATTGGAAGACGTGGTCACAGGGACGGCTTCCATTTGGCTCTCTCGGGGAGACAATCGGATTATTGTTATTCCTGGCGCGAATGGGCAAGTAGTGCCTGAGATGCTGGAAGAGGCGGACACGGTAAAAAGCCTGACTGCAGCCGCAGCGGTGCTGCTGCAGCTGGAGATCCCGCTGCCAGCGGTCACCCGCGCCGCCCAACTGGCGGCTGAAGGCAGCGCACTGGTGGTGCTCAACCCGGCTCCCGCGGTGCCGGGTCTGCCCCAGGAGCTCCTGCGGTGCGTCGACGTTGTCACGCCGAACCGCAGCGAGCTAGCCGTGCTTACCGGCCGGGATCATCTCCGGCCGGAAGACCTGGATGCGGCGGTCGCAGAGCTCGCCGCATCCCTCGGGGCCGCTGTCGTCACGACGCTCGGCCCCGAGGGGGCTGTATACGCGGCGGCGCCTGGCGGCCGCGTACAAGCAGGGCGTGCCGGCGCGTGCCGTGCGCCCGGCTACGCCGTAAGCGCCGTCGATACGACCGGCGCTGGCGATTGCTTCAACGGCGCGCTGGCGGTAGCCCTCGCGCGCGGTGATACTTTGGACGCGGCCGTAGGCTTCGCCATGGGTGCGGCCGCGTTATCCGTGACGAAGCTCGGCGCCCAGTCCGGGATGCCGTCCGCACGTGAAGTGGAGGCCTTTCTGGCCGAGCATGCGACAGACGCCGAATAATTGGCATAACAAAGAGGCTCTTATTCTCCCAAAAGGGGATTAAGGGCCTCTTTGTTATGTGCTGTAGAGATTATTTCTTCTCTGACAGCCACATGGCGATGTTGGCAATCTCTTCATTCTGCAGTTTGCCCTTGAAGGAAGGCATACCGCCTTTACCTTTGACAATCGTAGTGTAGATCTTCTCCAGATCATCCTGGCTACCGATGTTTGCCAGAGCAGGTCCTACGCCACCTTGAAGCTGATCCCCGTGACAGGAGATACAATTGGCTTTGACCAATGCCTCAGCCTGTCCGGCATCCAGTGCTACTTCTGGCATGGTTGGTTTGGCTTCTTCAGCCACTTCCTCTTTCCCTGGAAGCGTAAACATTAAAACAATAGCTAAAGCGCATGCTGCAAAAAATACCCCGCTCATGATCCATTTGTGCATCCCTTATGTCCCCTCCAGAATGAAAGATCATCTAACCTGAAACTATCCATATCATTATAACGGAACCTGTAGTGACATCATAGCATTTTGTGGTAATTTTTTGAACTAATCACATAACAAGGGGCAGATTTGGTTGTTTTGCAATGGATTCTAATCACGAGGCCCTTCATAGACCATACAGTGAAAGGGCATTAAGCCGCTTGGGGTCTGTCGTTCGTATGTATCCTGGGTGACAAATCCACTCTTCAAATAGACTTGAATGGCACGGGCATTCCAGGTGAGCACTTCCAGGTCGATCTCATTCGTCCGGTTCCGGCGAATGGCTTCCTGCACAATGGCGGTGACAAAAGCTTTCCCTAGACCCTGACCACACAGCTCTGGATGCATGCCGAGGCCAATCCGGGTCACCCCTTGAAGTGGGAAGTATTGAGCAAATCCGAATATGCGCTCATGCTGATCCAGAACAATCGCATATTGTTCCTGCCGCAGCTGTGCATCCCCAAATTCCACTTCCAGTGCTTTCATCTGCTCCCAGGGTAGCCAGCTATAGATATTGTAAGGCGGGTCATACTGCCAACTACAGATAAGCTCCGCATGTTCTTCTTGCATGGGTACAACATGAAACGTTACAGGGGTTTCATTCATACATTCTGCACGCTCCTCTTAGTCATTACCAAACTCTCTGTCCACTCTACAAAAGTGCCGTTCATTTAGCAAGTCTCCCTTTCCAGGAAAAAAAATGAAACAAAAGTTCCTGTAATTCCGTTTATATTATAACGGGATGGGTAAAAACATCATAAGGGCACGGACGAGCGAACGCAAAATGAACCTGTTGATGTCGCAGGATATACCTCGTGTGTAACTTGCAACGTAAAAACGTGAACAGGGAATGAAGCACAAAAAAACCGCCGGATACATTCCTGCGGAGAATGTACCGGGCGGTTCTGTTATGCTTCTTGCTTCGTTCCAGTATGGTTAATGGTTACAGCATCATGTTGCTCAGCTTGTCCCTAGTCAAGGGCCAGTGATTCATATGCGTCCGTGCTCATAATCCGTTTAGCGCCAACATAACGATTGGCCCAATAGTTTTCACTCAATGCACTGATCGTAACACCTTTGGAAGAAGAGGAGTGTGCGAACTTTCCATCCCCTACAAAGATTCCTACATGAGATACGCCTTTACCTGTTGTATTGAAGAAAACCAGATCGCCAGCTCTCATCTCCATGCGGGATACGGAATCACCCATGTCGAATTGGGAACTCGATTGGCGTGCCAAATCAATACCCAATTTGTCGAATACATACCGTGTAAATCCGGAGCAGTCAAAGCCGTTAAGCGTTGTTCCCCCACTTTTGTATGTAGTTCCCATTGCTGAATCAATTACTTTGTCCATCTTTGAATCTGCGAATGCGCTGCCTGCACCAAGCGATAACGCGAATGTGAGGCTAAGTACAGCTGCGGTTAATTTCTTCTTGAACAAGAGATATACCCCTTCCAACGCCTGCGAGGTTAGCTTAAGGATTCGGTTGAAGGTCCCCTATGATCCCTCTGTAGCAAGATCAATTCACCCATAACTGGTTCCCCCGCTTCCCAGGTGCCAGGAATTTGGCTATGCTAGTTATGCACCTGCGAAATCAAGAAATGACGATTTAATTTTAAGTAGTTACAAATATGAATGTAAAGATTACAAAGTTGTTACTAAAAACTCACTGCGATTATTGTAACAGAGGAGTACCGGTTTGGCAACGTTTAACAACAAAATTAGCAAAAAAAACCTCGACCTTTGACGGGGAAAGGTTGAGGTTTGCCTATTTATAAGTACATATTAGGCCATAAGTTTAACATGTGATGGTAACAATTTTTAAACCATCTGCTCTAACCTTTGGATGTTTTGGACTGCCATAACCGGAAATGGGCGCATATTTTCCACAGGCTCAATAGACATCTGGCAAGTGGATACGTCTGTTGTAGTATAAGTCCGGTGAGTCCCGTTAGTAACCATGAGGCTGAAGTGAATGCCCCGAAGATAAGCAGATGAATACCGCCTAGCAGCACCGCAATGCCAATCACGGTGATGAGATGACGCAGTGCAATCCAGAGCGCTTTGAGTGTGCCGTGAGCGCCACCTTCCCCTTCCGGTGCCGAAACACCGAACTGCATGTAGAGCAGGGTATGGTGGATAATCCAACCATATACGATCCAGGCAGCAACATAGGGTATGCCAGGCAAGAGTAATTGAAGGGAATGAAATCCGTCCATTAGAATCGAGTACAGATTTGGCACGAGCCAGTAGCCGGGCAGAAGCACCAATAATGTACGAATGGTGTGGAGCAGTAGCATCGGTTTCCACAGATTTTTAATCCCGCGGACGAATGGAATGCGCTCTTCTGTACTATTATAGTGCTGAAGCGAATAGAGCAGTCCTGCCTGAATGAGGGGGCTGATTAACATGCGAACCAGCAGCATGGCCCCCAGAATCCACAGATAACGATGAACCTCCGGATGGGTAGACAGGTTTAGTTGGCTTTCCATTTTGAACAAAAGCGTACTCAGCTCCCCGGCATCGGTAGCCGGATAACGCAGGAGTAGTGGGACGACAGCCGATTGTATCATTTGATAGAGGAAATATCCCCATATAAGTTGATAAAGAAATAAGAGTGCTGCAATGAACATATGCTGACGGACGAGAAACCAGCCCTCGCGTATTTTCGCTTTCACCTTTTCCACCTCACCATGACAGACTTCCGAATATGGCTTCTATTAGTTTGGTTACACTCATGCTCCAGCGGGACTTCGCCTGCTCATCCAGTCCGGCTTTCAGGAAATTGTTCATATGGCGGTTCTCCAGCACGATCGTGTACAGGGGATCGGTCATGGCCCAGGAAACGGGAGATGTGTGAGTTAATTTGTAGGTGATGCGATCTTCTTTGCCATCCCATTGCTTGGTGAGGATATGTCCGTCTTCAAAAGCAATGCGAACAGGAACGGCGTTGTAATCACTACCTTTTTTCGCGATCGTCACGGATGACTCGTACAATGTTTGGCCGTCTTTCTGCACGGGAGTAACACGAATCTGCTCTACAGCAAAGTCAGCCATCCCGTTACCATAGACGTATTGATCAAAATAATCAGACCAGGAAGTGCGAGTCACTTGTTCCACAACGTTCTGGAAATCAGCCGAAGTGGGATGTTTGAAGCGGTACTTCTTTACATAGGTAGAGAGAATGCGCTCCATCTTTTTCGCACCGACTTGTTGTTCAATGCCGAGTAATACAAGCTTGCCACGTGTGTAGACATTGGCTGCATACTCATTCTGTGAATCGAATTTCCAGGATTCTTGTGTTAAAGATGAAGGGGACGTAATCAGTCCCGATTGTACCGGCAGGTTCGGGATCAGTCCGTATTCCTGCTCCATCAGTTTGTCTTCTGCATAAGAGGTGAACCCTTCATCCAGCCAAGCTTCTTCAAATTCGTTGCTGGCAACCATGCCATAGAAGTATTGATGTCCAATCTCGTGGACTACGGTTCGTTCCAGGTCATAACCTGGCGTAGTGTCATCCGCTCCAAAGGCTGTAACTAGCGTAGGATATTCCATGCCTCCTGCACCGTTCCCCGTTTTAGGTGGAACAACGATGGATAAGGTGGCGTAAGGATATGGACCAAACCATTTGCTATAATTGGCTAGAGCGGCCTTTGCAGCGTAAAAATATCGTTCTTTCAGATCCTGATGAGCAGGGTCCAGGTACAACTTGATTCGTACACCAGGTACATTGGGTGCAGAGAAAGGCTCCTCGGCATACAAAAAATCGGGTGAGGCTGCCCATGCGAAGTCATGCACATCATCGGCATAGAATTGATAGACTTTTTCTCCATTCTTCACTACAGCTTGCTGCGTTGGAAATCCGGTAGCAGCCACCTTGTATGTTTCAGGCACCCGAATACGCACACTATATATACCGAAGTCGGCGTAAAACTCCGAATTGCCGTGGTATTGGTGCAGATTCCAGCCTTCCGTTGTTCGTCCGCGCCTGCCCACAGGTTCATAGGCACTTAGTTTGGGAAACCATTGACCTGCCATGACAAAATCATCAGCAGTTCCCATCCGGGCAAAAATCTTGGGCAGATTCACTTCGAATCGGGTGTGGAGTGTGATGCTTTCCCCGCCTTTGACGGGTTTCGGCAAACGTACTTTAATGAGGGTGGTGTCCTTGATATTTCCGTCATCTGGCTGCACATACTGCATCCGGTGCAGAAGAGAAAGCCCGTCCTCCGTTTTCATTTCGGTAATATGCATGGAGCCATAACCATTGGTAGGCATGACATCACCCCGAAGCTTTCCGCCGGATTCCTTCATAAAGGTGGTGTCAGCAGAAGAGAAGGCATTGGGGTACATATGAAAATAAAGCTCATTGACGGTTTTTTTGCCTGGATGAGTCCATGTAATCGTCTGAGTTCCTTCCAATACGTTCCCTTCTGCCAGTTTTACATCCATGTGATATTCCACAATACGGTTGCTGTACACTTCGGCGGTAGGGGTCTGTACACTTTCTGGAGGTGCTGGCGTTGGAGCTATTGCCTTGGGCTTGCCCGATTCCGGGGCGAGTACTGGCAATTCGGAATGAGTTGAGCGAGTGTAACCCAGAGTGATCCATATCCCTCCGGCCAGCACACACAGGGCCAGGGATGCGGTGAGCCAGCTCTTGGCGCGTCGTGGAATCATCGTTAAATACCTCCCGTTGACAAGCATCTACAGCATGTATATGTTTGCAATGGGCCAATTATTAGTTAAAATATTTGTATCAACCCTTGGAGGCTATAAACATGGACCAAAACGAGCAAAACGGCAAAAAACAGATTGCCTTGAATATCGTTAGTGCAAAAAGCAAGCATAAAGGCTTCGGTGCAGGCTCCATTGATCTGAACAACCTTTCTCCGGTCATTATTGATAATGGCGAAGCCAAAATTGATATCGGTGCGATGCATGCGAAGAGCAAAGTGGAGCGCAATATCAAGTTCTCGACGAATCGTGAGGATGTACCCAATGGACGCCAGGTATGGCTGGTGTGGGTAGCTGTCGATCGCACGGAGGAAGGCCAACTGTATGGTGGAGCAACGGCATGTGAGATGTGGATTGATACAGAAGCAAGACGTGGATGGAAACTGCTGGCGGAACATGTGAACCGCATGGATTATGCCATGAAGCGCCGTTTCATGTTGGATGAGCTCGGACCCGAAGCACGGGCCGCACTCAAGACGCTGTTGATTTCACACAATGAAGATTGGTGGAATGCTTCTCCGGATGTATTGAAGGAAGCACTCGCCTAAGTTAGATCATTCAACACAGTATAAAAGAAAAAAAGCAAAAGGCCCTTTAACCGGAAAATTCGGTTGGGGCCTTTTTGCTTGTACATTTACAATATTCATCGATCTGAATAATTATTAGTTTTCATCCGAAGTGAATTTCCAAATGATCAATATAATCGGGGGTCAAAGGTGACGCAACTAAGTCATCGCGCATTTGCGTCATTCTACCCACCAACGTTTGAAATCTCCCCACCAGGAATGTTTCTCTTCCTGTATGCCTTGTTGATTCTGTACCTGACGGGTTTTCTCATCTTCCCCTGAATCCGAATCATCTGTCGTACCATGACATACCTCTTTCGGTTCAGTGCCATCAATAAAGACTTCCAGTCGCTTCTCTTCACAGCCGTTGCCTGCCAGTTTGCCGGATTCAGGGTCGATATAGACACTTACAACATGATCAGGTACGGTGAAAATTTTAGGTGGTACGCTCGCAAGGGCCTGCTCTGTGAACTGGGCAAAGATCGGCGCCGCCCGTCGGCCATCCGAAGTCGAGATGGCTTTGCCTTGATCGTAACCAACCCATACCGCGGTGGAGAGCTCCGGTGTGAATCCAACCAGCCAGGCATCCGTGTTGGTTGTTCCTGTTTTTCCCGCTACCGGACGTTTGATCGCCTTAGACACCCGGTTGCCCGTTCCTCCATTTTCGAAGACACTTTCCATTAAACGAGTCAGTACATAAGCTGCCGCAGGTTCCACAACGGTCTCAGCCTTCGTCTGAGGCGATTCATAGAGCACACGTCCTGCGGCATCCGTAACTTGCAGAATGGCGACAGGTGGTGTTCGTTGTCCACCAGCGGCGATGACAGAAAAGGCCGACGCCATCTCCAGCGGACTGACAGGTGACGTTCCTAGTGCAAGAGAGGGCACGGCGCTCAGGTTGCTTGTAATGCCGAGGTTTTTTGCCATCCTCACAACCTGCTCAGGACCTATCTGCATAATGGTGTTCACCGCATAGATATTGTCTGAAGCGGCGATCGCCTGTCTTAAATCAATCTCACCCAGATACTTGTCTCCAAAGTTGCCGGGTTTATAGGTTTTGCGGTCATTGTCATAGTGAAAAAGGGTAGGTTCACTGTTAAATATGGATGCACTGGTGAGCTGCTTGGATTCCAGGGCTGCCAGATACATAATCGGCTTAAACGCCGAACCTGGCTGGCGCGTTGTCGCCAGTACATGGTTAATCTGATTGGTGCGGTAATTCTTGCCGCCCACCATGGCTTTGATGTAACCCGTCCGAGGGTCGATGGACACTAGAGCCGTCTCCAGCTCACTTTTGGCATCCATACCCTTCGCTATGGCGTCTTCAGCTGCTTTTTGTACACGCAGATCCAGAGTGGTGTAGATATTCAATCCCCCATGATCCAGCATCGCTTCACTGATCCCCAGCTCTTTGATGGCCAGATTCCGGATATAGTCACGGAAATACGGGGCGCTTTCCACCGTTTTACGCTCGCTCTCCGGTTTGAACGAAAGCATTTTTTCATAGGCCTTATCCGCTTCGGACTGGGTGATCTCGCCGATATCAGCCATGGCATTCAGCACAATCTTCTGCCGGTCTTTGGCATTCTTCATATGGTTATAGGGTGAATAATAGGTGGGTCCTTTCGGGATTCCTGCTAGCATAGCGCTCTCTGCGAGATCCAGCTGTTTGGCTGATTTGCCAAAATACATCCGCGAAGCCGCTTCGATTCCGTACGCTCCATGCCCGTAATAGATTTCATTCAGATACATCTGCAAAATTTCATCCTTGCTGTACTTCATCTCCAATTGGGCTGTGTACATGGCTTCCTTGGCTTTGCGAGTCCATGTTTTCTCATGAGACAGATACAGGTTACGCGCCAGCTGTTGGGTCAATGTACTAGCACCCTGGGACATCTGCATATGTTCAAGGTTAACGAGTACCGCCCGTCCCATTCCTTGAACGTCGAATCCGTAATGATTATAGAATTTGCGGTCCTCTACAGCCAGAGTGGCATGGACCAGATCTGGAGCGATGTCCTCCAGTTGAACAGGTACAGAATCTTTGCCACCTGCGGAGAAGGTAGCGATCACTTCACCTTGACTATCCAGCAATCGGGAATTTCGATCCGATTCTGCGAGGGGCAGGCTGGTTGCGTATAGGTACACCAATCCCGCCGCGGTAGCAAGCATGGCGAGCACGGCCAGCAGAGACAGGTTTTTAATGAATTTTCGTACACGGAACCCGCGTTTGCGGGTCTTTTGATTTGGCTTGGTCATGGAACGGGCTCCTCTCTTTTCTTCCAGTATGGGACTTGATTGGCAGGGATATTCAATCGGGTGCATAAGCGAACAAAATGTAGCATTTTCGCCGGAAAAACCGTTTTGCAGTATAAACGTCAATCGCGTATAATGCAAAAGGGTAATGAAAAGGTAAGATTCGGCACAAGATACTAAAGCGCGTAAGGACGAACAGACGAATGGTCATTGATTCATTGATTAGTCAGACGCTCTGCACGCTCTGGTCAAATTTAATCTATATAATGAAGTGAACCGCGGACCTTTCCCGCAGGCCAGCAATCATAACGCGATATGGCGCCGAACGCTGGACGTGCTTGGGCGAACCGATTATAGTGCATAGCGCTTGGTCGGGTATGGCTGATCATTAACTTTACGGAAAGAAGGTAGAGATTATGGAATTGTGGTTTACGGAGAAACAGACCCCGGTATTCGGGATCACCGCGAAGATTAAGCAGACCTATGTTACAGAGAAAACCGATTTTCAAGATTTGGCCATGGTAGAAACCGAGGAATTCGGTAACATGTTGCTCCTTGATGGCATGGTGATGACTACCGTAAAAGACGAATTCGTATATCACGAAATGGCGGCACACCCTGCGCTGAACACTCACCCGAATCCAAAAAAAGTTCTGGTTGTCGGTGGCGGCGATGGCGGAGTCATTCGTGAAGTGATTAAGCATGCTGGTGTAGAAAAAGCAGTTCTCGTCGAAATCGACGGTAAAGTCATTGAATACTCTAAAAAATATTTGCCTGAAATCGCCGGCAAGTTGGACGAGCCTAATGTTGAAGTGCTCGTAAACGACGGCTACATGCATATTATTGAACATAAAAATGAATACGATGTGATTATCGTAGACTCCACGGAGCCTGTAGGCCCGGCTGCGCCATTGTTTGAGCGTGGTTTCTACCAAGGTATCTACGAAGCACTCAAAGAAGACGGAATCTTCGTTGCCCAAACGGACAACCCTTGGTTCAAGGCGGATCTGATCCAGAAGGTGAACAAAGACGTCAAAGAAATCTTCCCGATCGTACATGTGTACGGCTGTAATATTCCAACCTATCCAAGTGGTTTGTGGACATTCACTATGGGTAGCAAGAAACATGACCCGCTCGAAGTGGATGAGACTCAAATCCCGGAGATGGATACCAAGTATTACTCTCCGCGTCTGCACAAAGCAGCATTTGTACTTCCTAAATTCGTGGAAGATTTAACGAAATAAAGGGGAAATCATTAATGAAATTGGATCAAGCTTATTCAGGAAACGTATTTATTTGCAGCTCAGAGGACTATGAAAACTCAAAAGCAGTTATCTATGGAATGCCGATGGATTACACCGTCAGCTTCCGTCCGGGCTCCCGTTTCGGCCCATCTCATATCCGTCAAGCATCGGTTGGACTTGAAGAGTACAGCCCGTACCTCGACAAAAGCATTGTAGACATGACGTACTTTGACGCTGGAGACTTGCTCTTGCCTTTCGGTAACGCGGGACGCAGCCTTGAAGTAATTCATGAATACATCGGCAGTCTGCTCGCTGACGACAAATTCCCAGTTGGTCTTGGTGGCGAGCATCTGGTTACTTGGCCAGTCATCCAACAAATGTACAAGAAATACCCGGATCTTATTCTGATTCATATTGATGCACACGCAGACCTTCGTGAAAACTATGAAGGCGAGCCATTGTCCCACTCCACACCAGTACGTAAAGCGGCTGAGTTGATGGGTGGCAAAAACATCTATCAGTTCGGTATCCGTTCTGGTTCCCGTGAGGAGTTCCAGTATGGTCGCGAGAACATCAACTTCTATCCATTTGAAGTGGCAGCTCCGATGAAGGAAGCTCTTCCGAAGATGGGCAACCGTCCGGTATACGTAACCATCGACATCGATGTGCTTGATCCTTCAGCAGCACCAGGAACAGGTACAGCAGAAGCGGGCGGCATTACGTCCAAGGAACTGCTGGAAGCTATCCATATGATCGCTGGATCTGATGTAAATGTAGTTGGTTGTGATCTGGTTGAAGTTGCACCAATCTATGATCCAACACAACAGACACAGATTGTAGCTGCGAAGTTGATCCGTGAAATGCTGCTTGGATTCGTGAAATAATCACAGAATAATCGATAAACATGATGCTCTCTGTCTGCGCGGGTTCAAATCTGCGCAGGGGAGGGCAGTTTTTTTATTGTTAACGTTTATCCTGCCTGGCCTCAGCTATTCTGCAAAACGAAATAACGAAGTTGACTTCAATTAACCTAATTTAACTTCTGTCTGGAGCTGTGCTATACTGACTACATAAGTATTCAGTAGTATATAAATTGATATATTACAATCGTGAAGTATATGGTGATCGGGTTCGACCATATACTAAAAAAAGAGCCTTCACCGCGTCAACGGTAAAGACTCTTAGGACCCGAAAGGCTGTGGATTGCCACGGCGTGCATGAATTAAAAACTGTTATTCAAGCGAAAACCCACCGTCAGGCGTCCAACCTTATGAGGTGGGTTTTCGCTTGCTACGAAACTTTTTGCGTAACCAACGGTAAAGCTTTCGTCCGCTCAGTAGAATACTGAGGATCGCAGCAATCCATCGGATCACATCAAGCAACGCCACAAGTTTGACCATCGACGTCACCCCCTCTCGGGAAGCTGCGCCGTGATCTGAAAACATCCACCGTTATTCAAAAGTCCATAACATTAATTATAGCACGTATGTTCCTATGGCTCTACCATTTGTTGCTTGTGTTAAGCATAGGTTCGTATATGCGGATATCCTGTCTGGATATGACTCTGTCATCATATTTATGCCGTTTCTTAAGTATCAGTTTTGTTATCTTGAGTATCATGACAATTCCCGTTTAACTTAGAGTACACAACGTTTAGTAATCAACCACCCTTGTCTATATGATACCAATCATGGGTAGAGGTGGTTTTTTTCTTGCGAAATTGTCATCGAGGTTCATCGGATTGTTACGTTAAAACCATCCGATTTGGGTAAAACCATAGAAGGAGGTGTTACGATGACAACCAAGAGAACGATGACATGGAAACGGATTGGTACGCTGGCATTATCGTTAACGCTGGCTTGGGGGATGGGACCAGTACATACGCTATCAGGCGCTAACGCTGCATCCTCGCAGGTATGTGGAAAGGGAGACCATGGACTATCTGCTACATTAAAAAAGGGTAGTGGTGTGGAAGAGCAACACCTGCAATTTACTGACATTGATTTTCTTAATGATACAACTGGACGAGCCGGGGGTGAGGGGTTTCTAATCGGTACCTCGAACTCAGGCTGCACATGGCAGTCCATATATACCGGGCAGTGGCAATTCACACAGCTTGATTTTCCGAATAATGTGAACGGTTATGCACTGGCACGAGTGAAGGATTCACCTGCAACCTATCTGATCCGTACCAATGACGGGGGATCTCACTGGACGCGGTTTGATACGCCGGGCATTCAATTCAAACGCATCGATTTCCGCAACAAAGATGTAGGTTATGGTTACACCTATAATGGTGCATATCAGACGAAGGATGGCGGCGTAACCTGGAGCAAAATGAACACGCCTGCCAATACGCGTGCAGCTACCTTCGCGACAGAGAAGCAAGGGTATGCTCTCGTGGTTGTACCCGGATCGGGATATCAATTGAAACAAACGAGTGATGGTGGCAAGAACTGGACCACTTCTCTCCGGGTTGCATCGGACACCTGGAGCGGAGCAGACCTATATGCACATGGTCAGCAAGTATGGGCCCTTCTGTATGGTGATGCTGGCATGTCCCAGCAATCCTACTCCCTCTATGCGAGCGGTAACCAAGGGAAGAATTGGACACAAGTTTTTGCGCAATCTACAGCAGGGGGAGGGCCTGCACCTGGTGCAAACAGTGCGGGTAAAGGAACCGGACCTGCCAATCCAGGTGGTCATCCAGGTAACATGGCGCTGATCGGTAATCAGACGGCTTATCTGTCCGCAGGGTCACCCGCAGCTGGTAAAGTGGGGATTGGTCGCTCATATGATACAGGTTCCACGTGGAAAAACGTTGATCTGAAAGATTCGGGATACAGTTCCCGTATCTCGTTCCCATCTGCCGAGACAGGCTGGCTCGTAGTCACAAGTGATGACTCACCTGCAATTTATCAGACTACAGATGGTGGAACGACGTGGGCGCAAAAAATGTTGTTGCCTTCAGAGTAGGATTAAGTAGCCTGTTATTCTGAAATAATAACCAGGCAAATCCAAATTAGAAATGAATGAAAATCAATTTGGTAAGCCTCTGCATGAAGTTCTATAACAAACAAGCCTCTTCCTGATCAATTACATAGGAAGAGGCTTGTTTGCTTAGAAATAAAAACGGTTGAAACCTACTCCGAAACAAGTTATTGTAAGCGATAACAATACATTTCATGGGGGTTGAAATCATGGTTAATGTTATTTTAAAGACGGATTCAGATCAAGGATTAATAAATCGCAATATATATGGTCACTTTTCCGAACACTTGGGACGTTGCATTTATGAAGGGTTGTGGGTAGGAGAGGATTCACCTATTCCGAATACGGATGGCATTCGAAATGATGTGTTAACGGCCCTACAAAAGCTTAATATTCCAGTGCTTCGCTGGCCAGGAGGTTGTTTTGCCGATGAATATCACTGGAAAGATGGTGTAGGTCCGAAGAGTAAGCGTGCTCGTATGATTAATACGCACTGGGGCGGTGTGGAAGAGAACAACCACTTTGGTACGCATGAATTCTTGAGATTATGTGAGCTGCTCGGCACGGAGCCATATATCAGCGGTAACCTGGGTAGTGGTACAGTGCAGGAGATGCAGGAATGGGTGGAGTACATCACGTTTGACGGCGAATCCCCAATGGCGAACTGGCGGAAGAGTAACGGCCGGGAAGAACCGTGGAAACTGAAATATTTTGGCGTGGGTAATGAGAATTGGGGATGCGGCGGTAATATGCGTCCTGAATATTATGCGGATGAATATCGCCGGTATGCTACATACGTACGTAACTATTCGGGGAACGAGATTTATAAGATTGCTTGTGGTCCCAACGAGGGCAACTATGAATGGATGGAAGTGTTGATGCGGGAGGCTTCTCGCTTTATGGACGGAATCAGTCTTCACTATTACACCATCCCTACAGGAGAGTGGAATGATAAAGGTGCAGCAACAGGATTCGGCGAGGCTGAATGGTTCACCACCTTGAAGAAGACGCTATATATGGAAGAGTTGCTGGTGAAGCACTCCGCAATCATGGATAAATATGATCCAGAGGGCAGAGTCGGCATTATTGTGGACGAATGGGGCACGTGGTATAACGTTGAGCCGGGAACCAATCCGGGGTTCCTTTATCAACAGAATACGATGCGGGACGCTGTGCTTGCAGGCGTTAACCTGAATATTTTCAACCAACATAATAAACGGGTACACATGGCAAATCTTGCGCAGATCGTCAATGTGCTTCAATCGCTGGTTCTCACGGAAGGGGACAAAATGCTCCTGACCCCTACGTATCATGTGTTTGATATGTATCAGGTTCATATGGATGCGCAGCGACTGGATTTGAATTATGAAAGCCCTGATTACACCTTCGGAGAAGAGACCATCCCACAGCTCAGCTTGTCAGCTTCCCGCAACAAGGATGGGGTCATTCATGTGACGGCTTGTAATCTAAGCCATACGGATGAGTTGGAAGTCGTATGCCAGCTGGAAGCAGCTCAAGCGGCTAAAGTCTCCGGGCAGATTCTGCATCATGCTGATTTTGGTGCATTCAATACCTTTGAACAACCGAGTCACGTTCAGCCTGTGGCGTGGGATGGAATCACACTGGAGAATAACACATTGCGTTTTGTCCTTCCTCCAGCATCAGTTGGGGTACTCGCTGTAGAGGGTTAATGCATGAAAAGGCGGGAACCTTGCAAGGGCTGCAATGATCAGTATGATGTGAAGATTAGTGATGCCAAAATGGCCAGACTTATTGAGATTGCCTCACGTTCACGTTCGACGGTACAGGATGAGGAATACGAGCGTAGACTATCCATCTGCTCGACATGTCCGGGATTGCAATATGGCACAACCTGTCGGCATTGTGGTTGTCTCGTACAGGTGCGAGCGAAGCTGAGCGAGTCGACATGCCCTTTTCCTTATGAATCGCAATGGGCCTGATCGGCTGAACGAATTTCATTATAATGAAGCAAAAGGGAGTTGCACTTTACAGGTGTGGCTCTTCTTTTTTGGCTTGATAAGGAAAAAACTCTGAATTTGGATTTGAATTGAGCGAGGGAACTGGATATAGTTATACAGTAGAGTGTAGGATAGCGAGCTATCCGGGAATATGAGCGCGTATAGCGACACAACAATACGGGAAGGGCTGTTCTCACCGGCCGTGCCTGATTTTGCGTCGCCTCGAATATAATGGAGGTTAACATTCATGTCGAACATGCGACCGGTACACATCCGGCTGCACAGCCGTTATGAAGGTGAAGATGTGCTGCAGGAAATGAAGGGTGAAGCCGTGTTGAAAGGGTCTGTTCTTTATGTTCGTTATGAAGAACCACAGGTTGGACCCGAGGGAGGCACAACCCGCACCACGTTGAAGCTGGGCGGACAATCCATCAAGATTATACGTCATGGTGAGGTGGAATCGGAGCAGACTTTTGAATTGAATCGGAAGCTTCCTGGTTTCTACCGATCGCCATACATGTCGTTTGCCCTGTCCACGCATACACAGAAGCTGGAACTTTCCATTCAGGGATTGAGCGCACGCGCAGCGTGGAGCTACGACTTTTACCGCTTTGATGAAGAATCCGGACATTTCGCGATTAGTTTGCATATACAGGAGGAACCAATTTCATGACACGTAATCCACTAGATACGATTAACGAACGGGTAAGCACGGCCATCGGTAACGCCATTGTGGCTGCCGGAATTGTTACGCAGGAAGAATTGCCAGCCATCACATTGGAAGTGCCGCGTGAGAAGACACACGGGGACTTGGCGACCAATGCTGCCATGCAGCTGACCAAGATTGCCAAGCGCAATCCGCGTCAGATTGCTGAAGAGATCATTGCCAATCTGAATTTGGCTGAAGCAGGAATCGAGAAGGCTGAAATTGCTGGTCCAGGATTCATTAACTTCAAATTGGACAAGAGTTACCTTTACCCAGTACTTGGGCTTGTGCAGGAGCAGGGTAATGATTACGGAAGAATTAACATCGGAGAAGGACGCAAAGTCGAGATGGAGTTCGTCAGTGCCAACCCGACAGGCAGTTTGCATCTGGGTCATGCCCGTGGAGCAGCTGTAGGTGATGCACTATGTAACATCCTTGACTACGCAGGATATGATGTAACTCGTGAGTATTACATTAATGATGCAGGTAATCAGGTGTTTAATCTGGCTCGTTCCATTGAAGCTCGTTATCTGCAAGAGCTGGGTCAGGATGCTGAGATGCCTGAAGATGGTTATCACGGTGAAGATATTAAAGGATTCGCCAAGCAGCTTGTTGCTGAAAAGGGTGAAGAATTGCTGTCCATGCATCCCGGTGACCGTGCGGCTTATTTCCGTGACTTTGGCCTGGAGAAGGAACTGGACAAGATCAAACGTGACTTGAATCGTTTCCGTGTTAACTTTGACATCTGGTTCAGCGAAACTTCCCTGTATGATAACGGAGAAGTGCTGCGCGTACTGGATGAATTGCGTGACCGCAATGAGATCTATGAGCAAGACGGGGCAACTTGGTTGAAAACGATGCAGTATGGTGACGACAAAGAACGTGTATTGATCAAGAACGATGGCACGTATACTTACCTGACGCCGGACATTGCTTATCACCGTGACAAATATGCGCGTGGATACGACACGATGATCAACATCTGGGGTGCGGATCACCACGGATATATTCCACGGATGAAAGCCGCGATGCAAGCACTGGGCAATGACCCTGAGAAATTGGTAGTCTTGATTGCACAGATGGTGAGCTTGTTCCAGAACGGTGAAAAAGTGAAGATGTCCAAACGTACAGGTAAAGCTGTAACGATGGAAGACCTGATGGATGAAGTCGGCATTGATGCCATTCGTTACTTCTTCACAATGCGCAGCATGGACTCCCATCTGGACTTTGACATGGACCTTGCGATTTCGACATCTAATGAGAATCCGGTATTCTACGTACAATATGCGCATGCCCGTGTATGCAGCGTATATCGTCAGGCTGAAGAACAGGGTATTGAGCTGTTGCCACTGGCACAGATTGATCTGTCCAAGCTGACAACAGAGCATGAGTATGACCTTCTCCGCAAAATGGGAGAGCTGCCTGAGGAGATCTCGGCAGCAGCAACAGGATATGCACCTCATCGTATCATCCGTTATGTATACGAGCTGGCATCCCTGTTCCACAGCTACTACCGTGCGGAACGCGTCATTACGGAAGACGCGCAGCAAACTCAGGCACGTTTGGCACTGATCGGTGCTGTGCGTACCGTTATCGCAACAGCGCTTCGTCTAGTAGGCGTAACCGCTCCAGACAAAATGTAAATCCAGGCTCGCGGCACATCGCCGCTCTGCCTAAGGAAAAAAGTCTCCATGCCCACGTTGTGTCATCAACGTGGTACATGGAGACTTTTTTTGTTGTGTGCCCGGGGGCTACAGAAACCGGCCTATCCACTGGGTACACAAGCCGCCCTGCCCTGCCATCACAGCTGGCGCCAGCCTAAAGGCTCTGCCGCTACACAATGGTCTCTTCGCACGTACTGTACCGGTCTGGGCTATTGTGTTTCGCCGAGCGTCAATGGACTCCTGCTGACCGCTGGCAGAGCCGGATCACTCCCCGCACTCTTGCATTAGCCGCAGGGCGTCAATCTCGCCACCGCGTACCTTGCTTTTCGCGGTGGTGGTCTTGCGAGCGCGCAGCGGGATCGTAGCACGCTTGACGAGTGCCTTGATTTCACTAGGGGATAACCCCGGATGTTTTGCGAGCAGCAAAGCGATAGCGCCACTCACATGTGACGTCGCCATGGAGGTGCCGCTCATTTCGTGATGTTTGCCCTGTACCCAGGAGGAGACGATCTTATCACCAGGAGCATACACATCCACGTATGCACCGCGATTACTGAAGGACGCAATACGTCTGTTTTTGTCGGTGGCCCCAACCGATATGGTCTGCGGATACCGTGCCGGATAATCAATACTGCGGCGTTTGCCGTCATTTCCTGACGAAGCAACAATGACGATTCCAGCATGGTATGCACGATTGACAACGTCAAGAAGCGCCTTGCTGCGTGTTTTCATGCCAAAGCTCATATTGATGATATCGACCTTGTTGCGTACACACCAGTCGATGCCAAGCACAATGTCGGATACATAAGCCGATCCGTTGTGGTCAAATGCTTTTACCGGATAGATCAGGGAGCGCGGGGCTACACCGATCATACCTGCGGTGCTGTTGGCTGCGGCGATGGTCCCTGCAATGTGGGTACCGTGTCCATTATCATCATGGGGAAGCAGGCTACGGTTTAACAGATTGATTCCGCGTGCCAGAGAGTAACGAAGATCGGGGTGGTGGTAGTCAGCACCTGTATCAATCACACCAATTTTAATCCGGTGTCCTGTAGACACGGACCATACTTTGGGTGCCCGAATCTGCTTTACTCCCCAGGGTATGCCTTGAGCATTGCTCGGTTTGCTGTGGAGCGCGGTAGCGTGGAGTGAGATGGGCACGTCTGCTTCAATCGTAATCTCATCCCCATAGCGGTACAGATCCTCCGGGCGTTGCACTGGAGCAATAATGGAACGAGCCAGTCGCGAGGAGCGAACAGCCCCGAGGTCGGTGAATTCATTCCGCATTCGGGACAATTCCAGGAGACAGGCTTCGTACTGCTGCGGTTTGGCAAATCGGATCAAATATCGCCCTCCCTGTTCTGGCTCAGGGCGTCGCATTCCGTCAATCAATTGATGCAATAAACCAGTATAGTCCATAATGGGCAGCCCCCTTCGGGATGAACATGCTGAGGTATTCTATGAATGCGCTCATCCCGCCGCATGGGGAACTTGCCCTTTTTTTACAAAAACACATTCTCTTCGTGTCAAAACGGGCGCAGGGACATATGATGGATGGAGAGCTAGAGGGCTCTTGCGGGGAACCTGGTGAGGAGCAATCCTTCAAGGGTATACAGTCAGAAGGCGGAGGGGACTCCGTCTTTTTTATTTTGGAGTTGTCTCTTTGATAAAAGAGGATATTCCTAGGAGTTCGATGCCAACTCACGTTTAATATATGGACATATTGTTGCTGCTCTCCGCATTTACGTCACATCCATACATAAAAACTTGCTTTTTAACGCTAAATAGGTTTTACTTAGGTTTGTTAATGGATATGTTATACGTAACAGTCCAGTTCGTAGGGGTTAAAAAGTGAATTTTGTGTGAGAGGAAGTGTCTGCAGTGAGTACCTCGCTCAATTTGAAAATTGATAAAGAAAAGGTAAGAGAGATCCCTTTGGTGGACCTTGCCTTTATGGTGCTGAAGGCGGCTAATACGCCGTATTACTATCGTGACTTGATGAATGAGGTAGCGAAGCAGCGCGGAATGACTGATGAAGAAATCAACGAGTTTATCGCCCAGCTATATACCGAGATTAATATCGATGGTCGTTTTGCTTGCGTCGGTACGAGTCTGTGGGGCTTGAAGCGCTGGTATCCGGTAGCCGGAACAGAAGATTCCATGACGGGTGCGAAGCGTCCGCGTATCATCAACGATGAAGACGATGATCTGGAAGATGAAGACTTCGGTGAAGAAGAAGACAGCTATAACAGCGACGAAGACTTCGACAGCCCGGATAAAGAAGAAGAAGACGAAGAAGAAGAAGATGAAGACGAAGACGACATCTTTGATGAAGAAGACAGCGAAGAAGAAGTGCTGGTCGAAGATGACGATCTGGAAGATGAAGACCTCGAAGAAGACGAAGAAGAGTCCGAAAACGAGGATGAATTTGACGACGATTCTGATAATCGGTAGTCATTTTTGACGTCTATAATTTACCCGTTTCCCCGGAATAGTCAGCCTTGACAGCAGACGGGGTAACGGGTAAACTATTGCATGGGCTTATGAATGAGCGATAATATATTTATGTTTTTTATAGAAGGTGCCCCGTCCTGCGGGAGTACTTTTTTTTGTATTTTTAGAGGCATAATTTTGCAAAATGTTTTCATTTCCGCATGCTCCCGGCCAACATTTCGTGGCCCGTTTTTGTATATCAAAAACACCAAATGAAATGAAGGCTACCGAAATGTTTGCACCATATTTTGCTGTAGAACAACGTGTATTTAAACCGTCTTCGCAGAAAGAGCAGTTTGCAGATGCAGGGAATTTCTGCCATTGCTCTTTTTAACGATGATTACCTGGGAAACAGGTTACGATAACACCATATATCGCCTGAATTTCTGTACTTATATTAGGAGGGTAATAACAGTGACAAAGTATATTTTCGTGACGGGCGGAGTTGTGTCCTCCCTAGGCAAAGGGATTACGGCTGCTTCGCTGGGCAGATTGCTGAAAAACAGAGGGCTTAAGGTAACGATTCAGAAATTTGATCCATACATCAACATCGACCCAGGAACAATGAGTCCTTATCAGCACGGCGAGGTTTTTGTTACGGATGATGGCGCGGAAACGGATCTGGACCTTGGCCACTATGAACGTTTTATTGATATCAATCTCTCCAAAAACAGCAACGTCACGACTGGTAAAGTATACTCTTCCGTCATCAGCAAAGAGCGACGCGGGGAATATCTGGGCGGAACGGTACAAGTTATTCCACACATTACGAACGAGATCAAAGAGCGTGTATTCCGCGCTGGACGTGAAGCGGGTTCGGATGTTGTTATTACGGAAATTGGCGGAACAGTGGGCGACATCGAGAGCTTGCCTTTCCTGGAAGCTATTCGTCAAATCAAGAGTGATGTAGGTCGCGACAATGTAATGTACATCCACGTAACACTTATTCCTTATATCAAAGCAGCTGGTGAAGTGAAAACAAAACCTACGCAGCACAGTGTTAAGGAATTACGCAGCATCGGTATTCAACCGAATGTGATTGTATGCCGTACCGAGTATGAATTGTCTGACGACATGAAAGCCAAAATCGCTCTCTTCTGCGATATTGATGAGAATGCCGTGGTTGAATGTCGTGATGCAGACACGTTGTATCAAGTACCTCTGAACCTGCGTGAAGAAGGCTTGGATGAGATCGTGGTAAACCACCTGAAACTGACTACTCCTGCACCCGATATGAGCGAGTGGGAAGGGTTGGTTGACCGGATCAACAAGTTGGAGCATACGGTTGAGATCGCTATTGTTGGTAAATATGTAGCGCTGCACGATGCATATCTGAGTGTTGTTGAGTCCTTGTCTCATGCAGGATTTGCATCCAACGCCGATGTGAAAATTCGCTGGGTTCCTTCTGAAGATATTACGGATGAGAATGTAGGCGACTTGTTACATGGTATTGGCGGTATCCTTGTTCCTGGTGGATTCGGAGATCGTGGTATTGAAGGTAAAGTATCGGCAATCCGTTATGCTCGTGAGAAACAAATTCCGTTCTTCGGTATTTGCCTGGGTATGCAGGTTTCCGTTATTGAGTATGCACGTTCCATCGTTGGTTTGAATGGTGCGAACAGCTCCGAGATTAATCCGGCTACGGAATTCCCTGTGATCGATCTGTTGCCTGAGCAAAAAGATATCGAGAATCTGGGTGGCACGATGCGTCTGGGTCTGTATCCTTGTAAGCTTCAGGAAGGTTCTTTGGCGATGGCTTGTTATGATGACGAGCTGGTGTATGAGAGACACCGTCACCGGTATGAGTTCAACAATGAATACCGTGAAACGATCGAAAAAGCAGGACTGGTTATCTCGGGTACATCCCCAGATGGACGTCTGGTTGAGATCGTGGAACTTCCAGGACACCCATGGTTCCTGGCGGTACAATTCCACCCGGAATTCACTTCCCGTCCGAACCGTCCGCAACCATTGTTCCGTGAGTTTGTAAAAGCTTCTCTGGAGAATGCGCAGAAATAATACATGGTTTCAGTGTTAACGTAATAGATATCAGGGATGTTCCTGGCAACCGTTTAGCGGATGCTGGGACATCCCTTTTTTTATGTAAAAAGCAGGTCGAAATGCTTTTTGTCATTTTGTGAAGGTAGCAGGATTTTAATGGAAGAGGTAGAATACTTATCATGACGACTATGGGATAGTTATCCAGATTCGAAGATGTACATGCTTTCCTAATTCTAGGAGGTTACAGAGTGGAAGATAAAAAAGTTTTGATTGTTGATGACCAGAATGGTATTCGAATCCTGTTAATGGAAGTGTTCAGCAGTGAAGGATATAACACGTTTCAAGCACCTAACGGCAAGGTTGCCCTGGAGATTGTGAATAATGACAAGCCTGACCTGGTATTGCTCGATATGAAGATCCCTGGGATGGACGGTCTGGAAATCCTGAAGCATATTAAAGAAATTGATCCGGATATCAAGGTCATCATGATGACCGCGTATGGTGAACTGGACATGATTAAGGAAGCCACGGATCTTGGAGCACTCATGCATTTCACTAAACCGTTTGATATCGATGAGATGCGAGTGGCTGTGAATATGCAACTTCGCAATGGTGCCGCCAATAAATGCAGCTGAATCCTGTAGATACAGGATTTTTTTGCGTGTGGAGAACATAGATGGTACTTGGTGAAACAATGGGGTATTTCACTCCTTCATCCGGGGAATATTGGAAATGGGGAAGTCATAAAGCGGTGTCTATGAAAACTGTGCTGCAAAGCACAGCATTTTTGCAAATGCTTGTTTAGTATTTGACATGGGATGTGGTATAATAAGCCCGTATGTGATTTCGGCTAAAAACCATAGACACAACCCAAACCCCTAGGAGGATTGAAACCATGCCATTAGTATCTATGACAGACATGTTGAACAAAGCACTCGAAGGAAAATATGCAGTTGGTCAATACAACATCAATAACCTTGAGTGGACTCAAGCGATTCTTGGTGCTGCTGAAGAAGAGAAATCCCCAGTAATCCTGGGTGTATCCGAAGGCGCAGCACGTCACATTGGTGGCTTCTACACTGTAGTTAAAATGGTAGAAGGACTTATCCACGACATGAAAATTACCGTTCCAGTTGCAATTCACCTGGACCACGGTTCAAGCTTCGACAAGTGTAAAGAAGCGATCGATGCTGGATTCACATCCGTTATGATCGACGGTTCCCACCACTCCATCGATGAGAACATCGAAATGACTAAAAAAGTTGTTGAATATGCACACGCTAAAGGCGTTTCTGTAGAAGCTGAAGTAGGTACTGTAGGCGGACAAGAAGACGACGTTATCGGTGGCATCATGTACGCTGACCTGAACGAGTGTATCCGTATCGTTAAAGAAACAGGTATCGACACATTGGCACCAGCTCTTGGTTCCGTACACGGTCCTTACCATGGCGAGCCTAACCTGGGCTTCAAAGAAATGGAAGAAGTTCGTGACGCGGTACAAGTTCCACTCGTATTGCACGGTGGTACAGGTATTCCTAAACACGACATCGACAAAGCCATTTCCTTGGGTACATCTAAAATCAACGTAAACACAGAGAACCAAATTGCTTTCGCAAGAGTAGTTCGTGAAGTGCTTGCAGCTAAACCAGATGCTTACGATCCACGTACATTCATCGTACCAGGCCGTGATGCAATCAAAGAAACAGTTAAAGGTAAAATCCGCGAGTTTGGTTCCAACAACAAAGCGTAATTTATCTTTACCAGTTCCATACTGTGAAATGGAAGAACACCGCCTAGCCGGTGTCTTTCCATTTTCACACCTTATTTCTACATCGGAAGCCAACAGCACGTATTGCCGTTCATCGGCTGCAAAACACGTAGGGGGACATTAAGCTTTATGGAAAAATTGATGATTAGTGGCGGACGTCCGTTACAGGGAACTGTAACTATAAGCGGCGCCAAGAACAGCGCCATTGCGCTTATTCCTGCAGCATTGCTTGCCGAGTCAGAAGTCGTGTTGGACAACCTGCCACTTTTGAGTGACGTGGCGGTTTATGCAGAAATTTTGGAGGAACTCGGAGCACGTGTAACTTGGGAAGGCAATCAGATGAAGATTGATCCTTCTGAGATCAAATCCATTCCTATGCCGAATGGTCCCGTGAAGAAGCTTCGTGCTTCGTATTATATGATGGGTGCATTGCTAGGGCGTTTTAAAGAAGCGACCATAGGTTTACCAGGGGGCTGTAATTTTGAGCCTCGTCCAATTGATCAACATATCAAAGGGTTTGAAGCGCTTGGCGCAACCGTAACAAACGAACACGGCTCCATTCATTTGCATGCCAAAGAGCTGCGCGGAGCAAAGATTTATCTTGATGTAAGCAGTGTCGGTGCAACCATTAACATTATGCTGGCGGCTACTCGTGCCAAAGGCTCTACAATTATCGAAAACGCGGCTAAAGAGCCTGAGATTATAGATGTAGCAACACTTCTGAATTCCATGGGTGCCAGCATCAAGGGTGCAGGTACCGAAACGATCCGTATTGAAGGAGTTTCGGAGCTTAAAGGCTGTCGTCATTCTATCATTCCGGATCGTATCCAAGCAGGTACGTATATGATCGCTGCAGCGGCAACGCGCGGAGATGTTCTGATTGACAATGTGATTCCCAAACATCTGGAGGCTTTAACGGCAAAGCTGCTGGAGATGGGTGTTGGCATTGAGGAATTGGATGAAAGTATACGTGTCATTGGTAAGCCAAATTATAACCATGTTGACGTGAAGGCACTTGTATATCCTGGTTTCCCAACAGATCTACAGTCACCGATGACCAGTGTTTTGACACAGGCAACCGGCGTGAGTGTCCTGAGCGACTTTGTATACAGTAATCGATTCAAACATGTGCCTGAGCTGGTGCGGATGGGCGCAAAGATTCGGGTAGAAGGACGTTCGGCGATTATTGAAGGCAGTGCATTGAACGCGGCCAAAGTAAAAGCATCCGATCTTCGCGCTGGAGCGGCACTGGTGATTGCAGGTCTCACTGTCAGTGAAGGTGTGACTGAAGTAACGGGGGTCGAATATATCGACCGTGGTTACGATCATCTGGTGACCAATCTGCGCCTGCTTGGTGCAGATGTATGGCGGGAAACCGATTAATATGGCAGTATCATGCATGATTCAGTCATACACATGTTTATTTTAGCTGAACTGCATATCCTTTCAGTTATTGGGTAAACCTGTTTTAATAGAGTTCTCAGTCTCTCCGGCATAAGACGAAATGTTTCTGTTTCCTTTACCGGAGGGTCTTTTTTTGAATCAAACTTCATATGGCTGTAAGAACATCATTTCTCTTCCCCAACCCCCGGTTTTGTTTGAACTGCGCTCCATAGCCGGTCTATCCGGATTGATCGCCTCAATGCATCGTGTTCACTCATTAGCGGATCTTGCCGAACATTGGCCATCCCACCCGGAAACTTACACTCAAAGACAAGTATTTGCATTATAACGGTTACATTCCGTACAATGGACAGAAGAGATTGTGGCAGAAGCTGCGCTCTATAGCCGGAACATCTAGCGAAACTATCCATTTCACACGGACTTATTAATTGAATAGGTGGTTATTATATGGATCTACAAATTTCCGATTTGGAAGAAATGAAACTAACGGACCTCTACAAGCTGGCCAAAAAATATCAGATACCTTACTATGGTACGTTAAAAAAGAAAGAATTAATCTTTGCTATATTACGCGCACAAGCTGAACAGAGCGGTCTGATGTTCATGCAAGGCGTACTCGAGATTTTACCTGAAGGTTACGGATTCTTAAGGCCCATTAACTACTTGCCAAGTACGGAAGACATCTACATCTCAGCTTCTCAGATTCGCAAGTTTGACCTAAGAACAGGTGACCTTGTATCAGGTAAGTGTAGAACGCCTAAGGAAAACGAGAGATACTTCGGATTGTTGCAAGTCAACGCTGTAAATGGTGAGAATCCATCGGCGGCTGCAGAGCGACTTCACTTCCCGGCACTAACCCCACTGTATCCGCAGAAAAAACTGGTTCTCGAAACATCCCCCAACCATTTGTCCACACGCATTATGGATGTGCTCGCCCCGGTAGGATTGGGACAGCGCGGATTGATCGTAGCACCTCCCAAAGCGGGTAAAACGCTTCTCCTCAAAGAAATTGCCAACAGCATCTCAACTAACAATCCTGAAATTGAACTGTTTGTCCTGTTGATTGATGAACGTCCAGAGGAAGTAACGGATATGTCGCGTTCGGTAAAAGGGGAAGTTGTGGCTTCGACATTCGATGAACTGCCTGAGAATCATATCAAGGTGGCAGAGTTGGTACTTGAGCGTGCACTTCGTCTGGTTGAGGCGAAAAAGGATGTCGTTATCCTGCTGGATAGCATTACGCGTCTTGCTCGTGCATATAACCTGGTTATTCCACCATCCGGTCGTACACTTAGTGGTGGTATTGACCCAGCTGCATTCCATCGTCCAAAACGTTTCTTCGGTTCTGCCCGGAATGTGGAAGAAGGCGGAAGCCTGACCATCCTGGCAACGGCATTAATTGATACCGGATCACGTATGGATGACGTCATTTATGAAGAGTTTAAGGGTACGGGTAATATGGAGCTGCATCTGGACCGTCGTCTGGCTGAGCGTCGTATATTCCCGGCGATCGACATTCGTCGTTCTGGTACACGTCGTGAAGAAGTATTGCTCAGCAAGGAAGAGCTGGATACGATCTGGACGATTCGTAAGAACATGAATGATTCACATGACTTTGTCGAAGGTTTCCTGAAGAAACTTCGTAACAGCAAGACGAATGCAGAGTTTTTGGCGGCATTTGATTCAGCTGGTAATGGTCCAACAAGCAATTCGGGGACAACAACAACCCGTCGCTCACCGAGACAGACAGCTACATCAGGTACATCGACATAAGTGTCGTTCGACCAATAACTTATTTTTAGCAGCTTTGCTGTGAATTTTACAATACACTCGTCGTTAGGTTTAACCCATTAGATGTGAGGAGAACATCATGTATTTAGTATACGCAGATGAAAAAGGTAATGTATTTGATCATCCTTCCCTGTACGGTCTTGCCCGCAGTGGAGATATGATCGTTGAGATTATGGAGGATGAGTTGATTCCTTTGCCAGAGGGTGCAACGTTGGTTGGACTCCCGAGTACCCGGCCCATTGGTATGGACCCGGACACAGGTGAGATGCTGCCAATGCCAACAGACACACAGGCTGTAGGTGCGTTGCTTCCACAAGGATTCACTCGTTTGTGTCTTCCCGGTTATGTGAAGACGGATAAGGAATATAAGTTGCCGTTGTTCGGTTATTCCGCAGTAGTCTGGAAAGACGGCGGTTTCTATGTCACAGCTTCGAAGTCGGATAGTCCGGATCAATGGAATCCGCTGAACTGTGATCGTGATGATGTGCGTTCGGGGGTTAAGCGATTGACGGAGCGATATCCCGAGAATCGACTCTATACTCACCTGTCCAATTGTGCACTCGGATATGAATGTCTAACTTCGTCGAACACGTTCCTGAATCGTTGGGAGGGCGGAGTACCAGTATCCTATTCCTGTAATGCGGGTTGTTTCGGATGTATCTCCGAGCAACCGGATGACAGTGGCTTTGTTTCTCCGCAGACGCGTATGAACTTCCGTCCGCGTGTGGATGAGATTGTCCAGGTCATGATGGAACACCTGAAGACACCAGAATCCATCATTAGCTTTGGACAAGGTTGCGAAGGGGAGCCATCCACGCAGGCCAAGCTAATTATTGAAGCGATTCGTGAAGTGCGTTCTGTAACGGATATGGGGTATATCAACATTAATACCAATGCCGGTCTGAATGATCACATTAGAGGTATTGTAGACGCTGGATTGGATCTGATGCGCGTAAGTACAATTAGTGCACTGGATGACCACTATAACGCCTACTATAAACCGCGTGGTTATACCTTGGCTAATGTCGAGAAGTCGATGAAATACGCGGCGCAGCAAGGTGTATACACATCCATTAACTATTTGATTTTCCCTGGCGTAACAGATCGTGAAGAAGAGATTGAGGCGATGATTGAGTTTGCACGAAGAACTGATCTACGTTTGATTCAGATGCGTAATCTCAATATTGATCCGGAGAGCTATCTGGGGTTAATTCCTCCAGCTCAAGGTGATATCCTGGGCATGAAGCAGATGATCGAGATCTTTGAAGACGAGTTGCCTGATGTGGTGATTGGATCGTATACCCACGTTCCACCAGCTGGAATGGCACGTCCTAAACGATTGATTACCTCTTAACAATAATGGATTGCAACAGGCATTAGGCCGTGTTATAATCTCAGAGTTGTGCCATTTACTCTGGGTCCGCTTGAGGCTCAGGGCGGAAAGAGGTGAAAGGTAATGAAAGAAGCAATTCATCCTAATTACACGATTGGTCAAGTATCTTGCGCTTGCGGGAATACTTTTGAGACAGGTTCGGTTAAAGACGGACTTCGTGTAGAGATTTGCTCCGCGTGCCACCCGTTCTTCACAGGTAAACAGAAGTTTATCGATGCTGGCGGCCGTGTTGATCGTTTCAAGAAGAAATACGGAATCTAATAGGACAATTCTTGGAGTTGTCTGCTAATTGCATCCAACCAACCCCTGCTGATCTGGCAGGGGTTTTTTATATGTTTTATGTATGCCTAGCTGCCTTCACATTCCTTCTGGTTGCAATTTGGATAACCTTACGTTATACTATTTCTTACCGTGCTAGATGGGGAGGTAGCGGTGCCCTGTAACTCGCAATCCGCTATAGCGAGGTTGAATTCCTGCTAGAGGTTTTGTCGATGTGAGGTTTGGTCCCTGAACGTGGTGTTGACGGTTGGGTCCTCCGCAATGAGTGCTCATGAACCTGGTCAGGTCCGGAAGGAAGCAGCCATAAGTGAGATTACTCTTGTGCCGGAGGGTCGCCTAGCCCGAGCTATTGTTCAGGGGTGCCACTTGGATCGCAAATATCGATAGCAGGTGCACGGCTTACCATTTAAATGTAGAGACCTTTGCAGTTGTATGTATGCAGAGGTCTTTTTGATATGTCTTAAAAAACCACGCATGAATGAGTCAGATAAAGTTTGGATTCACCCCGGAATATAGTATAATAGGGGAACGACAAAGGACTCGAATGCGAAGTGGAAGGAAGGTAACGCATCATGGAGCATATCGCGTTATACCGGGCTTGGCGTCCCCAGTCGTTTCAAGATATGGTGGGACAACAGCATATTATTCAGACCTTGCAGAACGCGATTCGTGAACAGCGGACTTCCCATGCCTACTTATTTAGCGGGCCCAGAGGAACGGGAAAGACAAGTGCCGCCAAGATTTTGGCCAAAGCTGTGAACTGCGAACGTGGACCTGCGCCTGAACCTTGTAACGAGTGTGAAGCTTGCCGCAGGATTACGACCGGCGCTGTGATGGATGTACAGGAGATTGATGCTGCATCCAATCGGGGTGTTGAGGAAATCCGTGATCTTCGGGAAAAGGTTAAATATGCGCCAACCGAAGTCCGGCAGAAAGTCTATATTATTGATGAAGTGCACATGCTGACGACGGAGGCATTCAATGCTTTGCTCAAAACATTGGAGGAGCCACCACCACATGTGATGTTTATTTTGGCAACAACAGAACCACATCGCCTTCCGGCTACCATTATATCGCGTTGTCAGCGATTTGATTTTCGCCGGGTTTCCCTGGAAGAGCAGACAGCAAGACTTACACTGATCTGCGAACAGGAAGGCATGGAAGCTGACCAGGATGCACTCCAATACATTGCCCGTTTATCCGACGGTGGAATGAGGGATGCACTTAGTGTGCTGGATCAGATCTCTTCATTTACGGATGGACGAGTAACGTACCAGCAGGTTATGGATATGACTGGCGGAATTGCTTCAGAGCAATTTGCCAAACTGGCTGCTTCGCTGCTCAAAGGTGATGTTGGTTACATTTTGCAGATGATTGAAGGTTTCATGCATGAAGGAAAGAGTGCAGACAAGTGCATGGAGAATCTGCTTTATTATTTCCGTGATTTGCTTATGATTAAGATGGTACCTGATGCAGATAAACTGACGGATCGGGTGCTTAATCCGGAATCTTTCCGTGATATGGCGGAATCCTTCACCAAGGAACAGCTGTTCCACATGATCGACACCCTTAATCGGTACCAGAGTGAAATGAAGTACGCGGTACAGCCACAGACATTATTTGAAGTCGCGTTGCTTAAACTGTGTAGTATTCCAGTACAAGGAGAGGCTTCTGTCCAAGTTGGAGCTTCGTCACATGCGGCACCTGCTGATGGGGGAGAGATCAACCGCTTGAAGCAGCAACTTGCTGAGCTGGAGAAGAAATTGGATCGCGCACTTAAAAGTGGGTTGTCTGGTGGAGAGGGTGCATCAAGTGCTCCATCTCGTCCGGCAACAAGAGCCCCTGTATCGAGAGGGAACTCGCCTGCGAAGCTTCCAGCACAGTTGGATCAATATGTTGCTCGCAAGGGAGCCCCTGAGTTCGCAGATATCAGCAAAAAATGGAGTCAGATCCTTCAACGAGTGAAGGAAGAAAGGGTTACCGTTCATGCCTGGTTTGTGGATGGTGAACCGGTATCATTGCTTGAAGACAACGTTCTGGTTGCTTTTAAAAACAATATTCACCGTGAAACGACGGAGAAGCAGGCTAACCGCGAAGTCATTGAGCGGGTGTTGTCCGAACAACTTGGGCGTCCAGCACGATTGGTGACGATGATGCTCAAAGATTGGACCGGGGCGATGGAAGGGGCTTCTGAAGCGCCAAAGGAGGACTTTAAGCTTGAACCTGAGCATGAAGACGGCGGTTCAGGCAACAAACAGCCTTGGATTGATGAAGCCATCCAGCTCTTTGGTGAGGACCTTGTAGTAATCAAAGAATAATGCGCATAGCGCGATAACTATAACAAAGGAGATGAATGATTATGAACAACATGAACCAAATGATGAAACAAGTGAAGAAAATGCAGGAGCAAATGCTGAAAGCGCAAGAGGAACTGGCGGACAAAACAGTTCAAGGTACTTCGGGTGGCGGCGTTGTAACTGCTGAAGTTAATGGACACAAAAAATTGCTTGCTATCACGATCAAACCTGAAGCGGTAGATCCGGAAGATGTTGAAATGTTGCAGGATCTCGTTATGACAGCTGTTAATGATGCAATGGCCAAGGCTGATGAGATTGCCAATAAGGATATGGGCAAGTTCACAGGCGGCATGAATATTCCGGGATTATTTTAATTAAAAATTGATCCTGTCAAAGGAGACACAATCGATTGTATTATCCCGAACCAATAGCAAAGCTGATTGATGCCTTCACCCGGTTGCCGGGTGTGGGGCCCAAGACGGCAGCGCGTTTAGCTTTTCATGTGCTTAACATGAAGGAAGATGACGTTATCGATTTTGCCAAAGCACTCGTAAGTGTGAAGCGTAACCTTCATTACTGTTCTGTGTGTTGTAATATCACTGATACGGATCCGTGTCGCATCTGTCAGGATAAGTCCAGGGATGTCTCTGTAATTTGTGTAGTTCAAGATTCGAAAGATCTGGTGGCTATGGAACGCACCAAGGAATTCGATGGGTACTATCATGTGTTACAGGGTGCGATTTCACCTATGGAGGGAATTGGCCCAGATGATATCCGTTTGAAGGAACTCCTGATTCGATTAAGTGATGAACGTATAAAAGAGATTATCTTGGCGACGAACCCCAATATTGAGGGCGAGGCTACAGCGATGTACATCTCCCGCTTGGTGCGTCCGTTTGAGATCAGTGTGACCCGGATTGCCCATGGATTGCCTGTGGGCGGCGATCTGGAGTATGCGGATGAAGTGACTCTTTCCAAAGCACTGGAAGGGCGTAGGGAGATGCGTTAGCGTGTTTGAGTTGGTTTCGCGCACAGCGTGCTTCCTTATAAACTTTTGGATGCTAAATATGTTTGATGTGCGGAGAGGGCCCTAGGGCTCTCTTTTTTTATGATGAAAATGAAATGTCCAAGTTCTAAGTTTGTCCTTTCCCTGATAAGTATGAGAATATGCTGTGCTGATCAGGAGGGGGAGAGTTTATGTTCATGTGGCGGAATACACGGAAATCGGTAGAGAAACACAAGAGAATGTTGAAGGAACTTGAGGCGGATCAGATCTATGCAGATATTCAGATGGCAAAGCAGGAGTGGGAAAGGGCTATGAGGCAATTCGAAGATGCGCAGGGGCAGGATGAGATTGATTATGCCATTTATGTACTGGAGGCGGCTGAGCGGAAGTATCAGATTCATTTGAAGAGAGCCAAGCGGGCCAGGGCTAATGATGGGGTTGAAACGCAGCGAGGGATTAGTATGTAGATTCAAATTCACACTATATATGGAGGTGTTGGGTATGAAGAGTGTCATATTGGGAAGTGTATTGGTTATATCACTACTGGGGCTAATCGTTGTTTTATTCAGAAAGAGAATAGGGTTATCGTTTTTCACATCGTTTGGGATTCATCTGGTGATGGCTGCAGTAGGGATATACGTCGTCAATTATTCCGGCTGGTTAACTGGAACCTACATCCCTCTGAACCCTGCAACCATAGGAACCGTAACTGTTTTAGGATTGCCGGGTGTGGGGTTATTATTGGGGTTGAAAATTTCTTTGTTTGGATAGTTGACTCCTGGGATATTTATATGGTATATTATATCTCGTTGCTTTGCTTGCTTGGTTACATGCTTTTGATGAAATGAACAGCTCATTACGAGCTTCGAAAAAAGAATTTCAAAAAAACACTTGACCAAAACAAACGAAGTATGATATATTATAAAAGTCGCCGCTGAGAGAAAATGGTGACCAAAAAACAAGTTTGATCTTTGAAAACTGAACAACGAGTGAGTAACGATCTTGCTTGCAAGATCGACGCTGAGAAATCGGTACAAGTCTTCGGACTGTATGATTCGAAGCGAAAAATGAGATTTTTAATCTCGTCAGATTCAAAATGAGCTTATCGCTCTTTTCAAATACTTGAGATGATTTTTATAGCGTATAACCACGCTGCTGAAATTCATCTTTTATTGG
>NZ_JAPDOE010000023.1 GCF_026013365.1 Paenibacillus sp. LS1
TGTGTTACTATTTTCAGCGGAAAACAACTAACTTTATAGATGAGACGAAAATAAGATCCATCACTTATATGAAGAATTTCAATATTATAGATCAGACTAATTAATACTGGTCTGTATACTTCCATCTGTTCGACTTTCGTACTTGGTTTCGTTCAGCAACCTTTCAGTTGAATTTAACGTACAACTCATTGGATTAGGGTATAGTGAAGCCAAGTAAAGAGGAGGAGAAACATAATGAATATATCTTCTGCAGCCAGTTCCACTACATCTTACATATCGACATCTTCGAGTTCGGACAATTCAAGTAGCTTGGAGAAACAAAAGACGAAGCTTGAGGCTCAATTGGAGAAAGTGCAATCCAGTAAGGACGATGAGAAGACCAAGGAGACAAAAACTAAACAGCTTGAACAGCAGATCAAGCAGATTGAGGCACAGATTGCACAGCAAAGCTCTCAAGGAGCCGGTACAACTGCTACGAAGGAGGCGCCACCTGCCCAACCACCATCCAATGGAATGGGAGCTGCTACCCCTAAGGAAATTGCGAATGCAACAACAGACAGCAATGGCCGATTTGATATACGCATCTAATGACATCTAATTTAGGACAAAACAAAAGCCCTGAGCGATCTATATTGATCGTGTAGGGCTTTGTTTATTTCTTTGTTAGTATATTTATGAGGTCTACCTACATTCCATCTACGTTCCATTTACCTGCTATCTGTTAACGTTATTCAGACTGCAACGCGTTTATTCGATCCGTAAGGTATCGTTTTCTATAGTACACGGCTATGGTTGCGAGAACCAGCATTTCGGACAGCGGTACGGCAAGCCAGACACCCGTGACACCAAAGAATGAAGGGAGGATCGAAATTAACGCAATCATGATGATCATTTCACGTGCAGCTGTAATCCAGATGGCCATTTTGGCATTACCTACAGATTGGAAATAGGTGCTCATGACAAAGTTAACACCCATAAATACGTAGGCAAATGTAAATATCCTTAATCCGTACACGGCATTATCCGTTACGCCGCTACTGAAGTTTCCAAAGATTTGCACGAAGTAAGGTGCACCAATTTGAACAACAATCAGTAATAGTAGACCGCATGCCAGAGCCGTTTTGGTAGCTAAACGTATCGTTTGTTGTACCCGTTTAATCTGTTTCGCACCGTGATAATAGCTGATTAGAGGTTGGGCAGCAGACGCCAGACCCAGGAAAGCTAACAGTACTACACCATGAATATAGTTCAATACGGTAAAGGACGCTACACCATCGGTACCCGCAATGCGGTCCATGGAGATATTGTGAGAGACAGAGAAGACCGACATGCCGAGTTCAGCCAGAAAGCTGGGAAAACCAATGAGTAGCAGGGAAGCCAGCAATTTGTTGTTCCATTTGAACCGGGTGAACGTGAGATTATTTGTTTTTTTGAAAAAGTGAGTGAACAGGACAAGCAGCGCCAAAGATGCCGAAACTATAGTACCTAGGGCAACACCGCGTACACCCCATTCGAGTACATATAAAGTTACATAATTGATGATGATATTGGCTACAGCAAACGTAATTTGAGCGTACATGGATGTGTTGGGATTCCCATCGTTTCGTACAAAAACAGAGAGTGCATTCTCAATGGTGAAGACGAATCCGAATAACAACATGATATTCATATAGTCTGAAGCAAACGGGAAGGTCTCGGCGTTGGCACCGAGGGCATATACCAGCTTGTCTTTGAACGTAAATGCAGTATATCCAATAGCCATCGTAACAAGCATAATGAGCATAATGGATTTGGTGAAAATTTGTTTGGCTGATGTCATATCTTTTCTACCCATAGCGTTGGAGTACAAGGTTGCCCCACCCATACCAATCCACAGCGACATCGCAACAAAAAGCGTGTAGACAGGGGAGGCAATGCCGATCCCGGCCATCGCAGTAGAACCCAGTTTGTGTCCAACCATAATGCCGTCGATAATAAAATTAAAAGCAACTACCAGCATCCCCAATACGGAAGGCACGAGGTAGCTCATAAAAGCTTTACCTACAGTTTGCCCTTCCAATGGATGCGTCCAATTCGTATTCATAATGACCTCCGTTAGTAAACTGAATGTTCATTCTGTATTTATTAATACTGAACGTTCGTTCTGTATGATAACATGGCTTGATTTCGCTTGGCAACTTTTACGTTTAAATATCGTTTATGTGGTAGAGTAGGTTGATATTTATAAGGCGGGAGGAATCTCTTAATGAAACAAAATAAATACGATGAAGCTGAGTTCTTTAATAACTATAGTAAGATGGCTCGTTCCGTTCAGGGACTGGATGCAGCGGGGGAGTGGCATGAATTACAGACCTTGTTGCCTGATTTGAAGGACAAGCGTGTGCTGGATTTGGGATGTGGTTTTGGTTGGCACTGCCGGTATGCGCGTGAACAACAAGCGAGTTCAGTAATCGGTATAGATCTGTCTGAAAATATGCTCCAGCGTGCTCGTGAAATGACGGACGATCCACAGATCCAGTACGAGCAGCTGGCAATTGAAGATATTGATTTTGCAGCTGGACAATTTGATGTTGTGATCAGTTCGCTTGCTTTGCACTATATTGAACGGTTAGACGAGGTGTACGCCAAAATCAATGACTGTCTTGTCCAAGGGGGCACGTTTATCCTTTCCTCTGAACATCCGATCTTTACCGCTCGTGCTGCGCAGGATTGGCATTACGGACCCGAAGGTGAAATCCTGCACTGGCCCGTGGATGATTACCATGAGGAAGGGAAGCGTGTGGCAAACTTTCTGAATCAGGACGTAGTCAAATATCATCGTACACTGGCAACACATCTCAATCAACTGATTAAGGCAGGGTTTGCCATTCAACAGGTAGCTGAATCCAAGCCATCGCTGGAGATGATCGAACAGGTTCCAGGCATGAGAGACGAGAATCGAAGACCGATGTTTCTGATGATTGCTGCGGTGAAAGTATAACGATGAAAATGATACGTTAGATCAGAGGGCAGAAAGAAACTGTGGAAGTGGAGCGTTCGCCTAAAAGATTTCTGATAGAGATTACTAACTACGTAAACTTGAAGGAATCAGCGTGTTCAGCGATGTTGAACATGCTGTTTTTTTATTTTGCTACAATAATAAGAAATAATGTCCAAAATAGGGAACCAAACCACATTAAACTCAGTCATATTAAGTGAGGTGAACAACAGTTGGATTATCAATTTCTGGCACAGGCTCAGACGATCGACAATTACACACTTAGCAGCATGATGGATGACTACGGAAATGACGTGTGGAATTACGCTTATTTTCTGACCAAAAGTGCCGAACAGGCAGATGACTTGTCACAGGAGGTATTCATCCGAGCGTACTCGGGGATTGCCCAGTATCGGGGAGAGTGCTCACTGAAGACGTGGCTACTGACGATTACTAGAAACACCACTTTTACATATCGAAAATCCAGATTCTTTCGTAGCAGCTTATGGGGAGAGACACTACCCATTGAGACAGAGCGGGAGCTTTCGGGCCGGAGCGTAATGGTTCCATCTCAGTCTGCATATCCTTCGGCTGAGATGGAAGTGATGCGCAAGGAGCATGTCCATGAAATCTGGGATATTGTTCTGGCGTTGCCGAAGAAATTCCGGGAGATTCTTTTGTTGAATCTGAGGTATGAGCTCACGACGAGTGAGATTGCAGAGATGTTGAAAATCAGCTTAGGCACAGTAAAATCCAGACTATCGAGAGGTAAGGATAAGGTACGGAAACAATGGGAGGAGCGAAGCGAATGACACACAAGGATAAGCAGTGGGAAAAGGAAATCCGGAAGGGGCCGTTTGCGTCGTCTCCTTTTACAGAAGATCACAAGCGAAAGGTGCTTCAACAGGTGGAGTGGATGAAGAAGTCGGAAGTAGGAAGCAAGGGAGATAGGTCAGAGGACAGTTCAGGGCTGTCCAGACCGCAAGTAGGTAACTCGTCACACAAGCGTCGCCCTAGAAGAGGGCCTCTTGTTGCAGGTACGGGTGCGTTGGTTATTGCTGCTGGATTATTCCTATGGAGCTGGGATGATGGTCAGCTGGTGAAGCCCATGATCGAGCAGGTCTATCCGACGACAGCGTTACAGTTGTCCGATGATCTGAGCGTCAATCTACTAACGGATAAGATGAAAAGAAATGTGGCGACTACCATGCGAGACGATCTGGGTAAACAGCTGAAGATTATGAAAGTTGAAGACTTGCCTTTGTCCGGCAGAATATATGTAGAGGCTGGAAAAGAAAGCGAGAAGGAGTATGCGCAGATATGGCTTGATGCGACAACAGGAAATCTGCGTGAAGTACAGATGAGAGGTGAGATGCTGGCGGGCGAGCTGGAGCACCGTTATCTGCGCCAGGTCCCATCGCTTTTGCAAAGTATAGGCAGTACTCCAACACTTAAACCTGTATCAGTTCAACGTTACGTGAGTATGAAGCAAGGGGAATTGGAGCCGATATCGCATACGACATTATGGTTAGAAAATGAGACTGGCTATGGGGAGATTGTATGGCAACAGGATAAGGCTGTCTCAATCACAGGAGACCTGAGACTTGATCAAGTATCCCAGGTTGCGCTGGCGGATGCCAAAAAAGCAATTGAGGCTCTGTCTGGTAAAGCCAATCTTGATCTGGTAAGAGCAAGCCGAAGCAAAGATGATGAACTCGGCAAGGATACAGTCTTTTTTTCCTTTAAAGATAACTACTTTGTGCAGATGACCGAAGGAAAAGAGGGCTTGGGCTATACCGTGGGAGATGCTAATTATTATGAGCAACAAGAAATAGGCAACATAGAAGAGATGGAGGCTTACCATGAGAAATTATATAATATTGATGAGTCTCTTCTTAGAGAAAAAGTGGGACCAATAGTTAAGAAGATATTTAACATTAATTTTGACGCCTATAAACTTCACAGAAATGCTGAGCAATTGGGAATCGTAACATTTGAATTGGAATCGAGCACGGATGTTTTTCAGGTTGAATACAGGGAAGATGGACGGATCAGGATGATTACCAGAGGAGAGCTATAGGGCTTGATCTTATATGTTACAATTTACTTCATAGATGGAATGGGCATAAGGAGATAACGATGAAATATTTGGTGAGTTCATGTCTGGCGGGGGTAGCCTGCCGTTACAATGGAACAGCTAGTCTGGATGAGAAGATTCAGGAACTTGTGGAGCAGGAGCAAGCGAAGATGGTGTGTCCGGAGTTGCTCGGTGGATTCTCCACACCCCGTGAACCAGCTGAGATTATCGGTGGTACGGGCAAAGACGTATTGGCAGGTACTGCAAAAGTGATCGAGAAAAGTGGCAAGGACGTCACAGAGATGTATATCAAGGGAGCCTATCAGACATTGGAATGGGCTAAAAAATTGAATGTGTCCTGTGTTGTGTTGAAGGAGTTCAGTCCGTCCTGTGGCACGAAAACTATTTACGATGGAAACTTTGCCAATCACAAGGTACAGGGTGAAGGTGTTACTTCCGCACTGCTTCGGCAAGAAGGATATACCGTCATTTCGGAAGAAGAATTCATGGAACAATTATAGGCGTGATTAGTATATCTTCACGATTATTTTATCGCCGAATTCATGGGGAATAATCAGAAAAAATTAGAGTTGTTGTGTGTTTGGAGGTTGAATAATACATGGAACAAATGAACAGGCTGATTGACACATTCTTAAACCAATTATACAGACGTCTCGAATGTTGTGACACTAGTGATTCCGACATACTCGACGAGATAAGCAGGATTTTGCAGGTGTGGCCTGAGGTGCCGAGTTCTGGAAAACTTCCTAGCCCATCAGAATCCACTGTCACCAAATATCTGGATGCTGCTTTGAAGCTTGGTGACACAGGCGCCGAATCAAGCCTGATTGCAGCGATCAGACCTTTGGCACCTTTCCTTGACTGGACCTTCGGTTATCCACCACATCCGCTGTATCCTAACCTAGAATCACAGGTAACTTTTACGCAATTTATCGGACCGGAGGATCTGGGAACGGCTGATCACTTGCTTATGGGCCTTACCTTATTAGCTCCAAAAACGTATTATCCACCACATGTGCATCCTGCAAATGAATTATACATCCCCCTTGGTGGTACAGGAATGTGGACCAAAGGTATTGAAGAGCCCTTAGCAAGAGAACCTGGGTCTGTTATTCTGCATCCAAGTTGTGCCATCCACACAACTGAATCGAGGGAAGACCCAGTCTTAGCCCTCTACATCTGGCGAGGCGACCTTATAACGTCATCAAAATTCATAACGGACCAAGAAAAGTTAACTGAATAATTGGATACTCGTTGCAAGTGATTGGTGTTAATATCATTCATGGATATTCACAGAAGGGGATTCCCAATGTGGCTATGTATGTTGTCAGAATACAATACTTACTTTTAGAAACTGAGAAACAATAATGTGCGTACTTTTCATTTTCGGATATAGATCCTAAACTAATACGTAAGCAAATCAAAAACGAGACACTAACGAATGAACATACAACAATACTATAAAGAGAAGGACGTGGAGATCCATGGAAGATACAACACAGGCAAAAAAAAAGGAAGATATCCTGAAGGCTTATCATTTCCGGCATGCAACCAAGATATTTGATGATACTCGCAAAATTGCGGATGATGATTTCCAATTTATATTGGAAACAGGCAGATTATCTCCAAGTTCCATTGGATTTGAGCCATGGAAATTCTTGATCGTGCAAAATCCCGACCTACGTAAGCGTCTGTCTGAAGTCTCTTCTGGCGCTCAAAAGCAATTGGCAACAGCAAGCCATTTTGTTGTTATATTGGCGCGATCAGACGCCAGTTATAATTCTCCTTATGCGGAATACATGCTGAAGGAGGTTAAGGAAATGCCTGATGATGTATTTGAGCTAACAAGTGCGGCTTATGGTAAGTTCCAAAATAACCAGAGAATTCTGGAGAATCCGCGGTCACTATTCGACTGGGCATCCAAACAGACGTACATTGCACTTGGCAACATGATGACTGCGGCAGCTCAGATCGAGATTGATTCCTGCCCGATTGAAGGTTTTAGCCGTGAGGATGTCCATCGTATGTTGGAAGAAGAGGGATTGCTGGAGGATGGTGCATGGGACGTCTCGGTGATGGCAGCCTTCGGTTATCGGGTAGAGGAACCCAAACGTGAGAAATCCCGACAATCCGTTGAAAAAATTACTCAGTGGATTAACTGAACTCAGCATCAATTCAACAACGTTGATCTAAACTTATAGAAATAGAATAAGATCGAAACAGCCCGATATTTTCCATATGCTAAAAGGATGGAAAATATCGGGCTGTTTTTCTTTCTTATAAAAAATCACTTGAAAATACATAGATGTCTATGTATAATGAGGTCATGCCAAAATACAACGCAATAGCACTGATTGCAAGAATCAGAGATCATGTCAACAAACGGATTGTTCACGAATTGGAACAGCATGAAGTGACAGGCATTGTACCTTCTCATGGGGATGTATTAATGTTCTTGTACCGGGAAGAGACGCTGTCGATCAAGATGCTGGCGGAACGTGTTCAACGCACGCAACCAACAGTAACTGTACTGGTCAACAAGCTGGAGAAGCTCGGTTATGTTGAACGCAACAAGAGTGCCGAAGATAGCCGGGTGACGATGATTCGCCTTACCGAACAGGGGAAGCAACTCGAACCGATATTCCATCAGGTATCAGAGCAGATTAATGACATCATCTATAGTGGCCTGTCCAATGAACAGTCGGAGCAATTGGAGAGCTTGCTGTCCACTATCGTTCGAAGATTATAGTGAATGAACTCTTCTGCCTGCAACCTTCCAGATTTGAATGGGGTGGAGGCAGAACAGCCCAAATATTTTTATGTCCATATGCATAGATGTCTATGTATATGGAACGTATCAATGTAACCCCATTTTCGCAACCTAACTCAAACCAAACCTGGAGGGATTCACACTATGAAACATCTTATCGTATATGCTCACCCGCACACAGACAGCTTCAATAACGCAATCCTCAATACTGCTGTAGAAGCTCTCGAAGCTCAAGGTCATGAAGTGGTCGTTCGTGACTTGTACAAGCTTGGATTCCAACCCGTACTGACCGAAGCTGACACAGCTTCCATGCGTGCAGGACAGACACCCCAGGATATCGCTACAGAGCAACAGTTTGTTACGGATGCAGAAGCCATTACATTCATCTATCCGATCTGGTGGACAGGTCTTCCAGCCATTTTGAAAGGATATGTTGACCGTGTATTCGCCTATGGTTTTGCTTATGTAGCGGGTGAAGCGGGAATCGAGAAATTGCTGACAGGCAAAAAAGGCCTCATCATTAATACACATGGTACTCCTAGTGAAATCTACGATCAGATTGGCATGACTGCTGGATTGAAAATAACTTCAGACGTAGGTATCTTCGATTTTGTAGGCATTGAAGCCGTAGATCATCTGCTCTTTGGTAGTATTGGATACCTGGATGCACCCGCATATCAAGCCATATTGGATCAGGTTAAACAAACGGTTACAACCAAATTCTAATATAGATGTTGGTTCCCTATAGGGATTCCATATGATACCAGACCGACTCGATCATGAGTCGGTTTGTTTGTTCATGTGTTTGCAAAATGGATGAAAGGGGGTATAATCGTACCCATGGAACCTCTTTGAAGCAAAAACATGAGTAAAACCAAGTGTTATAAGGTTATTTTCGTGCTTATCGAAAGTAGAAAATCACATTCTCTGCAAAATGCTATATTTGAAGGACATCTGAGAATTGTTTCATAATTCTTTCCGTCGCATTTTTCTTCATATTTTTCGTAACATGAGTACATATCTTTAGATTAGTTTTTGCATCATCGTGCCCAACTCTTTCCATGATTGTTTTCAGATCCACTTCGGCTTTGTCCAACATACTAATATGAGTGTGGCTTAAAATATGATGAGTAGGTCTCTTTGTAATTGATGTTCTTAATAGAAGCCTTTCCATACGTTTGAATATTTTTTTAGTTATAAAGGGGTAACCATCGCTTCGAGAAAAAACAAAATTTTCATCATGATAATCATCCATAAGTTTCTTAGCAGCTATTCGCTATGAATGTTATTTTTAGACGATCGTGACGTTTATAAAATTTGTTAATTGGTGAGTATTATTGAACAATACATACAAAGTAATACAAACAGACACGGAATTTTTGATTGCAGCAATATTCCAGGTGCAAGTATCTATATGAAATGATTTGGTTAATCAGGAACAAATTGTTTAATGTGGTGGTTCAATAGAAGCATTATAGTACGGTATCGATTAAGATAGCAGGGAATAGAAATTTCCGTGAGCAGTTTGTGTTTAAAGTAAGAGTATGAAACGAGAAAGACTGTTTGCGTAGGTCTGACAGCTTCCTTTTTTCTTTAGCATATATAAAAACACTCAACTCATCTAACAGTTGAGTGTTTTTTAGGTTGAAACTAATCTTTTCTTTTAAAATTAAGCGGAATTACATTCGACTCAATGTCTTGAATTAAATATCCACTTTCAAGATTTGCAAAAGTCTCAATTTCACCTCTTGGAAGACTCAATTCTCTCAGGAAATCCTGTTTTGTACGTACTCCATGTTCAATTATAGCTTTGATAGCTTGATTCAATACGGAAGGTTCTTCAAATGTAAGTACATCGTCCAATGGTTCAGAAGATAATTGATTGTTTTTAGCCAGTCGTTGTCTGAGGTTAATGTGCTGAAATTCACTGAATATACCTAGAGATGTAGCACGATAAGCCATAGCTTGTATTGAGACCTTCCAACGTTTTTTTAAAGAAATGAAGTGCTCAATTGATGTTGAAACAACTTCCGTTCCAAAACTTGATGAAGGCAACAAAAAAGCACTTGCAAAACGATTTGCCTCTTTTTCCATAAGTTTGTAGTTAGTCTTATTGTTAAACTCTGTCATTTTTATGTTGGAGTGTAAAACTAAGTGACCTAACTCATGAGCAATGTCAAATCTCGATCTAGAAGCAGTTTTATCATTGCTTAATAAAATATACGGCCGCTCATCTTGTTCCCAGATAGAGCAAGCATCAATTTTATAGGAGCTAAACGGTGACCTCGCAACTATAATTCCTGATTTTTCTAACAATAAAGTAACGTTGCTTATTGGGCCATTGCCTAAATTCCATGATTTTCTTACATAGTTAGCCATAAGATCGATTTCCTCAAAGTCTGTCTGAATGTATTTGTCTCGAGTGATAATTCGCGGGACAGACACTTTGGGGAAATCGAGGAAATTCTCAAGGTATTTATGAATTTCTTTTATCCAGCCAATCTTACGTGCGTGCACATTTTTAGACTTTTTTGTAGCCATTGCCATACTACGAAAGTAGACAACGCTCTCCGATGACTCCATAGGACTTTTGTAAAAGAAAGTCACAGGTACTTCAAGGATGTTAGACATTTTTTCAATTGTGTCAAATGTTGGCTGCGCTTTGTTATTTTCGTATTTTGATACAGCCTGATGCGTTACTTTAAGGTTGTCAGCTAACTCGGTTAAAGTTAAACCTCTTGCTTCTCTTGCCTCAATAAGACGATCAGGAACAAACTTGGAAAAGCGGTTATTCGCTTCCAAGGCCCTCCACCTCTTTTACATAATTTCTAAATTCAATCAACGTCTCAGGAGTGATTGTTTCTTCTGGTGCCACTTGCGGGTTATCCGAGGCAAGAACCCGTGTTTCCTTCAAAAGGTCAATTCGCTCGTTCCATTGATGGGGGAATCCAATGTTCACAAATTTTGGTTCAGATCCTCCACGACTGTAGGTAAGAAGTAAGTAACAGTCATCCGCATTGCTAGGAATATTAGGGTCCATGTCAGAGAAATACATCTCTCCCTGGTTCAATAGCTGCAATTTATTCCTAAAATAAGCGGGTCTAGCAACGTGGGTTCTTGCCTGCACTTGGCTAAAGCTGATTTTGATATTTTCAAAAGACAACACAATGAACTTGTAGCTTCGATTTCGATTATATTCATATGAATATGAAAAAGGAAGGTTACCCAGATCAATTTGCTGTTTAAAGAGGTATCCAATTGCAATGTTTCTTAAATACCCTTCATGTTTTGCTCCCAGTTCCCAATTAAGCAGAGTGGTTTGTTTGATGGCTTCTCTTGTCAGGGAATAAGCCTTTTCCACGATTGTACAAATCTTCGACCTCACAAGAACAGGTAGTCTGCCTCGAATAACCTCTTTAGTATCAATATGCAAAATAATCGGCTCCATCCCAATACACTCCCTTGACAATTCAACGTTGCAACCATCCTACTAAAAAAACGCATATTTTGCAACCGTGATAAAAAATAAACGTGAGGTACCTAAATGAAATGTTCTGAGAAAAAAGAGATGGCGACAATTAGGCCACCATCTCTTTTATTTAATCCCAAGTGCGTCTTTAACTGAATTCTGTAGGAGTTGCGAAAAATTCAATTCAGCATCCTTACCTGCATCCCGTAGCCATTGTGGTACGGTGCAGTTTACAGTCACAGACTTGTTCGCAGCTGCGTCACGATATGGAGGAAGAAAGACCTCAACAAACACAACTCTGTCACTTGGATCGTTTAACTCAATAAAATCAAGATCGGAAGGCGCGGGAATTTCCATATTATTATGTTCCATCTCAAGTATACGATCGACCAACATGTTTTTGGCATCTTTAACAGCTGTTTGAATGTCAGGGGCAAGCACGGCAGTATCAGCGACGTCGGGGAAGTACAAGCCAATGCCCCCGTCCTCACCTTTTTCAACAACAGCAGGAAAAATAAATGTGTTTATCAATTTATCTAGCTCCTTTTAATTCATTTTATTTTACACCTGTCGTGTTATGTATAGATAACACGACGAACCGGTCTATGCCGGAGGCAAGCGATGGCTTTAGAGAAGGGAGGGTTAAAAGATTACCCCTGATGTCTTCTCAATGCTTTTGAGTGTGCCATTGGTATCGTCTGACCGCTGTTGTGGAAACTGATGTCCGCGTATCTTGTTGGATCATCTTTGTGTTACCAACGACTATGACTGCTACCACCGGTGTGTGAAGGGGATCTGATGAATCCTTCTTCTTTCAACCGTTTGAGCACTTCTCGAACCGTTCACTGTTTCGGCATCGCTTACCTCCTCTCTATATAATGATAACGCGTGTTATTATGCGTGTAAAATATTCATGCGTAAAATTTGCATGTTTTTACTTTTGATAGGAATGAAAAAGAGCAGGAGGGATAACCTCACTGCTCCTTCCTTTGGCACCTCGTATGCGCGCATCTCTGATGCTTGATACGGCTTCAACAAACCGAGCAACGACTGAACATCATCATAATCTCTTCCAAGCCATTCCGCCACGTCCTCTGGGCGCAGGATAACCGGCATACGGTTCTGATGTCTTCCATGAGACTATTGGGTTGGGTAGTGATAATGGTGCAAGTACTCAATTTTTTCCGTCTGGATCTGTCTAGGTATCATAAAGGCCGGCAAGCGAGAACCAGCGATCATCCTTCATTAGAATCCGCATAGGCTTCTTAGAAGATCCTGCTTTCTTCCACTGGTAAAATCCGTTTGTTGGAATGATACAACGCTTGGAGCTGATCAATCGTTTAAATGATGCCTTTTCAGTTAATGTCTCGGTCCGGGCATTGATCATCTTATTACCCGATCTTGTCATCCTTTGCCCAGGACGGCACTAGCCCCCATCTAAGTGCACCCAATCTATTTCCGTCTTTGCTACTGATAATTGTGGGGATGGAGTGCATAGGCGCTGTGCATTGTAATTAGATTTGTACTCAAATCCATCAGCAATGGGAAGCCATATATCTGTCCATAATCTGCTCAATTGGATCTATATCGTAAATCTAACACACATAAAATGCATCCCTTTAGAAGCTATAATAAGCAATTTTACTCAAATCTTTGAGAATAGAAGCGGGTAATTTGTGGGGAGGGAACGTGTAAGATGTTATTTAGGTGATTATAACGATGATTAGATTTTATGAACGAACGAGGGCTGGATTCTAGCCAGATAAGCAGCATGACAGGGAGTATCTGATATGGCCGAGAACCAATCCAAAGCCTGGTCACCTGAGAACTTGAATAAAATCATGGTGGCGTTAGAACTTGATGATATTTCTCAATTGATTGCATTCGAAAAAAAAGGAACAGAGAAGTAATCTGCTGTTCCTTTTTTCGTAGTTATAACAGTGTATATTTTGATTTTAATAAAATGTTCACAAATTATAGTAAATAATGGTTGATAGATTCATTATATTAATATATTATACAAATTGTAACATAATTAAATATTAGGAGGAATAAAATTGAACAAAAAGGTAAAAATGTTATCTGCTGTATTGTGTAGTGCTTTGGCTATTACGTCTCTGGCTCCAGTTGCTTTTGCATCCGCGGCAACACCATCTCCGGTGATTGAGCTACCTACGGGTGAGTTTACTCTTAACAAAAAGACACTTGTCATAGGTGAAGATGAGTTTTCAGCAAAAATCATGAACTCTATTGAAGCAATGACGCCATACATAAATAAAGGATCAGACAATTTATATCATATCGATCCTGCTGCACAAGAAATTGTAGAACAGGAAGTCTACAATCATTTTGCTACAGGCGTTCAAAAGTTAAATGCTGCACTAAACAGTCAAGTTTCTGCCAGCGGTAGCCAAGTTGTGACTCCATTTACATTTAGTAATTCTTACTGGTGGGGAGTTGCAATTACTTTTAATAATCAAGAAACTAATAACATGATTTATTCATTACAGCAAACGGCACAAGTAGCAGTGCTTCTCGCGGCGATAGCAGGGTTTATTCCTGGGGGGCAGATAGGGGCCGCAGTGGCTTTAATTGAGGGTGCTGGTTTTAGTATGATCGCTAATTCGATGTCACATAATAATGCTGGCAAAGGAGTAACTCTGAATTTACATTGGTTGCCGTTCACATATTATGAGGTGACAACAAATAAAGGTTAAAGTAGAATATTAAAAGAGAGGAGGGATAACTTGGGTACTGCATATGCAATTATACTACTCTTTCTTTTAATTCCTGCTGTTCTACTGGTCACTATCGTGAGTGTGATATTAAAAAGAGACAAAATCAGAACTGGTTATATTTTATCAGGAGTTTCAGCTGCAGCAATTGTCATGTTGGTCGTAAATTCACTTGTAACAGGTTCCTTAAATCAAAACAATATGACTTTTATATTGTTGTTAACTTTATCAATGTTACTATCAATTCGAACCAACAATAAACGAAGAAGAAATAATTAAATAATGTAGAGCCCCATCAGTGTAAGCTGATGGGGCTTTTCTTGTTGAATTCATAAATTACATTCGTATATAATAGCTAGAAGCAAACATATATTCCTGTTATCGTAGGGATAAACTTGCCAGTTAAATACCTGGGTTGGTTAGTTGAAATCATTTACGAGGATCGAAGCGGAAAGATCACGAAACGTCGTATCCAGGTCAAAAGCATCCGAGCTGGAATGATCAAAGCTGATGATCTATTGTCTGGGCAGCCGCGGACATTTAAAGAATCCGGTTTACTGGCATACTATCCAATCAGAACAACGGCTTAGGAGGCAGATATATGTTATCTGATTACGAACGTAAAATAATGAGGATCTTGTTTAATTACAGTAGCGGCCGCAGACGATTACCGACCATTAATGAACTTACGGTTAAAGACAGGTAAGGGTAAACCCATGTTATGGCTGCTCTGGAAGGTCTAATTAAAGCGGAGCATATAAATTGGGAAGATAAATCAGACACCAGCAATCTTGTTATCCTGGAAGGCTAAGAACGAGAAGCGGAAAAACCTAAGCTTCCTAAGGCACCTCCTCTGGTACAGCAGAATGATATAAGTTACTGGACCCTATATTAAGGAGGAATGCAACGTGGGGAGTAAATTAAGCGAAAATGGGATTTATGAAGGTCACTAATTATTATTCCAGAATATAGTGAAGCATACTTGGTTCAAGAAGCACTGCAAAGGCGCCGGGGGAAACCGACTCTTGACGAACAAGAAATGCAGCTCATTGAGGATGCGATTTTTTAATCGTACAAGGAATGCAAGTCAATTACCCTCATAGTGTTCAACCCGTTTGATGACGAGGAGCTGCGGGGTGTTGTCACAGCTATTATAAACAGAATAGGAGACAAAACTTGTACGGGGAGAAGAGGACTACAGTTGGCCAAGAATAGAAGAGCTTATAACAGCAAGAATATAAACAAGAAGAGACCGGATTAGTCTGACCGGTCTCCTATACTTATTCATCTTCTTCTGAAGATGAATAAGTATAGATATCTTTACGCGAAAATGTTCATACTCATTATTTAGTACTCCTCCCAAAAATAGCGCCCTAGAAGGTTGCGAAGCTATTTGATATAATTCATACTAGACTAGGCGAAGTTATGATTGTTTTGCAGAAAACAAGACATCACCAAAAATCACAAGAAAATCACAATCTCTGCGAACGTTGGCGGATGAAAATGTTATAACTTATCCCGAAAATGGCTATGAGTATAGGTAAACGAACTTAGACGAACACAGACGAATGGAGGTGGGACATCGTACCCATGGAACCTATACTTATATTTAAAGCATTATCGAACGAGACACGTAGACAAATCCTGTTGTGGCTCAAAAACCCGGAGCAACACTTCCCACCGCTGGAACTATCTCAGCATCCGGATGGTGGCAAGAACGGAATCTGTGTTGGCACGATTCAAGTGAAGGCTGGACTGGCTCAGTCGGTTATTTCCAGTTATCTGCTGACTATGCTCAAGGCAGGGTTGCTGCTCTCCGAGCGAAGAGGACAATGGACGTATTATCGGCGCAACGAAGAGACAATCCGTCAGTTTGCAGAGTACGTGCAGAACGAGTTATAAGCCGGATGCCGGAACGGAAGCTAGGATGCATATGCAGGCAGGGATTCCGTCCGGATGTAAACGGCTAGTTTATCATCACATCATCATATCCAGTTGCGATTTAATTAATCTATATATCTGGATATACAAAAATATAATCATCGAGGAGATTAAACGATAATGACTACAGAAAATACAGCTTCATCCCATAAAGAACATATTAATGATGTTAAACTTTCCATCCTGGATCTGGCTCCCGTCGTTGTGGGTGCAACACCTGCTGATGCTTTGCGCAACAGCCTGGATCTGGCACAGCATGCCGAGCGTTGGGGGTATCATCGTTACTGGGTAGCTGAACATCACAACATGCCGGGTATTGCGTCATCCGCAACTTCGGTTGTTATTGGATATCTGGCTGGTGGGACCAAGACGATTCGTCTGGGTTCAGGAGGTATCATGTTGCCCAACCATGCACCGCTTGTCATCGCTGAGCAGTTCGGTACATTAGAGTCCCTGTATCCAGGCAGAATCGATTTGGGACTGGGTCGTGCACCTGGCAGTGACCGCCGTACGTCACTGGCATTACGCAAAGATCTGAACAGCGGGGAAGATTTCCCGGAGCTGTTGGCAGAACTCAGAGCATACTTTGATGCTTCGGCGACATCTTATCACGCGCCTGTTCGTGCAGTACCGGGAGAAGGACTGAACATTCCGATTTACCTGCTGGGATCAAGTGATTTCAGTGCACGTCTGGCAGGTCAGCTGGGATTACCGTTTGCTTTTGCCAGCCACTTCTCGCCCGATTATACCCGGATCGCATTAGAGACGTATCGAAACAACTTCCAACCATCTGATAGCTTGAAGGAGCCACATGTGATTGTGGGTGTTAACGCTGTTGTTGCGGATACAGACGAAGAAGCAGCATGGCTGGGTACAACGATGCAACAGCAGTTCCTGAACATTATTCGCGGTACAACGGGATTGGTACAGCCTCCGGCAGAGATGGAAGGCAAATGGACGGACCGCGAGAAGGCGGGTGTTGAGCAGACGCTGAAAGCAGCTGTTAACGGTTCACCAGAAACGGTACGTGGACAGCTGGAATCCTTCATTCGGCAGACACAGGCAGATGAGCTGATTATTACGTCGATGATCTATGATCATAAGGCGCGTCTGCATTCCTATGAGTTAATCTCACAATTGGCGGGAAAAGCTTAAATCTTCATTTTCAGCGTAAAAGCTGGCTTGATGGTAAGCTATAGCTACAAATTTACGGTTCGTCTCCCAGTGAGGCGAGCCGTTTTTGAATAGGGAGAATTTGCAAATGATTGGTGTGGGGCAGAAGACTCATTTTGGGGTAAAATGACTTTACCGGTTTAATTTGAAACGGTTAAACAGCACCATACGTATAAATCCAGAGTGTTATACATATGTTGGCTTGTACAAGGTACTTTATTTTTTTACAGGCAAGGGGTATTTATCTAGATTTATAGTTTAATTTTGATTAAGGTTACATGAGAGAGGACGACACGCCTATGGAGCAACCTGAGCAACCCCGCGTTTGGCCGGAGCGGTTCAAGCGATTTTTTCTTAACAACAAGTTTGTCCTATTTCTGCTAATTCTGCTGTTGGTGGGACTGAACGTGATGGTTCTGACCAAAGTATCCTTTGTTCTTCATCCGCTCGCAGTACTCATCAAGACCATTGTGCTACCTATTATTCTGTCAGGCATACTGTATTATCTGCTGAATCCGATTGTGGATGTGATGGAGCGGTGGAAAATTAAGCGTGGCTGGTCCATTCTGATCCTGTATCTTGCGATTGGAGGCATTCTGACAGTCGTCGTACTGGCGGTCATTCCGGTTGTGCGGAACCAGATTATGGGGCTGATCGAAAATTTCCCAACATACAGCGAGACGGTAAAACAGCAGTTTGAGGAACTCACGGGCAGCCAACTGTTCGGTCAGTTCCAGGAGACGGTGAATTTGAATTCTCAGGATTGGTGGGGGACAATCTCCCAAAAAGCTACTGAAATTCTGAACTCAACCTGGACCAAATTGGGCGGATTCCTCGGTGCTTTCACGGAGACCGTGCTGTCCATCGTAACGGTTCCGTTCATGCTGTTCTATCTGCTGAAAGACGGCAAGAAGCTGCCGTCGAAAATTCTGTCTTTCCTGCCGATCAAGAGCCGTAAAGGTGCAATGCATGTGCTGGAAGACATCAATCACCAGATCAGTTCATTCATTCGTGGACAGATTATCGTCAGCTTCTGCATCGGTATTCTGCTCTACATCGGTTATATGATCATTGGTCTGGATTATGCCCTGATTCTTGCAATTATCGCATCGTTTACGAGTGTTGTTCCGTATCTGGGACCAGCAATTGCGATTACACCCGCGTTGATCGTGGCTTTGGTCACTTCACCAGTGATGCTGCTGAAGATGGTTGCCGTATGGACAATCGTGCAGTTAATTGAAGGTAAATTCATCTCGCCACAGATCATGGGTAAAACGCTGAAGATTCATCCCATCACGATTATCTTTGTCATTCTGACTTCGGGTAATCTGTTTGGAGTCGTGGGCATTCTGCTCGCTGTTCCAGGATACGCGGTGCTGAAAGTATGTGTATCGCATATCTTCAACTGGTTCAAGGACAGATCGGGCTTGTATGATCCGAACAAGAACAATCTATTGTAATTGAAGAGAACCAAGAAGAACCCCCGTCCATCGGCATATAGCCGAGAGGCGGGGGTTCTTCTTCATGAACAAGCTTGGCTGCTGCCTAGCTGTGTTTAATATGCTGGAGCGTTTGCAGGAAGATCTGCTCAATATGAGCATCATCCAGAGAATAGTATACCGTCTTGCCTTCCTTGCGCCGCTTGACGATACGCATGTTGCGGAGTGAACGCAGCTGGTGTGAAATGGCCGACTGACCCATATCCAGCAGAACCGTCAGGTCATGAACACATAATTCCTTCTGTAACAGCGCATCAATAATACGTAGACGTGTTGGGTCACTGAATGCCTTAAACCAATCCGCCATCTCGGAAGAGGTCTCCCGATCTATGAGTGAAGTGCGAATCGTCTGCACGTCGGCTTCAGTACCCGAGCAGGCCGCATCACATTCGCTTGGTGCTTTAACCGGTTGTTCCATTTCCTATCACCGCCTATGTTAACTCAACATTTTGCATAATTCGATTTAACCATTCGTAAGTACATTGTTGCTTGGAATTCACTGGTTCGAATTTATGCAAAAGTTTAACTATAGCTCTATTATATCCAAAAAACGTCTAAAGCGAAATGATTACTATTAGCATAGTCTGTATGAAAAATCAACATCGATTGTTGACACTCATGTTTAGGCGTGCATATAATAGGGGTAACCAAACATATGAATGAGTGCTCATATATTGAATACAATTGAAACATAACATTTTTTTGTACTGCAAAGGGGAGAATTCACATGGGAACCGGACAGGAACAGGTGAAAAGGGAACTGCTGCTTGATGGATTGGATTGTGCGAACTGCGCATTGAAAATTGAAAATGGCGTCAAAAAAATTAAGGGCATTAACGAATGCTCTGTCAATTTTGTTACCAAAACATTATCACTACACACCACTTCCGACATGGATGAGCAGGTAGTGGAAGAAGCAAAGCGCAAAGTGCTTCGACTGGAGCCACATATTCGCATCTCGGAAAAAGGAAAACCCGTGAACGGACATGTGCATACCCATACAGGGAGTGCAGCTGGTGCGGATAACCACAGTCATGACCATGCTGAACATAATCATGGACATTCCCATTCACATGGCAAACACTCACATACTCATGATCAACATCAACATGGTCACGCACATGATCATACACATGAGCACGGGAATCATGCTGGGCATGATCACAGCCATACTCATGATCATGATGCGCATGCAGGCCATTCCCATGAGCATGGTGCAGGTCAGACGAAAGCATTGCTTGTTCGTCTTGCTGTTGGTTCTGTTTTGCTCGCAGCTGCCATCTGGTCGCCGCTGGAGGGCTGGGCGCAATTTGCTCTCTATACGCTCGCGTATCTGATTGCCGGGGGAGATATCGTGCTCCAGGCGTTCAAAAACATTATCCGCGGTCAGGTTTTCGATGAATACTTCCTGATGTCCGTCGCTACCTTGGGTGCCTTTGCTATTGGAGAGTATCCAGAAGGAGTAGCGGTCATGCTCTTCTATCAGCTCGGGGAGCTGTTTCAGGGCATGGCGGTTAATCGGTCACGCAAGTCCATTCAGGCGCTCATGGACATTCGCCCGGATTACGCGAATATCCTGACGGGTTCAGGTGACGAAACCCGGCGTGTATCTCCTGAAGAAGTACGGATTGGTGATCGAATTGTGGTTAAAGCAGGCGAGCGAGTACCGCTGGACGGTATCGTAAGAATTGGACGTTCCATGGTGGACACTTCTGCTCTGACAGGTGAATCGGTACCTCGTGAGCTGGAGCCCGGAAGTGATGTGCTAAGTGGTTTTGTGAACAAAAACGGCATGTTGACCATTGAAGTAACCAAAACGTTTGGTGAATCAACAGTATCCAAAATTTTGGACCTGGTGCAGAATGCGAGTAGCCGGAAGGCGAAAACAGAACATTTTATTAGTAAATTCGCCCGTTATTACACACCGGTTGTTGTTATCCTTGCAGCCTTGATTGCATTTGTTCCGCCGTTGATACTTAGTGGTGCGACATTTGCTGATTGGATCTATCGAGCCTTGGTCTTCCTGGTGATCTCATGTCCTTGTGCGCTGGTTGTTTCTATTCCACTGGGGTTCTTCGGTGGCATCGGGGCGGCTTCACGTAACGGTATTCTCGTCAAAGGCAGTAACTACCTTGAAGCATTGAACGATGTGAAAGTCGTTGTTTTCGATAAAACGGGTACACTAACCAAAGGTGTATTCAAAGTAACAGCCATTCGCCCCCAAAACGGACGCACGGAAGAAGAACTGATGAAGCTGGCGGCCGTTGCCGAAGCGAATTCCAATCATCCGATTGCCGAATCCATTCGTGCAGCTTGGGCCAAAGATATTCCCACGCAAGGTGTGGAAGGCTATGATGAAGTTGCCGGACACGGGATCAAAGTGAGCGTCGATGGTAAGGAAGTGCTGGCAGGCAATGCTAAATTAATGGAGCAGGCGGGTATATCGTATAGCACACCAGAGACGGCAGGAACGATAGTCCACGTGGCTGAAGCAGGCACGTATGTTGGTCATCTGATCATTGCCGATGAAGTGAAGGACGATGCAGCTGCTGCCATTCAGGCGCTGAAGAAGCTCGGAATCCGCAAAACGGTCATGCTGACAGGCGATGCGAAAGCCGTGGGTGAAGCGGTAGGACGCGAGCTGGGTGTGGATGAGGTCTATGCTGAATTGCTGCCACAGGACAAAGTCGAACGTCTTGAGCAACTGGAAGCTGCCAAGTCTCCGAAGGAAAAAATGGTGTTTGTCGGTGATGGTATCAACGATACACCAGTACTGGCACGCGCCGATGTTGGCGTAGCGATGGGTGGACTCGGTTCAGATGCCGCCATTGAAGCGGCTGATGTGGTCATCATGACCGATGAACCGTCGAAACTGGCGAGCGCAATCCGCATTGCAAAGCGTACACGAATGATCGTGTGGCAAAATATCGCGTTTGCCCTAGGTGTTAAGGCGATTTTCCTGCTACTGGGTGTGTTCGGTATTGCCACCATGTGGGAAGCGGTATTCTCCGATGTGGGTGTCACGGTGCTGGCTGTCCTGAACGCCATGCGTGTACTTCGTGTGAAGAATATCTAAGTTTACGAAACGATTCAGGCGGCTCTTCGTATATACGTAGAGCCGTTTTTATATTTTTTCAAGGCATTATGTTGATGAGAAGTTATGTAGAGAAGGGGAGAACGTTTTGACAGGAGCAGTAGTTGGGATCATCATTGGAGTGTGTTATTTCATTCTGGGGTTAATGGTGTTCAAAAAACCACCTAAAATGATTAACGGAATATATGGTTATCGGACCCCGCGTGCAATGAGTAATCCCGATTTGTGGAACGAAGCGCAAAGTTATAGCGCCAATCTGATGATGCAATTTGGTGTGATTATTACGATATTCGGCATTATCGGTTTCTGGCTTACAGATGTACGAGCTTTGGTTCTAAGTCTGGTTGCTACAGGATTCTATACGTTCAGACTGTTTACCAGAGTGGAAGGTCGTCTGAAGCAAATGCAGCGTGCACAACAGCAACAGAATGAGCAGAACGCTTAAGGTAAGATTAATGAATAGGTTTAGAGAAGAGACTCGCGTGTGAAGCGGGTCTTTTTTGTTGAAGATAGAGAATGGAAGGCGATGTTCAACTCGCTATTGACTTCATATATAAAATCTAACGTTGACGTTAACGTTATTATTATATATAATTATGTACATAACATTACAGACATATGAAAGAGGTGAGGGAAATGAGTTTATATAAAATCGACGACGTAGCCAAAGAATGTGGTTTGACCAAGCGAACCATTCGGTATTATGAAGAGATTGGTGTCATGCCTTCACCTCAGCGGACAGATGGCGGGACGCGGTTGTACACTCGGGAGGATATCGAATATCTGAAAAAGGTGGTTCGCGCCAAAGAGGTACTTGGATTCTCCCTTCAGGAGCTACATACCTATGTGGCAACGGCAGATGCATTGAACGAACAACGTTTTGACTACCAGCAGACAACCGAAGTGAGAGAACGGATCGAGAAGCTCACCACGATGGAAACAACGCTGGATGGTCAGCTGCAACTGATTGAGCAGAAGCTTCAAAGCATACATGCCGTACAGACTGAACTGGAAGAGCTGCGTGAACGCGTTCGGAGCGGTATTCAGAAATTACAGGCACATGATCCGCAGGGTGATGAAGACGGCTAACTAAGTTAGCATCTATTGTTTAATAAACAAAACTGTATACACATAATCGCTACATGGAGTGAGTACCATAGTACCTGTGGCGATCCTGTACAAGCACCGGATGTTCCGGTGTCATTTGTGCCGTTTTGTTACCTCTATTCATGAAAATAGACGCAATGTTTTCATCGTTTTCACGGACATTTTCAAATATAAAGATTAACCACATAAATTATTCACAGGAGGAATTACGTATGAAAAGAGAGCCATCATTACCGGACGAATTGCCGTCATCAGGTGGGGGCCTGTTATCCCAGCCACGAGCGGTATGGGCGGTCGCCTTTGCATGTATCATATCCTTTATGGGTCTGGGTCTGGTTGACCCGATTCTACCTGCGATTGCAGATCAACTGCATGCTTCGAAAAGCCAGGTGTCACTGCTATTTACCAGTTATAACGCTGTAACCGGGGTGGCGATGCTGATTACAGGTGTCGTATCCAGCCGGATTGGTGTGAAGTGGACGCTGCTTAGCGGCATATTCTTGATTATTGTCTTCTCGTTCCTCGGCGGTACCTCAGACACGGTAGGTGCACTGGTCGGTTACCGTGGTGGTTGGGGACTTGGTAATGCCTTGTTCATCGCAACGGCGTTATCCGCCATTGTGGGACTGTCCACGTCGGGGACAGCCAAAGCGATTATTTTGTACGAAGCAGCGCTTGGTCTCGGGATTGCGGTTGGTCCGCTGCTTGGCGGTGAGCTGGGTTCCATCTCTTGGCGTGGCCCGTTCTATGGGGTGGCGGTTCTGATGGCGATTGCCTTTATCAGCATTACATTTATGTTGCCCAAGATGGCCAAACCGAAAACACGCAGTTCTTTGTCCGATCCGTTTAAAGCATTAAGCTATCCTTCACTAAAAACATTGGCGATTACCGCCTTCTTGTATAACTTTGGTTTCTTTACCTTGATGGCTTATTCACCATATGTCATGAATCTGGATGAGCACGGCTTGGGTTATGTATTCTTTGGCTGGGGATTGATGCTGGCGATTACGTCGGTATTTGTAGCTCCAAGATTGCAACGCCGATTCGGATCGGTGCCGTCCATGAGTGTCATGCTTACGCTGTTTGCGATTGATTTGGTTGTTATGGCCATTGGTACGGTGATGGGTTCACCAACTACGGTTATTGTGGCGGTCATTGTAGCAGGGATCTTCCTTGGGATTAACAACACGTTGATTACTACGGCTGTTATGGAAGCTGCACCTGTGGAACGTTCTGTTGCTTCTGCTGCATACAGCTTTGTCCGTTTCCTGGGTGGTGCGCTTGCTCCATGGCTTGCGGGTAAATTATCCGAGTGGTTCCTGCCGGAAACGCCGTTTTATTTTGGCGCATTAATGGTTCTGGTTGGAGTCGTGGTACTGCTGGTGCGCCGTCATCATCTGCGGGATATCGATTCCGCCATTACATCTCATTAATTTAAGGAGGAATTGCAATGCTGAAACGTATATTGGTTGCTGTTGATGGTTCGGATCATGCGCATAAGTCTTTGGAGCAAGCACTGATCCTGGCTGAAAATATGAAACAACCCGCAAGTCTGTTGATCGTGCATGTGAATCCGGCCATTTCTATGAATGAACCTGCATTGGGTGTTGATCTGGAAGCTCGGATTGCCGAAGAAGGGCAACATATTATAGAACCAGTGACCAGACAGTTGTCCGGACGGGACATTGCGTATGAAACGCTGCTAATTGCAGGTGATCCCGTTAATGAGATCTGCCGTGTGGCGCGTGAACGAGAATGTGGAATGATTGTGATGGGTACAGGCGGGAAAGGCATGCTGGCAGAGATGATCGTGGGCAGCGTCAGTCATGGCGTGTTAAAACATGCAGGATGCCCCGTCCTGACGGTTAAATAGGTTGTGAGATTTCTTTGTAATTCAACGGCTCAAGATCGCCACAATGGCTCATTAGGTACGTTACAAGCTATGATTGCCGCATGCAGTACTGGGTTGATGGCCTCAAAGTAGTGTATAAATAGAGTATATAAATTGAATTGATCTTTTACATGAGACAGCGATTGGAAGGTTGTTCTGTCATCAAAGTGGCGATGTAACATTCTTTAGTTTGATAGTTCAATAAGGTTCGAAAAGAATGGAGGATGCAGCATATGAAAAAACAACATCTGTTTATCGGTGGCAAACCGACCGAATCCGTAGATTATAAATCACTTCAAGCACCATACTCCAGGGAGACGCTGGCAGAAGTCTCGTCGGCTTCAGCAGAGGAAGCGGAGGCTGCTGTTGCAGCTGCGGTTCAGGCTGGGAAGGCAATGCGCCAGATGCCTGCACATCAGCGTGCAGATATTCTGTACAAGTTGTCCTCCATGCTTGAGGAACGCAAAGAAGAAGCAGCGCGAATCATTGCGCTTGAGGCAGCGAAGCCGATTACCGCAGCGCTGGCCGAGGTTGACCGTACGGTGGAAACGTATCGTTTTGCCGCCGAGGAAGCCAAGCGACTGACCGGAGAGACGGTTCCGATGGATGCAGCCAAAGGTGGAGAAGGGCGCATCGGGTATACGATGCGGCAACCTCTAGGCGTTATTGGAGCCATAACGCCGTTTAATTTTCCAATGAACCTGGTAGCTCACAAGGTAGGTCCAGCGTTGGCAGCGGGCAATACCATTGTCCTCAAGCCTGCAGAGCAGACGCCTTTGTCTTCCTACTACATCGCTAATCTGCTCCAGGAAGCCGGATTGCCGGATGGTGCACTGAACGTGGTGAGCGGTGATGGCAAAACGATTGGTGATGTGCTTGTCGACCACCCCCATGTTGCTCACATTACGTTTACAGGCAGTCCAGCGGTAGGCACGAGCATTCGTAGCAAAGCAGGACTGAAACGCGTGACACTGGAGCTTGGGTCAAATGCAGCGGTGATCGTGGATAAGGACGCAGATCTGGACAAAGTGGTTCCTCGATGTGTGACGGGCGCTTTCACGTATCAGGGACAGGTATGTATCTCGCTACAGCGGATTTACGTACATCGTGATATTTCGGATGAATTCATCCGGCGCTTTGCTGAAGCGGCCAAACAAGTGGTGGTCGGAGACCCGCTCGAGCCGGATACAGTAGTCTCTGCGCTGATTACCTCCAAGGATGTACAGCGTACGCTCGATTGGATTGAAGAAGCCAAACAGGCCGGGGCTGAAGTGGCGGCAGGTGGTCAAGCCGAGGGAGGCGTTCTGCGTCCAACCGTGCTGGTTAACGTTCCCCGTGATGCCAAGGTATCCTGTCAGGAAGTGTTTGCTCCCATCGTGGTGATTAATACCGTAGATTCGGTTGAAGAGGGTATTGAACATGTCAACGATTCCATCTATGGGCTTCAGGCAGGTGTATTCACGAACGACATTCATACGGCTCTCCATGCCGTCGATCAGATCGAGGCAGGCGGAGTCATGATTAATGATATTCCAACGTTCCGTGTCGATCACATGCCTTATGGTGGTGTGAAACAGAGCGGTATTGGACGTGAAGGTGTGAAGTATGCCGTAGAGGAAATGACGGAATTGAAGTTTGTCATGTTTAATAAAGGTTAATTTTTTTCGTTTCACGTGCTCGATATTCCGTATGCCAATGAAAACATAATCATATGATCCTGTGCCACGATAATGGCACAGGATTTTTTTCTTTAAAAAGGGAATCAAAAAAATCTGGGGATAACCGTGATCGGAAGGTTATTCTGTCATCGTAGTGGCCAGTGTAAATAGTATTTGGTTGAACTTACATATCAAAAAAATACATACCGATTCTTCACTGACTACGGGTTCACATCTGATGAGACGGGTATAAATAGTTAACATATCGCAATTCATTTGATTAAATGCCGCTCATATCACCTAAGCATGATGTACCTATCCAGAGCGCGAGCGGAATGAAGCGGTACAGCATTGCCGAAAGTCTTATAATCTCTCACTATTCAAATAAAATGCAGTATGAAATAAGCCTGACTCAGGAGTTGCAGGACAGGCAGGAGGTGTATTCAAATGGCATATTCCATGGTTGACGTATCCGGAATGTCAGGCGTAAGTCTGAACGAGCTGAGCCAGTATGCGGAGACAGGTCTGCTGAATCCGGCCTTTGGTGGTTTGGATGAGGAAACCTATTATGAAAAGCAAGAACTGTTGAGACTCCAGCAAATCCTCTTCTGTAAGGAAGTAGGCATGGAGGAAACTGAGATTGGATCGATGCTCCGCGATAATCCTCAGGATGTCATTCGCATCATGCAGCAGCATCGCATTGAGATTCTGGAGAAGGCACTCCGTCTGCATGGATTGATTCAGACACTGGACAAAACGATTTCTCATTTGCAAGGTGAACAGGAACTTGATGAACATGAGCTGTATATCGGTTTTGTAAATAAGGGACGTCACCAGCTGCTGAATGAAGAAGCGAGTTCTAACCATGCAGTCAATAATGATATGAACCAAGTGCAGACAGAGGACGTTCAAAGGTCCGACATCCAATCTTCCAATTCGTCCGCATTGTCTGAAAATCAGGAACTGAAGTCAAAGGAAGATTATCTCGACTCCCAGGCAAAAATTGATCTGGTTCATCTCGACTTGCAACAGGCCATTGAGGATGGATTGGAACCGAGTAGTGCGAAAGTACAACGGATTATTGGCAGGCATCTTGAATGGATTAAGGGTTATTATACGCCCACCGCTGAGATCTATCGGGATCTGGCCAATCTGTACGTCGAGCATCGAGATTTCCGCAAGATGTACGATGGTTACCACCCGAGGCTGGCTGAATTCCTGCGCGACGGGATGATGATTAAAGCGGAACAGGATTTATCCTAGATGCATACAGTAACATGGGCGAGCAAGAACATGGGTGTGAAACTATAATGGATAACAAAGAGCGCAGACCTCTGAGAGGACTGCGCTCTTTGTTATTACGGGTTGTTCACTTACAACTGCTCTGTGAGCAGGCTTACGGCTTTCTCGAGGAAGACGCGGTCTTCGTCGTCAAAACGGTTTTTGATCGGGCTGTCGATATCCAGCACCCCGTACAGTTCGCCGTTTTTGATAATTGGTACGACGATCTCACTGTTTGATGCTGCATCGCAGGCAATGTGGCCTGGGAAAGCATGAACATCGTCAACGACCATGGTACGTTTTTCCGCAGCAGATGTACCGCATACGCCACGTCCCAATGGAATTCGGATACAGGCAGGTAGTCCTTGGAATGGCCCGAGGACCAGTTCTTTTCCATCATACAGATAGAAGCCGACCCAATTGGTGTCGGTCATAAATACATTGAGCAGCGCAGCAGCGTTCGCCAGATTGGCAATCGCACTAGGTTCATCGCGGATCAGAGCACTTAACTGTCCCAGGACGGCGGTGTGCTGCTCACTTCGTGTTCCTTCATAGGAAACAGCTTGAAACATGGTAAATCACCCTCCCGAGCAAAATGGTACTTATTTTCAAGATAGTGCAGAGGATGCGGTTAGTCAAGCGGAGGATTTCGGAAAGGGAAGGGAATACCTGAAGAATCCTCCTGTTTCTCAGCTTCTTGCGTGGGGTAATTACTTACCAACCACGGAGGGCTATAACCCGGGAAGGAGCTTGGCTTATGCATGCAGAGGTACAGAATCTTTTTGTACGGATACATCTACTATATTTCGCCCAAAATCAGGATTTGAACGTTAGCGAGGCGCTGCCCTTATTGGAAGAACGGGGATATCGCGTTGGAGAGCGGGAGATCAAGCAGGAGCTTGAACACCTGACTCAGGAAAACTTTCTGACCGCCCACGGGGACCAATGGAGCCTAACCGGGACTGGCATTGAAGAATTCAAGGAAATCACGGCTGTGTTTGGCCGGGTTAGCGATGAATTACTGGGGAAGGGCAAGAAAACGTCCAAAGCTTAAAATTCATTTGGACAAGCCCTGATGTAATTCACTCAAACTTGAATTGATCCATACGTACAACAAGACCGGGAGCGACATTGGCCCGGTTTTTTGACGTGTGTCCATGACTGAATAGTTGCCATTCGGCGCAGGTTATGATTAGATGACTAGTGAATCTTATGGTCTGCAGAGATGGATCGGATCGGAGTGTCTTTATATGTATAAATGCAAAGGAAGAATTCCCGAAATGGAGACTGCGCGGCTTCGTCTGCGCAAAATGCGTCGCCGGGATGCGGCCCAGATGTTCGCATGCTGGTCAGATCGCGAGGTGACCCGTTATATGAATCTTGCACCCATGATTGGGACAAGCGAAGCGGCGGACATGATTGGACTGCTTAACCACATGGCAGGGGAAGAGGATGCGATACGGTGGGGGATCGAACTCAAAGAGACAGGTAAGCTCATCGGCAGCTGTGGATTCAACACATGGCAGCTTGAAGGCGCATTCCGGGGTGAGATCGGATATGAGCTTGGACGTGATTACTGGCGACACGGTTATATGACGGAGGCTTTCTCGGCATTGCTGCCCTTCGGCTATGAGACCATGGGACTTAATCGGATTGAAGCGCTGGTTGATCCGCGTAATCTGGCTTCCGGCGAGTTCCTGACGAACCGCGGTTTTACGCGGGAAGGGCTGCTACGTCAGGTGCAGCATACATCCACTGGCTATAAGGATATGGTGATGTACTCGATGCTGTATGATGAGTTTCTTCGCAAGCGAGGTAAATAAAAGAGAGAAACGAAGAGAGAAGGGTTTGTGTGAATGCAACCGGAGGTTTGAAGCGCAGTTTCATCTTGACGGGGCTGTTGCTCGCGACATTTCTGTCAGCGATAGAAGGCACCGTGATTGGCCCGGCGGGACCAACCATTGTCAGTGAACTGGGGAGTGTACAGCTGCTTAGCTGGATTTTCACCGCATATCTGCTGACGATGGCTGTGAGTACACCCATTTTCGGCAAAATCAGTGACTTGTATGGACGAAAGCCTGTATTTCTGATTGGCTGTGCCTTATTTTTACTGGGTTCACTCCTGTGCTGTCTGTCGCAGAATATGGAGCAATTGATTATTTTCCGTGCTATTCAGGGGATTGGTGCGGGTGCGGTAGTTCCTGTTACGTTTACGATTATCGGAGACATCTACGCCATTGAAGAACGTGGCAAAATTCAGGGCTGGATCAGCTCCGTGTGGGGTATTTCCTCTCTGGCGGGTCCGTTGCTTGGTGGTTATTTTGTAGATAATCTGGGCTGGCAGTGGATCTTTGGTTTTAATGTGCCATTTGGTCTGCTCGCGATGTGGTTTGTATTTCGTTATCTGAAGGAAGATATCTCTCCGCGTACAGCCAAAATTGACTATGTCGGTGCGTTGACTTTCACGGTAGGCATTACGGCATTGCTCTTCGTCCTGTCGGCGGGTGGACAGTATTATGCCTGGAGTTCTCCGTTGATTATAGGACTGAGTGTGATTGCCGCTCTGTTTATCATTTTATTTTTCGTGGTGGAAAAAAGAGCTCAGGCTCCAATGGTTCCTCTACATCTGTTCCGAATTCGGGACATCCGTGTGGCGAATATCGCGGGACTACTAACCAGTACTCTGATGATCGGCCTGACCAGTTATTTGCCGCTCTGGGTGCAGGGGGTTCGGGGAGGTAATGCGACGGAATCCGGGCTGCTGCTCGCGCCGATGTCGGTGGGCTGGCTCATTGGTAGTGTGTTGGCAGGCCGCCTGTTAATGAAAATTGGATCACGTATGACCGCATTGATTGGATTAACGGGCATTGCGATCGGATCGGGTGGACTCTTTCTGGTGGGCGGGACATCCCCGCAGGCTGTGCTCTTCATATTGACCTTTATTTATGGTCTCGGTTTCGGATTTGCGTTTACGATCTTCACTATTATTGCACAGTCCTCCGTAGGGTATAAGGAGCGTGGTTCCTCTACGGCACTGCATACGTTCATGCGTACGTTGGGACAGACGATTGGTGCAGCAGCTTTTGGTACCTGGTTGAACTATAGAATCTCCACGTTATCCAGTGAACAGAATCTGGCGGAAGCCGGAATTTCGGAAAATGATCTGAACGAGCTTCTCGCACCACATACGGATGCTGCCCTATCGGATGACAAATGGGCGTTGCTGCGTAACGTGCTGGAAGGAAGCTTGCATTCCCTGTTTGTGATTATGTTTGTCATTGCATTGGTCTCGTGGGTAACGACACTGGCTTTACGCAAACGCTTGATCGTACCCGAAGATGCGGATGCTCCACCGCAGCCACAAGCATCAAAGTAAAAAGAAGATATATACGAAAAACCGGATTCGCCGATGTCTGGCAAATCCGGTTTTTATTGTTGTTGACGGATGTCCGAGTCTGAAGCATTTTGAAGTACAGGCTGGTTGATCCTGGTGAATCGTCCAAACGAATTTCTAAGGAACTGAGGACGTCTTATTTGACCTTTTGCTCCTCTTTTTAAATTGTAAGAAACATGAGACACGTTACTTCCCGAGATCACTTGAAAAACACGTTGTAAACGGCTGTTTATTCAAAGATAGCGTGTGTCAGGTTCCTTAAAATGCTGCGAGCGCTTCAAACCCTTGAATAAGACGTCACAGGTTCGTTAGCGCTCCCGCTCCATATCTGCTCAAGAACATTCAGTTACGCTCCGGCTTTCGGCAGGTATGAAGATACGCTCTAGCTGCTCGCGGATAAACGGTCTGCAGAATGTGCAAGCCTTCCCAAAAGTTCGGACAGCAGTTCCTTGTCTTCCTCGCTCAGTCCACTGACAGCACGGTCGATCTTCACCGCATAGCCGGGATATATTTCATCCATGGTACGCTGACCTTCTTCGGTCAGTTCCACAAAGATGATACGTCTATCTTGTGGACAATGCTTACGGAGTAACAGTCCTTTTTGCTCCAGCTTATCAATCACATAGGTCACATTTCCACTTTGCAGCAGAAGCTGCGCACCAACCTGTTGAATCGGCTGAGCACCTTTCATATATAACACTTCGAGCACCCCATATGCGGTGGGGTTGAAGCCATGCACTTTGCTTCCGGATACAGCGTGTTCATTCACGCTCTTAAATGTCTGGGCCAAGGTGCGGTACAGATGAAGTGAACGTTCGGCTCCAATTTCTTGTAATTCCAGCATGCTGATCCCGCCTTTTCAGATTAGTTTTATAAGTTGAAATGATGAAGAGTGGTCCTCTCCGTTATGCTGTTCATGTAAAAGATTATTTCAACTTATATGAGTTGGTTAGTTATGTTTGACGATTCAGGTTGTCGCCATGCTCTTATTGTAAACCTCTGTTTCCACGAAAAACATGCGATATGTCACAAGATCTGCATTTTTAGCATTTAAAATTTGATCATTCATCTTGCAGGAAAATCATCCTTCAGATGTCGCTTCTTCTCCGCCTCTGGCAGGAGGTTGAGTCAAGCCTTGCTCTCTTATAATGAGTTCATATTATGAATTCGGAAGGTACTGGAGGAGAAGAAGGATGACAAGTGAGTTAACGTTTGAAGCACAACGACCATTGAAGAATAACCGATCTTTTGTAACATTGATGGTGGCACAGGCCATCTCCAATCTGGGTGACTGGCTGCATCTGCTGGCGATCCTGACACTCGTAGGCATCCGCTGGAATGCAACGCCGTGGGAGATTACGTTTGTAATGTTGTCCGCAGCATTACCCATGTTGGTGACGGGGCCGTTTGCTGGAGCGCTCGCGGATCGGATGAATCGCAAATGGTTGATGATTGCTGCTGATGGCGCGCGAATCGTCATCGTGGGTGCGTTGATTTTTGCCGACCAGATCTGGCACGTCTACATACTGCTTGTCCTCAAATCTCTATTTGATGTCATCTTCTCTCCTGCCAAAAACGGAAAGATAAAGGAAATTGTACCGCATGAACAGCTTGCGCAAGCGGTGTCCATCAGCTCAGTGATTGAACAGTTGTCAAAAATTATCGGTCCAGCGCTTGGTGGACTGTTGGTAGCTGCTTTTGGCATCACTTGGTGTTTTGTTCTCGATTCAGCGTCTTTTCTAATCTCCGGCATCATTTTATTGTGGATTCCTGGAAATCGGGTGATCCAAACCGCAATTCATAACGTAACAGAAGTAGAGGAAGAGACAGCTGGGAATGTTCACAACCGCCCAAAAGACTCTTTTTGGAAAGAAACACTGGAGGGCATTCGCATGCTCGCATCTCTTCCTCACGTAGGAACGTCTCTGATCTTGCTTGCTTCAGCCATACTTTTTCTGCAATTTGCCGATTCACAGACTGTGGTGTTATTTAGACAGCTTCCCGGAATTTCAAGTGATCTGCTGGGATGGTGCGTGGCGGCCAGTGGTGTAGGCACATTAATTGCAGCGATGAGTGTGAGGAAGTGGAAGCATGCAGGGCATGTTATGAAAATGGGTCTGGGAACCTCACTTACGGGTCTGGTTATTGGTGCAGCCGGAATGATTGTCGTGGCTTGGCCATCGGCTGGACTTAGTGCGCACCTGCTGCTTATAACTTTGTTTGCCCTCGCGGGAATCGGAATCGGCTTTGCAGTGGTGCCCTTCCAGATCCTGCTACAGGAACAGACACCTGAGGCGATGACAGGCAGAGTGTTTGGAACGGTAGGCAGCGTGATGACAGCCAGTAATATTATGGGCCCGGTGGCAGGTGGATTCATGGTCACCTCATTTGGTGTAGTGCCGGCGTTTGTCTGTTCAGGCATTTTGCTGACCTTGCTTGGGTTGATTTATTTGATGAAACGCAACGGGAAAAAAGTCGATCTGAATGACTCCATTGCGGCCAAGACAATGACTGCGGGCGACTGAATATATGCCGGACCTGCTCAGTTTAAAAGAGTTGAAATGAAGGTTTGAATTTACTTCAAATTTTAAGTTTTTGATAAAAAAGCGTTTGAGTAAACGCCTTCACGTGTAATGAGGAACAGGCAGAAATCCCTGTATTCTAATTATTCATAGGGGAAAACTCATATGCCTTGTCCCACCAACGCATTAGCGGAAAGGGGGTGAAGCAACTTGAATGTAAAGTTACCAAAATCGATCGTACGTCTTGGAAGCATACCACTGGCAATACTTGCCGGGACTTTGATGCTGGGGTTTGGATCGTCGCATGTATATGCGGATGATGCTCAGGTATCTTCTGAAAAACCGTCCAGCGGATTGTCGCTAAATCTGTTTTCACGCGATTCGGATGGCGGGTTGAATCTGACTCCATCGGTATCGGTATCCACACCACTACTTGATGTTGAAGTTCCGTCGATCAAAGCGAATGAATCCACAGGTAAGCTGAGTGTATCTGAGCTGAAAGTAGATACACCGCTTGGATCGGCCGGAACATCAGAGATTGGGATTGATGCGAAGAAGGGAACCGTCGAACTGCCGTCTGTAAAGGCGGATACACCGGTGATCAAAGCCGATGTATCAAGCAGTCAGGTGAACCTGAATGAAGGTACAGCTTCCTTGCCTGGTATTACCGCAGAGGTACCCGAGGTCATCAAGGCAGAGACGTCTGCTGTGAAAACAGACCTTCGGCAGGGTAAGGTTGAATTGCCTTCCGTGAAGGTGGATGTACATGAAATTACTTCGGTCAATATCTCCTCATCCCGTGTGGATCTGAGTAAGGGAAATGTCCAGCTGCCATCTGTGAAAGCAGAAGTTCCAGTTGTAGACGTATCCGCTGAACTCAATCCTGATCAGGAAAAGGTGGAGATTCCAAGTGTGAAGCCGGAACGGCCTGTAGTCACTCCGGAACAACCGGCGGTCGTCAAAACACCGAATGGTGAAACTTCCAATACGAGTGCACTCGCAGACCCCGTTTCATCTCAGAACAACGAGGAAGGACAGGACGCAGTACAGGTTACGGGCAAAGTGATTGAAGTCACCCCGGAATCTGAAGTACGTCCAGAACAACCTGTTGTTCCGCAGGCCTTGCCTGTGGAAGGAACCGATCTGACGTCGGATTCCGATGTCAATGCAGGATTGCCAGATAACGAGTTATTCCTCGTAGATCAGCCAACTGCTGAACCATCTGTTACTGAACAAGTGCAGAGTGAACAGGAAGCCATTCTGAAACAAGATGATGCTGATGCAGCATCTCCATTGCAGCCTCGCACAGAACGACCAACAAGTTGGTCTGTTGCAGCAACTTCTCCCGGAGCAGCTAATGCTTCCGCAGGGACAAGCTCCGGTTCGTCCGGTGTAACTGGAGGTGGAGCAACCGCTCCAGCCGCTGCACTTCCGGGAGCAACAACGGGTCTGGTTACGCCAGATTACGATTTTGCTTTCCGAATGGAACGGCTGGATGGGTTCAGTCAATGGTCACAGGCACCACCGGGGCGGCCGCCACAATATACCTCTTTCTCTTAGGCAACAATGGCGTTAATTCAACCAAAATTGAGAAGGAGTGTATATCATCATGAAAAAAGTGAATCGTTGGGTAAAATTGTCGGTATTGTCGGGTACGTTGGTAGCTGGATTGCTGGGAGCTTCGCAGGCAACTTACGCAGATAGCTATAGCAATAATAGCAGTGGCAATCTGGATCTGAATGCAGGTTTGCGTCTGGAGTTGGGATCTCTTCTGTCAGGACACCGTGACACAGGTTACGGGAACCATGGTAGCTACGGAGGTTCATCCAGTGCAAGTGGAGCATTGAATTTGGATCTTGGACTCAATGCCGGCTTATCCTCAGAGAGCACGAACCGATACAATGATCGTTCTTCCGATTACACTGCTGAGCGTAGCAGTTCTGGCAAGCTGGGCCTTGGCCTGAATGCCAATGTGTCGGGAGAAGGTACAACGATGAGCGACTATTCACGAGGCGGCGATGAGCGTAACGTCAACAGCAGCACTGTGAGCGAAACCCGCGGCGCACTAGGTCTCGGTCTGAACGTGAATGCT
>NZ_JAPDOE010000024.1 GCF_026013365.1 Paenibacillus sp. LS1
CCTGAGCCAGGATCAAACTCTCCAATAAAGTATTGAAAAGAGCGATATGCTCATTTTGAAACTGACGAGATTAAAAATCTCATTTGTGCTCCAGTCGATTCAAGCCAAGGCTTGTCTCATACTTTCGCGTTCATTCTGCAAGCAGAATGTTTACTCACTCGTTGTTCAGTTTTCAAAGATCAAACTTATTTTGTTACCGAATGTCTTTCTCTTCAGCAACTTTTATATCTTATCACATCCGAACCAACTTTGCAAGCTCTTTTTTTAAGTTTCTTTCGAAGCTTACTTCATTCGCTTGCCGCACCGTGTAAACTGTGTTTTCTTGGCCGGAATTAGAATATACCATGTACAGATTTTCATTGCAAGTATTTTTTTGATAAATTTAATAAACGAACTTCTTTACTATTTCATCATGAAATATCTTTCTTCTATTGTACTTGTCAGTACTACCTCCTGATATTAAATCCATTTCATCCGCGCTTTATGTATCTGTCTTCCCCTACACATATAAGCAAACCTCAGCTTCCTTTCATAAAACTACTATTACACTCATTCATTAAACATAACCAGAGAAGCCGCCCCAATACGATAGCATCATATGAGTTGCGACTAGCCCTGGTTCTCAGCAGTACTCTTTCCTTCTATATAAAAAAAGCAATCATTCAATCGAAATAACATATACGCTCCTCATCAAAATTTAATTCTCACAAAATGCGTTTACCCAAAAGCGAAGCAATCAGTTCCACGCCAAGTCTCGCTGTATGTCTATTGTGATCAAACAACGGATTCACCTCAACCAGTTCCATAGACGTAACTTGATTCGTGGAAGCGAGTAGCTCCAATGCGTAATGCGCCTCTCGGTAATTCAACCCCCCCGGTACTGGGGTACCTACACCCGGAGCTTCTCTAGGATCCAGACAATCCATGTCAAAGCTGATGTGAATACCGTCTGTCCCTTTTCCCGCTGTAGCTATCGCTTGCTCAATAACTTGCTCTATCCCCATTCGGTCAATATCATGCATCGTAAATGCTTGGATTCCCAGTCCTTTGATTTGTTCTTTCTCATACTCATCCAGATCACGCAGACCAATATAGACCAGATTGGATGGATCAATAAACGCCCCTGCTCCAGCAATGTGCGACAGATTGTATGCAGTATGCCCCAAGGAAGCCGCCACACTCATCCCATGCATGTTACCGGACAAGCTGTGCTCTTCGGTGTTCAAGTCTGCATGTGCATCAAACCAGATCACACCCAAATTGGAGTAGTGCGCAGTTAAACCGGCTAAAGTGCCTATCGCCACACTATGATCTCCTCCAAGCACAAGTGGAAAGGCGCCCTCCTCTACCGCAAACGATACTTCATTACATACCTTCTCACTGACTTGGCGCACTTCATTTAAGTGTTTCACACGATTTCGCCCAGCAGGGAAAGCAGTTTCAGAAGGACAAGCTACCCGCACCTCCTTGGAAAGCACTAACCCAAGACTTGCAATTTCCCGCTTCAATCCAGCTGTAATCAGTTCATCCGGTCCCAACTCTGCACCACCTCTCGCTCCACCGAGTCCGAAAGGAACCTTAATGATGGCAACATTGCGCCGCACAGACGTATGACTTGTATTAATAGAAGTATCTTTTATGCCACCATGGACATCATCTTCATTCATCATGTAGATCAGCTCCTTCATTGTTGATCAAGACCCTCTCAATTCTCTCCAGTGCCCAGTCAATTTCAGACTCTTGAATCGTCAGCGGCGGAGCAAACCGAATGGTCGTCTCATGTGTTTCTTTACACAGCAAACCAGCAGACATCAAACTCTCGCAATAAGGACGTGCCGATTCATGCAGTTCAACACCAATAAATAACCCTCTCCCACGAATATCCCGTATGGCTGAACTGCGAATATCACGAAGTCTTTTCATAAAATAGTTCCCCAGATGCTCCGAGCGTTCAGCAAGCTTCTCGTCTTCAAGAACTTTCAACGCTGCTATAGCCACGGCACAGGCTAGTGGATTTCCTCCAAACGTAGACCCATGAGATCCTGGCTCAAACAAATCCAGTATCTCCGCATCAGCAGCAATAGCCGAGATCGGCATGACCCCACCACCCAGCGCTTTGCCCATAACCCAGATGTCTGGTTCAACACCTTCCCAATCGGAGGCAAAACGGCGACCCGTTCTTCCAAATCCAGTCTGGATCTCATCAGATATAGTCAACACCTGCTGTTCTTTGCACAAAGCAAAAGCTTCAGCCAAATATCCATCAGGCGGAATAACGATTCCGGCTTCGCCCTGAATGGGTTCCACAAGAAAGCCAGCCGTATTGGGTGTAATGGCTTGCTTCAGTGCTTCAATATCCCCATAGGGAATAATCCGGAATCCAGGTGTGAACGGTCCAAAATCTTTTTTATATTCCGCTGAAGAAGAAAAGGAAGTAACCGTCAGCGTTCTCCCATGAAAGTTACCAGAGCATACGATGATTTCGGCTTGGTTCTCCGGCACACCTTTGCAACGATATGCCCACCTGCGCACCGCTTTTACCGCAGTCTCCACCGCTTCCGCTCCTGTATTCATGGCGAGAATCTTTGATTTACCCGTAAATTGCGAGAGTTTCTGATAGAAAAGAGAAGCCGAGCTGCTATGGAACGCCCGTGATGTCAGTGTAACTTGGTCCGCTTGATCCTTGAGTGCCTGGATGATCACAGGATGTCTATGACCATGATTCAACGCAGAGTAAGCACTTAACATATCCATATAACGGCGGCCTTCAGGGTCTTCCACCCATACCCCCTCCGCCCGTACAATGACGATAGGGAGCGGATGATAATTAGGTGCAGCATAACGTTCCGACCAATCCATTAATATCCGGGAATCTGGCATATACCTCCAACACCCCTTTTTCATAATATTGTATACAAAATACAATACCAATGTATGCGATGTCACCACCATTTACGACTACATCTCAGTATTTCCACACTAGCCTACTTCCGACTCTTATCTAATCCATTCCTGTTCCGTTTAACGAGAAGTAGACAGTCTACGTTCCAACCAGGAAAGCAAGTTAGCCAGTGTAAATGTAATTATAAAATAAAGGCCGGCGGCAACAAGGAGCGGAGCAAGCGGCTGGAAAGTAACCCCCTGAACCGTTCTGGCCGTGTATATAATCTCGGCTATGCCGATCATGGAGACAAGTGAAGAATCTTTAATGATAATAATGAATTCATTGCCGATGGCTGGAAGCATGTTACGAAAAGCCTGCGGCAATATAATGTAGCGAAGTGTCATACCATGCGTCATGCCAAGGGAGCGCGAGGCCTCCGTCTGCCCTTTATCAATCGCTTGAATCCCGGCCCTGAACACCTCAGCCATATAAGCCGAGCTATTCATAGTCAGAGCTACCACGCCTGACATAAATGCCGGCAAGTTCACACCTATAACCGTCAGACCATAATGAACAATAAGAATCTGTACCAGCATTGGCGTTCCTCGAATGAGTTCAATATACGCTGATGCCACAAATTTAATTGGCCATATTCGGGATAATCGCATTAATGCCATGATCACACCAAGTAACGTACCAAATAATACGCCGAAAAAGGAAAGCTCAAGTGTAACCAACGCACTTCGTGCATAATCCTGCCAATGTTCTAATAGAAAGGAAAAATCTAAATTCACGGCATATCCCTCACTCGTCCGGTTTATTCACCGAGCATCTCATTCGCTTCAACGACGAAACGTTCAATATCTCCGTTGGTTTTGAGTTTTTCCAATGTAGCGTTGATCTGATCCAGCAGCTTCTGATTACCTTTCTTCACCGCGATGGCCGAACCGCCCTCATCTTTAGCCTGTTCAATCTCTACACCTGCAACTACAAGTCCCTCTTGGTTCTTCACATACTGTTCAGCCACCGGCTTTTCCAGAATAAGTGCGTCTACCCGCCCCGTCTGCAACTCCAGAATCAGCTCAGGTATCTTAGCCAGAGAAGTGAGCTTTGCTCCCTCTATTTCCTGAGCAATCCCTTCCTGAATGGAACTCTTTTGTACACCAACCTGCTTGCCCGATAGATCATCCACGGACTTTAATGCCGCATCTTCTCCTTCTCTAACAAGTACAGCCTGTTCTGCATAATAGTAGATATCCGTAAAATCAACGTTCTTCTTTCGTTCCTCGGTAGGGGTTAAGCCTGATATTACAAAATCAACCTTATCCGTACCCAGGGCCATGAGAAGACCATCAAAATCCATGTCCTCAATCTTCAGCTCGGCTCCCAGATCAGCCGCAATGGCTTTGGCAATCTCGATGTCAAAACCTACGATGGTATCTTTACCATCAATTTTCTTATGAAATTCATAGGGTGCGTAGTCCGCACTGGTTCCAAGTACGATTACTTCCTTTGCCGCAGAACTACTTTCCGAAGACGAAGCAGAGTCTGATCCGGTTGCTGTCGTTTTTTCCTGCCCACAAGCAGACATAATCACAACCACTAACAACATCATCATTGGCAACAGCACTTTTTTCACACATCATACCCCTATTCTTTTTTTGAATGAGTAGCATAACAATAAATTTGTATACAATATACATAAGACAATATATGGACTTATATGTAAGTAATACTAACAAACAATTCATTTTATCACAATCATTATTTAAACATTTATACGCTCTAATTCCATAAAATGTACTATATATGACACGGCATTTACATCGGCTGAAACATGAAGTTCGCTTGCCCAACTTCCCCCTCGGTGTTAAGATGATAAAAACTTGGAACTCCTGAACGGCGCGCACAGTATGGCCCTATACCCATCCAATTATCACTATACATAGAAAGGAGGATTCGGTATGGAGGTACCTAAATACCGGTCCTTGAAAGATCACGTATACGATTACATTGCCCAGAAGATTCAGGACGGGACACTACTCCCCAACCAGAAGATCAACGAGGCCGAAATATGCAAAAAGCTGGACATTAGTCGCACTCCCACTCGGGAGGCGCTTTTCCAGCTGGCTTCGGACAATCTACTGCAATACATCCCACGCAGAGGATTTATTGTCACTCCTTTTGATGCAGGCAAAAAACTGGAGTTCTCCCAGGCGATCGGTGTACTGGAAGCACTCGCTGCCACACTCGCAGTAGACCACCTCAAACCATCTGAACTGCTAGAGATGGAAACTCTGGTTGTCCGAATGGACGAAGATATCAGTCAGCTTGATCTTGCCGCTTACAACAAGAATCAATACCAGTTCCATAACCTGTACATCCAGCGATGTGGTAACGCCACAGTGATTGAGATGTTAAGCACATTGAAGAACAGCTTCATCCGGCAGTCGTATGTTAGCGATAATAAGCCAAAGCTATCTGAAGTCCTTCTCGAAGTCAACGAAGAGCATCGTCAAATTTTAAGTGCTTTTCGAGCCAAAGATAAAAACCAATTGGAATCGCTGCTTAAGCACCACTGGCGTATTATCGACAACGATATGCTATAATGCCTTCTATACGAACTAACGGAAAGGCAACTCACAATAGTGTGGGTTGCCTTTTCTAATATCCTTCCTATTTTACTATCTGCCCTTTTTGATATCCAACGGTGCCCTAGCTTCAAATACAGCATACCCCAATTTTTTGCCGTATTTAGCAAGCAAACGATCATTGGTGCGACTCATACGTTGCAAACGTTCGTCTTCAAACCACTTCATATCCATCTCGCGATGAGGATCATGATCCACGCCCCATTTTCCCATGGATCGCGAATGCTCTTTGACTTCCACCTTGGTAAAACCACTCTGTTTGAGGCGTTTTCTCCATGCTGCCACCGTTGCCAGGGTCCGTATGCCGTAAAATTGCTTCAACCTGCGGCTCATCAATTCAGTCTTCCGGCCAGATAGAACCATCTCCCGATCCACCAAAAGTCCAGCGGGCTTCAACACTCTTTTATATTCAGCAAGCGCATTCCGCCATGGGGTGAATATCGTAACCGACTCCACGAATACCACATCAAAATGATTTTCCGGAAAAGGCAACGCTGCTACATCGGCCCGAACAAATCGAACATCCAACCTCTCTCGTCTCGCTCGCCGAACTGCCTTATCCAACATATTGCGATGAAGATCAATCGCTGTTACCCGATATCCATTCTTAGCTAAGTAACACGCAGTCCTCCCGGTGCCACATCCTATCTCAAGGATATGACTACCCACAGGTAGAGATAAGTCATCAAGCAACTTCATCGTTGCCAAAAATCCTCCAGGATGAGCACTCCCCTCCCCTAGCCGAGCCAGCAAGTCATGATAATCCAAGAGATCCCCTCCCTTCACTCCTACCAGTGTATGGAGCAAACTCAAAAACGGCTCCTCCCCATACCCGTTTCCGGGTACTCGTCCATACCAAATCACTTTCTTTTTACTATGATATACAAACCGTTGATTTTAAGCGGCAAACCGCAACTATGAGGGGGATATGCATGCATAGAATTCATCCGGTATGTGAAGAAACGGTGTCACCGCACGTTGGACGCCCCGTGTGTCTCATCATGAATGACGGTAAGCACATGTATGGTACACTTGGAGGCTGTCGAGATGGAAAGGTATATTTGGACGGATGTTTCGAGGGACCACGCCTATCTTCGGTGAAATCCAAGCAACAACTTCGCAGAAACGGTAAGAAAAACGCAGTATCAGCGAAGAAAGTTAAGTCTTCAGCCTACGGACCTTACGGGTATGGAGGCGGCGGATACGGTGGTTATGGGCGAGGCAGAGGGTACGAACTAGCTCTGGTTACCACTTTACTGTTGCTCCCATTCCTTTTCATCTAACCCCAAATCCGTTAGTGGTAAAATTGTAGTGATAACAAAGACCCTTTTTGCATATAGCGAAAAGGGTCTTTGTCCTGTTTATACGATACACGTCAATCACAATATATTTTCATTTTTACGATCAGACATTATGGTGAAAATGGTACAAAAAAAAGGCATTCGCCAAAACGAATGCCGGGAACTTCATATTTAATACCCTTACCTTCGCACAGGGTGTCAGGTTTAACTTAAAAAAAAACACCTCGTTAGAGGCGGGTAAGCTATGTTAAATCCGATTTCCTTTAGGCATCGTTTTCAGATTACTATTCGAATTCTCAAGCAATGGCAGCATCCTAGTCGTGCTAACCATCTCAGAAGCACATATTGGACAAGTAGGTACGTTATCAAACGCAAAATTGTCCCGCATCCATCCTTTGCACGTATCACTCGTACATTCCCAGATTGCCGCATCAGCTTGTGGAATCTCTTCCAACGGTTTTTTGCGATTATACATGACTTCTACCCCCTTTGTTATGGAAAAACATCTAACCGACGTTATTTCACAGAAGCCACTACTTAGCAGAAGTTTTACATTCCACTGAACTCCTGCTTCGACAACTATTGGGTCAAATTTCGTCAAAAAAAAGAAGCTGCCTTTACCATTTTAACATGTTAAAGGCAGCTATGCTTTAATTACAGTTTTACAACTTCTTCTGCTTGAGGACCACGGTTTCCTTGTACAATTTTAAATTGCACGCGTTGACCTTCGTCCAGCGTTTTGAAGCCATCGCCTGTAATAGCGCTGAAGTGTACGAATACATCTTCTCCGCCTTCAACTTCGATGAAACCGAAGCCTTTATCAGCGTTGAACCATTTTACTGTTCCGTTTTGCATGTGAATTACACCTCCAAATAAAAATTAACATGTTCCTTTGTTCTTTGCAGCAAGCAAATAAAAATTCACACATTGAAAAAGGTACCAGTCATAAACCTATAAGTGATCGCCCTTTACAATATATGAATTAGGTTTTCCACTCTCTACAACTTGTTTTTATTATAACTCCAACTCAGCCAAAAAGCAAATCTTTGTATTTTCTTTTCAAACAGCTTTGGAAATACATGTTATTACCTGGCGCGGGGACAGACTTTACCGTCATTCTAATACCCAGCCGCTTATGTGCGGTCTTATGAAAGGATATGCAGATCCAATCCAACTTATACATTTATTATAAAATATTTTGACATGCATATCCAATACAACCAAAGAGTCATTTTACCACAGGTTCACGCCCTATGTCCATGCCCACATAAATGCATCCCGATCCCAGGCGATCTGCCCGCGATGAAGCTTCCGGAAAGCTTTCTTCACTTCCTTGGACAATGAAGTATTACCGTTCTCATTCACAAAAACAAACTCTTCACCAAAATTCGTCTTCACATATTCTATGGCAGCTTCCTGATGAAGTGTTCCTGTGAATTTAATCTCTTGAACCATCCATTCTGCTACTCCCTGTGCAGTCTTTTCCACAATATCACCTACTGTCTGTACATAATGTACGGATCGGCAGACTTCGTATTATGAACACGCATGTCTTCCCGCCAGACTGAAGTATACCATGATCCAACCGCTGACGGGAAACTGTGTGATCACTTCCAAGTGAATCCGTTAACGAACAACCCTATTGCACTGCTCATTTCCTTGGGGAGGAATAGATGAATTCGTTCGATGGCTCCACACTAACCATGCACAGTATACAATCAGTACTGCCAGTATAAACAGATCGTATGGAAGTGTCCCTGTGTCCTGTAGATCATTGCCGAGAAATTGAATCAGATTATGTATAAAATGAAACAAAATAAGCGGCAAGATATTTCCATTCTTCAGCATTAATAATGCCAGCACAGCTCCCAGGAGCAGCGCATAGATCAATTGCATGATCGTATCTGTCAAATTCTGACCAGACAATGCGTTCAGGAGATGGGTAATTGAAAACAAGATGCTGGAGGTCACGACAGCGGCCACTGCACTCTTTTGAAGCAATGTTTTGAAAATCAGCCCCCGATAGATCGTTTCCTCAACAAAAGCCACGAGCAAGGTGAAAAAGATGAAAAAGGCTACTCGTGACAGGCTCAGCTCCCCAAATCCTTTCAGGGCAAGTGTACCCAGTACAAGGAGTAGTGGAATATAATACTTTGCATGGCCAGCCGGGATACTTCGCAAGGAACGGAAACCGGTCTTTTCCCATTTACGCCTTAGCGTCAAATAGATTATCAGCACAATGGCTATGGGTGTAAAGGAAATGAGTACAGGGAACGTGTAGTCAAGTTGCTTTATCGTCGCAATAGCCCCTGCTGCAACTACGGCCAACAAGAGAAGTAGCTCAATAATAACGACGGTGAGTACAGGTTTGCGCTCAGAAAAGGAATGTTTTGGCTTGATTTGCGAATTAATCATACATTCACCTCCTTATTTCATGTATTGTATTTTACTTTGTTCGTTGTCATATGAACTTATATGCCAATATAGTTGTATCACATCGTCCGTATATTGAATATCCCTATTATGGATAAAACTATAAAAGTAACAAAAAAGAGACTTATCCTGACTGCTTTTCCCCTAAAATCAGGTATGGATTACGCCTTCACCTGTCCATTATAGTAGTAGAAGAGTTCAATGCTGCAGGGGTGTAGCGACTCTCCAACGTCATATATCTATGAAGTAACAAAAACAATAGTTTCACAATGCATAATGAAAATCAGGGGGATACTATGAAAGCATTCTTTCAGCGCTGGGGGCATTTACTGGCTATTCTATGCATACCGCTCCAAGGCTCCATTTACGTATTTCTAGGCAGCAATACCGGAAGTGATGTATTCTACAATTATGCTTGGATTGATACACAGATTCCTTTTCTCAAAGAATTTATTTATCCGTACATTAGCTGGATGCCCATTCTGTATCTTGGATTTCTCTATTTGGGTCTGACGAACAAGTCGCTATTCTGGCGTACGTTGATTACCTATAATGTTGGTGTCATGGCTGCCAATGTCTGTTTTGCGGTGTTCCCTACCCATGTACCTCGCCCGGAGGTCGGCGGAACAGATCTGAGCAGCGTGTTGGTACAGTTTATCTATACGAATGATGCGCCCTTCAACTGTTTCCCAAGTGTTCACGTTCTGACCAGCTACTTGCTATTTATTATCATTAACAGACACTTGAACTTTAAGCCGTTAGCACGGATCTCCTGGTCGGTATGGTTGTGGTTGATTATTGCTTCGACGGTATTTGTAAAACAGCATTCTTTACTCGACATCGCCGGAGGGATTTTATTTGCAGAGGCTGCGTATTGGACTGTACATGTCTTTGCCGTTCGTCTTGGGCAGGCACGAAAAAAAGGCAAGCAACCGCTCACGGCTTCTAATTCAAGCAGTCATGTATAGCGGATTTTATTTATATATGAAACAGGCAGGATGATTATCCTGTCGCAAAGTAAAAGAGGGCCTCGGCCCTCTTTTTATTTTCCATTAAATTTGGTTAAACCTATTATATAGAAGAACTTCTCTGTGGTTAACTACACGTTTCATACTATAGGTGGGCGTTCATGGAGAAGATCAGATGGCGGGCTTCCCGTTATACGCTTGAATATACGGTAAAAATAAGACAGATCCCGGTAGCCGAGAAATTCGGCAATTTCCTGGATTGAGAGTTGTGATTCAGTGAGCAGATATACAGCTCGTTTCATCCGTTGATCATGGACATATTGGCTAATTGTCTGATTCGTCATGCTTTTAAATAAAGCGGCAGCATAGTTGGGTGTCTTGCTAATCTCGTCTCCGAGTTCTTCCTTTGTCACTCTTTCCCGATAATGACGCTCAATGTATCGCTTCATCCGTTCAACATGATTATGTCTCTCTGGCGGAATGACTCCCCGATCAAGCTCCCTGTTCATATAAATCAACACTTCCATCAATAAGGCTTGACTCATCATGACATAATAAGACGGTTGCTCCTGCCACTGTTGATGGATAGCGCTCATACGTTGATGGATCAGTTCATAACATCCGGGTTTATGCCGCAGAGCCTCATAACGTTCCAATGCAGGCAGACATTCCGCATGGTCGCGCTGCAGTTGAATCACAATCTGTGTGTGCGTTACCGTAGGAATACTCTTGCCATAATATGGAACACCACCTGGAATGAGGAGCAATTCACCCTTTTCCATGATCTGTTTATCACCGTTCACCCAATATACACATTTTCCATAAGTAACCAAACTAAGCCGCCAAGTCTCTTGAGATTGCACAGCTTCTTCGTACCAACCAACACCATTAATATGCCGTACTTCAAGTGGAGTGACCATAACTCACCTCATTACTGGACTATACTCTAATCATTGTACTATAGTTCATACCCTGTTTCGACAGAAAACGCTACAATACACATATAAGCAAAATTATGAGGAGGAAATTAGCATGTTAAAAACAAAAATCATTTGTACGATGGGACCTGCTTGTGACTCAATCGAATTATTGAAAGTAATGATTCAGGAAGGTATGACCGTTGCCCGTCTGAACATGGCTCATGGCGAGCTGGAAGATCACGTTACTCGGATTAACAATATCCGTAAAGCGGCTTCCGAACTAAACACGTATATCCCTATTATGATGGACATCAAGGGGCCGGAAGTTCGTATCGGCAAATTGAAAGAAGCATCCTGCCACCTGCAAGCCGGTAAAGAACTGATCCTCACTACCGAAGAAATTCTTGGTGACGCTGAGCGTATCTCGGTAAACTATCCAGAACTGAACCTCGTTGTGAAACCTGGTGATCGTATCCTGATCGATGATGGCCTTGTGGATCTGACTGTACTGTCCGTGGAAGGATCCGATATCCATTGTAAAATCATCAGTGGCGGCATTCTGAAACCACGCAAAGGGGTTAACTTGCCAGGTATCAAAACGACACTGCCAGGTGTAACCGAGCGTGACGTTATGCACATCGGATTCGGAATCGAAAACGATATCGAAATTATCGCAGCATCCTTTGTTCGTAAAGGCGACGACATCCGTGAAATCCGCAGCATTCTGAAAGAACGCGGTGTAAACCACGTACAGATCATCTCCAAAATCGAAAACCAGGAAGGTATGACTAACCTGGACGATATTATTGAAGCATCTGACGGTATCATGGTAGCTCGTGGAGATCTCGGGGTTGAAGTACCGATCGAAGACGTACCGATGATGCAAAAAGAAATGATCGATAAATGTAACCGCGCTGGTAAACCAGTTATCGTAGCTACTCACATGCTGGAGTCCATGCAAGTGAACCCGCGTCCAACCCGTTCCGAGGTAAGTGACGTGGCGAACGCTGTACTTCAAGGTGCAGACGTTGTAATGTTGTCTGGTGAATCAGCTGCTGGTAAATATCCGGTACAATCCGTGCGTACGATGGCTGCTGTTGCTCGCCGTGCTGAAACGATGATCGATTACAAAGAGCAATTCGCACAAAAATCTGCTCAACAGATCGCTGATATTACTGAAGTCATCAGTCAGGGCGCTGTAAGTTCTTCCCTCGTACTGAATGCGAAAGCAATCATCACTTCCACTGAAAGTGGATTCACAGCGCGTATGATCTCCAAATATCGTCCAAAAGCACCAATCATCGCTGTTACACAACATGAAGAAGTATTGGCGAAAATCTGCCTGCTCTCCGGTGTCATTCCGGTTATGGGCGACAAAGTAACCACAACGGATGAAATGTTCGAATCTGCTACACGTAACGCAATCAAAACAGGTTACATCGAAAAAGGCGACATCATTGTATTGTCCGCTGGTGTTCCAATCGGTCAATCCGGTAACACGAACCTGATCAAAGTTCAACAAGTATAATCCAACAGATGAAGATGTCGCTGTAATCTTAGCTATAAATAGAAATACAAAAAATCACCGGGAGCACTTCAGCCTCCCGGTGGTTTTTTGTTGATGTTGTTGCCAATAATCGTGATGTTATAACAAACGAAATCGAGTTTATAAATTCCGTGAGTAATTAACCAGGTCTTGTGACATGTTATTGATCTCATCCATCGATGCATTCACCTGTTGTGTCAGGGCAGCCTGATTTTGTGTCAGAGTGGACATGTTACCGATATGTTCAAGAATCTGATCAATCAGTGTTTTCATCTTCTGCATGCTGTCTTCGATATTTACTGTGGCCTCTGAACTGTGATCAGCCAGTTTCCGCACTTCACCTGCAACGACGCCGAACCCTAGTCCCAGTTCTCCCGCTCGCGCGGCTTCAATTGCTGCATTCAACCCGAGCAGATTAGTCTGACTGGCAATTTCACGAATAAACACGGTAATGTTTTTGGTATCATCTGCGCTGCTTTTCACTTGAATGGCTGCATCGGCAGATAATTCTTGTGCAGTAACCAAATCCTGTGCCTGATCGGTGATCGAGTTAATTCCACGTACCATCTCGCCAATAGACTCCGACAATTGTTTTGTTTTCAGATTCATGGCTTCCACAATCTGTTCCTTATTCTTCTCATGGGTTACATCTCGAATGGTTCCAGCTACACGAAGCGGCACTCCATCATGATCTCGGATGGTCTCCCCACCTGCGTGATACCACCGATACTCCCCGTCTTTGCGTTGCAATCGATAATCCAGATCATACGGCGTACGACCACTGTAATCGTTCATATGTCTGGCGAATTCGTTAATCGTCCGATCATGATCTTCCGGATGAAGTCGGCTGCTCCAGCTGTTGAACACATTCGGGAAATCCTGCTCGTCTTTAAATCCTAATTCTCTGCGGAACTGAGGGGACCACCAAAATTCGTTATTCGGGTTAACGACATCCCCAGCCACAACGGTCATATCCCATGGGGCCTCGACCAAGGCGCGGTTAACAAGATCATATCGGGTGACGAGTGCTTCCAGCTCATCAGACTTGCTCTTCTCCTCATGAATATCAAACATGATGCCCAGAAGTTTGACCGGAACGCCAGCCTGATTTCGGACGACTTGTCCAAGACATCGGAACCAGCGGATTTCTCCACTTTTCGTAATCATACGACTGATTACGTTATACGCAGTCGTTGCTCCAGCGTCATTCACATGTTTCATAATCTCCTGCACCAGTTGAGGTCTGTCATCCGGATATATGGATTTGGCCCAGCTTGCAAACGAATCGGGATAATCCTTGGCATTATGGAAGCCTAACATTTGGCGGAATTCATTCGAAAATGCGATGATATTATTGTTATCCAGCGCATCACCGGCAACGATTTCAGATTCCCATAATCCCACATTCATCGCCTGGTTCAGCATCTTAAGACGCATCTCCACAGCTTCGTTTTGTGCTTTCATCATATGTACTGCTTTTTTGATGTTACTGGCTATTTCATCGGTATTCTGAAATTCAATACCATCTTCGACCCATGTACCATAGTCGCCCTTTTCTGCGTTTGCAACTAGCTTACGACTATACTCCAGTAATTTTTGATGCTCATCTATACGAAGTTGTTTGGTAGATTCAGTGCTTTTACGAAACATGTTCATTTCTCCTCTTAGGTCATATGATATATATTTCGACATCATTAGACATTAAATGTAGAGCTATAGTCTTAATTTGTATAAACAAAATGAACCAGCGCTGAATCAGCACTGGTTCATTTGTTATATATATTTTTTTATTATTATAATCAATCATTAATGACTGCCTCTTGCCAGCTAACTACCAGCCAAAATTCAGTGTTTTTCCCGTCTCTACCCAAGTTTTGATACTGCTCAGGATCATCCACCAGCTACTCTGTGCATTTGCAAAAGAAGGATGGTTATCCGTGAATTGATCATTAATCAGCGTAAGCTTCGTACACTCCCCCACAGTCTCCAACTGGAAAGCCACTCTGGATTGAAGCTCGGCATGGTTCGCATGATATGATGGACCTGGATGCTCCTGATAGCTGAGTCTGGACAACGGTTCGAATTCTAATATATCTCCATACACATGGACAGTCTCTGGACCATCATTGCCCGGCCCTACATAAGCAAACGGCTGACCTGGCTGAAAATTGGTACGAAGTTCACTCCCGAAAAAGCTGTTCCGTGTGCCGTCTGGTGAAATCAGCGCATTCCACACATCTTCCAACCCTGCATTGATATAAAACTCATATTTGAGTTCCATGGACTCACTCCCTTTATGTATTGGATATGCGATCTACCAACCTCGCACTCCTATCCTATCGTTATACCCCAAAGGTCGTATTGTAAAAACGCGACATCAGGTTATATAGTCCTTTTCCAGAAGATCAGATATACTAAACTGGAATGAAATAACAGGAGTTGTTCAATATGACTGGAACGTCACAATCCTCATTGTTACCTTATCAACAAATGATTCAATTGCTGCAAAAGGCAGGCTGGTATGAGAACCGCTGCGTTGACATCTCGGCATACATAGAGCAGTGCTCTACATCCGCAGATGTATTTCCTGCTGCCCGATCGTTTCTAGAAGAGTTTTGGGGAATAGATGAACTTATATATTTTAAATACTATAGCCATATCTCCGGAGAAGTGCCTGATGAAAGCCCTTGGCATGAATATGAATTTCATTTAATTCCGAATGCTGAAGAGACACTGCGTTGTTCCGCAGAGATGCATTCGATCTTGAAATACGCTAATGAAGATTGTTATTGTCTAGGATTAACCGGATACTACTATTCTGCAGTCACAGCCATTGGCCGTTCAGGCAAACTGTATCTGTTACACGATTATGATCCAAACGTACATGCATTCGATAACCTGATTGACAGTATGATACATGAACTTCACACGCATAAGCTTGTCCCCCATTCACTCATGGGACAGAATCAGAAAGGAAATGAGACATGAGCCAATCAACAAATATTATGGGTATCCCTTTTCCCAATGTCACGATGGATCAAACCGTTGCGATCCTTGGTGAAGTCGTAGATCAGGGAAACACTGAACTGTTCCATGTCATCACAGGAAATCCCGAGATCGTCATGTCCTGTCAAAATAATGCCTCCCTTCGCAGCATCGTCGATCAAGCCGGGTTAGTTACGGCTGACGGCGCTGGCATTGTGATGGTATCCCGTTTGCGGGGCGGACAATTGACTGAACGGGTAACCGGTTGTGATCTTCTATTTCGTTTATTGGAGGAAGGCAATCGAAAACACTGGTCATTTTATATGCTGGGAGCAGAGGAAAGTGTCAGTGAACAGGCCGTGAAAGTTATTGCACAACGTTATCCAGGAGTTGTCGTCAAAGGCAGACACCATGGGTTTTTCCAGGCAGATGAGGGGCATCAGATTGCGGAAGAGATTTGTATTGCTCAACCGGACTTTCTTATCGTAGCTCTTGGCGCACCCCATGCAGAACACTGGATTAACAAATATCGACATCAGTTAAGTTCTCGTGTAGCCATAGGTGTGGGAGGTAGTCTCGATATTCTGGCTGGCAAAACCAAACGTGCCCCTGCGATATGGCAGAAGCTTAACCTGGAATGGCTCTATCGCCTCCTCAGTCAACCTTCGAGATGGCGCAGACAACTCATTTTACCCCGTTTTGCTGTGCGGGCATTATTATTCAGAGAACCTAAATAAAGTGAGAACAGCAGGAGGGATAGTCCCATGAAACAGGTAGAACAAGGAGACAGACCAAGTATGGGCCTGCTGAATCTGAATGAAGGTGACCATAAATATCAACTGACACGCCATGCTCCTTCCGAAGCACTTCGTCCTTTTGTTAAACATTACTGGATCGTATCGTGGGATCTGACTGGACTTGAACCGTATCCCCAACATGTCGTGCCTAACCCCTGTGTCAATCTGGTTGTGGAACGGAACAATACGTTTTTCTTCGGACCATCGGGACGTAAATTCTCCTACCTTGTGAGCGGGAAAGGTCGCGTATTTGGCGTGAAGTTCAACCCAGGCGGGTTCTATCCCTTCCTCCGGGTTCCTGTCTCTTCACTTTACGGACAACCGATGGATGTCTCTAGTATTCTTGATGTCACAGCAGGGTCCTTGGAAGAACGGCTACTCGAGGATGGAGATGATGCGGATAAAATCAGTTACATCGATCAGCTATTATGTGCGCACCTTCCAGCTGAGGATGCCCAAACGACGCTGGTTAACGATATTGTGCAGCAGATTGAGCAGAACCGGGAGATGTTGAGAGTGGATGATCTGTCCTCTTATTGGAATATTCATAAAAGAAAGCTTCAGCGCTTGTTCAATCAGTATGTGGGCATTGGACCCAAAACCGTAATCAAGTTGTATCGTCTGCAAAATGCTGCAGAATGGATGGAGCGAGGTCTTCACTGTGATCTGGTTGAGCTATCTCAGGATCTCGGATATCATGATCAATCCCATTTCATCCGAGATTTCAAGTCCATTATCGGCAGCACACCGGAGGAGTACTTAAACGCTAACAACTGAATGGGTAGCAGCGAGGTTTGATCAACTAAACAACCTGACCCTAAAAATTCAGGACAGGCGTATAACTTCAATGGTATCCCCCGTATAGATTACACCCTCTCGTTCAACCGAGCAGACGATACCACGTTTTTTTCGAGCGGCTGGCACGAACTTTTTGCGTAAACCATCCTGTTCATATACTTGCTCAATGATTTTCCCTGGATGTACACAAGGAAGATTCTCTCCTTCGCATATTAACCCCGTCCCGTTTGGAAATAGAAGCCGCGTTCCAGCAGGTAGTTCCGTCAATCGATCAATGCCACAGACTAGCATATTGGCCCCAAGCCACTCTGGACGCACTTCAGGAATGTTCATTTTCTCAGCTATAAGAGCACACTCTTCCTCAGAAACTATACTGATCTGGCGGCGATTCGCAATCGGTGTGCCGCGCTTGTAGATCTTCTGACGCGAATCCGCTGGACGAAGCAGACCATAATGACGGTCACCAGGTATTCCAGCAAGCTCAATATCGATAAAAGGTACAACTTGTGTCTCAAATGTAGACGGATCATCCGCTAACAGAACGAATTGAACAGTTCCCATCGTAATCTCCTCTCATTCCTGAGCAATATCACTTCTTTATTGTTCATTATTACCCAATGAATGGATTTTCGACAATCGGCGTATGCTTATCTTTGTATCCATTTTTTTATTTTCAACATCATAACGCACTTGGAAAATGATAAACATTTTAGATAATACACAATTAAATTGTTAAAAATTAATTTTGCTCTTTCCGTTCTCGTTGCAAACATTTATACTAAGATGGACAAGTAAATAAATTACATATAGAAAGTAAGGTGTTTCCTTTGATTAGTATCATTTTTGTAGCTCTTGTAGCTGTCGAACACATCTATATCATGGTGATGGAGATGTTTATGTGGACTCGTCCACGCACAATGAAAACCTTTAATCTCACGCCGGAATTCGCCAAATCCACCAAATCTCTCGCGGCCAATCAAGGTCTTTACAATGGATTTCTTGCGGCAGGTCTGATCTGGGGACTCGTATATCCGGATGCTGTCGTTGGACAGCATATTCAGATTTTCTTCCTGGCGTGTGTGATTATCGCAGCTCTCTATGGAGGGGCTACTTCTTCACGTTCCATCATTATTAAACAAGGATTGCCTGCGATCATTGCATTGTTGCTAGTTCTGTTCCTGTAATTTCTGTCGTTTGGTGCATTGCTGCGATTCATGTTTAACTCCTTTATGGTAAGGTAGTGAATAGATAGCAGTGTACAATGACCAGAATCGATCTGGAATTGGAAGGAGAACATGTCATGGGATTGTTTGACAAGCTTCGGCGGCGCAAAAAGGAGAAGGTACCTGCAGGTGGTGCTGTCGAATCGACGAATTACAATGAAACCATCGTGGGTTTTGTCCTGCTGGAGCGTGACGATTGTGATTTTGACCTCTTCATCAGAAATATGAAAAACGAATGGAATATTGAGATTGAGGAAAGCCCGGAGGAGGGCAATCTCTTCTTTGAAGTGAATGGAATGCAGGTGGTATGTGCCCACATTGCTGCGCCTGTGCCTGACCGTGAAGTTGAGGAGAATGCCAAACTTAACATCCTTTGGCGAGAAGCAGAGCAAGTTACCTCACGACACCAGTCTCAGATTATTGTCTCTGTTCTGAACGCAACAGATGCTATTGAGGGACATGTTCTGTTCACTCAGACAGCGAGTGCCTTATTGCAGTTGGATCACGCGCTCGCAATATACATGGCCCCGCTTGTGGTTGAAGCCAGTCAATATGTCGAGACCAGCCGTGGAATCAAGCATGATGAGATGCCCGTCTCGCTCTGGATTTTCATCGGATTATACCAAAATGCCGAAGGCGCTTCAGCTTACACTTACGGACTACGTAACTTTGGCAAAGAAGAGATGGAGATTATGCAATCATCGGAGTCCTTAAGCGATGTATTTGAGATGATGTTCATGACCACAACGTATGTGGTTGAAAACGACGTCACACTGCATGACGGGGAAACACTTGGTTTCTCGGCAGAACAAAAGCTAAGCATTTCCCTTTCCAAAGGTGTAGCAACGGAAGGTAACAGTTTGAAGATCGGACTCTAACTGACGTAGGACTTGAACTTTATCGTGTCACCGTTGTAGAAGCCGTCTGGAGTTCATACTCTGGACGGCTTCTTAGCTATTCAACCTCCTTCCAATTGACGATATGGAAGCAATCCCTGAATTTAACTCCACTAGGAAGAAGTAGTTCATAAGAACCACATAACTTTGATTTAAGTTTTCATTCGTGCTATAAAAAGGTATAATTAATAGGCTTATAGTCTCATATTAATACATATCATTTTATTATCGAGGAGTTGCCTACATGTCTGTTAGACGTTTGGATTCAACTAAATCTATTATTGAAATTACTTGGGAAGGTATTGTCTCCCCTGAACATGTCGAACAAGCGAATACAGAAATCCAGAGATTAGCGGAACAATTGGGAAATTCGTTTGATGTGCTAGTCGATATGCGAAGCATGAAGGCATTCCCTCAGGATACGAAAGAAAAAATTGTAGAGCATCAGAAATTACTGACAGCGTGGGGTATGAAGCGGGCCAGTGTAGCGGTAGGCGGTGCAATCGCCAAAATGCAATTGAATCGGATTTCCAAAGAATCGGCGCATCAGACTGAATTCCAATGGGAAACGTATGATGAGGCTTTGGCATTTTTATTGAAATAAATCGAGATAGTACAGCGTAATTTTAAAGAGAACATGTATGTGCTATACGTGGCAAAAGAAAGAGGCGTTTCCCATGAGGGAGCGCCTTTTTCTTATTCAGTAGAAAGATCGCAGATCATTTAAGGTTCCAGACTACTTACATGCACCATCGTTACCGATGTACCACAGAGGCCTTCCTCCACAAACCCTAACCGCCTATATAAGCGAATCGCTTTGTTATCCGGGTCAACACTGAGCGAGACTGCTTCAATTCCCCGCCGTTTGGCTTCATCCAGTGCAGTTTGAAGCAGTAAGGTACCTATGCCCTTTCCACGTGCACCTTCAGTTACAGCCATCCCCATCTCTGGCGTAGCTGCATTCACATAGCCGTAACCCGCATTCTGATCCGTATAGAATCGTAATGTTATTGAACCTAATCTCTTACCATGCTGGTCTACCGCAACATACCCGAAATCCCCTTCTCTTCCCCAGTCTTCAACATATTTGGATAGCTCAGGAGTATGTACACTTTCGAGTTGGAGAGGTTCATCACCTTCTCGTGTATGCAGGGATGCGTATAACATCTCCCACAGAAAAGGGATATCCTGTTCTTCGATCGGACGTACATGATAGTTGTTCTTGGTCATGTTTGCTCCTCCTTCAGTTTTTCAAAGAGGCGCTCCATCTCATTTATATTGAGCTCATTAGTAATTTCGTAATCTTGAAGTTGGTCTCTTGTCTTGTACCCACTGTAGATTGAAACGGCATGGTCATTATAGAATGTTAATCCGAATCCATCGGTAAATCGACCTTCTTTATTAATGGTAAGTCGCCACTCATAGTAATATGGATTCCTTTCGGAAACGTCGAATTCCTGTACTCTTTTAAGTTCAACATCCTTCAACAGCTTCAGCATATCTCTAATCTCTGTGGGATCTGTAATCGTCACTTCATCTTCTTCATTATACGGATCTGCAATTGAAATTTTCCTAATCGTCAGTCGATCCAATCTATCCAGCATGCTCATATGATCTGTAACCTCTGCTCGAAACGTCGTATGTTTGCTGGGGATATACATAGTGTATTGACCCGAGGTATACATACGCGCTGCAATAGCTGCAACAACAATAATCGTGGCGATACCCATAATGATTTTAATTCTTTTAATCATACCGCTCTCCTCCATGTACCACAAAACATATATAAAATGGTAATTAATGATACTTCCCAGTATATCATCTCAATCTTTCTGTTCCAATGTCGTTTCTTATTTACCCTGTCCATTTCGATAACGTTTTTGTCTAAACTATAGTTACTGATAATACTTGAACGGTAGCGAAAAAATCATGTAGTCGACGTATACAAGACTTCTAGATCATGATTCCGTTTTCAAATTTAGTAAATAAAATAAATTTCTATGCTCGCTAACTAACTTGTTTGATTATCTAAAATTTAAACTAAAAATGACGATATACTTCATAAGCTCCATTCATTCTTACACATCCATGACATCCCGAGATTATACTCAGCCAGTTTTAACAAGTGAGCATGATCAACAAATCAGCTTGGAACACCACGCTCGCCACGCACGATAATATGTTATTTGAAGAAGTATAGGCATGTAATTGTTAAACGCTAGGGGGAATTGTAATGAAGCTCAAACCAAAATTAATGATTATGTTTCTGGCCGCTGTATTGATTACTGCACTACCACTGGCTTCCCTTGGCTTGGTTCAAACTGAAAAGCAAGCCACGCGTAATGTGGACTCCAAATTGAATGGCTTAATGGCCTCTTCGGCAAATCAGTTGGATGGCTGGATCAGCAGTAATGCCAAAGTCATCGAAACGTTAGGTTTTATCATCCAGGAAGGCGTGCCTGAGGGAGAACTCACGGAAGAATACTTTAACATTATGAAGCTGGGCAGTAACAAAGAGAGTCTGTCGGATCTGTATTACGGTTCAGAGCAGGACGGCAGCTTCATGAATGGTTCAGACTGGACTCCCGATACCGATTATGACCCAAGACAGCGTCCATGGTATCAGGAAGCTAAGCAAGCCAATCAGTTAACATTCTCTGATCCATATCTGGATATGATGTCGGAGCAATATGCGGTATCGATTGCCATGCCGGTTCAAAATAAAGCAGGCACAATGCAAGGGGTTGTTGCAGGCGACCTGTTGCTCTCTACACTTACCGATACCGTGGGAAAAATAAACCTGGACGGATTGGGCTACACCTTTTTAATCGATAAAAACGGGATGCTTCTGGCTCACCCTGATGATAAACTCGTGAACACCTCAGCCAAGGATAACACAGAGTTAAACCCGCTGTTGGCAGATATGCAGGCGAATCCGTCAGGTCAGAAACCCTTCCAATATAATGATGAGAATTATCTGTTGTTCTATCAGCAGATTCCAAGCACCGGCTGGGCTGTAGGCTCCATCATCTCCGAGAAGCTGGCCTATGCTGAGTATTATGAATTGCGCAATAACTACATTCTAATCATCGGTATTACGTTGCTGGTCGTACTGGCAGGTGCCTATTGGATCGCAACACTCTTCATCAAGCCGCTGAAAAGTCTGCATGGAACGTCCCGCCAAATGTCGAGTGGTGATTTTACAGGACGGGTTCAGATCAAAGGCAAAGATGAGTTCGCTGAACTTGGCATGGCATTCAATCAGATGTCAGATCAGCTTAGCACGCTGTTCAGACAAGTAACGGCCTCTGCTGATCGCGTACAAAGTATCTCGGGTGAGATGCAGGAGCATACGGATAACACCAAGCGCATCGCGGAGCAGATCTCCATTGCCACCGATGAACTCGCTCAAGGCTCCAGTACACAGGCTGAATCGGTGTATGATGGCTCAAGCCGTCTATCGGAGATGAGCGATAGTGTGGGCGGTATTAATCGCAGTGTAGAACAGTCCGTAACGATGATGCGTGAGGCAGGAGAAGCCATGTTGGTTGGACTACAAGCGGTGGATCACCAGGTCGAACTTTCGGATGGCAACCGCCAATCGATTGACCGTGTAGGTGAATCGATCTCCCTACTCGCAGATAAATCACAGAAGATTGAAAGCATCGTCAGCATGATTCAAGGTATCGCCTCCCAGACCAACCTGCTTGCCCTGAACGCTTCCATTGAAGCGGCCAGAGCGGGTGAACATGGACGTGGGTTCGCAGTGGTTGCCGAGGAAGTGCGCAAACTGGCTGAACAATCTGCAGGCTCTGCTCAGGACATCATCGTATTGTTGAATGAAATTCAGGCAGCTAGCCGCCAAAGTGTGAGTGAAGTCGATTCTGCTGAACATGGTATTGAGCAGCAAGTGGCTGCCGTGCATGAGATGCGCAACTCGTTTATGCGAATCAAGCAATCCATTGAAGGCATCGACAATCAGCTTCAGCAGGTATCATCCGCAACAACTGAACTGGATAACAGCTCTGGCAAGATTGCTGAAGTGATCTCCAGTGTAGCGGCCATGTCGGAACAGAGCGCCGCTTCCACGGAAGAAGTTGCTTCCTCCACGCAGGAACAGTTCAATTACATTACCAGTATCTCGGAGCGCTCCAATGAACTGGCTCAACAAGCCAATACGCTTGCTGAGGAAGTGAAGAAGTTCAAGATTTAAATCAACAAGCCGCGTTCTCCCATTGGGGGAACGCGGCTTGTTTGTTACGTTGTTATGTTACATATTCCGAATGAGGGATGAAACGGCACCCGTATCCGAATAAAAGATATGACTCCATTAAGCTTGGCTAGTTTGGCCTCAGGGCTGGTCAGCGCAAACTGGAAACCTCATTATTTTCAGACCCCTACACGACCTGCTGAATCTCGGATAACCAGCTCAGGCTTCAGCACAATCTTCTGCGGCTCTTTACGCTCATCCTTCAACTCTTCAATCAACAGATCTACAGCGCGATGTCCCAGATCTTCAATCGGCTGAGCAACAGTTGTAAGTGGTGGACTGGTTACCGAGGCCAGAATGGTGTTATCAAATCCGATAATGGACACATCTTCTGGCACGCGTAGACCCAGCTCTTTGGCTGCTTGAAGTGCACCAATAGCCTGAATGTCATTACAGCAAAACAAGCCTGTGGGATGCTCGATCTCACTGAGCAGCAGTAACGCCTCTTTTTTGGCCGAGCTCAGATCAGCTGCCGATTCTCGAATCTGACTCGGTTCCAGCGTATGACCTGCCTTGATCAGTGTTTCACGGAATCCACGTACACGTTCCTGACTGCTGCTGACTTTGGACGGTTCCGACAGCACTGCTACACGGGTGTGACCAAGTTCAAGCAGATGTTCCGCTGCGAGTCTTCCACCGAGAATGTCATCAATGGTGACTGTATGAACCGACAGGGACGGCATATGACGGGCAATCAAAGCGACAGGGATGGACTGCTGCAAGAGAGGTGACAAAATTTCGGCATTATCGATTCCGGTTCCGATCATCATGCCATCTACCCTTTTTTGCTGAAGCAGATTCAGATAACGCTCTACCCGCTCGTCCTTATTGTCGGTACTACAGATGACCACACTGTAGCCCAACTGACGGCTTCGATCCTCGACTGCTCTAGCGAGTTCTGCAAAATACGGGTTGGAAATATCCGGTACAAGTAGTCCCAGTGTATACGTCTGCTTACCTGTAAGTGCAGCTGCGATCGCGCTGGGTTGATAATGTAGGCGTTCCATGATCTCCATAATCTCGGCGCGCCGCTTCTCGCTGATTTTGCCTTTGCCATTAATGACCTGCGAGACGGTTGCAATGGATACACCCGCCTCGCGTGCGATATCGTATATGGTTGCTTTCATTGTTTTTTTCCCCATTTGTGCTATATATAAATTTCGTTATACATAGATAATTGTTCTCTTCTTCTCATTATGCAGGGGGAAGTCTGCATGCGCAACTTGAAGCCAGCACAATGCGCGTAGCATGAACTGTTTTATTTTTTCATCAACCACTCATGGTCAGGATCGTTATGGAATTTCCAGGTCCGAGTTGGTCCAGCCATCACGTTCAGATAGTAGACCTCATACCCCGGAGGAGCACCTACCGGATGATATCCGTCCGGAACAAGCACCACTTCCCCGTTCTTCACTGCTAGCGTCTCGTCCACAGAGCGATCATCCGTGTATATGCGCTGAATGGCAAACCCCTGCTCAGGTTGCACACGGAAATAATACGTTTCCTCCAGCAAAGATTCATCCGGGAGTGCGTCCCGATCATGCTTATGTGGCGGGTAACTAGACCAATGCCCATCTGGTGTGAACACCTCAACAACGAGCAAACTGTCCGCTTCCTTTTGTTCCGGCAAAATGTTGTGAATCTGGCGTTCCAGATTGCCATATCCTCTCGCCTCTACCCCTACATCCTCGGGTGCAATGAGACGAGCAGGGTACGTGCCTTTTCCGGGCGCAACACATATAGCGATTTCCAGTTCGGTACGTGCTGTGATCTGCACTTGATCGGAAGTTGATACGTAGACCGAATACGGCGGAATTTTCTCGAAAACACTCATTCTCTTCCCGATATTATCCCATGTGTGCTCCCGGGTACTTACATTGGCGAAACCACTGAGAAGCACCACACAAAGTTCCTGATCACCGCTCTCGCGGGTTAGCGTCTCCCCTTCTGCCAACTTCGCTACCTGAAAACCAACATATTCCCACCCGGCCGACTCCGGTGTTACGTTGATAAGTGTACCGTCCCCCTCGGGGTTGACCACAGGTTTCACAATACGTTCTGACATCTTGCCATCCACTCCTTTCTGTAATCATCCACAACAACCTGATGCATATGAAAAAAAGAACTTTGACTATTCATGCGCTCTATTCAAAAAAGTGACTCTAATCATCTACCTATGGCGTTGCCGTTTGTGATTCCAGCGACACCCCAGGGACTTCACTCAGCTTCACAGGTCTTCCCTGCTCCATGGACATCTTTGCTGCCAGCGCGATTCGTTCTGCCTGTACTGCATCATGGCCATCTACAATAACCGGTGTATCATGAATGATCGCATCGATAAAGAGGGCTGTCTCCTGTACATATGCCTCATTGTAGCGTTCCAAGAAAAAGTGTAATGGTTTATCGCGCATGAGCCCGGTCGCTGTACTGATCTCAGCCGTATTCGGATGATCATTCGCCGCTGTGGCGCTGCCCATCGAACCGAATACTTCAACACGCTGGTCATACCCGTACACTGCCTGACGACTGTTATCAATAACACCAATCGCTCCATTGGCAAACGTCATCGTTACAATCGCTGTATCCACATCCCCATGTTCTGCAAAGACCGGATTGATCAGCACGTTGCCCTGAGCGTACACTTCTTCCACTTCACTCCCGGACAGATAACGAGCCATGTCAAAATCGTGAATCATCATGTCCATGAAGATCCCACCAGACACCCGGATGTATTCCGCAGGCGGCGGACTCGGGTCACGAGACGTGATTTTGATAATATGCGAATCACCGATCGTACCATCCTGCACATGTGCACGTACCCGTCTGAAGTTGTGATCGAATCGACGGTTAAATCCGATTTGCAGCTTCACGCCAGCCTTCTGTACCGCTGCTACAGCCGTTTGGGTCTGTGCTAGATCCATGCTGACCGGCTTCTCGCAGAAGATGTGTTTGCCCGCCTGGGCGGCCTGTTCGATCAGCGGCACATGTGTATCTGTTGAAGAACAGATCAGCACCGCGTCTACATTAGGCATCGAGATCAACTGGCTGCTGTCTGTCGTTACAACAGGGATACCGCGTCTGGAGGCCCAAGCCTCCAATTCAGGACCCGCGAACAAGTCACTGATTCCCACAATCTCGGCATGCGGGTTGCGCAGGAGATTGTCTGCATGAATTTTGCCGATCCGTCCAGCACCGATGATGCCAATTCTCACTTTGTCCTTGCCCATTCCGTTATCCTCCCTATGTGCGTCCATATGGGCTGGGCGTTCCCCTTAGCCCGAGTTATGCTCTGGTTGTTACCAGCGCGCCGTTACCATCTTCTTGCGAGTGTAGAATTCAACACCATCCGTGCCATTGGCATGCAGATCACCGTAGAAGGATTTCTTCCACCCGGAAAACGGGAAGAATGCCATTGGCGCAGGTACGCCCAGGTTAATACCCAACATGCCCGCATCAATCGTTTCACGGAATTGACGCATACTCGCCCCGCTGCGGGTGAACAGACAAGCCCCGTTGGCAAAGTCTGAACGATTCGCCAGTTCTACCGCTTCCTCCAGCGTAGACACTCTTGCCACCGAGAGTAATGGAGCAAAGATCTCATCCTGCCAGATTTTCATATTGCTCTCAACTTGGTCGAATACCGTCGGCCCCACAAAATAACCAGCTTCACTTGTCGCCTGATCTTTGCGTCCATCCCGGATCAATGCCGCGCCTTCCTGCTCTCCCGCTTCAATGTAACTGAGTGTGCGCTCTTTATGTGGTCTACGGATGACGGGACCGAGGAATACGCCCTCATCCATACCGTTACCAATGGTAATGCGGTCAGCTGCTTCCACCAGCTTTTGTACCAGTTCGTCAGCCACATCACCCACAGCCACAACAACCGCACATGCCATGCAACGCTCCCCTGCTGAACCAAAAGCTGCACTGGTAATCTCTTTCACGGTTAGATCGAGATCGGCGTCTGGCATAACGATGGAGTGGTTCTTGGCACCCGCGAGTGCCTGTACCCGTTTGCCATGCTTAGATGCAGTAGTGTAGACGTATTCAGCCACAGGTTGTGATCCGACAAAGGAGATCGCTTGAATATCCTTATGTTCCAGCAACCCGTTCACGACATCATGCGCACCGTGAACGATGTTGAGCACGCCGTCCGGAAGCCCCGCTTCCTTGAACAGCTCTGCCAAGCGGCCTGCCAGTAGCGGTGTGCGCTCGGACGGCTTCAGGACAAAGGTGTTACCGCACGCAATAGCCAGCGGGAACATCCAGCACGGTACCATCATCGGGAAGTTGAATGGGGTAATTCCCCCAATAACACCGATTGGGTAACGATACATGCCCGACTCCAATCCTGTCGCGATGTCAGGCAGTTGTTTGCCCATCATCAGATTCGGGGCACCTGCCGCGAACTCGACGCATTCAATGCCACGCAATACCTCGCCGTACGCTTCGGCATAACTTTTACCGTTCTCAAGCGTCACCAGGCGAGCGAGCTCTTCCCAATGTTCCACCAGCAGCTGCTGGTAGCGGAATAGAATACGTGCACGGCGTGGAACCGGTGTGCTGCTCCAGGACTTGAACGCTTCCCGTGCCGTCTGTACGGCCAGATCCACGTCTGCTTGTTCAGACAGTGGCACGTGTGCAATAACTTCTTCTGTAGCAGGATTCACAACCGGCTCCGTACGAGTTGCCACTGGGGTTACCCAGGCACCTCCGATCCAGTTTTGTACCATTGTCGCTGTTGCAGACGCTTCAGAAATTCCTTTTCCCATAGCCCTGTCTCCCTTCGCTTATGTGTGATCCCTTATGTTCAACTTGTTTCATTGTTATAGATCTGTATGAGCGCGTTATTCAAAGTATTGCAACGTGCTTCAGGACACGGTAATCTCGCCCCGATTGCAACGTTCGATGTAGTCATTCACCTGTTCGACCGTTGGCATTGCATCCGAACAGCTGTGGCTTGAAATGACGATACTTGCTGCGCCACTGCCATACGCCATACTGCGCTCAATCGTCCAGCCCTGCATCAATCCATACAGGAACCCAGCCGCGTAAGAGTCGCCTGCGCCGAACGTTTTGACCACTTTTGCCGGATAGCTGTCCGCACGGTGGGAAAGCCCTTCACGTGTGTAAGCAATGGACCCTTCCTTGCCGTGTTTGATTACTACAATATTCGCTGAGAAATCAAACCATTTCTGTGCAGTTACCTGATCGCTATGATCCGGATTGTGGTCGAATGTCTCCATCATGTCGAACTCTTCACGTGTGCCCAGAATGATATCGCATTTCTCGGCTGCAAGGTTGTAATAGACGGCTGTCTCCTCATCCGATGTCCATGTGTATGGGCGATAGTCCAGATCAAACACAATAACCGTGCCATGCTTCTTCGCATACGTAAGTGCCTGTAATACGGCTTCACGGGATGGGCTCTGCGCGAGGGCTGTGCCTGAGATTAGCAGCACTTTGGAGTCAGCGATCAACTGCTCCTGCACCTCTTGCGCCTGTAATAACAGATCCGCTACATTGTCCCGATACATCAGGATACTGCAATCCGTTGGGCTTTTGATTTCGGTAAAAGCGAGCCCTGTCACCGCTCCGGTGTCATCTGTAACTACATTCGATGTGTCGATGCCGTTCTTCTCCAAATAACTCTGGATGAATCTGCCCATTTGGTCATTGGCGATCTTACCGATAAAAGCCGTCTCCATACCCAGTCTGGACATGCCAATCGTAATATTGGCCGGAGAGCCACCCACATATTTCGTAAAAGTCATCGTCTCTTCCATTGGGCGATTAATCTCATTGGCATTCAAGTCGATACACAGACGGCCAATCGCGGTTAAATCCTTCTTCCTGGATACGGGAAAGGATACGTAAGTCATTGCATGTGAGCCCCTTTCTGTGGTGGGATTTTACATGTTGTATATGGATATCTAGACTAGTTACTCATTCCTCGTGAGGATTAGTAAACGGCTAGAGTATGTCAGTTTATTTTCCAATCGTAACGTTATACTCTTACTGGCCTTCTTCCTTTTTCACTTCATGGGTATGGTCCTCTCCCCATCGCTATGCCTATATCAGCTATGCTGGAATAAGGACTCCATATAGTTCAAGGAGCGTTTGGCGTACTCATACGGGTTATGAATCGCCGGATCCTGCTCTCCCTCAAGCATCGCCCAGCCATCGTACCCTCGTGTGATCAGTTCCTGCAGAATAGGAGCAAAGTCAATGCATCCATCCCCTGGTACGGTGAACACCCCTTTACGAATACATCCGACAAAGTCAGACTGCTCCGCGCGTGCTTCATCCAGCACATGTGGGCGGATATCTTTCAGATGGATATAAGCGATCCGATCATAATGTTTACGCAGCAGTTCAAGTGGATCGGCTCCGCCATAGTAGGCATGACCTGTGTCATAGAGCAGATACACGAGAGAAGGATCGGTTAGTTCCATCAGTCGGTCAATCTCATCTGGTTGTTCTATCACTGTGCCTCCATGATGATGATACGTAAGCTTCAACCCATGTTCGCGGGCAATAGCTCCTGCTTCGTTCAATCCTTCAGCGAGGATATGCCATTCAGATTCGCTGAGTCTGAGCACTTCTTTTTCATTCGGTGTCCGTCTTGGATCAAAATGAAGTGACCCACCTACCTCCGCCGTACTGATCACCTTACTGCCCATGGATTGCAGAAATTCCGCATGTTTACGATAACTGTCCAGCTCCGACTGACGATATGCCGGGTCGGAGAAAAGTACGGATTTCCACTGGGAGACCAGCTTGATATTCCTTTTACTCAATTCCTCACGCAATATAACAGGATCAGTTGGATATTTACGTCCCATCTCTGTACCTGTCAGCCCAAGACGCTGAATGTCATCCAGAATCTGTGCACACGTTGTCGCATCACCATGCTCCTTCACATCTTCACCGACCCAATTGATCGGATGAATCCCAAGCTGGAATGGCAGCTTGCTCATTGCTCCACGTCTCCTTTGTCGTTCAACATTGTGGTTCACTATATTAAACCAGATTACATAGGTCTTGCTTTGGCACGGTTGGCTTGCATCGTATGATGAGCATGAACTACCTTCTCTTCGGTAGATACTTCAGGAACACCTACATTCCACCACGACTCATATCCACCTGCGTTGGTTCCAGGCACAACCGGAATTTCAATCAACGTACTCACCGTTTCGTTCTTCGCATCTCGGAGTGCCTGTTCCAGCTGTTCTGCTGTCTCGGCTCTATAAGATTTGGCTCCCATGCTTCGGGCGTGAGCTGCAAAGTCCATTGGCATATAATCCCCGGTCAGTCGTCCACTCTCGGATTCCCGATAACGGAACTCATTGCCGAACCCGTCACTGCCATGTTCCCGCTGCAAATTATGAATACACTGGAACCCATTGTTGTTGAATAATAAAATAGTCATCTTCTTCTGTTCCTGCAAACTGGTCACAAACTCCGAGTGCAGCATCAGATAACTGCCATCCCCTACCATCGCGTACACTTCACGATCTGGCTCGGCAAGTGCTGCTCCGAACGCTCCACTTACCTCGTACCCCATACAGGAGAATCCATACTCCATGTGATACGTCTTTGGTTCAGCCGCACGCCACAAACGATGCAGATCGCCTGGCAGACTACCTGCCGCACACACAATGACGGAGGATGGATCAATCGTCCGGTTAACAACGCCGACTGCTGTGGTCTGCGCGAGTCCAGCTTCATGTTGTGCTGCATACAGCCGATCCACTTCTGCATTCCATTCAGCGCGGAGATCAGCGACTTCGGATGCGCCATATGCACTGCGGTATTGTCTTTGCTGCAATTCCTTCTGCAAAGCCTGTAATCCTTCACGAGCATCTGCCAGAATGGCTTCCCCGCCTAACTTGGCAGCATCCATGCCGTTCAGGTTAATGTTGATGAATGACGCTTCCGGATGCTGAAAAGCAGAGCGGGACGCCGTCGTAAAATCCGAGAACCGAGTACCGACGCCGATTACCACATCCGCTTCTCTCGCCAGTCTGTTGGCTGCCAGAGAGCCAGTAACCCCGATGGCCCCCACATTCAGTGGGTGGTCCCAAGAGACTGCGCTCTTACCCGCCTGCGTCTCGGCGATCGGAATGCCAAATGCTTCGGCGAACTCCACTAATTGAACGGATGCCTCAGAGTACAACACACCGCCGCCTGCAACGAGCAGCGGTTTCCTGCCTCGGGCAATCTGCTCCGTTGCCCGTTCAATGGCTGCCTGCACCGGAGGACGACGGTCCAGATAATGTACTTTGCGGGCAAAGAACGATTCCGGGTAATCGTACGCCTCTGCCTGCACATCCTGTGGCAGTGCGAGCGTTACTGCTCCCGTCTCTGCTGGATCGGTTAGCACACGCATGGCCTGTGTAACAGCGATCATCAACTGTTCGGGACGAACGATGCGATCCCAGTACTTACTGACGGCTTTGAATGGATCAGTAGCTGAGATTGTATAGTCACTGCTTACTTCCAGTTGCTGTAGCACCGGGTCCGGTTCCCGTGTAGCAAAGTTATCTCCAGGAAGCAATAAAACCGGAATCCGGTTCACCGTTGCGGTAGCTGCCGCCGTAATCATATTCAAAGCACCAGGTCCAATGGATGTTGTACATGCATAGATCTGTCTGCGGTTCTTCTGTTTGGCATAAGCCGCTGCCGTATGCACCATGCCTTGTTCGTTCTTTCCTTGCATATACGTCAGGCTTCCGGGACTACGCTCCAGCGCTTCTCCAATGCCTGTTACGTTGCCATGTCCAAAAATACCGATGATCCCCTTCACAAACTTGGTTTCCACTCCGTCAACCGAGATATATTGCTGATCCAAATATCGAAGCAGTGCCTGAGCCATCGTCAGTCGAATTGTTGTCATGAAATGATCGCCATCCTTTCCTCTACGGGTTAAGCGCTTAATCTAAGTTAAGTTTAAGCGCCTTACCCCTGAAGGTTAAGCGCTTAATTGATATGGTATTACAGGCTGATGATTTACGCAAGCTATTTTTGTAAGCGTTTTTATATAATGTGATAAAGAAGGTTAGTTTTAGTGTTGGAGGATGTGTTGTGCTAGACCTGTTCCATTTGAGAACTTTCCACAATTACTAAGAGTTATGAGAGGAACGATCTCTCGTGAGGATGGGATACATACTGGTGCATGCTAGTGAGCTATATAATCTGTGATTGTGGTGTACTACAATCTCCAATATACCTATGAACGCAAAAAAAGAAAGAGACGGTGAGTACCATCTCTTTCTTTTCAATATTTAAGCGGGTGATGGGAATCGAACCCACGCTATTAGCTTGGAAGGCTAAAGTTCTACCATTGAACTACACCCGCATAACAACAATCGGGATGACACGATTTGAACATGCGACCCCCTGGTCCCAAACCAGGTGCTCTACCAAGCTGAGCTACATCCCGTTATCTATACCGGCGAGAGGACTCGAACCTCCACGGTTTCCCACTCGATTTTGAGTCGAGCGCGTCTGCCATTCCGCCACGCCGGCAAAATATGAAGTT
>NZ_JAPDOE010000025.1 GCF_026013365.1 Paenibacillus sp. LS1
TGGGCGGAGGAACTCGCCCATGATCCCAGCGGCCCCGGCCGCGCAGCGGAAACGGCTGGCCGCCCGCAGGTGCGGGGCGGCGAAGGCGGCGCGGCCGTCGGCGAGTGGATCGCCGAGGCTGCCGCAGACGGCGCCATGCACCAGCCGGGGCCGGGCTTTGGCGCCGTTGAGGTGCGTCTCGCGCAGCCGGGCAAGCCGCCGGCTCTGCCAGAGCTGACGGCGCTGCTGCCGGGCGTGCCGGCCACCGCAGGGCTGGATTTGATCCGCGAGCGTGTAGCCGCGCGGATGTGGCAGGCTGTCCAGAAGAAGACGGACAGCCCGGCAACCAAATGATGCACTCATCAGAGCGGGGGAGATCTCAGATCACCCCTGCTTGTTTTTATTGCATAATCACTTTTTTTGCATATTGGATATATGAAGGCATATTCCCATTTCGCTTCTGATGTGTACAGCACGGGGATGTTGCTTTAAAAGTCCAAAAAACGATCATTTAGGCTGTATCGCCCTTATATGTTCATTCGGATCACTTCTAAAGGTGCTCTTTACCGGTGGAGCTTCGCTCCCAATTAAGGTATACTGTCGCAGGGAACATTGCACGCAGACAACTAGACAACAACATTTATATTATGGCGATAGGAGTTTTGACATGAAATCACGTACAGGAAGACAGCGCCGCATGTTGGTTATGCTGTCCTCATTGATGATATGCGGAGCATTGCTTGCCGCGTGCCAGAATGGCACAGAGGAAAGCCAAAATTCGACTGGAGCAGGTAACACACAACAGGAGTCAGACGGCACAACGGTTCATTTTACGGAGGATAAGGGAACAGACGGTGACAATGCTGGTGGGGATGACACATCATCTTCTGGCAACAGCGGTGAAGGCACGGATAGTGAGTCTGGGAATGCTTCGGCTGGCGAAGAGCAGGGTTCTTCAGACGATGGTAACGGGGCGACAGCGGAAGATCCATTGATGGAGAAACGCAGCATCAGCGCACTGCAAACGACGATTGATGCACAATCCGTGGTGACCAATGCCGAGTCTATGACCGTCATTGTGAACAAGCAGCGCAGTCTGCCTGAAGGGTACGAGCCGGACGATCTGGTAGAGCCGAATGTACCGTTCTCCTTCGATGAACCGCACGAGAAGCGGCATATGCGCAAGGAAGCTGCCGAGGCGCTGGAGAAGTTATTTGCAGGTGCAAAGGCGGATGGTATTGAGCTTCGTGCGGTGTCCGGCTATCGTTCATATCAGCGCCAGGTATCCATCTACAACAACAATGTCAAAACCAAAGGTCAAGAATACACGGATCGTGTGAGCTCAGTACCAGGCAGAAGCGAACATCAGACGGGTCTTGCCATTGATGTATCCAGCCCGAGTGTGGGCAATGTGCTGGAAGAGGTATTTGGCACATCGAAGGAAGGCCAGTGGCTGGCTGAACACGCTGCTGAATATGGATACGTCATCCGTTATTTGCAAGGCGAAGAAGATACCACAGGTTACGTCTATGAGCCTTGGCATATCCGATACATCGGTACAGATTTGGCGTCAGATGTGGCGAAGAGTGGATTAACTCTGGAAGAATACTTTGATGAGGCGAACATCAAGCTGTAATCCGGATGCTTTATTCTTAAAGATAAGATACTAATTTTCCTGAAATCCCTGAATGACTGTCCTTTATTTAAACAATGGGCAGCCATTCAGGTTTTTTTGTGCGTAAATAGTGTTGGAATTAAGATGAAATTAAACTCCTTTCTGTTGTCTGAGAAGATGGTGGACTGATATAATTCATGTTTAATCATAAGAGACAAATACAGCCAAAGCGAGGGACGAGAGAATGAGTAGACAGCAGGTATTTACAGGCTCCCCATGGGAACCGTTGGTGGGATATTGCCGTGCCATTCGTGTAGGGAACCGAATTGAAGTGGCGGGTACAACGGCGATGCAAGATGGTGTAGTTGTGGGGGCAGGTGATCCGTATGCACAGACGAGGTTCGTTTTGCAGACGATCGAGAATGCACTGAAAGAATTGGGAGCTGACATGTCGCATGTGGTTAGAACTCGGATGTTTGTGACCGATATCTCCAGATGGGAGGAAGTTGGCAAGGCTCACGGTGAATTTTTTGGACAGATCCAGCCTGTAGCCACCATGGTTGAAGTTAGCGCACTCATTGATCCCTTGTTGATGGTTGAGATTGAAGTGGAAGCAATCGTTGAAGATGAAGTCCAGTCCGATTGATTCTGGCGAATATCCAGAAGATTTTCTAAGGAACACAGGGCGTCTTATTTGGCCCGCAGATCCTCTTTTTAAAATGTAAGGAACATCAGGCACCTTATTTCCCGAATTTTTCTGATAAAAACGCTGTAAACAGCTAATTTATTCACAGATAGCGTGTCTCAGGTTCCTTAAATTCTTGCGAGTGCTTCAAATCCTTGAATAAGACGCCTCAGATTCGTTAGCGCTAACTCCACTTGCTCGTACATTCAGTATGCAACGCATGTCGTTTGCAGCGCACGTCGCGCATGCCTGCTCTGGACAAGTCCAGGTATGCTTGGGTTTGAAGCAAGTTTGAAGCCACACTCTACAAACCTAAACCAAAAATCATAAACCATAAACCATAAACCATAAACTAAAAAATAACCTTATCCGTGCCTGTCAGAAGACAAGCGGATAAGGTCTTTTTAGATTGACTTCGCCGCCTGGCCGCACGGCTGAGCTCTTGATGCTTCAACTCATGACACTGCGCGCCAGGAGATACACGCGGATGGCTGGTCATTATGATACTCCATACTCATGACACCGCGCTAAGAGATGCACGCGGTCATCTGCAACAACATATAAGATGTGTCTCAGCCAGACGCTTTTCTAACCGAATTATTTCGCTTCCAGCTCTGCTGCTGGTGCTTCAACAACCACTTTCCAAGCTGTTCCGATTGGAGGCAGGCTGCGTGTCAGCACAGGACTGTAGAAACCCATGACTTTAGTTCCTTTAGTCAGTTCTTCAGCTTTCACCGTTTCGCCTTCGTGGTTCACGAGTAGCGTGTCTTTAGCGATATTCAGCACGACATGGTCAGGAGCCGTCTCAGTTAATCGTGTACCTGTGATCTCAATTTGTGAGATGCTGCCTTCAGCTGTTGTTACATTTTCAATCGTACCAGCCGTTCCCAGAACCTCTTTCAATTGTGCTTCAGATTCCGTAGCGTCATCCAGTACAGTGACTTTATAGGTCGGCGTTTGTGGTGGCAGACTGCGTGTTGTGATCAGGGAATGTTCAGCCTCCACGTTCATACCAATGGACAGATCGGTTAGTGCAATCTCTTTGCCTTCCGCCGAGATGAATTTCGTATCTTCATTCAGATTAAGCACGATGCCGTCCATGCCTGCACCGCCAATCTGGATGGACTTATATTTATCTTGGTTCGAGATTCTGGTAATTACACCACGTTCAGTAACCGTCTTCACGTCCTCTTCACTAGAGATAGTCACCTGATTTCCTGTTGTGTTCACTTGTCCCTGCAATACCTTTTCGGCAAAAGAAGCCGGTACATACAAAGTGCCGCCTGTGATTTCGGGCGCTGTACCCAGCGTGAGCAGCATTTTATTTACGGAATATTGATCCTTGCCTGTGATTACTTGTGTCCAGAGAACACCTCGTGTCAGCTCTGCGGATTTGTTTTCTTTATTCCATTTCAGTTCAATACCCAGTGCTTCGGTAAGATCACGTAGCGGGATCATGGCTACTTTGCCATCCTTGCTCCAATAACCATCGGAGATGGATGCACCATTCACAGATACGTTTACTGCATCAGTTGCCTTACTATCAGCTGAAACGGATGTTTGATGTACTGGTTGTGTGTTGTCCAGTGTTGCTGCATAAGCGGCTCCACCACCCAATGCCATGGATAGGGCCATCAGGGCACTTACTTTTTTCATGCTGTTGTTCATCAATATTCATCCCTTCTAATCTTTGTACTGTCGCGGTAAAATCTTCCTTAGGGCCGCGCCTCAAGTTAATAGACGGGACAAATCGTCTCAGTGTTGCAGTTGATATGCAATGAATGTAAACGGTATGTTAGTTTAGATTTGAAATATCGCTTGAATTGCAGGTTATCAGCAGCAGGATCAGGTTAATTTCAGGTAAGTGGCCAAACCTTTATCTTATTTTCACATTCAAGTACGAGGAGGAACGGATTAGATGAGTGATATGTTGGTAGCGCTCTATCGTTTGCCGGAGCAAGAGAGTGGACTGAGAACGTTGGAGGAATCCTCCATTGTGATTCGAAGAGCCATTGCCCCAGAGAAGCAGCTTGTACTGGATTGGGTGAGGTCACACTTTAGCCAGGCTTGGGTGGATGAATGCGAGGTCGCTTTTGCGCGTCAGCCCGTGTCCTGTTATATTGCGGTTGAGCAGGGGAAAATGATTGGATTTGCCTGTTACGAAGCGACATGTCGCAATTTCTTCGGACCGACAGGTGTGAGCCAGGATGCACGGGGCAAAGGTGTAGGCACAGCCCTGTTACTGGCCTGTATGCATGCGATGAAGGCGGACGGTTACGGGTATGCGATTATCGGATCAGCGGGACCTGTAGACTTCTATGCCCGGACACTGGGTGCTGTGAAGATTGAAAATTCGACGCCGGGTATTTACGAAGGCATGCTGCGGGCAGACTAGACGATAATGATGTTGTGGAAGTTGTGGAAAAGGAAAGGAGGATGATGATGAGCACGAAACAAATGCTACACATCGGAATGATTGGTACAGGATCTATCTCGGATCTTCATATGAGATGTTATGCCAAAAACGAGGATGCCGTCATCTATGCGATCTGCGATCTGAACGAGGAGCGGGCTAAAGCTGCGGCACAGAAGTATGATGCCCAATCCGTCTATACCGATTATCGGGAGATGCTGGAGGACCCGCATGTAGATGCTGTCAGTATATGTACTTGGAATAATACACACGCGGAATTCGCCATTGCTGCACTGGAGGCAGGCAAGCACGTGCTGCTGGAAAAACCGGTGGCAACCAATGTGGAAGATGCACTGCGGATTGAAGAAGCGGTGAAGAAGAGTGGACGTACCTTTATCGTTGGATTTGTGCGTCGGTATGATAACAATATGCAGATGATGCGCAGATTCATTGATGCCGGAGAGTTCGGTGAACTGTATTATGCCAAAGCTTCCATCCTGCGGCGTCATGGCAATCCGGGTGGTTGGTTCGCCGACAAAAGCCGTTCCGGCGGAGGTCCTCTGATTGACTTGGGCGTACATATCATCGACCAATGCTGGTATCTGATGGGCAGGCCGAAACCTGTTTCGGTCAGTGGTAATACGTATCGGAAGTTGGGCAATCGTGCCCATATCGAACATCTTTCTTTTTACAAAGCGGCCGACTACAGCGCAGCTGTAAATGACGTAGAGGATATGGCGAATGCGCTCATTCGGTTTGAAAACGGGGCTTCGCTGGCGGTGGATGTGAGCTTTACCCTGCATGCACGCGGAGATGAATCATCGGTGAAGTTATATGGCGAGCGTGGTGGATTTGAACTGGAGCCAGAGACACTGATCGTCACGGAGAAAAATAATACCATCCTGAATATTGAACCCCAGACGGACAATACGGGTCTCCATATTCATAGTGCATTCCAGAACCAGATTGACCACTTTGTGGATTGCTGCCTGAACGGTACAGAGCCGATCAGCCCAATTGCAGATGGTGTGGCTTCCACGCGTATGTTGTGCGGAATCTACGAATCGGCTGAGAAAGGGCAGGAGATTCGTCTGGATTGAACCCAGTTCACGTTGCAGTTAGTTGTGATTCATATAACAAAAGCATGCGTCTTCCGCGTGATCTGCGGTTACGCATGCTTTTTGGCATCCTGTCATTTGTTAAGTGGTGAATTCTCGTACCCCGGATCATCGTAATCCGTATCCTGCAGCCTTGGAAGCACGTTCATGCTCTCAATTGACTGCCGGGTATCCGGCGTGCCATGGTCATACAGAAAGGTATACAGCAAGGTCATGCCATCCGAAAATTGTTCTGTTGCCTCATCGTGGTCTGCTGATTTGTAGGGTACCGGGGCTCTTTGCAAAGTATAGGCATCGTCATCCTCCAGCACCTTCATCAGATCTTTTAATCGGCCCAACTGTTCGTCATCCACCAACACCTCAAAGGGTGTAGATTCGTTCTTTGTTCGTTCAATCAGGTTATGAGTTACCGATACATACAGATGTTGTTTGCCGTCCTGCATAATCCAACCTCCATTCTGAAATGGAAAAAAGACGCTTCTACTGTTAATAAACAGCAAAAAGCGCCCTGAAACGAGCTACAATGCTCGTGTTATTTTATTTCCCAAATCTCCCCGTTACGGGCACCTGGCGGGTACCGGCCTCCATCGATCCTGAACACAGGGGACAGGCGGGAGGGCCAGATGATGCTTTCTTGGTTACTTTAGCGGAAGGTACAGCAGGTTTCTGTCTTAACCACGCTTTACACGTGGATGAACTGCATTTCCAGATCGCAACGGTCTCCGTACGCTCAGCATTACCTGAACCTGAAGTGTGCGACTGCGAACGGGAGGAACTCGCAGCGGTCTGACTCACACCAGGAGTGCTGAACGCCTTATGGTTGCGAATTTCACCACTGCCACGCCGTTCACCAAGGCGATCCTCGTCACGTTCGTTGTGGACCTCGTAGTCACGACGGTCACTGTGGCTGATGGCACGACGCTGTGCCACATCCCGACCTTCGGAACGGGCACCCGAGCCCGAGCGGGCGTACTGTCCATTACCTTTACCATATGAAGTCTGACCGCTCGTCCGGCTCTCCTCACGAGGTTTGCGTTTGTCCGGAACTTCCATGCCGAAGGCTTCAAGCAGGAAGCGGGACACATCCGCTGGCTTTCCGTGATGGCTCGCCGGTGAGGTGACATACAAGTACTGCTTGGCCCGTGTGATGGCAACGTAGGCGAGCCTGCGTTCTTCCTCCAGCGCCATGTCCAGCTCCGCGTCTGTCTGTTGTACAGCAAGCGCAGCTTTCTGATCCTCAGGGATATCCTGGCGCAGTGCTGTACTATGAGGCACAATGCCTTCACTGGCTCCAATCCAATATACGCAAGGGAACTCCAGTCCTTTGGCTCGGTGAATGGTCATCAGCTGTACCGCGTCACTGTCCTGTGCACGGCGCAGAGATTCCATCTCACGGTGTCTGCGGGAGAGTTCATCTGCGAATTGGATGAACTCTTCTACCGTTTCGAATTTTTTGACGGCAGCTTCGAATTCATCCAGGGTTTCCAGCATCGTTTCCTTATAATGGGTGAAGATGCTGGGATCACCACTTTCCATATACTTGTCGTAGAACTGCCTGCGCATCTCCTGAATGGCGATGATGGGTTTCAGTTTGTGCAGTGATTTAATCAGCTTGATGCGTTCCTTAACCTGCTCCTGCTGGAACGGCTTCAGCTTCTCCCATTTTACCAGATGAATGAGCGGATATTTCTTCGCCTGTTGTTGTTCACAGCGCTGAATCCACTCCAGCCCTGCATCCCGTGATACATAGAGCGGCCCCAATGCACTAGGGAGAGCATCCATGGCACGCGGATCAAGAGACAGTCGCAGATGATCCATCAGGGGTCTGATGAGAGACTGATCATAGAACACCGGAGAAGCACCATGCTGTACAAAAGGCACATCTTTCAACACAAGCTGCTCGAATACAGCCCGGCTGCTGCTCGCTGTCCGGTGAAGAATCGCAATATCACGATAGGTGTGTTGCCCTTCTTCAACCTGCTGGCACAGCTGGTTTACGACCCACGCTGCTTCTTCCTCTGCATTGGAGGGTGTGGCGAAGCGTGGCGCATCTCCGCGGTTTCCGGCGGCACGAAGTCGCTTGTCACGTCTACGTTTATTACGAGCGACCAGTTCGCTGCCGAGTCCCAGAATGCGTGCATCACTGCGATAATTGATATCCAGCGTCACGATGCGTGCACCGGGGTATACTTTATCGAATTCCAAAATTGATTCCTGGCGTGCGCCATTAAAGGTATAGATCGTCTGGTCATCGTCTCCCACAACCATCAGGTTGCGGTGGGCGGAAGCCAGTTTTTGCACAATCTCATATTGCAGATGGTTGGTATCCTGGAACTCATCCACCATAATGTACTGGAAACGCTTCTGAAGCGGCCCCAGAACAGCAGGATCACGAAGCAGCGCGGCTGCCCGTAGTAAAATATCATCAAAATCCATTTTGCCACGATCCTGCTTCCAGGCTTCGTAACCAAGCAGAACACGCTTGGCATCGCGTTCTTCCTGCGATTTCTCAGGCAGATCGGTTGTTTCCGATCCTTGCATCTTCCATGCGGACAGCATGGCCAGCAGACTTTCGGGCTGGAAGGCTTCACTCATGCCATTTTGGCGAAGAAGCATCTTTAGCACCGTATGCTGGGCTCGCGACTCACCAAAGATCTCTTCCTGTACACCGTAATGACGCAGTAATGTCAGCGCAAAAGAGTGAAAGGTGCGAGCCTGTACGGCTCTCGCAGCTGCCGGGCGTATACCTGGCAATGCGGCGATCCGGTCTTTCATCTCGGTGGCGGCTTTGTTCGTGAACGTCACCAGCAGGATACTGCCTGCATGTACACCGCTGACCTCTATGAGGTAGCCGGCTCTTGCAGCCAGTACAGTTGTTTTGCCACAACCGGCTCCGGCAAGCGTAAGAATCGGTCCTCTGCCGTGACGGACTGCCGAGATTTGTGGTGCGTTTAACTTGATGCCTGCCTCTTCCAGAGAACGAAAATAAAAGGCATCCTGTTGCTCATTGCCCACGAGTTGCCGACTGGTCTCCAGCGGAGCAGACGGGGACTGGGGCAGGGACGCCGCCGGGGTAACCCCGAGCGGACGGGGGTAGAACGTTGAGTTCGGACTTAACATGTTTCATCCACCTCTGTATGCATTCAGGGATAGGACTATCCCGGTTAAAAGTAAACCATTTGCCCTTTTCACAATCGCATTGTAAATTGGTATGATAGAGTTAGTCGCCTAAACAGGCGGTTAAGTATGGTCAAAGCTTCATTATACCCGAACATATGGTCTTGACGAAAGCCCCCGATTTCATCCAGTATCGGTATAAAACGGGCACCAGCACGAGATTACGCAACTTTTTGGCATGATATCGTATAAGTTATATGCCTGAGCATTTTGCATGAAGGATGTAATATGCTAATTTACTACTAAATAGAAATGATAATATTGGTTTTGACGGGACAGAGGAGGAATGGTCATGAAACTGCTTCAGCGCATCAAAGACGGAGCGAACAAAGCAACAGAGCGTGCCCAGCACGCCGTTGAGATTGGGAAACTGAACAACCAGATTGTGGGCTTGCAACAGGAACAGGAAGTCCATTTTACAGATATGGGTCGCATCTTCTATGAGGGTTATCGGGCACAGGATATGACGCGTGCAGAAAAAGAAATGGTGGATCTGTCGCAGCTCTGCGACGAATTGCAGGACGAGATTGATGGCCTGCGCAACAAGATTGCACAGCTCAAGAATGAACGGTTGTGCGAGTGTGGACACGTCGCTTCCCTGGATGCCAACTTCTGCCCTAAATGCGGACGCAAGTTGGGCGAGTTCAAGACACCAGCACCTACAGTAGGAGCTACAGGAGTCGCAGGAGCCACCACAGCCGCGAGACAGGAGGCAGCTGTAGCTCAAACCCCAACTCCAGAGCCGGACTTCTACGATGCGCCACCTGAATTGGAACTGGAGGAAGACGAGCCGTATCACACGGTCATTCCGTCCATAGCCGATCTGGAGACGGAATCGGAATATAACAGTACCGAGTTTACTCAAGAAGAAAAGGAAGCGTTCGATGCGGAGTGGGAACGTCGCAGAGATGAAGAGATGCAGCGGGAACGTGAGCGTCAACAGGAGCTGGACGAACGCATCCGCTACTGGAAAGAAAATAACCCGATCGTGAACACGGTGGACGTACAGACCGAAGTATCACGCGAAATGGTAAATTGTCAGATTTGTGCAGCCGAGCTGCCCAAAGGTTCGAAGTGGTGTCCGCGCTGCGGTGCCGAACAGATCTGATCTGATGCAGTAGAAGCTCTGCCGCATCAGTGTGAGGCAGTGTGGGTTGCTGACAGCATGGGGGGACGGGAATATGGACCAACTGCTGCATCATTTGCGTCATCTCGGGTTTACCGAGATGGAATCTAAAATTATGGTGGAACTCGCTCGCCAGGGATCAGCCTCAGGATATGAGGTTGCGAAGCGGCTGGGCGTGTCCCGTTCCAATGTATATGCGACCCTGCAACGGCTGGAACAGCGTGGGTTCTTGCGGTGTAGTCCGGGGGAACCTGCGAAGTATAGTGTGCTGAAGCCTGAGGAGATGACACGTATGATCTCCGATCAAATGCGTACCTCTCTGAATTATGTCCAGAGCAGTATGCCCAAGAGTGAACCGGAGAAGCCTGTCTTCTATAACCTCGAGGGTGACAAAAATGTGTTTGAGAATCTGAGCCGTGAATTGGCCGAGGCTCAGCATGAGATTGTCGTAGATGTTTGGCGTGAAGAGGCAGAGATGCTACGTAATGACTTACAGCAGGCTGAAGCTCGCGGTGTGCGGCTGTTATGGTCATGTGATGGCGGCGAGGGCATGCTCGATCAGCCTGTTCCTTTGCCTGGATTGCCTTTGTATGGCACAGGTAATGGTCGGAAATTTTCCCTGGTGGTGGATCGCCGCTGGTGCATGCTGGGCATGCGGGGTGAATCATGTGCCACACAGGCAGTGGTGACGGAGCATCCGGTAATGACCGGGCTGCTGCTGAATCATTTTGCTCAAGAGCTGGTGTTGTACGAACTGGAACAGGATATGGGGGAGGAACTGGAGTCCCGCTACGGGCACCGGTACGAAGATCTCTCTGCACGTTATTGGTCTTCTCCTTCAGGAGAGGGTGACCAGAGCTAGACAGATCGGCAACTAATTCATCTCTGATGGAGTGAACATGCCAGCACAAAGGTACCTGTCTTGATGGAACGAATACGTATGTACATAAAGCAGGCGCTGCCCCGAGGCAGACGCCTGTTTGTGTTGATTTGAGATATGGCAGTGATGTTCGTCACAGCATCTGTTTCCAGTCAAGTCGATAGTAAAGGTATGAAGTTATGCTATTTTTGAGAAAATGAAGCTATGAACATTCGATTGAACTGGATCGGGTTGAACAGGATTGTGAATTCTCAGTCTTTGGGCACGTGATGTAGAGCTTCCAGCACGTCCGTATAATAAGCTGTGCCGTGGGGCACGAAATCCGTTGCCCGAATCTCGCGAACGATACGTTCCGGTTCATAAGCCACATGATCGCTCAACGGGTGAGTCTGAACTCCGGTAGCTTGAATGACGTCGATCTCATTACGAAACAAAGCGAGTAGATCATCCAGCGGCACTTCATACAGGCTATCCACCTCGCTAGGCTGCAGAACGTAGGCTTCGAGCGGCTGGTTCAGACATAATCCATAGACGGCGCTGAATTCCCGATCTATGAATTGGACACCACGCACCTCTCCTTGGAGCTGCTGTGTAGCCGTGAGTAGATAGGTTAGTGCCTCGAATGGAGTATAAACACCCAGTTCTTCCTCCAGCTCACGACTGGCGTCTTGGAGTTGCTCACCAGCGGTGAGATGACCTGCTGCTGTAATGTCATAACATCCGGGGAAGGTATCCTTAATATCACGCCGCCGCTGAAAAAGAACTAGTCGCTGCTCGCCTTCGTCACGCACGATCCAGCAGTGGAATGAACGGTGCCAATATCCTTTGGCATGGACCTCGCTGCGTAGTGAAGTGCCGATCCAATTTTGCTCATCGTCATAAATGTCGAAACGTTCTGGGGTCATGAAACGTATCTCCTTATATAGCAGTTTTTAAAGTTCAAAATTTCACAAAGTTTGTTTTAAACGAAAGGGGAACGATCGTATGGAATGCATTGTACACTTTCAGGTGATTTATCCGCAACCTCAGGAGCGTAAAAGCCTTAGAGGACTTATATTTGTAGGGCAAGGCCAAGAACCGGCTAACAGTCAGTTAAGCAGCATGTTTAAGGATATGGGATTCAATGTACGTTTGGAAGATGAGGCCCAGTTGTTGTTCAAGCCAGTGGATGCTTCGGCTAACTTTGAATATATTCGTGTAACGGAGCTTGATACCGGGGAAGAAGTTTACAAGGAAGATAAGGATCTGAAGTCGATTCTGGAGCATTTGCTGCCACGCCGTTTCTAGTTCATGAGCATGGATCCGAATTAAAATCATGGGGGAGCACATGTAACATTTGTATGATTGGCATAAAAAAGGCCCCACCTTTACGGTGGAACCTTTAAACCTTTAAGCTACGCAACCCATTGTTAATGAGGCCCATAGGGCTAGCTTTTCATACATAAACCCTAGCACGTGAGAGGTTGTCCCCCGCATCAGAATTTATATCCGTAATTCAACTCGGAGAGTCTTTATACGCTCATTGGGGTTACGCCGGTGCGCCGCTGCCTTCTGCTTCGAGCTCTGAAGTACAGTGCGAGCAGCGGGTAGCCGCAGCCGGAATTTCAGATAGGCAGTACTTGCAAGCCTTGGTCGTTTTTTTCGGCTCGGGCTTTTTGTGCTCTTTGCTCTTCAGATAGTTGATGCCTTTCACGAGCATGAAGATACAGAACGCAACGATGAGAAAATCAATCATGACGTTGATGAACTGTCCGTAAGCAATCACCGTAGCGCCAGCTTCGTTGGCTTGAGCAAGTGTGGTGATGTCCTGTCCGTTTGCTGTTTTGATATCCCCGTCCAGGTTGATGATTTTCTGACTGAAGTCGATGCCACCCAGCAGTTTTCCCACCGGAGGCATGATGATGTCATTCACAAGGGATGTGACGATTTTACCAAAAGCAGCCCCAATAATGACACCGACCGCCAGATCGATGACGTTGCCGCGGACGGCAAACTCTTTGAATTCGTTAAGTACGCCTTTCATGTCTGCATATCTCCTTTGATTATTCATTTCAAAATATAGGTCGCGTTTCCATCCATTCTCCGTTCAGATCCGCGCTTCCGTTCTCATATTGTACATAAAAAATAGATTCCAATCACCCCCTGTTTGCAAATTAAGACAAGTTTCCGCAACTTCCATGAAAATACTTCTTTATTTCACGCCGCCGATTCGGTATACTTCTAACATTGTCAGTTATGTTTAACCATTTATATTCAGGTTCGCGATCATACATTGTAACGAATCATGGAGCCAAAAAATTAAATATGCCGTTACTCGTATATGTGCAGGAATAGGCCTGCATGTCTCTACCCGATCACCGGAATGATCGGACTACGGGAAAGATGTTGCAATATTTTGTGTGGTTGGAATGAGATTATCCTCAGACAGTTTGACTGAAGAGCAGGTTCGGATAGCTTCTATCTGTTTCTGATTAGTCTGCTTGGACTTTCTCGCGTCTGGAGTGACATCCTGTCTTTCTATCCTTCCAGACACTTGCAATATCCATACGGCTTGTCCATATACGTACAAGTCCGTCTTTCCCGTCTCCGGTTTTTCCGCAGCGTGTGAAAAGGCGGGCTTTTTGTTTTTTTACCACGAGACTGGAGGGGCATGCGGGTTTCTGTGCAGAGGGCATTCAGGGGGAAGAATTACATGCAATTGTTAAAAGACAAGGTAAGACAGGAAGGCATTGTCCTGTCCGAGCAAGTACTCAAAGTGGATTCATTCCTGAACCACCAGATGGATCCGGTTCTGATGAAGGAAGTCGGTAAGGAATTCATTCGCCGCTTTGAAGGCGAAAATATTACTCGTGTGCTGACGATTGAGTCGTCAGGAATTGCGCCAGGAATCATGACCGCGCTGGAACTGAATGTGCCGCTGATTTTTGCACGGAAGCAGAAGTCGCTCACACTGACGGAAGACATTCTGGTAGAGAAAATCTACTCCTTCACGAAGCAGGAGACGAATGAAATTACTGTTGCCAAGAAATTCATGAAGCCTGGGGATCGCGTGCTGATCATTGATGATTTTCTGGCGAATGGTGAAGCGGCATTTGGTCTGGCTCGTATTGTAGAGCAGGTTGGAGCAGAAGTGGTTGGTATCGGTATCGTTATTGAAAAAGCATTCCAGCCGGGAGGTCGCTTGCTGAAAGAAGCAGGATACCGTGTGGAATCGTTGGTTCGCATCGAGGCCCTGTCGGATGGACAGGTTACATTTGCGGACGAGGAGGGCACGAACTAATATGGCACGCGAACGTATTTTTCAGCGGCATCGGCATCCAATTAAAACTTTCTCACTCGGATTACAGCATGTGCTTGCGATGTATGCAGGAGCTGTTGTCGTTCCACTGATCGTCAGTAACGCATTGGGCTTTACACAGGAACAACTCACCTACCTCATTGCCATTGACTTGCTCGCATGTGGTGTAGCTACACTGCTGCAGGTATGGGGAAATAAATATTTCGGCGTAGGGCTGCCTGTCATGCTCGGTTGTGCATTCCAAGCCGTGTCACCGATGATCCTCATCGGAATGAACAGTGGAGTATCTGCCATTTACGGAGCGATTATTGCCTCAGGGCTGTTCGTATTGATCTTCTCCGGTCTCTTCGGGAAGCTCATTCGGCTTTTCCCTCCAGTAGTAACGGGTTCCGTTGTGACCATTATTGGTCTGACGCTTATTCCGGTTGCTTTCCATGATCTGGGGGGCGGTCAGGGGTCAGAAGATTTCGGCAGCGGAGTTAATCTAATGCTCGGTTTCGGCGTACTGCTCTTTATCATTCTGATGACTCGTTTTACAACAGGTTTTATCCGTTCCATCTCGGTATTGATTGGTCTGCTCGTAGGTACGATTGCGGCAGGGTTTATGGGCGAGGTTAATTTTGCTCCTATTCGCGATGCAAGCTGGTTCCATGTTGTTCAGCCGTTTTACTTCGGTAGACCGACATTTGAGATTGTACCGATCCTCACGATGATCCTGGTGGCAATTGTCAGCGTGGCTGAGTCTACGGGCGTATTTATGGCTCTGGGCAAAATTCTGGACAAGGACCTGTCCTCCAAGGATCTGGCCCGCGGATATCGTGCAGAGGGTCTGGCTATTGTATTAGGCGGTATCTTCAACTCGTTCCCATACACAACGTATTCGCAAAATGTAGGACTTGTACAGATGACACGTGTGAAGACGCGTGATGTCATTGTTGTGGCTGGTGGAATCCTGGTAGTCATCGGATTTGTACCGAAGATTGCGGCGCTTGCACAGCTCGTTCCAGGGGCAGTTCTTGGCGGAGCCATGGTGGCCTTATTCGGCATGGTGGTCTCATCTGGTATCCGAATCATCGGTAGTCAGGTCGATCTGAACCGTCATGAGAATCTGTTTGTCATTGCTTGTTCTGTAGGTATGGGCCTGGGGGTTACTGTTGTGCCTGAGTTGTTCGCTGGTGCACCGGACTGGGCTCAGATTATGCTCGGTAATGGTATCATTGCAGGTAGCTTTACGGCGATCTTCATGAACCTGCTGTTTAATGGTCTAGGCACCAAGGAAACGGCTGCCAAGATGGCTGAACAACAGGCAGATGCCATTCTTGGAGATACGGGGAAATCGGCTTAATTAGCCCAATTAAGCCAGGCATATCATCCAGCATGATTGTTAGTTAACTGTTCTAGATAGACGATTAACAGGATGAACATTGAAGCAGGTTAATTCATGCTGATATACAGCATGAATGGTTTATGACATACATCATTTATGCTATGAATATTCAATCACATGAAAGTAAGAAGTCATTCCCCTAAATGGATAGCAGGTCAAGTGGGGTGAAGGATAGACTGTCATTGTAGTTAGGTTATATAGCTTAAAAATCTTGCTGATCTCTATAACTCGTTTTCCTCGTTATATTCAAAAGACGATCCACACCCGGTTGAAACGGGATGGATCGTCTTTTCTTTTGCATCGCTTCTCTTATAGTTACAGATGACGCATCTGTTTCTCTGCAAAATCGCCAACCCACGGCAGCTTTAACCATTTCCCCTGCAGGCTGGTGACGACCATGATGAGCCAGACCACCACACCGAGCAGGGATAACAGCGATGCCACCAGGGGTCCAAACAACGGAAGAAAGGCTGATAAGACATGCCCGACCATAATGATGCCAAAGACTGTTACGGATTGCAGCGCATGGAATAACACGAACCGACTCCGCTTCTCTACAGCGAGAAAGACAATCCCGCCTACAAAGGTAAACAGATAACAGAGCATACCGGCAATATTTTCATCCAGACCGCTAGACGATTTCATGGGGGACATCCGGTCCAGCCTCCTTTGTCCTTTTTAACTAGGCTATGAAGGAGATGGACAGAACTGAACCGGTGAATTTATTTGCTTATCAAACGAACGAAATCCTTATCCTCCCTCGATCTGTCTGCGAGGGTTTGTGATCTTACCGATTTTATCGGTGTCGTTTTCTTTGGGCACCAAACGTTCATCGGTACGTCCTTCGTGGTGATTATCAAATGCATATTCCGTCAGTTTCCATTCCGACTTGCCGAGAACGGGATCAGCCGGGAAGTGTTGCCCTCGATGAAGATGTTCTTCACGTCCGGCTTCGTTGATGTAGACTCCGTCTACTTCCACCTTTTCATGCGAAAGGGGCAGCATATCCTGTTCTTTGCGTTCCATGAAACGGCGCCTCCTTTGGATACCAGTAATTTAACTATATGGGTTGTCCGTGATAATATCCCCCGAATAGTTCAGTGTTATGCTGGATATATTAATTCCGTATAGAATGGTGGCATTTATAACTTATGATTCGGAATTAAACTTTTTGGGCATGAAAACCGTTATATTTATTAGAGGAAATCGTCAAGTCGTAAGATACTTCCGAATATGCTACAATAAGATTATGATTCATTCCGAATCATATCGGGTATTTATAGTGTCAGGTACTTGCTTTCTAGCGAGGTTCCCGACCTAAAGCTTGCTTTAAGCCGCGCACACAACTTCATGGATGGCATTTAAGACTTATTCGGCATTCTCTAAACGGAGCATTCACTTTCAACGTTTTGGGAGGGAATTACAATGGCAACGAAAGGTCACAATGAGGTCAAAGAAAGTTTGAGGGAAATGACTCGGATTTTCCGTCCTAAGGATCCAAAAAAATTCGTGAAGGAGTACGTGAGAAAATACCGGATTACGGGTGGATATGAGGAAGAATTGACTTCTGTGGTTGAGCATGAGCTTGTCAAGATGGATTCTTCCGTGTCCTGAAACAACACACAACTCTGATTATACTGTTCCGATAATGAATAGAACCGTCTCTCGGGCGTTAAGCTCCGGCAGGCGGTTTTTTTTGCGTTCCTGCTGCATATATATGGGAGTACACCTACAGCGGGAAGGATGAATGCATGTGGACCCTATACTGAAAACCAAAGAAGAGATTGGCTACATGCGGGAAGCAGGGCGAATTTTGTGGAGCTGTCACCAGCATATTGAGCAGTGGATGGTCCCTGGTATCACGACAGCAGAGATCAACGAGCGGGTGGAAGAGTTTCTCGCAGAACATGGGGCCACACCGGAGCAGAAAGGGTACAAAGGATATCCTTACGCGACGTGTGCCTCCGTCAATGAAGTGGTCTGCCACGGATTTCCGGGTGATGAGGTGCTAGCGAGCGGAGATGTGGTGACCATCGATATGGTGGTAAACAAAGACGGCTGGCTTGCTGACTCGGCCTGGACATATGGAATTGATGAACCTAGCAGATCCGTTCGCAAGCTGATGAGGCGTACAGAGAAGGCGCTTGAGCGGGCCATCGCACAGGCAGTTCCAGGCAATACCCTCGGAGATATTGGAAGTGCCATTGAGCGAACAGCAAGACTATATCGATACGGCATTGTGAAGCCGCTCATTGGTCATGGGATTGGTCAGTATATCCATGAACCGCCAAATGTACTGCCTTACGGCAAACGCAGAACGGGCATGCTGCTGACCGAGGGCATGGTTATTACCATAGAACCGATATTTACGAAAGGCAGTTCCGGAGCCGTCGTATGGGATGAGGATGGTTGGACGGTGAGAACGGTAGATGGTAGCTGGGGGGTTCAGTATGAGCATACTATTGCGATAACCGGAGATGGCCCTTTGATTCTGACTAACGGTACGTGAGATGAAGTCCGTGAAGATGAGAACTTGAATTGGAATTCTCATGAATGCTCCATGCTGTCTTGAGCTTGAATAAAGGCAGTATGGAGCGGTATGTATGCCTTCCAGATGAATATGGAAGATGTTATCCATAAAATCGGATCTTTCTTTTGCATAATCCCGCATGTTTTCAATGTGAGAAAAATCGCAAATAAATTAAGTTTTATCACCGAAATTTGGCAAAAATTTTCAAATGTAGAGAGTAATATTTTTAACTGAAATCGTTTACAAATCAAGTTACAGAGCGGTTTTTTACATAAAGTGAACAATTTGTGAACATGTGTCCAAAGATTGACAAAATCATACCCTCAACTTATATTTAATAAGTGATTGAAGCATATAGAATGAATTGGAAGAATGCGCAGACATGCCCTTAGCAGGAAATGACGGGAGTACTGGAAGCGTTATTTTTGTAAGCAGTTCTGTATGACGAAGAGGATTATGCGTATCGTGCTGAAACGTACCTTTTGTTGCCTTTCTACCGAACGACAACGGTAATCTACGAAAACGTAAAAAAGTGGGGTAGATCAATGATGAAACAGTGGCAGGTTGCAAAGCGAATTCTCCCCTTGCTGGCGGTGTTCTCTTTGCTGCTATCCGCATGCGGGCGGGAAGACTTGTCGGTAATGAAACCTCAGGGTCCTGTGGCGCAAGGCCAATATGATCTGATGAAGCTGTCCATCGCGATTATGATCGTGGTGCTCATCATTGTATTCGCCATAGCGGCCTATGTCCTGATCCGGTTTCGCAGACGGGCCGGGCAGACTGAGATGCCCGAACAGGTTGAAGGGAATTTCAAGCTGGAAGTAATATGGACAGCCATTCCGTTATTGCTGGTTATTGTGCTGGCAGTACCGACGGTACAAACGATTTTTGCCCAAGGCGAAGATCTGTCCAATGACAAAAACGCACTTAAGGTCCAAGTCACCTCGCATCAGTACTGGTGGGAATTCACTTATCCTCAATATGACGTAACCACCGCTCAAGATCTCATCATCCCGACCGGAACAAAAATCGCATTCGAATTGAAAACCGCTGACGTGCTTCACTCCTTCTGGGTGCCGTCACTTGCGGGCAAAATGGACACAAACCCGGATGGAACGCTTAACAAGTTTAGTTTCTCCGCTCCAAATGAAGGCGTTTACCGTGGTAAATGTGCCGAGTTATGCGGCAGATCGCATGCTTTCATGGAATTTAAGGTAAAAGCAGTGAGTCAGGAATCCTTTGACAGATGGGTGAATCAAATGAAAGCACCCGCAGTCCTTCCTGAAGATGCTCAATTGGCCGAAAAGTTCAAAACAAACTGCCTTTCTTGCCACGCTGTTGGCGATCAAGGTGGACCTGTTGCACCTGACCTAACGGGAATCGGCGGCAAAGAATCTGTCGCAGGTATTCTGTTGAATTATCGTGAGGGACAGGAAGAAGGTAATCCGGTACTGGATAACATGAAAGAATGGCTCCAAGATCCACAATCCGTGAAGCCGGGCAATACAATGCCGAATCCCAAAGATCTTGGGTTGACGGACGAAGAAATCGACGGAATTGCCGAATATCTGGCCAACTACAAATTGGACTATGAATAGAACAGCAAGGACGAAGAAGGGGGTACACAACCTTGGCTCATGCGCATAGCGTCAAGAGGTACAGGGGCTTGATGGATTGGATCACCACCGTCGATCACAAAAAAATCGCCATTCTCTATTTGGTTGCGGGTGGATTTTTCTTTGGAATCGGCGGCATTGAAGCCATTTTGATTCGGATTCAACTGATGAAGCCGATGAATGATTTTGTATCGGCACAGGTCTTTAACGAATTGATTACCATGCACGGAACAACGATGATTTTCCTTGGTGTCATGCCGCTTATTTTTGCCATAATGAATGCTGTCGTGCCTTTGCAGATCGGGGCACGGGACGTTGCTTTTCCATTTCTTAACGCGCTCGGTTTCTGGACGTTCCTGTTTGGGGGATTGTTGCTGAACTTGAGCTGGGTTATGGGCGGGGCACCGGATGCGGGCTGGACCTCATATACGCCGCTCTCGGGCAGTGAGTACAGTGGAACGCATGGGGTAGATTTTTACACCATCGGTCTTCAGATCGCGGGTCTGGGGACACTCATCGGGGGCATTAACTTTCTCGCTACGATTATTACCATGCGTGCTCCAGGCATGTCTTACATGCGGATGCCGATGTTTACATGGACGACATTCATTACATCTGCCATTATTCTTTTTGCTTTTCCTGCCATCACGGTAGGGCTTGTACTTTTAACGTTTGATCGTATTCTGGGAGCGAATTTCTTCGATGTCGCAGGTGGCGGTAACCCGGTACTCTGGCAGCACATCTTCTGGATCTTCGGGCACCCGGAAGTATACATTCTTATTTTGCCGGCATTTGGTATCATCTCGGAGGTTATTCCGACTTTCTCGCGTAAACGGTTGTTCGGATACAGCTCCATGGTATTTGCCACCATCCTGATTGCCTTCTTGGGCTTCATGGTCTGGGCGCATCACATGTTTACAACAGGTCTGGGTAATGTAGCCAACGCGCTATTCTCCATATCGACGATGTTGATTGCCGTACCTACAGGGATCAAAATATTCAACTGGCTCTTTACGATGTGGGGTGGACAGATCCGCTTTACGGCGGCAAATCTGTTTGCGGTTGGATTCGTTCCAACATTCGTTATGGGTGGTGTTACAGGCGTCATGCTGGCATCTGCTCCGGCGGATTTCCAGTTCCATGATACGTACTTTGTTGTGGCCCACTTTCACTACGTTATTGTAGGGGGACTGGTGCTCGGATTGTTCTCGGGTCTGCATTATTGGTGGCCGAAGATGTTCGGACGTATTCTGAGCGAAACGCTGGGCAAATGGACATTCTGGACATTTATGATCGGTTTCCAATTAACGTTCTTTGTACAGCATTTCCTTGGTCTGATGGGGATGCAGCGTCGGATCGTTACATACTTGCCGAATCAGGACTTTGACCTGCTCAATCTGGTCAGCTCTGTCGGTGCGTTTCTGATGGGTGTTGGGGTGATCATGTTCCTCGTGAACATCGTGATCACAACAAGAAAACCGGCTGGTGCGCCAAACGATCCGTGGGAAGACGGCCGTACACTGGAATGGTCCATTCCTTCACCGCCACCGGAATATAACTTCAAGCAGACTCCACTGGTACGCGGAATCGATGCGTATTGGAAGGAAAAGATGGCAGGACATACAGAGATGACACCGGCAGAACCCGTTGGTTCGATTCATATGCCTTCAGCAACGCCGTTGCCGTTTGTAATGTCCGTAGGTATCTTTATCGCAGGACTTGGCTTGATGTTCAGCAAGGATGACTTTGGAAATACATTTATGAACGCAATTTTCAACAATTATATTGTAGTTATTATTGGTCTCGTAATCACATTTGGCGCAATGGCACTTCGTTCACTTTATGATGATCATGGCTGGCATATTGAACCGGAGGATCAGGATGAGAAGGGGGCTAGAACATGACAACCTCACATGCCGAACCGGTGAACGACAAATTGCCGCATGAACCGGAGAAAGCAACGCTGGAAGGACGTAACAAGCTTATCGCCTTCTGGTTGTTCCTTGGCGGCGAAACGGTACTGTTCGGTACACTCTTTGCTACCTTCCTGGCTCTTCGTGGTCAAACCAATGATGGACCTACGGCGAATGAACTGTTTCACCTGCCGCTCGTGGCCGCTGCAACATTCATTCTCCTAGTCAGTAGTTTGACAAGTGTATTTGCAATTCAGGCCATGCATAAGGGCAAGCGAGATGCACTGGCATTGTGGCTGGGCATCACGGTGGTACTGGGTATGGGATTTCTCGCACTGGAAATATACGAGTTCTATGAATATGTGAAACATAAAGAGTTCGGTATGACCACGAGTGCATTCAGTTCAGCATTCTATACACTGGTCGGGTTCCACGGAGCCCACGTTGCTTTCGGTATTGTGTGGATCGGAATCATTATCGGGCAGTTGTTCAAAAAAGGATTGACGGTCGTAACTGCACCTAAAGTATACGTCTCCGCAATGTACTGGCACTTTATTGACGTGGTCTGGGTGTTCATCTTTACGGTCGTGTACCTGCTCGGAAAGGTGGGGTAACACATGTCGGCACAGGATAAGACTGATCAACAGCCTGTGAAACACCGTCACCGGACGGAAGGGCCACAGAAACACGTCGTGGTGTTTATTTTCTCCATTATTCTCACGCTGATTGCGTTTGCGGCCGCTTCTGCCGGAGGCGTCAACACAACCTTTACGATTATTATTTTGCTCGTCATGGCGATTCTTCAGGTATTCGTTCAGTTGGGTTACTGGATGCACATGAAGGATAAAGGGCATTTGATGCCGATCCTGTTCATGGCCTTTGGATTTTTTGTAGCCTTTACATGCATTATTATGGCACTCTACTGGGTCTGGTGGTAAAAGAGATGGCGGCGGCGCATTGCCGCCGTCTTTTCCCCTTTTTAACGAAAGGATCTTCTCAAAGGAATGCTGGCAACAATCAAATTAGGTCACGGGGAGGTTTCCCGTATGCTCGGGTTGCAATACTTTAGCTTCAACGACTTATGGAGTCCGCTTATATTGGCTTTATTTCTAATCATTGCTGCAGCCTATTTGGTGCTTGTTGGACCGTTAAGCGAGCAAATAAAAGATGCAGAGCCTGCGACTGCTGCACAGAAAATCATGTTTATTACAGGGCTATTCGTCCTGTATCTGGCTCAAGCTGGGCCCTTTAATCTGCTCGGCCACGTGATGTTTAGCTTCCACATGGTGAGCATGGCGTTCTCTTATCTGGTAGCTCCGCCGCTGATGATGAAAGGATTGCCGATCTGGGTATGGCGCAGAATCGTACGCTGGTTGCCTACACGCCAGCTATCGTTCCTGGCTCATCCGATCGTAGCGGCAGTGCTCTTTAATGGACTGTTCTCGCTGTATCATCTGCCGATTGTACATGACTACGTGATGTTGAATTTTACCGTTCACCGGTTGTATTATATCGCACTGTTCATCACTTCCATGCTCATGTGGTGGACATTGCTGAATCCGTTACCAGAAGGTAGACAAGCATCGGGGTTATCCAAGATCGGTTTTATTTTCTTGAATATGGTGCTGCTTACGCCTGCGTGTGGATTAATTATCTTTGCATCTGAGCCGTTGTATCAGACGTACAGCAACCCGGCAGTGTGGGCTGAAGCCATGCGGTATTGTGTGTCTGGAGATTCTACGACGTTACTTCGCTCATTCGGTGGGCCGTCTTTCTTCAACTTTTTGTCTTCCGCGAAGGAAGATCAGCAAGTCGGAGGGATTGTAATGAAGTTTATTCAGGAGGGGATCTTTGCCTCCATGCTGGCCTATGTATTTTTCCAATGGTATCGGAAAGAGAAACAGGAAGATGACGATGATTCATATCCCGCAGGGGGCACAGGAGGGCCGCTTAATCCGGCTGCCAAATAATGAAGTCAATGTTCTAACAAGAGGGGGAACACACGATGGATATGTATTTTTTGCTACCCACGATCAGCACTTCGTTCATTGTGATTAGTGCAGTATTGGTGGGGATCGGATGGGCACTGATTATTCGAGGCAAACGTGAGGCACACCAGACCGCTATGGTAGCGGGAGCGATTGCGGCTCTGATCTTCTTTGTGATCTATATGTCGCGAACGGTGTTCGTGGGTAATACGGCTTGGGGCGGCGATCCGGATCTGGAGATCTTTTACCGGATATTTCTGATCTTTCATATTATTCTGGCTACCGTGGCTGCGGTATTTGGTATCTCTACACTGGTACTGGGATTCAAAAAGAAATTCGGAACACATCGCCGTTGGGGCAAGTTCACGTCCATGATCTGGTTCGGCTCAGCACTGACAGGTGTTGTCGTGTATGTCCTGTTGTATCTGTTATATCCTGGTGGTCATACACGTCCGGTATGGGAAGCTATCCTCGGCGTATAAAAGTAGAGGGATAACATCCGGCTACTCGGGCGTGCGTTACTATGACCTTCTGAAAATATGAAAATGGACGAATCTAGCAGATGATTCGTCCACGCTTCCTCTCTAATCCATTCATAGAATGAGTTCGAGAGGGGGAAACAAAATGAAAAAAACAGTCAACGTCAGTCAAACGTATCCACGTCTTACCGTGTATTCAGAAGAGAACTACAGAGGGAGAAGCCGCATCTATCGTGGCAACACAGGTCTTCGTAACCTGGACAATATTTTGGACGGGGTAGAGAGCCTGCGCTTTTTCTCAACAAGTTCCAATGCAACACTGGTTGTGTTTACGCGGCCTAACTTTCAAGGTGGATTCCGGGTCTTCCGAGGCAACACCAACTTGAGAGATTTGGATGATCTGATCCGTGGCAATGACGTGGAATCCCTGATCTCCACGAATGAACGGCTGACTTTGGCCGAGATTCGTGCGATACGCAGCAACCGCAGTCTGCCTAGTGGCTATAACCTCGTTTAATCGCAAGGCCTCTTCTTCTAACAGGTGCTAGAGAACGGCAAAGGGCTGTACCCGAATTGTGTTTACACAATAATGGGTACAGCCCTTCTTTTGTCATTGGGGAATACGGTTTAATCCCCGCCACCTCCACTGTCTCCGCCACCACTATCCCCACCGCTGTCGCTGCTGCCACCACTATCGCTGTTGTGATGAGAATGTGTGCCTGATGAAGAATCTGAATCATGATGTTTGTGATCTGGTGTGTGTCTGGAATGTCGATCATAGGAGTCATCTCCTGTAATGACCGGATATCCCGAAGCAGAGTCTGTATAACCGTTGTTACGGCGGATGCGGTGTCTGCCCTTTTTGGCAGAATGACGACGAGGTTCATCCCTGAGGATCAACCAGATGACAACGATAAGGAAAAGGAGAACAAACCCGATCTCGACCAGCCAATCCATAGCTGTAACCATCCTTTCTTTGAGTCGTTGCTATAATTTATTTTAACGTAAATTTGAAAAGTGTCCCATCCCATCTTCCTGATTCAGGAAAATTAGGGTTGACGGGATGAGAACTGGGTCTGTATACTGTGTATATTGATATATACAGTAAACACAGTAAGCAAGGTGAGTGAATGACAGGTGAAAGGCAGGCAGGCATATGAACGAATGGAAGCAGGCGTGTTGGTTGACCCGCAGTCAAATGCATAAGGATAAGCTCCAATGGCTATGGTCTGCATTATTCATGATATACACTGGCAGCATGAGCGGTGTGATGTTTTTAGGACAACAACAGACAGATATTATTAATCCAGTAGTGGATGCCTTCTTTTTGATCATGTTGCCATTTCAAGGGTTTATGTTCTGCAGGCGCTCCTTCCGTTACATACAGGAGGATTCTTATACGCAGATGCTGGCCTACTATCGCAGAATTCCCATCCCTGAACAAGTGGTGATGTGGTCCAGGCTACAGCAGTCTCTGATGGCGTTTACGTACAATGGAATCTTTTTCTACGGATCGTTATACGTGGTTAACCTTCATACCGAAGGATTCCGATGGGATCAGTATCTGGCCTTTAGCCTTACCTGTACAGGTTATGGCCTCTTGGTAACAGGATTCTATATTTACGGAGAGTTTCTGAACAGTGGCAAGAAATACTTGCTTCTCAGTACGCTTTTTATACCATTCGCCATTGGCATATCGATACTGATTCGAATGTCAGGCAGTTACGGATTGCGGATTGTAATGGATGGAAGTAAATCATGGGGGCTGCTTTCCCCGATCATGTGGGTTTCTCTGGTGGCTGGCGTAGTGGGTTTATGGCTGTTTAGTCGGTTTACGCTGAAGAAGCTGGTTCATCGGGATTTGAATTAAAATGAGAATTGAGCTTATGTACGAATACAGGATGAAACCGGCACGGTCAGGTAACAGACTGGAGTGTACCGGAGGGCGAGGTGCAAGATGTGAAAATACCCATTCAAATTAATGAAAATAGCGCTGAACCTTTATACCACCAAATTGAAAATCAGTTAAGATCGTTGATAATTACGGGTCAGTTGGGGGAGGGAACACATTTGCCGTCCATTCGTGAGTTCGCCGGAGCGCTGAATTGCAGTGTCATTACGGTTAGACGGGTCTATCAGGATCTGGAGAATGAAGGCCTGCTTCGTACGAAGCAGGGGACAGGTACATTTGTGGCCCAGGTAGAAGCCGGCGACAGAGAAAATTATAGATTGAAGGCCGCACAGGAAGCGATTCAGGCAGCAGTGCAATCCGGGAAATCGGTAGGGTGCACGGAAGAAGAGATGGAGAGCCTGTTCCGGGAAGTCCTGAAGGCTATTTACGTGAAGTAAGGGAGTGATTCATACATGGAACCCATAGCAATCCAGTTGAACGGCGTATCCAAAATGCGAAAACGCAGAGTTATTGGCCCAATTGATCTCTCCATCCCGGAAGGGTATGTAGTCGCTATTCTCGGTCATAACGGTTCAGGTAAAAGCACACTTCTTAACATGCTGCAGCAAGTAGTGCTGCCAGATGCCGGACAGATTATATGGTTTGGTCAGGAACATGAGGGGCCACTTCCCATTGAACTGAGACAACAGATTGGTTTTGTGGCAGATAACGCTGGTTCGGAAGAGAACCGGATAACAGCACAGGAAGCAGCCCATTTTCGAGCGTATTGGTACCCACGTTGGGATATGAAGTTGTTCGACCAACTGATTCAGGATATGGAAGTACCTGTTGATGTGAAGCTGAACAAGATGTCCAAGGGAGAACGGCGAAAATTTGAGATTGCAGCTGCAATTGCAGCTCGCCCAAGATTATTACTTTTGGATGAGCCTTCATCAGGACTGGACCCCTTTGCCTGGAAAGTGATGGTTGAGCAGTTTCGTACCTTCATGGCAGGGGGAGACACCACAATTCTGATTGCCACACATATTGCGGACGAAGTCAAAAGGCTTGCAGATTACATCGTGTTGATGCACCGTGGTCAGTCGCTGGGGATGGCTGAGAAAGATATGGTGCTCGATCAGTGGAAAGAAGTCTGGTATGAAGGAGATTTAAGGCCAGAGAGCATCCCTGGTGTTGTGGAATCTTCTTTGGAAGAGAGAGGACTGGTTCGCATAATTACAACCCGGATCAGTGAAGCGCAAGAAAGGCTGGAGCTGTCCAATAACCGGGTATTGAAGATCCGTAACTTGGAATTGGATGAAGTGCTGGCATTCTGGATTGCCGGGTATGCACCCGTACAGTGGAAATAACCGAAGGGAGACGATAAATGATGAACCGATTGGAATTGAAGCAAGTCGTTAAGCAATATGCAGACAAAACAGCCGTTAATGGAGTCACGCTCAATGTAAAAGAAGGGGAGATTTACGGACTGCTCGGAGCCAATGGTGCAGGTAAAACAACAACAATGCGTATGGTGCTCGGACTGATCCACCCTGACGGAGGCAATATCCTGTACAACGGCAAGCCCTACAATACGGAGCTGCAGCAGATTATGGGTTATCTTCCGGAAGAGCGCGGATTGTACCCGAAGGTGAAAGTCAGCGAACAGATTAATTACCTGGCACGGCTTCGTGGCATGAATGGCAAGGATGCAGATCAGAGCCTCAAGTACTGGCTGAACCGGTTTGAGGTACCTGAGTATTACGATAAAAAGATTGAGGAATTATCCAAAGGTAATCAGCAGAAGATGGGCTTCATCGCAGCCGTAGTGCATAGACCGCAGATTCTCATTCTGGATGAAGCGTTCAGTGGACTGGATCCTGTGAACGTGGAATTACTCAAATCCACCGTCAAGGAGTTGCGAGACGAAGGCACAGCCATTCTGTTCTCAACACACCGCATGGAGCACGTTGAAGAGTTGTGTCGTCAGATTACCATTCTGCATCGTTCCAACACTGTGGTACAAGGAGAGATCAAGGAGATCAAGAGCCGGTATCCGCGTGAACAGGTATTCCTGGGTACGACTGGAAATGTGGAAGGGCTGGAACAATTGTCCGGCGTGAAGAAAGTCGAGCGGAACGAGCGTGGGTACCTGATACATATTCGTCAGGTGGAAGCAGCTCAAGAGATACTGAGAGCAGCCATGACCCAGACGACAGTGGAACACTTTGAGCTGAAGGAACCAACGCTTAACCAAATCTTTATTCGTGAGGTAGGTGAGTCGAATGAATAAAATGGGAACGATTACGGGTTTTACATTTAAAAACAAAGTTAAAACGAAATCATTCATGGTGACGACCATTGTACTTGCACTTTTAATTTCAATCGGACTCAATATTCCATATTTCATTACCTTATTCAATGGGGGTTCCATTGGCGGAGCTTCAAGCAATAGTCCTGTAAATATTGGTCTTCTGAGTACAGGGCAGCCTGAAGTTTCCGAGAAACTGGAGAGCTTCTCAGCGGCTCAAGGAGATCAGGCTTATCGATTCATCACCAGTGGTGACAAAGATGAGGCGGTCCTCAAAGCAGATGCGGAAGCAGGGCTTACCGATGGCTATCTGAAGTTTGAAACTGTTTCCGGGCAAGAGTTCCCGCAGCCCGTTCTCTATTCAGCAGAAGACGTCTCACCTCAGATCATTGCATCTATTGAAGCTGCGTTGCAAAGTGTGAAGCTGGACGTAGTTGTGAAGGATGTACTCACAGCGGAGCAGAAGGAACTGATTACAACACCTGTGAAGCTCACCGAGCAAAGCTTGAGTACAGATGAGAGCGGAGCTGGTACTGAGTCTGAAGGTGCAATGAGCCCGATTAACTATATTGTGGTGTACTTGCTGATCATCCTGCTGTTTACCTCGACGATGATGACAGGCAACATGATTGCCTCCGAGATCACGGCTGAGAAGAGCTCGCGTATTATGGAGATTCTGATCACGAGTGTATCACCGCTCAGTCAGATGTTTGGTAAAATCATCGGTATTTTCATGGTCGGTATGCTGCAAATTGGGATCTTCGGGGCTGTGGTTGCCGGAAATATCTTGTTGCCGCATAACCGTGCAGTATTAGGTGATTTCAATATGAATGTAAGTGATGTGAATATTGCGGTTATTGTGTATGGACTCATATTCTACATCCTGGGTTACTTCCTGTATGCCGTGTTGTTCGCTGCCATTGGTTCAATGGTAAGCCGTACTGAAGAACTCGGTCAGGCCGTTCTGCCGATTACGATGTTGTCGCTCGTTTCTTTCTATATTGCAATCTTCAGTATTTCTACACCGAACATTCTGTTGTTGAAAATCGCAAGCTTCATTCCATTCACATCGCCGACCGCGATTCTGGTACGGATTGGCGCAGGAGTTGCGCCAACTTGGGAGATCCTAACGTCCTTAGCGATTCTCATCGTGTCCATTATCATCTTCGGATGGCTTGCAGCCAAAATCTATCGCACGGGTGTGTTGATGTACGGTAAACGCCCAACCTTCAAGGAATTATTTAAGGCTATGAAAGCTTATAAGATCTAAGATAGATGGTGCTATGTATTGTCTATCTATTGAGAGTAATGAAGGGAGAAAGTGCTGCTCCGTTTTGGAGTGGCACCAATTCCCACCTTTATCCGTAGTATCTAAGGATGTCCATTCTATTAAAACTGTATTGGCAACTATATTCACTAAAGGAGAATACATAATATGAAGAATTGGAAACGCATGCTCTTATCTCTTACCATCTCCGTAGGTTTGCTCGCATCTGCAGTACCAGCTATGGCTGCTCCTCAGGAAACTTCCGTCAAGGTCAACGATCAGGCCGTGAAATATGCTACAGGAGCACCAATCCTGGATAAGGGTACAACACTGGTTCCACTGCGCACCACGCTGGATGCCATGGACGTGAAGCTGACAACTGCGACAGATGATACGATCACGGCTGTGGTAGATGGCAAAACGATTACACTTAAAAGCAAACTTACACGAATCAACGGTGTAACATATGCGCCAATCCGCATCGTTGGTGATGCAGCGGGTTACGAAGTTCGCTGGGATGCTACAACCCGCACGGTGCTGCTGGTATCCAAAGGTGGAGGGACGGAAACTGTCCAAGCCGGTGGACGTGGCTTCATGTGGGAAGTTGAAAGCAATGGAAATACGGTATATCTGGTAGGTTCGATGCACATTGCCGATGAGAGCTTCTACCCACTGCGTCCGGAGTTTGAAGAAGCATTTGCTGAAGCCGATTATCTCGGCGTAGAGATTGATATTAGCAAAGCCGCTGATGAAGAGCAGCAAAAGCTGGTTCTGAATCTAGGTTCGTATCAGGATGGGACAACACTGAAAGACCACATCACCAGTGAGACGTATACTAAGCTGGGCGACATTTTGAAGAAAAGTGGTCTGGAGCCTAACGCCTTGGATGCATTCAAACCTTGGGTAGTAGAAAGCACACTTGCAAGCCTGAAGTCAGCAACTGCTGGATACGAAGCATCTTCCGGAGTCGATCTGTATTTCATTCAGAAGGCGATCGAGCGCAAACTCCCAGTTATTGAGCTGGAGACGTATCAATCTCAACTTGGTATGTTTAACGACTTTTCCAAAGAGTTACAAGAGGAAACATTGAGATCAACACTCGACAACTTCGACGTTCTGGATAACAGCGTGAATCAAATGGCTGAGATGTGGAAAACGGGTAATGACGAGCAACTGCTTGAACTGACAAACAGCTTCTCCACGAACGAGGAGTACAACAAAGCAATGTTGGTTGATCGTAATATCGGTATGGCCGACAAAATCGACGGATACCTGAAAAACGGCAAAGGCGAGGAGTATTTCATTGTTGTCGGCGCGGCACACTACTTGGGCGATCACGGGATCGTGAAATTGCTTGAGGATAAAGGATATAAAGTAGAACGTAAATAAATATAGATTATTTTGAAGGTAACCCTTTCGTCTCGATTATGAGAGTTGAGAGGGTTATCTTCTATATATAGAAGAAAGACAGATTAAGTAGAGAAGATTAAGCTGCAGGATAATACAATTGAACCTAAGATTTTATCTTAGATTCAAGGTCTTTGATAAAGTAAAAGTGAGGATTTAATATTATTAATAATTAACTCTTTACAAGTGCAGCATCTGCATGATATATTATTAATCCGGCCAAGAAAACACGGTTTACACGGTGAGGCAAGCGAATGAAATAAGCTTCGAAAGAAACTTGAAAAAAGAGCTTGCAAAGTTGGTTCGGACATGATAATATATAAGAGTTGCTGAAGAGGAAAACGTTCGGTAACGAAACAAGTTTGATCTTTGAAAACTGAACAACGAGTGAGTAAACATTCTGCTTGCAGAATGAACGCGAAAGTTTGAGACGAGCCTTGGCTTGGATCGGCTGGAGCACAAATGAGATTTTTAATCTCGTCAGATTCAAAATGAGCTTATCGCTCTTTTCAAATACTGAGATGATTTTCATAGCGTCTTATCA
>NZ_JAPDOE010000026.1 GCF_026013365.1 Paenibacillus sp. LS1
ACGGAGAGGCAACTTCTTTCCGCGCTCCTTCGGATGTCAGCATGGACAAGGTTATAACTTCATCGGCCTTCAGCGCTTCTGGTTTCTGTTCACCGATAAGCACTACCTTGGCCCTACTGTCCTTCAGCATGTAAGCTATTCGCTGATTCGGATATTTGGGATCAATCGGCATGTACGCTGCTCCGACCTTCAGAATCGCCAAAATCCCCGTGATCATGTACGTATTCCGCTCAGCCATAATGCCTACGTATTCTCCGAGCTCCACACCTGCTCGCCGTAACTGTTCTGCCAACTGACTGGAACGTTGCTCCAGTTCACGGTACATCATCTGCTCTTCGCCTGACACGACAGCTAACTGATCAGGAGTCAATGCAGCCTGAGAATGGAACAGTTCCACCACGCTTCGGTCAGACGGATAAGCGGTGTCCGTTGCATTAAATTCATTAAGAATCAAATGTTTTTCATGAGGATGAACTATACTGATCGTACCTAAAATCTGGTTCGGATCACGCAATGCATTCCTTAAGAGCTCTTCAAACTGTGCTGCCATCCGCTTAATCGTGTCCATGTGGAAGAGTGCTGTGCAATACTCCCAGTGAAGATCATAACCCTGCTCGGTCTCGCGCATGCTGACGGTTAGATCGAACTTGGCAATTTCATACGGATATTCTAACGGCTTCAGGATTAAATCACCCAAAGCTAGTGTAGAAAACTCATCGTTCTGCAAAGTGAACATGACATCAAATACAGGGTTTCTGGATAAGTCCCTCTGTCCTGCGAACTGGTCCACGACACGTTCAAATGGATATTCCTGATTCTCATAAGCTCTCAAGCACTTTTCCTTGATCTGATGTACAAGTTCACTAAACGTTTGGGAAGCACTCATTTCACCTCTAATGGCTAGCGTGTTCACAAACATGCCCAGCATATTCTCTGTATCAGCATGAACTCGACCTGAAATCGGACTTCCTACTATAATATCTTCTTGGCCGCTGCATTGGCTCAAAAGAAGCATAAAACCCGATAAAAGAATCATATAATCCGTTGCTCCCGTTGAACGGGAGAGCTTCCGTACTGCCTCTTTTGTTTCCTTGCTTAATTGAAATGGAATACTGCTTCCATCAAAACGCTGTTCTTTCGGACGAGGTTCATCTGTGAAAAGTTCAAGCACAGGGATTTCACCAGAGAGCTCCGATGCCCAGTACTGTTCTTGCTCAGACAAATCCCGCTCATTCTGCCAACAACTATAGTCTTTATATTGAACTCTCAGCTCCGGAAGAGTCCGCCCCTCGAAAAGATATTGTAAATCTCTCATCAAAACGGGAACGGAACCTCCATCATAGATCATATGATGAAAATCCATCATAAAGATGGCGTCATCCTCAGCCATTTGCCATACTTTTGCACGCATCAAAGGTGCAACAGTCAGATCAAAGGGGCGGATAAATGTTTTCATCGCAGATGCCATATGCTCATGAGTTCCCTTTTCATATTCGAGTTCAAAATGAACTTTGTTTTTTACCATTTGAACAGGCTCTCCATTTTGAATATCAAAGCTTGTACGTAACGGTTCATGCCTATCCACCAATGCTTGCAGCGCTAGCTGCAGTTTCTCAACACTTAACTTGCCTTTTAACTGGATGAATTCAGGCATATTGTAGGTAACCGTTCCAGGTTGCATCCGATCAATGACGTATAACCTCTTCTGCGGAGAGCTCGTCTCATAATAAGGCAGCACCTTCTGCGCAGGGATAGGTACAAAAGAATGGGAACCCTTCATCTCTTTGGCCCGATTAGCCAGCAGGCGTACGGTTGGATATGCAAAGACATCTCTTACAGATAGACGCAGACCTGCCTGAGTTTCCAGTCTGTTAACCAGACGAGCAGCACGTAATGAATGACCTCCACGCTCAAAGAAATGATCCTGCACCCCAACTGGAGATACTCCTAAAATTTCACTAAAAATATCTGCTATGCATTGCTCAATCTCATCACAAGGGGCTTCATACATAACATTGCCTTCTAATTCAGGCTTTGGCAGAGCTTTCTTGTCCAGTTTGCCGTTCCTTGTCAGCGGTAGAGCTTCCATCTGTACCACGTATGATGGCACCATGTACGAAGGCAGGATGCTCCGCAGATTCTCCCGAATTTGCTCCCCGTCCAGCTCACCTTCGCCCACGACATAAGCACACAGATAAT
>NZ_JAPDOE010000027.1 GCF_026013365.1 Paenibacillus sp. LS1
CATGCGATGACCGTCAGATGAATGCTTTGGCCGAAGCATTCATGGATAAGCTTATGGAGCTCATTGAGCATTGTGTTTCCAGAAGCGAAACAGAGCATACCCCTTCTGACTTCGGAGAACGTACCTGGACTCAGAAAGAATTGAACGGTGTAACGCTTAAGATCCAGCGTCAGGGATACGAGTTGGAACGGATTTATCCTCTTACCTCACTGCAGGAAGGTATGTTGTACCATAAAGTGTCTGAACCATCCTCTACAAGTTATGTGGTTCAGGTCGTCTATCAGATGGAAGGAATAATCAACATAGAGACATTGAAAGAAAGTCTTCAATTATTGACCATCAAGCACGATGTATTACGAACAAGTATCGTTCATACACAGGTCAGTATAGCTCGTCAGGTACTGCTGAAGCACAAAAACGTAGAGTTCTCCTATCTTGACCTCAGGAATGATCCAGAAAGTTCTCATGCTTGGGAAAAAGCAAAGATAAATGATGTTGAGCGAGGATTCGATCTGGAGAATGACAGTCTGCTTCGGGCAGTATTAGTGGATTATCAGGAAAATGATACGCGGCTTGTACTCACTTTCCACCACATTATTATGGATGGTTGGAGTATGTCTCTGCTTGTTAAAGACTTGTTGTATTTTTACACGTCTATTCTTCACGGAACCTCAAAAGAGAAACTGCAACAAAACTTGTCTGTGCCAACTTCATATGGAGATTACGTCGTTCAACTGGAGGCAAAAGACCAGGCTTCCTCCCTGAGCTACTGGAAAGAGCTTCTTCAGGATTATGAATCTTCCTCAGACATTGTTCCCGAGGGGAAACAGGATTCAACGGACAAAGAGGTAGAGCGCATCGAGCTTGGATTAAGCAAGAGTGAAACCATTAAAGTTGAAAATCTTTGTTCTCATTTAGGGATAACTGTCAATACGATTGTGGAGGCAGCGTGGGGAATCGTACTTCAAAAGTATAACAATTCAAGTGAGGCTGTATTTGGGAAAATCGTATCTGGCCGAAATATAAATCTGCCTCATGTTGAAGAAATTGTTGGCCTGTTTATTAATATGATCCCTGTACATGTTCAGGCGAGAGCCAAAAACACAATGCGTGAGCTGCTTCTGTCTTTGCAGCAACAAGCATTGCAAAGCTCGGAGCATGATTATTGTTCGCTGGCGGATATTCAGAATCTGCATGAGCAGGGAAGCTATCTGATTCAGACGATGCTGGCATTCGAAAACTATTTTGTCCAGCCTGAAACAGCAGCGCAGAATGAAAACTTTAAAATGATTGAAGCAAGGGAGCAAACGAATTATTCATTGACATTGCTGGCCATGAATGCAGAAACGTTAGAATTCGCTCTGATGTATGATACTCATCGATACAGCAGGGAAGAAGTGTCTACAATTCTGGGACGGTTACGTAGTGCTTTGATGCAAATCGTTGTGAATCCTGAAGTGTCTATGGATCAAATTCGACTTATTGATGAGAATGAAATGGACGTGATCCTCAATCAATTTAATGCAACAGACACGGTATATCCGTCTGACCGAAGCGTGGTGGAACTGTTCCATTCTCAGACTGCATTGACTCCTGATCAGCTAGCTGTTGTGTCAGGCGAAGAGCAGATGACGTACCGTGAACTGGAGCAGCGTTCCAGTCAGCTGGCAGAACAGTTACGGCTTGCAGGTGTAGAGCACGGAGAATACGTAGGTATTATGGCTGAGCGAAATACGCATACGATCACGGGGATTTTGGCGATTTTGAAGGTCGGAGCAGCGTACATGCCGATTGATCCCAAATATCCAGATCAGCGAGTAGCTTACATGCTGAAGGACAGTAAGGCCAAGGTAGTGCTTATCGGTGAACAGAAACCAGAAGCGCTGAAGGCCGATGAAGTTATAACCTTGTCCATGCTGACATCCGAAGGAGCGCGGAAAGAAGTTGTCTCTCCGC
>NZ_JAPDOE010000028.1 GCF_026013365.1 Paenibacillus sp. LS1
GTTATCTGTGTGCTTATGTCGTGGGCGAAGGTGAGCTGGACGGGGAGCAAATTCGGGAGAATCTGCGGAGCATCCTGCCTTCGTACATGGTGCCATCATACGTGGTACAGATGGGAGCTCTACCCCTGACAAGGAATGGAAAATTGGACAAAAAGGCTCTGCCAGAACCAGACCGGACTTCGACGCAGACCTACACTGCACCGCGGAACGCACTGGAAGAAGTCATTGCTGCTGTATTCCGTGAGGTGCTGGGGCTTGAACAGGTCGGCATTGATGATGACTTCTACACCCTGGGCGGAGACTCAATCAAAGCCATCCGCATTCTGTCCAAGATGAGAGAACAGGGGTATGACCTTGGTGTGCGGACCATTATGCAAGGACGGACGATTCGCGGAATGAGTACAGAAGTGACGGTCAGTGTCGCCAGTACAGCAGAGCAAGGCGAAGTAACCGGCCAGGTCAATCCTACGCCGATCCAATGTCAGTTCTGGTCCGAATCGTTGGGCGAACCCCATCATTTCAATCAGTCCTTCCTGCTGGAGAGCGTGGAACCAATCCATGAGACCGCGTTGAGGCAAGCACTGGATGCGATCACTGCTCATCATGATATGCTGCGTGCGGTTTACCGTGACGGTGTGCAAACCATTCGCCCCATTGCATCAGGTGCGGCCTATGAAATGACAGTGTTGGATTATCTCTCGATGACGGATCAAGAAGAGGCGTTGACAGCGATGCATCAGCAGGCAAACCAGATGCAACGGAGTCTGGACCTGACGAACGGTTCTCTCGTAAGCGTCGGATTGTTGCACACCAATGAGCGGGATTATGTGTTACTCATTGTGCATCATCTGCTGATTGACGGGGTATCCTGGCGGATTCTGTTAGAAGATCTGCAGCAGGCTTATGCGTCGATCCTGGCTGGGCAGGCAGTAACCTTACCTCCGAAGACAGGATCGTATGCGGGATGGAGCCAAGCCTTGGCAAGGTACCGGACGAGCGCAGAGCTTCAGGAGGAACTCCGGTACTGGCAAACCGTAGAAGAACAGATGGAAGAAAGCGGCAAGCACTGGAGCGGCCGAGGTAGCGGAGAAGGGGTTGGACACCTGGAGGTCAGTCTGAATGTGGAGCAGACAGAAGCTCTGTTGTATCAAGCCAACCGGGCATACCATACCGAGATCAATGATTTACTGGTGACAGCCCTGGCCCAGGCCATGCGGACCGTAACGGGACAAGGAATGGCTGCCCTGCAGATGGAAGGTCACGGGCGGGAACGAATCGGAGAAGAGTACGTGATGGACCGGACTGTGGGATGGTTCACAAGTATCTATCCTGTGGCAGTAATAGGCATCGGTCAAAATCCGGGAGAAGACATCCAGCAGACCAAAGAGATCTTGCGCCGTGTACCAAACCGTGGGATTGGCTACGGCATTCTCAAATGGCTGGGTGAAAGCGAGCTATCCGGAATAGAGCCTGAAATAACCCTGAACTATC
>NZ_JAPDOE010000029.1 GCF_026013365.1 Paenibacillus sp. LS1
TTGGATAAGCCCTCGACCGATTAGTACTGGTCAGCTCCATGCATTGCTGCACTTCCACCCCCAGCCTATCTACCTCGTCGTCTTCAAGGGGTCTTACATACTGGGAAATCTCATCTTGAGGGGGGCTTCACGCTTAGATGCTTTCAGCGTTTATCCCGTCCGTACATAGCTACCCAGCGGTGCTCCTGGCGGAACAACTGGTACACCAGCGGTACGTCCATCCCGGTCCTCTCGTACTAAGGACAGCTCCTCTCAAATTTCCTACGCCCACGACAGATAGGGACCGAACTGTCTCACGACGTTCTGAACCCAGCTCGCGTACCGCTTTAATGGGCGAACAGCCCAACCCTTGGGACCTACTTCAGCCCCAGGATGCGATGAGCCGACATCGAGGTGCCAAACCTCCCCGTCGATGTGGACTCTTGGGGGAGATAAGCCTGTTATCCCCAGGGTAGCTTTTATCCGTTGAGCGATGGCCCTTCCATGCGGTACCACCGGATCACTAAGCCCGACTTTCGTCCCTGCTCGACTTGTAGGTCTCGCAGTCAAGCTCCCTTATGCCTTTGCACTCTTCGAATGATTTCCAACCATTCTGAGGGAACCTTTGGGCGCCTCCGTTACTCTTTAGGAGGCGACCGCCCCAGTCAAACTGCCCACCTGACACTGTCCCCGCACCGGATTACGGTACCAGGTTAGAACCTAGATACGATCAGGGTGGTATCCCAACGTTGCCTCCACGCAAGCTGGCGCTCACGTTTCAAAGGCTCCCACCTATCCTGTACAGATCGTACCCAAATTCAATATCAAGCTGCAGTAAAGCTCCATGGGGTCTTTCCGTCTTGTCGCGGGTAACCTGCATCTTCACAGGTATTAAAATTTCACCGGATCTCTCGTTGAGACAGCGCCCAAGTCGTTACGCCATTCGTGCGGGTCAGAATTTACCTGACAAGGAATTTCGCTACCTTAGGACCGTTATAGTTACGGCCGCCGTTTACTGGGGCTTCGGTTCACAGCTTCGGATTGCTCCTAACCACTCCCCTTAACCTTCCAGCACCGGGCAGGCGTCAGCCCGTATACTTCGCCTTACGGCTTCGCACAGACCTGTGTTTTTGCTAAACAGTCGCTTGGGCCTTTTCACTGCGGCCCCCTCGTGCTATTCACACTACCGGGGCACCCCTTCTCCCGAAGTTACGGGGTCATTTTGCCGAGTTCCTTAACGAGAGTTCTTCCGCGCGCCTTAGAATACTCTTCTCGCCTACCTGTGTCGGTTTGCGGTACGGGCACCATCACCTGGCTAGAGGCTTTTCTTGGCAGTGTGAGATCATGACCTTCGCTACTACAATTTTCGCTCCCCATCACAGCTCAGCCTTA
>NZ_JAPDOE010000003.1 GCF_026013365.1 Paenibacillus sp. LS1
ATGCGCCGCCCAGGGCTGCAAAGCCGCCCGAGCCGCGGCGTCCTCGCCCAGCTGGGCCAGCGCAAGCCCGGCGGCTAGCGGCTGCGTCCGCAGCGGGGCAGCAAGCGCTGCCGCATGGCGCAGCAGCCACTCCGGCCGATGCGCAGCCAACGCAACCGGGATCAGCGCTTGCCATGCCGCAGGTGGCAAGCTTACCCGAGCGGCTGCGCTGGCGATGGCTTGCGGCCGCCCGGTGGCTGCGACCAGCAACAACAGCCGCTGCCATGCAGGCAAGCTGCTTGGTTGCAGGCTCAGTGCCGCCGTGTACGCGGCTTCCGCCTCTGTCCAGTGGCCTGCCCGCTCATGTGCCATGCCTTCCAGCGTCAGGCTGCGATAGGTCCCAGCACCAGAGACTGATGTATATCTACTGGCTGTAGAAGCAGCCGATTTGGCCTGTTTTAACCAGTTCAGGGCCACATCCTCTCTCCCTTGATCCAGTTCAAGTACAGCACCAAGTTCCAACAAATCCGGAAAATCCTCATACACGGGCGCCCATGCTTCCACCACAGCAAGCGCCCTCTCCGGGCTACCACTCTCTCGCCATGCGTAAGCCGTTTTCAGCACCAGATCCGAGTGATATCCGCACTCCGGTGTAAGCTGTGCCAATAATGGCTGCAACAATCGGAGTGCTTCATCATACTTCGCTTGCTGAAACCATTCGGCAGCCAGAGCATATAACAACTCCGGTTGATCACCCTCCTGATTTAACGCGGAACGAATCAATTGCATATTCCGTGCACCTTTATTTTTGGTAGTAATCACCTGCTCCAGGTATCCGTAATGAATGATCTCAAGCCCAGAATGAAGTACACCTTGCGGAGCCAGTGCCATGATGGATGAAGCGATCTCTTCATGAATTCTGCCTTGAAAAGCAATTCGGGGATCATTTCGGAACAAACGACACACCGCATCTGTCACACGCTCTTCACCGGACACACCCAACAGACTCGTGACCTGTATCCAGTACCCCCATACATCATCTCTACTCGCGGCTAACAACTGCATGAGTTCTGCCTTCATCTGCGAGGTCTGTATCCATACTTCATCCGCATCAAGCACCAGAATCCACGGTTTCGTAGCAGCAGCCAGTGACAGATTACGGGCTTCACTGAAATCTCCGTTCCATTCTGTACGAATTACAATAGCACCATGGAGGCGGGCAATTTCAGTTGTATCGTCTACCGACCCAGTATCCACGACGATGATCTCATCCACAACATCTCTAACTGCATTCAGACACCGCTGGAGTGGGCCAGCTTCATCCTTCACGATTATGCACAAGCTAATCCCTGTGTCCACATTCATCACCACCCCTCACCAACGGAGTTTTGCCCCATCCAATAGCCCTCTGAATTAACTATACTCCCGCACCTGCTTAATATCGCTCAACTCTCGAACCCATCCGACCCTGGCAGTTCAAGCCGAATATGCTGAACAACAGGCCAACAACGGTGCCGTTGTCCATTCGTACGTTGGGCGAATACCTCCAGATGATGATCCACAGCACTAACCAATCCCTTCACCAACCAATCGGTTCCCGCGAGGGTATCCGAAGCCCCAGGGAATGACTCCATTCCATTCTCATTCAAGTTCTCTTTCTCTTCCACTCGAACGTTCTCCCCAACAGATAAATCATCTCCCACCAATTGCTGCCGACACATCTGAATCAGACTATGCAGTTCCTTCCATCTTCCTGACTGTATACATCCTTCCATCATCAGTCCGAGCGCCTGCCAGCCATCATACTCTGCTCCTGCAACCGTTCCGTCCATACCTGAGTCCGTGTCCTTCTTCTTTGTCGCTCTCAGACCAGCAATTCGCCCTGTCTGCACAGCAGGTTCCTCATTCGTTATTGCCCCAACCTGAGAACTACGCTTCAACCACAACGTCAATGGATCATCTCCGTTAATTTCCTTCCCCTCGATCCACTCCAAACGTTCGAGCCATCGGGCAGACGGCAGTGCGAGCAGCCCTTTTTTCCGCTTCACGGGTTCCAGCTTCAGACGCGCCTTGTTCCATCTTCCCTGCTGGATGTGGAGCATGGCTTCAGCCACGGACAAACGCTCTCTCATCTCTCCGGAAGGTTGTGAAAATACACCCGATAACAATTCCAGAGCCGCTTCATAACAACGACTTTGCTCCAGAATGCCCAATACTTTGTGTGTAGCCTCTTCCGATCCGAGCGCAAAACGCTCCGTCACCAACTCTGGAATCTGATGCTCCTGCCCGGAGACTCGCATAATTCGGAATATCCGATAGAGCGGCGGTAACAGACTGGATTTGGCACGTACCGCTTCCACGTAAGCATCCACCGCGCCTTCAAGATCAGCCTTTCCTTCCAGTAATCGGCCTAACGTATACCACGTCTGATAGGTGCCGATGCCTTCTTCCGTATGGTATATGGGTGGAGGTGGCCCCATGCGGACCGCTTCACGCAGCGATAATTCTGCCCGATCAGCATCCCCCAATGCGTCTGCACAGACTCCGCGATGATGCATCAGATCCGTGTACTCTGGAAAGAGTTCAAGCGCAGCATCGATTCGATCCAATGCCTCCTGCCAGCGATTCAGATGCTGTAGACAACGAACTTCATATTTGAACAGCAAATGTGCGTAACTGGTTACCGCTGGATCGATCCCCATCCGAGCCACAGCAAACGTCTCCAATGCCCGCTCCGCTTCCCCCACACGCAGATACTCAACGCCCAGATTATAGTGATGGAATGGCTGATCCGGCTCTTCCTCCACTGCCTGTTGCAGCAGGCGGACATTGCGGTTCACCTTATCTTTGCTCTCCACAATCGCCGTCTGATATCCGTAATGATGGATGACCATGTCCGTCACATGAAAAGCAGCCTCTGGATTCCCACGGCAGATCGCCACCGCAATCTGCTCATGAATTCGACCTTCGAACCGATGCTCCGGGGCATTACGGAAGAGACGCAAAACCGGATTCACGGTAACCCCCTGCTGACCCGTACCTGTATAGTTATGAATGTTTAAAAACAATCCGTCACATCCGCTGACCGTCGTCCAGCTTCTGATCTGCTCCCGCGCAGCCCTATCGAGCGCCTCGTCCGCATCAAGAAAGAGAATCCAGTCGCCGGAAGCCCGCTCCAGGCCAGCATTCCGTGCTGCGGCAAAATCATCGCACCACTCAAATGCCACAACCATCGCGCCATATTGCTGCGCAATCTTCGCGCTGCGGTCCGACGAACCGGTGTCCACCACAATCACTTCGTCTACCGCACCCTGGACACTGGCAAGGCAATGAGGCAGTAACTCTTCCTCATCCTTCACGATCATGCATAGGGAAATGCGTTCCGCTTGCAAGCTGATTCCTCCTTTCCTTCGCATGAAAAATCGTACGCCATGGAATGCCTTCGGCCGTGCGCAATCTTAGTTCCAGTGCAGCATGTTGTGCCGCGAGGGCCCCTGCCGACGGGGAGCGAACCACCTCCTGTCGAAGTACCTCAATTGCTATCCGCAAGTAACATACACCTGCTCCAGCTCTGGCCTGTTGCAGATCAGGTTCCCGCTCCAGAGCCTGCTCAAACAGAGACAGCGCCTGATCATAATATCCTTTGGCATACAGCGTTTCACCCAGCCAGAATAACCCTTCGGCATCAAGCTCACTCTCGGTCATGAACTGAATCAGGATGTTCGCGGCTATCAAGGTATACCCGTGACGATACAGCAGACTTGCAAACTCTCGCCGAACCGTGACTGCCTTTCCCCGATGCTCACGCATCATGATTGCCCGCAGTTCATGCAGTTGCTCAGCAAGCGTAAGCTGTCCAGTCTTCACGGCCTGCTGTACAACCTTTTCTGCAACCATCTGTGCCTGCGGACCCCACTCCATAAGCTTCTGTTCTTCTGACGCAGGTTCCATGCTTCGCGGCTCTTTGGTCAACTGGTCCAGCAGACGATCCATGACCTTCCAAATCGTCTTTTCCTGTGGATGGGTAGTTGCGAGGAATGTATCGGTTAATCGTAATCCATTAGCCCAATAAGCCAGTGCCCAATCCATTCTGTGCTCAGTCGGAAGACTGACTTCATGTCCACGCCCAACGTTCCAGTGTTCTTCTGCCAGTTGTAATGCCTCCGAAACCTTATTCGCACACAACATCCAATGTATTCGATCCGCTACATGGATACGAGCAATACGAGCATCTGTATCCAGCATTTTCAATGCCTGCCCATATGCTGCACAGCCTGCGAGAACATGAATGACTTGTGCAAAATGATCCTCATTCTGCACATCGTATGGATGGAACATTTCACCGTGGATCGACTCAACGTGACCCGATTCTTCGATCCGTTTGCACCTGGCGAGCAATGCTCCTGCCATGTTCTCATCCGTTTCTCCGGATTGTTGCAGTACATCTGCCAACCCCACCCATGCCGGAGCATATGCAAACATGCTGTCCAATGCCAGACCGTACAGATGTGCTGATTCATTCAGGAATCCCCGTTTCTGTGCAAGTCTTGCCATCGCGGTATAAGCTCTGTAACTGTCAGAACCTGCCTCCGTTACATATGGCGAGTCTAACGTGCTACCACCATCACTTTGCCCATCACTATCCGGCACCTCTAGGCACTCAGTCGCTCGGGCATAGGATTGATATGCACGTTCCTCCAAACCTTGCTGCTCTAACGTCTCCCCGTACAACAGGTGCAGATCCGCATAAGACGGATAACGCTGTCGTTCCACAGCCAGAACTGCATGCGCCTCGTCGTAACGTTCCAATCCCACAAGGGCCTTCGCATAATCCCTAACCAGTGTAGGGCGATATGGCGTGAGCAACTCTGTCAGGCGCAATGATTCATTGAACGCTTCAATTGCCTGTTCGATCTGACCAAGTTGGCAATACGTTACTGCCAGATTGTACAGGTGAAAAGGCTGTGCAGAATCATCCTGGAGTTCACGCTCAATCAACTTCAAATTACGTCTTGGTTTATGTTCATTCGCAATCGTGGAGGCCAGATATCCATCATGAATGAGACATAGTGGAGCTAGCGGTTCAGTCTCGATCAATACGTTTTCTTCGTCTATATAGTTCTCGTTCTTATCACTATCAGCAGCCTCATTCAGGACAAGCTTGCTCGGGCCGCTACGAACCAACTGCTCATGGATGCGTCCCACATATCGATATCCCTGATGTGCACGGAACAGTCTCACTGGCTGAGAGATAACGCTCTCCTCTACCCTATTACCGAAACGATTCTCTATAGTAATGCGTAATCTTGAAATGCTTTTATGGACTTTAGGCAAATAGTTCAGTAGTTCTTCCAACCCCTGTGTGACGTACTCATCCGCATCCAGACATAGGACCCATTCGGTGCCAGCCAAAGGCAAACTGATATTCCGCGCATGGGCAAAGTCATCCTCCCAGCGAGCGTGCAACACCGTTGCTCCGTATGTTCTGGCGATCTCGGTTGTGCGGTCAGACGAACCCGTATCGGTAATAAAGCATTCTGTGCCGATATGCTTCAAGCTGTCGAGACAGCGGGGCAGGTGATGCTCTTCATTTTGCACAATCATATGGATTCCAAGTAAACGGTTCTGCAAACATAACCACCTCCAATACAAAAAAAGTACATGAAGTCCACCAAAGGAACTCCATGTACCTATATGACAAATGAATGGGTTATGTGCCTTGTCCATTGAAGAACACATCAATCGTGCTTGGTGCGCCGAGTAGGCTGGAGCGGTAGGAAAGACGCGTATATTTGAGAAAACGCTGCGGAACCAATACATCCACTGATCCGGACAAAATACCCGTCACAGTAGCTACATCTGTGTACCAGTTCGTACCGTTGGCGCTGATCTCAACATGAGCATCTACCCGGTTTACACCCGGCCCCCGGTTGTATACAAAGAAAGAATACGTACCAAATACACTGGTTGTCACTGCTGGAAGCGGTGTAAAGGTGTTAGCAGTCGGGGTGCTAATGAGCTGTGACTCCTGAAAACTCTTCTGTGAAATGGACGTCACGCTGCTAAGCGTTCCCGCGGTAATTGTAGCGCCGAGCACGCTGGTGATCGTTCCGTTTAACAGGTTCGTCAAGGTTCCTGCGGTAATTGTTGCCCCGAGTACACTCGTGATCGTACCATTCAGCAGATTCGTCAAGGTTCCCGCTGTTACCGTTGCGCCAAGGACGCTTGTAATGGTTCCGTTCAACAAGTTCGTCAGCGTTCCTGCGGTGATTGTTGCTCCGAGTACACTCGTAATTGTACCATTCAGCAAGTTCGTCAACGTTCCCGCTGTTACCGTTGCGCCGAGTACACTGGTGATCGTTCCGTTTAATAAGTTCGTCAGCGTTCCTGCGGTGATGGTGGCTCCAAGTACACTGGTGATCGTACCTGCGGTAATTGTTGCTCCAAGCACGCTGGTGATCGTTCCAGCCGTAATCGTCGCTCCCAATACACTTGTGATTGTACCATTCAGCAAATTCGTGAGTGTTCCCGCTGTCACTGTAGCTCCGAGCACACTGGTGATGGTTCCGGCTGTGATCGTTGCTCCCAATACACTCGTAATCGTACCATTCAGCAAGTTGGTCAGCGTTCCCGCCGTTACCGTTGCTCCGAGCACACTGGTAATCGTTCCGGCTGTAATCGTCGCCCCAAGTACACTTGTGATCGTACCATTCAGTAAGTTCGTCAATGTTCCTGCAGTCACCGTGGCTCCAAGCACACTCGTGATGGTACCATTCAGCAAGTTCGTGAGTGTTCCTGCTGTTACCGTTGCCCCGAGTACACTTGTAATCGTTCCGGCCGTGATCGTCGCACCCAATACACTTGTGATCGTACCATTCAGCAAGTTCGTCAAGGTACCTGCGGTAACGGTGGCTCCAAGCACACTGTTGATTGTACCTGCCGTGATGGTCGCTCCAAGTACACTTGTGATCGTTCCGTTTAGAATGTTCGTAATGGTTCCGGCATTAATCGTAACGGTGGTCAGACCGGAGATGTTACTGATGGTTCCGTCCAAAATGATGCCAACCACGTTCCCGCTCGTATCGGTTCTGACAGGCTGGGCTGTGCCTGTACTATCCTGGCCGAAGATCAATGTCCTCAGATTATCCGGATTCGTATTAAACGTTGTAAAGTTAGGCATGTGCCTCGTCCTCCTCCCTGGTCAAATCTATGAGATCTTACTCCCTTACGGCATACGCTGTGCCTGAAAGTAAACATCGAGCCGGGTCGGTTGATCCGGTTCAACGGATCGAATTGCAAGCCGGGTATAATGCAAAAATCGCAAAGGTACCAGCGCTTTGGTCTGTCCTCCCGCGACCACCTCCTGGCTGTCCACAGCATAGTCTACGGCATTGGGGCTGATCTGAATCTGTACAAGAGCCGGATGTTTGCCCCGATTCACAACGCCATAGGTATACATGCTGAGTGATGAGGTGTCTTGTGCCGGGAGTGAGTGTATGCTGCTACTGGTCTCGGCTCCGACATACGTATGCTCTGTAAAACAATGAATAGCACCAGGGAGTTTCGTACGTGAGGAAGCACCCTGCTTGAACCGGGGACGAGTGATCCGGGAACAAGGGGGTTTCAGCAATTTAGCGCGGCAGGAATGACGGGAGCGACGACGGCTAACATATTTAGTTGGTTGCTTCGTTCTCTTCTTGCTTCGCTTCGCTGTTCGACTCATCTCGATTTCCCCTTAAAAAATGTGCTTACGCATCGTATGCCCGGTTTGGAAATACGGGCACGGCACATGCCGTTATTTCCAGATATACGGCTCAGTCCCCAATCCATTTTTCTTCTTTTCACATACACTGCAAGTACAATGACATGCGGATCTAACGGAGTTCCCTATAAGTGCGTGTTCAAAAAGGTCGGTTTTCAGTACCGAGAAGATGGGATAAAGCTAGAAATGGAGTAGCGGAGCGTAGATAAAGCTACGTGAGCAACCGCAATGTTTCCGAAGGAAACAACCTTCGTAAGCCCCTACTTATTTCGGCTGAATTCCATATTCGATGTTGATGATGCCGCTAGGTATCCTTCGTAATCAAAAGCGGACTTTTTGAACAACCTCTATAAGTTAATCTGGTCTATGGGAGGTGGATGAGATGACCAACTACAATATATTCAACCAATCGAATGGTCCCCTGTTTACTCAACTGACCAATACCTTCTCGGCCCCCGGCATTGAAGCGTCACCAGACAGTGGTGCAGCTGCTGCAGGCAGTTTTTTTGCCTTAACGACCAACAATACCGCAATTCCTGCCAGCCAAAACCTTCTTCTACAGATCCTGAATGGAGCCGGTAGTGGCAGAACATTACGCATATCCAGCCTCACAGGAGGCACAACAGCAGCAGCCACACTTGTGATCTATTCGGGAGGAACGGTGACTGCCGGGAGCACACCTGTGCCCGTCAATACGCTACTTGGAAACACCAACGCCAGTGTAGTCACAACGAGGCAAAACACCGGTACTCTTGGGGGAACTTTCACGAGCATCGCAAGTATTCCGCTTACCGCAGGTATGTATTCACTGGATTTGAACGGCTCGATTATTGTTCCACCGGGACAAACTTTATCCATTAGTGTAGGCACAGGAAGTCAGACGGGAGCCATTAACCTGTTCTGGTGGGAATTCTGAGTTGGATCATAGTAGAAGGTGGTGTATACAGTGCCAAATAATAATGTATTCAACCCGTTAAGCCAGCCCGTCTATACGTCGAATACCAACACATATACCTCTCCCGGCATTGTTGCCCCACCGGAGAACGATGCCGGCAACACAGGCAATCTGTACAATGCAGGTTCCACCAACTCCACAACACTGGGATTGCTGGGAGGAACGGTAATCGCCACCGTACAATTGGCCAATCCAGCGGGAAGCGGGAAAACGCTATACGTATCACGGCTCTCAGGCGGAATCACGGTTGCGCTCAACCTGTTGTCTTCCTTCAGCGGTTCCATGAGTCTGACTGCCAATGGAACGCTCACCTCTCCCAGTACACTTACACCGGTGAATAGCAACCTTTCCAGCAGCAATACCAGTGTAGCCACGGTTCGATTCTCTGCTGCTGCGCCTTCAAGTGCGACCCCATTGATGGCAATGCCCCTTCAAGCAGGACCGTTTCTATCCAATGAGTTCGGTCGTTATGTGATTCCTGCAGGTCAGGCCATTAACCTGTCTGTCAGCGGATCGCTTTCGGTTGGTGGACTGATGGCCTCAACTGCCTATTTCGCCTGGTGGGAAGTGTGATTCGCTTAATCATGCATAACAATGCAACATGCAAACAGCCGCCTTCGGATGAATACTGAAAGCGGCTGTTCGTTTTATTGTAGATGCAATGTTGATTAAAAATGTTGTCCGGGCAAAGGGCGTCAGGCCGATTCCTGCGGAAAGATCTCTTTTGCTTCAGTCACGAGAGGTTGCTTTCCCTGCCCAAACAAGTGATATTTACGAAGTAATCCGTGAATGGCCTCCTGCATTTCTGGGTCCTGAGCGGAGGGGCTAGCGGGTAGAACGGACTTGTTCTCGTGCACAGCAAGCCGATAACCGTAGCCGTGTTACCGTATATGTCCCTTCATCCAGTTGCAAAGACATGCCTGGTTCCTCCTACTATGTATAATTCACTAATCCGAAATCGTATAGATTCATTCCATTTTCTCTTCATCGTGTTCAACATACCACAAAAACCCTTTGCGAGAACGCAAAAGGTTTTTATGGTATATCTATTCTTTGAACAAGTATTACCTTGCCTTTTAACCCAGAACGACGCGATCGTCCGCCATTTTTTTGCCACTGATACGCTCGAATTCACCAAGCAACTCAGGTACAGTCAACGTACGCTTGCGCTCTTCGCTCACATCCAGAATAATTCGGCCTTTGTCCATCATGATCAAACGGTTACCCAGACGAATCGCCTGTTCCATATTATGCGTCACCATCAGTGTAGTAAGTCTCATCTCACGTACAAGTGTCTCCGTCAGTTCCGTGATCAGTTCGGCACGTGAAGGGTCAAGGGCTGCCGTATGCTCATCCAATAACAAAATCTGCGGCTGGGTAAAGGTCGCCATCAACAGACTGAGTGCCTGCCGCTCCCCGCCGGATAGGAGGCCAACCTTCGCATTCGGCCGCTTTTCCAATCCAATTCCCAGCTTCTCCAATTGTGTGTTGAAAATCTCACGTCTGGCACGGGTTACTCCAAAGCCTAGTCCGCGTCCTTTGCCACGTTTGTATGCCATCGCCATATTTTCTTCAATGGACATATGTGGCGCTGTTCCTGCCATTGGGTCCTGAAACACCCGACCAATCCAGCTGCTACGCTTATGCTCTGGCAGGTTTTTAATGGAACGGTCATTGATTAACACATCGCCCATATCCGGCTTCATCACACCCGAGATGATGTTCATCAGCGTGGATTTCCCGGCTCCGTTACTGCCAATCACCGTCACAAAATCTCCCGGATTCATCGTCAGATTCACACCAACCAGCGCAGTCTTCTCATCCGTTGTGCCTGGGTTGAACAGCTTGGTTACTTGCGTAATCTCCAGCATGATTACATACCTCCCTTCATCTGCTGACCCCCGGATCGCATCAACTCTTCCGTTCGTTTGCGAGCCAAACTACGCTGCTTCATGGAGCGTTGCATCGTTGGGAATACAAGGGCGATAATGACGATCACTGCGGTAATCAGCTTGAGATCCGACGTGTCGAACCACTCCACCTGAAGGGCAAGTGCGACTACAATCCGGTATATGATCGAACCAACAATCGCTGCGAGTGTAGCCCAGAATACCGTTCTTGCCCCAAGGATAGCTTCTCCGATAATGACCGAAGCCAAACCAATGACGATCATTCCAATGCCCATCGTGATGTCTGCAAAGCCTGATTGCTGGGCAATAAATGCACCAGATAGTGCAACCAATCCATTGGATAAGCTGACACCTACAATGGTAGTCACATCCGTATTCGCACCAAAGCTGCGAATCATGCGTTTGTTATCACCTGTGGCGCGAAGAGCCAGTCCAATATCTGTTTTCATGAACAGATCGAGCATAATTTTAAACACCAGCACCACGATAATAATAAGCACCATGACATGCTCACCCGAGAATGGATTATCCATGCCCATAATGGATTTATTCGGTGCGCCAAGAATACGCATATTAATGGAGTAGAGCGCAATCATCATCAAAATCCCGGATAACAATCCGTTGATTTTGCCTTTGGTATGAAGCAGACCTGTACAAGCCCCAGCCACCATGCCGCCAGCCATTGCCGCCAAACAGGCGAGCCAAGGAGAGAAGTCATTGGAGATCATCACCGCCGCGATTGCGCCTCCTGTTGTAAAACTTCCGTCTACGGTAAGGTCAGGGAAATCGAGTATGCGGAACGTAATATACACACCAAGTGCCATCAGTGCGTATAAAAGCCCCAGCTCGATCGCTCCTTCAATTGAATTCCAGCTTATACTCACGCTACTTCCTCCCTGTCTATCGAAAAGAATGAGGCGAACCCGTTGCATGTCCGCCTCGCATCCATCCTGCCGGATTATTCTCCGGTCAGATTATTCAATAATGTTGTTGTCCTGATCTTGCACTGCCGCCTTCATCTCATCCGTAACCGTGATACCTTGGGCTTCAGCCGCTTTCAGGTTCAGGATCAGATCCAGCTTGTCCGGAACGGTGACTTTCATATCACCAGGTTTCGTACCGTTTTTCAGAATGTCCGCAGCCATCTCCCCAACCTGATATCCATGGTCATAATATTTGAAGCCAACGGTTGCGAAAGCCCCTTTTTCAACGGTATCCCGATCACTGGAGAAGAACGGAATTTTGTTGTTGTTCGCCGTTTGAATAATCGTATCGACCGCACTCACGACAGAGTTATCGAGCGTAATGTACAAGGCGTCTACTTTGCCAACGAGGGAATCTGTTGCCTGTTTTACTTCCGATGTATTCGTAACTGGTGCTTTCACCAGCTTGATATTATGTGTCGCCAGCGCCTTTTCAGCATTATCTGCCATAACCACAGCATTCGGTTCGCCTTCGTTAATCACCAGACCTACCGTTTTCACATCCGGCAGATTTTTGGCGATAAAGTCAGCCAATTGTACGATCGCCTCCGGGTTCGTGTCCGATGCACCTGTAACGTTGCCGCCCGGCTTGTCCATATCAGTCACCAGTTTGGCACCCAGTGGGTCTGTCACTGCTGCGAACAACAATGGCTTGTCCTTCACTTGTTGAGCCAGAGCCAGCGCAGATGGGGTCGCAATTCCGAGTACAAGATCGTTTTTGGAATCACCCGAGATTTTCTGTGCAATGGACAGGTTGTTCGTCGAATCACCTTGCGCATTATTGTAATCAATTTTGAGGTTCTTGTTCTCTTCAATACCTGCGTCCTTCAGAGCTGCGATAAATCCTTCGCGTGTAGCATCCAGGGATGGATGTTCAACAATCTGGGAGATGGCAATCTGGTATGATTTTTCCTCGCTGCCTCCACCTGTTGTACTTCCCGATCCTTCGGATTCCGAGCCTGTACCGCTGTTATTTCCGCAACCTGCCGCAACGATCATTGAAGCAACCATCATCAGTGACATCCAAAATTTCTTTTTCATGTGTGAGAACCCCTCTCCATCTAATAAAATGTGGTTACCCTTATCAATCGAAATTCCATTGACACGATAGGGCGGGACAAAACAAACGCTTCAACGCATTGTTGCTTTGATCGACAAAAGCAGACAAATATAGACTTTTCTCATGCGACTGAAGTCCATGACCCGTGTTGTGTTTTTGTGTTTCCCTAATATTAAGGGCCGTCCCGATATACGTCAATGGTTGAACCGCTTCCAATTTACTTTCATCGGTTGGTTGTGATAGAAAACATTACATAAAACATAAAAACCACCCACAATGTTTCGTAGATGGTAGCCATTAGTACAGCTATAACGTAAGGTTCTACTTATAAATAAGGAGTATGGAGTCTTCTTCTAATCTCGTCCATAAGCATTTTTTTCTCCACATCGGATATGGCATCTGCAATCAGTTTGCGTGCTGCAACAGGCGCAATCCAGGGTTCGACATCTGCATAACGGATACCGGACAACTTCTCATACTCCTCCATAAAGATGCGAATGCTGGCCTCTCTGGTAGCATCAAGAACAACCGTCGCTTCATGTGGCAGATGCGAAGGCAGTATGGCGTATCGAATCATAATGATGTATTCGGCCAAGTCGGCCTCCGGATTTCCGGTAGAGGCATTGTTCCAGTCAATAATAATGGCATCATTGTCCCTGATCAGTATGTTACCGGGATTCGGATCACCGTGACATAGTTGCTGCTTCATCGGTAATCGATCCAATTGGGCAATCACAGCAGCTTTCTCCGCTTCTGCCAAGTATTGAGCTGCAACAATATTATGCTTGATATTTTCCCGCTGACTCGGCATATGGGCCACTGAATGCGAATGAATCTGGTGAATAAGCTGTGCTGTAATCCGGGCATTCACGAAATCTTCGCTGATATCCAACGGTTGCTGCATTCTGGACTGCTCTACCGCTCTGTCTACAAAACGCTTCATGATCGTCTCGCCATCAATCCGTTCGAATACAATCCCTGATCGCCCCTCGACAGTCACCAGATCATACGGCTTGGGAACCGGCAGCCCACACGCCGAAGCAATGTGGCAATGATGAAGTTCGGCCTCCAAAGCAGACGTAATGGTGTTCGGTTTAGCCAGTTTAACGATCTTGCTCCCATCTTCCCATTCAAATACTTCCGCACATCCACCTTCTCCAATTTTGTTGCCAAGCCTATGGACCATGATGCTCACTCCTTCAATGGATTTAATAAGTGAGACCTTCCTTGTGTAACAACATCTCGTACATTTCCCGGATCATTTCAATCGCTTCATTCATGTCCAGTTCCAGGGTATGAGAGTTCAGAAGTGTTCCAATGCCAATCAAATATATCGTCAGTTTAAGAAAAATGCGTTTGAGTTGCTCCACCGATACATCCTGCAACCGCTTGCTATACCGCATATAAGACGTAGTTAATTCTTCACCCAGAAACTGATCGGTGTAGGGATTATATTGTCGGTAACCCGAGAGATACAACGTTCGATATAGATGCTTCTCGTTCTGTGCAAAGTACAGGAATCCAATCGTCAGGTTCAAAGCAGGGGAATTGTCATCGTCCTTATACTCCAACATGCTGTAACGGGCGAATTCAGCTGCCTTGTCATACACGTTTGATTTCAGCTCTTCAATGTTGTTATAGAGACTATAGATCGGTTGGGTGGAGCAATGGAGCGTCTGAGCAACATTTCGCGCAGTTAGCGCCTCCAAGCCTTGAGCCCGTACAAGCTCAAAGGCAGCGGATAACACCTTTTCTTGCGTAATCTCGGATTTGGGTGGCATATGATTCTCCTTCCTTTGTTAATAACATATGTTATATAACGTATGTTATTATTAGTGTATTTATGTGTCAAGTGTATTTATGGGAAGAGATTTTTCATATTTAAAATTTCCAAAAAAAAGAGGCATCCCTCCCAATGTACTTTGGGTATGGTCGCCTTATATCAATCAAAGGATAGCTCCAGAGTGCTTATTCCTTTTCTTTTTGCAGTTCCTCTAATTCAGATGGTGTTAGCCCGGTAGCTTTAATAATAGTAGCCTGATCAAGACCTAAATTGAGCATATTCATTGCGATTTTCCGCTTGCTCTCAGCTTCACCTTCTTTGATTCCTTCTTCGATTCCTTTTTGAATTCCTTCCTGCATGCCTTTCTTGAGACCCTCTTCTCGTGCGCCCTCAATCATGGAAGCTTCGTCCCATAGAAATTTCTGACGGTCGATATATCGTTGACGTGCTTGCTCATCCTGGCTCAGAAACTCCAATACACTCATGGCTTTTTTCAAAGCCGGTTCCGGTTCGTGCATCATTAACGCCTCCCAGCTTGATCTAGTCATTCCTTTCAGAAATAACAGCCAACGCACCAATCCATCCTTTATTTGAATATTTTCATCATTCAGCTTTGGTATTTCCATAAAATGAATCTCTATAACATCCGTCAACGGAATATCAGTATGGTCTTCTCTTAAATGAAATACGTTGTGATACTGGTCATTAGCGAGCATTTTGAAATTAACAATGTTGATCGCAACGCATTTTTTGAGTTGACTATATCTCTGTCCTTCAAGTAATTGTCCAGAGTATTGTTTACCCCAATAGAACAAAGTCCTCTTCTCTAAATCATACTGATTAAACAACTGCATTTCAACATTAATTAGCTCACCTTGATCTGTTTTGGCCCGTATGTCCAGAATGGACTGTTTATCTCTCGGTGTATCTTTGTCCAGATAAGGGTTGATTAACACAATCTCGGTCAGTAAGGATTCACCTGCATTTTTGAAGGTGTGATTCAGAAAAGCCAGAAGAACATCCTTATTCTCTTCACTTCCAAAGATTCGTTTGAACACATAGTCGTTCTTGGGATCAAGCAACTCTGTCATCATTATTCACTCCTACGCACAAAATGAACAGAATATATCTGCTGAAATTTCAGCAAACATAAGGATGCGAACATGCACTCGATGTTAGCTCTATTATATCACGCATCGCCATACGAAAATAGCGTTTATACGTAATACATTATCAAAAAAAGAGACTATCTCGACGAATCGAAACAATCTCTTCTGTATAAACCAGTTAATTTCCCGACGCCTCGCGAATCTCATACTTGCACCTTTTGCCGCCATCGGCGTAACATTCGGTACGCTCCACTTCAGCTTGAAGAAGCGAGCGGAACAGATCCAGTTCACAGCGGCAAGCCTGCTTGTAGACACTCGCGACTTGTACAATCGGGCAGTTCATTTCCGTAATGACGTAAGTTCCATCGTCTTCTCTGGACGCATCCGCCATATATCCGTTGGCATTCTGGATTCGCGCGAGTTCCTCCACCCGTCCGGCCAGATCCTGGCCCTCCATCTGTGGCAATCCGCTGCGAAGCAGTTTGTCCCGGCGACTCTCGAACAATGCATCTACCACACCGCTCCCGGCTGAGTCAGACAATTCTTCAAGCAGTTCCAGCGTAAGGGACGAATATGATTTTGGAAAAAAGCTGTCCCCGCGTACCGTCAATTGGTACACCGAGGACGGACGTCCGGCCGTAGCCCGGGCCTCCCGAACCTCAATCCATCCGTCCTGCTCCAGTGCCGTCAGATGACGACGAATGGCCATGCCGGTCAGACCCAGATCAGCTGTCATTTCCCTCGCGGTCAATGTACCTTGCTGCTTCAGCATGAACAAAATCCGTTCACGCGTCGTTCGTTCCTCTTCGCGCTTCACGATCAGCACCTGCTCTCCTGCTTATGCGTGTACCGGTGCTGCCTCCCGGCAGGCATCCGAGCAAAAGCGGTTATGCGTCTCTTCGCAATCCTCACAGCTTACGTGCTGCAGGTTGCAGGTTGGACAATTAATATATCGGTCATGTGTCGTTCCACAGTGATAACAGCTGGCAATGACGATATCCTCTTCTGTCCGGTTGATCGGTACAGAGATTCGCTCGTCAAACACGTAACATTTACCATCGAACAGATGACCCTGTACTTCCGGATCTTTACCGTACGTGACAATACCACCGTCCAATTGAGCTACGTCCTGGAATCCTTCATTGATCATGAACCCCGTCAGCTTCTCGCAGCGAATGCCGCCAGTGCAATAGGTTATAATCGTTTTGTCCTTCATGTCACCCAGGTTCTCCCGAATCCACTCCGGAAACTCACGGAACGACTCGACATCTGGACGAATGGCCCCGCGGAAGTGACCAATTTCGTATTCATAATCATTGCGACCATCGATAACGATGACGTCATCACGTTGCAAATGCTCATGGAACTCCTTCGGTGAAAGGCGTTTGCCGCTAGTCACATTCGGATCAAGATCTTCGTCCACGCGGAACGTAACCAGTTCTGCTTTGTGACGAACAAAGATTTTTTTGAACGCATGCTCTTCCACGTCATCAATCTTGAACACCATATCGCTAAAGAGCGGATTAGCCAGCATATCTTTCATGTACTGTTCCGTCTGTTCGGGCGTTCCGGATACCGTACCGTTAATGCCTTCAGATGCGATCAGAATACGGCCTTTCACACCAAGGTCCTTACAGTATTGCAGATGCTCTTGTGTAAACGTCTCAGGGTCTTCAATCTTCACGAACTTATAATATAAAAGCACGCGATACGCGCTGTTACACATGTATATCACCTGTTCCTATTCCATGTTGTTATTAGCCGGATCATCCGGCAAGACGACTACGTTGCACCCTTACTGTTAAAAAGAAAATAAACAGCCGCCCGAAACATCGTCTCGAACTGCTGCCTGACATTCGACTTTTATTCCTGCATTCTAGTTTATCGGAAGCGGAACAGCTTAGTCAATATAAATGTATAGAAAGGGATGAAAGATATGGAACATATCTATCTGCACCATTCACCCTATTCGGAGATCGTAATGACCGAAGTTACAAAGTGATAGGATTCATTCTCCAATATCGCCTGTGATAACAGAATCTTATTGCCTGCCGGGCTCCAAGCGAGTGGGTCAGAAGCGTTGTCCATGTCCGCCGAAATCTGGAACTGTTCTGCCGACTCCGTGTTGGAGACGAACAGTCCTTTCTCATTGTCATTCTCGGAATTGATCGTATACGCAATCTTGGAATCATCACCCGACCAGCTGGTGCCGAAGATTTGCGTGCCTCTGGCGAGCGTGGCCTTCTCATTGCCTTCCAGATCGGTGAGCACCAGCGCCCGTTTGGTATCCGCTGTTCTTTTCACAATCGCGAGCCTTGTTCCATCATTAGAAGGAATGACCCACTCCACACTTTTCAGCACCTGTTTCTCTTCACCGGTCTTCGTGTCGTATGCGTTCAGCTGGCCGTCTTCACCCGTAATATAATAGAGCATTCCGTTCGAAACCTCGATGCTCCGTACATTGAAATTACCTGTCTCTACCAGCACTTTCGTTGTACCATCCACACTTGCCGAGATCAGATCACCCTTCATATTGGGAAAAACGACATGTTCATTATCCAGCCATGCGCCCTCTTGGATAAATCCATCCTCCTTGCCAGCAGGGGTTGTCTCCCCATTATGCAGGTTCAGGAAGTAGCCTTTACCCGTATTTTCCTCCGGCTCCCGATAGAATAAGTACTGACCATCCGGTGACACTAGCGGTGCACCCAGACTCGCTTCACCTTCTTTGAGCGGCGTATCTGTGCCTTTGGTCAGATCATACATATATAAGTTATGCGGGTATCTTTCCTGACCTTCAACGGTGACGGGTTTCAAGGACTTGTTCTCCTTGTCAGATACAATCCAATCATCACTAAGCCATGCAATCCCGCGCATATTTGGCAATTTATCAATCTTCTCCAGCTTGAAGCTCTGGTACACAGACGTATTGGTATTATCTTTCACCGTAATATCGGTGCCCGTTTTCCCACCTTGTGCGTTGCCCCCCGGCTCCGTTGTTCCCCCGCATGCTGCTGTCGTTAACAGGGCAATGGCCCCGAACGTGCCCAAAGCTGCTTGTTTCCAATTCATGATGGTCCCCCCTGGTTTCTCTTGCTATAGACCAAGCATACACATCGCATACTTCCAAAGTTATTCAGACTTGTTTCGAACTTGTAAACTTGCATCTGCCAAAGGGAAAATAAGCTGGAAAGTCACACCTTCCCCATCCTCTAGATCGCCTGTCAGCAGGGTGATTGTACCGCCCTGTTTTTCAACGAACTGCTTCACGAGAGATAGTCCCAGTCCGGTTCCGCCGGTTTTTCTGGCTCTGTCTTTGTTCACGGTGTAAAAGGGTTCAAAAATCTTCTCCCGCGCCTCTGCCGGAATCGGCGTACCCGAGTTATAGATGCGAATGACCGCTTGACGCTCCTGCGTCCGCAGTTCGTTCTTCACCCGGATCACACCATCCGGAACGTTATATTTAATCGCATTATCCAGCAAGTTGATGAAAATATGCATAAGACTTTCTCGATCGCTACGGATCACCGCCGGTTCAAGATCCAGTTCCATGTTCAGCGCGAACTTCTCCGCTTTTCCACGCATCCGGCCACAGGCATCATCAAGCAGAGCACTGACCTCTACATCTTCGGCCTGATTCTCGAAGTCGTACTTCTCCAAGGCAGATAAATGTAGTACTTTCTCGACCATCTCGTACAGCCGCTCCGTTTCTTTGCCAATATTATTCGTGGCATCATCAAGCAGTTGCGGATCATCCTTATACATGTCGAGCAGCTCCACATAAGCTTTGATCGACGTTAGTGGCGTCTTGAACTCATGGCTGATGTTACCGATATATTGTTTCTGCTGCTGTTCCAGCGCCTGCAGCTTCTCTATCGCCAGTTGCAGCTTCTGCTGCTCCGCATGCATAGCTGTGATGTTCTGCTGAATTGACGTGCTCATATAATAGATGCCTTGCCCCAGCTCGCCCAATTCATCCTTGCGCCTTACAGGAGACTCCGTAATATAGTCGCCTTCGCGAATGGAATCTGCGGACTTCTTCAGCCGGGTAATGGCGACAGCAAATCGATTGTAGAACAGGTACCCCAGAATGAAGCTCAGCGCCACAACGGCAATGCCCGCCCATATGAACAGTTGAAGGATGCGAGCATAGAATTCATGATAGCTCTGGACTGGATACTGCATCCATACGGCACCCATCTGTCCATCCGGACCATCCAACGGTGCCGCATAGAGCAAGGTATCCCCTTGCTCATGGTAGGCTATTTTATTTTGTAGCGCATAGTTCAGCGTATCCTGAACAATCGCACTCTCCCCAGAGCTGATCGATGAACCGACTTGTTGGCCCTTCATATCATAGAGAGCTATCGGCAATCCGGTAGAGTTGGCCAGTTCCTGTGCCAGTCTGCGACCGTTTCGCTGTAAAAAAACGTCCTGTTCGAGATGAACGGACTCGGTGTAGTAGGCCTGTCTCACATTCAAATTCACCAGACGTGTCTGCTGTGACAGAATTCCCTCGATCTGTGACTGCTGATTGCGTTCAATACCTCGCAGCACCAGTGAACTGAGCACCACCACCGTCAGGATGAGCAAAGCTGCCAGAAAAACACTGAATTTCAGCTTGATGCTGACTCTCATACCGCCCCGCCCGTTTCAGATGCAGATGCTTTGTAGCCAATTCCGTATACGGTCTGCAATTTTTGCTGATCCGTATCCCCGATTTTTTTACGCAAACGCTGGATGTGAATGTCCACGGTTCTTGTGCCACCCGCATATTCCATACCCCACACCCGATCCAGCAGATCGTCTCGTGTGTACACACGCTCGGGATTGGACATCAGAATAGTCAGCAGGTCGAACTCTTTCGGTGTCAGATCTAGCTTCTCTTCATTTACAGTAACCGTACGGTGAGCGACATGAATACGCAGTTCGCCATTCACAATGGCCTGATTCTTCGAATCGTCAGGTGGTGGACTGCTTTTCTCGACACGGCGCATCAATGCTTTTACCCTTGCGAGCAGTTCGCGGATCTCGAACGGTTTGGTCATGTAATCATCGGCTCCCATTTCCAGGCCGACGATTTTGTCTACGATATCATTTTTGACGGTCAGCAAAATAATGCCGATATCCTCGCGGTCCTCCAGCCTGCGGCATACGCCGTATCCATCAAGCCTGGGCATCATGACGTCCAGAATCATGACCTGTGGGTGAAACAATGCGACCTTGACCAAGGCCTCTTCACCGTCACTCGCAGTCTCTACTTCATATCCTTCGCGCCGCAGCGCGTAAGCAATGGCACTCACAATACTTGATTCGTCATCTACCACGAGCACTTTTTTATTCATGGGATTCATCCTCTTTATCTATGTCATGAGTTAGTTTATGGGTCTATGTTAGCAAGGTCCGTGGGAATTAGCTATGGATGAGTTTGCAATTTGTATGAGAGACTTGCATCTTCTCAGCTTGGACTTGGCTCTACTTTCTTTATACCCTAAAGGCAACAAAAAGAGCCAACCCATGTTTGGATCAGCCCTTAATCTATAGATTCTCAATTCATGTTACTGTTTAGGCAACAACTTCTTAATTTCATCTTCGGAGAGTCCAGATGCTTTAACTATAGCAGAGAGATCTACGCCAAGTGTAAGTAATTCACGGGCCATTTCTCTCTTGCCTTCCAACTTACCCTTGGCTGCACCTTCAGCTCGTGCGCCTTCGAGCATCGTAGGCCATTCTGGTGGACGCATCCTGACTCAGAAATTCCAGCGTATCCATCGCCTTTTCAGTCACTCAGCATCAGCTCCATTCTCACCAGCATTATATCATAATTCCCATATAGCCTCAGCTTGATAATGGATCTGCGCATAAATTGCATCTACTCCTCAAATGACAGATTGATCGGCTCGTCCGACATCTCGTACTCTGTCTCCATATGTGTCAGTGGTGTGTTCAGATCAACCTCCTCGAAGCGGAAGCTGTCGACCCACACTTTTCCTTTACCGTTCAAAATCACCCCGAATGAAATGACCGCGCTGTCCTCCGGTACATCAAGCACAATGTTGTACTGATTCCATGGCTGCGTACCCGTGATCGGCCGATCATGCATGTTATCGAACTGAAGTACATCATGGACGTTATTATCCACCCGCATCCATAATCCGCAGAACGCATCCACACGCTCGGTCTTCACGAATCCCGATAACTTCATCCGCTTACCCACATACTTGTCCGCTCTGAACTGTTGCATCATCGTTGCGAACTCGTTAGGCTCCATTGGCGTAACTGCTTTCAAATATCCTGAAGCTTTCCCCTGATGTACTTCGGCAGGATCAATACCCATCTCATAATTTTGGGGATGACTCCCGGTTAACATCCAACCTGTAATCGTTGACGTCTGATTCATCTGTAACTCTCCTCCTCTGGTTCTTCCTTCGAATAATGTCAGATCGAACAGTTTGCGAAAACGTCCTGGTGGCATGCCATAACATTTGCGGAATGCGCGGGTGAAGGCTTCCTGACTCTCAAATCCACAAGCCAGGGAGATTTCCAGAATGCCTGCATCTGTAGTTCGCAGGGCCGTAGATGCCAGACTCATCCGGCGATTGCGGATATAATCCACGATGGTCATGCCCACCTCATTACGGAAAATTCGGTGGTAGTGATACGGCGATAATAACGCCTCAGACGCCACTTCTTCCAGCCCGATCTGCTCATGAAGATGGGTCTCAATATAGAACAAACTTTGCTGAATCATTGCACGGTAACGGCTCAACTGAAGTAAAGCCCCCTTCCATATCCTTACTATACGTGAATGATGTAATCGCCGTTTTGATCATTTTTGCTATCTTTACCTCGGTTGCCCTCTGCCGAAAACGCAAAAAAGAGCCAACCACGGATTGAATCCTTTCCGTAATTGACTCTCCTTTTATCTATTTGCACAACATTCTTCGTCAGACAGCCGGTACCGGCTGTGTGCCAACCTCTTCTTCATCATGCTCCACCAGTTCATGTTTCTCCCAGGCTCTGCTCTTCCAACGGAAGAACATAATGACCGCACGGGTCCACTCATCCGCCGCAATGGCAAGCCACACACCAGCAAGCCCCAGATGAAGCTGGAATATAAGCAGGTACCCGAGTGGCAGACTCATGCAGACCATGGAAATCAGCCCCATGTATACTGGGAACTTTGCATCCCCTGCCGCACGCAGGGAACCAATAATAACAATATTGCAGGTACGTCCGGTTTCGAGCAAAAGACTGAGCAAAATCACTTGAGAGCCCAGCTTGATAATTTCCGGATTTTCCGTAAATATGCTCATCAGCGGCACGCGGAACAGAATGATGATTACATCGATGATGACTGTTGCCAGAAGCGCCCATTTTACACTGTCAAAAACACGTTTGTACGCATCGTCTTTGCGCCGTGCACCCACAAGCCGACCTACAATGATCGATGTCCCCATACCAATCGCCATGCTGAACAAGTAGATGTAGCTGGAGATATTACCCGCATACTGTTTGGTTGCCATGGCTTCTGCGCCCAGATAGGTCACATACAGCGTGAACACGAGCTGGCAGGAATGATATACCATGGATTCCATCGCAGACGGAATACCAATCCGCAGAATTTTGCCAATGAATTTCTTGGACAATTTAATGTAGTATTCGAAATCCACTCGTACCTCGCTCACACGATACAACAACCAGAAGAAGATCAGCAGGCAGATAAAGCGACTTCCCACCGTAGAGATGGCTGCCCCTTCCACCCCAAGCTTGGGCAGGCCGAAGTGACCAAAGATCAATGCATAGTTACCAACAACGTGAATCACGTTCATGAATACAGCGACATACATCGTTTCTTTGGTATAACCATGTGTACGAATCGTTGCAGCAAGCGCATTAATGAGCGCCTGAAGGAAGATACCGCCACCGACGATATTTATATACGAACGGGCAAAATCATAAATTTCGCCTTGAATGTTCAGAAGTGATAACAAATGTCCTCCGAACAGAAGAAAAATTCCGCTCAGGACCAACCCCACAATAAGGTTCAGTGTAATTGCGTTACCTGTAACTTGTGCTGCTTCACTTAGCTTTTTCGATCCGATATATTGTGCCACTACAATCGCAGCACCATGTCCAATGACTTCCAATACAAGTATAGCAATAGAGATAATCTGATTGGCTGCTCCAACGCCGGAGACCGCATTATCGGATACCGAGCTGAGCATGAGCGTATCCACGCTCCCCATCAACATAAATAAGAAGAGTTCCAGGAAAATAGGCCATGTCAGTCGAATCAGATTCAGATCCTTGGCATCAGACCGGAGGGACTCTTTGGTTGAGGATATTGCTGTCATTTTCTCACCTTTCCCATGTGGGCTTTAATTCTTAGGGTATGTTAGCACAGGTGGTTTGAAAATGCAGTAGTTTTGCGAAAATAGTTGAAAGTTTTTTGCAATTCCATAAATAGGTATTTTCAGCGTTTTCATCAAGCCCATCTTCCGTACACTTGCCAGAGGCTTCAGAAGACATAACAGGCCCTTCCAACTCGCCTTTTAAGCAAGTAATGGAAGGGCCCTAACCCTCAACCTTTTAACCTTTGACCGAACCCGCAGCGATTCCCTCTACGATTCGATTACTCAGAATGAGAAAAGCAATCAGGATTGGCATAATACTAATCATCAACGTCGCACCAATGGCTCCCCAATCCGTTGTATATTGACCGATAAAGTTCTGCACCCCAACGGTCAGGGTCTTATACGCATCTGTACTGATGAACGTATTGACGAAGATAAATTCATTCCAGTTATAGATCATGTTAATAATCGCCGTTGTAGAGATGACGGAAGACGTCATCGGTAGCACAATCCGGAAGAAAATTCGATGCACGGAGCAACCATCCATCACGGCGGCTTCTTCCACTTCCCGAGGAAGCGCGTAGTAGAATCCAAGTAGAATCATAATGGTAATTGGCATATTAAAGGCAATATAAGACAGGATGACTGACAAAGGATGATCAGTGAGATGAAGCTTCAGGAACAAGCTGAACAGCGGGATCAAGGTGGAGTGCACAGGAATCATCAGACCCACCATGAACAGCCCCAGCACCAACGAACGCCCCTTCCAGCGCATACGCGTGATGGCAAAGGTCACCAGACTGGCAAACAGCACGGTAAACACAACCGAGATCACCGTAATCCATACACTGTTGAAGAAGTATAAGCTGATATTTCCCTCTGTCCATACCTTGACATAGTTTTCCCAACGCGGGGTAGCAGGAAGGGAAAAAGGCGCCATGTCGAATACTTCCTGATTATTTTTGAGCGAGAATAACAGCAGCCACACCAAGGGCAAAATTTGCAGCAAAGCTACCAGGGACAAGAGGAAATACAGCAGAACATAGCCAAATCTCCTTAACCATGCCGAACCTCGGCCTGTCCCCGGGTACGCTGGCAATCTAACGGCCGTATCCGTCTTCACCGGGATGGACCTCCTTTCATTTCACTTACGTCAGGAATACTGGATAGTATCTTTGGATGCTGTCGCTTTTCGAAGCAGCCAGGTAACCAGCAGACAGATCAAGAGCAGGAAGAAACCTACAGCACTGCCGTAACCAAAGTCGAAGCTACGGAACGCCTGACGATACATATAGGAGGCCATCACTTCGCTGGAGCCATTCGGTCCGCCATCGGTCATCACGTAGATGAGATCGAAATACTTGAGCGAGCCCACCACGGCCAGCACCACGGTCACCTTAATGACTTCTGTAATAAGGGGCAGCTTGATTCGAAAAGCGATCTGCCAAGGGCTTGCCCCATCAATCCGTGCTGCTTCCACCAGAGATTCCGGAATATTTTTGAGGGCCGCATAATAGATCAAAATATAAAAGCCTGCATATTGCCACAGAATTGGCACGAACAGTGCATACAGCACCAGAGATGGTTCCGCCAGCCAGGCTGGTGGATTGCTGAATCCGATTGCTTCCAGGAATGTATTCAGCACCCCGTTGCTGGGATGATAGATCTTCAGCCATAGCTGGGCGATGGCTACGGAAGACAACAGCATCGGGATTAGGTATATTTTTCGAAACAAGTTCGCGCCCTTGATCTTGCCCGACAGCACCAAAGCGATCATGAGATAACCGATGAGGCTCAGTGCAGAGAACAAAGCAAGCAAAAAGGTATGATTCGCACTCTGCCAGAATGTTCCGTCCTGAAGCAATCTAGTGTAATTATCCAATCCAATAAAGGTCATTGCACCGATCCCATCCCATTGCATCAGTCCATAATATCCGGTGAGCACGATTGGGATGTAGACCAAAACCAGCAGCAGAAGTAGTGCAGGAAGCACGTACACCGCAGCAACGAGACGATTGGACATGACTTTGTCCATCACATTATCCTCCCTTCAAGCGTTCAAACGTGTGTACGTCAATTGCCTTTATCAATCGCAGCCTGATGATTCTTCACAAAATCCTCTGGTGTTACCGCTTTGCCAAACAATGCTTGAATCATGTCCAGATGTGCCTGAGCAGCTGCCGGTTTCATCTGCACGTCTGCAAAGAGTGTGAGACTGCTGGCCTGATTCAATTCGTTCAGTAGGTCAATATACAGCTGTGGAAGCTGTACTGCAGCCGTATCCACTTTGGTTGCCGGGATGACGCCTGCTTCAGTCACCGAACTCTCACCCCATTTTTCCACAAAGTATTGCACAAACTTCTGCGCTTCTTCCTTCACTTTGGAGTTCTGGGCCACGAACAGTCCTACACCTGGACCACCTACCCAGCTGTTAATATCGCTCTTGCCATCTTCCATCGTTGGGAATTTGAAAAATCCGATCTTGTCCTTGAATTCCTGCGGAATATCAGGATTGGTCGTGAAGTTTGGCAGTTCCCAGGTACCCATCAGGTACATGGCAGCTTTTTCGTTCATGAACTCCGATTTGCCCTCATCGTTAGACAACCCGTTGAAGCCTTTGTTGAAGGCATTCATATCCACCAGTTTTTGTACCTCGGCAGCAGCTTGAGTAAGCGCAGGATCGTCAAACTTGCCAGAGCCATTGATGGCCTTTTCCAGTGCATCTCCACCTAACCGATTCGCCAGATACATATACCAGAGTGAGCCGGTCCAACGGTCTTTATTTCCGAGTGCGATCGGCACCTCACCGTTCTCTGTCAGTGTCTTCAGCACACTCAGGAATTCATCGTACGTTGCTGGCGGCTGCAAGTTATATTTCGCAAAAATGGCTTTGTTATAATAAATGGGGGAGATATTCAACTCGATTGGTAGCGCATATGTTTTGCCGTCTATCGCATAAGCTTCTGTTGTTCCGGCTATGAATTTCTCGCCCAGCGAGTCGCTCAGCAGATCATCGACCGGTGCGAACAGATTGCCCTTCACATAAGGTTCCAGAAATCCAGCAGCCCAAGTTACACCAACATCGGGAAGTTCATTGGATGCCGACAGGATTTTCAATTTGTTCTTATATTGTTCATTCTCCAGCACTTCCTGCTTAATGGTTACATTCGGATGATCCGTTTGATACTGCTTGATGATATCGTTGACCAATTTGTTTTGCTGTGCGGAGCTGCCTGCTGGCCAGAGGTGCATGAATTTGAGGGTTACTTTCCCATCTGTGCCGTTGCTGCCCGTTTCACCCTCTTGATCCGAACTTGAACTGTTACATCCGGATAAAATTACGGCGAGAACCAGCGTCCATGACAGAAGAATGGCCATCGTCTTTTTGCTCATTATTCCAACCCCCTTGGTTTTTTCGGTTAATGTAACCGCTTTAACCAAATTGTAGCACGGGCCTATCACACCCATAATACCAGAGTGATTTGGAAAAACTCCACTTTTTTGAGGTTATTTGTTATTTCGTTCAGATAGGGAATGCCGATATTTGCTTGGACTTAGCCCCTCAAGACTTTTAAATACCGTGATAAAATACTTATCCGTCTGATAACCCACCTGTTCCGCAATCTCCGAGATTGGCATCGTTGTCTGCACAAGCAACTCCTTCGCGCGCTGAATGCGTTTGCGGGTCAGGTATTCACTAAAATTGATGCCGATCTGTTCCTTAAATAATACACTGAAGTAACTGGAGTTGAGATGGAGTAAATCAGCGATTTCACGCATGGTCACATGTTCACCCAGATGAGTATCCACATAGGCCAAAGCTTCACTGATCTGGCTATTGAGCCTTTGTTCCCCGCGCTCTTTAAAATCCAGCAACTTGGGATCAACCAGTTCCTTCATCGTTTGAATACGTCGCTGTTGTTCACTGAACTTCAAGGCTTTTTCGACGGTCTGCACCAACTGTTCCTTATCAATCGGTTTCAACATATACTCCACGACACCCAACTTAATGGCCTGCTGGGCGTACTGAAAATCGGCATGCCCCGACATAATCAGGACAACAGGCTTGTTCGAAAAATGTTGAATGGCTTCGATCAGAGACAAGCCAGAGAATTCCGGCATGCGAACATCCGTTATTAACAGATCTGCCGGCTTTTTCTTGAGCCATTCCACGGCCTCGACGCCACTTTCTGCAGTCTGAATGTGATTTCGTCCTGCCGACCATCCTTCCAGTGTCTTGCGAATACCCTCTCTTGTACGCGGCTCATCATCCACGATAAGAATCGTTTTGTCATGAATCATATGCACCCTCCGTTCCCTTGGGAATCTCAAAGCAAATGACGGTCCCTTCCCCAACCTTGCTTGTAATGGAAAGCCTGCACCGTTCGCCAAGTTGGCTGCCAAAGTAAAGCTTCAGCCGCCGATGTACGTTAATCAGACCTACACCTGTCCCCTTGTTGGATACAGATGGGCCGCCATGTAATGCGTGAATGACAGATTGAAGCCGTGATTCATCCATACCTGGACCATCATCCCGAACCTCAATGTGAACCAGATTTTTCTCAGTCGAAGCCTCCACATGGACGCTTATCTTTCCCGGGCCCAGTTTACTTTCAATGCCATGAAGAATCGCATTTTCCACCAAGGGCTGTATGAGCAGTTTCGGAATTGGGACCTTACGAACCGCATCGCTCAGCTGAATCTCCCATTGCATTCTATCTCCCAGACGCATCTGCATAATTCGAAGATAACGCTCGGCGTGTTCCAGCTCGTCGGCAATCGTAACCCATTCATCCTGCTGCGAACTGGAGATAATGTAGAGAAATAATCGGGACATCGCCACGACCATACGTGCTATCTCCTCGTCTCCCTTTTCTTCAAGGGACCAATAGAACGCCTCCAGCGTGTTGAATAGAAAATGGGGATTAATCTGAGACTGCAACGCCTTCAGCTCGGCCCGGGACTGCATGATTTCCTTCTCATGAACCACACGGGTCAATTCGTTCTGCCTGTAGACCATCTGGTTATATACATCGTTAAGTTCATTGATCTCCATCGTAGAGCTGACCATCAGATTCGGCCTCATTGCTCCCGGCTCCGCACTGCGCATGGCCCGCATCAGGCGGATGAGCGGACGTGTAATCATTGTGGATAGAAAGAACGACATAATAAGGAACAGAACAACACCAATGATTCCCGAGACGAGAAGCGCTGTCCTCAGAATGGACACACCTTCCGTTGTCTCCTGCAGCGGGGTCAGGACAGCAAGTGTCCATCCCGTTATTTCAGACTTTTGCCGGACGACGATATAGGATTTCTCCCCGTTCTGGACAACTGATCCGCTGTCCAATATGGCCTTTGGATCGAGATTAATTTCCAGGTTGGAAGTCACCACTTCTCCTCCCCTGTCCAAGAGAATGATGGAGTCCTGCGAACCATCTGACCCATTCGAATCATTGAGTTGAAAAAAACTGCGTTGCATCCGCACTACCACATAGCCTCCATGTTCGAAAGAATGCTCCAGCAGGTTAATCCGCCGAATAGCCAGAAGCACACCCGGATCTTCAGGGTCAGCGCCTGCCCATACCAGTCTGCCTTTTCCTTCATCCGCCAGGCTGATCCAGTTGCGCTCCACTCTGAGATCGAGGGATCGGTCATCCATCGGAAAGATGCGGTTATAACCCGTAGTGTATATCTCCATACTTTGCGCGCCATTGATGAAAGACTGATAACTGCCTGCAATCTGCAAAAGAGCTTGGCGCTGATTAAAGGTGGCCGGGTTGCCTTGCTTCTCATCGCTAAGCAGACGCTGCACATATGCATCATCCGCCACCTGAGCTGTCAGGGAGTTCACTTGTGCAATGAGTGCATCCAATCTGCCGCTGGCTTGGACGGCAGTTTGATGAATATGTTTCTCCGCATTGCTTTTCAGCAGAGCAGCTACCCGATCATAAGCCGTTATGCCTGCGAGCAGCAGAACAACAAGCATCACCATAACAAAACCAATAAATATCTGATTGCGAAGTGAGTTGAAATGCCCTTTTTTCCCGTGCAACTTCCCCAATCTCCTCTCTTTTTTTGCATGTAAAAGGACCCACCACCTTACGCCCGTGCTCTTGAAGACTGGGTACAAACGATGCCGGATTTATCTACGTATTCAGTTTCTCTCGTTAAAGCGCTTGCAAAATTGAACCTTAATCTTCTTTTCACTATCTTTGTTTACCGATTAAACTAACGACTAAAAAATAGCATAGTTTTACAGCTTAATCAATCCTCTTAAGAGTTCCCAAACGTTAAATGACAAGGATCAAAAAAAAGAGAGGGGACTCTTGCAGTCCACCTCTCTTTGTTCATACCCCTTCACACCTATTCTTTTCTGTAGCACATCTTCAGTTATTTCACAGACCCTTGTGTAACCCCGTTGATAATCCACTTCTGTGCGAACAGGTAGATGATAATCATCGGCAGCAACGCGAGCAGGTAGGATGCGAATGCAAGGTTAAACTCGGTATTAAACTGTCCTTGGAATACATACTGTACCAGCGGCAACGTGTACTGTCCCGGATCACTGATAATAATGAGTGGCAGCAAGAAGTCGTTGTACGTGGACAGACAGGTAAGAATACCAACCGTGGCACTGATGGGTGCCATGAGCGGGAAAATGATTTTCCAGAACGTGCCCCAAGTTGTCGCCCCATCCACAAATGCCGCTTCCTCCAGTGCTACCGGAATGGACCGGATGTATCCAACGTACACAAATACGTTAAATGCCAGACCATAGACCGTGTGCAGCAGGATCAGACCTACCAGATTCGTCATCTCTAGCGATGCAGTCAGCTTAACAATCGGCAGCATGATGATTGGGAACGGAATGAACATCGCGCTGACGAAGTAATAATACAATCCTTTGAAAAACTTGCGTTTCTCCATATTCCGCGCAATCGCATAGGCCACCATCGAGTTACTGAGCAACGTCAAAAGCACGGTGGATGCAGTCACAATCGCACTGTTACGAAACGACTGGAAGAAGTTCGTCATGTCGATGGCCCTCGCGAAATTCTCCCAGTGAAGCGTTGTCGGAAAGGCAAAGACCGATTGGGCCATCTGCTCCGGATTTTTCAAAGCAATCGTAACGGTCATATACAATGGGAACAGGATAAACAGGGTACCCAGCACAACGAGCAGCATAACGAGCCAATTGATTCGTGTACGGCTTCTCATTACAGATCCATCTCCCTTCTTTGCAGGAACCGGATTTGCAGAATTGAAATCACCGCAATAACGATGAAGTAAATAACCGAGTTCGCAGATTGATACGCATATTCGCCGCCTTCAAATCCTCCGGTGTAGATCAGATGGGAGATGGACTGCGTCGCCCGTCCGGGACCACCGTTGGTCAAGGCTACGATTTGGTCAAAGACCATAAGTGAATTTTTCATCGCCAGCACCATATTAATGGTGAAGAAAGGTGCAATCAGCGGGAATGTAATGCTCCAGAATTCACGCCATTTGCCTGCACCATCGAGATTGGATGCCTCGTATAGTGTCGTTGGTATCGTTTGCAGACCAGCCAAATACAGAATCGTATTCAGGGCCACCGATTGCCACACTGCAACAATGACGATACCGATCCAAGCCAGACTTTCGCTACCGAGTATGTTCGTGGAGAGCGCATTGATGCCCAGATTTTGTCCCCAGATCGGGAAGACATTGGAGAACAGGTAGTTAAATATGTAACCTACAATCAATACACTCAGAATATTGGGCAGGAAATAGATGCCGCGGAAAAAGTTACGGAACTTGATCTTGGCATTCAACCCGAGTGCAATGAGCAGGCTCAGAATATTGGTCAGGATCGTCACCACGATCGCAAATTTGAACGTAAACCAGTAGGCGTTGCCTACATTGTCATCCTGGAACAAGTTGAAATAGTTTTTGAAACCAACAAAATCATACTCTTTCCCGAATCCGTTATAATTCGTAAATGAATAATAGATGCCCTGGAGGGCCGGCAGCGTCATAAATACGAAGAACAATACTACCGCCGGAACCGTCATACAGTAATAAGGTGCGATACGCTTGTTCATATTCCATCCTCCTTCAGACAAGGCTTAGCGCCGATTGGCAACCTTGTCCCATTCTTTGTCGAGTGTATCTAAATAGTTGTCGATGTTTTGGTTCTGCAAAAAGGACTGTACGATGGAATTCAACTGCACGGCAGCCGGAATATAGTGATCGGCAAAGTCAACAACCTTGCCCTGCTCAATATAAGGCATCAATTCCTGTACGGCAGGATCATCCTGCTTCACATCTTCTACCGCAGAGAACAGCGTCTGTTCATCAATGTACCTTCCGATATTTTCAGGCTTTAACAGGAACGCAATAAACGTCTCTGCCTGCTCGCGATTAGGCGTGTCCGCCGCAATGGTAAACAGGGAGTCGATCCCGTTCACCAGCTTGATCTCGCTCGCATCATTGCCCGTAGGGAATGGGAAGAAACCGATGTCTACATTCGGGTTCGCTTTGCGAATCTCCGAGATGGCCCAGGTTCCCTGGATGTACATAAAGGCTTCACCGTTAGCAAAAGCACGGTTACCGTCCGAATAAGCTTTACCAAAGTTATCGCCATGACCGTACTTCATGAGTTCAAGCTGCTTCTCAGCTACCTCGCGGTACTTCTCCTTGAACGTCACTTTGTCATCGCGCCGCTCTTGGTAGAAATCAATACCGACCAGATTGGAGCCGAGTGCATTGAAGGGAAGGCTCGTCTGCCAGTCATCCTTGTATGTGAAGTAAAATGGAATCTCACCTGCATCTTTAATCTTTTGGGCGGTCGCAATGAGTTCATCCCACGTCTTGGGCACGTCCAATCCCATTTCCTTAAACAACGTTTTGTTGTACATGATGCCGTTTGCATTTGTTGCGTAAGGAATACCTGTCACTTCGTCCATGCCTGTGAGATCCTTGAGCATTTGTATGTAGTTCGGATCAATCGTCTGGAGTAATGAGCTGTCCGTCAGATCGGTGAAAATATCACTCTGGGCCAAAATGGAATAGGTATCGGTTGCACCCATGGCCATAATATCCGGTATATCATTTTTGACGACACGCGTCTTTAGGACGGTCTCCGCATCTGGTGGATTCACCTGAGTGACCTGAATATCGTCATGCTCCGCATTGAACGTTTTAATTAATTCATCAAAGGTTGTTTTGGCTTCAGGCTTGTTCTGGAAAAACTCAATCTGCACTTTGCCATTCGCGCTATCCCCACTGGTACAGGAAGATAGAAGTACAGCCATCATTCCACACAGCAACATTGTCCCGAGAGCCTTGGTAAGCGTTGTTCTCATGTTGTACCTCCCTCAGCTTTATAAATTGAACTAATATGATTTACACGGTGTCACTCCGATTGCAGTACCATCTTCCGATCGTTGTTATCCCCAGATTTTTTTGATTCCCTTCCTCAAAGGGAAAATCCGGTTTTTAGCGTATGCTTTCGAAGTAGCTTTCTTTCAGAAAGCTTTTAGCTGCGCTTCTTCAGATTGGTTCTGCACTCTCCGTGTTCGTGTATATCTTAGTTTCACTTTATATACGTAGAAATTTACCCATTCAAATGGTGAAATAACCATATGGTTAATACTTCCAAACCGACTTCAATCTGAATGAATGATATAAGTCTTTATTATTTCTAAAACGGTTTCGGTAAAAATGAATCACGGCAGTTCTTCCCATGACCCGAATCGGACATAACTAAAAGGACACTGGATGATATCCAATGTCCTTCATTTATTAAGCTTATATTCAGCAACTGTGCAGCTTTTATCTAACCTATTACGAACGCTCAACCTTCGGCAGTGCATTGCGTAAACGCTTGGCCCGATAACTCTGAAATGCACGAATCAACATGCCGATGATGATCATGACCACACCGATGTTAATTGCGACATCAGCGAGATTCAAAATCCCGCGTCCGGACGGAAACACGAGGAAATCCGTTACCCGAGCATAGATAAATCGATCAAGTGCATTTCCTAAAGCCCCGCCGACCATAAAGCCCGCGCCAGCTTGCATCCAGAAACCGCGAATCTCACCCTTACTCCGGTAATACAGCATGCCTGCTATAAACAGAACGGCGATCACACCGAACAGACGCGCATTTCCCTGAAACAGACTGCCCGCCATTCCACTGTTCTCGTAATGCTGCAATTGCATGCCAGAGTCACCCAGTCTCATCACGTCGCCAACTTCCATATACATTCTCACTGCAATCTTGGTTCCCTGGTCCACCAAAGTCACCAGCAGTGCTACAAAATAAAACAACATCGTGCTTCTCCTCCTGCCTACTGAGCGATAACTTATTTTAACTTTAAGAGTTTTGTATATTAGGTTCCCTTCACTTTAACACAGCCGATGTACGGTCTCCAAATGAGCCATCTTCAGCCACGCTTATAACATCCACTAACATCGTCCAGTCCGCACTCGGAAGGTACTGCACCAACCCATGTCGAATGTAGACATCAATCATATATGTAAAGGGGCTGCCTGTAATTTGAACCTGACCATGACAGAGAAATTAAAGGAAATGCAGCAGGAAGAAAAAGACTTGGTATTTGGCACATTTGATTCTGAAACAGCACTCCAACTTGGCTTGTATCTGGTTGAAGAAGCGAAGCGTCGTTCCCAAGCCGTGACCATCGACATCACTCTGAAGGAACATCGTCTCTTTTTGCATGCGATGGAAGGCACTCATCCCGACAATGAAGACTGGATTCGCCGCAAGAACAACGTAGTGAATCATTTCTCATCCAGCTCTTGGCACACAGCCCTGCGGTTGAGAAGTGAAAACCAGACACTTGAGCAGGATTTCAACCTGCCTTCATCGAACTATGTCCTGGCCGGTGGCGCTTTCCCGCTAATTATGGAAAATGAGGGACAGATCGGCACCATTACGGTATCGGGTTTGCCTGATGAGGAAGACCATGATCTGGTCACGACAGGCATTCGCTCGTTTTTGTTGCAGCAGGGTTAGATTAAAATAGGCAATAAAAAATCCGTACCTGGGATAGGCACGGATTTTCTTCTTTTTCCTGTAGTTAAATTCCTACGTTTATTGGATCGCTGAGAGAACGTCCAGCAGCATGGATTTGAACTTGGGCCGATCAATGGCCTCACAGACACGTACATTTGGCTCTTTGCCAAAACGTCCGTTGATATCAACCACACTGTATCCACGTGTCAGTTCTCCTGCCGCTTCCACATCCACATAATATTGACCCGACTTGGTCATGATGGATTCATCTGCCGCAACAGCCATCAGCAACGTATCGGGATGAGTGGTGCCATTGAGTTTATGTACCGACTTGTTGAACTGCATAACCACTTTGTTGATTGCGGTGAAGAAATCAGCACCCGATGTACCCAGAGCCGCAATCTCTGCATGATCGTCATCGTCCATGACCGAATATTGTGTGCACATCTCCCAGCCAACCATCGTGATCGGAATGCCTGCATGCAGTACAATTTTCGCCGCTTCCGGATCCACGTAGAAGTTATACTCCGCCGCCGGTGTAATGTTGCCCAGTGCGTTATTCGTTCCGCCCATGATGTACAGGTGAGCAATCTCCGGAATAATGGTTGGGTCCTTCTGGATCGCCATTGCAATATTGGTCAGCGGGGCAATCGCCAGAAGTTCAATTTCGCCCGGATGTGCATGCACCTTCTCAATGATAAAATCAACCGCATGCCCGCTCTCGGGACGCTGATCCGCCTTCGGGAAATGCGCGCCGCCCATGCCGTCATCGCCATGCACATCTTCCACTGTGCGGTGCTGAGCCTTTCCGTAGGCCATTAGCGGACGCTCGCAACCTTTATACACAGGCACCCTGCCGCCATGTCCAGCAACCTGTACCGTGTACAGGGCATTTTCAACCTCCTGGTCGAATTGTACGTTACCGCCCGTAATGGTGATGCCTTCCACCTGAAAGTGATGCAATGCCGTCAGGATCGCAATCGTATCGTCTCCTGCTGTATCTGTATCGATGATGACTCTTCTCATGATGCCGCGCTCCTTCTTCCGTTTGATATTCATTTAGAACAAAAATACAACATTACACTTAATAACTCTGCGTACAGAACAATCTTAAGATCGCTGTTACCCTCAGATTTTTTGTATACCTTCTTTCAAAGGTAAAAATCCGATGATAAAGGCGAACGCTTCGCTTCTCCAGATTTTTTCTATCCTCTTCGTTTTCGTGTAAACACTATATTCATTCTAAATTATCGTTTATCTCTAGGCCTATTTTACATCAAAAATGTACCGATGACGATGGAAACGCCGATGATAATCGAACGCAGCAGCTGGGCTACCGCCATATTACCTCGTGCAATTTCGTCACATACCCGCATTTTGGGAATCAGGAAATCAAATATAATATAGACCAGGCACAGCACAATAATTCCAAACGCCGACCACAGCAGCATATCCAACCACGAATGCGTCGAGAAAGATACCATGCCCACAATAATACACAGTCCCAGCAATTTGCTACCCATATACATGCCTGCCGCCTCGTTACCTTTGGCGATCTCCTCACTATCGTTATACCGGGTCAATTTGCTAAAAGCGAAATATCCACATACCAATACCACCAACAGAATGCCTACACCCACCGCCACATTCACGAGGTTTAATCCCAAGTTTTCCATTCCTTCTCCTCCTCATCATTCATCCGTTCACGAACCGTAGCCGCGCAATAATAGGCCATATCTCCAGTTACTTTCTCCCCGACCCGTGGTAACAACCCAGCCAAACGCCCACCGATAACAAACACCCCTGTAAGCAGATAACCGCTGTACGCTCCATCTTCCGTCTCGATCACGGCCTGTTCCATCGGCACCAGCTGCTGATAGATTTTGGGCTGATTTTCGTAATAAGCTGTAATCTCTTCATCCTCGTCTGTTGCCGCACTTGCAAGATTGGATTCCAGCGTCTCGTTAAGAGGATGCTCCATATCCTTCTTTCCAGGGACATTGTTCGTTCCTCCATCCAGCAAAAGAGTACCTCTGCCCTCGCGTCCCCAATAACTTTTGGATACATACGGTATGGCATTCAGCTCGAAAGGCTCAGCCGAAAAATAGGTGGGCAGCAGATATCGGGAAATCACGTCCATTTCTGCTCCATCAAAGAGGGTAAATCCGCAATATTCCGGGGTTTGCTCGTTACGCTCGTAGAGCGACCAGATCGCCGCCATGAAGGCTTTGCTCTGCATCAGTACATGCTGAACCGGATTCATCAGGCCTAGTCGTCCTTCACGTACAAGTTCAAGCAGCGCAGCCCCAATCTCCACCCCTGTCGTCTCATCCCGATCATCGATCAGATACTCCAGTGGATAAAGGCGATACAGCAGGTTAATCTCCCGACCCTGATGGTAAAGCGCCTCCCCAGGAACAATCTCCAGTTCCTCAAGTGGAGCATAGAAAACTTCGTATCCAGCTTCCTGACAACGTCTCATCAGGTATTCCGTATTCGTTCGATCTTCGACATGTTCGCCAAAAGAAGTAAACGTCACCGGACCCTGCAATCCTTGGTTTGTATAGAATTCCAGCCATATCCTGAAACACTCCCGAATACGTGTATCCATCTCGGCAGATGGTGCAGTCAACGCGGCATCCTCAGCAAGACCGACCAGGATATTTTCTAATGCAGCAGCCTCCGGTATGCCTGTTGGAGTGTCCGTATTATTTTCAATACACTTGGGCCCAGCCTCTCCAATAATCCAGTCCTGACGGGTAATGCCTCCAGTTACCATCTCCATACGTGCCGCCGAAATAAGCCCCGGATGGATACCCAACTGATGCTGCAAAAAAGAATCCGGCATGTATTGCTGGATAAATCGCATCACTTTACAGTAAATGCCGTCTACCGCCTCAGCTGCAATACGCAGCTCCTGTACCTCCGAGGGAGAATAGACCGTCAAAGCAGGCACACAATATTGCTTCCCGTACATTCGATGGTATGGAATCTGTTGTCCCGTTTCACCCTGAAATACCTCTTCGTGACTAAACGGCAGTTGAATCACTTGCCTCATCCGGTTATCCTCCCGAACTGCGGAAGAAGCTACCAAAGCCGCTTGATTTGGACTTGGATTTGCTATAAGAGCTGTTACTGTCCTTATTGCTTCGATACGACGACCCACCGTAGTAATAGTGCCCACTGCTGGAATCATATTCACATCCGGTATCATACTCCGGGTCACATTCATCATTGTTGCTGCCACAACCGGATAACACGGCAGGTACCGCCAGCATCAGGGAGAACGCAACCAGCTTTGCTTTTGAACCGGGTTTCGATGCTTGCCCCCGCTCTTGGTCACTCATTACAGATCCACCTCTTTCATATAAAACAACACTTTCTTGCGATCCGCATCCAGCACGGAATACAGGAATTCATACGTCTTGCCATCGCGAACCATGTAATGGTCCAGCAGTTGCTCGGCAAGCTCCATCGTATAGGTGGATGACGCTGTGAGTTCCAACTCCTGAAATGAACGTCCATTCCACAACATATACTCTGCACTGTACATGGAAGACATTTTGCACATCGCCAGCGCAGCATCCGCAATGGCTGCACCGTACTCATCCGGCATCTGTTGGTCATACGCCGTTACATATACTGCATGTTCCAGCCCATCCTGGCATTCATTGGACAGATGCGCCCAGAGTTTATTTTTCACCAGGGTGGCATCCACCAGTTTGCGCATGAACAGTTCATCTCGCGTGACTGAAGCCTGTTCCAGCACCCCCGTCTCCGCCTGTCGATCATCCGACCAACTCCGATACGTCAATGAATAATAGATCCCGATAACCTCCCTTTTTGTGAGCTCTTAGGTGAGCCGTTTCAATTCATACAAACGTATTTAACGCATGGGGAGGTAAAAAGTTACACTAGTGAATCAATTTCACAATACCTTCAGCTGCTTCAATCAAGGCTAGATATAGATCAAAATGGTTTACTTTGTTTATGTCTAGTTACAAAACTCCATTTTAGTGAGATATGAAATTGATTCTATTCCCCATGACATGTAAAAAAAGCTACTGTTCGAGGTGCTATTGATGATGCTACATTATGTGGTTTAACTAAAATAGAGCAGGTTTTCACGCCCGTTTCTCGATTAACGAAGCAGGAAATAACAAGTAAATTCCGCGTTTGGTATGTAACTCCGGTCCAAAAAGGCCGGAGAAAATTCTCCGACCTCGTTTGTTCAATCTTATGCTCATGCCATTCGGACTTATAACTCAGCCCACTGGGCCAATACATCATTATATTCAGCGGACAATTGCTCCCGATCATTCCAGATTTGTTCCAGTTCAAGCGGATTGTTTTGCACAACTTCCAACTGTTGGTCCAGCACCTGAATCTGTGCCTCAAGACGAGCCAACGTCTGTTCCAGCTTCTCCGCAGACGGTTTGTTGCCATTGCCACTTCTATGTTTCGATGCAGCTGCTGCCGAAGAGGCCATCGCCTTACCTGATTCAGTAGAAGCTTCATAATCACGACTTCCTTCGGTAGCCGCAACAGTGGAACCGTTCATTGTCGAGTTTGTTTCTGGTTTCTTCCCTGATCTGGTAGTCCCGCCGGGCGCAGACGTTATGCCCGACTTCATCTCTGACTTGGCGTTCCCACGAGAAGAAACTCCCACTCCTGCTGTAGCCTGAGTTGTCGCCGCCGCACGAGCTTGCAAATCAAGCTTCTTCTCACGATACGCCTCATAGTCTCCCAGATAAGCGGTCATCTGACCGTCCTCCAGTTCCCAGACACGGGAAGCGAGGCGATTGACGAAGTACCGATCATGCGAGATGGCAAGTACGGTTCCTTCAAAATCAACCAGTGACTCTTCCAGCGCTTCTCGGGATGCGATATCCAGATGGTTCGTTGGCTCATCGAGCAGCAGTACATTGGGTTTACGTTGCACCAGCAGAGCTAGCCGCAGACGCGTCCATTCCCCGCCAGATAATTGCCCGACAGAGCGGAATACATCCGCTCCATAGAACAGATATCGGGCCAGAATTCCGCGAGCCTCTCCCTCTTCCACGCCTGCCTCCAAACGGAAGTATTCGAGTACGTTCAGCTTCGGATTCGTAGGTTCCTCCTGTTGAGCCAGATAACCCACATCCACACGCGCCCCCCACTCCAGCTTGCCCGCATTGGGCTGCTCGTCACCAAGCAACAGCTTAAACAAGGTGGTCTTGCCGGAGCCGTTTCGACCAATGAGAGCAATCTTGTCGCCATATTCCAGCAGACCCGAGATTCCGCGCAGGATTTCACGCTCGCCATAGCTCTTCTCGACCTGTTCCAATACCGCTACCCGTTTACCCGTTCGATCCGTAGGACGCACATCGAACTCGGCATTGCGGCGCTCCAGCACAGGACGCTTCACCTGTTCCATCCGTTCCAGCGCCTTGCGCATGGAAGCAGCCCGCCTGAAGAACTTTTCATTACCACCAACTCGGCCCCACTCCTCTAACTGGCGGATTGTTTCCTTCATTTTCTTGATAACCTTCTGCTGCTCTTTAAACTCCTCGAATTGCTGCAACAGCCGTTGTTCCTTCACTTTCATATATTCCGTATAACCGCCAGCAGATGTTTCTGCTTCTCCATCCTCCAGCTCCAGTGTTCGATTCACCACCCGATCCAGAAAATAACGATCATGCGAGATCAGGACAATGGTGCCGGGATATTCTCGTAAAAATCCTTCCAGCCACTCGACCCGCTCCAGATCAAGATGATTCGTCGGCTCATCCAGCAATAACAGGTCGGGTCTTACGATTAGCTGTGAAGCCAGCACCACCCGAGTCTGCTCCCCACCGGACAGGGAACCAAAGCGCCAACCATAATGCGCCTTGGCGATATCCAAACCGTCCGCCACCTGATCGATCCGGGCATCCATTTCGTATCCACCCTCACGCTCGAACTGTTCTTGCAGTGCCGCGTAGCGTTTCAGCAGGCGCTCCAATTGATTAGCGTCTGCTGCACATGCCGGATCGGACATCTGCTGCTCCATTTCCTTCATTTGCGTGCGACACGCCATGAGTTCTTTGAATCCAAGGCTCAGCACATCCAGGACGGTATGGTCATCCAATCCTTCTGGAACCTGAGCCACATATCCCATTCGTGTATCTTTCTTGATCATTAATTGCCCTTCATCCGGCTTGTTCAGTCTTGCCATCAGGCGCATAAGTGTGGTCTTGCCGCTTCCGTTGCGGCCGATCAGGGCGACCTTGTCACCTTCCATTATTTCAAACGTAATGCCGTCCAGCACCAGATGTGCTCCGTGGTATTGAGTCAGTTGTTGCGCACTAATAATCATCATAATAAGGTTCCTCCTATGGTATGGAAGATCCTGACCGCAACACAAAAAGAGCCGCAGGAGGTTAGCTCCGCGGCCCTTCAGAATTCAAGCAATATCGCTTATCGTCCGAATGAGGTCAAGGCAGGCATCTTCTCGCAAATGTTAACTTCCGTATATTCAAAATTGGACAGACTTCTCCCGTTGGTCAGAAAAGTATGAACAATGCCAGCCATAGCAATCGGCAGCTGGCTAATACGGTTGTTAAGCATCTCGTGATTCACCTGTCTTCACCTCCCTTGTCATAATTAATGTCAATATATCACAGACGAATGCGTTTCCGCAACCATCCCTTCGCCCAATTCAATCTTACTGTACAGTAGTTTCATTCTTACGCTTAATTCCTGCCCCGTCCCCGAAGCATTACATCCCTGATCGCCACCGTAATAAGTGTTAACATTCCCGAGGTACCCAGTGATGCGCCAAGCAGGGCATATCCGATGCCATTCCACCCGCCAATATCGATGCTGATCATGATTACAACGGCACCGCCGAGCAAGGCCACACATGGCAATATATATTGAACCCACGTCATTCGACGTCCTTGCAAACGATAGATAAGCCATTCAATCAGCAGCTGCACCGCCCACATTCCCAATGTCCACAAGATCAGTACTTCCATAAGGTTCCCCTCCTGTTGCTGGATGGATCAAGCTTTTTGTTACAGACCTTACGCTACTTCAACCAATCTGAGAAAAAGTTCCGGTACCCTTCTTTCATCTTTGTGCGCGAAAAAGCACCAAAGGCATACTCACGGTTATCTTCTGACACACTGCGCGGCGCGGCCGCAGCCATGTTCACCAGTTCAAACCAATTATCCTCGTTGCCTGCAAAGGCATGCGTGGATCGAATGTGACCGTAGCAGGCATGCTCCGGCTTCACAACCATTTTGCCCATCGCCATCGCTTCTGTCAGTGGCATCGCAAACGTATCAAAGGCCGAACAGCTCCAATATACCTTGGATGAGTTCATCAACGTAAATATCTCATCCTGCGTGAGCGCAAACTTCAGCTTCACATTGGCAGGGATGTCGTACTTCTTCATGGTTTCCTTATAGCGCACACCACCGAACACCATATATACTTCCTTGTCCGGGTTCTGCCGCGCATATTCCAGCACCAGATCCGGTCGACGATTCGCTTCATCCCTACCGATCCAGAGCACCCGATTATGCACAACCTGACTCGGGTCGTAGTGCCGGTTCGCCAGCTCTTCGCTAAAACCAATCGGGATGACGTTCACGTCATGTACGCCGAAATTGCGGCCCAGTTCTGTTTTTAGAAACTCGGTCTGTACAATCGCTTTATCCACCATCGTATAAAATGGCTTCATCATCTCATATCCCGTTAGTGCGGGATCGGGGAAACTGTGCGGGAACAATACGCTTTTCGGTAAGAACATCTTCAAAAACGTAAACCCGGATACGGTGTAGATGACATGCTCTATATTTTGACTATGAATCTGGTCCAGCACGATATCGTAGTTCACCAGGTCACCTTTCTCATGCTCATACCCTGGCAACCAGTCGTATCCGCTGACATGACGCTCCGGCGAGATGAACACAATATCCACACCCAGCTCCAGACCAATCTGCTTCAGTCGATCCGCAAATACGCGTGGCCCCTGTGCCTCTGTGAATTGAATTTTACGCATAACAAGTCCGACTTTACGCAAGCTTCTCACCCCTCATTTCTATTCCTCACCCATATGCTTCATGCACTGCTCCAGCGTTGCTGCCGTCTCATGCCATTGGTTCCGCAGCTGTTCCCTCGGCCACACACATGCCTCACTCCTCAGGTCACTATCAATCAAACGCAGCATCCAGAGTGAGAATACAATAGCATAAGCATCGTACCATCCTGCAAAAGAAACCCGTTCAATCTGCACGCCCAGGCTCCCCAGCTTGTCCAAATACACATCTATAACTCGCTCTCGCAAAGCAGGCGTAACCGTTCTGGGAAACAGCGGATGTGAGAGATCCACTAGATGATATATATCCCACAGTGGCGTATTCAAATGCGCATGCTCCCAGTCCAAGATGACCAGTCTGCCGTCCACATCCGCCATATTTCCGGGATGCAGGTCTCCGTGACACAGAACAGTTGGAAGTTGCTCCTCAGCTGTGAGAATCAACGTGGCAATCTTGTCCCAATCGGATGCGGATAGCTGCATATCCAGTCTGGATAACAGTTCATCGGTAGATTGCCTATGCATTTGCAACTCTTCCAACATTGTGCGAATGGACGGCTTCTGGCCCACGCTAGGCAGCTCACTCCAATCCGTAACAGGCAATGCATGCCACGCTGCCATATATACCGCTGCACCGAGCATCGTCGCTTCTTGTGAATCATGCACCAGTTGACCCAGATCCTCATAGATCATCCAGCTCTGTGCCGTTGCAATGGTAAGATCCGACGCTGCAATGAGTTGCGGATAGATTGGTGGTAAGCCAGACATCACACGCTCGTACATCCATCGTTCCCGTCCATGCTGTGCAGGATTCGTCAGTGGTTTGAAAATATAACTGCCACCGGTAGGAACAGTGAATCGCTCCACATATCGTCCGTTCATTCCTTTATACAATTGTTCGCGGCTTGTTATATAATGAACATTCAGCATTCCTTCGAGCGTCACCCAGCTGTATGCATCCAACTCTTCATTCACGCTACTCACCATCCATTTCGTTCTCGCTACCGCTCCGATTATGATTTCTATTCATCATACGTTGCCGCTCACAAGCCTGCAAGCTTTGGTCGTAAGCGCTTATTCAGGATCTCAAGTCATAGGTTCTAAAGTGCTTGTTGCATTTTGGTTAGTAATCACTTACTATAAAATCATGAAGAACAAATCTCATGTGGATAGTAAAAAGAAAGATATCCTACAAGCGGCGATGCGCTTGTTCGCAACCAAAGGCGTTGACGGCATATCCGTCAAAGAGATCGGTGACGCCGCCGGAGTAACCGATGCGGCGATCTACAAACATTTTAAAAACAAAGATGCCGTTGCCCTGGAAGCCTTCACCCAATACTGTGTCGACTATACTGCACTAATTGATGGGTATGTTCGACAGGAAGGTCCGGTGCTGGAACGCTTCAAGCAACTGGTTACCGAGGTTCTCCATCTGCATGATGAAGATCCCTACGGACTGCTGCTGATTTCACAGAATCACGAAATATTTATTGAAGCCGGAAGCAGCGAGGATTACCGTCAGCCATTGGATGCGTTAATGGATCTAATCGATCAGGGTATAATGCGAGGTGAGCTGCCTCAGCAGGATTCACGGCTCACAGCCGTTCTGGTGATCGGTGCAATTACGCGTATGGCGGTCTCCAGTATGCAGGGTGAACTGCCAGAGTTGTTGGTCCCCTACACCGGGGAGACGGTTCACCGACTTACATCGATGTTGGGGCAGGTACCCCAAGAGTAGCGAGGCAGAGTGGTAGCCATTTGACCTCGCAGAACACCAAGTAATGTTTGGGGCTACACGTTATAAAAAGAGAATCGTCAGCATACCATCAGGATATACAGATGGATTACCGGGTCATACGTGACCTTTTCTTTTTGCACATGAGGTTAGTGTTCATTAACTAAAATAGTCAGGACGTGTCATCTTCCATGAAAAAAATATTAATTATTCAAGGCAATCCCGTCTCACCCAGTTATAACGGCGCAATCGCCGAGGCTTACCGCAAAGGTGCGGTTCAAGCCGGCGCCGACGTTCGCATGATCACCCTGAACGAGTTGGCATTCAACATGAATCTGGAAGGCGGATATCGTAATAAACTTCCGCTTGAACCCGATTTGTTACAAGCCCAAGAAGCGATCAAGTGGGCCGAGCATCTTGTATGGGTATTCCCAATCTGGTGGGGAGGACCACCTGCCCTACTGAAAGGTTTCATTGACCGAATCTTCATGCCAGGTTACGCCTTCAAGTATCAAAAAGGAAAACCTTTCCCGGATCAACTGCTCAAAGGCCGCACCGCCCGCATGATCACCACCATGGATGGTCCGAGTTGGTACTTCAAGTGGTTCCAGGGTGAGCCCGCACACAAAATGATGAAAATCTCCACATTTGGACTCACTGGCATCAAACCTGTTCGGATAACAACTGTAGATCAAGTTGGTAAAAAGTCCGAAGAACAGAGAAAGAATTGGCTGGATAAGATCGAACATCTTGGGCGGAAGATGGGGTAAGAAAGAAAACCTCCTATTTCTAAACAAAAAGGGATGTCCCTACGTCATGTTTAAGACGGGACACCCCTTTGTTGCGTTCGTTATGGTCTAACGAACCTTGCACACGCTATTAGCTTCAAATCCTACAGATCTGCAATGTAATGAATCGTGAACGCGTTATTTACACGATCCCGCAATAATACAAGCAACGCATTACCCAAACGAAATACGACCCGATGGATGCTCAGGCAAAATAGATGTAACCAACTGCTGTACAGCTGGATGATCCGACTGCATGACCGAATCCCCGGCATCACCGCTATAGACAATCCTGCCCTGATCCATTACGGCAATGCGGTCACAGATCGTCATGGCGGCACGAATGTCATGCGTGATAAAGAGATATGACAATCCGTATGATGCTCTGAGCTCCGCCAATAAGGATAGGATTTGCGTCTGATGCACCATATCCAGACTGCTGATCGATTCGTCCAGTACGATTAACTTTGGCTTGAGCGCGATAGCTCGTGCGATGTTGACCCTCTGTAATTGCCCGCCGCTGAACTGGTGCGGAAGCTTATTTGCATCCTCAGGTGTAAGTCCAACCTGCTCAAGCAGTTGTCCAACCACACGAAATTGTTCTTTGGCTGACAAACGCTCGTAGTTATCCAGCGGCTCCCCAATGATCTGCGCGGCAGTCATAAGCGGATTCACAGCCGAATAACAGTCCTGGAACACGACCTGCAGATCACGTCGTAATTCCTTGAGTACTGGTTTGCTAGATCGGTAGATATCCTGTCCTTGAAACAAAACCTGACCCTGGCTGGGCTTCTCCAGACCAAGAATGATTTTGCCCAAAGTACTTTTACCTGCTCCACTCGTACCCAGCAGCCCCAGACATACACCCTTTTCAATTGTAAGTGAGATATCTGCCAGCACAGGAGGACGCGCTCCCGAACGATCCAGCCAATTGCGTTTGCCATAACTATGGCTTACTTCACGTACATGAAGCATCAGGTCATCCTCCTCTCTTCTACTTGGCAGAAGCAATCTCCGAAGAAGACGAAATTACACATCACCATGTCCATTCCACCTCTACGACTACCCACTCAAAATACAGTTCATACCCGCTCTACATATACTCTCATTGAACGATCCATCCCACATGTCATTCGCTATCGTCTCAAAGACACACTGGGTCTGGCATTTAACAACATCCGTGTATACTCATGCTGCGGGTGATCGAACAGTTGATACACATCCGCCTGCTCCACAATTCGACCCTTCTGCATGACCGCGACTTCATCCGCCATTTGTGAGATCACGCCCAGATCATGGGAGATGAGCAAAATGGATGTGCCATATTCCGTACGTAGCCGATCCAATTCCTGAAGCACCTTGAACTGATTTACGACATCCAGTGCCGTCGTTGGTTCATCAGCAATAACCAAGGCGGGTCGCAGGCACATCGATATGGCGATCATCACCCGCTGCAACATACCGCCACTCAGTTGGAAGGGGTATCGTTTCATCAGCTTGGCCGGCTCGGGCAGGTTCATGTCTGCCAAGGCAGCCATAGCCCGCTCTCGGGCAGCTGCTTTCGAAATCCCCGTGTGCGTACGCAAGGTTTCTATGAATTGAGATCCAATCGTATATACGGGTGTAAAAGCATTCATCGGATTCTGCATAATAAATCCGATTTCCTTGCCTCGGATGCGCCGCATCTCCTCACCTGACAACGAGCCAAGCTCCCGTCCATTCAGACGGATGCTACCCGTTACCTCCATCCTGCGCGGATCAAGCAGGTGAAGCAGCGCGTTACACGTAACAGTCTTGCCGCTGCCACTCTCGCCGACAAGGCCGAAGACACGACCTTTTTTCAATTCAAAATCAATGGGCTCCAGTAACGGGACTAAACCCTCTGTTGTTCTAAGATTCACTTGCAGACCACGAACTTCAAGTACCTTCGCTGCATCATCCATCGTTACGTTCACCCCTCGTATGCCTTCGATTCCGACTCATTACCTTTTTGCAATGCCATAACGCTCGGATAACGCTTCACCCAAGATGTTGAACGTAATGACTACCAGTAGAATCAATGCACCTGGATAGATCATCAATTCCGGATGACTGCGGATATAACTCGTTCCTTCATGAATCATGGCGCCCCACTCTGCATTCGGTGGTTGGATGCCAAGCCCCAAGAATGAAAGTGCCGATATATCCATAATCGCCCATCCCATCTCCAACGTACCCATCACAACAATCGGACGCTGCACGTTGGGGATGATATGTTTGCGAATAATTGCCCACGAAGAAGAGCCGCTAATCCGCGCCGCCGCGATGAAGTTCCGTTCCTTCAGACTAACGACCATGTTCCGACAGATACGTGCATAGTACACCCACTGCACCATCATGAGTGCCAGAAGCACCTGCATCAGACCTGGACCAAAAATCCCCACAATACCGAGCACCAGCACCAGATTCGGAAACGCCATAATGCCTTCGCACAAGCGCATCAGCAGACTGTCCACCCAGCCACCAAGGTAACCGGAGATTGAACCTACAATGACACCTATCAGCAAAGAAGAAAGAAAGATCAGGGTGGCGAATCCGAGCGACACCCGCGCTCCATACATCAGCCTAGTGAGATTGTCGCGTCCCAGATGATCCGTTCCGAGCCAATGCTCAAGCGATGGACCCGCCAGCTTCTGCAACAGATTCACCTTCACAGGGTCATGAGGAGCAATCCATGGAGCTAATAACGCGATCACGAAGAAAAGCAATATAATCACCGAGCAGATCTGGATGGCTCTCTGTCCTTTAAATACCGCACGCCATTTGTTTATCAATGCTCCGCACGTCCTTTCGCTGAGATCCGTGGGTCCATAACGAGCTGCACCAGATCAACGAGCAGATTGCATACGATGAACAAGCATGCCGCCAGGAAGACATAACATTGAATAACGGGAATATCCCGGTTAAATATCGCATCGACAAAGTATCGTCCGAACCCAGGCCAGGAAAACACTTGCTCCACAATAATGGTTCCTGTGAGCAGCTTGCCCATACTCATCCCCATCCCCGTAATGAGGGGCGATATGGCGATTTTCAGCACATGTTTCAGCATAATGACTCGTTCGCGAATTCCGCGTGTTCTCGCGTACTGTACATATGTCTCCTGTAATTGCTCCAGTACGCTGGAACGCAACAATCGGGTGTAGACCGCAATAAGAATCAAGGAAAGTGTAATCGTAGGCAGAACCAGATTCTCCCACGATCCACGCCCCTCCACAGGTAGCCAGTCCAATTTCACTGCGAAAAAGAAGATCAGCAGATAACCTAACCAGAATTGCGGAATAGATGCTCCAAAATAGGAAATTGCCCGGCTGACCATGTCAATCCAGCTATTCTTGTACACCGCCGCCAGTATTCCCAATGGAATACTCACCAAAACCGATAACAACATGCTCCAGAAGGCGAGTTCAGCCGTAGCCGGAAGCCTTAATTTCACTTCATCCCATACAGGTTTATTGGTGAGATACGAAGTGCCAAAGTCGAGCTTGGCAATCTTCTGAATTGTATGTGCATATTGGGTTAACAAAGGCTGATCCAGGCCAAACTCATGCCGTTTTTGCGCAAGCAACTCCGGTGTTGGATAGATATGAGCGGCTGTCAGATAAGCCTCGGCTGGATCAACCGGTGAAATATGAATAAGCGCAAAGGTAACAAGTGTAGCGATAAAAACGATAGGAATGATCGCGATCATTCGTTTACCGATATAACTGATCACCAAACGTTCCTCCCTTTTATCAAGCTACATGAAATTACTACTTTATTGATTGCCCAATTCAATTCCTACAAACGGATTTTCGTCACGGTTCGCCGGGAAAATAAAGTTGGAGATTTTCTTCTGATACACAGCCGTTTTCTTAATATAAGAGATCGGTACGATCGCCGATTGCTCCTGAAGTGTCTTCAGGATAGAGCCATATAACTCCTGGCGTTTCGTCTCGTCTGTAGATGACAGTGCTGCATGCACCTGATCGTCCAGTTCCTTTTTCATCGGCAACGCACTCAGGGTCTCGGAAATCCCAAATCCAGGGCTCGCCACAACGTTAATGAAGGAATGTGGATCATATGGAGCGCCATAGTTATACCAGAAATACAGGTCAAAATCATTGGCTTTCAAACGTTTGATCTGAACCGTCAGTTCCAGTCCAGTGAGGTTTACCTTAACCCCAAGCTCGCTCCATTCCGCCTGAATGGTCTCAGCCATCGCTTTCTGAATCGGGTCTGTCTTGTCAAAAATCATCTCAAAATCAAGCTGCTGCCCGTCTTTCTCACGAACCGTGCCACCTGCAGGCAACTTCCAGCCCGCTTCATCCAGTAAAGCTTTGGATTTCTCCACGTCATACGTGATCGGTTCCAGGTCTACATTGGTGTACGGATAGTTTCTGGACAATACGGTATCGGCTGGTTCTTCCAATCCGGAAGTCACGCCTTCCACCATCGCCTGTTTGTTAAACCCTTGCTGAAGCGCCATCCGTACTCTGACATCGGACAGCTTCGGATTGGAAGAGTTCAGCAGCAAGCTGCGAGTACCCACCGGATCAGACAATTGAGTCACATATTCATCATTGTCACGCAGCTGTTGGAACGCATCCAGACTGATCACACCTTCACCATAGATCAAGTCGAGATCACCTTTTTCAAAAGCGAGTACACGGGTTTCACCATCAGGAATGATTTTGACCGTAATCTGATCTACCTTCGGTGCTGTTCCCCAATAGTTCGGGTTACGCTTGAAGACGGCATATTCGTCCTGCTTGTATTCAGCCAGCATCCACGGGCCAGTTCCAACCGGCTCTTTGATGCCTTGTGATGTATCTCCGTCATCCGGGAATCCGGCTTCACCAAGGAAGCGGAAAGGACGAACCACCGACAAGTCCTGAAGAACAGGATAATACGGCTCTGTGAGTGTCAACCGGAAGGTCTGATCGTCCACAACCTCGGTCTTGTCGAGCACACCTACAATGCCCAGCCAGCTATGTGTATCTTTATTTTTCATTACAGCATCAAAATTCTTTTTCACAATCTCAGCATTAAATGGCGTACCATCTGAGAATTTCACACCTTGGCGAAGCTTGAATGTATATACTTTGCCGTCATCGGAGATGGTCCATGATTCTGCTAACGCAGGTTCCAGTTTTCCGTCCTTCTGGTAACTGATTAGCGGCTCATAGAGCATGGATTGGGCAAATAATTGCGAAGGATTGTACGTATGCGGATTCATTGTACCGATATCACGTGGCCATGACATCGTAATCGACTTCGTTGATGTCTGATCCGAAGAAGCAGATGAGGATTCATCTCCGCTTCCTGTATTGCTGCAACCCACGATAACGAATAGCAACAAGAGCATAGTTGCCAGCGTGAGGGCCGAAGATTTGCGATGTTGTACAGACATGGATGTTGAACCCCTTTTCTCTATTTTATGATAATGATTATCATATTCATCCATTAAGAATAGGCAGGAGCCCTCCTTTTGTCAACAAAATTCGACATTGTATGTATCACTACTAAATATGCCAAAAAAGCCCTTCCTGCGGGAGGAAGAGCCACTTGGCCTGAATATCCGCACATATACACTAACAAGCTTGTCGTTACGTTCTATTTCTTGCTCACAGCCCGAATATCATCGAAGTATAACGTGCCCGAAACAGGCTTGCTCACATCCACCGCATTGATATAGATGGAGAACTCCTGAATGTTCTTCGCTCTGTTTGCATCAAAGGTTGCATTCGCATTGGCCGTATCCCAAGGTGCAGGTTTGAACGCGCTGAATGGAATCTCAATCCACCCGGCTTCCGTCACGGCAAGTGAAGGATAGGCCTCGAACGACACACCGTTTGCCTTCACTTGCAGCACCAGCTTCTGTCCTTTGCCATCTGGTGCAAGCCACAGCTTAAGCGTATCCTGATCAGACCAGTCTACCCCATTCATACTGCGGGTTACACCGCCATACCCGGAACTACCCAGCGCATAATCATATTGCAGACCATACTCTCCTGCACCTTTCTGATCCTGGGTTAGTTTGATCGTAATTTTATCTCCCTGAGCATTAGGGGTGTAGATATTGCCAAGCGTGGTGTCATTACCGGCATACCCCTCGAAGTCATCCACCAGATCTTTATCCACCACAGGTTCCGGCTTCACGTGAATCAACTGGATATTATCCACATAGATTGGGCCCGTATACTGCAAACCACTGCCCACAACGGACAGCATCATGGATGTAGCTTCGGCTGACTTCTCAGGATCGTCCAGTACAATCTCACCCGTGTATTTTCCGTACGTTATCCCATCCGCAGTAACCTTCTCCAGATCGCTAAATTTAACCGCATTGCTCAGGTTGTACTTTGTCTCCCAATCATCCGGCAACGTGGCTACTGCATAGATCGATGGTGTGTCACTCACACCTGCGCTTAGGGGAACGTACATATCCAGCTTCACCTTGCTCACGTCCGCCAGGTTCACTTTCTGTGTTATGGCATCCAACGTCAGCTTCAGTTCTTGCCATGTGTGCGTCCCATCTTCAAAATTGGCGTTGATCTTCAACATGCCGCTCCCATTGAACTCAGCCTGTTCGAGTGAAGTAATCCCGGCCTGCCATCCACCACCATTAGACACACCACTGGTATCACTATCGAATGTGTACGTGTACAACCGGCTGGAATCGAAATTAAAGTTCACCGTAACCTCGTCCTGCATAACCACTTCATCGTTCACATAAGCCTTCACGTGCAGCTTCACGTTTTGTTGATCTAATTCTGTACCTGGCTGCCATATAGCTGTGTAATAATTGTCTTTTGCCGCCAATGTCATCTCATGTTCTTCCGCCTCTTGCCCTACCGTATAGACCACACGATCAGCCAGCTGTCCAAGCACTCTGGCCCGAATCGTAACATCCGTTTCCTTGATCTGCTGCTGGTTTAGCGGGGTTACAATGTTGAGCTTCGGTGCATTGGGTTGAGTAGATACATTCAGGCTGTATACCCCTTGCAGACGATCGTTGAATGCCGTATATGGCGCATTGTATAGCCTCACAAAATCGTCAAGCAATTCGTGGTTCCCCAGTCCCCCTGGAGCGTTGCGATAAGGTAAAAATATCTGTTCTGTTCCAAAGTTCGCCCATGTCTGCATATACGCCATGCGTTTCGCATCCGGATCGGATTCCAGTGCTTTGAGCAGGTCAGTGAACCAGGTTTCCGCTTTATTTCCGGTAATTTTCAACCCTTTGGTGCTGTACCCGAACTCGCTGAATGTAGCCACTTTCCCCTTGCTGTCAGCAAGCCGGGAGATCATTGCTGCATCCTGAACCAATTTCGCAAACCATCCCTGAGAGCCTTCCGTTGAATCATACACATCAAATCCAAGAATATCGACATAATCGTCACCCGGATACGTTTTCAGGTATTCGCTCTCGCTGCCGCTGAAGAAACCGTTTGGTGAGAATACATACAGGAAGTTATCCACGCCTTTGGTATCTCTCAGATACTCCACCGTATAGCGATACAACTGAACATATTGCTCTTTCGAGGTAAAAGCAGCTCCCCACCAGAACCAGTTACCATTGTTCTCATGGAATGGACGGAAGATGACTGGAATGTCATTCCCTTCGCCATCGGACAGCTGATGAGCCAGATCAGCGATCTGATCGAGGTACGTATTGAATTCGGCGTTCTTATCCCCACCCGGCAAAATGTGAGACACGACCGAACCACTTGTATCATAGAAATCATTCCCTGTCGCAAAGTTCTTCATATGCGCACTCAGCGTCACAATGCCGCCACGCTCATAAGCCTTCTTCATCACAGCCGCTAGACGGGCTGTATTTTCTTCCGGGCTAACCTGCTTCGAACCCGGCTTTTCGTTCCCTTCCAGACTCAGCGTATCCCAGCCGTATACGGCAGGAAATGCACCCACATTGTTAAACACATCGGATTGTGTGCCATCATTTGCTGTAATGGTCACCCCTTCGGTTGTAGCATGCTGCTGTCCGAACAGAATGGCTTTGCCTCGGACGTTGTTTAAGTAAGTGAATAAAGATTTGGTTGCCGTAGAAGCCTGATCATCCACAAGTTTTACTGCACTCAGATCAAAATGGGACGTATCAATCTTGGTTTGATTATGGTCTGGAGTAACGCCTGAACCTGGATTAGAAGGATTGGTCGGTGTTGTTGTCCCTCCGCCCGGATTACCTCCAGCATTGCCGCCAGAGCTGCTGCCACTATCTGAATTACCGTTATTACTCACGCCACTATTACTGTTGGTATTGTTGCTGTTATTGTTTGTCGTCCCAGAAGTCATTTCTATACTCTCTCCCTCCTGAATCGACCATGTACCTCGTGTAACAGCTTTACCGTTAAGGAGTACGCCATCCGAGGTAATCGTCGCCTTCGTAATGTCACCTGTTCCGTTAACGGTGGAGCCTTTGGATTCCTTATTCAGTTCCAGCGTATGTATTGTGGAACCACGATCCATTTTTATAGTGGTTGCCGCCGATATAATTGCCGATTGTACAACCGTCCCCTGACCCAGTTCAATAGAAGCAGAACGCTCTACTCTTAATTTCTCCATCGTTGTTTCCCCTTTTGCAAACAAACGAACGTCACCTTCATGGCGGTCTACGATCACTTCGCCCAGAATGGAATCCGTTGCGGTTACTGTGTGTGTCCCGCCCCCATGAACATACGTTATACCTTTGACCGTAACTTGAGACAAATCCACATCCCCTTCGCGAACTCCCGGAGCTATGTACAGATTACCAGTGATGGTTACATCCCCGAGTTTCGTTCCGCTTCGGTTAATGACAACATTGCCATCCACTATTTTGCCCGCCATTGGTTCCACAGCGTTCATTGCTGGCGCGAGCTTATCCATCCAGGACAACATCTCCGCTCTGGATAAAGCAGCTTCCGGTTTGAATGACCCATCGGGATACCCTTCAATGATGCCAGACAATGTTCGAACCGCCTCACGAGCATATGAACGAACTTCCGAGTCATCCGAGAATACTTTAGACGCGTCTATTTCTTCTGAGGTCTGCGCCAAGCCAAAAGCACGAACCAGCAACACCGCGGCATCCTCACGTGTAACTTTTCCATCCGGATTCGCCAAATTATTCGGATACCCCTCATAAAATCCGGCCTCACGAGCAATGGATAACTCGGAAGCATACCAGTTGCTTGCTTTCACATCTGCAAAAGTCTCTTTCTCATCCCATATATAAAATCCAAATATTTTATTGATAGCGGTTACAATTTCACTTCTGGAGACAGCCTGATCCGGGCGAAAAGAACCATCCGGGTAACCGTTAATAATTCCGGCAGATATCCACTTGTGAACCACTTTCTCCGACCAGTGACCGGAAAGATCCGATATCTGTGCAGTAGATACGTCGGTACCAATGGATACCGCATTGTCTATATTAGCATCTGCGAATGCCGGCATAGCCGCTGTCCCAATCAACACAGCGCTTAGCGCTGTGCTCATAACTACCCGAACTTTCTTCATCCTGTATCTCCTCCTGATATATGTGATGAACCCTGTGATACCGCCATTATCCTAAGAAAGCAAGTACGTTCTACATTTTCAAAAAAGCCTCTAACGTTCGATCTGACAAACGAGGGATATACTCATGTCCGTACTCGTGATAGACCACCAATTCTTTGTCCGACTGAATTTGGTTGTACACCGCAAACTGGGTAGAAGGTGGGCAGATTGTGTCCGCAAGTCCGGTAACAAAAATGACTTTGCCTTGGATGCGGTCAGCCAGGTTGGAGATATCGATGTATCCCAGCTTGTTGAAGATGGCATCCTCCCGCTCATGATTCGGGTCAAATAATCGGAAGTAATACACCAGTTCCTCGTATGCTGACGTTGAGGCCCCCAATTCCCAGGAGTGTCTGTAGTCCGATAAAAAAGGATAGACCGGCACCGCCAGCTTCACGCGCGGTTCAAGTGAAGCACACGCCGCGGCTAACGCCCCACCCTGTGAACAACCATATACGCCCACCCGCTCTGCACCGACGTGTGACATTGACATCAGAATGCGTACGGTCTGCACGGTATCAAGGAAAACGTTGCGGAAATATAACTTATCGGGATCAGGGTCATCGATGCCCCGAATGATATGTCCGCGAATGGTCGTTCCCTGCACCTGCAGGTTATCCTCGGAGAGACCACCCTGCCCACGGCAATCCAGCGCCAGCACCGTAATGCCATGAGCGGCATAGCCGATCTTGTCAAACCAGTCTCCGCTATCGCTGGAGTACCCGTGAAACATCGCCATGGCTGGCCCCTTCACATGAGAACCCCCCGCTTTGGGCCGAACCAGCTTACCATGTATTTTTGCTCCCCCGACACCTGTGAAGTACAGGTGGAAACACTCCGCAAGCGGTGATGTGAAGGCCGCGGGTATCAATTCATACTCAAGTGACTGGGCATCCAGCTCTAAGAGAGCCCGCTCCCAATAGCCATCGAAATCATCTGGTTTCGGACTGCTCCCGTTATATGTTTTCAACTGTTCCAAAGGCATATCGCCCATTCTGCTCACTCCTGTCATCAACTCACATCATGATTAACTTGGTTGAATAGTGAAATACATAAATAAAAGAGACGCATATGAGGATAACCCTAGGATTCATCTTCACATACGCCTTTTACCTTGCGCTCTCTCGTTATATATCCGCACTTTGATCCTTCAACGATCCATTTGGATCAATCCAAACATTCAAACTTCCACCGCAATGCCTTCATAGAAACGACGAATGACCTCCTCTGCCGGCTTGCCGTACACCCCGTATCCGTCATCGGTCAGGGCATCCTTCTCGTCATGCAGATGTGCGCTCCAATCCCACAGACCGAATCCGCGTACCCAATGACGCTGACTGACATGCCGGAACATCGCCTCATAGAAACGCTCTTGTTCCTCCGCACTTACTTCGCCTTCCAGTCCCCAATCGTTTGGTACCTGGGCTGATCCATTGCGGCTGGGGCAACCGGCTTCTGCGAAGAAAAAAGGTTTGCCATAGGGAGCAATCTCCTGTTCAATACGGTCCAGTTGCCCCTCCCAATCTCCGATGGGATAGTAACCACTGGAAGAGATGACATCCACGGCATCCCACCATTTCACATGACCTTCCTGATATTTGTCCGTATTGTATGACACCAGTCCCGTGTACACTTCACGCACACCGGCGATTACCTCGCGCCACTCTTGATCCCGACGCTCGGATTGCACCATCTCACAGCCCACGATGAACATCTCACACTTTTCCTGCTCTGCTATCGCTGCATAATGTGTCTGAAATGCCGTGTAGCTGCGGAACCAATCCTTCCACTTCGGCTCACACGGCACATCGATATCAAAAAAGTTAATGTGTGCACGCCATGTGCCATCGGTACAGTTGACGGTTGGTTTCAGAATGACACGCAGCCCGAGTGTACGGGCATATCGCACCATGTCCACCAGTTCATCATCCTCCACCAGATGTGCACCCCGATACTTGACCTCTACCGCCTGTGGATGATCCTGATGTGCCGCCAGAGCAAAAATAACATGAGAACTGCCTGTACGTTCAGCCATCAGACGCAAGGATTCTTTGGCTTCCGGCTTACGGAAGTCTCCCCTGCCACTCATCCAGCCAAATGTAAATCCCTTGATATAATCCATATGCATTACAGCTTGCCTTCCTCGTGATCACCAGCGATGACTTCGTCCGTCTCGATCACATAGTTCACGATTTCTTCGATGGTCGTGTAAGCCACTCCAACATACGTGTCGGCAGCGCCGTAATAGATGGCGATACGCCCAGTTTCTGCATCATGCAACGTTGCGCATGGGAAGATGACGTTATCAACGAAGCCTTGCTCCTCGTACCATTTTTCTGGTGTCAGCACAAAGTTAGAGGAACGATACTTCACTTTAGACGGCTCATCCAGATCCAGAATAACTGCTCCCATGCTATATACCAAACCGTTACAGGTTCCCGTTACGCCGTGGTAGAACATCAGCCAGCCTTCGGACGTTTCGATCGGAGCGGGCCCGCCGCCAATTTTGACCGATTGCCACCAGCCTTGTCCGCCTTTGCTCATCACATGACGGTGCTTGCCCCAGTACACGAGATCCGGGCTTTCACTCAGGAAAATGTCTCCGAATGGGGTATGCCCACTGTCGCTTGGTCTGGACAACATCACATAGTTATCCTTGATTTTGCGCGGGAACAATACGCCATTACGGTTGAACGGCAGCATTGGATTTTCGAGGCGGACAAATGTTTTGAAGTCGTCCGTCTTCGCTAGGCCCAGTGCTGCGCCGTAAAAATCGGTACACCAGATGATGTAATACGTGTCTTCGACTTTGACCAGACGCGGGTCATACGCATAGTTCGGCATGAACGGATCGCCATTTTCATCTACAAATGCAATGCGTTCCTCTTCAATTGTCCACTCCAGACCATCTTCGCTTGCACCCATGTGCAGATGCGGACGGCCATTAACGGTTTCGGCGCGGAACACCCCAATGAACTTTCCTTCATAGGGAATGACGGCACTGTTGAAAATACGGGCAACGCCTTTGACCGGGTTACGCGGAACCACGGGGTTCGCCGAGTGTCTCCATACCGGGCCTTCTACTCCCTCCGGTTTGGCTTCCCACGGCATATTCGGCAAAGCGTCCCCAACAATGTGTACGTTTTTCGTTTCAGCAACTGACATTTTTCATTTCTCCCTTCGGTTAGGCTTTATGAAATGAACATTTAAACTTACACTAGGCCACTTTGATGACAGAACAACCTTCCGATCGCCGTTATTCCCTGATTTTTTTGATCCCCTTATGAAAGGGAAAAATCCGGTTATAAATGCGAGCACTCCGTTTCTCCAGCTTTTTTCTGTCCTCTTCGTTCTCGTGCATTCTCATTGCATTTCATAAAACCTTTCGTTGTTTCATTCATTTAACTGAGCCTTGCGCGAAGCCATTGTAGATGTATTTCTGTAACAACAGAAAGATGATCATGGTTGGAATAATGGCGATCATGATGCCGGCGCTGATGACCTCCCACTGGGATCCAAACGGTCCCTTGAATTTGAACAAGGCGGTGGATATGACCTGTAGATCGGTCTTTGGCATGTACAGGAACGGTGTGTAGAAGTCGTTATAGATGTTCACACCCTTCACGATAATGACCGTTACAATGGCCGGTTTCAGCAGTGGCAGAATGATTTTCCAGTAGATCGTGAAGTACGAAGCGCCATCCAGCATGGCGGATTCATCCAGCGCACTTGAGATGGAGCCAAGGAACTGCAGGAAGATATAAACCGCGATGATATCTGTACCCAGGTACATCACGATGGCCGCCCAGCGTGTGTTGAACAGGTCGAGCGCGTTGATAATCTGGAATGTGGCGACCTGCGTCGTAACACTTGGAATCAGGGTAGCGAGCAGGAATGCCGCGACCATGATTTTCTTGCCTTTGAATTTGAACCGATCCAGCACATACGCAATCATGGAACCGGTTAAGGTCGCCCCTATAATGGAGATGACCAGGATAATAATTGTATTTTTGAAACCGACCAGCATGTTTCCATCCACAAAGGCCTTTGCATAGTTGGCAAAGTTCAGCCAGTTGGCTGGTGGGGCAAGCGGGCTGCTGGTGGCGTATTCCGCATTCGTTTTGAGAGATGCAAACAGGATGACCACGATCGGTAACAGTGCGATAAACGCTGCAAGAATAAGGGAAGCATATTTAACCACACTCGCAAGGGTATATTTGAGTTGTGTCACGTTTATTCCTCCCCTTTCATGGTGACGCGCTGCACGAGCGTAACGAGAATAACGATCATGAGCAGCACCACAGCCATGGCAGATGCCAGTCCCAGCTTGCCATATTTAAACGCCAAGTGAACCGTTTGGATTACAAATGTCATACTGCCGTTGGAACCATCGGTCATGATATATGGAATATCGAACGCACTAATTGCGCCGCTAATCGCCAAGATCAGGTTAAGCTGCAGGATACGCGTTATACTCGGCAGGATGATATGGCGGAATTGCTGCCAGCGGTTGGCCCCGTCAATATCCGATGCTTCATATACATCCTTCGGAATGGAGGAGATCGCACCCAGGAAAATGATAAAGTTGAAGCCCATGTATCTCCATACCGATGCACCTGCAAGAGACACATTGATAATATTCGGATTACCGAGCCAGAGCTGCGTGTATTGTCCTAGTCCTACAGCATGCATGAGCATATCGAGTGTACCGTCCGGTTTGAAGAAAAAGAGGAAGATAAAACCGATGGCTACACCATTCAGCAAATAAGGGAAGAACAATATGCCTTTGAAGAAGTTTTTGCCTCGGACTTTGAAACTCAGAATCGTGGCAAAGTAGAGCGCCAAGCCCATCTGTACGAACGTAGCCACAAAGTAGTACAAGCTGACAATGAATACTTTGAAGTATTCGGGATCACTAAAGATGCGCGTATAGTTCTCAAACCCAACATAATCGAACCTTTTGCTGTATCCATTCCAATCGGTGAAACTGTATTTGAACATGTTGATGACCGGTAAGTATGCAAACGTGAACAGCAACGCCAGCGGAATAATTGAGAAGGCACAGATGATAAATATGCGTTGCGCTGAATAACCCCAATTCGAAACCTTTAAGTACTTCATGCTCTCCACACCTCCAAGCGGTTCACCCGCCTATATATCGAAAGACTCCCGTCCAATGGAATTCCTGCGGAATAACTGCCAGGGGAAGAGCATGGGCATCCCGCTTTCAAATCCCACATGCTCCATACTCCACTCATAAATGGATTCCTATTCCCCGCAGTCCATTCATCGCCTGATCCACTCACGTTATTCTCATTATTTCGTGAGTTCTGCCCGTGCTTTGACCCACTTGTCGTTCAGGTCCTTCATGATGTCGTCATACGATTCCTTGCGGTTACCGATACCTGCTTCGATAATGCGTTTCTTGAAGTCAGGCTGCCAGAGGCCGATTTCACCTTCGTTATCGATCTTATCAACGAGACCTTCCTGGCCTTCTTTGGCAGGTGTAAGTGTGGAGAATTTCACATCTTTATATTGATCCAAAATGGGTGGCAATTCAGCATTCTTGTCTGCATCCATACCGCCGCCTTGTTCAACTGCGTAGTTCGACTTCGCCAGGAACCAGTCAATCCAGGCTTTCGCAGCAGGTTTGTTCTCGCTGTTCACGTTCATGCCGATGTTATAGTCCGCGGAGAGCGGAACCACAACTTCACTTGCATTCGTAGGGAAAGGAAGGAATCCGATGTCGTCCGGTGTATCCGTCATCCCTTGGATCTGTGTGATGGCCCAAGAGCCAAGTGCCATCGTGGCAATTTTGCCTTTGGCAAGATCAGCCTTGGAGCTTTCCCAGTCGGTTGTCGTTGGATCTTTCTCAATCAGACCGTTCTTGGCTGCATCATAGAGCACTTTGTACAGTTCATAGTGCGGCTGACCAGGCACAAAGTTTTCATCCGTATTCGGTTGGTCCACATTAACGTAATCTACGCTACCTGCAACTGTTGGCAGGTCCGATTCCCATTGGGTAAGAGCCCAGCCGGATGCATAGTTGGTGTAGAGCGGAACTGCGTCAGTATTGTCTTTGACCAATTGAAGCGCAGCCTGGAATTGCTCCGGTGTTTTTGGCAATTCGGTAACGCCTGCGTCTTTGAAGACTTGTTTGTTATAAATAATGCCGGAGAACGTGATGACCGTAGGGATACCGTATACCTGACCATCCACCATACGTTCTTCAATGGCGGTGTATTTGTCTTTCAATTCATCGTACGTGCCAAGCGGCTCGAAAAAATCCGGGATATCCGCGATCGGAACGCTGGTCGGGATCATCAGGACATCACCGTAATCCTTGGTGCTCATACGGATTTTCACTTGGCCTTCATAGTCGGCCAGTGCCTGAAAGTTTACTTTGACATCCGGGTATTCCTTATTGAACTCAGCAGCGTAATCTTTGAATACGGTATCAACAATATCTGTACGTTGTGTAAGGACGGTAATTTCACCCTTGATATCTGCCGGATCTGTACTGATCTCCTCCCCTGCCTGCGAAGATCCACCTCCGGATGAACATGCAGCAAGTAGTGAAGTGATGAGTAGCATCGTCAGCAACATCATCCAACCTTTGTTTTTTCTCAATTGTTTCGACCCCTCTCTTAAGTTAATTAAGTTATCGTTAAGGTTACAAAATGAATTCTATTATGGTAACGCTTACCTGTCAATTAAATTATTTATAACTTAACAAGAAAAATTGCGATGCATTTCGTTGACATCTGTTTTTCAGAGCACTAATATTGTTTAGTAAAGTTACCGTTAACTTAATGAAATGTGATTGATGTAACATTCTGAAGGAGTGCTCACTTATGAATACAAAAACAACCGAACGTCAATCTGAGATTAAGACGCAGTGGGAGAAGCAGATTTTACCCTTCTGGTCCAACCTTAAAGATACAACCCACGGTGGATTCTACGGCTGGGTTGGCAATGATCTTCAGGTGAATCCACAGGCCCCCAAAGGCGGGATCGCCACGGCACGGCAATTATGGTCTTTTGCAGCAGCCTATCGGGTTACCGGAAACGAAAGATGGCGCGATCACGCGGAGCACGCCTATCGTTTTCTCGCTGACCATGTGATGGATACCGAATATGGCGGCATGTACTGGATGGTAGATTACACAGGGGAAGCACTGGATACGAGCAAACATGTGTATACACAATCATTCGGCGTGTATTCACTCAGTGAGTACTACCGTGCTACCGGGGATGCTTCTGCATTGGAACTTGCGAAAACGCTTTTTGCTCTAATCGAGGACAAAGGTCTGGATGCCAAACTACCTGCGTACAAGGAACAATTTGATCGCACATGGAACGAACAGCCCAATGAAATGCTGAGCGAAAACGGGGTAATTGCGGATTACACAATGAATACGCATATCCATGTGTTAGAGGCCTACACCACGCTCTATCGCGTGTGGCCGGATCAACAAGTGAAGGCGGCACTGGAACGCCTGCTCGGAATTCTATATGAACGGGTGTATGACCAAGACACCAAGTTTCTCGGGGTATTTTTCAACAAACAGTGGGAGTCCATCATTGATCTGCGCTCGTTCGGACATGACATTGAAGCCAGCTGGCTGATCGACGAAACACTGAAAGTGCTGGGACTGGAACAACATCCGGAGTATGCGGCGATGGTAACGGATATTGCCTATAACATCTCCAACGTGGCCGTAAATGCGGATGGTTCACTGTTAAATGAACAAGAAGGTGAACATATCGATGAGAAGCGCATTTGGTGGGTTCAGGCGGAGGCGATGGTTGGCTTCTATAATGCGTATCAGCGTACAGGTGATCCACTGTTTCTGGAGAGAGTGGAACGCTTGTGGACCTATATCCAAGAAAACATCATTGATCAGCGCGCTGGTGGGGAATGGTACTGGTCGGTTGATGGGAACGGAACACCGGACCAGAGCGAAATTGCCGGACCGTGGAAATGCCCTTATCACAATAGCAGATTCTGTATTGAACTAATCGAGAGGATGGGATCAGAATGATACACCCGAAATACAAGGAGTTATTGGAGAAACAGGAGCAGCTGCTTACTCGCCCTAATGAGATCAATTCTTCCTTCTACAACGGCATATATGATCGGTACCAATATCCGGTTATCACTCGCCATCATGTACCGCTGCATTGGAGATTCGATCTGGATGAGGCGACGAACCCGCATTTTATGGAACGCCTGGGCATTAACGCAACGCTGAATCCGGGAGCCATCTATTTCAATGGCAAATACATCATGGTCATCCGTACGGAAGGATTGGATCGTAAATCAATCTTTGCGCTCGCCGAGAGCGACAATGGAATTGATGGGTTCCGTTTCACGGGTAAACCATTGGTCTGGGATGATATCGATGCAGATGAAACCAATCAGTATGATATGCGCCTCGTTCAACATGAAGATGGCTGGATCTATGGCATCTATTGCTCGGAACGCAAAGACCCAGAGGCTCCTGCATTTGATACATCCAGCGCAGTGGCACAGGCAGGACTGGTTCGTACACGCGATCTCATAAGCTGGGAACGGTTGCCCAACATCACAACGAATTCCCCTCAACAGCGCAATGTCGTTTTGCACCCGGAATTCGTGGATGGAAAATACGCCTTCTATACCCGTCCACAAGACGGATTCATCTCAACAGGCAGTGGCGGCGGAATCGCCTTTGGTCTGTGTGAGGATATCTTGAACCCTGTCATTCATGAAGAGACAATTATCGACGAACGGAAATATCATACGGTCTATGAGGTGAAAAACGGTCAGGGCCCTGCTCCGCTCAAGACGGATCGTGGCTGGATTCACATTGCTCACGGAGTTCGGAACACTGCGGCAGGCCTGCGTTACGTGTTATACACATTCGCAACGGATCTGAATGATCCGGCACGTATTATTGCCAAGCCGGGCGGCCATTTCATTGCCCCTTATGACGACGAGCGCGTAGGCGATGTATCCAATGTTATTTTCTGCAACGGTGCTGTGGTCAATGAAAAAGAAGAAGTCTTTATCTATTACGCATCCAGCGATACCCGCTGTCATGTAGCAACAACGACTCTGGAGAAACTGGTCGATTATACGTTCAATACACCGGCTGATCCATATCGTTCCTTGGACTGTGCCAGCCAGCGGGGTCAGCTGATTGAACAGAACGAGAAGCTTTTACAGAAACAATTAACGTAACATCGGTAAAACGTCCTCTCAGGGAAACCTGCAATGTGCTGAAAATTAGCGAAACAACAGCTAGAATGGCTTTATTCCAAGTGGGTAACGATGTATACTGATATGGATTGTTATTATGTTGGAAGAAAGTGTTCATCATAGTGACAGCACATTGTGCCTATACCGGCTTGAAGGAGGCGACCATACTGAAGAACAATATCACCATGCGGGATATCGCCGACAGGCTCGGGGTCAGCAGTGTGACCGTCTCGAAAGCATTGAATGATAAAGATGGCGTGAGTGGCGAATTAAAGGAAAAAATTAAAGTGCTTGCTGTTGAAATGGGTTATCGGTATAATGCCGCTGCCCGTTCCATGAAGGAAGGCTTAACCCATAATATTGGCGTTATTATCCCGGAGCGTTTTACCGGGCCTACACAGTCGTTCTATGTACGCGTGTTCCAGCGCATTACCAAACATCTGGAGGAACAGGGCTACTACGGCATTCTGCATATTCTGAATGTGGAGGATGAGGAAGAATTAACACTGCCCAAGCTGTACAGCGACAACAAGGTGGATGGTTTCATCGTGCTCGGACAGATCAGCAAAGAGTATATTGAACTGGTACGATCGATGGAAGTTCCCAAAATGTTTCTCGACTTCTACGATGAACATTCGGATATCGATTCCGTCGTCACCGATAACTTCTACGCTGCCTATGAGCTGACGAACTATTTGGTTCAGCAGGGCCATCGTAACATTGCTTATGTGGGGAACCTGTATTCCACGAGCAGCATCCAGGATCGATTCCTCGGGTACTACAAATCCTTGCTGGAACATCGCTTGCCGATGAATCCGGAACTGGTTCTGAATGATCGGGATGAACGGGGTACGTTTATTGAGATTGATCTGCCGGAACAGCTGCCAACGGCTTTTGTATGCAACTGTGATCAGGTCGCTCATCTGCTCGTTCAAAAACTGACTTCCATGGATATTCAGGTCCCTGGCCAATGCTCTGTTGTTGGTTTTGATAATGATATCTATGCCATGCTCTCTGATCCCAAGCTGACAACCGTTGAAGTGGATGTGGAACAGATGGCGCGTACGGCAGTTCAGTCCATGCTCAAAAAGATCGACAACCCGAACCGCAGTTTCGGCCGTGTACACGTGAAAGGTAATATCATTTATCGTGAATCAGTGAGTTCTACGTCTGCCTCATCAGACTCTTTGGATGTCTGAACTATAGAATTAAATAAACGAACACAGATGACTGGCCTCTATCTTACTGGCCAGTCTTTTCTTGATGCATTGGGACTTAAGGACGGCGACGATCTGTTGAATCCATCAAAAATGTAGTCGTTCTCCAAATCGAGAGGATGAGGATCAGCTCATACACATTGGTTAAAGTCCCGGTTTCCACTGGCAGGGAAATTAACTGTCCTACAAACAACAATGCAGTTCCAACAAACAGCCAAACCCATTTATGTTTGAAAAGAACGATCAGGCTAACCACTAAGAGTACAATCCCAACGATGATCACCATCATCGGCGGACCTCCATGACCTTCTGCCATATATCTCAGTACTCCATGCTCTTCTATAACCTTAAGATTTTTAACCTCCGATAAAGTAAAGCCTACAATCTGGTAGATAACCAGACCTAATGTGATCAGCCATGCTGCCACACTCGATATCCTTCTATTTGCAAACTTGGCACCTGAGCTACGCAAAATATGATAGCTAACAAGAACAAGGGTAGGGGTAGCGAAGGCATGTAGCCAAAATCGAAGGTTACTAAGAACGATTAACAATTCCCCTTCCCCTATCAAATTACCTAGAGCAATAATTCCATTATCATATGCCAAGCTGAACGCTACGAATAGCTGAAAACTGGAATACGCGAGCCATTGCTTCCTCTGGGTCAAATCGACGGCCATCCGAACAACAAGTATCAAATAAACAAGAGTAAGTACGGAGTATATCCATACATCCAAGCTGCTTCACCATCCTTATTGGTCAATTCTAGTAATTATATTTACCGGTAAGTAAAATTACAAGAGTAACTCGTTTAAATGGATAATTTGTCATAAATTAGTCACATAGGTAATGAAGATGAATAAAGATTTACACGTTCACCCGGAATACCAAAACATGCTGTAGATGAGACGCCCTTACAAGGAATCATTCTTCAAACGGCCGCCAAACTGTATCTGGAGCTAAATTATATAAAAAGAGCACCCCCGGCTATCGTAGCTGCAGGAGTACTCTTTTCCTTGTATAAAGAAAGTAAAAGCAATAGGTTACTCTGATGTCTACTCGATTTGTTCAGACTTAAATCACATCATCGTCTAATAACTTGTCTTCAACCAATTGTCCTTGGACCAAGTCAGTTTACCTGAGCCGGCGCCATTGGAAGCCGTGAGGCGTGCATTCAGCGTGGATGGATCATCCGTAGTGTAGCTGTATGGGAGTGTCGAGAAGCCGTTCCAGGAGAATGACTTTACCACAGCCGGGATTGGCGCCAACGGGCTGCCAGACGTATCACTGCTTCCACGGAATGAGCTGCCATCCAAAGAATACATAGTATCGGTCACTCTGATTTTACCAGTATACGTTGGATCTGACGGATCGGTCTGGTTGTTGCGAACAGGGTACAGCACGTCCTTAATGACTGATTTTTCAACCAAGACGGCCCCACTCTCCGTAGAGATTGCCCCATTACCAATAATATCGAACTTATAGCCTTTGGATGCAATCGCTGTTGCCATCGCCGTTGTAATTTTGGCTTTAGCCGCACGTGCACCTGTCGAATCCATCACGATGTTATACGCATGTGCGTTGCCTCCACGAAGGCGTGGCATCCGGTCCTGAATATCTTTGTACAAGTTATGGTGCAGCGTCATGGACAGGTTGGCATTAGCCGACTCCAAGCTGGTCGAACCAACCAGATGTCCTTTCTTTTGCGGTCCAGAGATCGCGATAATATCGGCTTTGCTGAGACCTACAGCACTGCTACGCAGGTAGTTGTACATGGGATAGGAAGCCTTATTTGCTTCCAATTCGTTAATCTGCTGGGTAACCCAGCTGTTCGAGCTGCCGTCATCCCCTTTGAAGAGGGACCAGGAGATGGTCACGCCGCTGGTTCCTTTTTTCGAATCGACGAGTCCATCATAGGCTTTATTAAATGTGCAGTGATCAATCCATACGTTGCTGTTCTCCTCAAGGGTAATGTAATCCCAATCGTTCTTGTCGTAATCACCTTTGGTGGATTCATCCCATTCCCATAACTCATCAAATTCCAGGTTACGGATGATGACATTCGAGCTTCGTTTCACACTGATCGCAGCGTGTTTGATTTTGGAGCCATTGGCGGAGAAAATCGTGAGTCCATTGAAACCGTCAATCGTGAGCTTGCTGACACCTGTCTGCTTCAATACGGGATGCGTCAACGCATCATTATGCTTGGCAAAAGGAGAAGTCTGCGCTGCGCTCGGAATTTCATTCCATCCCAGATTCAGATCGTTCATGATCTCAACGACTTTGACACCGGAGTTCTTTTTCAGAGCCAGTGCCAGATCAGTCGCATTATACACTTTCTTATACGTGGCTGTGTTCGATTCGCTGATGATACCGCCGCCCGTGTTCCCTTGGGAGAAGCCTGTAAGATTGTAGTCTGCGTTACCCGCTGCCTGCACACTTGCCGGTCCGGACAATAATGTTAGCCCCAATGTTAGAGCCAAGGCTGCGCTGCACCAGCTTCGAAATGTAGTTTTCATAGAATTCATTCCTCCCGAAATATGATGATTACATTCGTCCATCGCTGCCATGCCATGTTACGAAGGACATGATCTCAATGTAAATGTTGTAAGCGATTACAACAATGATCCCTATCTCACATTCAGGCAGGAAATGCCGATGTAGTAAGGATTTGTACTGTAACCAACCTTGAATCGTACGGAGTTAACTTGGGAAGTAAGGTTTTAGAGATATATCGCGGCAGCAAGAAGATGTCGGATAAAATGAAACCAAAAAAGCAGGACTGCATCTGCTGCAGACCTGCTCGATTTTACTTTTTGATGGAACGTGTCCAGAAGCCGCCATGGAACTGTTTGGGCTCTACGGTAATGACAAATGCTTTGGGGTCCAGATCGAGAATCGTCTGATAGAGCAATTTCTGGTTTTTACGTTTCGCCAGAATCTCCATCACAAGCCGATCTCCATCACGTCCGCTGCCCACCCATGCTGTGACGCCGTACCCTTTATCCCGGAGGGCATTCGCGACGTTGCCACCCATCTGGTTACAGATTACTTTAACGGTAACGTAACCGAGTGCAATCTTTTCTTCAATCCAGGCTCCGAGCAACACACCAAGTCCGTAACCCACCGCGTAGACGATTAAGGCAGAAGGCTGAGTCAGATACTTGAGTACCAGATTCAGACCGAGCACATAGATCACAATCTCACCCATGCTGATGAGTGCCGCGATATATTTCTGTCCTTTGAGTGTCAGAATCATCCGGAGTGTATAAGCCGATACGTATACAATCTGGATCAAAAAGATAAATACCAATATTTTAAACAATCGTAATCCCTCTTTCCTGGCCTTCACATCGAAATTGGCCCTTTGCTGCATATACTCGACGATTTCGTTTCATCTATACTTCCTGTACGTTCGCTCTATCTCCATCATTGGACGTTATACCCTCATTCTAAACGGTTGGATGTCAATTCGTAGCATTTTCTGCTCTTCGGCATACCGGAACTGCCATTATAGAACCGTTTGTACCGATTATCAACCCGGCGGAGGTCCCAGGGTCGAAAACAGGGGTCTGTGAATATGCTGTATCATCATTAAGCCGAGCACGATCGCCACAGGATAACGGGTCAGAACCAGGATGGATGGGTCAAAACAAAAAGGGGGTACCGTCATGCAGCTATGGCAGGAGATGGAGCGGGAAGGCATGGAGGAACTCATTTTTTGCCATGATGCAGATAGCGGATTGAGGGCAGTCATTGCCATTCACAGCACGGCTCTTGGACCTGCGCTGGGCGGATGTCGCTACTGGACGTATGCGTCCGAGGAAGCGGCTGTTCGGGATGCCGTGAAGCTTGCCAAAGGCATGACGTACAAAAATGTAATCTCCGGACTGCCGTATGGCGGCGGAAAAGTGGTCATATGGAATGTGCCTTTTGTGAAAGATGCGGCACCGGATGATGGTAGTTGCGGGTCTGTTAGTGGTGAGCAGGTCGCTGGAAATCTAGGGGTAGAGCAACTAAAAGGCGCCGCCACGGAAAGGGAAGTCGTCGCCGATCAGGGTGCTGATCGTATAGATATAAGCCTGGATACGGACGTATCCAAGCGGGCGCAGCGCTTTCGCGCACTGGGTCGTTGTCTGGAGCGGCTGAACGGCCGGTACGTGACCGGTCTTGATCTGGGTACCACGGCGACAGACATGGACCAGATCCGATTGGAGACCGCACATGTGACGGACACCACAGGTTCGCTTGGGGCGCAGGATGACTTCACCGCCGAGATGACCGCCTACGGCGTACACATCGGCATTGTGACCTCGCTGCGCCAGCAAGGCATTGCATCTTTGCAGGGCATTCCCGTTGCCGTCCAGGGACTGGGCAAGGTCGGGTATGCCCTGTGCCGTTACCTGCATGCAGCCGGGGCACGGCTCATTGTGGCAGACGTTGTACCGGATCGTGTACAACGTGCCCTTGTGCAGTTCAGCGGCGCCATCTCGGCCGATCCGGCCCATATTCACGCCGCTGACTGCAAGGTGTTCGCCCCCTGTGCCCTAGGGGGCGTACTGACCCCGGCAACGGTGGAGGAGCTGCGCTGCTCCATTGTTGCCGGGGCGGCCAACAACCAGCTGAGTGAACGACAGCTGGTTGCAGGCCGCATGCAGGCGCGCGGCATCCTGTACGCGCCTGATTATGTGCTCAACGCAGGCGGAATCATCTCCACCGCCTACGAGCTGGAAGGCGCCGGGCCTGACCTGATCCGCCAAAAGGTGGCGGGGATTGCAGGCACGCTGAGTAAGGTATACGCAGAAGCTGCGCAATCTGCGATCTCCACAGCCGATGCAGCCGATCGACTGGCGGAATCCCTCCTCCGATCAGGCCATAAAAAATAGGTCGCCCCACTCTGCCACCTAAGTATCTTCATACCGCCAATACCTCCTCCGCCACGCTATTGGTTCAAAGTTATAATATAACCGGAACTCATCATGGGCTTCACTGCATTCCAACGGATTCCGAAGTATCGAAAGAGAACCCCCACTGCTTTGCTCCATGCTAATGAACCTGATACACGTTATTTGCCCCTTTTAGCATGGATCTAAAATCTAACGAATCTCAGACACGTTATTGTGCCTGGATTAGTCCTTTTTCGGGCTAAATAGCTACTTTTTCGAAGGATAGCGTTCCTGAGGTTCGTTAGAATTTATATTTCAGATTTTGACGCTGAATAGGTTGTCTCAGGTTCGTTAGCGCTGCGGCGAAGATTCTATGGGATAGTATCTATGGGGTAGGATTACTTATCAAAAGAGCTAACCTCGACATCAGCGTCTAAGTTAGCTCTTTTACCCTCTCTTATCGTTTAGCGCTCTTACTCTACTACTCTATTCTCAAACGGCAACCGACCTCTTACCCGGTGCCTTCTTCTCCGGATACAGCAGCGTCCATAGCAACACATTCGCTACAATCAGTAGCGCACCATATATCCATACGCCCCCCGACACGGAACGGAAAAAGACATGGACTCCCCATAGCATGGCAAGCACAGGGAGGGCGGCAAATACATACCAGCCATCACTTTGCTGCGCTACACTGAAGGATTGAGAAAACGGCGGCTTACGCAGCAATAACTTGCCTGCCAGTGGGACAAGCGCGGTCGCCGTCAACAAAATTATCGCAATATCCGGCAGTATTCGTAATCCAAATGTCCAGGTAAACAGAATGGCATTTGCCAGAAATACAGGCAGGAACATGTTGCACAAGAACGCCTTCAGAGCGCCTTTGTATAACGCGCTATCGTTCGCCATCGGTGCAGCGCGAAAGGTCCAGAACGCCTTATATTGTCCCGAAAATTTCAGCATGACTACTACCGTTACAACCAGCATCAGTACGATGTAAAAGGTGTATACGAATGAACTTTGCCTAAATTCCGCCCAGGTAGAAGATTGCAATTCGGTAAACCAAAATACATAAGGTAAGACAAATGATAAACCAAGCGATGGATACACCTTCAGCTTGAATTCCCGTTCATTTCGCATCATGCTGGCTGACAGACGGAAGCAAGCCTGCTCCTCTCTGGAACGACTGACCACCTTCGAGATCAACCGATCCCATCTTCCGCGTCTGCGTCCAGAGGACTGACCCGAATGTGCCATTTTTTCCAAATACAATTCAAAGGAAGGCATAAGCTTCACATAGACGATCATACTCACCACCGGAACCAAGACTGCAAGGGCTGTGAACGTGTAGATCCACACATTACCGCCCCCTGCAAATAACCATTCATAGGCGGCCGCATACCATAAAGGAGGCAACAGCAACTGCCACCATGCCGGAGTAAATACCATACCAAAATCAATAATGCTGAACGAACGGATGACCAGCTGATAACCGATTGCAATCCCCACGGAAAGCAGAATCTGTACCATGTTAATCATATCCTTCAGCTTCTCACCATCCAGAAACTTCATCATGAACAGATAGATCAGAGACGTTGTCACCAGAATCAGCATATTGATCAGAATCAGTTCTACAAGGAAAATCAGAAAGAATCCGATCCCATGCGTCACCAACGCGGCAATTAGCGGTATACCGGTTAATGAACCCGTCAGCAATAGCAGATAAACGCCCGCATGTATGGCTCGGGCCATACCTACCGTTCGTCCATTAACGGGCTTGGTCATAATAATATTACGGTCCCGAATGTCCAGCAGCACGGAGGAAAAATCCGAGATCATGGACGTCATGATCATAAACATTAATATGCCGAACACAAGTCCCATCTGAAGCATGAAATGCCCCGTATCCCAGACAATGAAGGGAACCATCATCAGTCCCATTAATCCATACAACCATAGGGAACGAAGAAACTGATTACCTTCCTTGCGCTCTTTTTTCCCTGAATTGTTGGACAAAATGGTAGGTACTCTGCGTTGATCCATCTGGAATTTCACCCGCAAAATCAGGCGAAGCACATCATAATCCGCTCCTGTTCTGGCGATGATCGGACGAAAGCGATCCAGAATCTTGAGCGTGCGGAAGTCGGAGGACTCCTCCATATCAGTACACCTCCTGCACAATCGATACAAAACGCTCCGCAATGGCTTTGTGCTCATTGAAGCCTGTCAATTGATTGAATACTTCCTCCAGCGTCCCTTCCATGGACTGCTGTTGGAGCTGCTTGAACGTACCGTCTGCCACCACGCGTCCTTCAGCGATCAGTACAATTCGACTGCTGATCTTCTCCACCACATCCATGATGTGGGACGAATAGAAGATCGTTGTGCCTTTGGCTGATAACTGTGACAAAATCTCTTTGACCACCATCACACTATTGGCATCCAATCCGCTAAGCGGTTCATCCAGAAACAGCAGATCCGGGTCATGCAGCAGCGCAGAGATTAGTAGCACTTTCTGACGCATGCCTTTGGAGAAGGAGGCAATGCGGGAATGATATGATTTTTCGAGTCCAAAACAATCCATCAGCAGCTTGGCTTTATAATCCGCATCTTCATAGGACATCCCGTACAACTCTCCCGTAAAGGTCAGATACTCCGCAGGCGTTAATTGTTCGTACAATTCCGCCACCTCCGGAACATAGCCGATTCTACGTTTATACTCTACATCACCATTTGCGATATCCTCTCCAAAGATTCGCACCGTACCTGTATATCCTTCAACCAGCCCGAGTAAAATCTTGACCGTCGTACTTTTGCCAGCCCCATTCGGACCAATATATCCAATCATCTCACCACGATTCACTTCCAGATCGATGCCGTTCAGCACATAACGTCCGTTGTATCTCATACGCAAGCTTTCAATTGATAGCACTTGTTGTTCACTCACTTCGTTATCCAGCTCCTGTCTCTATCTTTTTCTACAATTCTACTAGTTTACCACAGATTGGGATGGTAATGATCGGAAATAGGTCACGATATGAGCCATCAGCTGGATATCCCCATTCGAGTAAGTGCATCACGTAACAAGCGTGAACACATCACAAAGCCCCTGTCCTACCTTATGGTAAGAGACAAGGGCTTCCACTTTATGATGAACCTTATTTTATAATATTTAAATTGTCTTATTGCACCTTAACAATCTGAAAATGCTGATTCGTGCCGCCATTATCCGTCCACTGGATGGCCGCAGCCCCATCTGCTAGGGATTGACTGGAGATGTCCAAGACCTTACCTGTACTGCGGTTCTTCAATTTATAATAACCACCACCTACACTGACGAGCTGCCACTGCTGGCTGGCCCAGCCACCATCATTCCACTGTTCAATGACAGCCCCATCGGTCGTGGCACCATTCTCTACACCGATTAACTTAGCGCTGGAACGGTTGATGATTTTGACATAGCCGCCACCCGCATCGGTAATCTGCCACTGTTGACTTGTCATCCCCCCATCTGCTCGCTGCTCCAGATCTGCACCGTTGGCGGAAGAACCCCCGATGACATTTAGCAACTTGTTACTTTTACGGCTAATCAGTTGATATGAAGCATTCGGGTCCCATACATCTGGTGTACTTACTCCAGTTACGGTCCCTGTTGCTGTATCAATCGTAATACTGCTTGCCCAATTCATTGCCAGACTGGTTGCACTTGGGAACGAAAGTGGCAACCAGACATACTTGGAATCCTGCACCGGTCCGCTCCATGCACCAGCCCAGCGATCACCCATGTAGAGATAGGATGTGGTCTGTGAACCTTCTACTGGAACAACATAGGTGGATTGAGAACCATACGTTGTGCTGTCTCCAAAGTTGCTGAGGCCGCTCCATGTGCCTGTAATGCTGGTGGCTGTGGCATATTTGGCCTGATTCGGATTCCAGCCGGTCGCACCTGAGGTAATCAGGAAGTAGACGCCGTCTTTTTTGAATAGAGCAGGCGCTTCACGATATTGTCCAGGCCACAGCGTTGTGACTAGGGATTCCACACCCAAGAAATCCGGGGTCAGCTTATATATATTCAGATCAGCATTCACTCGGGTCGCAGAGATCAGATAAGCCGTTCCGTTATCGTTGTACACCGTCATATCTCTGGAATCATACCCAAGTGGACGATAACTGCCCACATACGTGTAATTACCATCAACCGTATTCGAAGTAGCTACGGCCACTCGGGCCTCGCCATAATCCAGACCATTCTCTTTATGCATCCACAGCACATATTTGCCAGTCGAACTGTTATAGATGACTTTGGGGCGTTCAATGTTGGAGATATTGAGCTCGGTAGCCGAGCTGCTGGTCAGCACATCATTGCGATACTCCCAGTTCTTCAGATCCGATGAACGATACACGGATACCGCCTTGAATGTTCCATTCGGATTGCGGTTCTCCCCAAACCAGTAATAATATCCATTCGCCTTGATCATCCCGCCCCCATGAGCATGGACGACATTGCCATTGGTATCCTTGAACTGTATCCCGTTCGTTACACTGAGCGGAGCAGCTGAAGCATTCGGTCCGGGTGCGAGCAGCAGACCTATTGATTGCAGCGCCAAAACCAAAGCAAGCAGATAACTTAAGCGGCGGGTAAAGCGACGTGAGTGTGTATTCTTTTTCAACCATCCATCGTTCATAGCCATATCGTAATGCACCTCCATGTTTTTTGTGAAGCGCTTACATAAAATAAAATCGATATGTCTTATCTGCCTCCGATCGATGATGCATTTCAGCATTAGAATTCCGGGCAATACTGGCTGGGCGTTCACCTCCCTGATTCCGATTGTATCCGCCACGTTCCTGCTCGCATAGTGAACAATCCGGCGGAAGATGTACAATTTTATACTCCGCTCTCTCGATCAACAGCAAAAAGACGCTTCCCCCGAAGCGTCCTCTGCTATACCTGCCCTGCCCCTCCATGATGTAACGATCTCTAGCTGTGTGCGGCTGTTCATAGGCAGGTTTTTATATGATGTTTTATCGGCGTATACTCGCCCTTATTGCTTAATCTTGGTCGTCAAAATCCTGGTCGAACGATAACACTTTACCTGTGTTGGCATCGATATCTACATCTGCTTCACCTTGAGCGGTTCTCAGCTCGATCTCATACACATAGCGACCATCATCATGATCCAGCTCGACTTTGGTTACTTTACCACCCGTAACTTGTTTCAATGCAATATTGGAAGCTTGGGATGCCGTCAATTTGACCTGCTTGGAAGCAGAGTTATTAGACGTATTGCCTGTTACAGTACCTTTATAATCATCGTCATCATCGTAGTCTTCATCATTCACGACTGCCAGGATTTTGCCTGTGTAGGCATCCAGACGAACAACAACATCATTGGTTCCTTTTCTGTCGATCTCAATTTCATAGAACGTTTGGCCGTTTCTGCGCTCCAGATCCACGTCATCCACTTTACCATCGGCTGCTTTCAACGCTAGCGCTTTCGCTTGGGATGCATTCAGCATTTTGCCTGTGCTGTTCTGATTCTGTGTTGCAGATTGTGTTGTTGACGTTGGTGTAGTTTGCACCGCTTGTCCGTTCACATTCCCGCTAGCCGCTACGGCTGATCCACCAAGTAATACCGCTGCTGACAAGCTACCAATCCAAAGTTTATGTTTGTTCATCATCATCATTCATCTCCTCGTTGTTGTTGTTGTTTTCGTTCTCGTCTACATTTATAGAATAACCTGCAGGAATGAGAGATCAGCGAGAGTTAGATTAGAATTTGATGAGAAAATGAAGAGAAGGCTCATTTAATGAGTGTTCATTATGTATGTAATCTAAAAGAAATGAAAAAGATGACCCCTACATTAGGAATCATCTATCCAACAAGGTGTAACTCTATATTCAATGGATTCCTGTACAAATGTTAATCATCGTCCTCATCCCAAGTCACGGAACGAATCGCTCCCGAGATGGCATTTACCTGCACAATGGCCTCCCGGCCATCTTCCAGATCAATTTCAACCAGATAATACGGATTCCCGCTGTTGGTTCCACGCAGTTCGATGTCGTCCACTTCCCCAGGGACCTCTGCAAGTGCCTTCTGCTTCGCTTGTTTCTCGCTTAGAAACTGAGGCTTGGGATCTTCCTTTGTCGGCTCAGTTGTCGGCACTGCTATTGTTTTGGAAGATATCGTCTCTCCGGTATATGGATCAATCGTGAGTTCTTCACGGCTGTTATCTTTAGCCTTTACTACCGCGGTGTATACCGGACTTCCTTGCTGCTCCACAAGTTCTAGCGAGACCAGTTGGTCATCCGTTTGTTGTTTTAACAACGCCGTCTTGATCTGCTCGCGGCTCCATAACGTCTTCTCTTCCGCTTGCGGGTTGGACTCCAGCCGTTTGATGGAATTCACAGTAGCCGTAACGGCATCCACTTGCACGTCATATAGGCCGGTCTCCGAACGGAGCTGCATGATATACGTCCCGTCCTTCAACGTGGAGTTCACAATCTCACCTGGATATTGATCAAGCACCGATTGTGCTGCCGCATCTGCCGTAAGTTCCACACCAGTCGATTGCCACGGCTTCCACCAAGCAACAGCTGCCACAATCAGCACAACGAGAAGCCCTGAACCCCACCAAAGTGATCTTCGCGATTTCGCCCATCCACTGTTCACCTGTTCATGCCGTTTCATCTCCGGTGGTCGCTGCTCATGCTCTGTCATCACGTTTCCCCCTTATAGCTCTCCCCATAGCCCGAGTTCATGTGTTATATATTCGGTCTGAGTTTAGTTCCGATGGTTACTACATAAATTGAACTAATCTTTTACACAGTAACGGAGAGGACAGAAAAAACCTGAAAAAGCGAAGCATTCGCCTTTATCCCCGGATTTTCCCCTTGAGAAAATGGAATCGAAAAATCTGGGGATAACAGCGATTGGAAGGTTGTTCTGTCATCGTAGTGTCAGTGTGAACAATCTTTAGTTCAGTTTATATAGTATATAAGAGAAGAATGAGAATTTCATGAGAGCGGCCCGTTCTGAACCGATAAAGGCAAAATAATCGAAGCCTCGGTGCCTTCACCCTCGGTGCTGGTCAGTTCGATCCGTGCTCCAACTGCTCCTGCAAGCTCTTTGGCGAGTGACAACCCCAGACCTGAACCGCTTGCGCCTAGGCTACGTGTTCTGGCCGGATCAACCCGGTAGAATCGGTCAAATACCTTCTCCAGCTCGTCCTCCCGCATACCAATCCCGGTATCCACAATCCGAATACGACACTCTTGCCCCTTGGCTTCCAGCCTGACTTCAATGGCATCCTCACTATACTTCCGGGCATTATCCAGCAAAATAAACAAAAGCTGCTTCAGCTTGCTCTCATCGCTTATTGCCCAGATTGGACCTGGATCTTCACACCGGACTTCACGGTGATAGGCTTCGCGAAACGCACGTGTGGAGTCTGTAGCCAGTCTCGTGATATCCACACGCGCCAACTGCACATTCCACTGCTCTGGCTGCTTCGCAAGCAGTAACAGTTGCTCGGTCATCTCTCGCATGCGAACCGATTCGGACAGAATCGCCTCCACCGCTTCATCGAATACCTCGGGCCGTTCTTTTCCTCGCCGCTGTAGCAGACTGGCATAGCTTTCAATAATGGTCAGCGGTGTTTTGAGCTCATGAGATGCATCGGATACGAACCGTTCCTGTCGTTCAAAGTTGGATTCGAGCAGATCCATCATCCGGTTGAACGTCTGCCCCATCGTTTTCAGTTCATCCTTCGATCCTTCCTCCAGTGGAAGTCGCTTGAATTGGCCGCTGGACTGAATGTCACTCATCGTGCGTGTCATCTGCTGGATGGGCTTGGTCATCCGATTCGCCAGAATTCGGCTGGAGATAATGGCTGGAATGAGAGCAATAATCGTGACCGCCACAAGCACGGTACGAAGTACAGACAGACGATTCTCCGTCTCTGCAATGCTCTCGGTGACCTGCACATTCACTACCTCGCCATCAGGCCAGATGACCGGGACCGAAACCCATACATAACCAATCTGTTCGACTTGGGTATACTCTGACTTCTTCTCACTTTCGTACTTATAGGGCAGCTTGCTCAGCTGCTCGGAAGCTGCTGTTGTTGTCACCGGGGAACTGGTGCCGTCTTCATTGACGATCCGAAGCATGCCGTTCACAGGCGCATAGGCCCGCAATAAGTCGTCCGGTGGAATGGAGCCGGCAGACTGACGTACTCCTTTGACAATAGACTCGGCCTCTGCTTCCACCCGATTAACCTCGTTATCAATCGACATCCGCTCAAACACGATATAGACCGACAGATTCACCGCGATTAACAGCACAGCAAATAATACAGACGAATATCCGTAGATTTTACTACGCAAGCTCATGACTGTTCCTTCAGGACGTATCCTACGCCCCGTACAGTATGTATTAAGGGTGGTGTGAATCCGTTATCCACCTTTTTGCGCACATAACGAATATACACATCCACCACATTGGTATCTCCATAATAATCGTATCCCCACACGGCCTGCACAATCTGATCACGACTGAGCACCTGACGTTGATTCTGAAGCAAATACACGAGCAGGTCGAACTCACGTGGAGTAAGCTCAATGGCCACACCATCTCGGGATACCTCTCGCGTTCCTTCATTCAGTCTCAACCCCGCAGCCGTCAACCAGCCCGCCTCAGCTTCAGCCTGATGCCCAGAAGAGTCATTCCCCATATCAGCAGGTGTAGACGAAGAAGCGGAAGAAACAACAGACGCCACTGCACTAAGCCGTAAAGCCGCCCGAACTCGGGCAAGTAGCTCTTCAATCTGGAACGGCTTGGTGATGTAATCATTAGCTCCGAGGTCCAGGCCGGATACTTTGTCTTCCACGGAATCTTTGGCGGTGAGCATAATGATCGGAACCGTAGCATCTTTGGCCCGAACTCGCCGTAACACTTCAATTCCACTCAGACCAGGCAACATCACATCAAGCAAAATCAGATCCCATTGTCCTTCTGCATACTTCTCCAATCCTTCTGTTCCACTACCAGCCTTGCCCACCTGATATCCCTCATACTGTAATTCCAGTTCAAGCAGACGTGCTATTTTGGGCTCATCCTCTATGACCAGCACGGCTTCGTTCATGCAGCGCTCCCCCTCATCCCCATCAATTCATTCTCCCGTTATCTTACAATAACATCTATAGTTTGCCCAAGGCATCTTCAACCGGTTGCTCCCCGGCAATCAGATCAAAGGCCATCCGGTACGTCTTCTCCTCCTGCAAGGAAGCCACAATGACACGGGCCACATCTTCACGCGGAATGCTTCCCGGCTTCAGATCTGTTCCAACTGCAATCTTGCCCGTACCCGGTTCATTCTTCAGACCACCTGGGCGAATAATCGTGTAATTCAGATCACTTGCAAACAGTGCACGATCCGCGTAATGCTTCGCCACGTAATAAGGCTTGATGGACTCTGACCATTTCTCCCGTTGATCTGCGCCATACGCACTGACCAGAATATATCTGGAGATACCTTGCTGCTCTGCGGCTTCCATCGTCTTCACTGCACCGTCGAGATCAATAAGCAGTGTTTTGTCCTGACCGGTAGATCCGCCAGAACCCGCCGTAAACACAATCGCATTATGGTCCTTCATTGCCTCAGCCAAGTCCTCCACACTGCCCTCCAGATCACCGATTACCACATTGGCACCGAGTTCCTTAAGCGTGTCCACCTGCTCCGGTTTGCGGATCATAGCCGTTACTTTATGTTTGCCTTCCTGTACCAGCTGCTCCACCACAAACTTACCGATTTGCCCATTTGCTCCTATAACTAATACGTTCATACGTCATTTCTCCTCTCAGTTGAACGGATGGCTTGATGCTGCTAACCGTTCCTTTTATTTAGAGATGCTCATCCTATAATTTAAACGAAAGCCGGCGCTTCTAAGCGCCGGCTTCCAGGTTCATGTCCATTCAGTACATCTATGAAATGTGAAATATTCCGTTACCCCATTAATATACCATATACCTTATGTGGTTTATACGCGGCCTCGCATAGAACACTTAAACGGACCCTTATCACATTAAAATATCTGTAATTCTTTAAAGGTCACAACAAAAAAGGACGCCCAAAAGGGCGCCCTTGAATGGCATTAAGGAGGATTAGTGAGCCAGTGCAAACAAACCGTGAATGTGAGCCAGGTAACGGATGTTACTTGCTTCTTTCATCATGGTTGCAGGCAGACCTTTCAGACGAGTCTGGTTGCCACCGATCATGCCGACAGCATCTTTACGACCCAGACTTCCCAGCGTACCGGAGAATACTGGTGTGAAGGATTCCATTGCGCCACCTTTGAACATTACGCCCAAGTTGTGACCAATGGTTTCACCCATTTGCCAAGCCAGTTGTGCTGTTGGAGGGTATGGACGAGCGCCTTCGCTAGGGAAGACCACTGCGCTGTCACCAGCAACAAACACATCTTTGTGAGAAGTGGATTGCAGAACTTCCGTCACTTTCGCACGGCCACGATCCACTTCAATTCCGCTGTTAGCAACAACCGCGTTGCCTTGTACGCCACCTGTCCATACGAGTGTGCTCGTAGGGATGGAGCTGCCGTCTTTCAGCAGAACTTCGTTTTCTTTCATCTCAGTAATCGCTACGCCAACGATGAAGTTAACGCCACGTTTCTCAAGACTCGATTTAGCACGTTCAACCAGTTCTGGCGGGAATCCAGCCAGGATGGAAGGACCTGCTTCAACAGTGTACAGGGAGATATCGTTGAAATCGATACCTTTCTCTTTACATGCAGCTGGAAGAAGATCAACGAATTCGCCGACAAGTTCAATACCTGTCAAGCCGCCGCCACCAATAACAAACGTTGCATCTGCTTTGTTGCCGGACTGTTTGTAAGCATCCAGACGTGCATCAACGTGTGCACGAATGCGGTTTGCATCACTAACCGATTTGAGCGTGAAGCTGTACTCTTGCAATCCCGGAATTCCGAAGTAAGCTGTTTCGCTACCCAGGGCAACAACGAGTGCATCGTAAGAGTATGTGGAGCCGCTGGTCATCAGAACTTTCTTCTCGTCCGGCTTGATTGTATCCACCGTATCGATTTTCAAGTTCACGTTTTTGCCACGCAGCAATTTTTCGAGTGGAAGAGCAACTGCTTGTTCAGCAATGCTTCCCGCTGCAAGACGGTGCAGTTCCGTGATAATTTGGTGTGTAGGGTAACGGTTCACGACAGTAATTGTCGCTTCTTCAGGGGACAAGTATTGACGCGCAGTCAGCGCAGTCAACAGACCGCCGTATCCTCCACCCAAGATCAAAATTTGCTTCGACATATCCATCCTCCGTTCTTCTAAGTCTTAACGTTTCGGTTGTTGACGCTCGTTCAGAATGCTCAGGAAAGATTGAGCAAAACGAAGCGATTGTTGTACGTTTGGATCTTTAAGCATTTTCAGCATAGCGAACAAGCCAACTGAAGTTTGCTCTGTTTGTGCACGATCATTGGCTTCGATGGCAGCCGAAGCTACACCTTTAGCTTTGTCTACAACAGGCTTAGCGAACTCGCCCATTGCGCTCATTGTGTCGCTGATCAGAACTTTGTCTGTTGCTACACTTTGTGCGAAGTCATAAGCTTTCGTCATAGCAGTAACCATTTCAGCCAGTTTAGGCAAGTTCTCCACCAGAACGGTTAAAGACTCCTGTACCTCAGGCTTCATCAGTTGATCCAGTACATCCAAGGACTGGCGTTGAGAAACGTCGGCACCTTCTGTAACCGGCACCTCTTGTTGAGTAGGCGATTGTGACATAAGAGAAAGTCCTCCTTTACTTTGGGATAGAAGTCCGCGACTTTCATGATGCCTGTCAAGCAGAGCCGAACCACAAAATACATTGAATACAACTAAATGTACCAAATTTCACACAATAGGGTGAGCGTAGCTCAGGGCCACTCCCACATCATGCATTGTATCTTGGATCTATTGCGGACAACATGTGTTGACGCACAAAACGACAAGCAGGCCGAAACCGAACTCTATACCCTTATATTACACCTCTTACACATGAACATGAAAAAGAAATTTTTTACACTTGTGAAGATATTGTGAACATTGTAACAAAATCGATTTTTTTGTCAACCCATGAAGGCAGGCTAATGCCGCCGATCCTCCTGTCCAAGATCCGTATTCCTACCACATGTGGTATTAAGACAAGATCACATATGACCAGATGTGCGATATGTACACAAGGAAGGATTCGTTTATCCAACTGTTCAGGAATTGTTTTCCAATATCACGATAATCATGCAACGAAATTGGTCACTGTCGTTATTATGCAGCGTTGGGCTCAGCCTTATTCCATCATTGAGACATCTTTTCTGTTTTCAAGTATGAACCTCTTGCGTCACGATTGCAAAAAAGACAGAAAGAAGGCCTGACGGATCGTCCTGCCTCCTGATATATGTTTTCACGGTTTGCCCGATCTAATCGTTACAATTAGGTCACACCATAACTATTTCCGGGGAATACCGATCCATTTCTTCAAGCAACTCTTTTATTGCAACGATGGCAGCTCGCTCCAATTCCTCCACCTGCAAAAGTATCGAGATAGCCTGATCGGCATGAAGCTTCTCATTAGGCAGTCCTCCATCTGGAAAAGGAAATAATTCCGAGAGTGTATTTAACTTTTGAGACATGTGTCGATATAACTCTTCCGCCCGAAGACAGAATGGAATCAAGCTGGAATAGCAGGTAGTCGAAGCCCACTTTAGAGAAAGTTCTTTGAAAAACTCACTTGCATAACGTCTTGCATCCCACAAAACCGCAATGTTATAGGCGTGACCGTTCGCTTCTACCCGTCTATATTCTATGGCTTCTCTCCAGACGGCATAGGCAGCCACACCACTGACTGTGTTCGGCAAGGTATACGGGTCCTCCCCACGATAATGAGCCAAAACAGCTGTCAGTGCCGCGTGCAAGTTCATTTCTCGTATCATGCCATCTGATTCCGCTGCCAGTACAAATACTTCCTGATTCACACCCCGGCCTACATGATCATAGGGAATTGTTCCTGATTTAATGAAATCGGTACCGTATAAGGTCCGGGCTGCATCATCATAGCCATAGATCAACCCGAATTCGGGAATATTCAGGTCCCACACGACGGCCGGAATTCCCCGATGAATGGAGTAACGTATCAGGGAGAGGGCCTGAACAAGCCTTGGATTAAGCAACCTTTTCCCCTTCGCTTTCTCCTCTAGCATCGAAGGATCGACCAGATTGGCATTGAGTCCTGCTTCGCTCGCCAAAGCCTCAACCGCATGGGAACGATAACCCATATGTTGCAATCCTCTGGTAAGCACCTCTTTGAAGTTATAGGCGGTAGGTCCAGCGATATGTATGTCCAGAGGCAGGATGGTCAGACGAAAAGAAAGTCCACTCATCCCCATAACCATGGGGAGGGACGGAGATGGACCGATATAGCCTAACATGTCGTGAATGGATGCTGCTGCAGAGTTCCAGGTTTGGGGAGCCCGAAACGAAAGGGGTTCCTCCAGAGTCACTCGATTTTGCCCGAGTGAATTCCACTCTGCCAGCATTTCATCTACAGATAAATGAATATGAAGCTGAGACACTTTTTTACGTGAACGGGACAGAATTTGATACACATTGGCACTTGTCAGATTGAATTTGTTGGCCATTTCTTGAGGTGATAGCTGCTCCATCCAATATGATGTGAAAACCTGTTGTTCTCTTTCATTCAGACAACCCAACAGCCTGTGAAGATTGTTCCTCATTTCCTGCTGAGCAACAGCTTGATACGGATCATAGCCTGTCTCCTGTGATCTCCGATCGGTGTCATTCAAAAGATGATTCAGCGTCATGTCGAGCGAGTCTTGTTCACTCCATGAGGCATCATCGGCTCCAAATGCAAGGAACGAAGAAAAATGTTGTTCCCGCTGCTGCTCTTGGCGTTGCATATGTGAATACGCCTGATTACGCACAATGCGCTGCATCCAGGCCATAAAACGGTCAGCATTCTGAAGCTGTCTCATATGAATGAATGCACGAATAAGCCCATCCTGTAAAATGTCTTCTGCGAGATAAGAATCATGTGTAAGTGCTCGCACATAACGGAACAATTGCCCGCGGTAACGGTGAATCAGCTCACCAAAAGCCTCTGTATCCCCGGTTTGGGCTTGCATGATAAGCGCAATGTCCGACTCCTGTTGCCGATTCTCGAATGTCTCATCTTCCCCTGGTCTGATATGGCGATTGTCAGCTAATTCATCCATGTGTATCCCCCTTCTCATAACCTCGCTTCACTTCCATTGCTCCAGCTTCAAAATAGCAGCTTCGATCATAGCTTCCGTCTCCGCGAGTGCCACCATGATTGTGGCAGCAGCCTCCCAGCTCCGGGAGACAAGGCGGGACTGGCATTCTCCGAATTGGCGGGATTGTGCGTATTTCAAAGCGGAAAGGTCAGGATGGATTGTTTTAAAAAACAAACCATAATCATGGGCACGACGCGCGCCTACTGGCAGAGCAAAATACACATAATGAGCCCACTCATTACCATCGATTGCTCCAGCACGAACCTGTTCCGCCTTATGCAGAATGGCTGAAGCTCCGGTTCGTCCTTCCTGTGCAGCAATATCATGGGTCTGTTCTGTAAGGGCTGATTTGAACCAAGTAAAAGTCCGGCGGTTAATCTCCTCCAGATCAGGATGTTCAATGCGTTCAGGACTCCACCATCGTCGATACACACCGCTACTCCATGGGAATTCAGACTTCCATGCTTCCTCAAGTTTATCGAGTGTCAGGAAGACATTCGGAAAGCCAGCCGGGTCATGCAGGCATATTTCATCGCCCCTCATATTGAGCGCCACTACATAATGATCGCAACCATCCAGATTGGGAGAGTTGGGATTGTAGACGAGTTTGCCCATATCCAGCGGCCCCATCATCACAGGGCCCTGCTTCAAAGCCTCTTTTAGCTCATCTACAGGCATCTCTGTACCCGGTGCTTGCACACTTTCATGTACAATAAATCCCAGAATGCTCATCGCCTTGCTGATGGCCAGATCAGGACTGGAGGTACAGTTATCAAAAAAAAGTAAATCTTCCTGCGTTCGAAAGGCCCCTAGTGAAAAGCCACCGATGGTTTCAAGCAGACCGGGATCTATCTTTTCTCCAATGGACGACAGCAGCATTGAAGCTGAATTGGCGTAGCAATACGCACCATTTCCAATATAATTGCTCATATCATAACATCCTCTCATTCCTTTATTGGAGCACGCGATTAAGCAATGCCTATACTTATACTGACTCTTCATACAGATCATTTCTGACAGAATATCCTGAATAAATTTCTGGCCGCCATGAAATAGTGAACGTTTAGAATTCGAACATCCCGGTTAATAAGGACTACACCAGACAACGAAGGAGATGTTCGATATGAGTAATTCAACTAGCGATAAGATCAAAGCAGGCGTAAACAAGGCCAAAGGCGAAGTGAAGGATCAGATCGGTAATGCAACCAACAACAGATCCCTTCAGGCTGAGGGTAAGAAAGACAAAGCCAAAGGTGCTGTACAGGATAAAATTGCCGACATCAAAAAAGATCACTAGATCCTCTTGATGGAAGGTCAACAGCACGATCATTTCGTGCAATAGATCGTTATAAACTAGCCTAACCGTCCATGTTCGGAGGAAAACTGAACATGAGACGGAGGCGCAAAAAAGCCAAGGAAGGTGTTACTCAATACACCCTTCCCTGGTTTTTTTTGCGTATATTAAATTACTGGAACCAGACATCTTGCCATATCGATAATTTGCGTTTATCGTGTTTTAGGTTTAGATATACCTAGCATGACCTTGAGATGGTACATGTTTTATCATTTTACATATTTTTGTTCAACCTTGTGTTTCGCGGGTAATTTTTAGAAGAGGTGATGTGAGATGAATGAACGGACAAAGAACATAGAGACGTTATTTCTTCAGGATAACGGTGTAATTCCCAATCATCCGACCCTGCCTGTGCTCTTGTATAAGAACGTATGGACAGAAGAGGCCCTTCATGCAGAATCGCTGTTGAACCGTAATGGATGGGGAAATAGCTGGTTGAATGGTGTGTTCAATTATCATCATTATCACAGCAATGCTCATGAGGCTCTTGCTGTGGTGAGTGGATTCGTGAAACTGATTTTAGGCGGAGAACATGGTCAGAAAGTTTACCTTCAAACCGGCGACATTGTCGTGCTTCCCGCTGGAACAGGGCATAAACGTCTGGAGTCCAGCGCTGACTTTCGTATTGCCGGTGCCTATCCGGGCGGCATGAGTTACAACACACGCACAGGTGAAGAGGACGGTCGTACCAAGGCTCTTCAGGAAATCCGAAAGGTTCCGATCCCGGATACCGATCCGGTCTATGGGCAGCACGGACCGCTAATGGAAATCTGGAATGGGAAGAAATCATAACAGATATGAAGATAGTAAAAAAGCATGTTATTGAACTATGCTCAAATGAAGTCGGTCCAGTACTTAACGAGAAACAAATAGACTGTTCCCCGTACAAGTAGGAGTTACTCATCGGGAACAGTCTATTTAAGTGTTAAATCTGAACAGCTGGTAACAGAGACACTTCGTGATCATATTCCTGTCTGTGCAAGGAACTGCTCAAATCTTCCGTCTTAGTTCAAACTTTGCGATCTCGTCGCTTGTTTTTCTATCTGTGCGTTTCAGCCTTAGTCCCTTTCAGCGCTCGGCAAGCCGAATACTGTAATACCTCATTGCAAGTGGCTTTCCATCCATCTCAAGTTGGCCTTGCAGCACCAGTTGTCGTAGACGGTACTCCACGAACGCATCACTTATATGCTGGCTACTTGTACCAATCACTTCACCCACAATACGAGCTGATCGGATAAACTTGCCTGGCTCCCAGTTCGGTGTCAGTTCCCTCACCTTCTGCATAATGTACTCGTCCAAAGCATCTTCAGTTAAGCTCCGAATCACGCCATTCCCCATCATACGTAATAGCCCAGGCTGTACCGAAAGTTCCAGCCAATCCTGTTCCAGCTGGAGGCGTTCTTGCTTGGACAATGGCTCTTGCTCAGAGCAAACGTGCCACATCGCCAGAAGCTTTTCCGGAAGAATCTCGCCTGTGTGGAGCACATCGTATTGAACGTCAGGTCTATCAAATAATTGCTGATATAAGCCACTCGTCTCGATAAGATATATGGGACTCTCGCTGTTCCGCAATAAATACATGGCGTAGAGCAGTCCCGTCTTCTCCCGTGCATTATTCGCATACCAGATAATGATCGACGTCTTGGAATCAAAGGACTGAATTGTGGCGTTGAGCTCAAATAAGGATTCCAGTTCAAGCATGGCATATGCCTCACGGTCATTGAGACACACCCGTTCGGTCAGCCAGAGATGCCTGCGTTGCAAGTCTGCACGCCGGGTCAGATCACCTAACGGCCCTACCGCATAATTATCATCTATAGAGAAAAAACTCCGCTTTTCCTGATCCGGCAATGTACTCATTCCCATTTTCAGACTACTTAGAGGTGATTCTCCAAACGTAATATGAATTTCATTTGGCTTGTCGACCTCGGCAAGAGCTTGTTGTTCCAGACGCCTCAGATCAAAAGGGGTATCCATATTCCGAAACAGTGACTGTACCGCTTCCGCAAAATCCACCTTTTGGCCTTGCTCTTCCTGCCGCTTGACCACGTGTGCTGATTTCATATAGAGCACACGCAGTACTGAACGAAGTTCATCTTCACTCATACGATTTATCGTTCGGCTGAATGCATAGATATTATCATTCATGTTGGGTCCTCCTTCCATCTAACGGAATTACTGACATCCTATATCTGCGTACTGATCATTTTTTATGAGGAAATCGATTTTCCAGCGGGTTGATTCAGATCATTCAGCTCTTCGCCATCTGACGATGATCGGGTAAAATGTCGCTCCAGTTTGCGGCTTGCCCACAGGGATACCGCAATAAACAGCAATACGCCTACCCAACGTACAGGGTGCTCCAGAAATTGTTCCACATTGGAACCGATATACGTAACAGAGAAGATCATAATTGCTTTACCACAGCCCACCGCAAGCAGGAAGGATAACAAGCGCATTCGCGCGATACCTGCTGCCACATTAATAATGACAAACGGACCTACCGGGAAGATACTCAGCAGGAAAACATAACCGAACGCGTTCCTCCGAATCCATACCATACTACGCTGCACACGGGGTTTGCGTGCCCATCGTTCCACAAAAGCGGATTTCCCGATCTCCCGTACGATCAGAAATGTAACGGTGCAACCAAGGACCATGCCGATCCATGAATATAAAAACCCTGCCCACAGACCGTATACCGCACCGTTCACACCCACTATTAATAGCGTTGGAAGTGGCGGCACAAATGATTTCATAAACGTAAGCAAAATTCCCGGTAACGGGCCCAGGGAGCGAAACTTCTCCAGCCAGAAACGAATATTTTCTTCCGTAATATAGGACATAATGTCCAATGCTGCCGGGGTCATCTGCATCCATCCAATCTATACAGTCTACGTTCTCAGGTTTGATGTTCACTATACATTTCATCATTCATATGGATGATGAAGCTTCTTTAGCAACTCCCTCCCAGTATAACGTACATCTTCGATGAACACCGTTGTCAATTTGAAGAAATTATTGCACACGAACTGACTTCCACTCCAATCAAAATTAAATCAAAAAAGCACACCTCGACCTCTTATGGTCTTGGTGTGCTCTTCATATCGAAACCCCGATCCTTCTTTGGGGGTATTTATCCTTCTTCCAGCTGCGCTTCTTCCTGCATTGCCAGTTCAATCAGTTCTGCCTGATGGGCAGCATTCCACTCAGGAATACCTGAGTTCATGAACTCTTCGGCATCCATAGCTGCTTTGGACTGGTTGCACAGATTACAGGCGCAGACACAGTTAAGCGGGGTGGTATGTCCACCTTTGGCACGCGGTAGCAGATGGTCAATCGTATCTCCATACGATCCACAGAAGTAACAGGTGTAGTGATCCCGGGTCAGAATATACCGCTTGAAATCCTTGTTGCTGAACAATCGGCGAATTGTGTACCGATTGACCACCACAGCTGCTTTTTCCTTGACCAGCGTAACCGCAAGCTCCATGTCCACTTCCTGATGCCAACGACGCCCCTTGTCCGTCTTGCCGCGCATCCGCACCATGCCTTGCCGGTTGGTCCGGAGCGAAGCCGGATCTTCCGGGTCAATGGCTACCGGGGCCGCCGGCGTCTGACGGCGAGGACGGCCGTCCATGCCAGCTGCGTGACTGCGGCTGGCATGCGCGGGTCGCTGCCCGGATGTACCGCGGGCAGCGTCTTCGCCGTTCGCCTTGGGCGCACGCTCCTTGCGCGCCTGGCGCGGCTTGGACCCTGGCGAGCCAGGCTGGCGCACGGGCGCAGGAGGCCCTGCCTCCGCAGCAGCCCCCGGCGCTTGCCCAGGCTCGCGCCTGGTGGCGGCAGGCTGTGCCTCCGCCGCCGAAGGTGCAGCGACCGTGGTGGCATCGCCACGGTCGCTCAGGGCCGGCGCATGGGCCTCAGCAGCTATGCTGCGGGCCTGCCCTGCGCCGGGCGCGAGCGCGGCAGCACGCTTGCGGCGCCGCTTGCGCTTGCGTTTGGCTGCGGTCGGTTGATCCGCAGCCATGGGCTCTGCTGCCGGGCCTTGCGGCGCAGCTGGCAGCAGAGCTTGGGCCGCCGCAGTCTGCTCGGCGGCCTGCACTGCAGCGGCTGCTCGTGCGCCAGCCCGCTGCGCAGTGCCCTTTTTATTCGCAGAAGCATGGGCCTGCGAATGCTCTTCCCCACGCCAGCGCTCGCCTGGCTGTGGCTCAGCTGGTTCAATCAATACCTCATCTGCCGAGCCCTCATGCTCTAAGCTCGGTTTCGCTTGCTCATTGCCTGTCAGTCCATCTGAACGCTTACTCTTCCTCCGTCTTCTCCGCTTCTTCCGCTTACCCGAAGAAGAGACTAAGGTAGTCACCAAGTCAGCATGTTCATCGTCATTCGCAGACGTCGAGCCTACTGACGATTGAGACACCAGATGTCTGTCTGAAGACGACTCGGTAGCAGATCCCTGCTCTACGCCATGAGAGTTCCGACCGCCTTCATTTTCCACAGAGGCAAACGGTCCCACAGTAACATCATGCGTCTCCAAGCCATTCCGCTGACGTTCGATCTGTTCATTCGTTTGACGGTTCACGCTTGAACTGATTTCATGATCAGCCTGTCCACCAAGCTGTCGACAGCTACGGCAGGCTCCCCGTCTGGCTCCGGGACCTGCCCGCTTTCCGGTTCTGCGCCGGAATTCGGACATAGGTCGCTGTTGTCCGCAATACATACATGTCTTGGTCAGTCGCGCTTCTTGTTCCGTCTTTCCTTGCCGGAAAGGGGCTGGACCCGTCTCCATGTTGTCACCTCGGTTCCGTATGAATCCGGTTTCTTTCTATTGTATCACATCTGCTCGCGAACACCCTCATGGCCAAAGGCCTGATAATCTTTCGAATTGTACTCCTGATTCTGTTCATTGCATTCGTGAAGAATGTGTTCCACATATTCCAATATATCTTGCATCGGTCTCCCGCATTTTTCGCATGTTGTCATTATTTTCACCTTAATCCTGTCATTCATAATGTATTATCGTTCCGCCTTATGATTACCCCTCGTACATATAAAAGAAACACTCGTTCCCCACTTCTCGCATATCTGCATACATAAAAAAACCGCTTCCTGCTCTCCCCTAAGGTCGACCAAGAAACGGTTTATTATTCCTATATTGGGAATACATCTTAACGAACATCCAATTGCCCCGAGTTCTGTTGTGGTGCCAGACGTGGTTTCGGTTTTGGCAGATTGCCGAAGATCACCCATGCATATGGAACGAACCTTGCCGTCAATCCAACGACGATCCACGAAGCGATCAGAGCTACACCAAATCCTCCGGCATACCACAGATGCACTAACCAAGACACTCCTGTTTGCGGCGGATAATTCCGATACACCAGCAGGAAGAATGGATGAATCAGATAGATACCAAAGGACAGTGCCCCAAGCCGATTCAGCGGCTTAACGATCAGAGACGGCCCTTTGCGGTAGAGCAGATAGGCAATCTGGATGAGTACGAGCGCACAAGCAAAGGTATGCACATTCCAGAAGAATTCATACCACAGCGTGTTATACGTTGCGATCTTCAGACGCAGCTGATAATAGATGTACACATGACCCAGTCCAGCAATGATCCACACCGCCCAGAGCAGAATCCATGAAGCTATGCGCCCTTTAGTGGCATTGGCCCGACTGATGACGAACCATTGCTTGATTTTAGGGAAATACACCCCGATGAATGCCCCCAGCATGAAATAGGAAAAGTAAGAGAACGCCCAGCTTCCCTTATTAGGGACCTGGAATCCATATTTATTACTTACGATAAATGTCCATTGAATCAATAATCCAATCGGTACAGACCATTTGACCACGGAAGGATACTTTTTGAGCAGCCATAACACCAAGGGGAATAACAGATAGAATTGCATGTTAATAAACACAAAGTACAGATGCGTATATGCCTTACCCGTAAACAATTTCGTAATGAAACTTACAGCCGATTCGCCAAACGGTCGGCCCTGGTAATGCGTGAAATGCAGAATAACAAAATACATCAATGAGAACAGGAAATACGGAAGCAAAATATACACAAATCTTTTTTTGTAAAAATTACTTACGAGTTTCTTGTCCAGTGGACGAGAATAATAGTTATAGAACAGCACGAAACTGCTCATAAAAATAAAGGTTGGCGTACCATATTTCATAAAGATATTAATAAAATTGTACAGCCAGTAATAGCCCGAACCGGTCATGTCCACCGTCGCGTAAGAAGTGGAATGCACGCATAGTACGCCGATAATCGCCATGGCACGTACCAGATTCAGCTCCGGAATTCGCTCTCTTTTCAGTGTTTCACTCATGTTCACGTTTCTCCTTCATGTGTTCGTCAATATGTCAGATATGACTTAATACAATAAAAGCTCTCTATCTATTAAAAGCCATAATGCTTAAGATGGGTAGTCCATTTTCTTAACAATTCCTAAATTTTCATCATATTTCACACTATTTTCATGTCTATATATGTAAAAAAGACCGCGAGTACGCGGTCTTTGGGAACATCCTGATTTCAACCAAATGATTGTTGGTTCAACCGGATGAGATTGGTATATTTGGGTGTGGACACGAACCAGCCCCTGACGGATTCTACTTCTGGCGACTTGCCAGAATCTGTTTATACACCTCAATCGCCGCCTGTCTCGATGCCTTCAGATCGACAATGGCATCCTTGCGCGGCTGATGGATGTCCTTGCTATGCAGATCCTTCAGCTCAGGCAACCACTTCCGAATATAATCGCCCTGCGGATCATATTTCTCGGATTGAGTCACTGGATTGTTCACGCGAAAATACGGAGCTGCATTCTCGCCGAGCGAAGCACACCATAGCCAATTACCACGATTCTGAATGTTATCATAGTCACGCAACTTGCGCCTGAAATAGGCTTCACCCAAGGTGAACGGGCATTGCAGGTTTTTGGTGAGAAACATCGCCGTGAGAATCCGCAGCCGGTTCGGCATATGTCCGGTTTCGTTCAGTTCCGTCATCGCTGCATCAATAATCGGAATACCTGTCTCCGCCTTGCACCAACGTTCGAAATGACCATCATGCAGAGCCGAGAGATCGTACACCTTTTCATATGTAAAATAGTGACTCTCATAGACCGCTCGATACAGGTAGAAGTCGCGGAAGCACAACTGTCTGATCCATTCCCCAGCCTCGGCTGTGCGATTCGCTGCATCATACATTTTGCGGATAGACACTGCTCCCACCGCAACATATGAGCTAAGATGACTCGGCTCGTAAGCCTCATATTCGTCCCGATGCTCACCATATTCAGCAATTCGATCCGATAAGAATTGATCCAGCAGCAGATGCGGGTCCTCTTCATCCGAGCCACTGGACTCCAGCATCTCCGGAGGTACCTGCATCGCATCCGGCCATTCAATCTGTCGATCACTCACCTTCAACTCTGCAACCGTTGTTGCCGAGGGAGGGTTAGGATGTTCATTCATGAATTCCACCCACCGCCGGTGGAAAGCTGCAAATACTTTATAAGGCTCCGACTTGCCTGTAAAATTAGCAAATCCATTCAGATCCATCAGCAAATGATCCGTCAGTTGCGTGAACGAAACCTCATGCGCCTCCGTGACTTTGCGTATGCCCCTATCCCGCTCGATTGCATATGGTGTCATGTCCCGGTGGACCACAATCTCGTCAATCTCGCCTTTGAATTCGTTCAGGATGAAATCAACCACTTCAGCTGGTTTGCCGTAAGCAACATGTAGTTTTCGTTTGGCTTCAAGATACTGCCTGCCTAGCCCCGCTGCATGCTTCCTAAAATTCACACCACTGTGTTCCTTCTCTCGGCCTTGCCGCAGGAGAAATGCATCATAGATGAGAACATGCACACTCTCTTCTTCGTGTTCCCGCAAATAATCGAATGCAGCCAGATCATCGGTACGCAGATCTTTGCGGTGTATGAATAACTTCATGCCTCACCTTCCTATCTGAAATTAAGGTTATTTGTCCGTCAGGTTCTGATATAACCTGCTTGTTTCGGGCTCCGGCTCATGTCCCAGATCTTCGTCCAGGGTTAATGTAAATGAATGATATAAACGAAGTATGCCTTGTTGATCATCTATGGATGCATACACTTCCATCATGAGTCGACAGATTTCTTCCGAATAAGGTTCCCGTTCCTGCAATATCGTTAATTGCTCAATCGCTTCCCTACCCCGACCATGCATCATGTCCCATCTCGCAATATCCATAACCAGCCCTGTATACTTGCGTCTGAGTTCCCTTGCTTTGGCCTGCGCCCAATGATAATCATGCTCTTCCAGATAATCGGCACGATAGAGTGGGATCATATGTCTCAGGTCATCAACATTGTCTGATGTAATGACGTTGTAGACCATGGCTTTTTCGAATTGTTCCACATCACTCACCAGATTGCCTGATAACAGACGATAGCGGTTCATATTGTACTCCAGCTTGCCTGTCATGTTCCATTCCTTAAGCAGCTTTCGAATCTGGTACACGGAAGTATGTAGATGGGTTAGTCCCTTCTCCTGGGAAACATCACCCCACAGCTTATCCAGCAGAATCTCTTTGCTTACCCACTCTTCCCTGTGATGAAACAAAAAAGCAAACAATTCCTGCGATTTGGTTGTACGCCACTTATGCTTCTTAGCACCCTGATCCAGAGTTCTATAGATATCCAGATGTTTGAACGTAAGCAGCCCCGGCACTTCGGTGTCCAACTCCACAGATACAGATTCCGATTCCTGCACCTCGGCGGTGGCTGCAACTTGGGAATGATGCGACATGATGCCCGCAATCCGATCAATGGTTTTGGCTAATCGTGTGGAGCTTACCGGTTTCAGTACATAATCCAGTGCATGCAGCTCGAATGCCTCTACCGCATGATCGGCGTAAGCTGTCACAAAGATAATACGAATACTCTGATCCAATTGCTGTATATATTCAGCCGCTTCCAGGCCATTCATCTCCGGCATTCCGATGTCCAAAAATACAACATCCACACGTTCGTTTGCCAGAAAATGAAGACCATCGCGCGCTGTTGAAAAACATTGCACGGGTGTAATTCGTCCGTCCGTTTGAAGAAGGCGCTCCAGATGAAGCTGCGCCGGCTTCTCGTCATCAATCACAATGGCTCTCACCGTTCATTTAGCCTCCTGCCATGAAAGATTCAATAGGAATACCGTTTTTATCGGCATCCGCTTATTAGTCTGTTAACCATAATTGCTCAACTCGGCACATTATTTGGAATAATTCACCTTTTGCACAGGGATACGGAATCGGATCTGCGTACCTTGACCCACATGGCTATGAATCTCCAGTCCCTGACCATAGAGAGACATCAGGCGACGGTTTATATTTTGCAACCCGACACCTCCCGGACCTTCAGTTCGTCCAGACTTCACCTGAGCCATACGCTCAGGGGGGATACCGACGCCATCATCCTGAACCTGGACGACCACATGCTCGCTCTCTTTGAAAACTCTAAGATGAACTGTCCCGCCTGCTGCCCGCTCCATTACGCCATGGCGAATGGCATTCTCCACAAGCGGTTGGATGCTGAGAGGCGGCAGATACAGATGCACATCCGGTTCCACCTCATACTCGACCACCAGTCTTTCCTCAAATCTGGCCTGTTCCAGATGCACATAAGACTCCACCAATTCCAGTTCTTTGGTCAAAGGAACAAGCTGTTCCCTGTTCTGGAAGTCAAAGCTTCCACGCAGGTAATGACTCAATTCAATCAGCAGATCGGTTGCTTTGTCCGGATTCACTGCACAGGTCGCGATAATGACATTGAGTGCATTGTATAGAAAGTGCGGCTTGATCTGTGCCTGTAAAAAGGCCATCTCGGTCCGAATAGCCTCCTGCACAGAACTCCGCATCTCAATTAACGTCCGAACCCGGGCACGCAATTCACCGGCATCCACCGGTTTGCTCAGGAAGTCATTGGCCCCCGCCTGGAACCCATGCTTGATATCCTCAGGCAACCCACGGGCGGTCAGCATCAAAATCGGCAGCTCTGACAAGGAACTGTGCTCGCGCAGCTTGCGACATAACTCAAGCCCAGACATTTTGGGCATCATCCAGTCCGTAATGACAAGATCGATCGACGGGAATTGTTCACGGAGTTTTAATGCAGTGAGTCCGCTGTCCGCTGCGATTACACGGTAACGTTCCGTGGACAACAGATTCAACAATACCTGTCGATTCACGGGGTCATCGTCTACAATCAGAATTGTATGTTCTCCTTCCGAAAGATCATCCGGCTCATCCGATTCTCTTGTCACAAGCTCTTTAGCTCCTGTCCCCTGTGCGGCCACATAACGGGCGGCAACTGGTTTCGAATGAGCTTGCAGCAGCGGCAATTTGATAACGGGCAGGGTGAAATGAAAGGTAGAACCTTGCCCCGGCTCCGATTCTACCCAGATCTCGCCTCCGCCAAGCTCGACGAGTTTCCGAGTAATACTCAGACCGAGCCCGGTTCCATCATTCACTCGCTCCATTGTCCCGTTACTCTGCTCATAGGCTTGGAAGATATCCTCTTGTTTGTCCAAGGCGATGCCTACCCCCGTATCTGCGACCGATACCCTCACCCGATCCCCATCGACACTGGCGTACAGCCGAATCTCACCCTGCTCAGTGTACTTATAGGCGTTACCCAACAGGTTATACAGAATCTGCCTGAGGCGATCTTCGTCAGCCTCTACGAGCGGCAATGACTGGGGCCATTGCTGAATCAGTAAAACTGGCTTGTCCTCGAACGTGAAACCCGAGACTTCAACTACAGTACGGGCAACCGATTCCAGATCGACAGCTACCCGTTTCAACTCGATCTCACTATTTTTCAGTTTGGAAAAATCCAAAATGTCGTTAACCAACAGCGACAGCCGCTTACCGGTTGCTGTAATCATGGACAGATTCTTGGCTTGCTTGGGTGTGACCGCTCCGGCCGCACCTTCCAGCATGGATTGAGCAATATTAATGATGCCGTGCAGGGGGGTTCGCAGCTCATGAGACGTATTCGCCATGAACTCGTCCTTGAGACTGTCAATGGCGAGCAAACGCTCCGATAGAGCTTCCACGTCACGGAATGATTGTGCGAAGCGGATTGCGGTCACAATCATCTGGGCTAATACAAATAATAAAAGTTCAATCAGCGCAAAGAACGCTGTATCTACGGCAGTGAACGCACCGAGCGTGTGCAATACAACAACCATGAGTATGCTCATCATGCTCACCAGTGCAAAGTGACTATCATTCGGTCGTCCTTTTAACCAATAGAACATCGCTCGCAGCGTATAGAACATGACAACAAGCGAGATCAGTAACATGGGAAGCTCAAAAGACGAGAATAGGGTCGGAGGGAGCGTTAGGCCCACAATGGTCTGGGCAATGATTAGCACTACAGCAAGACGAACAAACCACTGATGAACCGCCCCTGGTACACGAGCATCCATATATCGAAGCAAAAAGTAATAAGCAAAGGCTGAACTAAGAAGCTGAATCCGAAGCATCTCATTGTTAGTCAGGAACGGTACAAACGTTCCCAGTAACTTCTCCCCATGGGTCAAAGCGTAAAGTGCACCGGAAAGACTGAATAATCCAAGATAATGCAGTTCCTTCTCACTACGCCGCAACCGAAACAGTAGCAGGAAGAAGGCGGCGGGCAAGATAAAGCCGAACAAAGTCATCAGATCCTTGAGCCAATCCTGTTGCTGGCTTTTCAGAATACTATGCTCGTCTCCAAACAAAATGGGCGCCACAATGCCCCCAGACGAATAACTATAATTCGATACTTGAATGATAATGTCAGCCGTATTGCTCTCAATGGACGTGAATCCCGTAAAGGGCAGATTTAATTGCACATCCGTATCCGGGGTCATTCCCGGCAGTCCTTTGCCGCCAATCTCTTTACCATCGATAAATACCCGGTGGGCCATACGTATATTCTGCGTGCGGATGCCGTAATCGTTTTTCATCGTTCGGGCTGTAAGCTGGACTTGCAGATGGTAGGTTCCGTACCCATGTGCTTGCCCCAAAGATTTGTTCCATCGGGCCGGAACTTGAGTGCCTGACGAAGGCGGCAATGGCTTGCGACCGGATACACTTGCTTCAATATCTGCCGGACTGAGCAACTGCCCAGGGTAGAAATCCCAGACACCCTTTAGAGACGCTGGACCCTTGCGATCAAAGTCCCACTGGGTCAGGTCAATTCTTCCATCCGCAGCCTGGGGGTTACTCCGCTCACTAATTAACGTCTTGGCAATCCAGCCCAGTGGAACAATGACAATGCATATGAAACTTATGGTCAGCATAATCCAGTGTTTTCTCATCTATGTATTCCTTCCATCCACAATGGCGGGAGACGTCTAATTTTGTCGATTTATCACTATAATTCATGTTACACGTTTCTGGTGCTCACGGAAATAGTTTCCGTATCATAATCGGTCAACTTCGTTATAATTTGAAGGATTTCTATCTGTTTCCGCTAGATCTTGGTACACCAAGGAACCCCAGGCCGAATTTCACCGGAATGAACGGGCGAAATGGCCTGAGGTTGATTGAATGAAGATTTATTTAACAGCTTGGGCAAGCTTCTGGACGATTCCGGCCCATCCCTGTTCCATACGTTCGCGTACGATGGCGTGAGCCTGTCCAAATTCAGTCAGTTTATCCGCATCCCAACCGCTAGCGGAAGAACTTCCGTCACCTGACAAGGTGATTGACCGAATGGGCCTGCTTCCAATATAAAGTCGTGACCCTCCACGGGTTCCAGATTGCCTGGCATGAACCAGTTTTTCAGTCCTTGCTCCGTTGAGACCATCTCCCACACCTTCTCTACAGGTGCATGAAGCAATAGTTCCTCACGGATATCCGGCAATGCACTTGATGAACTTGATGATGAATCCATTCGTATCACCTCCTTACACATTTCATTTCGTATAACTATCCGAATAGAAGTTGACCTCCGCTTTATCCCCACCCTATAATTGGAACATATTACATAAAAGGTGCGTGATTCCTATGATAGTCTGCTCTGAAAAATCCAATTCCAACCGTTGCCGGAAGGGATAATCCTGCTCACTTCCCTTCCACGTTTTCATTTTAATACTTTTACATGTGGGGGATACCTATACCATGTCATTCAGTTATTACGGTCCATTATGCACCGCCGTTTATGATCTAACGAAACCCGTGGGACACTCCTTGGGAGGAGACATTGAATTCTATCGCCGTTATCTTCAGGGCTGCAAAGGACGCATCCTTGAAGCCATGTCGGGATCAGGCCGAGTGCTCATTCCTTTGCTTGAAGCAGGCTTGAAGGTGGATGGACTTGATTATTCAACGGATATGATTGACTCTTGCCGTTCTCGTTGTATGGATCGAGCATTACCCATGCCTGAGCTGTTCGTTGCCGATCTGGAGAAGCTTGACCTTCCATATCGATACGAGGCAATTATCATTCCCGGAGGTTCTTTGCTCCTCATTCAAGATAGAGAGGCATCCATTAACGCATTGCGTAATCTATTTCAACATTTGGAACCTGGAGGCAGGCTCGTATTTGATCTGTTTCTGCCCGATGTGACACAGCCCTCTTCGGTAGAAACATCAACCGTTTCATTACCTGACGGCGATACGATCACAGTAGAAGCAAAAACCATTGAAGTGAACCTTCTACACCAATACAAAGTGAGTCTGATCCGCTATGAACAATGGCATCAGGGCGCTCTTGTCGCTACAGAGATGCAACAACTCACCTTGCGTTGGTACGGCGTAGAAGAGCTACGTCTAATTCTCGAACACATTGGGTTCTCCGACATCAAAGTATATGCAGACTTTAACCCGGATCAACCACCTACACAGTCGAATCAAAAATTCGTCTATGAAGCGACTCGAAGAACGTAGTCATCGATAATTTAGTCTACATGCTTCTCATCAAAGATAAGGCCACAGCATGAGGTTTAACCATGCTGTGGCCTTTTTTACTATATAAAATTTGCACTAACATTAACACAAGAACGAAGAGGACAGAAATAACTTGAAGAAGCGACGCTACAAGCTTTCTGCAAGAAAGCTACATCGAAAGCATACACTTCGCCTGTATCCTCAGATCGGAAGGTTATTCTGTCATCGGAGTGGTAAGTGTAACTGTTAGTCCAAATTAGTATCCACGAGAATATTGCTCCGCAATGGCGGCTTTATCCTTGCTGACGCCCAGTTCCAGAGCCGCATGATTCGCCCAGTACGGATCACGTAACATGCCTCTGCCAACCGCAACCAGATCCGCATCGCCGTTGCCAATAACTGCTTGAGCCAGTGCTGCATCCTCCAGCATACCCACTGCGATTACAGGAACGTTCAATTCTTCACGGAAACGACGGGCAAATGGCACCTGGTAACCCGGATAGTTCCCCGGTTTCCGTTGTCCGGAAGGTCCTTCGCCGCCTGAGCTGATATGGAACATGTCCACGCCTGCGTTTTGGTAGGCACGTGAGATAGTAATCGTATGCTCAATGTCGTATCCACCATCTGCGTATTCTACAGCCGAAATTCGCAGAATCAGCGGCATATCTGCTGGCATTTCTTTTTTCACTGCACGAATAACTTCAACGCCGAAACGGGACAGATCCTGCCCATACACATCCTCGCGATGGTTCATCAGCGGAGAGTGGAACTGGTGAATGAGGTATCCATGTGCGCCGTGCAACTCAATGGCATCCACGCCAGCTTGTACCGCGCGGCGAACGCCGTCTGCGAACTTCTGCACCATAGCTTCTACCTCTTCTGTACTTAACGCACGAGGCTCCTTGTACTTTTCTCCTGGGAATGTAACCACCGATGGGGCAACAGGCTGCGGAGCATCCTCTGCTTTTCGTCCCGCATGTGCGATCTGAATAGCTACTTTGGAGCCGTAAGCATGAATTCCATCGACAAGTTTGGTGAAGGCAGGTACATGCTCGTCTGACCATATCCCCAAGTCGTTATCGGTAATGCGTCCATCCGGATCGACATCCGTCATCTCGATTACAATCAACCCAGTTCCTCCAACCGCACGGCTCACATAGTGAACCTGATGCCAATCGTTCGGAATGCCGTCCTTCGCGGTCACGGAATATTGGCACATCGGCGCCATCACGACACGGTTATTTAATTGCAAACTTTTGAATTGATAGGGTGAAAATAATTGCTCCGTCATTTATACTGCATCTCCTGTTCCTTGATCATGATATATATGAAGCCTTAATTATTGTCCAAATCCGAAAACAGTTTCCCATTCTTGCCGTAGTTGTCCTTCTCCAGATCCTCAATGAAAATAAAGACCTTGCTCGGATCAACATCCAATGTCTCACAAGCTACCTGGGTCATACGTTCAACCAACTGACGTTTCTGCTCAGTCGTCTTGCCTTCCAGTACCTTAACGGTGATAAATGGCATGTCTTGAACACATCCTTTCTTCATCATTTATTATGAACCTGACGTATGGAAACACAAGTACGTACATTTTTGTGCCTTGGTACCCTTTTTGATACCTAGTCATCCTTATATTTCGGTTCTGCCCCATTCTGGAAATGACTGCAAAACATGATATGATAACCATAGAGATGTACAATAATTACTATAACCAATTTACATAAGTTGTGACTAACGGTTACACGATAACGGAGAGGGCAGAAATAACCTGTAGAAGCGGAGCTAAAAGCTTTCTGCAAGAAAGCTACTTCGAAAGCATACACTTCGCCTAAAAGTTTTCTGAAAGAAAGCTGCATCGAAAGCATACGCTATCCTCAGATTTTCACCTTTGTAAAAGTGGATCAAAAAATCTGGGGATAACAGCGATCAGAAGGTTATTCTGGCCTCGTAGTGGATCAGTGTAAAACAAGTAGCTCAACTTATATACTACTCAAGCTAGGGAGAGATTATAGATGAAAGATATATTAATTCAAAGACTGAGTACTTATGTTCAGATGGATACCCAATCCGATGAAAATAGCGAGACCTGCCCTTCCACACCCGGCCAACTGGCCTTGGGCAAACTGCTCGTTGAAGAATGTAACTCCATTGGTCTGCAAGATGTGACTATGGATGATAACGGTTATGTCATGGCTACACTGCCATCCAATACCGACAAAGATGTTCCCGTGATCGGTTTCCTGGCTCACCTCGATACAGCGACCGACTTTACAGGCAAAAATGTTAAACCGCAGGTTATCGATAACTATGACGGTGCTGACATTGTGCTGAACTCGGAACTGGATGTTGTGCTGTCCAACAAAGATTTCCCGGAACTGCACGAGTATAAAGGCCATACACTGATCACAACCGATGGTACAACCTTACTTGGTGCAGACAATAAGGCAGGCATTGCCGAGATCATGACGGCGATGGCCTATCTGATTGAGCACCCGGAAGTGAAACACGGTAAGATTCGGGTTGCTTTTACCCCGGATGAAGAGATTGGCCGTGGACCACACAAATTCGACGTAGCTGCTTTTGGAGCCAAATATGCGTACACCGTCGACGGTGGACCGCTTGGTGAGCTGGAATACGAGAGCTTTAACGCAGCTGCCGCTAAAATTACCGTACGAGGCACCAATGTGCATCCCGGAACAGCGAAGGATAAAATGGTGAACTCTCTGAAAATTGCGATGGAATTGAACCGACGCCTGCCTGTGGAGGAAGCTCCTGAATTCACGGACGGTTATGATGGTTTCTATCATCTGTTGTCTCTGGAGGGTGACGTTGAGTTAACGAAGATGAGCTACATCATTCGTGATTTCGACCGGGAGAAGTTTGAAGAGCGCAAAACGAATCTGCTCCATATCGTGAATGAACTGAAGACTAAATACGGAGAAAAAAGCATTACCGTTGAATTGAATGACCAGTACTATAACATGCGTGAGAAAATCGAACCGGTACGCCAGATCGTCGACATTGCCCATGAAGCCATGACCCGTCTGGACATCGAACCGGTTATTCGCCCCATCCGAGGAGGAACCGACGGTTCACAGCTATCCTATATGGGCATGCCGACGCCGAACATCTTCACTGGTGGTGAGAACTACCATGGCAAATTTGAGTATGTATCGGTAGACAATATGGTGAAGGCAACCCGTGTCATTGTAGAGATCGCTCAATTGTTTGAGCAGCACGGAGATATTTAATCTGCTTGACGCGCGGTGTAAAAGAGCACCCTCTGGTATTTTCCCGAGGGTGCTCTTTGTGGTCTTTACTTTTAAAAGATATCACTCATAGATATTGCCTCCCGCGATGGAACGCAACTGTTCCAGATCACAGATCACGAGCTTTCGCTGCACTTTGCGAATAATATTTCGATCACACAGATCGTGAACGACCCTGTTCAGATGTCTGTAACTGGTCCCCAACATATCCGCCAGCTCGGTCAGCTTGGAGGTCTGAATCTCTTCGGAAGAGGACTCATCCTGATCCATGGTGGACAACAGGTAGCTGGCAAATCGGCTCTCTACCGGATATAACATATTCAGACTCGACAGGTTGGAGAAGGTGTACAATTTGTGCGTAACTTGGCTGAGCATGAAGTGGAGGAATTTAGGGTTCTCTGCATACGTATTCTGGAGAGCGCGATAGCTGATACCAAGCAGCAGGCTTTTGCTCACAGATTCTACCGTATTCTTGGCCTCCTTGCCATTAACCAGCTCCAGATCACCCACGAGCGCTAGTGGTGTACTGAAACGAAGCAAAAGAGACTTACCGTTAGGCAGGGTGATATAGATCTTAAGCTTACCCTGTACGAGAAAATACAATCGCTCAGGCTGCTCGCCTTTGGCACATATCAACTCACCCTTGGCAGCTTCCAGCAGCCGTAACTCAGCGAGTGCAGACTCGTCCAGCACCAGATCTAGCCCATTCTCACGTACGAGTTGACGCATTCGCCCAAAGTCCATGATTTCTTTCATTCCGACTTCCCCTCCGTTGCCATATATAACGTACACAAAAGGACATATGTCCCATTATTGATATAGATCCGTACAAATATCTTGATATAAAAATAGTTACAACTAGCACTTATATCCAATAAATCATTTCACATGGAAAATATTTAAAAATTTAATCATAAAATGTTCATTCTTTCATGCAAAACACCGTTCACGAAAAGCCATTTCCATCCGATGAAAGATAGAGCATTCCATAGATCGTAAAAATAATTTATTCAGATATTGAAAGGATGAGCATATTCAATGAACGTTGTAGATGCACTGCTTAAAGTACTGCCTTATATCAGTCAGATTCTTAGAGAACCGGCCAGTTTGACTGTTTATGATCATGAAAAAGTATTAGATGTCATTATGACAGATAAATTTGATCTTGGTTTTGAAAAGGGAATGCCTCTCTTGGATTCGTTCCAAAACTTTGCCGTTTTGAAAAACGGAAGAGAAGCTACCCTCTCCACTCTCTCCAAAGAGGTTTTTGGTATTGAGCTGGATACGCTGAACATTCCGATCTTTGATGATCAGCAAAAAGTCGTTGCCGTTTTCTGTGTGTCTTATGACCAATCTAATCAGAATCAACTTGAAGATATTATACAAGAAAACCAAGCCATCAATGGTAATCTGGTTGATATGGTGCAACACGTTGCTGCTCATGCCGAAGAATTGCAGGCGACCAGTGAGCAGATCCTGCAAAACACACGACTCGCTGTTCAGAACTCTTCTCAAATCAACAAGGTAGCCGGGTTCATTCGCGAAATTTCCGAACAAACCAACTTGCTTGGCCTTAACGCCGCTATTGAAGCTGCGCGCGTTGGTGAAGCTGGTGCCGGATTCGGTGTGGTTGCATCTGAAGTACGCAAGCTCTCTGTGGATGCCAAACAAGCTACAAGTGATATCGATACCAGTCTGAGAGATGTACAACAGGTGATCAAACAGATGGAAGTTGAGGTTTCCCAGATTGCAGCCTCTTCGCAAGAACAAGCGACGCTTGTATCTTCCTTCACAGATGTCATCGAGAAGCTCAATGACACGGGCGAGCGTATGAAAGCTTTGTCTGAACAACTGATCAGCTATTCGATCAAAAGCTAAAACTTAACGTGTGTCCAGATCGCCGATTCATATCGGTGGTTATTCCGGTGACACATCTAATATGTATTAAACAGGACTTGGGTTGCCCATAATGGACAATCCAAGTCCTGTTTATGATGTCCGTTTGGTTATCATTAACCAAATTCGCCTATAAACTTAATTTGCTACATGTACTGATTTGTCCCCAATCACTTCTTCTTCCGACTCCCAGCACTCCACTTCACCCGGAATATGAATGCGGTCCCGCGTAAAGATCGGGTCACGTCCTTCGGCTTTCTGTTTCTTGTAGTCTTTCAGTGCTTCAAACGTCACCTTGGACAGCATCAGAATCGCAATCAGGTTCACCACCACCATGAGCCCCATGAACAGGTCCGCCAAATCCCATACCAGCTGTACTTTAGCTACCGCACCGAACACCACCATCGCGATAACGCAAATACGGTATACCCACAGCCAAACTTTATTGGATTTGATAAACTCAATATTGGTTTCCCCATAGTAATAATTTCCGATTAGCGTACTGAAGGCAAACAGGAACACCATGACCGCCAGGAATCCCGATGCCCATGGACCAATATGTACACTTAAAGCAGCCTGAGTCAATTCAATGCCACCCAGATTGGAACCTTTGTACACCCCGGATAGCAAAATAATCATGGCTGTGCTTGTACATATAACTAACGTATCTGTCAGCACACCAAACGCCTGAATAAGTCCCTGTTTCACCGGATGTGTTGTGTCCGCTGTAGCAGCGGCATTCGGGGCACTACCCATGCCCGCCTCATTGGAGAACAATCCTCGTTTCACACCGTTCATCAGCGCAGCACCCAACGTTCCGCCTGCCACCTGCTCGATGCCGAAGGCATTTTTGACGATTAACGCAATCATGGCCGGAAGCTGGGTAATGTTAGCCAGCACCACAAAAGCCGCTACCCCAATGTACAATACGGCAAGCACCACGACGATGTACTCCGATGCTTTTGCAATCCGTTTGACACCGCCCATAATAATTCCTGCAAATACCACGGCCATAATGATACCCACCGTTAACCGATCCGTACCGAATGAGTTTTCGAATGCGACGGTAATGGTGTTGGACTGCACCGCATTAAATACCAAACCGAATGAAAGCGTAATGAGAATGGCAAATAAAATCCCCATCCAGCGTTTCCCCAGCCCACGCTCCATATAATACGCCGGACCCCCACGGAATCCGCCCTTATCCTTCACTTTATAGATCTGAGCCAGCGTGCTCTCCACAAAACTGGAGGCAGAACCAATAATCGCAATAACCCACATCCAGAATACAGCCCCAGGTCCCCCCAGTGCGATAGCTAGTGCAATACCGGTAATATTGCCTGTGCCTACGCGGGCTGCCATACTGATACAGAATGCCTGAAATGGTGAGATTTTGCCTGGTTCCTTACTTTTCGGCTCTCGAAGCACCTTCACCATATCTCCAATCATGCGGAATTGCATGAATCGGGTCTTGGTGGTGAAGTATATACCACATACTACCAATAGTATAATTAACACTTTGGACCATAGAAAATCATTGAAAATGACGACAATATCTTGTATTGTTTGCTCCATCGGTATGCCCCTTTTATATGGTGTATTTCAAGTACAGAGATGGGTCACATGAAAAGTTTGTACCATTCTGCACAACACTAGCCCCAGACTTTGGGATGTTACTTATACTACAAGCGCATCTACGAAAATCGACAAATACCTACATGCAATCTCTACAATTATTTTAAAAATGGGCGTTGATCGCCCAATCATTGTCATTTAACCTAACATGTCAGGTTCTATGCAAGAGGGAAAGGAGATGACTGATTTGCGTTATTTTATCGTGGATGATGATCCTGGCGTTCGTTCCATGTTGATGGATATTATTGAGGATGAAGGACTTGGCGATATTGCCGGGGAAGCTGAGGACGGAGCACACATTCACGCAGAACTGTTGGAATTGCATAAGGTGGATGTACTGCTGATTGATCTGCTGATGCCACAACGGGACGGGATTCAGACTGTGCGGGCACTTGAAGGAAGGTTCGAGGGCAAGATCGTCATGATCTCCCAGATCGAGTCGAAAAATATGATCGGCGAAGCCTATTCACTAGGCATTGAATATTACATTACGAAGCCGATTAATCGGTTGGAAATTCTGTCTGTTCTGCGGCTGGTGGGCGAGAGGTTACGGATGCAGCAATCCATCGCAGATATTCAGCGGACATTGCAGGGGTTGTCCGGTTTGCATCCTAACGAGCGCACTGCGGCTCCGGTTCCGGACAAAACGATTACTACAGCAGGACATTTCCTGCTGTCCGAGATGGGCATGATCGGCGAAGCCGGAAGCAGAGATCTGCTGGACATGCTCGAATATCTAGAGCAGGTAGAGACAGATGAGCATAAGCTGTCGCCCTATACGTTCCCATCCCTCAAAGACATCTTTCAGAACGTAGCGGTACGCAAGCTGGGAGAGAACGCCTCTCTGGCAGAGGTTAACAAGGAGATCAAGGCATCGGAACAACGTGTCCGCAGAGCCATTTTCCAGACACTCAGCCATGTGGTTTCACTGGGGTTAACGGATTATACACATCCCAAGTTCGAGAACTATGCATCCAAATTTTTCGACTTTACCGAAATTCGCAAGAAAATGCTGGAGCTGCAAAACAACGTGGAGCCTTCCTTGTCCCAGACACGCATTAATACGAAAAAGTTCGTACAGGTGTTATATTTGGAAGCCAAACGATTGCTGCATTAAGCGAGATGCATGATGGAGACGTCGCAAAAACAAACAGGCATGAATATTACGCCGGATGGCACTTCCTTCTTAACTGAGGCTGTCCATTTCGGCGATATTCATGCCCGTCTGTATGATCAAACGCTACGATCTATTTCTTCGTTCCGTATATAAAATTAATATCCATTCGGGCTCAGGACCGTGAATGGTTTCGGCTAATTCGGTTATACTCATTAATTAATTCGTCCAATGCCATAGACTGCCGAATCACATCGGGATGTCCAAGACCACCCTTGTTATGCTCTACCAGCATATGAAGGTTATGTCTGGCCTTTTCTATTTTATTTTTCAAATCCAAACTCATAACCATGACCCCTGATACCTCCTTATTCTGTGAACCATTTTAGTTTTTTCTGTCAATCTATAGGTGGATTAACATATGGCATAGGGGACAAGGATGTTTTGTATTCTTCTCCAAATTTTGATAAAGATTATTCTATCACACAAGAGCTCATCCGAAAATGACTGATTTAACGCTATTTTAGTGGGTAACCAAGGGGTGGATTCTCTCGTTGGAGCTCATCAATCACAGCCAGAACGGATTGTGTCGTTATTGTGTATATTGAAAACGCAAAAAGTCTATTGACTCAAAAGGTAATAAAATCCCTTTCCATAACGGGACCATTCAGGTACAATAGGGCGATGTGTGTGTCCGGACCCGGCGGATACAAATGATGTAATTTAGAGGACGGCCAACGACGGCCATGGATCCTGATTTGATATTATTGGAGGCTTATCATCACCATGCAGACCGATTCACAGACTAAAGTCAAAATTGTTAATGCCGATCCCAGCGCAATGGGATTATTTGGGTTGGCGATTGTAACCCTGGTTGCTTCATCCCAGAAGCTTGGCATTACAGAAGGACTTAGCTACGCTATTCCTTGGGCGATCTTCCTTGGCGCATTTGCCCAGTTATTCGCATGCATTCAAGATTCCAAACGCAACAATACCTTTGGTACAACAGCTTTCGGTGCGTACGCATTCTTCTGGTTCGCTATGGCTGCCAACTGGATGATCAAAATGGGCGTATTCGGTTCCACGCTTGCTGAACAGGCCGATGGCAAGCAGCTCGGATTTGCTTTTGCCGGATACCTGGTATTTACCCTGTTCATGACAATCGGTGCTATTGAAGCGAATAAAGTATTGCTTATCATCTTCATTCTGATCGACTTCCTGTTCCTTGGTTTGACCTTTGACGCTTTCGGCGTAGCTCCTCACATTTTCCACACCATTGCAGCATATGCTGAACTGGCAATCGGAATTGTGTCCCTGTATGGTACAGGCGCTTCGGTACTGAACGCTCACTTCGGTTATGCGTTCTTGCCGATCGGCAAACCGTCCGGCATCTTCAAACCCAAGGCTTAATATACAGCAGTAAACCGCCCGCGCGCCGGTCCGCGCCTGGCGGTTTTTTTGCACTCTGACTTCATTTGAATATGTATCTGACCGACACCTATACTAGGGATAATAGATCATAAATAGACCCTGCAACACGTTAAATGTCACAGCAGCCATACTGTAAGGAGGAAAAAGCATGAGAGAGATACCGAAACCTACGGAGATGGATCAGGTGGAGAAAAAGTACGTACGCGAAACGCGTTGTTTCAAGACGGCACGGGTGTTCCCAACCGATGTCAATAATCATAATACCCTGTTCGGCGGCAAACTGATGTCCTACATCGATGATATTGCATCCATCGCCGCCTCCAAGTTATGCCGGGTCAATACCGTAACGGCTTCAACCGACTCGGTCGACTTCTTGTACCCTATTAACCCGACGGATTCGGTTACACTTGAATCGTTCGCGTCCTGGACAGGACGAAGTTCCATGGAGATTTTTGTGAAGGTGATTCGCGAGGATCTGAAGACCGGAGAGAAGAAAATTGCGGCGACCGCATTTCTGACCTTTGTGGCTCTGGATGAAAATAATCGCAAACTGATCGTACCCCGCATTATCCCGGAGACGGAAGAAGAGAAGAAACTATACGAGACCGCTCCGGATCGGGCGGCCATGCGGAAACAACGGCGGGAAGAGAGCAAGAAATTTGCTGACTTCCTAACCGTTACTTATCCTTGGGAATAAGAACACGCTAAAATAATCACAATGTTGTATAAAAGGTTATCTGGACGATGCCGGATAGATGGATACTGCTCTGCTATCCGGCAGTTCGCCACCCATGGAGACACACCATTGCTGATAGATGCGATACGCTGAACCACTCTCCAGCAACCCCTGACAAGTGTATATGCCCTCTTCGATGGAATTAACACGCCCCGCTGCGTACAAGCGGAACCCCCCATTTAACAATACCTGATTCACAAAAGCAATATGACCATCGCCGCTTAACACACTTTCCGCCACTTCAAGCTGCTTCGCAGCCGTCCAGACCAGTTCCGGCACAGGCATATCCAACTCATAGGCTGCAGGATCAACCAGCTCCAACTTCATATCGCCATCTTCCACGGCGTATACGCGGGTTGGCCGATCAATATACAGATCCTCAGACCCTTCCATTCCCTGTACCACATAAGCACGGCGATAGTTAAACCGGGTGAGCAGCTTCGCGATCCGATCCAGAAAAGTATTATGAAACACACCGAACACCAGATACGGTGAATGATTATAATCAATGAGTTTCTCTGCCGTATTAAATACCGTGCGGAAACCCAGCTCTTCCCGTAACGGACGAAGCTTGCGAAGAGGCTCGCACCATTCTTCGGAGGATACATACATGACACCGGAACGCACTGCAGCACCCCGGGCATCTTCCCGATCCATTTTACGTGTATCAATTCCCGCTTCCTTTAACAGAACCGGCAGCGTAACTCCCCACTTGGGTGGTAAAGGATCACTCCCGTGTAAAGTCACCGGCAACCCGGCCGCCGCGAGTACAAATGCAACCGGAAACGTAGCCATGAACGACTTTGTACGTCCGTCATAGGGACCAGCGCAGTCCAATCCGTCCTGAAATACCGAGAAACGTTCCGCACTGTTACGGCAAGCATGAACAAAGGCTTCCAGTTCCTCGACGTTTTCCATTTTCATTCGTTCAGCCATTAGAAACGCAGCTGTCTGGGCAGGGGAAACCTCCTGTTTCAGGATTTTCTCTGCTACGGTCAGTGCTTCTGTATAATTCAGATCACGCGAGCCTCGTTTCCCACGTCCGACCTCTCGGAGTATCTGAGACATATCCATGGAGAATCCTCCTTCCGATTAAGACTGGAGCAGTTGATGGGCCTTCACAATCGCTGTGGCTACATCGACCATCCGTTTGCGTTCATCCATCGCTTTCTTGCGTAATAGGTCATAGGCCTCGGCCTCGGAGATCTGCTTCAGATCACTAAGGATAGCTTTCGCCATATCAATCCACTTCCGATCCTCCAGCCTGGATTGCAACTGCTTCCGTTCCTGCTCCCACTGTTTGCGTTCCATATAGCGCCTGGCTGCAAAGTGAAGAGTCCAGTGGATCTCGGGCCCGGTCATGGATGGGGTAAGTATTCCATCAAGTGAGGTTTCGACCTCGCAGGATTCTGCGGAGGAAGAGGCTGTATCTGGCGCGCACCACCAGAGCAGCGGGGTATCCGATTTCCCCTTTCCCAGGCAGTTCCCCCAGTATTCCACATCAGTCAGGGATAGGTGCAGAATGGATGCTTCCGCCTCACGAGCCAACTTCAGCGCTTCCGTTTCACTACCTGCCACCTGCACATGGTACCCGTTTGCTCCCAGCAGCCTCTCCGGTGTCAGAGGGATTGCATCGGATGAGGTAGCTATAATTGGTTGTACTCGGATGACCAATAAAGATCGCATGATGGATCAATCCCTCCCTATTACGTATAGTCAGAGTCCATAACATTTAAGGCGTTAATACATGAAAGCAATAAATGTGTTATATTACCTAACAAAAAGAAGATTGTAACGATTTCGCGTCTTGATTTTAAATTTCAAATCATCTTTTCATGTCTCATCATCCTGCAATAAAGAAGGACAAAGCACCATACGTGGCACCTTTTCTACAGTGTTTATCGTATCTGGTATGCCAACTTCATCTAAATCCTTCATTCATATGAAGATATACTCGTAAAACTTCGTCGTCCATTCGATATTCCAATAAACTCATGTAAACATAATTAACTTTAAATTTCAAATACTTTTTTATGTTAACTATATTGACATGAGTGGATGGATCTTTTATAGTTAAGCCATAACAACTCCATATTTGAATCGATCACAGTTACAACGGCGTAGCTGGTTGAAACGGCAATGAAGCCTGTTTTGCAATCTCGGAGCAAGGGATGCGTATGTATATGCGCAGTCCTCCGAGGCATAACAGGCTTTTTCGATTTTAGAGACAAGGTTTTGAGGCAGTTTGCAGAATGGACCTAAGGGGGCTAATCATAATGAGTACAACGAAAAAACTGGTGCTGGTCGGTAATGGCATGGCGGGAATCCGCACAATTGAACATATCCTTAAGCTTGCTCCGCATGCTTATGAAATTACAGTCTTTGGCGCAGAGCCGCATCCCAACTACAACCGGATCATGCTATCCTCTGTACTGGCTGGCGGAACATCCATCGAAGATATCGTAATCAATGAGTGGAGCTGGTACGAAGATAACGGCATTCGGGTGTATCCGGGTGACCCGGTCGTTCAGATCGATGCCGAGCGCAAGGAAGTTGTATCTCAGAATGGTGTACGTGCATCCTATGATGAGCTGATTATGGCAACGGGTTCACAGGCGTTCATCCTCCCACTTCCCGGTGCGAATAAGGAAGGCGTTATCGGCTTCCGTGATATTAAAGACTGCGAGACCATGATGCAAGCATCGCAAAAGTATCGCAAAGCTGCCGTCATTGGGGGCGGATTGCTTGGACTGGAAGCAGCGCGGGGGCTGCTCAATCTGGGCATGGACGTCACTGTCATTCATATTAACGGACATCTGATGGACCGGAATCTGGATCTCCCGGCAGGCCTGATGCTCCAGCGGGAGCTTGAAGAGCAGGGCATGAAGTTCCTTTTGAACAAACATACCGAAGAAATCACAGGGAAACAGCGGGTGAAAGCCATTCGTTTTACCGATCAAACGGTACTTGAAGCAGATCTGGTTGTCATGGCTGTCGGGATTCGTCCTCAGATTGAACTGGCTCGTAATACCGGCCTCGATGTGAATCGAGGTGTCATTGTAGATGATTATATGCATACCAGTATTCCTGGTATCTCTGCTGTCGGTGAATGTGCAGAACACCGCGGTATTGCCTACGGACTGGTTGCTCCATTATATGAACAAGGTATGGTGCTCGCGAAAAGTCTCGCTGGAGCTGCAACCGAGGGATATGAAGGTTCAGTCACTTCTACCAAGCTAAAAGTATCTGGTGTGGACGTATTCTCTGCCGGACAATTCAAAGACGCTGCGGACACTCGCAGCATTCGTATTCAGGATGATGTTGATGGTGTTTACAAAAAGATGGTGATCAAAGACGGACAGCTGATTGGAGCTGTATTGTTCGGAGATACCACAGACGGCGCTTCTCTATTTTCCCTCATTAAGAGTGGTGAGAACATCAGCGGTCGTGAGAAAGAAATTTTGCTCGGTGTGCCTTCCGGTGGTTCAGGCTCAGGTCCATCTGTCGCAGAGCGCATGGCAAGTATGCCAGATGACGAGATCGTCTGCGGTTGTAACGGTGTTACCAAATCTTCCATTGGAGATGCTGTACTGAACAAAGGCTGTAATACGCTCGGTGCAATCAAGTCCTGTACCAAAGCTTCCGCTTCTTGCGGTGGATGCAAACCGATTATCGAAAACCTGCTCACGTATTACGCAGGTGATAATGTAGGCGAACAGACCAAAGAAGGCATCTGTGGCTGCACATCCTATGATCGGGATGAAATCGTTGCACAGATCAAGGAAATGGGACTTAAAAACGTTAAAGAAGTTATGAATGTTCTTGGGTGGAATGAACCGGAAGGCTGCTCCAAGTGTCGTCCTTCCCTCAATTATTATCTCGGCATGATCTGGCCGGCTGAATACACAGACGAGCGTGTATCCAAATTCACCAATGAACGTTATCACGCCAACATCCAGAAGGACGGTACCTATTCCGTTATTCCACGGATCTATGGTGGTGTCACTTCCCCGGCGGAATTGATCAAGATTGCGACTGTCGCGGAGAAATACGATGTGCCATTAGTGAAATTCACGGGTGGACAACGACTCGATCTGCTTGGTGTACAGAAGGAGAACCTGCCGAAGATCTGGGAGGAACTCGATATGCCTTCCGGTTTCGGTTATGGCAAGGCGCTTCGTACGGTGAAGACTTGTGTAGGTAATACGTTCTGCCGATTCGGCACACAAGATTCCATTGAGATGGGTATTCGTCTGGAGAAAAAACTCGACAAGATGGTGGCTCCGGCCAAAGTGAAACTCGCTGTCTCTGGATGTCCGCGGAACTGTGCTGAAGCGACTATCAAGGATCTGGGTGTTGTCGCAATCGATGGTGCTTGGGAGATTCATGTTGGCGGTAACGCCGGAGTCAAGGTCCGTGCAGCCGAGCTACTCTGTACGGTGAAGACCGATGCCGAAGTGGAAGAGTGGACTTATTCTTACCTGCAATATTATAGAGAGAACGCAAAATGGAATGAGAGAACAGCGGCATGGATTGAACGGGTAGGTCTGGATCATGTTAAGGAAGCATTGGCCGATCGGGATGTACGTCTCGCTCTGGTTGAACGTCTGGAAGTTACACTGGGTCATACGGTTGATCCTTGGAAAGAAATCATTGAAGATGAGAAATTGCGCAAAAACTTCACCCCACTGTCCGGTGCCGAGCCGGTAACCCACTAGAAGAGGAGGAACAGCGATGAACAAATTCCGGATTGGACACCTAGCGGATATTGATGAAAAGGGAGCACGGACCTTCCTGGTACAGGATACCGAAATTGCAGTCTTCAAGCTGAGCGACGGAAGTCTGCACGCCGTCGAGAATCGCTGCCCTCACAAGGGCGGCAAGCTGTCGGAAGGTATGGTATGCGGGACAGCGGTTCATTGTCCTTTGCATGATTGGAAGATTGATCTGCGTAACGGTAGGGTACACGAGCCAGATGAAGGCTGCTTGAATACCTACAAAACCGAAGTGGACGGCAGTAGCGGAGAAATCTACATCACAATTGCGGGTTAAAGGCTAGAGATACCCTGACATCAAGGAGGCGTGCGCTATGGATTTTGTTAAACCTGCAGAAGTGCTGCAATCGATGGTCGAAGCTGGTGAGAGCAAAGCCAGAATGAACCGGGTACAGATGTTGATCCGCAGTTTTCTGGCAGGGGCTATTCTCGCCTTTGCAACTACACTGGCATATACCGCTGTATCTCAAACTTCCGTTGGTTTGGCAGGTGCACTGATATTCCCGGCGGGATTCGTCATTATTATTCTGCTGGGTCTTGAATTGGTGACAGGAAGCTTTGCGATGCTTCCACTCGCAGTGATGAAACGCAGAATCACATGGATGGATATGCTTCGAAATTATTTCTGGGTGATCATCGGTCATCTGCTCGGATGTGCATTCTATGCTCTCTTATACGGCCTGATCATCACGAAGATGGGTACGGATATGAGCAACCCTCTAATTCAAACGCTGATCCAGACCAGTGAAGCCAAAACATTGGGGTATCAGCATCTGGGCGGAGCAGGTATTGTTCTGGTCATTATCAAGGCCATTTTATGTAACTGGATGGTCACACTCGGGGCAGTGATGGCGATGACCTCCACTTCTACACTGGGTAAAATCGTAGCGATGTGGTTGCCCATTACGATATTCTTCGCCCAAGGTTTTGAACATGCTGTGGTGAACATGTTCGTCATCCCGGCAGGTATGATGCTCGGTGCACAGGTTAGTATCGCTGACTGGTGGCTGTGGAATCAGATTCCGGTGTTGGTAGGTAACCTCATTGGCGGAGCTGTATTTACAGGCTTCGGTCTGTATGCTGCCCACCACTGGGGAAACCCAGTGAAGCTCTCGTCCAAACTGGCAACGATTCCGGGTGGCCGTTCAGGATTGGCAAGTTCCGATGTTGCACCCAAGTTGGGGACACGATCATGAGCCGGGGCCTGGTTAGTATTGTTGGCGCTGGCCCTGGAGATCCGGATCTGATTACGGTAAAAGCTCTGAAACGCATTCAGTCCGCAGATGTCATTATGTATGATCGGCTTGTGAATGATCAATTGCTCGCTGAGACTCATGAAGGAGCACTCCGCATCTACTGCGGAAAGGCACCAGGCCTTCACTCCATGAGTCAGGAGATGATTGGACGGATGCTTGCTGCGCATGCAGCAGAAGGCAAACAAGTCGTAAGACTCAAGGGTGGCGATCCGTTCATCTTTGGCCGTGGTGGTGAAGAAGCGCTTGTGCTGGCGGAAGCAGGGATTGCATTTGAAATCATTCCCGGCATCACTTCGGCTGTAGGGACATCCGCTTCCTCCCTTATTCCGTTAACTCATCGCGGGATTGCTTCTTCCTTCGCATGTGTCACGGGAACCGGCAGCGACGGAAGTGTATCTTCGGTCCGCTGGGACTTGCTCGCCCATAGTGTAGATACGCTGGTCATCTACATGGGTATTAGCCAACTGCCCCAGATTCAACATGAATTGCTTCACCATGGCAAAAGTGGAAGTACACCCGCAGCTTTAATCGAACGGGGAACCACTTCGGAGGAACGTATTATTACCGGCACATTAGCCGAACTCCACTCCCTCGCCAAGTCGCATCAAGTGAATAATCCCGCTTTAATTATGGTCGGAGAGTCGGTCCTGATCCGCGAACAGTTGCTTCAGATGCAACAGGCCGCGAACGCCTCCATGACCGGATAATCCGGTACACTAATCCAACAGCATACGTTCATGAATAGTCCGACCCTTCTGCCCTGGTTCAATCAGCAGACGGGTCGGTTTGATGTTAATAAGCGCTGTAAGCTGTTCTCCCATATAATGCGCAGAATACTTGAATCCAATCTCCGCCCAATGCATAATCACTCCCACCGTAGCAGATACCAGATAACTTAACATGATGTCGTAATTAATGGTTTGCTCACTATCTTCGGTCACCAATACAAAATCCTCGGTTAAGTACGTTCTAAACATATTGCATAGTCGGGAACCCATATCGGAATGCATCGTCATTAATGCACGGAAAATATCCTGATGGGCCTCAATATATTCAAATACAGGCATCGTGGATGGCAGCAATGCAGTCATATCCACTTCTTTGAGCTGTGCATACGGTTCTGCGTAAGCTTGCCCCACTCCCTGCATGAAATCATCCAGAATGAACTGCAACAACTCCGGTTTGCCGGGAAAATGTAAATAGAAGGTTCCGCGGTTGTAATCCGCCCGCTCCGTAATATCCCGAATGGTTAAAGCGTCTGCACCCTTCTCCAATATCAAAGAAACCGCCGCAGCGATGATGGCATCCTGCGTTCTTCGTGCTCTCCGGTCCTGAGGATGTTCAATGATCAACATTTTCGCCTCCTTTGTTCATTATTGTAAACTAAATGAACACCGCTTACATCACTGTCCGATAGCTGACATATGCGCTGTCAATGATTATTGTCACATAGCTATGTATATCTTAACATTGAGACAGGAAAGATAGACGACAGGTTAAAACTTTTTTTAAGAAATACCTGCCAATAATGAATAAGGAGCGAGTATATCATGAGTACATCGTATACACATACAGCCGTTATTACAGGAGCAGCCGGAGGCATTGGTAAAGAATTGGCACGCCGCCTCGCCGAGCGTAAAATCAATCTGGTACTGGTCGACTTGAATGAAGAAGCCATCCAGCAGACGATCACGGATCTGAACCTCGACAAAGAGCACGTAATTGCCGTAAAAGCGAACGTATCTCAGGAAGCAGACGTGAAAAACTATGTGCAAAAAGCACTGGATGCATTTGGCCGAATCGATTATTTTGCCAACAACGCCGGGATTGAAGGTCCAACAGGACTGATCGAAGACCTGAGTGTTGAAGCACTGGATACGGTCTATAACGTCAACATTCGCGGGGTATTCCTGGGTCTGCAAAATGTCATTCCAGTGATGAAAAAACAAAAATCCGGTGCGATTCTAAACACCTCTTCCCTTGCGGGTCTGATGGGCGCACCTGCCGTATCTCCATATATTATGTCCAAACATGCCGTGGTTGGTCTCACACGTACCGCTGCGAATGAACTGGCACCTTACAATATCCGGGTTAACGCTGTATTGCCAGGCACAATTAATACCCGTATGATGCGTCAGATCGAAGCAAACTCCGGTAACGTGGAAGATTACCAGTCTGCTACGGTATCTGCCATTCCAATGGGCCGTTACGGTGAACCAGAAGAAGTCGCTGCCGTGATGAACTTCCTGTTGTCCGAAGAAGCATCCTATGTAACAGCTTCCCTCTACACCGTAGATGGCGGTATGATGGGTCAATAAGAAGCTGTAAACTGTAGGATTGATAGGGATGACCTAAATATCTTACCTTACAGCGATGCCCAATAGGGATGAAATGTAGGGCAAACAGATGAGTGATGCGATGAGGTTGTCCGATAGGTCGGCACTCTTAGAGCCGTACCCATAGCGCGAACCGACAAAGTGATCCAATATAGTGGCCCAGTACGATAGAACTCAATTTCTATCCTTAGATAAGTTATACCGACAGGTGTTCCCAAAGGGATGCATGATCGCTACAATCTAAAAAAGGCCTCAACACCACAGTATTGTGGAGTTGAGGTCTTTTTTACAGTACAACACTTGCCATGTATTAGGCTGCATCTATGAGATTTCACTTTTGTAACAGCCATTTAACGTCTCGTTGCACCTTGTGGTTACTCTAACGAACCTAGGGCACCTTATATCGGCTAATAGAGCTTATTTCCCTAACTAACGAATCTCAGACACGCTAATTCCGCAGAAATGTTGCAATTGCACCGAAAAGTCCTAATATTCAGAGAATAACGCTTCTCAGATTCGTTAAATTCTCAACCGAGCGAGAAATACCCGAATAGCGCGTATCAAGTTCGTTAGATTTTGCCCGGACCACAGAAATGCTTGGTCGCAGGACTGAACATCATCCCACACCGATAACCATGCAACTCAGCCGCCGATCATCGATACGAAGCTCATTAAACCTCACGCCACAGTCCATGCTCCAGGTCCACGCCGAACTTAATCTACGTACCCTGCGTGACCCTTGTCCATCAAGTAGTCCATCTCAGCATCCAGGATGCTTTCCACGGTCAACTCATCCAGCTTCACATCTTTGCGACTAAGGATGTAGTCCGCCAGATCATCGCCATCAATATCAACATCGTTGCCTTTGGCATTCTCATGCGCCTTGTTGATGTACGCTTGCTCATGCTTCAGCACAAGAGCGATATTCGCCTGGCTTGCCTTCGTTTTATCTGCAATATATTGCATCATTTCTTGTTCATTAATTGCGTTTGCTTCTGCCACGTTCAGTTCATCTCCTTGATTCATACATACTGTTGCCATTGTAGCATAGGTTAACCCATTACAGGCAGAACTTATGCCTGACGAGCGATTATAGAGCGGTAGCGAAGGTTAGTGTTGAGCCAGCGTATCACTCCACCCCTAAGACAACCGCACGTAAAATGTAGCGCCCTCTCCGACCACGCTTCGAGCATACACCTCTCCTTTGTGCTGATCCACGATGGAACGAGCAATCGCGAGGCCCAGACCATGCCCACCATGTTTGCGGGCTCTTGAAGAATCGGTACGATAGAATCGATCGAAGATCCGATCCAGATGTTCCGGCGCAATGCCGTCACCTGTATTGGACACCGCCAGCATAACATCATTATTCTGTCTTTGGAGCGTAACGTTTACGGACCCTTTGGGACCGGAATACTTCACAGCATTATCCAGCAGAATCAGAATGACCTGTTTGATCTGTTCACTGTTCCCATGAACCGTAAGATTCGGCTCAATGTTGTAATCGAGGGAGATGTTTTTCTCAAATATAACGGCCTCCATCGGCAAAATAATACTCTCTACCGCATCACTCATATTAAACTTCGCATGAATCATCGTAGAGCGTGAGTCGTCCATCTGTGTCAGATAGAGCAGATCATTCGTAAGTCCCGTCATGCGCTCGGTTTCCGACTTGATATAGTGAAGCCACTTCGCCTGGTTCGCTATCGTATCCTCCTGATTGGCCAGAAGTACGTCGGCATTCGTATTAATGATCGCCAGAGGTGTCTTCAGCTCATGAGAAGCATCTCCGATGAATTGTTTTTGCTTCTCAAACGCTTCTCTGACTGGCGCAATGGAGCGATTGGCAAAATAACGGCTCAAGAAGTAGATCACAATCAGCATAACTAATCCGACAACTGCAAAGGTATAGATCAAATTCGTAAGAATACCTTGTTGCGCCGTCACATCAATGAATACGATCATATGCCCATCACCGCTCGGGTCAACCACATAGGCCCAGTCCGTTCCATCTAGCGCAAATTGCCCCGTCTGCCGTTCTGAATCACCAACTTTATTCTGGTCAACCTTTTGCAACGCCTCGGTGTAGAACGTATCTTCCATATCGAATCGGGAATGCGTATCCGTAATCTTCCACTGGTCATCCGTCTTGATCATAAACGAAACGGAACGTGCCGGTGGTGAGTTGGGATCCCCTCCCGGTCCTCCATTATTACCACCCATGGCATCGGAGGGCAGCGACTCTGAACCTGTACTTGAACTTGAACCTGAACCAGAGCCTGTCCCCATCCCCCCATCTTCCCCACGCGGCATCTTGGATGAATTATAAGGACTGTGGTAGAAATCAGAAACCTTGTACAGCTCCATGCTGGTCTCACGTTGCACATTCTGGTACGTAATCGTATAGATCGTCGCAAATGCCACCAACATCATAATGGAGATGGACACCAGATTCACGATCAGGAACCGATTTCGAAGTTTCTTGAACATCAGGACGTCACCTCAAGTACATATCCCACACCCCGAATTGTGTTAATGCGGACGGCAGAGTTCAGGAAGGTTAATTTTTTGCGCAAAAACGAGATGTACACTTCCACATTGTTATACTCCACTTCCGAATCAAATCCCCATAACTTCTCAATAATCTGCTCTTTGGAGGTAATCGCCTGTTTGCGGGCAATCAACAGCTCCAGCAGTTCATTCTCCTTCAGATTTAGCTTGATCTCCTTACCTTGAACGCTTAGCTTCAACTGGGTTGTATTCAGCTCAATGTCGCCAAATTTCAGTCCATCCTCGGGAACCACTTCTCCCTTCCGTCGTAAGGCTGCTCGAATCCGTGCCAGCAATTCCTCCGTGGCGAAGGGCTTGGCGATATAATCATCGGCGCCATAATCGAGGCCTGTGACTTTGTCCGATAGTTCACCTTTCGCAGTAAGCAGAATGACAGGCGTATGATTGCCTTCACTGCGAAGTTTCTTCAGGACGGTGATCCCGTCCATCTCCGGCATCATGATGTCGAGTAGTAACAGGTCGTAGATGCCGCTCTGCGCATAATCCAATCCTGATCTGCCGTCGTGGACCATATCCACGGAGTAGTTGTTTTTTTTCAAAATCTGCGATACAGCCTCTGCCAAATGAACCTCATCTTCCGCAATTAATATTCTCATGCTCTATTCATTCCTCTGCTTGAATTATTCGTCTTCATTAAACTCTTTATGATATCACCTATTCTACCAATTAAACCTTGAATCAATCTTAATTCATTTTGTGCGTGCGAACTATTATAGGAAGTAAAAAAATGTTAACGCAATGTAAAACCATTTAAGATTCATTCAAGGTTGGGGCTCTAAGATACAGACATGGAAGCAATACACGATGCAACAAAACATACAACCCATCAACGAAAGGACTGAGTCCCACATGGCTATTGAAGTATTCAACCGATATGAGAGCAAGTACCTTCTGACGGATGAGCAGTACGCACACTTCTATAATGATCTGCTGAAATACATGGAGCTGGATGCCTACAACAAGAAACATGAGTATTACTCCATCAGCAACCTGTACTTCGACACTCCGCAGGATTCACTGATTCGCGCCAGTCTCTCCAAACCGAAATACAAGGAGAAGCTGAGACTGCGGGCTTATGGAATACCTGAAGAGAATGCCAAAGTGTATCTGGAGATCAAAAAGAAAGTATTCGGCCTGGTGAACAAGCGCAGAACCGCCTTGAAGCTGGATGAAGCCTACGAATTCGTTCGTTCGGGACAGGCGCCGGAGCTGGCGGATTACATGAATAAACAAGTTGTCGAAGAGATCAAATATTTCCTTAGATTATACGATCTTGAACCAAAAGTGTATCTGGCGTATGAACGCAAGGCGCTCTTCGACAAGAACAGCCGGGATCTCCGCATTACCTTTGACACCAACATTCGCAGCCGCAGATACGATCTAAAGCTGGAACAGGGAGATTACGGTGAACCGCTGGTGAAGGATGGTCGATGGCTGATGGAAGTGAAAGCCGAGAAAACCGTTCCGCTGTGGCTGTCGCAACTGCTCTGTGAGCATGGTCTCTACCGTACCGGATTCTCCAAATACGGCAATGAGTACAGACATCTCGCGAGAACAACGAACCTGAATTACCAGACGGAACGCATTCTTGTGCCAGGTACCGATTTCAACCCATCCATAGAACAAGATAAAACGATTATAGAAAGAGAGAGTGTCCTATATGCTTGATTCACTGTTCAGCTCAGCCCTAACCGATACCAACCTGACGTTTAACAACGCAGTCATCACCATTGGTCTTGCCATCATTCTGGGATTGGTCATCAGCCTTACCTACATGAAGACTAACCAAAGCACATACTCCCAAAGCTTCACGTTAACGATGGTCGTCCTGCCCGTCATAGTTGCCATCATCATCCTGCTCATCGGCAGCAACATCGCACGAGCTTTCAGCTTGGCAGGTGCCTTCTCGATCATCCGATTCCGCAGTGCCCCTGGTGATCCAAAAGACATTGCTTACGTATTGTTCACGATGGCTTCCGGTCTTGCCTGCGGTGTAGGTGCTTTTGGATACGCGGTGCTGTTCACCATTATCCTGTGTGTACTGATGTTTGTTCTGAGTCGCTTCAACTTCGGCGGCAAGAAAAGTCAGCTGAAAACGCTGAAAGTCACCATCCCTGAAAACTTGAGCTATGAAGAAGCCCTTAATGAAGTGTTCCATAAATTCAACGTACCTTTTGATCTGAAAAAAATCAGAACCACCGAACTCGGCAGCCTGTATGAGCTGGTCTACAGTGTAACCATTCACGAAAGTGTTAGCCAAAAGGAATTCCTCGATGCGATCCGCACACGGAACGGCAACCTGGATATCTCGTTAACCATGAGTCCAACAACGGAATATTAATTTTTAATTCGAAGGGAACGATCTAATATGAAGAAGAACATGATAACAGGTAGCAAACTTTGGTCCATCGCCATGATTACCAGCCTACTCGCAGCATGCAGTTCGCCAGCAACCACAAGCACAACGGCCAATGCCGCAACCTCAACGACAGGAACAACCAAAACGGTATCTGTCAGCGAGCAAACTTCTGTAAAATACGCAGATCTGGTCTCTCTGGATGCTGACGATACCAATATTAGCTGGAGTGAAGCAGATTCCACAACGATTAAACTGAACGGAACAACTGCAACGGTGACCGGTTCGGGCGCCAAAGCAGCCAACGGCTCAGTAACCATCTCCGAAGCAGGCACTTATGTACTTAGCGGAGAGCTAACGGATGGCCAGATCGTGGTTAACGTTGCCGATAAGGGTACTGTGCATCTCGTATTAAACGGAGCAACCATTCATGATAACGACAGTGCAGCGATCTACATTCAGAAGGCTGGTAAAGCGGTGATTACACTCGAAAAAGGAACCAAGAATACCGTATCCGATGGTAAAACATATGTGTACGCCGACGCTACGACAGACGAGCCGGATGCTGCGATCTTCAGCAAAGCGGATCTTACGTTCAACGGTGCAGGTCAGTTGACCGTCACAGGTAACTATAATGAAGGTATTACGAGCAAGGATGATCTGAAAATCATTAGTGGTAGCATCAGCGTCAAAGCAGCCGATGACGGGATCAAAGGTAAAGATATGGTCGCCATTCAAGCGGGCACCATTACCATTGAAGCCAAAGGTGACGGTATTAAATCAACTAATGACACAGATACCACCAAAGGTTACGTTGCTATCGCAGGAGGTACCTTCGATATCCAAAGTGGCAATGATGGTATTCAGGCTGAAACTGCACTCGTTACGGATGGCGGCACATACAACATTGTAACGGGCGGCGGTAGCGCCAATGCACCAGCTAAAGTAGAAGAAGGTCCGTTTGGCGGCGGTGGCGGTGGATGGGGTGGCGGCACACCACCAACCGATATGGGAACACCACCGGATGGCGAACCTCCTGCAGACATGCCAGAGATGCCTACTAACAGCGGTACGAATGCAGGGGCTAATACGAACGGCGCAGCGGCATCCAACTCTGCCAACACAACAACAACAACAACGGATAACAATGCCGATGCGGACACAGCAACAACAGCAACCGAGTCCACAAGTGCCAAAGCACTCAAGGCAGGTACAGATCTTACGGTTAATGGTGGTACGTATACCATTGATTCCATGGATGATTCCTTGCACAGCAACAATAACGTGACAGTCAATGACGGAACATTCAACATTGAATCCGGTGATGATGGCATTCATGCCGATCAGGCCCTGACGATTAACGGCGGAACCATCAAGATTGCGAAGAGCTATGAAGGACTTGAAGGTGCAATCATCACCCTGAACGATGGGGATGTAGATGTAACGGCATCCGATGATGGCGTAAATGCTGCAGGTGGCGAGACGGAAACAGCTGCGAATATAGCGGCAAGTACAGATAGCGCTACTACAGCAACCGATGCAACTACGACATCTAACATCTCTGTAACCGAAACGACAGGTAAAACATCAACTACCGATCAGGCATCCCAGGGTACAACTGCTACTCAGCAAGGACGTGGGCCGGGCGGTATGGGAGCAGCAGCGAGCAATAACGAGTTCCACATTAACGGCGGTACACTCACCGTGAACGCAGGTGGTGACGGACTGGATTCCAATGGTTCCATCAACATGACTGGCGGAACGGTTATTGTGAACGGACCGACGGATAACGGTAACGGAGCATTGGATTATGACGGTACATTTGAAATCAGCGGTGGATACCTCGTGGCTGCCGGAAGCTCTGGTATGGCACAAGGAACATCCGATGCGTCTACGCAAAATACCATTGTGATGACATTCCCTGCAACGCAAAAAGCTGGAACACTTGTACATGTACAAGACAGCGAAGGTAATAACATTCTGACATTCGCTCCGGCAAAAGAGTATCAAACCGTAGTTGTCAGCTCCCCGGATCTGAAAAAAGATGGCTCCTATGTGATCTACTCCGGTGGTACGTCTACAGGTAAAACAGTGGATGGACTCTACACAGACGGTACCTACAGTGGCGGAACTCAAGTGGTTGCATTCCAATCGACCAGTAATGTGACTTGGGTGAATGAATCGGGTGTAACCACAGCCAATACAGGTATGGGCGGTCCTGGTGGCGGTGGACAAGGCGGATTCGGAGGCGGCAGAAACAGATCGCAATCCGGTACAACATCCGGCAGCACAGGCACTACCGATTCTGCAAAATAATCATGATTTGTAGTTAAGTGTATAATTAGAAGCACTAGATCCCGAAATCACGATAACAGTGAATTCGGGACCTAGTGCTTTCATTTTTCAGGAAGAACAGGAGTAACTGTTCATGCGTTCCTTTTATTTGTAAGATACAAACTAGGAATTAGAATAATTACGAGAATAACGCTGGATAATAGAAATCCGGCATGGTACCCCTTCAACTCATTTATGACCGTTGGTTGCAACCCTTGTATGACCGTTGCAACCACCGTCGCGATAATAGCTGAGCCAAAGCTTGAACCAAGATTCTCAATCATATTAATGCCCACACTCGCTTCAGGGAGCTGTGTGCTATCAAGCCCAGTGTATGCTTCACTTGTTAACGGCAGACTAATCCCTCCAATACTCGCACCACGAATGAACAATATAACGGAAATCCAGATCATACTTGTTTTATCAGAGATGAAAATAAGCGGAATTGAACCAATGAGAGAAAGAAATAAACTGACGATCACTACATATTTGGGTCCAATTTTATCAATCATTTTTCCAAGTAAAGGCCGAGTAACAAGCATCCCAACCCCTTGGGGGATAAGAGCAACTGCTGTTTCAATCGCCGTAAAATGGCGAAAGTTTTGAAAGAATAGCGGGAGGATTAACATCGGGCCCATAAGAGCAATATTTGCCATAAACAAGCCGGCACTTGAAGCAGCAAAACTTTTATAAGTAAACAAACTCATGGGCAGGACCGTTTGATTCTTGCGAATGAGATTATAAGCCATATATATGACAGCCAAACCCACACCAATACCCACCCATAAGATCGTTTCATTATTGTTAAACGTAGCATGTTCCGCAGCTCTCGTTATCCCGTAGATTAAAGCCCCGCTCATGGAAGACAAATTAATAATGCCAAACAGATCAAGCTTATTCTCTTTGTTGAAAGGTTCAAAGTCAGGAATTGTTTTCATCATTACTGGCGCAGCGATCAACACGATGAACACGTTAATGAAGAAAATCCATTGCCAGGATGCCCCCTGAACGATGAATCCTCCAAGGACTGGACCCAGAATAGGGCCGAAGATCATAGGCGTACTTACGATGGCCATCACTTTTCCCAAGTGATCTTTCCCTGCCGTTTTCACCAAGAGGGTAAACATGAGGGTCGTAATCACCCCTGCGCTGAACCCTTGAAGTAAACGAAAGAAGATAAAACTCGAAATGTTCCAGCTAACACCTACTAAAATAGAAATCACTCCAAATAGGATAACAGCACCAATGAAAATCTTCTTGCTATTAAACTTGTTCATAAGCCAACCGGAGATGGGAACTGCCATGGCAAGAGCCAGAACATATCCTGTAATGGCCCATTGAATAATATTTAAGGTTGTATTGAAATCATGTGTTAATTGATCTATGGCAATATTCACCATGGTAGAGTCAAGCATAGGTGCAATGGCTCCAAGAGCTATAGCCCAGGCTGCAATGAGCACCTCTTTGGGTAATTCAGTGGTTTTGACGTTTTCTTTAGTCATATGTGTCTCCTCTTTGTATTATTGTTTCCTTTTCAACAAAAAATGTAACTCTTTTTTGTTTCCTTGTCAATAATAATTATTCAAATAAAAAAGCAACCTACCCTCGATTAGAGTAGGTTGCTTTTTGTATTCCCCTTCCATTACACACATCTATCTAAATGTCCAAACCCTGTTTCTTTATCTCTGCGTCCAAATGTTTGCTGTATTTCTCCATAAACCTGAGCATTCCATCTAATTGCGCTTCGGTTACCTGCTCAAACACAGCCTGATCCCGCTTTTGAAATTCTTGGTGAAGTTCCTCGTGAATACCGAATACAACAGTCCCTTTCTCGGCCAGTCTGAAATAGACTTCTTTCTTGTTCTCCGGCTTCTGGTAGACTTCGATCAATTTTTTTTCGATAAGTTTCTTCGTCAATTTACTTATGGCACCCTTGGTCATATACAGCGACTCTGCAAGCTTTGTCACATTGGGATCGATATTCTTTCCAATATATTCAATGCAATGAACTTCGGAAGACTTATAACCACGAAGACTGGCTTCCATCTTCGACTTGTTAATCCAGACCAGTTTATTAAATAATTCTCTGAAATGATCAGTCACTTGTTCTTGTTTATTCATAGCTATATACACCCCACGTGAGTTATAACATGCATTGAACGAAAGCAGAAACATGAGGGTCTCATTCCTCCGGTTTCTCCTGTCTCCAATCATAAGCTTCTTCATCAAAAAGCATACACATACACCTTGGTACGCAGGGCATCCCGGCATGTTATTGTGCGTAGCGGTTCCTTGCCCGGCAGGGCAAAACAGACGCTAATCACCCTGGCACCCGGCGGAAGCTCCCGACTGAACTTGTCCAGAAGTCGGGTCATCGCTCCCGGAAACAGATAACAGATCACACAATCCGCATGTTCATAGGAACTGATGTAGATATCCCCGCGCATGAAGCGCAGTCTGCCCTTGAGAGAGTGCTGTTTCCCCTTGGCTCGACGTAAGCGAACACTGAGATAAGCAATTATCTGGGAAGACCATAAGGGGATTCTCGAATTCTCAATCCCGGTCAGCCGTTTACCAGGACAATGCCTTACAATATCCAGTCCCAGCGTGCCCCACCCGGAACCCGCTTCAAGCACATCGCCGTACCCCGGAATACGGTTTACCTCTTGAATGACCACCTGCCTGACGCGGCCGGATGTAGGCATCGGGGAAATCCCGTTTTTCCAACTGACAAGTACGATGGATATGACACATATCAATGTCACCACAGCAATCAGCCATGGAATTAGATGAACGATGAACATAGCATCATCCCTTTGTCATCACGCATTCATTCGGGCACATGAGACTTCATGTATACCCCTTTTTTGTACACAGACTTAATCGTAAAATGTACACCCAGCTTGCGATTCGTCCGGTAGATAAGCGAGTTAATCTCGTCGATCCCTACCGCTTCACTCTCCAGCATACTACGCTCTGGCCACACCTGAGCCACAATTTGTTCCCTTGTCACAAAGTGGTCCAGTTGACTATACAGCAGCTTGAACAGCTGATACTCCTTCTTGGACAGCGGAATCTCCACTTCACCGATCTGTACGGTTTGCAGGTGATCCTGTAAACGCACACCCTCACCCAACAGATCCGACAGACGATATTCCCTTGTCTCTCCAAGGTCACCTTCCGTGCGAAGCTGGATCAGGCCATTGACCAACGTCAGGCTGTCTCCCTCGCCAAACGGATATTTCTCATAAGGAACGAGGCGCTGCCCGTTCAGTTCGGTTCCATTTTTGCTATCTAGATCCTCGATCCATAGCTGTTGCTGTACATCATAATGAATGCGGCAATGCCGCTTCGATATCATCTGATTATAAACAGACAAGTCCAATTCACTTCCGCCTGTGTAACGTCCCACCGTAATGGAGCGACCTTGGCTTACATAAGCGAACGAGCCGTCACTTTCCTGTCCTGGCGTACGAATGACGATTTTTGCCGTCTCCCGCATATTATTCTCCCACCTTCAACGATCACTCGATCTCTATAAGAGGTTGTTCAAAAAGCCCATCTTCTCGGTACTGAAAACCGGTCTTTTTGAACACGTACTATACACATTTCGTTAATAATAATGATAAATTCATCAGATTTGCTCCATTGTTTGCCCCGCTATAGTTCAATATAGTGGTATACAGGAACGATTTATGTTTGGTTCTACTCACTCTACTATACCAGACGTTGTGCTTTTTTTCTCATGACGACCGGATGTCTACTTTAGTCCATTCAACAAGAGAGGTACCTTCCAATGAACAAAAAAAACATTTTCATATACGTGCTGCTCGCCTTCGCCTTGTCCATGACATTAACCGTGCTCTCCCGTATGAACGATGATGGCGGAGAATCACTGAAAGGCACATCGGCTACCGAAATTTCATGGTTACAAATGAAGATCCAGCCCTAGTCTACTCTATTATAACGTGATCTCCGCACAAAACGTTTCACGAATGTCATATTAGGCTGAGCCATAGACTCACATCAATAAGGCCCCAGATTGCTGTTCACAGCAGCCCGGAGCCTCATTTTAATCCAAAGAATCTATATTACACGATAGATCGTCTATGCGTTTGAACAACACAGATAACGACTTATTTGCCTAATCGAAGCGAAGTCGACAGTGGACACCCCCACAAACACTCAGGTCAACGCCGCTTCTTTCTCACGTCGAATTTCCTCCACACATACACGATAAGAGCTACAGGGCCAGCAAGCCATAACAGTTGCCAAAGCATGATTTTCAGGTCAAATCCCACTTCGAATCCCTCCCCATATAATCGCAAATGCTACTTCTATCGTTCGTATCCAAGTTAGTCTTGTTCTTCCTCAGGCACATTAGGTTCATCGCCAAGCTTCGCTGTCTCTCTGGACTGTATTTCCTCCATCCGGCTGGACACCTTCTGATACAGGTAAGAGATCCCAAGCAAAAGTACGCCGAAGCTGAAATAGGCAAAGATTTTGCTGCCCGAGGTAAGCATTCCCACATCATAGAACACCATCTTCCCCGTGGCAAACAACGTTAGGCCAAGGCCCAAACGCCGAATCATCACATATTTTCTACGGAATCCATAGGCAATATAGAGAATCGCCAGCAGCAGATAGATCAGGCTGAACATCAGCCCCACATCACCCCAATGGAACTGGATCGTCAGGAAGACGGTGATGACCCCTAGCAGATATACTCCTGCGATAACCGGGTACCATTCAATGCTCTTGAACTGCCCACGGATGCCTGCAATCAGCAGATCCCTTCCTGCAAAGAATACCCCTACATTAAAGATTATTAGCACCAGCAAACCAACAATTTCTGCCGCCGTATGCTGCTGAACTTCCGGCTGAAGCGCCGGCATGGTTAAGGTGACAGCCAGTGCAATACAGCAACCAATGGCATGCAGGAAGGTGGTATACCCCTGTACGTATCGATCATGCAGCAGCTTCACCTTGCTCAGTCCATAGGCCAATGCAATTGTGAGCGCTGCAAACATGAGCAACTTGTAGAACATGTATAACAGGAACGTCCCATCGGCAGCTCTGGTATACAATTCATTCGACTCATACAGCACGTATAACCACAGATTCGCAAGTGTCACATACTTGAATCCGTTCAGGAAACCCAGCTCCAGTGCGCTGTAATTGAATCTCTCCCTGGAAGATGAGTTGCTGTGAACTGCCCAAGCATAATACAGTGTAATAAGCACAGTTCCCAGCGTGATGCTGGAGTATTTTAACATAAAATAAGAACGTTCCCCGATGAAGAATAACGCCAGCAGGTCATAGTACACGAAAGTGAATAGACATAGGAGCACAATGCCCCATCCGGCACGTTCCACCGATTTGAGCCGTTTCAGATGTCCAAGCGTAACCAGCAGAACACCCTCGATCAACCAGCCCATTGATAACCACTTGGCCCCGAACTGGAACGGAATAATCAGAATGGCGAACGTCAGGGAAGTGACATAAAAGAGTAATATCGTCTGTTTCTCCTGAGCCATATTGCGCTGGACGAATCGTGCGAGGCCCAGATACACCACGCAGAAGATCAACGCCAGCAAGCCCTGAGCATCATTCCACTCCGCCACATCAAATAACACGTATAACATCAGACAGCTAATGCTCGTATTCATAGCGAGTAGAGCGAAATCCCACCAGGTTAACTTCATCCGGTGTTTGAATGGATATGCCAGCGTAATGCCCAGATATAATGCAAACGTCACTATGGAATACAACATGCCAATCTTCTCACTTGGCGACAGCCATAAGAGGATGAGCATAGACGGTGTATTAAATAGGAAACTGATATAGTGCACCACCGGCCACCGTTTGCCAAACGAAATGAAAACAATAATGCCGTTTAAGAGCAGCAGATAGATCATAGCTACATAGACAGCAGGGCCTTCAAGCCCGAACGAGAACATGTAGGAGAATAACGGAAGATACCCGCCCACCAAACCTAGTGAACAGATGGTCTTCGACTGGTATCTCAAGGACAACAATACGGAGATTGCCGATACCAATACAGACAAGCCAAGTCCCGTATATAACCCGATGATATGCAGTAAGAAGTAACTATAGAAGATGGAGCCGAACAACACGGAGATCCCACCGCCGAGCAGCCCCATTGCAAACGTCTGCCTTTTGCGGCGGAATAGCCACTCTCCTCCAGCAAGCATTAGCGCACCTAGCAGGAAAAAGGCTCCGCTCTTCATCTCGTCATTAAACCAGGTCGAGTACGAGTATTGGAACGCTGCTCCAACCCCCAGAATGAGGAGCAGGATGGCAACCTTGTTGATCCAGCTAAGTCCAATCTTCATCTCCATGCGATTCTGCTTGATCCGGCGCTGAATGGTCTCTTCGCTCAAGCCCTCCTCCGCCATCTGCTCATATCCACGTTCCATGTGCCCACGCAGAGCCTCTTCTCTCTCCCGGACGGCTCGTCTGTGCGATTCAATGCGCTCATTTACCTCTGCCGCAAGGTAAGCAATCCTCTCCTTCACCTCGTGAGAATCCTCTTGCAACTCCTGTGCGGCCTGGTTGTACAGCGCGTTTAGATTGGACTTGGTTCGATGTTCATGGAATGCAATTCGATCATTATGTACCGCTGTTTTCCCTTGAAAATACGTCTCCATCTTCTCCCGGGATACCCGGATCAGATTCAGCTTCTCGTCCAGCATCTGTTCGGATAACGCCATGCGAAGACGTGCATTCTCTTCTTCCATCTTGCGCGAGCGAAGTTCAAGCTGTTGCAGCTTGAGCTTGTGGGCTTCGTACTGTTCCTGCAATTGTTCATTCTTAACGATCAGGTCATCGGACTCGTATTCCTGGAGCAGGGCGTTATACTCCTTCGCCAGTTGCTTCTGCTGCTCCTGAACCTGCCCAAGCCGTTCCTTAAACTCCTTCATGAGTTTCCTCCGTTGGTTGATGTTTAATCTTTTCCCTATATTTTACTATATGTATGCCATAAAAAGAGGTTTAAACATTAGATATATCTGTACAATATTCCATCTGTAGGATTTCAAACGCAAAAAAGCCGGGAAGCAACTACTTCTCCCGACTTATATTCATATGAGCTTTGCACAAGAATCGATGCTTATGCTGCATCAGGTGTATCTGCCTGGTCCGCTGACTCCGGTTCAATAATCTCGGTCGCATCAGGGTTCAGCCAACTGGCGATCATGCCACGCACATATTGCAGATCGTCCTCCGACAGATCGTAGAACCATACGCCACTGCGCGTCGCACCTTCCCCCTTCAGCATGTAGTTGCTGATTGTTGGTGCACTGTCTTTCATATATAAGGACTCGGCAAACTTCACGATGAAGTCCGAAGTCATGTTGGTTGTAAAATTCGATCCGGCAATCTGAATCACATCCGGGATCTTGGTCAGATTTTTGACCTCCAGCGCACGATTCATGAAGGCACTTAAGAAAATCCGGTGACGCATCGTCCGATTAAAATCGGAATCTTCCCGGTAACGCACATAACCAAGCGCTTCTTCGCCGCTATAGATCGGTTTGTTCGCTTCAACGAACAGCTTCTCATGCGCTTTTGATTTGTTCTCAATGTTCTTTTTGATCGGCAGTTCAACACCGCCCACCGCATCAACAATATCCTTGAGCCCGTTAAAATTAATCGCAGCATAGAAATCCACTTTGTTCCCCAGCAAATTCTCCACCGTATCCATCGCCATCTTGGCTTCACCGTGGGCATAAGCTGAATTGATCTTCGACTTCACATCCCGGCCGACGATTTCGGTATAGGAATCACGTGGAATGGACAGCAGCAGCACTTTATTGTCTTCTGGACGCACGACGGAATAGATGATGGTATCCGAACGGCTTGGTTCGTTATCGCGTTGGTCAATACCAAGCAACAACAGTGAGAATGGGTCCGTATGTTCTACAACAGGGGCATCCTTATTGCCAGCTGGTTTAAAGGAGTCATCCAAGGCTTCCTTCACCGTACCTGAGGCGAACATGTTAAAGGCAAACACGACGAGTTGCTTTTGATAGATAAATCCGAGTCCTCCCAACACAAGCAGCACACTTAGGGTGATGATCAATGGCTTCATCCATTTCTTCTTCGGTTTCTTCGGCTTCCGTCTTGTTAAATGTGCGGCACTGTTTTCCATCATATCTCCTTTAATAACGGGTTCTTAGAATCATTTAACTATATTAATAACACGTTTTCAATAGATTACGTTATAATCTGCATTACATAAATGTACATAAAGGGAGCGATGAATGATGGAATATCGACGTTTGGGCAATAGTGGTCTGCGTGTGTCGGCACTGGGGCTCGGTACCAATGCGTTTGGCAAACGCGCGGATGAAGCAACTTCTACCCGCATTATTCATGCAGCGATGGATCAGGGTATTAACTTTATCGATACCGCCAATATCTACGCAGGTACGGAATCGGAACGTATCATTGGACAGGCTCTCACAGGTCGACGGGAAAACGCGGTGCTTGCTACCAAAGCCGGCTTGCCCCGGCATGATGGTCCTCATGGGCGGGGTTCCTCCCGCTACCATTTGCAACAAGAGCTGGAACATAGCCTGCGGCGTCTGCAAACGGATTATGTGGATCTGTACCAGATCCATACCTTTGATCCGCATACACCGCTGGATGAGACACTACGCACACTGGACGATATGGTCACTTCCGGCAAAGTTCGTTACATCGGAGCCTCCAACTACGCAGCCTGGGAGCTGATGAAAGCTCTGGGGATCAGTGAACAGAAAGGTTATGTGCGCTACATCTCTACCCAAACCAGCTACTCTCTGGCAGACCGTACACCTGAGCTCGAACTGGTTCCGATGTGTCTCGATCAGGGGGTAGGCATTATCCCCTATTTCCCACTAGCAGGCGGTATTCTGACAGGTAAATATAACGGACAGACCCGTGTGCCTTCTGGTTCCAGAGCAGACACCGATCCGTCCTTCAACCGTTTCCTGCTGGAGCATAATATCCAACTAAGTGAACAAGTGAGCGCTAAAGCTGCCTCTTATGGCTGCTCCCCAAGTGTGCTGTCGCTCGCATGGCTACTGACACGTCCAGCTGTATCCACAGTGATTGTGGGCGCTACACGCACCGAACAGCTGGAACATAATATGGCTAGTCTGGACATGTCACTGCCCGATGAGCTGTTGGCCGATCTGGATCAGATCAGTGACTCTTTCCGTCGCCGCGAGCCGTTTGCATCCTATCGAATCGATTAAAACAACTGAAATAAACCTCCTGACGGATAAAGTCAGGAGGTCTATTTGTATTTTGTAGCAACGCTATAATTATTAGTAATTAGAAAAACTTCCAGTTCCACTACATTATGTAGTTTAATAAAATAAAAAAATTATATTATGGATTAGCCCTCTGTTTTTTGGCGAAGAAACTCCTGCATGATCTCCAAATACTCTCCCTTACGATCATCCAAAGTTTCGAAGAATGCCTTGTCCGATTCCTCAACAAGATGAATTCCCTCCACAGCCAATCGGGTTCCTTCTTCCGTTGTTGTGATAATATTGGCACGCGTATCCGTCTGATGACGAGCGCGGGTAATTAATCCTCTCTTTTCAAGCGCACGCAGAACCTGAGAAGTCACGTTAACATCCACCTTGGCAAACTGAGCAATCTGAACCTGAGTTACTCCTTTGCCTTCCTCATCGTGTTCATTGAGCCATAAACAGGCGTGCAACAATACAAATTGGGGCTGTGTTAGTTCGAGTGGCTCCAACACCCGACGTACTTCCTTTTGCCACATCGCTGTAACCTGCCATAGCAGGTATCCCGGGCTTTCTTGTGCGTTTTTATACTGTGAGCTTGTCATTTCATACCTCCATGATGTGCGACCTTGTGCAACAGAATATGTATCCATCAGACATTACAGTAAGTCCGTTATTCATATAACGATGATGGAAACACATCCGTTGCAACTCTGTGTGTTCTTCTGCAAAAATATTTAGCGCGTAGGAATGAACTGCTTCACCCATTGTCCGAATCCTTGCGGATTGCGGCTCTGTATAAGAATGGTTCCTTCTCCCCGGAACCGACATACCAATCCTTCTCCACTTGTAACACTGGATAACCAGCCCTGTGAAGCTTTCTCAATGCGGTAATCTACATAATGAGGCCATGCCACCAAATGGGCGTTATCCACGATCATTTCTTCACCTGCGGCCAGATTGATCGCATGGATTGCACCATAGGAAGACAAAAATACGGTTCCACGCCCACTAATCTCAATAATAAAGAAACCCTCTCCCGAAAAGAGACCTTTCTTCAGGTTTTGCATTTTGGTATTCACCTGAATGCCTTCAGTTCCTGCCAGAAATCCGTCTTTCTGCACATAGAGTGAATAGGAACCGTCCAATTCAACGGCTTCCACATCCCCCATGCTTGAAGGCGAGAGTAGAATCTCTGCTGATCCACCAGCAGCCGTCAGTTCCTGAAAGAAGAACTTCTCCCCGCTCAGCATCCGACCGAACCCGGCAAACATCCCACCTTCTGCTGAACCCTTCAGTTCAACCGTCGGAGTCATGGATACCATCGCACCACTCTCGGCCTTGAACCGCTCTCCCCGCTGCAAATGTACTTTAAGCATCGCAAAAGCACCATCATATAGAATCTCATAGTTCACGGTTGCACCAGCTCCCTATTGTCTGAGTTAAAATCATTGAGCCCATTGTCCTCCAGCACTGCTGATTTATCTCCGTATTCCTTTACAATATGCTGATCTCCCCAATTACAGAGCGCATTGAGAATTGGTTCCAAACTGCGGCCATAATCACTCAATTCGTACTCCACTTTGGGAGGGACCTGATTATATACAATCCGGTTCACGATCCCGTCGTTCTCAAGCTCCCTCAGTTGCTGTGTTAACATTTTCTGTGTAATTGCGGGCATAATACGCTTGAGATCACTGGTTCGCTTTTTCCCATGTGTCAGGTGACAGAGAATGACGCATTTCCATTTGCCACCGATCACCTCAAGGGTAGCTTCAACCGAGATGTTATATTTTTTTCGAACCATAACTTGCTTCCTCCCTGATGAATTGGATTACTTCCGTCGCATGCTGTATAGGCACCAAAAAGTACGTAGGGTACTAAAAAGTACGTACTATTCAATCTATACCGAATAACTCATAATAGCATTTGCCGGTACGTAAATCTACATTCTGGGGAGTTGAGCAAGAAATGTTACAAGATTCAAAACGCAGCACGTGGGCACTGCTAGCGTTGGCCATTAGTGCGTTCGCGATCGGTACCACAGAGTTTATCAGCGTCGGGCTACTGCCCCTCATTGCGGATGATCTCGGCATTTCCGTAACTACAGCGGGACTGACCGTTACTTTATATGCCTTAGGTGTTACCTTTGGGGCTCCTGTTCTGACCTCACTGACGTCTACCGTATCACGCAAAACACTACTGCTTGCCATCATGGTTGTTTTCATTGCGGGTAACACGATGGCTGCACTATCGACGGGAATCACCATGTTGCTCATTGCACGAGTGGTATCCGCTCTGGCTCACGGCGTATTCATGTCCATCGGTTCGACTATTGCAGCCGATCTGGTACCTGCCAATCGCAGGGCGAGTGCCATTGCCATCATGTTCTCCGGTCTAACCATTGCCACAGTAACCGGTGTACCTCTCGGTACACTCATCGGTCAACATTGGGGTTGGCGCGCTGCCTTTATCCTGATTGTTGTGGTTGGCCTCGTTGCGATGATCGGGAACCTGATACTTGTGCCATCCACGTTGAAGCGAGGAGCACGAACGGCATTTCGGGATCAGCTAAAGCTGGTTACAGGTGGGCGCTTACTGCTTGCTTTTGCCATTACTGCTGTTGGGTACGGAGGAACATTTGTTGTCTTTACGTATCTGTCCCCGTTGTTGCATGATATCAGCGGCTATTCCGAGAAAACGGTAGCGTTCATTCTATTGTTGTACGGAATCGCCATTGCAGTCGGTAATATCATCGGCGGCAGAGCAGCCAATCGCAACCCGCTCAAGGCGCTCTTCTACATGTTCATCATTCAGACCATCATTCTGGGCATCATGTACTTTACGGTCCCATTCAAGTTGGCAGCATTGCTCACCATTATGGGCATGGGATTGCTGGCCTTCATGAATGTGCCTGGTCTTCAGATGTATGTTGTAACCTTGGCTGAACGATATGCACCACAGGCCAAGGATGTAGCCTCAGCCTTCAACATCGCAGCATTTAATGCAGGCATTGCCATAGGTGCCTATCTGGGTGGCGTGATCAATGACTCCATCGGGTTGATTCACACGACATGGGTCGGCGCTTTGATGGTTCTCATAGCCGTCATCCTGACTGCATGGGCTAAAATGCTGGAAAGCAAGGCTCAACAAGTACCAGCCGCCTAAATGGTGGAGAAAACTTCGTTCTAAGTTTCATTCCGACCAGGGGCGTAGCCTTTTGTATATCGGTTCCGGTCAATGAAGGGAACCGGTTTCAAATCGTATTTTACTATACTATATACGTTGAGCCCTATTTGATCTAGTATGATTTGATTTTGTATGATGAAATAACGGCAATTCAGCTTGAAATGACTGATTTTTACACATTTGAAGGAGGAACTCTCATGACAACAGCTCAAACCGCACAACATTTACAATCTACAGTCACTTTGCATAACGGTGTTCATATGCCTTGGTTTGGACTTGGCGTATTTAAGGTAGAAGAAGGGTCTGAATTGATTGAAGCCGTGAAAAATGCGATTAAACATGGCTACCGCAGCATCGACACTGCCGCAATATACGGCAATGAAGCTGGCGTGGGACAAGCCATTGCCGAAGCTTTGAAAGAAAACAACCTGAAACGTGAAGAACTGTTCGTGACATCGAAAGTATGGAATGCAGACCTCGGATATGAGGAGACACTTGCCGCATTTGATACCACATTGAACAAACTGGGACTGGAATACCTCGATCTGTATCTAATTCACTGGCCTAAGGCAGGCAAATACACCGCAGCTTGGAAAGCGATCGAGGAGCTGTATGCAGCCGGCCGCATTAAGGCTATTGGCGTGAGCAACTTCCAGATTCATCATCTCGAAGACCTGATGCAGGATGCCAAAGTGAAGCCGATGATCAATCAGGTGGAATACCACCCTCGCCTGACTCAGCTTGAGCTTAAGGCCTTCTGTGAAAAGCACGGTATTCAGCTTGAAGCTTGGTCACCTCTAATGCAGGGTCAGTTACTGGACAATCCAGTGCTTACGAAGATTGCTTCAGCCAAAGGCAAATCGGTTGCACAAGTAATCCTGCGTTGGGATCTGCAAAATGGAGTCATTACCATTCCGAAGTCGACCAAAGAACCGCGGATTATCGAGAACTCTTCCATCTTCGACTTTGAACTTTCAAATGAAGAGATGGATCAGATCAACGCTCTGAACGAAAATGTACGCGTTGGACCTGATCCAGATAATTTCGATTTCTAATAGATAGCCTTTTTGGAGGCTGCTTTGTTTGTCATTGACATAGCATAGCGAAAACCACCGGTCCAGAAGCCGGTGGTTTTTTGTTATATTCTCTTCACTGTAGCCAAGACCCGTTAACACTGCAGGCTTCAATTTAAATTGTTGTAATTCATATTTTAACTATTGGACCTGCCACAATGAAGGAACATTGGATGGTTCCCACCCAGACAAGGATGTGTGGGATTGCAAGCATTTATACGTCTTGCCGCTATACGTCACCAGCTGTCCAACAGTATAGGCTGTATTGGCCTGCCAGGCGGAAACGCCCGGATTCGTCGTTCCTGCGGTTGTTTTCACGGTCACCGCATTGCTCGCAGCAGAACCATTCCCCGCCGCATCCTTTGCTTTTACCGTAAATGTATACGAGGTATCCGCTGCAAGTCCGCTGATCGTTGCGGTTGTTCCGGTCACGGATGTCGCCAGAGCTGTTCCATTGTACACGTCATAACCCGTTACACCCACGTTATCCGTGGATGCCGCCCAGCTCAGCGTTATGCTGGATGCCGTTTGCGCTGTCGATGCCAGGTTCGTCGGTGCAGTTGGCGCCTGCGTATCTCCACCCGGCTGAGCTGTCGTGCTTACAGTTACAGCATTACTGGCTGCAGACAGATTACCTGCCGCATCCTTTGCTTTAATCGTGAAGGTATAAGAAGTACCCGCGGACAGTCCGCTGATTGTTGCAGTCGTTCCGTTGACGGAGGTTGTAAGACTGGCACCATTGTACACGTTATAACCGGTAACACCCACATTATCTGTTGAAGCATTCCAAGCCAGCGTCACGGAGGTAGCTGTCACACCTGTCGAACGGGCATTACCGGGTACGCTTGGCGCCGTCGTATCTGCTGGAGGCACTGTACCTCCGGTAGGCAGATCGGCTTTCAGTTTATTTTGAAGTGTTTTGTTCCGGTCACCGCTAAGCTCCCAGAACATCGCGCCGCCGAGTCCCTTGCTCTTGATATAAGCGGTTTTATATCCAACAGACTCCGCATCATCATAGCTAATAAATCGCTTGTTGGTCGCATTATAGAGATATGGCACCTTGGCCGTGTCATTCCAGTAACGCGTGTACCCGTTTTTGTTAATGTAATTGGCCTCCAGATCGTAGAAATCAAAGGAGCCTGCTTCCCATGTTCCCACGGAAGAACCACCCGTGCATGTCTGATACTGGCCGCTATTTGCCTGTGCGCATCCATCCCAGCCACGTCCATAGAACGGCACACCAAGCACAAGTTTAGCGGCTGGTACGCCTGCATTCAGATGCCCTTGCGCTCCCGCAGCTACATTAAATGTATTGGCATCTGGCACACCAGCAGCTGAAGCGGCAGGATCGTAGTTCAACGGCGCGTTATGCGCGCTGACTTTTTGCCAAGCCCCGTTAAAATCGTAAGTCATAATGTTAATCCAATCGACGATGGCTGCTATATTGGCAAGCTCCGTATTGGCCGCATAGGTCGCAGATGCACCGCTTGCAATCGTAAGCAGATACTTCTTGCCGTCCACAGCTCCTGCTGCATCCAGCTTTTCACGGATTTTGCTCAGGAGAAGAGTATAGTTCTGCTTATCTTCAGGGCGTTTGCTGTTACCGTCGAGACCGCCTGATACCGGGTACTCCCAGTCCAGATCGACCCCGTCAAAATTGTATTTTCGCAGGAAGTCCACGGCAGAGTTCGCAAAGACCTCTCGCGTTGCAGCCGTCGCGGCTACATCGGAGAAGCGATTGGACCACGTCCATCCTCCCACGGAGATGATTGTCTTCAGATTAGGATTGATTTGTTTTAGCTTGTTCAGCTGATTGATGTTGCCTGCGATGGGCTGATCCCACGTATCCCCTGCAAATGTCTTACCTGTGTCGATCCAAGGATCGCCAAGCACGATCGTTCCGTTGGGTACATTAATCGTCTGGCTTTTTTCATTCTGACAGGTCCATGTCACAGGATTTGGCCCCGAAGGGTCCGGATTTCCATGAATGCCGTTCCAGCAAATATCTGCAAAAGCATAGTTGATATGCGTCACTTTGTTCGGATCGATATCGGTTACATTGTAATTTCTCCCGTACGCGGCCCAGGACGGGTAATAACCAACAATTTTATACGCATCTGCTGCTTCTGCCGTAGCAGGTTGGAGTGTAAATGAAGGGACAATAACCGATAAGAGCAGGGACAGACCCAGGAAAAACGTTGCGGTTTTCTTCAAAATAGTGTGTTTATTTACATTTGGCATTTAGTACACAACCTCCTTTGTTGTTTGCGTGCTAAAACCATTCAGGAATGAACGATGTGCATTTGAGAACTGGTTGTTTGTATATGCATCCCAGTTGATGGACCAGGTCATAATCCCCTTAAGGCCCACATAACCTGCAGGTTGGCGAAGGGTATAGGAACCGCCGTATGATACGCCTTTGATCAAATAATTCAATGCCTTTTGCAGCTCGGCTGGTGTCGTATAACCACCTCCGGCAGCCTGCTGGGAAGCCGGTACACCGATTGCAATCTGGTCCGGTCGCAAGGGACTGAAGAATGGCCCCGTGCTTCCGCCTACATGAAAGCCTTGAAGCAGCATTTCAGCCATGGCAACATGGAAATCAGCTGTCCCTTGGGCGTAGGAGCGCCCATCCAGCCCCACCATAGAGCCCGTGTTATAGTGCTGTACATGAAGCAGGCTCAGGTCATTACGCAAGGCATGGATGACTGGCAGGTATGCTCCCCAAGGGCCGCCATAGCTCAGATATCCGCCCTGTACATAGGCCGTCTCCGGTGCTGCCGTCAGAATGAAGTTAGTACCAAAATGAGATTTAACTGCTTTTACGCCATTGATGAGATTAACGATCTTCGGTGTCGTCGGGCTACGGAAATCGGTATCTCCTGCATTCAGAGACAGGGAGCTTCCTTCCAGATCGATATCAAGACCATTGAAACCATAGGTGGAAATAATCGATTTTAACGATTCTTCAAACTGTTGTCTCTTGGTCGCATCGATGAGCTCAATGGTGCCATTGGCTCCCCCCATGGAAAGCAGCACTTTTTTTCCTTGGCTTTGAAGGTAGGCAATATCGGATTTGAAATCGGCTACCGTCGCATTATACGGAGTAAAAGCAAGCGTTCCACTACCATGTGAAATCGGTTCGGCAAAGGAGACATTAATGACGTCATAGGCTGTTGATACGTTACGAAGTCTGATATTGGTAGAGCCATTGTCAAAGTTGTGCCAGTAGCCGATCAGCCATTTGCTGCCGGTTGGCCCGGGATTAGAAGATCCGTTGGAAGTCGTTACATTGAGGGAGGTGCTCGCAGCGGATGTATTGCCTGCGGCATCTTTTGCTTTTACCGTAAAAGCATAAGTCGTGCCAGCTGTCAGTCCCGTGACTACAGCCGTTGTTGCTGAGGTGCTTGTCACGAGAACACCGTTTCGATACACCTCATATCCCGCTACGCCCACGTTATCCGTGGATGCATTCCAGGAAAGACTCACGGAGGTGTCCGTGATGGAGGATGAAGTCAGACCCGCAGGAACAGAAGGTGGTGCCGTATCTGGCGTTGGCGTTTCCCCTCCCGAACCATCCCCGACGTATTTCCACAACGCGGGCACAACAGAGGGCTCCCATCCGGTAAACGCCGTGTGGGCCTGAATACACTCATAATCTTTATTTTGATATGTTACTAGATCTCCTTTCTTGTATGCGGTGCCTGCCTGCCACAGGGCAGCGGCATCAGCTCTTGGTGCAAACCACGAAATAATCAGAAGAAATGCCAAAGCGAATGTAATGACCGGGCGGAATTGAACAGCTTTATTCAAGCAAAATCCCTCCTGTACTAGGTTATTTTCACCTTGCAAACAATGCTTCACTGGTATACTTACATGTCATCCGCGATCGATTCGAGTCTTATTAAACCGTCTACGTTAAGTCCCTCTTCACTCCCTTCCCTTTCCAGAATGGACCTTCCCTCTCGTTCTCTTTTTTAATAAATACCATCCAAATTTTACAGGGAATTTACAGATCCTCACCCTGTATTTAATCAGTAAAATGCAAATCAGATAAGGGATAAATTATTTCTATAGGGGGCGAAAAATGTAAGATACCGCACAAAAAAGGCTCTCTACCAAGTCTTTAAGAGACTTGAAAGAGAGCCTTTCATCTTTGATTTTGCACAGTAGAAAACATGACTTCCCGCCGTTTAGCCCTTCTCCTCACCGAAAGGTTGCCACCCGTCTACACCGGACAGAATAAGAGGTATCGCGTATTCGGCCGCTTCCTGATCACTTAGTGTTTTTGCCCAGGGAACCCGTACCATCGCATTTCCGGCCCCAGGTCCGGCACTGTTATATTCGGCGTACTGAACGGTCTGCTCCGCATCTGCCTTGTTCCAATTATGCCAGCCCTCCTGTTTCACATGAGCACCGATCCAACAATTCAAGAAACAGACTTTGGCATGATTACGCCATGGCCTGCCGAGGTATACCGACTGGGGAGGTGCATTGCTGGTGAGATCACAATCGATAAATACATACCCATAACGTACATCCTCGGGTGTAGATGCTGCGGTAATCCAGCCGTTCACTTCGCCATTCGCAATCGCCGTATCGGACAAACGGTTCTTGGCAAAGATCTCACAACCCTTGAACACTGCCGTAGCCGAGCCAAAAATAAAATCGATGTCGCCCTCAATGTAGCAGTGCTCATAATATTGACGCAGCTTACGCCGCTCCGCCCCATCTCGCGGCCCGCCAAAGTAGCTGCGATCCAGCGGCTGCTCAGGCAGTGGTCCCGTAAAGATCGTATCCTGATGGCCGATAAAGCGACAACTGCGGAACGCTGCCCGATCTCCATCCACGTACACAGCCAAAGCCTGACCTACTACCTTGCCCGGCCCGGCTGAGTTAACGAAGGATATTTGCTCCGCTGTAAAATCGTCTGCTCCGATGAAAGCTGTGTAGGAATGAAAGGTATGATATTGCGACCCATCCGGGAACTTCTTGAGCGCATAATCATCATATGTAATGATCGTATGCTCCGCCCCCTCACCGATCAGATGAATCATAGGTTTCTCAATATCCAGCTTCTCGTAATATATGCCTGCCTTAATTCGGATCGTGAAGCTTTCGGTTCCGTGGTCCGGAGCGGCATCGATTGCTGCCTGTATGGTAGCATAATCACCCGTCCCATCCGGAGAAACGGTATAATATCGCGTCATTTTATCCAGATCTATATTCGGTGATACCTGCTTGCTCATGGCAATCGCTCCATTTCCAACGCAGCCAGCAATAGCGGAGCCATGCCCATAAAGGAATCGCTTACAATTGCTTCGCTCACATAGTAGCTGTAAGATCCGTCCCGGTCCAGACTCAGTCCTGCCCCATGGCAGATTCCATTCAGTTTCAATCCGTCAGTGGTTTCTTCCACCAATCTGGAAGTGAGTCCGTTCCAGCCTTTTTCTGCTGCCTCTCTGAAATGTGGCTCCAGATAGCGCAACCGCACACCCTTCGCGAGTGCATACACGAACATACTAGAGCCGGAAGCTTCCAGATAATTTCCTTTGCGGAAACCCTGATCGAGTACCTGGAACCATAACCCGCTCTCCTGCTCCTGCACGCGTACCAAAGCGTGGCACATCCGTTCGAAGATACCAATGATGGTTCCGCGCTTTGGATGATTCACGGGGAAATGCTCCACGCTGTCTACAATTGCCATGGCATACCAGCCCATCGCACGACTCCAGAAATGTGCGGAGCATCCGGTCAACGCATCGGCCCAGACCTGTTCTTTGGATTCATCCCAGCCATGATAAAGCAGTCCGGTCCGCGGATCACGGGTCTGGCGTTCGATCAGCAAGATCTGATGAGCTACCTCATCCCATAATTCCGGACGATTGAACTGCTTCGCATACTGAGCCAGAAAAGGGGATGACATATACAATCCGTCCAGCCACATCTGGAAAGGATAGATCTTTTTGTGCCAAAAGCCGCCTTCGGATGTTCTGGGCTGTCCTGCAAGTTGCGCCGCCAGTAGATGTGCGGCTTCCGCGTAACGCTGGTCTTCGGTAGTATCCATCAATCCAAACAGGTTTTTGCCCTGATTGATCTGATCCAGGTTGTATTCTTCAAGTGAATACGTCGCAATGGAACCATCTTGCTGCACATACATATCCATATGTCTCTTCATAAAAGCGATATACTCGTCCTTACCGTACTGTTTCCCCGTTTGCGCCATTGCCATTAGTGTCATACCCTGAACATAAGCCCATCGTTCAGAAGGAAACGCATGATACCCGTCCCCATCACATTGCTGGATAATCGTCTCTGCTATTCGCTCAGACCAGGATAATTGCGTCTGTACTTGCATAACGGACACCTCCTTGAATGTTGTACCATCCTTAACGTGCACATGTGCGTCTAATCATTCTTGTTTTTCGTTACTGACACTTTGCCGTTGAATTGCGATGATTCAGCTTCGGCTGAATGACTACCGGATAGTCCACCTGTTCATCACGGATCAAAGATACAATCAGCTCTGCGGCCTGCGCAGCCAGTTCATCCAGCGGTGGTCCGATCGTTGTCAGTGCGACCTCAGCGTATTGCATATCTGGCAGATCATCGTAACCGATTAATGAGATGTCCCCGGGGACGCTGTAACCTGCTTCAAGCAAAGCCCGCAGCGCTCCCCGGGTCACCAAGTTGTTCAATCCGATAAAAGCCGTGGGCGACTCCGGGCCAAATGTATGATGACGTATGGCAAAATATCCATCCTCCCAAGAGGAGTGTGCTGGCAGTACATGGTCTTCGTTGAACATCAGGCCTGTGCGCTGCATAGCCTCCCTGTATCCTTCCAGTTTGATATTTTGCGAGTTGCCAATAAAACCGATTCGGGTATGACCCAGTGATTGCAGGTGCTCAACTGCTTTGAATATGCCCTCTTTGCGATCAATCTTAATGTATGGAGAGTTCGGCGTCTCATCTGTACCCAGCACGAAACATGGCATGTTGAGCGTGGCAAACTTTTTCCAAAATACATCCCGATTGTCCAAGGCATAGTCCCACAGGATACAACCGTCCACGCGAAGCTGGCTGAAGACATCCACCCCGTCATCGGCGACGACCAGAATCATCTGGTATCCCCGTTTCTTCAGTTCTGCGTGCAGACTGCCGGATATGTTCGAGAACAACGGATTACTCAGCTCATCCAGCACAAAACCGATGATATTGCTTCTGCCTGTGGAGAGCTGACGAGCCAACATGTTTTTCCGATACTGGTGTTTCTCCGCAACGGCGAGCACCTTCTGTTTCGTCGCCGGTTTGATCCGCGGATCATCGTTAAGGGCCTTGGATACCGTGCTATAGCTCACCCCCGCCAATTTGGCAATGTCTTTAATGGTTATCAAAATCAATCAACACCCTTCATACCATGGGAAACTTATTGCTGTGCAGCTTTATATCGATCATACTGCGCCTGTCTGCCTGCAATAACCTGCTCAATATTCATCTTTTTCAATGTTTCAATATAACCGTCGAACTGATCCAGACTGGCATCTCCACTAATAAACTTGAAGTTCATCTCTTCCACATAGGTCGTGATGTCAGGCATCGCCATACTCTCTACACTCGCCTCATCCGGAAGCGCGTAGACAAACGGGAATGGTTCACGGATGTAAGGCTCCAGTTCCTTGTCGAGCTTGGCATGCCATTCGGCTACGACAGAATCAGCAGAGTCGGTGGATTGAATATTAGGCAGATTAACCGGTCCGATGCCGAGCTTCTGAATGTATTCATTGTCTTTGCCTTTGTCCGTGAAGGTCTTCACGCCGTTCTCTTCCGTATACGTATCATCCTTGATACCCCATGTATAATACGTCTGTGCTTCCTCACTTACGGCATAGTCCAGGAAACGGAAAGCAAGCTCCGGATTTTTGCTGTCACGTGTAATGCCAAAGATACCACTTACCGGTGTACGTCCTACATAGAACTGATCGCCATGCGGTCCTTTTAGTGGCAAGATGCCTTTGAAGATGGGCTCTGCCGGATCATAATCCTTGAAGAGCGGGCTGTAGACCATCGACATGTACCAGCTAAAATTAAACGTCGCTCCCGTCACATCCTGAGAGATGCGCGAGGTCACCTGATCACTTGTCGTACTGGCATAATCCACACCAAGCAGGCCTTCTTTGTACAGTCCGTTTAAATAGGTGAGATATTCCTTATAGGCAGGCTCATAATAGCTGAAATGTACCTTGCCCTGATCGTCTGCATAGAATTGATTGGACAGATCAAGTCCAAACGCCGGGCCAAAGGCCATCGACACAAATTTCGATTCCATGGACAGCGGAATTTCATCAGCCTGCCCGTTGCCATTCGGGTCATCCGTCTTGAATTTGCGCAGCATCGCCGTGAACTCATCCAGTGTAGTCGGTTCGTTCAATCCCAGCTGCTTCAGCCAGCGCTGATTGATCATAAACACTGGCATATAGTTTCGGGTGAGCGTCTGCTGCGGGATATAATACATTTTACCATCTGGCGTCGTTAAACTGGCTTTAACCGAAGGGGACTTTTCATATATTTTTTTGAGATTCACACCGTACTTATCCACCAGTTCGTTAATCGGTATAAATAGACCACTATTGATGTATTTCATGAGCTGATCCTGATCCGGCAGATACACGATATCTGGCAATCCCGAACCCGCAGCCAGCCTCGGATTCACAGCATCCGCGTAGTTCTGCGGCGGAATGAGATCCCAATCGACCTCAACACCAGCATTGCTCTCGATTTTCTTCACAATGGCAGCGGTAGATAGATCCACATTGGTCGTCCATGCGTTGGTTCCGAGAACAGACAACTTGGCATTCGGCTGATCGGTTACAGGACCTGCACCAGTGTAATTAAATGCTGGTTCCGAGCTAGTTGGGGTACTTCCCGCATCAGTCCCCGCCCCTGTTCCACCGCTACAACCCGCAAGGCTTATTGCCAGTATCGCTGCCATTACACTTTTTCTTCCTGCCCCTTTAAATCTCATCCATCATTCCTCCTTAGGTATGAACAATCCTGAACAACCTTGGTCAATCCTGATGCTCGGGTAAAAAAGGCTATCCTTTCACGGCTCCGAGGGTGATTCCCTTAACGAAGTACCGTTGGATAAACGGGTAGATCGTAACAATCGGCAGAATGCTGACCACAATGGATACATAACGAACCTGAAGGGAGGAGACCGCCAGTGCACCCGAAGTCATCGTGCCTCCCATCTTCTGCATCACTTCCGGCGAAGCCATGATCAGTACTCTTCGCAGGAACATCTGTAGGGGCTGCATATCCTGTTTGCCCAGATATAGTAGGGCCGAGAAGAAATTGTTCCAGTGGAATACCGCATAGTACAGGGTAAGTACAGCCAGTGTTGGCTTAATGATCGGAATCGCCAGACGGTACAGCATCGTCAGCTCGTTGGCCCCGTCTATACTGGCACTCTCGAAGATCTCATTGGGAATGCCTTCAAAAGCCGAACGGCAGATCATGACGTTAAACGTAATGACCAGCACAGGCAGCACCATCACCCAGCGGGTATTGTATAGCCCCAGTGAGGTAATGAGCATATAGACCGGAATGAGTCCCCCCGAGAAATACATCGTGAAGGCGATAAAAAAATTCAGTTTTCTACGCAGAAAAAATTGCTGTCTTGATAACGGAAAGGCGGCGAGGCATGTTGCCACGATGTTCAACAGTGTGCCAACCACGGTGTACCAGACGGTGTTGTAGAAAGATACCCACAACTCCTTGTATTGCAGGACCATTTGATAACCTGACAGGGTGAACCCGACAGGCCACAGCACGACTTTTTGTTTGTCGATGGCATCCACTGAGCTGAATGAAATACTGATCACGTACAGGAAGGGATACAACGTAATCACGACCGCCAGTATGGTCAGCAGGTAGACACATCCGTAGAACAACCGATCACTACTCGATTTTTGCATACAGGTTCTCCTTTGGGTTCGATTATGGTGTTACCAGAGTGACATCTTGGTCAGGCGTCGGGTCATGGAATTGGCTGCAAAGACAAGCACAAATGTGATAATGGAGTTGAACAAACCCACTGCTGTGGCGAAGCCGTAGTTCTGTCCCTCAATCCCCATCCGGTAGACGTAGGTCGACAATACATCGGCAGTTTCGTAAGTAGCTCCGTTGTAGAGCAAATATACTTTCTCAAAGCCTACGCTCATAATGCCGCCAAGCGACAGGAGCAGGAGGATGACGATCGTTGGTTTGATGCTGGGAAGGGTCAGGTGCCAGAGCTCCTGAAACTTGTTGACCCCGTCAATTTTGCCGGAATCGTACATTTCGGGATCAATGCCCATAATGGCTGCAATGTAGATGATGGAGCTGAAGCCGAAGCTCTGCCAGATGTCGGAACTGGTGAAGATGGTCCGAAACCAGCCAGCCTCCATCATGAAGTTCACTTTGTCCATGCCGAGCTTGGCGATCAGCGTGTTCACAATGCCGTCTGTTGGTGACAGGAAATTGATAATCATGCCGGCTACAACGACGGTGGAAATGAAGTGGGGAAGATACGTAACGGTCTGGGCAAATCGCTTGAATGTCCGGTTCTTGATCTCCACGATGCAGACAGCGAATAAAATCGGAATGGAGAAACCGAACAAGAGCGGTAGAAATGCGAGCAAAAATGTGTTGCGTAGCAGTCGCCAGAAGTAAATGGAATTCACGAACTGCTCAAACCATCGAAGACCCACCCATTCCCCGCTGAACATGCCCTGCCCCGGCAGAAAATTGCGAAATGCTAACAGCACACCAGGCATCGGGAGGTACATGAAAATGAGGTAATACAGAAAGATAGGCGAAAACATCAGCAACAGATACTTATCCCGTCTGATCAGGCTGAACAGCGTGGACATGCGTTTCTTCACCTTGAGCCACTCCCCTTCGCTTTATAATTACAACGTTTGAATTTTTAGACGAGCATATCCTACATAATTGGTATATGGATTATAATTGTCCTTATATCAATTCTATTAACATTGATAAAATGCTATTTTCCTATCATTCTCGCTAGAACTGATGCACTTCTTCCGATGGTTAAAGTATAATTACAACGTTGTAATTTTAACCTAAATGTATACGCTTACATAAACTTTTTCCCATCTTAGCAAAGTCTACTTCGTTTGGCAACAACAAAAATCAGTGTCATGCTGTAACGTTCTGAATACAGTCCCGCATACGCGAGACTGCCCATTGAAATCTACACCTGATTCCGATATTCCATCGGTGTCATCACATACACTCGCTGAAAGGCTCTGTAAAACTGACTGACGCTGGAAAATCCCAGCTCATAACTGATTGTGGTTACTGAATCAGTCGTAAGGCGGAGCCTCCTGGACGCTTCTTCTACGCGCAAATTCAGCAGATATTGATACGGTGTTGATCCCGTAAGAGCCTTGAAAGAGCGCATAAAATGGTATCGACTCTGATGCGCAACCATCGCCATCGAATCAATATCCATGGGGCCTGTGTAGGCACTGTGAATGTACTCCAGCACTCTGCGGAGATGAGGATCAATGAATGTACCGGTATCTACAGTTCCTATTCCTTTTTCCTGCCCCGTCAACATCCGTCTTAGATACGTCTCGATCGCCAATTCTGTTTCTTGTACTCGCAGCAAGTCGGGCACGTCATCTAACAAAATGGAATTCCAGCTTCGAAATAGACTGCTAATCTCAGCAGGATCGAAAGTCTGGGTAGGCCGAAACTCAGCTCGTCCCCCACTGAACTCCGCGCCTTCGTAGCTGCCTAATGGCGGTTTACGGAACTTGATCACAATGACCGCCGAATCCGAACCTATTTCAAAATAATGCTCCATCTGAGGATGGGCAATAATCCCCATGCCTGCTTTCAAAGGGTATGCGTGCTGTTCCTGTACCAGATGACATTGTCCTCTGACCGGCAGCGTTAGCTGATACCAGTCATCATGTACATGTGGCTCATTCGCGAATCCTCCGGTAGCTTTCCATAATTCCAACCCATTTAGCGTCATGTTTAATTCCATCGTTTGCTCACCTGCTGACATTATAGCAAATCGTGCTCACTTTCCAAGCACTTTTCACAAAGACATGATCTGCCCCCATCTTTTATCATAGAAAAAAATAATTCGAGGTGATCTCCCATGACTCAGGCCACTTTAAGCAAAATGCAAATCAACTCCTCCGCCAATTGGGCACTCGCCGGAGTCAGCTTCGCCCATCTGCTGAATGATGCGATGCAGACAGTTGTTCCGTCTGCATTCCCGCTATTCCAGCAGACCATGCAACTCAGTTTCGCCCAGATGGGCTGGATTGCCTTCACCCTGAATATTACCGCATCCGTCCTTCAGCCACTGGTCGGTTATATGTCAGATCGCAGGCCAATGCCGATCCTGCTTCCCGGTGGTATGTTATTCTCCCTGATCGGTGTTCTCGGTTTAGCCTTGTCATCCGAGTTATGGATGCTGCTTGTTTCGGCAGCATTGATTGGCATAGGCTCATCCATCCTCCACCCCGAATCCTCACGTGTGGCCCATATGGCAGCCGGACGTGGACGCGGAATGGCGCAGTCAATCTTCCAGGTGGGAGGCAACACAGGGCAGGCCATTGCTCCATTGCTGGTCGCCTTCATCCTGCTGCCACATGGGCAGCGTAGTTTTCTATGGCTGATGGGCTTTGCCCTGATCGGCATCTTTATTCAGTCTTTTGTCAGTCGTTGGTACAGAGACAAGCTTGCCGAGAATCGCATTCGTCAGCAGCAGCCTCTAAAATCAAGCGGCGCAGAACCAGTGACACAGCCTGTGAGCAGGGGATTCATCGCTTTTACAATGGGAATTCTCATCCTGCTGTTATTCTCCAAATTCGTATATATTGCTGGCATGACCGGGTATTACGCTTTCTATTACGCCGATGCATATCAACTGCCTCTCTCTCAGGCACAGATCTGTCTATTTGTTCTGCAATTTGCAGGCATGGTCGGAACTTTGCTCGGTGGTCCGCTCGCTGACCGCTATGGACGTAAACCAATGATCTGGTTCTCCATTGCAGGCACTGCACCATTTTCACTGTTGCTACCTTATGCAGGACCCACCCTGTCCATGGTGTTGTGCGGAATGATTGGACTAATCCTGATGTCCGGCTTCAGCGTCATCATTGTCTATGCACAGGAATTGCTTCCTCGTCATATTGGAACGGTATCCGGATTGTTTTTTGGCCTGTCGTTTGGCATGGCTGGACTGGGCTCGGTTGTGTTAGGTTCCTTAATTGACGTGACCAACATTGCGTTTGTTATCAAGTTATGTTCGTTTTTGCCACTGCTTGGTGTATGTGCTGTATTTCTGCGCAAGGACCAACCAAGAACAGCGTGATGACCGTTGAAACCTCTTTCGTTTTGTGGCTACAATACACCTAGGACAATTGAGGATAACAGAAGGAAGGAATAACGCATGATTATTGATGTACAGCATGTCACGTGGAAAAGGGGACCTCTTACCCTGCTGAACGATGTCAACTGGCAGGTTAACGACGGCGAACACTGGGCGTTGCTTGGCCTGAATGGCTCCGGCAAAACAACACTCCTGAACATGATCACCGGGTATCTGTGGCCGACCGAAGGCAAAATTTCCGTGCTAGGCCATGAATATGGCGATGTGGATCTGAGAGAGCTTCGCAAATCCATTGGCTGGGTCAGTTCATCTCTGCAAGAGAAATTGTACGGCACAGATCGCACACAGTATGTGGTGATCAGCGGTAAACATGCCACCATTGGCTTATATGACAAGCTATCGGATGCTGATCTGGATCAGGCACAGGAATTGATGCAAACGCTGGGCTGTCAGCACCTGTGGGACCGGGAATATCGCACCTGTTCTCAAGGCGAGAAACAGAAGCTTCTCATTGCCCGAGCACTCATGGCCAATCCGCGCGTACTCATTCTGGACGAGCCTTGTAATGGACTGGATCTGTTCTCAAGAGAGCGGCTGCTGGACAGCATCCGTGAATTATCACAGCGTCCAGATACTCCATCACTCATCTATGTCACTCATCATACCGAGGAAATATTGCCTGTGTTTAGTCACAGCCTCCTGCTTCGCCGAGGTGAAATAGTCAATAGTGGATTAACTAGCGAGCTGATGAACACCGAAGCGCTGAGTAACTTCTTCGAGGCACCCGTGGAAGTTGATCGGCACGGAGAACGTGTCTATGTTAGAGCTGCGGTGGATTCATAATCGCGGGGTTATGCACAGCAAACGTAAAATAGGTGCAGAAACATAACAGTAAAAGCCCAATATCTTATCCACATGTGGATAGATTTTGGGCTTTTTACTGCTATATCTAGTGTTATCCACCGTTTTCTGTGTAGAACTTTCTACTTTTTGAGTATAACTTAGCATTATCTATCTATATTCTTTTCAACGATCTATTTCCGGGCAGCCAAGAACAGAAACAATGGAATACGCTGCCTGCGCAGATAGGTTTCCTCGTTTACAAAATGAGCACGTTGTGGTGCTGACTCACGTAAATGTTCAACACGGAACCCCGCCCGTTGCAATGCCATATAGTATGATTCAATGGAACGATGCATCTTTTTCACAGAACCGCCAAGCCACTGCTGCTCACGGAATCCTTCCACAAAATACTGATCAACCACCCAATTCGTTCGAGTCCCAGAGGGTTGCAGCGTGGACGTGATCACAGGGTGTTCTACCGAGAATACAAATGTCCCGTTTTCTTTCAACGTATCGTATATGTTGCGGAACAGGCTCTCCACATCTTCAATATAGTGAACAGCCAGTCTAGATATCACCAGATCATACACTCCGGTCGGGTAGGTCCACTCTTCCATGAACGCTTGCTCAATCCGGGCATTCAATCCTTTTACTGATTGGTTAGCTGCCTGAATCATATTCACAGAACCCTCAATCCCCGTATACGTCGCACCTTCGTGCTCCCCACTCAGCAATTCTGCGGCGAACCTTGCATCTCCACAACCGAGATCCAGTATATTCTTGCCAGCAACGTCACCAATCAACTCCAGCATCACCGGCTTCTCCAATGTATCATTGGCGTTCTCCTGCCACTTGCGACGTTCCATATACTTCTCGAAATTCGCTTCATTATCGTAAAAGTCCGATCCTCTGCCCTTCATTGCATAACCCCCATTTCTGTTAAGCATGCTCCTACTTACAGCCTGTAAGAGTATACAGAATATGGATGTGCCTGGCTATAACAAAAAGGCTGTTGCTTGAAATTATCCAGCAAACAGCCTCTCTGCCTTACTCTTATACGCTTATCGTTGCTTAGCCAAAACGTTGCGTCTTGTACCACTTGCTCTCGCGTTTCCGAATCTTGTCCATCAACAGCGAGTAGAATGCCTTGATCGAGATCAGAATGAACAGCTGTGCATACGTGAAGTAGGACACGCAGGCGTAGATAAAATTACGGGTATTGCTCTGTCCAATATCTGCGGCAAGTGCCAGATTGATCTGTAACACGTAAATAAAGTACATGAGTGCCCAACCAATGACCAGGAACACATAAGCATCGCCAGCAAACTGGAACGGTGAACTTACCTCCGGTTTAAATATAGCAATGACTCGATAAACCAGATTCACGAGGAATATAATGTCCGATACAATGATCGCGAGCATGAACCAGAAATAACTGACGGCATAATAGATGACCAGCAACTTATTACGCCAACTGGAGCGGTTAAACAGATTATGGATGTTATCCAGTACGACCTGGTAGTTCCCCTTGGCCCAGCGTTCACGCTGTTTCATGTATACACTCAGCTGTTCCGGCTCCTGCTGATAGGCTTCTGCTTGCGGCGCAAGCGCCACAAACTGTCCTCGATTCAAAATCTCGAACGACAACGCGGTATCTTCTGTAATGGCTTTAACATCCCAGCCACCAATTTCGCGGATCAGCTCGGTTTTGATAATGTAATTGGTTCCTGGAATAGAACCAAGCTGGAACAATTCCCACAGACCTGTGTGATACACCCGTTGGGAAGTAATGATTTCCAGATTGATGCATTTGGAGAGAAAATTCTGACCTCTGTTGCGTGCTTTGTTTCTACCAAAAACAACGCCATATTGTTCAGGGTTTTCAAGCGATTTTTGCGCCAAAAACATTAGTGAATTCCGCTCAGGTGCGGCATCTGCATCGAAGATACAGATCCAATCGCCCGTTGCTAGCTCCAGTCCGTCATTTAATGCTCCAGACTTGCCGCCTGTTCCCTTCCGCTCCATTACTGTCACATTACGATGCACATAACTGGTCTGACTAAGGAATGATCTCAGTTTCACTGCTGTATCATCTGTGCAGTTATCCGCGATAACGATGACCTGAACCTTATCCTCCGGATAATTCAGTCGCAGGATGTGCTCTACCGTCGCTACAATGACCAGACCCTCGTTGTGTGCAGGAACCATGACAGTGACTGTCGGATAATGATCCATATTGTCAGGGATCTGAATCCCTTTTTTGTCCTGTTTATTAATAAAACGAATCGCACCCGCCATAATAACTATCGACTCAAATACGGCAATCCAGATGCTGAAGATCGATAATATTAAAATAAAATCAGCCACTTACCTTCCTCCGATCATACTTGCGAATAACTTTCGATCGAAAACGAAGGGTTGCAATCGTTAACCAAATCGTAAATACCGCGAATAAACAACTGACGGCGATACAGATCGGGATGAACCAGGACATATAGTCCACAGCGTCTCTCTCCTTCCCGTTATATATATTCACCGATGAGATCAGTCTCTGTGTTTCGTTCAAGGGCAGCAATAACTGCGTCTATGTCCTCATACTTGCTGAATTGCTCTTTCTGGAATACCAGAGCACCGGATCTGATCACCGTCTGCAGCTCATTTCCCTTTTTATCAATCATGTGAAGATCCATTATCGCTTTTTTGATCCGCTCTGTAAGAACGGGAAGATATTCCACATTCGCCATCGGACATAGGATGACAAAACGCCCACGATCCACGAAAAATTTATAATCCTCATATCGAATCTGCTTCTGAATCGTATTCGAAATTTCAAGCAGGAACTGTGCATACCGGACAGAGCCAAGAGATTCCATCACCAGTGGCAAAAATTCAATCTTGAACATGGCAATGCTGAATCCATACTTTTCGGAGTACCGACGAGCAAGGTTACTGTGTTTAATTAACGTATCTGCCAGAGCATCTTTATTACCAAGTGTGGTATCCAGATCGATTTCGGGGTTAAGATCCTGCATATCCTGAAGACGTTCCACTACACGTGCACTGCGCAGCAGGCTTGCCTTGATGAACGCGGCCACAGCAACGTTGGCCGGGATGAGTAACCACCAGGAGAACACGAGCACATTCGCATCAGCGTATGTAACAAGCCACACAAAATAGGAGACCAGGTATACAAAGCCCGCCACGACGGATACGCCAACAGGCAGCAAAAGACCAAATACCAATACACCCAGCGACACGATACTAAAAATCACATCCCCTGTAGTGTAGCTCTGATCCATGTACACTTTAAGATAAATTAATAGTTGCTGCATTACGGCTAGTCCAATTAAAAGGGCATATCCCCATACCATACGGCGGGTAGGTACTTTATTTCTCATAGTTCCTTCTCTCCGTTGAATTTTTAGAACGCTTGTTCAAACTCACTTCTCATAATTTACAACAATTTACGACATGATTAGACAAAACTATGCTAACACATCGAACAGTTCATAAAATGACAAAATCATCACTTTTTAATATTTTTCTGTAAATTAATTTCTCCCAATAAAGGAAATAGATTATCAAACAGATGTGTGTTGCCGTCAAATACATACCCACCTGGATAACGAGAGTCCTGACCTCGCAACGTACTCATATGGTTATACAGCTGTTTTGCCCATTTTGGATCACCTGAACGAACAGCGAGCAAGATGGCGAGGCCATATACCGATGAAGATTCATAAGATACCGCAGGTGTGCGCGATTCTCGCTTATACTGTCCGGGTAGCTGGTACCGAAAGTTGAATTCTTTTTTCAAAAAAGCAATAAGCTTGTCCGGTTTGCGGTCGGTCACCGTTAGATGATTTGCCAAGATCAACTGGTCGATCAGATTTACCGTATCATCATACGTATATTCTTTACGAACCACATTGAAGGTCTTCGGGTAGAACAGGCCATCATCAGGCATCTTCTTCAGCAACGCTTCGTACCTCGCATAGGTTCCCGGTTCCACCATTTGATGTTTTTCCATCGCTTGCAGTGCAGGCAGATCAACATAGACCAGGCTTAGTGTGTCCGTTGAATGTCCACCTGCAAAATCGTAGAAATCCACCAAATATCCTTGCTGCTGAGTCGACTGTGTTAAAGCGCGAGAAATGGCTGCTGCCGTAGCCAACTTTGCCTCTCTCCCTTGCTCCCACTGATCTGCTGCCTCCAATAAGGCACCTATAATACGAAGATCATCGCCAAGTGCATTGGTCGTCACATGGGATTCACCCTTGGCATCCAGCTTCCAGGCGATATACGGGTCTGGGGGCGTGAGAAAATAAGTCGTCAGTTGCTCGTAGCTCTGCTCAAACATAGCCTGATCATCACTCGCTACGGCATACTGCATCCACAGACCGAGTGACTCCGACAGTGCCTCTCTACCCGCAACGATATCTGCTTCCTCCGAAGCTGCATCCTGTAAGTAGGTAGCCAGTGTCCCGTTAGGGTTGGTCATATTCTTTTCGATAAAAGAAACCGTTGGGGATACTTCGCTCATCAGGAAACGCTCCCTTAACAACATCACGCTGGCTGCGGTAATAATGATCAGCATTAGGACCAGCCACGTTCGTTTTTTTCGAAATATGATCTTCACGCCATTCCTCCTGCACGTATACGACTGTGAACCCCTAACTCCTCTGCTCAAGGACTGAGACATATCTAAAGTTCGCATTTATTCGAGGTTATCCATATAGGGCCGTCGTCCACCCTTTTTGACAAATTTCCAGTCCACTTCAATGTTATGGCGCATCCGTCTGAGAAGATGAATAGCGGTCTCGATCTCTTCCTCCGTCAGACCATCCAGCGTCACCTGATCTGAATGCACGCCTTCTTTACGAATAAATTCCCATGCTTCAAGCCCAGCTTCGGTGGGATACAACACTTTATTCTTCTTATTACCCATTGCTGGCTGTTTGATAATGAACCCATCCGATTCGAGTTTGCTAATGGCTCTGGCCGCAGTCGTGCGATCTACTTTGATCAGTTCAGCGAGCTGATTCGGAATAATGCCCGGATTCTCACAGATTCGATACAGATATAGATATTGTCCACGGGACAGGTTCAAATGCTGAAACTCAACATTACTGATTGAATCCAAACAGCGGGCAATCATGCCAATCTCACGCAACACTTCTTTTTTCTCAGTCAACACATTCACGCCCCTATTAAATTGTTGCATTCGCAACATAATTGATGGTATAACTACAGATGAATTGGTTTTAATTTTAAACATATAGCTCAAACCGTATACATGGAACGAAAATCGTTCCACCTTCCTGTTATGTACCAGTTTATCACGTCAGGATAACATTACGATCACCCAAAGGAGAAACATTCATGAATACAACCATTGTTGAAGTTAATAACCAGGAATTGCTTGATGCCTGCTTCGCAATTCGCACAGCTATTTTCGTTGAGGAACAAGGCGTACCCGCTGCGGATGAATTTGATGCGTATGATACATTAGACGCTGAAGCACGCCACATTTTACTCTACGTGGACGGTGTACCTGCCGCTTCCTCCAGGCTGCGTGTGGTGGAACAGGTCGCCAAATTGGAACGAATCTGTGTCATGCTCGATTACCGCAAACACGGCCTGGGCCGTGTGCTGATCGACAAGCTGGAGCAGATGGCTCTCGCTCAGGGACTTGAGAAGGCCAAGCTACACGCACAGGTACAAGCTTCCGGCTTCTACGAACGCCTCGGATATGAACCCGCGTCGGAAGTATTTATGGAAGACGGCATTCCCCATCTGCTGATGATCAAAAAGCTAAAATAATGACACCCCAAAAACGCCTCTGTCATCACTTCTCAGTGATATACAGAGGCGTTTTGTATTCAGCAACGCATTTGTGATCCAACAACGGTAAATGGCATGTACAGAGTACAGGCACTGATTATAGCAACCACGCATCCTACTTATCTGCCAGCCCCGCGTTGTGTCTTATCCCAGTGCCAGACGGTCTGGCTCGGATTCGACAGCGTTGTTCTTCATTTGTTTACTGCGCAACTGTCCGCAGGCGGCGTCGATATCGGTACCATGCTCCATACGTACAGTGGAGTTGATGTTGTTCTTTTTGAGCGTATCATAGAAGCCCAGAATCGATTCTTCTGTACTCCGTTGATACTGACTATGTTCATCCACCGGGTTGTATGGGATCAGATTCACACTGACCATACTTCTGCGACTGGACAACAGTTCAGCCAGCTCCGCGGCATGCTCACGCTGATCGTTAACATCACGTAGCAGGATGTATTCAAACATGATGCGTTTGTTCGTCGTAGCCAGATAATAATCCACGGCATCCATCAATTGCTCAATCGGGAAAGCCCGGTTGATCTTCATGATGTGTGTACGCAGTTCATTATTAGGTGCATGCAGAGAGATCGCCAGATTAACCTGCAAACTGCTGTCTGCAAATTCCTTGATCTTGTCCGGAAGGCCACTTGTGGATACGGTAATCCGTTTCGCTGCAAGTGCCAGTCCTTTGCGATCCTTAATGACTTCAATAAAATTACTCATGTGCTGGAAGTTATCAAACGGTTCACCAATACCCATCACAACCACGTTCGTTACCCGCTCTTCTTGACCTGCTGCATCCAGATGGCGCTGTACGTGCATAATCTGTTCCACAATCTCTCCAGCGGTCAGGTCACGGCTCTTCTTGATCAGACCGCTCGCACAGAAGCTACAACCAATATTACAGCCGACTTGTGTGGTCACACATACGGTAAGTCCGTATTTTTGCCGCATCAATACTGTTTCAATCAGGTTGCCGTCCTGCATCCGAAGCAGAAATTTCACGGTACCATCTGCCGATTCCTGCTTCACATGTTCGCTCAGCGAGTTCATGGTGAAATGCTCGGAGAGAACGTCCAGACATTCCTGACGGACATCGGACATCGCAGGAAAATCGTGTACACGCTCTTGATATAACCATTCCCAGATCCGGGATGCACGGGATTTCTTCTGCCCATGCTCCGGCAGCCAGGAACGTAATTGCTCTAATGTTAATCCATATATGGATGATTTGTTCATTGTATAATCCTCTTTTCGCAAAAAAGCATATGGCTTATCGGTCCTACCCAAAAAACCTCTACTCCGTATTGTCCCAAAATTGGCGAGGGAAAACAAGGGCTTTTGCATTTCTTCCAAGAGGTTTTATCCATGGTAAATCTGCACAACAGACAACATTTATGCCTATTTGGTCTTCACTTCTAGAAGTGAATGATACCGGATGTGTGCAGTAGAACCAGCAGAACCAGGATTGGTGCCACGTAACGCAGCATGAACAACCACACCCGGAACCATCCGGAACGCAGGCCGGAAGCTTCCGCAGCCGTTTTCCAGAAGTATCCAGCAAAAATCGTCACAAGCAGTCCACCGACAGGCAGCAAGATGTTGGACGCCATAAAGTCCATCCAGTCGAATACACTCTTCGACCCAATCGTCCATTCAGGCAGCAACCCGAGCGATAATACGGAAGGAAGTCCCACGATGAACACCGCGAGTGAAATCACCCATACCGAACGATTGCGGCTCCATGACAAACGTTCCATGAAATATTTCACCGGTACTTCCAGCAAGGATACTGCCGACGTCAATGCCGCGATAGCCAGCAGGATAAAGAACAATCCCGCAAACAGGAATCCAAGCGGCATGGCCGAGAAAGCAGCCGGAAGTGCGATGAAAATCAATGATGGCCCCTGGTCAGGTGCAATACCGAACGAGAAGGTCGTTGGGAAGATAATCAGACCCGCAATGAGCGCATAGATCAGGTCACCCGCACCGACGGCAACAGTTGCCGCACCGAGGGATTGATTTTTATCCACATACGAACCGTAGGTTACAAGAATACCCATCCCGAGTGACAGGGAGAAGAAGGCATGTCCGAGCGCTACCAATGCGGATTCGGTTGTCAGCTGCGAGAAGTCTGGGTTCAGGAAAAAGGATACACCCGCTCCCGCACCTGGCAAGGTAACTGCACGAATCATCAGGATAATGAGCAGTACCAACATCGCTGGAATCAGTACCTTGTTGAACTTCTCGATTCCGTTAGATACGCCTTTGGCAACAATCCAGCCTGTGATCAGAACCGAAACCAGCTGCCACACGATTGGCATATAGCCACCTACGAAGGAATTGAACTGTCCGGCATAGTCCGGATTGTTAAACAATGTTCCACTGAAGGAAGTCACTGCATATTGCAATGTCCAACCCGCAATAATGACATAAAAGGACAGGATGATAAACGGCGTCAATACTTGCAGCAATCCGGCTGCGAGCCAACCTTTATGTCCACCAGCTTTGATAAAAGCTGTAGCTGCACTGCCTCTGCCACTGCGACCAATCGCAAGTTCAGCGAGAAGAACTGGCAGACCAATCAGCAGTAAACACACAATGAAGAGCAGGAAAAACGCCGCTCCTCCGTTCTCACCCGTAATGTACGGGAATTTCCACATGTTGCCCAGACCAACGGAACTACCAATGGCGGCAAGAATGAAGCCTGCTTGGGAGAACCGTTCCCCTTTGCCAGCGTTGTCTTGATCCAGATTAGGCTTACTAAAATTCATCGTATCTACTCCATCACTTTAAAGTTTTCCCGTAATTATATACTACTCCACGTGTCAGGTCATTCGAAAATCGAAATTTGTCGAAATGTTATTTATTTACATAAATATACACACGAAAAACTTCACCCCATAAGTTTCCCTAGAAACAGTATGTGATAAAGTCCAGATGTCCAACCGTATGAAGTTAAAATGAAGTAAACCATCCGTAAATTCAAGCTCAATACAATAAAAAAGAGGTGTCCCCTTAGCCACTTTCATGACTACGGAGCACCCCGTCTTTTATTAAACTTTGATTTGAAGCAACTCATATTTGATAACGCCCATCGGAGCATTGACATGAATGACGCTGCCCACTTCTTTGCCCATCAATTCCTTGCCTAGCGGGCTCTCGTACGAAATTTTATTATCCGCAACATCGGCCTCGGCAGGGCCAACCACTTTATATTCAATCTTCTCGGCGAACTCAATGTCATTAAGCAACACCGTCGATCCAATGCTCACTTTGTTGGAGTCTATATTATCTGAAGAGATGACTCTTGCTTTTGTCAGCATCTTCTCCAAGATCAAAATTCGAGTCTCCATAAAGGCCTGATCATCTTTGGCTGAATGATACTCACTATTTTCCTTCAGGTCACCGTAACTGATCGCGAGTTTCAGACGCTCAGCCAGTTCCTTACGCTTCACCGTCTTTAATTCCCTCAGTTCGTCCTCCAGCTTTTCCAAGCCTTCCTGTGTCAAAATCACTTCATCATTAGCCATTTTTCCATCTCCTAATCCTGCTATCTATCTATATTCTAACCTATATCCACTCCAAAGGGTTAGCATACCCCAGAAAAAGAAATAGCTCATCCATATATTGTATTTCAATGACATCAAAAGAATGTTTATCTCTTGAGATGATTTTCAAGGCTACGCTCCATAATTGTACCGTTACAATCTGCTCAACTGATGATGTCGTTTTCGCCCGTTCACTTTTACAATGAACTCAGGGCAGCAGAAGTTTATATCCATTACCTGCGGCCCACTATATGACGTGAGGTGATCTGGATGAGTGAGCTATTAAATACAGCTGAAATACAGGCCTATCTAAAACGGATCGGCATTGTTGCTATAAAGAAACCCACACTGGAATTCTTATTTGAACTCCAGCGAGCACATGTGCAATATCTATCGTGGCAAACGGTCGATATTTTTGCAGGTCGTCCTGCGGGAATCGGTCTTCAAGAGTCGATCCAACTTATATTACAGGGCCGTAGCGGCTACTGCTTTCATCTAAATGGTGCATTTAGTGTTCTTCTCCGCTCGCTGGGTTATACGGTTGATTGGCATCGTGGCGGGGTACAGCCCCATGGAGAACAACCACGAGTGAACTCGTTCCACCTCGGTCTATCTGTCCTTTTACCGGATGCTGACCCGACAGTTGAGCGCTGGATTGTAGATGTAGGCTTGGGCGGAATGCCCTTCGAACCTCTGCCACTTCGTTATGGAACCTATGGTTCAGCACCATTCACGTATCAATTGATGCCTTCATCTGTTGCTGCTGGGGGATGGCGGCTTGAATACGAGCCAAATGGGCCAAGTAAGGGTGTGGACTATGCTCCTGAAGCAGTCACTAGCCTGGAAGAATTCATTCCCAAACATGAATTCTACAGTAGAGCTGCCGAATCACCTTGGCATAACGTATTTTTGCTTCGTCAGCGGGATGAGAAACGCAGTAATGGACTACGTGGATGTATCCTTCAGACGCATGATATCGAAGGAATCCAGAAAACTCAGATCCAGACGTATGCCGAGTGGCGAGACGTGTTAACTGGAATATTCCATGAACCGTTGGTGAATTACAGTGAACTGGAATGCCAAGACATGTGGGATCGAATACAGGCTGCTCATACAGAATGGAAACGAGCACAAGAAGCATGATGATGAAGAGGCATAACCTAGAACCCTAACATTAAAAGCGAGACAACTGGCTTGCTTATCAGGGGCATCCGTATAGTGATGATTTGGGAGGAAGTTGAGGGGTGCGTTCCATATAAAGGAAAGTTATTGATGCTCGCCGAATATGTCCTCAGGTGATAAATGATGATAACTATTCGTGTGCTTCAAGTTCCAGAAGTATTGCCCGAGGCGTACTGGAACCAATTTCTATCGCAAGTTTCTGCCGAGCGACGTGCTCAGGCTTCGCGCTTTGTGCGTCAGGCTGACGCGTATCGTTCCGTGCTGGGAGAGATATTGACTCGTGTGACTCTAAGCAAGTTAACCGGCCTGAGGCCTGCTGATCTTTCTTTTAACCGTAATTCCTACGGCAAACCTGCACTCAGCCATCATTCCAGTGTGCAATTCAACGTCTCCCATTCTGGCGATTGGATTGCTCTGATCTCTGGGGGTACAGATGAACTCGGCGTGGATGTGGAGAAAATAGCACCGATTGACATGCAGATTGCAGAGCGTTTCTTCTCTCCAACTGAAAGCCAGTTCCTGGCTGCAAAGCCCGCCGAGATGCAGCGGGAAACCTTCTACCGCCTATGGACGCTGAAGGAAAGCTATATCAAGGCTGTCGGCATGGGCCTCTCCATGCCACTGGATTCCTTCGCCATCCTTCCCGATGAGGGAGGGGTTTGGCATTGTGAGCAGGCTGGGGACTATCGCTTTCACAGTCAGCGACTGGATGATCAGCATATACTGGCAGCCTGTTCGGCTGGGGGAGAGCTTCCGAGCAAGCCGGAAATCATAACCTTGGAGGATCTGTACACGGAGTTGGTCTAGTTTGCGGCTGGTTGGGGCTTAATTGGGGTTATCGTGGATTGGGGTTTGGGGGTAGGGTTGTGGTTGAGTTCGAGCTCGGCTCTAACGAATCTGATACACCTTATTAGCTAAAATTGCACGACTTTCGTACTCTAAGGAATCCTACACACGTTATTTCCTCCAATATGCTCTATTTCGCGTTGTTATTACTGAATTCTGCACCACTAAGGTGTCTGAGGTTCGTTAGGTTTCCCTGCACACTAAAAATCCTCTAATAAGAGGTTTGAGATTCGTTAGAGCTGTGAATATGATGAAGGAGAGGTCATTAACCCTCCTTCATTTTTTACTTTTTATCAAAAAGAGAATATATCTCATAGGAAACCATAATTTTCAAAAAAAAAGATTAACATCCTGTCCAGTTAATGGTACTATAGGACCAAAAGGAAGAAGAATAGGTAATAATGATCAGGTATTTATGACTAGATTCACACTACATACTTGTTAATACTCGATTCTCTCTCCGATTCATTATTTTAGAAGGAAGTGGACAGATGCATATCTTTTTGCAAAACAGTGCAGGTGTAACCAAGAACGTAAAAGTAGGTTTCAGCTGGACAACATTATTTTTCGGCTTTTTCCCTGCGTTGTTCCGTGGTGATTTGAAATGGGCTGCCATCATGTTCTTGATCTCCGTAGCCGTTGGTATTTTCACTGCTGGAGTAGGAGCTTGGATTAGTGGAATCGTATTCTCTTTCGTTTACAACAAAATCTACATTAAAGAGTTACTCGAAAAAGGATATCGTCCTTCCAATGCTGAAGCTCAAGCGGTTCTGGAGAGTAATCAGATTATTGCTCGAGCAGCATAAAATCATAACCATAAAAATGAACGAACATAGCAATTATATGATTTTAGATTTCCCTTGTAGATTTACCAACTAGCAATCATGTTGAATAAACAGCAAAAATCCCTGGCGAATCCGTCAGGGATTTTTGCTGTTTATTCAGATAATAAGCTTATCTTTTCGATTGCACAGTCGATTTCTGCACCAAAGATGGAGACTTTTTGAGTCTTCGAAAGAGACCCTGACCACTAGATTTCCGTATCGTGGCTGCCGCATCGGCATCACGAATTTTCAGAGCAAACCATAGCCCGATGAGTAGAAATGCAGCTGCCCCCAGCAAAGCCAAGCGATACGCCAGCATATTCGGCTCCATCGTGCCTGTCGCAGTCACCGTTGTTGTACCCACACCTGCCAGAACAGCAGAGAGTAAAGCCATGCCGATGGCTGATCCCAGACGATTCTGCACCGTGAACCAGGTGGAAGCTCGTCCCATGGATGCAGGCGGAATCTGGGCGAAGGCAGCAATCTGCACTGCTCCTACCGTCTGTCCCAAGAAAATTCCTACGCCGAATAATAATGAACGGATGAACCATGGATTCGTATCCACTGTGATCTGACTAAGGGTAATGAATATGACTGCCGTACAGATCAAACCCATCGAGATCAGCTTCCGCGGGCCCAGCCGTGGATAAGTCCACGGGACAAGCTGAGAAGCAATCATCAGTCCTATCGCTTCCGGGAATGTCGTTAGCCCGGTTTCCAGCGCAGAGGCCTGTAGTACATTTTGGTACATTAACGGAAACACATACAGCATACCCAGCAGCCCGGCGGCTCCACATACGGATACCAAGCCTGTATAGCGGAACAGTCGGTGCTTTAGCAAACGTAGATCAAGCAACGGCTGCTTTGCGCGCAGCTCCACCACGACGAGCAACGTCAGCAGCAGAATGCCTGCGAAGCCCGCTCCCATAATAAGCGGTGACGTCCATCCTCGCAGCGGTCCCTGACTGAGCGCATACATCGTCAGTGCGAGTCCCGGCGCAGATAATAACCAACCCGGCAGATCCAGTCGACCAGCTCCCTGTTCTCTGTGTTCCTTCAGATACAGCATGCCGAAGATCACGGCTGGAATGCCGACGGGCAGATTCACATAGAAAATCCAGCGCCACGACAGCTGATCCACAATCAATCCGCTCACAATCGGCCCGAGAGCTGGCGCGAGTGCAATCGGCAGTACTAACATGCGAGATACCTTGGCACGTTCCTGTGGAGGAAAGGTTCGAAACAGCATCGCCATCCCTACAGGTGTAAGCAGACCACCCCCTGCCCCCTGCAAAATACGGAAAAATGTCAATGTGCCTAGATGATCAGCCGTTGCACAAAGTGCAGAGGACACTGTAAACAGTGTCAGCGCCGACAGGAAAACCCGTTTCGTGCCCCATCGATCACCAAGCCATCCGGCGACAGGCAGAAATACAGCCAAACTCACCAAATACCCCACATTCAAGGTACCCGCAGCAGCCGGGGGAACCCCCAGTTCTTCACTAATGGTTCGTAGCGCTACGTTCAATACTGTTGCATCCATGGCAACCATGAACATCGCCAGAACATACACAATGCTCACAATTGCCTTTGGATTCAGACGAAACCTCATCTGCCAACCTCATGAATCATGCCCGGCATCCCCGTTTCATCACAGAGACTCAGTGGCTTCAGGTCAGTCCATTGCTCCGCAATGTAATCCAGGCATACACGTCGTTTGGCCTTCCCCAGCATCTGGGTCCAACCTGCCGGTACCGGAATGGATGCAGGCCACAGCGAATACTGTCCTTCATCATTCATTAACACCAGATAATTGCTGTCTTCATATTCAAAAGGGTTGCTCATCAGCTTATCCTCCTATTTGTGTTGAATGTTGCGCTTCTTGTTCAGCATCTCCAGCCGGACGGACAGGGTACGACAGATTTCCTCCAATGGACCCGGCTGACAGAGGTCTTTGTGACGACAAGCAATATCATGACGTTCCAATTGCCCTCCAATGTATGCATTCCACATCTCCGGTTCGATCGGATCGAACCAGTCAGGAATTATGGTTGATCGGAAGAAAATCAGGTCACCTTCGAATCGGGATGGCGTGTACGCCCCCAAGATCCGGACAGAATTTTCATAGGTTTTCCGCAGCTTCATGATCGTCTCTTCATCCAAACTGGCCAACGCACTGCCTTCACTACGAAGGATACGCATCGCTGTTGCCATATCCAGCGGCCCATCCCCAATACTGTCCGGATCATATCCACCGAGTGCAAGCAATGCCGTTAACGCCTCTTCCTCATCCGGTTCGCCGCGAATAGGCAAATAATGACTCGGATATGCATCCAGCATAGCGAGAAACTCTACTTCTTCTCCTTCGGACTGAAGCTGCACGGCCATCGCCTGAGCCACGTTGCCGCCCAGTGACCAGCCGAGCAAACGATACGGGCCTTCGGGCTGCACAGACCGGATGTGACGGATGTAATCTGCCGTCATATCCTCCAGTGTCGAAGGAAGCACCTCGTACTCTGCGATACCCCTTGCCTGCAAACCGTATAGCGGATACTCCATACCCAGATGTTTCATCAATCCGGCATAACACCAACTAAGTCCTCCGGCCGGATGCACACAGAATACGGGCAGATGCTGACCATGCGTCCGGAGCGGTAGCAACACTTGCAGTGAGCTTTTCCCGGAATCTGCATCCATCTCCAATCGCTCGGCCAGTCCAGCCACTGTGGCGGTTTCGAACAAAATGCCGATGCCTGGCTCCTTGCCCATCGCTTCACGAATTCGACTCATCAGGCGGACCGCAAGCAGCGAATGACCGCCCAGTTCGAAGAAGCTGTCATCAATACTCACACTTCGCAATCCCAATACTTCGGCAAACAGATCACAGAGAATCTGCTCCTGTGGATTGCGCGGTGCTCGGCCATCAGCCGATAATTGCATCTCTGGTGCAGGCAATGCCTTGCGATCCAGCTTGCCATTCGGCGTAAGTGGCAGGATCTCCATCACAACAACCGCAGATGGAACCATATAATCCGGCAAGCTCGCTCCCGCATGTCGGCGTAACGAAGCCGTTTCCAGTTCTGCTTCACTGTCCGGTACAGGAACAATATAAGCGACAAGACGCTTATCCCCTGGCTGGTCTTCACGAACAATAACAGCAGCCTGAGCCACACCCGAATGTTTTGCCAATACAGCCTCAATCTCGCCAAGCTCAATACGGAACCCGCGGATTTTCACCTGCTGGTCGGCTCGTCCAAGATAATCAAGCGAACCATCGTGCAGGCGCTTTGCCAAGTCTCCCGTACGGTACATTCGTGTACCCGGTGCACCATATGGATCGGCGACGAATCGCTCTGCCGTGAGATCTGGCCTTCCCCAATAGCCACGAGCCAGACCCGCTCCCGCCACATACATCTCTCCGGTTACACCTGTTGGCACGGGCTTCAGATGATCATCCAGCACATAGACACGCAGGTCTGGAATAGCGCATCCAATCCAACTGCTTGCGCCTTCTGCTGCGCTGCCTGTGTGAAGCTCTTTGTAGCTGACATGGACCGTTGTTTCCGTAATACCATACATATTGATGAGTCTTGGGGCGTCATCCGCATGGCGTTCATACCAGTCATCCAACCGTCCCAGCTCCAATGCCTCGCCTCCAAAGACCACATAGCGGAGCGCAAGCTGCTGTCCCCAGACCGGATTTTCCCTATCGGCCTGCATCAGTTGGTAGAACGCAGATGGCGTCTGGTTCAGTACGGTTACTTTTTGCTCGGCGAGCAGCTGCAGGAACGCTCCAGGTGATCGGCTAATCTCATGGGGAACAACAACCAAGCTGCCTCCATACAACAGAGGGCCCCAGATTTCCCACACAGAGAAGTCAAATGCATAGGAATGGAACAACGTCCACACATCGCTCTCGTCAAAATGGAACCAGTGCTGCGTTGCATCCAATAACCGGATGACATTCGCATGTGGAATCACGACACCTTTGGGTTTCCCTGTTGAACCCGAGGTATAGATCATATAAGCCGGACTCAGCGGAGTTACCCGTCCGTTCCGTTCATGGTCTGTCGGGTTTCGCTCATCCATGGATTCCAATTGCCGCAAAGTATGCAGATCGTCCAAGTTAATACATTTAATGTTTTCAACTTGCGGTAGCAGGGCATACACCTCTGTACTTGTAATCATCACTTTCGGCGCTGCGTCCGTCAGCATATGCGTTAAACGGTCTGCCGGATAGTGCGGGTCCAGTGGCAGATAGGCAGCACCCGTTTTGAGTACAGCAAGAATGGCTACGACCATCTCTACCGAACGAGGTAAGGCTAATGCCACCATCTGTTCCGGCCCGGCACCTTCTGCGATCAATAGTCTCGCCAGTCGATTAGCCCGTGCATTTATCTCCCTGTAAGTCACACGAACATCCTCACAATGGAGAGCTACCGAACCTGCGTAAGCGGCTGCCTGCACTTCAAAACGCTCGGCTATGGTCAGCTGCGGACCTTCGTCCGGTGTAGATGTCCACTCCTTTTCAAGCTGGGCATGCTCTGACGGTGTAACCAGGTCAAATCTGCTGATACGTTCATCCATCTGCTGTACAGCATCCTCAAGCACCTGCATCAACCGAACCACCAATTCTGCGGCAGTCGATTCACGGTAGAGATCTGCACTATACTCCAATACACCTTCAATTCCAGCCGGAAGTCCGTTCTGCTCCCGTTTCTCCGTCAGTTCAAGCGTAAGGTCGAATTTGGATGAACCTACACTGTGGATGCGAGTCTCTGCTTCAACACCTGGCAGGTCAAGACGAACATCTGGTGTATTTTGCAGCACCAGCATCACCTGAAAGAGCGGATGTTTGGAACGGGATCGGGGCGGATTCAGCACTTCGACCAGCCGTTCAAACGGTAAATCCTGATGTTCATAGGCAGCAAGATCTGCCTCCCGCACGCGGGCCAACAGCTCTCGGAAGGTCGGATCGCCCGAAGTGTCCGTACGCAGGACAAGCGTATTGATGAACATCCCCACGACATCATCGAGCGCATCGTCACTCCGTCCGGCAATCGGTGTGCCTATCGCAATGTCTGTCCCTGCACCCATTCGGGTGAGCAACACAGATAACGCTGAATGCAGGAGCATGAATAGACTGACTTTATGCTCACGGGCAACTGTCGCAAGCTGTTCATGCAGACGTTGACTGATCGCAAATGGCACCGTCCCGCCTCGGTAACTGGATACCACTGGACGGGCATAGTCGGCCGGGAACGTGACTTGTTCTGGCAAGCCTGCGAGCCGATCAGTCCAGAATGCTAACTGCCTCGCGATCAGACTGTCCTGCCGCTTCTCATCCCCAAGCAGGCTCTCCTGCCACACCGCATAATCTGCATACTGAATGCGTAGCGGCTCCCAAGCCGGAGCAGACCCACGCAGACGAGCAGTATAAGCCTCCGACAAATCCCGGATAAGCCGTGATAAGGACCAACCATCCCCTGCAATGTGGTGAATCAGCACCAGCAATGTATGTTCGTCCGCATCCGTATGGAACAATTCCGCACGGATGCCCGGTTCAGTACTAAGCTCGAAGCTGTAACGCGACGCTTCTGCCAGCAGCTCGGGCAGCTTCTCAGCCGAAGCCCGGGTGAGCTTCATATTCACTGTTACATCTGCTGCACGGAGGATATGCTGGCTCGCCGAACCCAGATCTGGCGGATACAATGTGCGAAGTGTCTCGTGACGGGCAACAATATCCTGCAGAGCGTTTCGGAGAGCGTCCACATCCAGCTTCCCGGTCAAACGGGCAACCAACGGAATATTGTAGGTGGGATTAGCACCCTCTAAGCAATAGAGGAACCATAACCGTCGCTGGGCAAAGGAAAGCGGAATCTCACCCGCACGCGGAACAGGCTGAATAACGGGTCTGACGGACTTCGCCTGATCCAGCTTCCGGGCAAGCCCTGCTGCTGTCGGTGATTCAAACACACTGCCGATGTTCAGTTCGGCCCCGAATACATCACGTACTCTGGCTGTAATTCGCCCGGCCAGCAGGGAATGTCCACCCAGTTCGAAGAAATCATCATCAATGCCTACCCGAGCCACACCCAGAATCTCGACAAACAGGCTGCAAAGAATCTCCTCCTGCGGTGTACGTGCCTCCCTCCCGTTTGCATTAGATGCCAAAGCAGGCACAGGAAGCCGTTTGCGGTCGATTTTTTTGTTCGGTGTCAGCGGCATCTCTGGAAGTAGCATAAAGGCAGAGGGCACCATATAATCCGGTAACGCATCAGCTACGTGTGCTCTGATATCAGCCAGACCCATGTCAGCTTGATGATCTTCCGCATCAGCCACGATATATGCCGCTAACCGCTGGTTCCCAGGTTGGTCTTCGCGTGCCATGACCGTAACCTGTGTTACACCCGGATATCTGGAGATAACTGACTCAATCTCCCCCAGTTCAATGCGGAAGCCCCTAATTTTGATCTGATGATCTGCCCGTCCCAAATAATCGATGGAACCGTCCGGCAACCATTTGGCCAAGTCTCCTGTCCGGTACATTCGACTGCCCGGTTGTCCAAAGGGACTCGGGACAAAACGTTCTGCGGTCAGATCAGGTCTGCCCAAATATCCCCGTGCAAGTCCCTCTCCCGCGATATACAATTCCCCTGCTACGCCCGGGGGGACAGGCTGCATACTCTGATCCAGAACATAGAGCTGTGTGTTACGAACCGGACCACCAATGGATGGTTTGCCTGTATGTTCATTCCCCAGCGATGCAGCTGTAGAATAGATGGTTGTCTCCGTTGGCCCGTATTGATTATTGACCTGACAGCCCAACGCCTCCAGCGAAAGCTTCAGTTCTTCGGATAAGGCCTCTCCTCCGGTAATCACCGTTAGCCCGTCAAACCTTCCCGGACGGCTCGTCACCAGAGACTGCCATAACGTTGGCGTAGCCTGCATGATTGTTGTCTCTTGCTCTCTCATCTTCCCGGCCAGTGCTACCGGATCAAGAATCGTTTCCTTTTGCGCGATATCCAGTCTTGCTCCAGTCGTCAGTGGCAGGAAGATTTCCAGTACGGAGATGTCAAAAGCAATCGTGGTCACCGACAGCCAGCGATCCTGCGGACCGATCTGCAGTCTTGTCTTCATATCTTCAAGCAGGTTGGCTAATCCCAAATGAGTTACAGCTACACCCTTCGGCTTACCGGTAGAACCGGAAGTATAGATCAGATATGCAGGGTTGAGCAGAGAAGCCGTGCCTGGCAGATCATCACCTTCGGGATTGCTTCCAGACTGACTGTTCACTGCCTGTATCCTATCCGGTTCATCCATGACCAGAATCGGTACACTGGACGTCTGCGGAATATGAGAGAAGTTGTTCATAACTGTCACCACACAAGCAGGCTTGGTATCCTCCAGCATGTAGATCAGGCGCTCTTCGGGATAATCAGGGTCAAGCGGCAGATAGGCTGCTCCTGTTTTGTGAGCAGCTACAATCGCAATGACCACGTCCAGTGAACGAGGCATCGCAATGCCAACCACCTGCTCCGGTCCTGCTCCGTAAGTCTGTATCAGTTCATGTGCCAGTTGATTCGCACGTTCGTTCAGCTCTGCGTAGGTCAGCGATGTCCCTTCGAATGTCACTGCGGTTGCAAGAGGTGTACGCCGAACCTGATGTTCAAATAGCGCTGCCGAATTCCACTCAGCGATGGCATGATGCGTCTGATTCCATCCTTCCAGCACTTGTTCGCGTTCGGCAGGAAGCAGGATGTCTATCTGTCCAACCGATATGTCTTCTGTCCCTTCTGACATCAGGCATTGCAGGATTTGCACATAGCGAAGCTGATGATCACGCAATTCCGAGTCCACATAGATCGAAGGGTTCGCATCAAAAGCAATACTCAGTCCATGACCATGTCCCTGGTCCACAATATGAATCGACAGATCATCCACCGCACCCGTGGACAGATTATGGATCATGCCGCATGCGCCCGCAAAATTCAACTCATGATGGAAGGGCATCACATTGATCATCGGTCCAAACAGACGCCGATTCTCTCCCAAGAGCTTGAGATCACGCCTTAGATCCTGGTGCCGATATCGCTGGTGTTTGCGTACAGCCCGAATCTCCTTCACGATCTGTCCCATCAAATCAGACAGATTCATCTGCGAATCCAGATACAGGCGGAGCGGAAGCACATTCATGACCATGCCTGGAACACGTAGCGATGCTGAGCCTAATCGGCACATCACCGGCAAGGCCAGAACAACATCGGCTGCCCCTGTCATCCGGTGCACATAGATCGCTGTTGCCGCTACACACAGATCCGGCCAAGTCGCACCGAATCTACCCGCTGCTGCTTGCAATTGCTCCCGTTGTGAAGGCGTGAGCACCGTACTCTGCCGCAGAAACTCGGTTGATGTACGTGGAGCACGTTCACCCAGACTGACCACATCCGGTGCGTCCGCGAATCGGTCGATCCAGAACTGCTGATCCTGCTCTCGGTTGGTGGAGGATGAGTAAGCTTCATCTTCTTCGAGAACGGAAGTCAGTGATCCAAATGTTGCCGTAACCTGTGCCTGTGCTGCGCCCTCTCCCTGAATGCTTGCAGAGTACAAGCTGGCAACCCTGCGTGTGATCAGGGATACGCCGTACCCATCAATCGCAATATGGTGAATGCGTTGGTACCAGTAATAGCGATCCTCACTCACCCGGAACAGAGCTTCTGTGAAGAGTGGACCCATTGCCAGATCAACAGGCCGTGCCAGATCTTGCTTCATCCAGTCGAGCGCAGCCGTATGAGGATCCGCCTGATCACGCACATCCATGACATGGAATGTCCAATCATTCATATTGGTGCGCAGAGACTGCCACGGGCCTTGCTCATTTTCGCCATATACCATATTCAGCGATTCGGCCTCCATCACGGTCTGGCGTACACTTTCTTCGAATCGCCCCGCATGGATCTGACCGTCAATAACCACGTACTCGGCCGTGTTGTACATCGGGTTGTCCGGATTCAACTGTTGGGCATACCAGATGCCAGACTGTGCAGAAGATAAAGGCCAAGCTGTGTTCCGACGATGCGACATCTGCACCGCCCCGCTCAAAAGTAGTCTCCGTTCGGCAGTACTTTCGGTTGGGCATTATCCAGGAGCCCAGCCCAAGCTGCCAATGTAGGCTGCTCCGCCAGATCAACAAAGGTAACTTCTGCGCCTTCCGCGCGAAAACGTTCAGCCAGACTCATCATGCGAATGGAATCCATTCCCCAGTTCTGAATCAGATCATCATGCTCCCCAATTGAATCGGGCTGCTCCTGTAGCAGATCGGCAATCTGAGCCCGTAATGCTGCCAGCCTTGCCTGATCAACGCCTTCTCTTGCTTCCACGACATGCCCAGTCTCCACGGTGGATGCTGATTTCTGCTGTGCCTCCGATGTAGCTGTACCTCCAGTTCTGGTTGCGGCTGACGCATTCAGTAGCGTAATCGAACGTTCGGTCGTTAGTGTTACCGCACATCGTTCTGACGCGTACGTCAGTGCCATGCGATGTTTCTCCGCCGAAAAATCTGCAACCGCATCGGCAACGAGAAACGCCTGAATGTCTCGCATAAATGCCTCACTTGACGTCATCAGACATCCGATATGCGCATATATGCCGCAGACAATCAATTGATCCCGGCCCTGCCGCTCCATCAGTTCAAGCAGTTCCGTCTTTTGGAAGGCGCTGTAGCGCCATTTGGTCATGAAGGTGTCCTGTGGAGCGGGTGCGAGCGATTCAACAATTTCTTTTTGAACAGGCCCGCCATCGATCCCCGCTCCCCAGAAATCCAACTGTAATCCGCGCTGCTCCGGTGTCTGTCCGCCCGGTTGTGCCGAGTAGACCACGGGAATCCCAAGCTCATGACACGTTGAACGAAGTTGTGCAATATGATCAATTAGTTCGACCACCGGGGATGCTCCCGCCGTAAATGCATTCATAAAATAGTTCTGCATATCGTGGATCAAGAGTACTGCACGCTTCGCATCCGGTGTCCAGGCTACCTTGTTGACCGGAAGCTCCGACGCTACAGGCATTGCATATGGTTGAATCACTGGAAGTGCCATGAATATCCCTCTTTTCAGCTATATTTATCAGATCATGTTCAGCCATATCAGTTGAACTAAAGAATGTTTACACTTGCCACTCCGATGACAGAATAACCTTCCGATCGCTGTTATCCCCAGATTTTTTGATTCAATTTTACAAAGGTGAAAATCCGGTGATAAAGGCGCACGCTTCGCTTCTTCAGGATATTTCTGCCCTCTACGTTCTTGTGTAAATGGTTAGTTCAACTGATAAAATGTAACGTTATCTGTTAGTAATTCTTATTTAGATACAGGTTGCTCGATGGTCAACATTTCCCGTAGTGCTTTTTTGCTGACCTTGCCCACTTGTGTCTTCGGAAAAGCATCTACCAGCTCAATCCGATCCGGGATTTTATAACTGGCCAGGCCCCGATTGCGTAGAAAAGATTTGATTTCCGCCACCGCCAGAGCTTCGCCGCTTGGCACGATAAAGGCACAAGAGCGTTCGCCCAGATACTCATCCGGCATGGAGACCAAAGCTGCATCATGCACACCGGGATGGGCCAGCAGATGATTTTCCACTTCCTCGGCAGCCACCTTATCCCCACCACGATTAATCTGATCCTTCGCCCGTCCTTCGACAACGAGATATCCGTCAGCCGTCAGACTCGCAATATCGCCTGTGCGATAGAAACCTTCCGTAGTAAACGATCTGGCGTTATGTTCCTCGGCTTTGTAATAACCACGAATGGTATAGGGCCCGCGTGTCAGCAGGTGTCCGGCTTGTCCCTGCTCCACTTCAACATCTTCGTCATCCACAATCCGCACCTCGTCATAGGGAGACATCGGTTTCCCTTGTGTGTGGGTAATGACATGCTCCGAATCGTCGAGGCGTGTGTAGTTAACCAGTCCTTCGGCCATGCCAAACACCTGTTGTAATGTACAGCCAAGGACCGGTTTGACGCGTGACGCCACCTCTACACTGAATTTGGCTCCCCCCACTTGAAGCACCTGGAGCGACGGAAGTTTAGTTCCACGGGCAGCCGCTGCATTGAGCCAGACGAGAGCCAGTGGCGGCACCAGAGCGGTGATCGTTACCTGATGGCGCATAATCAGTGGAAAGGCTTCATCCGGGCTCGATCCCCGTGACAACACAATCGTGCCACCTGCGTACAACGTGCCCAGAATGCCAGGTGAGCTCATTGGATAGTTATGTGCTACAGGTAGTGCAGCCAGATAGACGCTTTCGGGACTGAGACCACACACCTCGACACTTCTTCGTAAGCTGTAAATGTAGTCATCATGGGTACGTGGGATCATCTTGGACAACCCGGTGCTTCCGCCCGACAACTGTAGAAAAGTAACATCCGAAGACGTCGGTTCATCCGGCAGTGTGACAGGTTCTGTATAAACATCTTCCAATGCTGTAAACGGACCGGCCTCTCCCGCCACGAAAATATGCCGAAGTCCCGGAACCTCTGCCTGTACCTCCTCTGCCAACGTGCGATAATCAAATCCTCCATCCTGATCCGGAATCAGATAGGCTACGGCCTCGGAGAAACGAGCGAAATATGTGATTTCACTCTTTCGGTGCAAAGGAAGAGCGAATACAGGCAGCGCACCGATGCGGAATAAAGCAAAACATGCTTCAACAAACGCCGTAATATTGGGCAGCTGAATAATAACCCGGTCATACTGCCGTATGCCTTTGGCATATAAACCGGAAGCCAATCGATCCACCCGTTCATCCAGTTCTGAATAAGTGAATTGGTCTTCACCGCTAATAATGGCTACCCGATTGCCATATAGATCTGCACGCTGCCGAAGCATCTCTCCAAACGTAATCCCTTCCCAGCAACCCTCCTGCCGATAACGCTCTGCAACCTCCTCAGGCCAAGCCTGATATCCTGACAGCATTGCTCATTCCTCCTTCTGACTGGACACAGTCGAATCCAAACCCATCGCGAGCAGCATCGTTCTGAACTTGGCAGCCGTCTCTGCCAGCTCAGCTTCTGCCGTAGAACCTGCTACAATGCCCGCTCCAGCGAACAATTTCACAGCTGTGCCTTCCACTTCAGCACATCGGATCGTTACGGCCCACTCGCCGTCGCCCTCACTGTCGCACCAGCCCACCATTCCCGTAAATAATCCCCGGTCGAACGGCTCCTGTTGCTTAATCGCTGCCCGCGCAGCCTGTACAGGCGTTCCACAGATGGCGGGTGTGGGATGAAGAGCCAAAGCCAGCTCCAGTGACGTTGTGGCCGCGTCCGCCAGCTCTCCGTGGATTTCAGTGGATAAATGCCACATTGTGCGCGTCTGAATCAGCGAAGGTTCTGCTGGAACGGATAGTTGTCGGCATAATGGGCGCAGCGCCTCCGCAACTGCCTCAATGACCACGGCATGTTCATGCCGATCCTTGGCTGAAGCCAGCAGTGCCTCTGCACGGCGGCGATCTTCCGCTGGATCATCACTCCGGGCAGCAGAGCCTGCCATTGGGTTGGCGCGTACTTTTGACCCTTTGCGGGTAACTAATAGTTCCGGGCTTGCTCCGATGAAGGTGCGACTCGTTTTATTATCAAATTGTTCATCTATTTTTGAATGTTGTTTATTCGTTGTTATAGTACTTTTCAACTGAGTTATACCCCTCATGGGTACAGCAAATGTATATCCATGTGTGTTGTCCCTGAACAGATTACGCAGTAATTGATGTGTGTCCACGATCGTCTGTGAAGTCACCTCAAGCGTACGGGATAACACGACTTTATGGAGATCCCCATGGTTCAGGTGAACCAATACGTTGTCTACACTTTGCTCATACACTGTGCCCGCAGGTTCCTCAACGACCTCACAACCTACGGCTGCTGGCTGCTTCTGAATTAATGCTCGTGTTTCCGAGGGTAGCGGTTCAGCCCACTGCACCGTCTCTGGTACATATAGCTCAGCAGAATCGTCTAGCGGATCAAACGGGATGGCGCCAACCACCATCGGGTTCGATTGACCAGCTTGCTCGGCCTTGTCCATAAGCTGTTGAATACCATCTATATAAAGATGTTTCTCTTCCTTATGTTTATGTTCAATTACATCAGCAGAATCGCTGGGATCTAATTGAATTGCGTGCTCCGCATGTAGCGGAGACCAACGAATCCGTTCTCCTTGCGCGAGCAAGGTATGTTGCGGTGAAGACCAGAAAAAGGACGTCCCCTCCCGATATTGCTCCAGAAGGTGTATGGCGGAAGTGGCAGTAACCGTACCCGCTTTTGACATGATTCATCATCTCCTTATCTCTTGATTCAGGCACCGAGCGTGGCGCCTCCATCCACACACAGATCATGCATCGTAACATGTCTGGCTTGATCCGATACCAGGTAGACCACCGCGTCCGCGATATCCTCTGGCAATGCCATCCTGTTGAGCGGAATGCCCAAACGGAAGGTATGCGGTGAGCCTGCAATGACTGCCTCTGCGCCTTGCTCATCCTGCCACATAGCTCGCTGCATTGGCGTGTCCGTTGAGCCTGGAGAGACAATGTTGCAGCGAATATGCCGATCCGCGTATTCCAGAGCCAGACATTTGGTGAAGATGGTCGAGGCTGCTTTGGAAGCCGCATAGGCAGACATGTGCATTCGCGGAACACCCGCAGCATTCGAACCAACGGTAACCACCGCACCCGTCTGGCGTTCAGCCATATTTCTCACAACCGCACGCGACATGTAAAATACACCATGTGTGTTCACATCAAATGTCTTCGTCCATTCTTCATCTGTCAGCTCACTGACTGCCCCTGTGTGCAGTACACCCGCAGCATTCACCAAAATGCCAATGGGACCTACGGTCTCTTCGATCTGTTGAACGGTATCCTCAACCGCTTGACGATGCGATATATCAGCAATGCAGGCTGTTGCCTGTTGGCCCTGATTGCGCAGATTGGTAACCAGCTGATTCAGCGCATCTTCCTGTCGATCCACCAGAGCAACGATAGCGCCATGCTGTGCAAGCAATCTCGCCACCGCTTCACCGATCCCTTGCGCAGCACCGGTGACCACGGCCACTTTTCCAGCTATTCCTGTGTAGCTCACCTCGTGTACCTCCCTTACTGCCTTATAGCTATGTTCTCCCCTGTTGGAGCGATGTGTTAGCCTGGTTCTATCCAGTTGAGTGTGATCATCCGTAAATCCGAAACATGGCTGTCCCTTTGGCTCCTGCCGCATACTGATCCCTGAGTCACATGATTATCGTCTGAAAAAAACATCCCTCATTCCAACCTTCTATGACTCCGGACTACAGGCAAAACGCATCGTGCGACTAATCAAAAAAGGCAATACGGAGACATGGTTCTCTTCTTCGAACTCGGTGTAGGCGATATCCAGTCCTGGCTGATTTAATGCAGATAAACGTTCCGTAAGACTTGATGCCTTATCATTGTTACGGGCCGGGTGTGTCTTCTCCTGTTCTCCCATACCAATCCACACCTTGACGTTCACCGGATGCTGTTCCAGCCTTGCGACGAATTCCTGTTCCTCCGCCTGCATGACCTTCTGATTCCAGTGCAGCGAGGGACTTCCCGCAATGTAATATCGAAAAGCCTCTGGCTTCGTGAACAACGCATGGATCACGAACAACCCACCAAGCGAATGACCAAATATAGCCTGTCTATCTCGATCAATCCGAAACTGCTTCTCCATATCCGGCTTCAGTTCTTCTTCAATAAACCGCAAGAACTCATCCGCCCCTCCTTGTTCCGGAAGAGGTGTACCATCGGATTTTTGGGTATATTCCGTTGTGGCCTTTGGAGTAAAGTCATAGTATCGGTGAGGGGAAAAGGGGCCCGCGATCGGGTACCCAATGCCTACGACAATGGCCGGGACTGCTCCTGTCTTCTCCGGTCTGCGTCCCTGCACACGAACAGCTTCCACCATCGTGCCGAATACGGAATTGGCATCCAGCAGGTAGATTACCGGGTAACCGGACGGGGGCGGAGGTTCAGCAGGCTTGAATACCATGATCTGATAGGCATGGTGGCCTGAGCGTGATTTCATGGTCCATTGTTCGGCATGTGGAATCTGAACGGTACTGCGTGCGATATGCTCAAGGTTGCCTGGAGCGGTTGGGTTGGGCTGAAACGTCATTACGGATGGGTCCTCCTCGTTGTTCTGCTTATATAAGTTGAATACTGAACTACATTCTGTATATGAGATTGATTCTCATTACCAATTATAAAAGAGTCAATCCGGCTGTCCCATGGACGATATCCAGAAATCATTTTGATTATCTCCATATTTCCATATTTTTGTAATATAATGTTCACCTTCTATTCTTAAAAAAAGCTCCCTCACGGTGCACCGGAAACGCTGGACTAACATCCGGTTCCCGGCACTCCAAAGGGAGCTGCACTATTCCAATTATTGTGTTAACGCTTTGAGCGTATCATCGATGACATGACCGTATGCGATCAGTCCACCACCCAGCCACGGAGCTGGCTCGACAGCGTACACATGACCTGCTTTTACCGCCGGCATACTGTTCCATACGTTGGTTTCGGTCATTTCCTTCATGCTGCCTGGACCTTGTTCCACGGTGAAAATAAAGTCGGCATCAATCTCAGGTAAAACCTCGGTGGATACAATGGCGCTGTTTTCCGACTCGACCAATTTAGGCTTACCTAGTCCCAGTTGTTCATATACGACATAACCACTGAAATAGTTACCACCCATCATACTTATGCCACGTGGGGCGAAACGGATAATGGCTGCTTTTTTGCCTTCGGCTACTTTCGCCAATTCCGCTTTGGCTGACTCAACCTTGGCATGGTAGGTTTCAATGGCTTTTTCGGCTTCAGCCGTTTTGCCCAACAGATCACCAATGATCTGCAAAGACTTCTCTACATCACCCGAAGCATTCGTAAATACGTAGGTCGGTGCGATTTTGGAATAACTCTCGTATACCCCATTCTCAGCATATTGGGCCGTATGCAAGATAATAAAATCAGGATTATACGACATCAGTGCTTCTGGCGAAGGCAATCCACTGGAGAAATCAAGGGTAGGCACATCACTGAGCTGATCCTGGAGATAGACATGCCCTTTCGTACCACTCGCCCACTGGGCTACCGGCTTAACACCAAGGGTTAACAGGGAATCTTCCAGATATGGTGCAAATACCCGCTCTGTACTGGCTGGAACATTTACATCATGTCCCAAGTCATCTTTTACGGTGCGTTCACCCGTCGTTTCTTCCGCTTGCTCTTCTTGCACAACCGTCTCGGTTAAAGCCGGGGTTGAAGTTTCCGTTGCGGGCTGCTCCTCTTGGGCTGCTCCTGTATTCTCGGATGCTGCACCACAGGCAGACAACAGCCCTGTAACTAACATCAGCAAGATCAGGGCTGAGAGCCGGGCACTGCGGAATTGGCTACCAACGGAACGTTGTCCGATGTTTTTGATATGGTGAAACATGTGTGATATCCCCCTTGATAAACATTCTCATTTAGATACAAGGATTATATGTCACGTCGCCTGGGAATCACCATGGACGTTATCCAGATATATGTTTGGACAATATCCCGTGAAGATCAGTAGAGCTTCATCCAGCATACGCATCACGCCTACAGCCGAATAATCAAACCAAGGATCACCTGTGATCAGATGGACCTGGTACTGACGAATGGCCTTGAGCTGCCGCCATGTAACTGAATGCTGCAAGCTGAGCCAATACGCGCGTGAAGCAGCTTCGGGACACACCATAACGAGAATGCGATCAGGGTTCATTGCAGCGAGCTGCTCCAGCGTTAACGGATTATTGGCACTGAGATCCGAGTAAGTGTCCAGTTGCAGCGCTCCATACAACACTTCTTCAATACCCGGATTGCTATAAAGGTAGAGATTCTGACCGTAGATCCGTACAACGATTACTTTCTCCCGACCCACTTCCCGCTGTACCGATTCCCGCGCCTTCTCTGCTCGCTGGTTGTACATGTGTATCCATTGCTCCGCCTGTTCCTCCCGCTCCAGAAATAATCCAATCATGCGTAGCTGTGTTCGCCAATCCGAATGATGTTTAGGGACAAAACAACAAGGTGCAATCTCGGCCAGTTTGGCCTGATCCTGTTCACTAATCTGATCTGTGCCCACGATGGCATCAGGGCGAATATGAACCAACCGTTCCACATTGGCCTCAAACCGCCAACTCGTGTACGGGTCCGTTAATTTCAGATGGGACTGGATCTCTGAACGATGTGCATTATAATAATACGCGGTCCATTTGGGATCGATAGGTGCAGCTACGGGAATGACATTGAGCGCCAGAAGCTGTCCAATCACACTGGAGGAGCAGGTGGCAATCCGTTTTCTGGCGTTTTTCGCATAATCCGAAGGAGATACGCCGACTTCCTTTTTAAATTTACGGCTAAAGTAGTACTCATCACTATATCCCACTCTCAGGGCAATATCGCGAAGTTTGTTTGTGGATTCCTTCAAGTATCGCTTGGCGCGGTTAATGCGCAGATCCGTAAGATATTCCATTGCACTCTGTCCATACGTTTTCTTGAACAGATCCACGAAATATTTTGGACTGATCCCCGCTTCCGAAGCGAGATCTGCAATCGATAGAGGTTGGTCGTAATGTTTGTCCATGTATATTTTAACGTTGGCAAGATCCGTCTTGGGACTGCGGCCGGGAACAGGCTGGTGCGCAGCAATCTGCGAATCATTTTCCAGTAACATGAGGCCACTCCTTTCGATCTGCTTGATCGGTATGATATGTAGCTAAAGGTAGAGAGAACTATCGGGCAACTTGTGCAATATTTAAACGAAAATGATAATCATTATCAATAAAATACCATAACCATTTCCAGACCGTCAATCCAAATATGGTAAAATGTACACACCAAAATCCATACTTTCCCCTCTACTACTGTTCGCGAAGTTGCTTATAAACTACCTCCAAATATACCAAAAAAGCCAACGACGTGAGTATCACGCGTTAGCTTTAATGAAGTTCATACTCTGATGATGACGTTAAAAGCAGGACTAGTCCCGGCTCCGCAATTTGCCAAGCAGACGGATAATTTCAATGTACAACCATACCAGCGTCACCATCAATCCAAAGGCACCGTACCACTCCATGTACTTGGGCGCACCACGTTCAGCACCACCCTCGATGAAGTCGAAATCCAAGACCAGATTGAGCGCAGCAACAATAACGATAACGACCGAAATACCGATGCCGATCAAGCTATTATCATGCAGATAAGGAATCGAAATGCCGAAGAAACCCAGTACAAAGCTCAACAGATACATGATCATGATACCGCCAGTTGCAGCAACAACGCCCAACTTGAAGTTCTCCGTAGCTTTGATCACTCTGGTTTTGTATGCCATCAGCAGGGCGATGAATACAGCCATGGTCAACAGGGCCGCCTGCAAGGTAATTCCGTTATACAGGGACTCATAGGTTGCGGAGAGCGCTCCAAGGAACAGGCCTTCTGCCACGGCATAGACGGGTACTAGATACGGTGCCGCTACTGGTTTGAACGAAATCACAAGTGCCAGAATGAAACCAACGATCAATCCACCATAAGCGAGCGGCATCACTTGTTGTCCGTTAAAGAACATCATCCATGTTGCAAACGCACTGCCCAGCAGGATCACCAGCGTAATAAACGCTTTGTTCACCGTGCCGTTGATCGTCATGTAATTCTGATATCGATCTTCTCCGTATCCTTTGTTTTCAAACGTGCTGTCTTTAAGTGTAGGGTTACCGCTACGACCGATCAACACAATCACCTCTTCATATGTATTTGATATATCTGTAATGCTACGTTCTGTGATACTTAGCTGAAACTCTGGCATTTCTACATTTCCAATTCTACAGACTACTCCATGGTGTTCGTATTCAAAAAGATCGGGATGGTGCCAAGCGAAGTGGGATGCAATCCTGCGATCACATCCTTCTCCACAGGCATAGTACTTAGGACATATGTCCCGAAAATTCATGTTCATTGTGTTTTATATGCAATTTATTTGTACAAGACTTTATCTAAATTGTATTTCGCACGCATCGTGTTAATGATATAGGTCTCGTAAATTTCACGATCTACCGGATCTTCAACCAGGCATACTTCAATCTTCGTTACTTCCTCGCGGTGATTCTTGATTGGTGATACGGTATCTTCAAAATGCTTTTTGATACGGGGTCTTAATTTTCGTGCTTTCCCGACAAATAACAACTCTCCAGCGGCATTGTAAAACATGAAAATTCCGCCTAGTTCCCGGGTAATCAGGTGAAAATCAGTAAATCCATAAATGTGGCTAAGCTGTGGATCAGCCTGCTTCGTGATGGTTACATTCGGTGTTGGCACGGTAATATTAATCAATAGGCTCACTTCCTCATTATCTATAGGTCTACATCCTATCACATATTATAAACGGACACCATTTCATTCTATATGAAGTACAATTCACGCAATTTTCGCTATTACGACAAATATTTCAAAAAAAAGGTTAACTTCCCTGATTCAAAGTGGTACTATAGGGGTATGAGGAAGAAATTGGGCACTAAGACATATGTCTTTATATCTACCTTCGTCTATTGTACCCTATGATTGATCATCTTTTTCATACTGATTTTTGTTACGTGATCACGACAAGAGTACAGTTAGCAAGAACCTTAGCTTATAGATTGTGGATTCATCCTCTATTCGACCTTGCAGCAAGCAAACGTAGAAAGACCTAGATTCATGATTTCACTGTAGATTTTAAGTATCACCTAGAAAGCCTGCAATTATAGCCGTACAGAAGTTAAATAGACACACGTAGAAGGTCAGATAGCTATCGATCCTAGAGAGATAAGTCATGCAATGCAACTGTAGAAAGTCATAGCATCAGAACTATAGAAAATGGATCAAGTTTTACCACGGGTCCTGGCATATTGCCAGGGCTTTTTTGCGTTTACGCGAACCACCAACCACTCCCGCAGGGAAACAGAGGTATCGTGGTTCTTTCTGCTGGGTTTATAATATGGCAAGATACCAGTAGAGGGAGTGATGGGATGTATTCCGATCTGCAACTGACGGAGGACCGCCCTGTATATATACAAGTCAAAGATTATATGAAGCGATTGATGCTCAAAGGTGGCCTGCAGGCCAAACAAAAGCTGCCCTCGACCCGTGAACTCAGCACACTTATGAAAGTTAGCCGAAGTACGGTCCTGCTCGCTTATGCCGAGCTTGAAGATGAAGGTCTGATCTATGCAGTCAAAGGAAAGGGCAATTACGTCAGTGCCTCCATCGAAACTCCTGAGGCAACAGCAAGCTGGGAACTGGACTGGACAACGGAGGTAAGCGAGTATGCGATTCAGGCAGAGCAGTACGATCTGATGAAGCATGGCTCCGGAGCAGAGCGTGGCGAGATATCTTTTACCAGCATAGCACCTGATGAGAAGTTGTTCGATCTGCACAACGTGAAACGGGCTTTTCTAGATCGCATGTCACTTGAAGGCGAAGTACTGCTGAATTACGGATATGCGCAAGGATACAGACCGCTGATGAAGTATTTACTACGATATATGGAGAACAAAGGCGTCGATCTCCGTGGGAAGGATATTCTAATCACCAACGGATTCACGGAAGGTTTCGATCTGGTGCTTGGGGCTTTACGCAAAAAAAGCGGCAAAGCGCTCTGTGAGAATCCAACGCACCACACGGCGATTAAGAATCTAAAATTGCACCAGTTTCACCTGACCGGTGTAAATATGGAGCCGGATGGCCTGGACTTAAAGCAACTGGAACATGAGCTTGAGGCAAGTCCATATGATCTGGCTTATCTCGTGCCCTCCTATCACAATCCAACCGGAATTGTGACGTCCCCTGCGAAACGGGCGGAGATTATCCGGTTGATGAACCAGTACCAGGTACCGATCATTGAGGACGGGTTCAACGAAGAATTGCGCTATTCCGGTTCGCATGTCTCTCCCCTAATCGCCAGCATGGGCAAAGGGAACGGACTGGTGTATCTGGGCAGCTTCTCCAAAGTGCTATTTCCGGGCCTGCGAGTTGGTTGGGTTATTGCGGATGCGGCCCTGATTGACTATCTGGAGAGTATGAAACGGGCGCGCAGCATTCATACCTCGACGCTGGATCAATCGTTATTGTATCAATATCTGAGCAACGGTAATTTCGAGAAATACTTGAAACGAGCCCGCACGGAATATAAGCGAAAATATGAACTGGTTGTGCGATGCCTGAAGCAGCATCTGCCGATGTGCCGGATCTCCGGTGAGGGCGGTCTGCACCTGTTCGTGCAGTTCCCGTCCGAATACAGGACTCGTGAACTGCTCGCGGCTTGTAAGGTGAAAGGTGTAACGTTCACACCTGGAGATACCTTTTATCTGGAACCCGGTCAGGGCGTAAACACGATGCGTCTCGGTTTCTCCAGAGTCAGCGATGAGCATATACGTAAGGGTATTCGGATCATTGGCGAGACAGCAGCTCAAATGAGATAAGGAGGATTTCACATGAAGGTTGGCGTGATTATGGGCGGTACATCTTCAGAGCGGGATATTTCCCTGCTCACCGGACAGGAGATGATTGCGAATCTGAATAGAGACAAATACGAGGTTGTGCCCATTGAGCTGAATACCAAGCGGGATCTGATCGACAAATCGGCCGGGATCGATGTGGCACTGCTTGCCCTGCATGGCAAATACGGCGAAGATGGTACCGTTCAGGGTACACTGGAATCCCTGGGCATTCCCTACACAGGTTGTGGCGTGCTTGCAAGCAGTGTATGCATGGATAAAGACATGTCCAAACAGCTCATGCAACATGAGGGTGTGCTTACCGGAGAATGGCTGCGGGTGAACCATATGGAGGAACTGTCCTCAATTGCTGTTCAACAATTAACGTACCCTGTGGTGGTCAAACCCAATTCAGGCGGTTCCAGCATTGGTACCCAGGTCGTGAAGGAGGCTACCGCCCTGCCCGCTGCTGTGGAGGCTGCCCTCGCCTGGGATGATACGGTCATGATTGAACAGTATATCGAAGGTGAGGAGATTACCTGTGCCATTCTGGATGGTAAAATGCTGCCGGTGATCTCCATTCGTTCGAACGCTGAGTTTTTTGACTATGCTTCCAAATATGATGACCACGGAGCCGATGAGCAGGTTGTGCAATTGCCTACGGACCTTCACCAACGCGTCGAAGCAGCCGCATTGGCCTGCTATCAGGTACTCAAATGCAGCGTCTATGCGCGCGTGGATATGATGATTCGGGAAGGCATGCCTTATGTGCTTGAGGTGAACACACTGCCAGGACTTACCCGTAACAGTCTGCTGCCCAAAAGTGCAGCTGCTGCAGGTATTTCTTTTGCAGAGCTACTGGACACCATTATTGAACTTTCGTTGAAGGAAAGACCCAAGGAGGATACACAATTATGAGCCTGGATGTGACGATTAGACATAGCTCCACTACCGATCTGCAAGATATGGTCATTCTGATGGATCAACTCGGTTACCCAACCACATTCGCGGAGAAGGAGGAGCGCTATACCCATATCTCTGCGGACCCAAACTTCACTACACTGGTGGCTGAAGCACGCGGACGCGTCGTTGGACTGATTGGATTACAGACGTCTTATCTGTATGAAAAGAACGGAAGACACTGCCGTATCATGGCATTGGTTGTGCATGACCAGTTCAGGGGCTCAGGCATCGGCCGTCAGCTCATTCTGGAAGCCGAGCAATGGGCCGCCACGCATGAAGTGGACTCCCTCTCCCTGAACAGTGGCAATCGCCCGGAACGCGAAGCCGCACATGAATTCTATCGCCAAATGGGCTTTACAGCCGGGAGTACCGGGTTTAGCAAAAAGCCTCAGATTCTACAGCACAATTAACCTGCGGATAAGTTATCTTGAATATCACATCAAAAAGAACGCCCCACTCAGCACATTGGCCAGTTAAGGGCGTTCTTCAGTATATCTATGTCGGGTCTTTGTACTTTACTTGTTATTTCAAGAAATTAAGGACGCTCAATGTAAATCCAGCCTGTTTCTTGTTCTTTATCTACAGTAGCTCCAAGGGATTCAGCCATAAAGCGCAGCGGCACATACGTCTTGCCGTCCTTGCCTACATAAGCGGATTCCACCATCGTCACTTCTTTACCAGCAACGGTTGCCTTCTTGGAACCTACAGTCAGGACAATCTCATCACCAGTGATGTCGTCAATGACAACGATTCGGTTCGAGCCTTTGGTCCATTTCACTTCAGCATCCAATTCTTCAGACACGTAGCGAAGGGGAACAAATGTTGTATTCTTAACGGTGATCGCTCCAGCGTATTCATCATCCGGGAAGAGCACTACACTTTTACTCGTGATTCCAGCTTCATCTTTCAGCAATTGATATGCCAGAGAATTGGAATCGAAATTGCGCAGCATCTGTCCAGGCGTGATATCCTCCTTCATCAGATCCATAACGCCGCCCGATACATCTACTTCATCGACTGCAACTGTACCACCGATATTCCACTGTTCACTGTCCCCACTTACGGTTACGGAGTTCAGCGGCAGATCTTCGGAAGCAGGCAGCGCCACTTTCAGTTCAAATTTTTGCTTGCGAACATCCAGCTTGCTATCGAGATAGAAGTCCAATTTCAGTTTGGTTTCTGTGCCAAATACTGTTTTGAATTCAGGAGTCTCATTCAACAGGTTATTCAGCTCCTGATCATAGTTGACCAGCATGCTGTCCAACCCCACTTTGATGATCGCATACAATGACGCAACGGCTTCATCTTTCGATTCAGGAACGATGGAATTCAACGTTTCATCTCCCCCGCCTTCAACCTCATTCACAGCTTCCAATACAGGGTAGAACACATCATACAGATCGCCAATCAGATCTTTCAGTCCTTGCTCATCCTTCGAAATACTCGTCAGGAATGGTTTCACCATGGCAAGCATCTCTTCACCACTAACTTCCAAATGCAGCTTGGAGAGGCTAAGTGCTTCGCCATTCACGGATTCCTGTACGGGTGTCACGGAAATGTTCTTCGGATTGGACAGATGTTTCAGGACAAAAGAGAACAGTTTCGGGGAAAGTTCCTCGAGTTGCTTCTCCAGAGCTTTCGTATCTACCATCGGAAGCGCTTGTGCATCTTGGAGCGTATCCAGAGATATGTACAGCGGTTTCTGGGCTCCGTCCAGATCAATGACCAATTGGGACTCATTCATGGACAGGTGGAAAGGTAGCTTCGTTCCCTCCATGCTGAATGTACCTTTGATCGATGCTGTCTTGGCATCTTTCATTTTGGCTTGATCAATATCCAGGGATATGGAGTTAATAAGTTCAATCATTTCAAGGTCTTTCTCTGTCGCAAATTCCGTAGCCGGTTCTATGTTTATATTCATGGATTGTCTGGATTCACCGGACTTGATACTCGCGCCATTTGCCATGGCTTTGCCAACATCTACTCCACCCACAGCCTGACATCCTGTAAGAACAACCATTAATAATACAAGTGGCACTGCCATCCATTGGACTAACTTTCGATTCGTAATATGATCTCCTCCTTAGAAAAATATGGTTCATTCCCATTATGAAGGTACAGGTAATTCTTGTAAACGGATACGCAAAAAATAAACCAAAAGGCCGGAACATGTCCGACCTCTGGTCTATCTATATTTCAGCATATCGTAAGTTTCGATAAAACATCCTGCTTCATTATGCAATGCTGGCAGTTATTCTTGTTCCTTACCTTCTGCCTGATCTTCATCCGTTTCTTCATCTTCCGCAGTTACGGGAGTCTCGAATTGATCCGGTTCGTCCTCTTGAATCGCTTTGTTCTCTTCGTTCTGATCCTGTGTCATATCGCATTCCCTCTCTTCTACCGGATTGTCATGTCATTAAGGCCTGAGCCTTGTGTCTATCAATAACCCGAATAGGCGCAGTTCAAACCTGCCTCAGCGTCGGCCAACCATTTTCCATCATCATTTCAGTGCTCATTTAAAAAACATAAAAGACGATCCCGTTTCCACTTTCAGCCGTTGCCTGAAATAAAGCCTGGATATCATCCACGGTCTGAACGATCTCCTGAAATGTCTCTTCTGCATCCCAATCTTCCATGACTGGATATACACCCTCAGCGATCATCTGGTCCAGACTATACCGCTGCTTTAATTCTTCCGGCGTGATCTGCTCCAGTGCCATGTAGGCCTCCAGCACCTGCTCGTTACTAAGCAAAAATAGATCCATGTCCGAATAGTTTCCCACGTATTGCTCACCTGCGAGAGGCACAACATATCCCAGAGGAGGCTCCCCCTGTACCAGATTACCATTCAGCGTAAATTGAAGCATCTGCCACGTTTTATCAATATCCAGATCCACTGCACAATCATGCACACTAACCTCGCCTGACTTGATAGATTCCATGAGCTCCTTCGTGACCACAAGATATCTGCCGGACATCCCCATAACGTACCCCTCCTGTGTAATTCGTTCTGTTGTTCCCCATTAACCGTGCATATTGGATCAGAATCGGGGTAATCCCTATCAAGGAGGGCGTATACATGAAAAAATTTGATTACAGCCTCAATTATGAAGAGCTAGATCTGCGCAAACATCCTGAGCTGTACACCGTAGGCCGGGGAGAACAGGGTGTTCTGATGGTAGAGCCGTACAAAGGCGAGATTCTGCCACACTGGCAGTTCAAGACACCCGAGATTGCGACAGAGTCATCGGAGAAGATCTATGAGCTATTTTTGGAATATAAGAAAAAGGGAGATTTCGTGGGGATGGATATGGCTCGCAAATTTCTCCAGATGGGTTATACACGGGCCAGACGGTATACGAATCACAAAGGAGGACGCAAATATTCGAAGGAGGATGGCTCGATCTTGCCCTATCAGAATGATAAGGTGAAGGCAGAAGCTGCGGCCATATTCAAAGCGCAATGGGAGATCGCCAAGACCGATCCGGACTATGTACAGATGAAGAAGGAGCATCGGGAAAAGTACGAGTCTGATGAGGCGTAGAAAAACGGAGGAACCGTAATATAGACTCACCGATTGGATCTGTCATCTACTCGTTGACTTATGGAAACATTTGTATCAGAATCTAACTTGTTACTTTGTAATATCTATTCATGAGATTGAAGAAAAGAGGCAATCGGAATATGACAGATCCCATCATTCATTTAAGCACCGGCCAAAATACCACTATTCATGAATCGGGCCAGATTCACGTAACGATTCAAAGTACTTCAGCACCTTCTGCTCTGGATGCAAGCTGTTTTATGGTTAACGAAAGGGGACAAGTTCCCTCCGACGATTATTTTGTGTTTTATAATCAGAATGTTGATCCCCACCACAGCGTTGTTCTCCAACATGCCGAGGACCTCAAGTCATCCTTCGTGCTGGATACCAGAAAATTACGACAGGCTCCTGTAGAAAAATGTGTTTTCACCGCTACGATTGACTCAGGAGGTACTTTTGCAGATGTTCAGAAATGCCAAGCAATTGTAAGAGCAGGTTCACAACAAATTACATATGAGATTACGCAAGCTACTTCGGAAACAGCACTTATTTTTATTGAAATTTATAAGCATGGTGACGGATTCAAGGTTCGCGCCATCGGACGAGGTTTCTTTGGAGGTTTGCAGCCCCTTGCTGAGTCGTTTGGAGTCGAAATTGAGAGTCAGAGCGAAGCCAAGTCTGAAATTGCCGCGTCTACAGAGTCCAAAGTACCAACAGCCGAGCCGATGAAACGCCCTAGTCCTGCAAAAAAGAAAAAACCTAAACCACTGAAATTGACCAAAATAGATCTGCTTAAACGTAAAGTCACCTTATCTCTAGAAAAGAAAAAAGTTGATCCTTTACAGGCACGTGTAGCCGTTGTTTTCGATGCATCAGGCTCAATGTTCAATTTATACCGCAAAGGCATAGTGCAAGAAGCCTTTGAACGTATATTGGCCATTGCCGCAGCGTTTGACGACAATGGCGAGTTGGATGTCTGGTTCTTTGCGGATGATTTTATGCGTGCGCCAAGTGTAACAGCCGAGGATTACAAAGATTACATTGTTCGCACGTATGTTCTTGGACGTAAGGGCTTTGGAAACAATGAACCCAAGGTAATGGAAGATGTTATTCGTAAGTATACGGAAGAGGAACCGAATGCAAATATCCCAACCTACATTATCTTTTTTAGCGATGGAGGCGTAGATAAAGAACGTAAAATTACACAGCTTATTACCGAAAGCTCTCACAAAAACCTGTTCTGGCAGTTTGTTGGCCTGGGACGGTCCTATTATGGAGTGTTAGAGAAGTTGGATGACATGCCTGGACGCTTCATAGATAACGCCAACTTTTTTGCCTTGGACGATTTCTCCAAGATTAGTGATGAAGAGCTATATGATCGCCTTCTGAATGAATTTCCAGGCTGGATTAAAGAAGCACGAGCCAAAGGTATTCTGACCTAAAACTTCCGATTGCATAATCCACGATATCCAATTGAACGAATTCTCGTTTCATTAAAAGACGTTGCCAGTGAATACCTCGCTGACAGCGTTTTTCTTTTTAATTTACCACTTTTTCTGGTTTAACACCCTCGGAACGTGGACGGAGCATACTTCCTACGATTCGCAACATGGACTTGCGTGGTATGAGGCGGGTGAACTGTGCTGTCCAATAATTCCTGGCCCCTGGCACAGCATAAGATTTGCCTGACTCCAGTGCCCTCATGGCTACGGCCACGACATGCTCAGGTGTATCACGTTTGCCCACCGAGGCTTCATCAGCACCCACTACATCAAAGAACGAAGTCTCGGTTGAGCCTGGGCATAGTGCCAAAAACTGAACGCCACGCTTCCTGTTTTCTTCATATAACGCCTCTGTAAAAGAAAGTACAAATGCCTTCGTTGCTCCATACACAGCCATATACGGATCAGGTTGAAAGGCAGCCGTCGACGATACATTAATGACAGCACCATTTTTCTTCTGCAACATGCCTGGCAAGAAAAGATGTGTCATGTTCGTCAAGGCGAGCACGTTCAACATGATCTCCTCCTGCTGCCGGGAGCCATCCAATTGTTCAAAACATCCATGGGTAGCAAATCCCGCATTGTTAATTAAAATATCGATGTGTATTCCCCGATTCTGACATTCCTCATATACGTTCTGAGGTGCCTCTACCTCGGAGAGATCCGATACGATTACCTCAGCCCTTACTTGATATGTACGTTCTATACGTTCTGCCAATTGATTCAGTTTGGACTCTGTTCTAGCCACCAGCACGATATTTTTACCCTTGGAAGCCATTTCGAGTGCAAAAATTTCCCCAATACCTGAAGAAGCACCTGTAATAAGTACCCATTGATGCTGTTCCTTTATCATCTCTCATCCATCCTCTGTATATGATTTGAACACTTGTTTTCATAAGGAAACATTGTTTCTTTATAGAATCATCGTAACCAAAACCCATGACGCTGTCAAATGCATTTGTTAAAGTTGGATCTAGAACGTTTTGCTCACTTACTAAACTCGGATTAAATTGACGTTATCCGGCGTAAAACAGTAGAATGACCATAAGAAAAAAATATATCGACGTAGTTTCTGTTCAACAACAATACGGTTACGAGGATGAAATCAATGAAGGATCTTAATTCGGGTTCCACGGAATCTGCACATACAGTAACAACCTTTCAGGAAGCCAGACTCCAGCACTCGGATAATTTGCGGCAAAATATTGTGCATGCTGCTGCTGCTTTACTGCAAGAGCATGGACCAGAAGCCGTCACGGTACGCCGGGTAGCTGAACGCATGGAGTGCTCCACCAAAATCATATATAATCTCTTCGGTAAAAAAGAAGGGTTAGCCAAACATTTATATTTAGAGGGATGCTCCCTTATGGCCCAGTATTTTGAAGCTATCCCCCGGCAGGAATCATTCGAACAGTATTTCCGTGATCTGGCCCACGTTTATTGGGACTTTGGCATTTCTCAATCCAGCTTCTATCAGCTGATGTTTGGAGGATCTTTTTCCGAGTTCAAACCGGATGGAGAGACTTTGCAGGGAACTGCGACTGCACTGAAGCAAGTATCTGCCTTGGTGAAGATCGCCATTGAACAGGGAATGCTTCAGGTGCAAGATCCCCTGCTTGCGGTTCGGATGATCTGGGCTCCCTTACACGGTGTTATTCATCTGTATTTGGGAGGCCATATTGAGAGCGAAGAAGCTGCCAAAACCCTCTATGATCATACGTTGTCCATGGTTATACACTCCCTTGTGAGTACATCTGCGAATGGGTAAGCATTAAATCTGTGTTGTTTTAGATACTTTTAGAAGATAAACAAAAAGGAGCATGCCCCATTGGCGTAATACGCCTAGGGCATGCTCCTTTATTTGGTTGACTCTATCTAGTTCCGTAACGGTTTCAGTCGATTAACGTGCCTCTTCGTTCTCAGCTTCCCAACGTGCAATTTCTTTACGCACGATTGGTGCGACTTCTTTACCAAGCAGTTCGATCGCTCTCATAACCTCATTGTGCGGCATTGTGCCGAGTGGGGTGTGTAACATGAAGCGTGTAATCCCAACTTCTTTGCGCAGATAAATAATTTTCTGAGCTACCGTCTCCACATCACCTACATACAATGCACCTTCCAGGCTCCGCGCCGCATCAAATGTCGCACGGCTGTAGTGTCCCCATCCACGTTCACGGCCTAGTATGTTCATAACCGCTTGCGCTGGCGGGAAGAATTTCTCCACAGCTTCGTCTGTTGTATCGGCAATGAAGCCGTGAGAGTGAGAAGCAACGGTCAGCTTAGAAGCATCATGTCCCGCATGTGCAGCTGCTTTCTTGTACAGTTCCACCAGTGGTGCGAATTGTACCGGACGGCCACCGATAATGGCAAGCACCAGTGGCAAACCGAGTAGCCCTGCACGAACGACGGATTCCTGATTACCGCCACTGCCAACCCATACCGGAAGTTTCTCCTGTACCGGGCGCGGGTAGATGCCCAGATTGTTAAAGGAAGGGCGATGTTTGCCTTCCCAGGTTACTTTTTCCGAATCACGCAGCTTGAGCAGCAAATCCAGTTTCTCGTCGAATAACTCGTCATAGTCGTTCAGATCGTAGCCAAACAATGGGAACGATTCAATAAATGATCCCCGCCCTGCCATAATCTCTGCACGCCCGTTCGAAATGCCGTCCAGTGTCGCAAAATCCTGATATACCCGTACCGGATCATGCGATGACAGCACCGTTACCGCACTCGTCAGGCGAATATTCTTGGTCTGCGAAGCTGCGGCCGCCAGAATGACTGCTGGTGATGAAGCCGCATAGTCAGCACGATGATGTTCTCCCACGCCATATACATCCAGACCCACCTGATCTGCCAAAACAATCTCTTCAACGACATCGCGAATGCGCTGTGCATGACTGATAAGTTCTCCTGTTTTTACATCCGGGTTCGTCTCCACAAATGTACTAATTCCGATTTCCATTGTCTGTTCCTCCCTGGTATGAAGCGATCCGTTGTTCATCTAACCTATTGTAAGTAGATCACCTTTTGTTATGTATCTTAATATTGAACTATTTTGATGAAAAACACAAGTACCCTCTGTTTCCAGAGGGCACTTTTATGATTATTTTCTATAAATTATGGCTTGATCAAATTCCATAAATCTCTGAAATTTTCATCGAGGACCTCTCATGCCAACATATCGTTCTCTTGCCACAACTTCTGGACGTGAAGTGTGAAAAAAGCAGTATTCCCTTCTGGGATCTTCCTGATGCAATTCACCATAACGTTTTAGTGCCTTCGTAGAATCATCAAATGAATCAATCACTGCCATCTCTTCAATATAACGCTGGCCTTCTCTAGAATGCGCCTTGGTTGCTTCAAAAACGACCCATTCATTAGGGAATCGCTCCTGAACTTCCTTCCATTGCATAGTGACACCTCCAGACCATTAGATAGAAATATTATATCATGTACAAACAGCATTCCATGGGCTGAAATTTTCTAAATTATATACATTTTCTAGAGCATTGCCTGTAAATCTATTATTTCTTCCTCCCGATGTACAGCAGATGCGACGAGATCCCCAATATGGAAGGGTCCTTAGCAGCATCTATCATATATCGAATGAGTTCTTCGTACTCGCCACGCTCTTTCCAATATTGCTGCTGCTCTTCGGTAAGCATGGCTCTAAGGCTGGATGAACCAATCAAATCGACGGTTTCGAAGTTCTGCTGTTCCATGAAGGGCGTAACGTCCTGAATATTAAAATAATAAGCTCCCGTAAATCGTCCCTGATCCTGATGATCGAATATACCCTTTTCCACAAAAGATCGGATGGCTACCATGTTATCATTCGGCTTCCAGTTCTGCGGGGATTGCAGCGAATTGATACTCATGCGCATTCGGCTTTGCATCGCTACAAACACTACGCCTCCTGGCTTGGTTACACGATACAACTCTCTTACAGCAGCCACACGCTCCTCGACAGTCTGCAGATGATATAACGGGCCCAGCATGAGGGATGCATCATATGTCTCGTCAGCAATACCGGAGAGCGAAGTGGCATCGAGAACATGAAATCCATCGAATTGTTGTGTCAAACCAAACTCCTGAGCCTTTTCCCGTGCAGTATCCACGGAGGACGGTGTCAGATCAGATAAAGTGAGTTGGTACCCCAGCTTCGCCAGTTCCATGGCATACTTTCCCGGTCCTGCGCCATTATCCAGAATACAACCAGTAGCGGGGAGATGCTCCCTGATGTAATGCATGTTAATGATGAACTCAATCGGTTCCCGCTCCAGTCTCCCCCACTCATCAAACCCGGAATAATATTCAATAATGTGATCTCTCTTCATTGCTCTGACACCTGCCTTTTCTTATATGAAGACTACTCATCCATGTTCAAAAAAATTAAATTCCAACCAGTATATATCTACTAAATATTTCCTGTCAAACAAAAAACGTTCAATTCCCATTGGATGCGGAACTGAACGTTTCTCGAAATTATATCTTTTTCACAAACTCAGACTTCAACTTCATCGCACCCAAGCTGTCGATCTTGCAATCAATATCATGATCCCCATCAATCAGGCGGATATTCTTCACCTTGGTGCCCTGTTTGACCACAAGGGAGCTACCTTTTACCTTCAGATCTTTAATGACCGTAACGGTATCGCCATCACTTAGCACATTTCCGTTGGCATCACGGATTACTTTTGTATCCTCTGCGTTCTCATTGTCTGCTTCCAAAGACCATTCATGCGCACACTCTGGGCAGACCAGCAGGTTACCATCCTCGTACGTGTACTCAGAATTACATTTCGGGCAGTTAGGCAAATTAGACATATGTATTAAACTCTCCATTCTACGATTGGCTTTCCCGCAAGTATACGGGATTTCGGCGGTATGTTCCATACGCTTGGTCACTGCATGAATGGATTTAAACCATTCTGGCTGCCTATTGCCTCGTCATTCTCCCGTTTCCGACTACGCGAGATACCTGTGCGCAGCAAGCCGCTGACACGATCTACTACAATCTGGTTCCATTCACCTTTGTCAAAGACATCATGAAAGAAACACCCATTGTATGGTCTCAGCCTTCCAGCTATCTCAGCATGATTCAGGGCAGAGCCTTTCTGCAAGTTCTATTTAACGTCCTGCTTCTCATGCCGCTGGGTGTATATATTCGTTATTTTTTTCAAAAGAGATCGTTTTGGAAATACGCCCTGCTTGGCGGATTCGGGCTTTCTTTATTCTTCGAGATCACACAAATCACCGGATTCTACGGGTATTATAATTGTCCTTACCGCCTTTTCGATGTAGATGATCTGTTGTTGAATACGTCAGGAACCGTACTTGGATTTGTCACAGCTCCCATCCTGCTTGCTTTATTCCCATCACGTGCAAGCATTCAGGAAAAGAGCGAACAGATTGTGGAGCAAAACCGTGTGTATACTATGCCTCAATTGCTCGCACTGATGATCGATGGAGTCATTGTTGTTTTCATTTCGAATATAATCTCCATCTTTACAGCTTCTGATGTGATCAGTGATGCCCTGAATACATCCATTGCTATGGTCATTGTGCTGTTCTTCATCCCTTGGGTACGAAATGGGGTAACTCCAGGTTCGGCCATCTTGCGCTTCCGCTATGTGGATCGTCAGACCGGCACACCTACCAGTGAATCGTTATTCAAAAGATTTGTCGCACTCTATGTTCCATGGCTTCTATTTACGATCGCTCGCTTGGTCAACGATTATGCTTTTTCCGGTCATCCGGATGTCATGCTTGAGCCCTATCGCGCATGGATCTCTGTGGGAATGTTTGGTCTATCTGTGCTGATCTCCTTCATCTTGTTCATCCATATCGTAATTGTCCTGTTCTCCCGTGGAAAACGTTCCTTCTACTTCGATGAGGTGTCCCGCATTCGGGCCTCTCGTAAATAGTTAACATGTCTGCTGTGCATCCGTAACCGGAATTAGAAAAATGCGACTTCCACTTATAAAGAGTGGAAGTCGCATTTGTTTATAATTATAGCCTTATAGCTAGTTATGCATTGCATGGATGCAGCAGCACATTCGGACTACAGCCCCAGTAACTCACGTTTGGATGCCTCAGGATCATGTACAACTTCAATCTCATGGTCGAAGATCAATGTCGCGCGATCCTGCTCATAAGCAGGCCAGTCCACCCCTGCAGTCTCTGGTTTACCGTTCTTGGCAAACGAAATCCAAGCATCCTGTACTTTGAGCGCCAGTTCCGCTGCGGCCTCATCCGGCTCGGCATTCATATATTTCAATGCAGGTAGTGTATTGAAGACAAAGTACATCTCAATGCTGTGAACCGATTTATGAAGTAGCGGATGCTCTGGCATCACCCAATCGAAACGATACATCCACACTCGTGCATGTTGCTGCTGTGCAGCCGCATATTGTACCGAAGAACGCCAGAAATATAGATCGGTCATGACCTGCGCCTGACCATCTGCCGTTTTGGGATAGCTATCTGCAATAGCCGCACGATTCTCCAGATCCGGCGTCATAAAGTCAACGGCTTGTACCATATCGATCTCTGGTGAATACGGAATATGTGGCTGGATGAATAGCGAACCTTCATGCAACGTTGTGCCGATTAGCAAAGGAATATCCTGCGCCGCACCCTCGATTACTGCCTGAATCGGCGTCTGAGGCAGAGTTACTCCATCCAGTACAGGCTGGAATAACAAGGCCATCCCTGCACCGCTCTGCTGTTTGATCGTTTCTGCGGCTGCAATGATTTGCTCTCCCGGAATGGTCTTTAGCTTCTGGAGATTATCTGGCTCTATGCCAAGAATCTTCAGCATGCCATCGCGCACAGCAGATGCTTGTTCTGCTGGCATGAACTGCGAAGCTCCACTTTGCATAATGACACGTTGGAACAGTCCCTTGGAGGCAGGCATAGCCATCAACGCTGCGATACTCATGCTGCCTGCCGATTCTCCGAATAACGTCACTTGGTTTGCATCACCGCCAAAAGCAGAGATGTTATCTTTCACCCATTGCAGCGCAGCTAGCTGATCCAGCAGACCGACATTCGTTGCAAAGGAGTCACCTAGCGGTGCCATATGCATGAACCCGAGTGGTCCAAGTCGGTAGTTGATCGTCACGACGATTAAGTCACCTCGAATGGCCAACTGTGCACCATCATATACAGGGAAACTTCCGGAGCCGGCTACAAAGGAACCACCGTGAATCCACACCATAACCGGTAGTGGTGCAGCCCCCTTTTCCTCAGGTGCCCAGATGTTCAGATATAGACTATCTTCTGATTCATTCAGGGTTCCTGTCACACCTTCTGGTTGATGGTTTCGTGGCTGTATATTCTCAGGTCCAAATTGAGTGGCCTGTCTTATTCCCTCCCATGACTCGGGTTGAACCGGAGCCTGGAAACGCAACTCACCTACTGGGGGTTTAGCATAGGGTATACCCTTCCATACGCTTGCACCATGCAAAAGCTCGCCTTGAACAGTACCGTACTTCGTTGCAACTTGAAGTTCTCTCATGCCGCTTCTACTTCCTCTCCATGAATAGGTTAGACTAACGATTACGCGTATCGCATGCGTATCACTTTGAGTATAAATCGTAGGTGTACCCATCTACAACTTTACCCAAACTTATGGGTATAGCTACGTTTCACGTGGAACTTTTATAGAAGTATTATAGAGTTTAACTTGTCCCTAGCCAGCGAATCTTTCTACCTAAAAATTTACTAATTAGTAGGTAATTTGACTTAAAAAAAATTTTACCATATAGTTAATAATTTATTAACTAATGATTAAGGATGAGCAATATGAATTTAATTAAAAATCACCAACTGGTAATTCCACAAAATTGGAGTTCAAAATCTTCTTTCTCTCGAAAACAATGGCTAGATTGGCAAGCAGACTATACAGCAAATATAGCTACAGAACTTAAAATGCAAATTTCTCATAGCGAATTGAAAGAGAGAATATACCTAAATAAAAAAATATTAGACCTTTTTAAATTTAAAGTAGGTATGTTACAGGGACAACTTTTTTATTCACATCTCTTTTTTCTAGCGGATTCAGAAGGAATTATACTGGATATTATCGGAGAAGAATCTCTCCATAATGGACTTAGACCATTAGTCGTTAAGTTAGGAAGTTCAATGGCAATGGAATCAGGAGGGGTTAATGCAATTTCTATTGCTTTAGAAACTGAAGAAAATATATTTCTTAAAGGTGACGAACATCAACTGGAGCCTTTCAAAGAATGGCTATGTCTCTGCTGTCCAATTAAAGTACACGGGAAAACTATAGCCTTTCTTAACTTCTCTCGTTCAACGCCATTTGTTTACGATAGTATATTTGCTCTAGTCTCCTCCATTGTTTCTTATATTGAATTCGAACTAGAAAAGGATTTGAATGATCAGAATCGAATACAAGCATTATTTATTACATACAGTTTTACCACTAGAGAACGTGAGGTTGCTACTCTTTGGTTACAGAATAAGGGAGCATTATATATAAGTGAGAAACTAGGGATCACTGAGGGAACAGTTAGAAATTTTGTGAAGAAAATCTATACGAAATGTAAGGTAAATAACCGAGGAAGTTTTATGCAAAAATTTTATCAATATGACGGGACACGAACTAATTAAACTACTGCGAAAGTCCCGTCTAATTTTTCATTTCTAGTATTAAGTTATTAATTTCAGAAAGATAATGCTTAAATGTAAAACCAGAACCGAGACTGTGATAATCCAAAAAAGTAAAAGTGGTTGATTTAAAAAGCCATCACGGATTGCTTGTACAACCATTATGAGTGTCAAGACAATTAGCGCTATCAACAACAATTTTGTTGCTACAGATTCTGATGTCAGCATCGTCAAAATATACCCTACTGATGTAACAATTAGAGCTAATCTATATTCCTTCAACCAATGACCTCCCTTGTAACGATATACCTATGGGGAAAGCGACATTTACTGCCGCTCCCCTTTTGCTATTGTTAACTATCCAAAGATATATAATGCTGCACCAGTTGCACCGCCAATAATAGCTCCGCCAATGGTTCCACCCACTACTGTGACAGGTAATGCAGGATTAGGGATTCTGCCTACTGCATTACCTATTCCGGCACCAGTAGCTGCATAACCCAAGGTTTGACTAACCAGTCCTCCCCAGTAACCTCCACCACTAATATCAAACAGTTCATCCATATCTACTGCTTCAAAAGCTTGGTTATTAATAGTTAGTTCATTCATTAATACTACCTCCATTTTCTTATAAACATCCAATCTATTATATGTAAGCTATTAACGCTTTTTAGATTGGTATATATCAACTGCCACTGCAACAGAACCTACTAGCAGTCCAGCCATTCCACCAATAACAATGCCACCAGCAGTACCCGGACCTGGAACTGTAGCTGTACCAATAGCAGCTCCTGTAGCAGCTCCTCCTACTATACTTCCAACTAGATCATTCACAATCCCGCCGCCGTTCACATCCATAATTTCCATTTGTGATAAATCCTTAAAATCATTCATTTCTTCACCTCCTTAAGTTGTACATGTAACTTAATCCATTAATAAACATATTTAAATATCTAACACTAGATATTTAAATATGTTTATCTTCTTAGTTATAATTGGAGTGTTCTACTTAAAAACTTTATCTAAAAAATCCATGCACTAAGGGGGCTTACTATAATGAGAGATATAGAATTGCATGCACCAGCTAATCTTTTTAGAGGTTTAGAAGCAGTCGGAGGAATGCTACTAATTACGAATGAAAAACTCCAATTTAATCCACATTCAGTAAATTTCCAAAGAAATCCATTAGAGATAAGAGTTGAAGATATAGCATATATAAAAAAACGTTTGACATGGTTTTTTATCCCTACTGGTATATTAATAAAATTGAAATCTGGTAGAGAATATAAGCTTGTTATGTGGGACCGAGATAGAATAATCGGTAGAGTCAATGAAGCAATAAAGTTATCATCGTCGTAAATCTGACCCTATAGTTTAGTATTTCAGTAATATACATTTATTAAAAACACGATTTACATATGACTCTGGAGGTCAGCATGTTTCTACTCAAAAGATACACAAATCAAAAACAATATGACCAAAAAGATTGTGGTGCAGCATGCTTAGCAACGATATCCCGTCATCATGGTCTGAAAATACCACTCACTCGTATACGTGAAATTGCGGGCACTGACAAACAGGGAACCAATGCACTAGGTATCATAAAAGCAGCAGAACAAATGGGCTTCTCAGCAAAAGGAGTCAAAGGAAACCCAGAAGCTTTCTTCAGTGACTTCCCACTCCCTTGTATCGCTCATGTAGTTATCGATCAGAAGCTTCTCCATTATGTAGTTATACATAAAATCACAAAGAAAAAAGTAGTTATAGCTGACCCAGCAAAAGGAATTGTGAAGTATAGTCCTGAAGAGTTTTTTAAAATTTGGACTGGCATCCTTATTTTTATGGTTCCAACCGCACAATTTCAGAAGAAAGATGAAACACAAGGTGCTTTATCACGGTTCTTCACCCTATTACTCCCACAGAAACGCATGTTGCTTGGGATCTTTTTTGCGTCATTAATATATACGGCTCTAGGAATACTGGGTGCATTTTACTTCAAGTTCTTACTTGATTCTATTGTCCCTTATAGGTTAGAGCAGACCTTGCAATGGATTTCAATTGGTGTCATTGTTCTAACATTATTGCAGACATTATTAAATGCTTTTAGAAGTCACTTACTATTGTATTTAAGTCAGAAGCTCGATATCTCTTTAATTCTTGGATATTACTACCATGTTTTGAGATTACCTCTCTCCTTTTTCGAGACCCGTAAAACAGGCGAGATCATCTCACGACTTCTGGACGCATCCAAGGTTAGAGACGCAATATCCAGTGCTGCTCTAACCATTATGATCGATTCTCTGATGGTTGTTGCAGGAGGAATCATCTTATATACTCAGAACTCCTTCCTTTTTGGTATAACGGCAATTATGGTACCACTATATGCGCTAATTGTTTGGGGATTTCATCGTACATTTGAACGGCAAAACCGTGAACAGATGGAACAGAATGCAGAGCTTACTTCGTATATTGTAGAATCAGTCAACGGCATTGAGACTCTTAAAGCTTATCAGGCTGAAAGAGAAGCCAATCTGGAAACTGAAAAGAAATTTATTAAATTACTACGTACTCTTTTCAGGTTTGGGTACTCCAACAATCTTCAGGCTACTTTAAAAGGAACTCTTCAAGGCGTCGGCGGAATTGTTATCCTTTGGATTGGAGCTAACGAAGTCTTAAAGGGACAATTAACGATGGGACAACTGATTACGTTCAATGCTTTACTTGCATACTTTATAAATCCTATTTTAAACCTGATCAACCTACAATCTTCACTACAGACGGCTGTTGTTGCCGCAGACCGGTTAACTGAAATTATGGATTTGGAACCTGAAAAAAAAGAGTCAGATGAAAACAATATTAAACCATCATCACTGAAGGGATCCATTGACTTCCAAGATGTGCATTTCCGTTATGGAACAAGACAATCCATCCTGAATGGTGTATCTCTACATGTTGACAGAGGAGAAAAAGTTGCGCTTGTAGGGGAGAGCGGTTCTGGTAAGACGACCCTAGTTAAACTATTACTTCGTTTCTATGAGGCGGAAAAGGGAGAACTGTTGATTTCTGAAAATAATATAAAAGACATATCTATCGATTCGCTTCGACAGAAAATAAGTTATATCCCACAACAAACGTTTTTCTTCAGCGGTACGATTAGAGATAACCTTGCTATGGGAGCTACATCTGAGATTCAAATGGATGAAATCATTGAGGCAACTAAGCAAGCAAGTGCTCATGATTTTATTAATCAATTGCCTATGCGTTATCAGACAAATCTTGAGGAGAACGCATCCAACCTGTCAGGAGGCCAGCGTCAACGACTGGCTTTAGCGCGTGCGTTAATTACCAAACCTGACATTCTGATTCTGGATGAGGCAACCAGTAATCTGGACACCACCACGGAAAAAGCCGTATCGGATACGATACATAGCCTAGATGATATGACGATGATCATTATTGCTCACCGCTTAAGTACGGTTATGCGTTGTGATCGTATCTTTGTAATGGACAAAGGTACAGTAGTAGAAGCTGGAACACATGATCAATTGTTACAACAGCGAGGGAGATATTATGAGCTTTGGAAAGATCAGTTACCCGGAATAGATACGGAAACTAGACAAGAAGAGAGTAGTACTCTGCCTAAGTTGGAACACACGGGGGCGATGGTATGAGTCTTAAACTTCTGAATCCTGAAGAGTTGATAGATAGCAGAGAAATGCTAGAAAAGAAATCACCTGCATTTATTAGCTGGTTTCTTATATTACTTACGTTAATATTAGTCATTGCTTTTATCTGGAGCTGGAAAGCTCAGATTGATGTAGTTGTTAAAGCTCCCGGAGTAGTGAAACCTAATGAGAAGATATCCAAAATTGTTAATAAGGCTACAGGAAGTGTTTCAAAAATATATGTACAACAGGGACAACGAGTTCAGGCTGGTGATAAGCTATTTTCTATTCAGACAGGAACTCTTAAAAGCGATAAAACTCGTTTGCAAAATGATTACAAAGAAGCAGAGCAAAGGTTGGCTGGACTTGAACAACTCTCTACAGCACTTTCTTCAGGTAATGGGACGATAAATTCGAATAATACAGCAAGCGCTCTGCTGGGCAATGATAATCCAGTACAAAACAAGTTAGAATTGGATATTTCCAAAACGATTGCTGATCAGGTTGAAACGGATAAAACCATTGCAAATAAACGTCTCCTGCTCAAAAGTCTTAATTACGGAAGAAATTATTTAACCTCTGGTTCCGTGGAATATGAACGATATGAGAACTATAGCCTAAAGGTATCTCAGAATACATTGGCTGAAACACAAATTCAGGAAGAGTACAAACGAGCGATCTTTAACAGTGATGAACTCACCACTACTGCGGCTATAGAAAAACTAAAAACGAACAAGCTACAAATGGAAACTAATCAAAGTGAATTTCGATACACAATACAGTCCGAGTTAGAAGTTGCACTGAAACAAAAACAAACGCTGAAAAAACAAGAATCTGACTTGTACGTTCAGTTGCAGGATAGCATTGATGAGTTGCGAAAACGGAAAAAGGAACTCCATAGCCAAATTAATACAATTCGTTCCAATCTGGATAATTATACGACCACAGCACCTACCTCAGGAGTTATCAATACCATAAATGAAGTAGGTGAAGGACAGCTTATTCAGGAAGGATTGCAAGTCATGGATGTCGTTCCCGTAAATAATACGATCTATTCCATTCAAATTGCTATGAATCACCAAGATATTGGAAGAATACATGAAGGAGATCCTGTGCGTTTTCATTTTGCCGCCTTCCCCTTAGAGGAGTACGGTTCTGTCCTTGGCAAAATAGAATCCATTAGTAGCGATGCTTTAGTAAACCCTCAAGATGGTTCCACTTATTACGTGGTGGAGGCCTCTCTTGAATCAATCCAACTAAAAGATGCCCTTGGTCAGCAGGAACAGATCAAATCAGGTATGCAAACGGAAGCTCATATTATAACGGAGCAGAAGTCAGCACTACAATGGCTCTTAGAGAAAATGGATTTTTGGACTAAATAACTTAATAAAAGGGCCGCCCTTCTGAGCGACTCATCAGGACTATCGAGAATATCTCGATAGTCTTATTTACTTATTCAACTAATATCTGTATTTAACTATCCTTCTACAGGATAACTTACCGTAAACTCAGCACCCTCGATCCATTCGCCCGTAACAAAGTCCCGCCCCTTCACAACCACTCGATCCTTATAAATCTCCACATGAAGCCCTTCACTGCCCTCCAGATGTTCATCCTGATCCGTCCAGAGATAACCTACAGACGACGCATTGAACATCGTTGGCATGTGGCCTGCACCATCGAACATTGTATGCTGTGCCTCCAATTGCCAATGGGTATGGCCCGAGAAGAGGATCGCTTGCGGGTATTTGGACAGAACGGCCTTGAGTTCCGCATCCTGATTCACACCATACCATCCCTGTTCCTTCAGCGATCCTGCTACCCTATCCATAAGCGGCTGGTGCAAGAACAGGAAGATGGGATGATCTAGTGTGGCACGCTCAGACAATTTCGACTCTAGCCACTCCAATTGTTCGGCCGACATATCGCAATCCTTCGGATGAGGTTGCTCGGTGCCCAGGAATATATAATGATACCCATCGATCCAATGATCGTGGTAAGAGCCCCTCATGCCGGTTGTCCCTTCAAAATCACTTAATCGACGCTGCCATAACCCGGCGACTGTAATTGATGCAGCTTCGTCTGAGATATCTTGGCCTTCCTGCTCCAAAGGTGCAGCAGACAACGTATAGGTTCCGCCGGATAGCTGCTCAATCAGTGCTGCTGATTCAGCAGCGGTTTGTTTTTTGACCAGCTCCATATCTGTTTCCTGCTCCAACAACTCGGCTACTTCATGCTCTTTCATCTCAAGCAAAACGATCGGAGGATCTTGCCATACTACAGCTCCAATATCATGATTACCTACCGTGTACCGGATGTCCGGCAAGCTCTCCGCGTGTTGCTTCCATATGCGTTGCAACTCACGATATTCGCTCGGCAGCCCCCGATCCGTCACATCGCCCACATGCATGATTCCGCTACTGCCCTCACTGAACGTAGCTATGTCGGCTAACGCTTGCTCCAGATGTCGGTTATGGATGTGGTCTGCCTCGTCCCGTACATGTGTATCTGTAATGACTTGGAAGGTAGCAAGAGGTTGCTCAGAGATATGTTTATTTTCCATCAAGAATCACTCCATTTCAGTCCAATAATGCCAATCAGAATAAAACCAATCCATACCATCGACGTGAGCCGCAGACGTTCACCGAAATAGTAATGCCCTACGACGCCAATGAGCGTAATGCCCACCCCAGACCAGATCGCATAGGCTACAGCCAGCGGCATATACTTCACTGCAAAATTCAGAAACGTAAAACTTGCGCCATAACATACAAACATCATAATCGAAGGCCATAACCGTGAGAATCCATCCGATACTTTTAGCAAAATAGTAGCACTCAGCTCCAGCCCGATGGCCAGAGCCAACAGAACCCAGCCCAAGTAAGCGTGACTGTTCGTCATCGGCCAAGCCCACCATTCAGCAATTCATGGAACGATTGAATCGTTCTATCCGCCAAGCGGATTTTTCCCGGTTCTCCAATCCCAATCCTGTACCCCGCACCAGCAGTTCGTGCCATCTCCATATCTCCGTCCGTATCTCCAATAACCACCGTATGCTTTACAGATACACCTAACCGTTCACAAGCAAGTATAAGCATATCGGGAAAAGGTTTCCCCCGCTCCACCAGATCTGTACCAATCACCACGTCAAAGAAGGAATCCAGCCCCATCCACTGCAAGTGCTTGACTGCACTAGGTGTATCATCTGCCGTCACGACACCCATAACCACGTCTTCGGTACGGCACTGTTCAAGGAATTCTTGAACTCCCGGTAACGGATGTGCCGGACGATGCTGCTCCATCTCTTCCTCCGCTCGCGCCAAACACTCCCGGACGATAATCTTAGCTTCCGCCCAGCTGAGACCCGCACGATATCCATGCCACGTCAGCACGGCATACACTTCATCCATGGTTCCCATCGCAAGTGGGCCCCGCACATCATACCCATTCATTCGACCCTGGTCATCGTGGAAAGTTCCCCAGATCTGCGGAAGTTCATCTGTGTTAATACGAAGTCCCCGGGTCGCCAACTGGTCTCTGAAGTCGTTCAACACACAATCGGTCCAGAACCCCCACATGCCCGTAAAATCAAGTAATGTTCCATCCTTATCGAACAAAACAGCTTCAATCGGATTCGGTAATCCGTCCATATACGTCTCATCTTGCATTGGTTAAACTCCTTGTCTGCGATCTTGTATAAACGGAAAGGACGGTACAGCATGTACCGCCCCTTTCGCTTGATTCACTTGCCTGTATACGTTTCTTATTTCGTTATACGATCCAGTTCTTTCTGCGCTTTCTCCTTCGCTTCCTTCAGCGCCTGTTCAGCAGGCATATTATTGATTTGTACTTTATCAGCTGCATCTTTCAATGCATCGTTGATTTTGCCACCTGTTGGATCCTGGAATGGAGCCGAAGCGTGAGCTGCTTGTTGCAGTGGTACAGTGATCTGTGGATTTTCCTCACTGAATTTCATGAACTCTGGATCTTGTTGAGCCGATTGACGTACTGCAATATATCCAGTGTTCATGGACCATGAAGCTGTGTTGGACGTCTCAGAGAAATACGTAAACCATTTATAAGCAGCTTGTTGTTGCTCTGGACTCGCTGCTGCCGGAATACCTGCCAAAATGGCATTTGCTACCGGTTTACCTTCACCAATGCCTTCCCAACCTGGTTGTTGCATCGCAGCGACTACGCTAAAGTCCAAGTCACCTTGGTCACCACTAGATCCGGTGTAACCTGCTGCTTTGTTTTTCATCACATTATCAATCGTTTTGTACCAATATTCCCAACCTTGACCACCATACTCGATGCCCATGATTTTGTCTTCGTTAATCCATTTACGGAACAGGTCCCATGTCTCGATCCACTCTGGGGAGTCAATCATGACGGTTTTGCCATCGTCGCTAAGAATCTGACCACCCTTACCCAATACGGCATCAATCATGTTGTCTTTACCCCACATCGGTTGCCAGCCAGAGAAGGTTGTCTTGCCATTCTCTTGTTTACTCATCTTCGCTGCTGCTTCAGCCAACGCTTCCCATGTTGTCAGACTCGCTGGATCGATTCCGTTCTCTTTTAACGTATCCATGCGGTAATACATGATTTGGGTCGTTCCATACATAGGTAGGAAGTATTGCTTACCATCCACTTCCCCTTGGTTCAGGAACGTTTGAATGAAATCGTCTTTCTTAAAATTCGGGTCTGCCGCGATCATCTCATCCATCGGTGCATAGTATCCTTTGCGCGCCCAGTCTATGTTAGCACTCAGTACAGCGGCCGGAACCTTCTTGGAAGCAATCGCTGCTTGCAGCTTCTGTTCCGTCTCCGTGTAATCTGCTTGTACAATTCCCTTCACAACGACTTCGTTCTGGGAGGCATTGAACGCATCAATCGTTTTTTTCATGTTATCGCCCAGATTACCACCCAGACCATACCAGAATTCAATCTCCACCGGATCTTTCGCCTGAGCTTCGGTTCCACTGGCAGCAGCCGTCGTGCTTGATTCTGCAGGTGCTTGTGTTCCACAAGCCGTCAGTAGCGCAAAGCTGGTCGCGAGTACCAGCGACATGCCACCCTTCCAGTTCAACCTCAATCTCTTTTTCCATGTCATGCTTGCCTGACTCCAATTCATTGTCGTTCCTCCCGTTTTAGGTGAAATGTTAGTTTGCATAAATTGAACTAAGAAATATTTACACTAGCCACTCCAATGACAGAACAACCTTCCGATCGCTGTTATCCCCAGATTTTTTTGATTCCTTTTTATAAAGGTGAAATCCGGGGATAAAGGCGAGCGCTTCGCTTCTTCAGATTATTTCTGTCCTCTCCGTTTTGTGTAAATGTTTATTTCAATTTATATAGTAGGGTAGTTAATATCAGTTCTTGTTCACACCAGCCGTGATATTCACGCTCTGCATGATGGTCTTCTGGGTGAACAGGAAGAGAATAAGTAGTGGTGCGATAGTGAAGGCACTCGCAGCCATAATCTGTGGCCAAGCCAGTCCATATGCCCCACCTTCTACAAAGAAGCTGCGCAGACCAGCCGATACCAGCTGCAGATCAGGGTCTTTGGTGATGAGCATAGGCCAGAAATAATTGTTGTACTGTTCAATAAATGTAATCAGAACCATCACGGCGAAGCTCGAGCGAACAAGCGGCGTGATAATTGTCCAGAGAATCCGGAAGTGAGATGCACCGTCCAGCTGTCCGGCTTCCACTAATTCATGAGATACCTGCATGAACGCCTGCCGGATCAGGAAGATTGAGAACACGCTGACACAGTTGGATACAATTAAGCCTGTGTAGGAATCCAACAGGTTAAGTTCGCTAAGCACCAGGTAACTAGGCAGATACACGGCTGTACTCGGTATCATATAACCCACCAGAATCAGGGATGTCAGTACACCTTTGAGACGGAATTTCATATGTGTCAGGGCGTACGCCATCATACTGGAGTTGACGATCTGAAATAGACAGATGGCTAATGCTACCCCGGTACTGTTCAGGATGTAACGGGCAAATGGTGCCGCATTCCAGGCGTCTACATAGTTGCTCCACAGGAATGTCTCCGGCCAGAAGGTCGGCGGGAACTGCCAGATCTCATCATTGGTTTTGAATCCGCTAATGACCATCCAATAGAAGGGAAAGGCTGTACCCAGCGCGATAACGGCTAACAGGAGGTAGCGGATCATTTTACTTATTTTAAAATTGGTATGTGACACGTTCTGCAACTCCTTGCGCTTCATCCGTTTAGACTTTTTGTTGGGCAATGTCATTGTCATTAGTAGTGCACCAGACGTCTGCCAAGCAGGAAGGATACTCCCGAGAGCAACACGCAGATCAGAATAATCACAACGGCAATGGACGAAGCTTCACCTACGTTAAAGGATTCGAATGCAGACTGGTAATACATGTACAGCAACGTTCTCGTTGATCCCGCCGGTCCGCCCTGCGTCATGACATTAATCTGGTCATAAGCTTGCAAGGACTGGATTGTAAGAATAATCGAGAGAAAGAATGTCGTTGGTGAGATCAGTGGCAGTGTGATACTTCTGAACTTGTCCCAACGGTTTGCCCCATCGATTGAAGCTGCTTCGAGTAGATCGGACGGTAGATTTCGTAGTGCAACCAGATAAAATACCATCGCCCACCCAATTGACTTCCAAAGAGTAACGATCAGAACGGCAACCAATGCCCAGTCTGCGTCACGCAACCAGCCAATCGGAGATACACCAGCCCAGCCCAGCATGAGATTAGCAAGTCCCACTTCGGGCTCGAAGATCCAGGACCACGCAATGGACACCGCAACTGTCGGGGTGACCCAAGGTGAGAAGAGCAATGTCCGGAAGATGCCGGATGATTTGATTTTGCTATTCATGAGCATCGCAAGTGCCAATCCGCCCACAATGGTTGGAATTACACTCCCCAGTCCGAATAACAAGGTGACTTTCAGTGATCGATAGAATTCAGAGTTCGTCAGCAGATAACTGTAATTGTCCAATCCAACGAACAACTTGTCCGGGCTCATGAAGTCCCAATCGGTGAAACTGAGATAAACGATATATCCCAGAGGTCCCAGCCAGAAGATCAGCAATGGGATTAGAGCTGGCAGCGTGAATAGAACCGCTTCAGACTCCCTCCATAGTTTTAAACGCAAATCCCCCACTCCTTACTGTCCAATTTTTCTTTAATGATTGGGAATTTTTGATTATAATCAACTCTATATTTCTTCTGTACAAAATTGATTGTACACTCGTATTGAAAATTCTAATTCCGGGTTATGTTAAAATTGGAGCAAGTCATGTAAAATATGAGGCAGCTAGTGGGAACGCTATCATAAACCAGAGGTGACATTGTGGGAAAAGAAACTGCCGGGAACCCGAATCATTCTTCGTTATCCGATCGGCATGCGCTGAGGGAGCGAGTCATTGAGGCCATCGCTAATACGATGGATCTGTATGGAGTTAATCATACGTTTGGCAAATTATACGGCATCATGTATTTTGAAGATCGACCGATGACACTTGAAGAGATGAAGACCTCGATGAATATGAGCAAGAGCAACATGAGCTATGCGGTTCGTTCGCTTACGGAGTCACAGATGATCTATAAACTGGAGGAAAAGAAGGACCGTCAGGATCAGTATCTGGCTGAGACCGACTTTTATCGTACATTTCAGAATTTCTTCGGGGCCAAGCTCCAACGGGAAGTGGATGTCATGTTAGAAGGCATTCGTGAAGTCATCCCTGACCTATCGGTCATGATCCTTTCGGAACATACTTCTTCCGATGATCGAGATGATGCACTGCGTGATCTGCACAAACTCCAACATGCGGAGCAGTATTACGTCTGGCTACAAGGATTCGTGGATCAATTGCGGGACGGTAAATTTTACGAAAATGCTTCGCATACACCCAATAAAGATTAGTACACTACATGGTGGAATAACGCCGCTATGATTCGTGTGTTGAGTCACACTAAACGCAAAAAGGAGCTGTCCCTAGCCAATGTATGGCTTTTGGAACAGCTCTTTTTTATTCTATCTATTATACTGTCATATCCTATCCATTATTAGGGGTTCTCTTTTCCATATGCTACTGCGTTAATGACCCCTTTATCATCTTGAAAATATTACTTTTGCGCTGCAGCTTCGATATCTGCATATGCCCAGTGTGTTGCTGGTACATCGATGAACGATGTTGTTGCTGCACCAGTTAACGGTGTACGGTTAAACAGTACATTCAACACTTTCACCGCTTCAGCACGCGTCAACTTGCTATCCGGTTTGAACGTACCATCGTTATAACCAACCATCAGGCCAGCGGATTGCACATAAGCAACGGCTTCTGCTGCCCACAGGTCTGCGGATACGTCTGTGAAGGACACTGCTGTAACTGTCGTCGTTGCTGTGTTTGCTTGCTGATCTTGCATCCAGCGATAGGCAATGGTAGCCATTTGAGCACGGGTGATCGAACCTTCTGGTGCAAATTGGGTGTTGCTCATGCCGTTCATAATACCAGCAGATTGAGCTTTTTGAATCTCACCCGTTGCCCAGTGTTTTGCAGATACATCCTTGTAGCTCACCCCATTAGTAGAACCTGTTGCCGCTTCAGTTGAAAGATTGCGAGCCAGCATTGCCGCCATTTGTGCACGTGTTACGAATGCATCCGGACGGAAGTCAGCACCAAAACCTTGGATGTAAGGTTGATGTGTACCTTGTGAAGCTTTCAGTCCATCCACAACAACGAGGGTGAATGTACTGAATTTCGTTACGGTAAACTCAATGCCTTCGCTATTATCAGCGAGTGTTACCAGTTTGCCTTGAATCAATTCTTTTGTGCCGTCACTGTGTTCGATATAGATTGCCAGGTTGTCCAATGCTTGCTGACGAGCAGCCGGATCGGTTGGCAGACTACCACGAAGTGGCAACGTAAGTGTCACTTCTCGGCTCTGCATATTCGTGTCGATCTCTACCGGACGAGCCAGCACACGCACATTGGTATTCGGAGCAATCTGTTGAATCAACTGCTCTTTCTTCGCACGCTCTTCGACTTCCTGGCGCTGGGATTCCTGTTTCAGTGGAACCACACGGAAGTACAAGTCTTGATCAAATCCAGCGATGGAATTCGTCGGAACGGAAATCACTACATTTTCAGTGGAAATCTCCAGCTTGAGTGAGCCATCATTCAGTTCTTTTACCGCTGCCTTAGGCACTTCAATACGTGTCTCGGACACGGCATCTTTGGTGTCTGGGATAACAATGCGTGCGGTGTTCATGTTCAATTGCTTCGCTTTTTCCACCGATTCCTTGGCAATTGCTTCGGTCATTTTCACCAAATCTTTGATTGTGCCGTTGGTTTCGGTTGTACGTGTGATTGGTGTCTTGGTCAGATTGGTGCCGTTAGCTCCATTGACATCTACCACGATCTGTTGCTGATTCGTGGTTGGTGCAGGGGTAGATGTTACAGGCGTAGTCGTAGACGCTCCGCCACCTGTGTTTCCACCCGGGTTAGGTGTTGGTGTATTTGATGTGAACGTAAGTGTTGTCCATTTCCATATCGGTGTATTGCCTTTGGCTCTTACACGAACCACAATTTTTTGGTTGCCTTCAAATCGATCTGTTTCACTAAATTTATTCCAAGTCGCCCCATTATCTTTGGAGTATTCCATCGTTTCATCTGCACCGATAACCACATTGGCTGTATCATCAGCAGTCACATTAGGCGCTGGGGGAGCAAAGAACAAGTCAAATGCTCTTTGAATATCTTTAATTTTTTCATATCCTCCAACAGGTCGTTCACTAAGCATCCACTCTGCGAGTTGTTGCTGTTCCGCATTCGTTGATAATGTTACTATCTGGTCAAACTTCAGAGGAGATTCCTGAAGACTTAATCCTGGATTGTTGGCTAAAAGTATTTGGTACTGCATTTGAAGCATTTGGTACAAATTCAAGTTATTTAATATCTCACTCGCTGTCTCTGCTTGGTTAATTGAAGGAAATTCTTCAGATAGCGTAAACATTAAACCTACAGCCGATTCAGTGTCCGTTGCAACAGAAGTGAACTTCGCAATATAAGCAATTAACTGCTGATCCGCCTGATTAGCTTTCAGATAAAAATCTGCTGCTTTCTTGAACTGTTCAAACTCTTCCTCAGAGAACAGATTAGCACCTTTTACAATGACCTGATCGTAAATGTTATTTAATGCAGAAGCCATATCTCGGTAATCTAACCGATACCCCAAAAGGATATTGATACTTATATCTACAATAAATTGAACCTGATCTTCATTGTAAGATCCCGATCTCGGAGTCATTTGGACTAATGTAGCAGCAACTGTCTTTTGTTCTTGATCTGTTAGCTCACTAAACGCTCCAGGTTGATTGAGCAGATCTGTATTTTTTAATATGGATAACACTGTAACTTTATCCTTGATATCTATCGCTGCGTTCAGCTGCTTCAGCGATTGCTTCTCAGGAGTGCCAAAGAACTCATCAAATGCTTCCTGCGCGACTTTATATGTTAAATAGCCATTACCCGGCTTTTTCAACAGCATCCAGTCAGCCAGCTTCTCCATTTCAGTCATGTTGGAGGAAATGCTTTTCATTTTACTAAAATCAAGCGGGAATGTACCAACGAGGGTCTCTTTATCTGTGCCTTTAAACGCCTCTGCTTGTTCTTGAAGCTGATATAATTCCGTTAGCGCATTAATCATTTCACTCTGTGTTGAGACATTCGTAAAATTGGTAATTTGGCTCGATGCCATAGAAAGATTCATAACTGATTCTTCAAGGAATGGATTATTAGCAATTCGCTGTAGTTTAATTTTGAATGCCAGCACGTTCTGTTCCAAATCAGAAGCCAGAAAATATCGATCTAACATCGGTTTAATCATATTCAGATATTCAGAACTAACCGATGCTGCAAAAGTAAGAGTTTTGTCGTAATAAGTAGTCAATCTCTCTTGGACATCGGACAACTCATTTGCTTTCATTACTGAAATACCTTGTTGAATATAATCTAACAAAAATTGAACCTCACTGTTACTCTCATACCCATTAGCAGGCTCATTCATATGTCCCGCTAAGGTTACCAGTGCATTTTGCTCTTCCAGAGGTAGAGATTCAAACTCCGGCGTCGTAGTGATGAAATTTTCATTTTTGAACAGTTCAGTTATTTTAGCTGCATCAAAATTTTGACCAATAGAGTTATTGAACTCACCCAGTGGTGTAGTGAACTCAATGGATTGCATCTGATAAGCAAAATCCGAGTAACGATCCTGAACAATTACGTTAAAATAGTAGGTTTCACCTTCTGTTAAGTTGGTAACTATTCTTGAAAATGATCCATCTGTAGACTCTGAACCAGAAATCCAATTGCCATAAGAATGATCTACTGTGCTATTGTTGATTTCGTTCGCGTCCGTAAGATCAGAGTTTTTGGAAAAGAAAACCCTATAATTTAATTCATATGATGCAGTATTATCGGATTGAGCATATTCCCATTTAACCTCTACCGAATTATCGTCCACACCCTTCACCGTGATTAAACCATTATTACCGGGTACCGGATACGATGCTCCTGCACTAACCTTTCCTGCTGGTGCAAGCCATGGAGCCACCAACACCAAAATAAGCAACATGCTCATTATTTTTCTGTACTGCATTTTTATTTTTCCTCCCTAATCTCGCTTGTTAAATATAGGTATATTGTAGTACACAACTCTGAACGGATTCTGAACATTAGAGCAAATAAAAGGTATTAGTACCACTTATAGATATAAAATTTGTGAAAAAATCTCATTTTCTTCGTCATTATTCAACATTTTTATTTTGAGATATACTATCTTAGACCTATAAATGCATAACACGAGATTCAAACAAAATTAGAATATACTCCTCTGAATTTCAGTAGAACAAAAGAAGACCACCTATTCTTGGGTGGCCTTCTTTTGTTCTACCATATTAGCTTGCTCGGAACTAAAAACTACGAGCTTTTTGTCTCTTGATCTTGCACTGATATTACTTCTGCGCAGCAGCTTCGATATCTGCATATGCCCAGTGTGTTGCTGGTACATCGTTGAACGTTGGCGTAACTGCACCAGTGAGTGGTTCGCGGTTAAACAATACATTCAATACTTTCACTGCTTCCGCACGCGTCAGCTTACTGTCCGGTTTGAATGTACCATCGTTGTAACCAACCATCAGGCCAGCGGATTGCACGTATGCAATGGCTTCTGCTGCCCACAGGTCTGCGGATACATCTGTGAAGGAAACTGCTGTACCATTTACGGTTGTAGTACCCGCCTGTTGCTGCTGCATCCAGCGGTATGCAATCATCGCCATTTGAGCACAGGTGATCGAACCTTCCGGCGCAAATTGAGTCGCGCTCATGCCGTTCATGATGCCTGCGGATTGAGCCTTTTGAATCTCACTTGTTGCCCAGTGTGTTGCAGATATATCCTTGTAGCTCACGCTATCCGCGGAACCTGCTGCCACTTCAGTTGGAAGATTGCGAGCCAGCATCGCTGCCATTTGTGCACGTGTTACGAATGCATCTGGACGGAAATCTGCACCGAAACCTTGGATGTACGGCTGGTGTTTACTTTGTGAAGCTTTCAGTCCATCCACAACAACGAGAGTGAACGTACTGAATTTCGTTACGGTAAATTCGATGCCTTCGCTGTTATCTGCCAGTTGCACCAGTTTGCCTTGAATCAATTCTTTTGTTCCGTCACTGTGTTCGATGTAGATCGCCAGGTTGTCCAAAGCCTGCTGACGAGCAGCCGGATCGGTTGGCAAGCTGTCACGTAGTGGCAAAGTCAACGTCACTTCGCGACTCTGCATATTCGTGTCGATCTCTACCGGACGAGCCAGTACACGAACATTGGTATTCGGAGCAATCTGTTGAATCAACTGCTCTTTCTTTGCACGTTCTTCCACTTCTTTGCGCTCCGATTCCTGTTTCAGTGGAACTACACGGAAGTACAAATCTTGGTCAAATCCAGCGATGGAATTCGTCGGAACAGAGATGATCGCATTCTCTGTAGAAATCTCCAGCTTGAGTGAACCATCATTCAGTGCTTTTACCGCTGCTTTAGGCAGTTCAATACGTGTCTCGGACACGGCATCTTTGGTGTCTGGAATGACAATGCGTGCTGTATTCATGTTTAATTGCTTCGCTTTTTCCACCGATTCCTTGGCAATCGCTTCGGTCATTTTCACCAAATCTTTGATCGTGCCGTTGGTTTCGGTTGTACGGGTGATCGGTGTCTTGGTCAAGTTGGTACCATTTGCCCCATTAACGTCAACCACGATCTGTTCTTGTTTCGTTGTTGGTGCAGGGGTAGACGTTACTGGTGTGGTCGTGGACGATCCACCACCAGTGTTTCCACCCGGGTTAGGCGTTGAGCCATTACCGTTATCAGTGTTGCTATCACCGTTCTGTGTAAAGACAATCTTTATCGCGCGTCCTGGCAGTTCATCACTAACTGCTTTATGACGAACCCATACCGTTTTATTACCACTAAAGTCCGTTTTCTGAATAGAGGCAACGTCAATCCAATGCAGTTTGTCGTCAAAGGAGATTTCCATCGTGCTGTCCAAGCCCGTTATGGTGTTATTGATGTCATTCCCCTTCACATTCGGAGCCGTAAAGAATCGGTTAAATACATACTGTAGATTCCCAACAGTCTCGTAGCTGTCTTGTTCAGTAAGCATCCACTCTGTCAGTTCCTTTTGATCTTCGGAACTGAGTTCTGCCCTTTTGGATACATCAAGGGCGCCTGTAAGATCAAATTCGTATTTCTCGAAGAAAGGTTCCGCGTTAATCTGAACGTTCATAGCATCTTCGAGCCATTGATTCATTGGAATCAACTTGGTAGCTTTATCAATAGACTGATACGATTCAGTGAAAAGATATAGCACAATCATAGGTTCCACAATATCTCCTTGATAATAGCCTTCCAACTTTTCGTAGGCTATTGAATACAAGAATCTATAAGCAAAAACATTTTTATCTATTTCATTGGTACGTTTCAAGTAATCTTTACCATAAGTGCTAAATTCATTTGCTTGTTGATCATTAAAGTAATTTGATGCATCTTTCAATTTCTGAGCAAATGCATCCAGTGTATTTTCAAGAGCAGTAAGTTCATTCTGCTCCCATAGAGATTGTACCAAGACACCAAGCTCAATCATATATTGAACCTGACCTTTATTCTTAAAATCTCCTTCTGCATATCGGATGAGGAATCCTGCAATGAAATTTTTGACCTGCGGGGTTAGAGCACCGTAGCCATTAGGCAGAGTAATACCCAGATCTGGATTCTCCATAGCTACACGCATAGCGGCTCTATCACCATTAGTTTTTGCAGTATTTAAGACAGTCAATGGATCGCTTTCGTTATCATCAGGGAAAAATTTATTAAATGCAGTCTGAATTTCTTCAAAACTTGCATATCCACCAAGTGGTCTCTCATTAAGCATATGTTCTGCTAATTGTTCCCGTTCTTCGTTTATCAAACTACCCCATTTGCTGATTTCCAGAGGAAATACTCTAAGTGAATTTTCTTGATTTTCTTCATCGCCATTGTATGATTCAATACCTGTCTGAATATCGTACATATCTTGTAGAACGTCTTCCATATCACCAAGTGTTTCAACCTTATTGATAAAAGGGGTATTATTCACTAGCCTCTCTTTGTATTCCAAAATTTTTCTGATAGAAGGATTGTTTGCGAGCTTCCCCTCATATAAGAAAGTGGTCATACTTCGTTCAATTGATGAAGAGTTAAGATATAGGTCCATTTTTTCATAATAATCAACTTCTTCACCAGGGGACTGTGCCAAAGTTTGATAATATTTATCAAGTACTTCTAATGAGTCTGGTCCTCCAATCTTGCGAGGAAGTTCGAGTGCTTGTAGAGCCAACTGTACTAAATATTGAACTTGTTCCTTATTCTCATATCCGTTAATTGTTGGCGGTGATAAATATAGCAAATAATCTACAATATCATCCTGATCCTCTTCAGATAACAATTTGAAATCAGGATCGGCTATGAAGTTTTTATTGCCAAGTAATTCAATTAGTTCAGGTTTGAGATCTATCTGTGAATTCTGATCCTTCGTTTGTATAATTTCGTTAAATTGCTCCAACAAGGCTGAACTATTGGGTTCGAAAAAAGCATCAAACGTAGTTTGAACTTCAGATACCGTTTCATAACCGTTCTGCGGCTTATGATCAATCATCCATTGTGCAAGTTCTTCTCTCTTTTGATTATTGTCTTCAATGGCCTCCATCTTCTCCATCTGAACTGGAAAAGGCTCCATAGTACTGGTCATTCGGTTGTGTTTCATCATGGAGTCAAGTGCTACTTTCATACTTGATACATCACTAAGAGTATTAATTGGTCGATAATCATCGATTAATGTTTTCATCAAAGTAAGCTGTGAACCATAAGGTACAGAATCTTGTGATCTGTTTAGGAAAGCCCCAAACATAGCAATATTCATAAACATTGGCTTATCGGCACCACTCAACATGTTAAAGGCAACGCTTGCCTCAACCATTGACTGAGCTTCGTCATAAGGTAGAAAACCTCCCGCCTGACTATACAATCCATATATCTCATCCAAAAGATACTGTGCATTATTCGAATTCATCACTTTAGGCATTTTTAACAAGTTATATAGAAGTGCAAAAACATACTCAACTTGGTTTTGATTCTCATAATCTATTTCACGTGGTAGCAAAAGAATTATTCCTCGAGCCAGTTCTTTCTTTTGCTCATCATTCAGCAGGTTATAGGTGGTGGAGATATCCGTGATATCTATTAAACTGCCGCTCTCCAACATACCCCGAACTTCTGGAATGGCTGCTTCAATATCCATATCTGAACTTCTGATTTGGTTAAGTTGGTCCAATGGAGTAAACGGGTCAGCACTTGCAACCCCACCCACGCTAACCACCTGTAATAACAAAACCGCAACTAAAAGGCAGCTTATCAGCTTTCTGTAATTCATGTAATTGATCCTCCCTATCTCATGTTTTTTACACACAAATCCATTACCTCTAATACGTAAGGCCTATTGTATTGCACTGCGATAAACAGAATCTAAACAAAAAAGAGCAAATAAAAGGAAAAAGATCCACCCTGTAGTACAAAAATAGGATAGATCTCAACTTTTTTCGTCATATTTCATCATTTTATTTTAAAAAAATATTCTTTTGGACCTATATAACTCCACTTCTTAAATCAAGGTGTACCCGCCATCCACATACAACGTACTGCCCGTCGTGAACGTATTCGTCATCAGATACGTAACTGTATGTGCAATTTCTTCATTGTGGCCAACCCGCTTGAGCAGGGACAGCTTCTCATAATCTTTAAAATGATCGCCGCGTGGCGTGCCTTCCTGCCCTTCCCGCCAGATGGTCCCGGGGGATACGACATTCACACGAACCGGTGCTAATTCCACCGCGAGTGCTTTACCCAGACTCTCAATTGCACCGTTACATGCAGCATAGGAAGCACCACCATCCAGTGGTCGCTGGCTGAATCCACCAGACATCAACGTGATCGAACCGGAAGCCAAAAGATGCGGTGCAGCGTATTTAGCAGCAAAGTATTGAGGCCAGAACTTGCCTTTGAAACAACTCTCTGCCGTCTCCCGATCCGATGTCAGTGGTCCCCGGGTGTAGGCAGCACCGGGCGTGAACAGATGATCGAACGTGCCGATTCGGGCAAAAAACGCTTCGAGTTGCTGTTCATCCTGATTGTCCAATATATGAACTTCAACCACCGCTTCCCCATGCTCGCCTTTGCCTCGAACCTTCCCAATCTGTTCCCTCACTTCCTCCAGTCTGGACGCTGATCTGCCTGCTATAATCACATCCGCACCTACCTCTGCTGCCTGAATTGCCGTAGCCAGTCCGATGCCTGAGCTCCCGCCAATAACAACGACCCGTTTATTCTCCAATGTATAGTGACTCATCTATGATCATCCTCTCATCTCCGGTTATATAAGTGCATGTGCTCTCACGTTGTGTTCATTATTCATGAAATGAAGAACGTTGAATAGTACGCATTTACATCGTACCTAGTACGAATATTCGTACTATTGGAGCAGCTCACCACGGTTTTCCCCCATTTTTTCATAGAGACGATCGAGCAGAGATCACGAAAATCCGGTATGATGGAGATACATATAGACATATAAACTGAGGTGATTACTATGGATTTACAAGAACCCAGGTTACAGGGAGTATTAACAACGCTGGAGACCATTAATGGGAAGTGGAAACCCCTTATCTTGTTTATTTTATTGAAGGAAGGTACGAAACGATTTGGTGAACTACGACGCATGATTCCTGATGTAGCCCAAGGTACGTTAACGAAACAACTGCGCGAGCTGGAGCAGGATCAAATTATTGTGCGCACGCTTTATGGGGATGTTCCACCGAAGGTGGAATACAGCTTGTCCGAACACGGACAGACGATCGGTACGTTATTGGACGGCATGTGTGGTTGGGGTAAAGAACATCTGAGCTACCTAAATAGCACATAAGGCGCCATTACGGACAAGGGTAACACGAGCGAAGCGACTTGAATAACAACTATAAAATGAAATGCTACAGCAAGGTATCAGGTATCCAACAATCCAGCCATTCCAAGAACACCTTTATCCTGACCGCCCTGCTTGTGTAAGCATTACCATTCCTCTATAATTTCGTTCAGATGCACAATATGGATATCGGGCGGAATGATCATCAGAGAAGATATGCATTTAGCACGATGAGATGGAAGGGGAGGAGCTTCGTTGTTGCAGCTTTCGGAAAAACAGGCACAGGATATTGTCGATAAAATGATGCAGGACATCCCCTACAACATCAACATTATGAATGAACACGGCATTATTATGGGGAGCGGGCAGAAGGAACGTGTGGGCACGATTCATCAGGGTGCTGTCCGCGCGTTAACGACAGGAAGCATGATTGAAGTCTGGCAGGATGGCATACTTGAGAAAATGGGGACCAACGAACCGATTCTAATCAATCAGCAGCATGTCGGAGTCATTGGCATATCCGGTCATCCGGATGAAGTTCGACCTTTCTGCAACATCGTGCGTACTACCGTGTCTCTCTTGATCGAACAGCGTAATAAATTGGAAAGTATGGCGCATGAAGCTTCACGTAAAAAAGCCTTTATCGAACGACTGCTGAATCAATCGGGTTCCTACTCACAAAAGGTCAAAAAGGAAGCCCTGCAATATCGTATCGATTTGCAGTTGCCAACCGTTCTTCTATATGTCCGTTTCCCCGGGAAATCCATCGCGGCTGACACTGAGATCAACCGAATATTGCTCCAAGTTCCCTCATTCTCTGTTGAAGGTGATGGCGACACACAGATCATCCTGATCCAGAATGAAGCAGACGTTGATCCGATGATCCAGCGTTTGAGACAGGTCACTCCCGAAGCATTCATCGCGGTCAGCCGAAAAGAAGCCAATATCGCCACCGGGTATGAACAGGCCCGGTCTGTGATGAACATTCTACTGGCACTTCAACCAGACTCACCGATCATTCGGTATGAGGATGTCCCCTTTCTGGTACGATTCAGTGCGGCTGATCTAACACCTCATGCCAATATCGTTAGCAAACTTGAGGATACAGCTGACCTGCTGAATACGTTGCGCAGTTTTATCCATCATAACGGCAGCATGACCACGACAGCGGACCATCTCAATATTCATCGCAATACCCTTCAATATCGGCTCAAACGCATACAGACCCTGACGGGCAAAGACCCGCGTAATTGGCTCGAGCTCATCGAGCTTACCCACGGATTACTCGCGTTCTATCAGTAGCGTCAGAACAGCTTCGAGAATAGCAAAAGACGAGACACAGATCACCTGATTTCAGGCATACCCGTATCCCGTCTTTTTCACATCTCATTCCAATACGTCGGATTTATGCAAAATACTCACCTAAGATAGTAGGCCCAGTTTCAGCACCCGGGCAATATTCTCGGTTGTACGCTCCACATTCTCCGGGCCTTCTCGCAATAGTCGCTCCAGATCTGCTGCCCCAGGCACAATACCAAATATGGCATCAATGCCTTCCCCGTACAGGGTTTCAATCCCTTCGCCCACGTAGCCTGCAATGGCAATTACAGGTTTACCCGCTTCCTTGGCTGCACGAGCAACGCCATAGGGGGTCTTGCCAAATTTCGTTTGAAAGTCGATACCGCCTTCGCCCGTAAATACGACATCCGCAGCAATTAATTTTTCACGCAACTCAGTGTATTCAATGACAATTTCAACACCTTTACGCAACACTGCCTGTGTAAAAATCAAAAGTCCCGCACCCAGTCCGCCAGCCGCTCCGGCACCGGGTATATCACGGATATCTTTGTGCAGCTGCTGCTTTACCACGTCTGCATAATGGGACAGGTTCGCATCCAGTTGCTCAACCATCTCTGGGGTAGCTCCTTTTTGCGGCCCAAACACCCTTGATGCACCATGCTCCCCACAGAGCGGATTGGTCACATCACAGGCCACAATGAACTCCACTTCCTGCAAACGCTCATCCAGACCCGACACATCAATCTGAGTCAGTTGATCCAAAGCCCCGCCACCCCGCGCAATCGGCTGACCCTGTTCATCCAAAAACTTCGCACCAAGTGCTTCAGCCATGCCCGCACCACCATCATTAGTCGCACTGCCACCTATGCCGATGATGATTTTGCGTATGCCACGGTCCAGACACGCTCGAATCAACTCGCCCGTTCCATAGGTTGTCGTCCGTAGCGGATCTCGGGTTTCTTTGGTTACCAGATGTATGCCACTGGCCGATGCCATCTCGATGGCCGCCGTTGTTCCGTCACCCAGAATGCCATACTGGGCAGTCACCGTCTGACCTAATGGCCCGCTCACCTCTTGCTGGTGAAGGGAACCGCCGGAAGCATCCACAAGGGACTGCACCGTACCTTCCCCACCATCCGCCATGGGTACATGAATATAACCTGCCGTCGGATATATTTTACGCAATCCTTTTTCCATCGCGATACATACTTCTTTCGCTGTCATGCTTTCTTTGAACGAATCCGGTGCCAAAACAAATGTCTTCTCTGTAATATCTCCAGTTTCTCTCATCTCTCTCACTCCATCCGTTAGATTAAAGAATTAAAGAATAAATCCGTACAGTAACGTTGCTACAATAGCCATCGTGCCACCTACAATCGCTTCATATGGAATAACGCCCATCCGCTGCCGGATCGTCATCTTCATGCTGTCAGCCGACACGTGGAAGTAATTGCCCTGTGGCAAGGAATCGATAACGGTTGCCCCGGTGTGCACCATCACGGCAGCTGCGAGCGGTGCTGTTCCCATGTTCAAAATGGCATCACCGAAGGAGCCTGTTGCCAGAATAACCCCCGTTGACGTTGAAGCTGTCGCTGCCGCCATCAGAATCCCCGCAATCGGTGCGAGGAAGGTACCGGATATTCCCGATGCTTCAATCAGACCTACCACTTGACCTGACAGATCTGAAGCAGAGATAAGTCCTGCTATCCCACCTGCACCCACCAGAATGAGCACGGTTGCTGTCATTTTATTTAATCCTGCGGTGGAGTATTTCACGATGTTTCTGCCTTGTCCCATTGCTAACATACCGATGATGCCTGCAATCGGCAGGATATACATCGCATCCACTTTAAAAGTAGACAATGCTTCAATGCCCGCAATAGAGCCGATTGGATTGATCATCAACAGAATGATCGCAACCAATGGGGCAACAATGGCTTTGCCAAGTGGCGGATACTTCGATGTATCTACATCGCCCTGTTCTGCTTCCTGATCAGTAACCATTACACCCTTGTTCTTGAGCATTGAAGCTACAATTACAGTTACAATCAAGCCGCAGATCGCTGGAATAACGCCTGCCAGCATAACATTGCTCAGATCCAGATCAAATCCTCGCGCTGCTGCAATGGTATTGGGATTCGGGGAGATAATATTCCCCGCCTTGCCCCCACCCGATAAGGCCAGCAGCAGGGCCAATTTGGATATGCCCATTTTATTACCTACAGACAAGGCAATCGGTGCAACGATCAGCACAGCCACTGGGATAAATACCCCAACGGCGGTGATGATCATCGTGGCCAGTGCCAGCGCCAGAATGGCTTTACTTCCGCCAAATTTACGTACAATCGCCTGCGCTATCGTCTCCGCGGCTCCCGATTCCATCATCACACCCGCAAGCACCCCGGCAGCCAGTACGCGGAGTACGGTTCCCATGACACTTTGTGTGCCATCCACCAGTATATTTACGGTCTCTTCCAGGTTAGCGCCGCCAATTAAAGCGCCTACAATTGCACCCAGAAATAAAGAATAGACAGGATTCAGCTTTCTCAAAATCAAAATGATGGCAATAGCCAGTCCTGCCAGCGCGCCGATCCAGCTAATTGTTAATGGTTCCATTGTCAATTGCCCCCCATGCACTTGTTGAACACGCTTTCATTATAGTTGCTGGAGGCGAGAATAAATATTGATGAAAGGACGAAATTCATTGTGCATATGCACAATGAACTTCATCACCCTAGAGGAGAACACGATTTTCCATGATATTTTTCATGCTGATATGGGATTTCGAGGGTCCCAGCTTCACTAGTGAATCCTGAAACTCGGCAAGCTCTGCAATGGACGCCGTCTGTACCTTGATCAGATAGTTATACTCACCGCTAATCCGATAGACGTCCGTGACTTCGATAGCCCGTTCACAGAACTGGACCAAGTCGTCGCAATGCTCTGTTTTGAGCAAAATAAATGTTGTGGTGCCACGGTTCAATTGAGCTAGATTGTAGATCGTCGAATATCCCGTTATCACACCTCTCTCCTCCAGTTTCAGGATTCTTTCCTTTACCGAAGGCTGGGACATGTTAATTTCTTTGCTAATCTGTGCAACCGGCATACGTGCATGATGTTGCAGCAAGCGCATAATCTGCTGATCAATCTCATCTATCATGTGTTCCATTGGTAAGACCTCCGAGTTGTCGCCTTATTTAATAAGGTTTTCCTGATAAATTAGCTAAGAATGTATTGATTTTATCTCATTATATCCTTTGATATCATATGGTTCCAACGCGATATTGTCCCTATACTTTAGAATACAATCTGAAGAGGGAGCGATGAATGTGAGTGTTATAGGACTTGCACATGTGGCTATTCAGGCCCGAAATTATAAAGATACCCTGGCGTTTTACACAAAAGTATTAGGATTCAAGGTCGGTCACTCTTGGAGTTTGCCTTCCTTCCACATTACGGAGGCATGTATGCTGATCTCTCCGGATCAACGCACCTGCATTGAGGTGTTTGACCCCAAAGCCGTCATTCCCGCCGAGGGTGAACCTGCCACCTCTCCTGAAGAGGTCCGGCACGGCGCACTATTACATTTCGCCTTTTACGTGCATGATGTAGAAGACATCTATCAGCGAGCGCTCGCCCATGGAGCCAAGGCCTATGTTGAACCGGATTGGATATCGCTTGGCGAACCTGCACTTCGGGTTAGAAATGCACTCGTCCACAGTCCGAATGGTGAAGTGATCGAATTCCTTGAAGAAGTTAATTTCGACCGATCCTCATCCTCACCATCATCTATATGAAGTACACAAACAGCCTGTTGCCTCTTCATCCGTGGCAGCAGGCTGTTTGATGATTAGAAGAAGTGGAGTTCCATCAATAATTTCTAAGTCCAACATGTAACCCCTCATCCGTAATACTTTATGTCCATTTTCTTCAATACTTTTGAATTGAAGCTTCCAAACTACCCGTAACTTACTTTTATCATTCTATTTTCAAATCTTCCCATCCACTTTCACTCTTTTTTTCGTATGTTATAAAACCCTCAGACGAATATTTGTTTTTAATTATCTCAATAACATCTGACTTACTATAATTCTTTTTCACATCAATCTCGTCTTGTGAAAATAACACAAATAAAGAGCTAGATATATCTTTATTCGACAAATAAAAACCCAATAGTTCATTGTATTCAGAGCTAAAAAACAAGCAAACATACTCTATTTTGAATATTATATTTTCTTTGTGTTCAATTAATCTTTCGTAATTAGCAAATAAATTAAAATCATCCAAGTCATAAATTCTATTCGATGAGAAATGCGGATTCATGCCTCTTATATATATACCTATAAAATCACCATCTTCTGTTTCAAGGAAAATAACATGATCTAATCTCTCATAATTGTCCTCATCATGCAGATAAATAATGTTAGAAATTTTTTTATGTTCAAAAAAATAACTCATCTTTTTTATGAAAGATAAAATATAACTATTCATACTCAACCTCTCTTTATATTGAAATCTAATATTGATTTCAATTATTTGTTATTGGTTGAATTTACTTGAGGCCAGATAGAAAGTGAGGAGAAGAGAGCTCACAGCACATGCACCTACCCTATTCCTGCTCTGCATTCCCCAGCGTATACTCGCTTAGCTTCCCTTCATAGACCAATTGCAATCGTTCACTCTGGCGAAAATCATCCGGTGTCACCAGTGCTGGCAGCTTGTTCCACAACTTGATGCCTGAACGCTGTAGAATCTCGGCTACAAATTGGGAGCAGAAATAGGAGTTGCTGAACTCCACCGGCTCCTTGAGCGTAATGCCGATCACGCCGAGCAGATTGTACATATATTTCTGGCGGCTGCGGATGAAGATGTGCAGCACGCGTTTCATCTTTTCCACTTCACGATCCGTCACTTGAAGCTCATATATGACACATGTCGTATTGGGATACTTGCTGTATGTACCTGTCTGGATATCTTCCTTCACAAACCCGCCGTTCAGCGGATTGCTCGGATGCTTGCGGCCGAAGCTGTACAACTCCGTTAATTCCCGGTCAAATGAGATCGATGCGTGATTATATGGCGCTCGGGTGTAACTCTGAATAACCTTGGTAAACAGCGTTCCTGTATTTGTAAGCAAGATATAGATGGAGCGTTCATCTGTCATAGCAAAATTTCCCCTTATCAAGTTGGCACTATTCCTTCATAATAACATAGGTACCCTATAATGGAATCTTACTTTGAATAAGCAGGTGATCGGTACGTGAGCAGTTCACTCTTTACACTAACGCTAATCTTCACAGCTTTACTTGTGATACATATCGTGTACAAAGTTATTGCAAAGCTTCAGCCAAGCAAAGACTATTCAGGCATCGGCCAAAAAATCAAAACCTGGTGGGGCATGTTCGTGATCTTCTGCCTCGCCACCCTTTTTAACCCCATCGTGTCCCTCATCTCCCTCATGGTGCTTGCATTCTTCTCTCTCAAAGAATACTTCTCCATGATTCGCAGTACACGCAAAGCCGACCGCAGGCTGTTCCTATGGGCGTATCTGGCAATTCCGGTTCAGTTCTACTGGATCTACATTGGATGGTATGGCATGTTTATCGTGTTTATTCCACTATATGTGTTTCTGGTACTTCCCTTGCCACGCCTGATTAACAAAGGTACGGTCGGTTTCCTGCGCAGTGTCAGCTCCACTCAATGGGGACTAATGCTGATGGTGTTCGGGCTGAGCCACCTGGCCTATTTCCCGTTCGCCACACCGGAGTACGGCTCTAAGCTGGTACTATTCCTGGTCGTGTTGACACAGCTTAACGATGTGGTGCATTATCTGGTCTCGCTCTATTTGGGCAAACGAAAAGTGGTGCCCACCGCCAATCCTTTTGTCACCTGGGAAGGGTTCGTGTGTGCATTTATTGTAACGACAGCAACGTCTTATTTTATCCATCCCTACCTGACGCCATTCGATTGGAAATTCTCGCTGTTCATCGGGGTGCTGATCAGTCTGGCTGGATTCTTCGGCAGTCTGACGGTGTCCGTACTGAAGCGCGATCTGTTGATCGGGGATGACAACAAGTTCGATTCGCTCAAAAAAAGCTACCTGAGCCGGGTCGACAGCCTGACTTACACCTCTCCGGTTATGTTCCACGTGGTCCGTTATTTCTTTGACTTTATGTAGCGACAGATAAATCAGCGATCTTGTAATTAGGTATGTCAAAAAAAGCAGCCCAAGTGGCTGCTTTTCCTGTTCAATAGGCTTCTGACAGAACCTAATCATATGCCTGTTACTTCAACGTAATTTCTTTTTCGGACAGGATTTCGTTCCCCTCATCATTCGTGAACACAAACGTGGCTTTACCGCGCTCGCCCTTCATCTCATCCGAATAAATAAATCCGGAGAATTGTCCATTGCCGCTAAAGTAAAACCCCTCTTCACCATTTCCACCATGTTCAATGGCTTCCTGAAGCGAATTCACAATCGTCACCGTGTTAGACGTCCATCTCATCTCCGTTAGTGCATAGCCCTTCGGAACCTGTTTAATTCCAAAATCAAAGCTATTGCCCTCCATCGGTTTCTCTGACTGGTCGATAACGATATCAATCTGCTCCGACGGTTCAGTGGATTCCGATTGCGCGGTAGGCTTTCCCTCTTCACCACTGGCACTGCCTTGGTCATTGTTATTCTTCGCATCCGCATTAGGAACAGAGCTTTCTCCAGCTTCCTCTATGGGTTGCTTCGATTGCGGATAGGCATGCTCCTGAACGGATTCGTTATTATTTTTGGCACCACAGGCACTGACTAATAACGAAATACAGAGCACAGACATGCAAAGTGCCGATTTCTTTATATTCATGTTCATCATCTCATTCTCCCTTCATTCATCTACAGCACGCATCTCCAACACACCACTTACTAATCACTACACCATATCGTCCCTCATGAAGCTCCATTATATGTAAATGATTGATAAATTCAGTATGCGAATGTACCTCAATGAATAAAGTAAGAACTCTGTTAATGACGTCATGCACTGTTTATTTTATCGATCGAACCCTGGTAAGATTAAAACTTGTCCAATTCGAATGGAGTTATGCTCCAGTTCATTTACTTTTTTGACCGCTTCTATATATACACGCGTATCCATCTGCTGAGGTTTATGCGCCAAAGAAATACTCCACAGCGTATCTCCCTGAGATACAACGACCTGGTCCCCTGATAACAACTGTTCATCGCCGGCAAATACGGTGAATACAGCACTGCATCCTATGATTATAATTAGGGCTATGATGATCATCTTCGAAAGCCAGTTTGGCATCTTTACACGCTGCATGAATTGCTTTTTGACATACATGGTGCGAGACTCGGACGTTTTTGTATAAACGGGTTCATAAATACTTTTGTACGTGGAATATCTCATTCTAGTCGACCTCCAAACTTTCGTTCCGCTAATCTTTAGTTTTTAGTTTTTTCATGATTACCTATGTATTTTTCCTATAACAATGAACCGTCAATAATCATCTTTTTTTACCAAATAGGCATCTTTGCCTAAATCTCTCTACTTGGATAGGTCTATATTACCAGTTCACTCTAAACAAATTCTGAACAAAACAAATTCCTTCTCCAATCAAATTCAACATATCGAATATTCATGCCTGATTTTCGGCGATGCTTGCTGTAACACTTTTCTATAATGGGATAAAGATTAAGATTCTAACGAGGTAAGGACGTGCCCCATGATTTCTGATGATCTAAAGGAACAATATTACGAGGCGCTTGTGGCCAAGAATTCGGAATACGAAGGTTTATTCTATGTTGGGGTCCGAACCACAGGTGTGTTCTGTCGTCCCACATGCCCGGCGCGGAAGCCTAAATTCGAAAACTGTGAATTCTATGAGACGGCTCAGCAGGCACTTCTGGCTTCGTATCGCCCTTGCCAGCGCTGTCGCCCGTTATCTCATCCCAATCAAGTATCGGATGTCGTTCGCATATTGGTGGAAGCTGTGGAGAAACAACCGGAGAAACGATGGAAAGAGCAGGATTTCAAGGCCCTCTCCATCGATGAGTCCACGGCGCGCCGACAATTCAAAAAGCGGTTCGGCATGACCTTTGTCGAATATGCCCGTGCCCGCCGCATGGGACTCGCCCTGAAAAACATTCGCTCCGGCCGCACCGTGATTGATAGCCAACTATCTACCGGATATGAGTCAAGCAGCGGCTTCCGCGATGCCTTTTCACGGATCATGGGTGCCGCCCCTACACAAGTTGATGAAGGACATATCCTGAAAGCGTCCTGGATTGACACCCGCCTTGGCCCGATGATGGCCATTGCCGATGACGAGGCTCTATATTTACTGGAATTTGTGGACCGAAGAGGCTTGGAGCGCGAGGTTGAGCGTCTGCGCAAACGAACCAAATCGGCTATTGTTCCCGGTACTACGGCTCCCATACAGTCCATTGAGCGAGAATTAAACGAGTATTTTCAGGGCGAAAGGACAGCATTCGACACACCGTTGTTCTGTTTAGGAACACCATTTCAAAAACGTGTGTGGGACGAGCTCATAGCCATTCCGGCAGGGGAGACAAGGTCGTATCAGGATATTGCGAATGCACTGGGAAAACCAACTGCGTGTCGAGCCGTGGCACAGGCGAATGGGGCCAATCAGCTTGCGATTGTGATCCCATGTCACCGAGTAATCAATGCCAGTGGTGAACTGGGCGGATACGGCGGGGGATTAACTCGCAAAAACTGGCTTTTGACTCACGAGAAACAGGAACAGGGTAGCTGAAAAACGGAATGAATTAATGGAGTACGCATCAAATGTCAAAACGAATACATGATATAACAAAGGAGAGTCAACATAATATGAGTACCTTAGAAGAAAAAGCTGCGTTGTTCCAACAATACCATGTGAAGGGAAAACCACTTGTTCTGGTCAATGTATGGGATGCCGGAAGTGCGGAAGCCATTCAATCCGCTGGAGCAACGGCCATCGCAACCGGAAGCTGGTCCGTTGCTGCGGCCCATGGTGAGCAAGATGGGGAAGCCCTGTCATTCCATCTGGTACTTGCCAATCTCGCACGGATTACAGGGAGTGTGGATCTGCCTGTAACGATCGATATAGAGGGAGGGTATGGGAGGTTGGTGTCAGAAGTGAAGCAAAATATCCTGCAAGTCATCGATCATGGTGCTGTAGGAGTCAACATTGAAGATCAACTTCCCGCTGGCTTAGGATTGTACACGGTGGAGGAGCAATGCCCGAGGCTGTCCGCCGCCCGGGAAGCTGCGGAGCAGGCAGGCATACCGTTGTTCATTAACGCCCGCACAGATATTTTTCTGCAACATACACCTGAACACCATAACCAATCTCTCCTAGAGGAAGCACTTATACGTTCGAACCATTATGCAGAGGCAGGAGCCAGCGGTCTGTTCGTACCGGGTTTGCAGGATCACCAACTGATTCAAGAATTGTGTGAGCGTTCGCCGCTGCCAATTAACGTCATGGTTACGTCTTCTGAACCTTCACCAAAACAACTTGCTGCACTGGGTGTAGCACGCGTAAGCTATGGACCTTATCCTTATCTGCAAGCTATGGAACACCTGAAAGAACTGGGGAGAAGTATTTTATCGAGAAATTAACCGGAGGGCATGTTATAATCACCTCTATTGAACATTTACAGGAGGCAATTATGCTTAACGTGGAACAAAAGCTTGAAGTGCTACAATCTTATCCCCAATTGCAACGCAAAGATGTTTCTCTCGGTCGTGTTAATTTCCACTACGAAGAAAGTGCGTATGATAAAAAGATTGTTGCTCTCCATATCCATTCTAACGGTAACGGTTATATCTATGCAGGGTTACTGCCCAACGTTGAGACCGATGCCAAAGGATTCGTCAATATTCGTGATTACTCCGAAGCAGATCTGCGCACATTGTTAGATGAAACGATCCAAGCGATGTCTCACAATCCCAACGCAGTTGAATTCGAAGAGCCAGCACAAGTAAAAGCTGCTGCTCCTGCATTGGCTACAACCTCTACGGGTGGCGGAACATGGATCGATGAAGATGGACATACGCTCACTTTAAAATATGAAGATGACATGTGGTACGTGTATTCCGGTGTTAATCTGGATATGGCTTTCGAAACGCGTGGCGAAGCTGGCGAGTATCTCAAAGAGGAAGGCTTCAAACCACAGGCTCAGGCTTAACGCATACACATTAGTTTGGATTGCACAAAGATTGTTAAAGGTATATTCAGCGATTTAGGATGATACCAAAAACACGAGGCGTGTTCACACCTCGTGTTTTTCTGATTACAGTGGAGTTTCATTCCTCCGTTATCGTGTAAATGATTAGTTCAACTTATAAAGATTTTTTTATAACCGTTTCCTGTCAGTCTTTTTTGGATTTCATGGTAAGCGGCGCGTTCTTCATCATCGGGTACGTAGACAGAAGTAGCGCACCACCAATACACCCCAGAACGGTGAACAATGTCATGCGATTGATCCTAGCAATCCACAACGTAAACTCACCAAGATCGCCCAATGTAATGATCAGCGTAATGACCAAGCCTACCCCAAAGAACATAATGAAGAAGTTACGCATCCCCAATCGCATCCAACAAACCGTTGGGAAGACAGAGATTCCCAGTACGAGAAAGCCACACATCAGATCGATCCAAAGGTAGGATAAGAAATGATATTTGCTTGAATACAACATGCCCGGTTGATAAAGGGTTACGTCAACAATTCCTTTTTCCTGAAGCAGGTGTATGAGGAAGTACGCCACATGCAGAATGATCATGGTGCCCGCAACCATCCATACCGAATTCATATAGAAGGATTTCATGAATTGAATTCGTGTACTGCCCATTCCAATCGCAACCGGAAACAGTGTAATAATTCCCCCGATTGCAAACGTACATATCCCTCCGTACATGGGACCAAACAGTTGCGTAGCATACGAGACATCAAATATGAAGCCAATGGCCAAATATACAACGGCGAGCATTAGAGCGATGGATGAAAATATGCCCAGATACAAACGCATATCATCGCGAATCAGTCGGTTCGTACCTTTTACTGCGTTCATGGTTTAACCCCCTCTTGATTACGGGTCCTGTTAACCAAATAATCTTGTAATGTCGCCTTCTCAATGGAAAGCCCCTGCGCATGAGCAATATCCTTCCACATTTTCGAGTAGGGCTCATCAATCATCACTTTCAATGTCGATCCCATCTGGGAAGATTCGATAACTTTAACATCTGCTGTGACTTGATTAATATCGTCAATTCTCCCTGTTAGAAGAACTCCTTTTTCGCGCATCTCTTCCATCGGCTGATTTAACATCACCTCTCCAGCTTGCAAAACGATAAGGGACTCACATAAGGGCTGAATCTCCTCAATATGATGGCTGGATATCAGGATCAGACGCGGGTTATCTTCATAACTTTCCAGTAGGGCATTGTAGAAAAATTTACGCTTCTCCGCATCGAGTCCATTACTAGGTTCATCTAGAATGGTTATCTTTGCATTACTGGCAAGACCCAATATAATCTGGGCGGCAGTCTTCATGCCTTTCGAAAATTTAATGATCTTCTTCTTGGCCGGTAGTTCGAACACATCGATTAAACGTTCCGCCAAATCCTGATTCCACTGCGGATGAAAATATTGTCCCATTTGAACCATATCACTAACCGTCCAGTTTTTCCCCAAGGGATGATTCTCCTGGATGTAGCACAGATACTCTTGGGCTGCCAGATTATTATAGGGGTCTTGACCCATGATCTGGACGGTTCCACTGTCCGGGCGGTTATGCCCTGCAAGTAAACTCATCAGTGTTGTTTTCCCCGCTCCATTTCTTCCCCAGATCGCACTAATGATCGGTTCACTCTCATGTAGCGTAACCTGGTTCAGAACGGGCGTCTTCTGGTAGCTGTAGTTAACCTGCTCCATATGAATCATAAGTCACTCTCCTTATCCTTCTTGCCGCGAATCAGATCAATAATCATGTCTTCATTCATGTGAATCCGTCTGGCTTCTTCCAGTAAAGGCTTGATGTATTCTTCATAAAAATCCTGCTTCCGTTCAACAAGCAATGCTTCTCTTGCTCCCTTCGCAACAAACATTCCAACACCTCGCTGTTTGTATATAATCCCCTTGTCTACGAGCTCCTGCAGTCCTTTGCGGGCTGTAGCCGGATTGATATTGTAGAAGCGTGACAGCTCGTTGGTTGAGGGAACCTGTTCTTCCACCTTCAATCTGCCCTCCACAATATCGTCCATAATCATCGTGGCAATCTGATGAAAAATAGGCTGAGATTCATCCAAAGTCGATTTCATGTGCTTCCAACTTTCATACGTATTCATTAATCAGTTAGTCGGTTAGTTACTCATGTAACTAACTATAGTATACAAAAACGCAAATGTAAATAGGCGAACCTAATTTATCATTTTCCCCACCTTGGCTCTGTTGTATTGATTAATCAGACCGTCCAGGACTACGGATTGCTGGATCACTTCAGGATGAAGCAGACTGCCGTACTCCATATGCATGCGATATAACAACTGTCTGGCATCTTCGATCCTTGATATCAAATCCAGGCGATCCATAGTATCCCTCCTTTTTGTCATATTTTAGTGTATTATGCCAATCAAAAGCGCGTGTAAGATACGACATACTTATTCTTCCACTTCAATACACAAAAAAAAGAACGCCTCTGAGGTAAATCAGAAGCGTCCATTGGTTCAGGCTTATGTCCCCAAACCGTGATCATTCGTTCGGTAGATTGAAGGGTCTGGACTTCCCACAGTCGGGGCAGGTCCAGTAACAGGGGCTACGATGCTCACCACTATACTACATGTAACTATCAGCAAAGCCAGCTTTCTCTTCATTGAGTTTCTGCACCTCACCAATCAAGATTTTGTATTGCTTTATAGCTGTGTCAGACGCATAGTCCCTATATTGTTCAAACAATCCGACACCTCTAAGCATACCTCGTCCATCGCTAATTTCAATAGAAAATCTCAAGCTATGGAGGACAAAATCTAATCCCTCTGCAAACCTGTCTTTTTTAAGATAATATGTTCCTAATCCGGCCAAAAGACGAACATATCGATCATCGGTAACCTGCTTGCTTACTTTCCCAATCCGATTGCTCTGTTCCTGATAAGTGAAGTAAGACTCATACTGCTCAAGTACATGATCAATATTCATATCATAGCGGTTAGCCGCCGTTACAATATCACATAGCGCTGGGAAAATCTCATTTTCCTTCGTCGAGATATAGACAAGATAATCAGGTAATACCTCAAACTGTCCGGCCATTAATTGATATATATAACGGTTACCCTCAGCCCATTCCTGAAATTGATGAATGACCACTTTTTCCTCAGGTTCAGGTTCTTTCACCCAACTGTAATCGGTGTACAATGCAACATACTTCAATGCCATTTCATAGTTGTTCAAGTGGAAATGGGCACTTCCGGATGCTAAGTAAGCATACATAATATAAAAAACGATAGGTCGTTTAGTCTCTTCTTGTTTCCTTCGGCCATTCATCTCATAATGGATGGTTGCTTTCACTTTCAGCTTTTCAGATAGCTCCTGAACTTTGCTCCATCTGTGGAGTGATGCAAAAGCATTAATCAGTTCATTAAGTGCATCCAACTGGTAGCGTTCATCCAGCCGATCCACATAATATTCAAACCGGGCTGCGATAATCAGATTCCGCTGCTGGTCATTCGTCAGTCCCAACCTGAACAGTCGATATTGACAGAGTGCAAGCCGCTCGGAATGTTGCATTTTCTCGCTTTCGGCGATGTTTTCATATAGAAGAATGGCCGGTTTGAATTTACCCGCTTGGTAGAATTCTTCAGCCACTTCAAATAACAAAGGAATATAGGATAGATTATCCATCATCAGACGAATAACCTCTTCAATACAGTTCAACTTGTCCAACTCGGCACAACGTTGAAGGAAAGGTCCCAGTCTTCGCCAGTCCGGGGTTGCGTGCACAAAACACTCATCTATGTATAACTCATAGAAGTAACCCTCTTCCAATCTCATGGCGGAAGTAATACGATCCAACTGCTGCATGGCAATAGGCCGATTTTTATTCAAAATATTGCTCAGCGTACCCGAATTAATCCCTGATGTCTCTGAAAAATGACTAATGGACATCTGTTCACGCTTCAGATAACTTTCCAAATGATCGCGTATCGTGGTTGTCGGCTCCAAACGAACACCACCCTCCAAAATAAAAAACCATAAACAGGATTATCGGTATGCAAAAGTAATTATATGTAATTAGAAAGTAGCGGTCAATATAATAAATTCAACTAATTTGTATTACTACCATTTTAATCCTTTAATTATAACAAAGTTCTCTATCTTTATTTTATATCGGAAACTCACCCGACATCAAACCTGAAAACAGACAAAAAACACGAGCCATCTACAGGCTCGTGTTCTCAACTGACTCAGCAGTCAGTATGCTCACTTTAACTTGGATTTAAGGCAGTATATTGCCTGCCGCACGGTAAATTTCATACCACTCTGGACGAGTGAGATGAACATCTCCCGCTTTCACACAGTCTTGCAGACGCTCAATATTCATCGTGCCTGTCACTGGCTGCATTTGTGCAGGATGACGAAGCAACCACGCGATCGCAATCGTTGTATTGCTCACGTTATACTTCGCAGCAATCTCGTCGATCTTCGCATTCAATTCCGGGAACTTGTCGCTACCCAGGAATACACCTTCGAAGAATCCGTACTGGAACGGAGACCATGGCTGAATCGTGATATCATGCAGACGACAATAATCAAGGATACTGCCGTCACGGTTAACCGCAGCGTCGTTCTCCATGTTCACGTTGATTCCACTGTCAATCATCGTGGTATTGGTAATACTCATCTGCAACTGGTTGGCTACCAGTGGCTGTTTCACGTATTTTTTCAACAATTCGATCTGGTTCGGATTTTGGTTGGACACCCCGAAGTGACGTACTTTGCCTTCGCGCTCCAATTGATCAAAGGCTTCAGCCACTTCCTCAGGCTCAACCAAAGTATCTGGACGGTGCAGAAGCAGAACATCAAGATATTCCGTTTTCAGACGTTGCAGGATACCATCCACCGAATTCAGGATGTGCTCTTTGGAGAAATCAAACATGCCTTTGCGGATACCGCATTTGGATTGAAGAATCATATTTTCACGAACTTGGGGATTCATCTGCACCGCTTCGGCGAAGATCTCCTCACATGTTCCTGTACCATAAATGTCGGCATGGTCAAAGAAATTCGCACCAACCTCCATTGCAGAACGAACAAATTGTTCGGCTTCCTTGCCGTCTAGTGAATTAATCCGCATGCAGCCCACAGCCACTACAGGTACTTCTAGTGCGCTGCTACCCAATTTAATGGTTCTCAAGATGTTTTCCCTCCATATTCGAATATTATCGTGTATCTTAACTTTGATTGTGACACAGATCTGCAATCGGTTTCAATAGATTTATCCTACAATTATATGGAGAAATGATAGGTTCTGAGTCTCCACCTATCATTACACAGGAATGAGTTATACGTTTTCCGGTACGATAACCTCAATATACCTTGGCAGGACAGTGATATGAATCGGAAGGCCAGGGCCCTCCTCACCATCTACATTGGTGCGAATGGCTTCAGATGAGCGAACATGAACTTCTTTGGCCATAAAATAATCCACATCCTTATGGTCTTTCAGACTACCAAACAACAGGGAAGTGCCCAAGGTCAGGCTGTTGAACACACTGATGTTACGAACAACAAAACAATGAATCAGACCATCGTCCACCGCAGCATCCGGTGACAACTTCTCGAATCCTCCGACCGAATTCGTCAGCGCCGCCAGAAAAAGAGGAGATTCCCCTTCCCAAATCTGGCCGTCATATTCAATAGTCAGTTGATTGGCTGGTGTATTCACCAGGTCTTTCAAGCCTTCTTTCAGATATGCGAATGATCCCAGCTTCGACTTCTCTTCCGAAGATACGGAGAATAGGGCTTCTGCCAAAGACCCTGCAGCCACCACATTGGCAAACAGGCGATCATTGATTTTCCCCAGGTCCACAATATGAGTCTGATCCGAACGTAACTGCCTAATGGCTTCCTCCGGGTCAAGCGAGATATTCAGCGCACGTGCAAAATCATTCACCGTACCCAGAGGTACGACTCCCAATCGAGGGCGATGGTCCTGATCCATCATGCCGTTAATCGTCTCATGCAGCGTACCATCGCCTCCGATGGAAATGACCAGATCACAGCCGTCCTTACAGGCGTTCAGGCAGTAGTTGGTCGCATCGCCTTCTCCGGCTGTCTCGTTAACAACCACCTCATACTGCTGTGACTCCAGAATTTCTCTGACTTGGGACACATACTGCTCGGCCTCTTCCTTACCTGACGATGGATTGCTAATGATCATGGCTTGGCGCATACTCACATCTTCCCCTCCAAATTGGCATCTTTACTTCATCTATACCCGTTTTAAGGGTGGGTTGAATAGGGTCTTCGAGAGATGTGCAATTTTTTTTGATAAACATGTCTATGAAGAGTGCAGAGCAGGGTTTGTTTCATATAGAATAGAAGTAGAAGGAATAGCCATTACGAAATCTCTTGTTCCTTTTTCCCGTTGACGGGTTAATAACTATAGATGTGCTTTTAGCGGAACCTGTATATGTTAAACTGTTCCATTTACACTGAACACTCCGTGGGCAATATAACCTTACGATTACTACTGTTCGGAGTATTTTATATTTTTATATCAACGGAATCGGAGGGAATGCATGCAATGAAAAGAATGACTCTACTATTTCTAGTATTCATCCTGAGTCTCGGGGCATCGGGGCAAGCCATGGCTTACACGACTACGGACTTGGGCGAGGGAATCATTGAGGATCCTCTACTTGAAGACGGACTGAAGCTGATCCTGAACAAACCTCTGGATGTTCCACTGACTTCATCTGATCTGGAGCAGCTTGAAGTGGTAGATCTGAGCAATGCAGGTATTCAAAGCCTGTCGGGTCTGGAATATGCAACCAACCTGACTCACCTCCGATTATACGGAAATGAGATTGAGGATCTCACACCGCTGGAGCACCTGACCCAGCTTCGCGAGATTGATGTTCGCAACAACTATATTACATCCATACACGCACTTGCTGAATTGAAAGACTTGGGACGACTGTATATCAGCAACAATTCCATATCTTCCATAGAGGTTGTACGTGGGTTCACCCGATTACATACGTTCCACGCCAGTGGTAACCAGATTGCCAGTCTTGCGGCCCTCACGGATGCGGATGCACTGAAGTGGCTTGAGATCTCCAACAATACGATTAGTGATCTGACACCGCTCATGGGTAAAACGCGGCTCCAACAACTCAATGTGGCAAATAACCAGATTCAGACACTGGATGTACTGGCTGAACTGCCAAATACGCTGCGGAATCTGAATGTGGCAGGCAATCAAATCACGGATCTGACACCACTGGAGCACATGACACGGCTGCGGACACTTGATATCTCTGGTAACCAAGTACAGCAACTCAAGGGGCTTGAGGGACTGACTGGGCTAACGGAGCTGAATGCAGAATCCAATCAGATCTACGATCTGGAACCTTTACGTGAGCATTCCAACCTGGACGTATTGAAATTATCCAACAACCGGGTATGGGATTTGACACCGATTGAGGGTTTTACGTTTACCCGCGATCAGTCAGCGACGAATGCTATACAGGATATCTCGGCGTCCACCTCGTTATCATCCGGTATTCAGACGTCTATCTCCGAAGTTGAGCCTGCTGGACTCACGGTGCAGAACAACTATCTGGATGTCGCGAGCGGCAGTCATACGATGCAGCTTCTGAACCGGATGAATGTGCGGGAGCAGAAACGAACGCCGCAGGGCAGCTTTCAGCGTCTAATCGAAGGGTCCACCACTGCCTATGTAGGTGATCGTGCTTACGCACTGGATGCTGCACCTTTTATCGATGAAGGCCGGACCTATGTGCCTCTGCGCTTTGTCTCGGAGCAGTTGAACGCCAGTGTGAACTGGAACAGCGGTACGCGCGAAGCTGTGATCACACAGAATGACAAGACCATCCGCTGGAGCGTGGGCAACAAACAAGTTGTCGTGAATGATGCGCTTGCGATCAATGATGCTCCTCTTCTAATGAAAAATGGTAAAGCATTTGTTCCGGTTCGCTTTATTTCGGAGCAATTCAATACCTCTGTTGGTTACATCGGAAGCAGCAAAACGATTCTGATTTTCGAAAATAAACAGCTTGGTGAAAGTGTACAGCCTTAAGAAAAATACAGCGAAAGTCCCCGTCTGAACAATCAGCGGGGATTTTTGTTGCGCTATGACAGTTGTGCTTCGACATTGGATAATGGTATATGGGTTGCGGCAATTACAAGCCATTACATTATATGATCTGTCTGTACGGACATGAACTCGTGATACTCCATCTTGGATTAGGGTAAATTCCACACGGTTTAGCACATCTTCTTTTGCAGTGGAAGTTGTTATACTGAACGTAATATATATGACAACTGAGGTTCAAGCGAGGAGGAAATTCACATGACATTCACGCTCACTGGTTATTCCACAACCCAAGACAACCCGTGGAGAGAGCTATCTTTTGTACCGACTAATGAAAGCGCTAACCTAAAACTCACGGGTGAACAGCACCAGCTTGTGGAAGGGTTTGGTGGCTGTTTCAACGAGCTTGGTTATATGGCTCTAGCCCACTTAAACGAGGAGCAGCGCCATGAGGTGTTCCATTCCCTCTTCCATCCGGAAGGTGAGCATAAGTTTAACATCTGTCGCCTGCCCATCGGCGCAAGTGATTATGCGGAGCAGTGGTATAGCCACAACGAGGTGGACGGCGACGTGGCCATGGAACACTTTTCGATCGAACGTGATTTCAAGTATCTGATCCCTTACATCAAGGAAGCTCTAAGTTATAACCCGAACCTGCAATTCTTCGCCTCGCCATGGAGTCCGCCAACGTGGATGAAGTCACCTAAAGCCTATAACTATGGCACGCTTCGTTGGGAGAAAGATATTCTGGAGGCCTACGCCCTGTACTTCGTGAAATTCGTACAGTCTTACCGTGACGCAGGCATTACCATCCATCAGGTGCATGTGCAGAACGAAGTCATTGCAGATCAGAAATTCCCTTCTTGCATGTGGACAGGTGAGCAACTCCGTGAGTTCATCGCCGATTATCTGGGCCCGGCTTTTGACAAGCACGGTCTGGATACGGAAATCTGGCTGGGAACGATCAACGCCCCTGATCCATGGGAAGAATTGATCAAGAAAAAAACAAACGACTTCGACGAGTACGCCGGGCTTGTACTGAGTGACCCGAAGGCCTACTCCTATATCAAAGGTGTTGGATATCAATGGGCAGGCAAAAATGCGATTCAACGTACCTCGGCAAGTTATCCGGAGTTACGTTATATTCAAACCGAGAACGAATGCGGTGATGGCAACAACTCATGGAACTACGCCAAATATGTATATAACCTCTACCAGCATTACTTCAGCAACGGAGTGAACGCGTACATCTACTGGAACATGGTTCTGGAACCCAAAGGCCGCAGCACATGGGGCTGGGAACAGAACTCCATGATTACGATAGATCCGGACAATAAGGAAGTTACTCGGAACCCTGAGTATTATGTGATGAAGCACTTCGCACATCATATTGTTCCTGGTGCTCGAAGAGTCGGCCTGTCTGGCGCCTGGAGCGGTAAATCCGTCGCTTTCCGCAACCCGGATAACAGTCTTGTGATTGTCATCAACAATCCATTCCAGGACCGTCGTGACCTGTATCTAACGCTTGAAGAAGGACAGACCCTTCACATTGAGCTGGAAGCCGATTCGTTCAACAGCATGATTATTCAACCGAAATAATAACTCTACACATCGTTAAAAAGCGTCGATATCAATAGCGTCAGGCCCAAGAATTCCCCGGGCCGGCGCTATTTTTCATGGGCCATACCATGCTTATTGTTACCATTAATACTCCTGTAAAACGCAAGCCGAAGACGACTTAAAGATAAGACGTTTCACTTTTTATATTTACAAATCTATAAATCTAGATATAATGTAATCCAGAGAACTTACTTTCATGTCCATCATATTATAGGAGGCAAGGCAGGCTCATTTTAGCATATTATATCTACTTTTCTGTATATTTAAATTCATTGGAGGTACGCTTTACATGAAATCACAACAGGTCAACCCGCTCCTTATCCTGATTCTGGCACTAGGTGTATTCGGAATCATTACAACAGAAATGGGTATTGTGGGGGTACTTCCTCAGGTTGCCCATAAATTCGGTATCACGGCTGCACAGGCAGGTTGGCTGGTCAGTATATTTGCGCTGGTCGTAGCCATTGCGGGTCCCTTTCTCACCTTGCTGGCGTCCGGGATCAATCGCAAAATCATTCTGTTAGCGGCTGTGCTGATGTTTGCCATCTCGAACGTCGTATATGCCTTCGCTACAACCTTTGATACCATGCTGATCTTCCGTATCATTCCCGCGCTATTCCATCCCGTCTTCTTTTCCGTTGCCCTGGTCACCAGTGCCCAGCTCGTTCCAGCAGAGAAAAGTAGCCAGGCCGTCGCCAAAGTATTTACCGGAGTTACCGCAGGCTTTGCCTTTGGCGTGCCGCTGACATCGTATCTTGCGGAACGTTTATCTCTCGAAATCGCCTTCCTGTTTGGTGCGATGGTCAGCATGGTCGCTTTGATCGGCATATGGATCTGGTTACCCTCGATACCCGTGAAGGAAAAGATGTCCTATGGCACGCAGCTGGGCATTCTGCGCAAACCTGGATTATGGCTGAATGTTGCCGCAGTCATTTTTATATTCGCCGCCATGTTCTCCGTGTATAGCTATTTCGCAGAGTATCTTGGACAGGTCACCCAAATGAGCGGATCATGGATCAGCGTCATGCTCACCGTCTTCGGTGTTGTCATGATCATCGGAAATTTGGGGTTTGGACAGTTTCTGCGTAAGAGCGTGGTCCGTACTGTTCTCATGTTCCCCCTGCTCTATATAGCAGCTTACGCTCTCGTCTATTGGGCCGGTCCTCACTTCATGTGGATGGTTATTGTAGTCATCATCTGGGCATCCGTGCATTCGGGAGGATTAATTGTAAGCCAAACCTGGTTAACCGCTGAAGCGCAGGACGCGCCTGAATTCGGTAACAGCTTGTATGTATCCTTTTCCAACCTCGGTATTACCTTGGGTACTGCTATCGGCGGATGGTTCATCTCAAACCTGGGAATACATCAATTGATCTGGAGCGGAATGATATTTGCGCTGATCGCTTTGGTCTTGATATGGATTAAAATTAAATGCTTCAACCGCGCAGCAGCCTAGGGTAAACAGATGCTCAGGAATGGGACATTTGGCGATCCAGTATTAATTTCATCTGGGTATCCAGCTGGTAAGGCATAGATATGGGATCGGTAACAGCAAATTCCGTATACTCGGTCATATACACCTGATTTTGCCTCACTGCGGGCATTTCCTGCCACCAAACGCTGTTCGATATACGTTGATACCGCTCCGAATCCAGCACCGTCAGGAACAAGTGGTCACCTGCATAGGATGTAACTTGCTCCTCTGAGATCATGAGATAAGCCTGACGGTCAATTAATTCCTTCTGAACCCGCTCTGGTGCCTGAAGTCCAAGGCCATCATACAGATTGTAGGCTCCCCTACACCAATAGTTGCCGAACACATAGATCGAATCGTCGCGTATTTCCATCACGGAGAACGTATCTGTACTCTTAATCACACCCTTTAACCGGGATTTCAGGCGCTGTGTTTTGCGTTCATATTGCTTCATTACCTTCTCCGCCTCTGGCCCCTTACCGAATACCTCTCCAAGTTTCTGTAACAATATGAATGGCTTGTGGTCGTTCTGTGAGAAGATATATGTCGGCGCGATTGGTGATAACGTATCGTATTCCTCCTGATTTCCAACGAGAATCATCTCAGGCTGCAAATAGGAAATCTCCTGTGGGTCCAGCGGTACGCTGTTAACCTTGTGGAAACTCGCACTTAACGGAGTTAGGTAATGCTCATTGGACAGATTTTTGGCAACCGCCGCCGGGCGTATTCCAAGGGCAAGCAGATGACCGAGACAACTCATCACACAGATGTTAGACGAGCTCTGCCGGTGGTTAAGAATGAACTGACCTGGGGAGATTCCTTCCATCTGTTTAAAGCGTCGATTGAAATAGTACTCATCCCGATATCCCACCAGCGTGGCCACCTCTTTCATACGTCCTCCGCGTAAAAGCAGATGTTTGGCATGTTCCATCCGCAGCGTTGTCATATAATCCGATAGATTCGTTCCTGTGAGTTGCCTGAACCAATGGGTAAATCTGCGCTTGCTAATTCTGGCCTGTGCCGCCAGATCCTGCACGGTAATTTCCTCATTGTAGCGGCCCTTTAGCTGCGAAATGATCTCGGATATATTCGCTCTCGTGTGCTCACTGGAGACTTCTCCTTCGTACTCATGGGTATCTTTGAGCACCATACTCATTAATCTCTGAAACTGGGTGTGAATGCCGACTCGTTGTTTGCGATCCTGTACCATACGACGGTTTTCAATTCCCCTGATCCGCTGCAATATGGATCGAAATCCCGCCGTGTCCATCTCACGGGTCTCGACGAGGGCCGGGAACATTGTGCGCTCCGAATCATGCAAGGTAAAGGCGACTAACCACGCGGATAACAACGTCTCTTCGTTTATTCGAATCTCTACCGTGTGTCCTGCATTCATAACAAGGGGAACCCCATATTGCAGCTCATGTATCTTACCATCGCAGATAAGCAGACCCTCCCCCTCCTCCACCACAATCATGATCTCGGTTGTTAGTGTTTGTGGTGGAATGTCATCGTTAGGTGATAAATGCTGTAGAGCCAACCCGTGAAGTTCGTAATAAATGCTGGGAACACCGTACCGGGTTTTGAGATGAGTCAGATCCACAATCAACTCTCCTTTTCGTGATAACCATTATCAATTAGAGCCATCATAACTCAACTCTTCCTCGGTTATCAATGGCTGAAACCTGCCCACAACCAGCCTATTAATGCAAAAAAAACGTCCTAATCTTCCATTGAATGCATTCTTGAACGGCATTACACTTGATTTATTGATAATGATTATCAGTAAATGCTTAATCATACAGGGGGATATTCATGAGACACAAAATGTCGAGACTCACCACGTTGCTCACTTTATGTTTAGTGGTATTGGTTGCAACAGCTTGTGGTAAAACAGCTGATACAGCCAGCAACACAGCGGCGCAGAACACCAGTCAAACGACCACCCAATCCGAGGAAAAAGGAACCCAGATGGCGACCGACGCTTATGGTAATCAGGTGGAGATTCCCATAGCGCCCAAACGCATCGTATACACCGACAACACGGTTGGAGATCTGTTGATTTTCGGGATCAAGCCTGTAGGTGTAGTACAACAAGGCTTGCAATACGCGACGTATAAAGACGAACTGAAAGATGTTGCAGATATCGGCTGGCCGCCAAGTCCCGAGAAGATTGTGGAACTTCAGCCCGATCTGATTATTACCTCAACTCCAGACCAAAAGCAGAATGAAACCCTCTCCAAGATTGCACCGGTGATCCTGACCAATGAATGGGACCCTATGCCTGTTCGGATCAATCGTCTGGGTGAATGGCTTGGCAACAAGCAAGTACCCGAAGAATTCCTTGCACGGCATAATGCGGAGATTGTGAAGATGTGGAACGACTTACAGCAAGACGGCACCATTGTGAAGGACGAGACGGCATCCGTATTCCAATACATGATCGGCCAGAAACGATTAAGTGTGTATACGACCAGTTACCTGCCCGGTTTCGTCTATAACGAAGATGGATTTAAGCCAACCGCAGCGATTCAGAAAATGATTGATAACCCGGATGACTATGGCTATGCCGATATTTCCATTGAACAGCTGCCCGAAATTGCAGGGGACCGGATATTCATTGTGTATTACAGTGACGAAGAACTGAAGGAAGTCGAGAACATGACCAAAGGTCCTGTATGGAACCAACTGCCCGCTATCAAAGCCGGTAAAGTATACTTCGTAAATGGCGGTCTCGGAATATCGACAGATCCACTAGCGAGGGAAGAACTGATCAAACAACTGCCGATCATGCTCAAAAAATAAAGGGATTGCACCCAACCAATTATGGAGGTAAGCGATGACAGATTCACTTGAACTGTATGATGTGACCATCATCGGCGGAGGACCCGCCGGGTTGTACACAGCATTTTATAGCGGCATGAGAGAACTGAAGACCAAGGTTATCGAAGCACAGCATGAACTAGGCGGAAGAGTCCTGACGTATCCTGAGAAAATGATATGGGATGTCGGGGCTATGCCTCCAATTCGTGGGGAACAGCTCATTGCACAGTTAATTGGACAAGCTCGTACATTCGATCCGACGATTGTTCTCGGTCAGCGGATTGTCGGCATGGAGCGTCAGGAAGATGGAGCCATTCTACTGACCGCTGATCAAGGCGAGCAACATCTGACCAAGACCGTAATTCTGGCTATTGGGTACGGAGAGCGCCAGAACGTCAAGCTTGAGATCGAAGGGGCAGATCGCTTCGAAGTAACCAACCTGCACTACACGGTTCAGGAACTGGAACGTTTCCGCAACCAGCGAGTATTGATCTCAGGTGGAGGTGATTCCGCTGTAGATTGGGCCAATGAGTTACAACCCATTGCCAGTAGCGTAACGATCGTTCATCGACGTGATCACTTTGGCGGTCTGGAGCGCAGTGTTACGATGATGAAGAACTCCTCCGTTCAAGTTCTTACACCCTATACTATAGAAGCGCTCCACAGCAGTGATGGGACACAAATTAATCGTGTCTCACTCGTCCATACCGAGACATCAGAGCGAGATCAGCTGGAGGTCGATGCGGTTATCGTCAATCACGGTATGAAGTGCAACTATGGTACCATCCGGGAATGGGGACTGAATCTGGGTGAATGGAACCTGGAGGTGGAAGCAGATATGACGACCAACCTTCCCGGCGTATATGCCGCAGGTGATTTTGTCTCCTATGATAGTAAAGTTGAATTACTCGCAGGCACCTTCACTAGTGGTATTCTTGCATTGAACAGTGCCAAGCGTTATATACAACCCGATGCTTCTCCAATGGCTTATGTCTCCTCACACAATGAGCTGTTCAAAGAGAAAAACAGCGCCTTGGGTGTGGTTGAGGATGAAGTTTAAAACATTTAACACATAGAAACAACCTTCTGCACACCAAATAGCGCCACATTCCCATGCTTAACATGCGGAACATGGCGCTATTTGGTGTTATATGATTACGGGATTTACAAGAGATGCTCAGACTCGTCAAAACGCAAGCTTAAGGATTGTTCGCCAGATAGTTTCTCAGCCATTGCATAGCTGGACGTTCTGTACCGTTGCTATTAACCAGATGTGAACCATTTACCCACGTTTGCCCTTGATTGTAGCCCCACAGCGTCACGCCTTTAACGGCAGAATGCTTCCAAAGCACAGGGAATTTTTGTTGGTAACGCTGCAATTGCGTATTATCATCACCCGTCATATCCAACTCGGATACATAGATTGGTAGCCCCGTAGCTGCGAGTTTGTTCAGGACTGTATTCATCGTATTTACGGAGACATTATCCATATTAAAGTGATGCGCTTGAATACCAATGCCATCGACCAGGCCTCTGTTTTTCAAAAGGTTAATGATCTGGATATATTGGTCTGCTTTAGCCGGATCACCGATAATGCCATATTCATTGATCAGCAATTTGGCGTTCGGGAAAGCTTGTCTTGCCTGCTCGAATGACCAGATTACCCAATCCCAGCCTGTAGCTCCATCCCCACCAATCGCATTGCGATAAGAAGGCTTGGCATGCAGCGGTTCATTGACGACATCCACAAACGCTGCCTTGGAATACCGTTGTCCTGCTGCCTTAATCCATTGTACTACTTCGGCTTTCTGATCTGCGGCTGAAAGATTGTTAATCCAATTTGGCTGCTGGCTCCCCCATACGAGGGTATGAAACTTGAACGGAAATCCGTTGTTGTTAGCATAGTTGTAAGCCATATCTGCCTGAGACCAGTTCATCACATTTCGCGTGCCTTCCACAGCATCCCACTTGGTTGAATTCTCCGGGGTCACCTGATTCCAGTAAGGACTGAAATTAGAGGGTACACTACTTGCGATGATGTTCCCCAGGAATTTGCTACCTTTCGCTAAACCCGCACTCACACTACCAACCGCAACAGAAGCAGCGAGAATCCCTACCAATGCCAATGAGCCGACTGTCTTGAACCATTTGGACTTGATCAATGTATGTCCTCCTTCGTTTCAAATAGTTTGTTAAGCGCTTACAATTACCATTTTAATGGATAATTATGGTTTTAGAAACCTGACAAATTATAGTATTTTATATCAATAATAGAGACAGATATTATATTTCCATCCATTTATCTGCTCAAATCCTACATGATTGTTACATTGGAGTTTACATTCCCCAAATGTTTATCTAGTATGAATTGATACATATCTTTACATACACTAGATAACAAGGGAGATTACAACATGCGTAAAATTTCAACGAAACGTTTCGCCGGATGGCCTTTATCGTTCCTCTTATGTGCCTCCATTTTGTTCGCCCCTTTTGCTTCTACTCCGGTTCAAGCTGCTGAGGCAGACAAGGAAACCAAGATCACGTTGCTGGGTACATCGGATATTCATGGTCGATTCATGCCGTGGGACTATGCTCTGGACGGCCCAAACCCAACCGGAAGCATGACACAGCTATACACCATTGTGAAAAAAGTGCGTGCGGAGAATCCCAACACGATCCTGCTGGATGCAGGAGATATGATTCAGGATAACTCGGCTGAGTTGTTCAATGATCAACCTCAATCTCCCATGATGGTTGCAATGAACGAAATGAAATATGACGCATGGGTTATGGGTAACCATGAGTTTAACTTTGGACTGGACGTACTGGAGAAGATCTCCTCCCAATTCAATGGACAGCCTCTCGTGGGTAACATTTTCAAAGAAAACGGCGACCGCTACATGCCTGCCTATACGATTATTGAGAAAGACGGCATCAAAGTCGGTGTTATTGGAATGAACACACCTATGATTACCGAGTTCGAGAAAGGTACGGATCACCTGGACGGCATCATCGTCAAAGATCCTGTGGAAGAGACCAAGAAGGCCATTGCTGAGCTGAAAGGCAAAGTCGATGTCATGGTTGGACTCATGCATATGGGATTGGACAACGAGAACGGTAATCCGGGAACCGGAGTGACGGATATCGCCAATGCCAACCCGGAGCTGGCTGCCATTTTTGCCGGACACATGCATACTTTGATTGAATCCCAAACGGTTAACGGCGTACTGATCTCCGAACCGAATAAATATGGCTCACATATTTCACGAATCGATCTGACATTTGAAAAAGACGGCGACAAAGTCGTGCTGAAAAGCACGGAAGCTCAAGCACTCGCTGTAAAAGCAGCAGACGGAACGTATGAAGTCTCCGATCCTGCGCTGGAAGAGACATTACACCCGTTCCACGAGTTCGCTCGTGCCGATGCCAACATCGAAGTAGCTGAACTGAAAGGAACAAACCTGGTGCCTGCCGATGAGATTAAGGGTATTCCTGCGGTGCAGATCCAGGAAACACCTTTGTCTGACTTTTTCACCGAAGTCATGCTTCATTACAGTGATGCCGACGTGGTCGCGCACCAGATTGATAACGACAAGGCCAAGCTGGATGTAGGCCCGATCAAGAAAAAGGATATTGCGTTCAACTACCAATATACCTTCGGTGAAGTAACCGTGTATGAAGTGACCGGACGCGATCTGATGGATTATATGGAGTGGTCTGCGGGGTACTTCAACTCCACACGCCCGGGTGATGTGACCATCAGTTTTGATACGAAACGACGTGCTTCCAAATACAGCACTGATGATTTCTTCGGTGGCGTGACGTATGAGATTGACCTGACCAAGCCATACGGCAGTCGTATTACAAATCTCAAGTACAGCAATGGGTCAGTGGTCAAAGAAGACGATACGCTGAAGCTCGGTATGAACGCTTACCGGATGGAAGCCCTGATTGCCAAAGGCGGCGCCATGGAAGGTCGTAAGTTCAAGCAACTATGGTCCTCCAAGGATGCCTCGGCATTTGGTGAGATTCAAGGTACGATTCGCAACCTGTCCATCGCCTATCTGAAAGATGTCATGAAGGGTGTCTACGAACCGAAGATTCAGCACAACTGGAAAATCACCGGCGTAGACCTGACTGCACCGGAGCGTGCAGATGTAGTGGAGTTAATTAACGATGGCATCATGTCTGTGCCAACAACAGAAGATGGCAAGTACACCAACATTGCCTCCATTAACATTTTGGATGCGGTGACTCAGGAAGAGATTGATACGCTATCTGCCAAAGCAGGTGTGAATGTAGCACAATTCGCAGGCGTGAAAACCAAGGGAGCGTTCTATCAACAGCTGAACAAAGCTCGCAAAGCAGTAGGCAGTGGTGAGGAAGAAACTACACCTGAGAAGCCTACGACACCAACAGTACCAAAACCAGCACCGACTCCAGGCACATCGAAACCTGGTAAACCATCAACACCAAGCACGGGTAAACCAGGAACTGTCACCAAAGGCAAACAAGCCAAGGTTACTGCGACTTACCTGAACGTACGCGCTGGCGCTTCATCCAAAGCCAAAGTTGTTGCTGCGGTACCAAAAGGCACCGTACTTGAGGTAATCAGTACAGACAAGTATGGTTGGGTAAAAGTGAAGCTGGATGGACGTGTAGCATTCGTATACGGGAAATATGTGAGTATTTTGAAATAGGTACAATCGTTACGTACTAAGCTTCATGAAAAAGAAAAAGGGCGATACTCCCATGGAACTCATGGTCGGGATCGCCCTTTGTTATATTAAACGAATGGTTATGCGTATGGCCCTTCCTCTACTGCTCTAGGGGAATGAAGTCATTTAGCCTTGTGGCAGGTTCTTAATTTTATCCATAAAAGCGTCCAGCTGTATGCCATTCGTTTGTTCCGTAAAATCGCGCAATTCCTCTGATTCCCCCTCGTAGGCAGCAAGTACATAGTCACCATCAACAATATAATACGTACCGTAGCGAGTGAACGAATATCCTCCCAACTGTTCCTCGGCCGTCCCCTTTTTGACTACAGCGATAATCTTCATACCTGGTTTAAGTTCAGGCTCCACACCTGCGAAGTCAGCGTTGTAAAATAAAAAAGTGTCCTCAGCTACATCATCCCCTGTTACCACTTCATGTACCTTCACCCCATAGGAGATAAATTCAGGTTGGTAGGGTGTCATTCCATTCGCCCTGTCCTTATCAGCCATCTTTCGTTCAGGCGTGCCCGGTTCAGTCCTCAGCTCCACTCGAAAACTCGGCAACACCTTCACGACTTCCGCCTCAACGACCCCATCCCCAAACGCCATGATTTCATTGAAGCTCACTTCCCTCATATTAATCGTCGCGGGGACGCCAGTGGATAGTGGATATTGCTCGCGGAGTTCATTCATTCGATCAGAGGATAACTTGCTGCCTGCGGCATTAAACGACTCGGAAAAAGGGGACGAGCACCCGGTTAGACTCACCATAGTCAGTACGATACTTAACAACCAACATGTCATCTTGACTCGCGGCATACCTTATCCCCCTTTTCCTGATAAAAAATAAAACACAGACATCCATGTCTGTGCAGTCCATTAAAATTCAGTTGTACTTACTCCGGCTGGGTAATGCGTAGTACATAAATGTACCACTATTATAAAAATTCTTTCATGGCTAGCGACATACGTGTAATAAACCATTGATTATCCTATAGCTTTTTCTTGCGGATACCCATATGCTACCATATCTCATTTTCCAGTTCCAGCCTGAATGGGGTAGGCGATACATTTCGTTTCACGTGGAACGCTTTGATACACTTACGAAAACAATTTATACACTCGAAGCATTTACTCCGTTAGCCTGCCTTCATATAGAGTATAATGAAGAGGTATACGATAAATGTACGGTGCAATAATTGTACAAAAACTAACGCAAAAGAGGTAAACGATGAGCGAGCAACAATTTAAAGATTATGGACTTGGTGATGAGATCGTAAAAGCACTGGACAGTCTGGGCTATGAGACACCAACCGAGGTTCAAACTAAAGTTATTCCTGTAGCACTGGAGAATCAGGATCTTGTGGTCAAATCACAGACAGGTAGTGGTAAAACAGCTGCCTACGGCATTCCGCTCTGCGAGCTGGTGGATTGGAATGAGAATAAGCCACAGGCTCTGATTCTTACACCAACCCGGGAACTGGCTTTGCAGGTTAACGAAGATATTACGAATATCGGCCGCTTTAAGCGTATTAAAGCAACCGCACTATATGGACAGTCCCCTTTTCATATCCAAAAAGCCGAGTTAAAACAAAGAACCCATGTGGCTGTTGGTACGCCAGGTCGGGTACTGGATCATATCGAACGTGGCACGCTGCCACTGGAACGGATCGCCTATCTCGTTATTGACGAGGCGGATGAGATGCTGAATATGGGCTTTATCGAGACGGTACAAGCGATCATTCAGAAACTGCCGCAGGAGCGAGTAACGATGTTGTTCTCTGCTACCTTCCCTGAAGATGTAGCCAAGCTGTCACGCAAATACATGAACAAACCGGTAGAGATCGAGATCAAGGCAAGTGGACTGACAACAGCCACGATTGAACATGCTGTGATTAACGTACCAGAGGTGAACAAAACCGCGCTGCTTCAGGACTTGTTCATTGTGGAAAATCCAGATAGCTGCATTGTGTTCTGCCGTACGCAGGAGAATGTGGACAAACTGTTCCGGGTCATGGCTGACCTTGACTACCCAGCAGATCGTATCCATGGTGGTATGGAGCAGGATGAGCGGATCGAAGTGATGAACGCATTCCGACGGGGACAATTCCGTTATCTGATCGCGACGGATGTAGCTGCACGTGGTATTGATATCACGAATATTACTCATGTCATCAACTACGATATTCCTTTGGAAAAAGAGGGATATGTTCACCGCACAGGCCGTACGGGTCGCGCAGGCAAAACAGGTAAAGCCATTACGTTGATTACACCGAAAGATGGCCGACGTCTGGCGGAGATTGAATCCTATATCGGATTCCAAATCCCTGTCGTGAAAGCACCTTCCGAAGATGCTGTAGATCGCCGCAGAGAAGATTTTGAGAAGCGATTGAAGATTGTGCCTGAACGCAAAAAGGACAAGCGTGAACAGTTGAACCAACAGATCATGAAGCTGAACTTCAACGGTGGCAAGAAGAAGAAACTTCGTGCTGTTGACTTTGTAGGTACCATCGCCAAGCTCGAAGGGGTAACCGCAGACGACATCGGGATTATTACGATTCTGGATAATGTGACGGATGTGGAGATCCTGAACGGCAAAGGCCCACTCGTAGTAGAGCTTATGCAGAATACAACGATCAAAAAGATGCAGCTCAAGGTTCGTAAAGGCCATAAATAGATTGAGAACTTGCGTAGAATCATAGGGATAAATTGGATTTAATTTCCTATATCTATCGCTATGCCCTCATATACGCTTTAAAAAAAGACAAGCAGACCTGACAACATGATGTTATGACAGGTCTGCTTGTTAGGCATGCCAACATCGCCCCTCTCTTCATTCCGCCTTCCTCTCGAACCCGTTTGTTTATCTTCTATCTCCAGAGAATATCCATTGCGTTCCACGTAGGTCTTAACACCAAATCTCCACCTGTCTGCTATGAGGGTTATCCTACACCATCACTTTCTAACAAGGAGTAAAAATTATCGCGGTCTTCATCATCGAATTTGCCAAGCGCCCGTACCTTAATAAATTCATGTCCACCAAACATGTCGATTTCCTCGCCGCAATTATTGTAGAGTGCGATCATATGTCCATCCCGATTCAGCTCCATATACCCGTAACAAGTTGCCTCTGGCGCTTCGCCGTTTAAGAGTAAAAATCTGATTTTATCCACGCTGTTCATGCAGATCTCCTTTCCTTATTTCTTATTAATGTTAAGAATATTTTACGTAACACCAGATGAATTGGAAAAAGCGATTTCACCCTGCATACCGGGATATACATTTCTATTTAGCAAGCATGAGGGGGGAACACTCGCTAAATCGTTCATTCTCACATTATCTCTTGACGTGATGCGATTTTGGGATTATTATAACGTGCCGGTTTATCAACAAGATAAATCAAATAAAAGGCTGACTTTTCGAGTGTGTTGGCACCGAATCATCAGCCTGTTGTGCAGATCATGAAAGATAAAGAATAATTTTATGTTATTGGTGATAAGAAATGGATGACTATAACAACGATAAAGTATGACATGATGCTAGACTAAGATCTCCGAGTAGGAGAGCTTGTTCGTTTCACCTTCGAGATGGTACTAGTGGCTGTACCACAAGTAAAAGCATTTTCTATAAAGACTGGGGTTTTTACCTCTTCTTTTTCCGCACTGTACCGCCTTCCACCGTATACCGGAATAGCGCATCTTCGGCACCCCCGATATCATCCGTAACCTGAAACGTCGCTGCATCTCCAGACTTATATACACTTCCCGTCACAAAGCTGAACACCACATGGTCATCTTTGCCCCAATATTGATTCAGCATGACAAATGTGCTGCCGCTCACGCCCTTTACCGTGCGTTTGCCATTGGCATTATATAGACCATTCTGGTCCATTGCCCAACTCTGGGGATCGGCATCGAATAGATGTGTAAAGCTAGCTTGATCAATATGTTTATTCGGTTTACCCCACAGATACACTTGATCAGCATCCACTGCCCAGCTCCCGGAAGGTGTTATTAACTCAAACGTTGCTGCGTCTGCCCCCTTAATGATCTGAAGCACGTCGTCAGGATGTCCGAAAGGCTGACTTGTCCGAACAACCTCGGCACGATACACATGGTGTTGATCCTTGGAAAGTCCAAGATGCTCCGTCCTGGAAAACACTTCAAACTGCCGGGCATCTGCCTCGCCGACACGATATCCGTTGTAATACACATGATTGCCATCACGACCGAAAGGTCCACCTAGCGGTTGGAACGTATCCGGGTCTGCTCTCTTTACAGTACGCCACTGAAAATAAACCCGTTCCCGGTCCCGTGCAAACTGCTCATCCAGTGGTTCAAAGGTAGATCTATCTGCTCCACGAACAAGGTTGAATACACCTTTCGCTTCTCGACGATACGTACCGCCCCATTCTGTTCTATAAAAAATGGATGACTGCGTCTCAACCCAATTGCCTTTGAGCAGCGTAGCACCTTCTGCACTGTGGGCATAATGATCATGCCACCAGCCAGGTACGTCGGGATGATGTTCTTGCAGCCATGCCCTCACCTCATCCTTTTCCCCATTCGCATAACGAAGAGAACTGGACATATGGAACAAATGGTCTTTATCGGTGCAATAGTCATGATGAGCAATTACAGCATTCGTATCTATATCCTCAAATAGATGAAAATGCGTGCTGCTCTTCACATATAAATAATGTTGGTCCTGAGCAAAGTAGGGCGTATCCGGCAACAGCCGAAAGCTTTCCGGATCGGAGTCAGGCACGACCTGATCTTCCAGATATACGTACTGAGAGTCGCAGCAGTAATCTTCATCAATCACACGAAAAGCTCCCGTATCCCGGCTGAACAAACTCGCCTTGTTCTTGCGAGCATTGAACCACCATATTCCCTGACGATCACGCAAATAGGCAAAGGTCAGCCACCCCTTTTGATAAGTGGAGATGACTTCAAAATCCTGAGCGGTAATGCCTCCCTTAATCGGAGTGCTGGTACCATCTTCTTCATTGCGCAATCTCACTTGAAGGTCTTCATCTACAATAAACTTGTCCATGACGGTTCACCCTCCAACCCTGTTGTGGAAATCAATCTCTCCTCATTTTAGCGCGTGTACCTGATTCTCTCCACATCATCGCACATGATATTTCAGCACAATTCCTCCGCTCTCACCGCTCAGCCCCGTTGAAATGCCGGTTTGTTCAGCAATGGATGGATTGTTCACTTGAAAAAGTGTATAGCCCAACTAAAATATAAATGAAAGAATCAATTTCATAATACCTTTACTTTAGTGCGTTATGAAATTAATTTGAAAGCGCTATATTTTAGTTGATATCTCTCGGGAGGTGTATGTAATGGGTAACAGGAAAGCGGTTTGGTTTCTGGTCTTCGCACTCACGTTCACCCTGTTTGGACTTCATCCTGAACGGACAAGCGCAGCAAGTGTCACGATAACCAATGGTACCGATTGGCTTGATACCGCAGGCAACCCCATTCATGCGAACAGCGGCAACATTCTGCAGGTAGGCTCGACGTATTATCTGTACGGTGAACATGCGGTAGGTGGCAGGTTCGACAGCGTGAACGTCTACACCTCCACCGATCTGAAGAACTGGACTTTCAGCAATTCCATCCTGACGAAAGATTCCGCAACCGAGCTGGCCTCCAGTAAGATCGAACGCCCCAAAGTCATCTATAACGCCTCCACCAACCAGTATGTGCTCTGGGCACACTATGAGAACGGTACGGACTACAACCTTGGGCGTGTAGCGGTCGCAACAAGCAATACCCCGAATGGCAAATTCACCTATGAGGGCAGCTTCCGCCCGCTCAATTATGAATCCCGTGACATGACGGTCTTTGTTGATACAGATGGCACAGGTTATCTGGTTACTGCTTCACGCAAAAATGGCGGTGCCAATGATACGATGGCTATTTTTAAAATGAATGCAAGTTACACCGGAATACAATCCTTCGAGGGCTGGCTGTTCGAGAACGCCTACCGTGAAGCGCCTGCTGTTGTGAAAAAAGGAAACCGTTACTACCTCTTCACCTCTCAAGCCGCTGGCTGGTATCCGAATCAGGGCGCTTATGCTACAGCAACTTCCATGACGGGTCCATGGACTGCGCTTACGCCATATGGCAATCCATCTGCCTTCGGTTCGCAGATTCATGATATTGCCACGATTACAGGCAGCAACACCACATCCTACATCTACATGGCGGATCGCTGGAATCCGATGAACCTCGGAGAGCACAAACATATCTGGCTGCCACTAACCTTGAATGATTCGAACGGAACAGCATCACTGGAATGGTATACCACATGGAATATCGATGCAGTAACAGGTGTAGTAACACCGCCTGCTCTCGTCAATCATGCACAAGGCAAAACAGCTGCCGCCAGCTCCACAGCCTCCGGTTCGTCTGCATCCAACGTCAATGATGGCAACTACCAGACTTCATGGGTGGCTTCCTCCAATAGCTGGCCTGCCTGGTGGCAGGTGGACTTCGGCGCACCGAAGACGATCACCGAGATCGACACGTCCTGGTTTATGTATAAAGGTTCCGAAGGATACTACAAATACAAAATTGAAATTAGCAACGACGGAGTTAATTACTCCACCTTGGATCGCACCAATAATCTGACCTATGGCTTCACCACGGATGCCGTGCATTTCACTGCCCGTTATGTACGGATCAATATGGTGAACGCCGTCTTGTGGAATAATCCTGGGAACTGGTACACCCCAACCCTGCACGAGGTGAAAATGTTGGGCCCTGCAACACCTGAAGCCACAGGTTACAGCCGGTTCAGTTCACACAACGTTCCGGATCGATACATCCGTCATGCCAATTACACCGCTCGCGTGGATGCCAACGTCTCTCCTGTTCTGGATTCACAGTTCCGCGTCGTACCGGGCCTTGCCAGCTCCACGGGAATTTCACTGGAGTCCATCAACTTCCCAGGCTACTTCTTGAAGCGCAACACCAGCAATAAAATTGTACTTGAAGTTTATGCCGACACCTCCGCCTATAAGGGAGATGCTACGTTCCTAAGCAGTCCTGGTTGGGCTGACAGCACCAAAGTATCCCTTCAATCGTATAGTCAGCCCGGCTATTACATCCGACATTATGATTACGTGTTACAGCTCGATGCCATCAACGCATCCAGCAGCTCGACGGTGAAGAGTGACGCCACGTTTGGGCGAACCAATTTCTAAGCAAATGAATTGGAGATGAGGATTTAGACACCTACATCTACAATTTAAATTTCAGAGAAAGGCCGCTTTTTCAGGAGTCACAACTGAAGAAGCGGTTCTTTCTGCTGCACTATTTTAGATATAGATGATGTAACCCTATCTCAGACTGAAAATATAGATTTAATTAGCGCGTAATCGCCAGCCAGCTCTCCATGGATATTTTATAACGACCGGCAGATGCCTCTTCATTCACCCGTAAGTGCTCTACTTTCCCAAGAACCAGATGATCGCTGCATCGACTCCACCAACGAAGCCGGAACCATATTGATGACAAATTCCCCCGTCTCTCGAATATTGAGGAGCGTGTCCTTCAAAATAACTTGGATGGAACATAATAAGCGTCAAAAGTTTGGTTCGAACCGCAGACTTGCCAGCTTGCACATTCCAGTTACATTGTGCTTTCCGACGCTTTTCCCTCGCCTTGCTAACGCAAAAAAAGAGCCTGCTCCCTTCGGAGTAGACTCTTCTTTTACTTTTTGATTAACATCCTACACTATTGCAACTTATGTTTCCTCACAACTATTTTTCCTGAAACTTCCTCTCTATAAATCATATACAGGTTACCGTCTTTACCCCTAGCGAAACTCAAAGTGAGCGGACTAGCTATGGAAAAACCTTCTTCGCCAACTTTAATCCACGCACCTTCGTACTTCACTACGGTTGCCAGTTTCTCATTTGATCGATCATCATAAGAAACATAAGGAACACCGTAGTCGTCAACAGCGAGTCTTAACCTTCTATAATCGGACGAAGGTACCTTGCCTTCACCGACCTTTTCCCAATCGGTACCGTTGTAGCTCGTCAGAACCCAAGAGCCAAGCGTTGAGTGAAGGACATAGGGCACGCCATCCTTATCGACTGCAAATTCTGCTGGTTCCACAAGAGCTCTTACTTCTACGAGACCCAAGTTGCCGATATGCTCCCAAGCTTCATTCTCATATTTTGAAACTGTGATACGTGAACCTCGTCCGTTTGTAGCAGGATTCCCTCTATCGATAAATTCGAACATATCGTTCATTACATATGGGATATTGTTTCTATCAAATTGGATAACTGGATTAAGCGCCTTCTCGCCAAGACTATCGCCGCCAGTTACGGAAACCCAACTATTCCCTTCGTATTTAACCACTCTCATTTCATACTTATCGCCGCTAATTAAATGATTATAAACCAGATAAAGCACGTTATTTTGGTCAAATGCAATATTTGAACCTTCCCCCGGAAGAGATCCGTTGCGGGCAATATCTTCCCACTCCGTGCCGTTATACTTCTGCACATATACGCCTTCGCCGCTGGACGAAGTCTGGTAAAGATTGTCCTCATTGTCAAAGACAAACCGCGTATAGCCCAAGTTGTTACCCGTGCCTTGGTAGATGTTCTTCCACACGCCTCCTTCATATTTGTCCAGGCGCAGGTCATTCGATCGATAAGAAGCATACACCGTACCCTCACTGTCGGTTAACACTTGATAAGCTGTAGTGCCTTCTAACAAACCACCTACGTTGAACCACGGTGTCACTGTCCATTTTGCGTACAAGGTAAGGGATGCCGTCACTTCCGTGTCGAAATCATAAGCTTGCGTTCCGGCAAGGTCGCTGTACCAACCATCGAACTTATAACCCTCCCATGTTGGCGTAGGCGGTACTATCGCTTTGCCGCCGGGGCTTACCATTTGGTTCTCTACATCTGACCCGCCATTGCTATCGAAGCTCACCGTGAGCTTGTTGGATGTCCACTTCGCGTATAATGTTAAGTTATTCGTCACTGGTGTAGTGAAGCTGTAAGCCTCGATTAGACCTGCATCACTGTACCAGTCGCTGAAAATAAACCCTTCCTTTGTTGGAGCGGCTGGCTGTGTAGCTGTTCCGTCGTATTCCACCGTCTGGTCATCAACCACCGAACCTTCATTGCTGTCAAAGGTCACTGTATAGATTGCTATCCATTTTGCGTACAACGTGAGGTTTGTCGTCACCGATGCTGTGAAGCTGTAAGCTTGCGTACCGGCAAGGTCGCTGTACCAACCGCTGAACACATAGCCTTCGCGTATCGGTGCGGCAGGTTCTATAACCGTATCGCCCTCGTTCACGGACTGGCTGCTCACCAATGATCCGCTACTACTGTTGAAGCTCACCGTGTAGCTGTTGAGCGTCCACTTCGCATACAACGTAAGATCTCCCATCACACCTTCCGTAAAGCCGTAGGCTATACTCAATCCATTATCGCTGTACCAACCGTCAAACGTATATCCAGCAAGCGTCGGCGTTGTCGGAACGGTAGCCACGGCACCTTCATTTACCGTCTGAGCTTCTACTGCTGATCCGCCTTTACTCTCGAAACTCACGTTATAGGTATTCGGCACGTAAATCGTCCATTTTGCATACAACATAAGATCTCCCGTCACCACCGCTGTGGTGAAGTTGTAAGGGGTCGTCAGGTCGCTATCTATATACCAGCCACTGAACACGTAGCCCTCCAACGTCGGTGCCGTCGGTGCCATCGCTTTAGCACCTTCGTTCACTGCCTGAGCCTCAACAGTCGTTCCGCCGTTACTCTCGAAGCTCACCGTATAGCGAAGCAGCCACTTCGCATACAACGTAAGATCGCCTGTCACCGGTGCCGCAAAATCATAGAGAGTCGTCAGATCGCTACCGTTGTACCAACCGCCAAATACATAGCCTTCCTTCATCGGTTCATCCGGTGTGTTGACCAAACTGCCATACCCCACCGTCTGGCTATCCACTTCTTCGGCTCCACCATTGCTGTTAAAGCTTACCGTATAAGCGTTCGTCGTCCACTGTGCGGTGAACGTCATACTTTCCTCAGGCATGGTCGTTGGAGGAGTTGGTGACCATCCCGTGAAGACATGCCCCTGCCAGATCGGTGTGCCCAGATAGAGCTGCGTCGTCGCTCCAAATGGAACTTCTACAACTTTGGTCTCTTGGCCGGAACCATTGTAATCGACCGTCAATGTATGAGCATCACGCTTATAATACAGCTTCAGAACCGTTTTTCCATTGCCGGTTATCTGACTTGTTAACACCGTTCCAGGAATATTTTCATCCAGTTTAAACCCAGCATAGGACCTTGGAGTTATATTCGTCAGATTGGCTTCCATATCGGTAGCTCCGCGATACGTTTCCGTATCAGCCACCGTATAGGTGTCACTCGCCATATTCTGCTTCAAATACACGACTTGGTAAGGCGTATCTTCTTTGGCTATCCATATTGCGGTATACTCCGTATTCGAAGTCGGCATGGTGCTTGGCGCCTCCGGCGACCAACCGGCAAACGTATAACCCGGTCTTGTCGGCACCGGTATACGACCCGCAATATTTCTGCCGGACGGTTCGGTTACGGTGCTGCGCGGAGAGCCCAGATAGCCCAAATTGAATGCGATAGTCGGACTCGTTGGATAATACTCGACCCTTACGATCGTCGATCCGTCCCCCTTGATCGTGCGTCCATACATTTCTCCGTTCGCATAACCTTGGTCCTTGTATCGTTCAGAGTTGATGCGAATCTCCGTATCAGTCGTTCCGGTCAACCGTTCCGTATAATCCGGCGAAGTCGAAATCGACTTTCTTGTATTCGGGTCTATCAAATAATGCTGCACCGTATACGGCGTATCCGGATTCGCTGTCCAGTGCGCATACAGTTGGTAATCATCCTTAGGCATACGGCTCGGAATCGTTACCTTTGTTCCCCCTGTAGCTGCCGTATACCATCCGTCAAATGTATAGCCCGGATAGACCGGAGTAGGCACATTAACCGCTGCATTGTAAACAAATGGAAGAACCTGAGTCGCGTTGCCGTTTCGTGGATCCAACTGGAGGATATATTCGCCCTCCGTGACGCGCCATGTCAACGGTATCGTGCGCTTGAGCGTACGAGGCGTGAACGAAAGCGGTGATCCTTTCCAAGTGATGACCAGATTACCCTTACTTACCGGAAGGCTGGTATTCACTACCTCGACCTTATTGGTACCCAAGTTATACCTGAAATTTGCATTGTCCACGTAAATATTGAATCTTGAAGCATCAAACGCTTGAGTACCGGTATCGCCTGTCTTCAAATCGAACATACTCATCGAGAGCATCGACTGCGGTACTTCAAGGGATGCCGCAACGCCTGCCAGACCAAGCAAGAGATTCTTATCCTGCGGATAAGCGAAGTCGGAGACGTTGTATTGTTCCCCAATCGTATACAACGGCCACTCTTCATCGACCAGTTCTACTCCGGTCGAGAGCGCTCCATCGCCTAATTGAGCGCCGAGTTCGACCTCCAAATAGATGCCGATCTCGACGAACAGGGCGCCTAAAGACTTCGTGGTCTTCACCCCGCTAATATTTTTCAGCTGATAGTAGAAGTAACCCCATAGATTGATATACACGCCGGGTTCTACGGCAAGTCCGATACTATTCAATTTGACACTGCCAAGCCCCGCTTTTACCTCCATATGAATACCGGCCCGTAATCCAAGCGTTCCCATAACATAGAAGGTAAACTGGTAATCGCCGTCTCCCGGCAGACTGACCGTATTGCTTGAGCCTCTGAAACTCAACACACGCAAGGTCACTGAGTAGCGCTTCGCCATCTTGTAGTAGAAATCTGCACCCATCGTTAAGTTAACCTGAGCACTGACTACAAACTCTGCTTCAAATTTGACTTCTACAATTCCGTAAGCCACGCGTACACTTTTTTCAAAGAGCTCTTTCTTGATTAAAGGAACCCATTCCGTATCTTGCTCCAACATCTCTTGGTACTGTTCTTTCAATTCCTCCGTATCCACAGAGGTACCTTGTACACCATCCATAGATGCTTTGATCTGTGTGGCGATGTCCTGTACCTGACCTAACCTGCCGGCTTTTTTCTCTACGGCCCAGTTATTTAGTGCAGCCTGCAACTTATCTGGTTCGATGAGCGCCATCTCTGCTGTAATATTAAGTCCGGTATAGCTGTAGGCATCCAGATTCGCAGTGATTACATAATCGTCGATGCTATACCAGTAAGGGATTCCCCACTTTTTCAGCCAATGCCCCTGCATATCACCATTAATGCCGAGATCCAGACTCATCTCCTGAACAAATGTACTGGTCATATGGATAACGAGATTGCTGTCTTCATTGATATCAACAACGATATCGGCACCGACTTGCAGTGTAGCACTGACGCCAGAACTTCGGCCGTTAATGTTCTTCAGCTTCGTCCCGAGTGAAGCAGCAACAGTCAGATTCTCCACGCTCACCCGGCTACTTTTGCCCGAAGCCAGAGAAGACTGAGCCTTGATCTGCTGGATTTCTTTCAAATCCTTGATATCCTTCGTTTCCATAGCTAGATCGGATAGATAATCTGCGGCTTGATCGACGAATCCACTGTCTCTCGCTTGCTGCTCGATCTGCTCTTCAAGCTCCGCGATCTGCTCTTTCGATAACAGATCTTCGCCGTCAATGGCTTGCTTCTGATAGATGTTGAAGACATTCTCAATATCTTCAATCGTGGCATCAGTATATTCGATGACGTCCATCTCAGCTTCAGGCGTAATCGAAGTGATACGTCCGTACCCAACGGTCTCAAAACCTGTTTCGGCGCCGAATTCACCTGTATAGAACCCGATAAAATCACCCACATCCACCGTGGTTAACTCATCCAAGCCGAAAGGCTCATACATGCTGTCGCTGTAGTTCATCTGGGTATGCTCAACTGTGATGGAGTTGTTATTCGGTTCTCCATCTGTGTCTGCTTCCACACTCACCGGCAGAACATCCGGCTTGAGCAACACTTGCTTGATATCCGCATGATCGTAGGTATAGGTGCTTCCGTCTACCGCCGTAATCTGGACATAGGCCACATCACCGTCGTCAGCGCCGGTGGTTTCTAACGTGCGTTGATCGGGACTAACCCCTTGATAGATGGCGACTGTATTGCCGACTTGAATCACGGTGCTGCCGGAATACTCGAACGTTCCACTGCTCGCATTCGCTTCGGCAAGCGCATCTTCGCTACCGCCCACCGTCGTGGTAACTACTGGAATCGATGGTGAACCCACAGCTGCGTCATCCAGCATCATATTCGTTACGTCCGTAAACCGAAGGTAGATTATGTTCGGGTTCAGCGGAATGTCCAGAACCTCTTGCTTAGCGACACTAAAAACGTAAATGCTCGTTGTCGCATCCTGACCTTGGAAGGACAGGTTATCGCTATTCAACGTCAGTTGATACGTATTACCTTCGACGAATTTTCCGTTTTCGGCTGCAGACGCTACCGTGAAGGCCCCGTTCCCGCCAGTGACGGTAATACCTGCGAAGTCGGGATTCGCCGTGTCTGTGAACGTCATACCCGCTTGGACCTCAGATACTGTCAGATTGCCTGATGCATCGTGTACTGCAATCGTGAAGTCCGGTGCCACATCCAGCACCGAATAGCTTGGTGTGCTCTGTACGGCATTATCTATGCTATCTGTATACTTCGCATACAACTTCGTATCCGCACTTATCGCACTATCCTCTGCAAAAATGAGCGAGAAATCGCTGTCTGTAAACCATCCTTGGAAAATGTACCCTTCTTTTATTGGAGTCGGCAGGTTATTTAAGACCTGGCCTTTTCGTACCGTCTGCGCAACAATCGCCGTGCCTCCGTTGCTCTCAAACGTGAGCGTATACGCAGTGGAACCCGTGCCCGGGTTACCCCCGTTATCACCAGGAGTTCCGCCACCATTGTTACCGCCGGGTGTCGGCGTTGTTGTCACCGGAGTTGTTGGTGTTGGTGTCGGATCAGGCGTCACCGGCGTTTGATTCTGATTTTTCCACGCCTCTACAACCGCGTTGTTTCGCATGAAGAGAACTGCCGCTTCCGCGCGAGTCGCTTGCGCACGCGGGTTGAAGTTACCCTTTTCGTCCCCGGTGAACACACCGGCTTGCCACAGTTTGACGACCGCGTCAGCCGCCCAAGGCGATACATCCGCGAGATCGCCCGGCTCTGTCGTGACCGGACTCTCAGTCTGATAAGGGATCTGTTCGCTTTCGAAATATCGCAACGTCATCGTTGCCATTTGTTCTCGTGATACGGTAGCATCCGGCGAATATTTCCGATCCCCCGTGCCATCGGTAATTCCCTTCTTAACCGCCCATTCGACATATGGCGCATACCAGCTGCCCGCCTGTACATCGGCAAAGCTCGAAGTGGAGTACGCCCCTGTATCCACCCCGGCCATCCGTCCGAGTGCCGTCACATACATGGCACGTGTCATGGTCCCCTTAGGAGAGAAGCTACTCGCGTTCGTTCCGCTGAATATGCCCTTCTCCTGCACATGGACGACTGCATCATAGAACCAGTCGGTCGGATTCACATCCTGGAATCCACTGGATGTGGTTACTTTGGTCTGCAGCATCGGCAGTTCAGCCGCTGCTGCAGATTGCGCCGGTAATATAGGCACGGCAGACACTATTAAGCTGATCACCAGCATCCACATCAGGATCTGCCGGCTCAACCTCCAACCCTGTCTTGTTACTTTCTTCACATTCATTCATCCCTTCTATGTATAAAACTAAGAACGACAGACTTGTATGCACTCTACATGCTATCTCATGGTCTCGCTGTCTAACTGAGCTGCGGCGTTTATCACATTCGGGACGCCAACATAATTTTGAACATCCAGAAGAGCTTTCGACTGCTTCAAGGTACGACACTTCCAGTTATACTTGAAACCGCAGAATCTGCGGGTATTGCGTGAATCTACAGATGAAAGTCGTTCACCCGCCTATCTTAACCATCGAATTATGTCGTTTTTCATTCCATACTTTATCATGCTAGACAGGCCACTGGTGGATTACAAAGAAAACTTTAAGTTTGAACATTAAAAAATAGCGGCGCAGGGATTCAGCTCCCTTACGCCGCTATTTTTTAATCAATTTTATCTTCGGGTTGGTTTTTCCAACCTTAACCGCTATCTACTTTTTGATTAATACCTGCACTATTGCAGCTTATGTTTCATCACAACTATTTTTTGTAATGTTGCATCTCTAAACACCATATAAAGGTTTCTATCTTTACCCATAGCTAAATTCAAATTAAAAGCTGTAGCTGCGTTGAGCTCCGCTTCTTCACCCACTTGAATCCAACGGCTCTCGTACTTCACTACCTTTGGTCGATTCTCGTTTGTACGATCTTGATAAGAAACATAAGGTACGCCATATTGGTCAATAATGAGTCCTAGCTTATAATAATCGGACGTCGGTTGGCTGCCCTCGCCGACCCTTTCCCAATCTGTCCCGTTATATTTCATCAGAACCCAAGTGGAAGGCGTTGAGTGGAGGACATAAGGTAGGCCATCCGGGTCGATTTCAAAAATTGGTGCCTCTACAAGTACTTTTACTTCCACTAGACCCAAGTCGCCACTACGCTCCCAAGCTCCATTATTATATTTAAAAATCGCTATACGCTTACCTCTTCCATTTCTAGTGGGATCACCCCTGTCTATTACTTCGGACACAGAGCTCATTACATATGGGATATTGTTTTTGTCAAATCTGATGACTGGGTCTAACGTCTCCCCACCGAATCTCTCACCACCGGTTAAAGGAACCCAACGATTTTCTTCATATTTCATCACCGTCATTTGATTTGCATTAGTATAAACCAAGTGAAGAACGTTGTTAAGGTCAAACGCAATGCTTGATTCTCCCCTTGGAAGAGACCCATCTTGAGCAATATTTTCCCAGGTTTCGCCATTATATCTCTGCACATATATACCTTCAACTCCGGAAGAAGTCCGGTAAAGAGTATCCTGATTATCCAGGGCAAACTTTGTGTATGTGTAGTACCGATAGGGAACCTCTCCAACGTAAGTGTCTTCCCACGTGCCTCCTTCGTAGATGTTCTTCCATACCCCTCCTTCATATTTCTCCAAGTACAGACGATTAGAACGCTCATAAGAAGCGTAAGTCGTACCGTCGCTGTCGGCAAAAACTTGACGAGTCGTACTACCTTCTATTGGACTACCTACATTGAACCATGGTGTCATCGTCCATTTGGCGTACAGACTGAGGTTTGCCGTCACCTCTGTATCGAAGTCATAGGCTTGCGTTCCTTCAAGATCGCTGTACCAACCGTCGAACTTATAACCCTCCCATATTGGTGTAGGTGGTGCTATCGCTTTGCCACCAGGACTCACCAACTGGCTCTCTACGTCTGAGCCACCGTTGCTATCGAAGCTCACTGTATGTTTGTTAGATATCCATTTTGCATATAACAAGAGGTCAGCCGTAACTGATGTCGCGAAGTTATAAGTCTCACTTAGAGCTGCATCAATGTACCAACCGCTGAATATATATCCGTCCTTTGTCGGAACAGCGGGAGCCACAGCTTGTCCGTCATATTCTACGGTCTGGGCATCCACGCTCGAACCTTCGTTGCTCTCAAAGGTTACCGTATAGATTACTGTCCATTTGGCGTACAACATGTGGCTCGCCGTCACCGATGTCGTGAAGTCATAAGCTTCGTTCAGACCGATGTCACTGTACCAACCACCGAACACATAACCGTCACGTATTGGGGCAGCAGGTTCCGTAGCCGTATCGCCGTCACTCACGGACTGGCTGCTCACCAATGATCCACCGTTGCTGCTAAAACTTACCGTATAGCTGTTTCTTGTCCACTTCGCGTAGAGCATTATATTTTCCATAACTCCTGCTGTGAAACCATAAGCAGTCGTCAAGTCTATATCGCTGTACCAACCACTGAAGGTGTAGCCTTCCCGGATAGGAACGCCCGGAGCGGAAGCCACAGCGCCTTCGTTCACTGTTTTGGCATCTACGATCGACCCACCATTACTTTCAAAAGTTACCGTATAGGTATTCGGTACATAAACCGTCCACTTTGCGTACAACGTAAGATTCGTCGTCACCACTACCGTTGTGAAGTCGTAAGGAGTTATCAGCTCAATATCACTGTACCAACCGCTGAATACGTAACCTTCGCGCTCCGGAGCGACCGGAGCTTCAGCTTTAGACCCTTCGTTCACCATCTGGCTCGTGACTACTGATCCTTCGTTGCTCTCGAAGCTCACCGTATAGCGTAACAGCCACTTCGCGTACAACGTAAGGTCACCCGTTACCGGTGCCGTAAAGTCGTAGAGAGTTGTCAGATCGCTGCTAGTATACCAACCGCCAAATACATAGCCTTCATTCGTCGGTTCAATCGGTGTGCTAACCAAGTTGCCGTATCCCACCGTCTGGTTCTCAACTTCTTCCGCTCCGCCATTACTGTTGAATTTCACCGTGTAAGCGTTCGTGGTCCATTGCGCGGTGAACGTCATACTTTCCTCAGGCATGGTCGTCGGAGGAGTCGGTGACCATCCCGCGAAGACATGTCCCTGCCAGATCGGTGTACCTAGATATAGCTGCGTCGTAGCGCCAAACGGAACTTCAATAACTTTGGTCGCCTGACCAGAACCGTTGTAATTGACCGTCAAGGTATGGGCATCGCGCTTGTAGTACAGTTTCAACACTGTTTTTCCATTGCCCGTTATTTGGCTTGTTAACACCGTTCCCGGAACATTTTCATCGAATTTAAACCCAGCATAGGATCTAGGGGTTATATTCGTCAGATTAGCTTCCGTATCGGTAGCTCCGCGATACGTTTCCGTATCTGCCACCGTATAGGTGTCACTCGCCATATTCTGCTTCAAGTACACGACTTGGTAAGGCGTATCTTCTTTGGCAGCCCATATAGCGGTGTACTCAGTATCCGAAGTCGGCATGGTGCTTGGCACTTCCGGTGACCAGCCGGCAAAAGTATAACCCGTTCTAGTCGGTGTCGGGATACGACCCGCAATATTTCTGCCAGCCGGTTCGGTTATCGTGCTGCGAGGAGCGCCTGGATAACCTAGATTGAAAGCGACGGTATGACTCGCCGGGTAATACTCGATTCTTACAACCGTCGATCCGTTTCCTTTGATGATTCGTCCGACGGATTCTCCATTCGCATAACCTTGGCTCTTGAATCGGTCAGAATTGATGCGAATCTCCGTGTCGGTCGTCCCAGTCAATAGCTCTGTATACGCAGGTAAAGCCGAAGTCGCTTTCCTTGTATCCGGGTCTATCAAATAATGCTCCACTGTATATGGCGTATTGTGGTTTACCTTCCAATGCGCATACAGTTCGTAGTCATCCTTAGGCATGCGGCTTGGAATCGTTACCTTTGTTCCCCCTGTAGCTGCCGTATACCATCCATCAAATGTATAGCCCGGATAGACCGGAGTAGGTACATTAACCGCTGCATTATAAACATAAGGCAGAACCTGAGTCACACCACCGTTGCCTGGGTGCAACTGGAAGATATATTCACCTTCTGTGACTCGCCACGTCAACGGAATTGTGCGCTTAAGCGGATCAGATGTGAATGAAAGCGGCGCCCCCTTCCAAGTAATCACCAAGCTACCCTTACTTACTAGACGACTGGTGTCCACCACTTTAATCTTCCCGTCAGCCTCGTTATACTTGAAATTCGCATTGTCCACTTGAACATCAAACTTCGTGGCTTCATACACTTGGGTATCGGTATCGCCTGTCTTCAAATCAAACATGCTCATCGTGAGCCACAACTCCGGCACAGTGATGGATGACGCGGAGCCTGCTAAGGTAAACCCAAGTGATTCATCCTGTGCATAGGCGAAGTCGTAGACGTTATGCTGTTCCCCAATTGTATACAGCGGCCACTCTTCATCGACCAGCTCTACGCCGCCGGAAAGCCCGCCATCACCTAATTGAGCGCCGAGTTCGACCTCCAAATAGATGCCAATCTCGACGAACAGGGCACCTAAAGACTTCGTGGTCTTCACCCCGCTAATATTTTTCAATTGATAATAAAAGTAGCCCCACAGATTCACATACACACCGGGTTCTACAGCAAGCCCGATACTATTCAACTTGACGCTTCCAATCCCCGCTTTGACCTCCATATGAATACCAGCTCGTAAACCGATCGTCCCCATCACATAGAAGGTAAATTGGTAATCTCCGTCTCCCGGCAAGCTGACCGTATTGCTCGAACCACTGAAACTCAATACGCGCAAGCTAACCGAGTAGCGCTTGGCCATCTTATAGTAGAAATCTGCCCCCACCGTCAGGTTCACCTGGGCGCTGACCACAAACTCCGCTTCAAATTTGACTTCCACAATACCTAAAGCCACACGTACGCTCTTTTCAAAGAGTTCTTTCTTGATTAACGGAACCCACTCCGTGTCTTGCTCCAACATCTCTTGATACTTTTCCTTCAACGATTCCGCATCTACCGCAGTATCCTGCACACCCGCCATTACCGCTTTTATCTGTGTCGCAATGTCCTGAACCTTTCCCAACCTGCCAGCGTTCTTCTCGCCCAGCCAGTCATTCAGTGCATCATTTAACTTATCGTGTTCAACAAGAGCTATCTCTGCCGTGATGTTCATTCCGGTATAGCTATAAGCATCCAGATTCGCCGTAATTACATAATCATCAATGCTGTACCAGTAAGGAATCCCCCACTTTTTCAGCCAGTGCCCTTTCATATCCCCATTGATACCGAGGTCCAGGCTCATCTCCTGAACGAATGTACCCGTCATATGGATGACAAGATCGCTGTCTTCATTGATATTGACAACAATATCGGCACCCACTTGTAATGTAGCGCTTACGCCTGAGGTCCGGCCGTCAATATTCTTCAGCCTCGTGCCGATTGAAGCAACAACGGTCAGTTTCTCCACACTTACCCGGCTGCCTTTACCGGATGCTAGGGAGGACTGAGCCTTGATCTCCTGAATTTCCTTCGTCTCCATGGCGATGTCAGACAGATAATCCGCGGCTTCGTTGACGAATCCGCTGTCTCTCGCTTGCTGCTCAATTTGCTCTTCGAGCTGTGCAATCTGTTCTTCCGACAACAGATCGTCGCCGTCAATTGCTTGCTTCTGATAGATGTTGAAGGCATTTTCAATATCTTCAATGGTGGCATCTTCATACGTAATTACGTCCATCTCCGCCTTGGGCTTAATCGACGTAATGCGTCCATAACCGGTTACCTTAGAACCTTCTTCGGCGAATTCACCTTCATAGAACCCGATAAAGTCTCCCACATCGACCGTGGTCAGTTCATCCAAACCAAAGGGCTCGTACAAGCCGTCGCTGTAGTTCATCGCGGTATGATCGACCGTGATGGAGTGGTTACTGGGATCTCCATCCGTATCTGCCTCTACGCTCACCGGTAGCACATCTGGCTTGAGCAACACTTGTTTGGCATCTGCGTGATCATAGGTATAGATGCTATCATCTACCGACGTGATCTGGACATAGGCCACATCACCATCTTCTTCACCAGTTGTTTCGACTGTGCGCAGTTCGGGACTAACTCCCTCATAGATGGCTACGGTATCACCAACTTGAATCACCGTGCCAGTGCTTCCGGTGTACTTGAACGTTCCACTACTCGCATTCACTTCGGCGAGTGCATTTTCGCCGCCTACCGTCGTCGTAACGACTGAAATCGCGGGCGAATCGACATCTGCTCCATTGATCACCATTTCCGTGACATCCGTGAACGGAATGTAGATCATGTTCGGATTGAGTGGAACATTCATGACTTCTTGTTTAGCAACGCTAAATACATAAATACTTGTCGTCGCGTCTTGGCCTTGGAAGGACAAGCTGTCATCGGTCAACGTAAGTTGATATGTGTTACCTTCAACGAACTTGCCGTTTTCGGCTGCTGACGATACCGTGAAAACTCCGTTCCCGCCAGAGACGGTAACCCCTTCGAATTCGGGATTCGCCGTATCCACGAAGGTCATCCCCTCTTTGACCTGGGATTCCGTTAGACTGCCCGATGAATCCTGCACCTTAATGGTGAAGTTCGGCGCGACATCCAGTACCGAATAGCTTGGTACGCTCTGTACGGCACGATCTATGCTATCCGTATACTTTGCATACAACTTTGTATCCGCGTTCAGGGTGCTCCCGCTTGCGAAGATGAGTGAAAGATCACTATCCGCAAACCACCCTTGGAATATATATCCTTCTTTTGTTGGAGCAGGTAGATTATTTAGCACCTGGCCTTTCCGCACCTTCTGTGCAGTGACTGGCGTACCTCCGTTGCTCTCGAAGGTGAGTGTGTATGTAGCCTCACCGGTGTTACCTCCTCCGCTGCCTCCAGACGTTCCGCCGCCACTATTACCACCTGCTGATGGCGTTGGCGTTGGTGTCGGTGTTGGTGTTGGCGTAACCGGCGTTTGATTCTGATTTTTCCACGCCTCTACAACCGCGTTGTTGCGCATGAAGAGAACCGCTGCTTCCGCGCGAGTCGCTTGCGCACGTGGATTGAAGTTCCCCTTTTCATCCCCGGTGAACACACCGGCTTGCCACAGCTTGATGACCGCGTCAGTCGCCCAAGGCGATACATCCCCGAGATCGCCCGGCTCTGTCTTGACCGGATTCACGGTCTGATAAGGGATCTGTTCGCTTTCGAAATACCGCAACGTCATTGTCGCCATTTGCTCCCGAGATACGGTAGCATCCGGCGAATATTTCCGATCCCCCGTGCCATCGGTAATTCCCTTCTTAACCGCCCATTCGACATATGGCGCATACCAGCTGCCCGCCTGTACATCGGCAAAGCTCGAAGTGGAGTACGCCCCGGCATCGACTCCGGCCATCCGTCCAAGTGCCGTTACATACATGGCACGTGTCATTGTCCCCTTAGGAGAGAAGCTTCTCGCGTTTGTTCCGCTGAATATGCCCTTCTCCTGCACATGGACGACTGCATCATAGAACCAGTCGGTGGGACTCACATCCTGGAATCCAGTGGATGTGGTTACTTTTGTCATCTGCATCGGCAGTTCAGCCGCTACTGCCGATTGCGCTGGTAATAGGGGCACGGCAGAAACTACTAAGCTGATCACCAGCATCCACATCAGGAACTGCCGGCTCACCTTCCATCCCTGTCTTACTTTCTTCACTTTCATTCATCCCTTCTATGTATAGATCAAACTAAAAAAGATCGTCCAAAATTGGTTTCTAATCAAGCTAATCAACAAAGCCAGTACGATAATGCCAACTTTACAGATTGAATTCGTTCACCGACCTTTCTGATCAGTCGCAGTCGAATTTTGACACCGACACAGCAAATTATGTCGTTTTTTCTTCCGTATTTTATCATGCGAGATAGGGGCGCTTGTGAATTATAAAGAAAACTTTAAGTAAGCAACTACTCGCAAGTGAGAACATCAATGACATCAAAAAATAGGGGCGTAGGGAAGGTAACTCCCACACCACTATTTTTCATGAATTCTTTATCGACTATAACGAACTGCTCTTCCCCCAACGCAGTCTTTGAGGAAGTGAAAAAACACTAATATGCCTCTTGGGTTTCAATGAGATAAAAGGCTCCTGGTGATTCTTCGCCACATTGTGGGCGATATGCCTGAAGCGAAGTCCACTTTCAAACTCGGGATTAAGCGCAATCGGGATGCCCTTATGTACGGAACGTATAATTTCTACATCGGCATGGATCACGCCAATCACACCGATATTGAGAATATCGATCATATCCTGCATCTTTACCGTTGCCGAACGGGCTTCCTGTCCGTCGGCCATATTAATGATGAGCTGTGGCGGAGCTGGAATCATATCTTCTAATAATCCGATTACGCGATCCGCGTCCTGAAGCGATGTACGATGAGGCGTAGTAACGACAATAGCCTCATCTGCTGCCAAAGCCGCATTCCAGAATCCATTTTCAATGCCTGCGGGCGAATCGATCAGCACATAATCATAGTTCTGGGCTATTTGCTGCACAACCTCGCCAAAAACTTGCGGATCATCGTGATGCAACGTGTCGTTACTACAGGAGATAAAGGACAAGGCACTGATTCGCTTATCTTTGACGATCACTTGATGTAAAGCACATCGACCCGTCAGAAAATCGGAAATATGATACCTTACCCTATTGCTCAGACCAAGCGGAATATCCAGATTTCTCAATCCAAAATCAGCATCGATCAGGCAAACGCTGCTCCCCGATAAGGCAAGGGCAGTCCCGAGATTAGCTGTGACCGTTGTCTTGCCAACTCCACCTTTCCCTGATGTGATACATATAACTCGTGCCATCGGAGCCACTTCCTTCTTTAATTACTAATGCGGGGCAGCATGACAACATTTCCTCACGTATTATCGTTTGATCCGGCTTGAATGAACGTCCTCTTAGCTAATAGTCAGTTACAATTTGATGAAATATGTCGTTATATCGACCAATGTGATTTTATCATGGTGGATTAACCTATTTGAGAAACCTAAAGAAAACTTTAAATCCGTGCGTATTGGATCGTTTAAGCTTTCTTAGAGACGGCACATCATTGTGACGAGGATGGAAGATCGCAGACTTGTGTTGAGGAATTCAATATCTTAAGTCGATTACGAAACTAGTGAAAAAAACAAAAAATGGGCCAATAGCGTCAAGTACTACCCTAACGCCATTCTCCCATTTATAATAGATTACCCACCTTACTGCTATGTTCATGCTCGTGATGCACTTGTAGCAACCAGCATATACCCGCTCCCCCGAACCGTAATGATTCGCTCAGGATCGGCAGGGTTGGACTCGATTTTTTTGCGTAAATTACTGATATGTACAGCAACCGTTCTCGTATCCTCCAGACTTTCCATTCCCCAGATGATTTGAAACAACGTATCGACACTGACGACACGATTCACGTTTTGTGCCATATAGGACAGCAGACTGAACTCTTTTTTCGATAAATAGATAGGTTTACTCCCCGTGTTGACGGACTGCGTGTAGAAATCCAGTGTCAAACCCGGTAACTCCAGCAGTTGTTCCCTTCTACCCGTCGACACTCTTCGAAGGTGAGCCTTGATCTTGGCCATGAGCACTCCCGGACTGAACGGCTTGGTCACATAATCGTCCCCGCCATAGGATAATGCGCTAATTTTTATTTCGTCTTCCTCTTGACTGCTCAGAAACACAATCGGCGCACTGGTGAGATTACGCGCATTCCTGCACCAGTCAATACCGTTTTCATTAGCCAGCAATATATCCAGTATAATTAAATCCGGCTCAAACGATGCAAGCAGCTCCATCGCTTCTGACCCGCTATGACTGCAGGTGGAGACAAATCCCTCCCTATCACAATACACCTGCACAATCTCGCATATATGAGGATCATCATCAACGATCATGATTTTGTGCGTGTCCATCTCATCACCCCTTTCCTTCAATCACCGTACAAGGAAACGTTACATAGAATGTCGCCCCCATCTTGCCGTCGCTCTCCGCTCGAACCATGCCTCCGTGCGCTTGTACGATTTCCCTGCAAATTGCCAGCCCCAGTCCACTGCCCTCTATGCCCATTCCCGGCCGATCATATCTGTAATTACGTTCGAAGATTTGCTCAAGCTGATCCGGAGGAATCCCCATGCCAGAATCCTGTATGCTAATGACTGCATGGGGAGCATGATTCATCACTTCCACAACTAGTGCAATACGCACCAGTCCCCCGCTGGAGGTGAACTTCATGGCGTTGGATACTAGATTAAATAAGGCCTGTTCTACTCTTTTCGCATCCATCTCGACAACAAGCGCATTAGATCGTCTATCCTCGGTATCTCCGATATCCAGTATGAAGTCTAATCCTGCATCGCGCACTACCAACTCATATTGTTCAAAAAAACGATGCAAGAAAGGAATCATCTGAACCTGCTCCATTCGGTACGAGACTTGTCCGGTCTCCAAATGAGACAAGAAGGACAACTCCTCGATCATACGGTTAATCCTTATCGTGTTCTCCCGGATGTACTTCAGATATTGCTCATTGCGTTCCGGCTTGACCCTGTCCTGTATAGCTTCTACATATCCAAGCATGCTGGACAACGGCATACGCAGATCATGCGTAATATAAGCAAGTAGCTTCTTCCTCCCTTGCTCGGAGTGAAGCAGTCGGTCATACGAGGTTTGGAGATCATCATGCACTGTAGATAAGGCCTGTGTTCGCTCCTGAACGGTCTGTTCCAGATTCATATTCATTTCAATCAGCTTGTCATTAACGTCCTGTAATTCACGTGTAATTCTCTCTTCGTTCGATGCCGTCCTCGTAGATCGCGAAGACAGTAAAATCAGCTGCGCGATCGTAAATATCAATAAGCCAAGCGGAGATGTATTTCCAACTAGCGACCATCCGTTAAAATACAAAAAATCGTTGACAACCGTGACCAAAGTAACCACCGACACCAGCAGGAAGATCAACGCTCCCTCCATTCGTCGCACGGCTGCCTGAACCAGTCCGATCATCAAATAAATCATATGTAGAACTACCATCACACCGATTACCAGCAAAAATTTTGTATATATAATTGCAGGGGTTACCACTACAAGGATACAGAATGCACCAGTTACGATCCGGGTGCCAAGACGAAACCATCGCGACACATAATTCGGAAAAATACAATCAAAATACATGGTGATGATATAACCGCTGAGGCAAAGAATCAGATATTCGATCTTGAACTGCAATTCCCAAGGAAAATGAGGCAACCATTGTGTAAAGATAAGCTCACCGTTGAACAAGGATCGAATACCAAGCAGTACAGTAAACAGGCCAAAATATAACGGAGCTCTATCCTTACTTCGCAGCATGAACAACAGCAGATTATACAAACCGATCACTAGCAAACTTGCCGTGATGAACATATCCCTGGCAAGATTCAGATTGGTCTTGGTCGTTAGTACGTCACTGCCACCCAGCTCGATATCCTTGGTAATGCCGCCCCGATGATGTTGGAAGTTGGAGACTTGCATGACCAGCTCTAACGTGTCGCTTTTAGGCTGAAAATACACCAGCTTTGTTTCCAGTTGCGGGGTCATGCTGTGCTTGTCCTGACCAACCTCACCAACTTCTGCCAGTAGCTCGCCATTGACCCATAATTTGTACGCATTAAAAATGCTAGGCAGCCGCAGAGCAAGCATCTCATCTCGATCCTGTTCGCTTAGATGAACGACCAGTCCAAAGGTTGCATAGCCTGTACCGCTCAGCCGCTGATCTTCTAACGGGTAGCCTAGCCAGGAGCTTGGAATGTTAATCCAGTGGTCCTGATTTCCTTCACTTGCTGAACGAACCCGCATATCCTCAGGCGACAGCAGTTCTTGCCAATAGAACGCCCACTTTCCTGTTAATTTTTGCGGATTCGTACTAAGTTGAGCCTGCGTTAAATCCAGAATACCTTCTTCACTTCGGAGCCCAGGAGAGTCCGACGAAGAGAGGACGACGTAGCCTGTAACCAAACCAATAACAGCAGCAATGATATACAACCAAACCTTACGAGAACCGACTCGGAGAATCTCCCTCATGATGAACCCAACCCCATTCTACAAGAGCGCAATAAGTAAGTTGATCATCCAAATAATATCATCATTGCAGGAGAATGTACCCTGCAAATTTCTAGCAGGTGTCGATAGCTAACATCGCGATGAGACCCTTTTGACGACGCGCGCTTAGCTGGGTACGCCACCACAAAAAAAAGTACGCACTTTGATGTGCGCACTGATATGAAGGAGCTTATTCGCAATGGATAATTCGAGCACAATCGCCATGTGCCAGAATCACAGATGACTCATGCATTATAGTGAATTATTGATGATGTCCGCGAATGCGTCCCTATTGTACGTGTCATCCTGAATGCGCCATTCTCCCTGATCTTGCAAAAAGGTGATATCGCCCGATATCGGAATAGACTTGAACTCCTTGCCGTTCTCGTCTGTAAACTTCAGATCGAGCGTGTATTCCACAAGAATCCAGTCGCTCTTGCTATCTTTGATCTTGGTTTGTATATTTTCAGGATGCAGTTTCGCTTGTTCAATATGTGCAACCTGAAGAAGCAAGAGAATATATCCATTAGCCATATAAGCCTCATAATTTCTGGAGGTCAGGAATGGCTTCATGGTCTCGCCTTTGGCCTGTAACCCTTGCATCTCTAGCATATCATCATAGTCCTTACCATCCACCGTGAGTTCTGTTGTCTTATAATCCAGCGACATTTCAAGCGCTTGTAGCTGCTCCTCTACTGTCGCCTTTTGATCACTCACATCAATCGGCTGTTCCGTTACTGATGGAGTGACGGATTCAGTGCTTTCCGCTGGTTCAGATGAAGTACATCCCATCAACATGGCGGCTGAAAGAAATAATGTACCCATCACATAAGCCAACTTGCGCATGGTTAAATCGATCCCTTTCTCGTCTGTATTACTCTCAATTATCCCTTCAATAGGATATAATGTCCAGTTATTGGACACATCTGAACAGTCATCCAGTGAATTACATCCATTGGGTGTCATCTGCATCATAGAATGTGTTATAGTCATCGGGAAGTAAACCGAATCTCAAGAAGGATAGCACCTGCGAGGCCAATAACTGCGTGTTTCCTTCAACAATGAAGGTGTGAAAGCTATGTCAACTTATCAAGTCGTCCCCATGATCTATAACTCCAAGGAACAGATTGATGCTATTATTTTGCTCGAACAACAATGTAAACAACTGGATTCCACCCATCTAAAGGCAGACCTTGACCATATCAGCAAAAAAGACGGAGACCATGCGCTCCTCTGTTATCGCGACGGTACATTGGTAGGACTCCTCAGTTGGTATGCATCTGACACCGTAACCGGAAATATTAATGCCATCGTACACCCGCAATTTCGTCGCCAAGGTGTGTTCAGCAGCCTGTTGAAACGGGCCATCCTAGACATGAAGCCACAGGGGATCAACCAACTCAGCTATCGTGTTCCTCAGGGCTTATCTCCGGGTGTTCATACTGCTCAATCTCTTGGAGCCGTCTATGATCGTGCCGAGTATTCGATGCAACTTGTAAATGAAGCGCTTGAGGCTGTAGAACCGCCTGAACTAACGTTGTCCGTGGCAAAAGACGAAGATATGGATTTTATGGTCACTTGTTCATCCCTAGCCTTCGGAGATTTAGAGGACTGGACACGCAATTATTTCAAGCAAACGAATGAACCCAGCCGAGTCACCTATATTGCATGCCAGCATCAACAGCCTGTTGGGCTGGTACGGGTCAACTCCATTAATGTGACAACCGCATTTATTCATAACTTCTGTATCTTGCCTGCTTATCAGGGACAGAAACTGGGGCGTACTGCGCTTAGCATCCTGGTTGATCTCCTAAGGAAACAAAGTTATACAGATATTCGCCTGTCTGTGGTTACCGAGAACGAACGTGCTTTGAATCTGTACCGCAGTGTTGGTTTTGAAGTGAATTCGGAGTATCACTATTTCAGTGGTAGTTTGAATCACTAGTCCTGCTTCGTGCAAATGCGGCACCTATGTACTTTGTAATGTGTAAGCCAAAAAGCCACATTCGATTGCTCGAACGTGGCTTCTATAGTTTCATCCCTTTTTGCAATATACAATTTTCTTGATGCTATCGACGGATAAACAGTATTGCTCTGCAAGCTGATCGATGGTTGTTCCCGCAGCGAATAGCTGGCGGATCTCGTCGTTCCGCTCCCGGACAATCCTTCTGCCACCCGAATTCTCGCCCCACTTCTTACGGGCATCCTTGGGCCTCGGAATATAGATCAAGCCACCGGGGATATAACGCTGTATTTCTTTGAGCAATTCTTCCGGGAAGATTGTATCCGCATTAATATATTTCACGTTGCTCCACTCCTTAAAAGTTAAAATCTTTAAGGCAGCAGAGTCGTACAATGAACGCATTAGATATGCACTATAGGTATGGCGGAAAAGAATTTCAAGCTCTATGCAAACAACCGCCGTTGTTCATCGCATGGACTCTGCATAGAGCGGGTCGTTAAACTTATTATGAATCGAATCATGGTAGCCCCCCATTCAATCGTTAAATCTGTAATAAACCCCTGTTAATTCTTCTGATACGCTCCATAGCTTGTTTGAAATGTTAGCATCATATAATTTTTCGATGATCTTAGCGCTCTTGGGGTAGCCCTTAGTGCCGCCCATACCGTTAGGAGCAATATATTCTCCTCCCGTAATTGTCGGATCTGTTGTAGCATACAAGGTAGGCAATGCCCCCATATGTGCAGGTTGACTAATAATTTTCAAAAGACTCCGCATGAATATATTGGTCTGTTTCCCCGAACCGAAGGAAAATAGATTGGTATGCGAAATTCCTGGATGAGCGGCGATACTCATAGAATCAATATGGGCGGAATTAAACTTATTCTGCAGTTCTCTCGCAAACATCAGATTGGCTAGCTTGCTTTGACTGTAGAACTTCATGGGAGTATATCCTTTGGATCCATCTAAATTATTAAAATCAATTGCGCCATTACCCGCTGCCAAACTGCTTACAGTAACTACTCTCGATTGCGGAGTAGAAATCAATCGAGGCAATAGCAGACCCGTAAGCGCAAAATGACCTAGATGATTACTACCAAACTGCAATTCAAAACCATCCTTCGTCAACTGGAATGGAGGATTCATAATTCCTGCATTATTAACGAGAATGGATAAGGAATCGTATTGCTCAAGAAAAGCGGCTGCGAACTTACGGATACTAGCTAAATCGCTAAGGTCGAGCTGCATAACGATTACCTCTCCAGCTACATGCACAGACGACTTTATTTTATTAGCTGCATTTTCACCTTTTTCCAGATTACGAACTGCAAGGATAACTTTTGCGCCTTTTTCAGCTAACGCTAATGCCGTTTCATACCCTAACCCGCCGTTCGAACCTGTCACAATCACTACTTTATCGGATACAGTCGGGATGCTGTCTTTAGTCCAAACTTCGCTCATTTGTCTACACACCTTTCCTATCTCTTCCTTGATACCCTAATATTCAGCGTTTGAAGGCCTTCATCCCACACCATACTGGCTTAAACTCCGTTCCAGCATCCCTCTAACCTGCTGTTGCAGTTCGAGCGGAGACACCACCTTCACTTCCGGCCCATAGGAGAGTAACTTTCGCGCTGTAAAAGAGAACTCCTCGGGCGGAACAAGTCCGCGCCACTCATGGCCTTCAACCGACTTAAACAACACATCTGACGCAGCAATCCTTGCTCCAAATTCCGTGAATTGCAATACCACTTCTACGCTTACTCTGTCTTCTTTGGCAGCTAGCCATGCCTTCAGACTCGGAACAGATTCATCTACGGATTCCATAACAGCCAACTGCTGCATGCGATCCACTCGATACAACAATACGCGGTCCTTATTTCCGGCTGGCATGTACCAATGTCCCTGCTCATAGTAGATGCCATAGGGAAAGACCTGGACTTTTTTACGACCACTACGGGCATGATACATAAACTCGACTTCTCTCTTTTCTACCGCCGCACCCAATATCTCGGTTGTTAAAGGCTCGGCATGCCCACCAGGGTGCTGGACAAAGGTGATATGCTCTCTCATTCGCATAATCAGATCCTGTACATCTTCGGGCAAAGTAGAGAAATACTGCTCAGCCAGATGTTCACGCATTGACCCATATGGAAAATCCGGGACTTCCTGTAGATATTCTAGCATCATAAACAACCCTAATGCCTCCTGCTGTGTCAGTTGAAGAGGTGGCAAAATCCGATTGGGTAACACCCGGTATCCACCGTTCACGCCAACTTCTGTATACAAAGGAAAACCCAGCGTCTGCAATGCATCCAGATCTCGCTGAATCGTACGAACCGATACGTCGAACCTTTCTGCCAGTTCTCGGGCAGTGAACTTCTGTCTGGAATCCATCAGGCGCATGATCGCCAGCTTCCGATGATTCATGAATTCAACATCCTAACTACGTCAATTTTTGTCATAGTTAAAGTGTATCATACATTTTAGAAGGGAGCGATGAACATGTCTGATAACAAAACAATTTTGTACATTGCTATGAGTTTGGATGGATATATCGCAAGACTGGACGGTTCGGTGGATTGGTTGTTCGATGTGGAGGGTGACGGAGGAGATAACGGATATGCTGCTTTTTATGAAACGATCGGTAGCGTCGTTATGGGACGTTATACGTATGAAGAGGTGCTCACACTATCTGAAGAATTCTCTTATGCGGATCGCCCAACGTATGTGCTTTCCCGCTCGGAACAGCCGTCCGCTCCGCATGTACAGTTTACAACCGAGACGGTAGATACGCTCATTCCCCGATTAAAACAAACTTCTGATGGAGACGTGTGGATTGTGGGTGGCGGCATATTGGTTCAAGCTGTGTTAGCCAAAAAATTACTGGATGAGATTGAAGTCGCCATCATTCCCAAAATTCTTGGTGAAGGCATCCCCTTATTCCCGGCAGGCACGGTGCCAAGTCAATTCAAAATGATCCGAACCCAGACGCTCGGACAGATCATTTCAATTCGTTATGAGGTTCAAAACAGCGGCACAGCGGACACACCTCCGAATATCTAATTAAGCAGAAAAGGGAAAGACCATTCTTATCATGAAAGAGTGGTCTTTCCATTACCATGTATCAAGTTATCCTATCAATCCTCGTATATATTCCGCTAACACATCTGCCGTCCTACGGTGAGATAATTCGCCTGGGTGGGTGCGCGCCCCTACCGTTTCTTCGGTAGTATCCGGAAGTTGGATGATCGAGACCTTACGGTCCCCTGTCCCCTTCATAAACGCATCAACCGCACGGTAGATAGCTGGCATCATGGGAAAACCAAGCATGCCATAAGCCCATACGAGATGTGCAGCCGGATTGTTTTTCCGAAGTTTGGACAGGAACTGTTCCACCGCTTTCTCAAAAGCAGCCAGATCTTCTTCATGATACGTACCATCTTCGTTCAAATGCTGCTTGTACACCTTGCCCGTGTCGGGGTCTTTCCACTCAGGTGACTGGAACGCACCTCCATCATTGCTGCCCAGGTTCACGACCACCACATCCGGCTGCCACGAACCAAAATCATGCTGATCTCCTGCGCCTAACGCTTCGTTACGTTCACCGGTAAGCAGGCCACAGACCTGTTCGTAATAATCGGGAATGTTCCCCTTCGGATTATTATCCCAACTTGTCAGCACACCCCAGCCACTTTGCGAGATGACCCGGTATTCTGCATTCAATGCCTCTGCTGTCATAAACGTATAATTATGTATGGCGCTGAACCACATCGGAATCCAATCTTCCTCTGTTTTAGCACCAATCGCACCTTCACCAGATGTAATACTGTCACCGATAAACTCGACCTTGTAGGGTTTTTCCTGCACAGGCAGGAACGTTCCATCCGATTTCACGGCATGAATCTGCATGGAACAACCTGGGTCGCCACTCATCGCTTGAACATCCTTAACGATCCGTACATTCTTCACCACATCCGCGTTCATGCCCCGGAATACACAGATCCAGTACCTTCCCGCCGTTAACATCTGCCGGCTCACCGGAACACCGTTGATCAGAATGCTAATCCATGATTCATATATATCATATTCAGACTCCACCTCAACCCAAAGTTCGGAGCTCTGCACATTGAGTTCGACTGCACTCCCCGTCCAAAATAACGTCAGCGGCGATAACTCTCCAGTTGTTCTGCCATGCACCTTGAGATAAGGCAGTTCCGTTAAGTCATAGATCTTTAACCTGGTATTCGCTTGTACGCTCATCCTTCATTCCCCCTCAACGATTCATAAAAAGTAGTTATTAAGCGCTTTCCTTTGTATCGATAACATGTTCGTCGTGCTACATCTATCTTATTATGTATTACGCACAGCACCAAAAATCCCCTGCAAGCGAGTCGTGCTCAAGTCCATCATATCAGATGTGCTTGATGCATCGTCCGCCCATAGGGGATTTTTCTCATTCATTTTTTTATCCAGTATCGTTATAAAACCTTACCCAGAAACGCCTTGGTCCGGTCATGCTGGGTATTCTGAAAGAGCTCTTCTGGCGTGCCTTCCTCCACAATATATCCGCCGTCCATAAAGATCACCCGATCCGCCACCTCACGGGCGAAGCCCATCTCATGCGTAACGACAATCATCGTAATTCCCTCGTGAGCGAGGTCTTTCATGACTTGCAGCACTTCTCCAACCATCTCCGGGTCAAGTGCAGACGTAGGCTCATCGAACAGCATCACACTCGGGTTCATGGCGAGTGCACGTGCGATGGCTACACGCTGTTGTTGTCCACCTGACAACTGCTCGGGATACGCATCCCTCTTCTGCGATAGCCCGACCTTGCCCAGCAGCTCCATTGATTTTTTCTCATTCTCGGCCTTACTCAGTTTCTTGATATGCTTCGGTGCGAGCATGATATTCTCCAGCACAGTTAGATGGGGAAAAAGGTTGAATTGTTGGAACACCATGCCCACATTGGTTCTCAGCTGATCAATATCCGTCTTGGGTGAAGTGACCTCGACACCACCGATCGTCACCTTTCCAGACGTCACATCCTCCAGCAGATTAAGGCAGCGTAAGAAGGTACTTTTACCAGACCCGGAAGGTCCGATGACGCATACGACTTCTTTCTCCTGAATCGTTGTGGAGATATCCTTCAGCACCTCATTGGCACCAAACTGCTTTTTTAGATTCTGTACGGTAATCATCGGATCGCATACCTCCTTTCAATGAATCGGGAAGCCCGGGACAACAGAACAATGATGATCAGGTAGAATATACCCACCACACCCCAGATTTCGAATGCCCGGAAGTTGGAGGAAATAATAATTTCCCCGCTTTGTGTCAATTCTGCGATACCTATCGCCGATAGCAGCGATGTATCTTTGATCGTAATAATGAACTGGTTTACAAAGGTAGGAATCATGCGCCGGGTTGCCTGAGGTAACACGACCAGCCTCATCGTTTGGAAACGAGTTAAGCCCAAGGAGCGCGCCGCCTCATGCTGCCCATTGCTAATCGAATTAATCCCTGCGCGGAAAATCTCCGAGATGTAAGCTCCTGCATTCAAACTAATTGCAATAATGCCTGCGGTCATCGCCGGAATCCGCATATCAAGGAACACTGGCAGCCCGAAGTAGATGAAATATACCTGCACCAGAAGGGGTGTGCCACGGATGATATCCACGTAAAGTGTGGCTACCAGCCGCAACAATCGATTCAAAGAGGTGCTCATCAGACCTGAGATCAATCCGATCACCATCGCAATGATGAGCGAGATCACGACTAGCTTCAACGTAACCACTGTACCCTCTAACAGAAGAGGCAGTGCGTCTATTATGACTTGCAAGGAGGAGTCCATCCGTACCACATTCCCTTCTATTTAGCCGTTGTTCCCAGATAGTTGCCGACAATCTCGTCGTACTTTCCGTTTTCCTGCAATTTCTTCAGTCCATCATTGATCTTCTTCTGTAACTCCGCATCGCCTTTGGCAACAGCAATCCCGTAGAAGTCACCGTTCAACCGGTCTCCAACGATCTTGAGCTTGGCGTTCGGGTCGATGGCAATCTTATAGGAGATGACCGGGAAATCCTCCAACGTAGCATCTGCGTTTTTGTTCGCGACTTCCTGATACATCGATGGGCTGTCATCAAAATATTTCACGGTTGCCCCGTAGGTTTTCGCATATTCATCTGCGAGATTGGCACCTGAGGTTCCTTTTTTAATCGCAATAATTTTTCCTTTTAAATCTTCAGGACTTAGGATGTCCGCGTTATCTTCATGAACGATTAAGGACAGACCGGCCTGATAATACGGTTCCGAGAAGTCCACTACTTTTTTACGTTCGTCTGTAATGCTAATGCCTGCAATGGCTCCGTCCAGCTGATTCGCCGTGATGGCTGGAATAATGCCTTTGAAGTCCATCGGTTTGATCTCTACCTCAAAGCCCTCTTCTTCCGCAATCGCGTTCATGAGGTCAATATCGATTCCTACATATTTGCCGTCCTTCTGAAACTCAAAAGGGGGATACGTTGCATCGGTACCAAATGTATATTTCTCAACAGCTGAACCACTTGCCGATTGTGCATTACTTTCTTCACCGGACTTTGCTGCACCGCAGGCACTAAGTGTTAGAGCAAGAACGGACGCCATTACAATGGATGCTACCTTTTTCATAGAAAAACCCCTTTTCCGAATTAGATTGGGATCGACCGAATCGACCGTTTGTATTTCAGCATTTTGCATAATTCGAATCAAAGGGATTTATGCAAAATGCTTATTCATGTACGTATTGTAGTTCGCTCCCTACGCCAACTTACAAGATCCTACATAAATTAATTACAACTCATGAAAATTAAATTAACATGTAATGTTTTTAAGTAGATAAACGAGCGAATATCGCTAATAAAAGATCCGTTTTCTGAGTTTTTGTGTAAGGTTATATAACAATGAAAAGAGTGATAAACAAAAAAAGCCGAGAATCCATGAAGGTGTTACCTTCGGGAATTCGGCTTTTGGATAAGAGATAGCATATCTCAGTTATTTAATTATTCATTTTTTCAATCGTCTCCATGTAGAACACATGCAGGAACTTTTTGATATTAACCTTGCCTTTGTCACCTGCCTGATCTTCTTCCATCGCTCTCATCTTCATCCGTACATCCTGGAAGTCAAAGTAGAGGGGCGCGTAATGCTCAAACTTATGGTTGCTATAATCGTTGAGTCCAATCGAGGCCATGTTGGTCAATGCGGCAATGACCGTTCTGCGAATGCGTTGTTCCATCGCCTTGCTCTCTTTCTCCACGTCTTTGGGCGTAGACTTGTAAGTCTGGGCCACCGCTTCATACGACTCCTTCAGCGGCGGCCACTCCCCGGCACGCTTCTGATCAATCGCATACTCCATAAGGGCCACAATATCCTTGCTACCACTTTCTCCTATGATCCCCAGATCCATCAGAATGCTTCTTGCCGCATCTCGCACCGTACGACCTTGGGCAGGGGCCGGCGCTTCCACCAGATTCAATCGGGCCATCGACTGCTTAATCTCCAGCACGTAACGTTCATACTTCCACTGTTCATTCACTTTGCTGAGCACATGCTCCACTTCCACCCGATTAATCGGTTTATGAATAAAGAATTCAATTCCGTTCTGGTAGGCCGCCCCTACCATTTCCTTGTTCTCCACCTGAGAGATCATGATGAATTTCCCGGTATATCCGCTCTGCCTCAGCTTCGCAACAGTCTCAATCCCGTCCTGATCCGGCATCAACAGATCAATCAGCACTACATCGGGACGCAGATCCATGATTATCCGTGCCCCTTCTATGCCGCCCTCTGCCATGCCTGCAAGCTCGCCGATTCCACAGGATTCAATGATATCATGCAGCATGCTCCGGCTCACCACATCATCATCCACGATTATGATAGAAAGTGTCATCGACATCGGCCCCCTTTATTAGATTCATCTTGGCAATAGCTATACCAAATGTAGTGCCTCTCGCTCCCGCAGGCGCCGATTGCACCGTAATCTGTCCCGCCAACGATTGAACGATATCACGTACATGGGACAAGCCAATACCCGTCGCGGCAATGCCGACTTCATTGAACTTCGTTGTATAGCCCGGTTCAAAGATAACATCCCGTTTGGCTTCAGGTACCCCTTTTCCAGAATCCATCACGACGAAATGCACGTCATCTTCCTGCTCATATACACGAATTCGGACCGTCCCATCATGCTCAATCGCCTCTACCGCATTGGCAATCAGGTTGTTCATTACCGTTAGAAGAGGAATGTAATACGGAGACTCACAATCATACTGTTGCTCGATATCAATCTCGACCTGCTTATGCAGCATCTCGCTGTATTTTCGGTTTGCTTTACTGGCAAAGTTAAGAACTTCAGATAGACTCATGTTGACCGCTTTTTCATTATCATACAGCTTCAGCAGACCCGCCAGAATACGTTGTGAATCCTTCTTTACTTCATGAATCTGCTGAGCAATACCCAGCGTGCGCTGACTGTATTGGTTCAAGTCCTGCTCCCGGAGATCGCGATATAGATCATAGCTGTCTGCCGTAATGCCTTCAATTGTATTCATTGCTTTCTTCAGGTAAAATACCTCGCCATACAGACCGGAGTTCACATTCAGCATCTGCTCCATCCGCTTCTCCTGCTCTGCATGCAAGAGCCGCATCTGCCTCACTGCAAAGCTGTTATATAGCCCAATGACGAAGTAACTTCGCAGACCACCCACCACAAGTAGATACAACCATTCCTTCATATAAAAGATATTGGTCCCGCTTAACATTCCGCGAAGCAGCAGCTCAACAAGATTAGAGGAGAAATCGATACATGTGATTAACCCGCCGAGCAGAAGAGGCTGCATCTCATGGAATTGATGCCTGAACTTGCTAAGCCCATAAGCAAAAACCACGTAATACACACCTGCCCCCAGATTGTCCCGCATGCTTTCCAGAATGGACACGGTCTGTACATGATTGATGAGATCTGCCGACTGGAACAGTAAATTCGCGATGCCTGTCAGGATTCCTGTCTTCACATAAGACAGATGCGGCATGATCATCAGCAGAAATAAAAGGATGCTGACCCCCAGCCCGATTCGGAAGTAGTCTTCCCGGAACGGATTTATTTTGAATTGTGCGCCTACCGCTGTGGCAAAGGCAATGGCCACCATCTGCACATTCTCATTTTTGACCCAATTGCGCATCGATCTCTTCACCCACTATAACAACGTTTAGCGCCCATTATCGGAATCCGCGCTTCTAATGTTAAATATACTAACATATGAAACAAGCATTAGAAATAATTAAAATTAGGGAATGGATACCCAAGCACAACAAAAAGGCCGGAAGTCATCACTTCTGCGGCCTTTTCCTTATATCTCATCCGGAATATCAAATGACACCATCGTTCCCTCACCCGGTTCACTTACAATCGATAATCCTTGACCATACCTTTGCAGTAATCTGCGGTTTGTATTCACAATACCTATTCCGCCTTTTCCACCGGGCGTAGCATGTAACAGCTCTGCAACCTTCTTCGGTTCGATGCCTTTGCCATTATCCTTCACCTCAATACGGGTATAACCCTCATGGCGAGTGATAGACAGGCATACCGTCCCACCCACATTTCGGCTTAATAACCCATGTCTTACGGCATTTTCGATCAAAGGCTGAATTGATAGCGGCGGGAGAAGCAACGGAAGGTCCGGCTCTACGTTTAATACCACCGACAATCGATCTTCAAATCGTGTTTTCTCAATAAAAAGATAGGCTTCCACGAGTTCCAGTTCGTATGATAATTTCACCAGTTCCCCTGTATTGAGATAGTTGAAGCTGATCCGTAAATAGGATGAGAAGGCCTCGCCAAGCTTTCGCATATGCTCTGTATCAATATCACTTAACACCATCAGTGAATTCAGCGTATTGAACAGGAAATGGGGCTGAATCTGAGCCTGCAAATAGGCAGCCTCCATGCGTAGGCGCTCTTGGATGGACTGATTTAACATGGTCAATGCTCTTATCCGATACTTTAGCTCCAACGCATCTACAGGCTTCGTGACATAATCATTCGCGCCCGACGCGAAACCCGTGTAGATATCTGGCGGCTGACTTCGTGCAGTCAACAGTAGTACAGGAAGCTCAGACATCGAGAACTGTTCCCGTACCTTCTGGGTTAACTCATATCCGGACATATTCGGCATCATCACATCTGTAATCAGTAGATCCCACTGACGTGTGCCGAGCAATTCCATCGCTTCCTGCCCCGAACGTGCTGTAGTTATATCGTATGGCTCCGTCGAGAGAATACTGACCAACACATCCAGATTAACCGGATCATCATCCACAGCCAGAATGGTGGCTCTCCCTTCTTTTAACAATGGAGCCATCTCCGCTGTCGCTGAAGATTCCACGTCTCCCATACCAGGGCGGGGTAGCAGGAAACCGCCAGGTGCATCTTCCATCATCTCCATCGCCTGCTCCCAGATTAGGGGAAGCTGCGACTCAGCCTGATGGGTAGTTTCATGCGCGAGCGGTAGATCGAAGCTGAATACCGAGCCTTTTCCGGGTTCCGACTGAACGGTTAGTGCCCCACCATGCAGTTCTACGAGTTGTTTGCAGATGTTCAGTCCAAGCCCGATGCCTTGTCCATCACTTATTCCATACGACCCTTGTTCATACGGAAGAAAAATACGCATCCGTGTGTCTTCATCCATTCCAATGCCTGTATCCGCCACATGAATTAGAGCATGTCCTTCACGAATCTCGGCATTTACGGAGATCGTTCCTTCCTCTGTATGTTTGAGCGCGTTATGCAGCAGATTATACAAAATCTGAACGAGTCTTTCTTCATCAGCCATGACCAAAGGGAAGGACTCCGGAATCTCCATATGCAGGCGGACCGGTTTCCGTTCTGCCATGAATTGCAGCATGGCGATAATGCCAGGTACCACCGACTGTATGGAAAGAGGAACCTGACGCAGCACAATGCGATGCTCCTTCAGCCGGACTACATCCAGTAGATCGCCAAGCAGATGGGACATCCGTCTACCGATCGTGATGAGCAGTTCCATATCCTCCAAGCTCCGTTCATCCAACCTGCTCTTCTCTCGGGTGACGACGTTATGGGCAATGTTAATGATCCCATGCAGCGGAGTCCGCAGTTCATGGGATGTATTCGCCAGGAACTGATCTTTAATTTTGTCACCCTTCTGCAATTCTATATTCAGCTTCATATTCTCACTGGCATTCCTGAAGTACTTTTTGAACCAATAGGCGGAGAAGCCGGTAATCGCAAAAATGATATCAATTGGATAATAGACTGTTGTCACATCTTTTGATGTCTCACTTGTACTCCACAACATATTGGATATGATGCCTCCAGCTGTCAGTAGCAGGAAAACCATATCCCGATCGGCCTGTTTCCTAAAGAGCATGACACCTACAATGTACAGGAACCAGAGAGAGGAGACGAGAAAGAAAATATCGATAAGAGAGTATTGAACCATAGCATAGACAACATGAATTGGAACCGCTAGAATAACGGCAATATAAGCTATTGTCATGACAATGCATAACTGAAGGCTTTTTGTTCGTATATGTACCAAGGTCAATCTCTGGAACAACAGCAGGATACAAGCATTTTGCAGCAGTAGACAGATCAGGCGAAGCTTGATCCCCCACGTATAGTTAATAGGGAGCCATAACATCAGAATATTATCATGACCCACCATAATGATGATGCCTACAGATAAGGTTAATATAGCTGCGACGAGTAAGGCCCGCTCCTGGGGGTTGAACACAAACAGAATACAGGCATACATGCCATGGAGTAATAAAATGAGAAAAATGGCCAGTTGAAAACCGATGGAATACCAACGTGCGTAATCAACCGCCGCCTGGGAACCAAGGCGAACGGGTTTGCCGATCCCGCCTATATACGGGCTATCATAATTGGCTACACGAATGAGCAATTCAATCTCTGTTGCGCCTTCATCTTCGTAGGTTGCCGTATAAGAGGTACTTCTCGGTTCATAGGTATCTGCATCCTCCGACACCTTCCCCATTCCGCCCACGATATCCCCATTGAGTTCAATTTCGGATGAACTTCGGATGTTTCTGAACCAGAAGGTCACAGGTACCTGGAGTGGATCAGTCAAAACACGCAATCGATATGTGGCATATCCAAGTGAACTCTCCTGATCCCGGTTCTCGGCATTTTTCCAATCTCCCGGAACCTGGACCACATCCGCCGGCTTCGACCGTACCCTATCCACAATATCCTTGCTGGTCAGTAATTCATTCGAATATAGTTCCCATTCTCCGTTCATATACATTACCGGCACTTGTTCCAGATCAACACCTCGCAAATCAACTACACCATTCACAGCGTGATGATCGTCCAAGGCAGGGAAGAACTGCGACCAGACCCAGCGCATACCAAGCAGTACGCCAAAAATAATCAGCATGATGATCATATATCTGTAACGGTTCACAGGTTTCGTTTGAAGTGATTTCATTATTTATGTTTTCATGACTTTGGTTAAACCGAGCTTCCAGTCCTGATACCATTCGCTAATGTTTTCACTGATCGGTATCTCCAAATCGTGCTCCATTCTGGTGGTTAAGAGACGATACTGCTCCTCCACACCGAGATCGTTGTGCATTTCATCATACAATTTCATTAGAACAAAATAACTTTCTTCCTCATCCGGAAGCATCTGCTGGATACGCCGCGTGCTCTCAATCACTTTCTCCCCCAGCCCCTGTTGCTGGTAATACAGACTTAGTTGTCTCATATGATACAACCACAGGTATCGTAATCTTTCCCGTTCAGGTTCAGCCCACATGTATTCGTAATTGCCAAGATACGTGCCCTTGTATAAATGAAGCGCTTGCTCATAGGCATGAATGGTACTGGCATCAACGACTTTCCATTGCCTGATCTCTTGTTCCCACTGCTCACTATCCAACTGAGCTTCACCCAATTCGAGCCGATAGCCGGCTTCAAGGTGTCCACTCTGAATCGTGATCATATCCATATCGCATGCTTTCAGGGTTTGGCGGACATGATACATCGTGGTGTAGAGTTGATGCACCGTCTTATCCTCTTCCAATTCAGGCCACAGCATCTCCAGCAACACACTGCGATGAATCGTCTGATTCCGGTGGTGAAGTAAATAGGCAAACAGCTCCTGCGCCTTGCTTGTGCGCCATTTGGCAACCTGGATATCCTGGCCTGGAAGCTTAAACTGAATCTGATTAAAACAGCAAATTAAAGGTACGATGGTATCCTTAGACCGCTGCTCGTGTTTTAACCTCAGTTTTTCCCGGACTCGACTCATCGTCTGCTTCAATCGATCTTTCTGGATGGGCTTCATCACATAATCCAAAGCCTGTAACTCAAAGGCATGCACCGCATATTGATCGTAACTGGTCACAAAAATAATCTCGGTTTCCTGCACAGAGGCCTGAATCTGTCTTCCCAGATCCATACCATCCATCTCCGGCATATGAATATCCAGAAATACAACATCAGGACGGTGCTCTACAATACCTGCCATAGCCTCTGTCGGATTCATGTATGTAGCGATAATTTCGATGTCGCTTACTTCTTTTTCTAGTGATTTTTGAAGGCCTATCAACGCTAGACGTTCGTCGTCAACCAATATCACTTTCACCGGAGCTTCCTCCTTGACCCGGAGGTCTTGAGATTTATTTTCACTATTATATCATAGGGATTTCAAGTATTTGGATTCGTGTTGTCCCTTTTTTAATTTTTAGCAATTTAATTGTATAATATATAATGCAGGTTAAAAGATCCGGTCTAAAAGAGAGGAAGGTTCCATATGTCAGATGCTAATCACAGCTTTGGACAAGCCCTTGTCAAATCATTAGTGGGGGAACGCGGTCATATCCGTATCGCTCGTGCTCTACCCGATATTGATGTCACACTTGCTGCTCGTACGCACGATGCTATGCCATATACCATCTATCAGTTGGTGAAGCACATGCATTATTGGCAGCAATTCATGCTCGAGCACTTGGAAGGACGTAAGCCACAGCTCCCTGCTAACGTGAGCGAGAGCTGGCCTGAAGAGAAAGGTCCACAGGATGAAGCTACATGGAAGGCAGATATCCAGGCATTCTTGGATGGGGTTGATCGAGCGGTAGTCATTGCGGAAACGGCACAATTGGATGATGCACTGCTCTATTTCCCAGGGGAAACCAAGGCAGGAGTTCTACGCAATATCGCATCTCATAACTCGTATCATCTGGGTGAGATTGTTTTGCTGCGTCGCTTCTACGGCGCATGGCCGCCTCCAGGTGGGGGATTCCCGGCGTAAACTATATTTACAACAGATCTATTGCACGGACATACAGACACATCTAAGCTGTGAAAGGACGATTGTTCCTTTTACAGCTTCTTGTGGTTACAGGCAAGTAGCATCACATTGAAGTACCAATTATAACTCCCATAACCTGCGCCAAGCTCATATATTACTTCAAAGTACGTATATGACTTTGAGGTGCGTACTTCTCATCCTTCTTTTTCTGACCCACAATATGATCAGAAGAAGAGAGGAGCATGTCCATTGAAACCCGAACAATCCGTTACCCGTTACACCGCACTTGTCATTGGTGCTGGAGGCGTTATTGGAAGAAACCTTATTGATTATCTGATGACACTTCCGCAATGGAATGTCATTGGTGTATCTCGCCGCGGAGGAGAAGATGCTCCCAAGTTACGTTATATATCAGCTGATTTACTGAACGAAGCAGACACACAAAACAAACTGAGTCATTTAACGACCGTTACGCATATTTTCTACGCCGCGTATCAGGATCGTCCAACCTGGGCCGAATTGGTGCAGCCCAACTTGGCTATGCTCGCCAATGTGGTGAATACGATTGAACCGATTGCCCCAAATCTCGAACATATCAGTCTGATGCAAGGTTATAAGGTGTACGGGGCACATCTGGGTCCATTTAAAACACCTGCCAAAGAAACAGACGCACATCATATGCCTCCTGAATTCAATGTCGATCAGCAACAGTTTCTCGAGGATCGGCAACTCGGAAGCAGCTGGACCTGGTCAGCACTGCGCCCATCTGTTGTATGTGGATTCGCCCTGGGTAATCCAATGAACCTTGCGATGGTGATCGGGGTATATGCTTCTATCTCTAAGGAACTTGGCTTACCACTTCGCTTTCCTGGGAAACCAGGAGCGTATCATTCGCTTCTTGAAATGACCGATGCAACATTGCTTGCTCACGCAACTGTATGGGCAGCAACTGAACCTCGCTGTGCCAATCAGGCATTTAACATCACCAATGGCGATCTGTTTCGCTGGAATGAACTATGGCCCAAAATCGCTTCATTTTTCAAACTGGAAACGGCTCCTCCACTGCCCCTCTCCCTTGCAACGGTAATGGCAGATAAAGAAGCTCTTTGGATTTCCATGATTGAAAAGTATGGTTTGGTAAACACCCCTTATGATGATGTCTCTTCCTGGGCATTTGGTGACTTTGTCTTCTCGTGGGATTATGACTTCTTTGCAGATGGTTCCAAAGCTCGCCGCTTCGGATTTCATGATTTCATTGACACTGAGGCTATGTTTATGGATATTTTCAGAAATCTACGTGAGCGCAATATCCTTCCGTAAATTAAATAAAATGCACAATAAGCCGATTCCCGAATTGCAGAATCGGCTTATATAAGTCACTCAACGTCAGTAGTAGTTGGCGGCTTAAACAGGATTTTTCCTCGATCACCATAAACATTCTCCACGTGTATATCGCCCCACCTACACATCAGATGAAGAATCTCTTTAAGGCTACATCCATACTCTGTTAACTCATACTCCACTTTAGGCGGGACCTGGTGATGGGAGATACGGACGATGATCCCCGCCTCCGTTAGTTCACCAAGCTGCTGAGTCAGCACTTTCTGGGTGATCGCGGGGATCAGCTTCATCAGTTCACCATTACGTTTCTTGCCAAAGGTAAGATGGAACAGAATAACGGGCTTCCACTTTCCCCCGATCACTTCAAGAAAAGCTTCAACTGCGGTGTTATATACTTTGAGCGGTTCCTCCATATCACCTTCTGCCCCCTTCCAGACAAAAGTACCTCCTAACGAATGATGTGTTTTTGCACAAAACAGTTTAAGGAAGTCGAATTCTAAACCTCCGGGGTCATTAATCCTTGGATAAACGTCTCAAAGTTCGGTGCCAGCGAAATAGTCTCTTTGGGATTCTCCCTTTTCACATAGACCACCTCGGGTTCTCCATCATTCCCGAATGAACGATAATCAAGCATGACAACCCCCGACTCCGAAGGAGATACTGCGATGACTACGCCAATCTCCGGATAGCCTTCACGTTCAATCAAAGTCCAGCTACCTTGTGCACCGGCTAATGTGCGAGGCTTCTCACGGCCAATGCCCAGTATGCCTTCAATTTCAACATAGTCCGTAGCTCCCGTATCTGTGTTCGCTACAGGGAAATAACGATTGTACGGAATACCGCCGTTATGTACCTTCATCATCTCAATGTAGGAGGCAGGAAGTCGAAACACCAATTGCTCCTCGACAGAGTCAATGAGACCATCACTCGGCGAGTTGGACACATAATGTTCCAGGGCCTGCTCACTATCGTTCCAGAATTCGCCGGATTCTGGTCTGGGAACCGTTGGAATGGTCGCTACAACGTCAACGGGTACACGGAATTCTTCGACAGCCTCTGGGTCCGTTTCAACTTCAGGTTCAGACTCGGACGGCTCCTCCATTTTACTTCGAATCCACTCCAGAAACTCCAGCGTATCTTCATCCTCAGGCTCCAATTCATCCGCTCTTTCGAACGCTTGCAGTGCATGCGCATATTGCTCCAGATAATAATAAGCCAGTCCAATCCGATAATGCCAGAGTGGGTCACCTGTTCCCTCTTTGGCAACTGTCAGGAATTGTTCGACCGCTTCTTCATACCGTTCCAGGTTATTCAGCGCTCGTCCCAAATGGTTAACCAGCTCATAATCTCTTTCTTCCACAGGAATCGCTTGAATTGCATCTACAATTTCCTGAAATTCATCTTCTTCATGCCAATCTTGCAATTGAACCAACAGATCGTCTCTCATTCCTTTGGCCTCCCCGTTCATTCACTCATGATTACGTATTGAAAATTATACCACTATCCGGATCACCATCTCCAGCAAAGCAATATCCTTAGGGATATCTTGAAACAATTTCTTTTCATTTCCGATGCCAAAGCTAAAAAAGGTAACCTGAACCCGGTTAAGAAAACCAGGCAGGCTACCTTCTTTATTCCTTCCACAACATTGCATTCTTAACTCAATTCAGCAGCTCAACACAATCGTAGACCCAACCTGCACTTAACCAGTTACCCAAATCACTGGAACCGCTGATCGGCGTAATTGTGATGGTATTGGAACCATTCACGAAGTAGGATGCTGGAACATTCCAGCTAAAGGTTGTGTTGTTGCCACGATACGTACCAATGGTGAAGCTACGAGAATTGGGCTGTGAAGACGCGGCAGGATTGGTTAAAGCATGTCCATTAACCGTTACACTAGGTCTGCCATTATTGTAGGCTGCGGTAATACCGATGTTGAGCATATGAGAAGATGCCGCTTGAGATGCATTCAAGTTAAACGTTATTGTGGTTGGAGAATTCTCACCACGGAACTGGATTGCCGGGAATCGATTGGTCGCACTACCGGTAGCATAGGTGACAGGCCCCCAGCTTGGGTTGCGACTATCGGACGGGTGACGAATCGGAATCGTCTGTCCATTCAGGAACTCTCGTGGTGTACCATCCCAGTTACCGATTCGCCAGATGCTTGCGGCTTGACTCGGGTCATTGTTAATCGTACGTGTATTCAGTGTCGTCGTTTGTCCTGCCGTGACATTAACCGTTTCCGTATATACGGCCAGTTCTCCCTTATAGGCTGTCATGGTGTACGTGCCCGGGATCATACTATATTTGGCGGCCGCCCCACTTGAAGACGTACCTACCCAATACTGGGCATTGCTATTGGCGAATCCAATTGTGTACGCATAACCTGTATCCATCCCGCTGAGACCATTGAGCACGACGTTCCCTCGACTGGATACCCAACCTTGCAGATTCAGACCAGACATCCAGCTAAAATCAGGTACACTCGGCGTACCATCCGTTGTGAAGATCAAAGCGTACGGCCCATGCAGACCCAGACGCCAATTTTCCGTCTGTGCATGTCCCGAGTTCATATAGTTATATACTTCCGTCTCTGTTCCACTTTGGAACTGGATGTCACGGAAGAATGGACCACCAGAGCTTTTTTCCCGATTGCCGTAGGCCATAAATACACCGACGCCATTCCCCGTAACTCCACGAACGGATAAATCTTTGGCCTGATCATTACCATAATATTTGGAGGCACTCTGGCCGTTTGCGAAACCAAATACATCCTGACTCTCGATTGCTCCAGTGTTACCTCGATTATTGGAATTCGCCGGAACACCTGTCAACACACTACCATCACCACGGAAAATGTACCGCAGCTCCCCAATCGAAGGTTGAGCCGTGATATGCGTTGCCATGTAAATGATGTTCTCACCACCACGCGAAGCATAATAGTGAGTTAGTGTGCTTGTCGATACCGTGATTAACACGGTTGATCCTGAAGGAGAGGTATTCCAAGTTACATTGGCGGAGGAGCCCAAACCTGAACCGATATGCGATCCCCTGTTGCTGTTTAGCTCCGTGCCGTTCATTTTGGCCGAGATAATATCCCCATTGGTTTTGTTCACCACGTAGACTAATCCTGAACCGGTGTTTACTTCAATTCTGGAGCCGTTATCGGTCACATTAATGGTTGCCGCGTGTCCGGTAGATGCAGGGTATACAGCAGCTGTTGCAATCATTACGACAATTAAAAATAAGCCAAGCGCTTTTCTCACTATACGTTGGTTCATAAGTAAATCGCTCCTTGGAATTCATTTTATAAAGCGCTTACATTATATTGTATAACAACTGACACTTCCGTCTTACATCGATATGTCTGCTAAGCGGGCATGTCCATCATCAATGAAATGTTATGTCTGCGTGCGTATAGCGTAGAGTCGTCACTTCAAGTGAATCTGATCTCTCCACCCCCTTCTTAAAACACTCTTCTAGTTACTAAAATCCTTACAATTCCAATAAAATAATACCATTATATTACATATATTTGCAATAAAAACGAACCGCAGATCTGGTCCCATTCCTTCTGAAGCGTGTCTGAAATGCAGAAAAAAGAGCAGCATCAGCTACTCTTTTCCTAATCTTGATACTCGCAGATCGCTATTCAAGTCAAACAGGTCAAACCAGATACTCCGCCATAATCTGCTCGATATCATACGGCGTAACGCCTTGATCCACCGAATAGATTGTATCCGCCTGATCCATTTTATCCACCAGTTCTCCTCTAGCTTTGGCATGAAGCATGAACAAGTCATGCAGATCGGGTTTGCGTAAATTCGTTAGCGCTTTGCCCATCAAGACCATGCCTTTTTGATTGCCTTCCACATTGTTGCAGTAATCCGGATGGCTTGTCAGCGCCAGGTCTGTCCAGATGACGGAACGTTCGACCAGGTCCATAATGACAGGGATCGCAATCTGCGTATCCGCGGTAATATCGATTTTGTTCGCTACGGTGGACGGTTCGAAAATCTCGCCAGACCCCGGTTTCTTCCTCATCATCCAGCCCACAAAACATTCGGGCAGATCACAATACGGATGACTGGTAAACGAAAGCAGTGTTGCTACCACATATCGTCCACCATAGGCCACGATGGATGGAATATGCAGATCAATAAACTCACTTGCTCCGTTAGGTGCGGTCACGATATCTCCGCTATGGACAGCCTTATAGTTAGAGGATCGCAGATTCGTATAGGAAATATGCTCTACATAGTTCCAGTCCTTATCGTACATCACTGCAGACAAGTCAATGTCCACGCGCCCTGTAGACTTGCCATCCACGTCTCCCTCTTTCCACCAGTTGAAGAAACGAATCGTATCTCCCTCTGCCATTGGCATACGGCTTCCTCGAACGATGGTACGAAGAGCCTTGCTCGCAGATCTCTGGGAAAAGGGCACCAGATAATCATGGAGCTGCGGATCGACATAGGTCTTCCCAAGCGGGGCAAGGGCAGCGAAGCGCTCTACCAGTGCCTGCTCGCACAATTGCACGACATCCTGACACGTGGTCTCATTGATCTCTGGCAGCTCATTTGGAACGGCAAAAGCTTTGGCTACATTGCCTTTCGGGAAGAAGACACGCAGATCCTGCAGTTCATTACGCTGGGCAAAATGCTGTCTGACCTGCAATAACACCGGGGTAGAGACTTGCTCCAGTACCTCGCCAAATGCCAGCAGTACATACGCTTCATCTTCGGTCACACGCAGCAAGTGATCCAGTCTTCTCGCGAATTCACCTGGACGCTGTGACAACAGATCAATCAGACTCCAGACATTCCGATATTGGAAGGCAAGCTCCACACTTCCGTTGAAGGTCGAATAAGGCTTATTATTACGTAAAATATCAAAGGCTTCTTCGCAGCGCGGATACCGAAGCTTATATTCCGAAGGATGCAGAATTTCGCCAAGGCGAATCCAGCGATCCTTATATCGAAGCATATCCTCCTTGATGGAACCGCATTGCTCCAATAATCCGAGCAAAAGACGTCTCTCGCGGCGTTTGAATCTCCGGAAAGGAGACGCTGCTGCCAGGCTGACATCACCATTGGACCACGCGACAGCCAGACGCAGGACATCACTTGCCGTTTTGAAATACGGACTGATCCGGTCGATGTTTGCTTTTTCATGCTTCAACAGCGAGGCGACCACAAAGCCCACATTTTCTTTGAACGGAATCTCGGTGGGTAATAGCGCATCCACTTCTTTCGGGTCTACATACTCCAATACCGTATCGATATCTGCCTTGTCTGTTTCCGAGATGGAACCCTTGGCTTCTATGATCTGGCGGATAAGCGTCTGGAATGCTTGTTTGTTTCCCAAACCAATGACTTTTAAGTCCGTCTTTTCCAGCAAAGGCATTCTCTCCACAGATGGTTGATCCGTATAGACCGCAGTCAGATTGGTCAGATAATGAATCATCGCATTAAGGTATAACTCCGCTTCATCCGCCTGCATTACCTGCATCGGGAATCCTGCATACATCGGTTTGTATTTCACATGTGCGCCGACCATGACTCTCAGATCAGCTACAAGTTGAATATATATTGCTTCGAATTGTTCCTTGGACAGCTGCCGCATCGCCTGCATTAACTCATCCGAGAAGGTGTATCCGAGTGATTCAATATTTTTGAGGGCAGTCGCCAGGTGTGTCTTCGGCAACTGTTGTTTCCCTTCGTTTGATTCGATAATAAGTTTGTTCGCTCTGCGCAAATAAATCGTATTGTTCATGATAAAAGAGTCCAGGAAAGCCACATCCCTATATAACGTGAAAGGTTAGGGTTAGAAGGAAGGAATGTGATAGCCTGGACGCCTCCTCTCTGAAATGAAATCTTCAGGAGAGCTGCGACCCTATTTTCGCCAATGAAGTTAGAAGGAAGGATCGCAATAGCCTGAAGGCCAGCGGTTCGAAGTTTGTCACCCAAACCTCTGGTGAACCCATCATCTCAGATTCCACGATCTGCCAACAGGGCGAAAGTATTACGACATGATAAGATGACCTAATTGGTACCGGATAACGAGTCCGCCCACTCGTCCACAGATCTAACCTCTGCTTGAAGAGGGAACACTTTTTCCGTAAGCACACGATGAACCTCGGGATCTGCATCGATGCAGGCATCCGAGAGCACGGTGAGCGCATAGTCTTTATCCGCCGCCTCCCTCAAAGTCGATAGAACAACCCCGCTTGTCGCAATCCCACTAAGAATGAGTGTGTCTATCTGTTGAGACCGAAGAATGACCTCCAGATCGCTTCCGGCGAATGCGCTGACCCGAACTTTGGTCACAATAGGCTCGTCCGGCTGGGGTTGCAAAGATTCATCAATCTGCACCGCTGCTTCCATGGCTGCCACCGCATCTGCTCCAGCTCCAGCCCGATCAGGGATTCCGCCGAACATTTTGTTGCGTGAACTGATCTCGGGATAACCCGGGCGGAATGCCACTCTCACGTAAATCACAGGAATCGCATGACGACGTGCAGTCTCAATCGCTTTTTGGAATGGAAGCAGGTCCTCTCTGTCTTTAACAAACTGGGACACGACACTCTTTTGCATATCCATGATCAGCAATGCACTTTTGCTCATTGAATGTGACATGTTATCCTTCTCCTTTGGAATTGGGTTAAGAAATTCAGAATAGTTCGTATATTATTCTCCAGTGATAAACGGAGGATAAGTTCCGTTTAAAATTATACGGAGGTGATCCTCCGTTTGTCAACCAACCAACAGTGGGGTATATTTATGAAAGAGGTGTGATCCCATAATGTCTAAAAACAATAATCCTACTCCTGACGGTGAGGTTACGGATAATGATTCCATCGTCACTCAGGTTCCAGAGAAGACACTGCGTGCAGATGCCAAGAAAAATCGGGATAAGCTGCTCCGTATTGCGCATGAAATTTTCAAAACGGAGGGCATTGCTGTCTCCATGGATGAGATTGCAAAGCGTGCCGGTGTTGGTATAGGCACGGTCTATCGCCATTTTCCAACGAAGGAAGATCTGTTCGGGGCCGTCATTGCCAGCCACAAGATGCGTCTGATGGAAGAGGCCGATCAATGGCTTCATCACGACGATCCGGGCGAAGCATTTTTTCAATATTTCACCAAGATCATAAGCGAGGGGATTGCCAACAAGGCGATTACCGATGCTCTGGTTAGCAGTCTGACCATAGACACGGGCCGCTCAGAGATAGCGAATGAGTTCTGGCGGGGCATTACCCAACTGCTTGAGCGAGCACAGCAACATGGCTCTGTCCGAGCAGATGCCAGCATTGAGGATATTAAAATCATGCTGATCGGTGTGCTTCAGGCCACCGGACATCGAGGAATTTTCCCGGAACGGGTTGTATCGATCCTATGTGATGGTCTGCGTAACGTGTAGAGAGAAATCCATACAAGAACTGAGGATACAATATGCAACTTCAAACACTATATAACGAATACCTCAACATCAAATGGAAACGCGGACTAACGCCTGCCCATACAGAACCTTTAATGTATGGCATATATGAAGACGATAGCGCTGACTTATTCTTGAATGGTCAATCGGATGAGACCTTTACGAACTGGATCTTTGAGCTACAGCCCAAAGATCCATATTATGGCGCCAAGCCAAACGGGAACCCCCTTCTCAGCAATGTTTTCAGCCAACTGAATATGTATGACGAACTCACCCTATATTATTTGTTGTTTACTATTAATACCACGATGTCAGTTAACACGTATAATTGTTACAGTGACATGAATGACTTGATGAAAAACTATAGCTTCTTTCAACTAGCTCAATTGAGTGAATTATCCAGATTGAGTGATGAACAGAAGTATGAGTTAAGGGACTTTTTCTTCTTTTTCTACCTTTACGCCCATCCGGTTAACGAAGAGACCCTCTACGCCTGTTCGTATAGCAGAAATGATCTCGTACATACAAAAACCAACATTAAGCTAAGAGACTACATTGCAGCGTTTCATGATTACTACAGCACACATCTCGAGATATACAACGAGCAAATTCTCATTACACCATACGAAATACAGGCCTGCAAACAGCTTACGCTCGAACTGCTACGAGCAATAGAGAGTAAATCACCCAAGCTAAGCATGCCCACGGAAGAAGGATTAGAGACGATCATCGGGCTGATTAATGATGTAGATCAGATGCTGCATATGTACGCGGAAAATAGAACGATGTTCTTTGATATCATACGAGATTTTCTGGCTGACCATCGCTTAGGCCCCTATCGTGATTATTGCTTCACGACATTACTTCAGAATTACGTTTTATATATCCTGTATTTTGATTTTAATGAAATTCAAGTATTAATAAATAACTTCAGAGGCACTCCTGTATGGTGCGGGATTATCATCAATAAAATATTCACAGATACCATTTTCATGCAAAAGATTATTAGACAAAAGCATATCAATTTTACGTCCTACCCTGAAGTTACTGCGTTTTTTAACGAGCACTCCAGAAATTTCTATCGGCTATAAATCTGGCGCTGACAAAAACAGCTCAGACATGATATATCAAAAAAAGAGCTAAGCACGGGATTCATCCCGGCTTAGCTCTCTTCTTTGGCCTGATTCTTATTTAACACGATTAGATTAATCGTTATACGTGCAGGACATGTTTTTCATCCGATAATCCCAGCGCTTTGGCTGTTGAAGAATGAACCTCTTTGAGCAGATCCAAGTTCTCTACAAGCGATATACCGTAGGAAGGAATCATTTCCTTGATCTTCGGCTCCCATGCCTCCATATGCTGCGGGAAGCAACGCTGAAGAATCTCAAGCATGACCTGAACTGCGGTGGATGCACCCGGTGATGCACCTAGCAAAGCCGCAATCGTTCCATCTGCAGACGTGACCACTTCGGTACCAAATTGGAGCGTACCCTTGCCACCTTGAACGGTATCCTTGATCACCTGCACACGCTGCCCCGCCAGAACCATATCCCAATCCTCGCTCTTCGCACCCGGAACAAAGTCACGCAATTCAGCCATACGTTGTTCCTTGGATAACATCAGTTGTTGGATCAGGTACTTGGTCAAAGAGATTTCTTTGACACCTGCTGCGAGCATCGTAAGCAGATTATGCATCTTAACCGACGTAATTAAGTCGGCATTGGAACCGGTCTTCAGGAACTTCGGCGAGAAGCCGGCAAACGGACCGAATAGCAGCGACTTCTTATTGTCGATAAAACGGGTATCCAGATGGGGAACGGACATGGGCGGAGCCCCTACCGAAGCCTTGCCATATACTTTGGCGTGATGCTGTTCCACGACCTTTTGATTTTTGCACACCATAAAGATGCCACTGACCGGGAATCCACCGATATGTTTACCTTCCGGAATGCCCGTCTTCTGGAGCAAATGTAGACTTCCGCCGCCCGCGCCGATAAAGACGAACTTTGCCTTATGGCGTTCGACTGTACCGCTCTTCAGATTTTTCACGGATAATTCCCATTGTCCATCGCTGGTACGTTTCATATTCTTCACGCTATGTTCGTAGTGGATACCCACGTGTTGTTCCTTCAAATGTTTGATCAGCATACGCGTTAAAGCACCAAAGTTAACGTCCGTACCGGAGTCAATCTTGGTTGCTGCAACAGGTTCATTACTTGTACGATCTTTCATCATCAGCGGCATCCATTTCGCCAGCTCTTTCTTGTCATCCGAGAATTCCATGCCTGCGAACAGCGGGTGATTCGACAAGGAGTCATAGCGTCTTTTCAGAAACTGGACATTGCTCTCTCCGTGCACATAACTCAAATGAGGAATCGGCATAATGAAATCCCGCGGATTACGAATCAGACGGCTATTGACGAGATAGGACCAAAATTGCTTTGAGATCTGAAATTGTTCATTCACTTTAATCGCTTTGCTAATATCTACGGTTCCGTCTGGTCGTTCAACGGTATAGTTAAGTTCGCACAATGCAGCATGCCCGGTTCCGGCATTATTCCATTCGTTGGAGCTTTCCTCTCCTGCAGTGGCGAGCTTTTCAAAAACCTTAATATTCCAGTCTGGTGCCAATTCTTTTAGCAAAGTTCCCAAAGTTGCACTCATAATTCCGGCACCAATCAAGATAACATCTGTACTCGTTTGTCCCTGGCTCATGTCTACCGTCCTTATATCCTATATTTGCCAAAAGGATGTAAGCGTTATCGATTTGGCATTTGCAGCAAGCCCATTCTTGAACGGGGTCGCACCTTCTCTGAATGATTATAACCTTGATCTAGTGTATCAATAATATAGAGCAATTTAAATATGCAATTTCAAGATATTTGCTATTCCATCAGTATACGCTAGTTTACATCGGAACGTTAGCCCGGTTATAGGCCTGAAAGATATATTTGTTCAAAACAAAGAAAGGAGCCCGGTTTTAGGGGGACTTGGGTGATCAAATGGATGCACTAAAAGCCGCTCTCGAATCACTTCGTAAGGCGGCTTTTTATATAAAATCAACGATTAACACCCCCGGCGTTTCCGGGAGTACTCAGAAGATTGAAATTAATTCTTTCGTATACGGATGGCGTTCTTCAGCGAACAACGCATCCGCGCCAAAGCGATCAACGATCTGACCTTCCCGCATGACGATGATGCGCTGGCTCATGCGATGTACCGCAGCCAGATCATGCGAGATGAACACGTATGACAGACCAAGCGATGTCCGCAGATCGGTGAGCAACTGCAAAACCGCACCTTGCGAGATCACGTCCAGGCTGGCCGTCGGTTCATCCAGAACGACAACGTCCGGCTCAATACCAATGGCACGTGCGATCGTGACACGCTGACGCTGTCCACCACTTAGCTCATGGGGGTAACGTCCAGCCAAATCGCTTGGAAGCTCAACAGCTTCAAGTAGCTTTTGGACGTAAGCCTCCTTCGACGTATAGGTAAAGTGGGACAACTCGGCGTTCCGTCCAAGCTGTTCGTACGGATCGATTAGCGAATCGGCAATCTTGAGCTTTGGATTCAGTGCAGCCATCGGGTTCTGGAAAACAATCTGAATCTTCCGGCGATGAGGTCGCAACCGTCGGCCGCTCAGCCGTGCGATATCCTGTCCGCCCAGTGTAATCGAGCCCTTATCTGCATCTTCAATTCGTAGCAGACAGCGAGCGAGCGTACTCTTGCCGCACCCACTCTCACCAACCAGGCCAAGACACTCGCCACGGTTCAGGGCGAAGGAAATATCATTCACAGCCGGTCGGTCTGCACCTGCATACGTTCGGCTAAGATGTTCCACGTGAAGCACAGGATTGCTGAGGATACTGGAAGATGAAGCATTATCTGAACCGGCGGTATTTTTATTCGTATCTGTATCTGCAAGATCTGTATCTGTAGTCGTTATGACTGCATTATCTATGTCTACATGGTTTACGTCTTTTGCAAAATGGTGGCTTCGCACATCAGATTCTTCTTCGGACTGCACGATTCCACGGCGTTCATCATTTGCCGTCTTCATCATTAGGTTCCTGCCTCCTTCAATCCCGACTTCAGCGAGCGACTCAGGACGGGAGCCGCATCAATCAACTGGCGCGTGTATTCATGCTGAGGATGATCGAGAATGCGATGCTTCCCGCCAGATTCAACGATCTGCCCTTCCTTCATGACAGCCAAGCGACTAGCATAGCGACGTACATGGCGCCAGTCGTGTGTGATAAATAGAATTGCACAGCCTGTCTCCGCTTGTTTGCGTGCCAGCAACTCCAACACGCGATGCCCGGACACACTGTCCAGTGCCGTTGTCGCTTCATCAGCGATCAGCAGACGAGGTGAGAGCATCAGCGAGGTGGCAATCGAGGCCCGCTGAAGCTGCCCACCGCTCAACTGGAACGGATAGCGACGCAGCAATTCAGCGCCAAGGCCAACCGATTCCAGCGCTTCCTCAGCCCGTTTTTTGCGGATGGCAGAAGACTTTTCCCCATGTACCTTCTGGTATTCATCAAAGTGCCCACCAATGCTGCGAAATGGCGTAAATGCTCCCTGATAGTCTTGAAAAATATACGAGATGCGGCTTCCCCGCAGGGCGCGCATCTCCTTTGGCTTCCGTTCGAGCAGATTACTGCCCTCGAACATGACTCGCCCCGACGCATGCAGGTTGGTCGGCAGCAGACGACCAATCGCTTGCGAGAGCAAGCTTTTGCCGCTACCGCTCTGTCCAACCAATGCCATGAATTCACCTTCACGAACAGCCAGCGAGACTTGATCTACAATCGTACGATCCCGACTGGAGATGCTCAATTCCTCAATGGAGAGAATCATGGCTGCACCTCCTTCTTCACGTCAAACCGGTCTCGCAGATAGTCGCCCAGCATGTTCGCAAGCAGCACTACCGAGACAATGGCGAGACCAGGATAGATCATCAGCTCTGGCCGAGACTGGAAGTAAGGCCGTGAGTCATTCAGCATCGCACCCCATTCAGGTGTTGGCGGCTGTGCGCCAAGGCCGATGTAGGACAACGATGAGATAAGCAGAATAATTTTGCCCAGATCAAGACTGGCTAACACGAGCACATGGCCTGCGATATGCGGAAGCAGATGTTTTCTCATGATATGACCATCCGAAAGTCCGTTGGTCCGGGCGATGCGAATGTAATCCTTTTGGGACTCCGATAAAACTGTACTCCGAACGAGACGGGCGTAACTGACCCACTTCACGATCACAATTGCTAACACCAGATTACCGATTCCCGCGCCAAGCAGGCCACTGAGCACAATCGCCACGATGGTATCAGGAAAAGCGAGAAAAGCATCAGCGATTCGCATGAACAACTTATCGACCCAGCCACGTTTGTAACCCGCAATCAAGCCAAACGGAATGCCGATAAGCAATGCAGCACCGAGTGCCAGCAAGCTATAACCCAGTGTTTGGCCGCCGCCAAGCAGCAGACGTGTCAGTACATCGCGGCCTAGATGGTCGGTGCCGAACGGATGAAGAGCACTTGCGCCCTGCAATCGTCCGCGTAGATCCGTTAAGGTGTGATCATGTTTCAAGTATAAAAAGGCATATAAGGAGGCCGCGATGACAAGCAGTGCAAACAGCAGACCAATGATCGCCTGCCAGCTATGTTTTTTAGATTTTGTAGGCGAAATGGGCAGGGAAGTGGTTTTCATCGGTGGGCCTCCTTTTCCTTCAGTTTCATTTCAGGATTCAAATAACGATAAGATAGATCAACCGCCGTATTCACGAGGAATACCACGATAGCCATGATCAGAATATAACCCTGGATCGTTGGATAATCACGCTGACGGATAGCGTCGACAACGAGCTTGCCGATACCCGGATAAGCGAACAACACTTCAATCACGACAACTCCGCCAATCAGGCTGCCGAGACTTACGCCAAATACCGTAATGACAGGCGGAAGACTATGCCGAAACGCGTGTAGCATGAAGATCCGGCTTTCGGATAACCCTCTTGCCCGGGCGGACCGAACGAACTCCTGACTGAGTGAATCTAGCAGGCTGGAACGCAAAAGACGCACATAAACGCTGGAGATGGCAAGTCCCAGCGTCAGAGATGGCAGAATAAGTGAGGTGAATCCATCCCGGCCCATGGTCGGCAGATTGCCAAAGCGTACGCCGAACATGTCGATCAGGATCAGACCCAGCCAGAAGCTCGGCACCGCGGCACCCACAATGGAGAGCATGCGGCTGCCGCGGTCAATCCAACTACCACGATGGAGTGCTGATAGCGAGCCGAGCGGGATCGCTATAACGAGCATGACCAGAAGTGCGCCAATCGTCAGTTCAGCCGTAGCTGGCAGCGCACGCATCAGGGTCTGCATAACAGGCTGGCCTGTTGAATACGACACGCCGAAGTCGAGTCGAACGAAATCGAGCAACCAGTTGCCGAACTGGACAGGAAGCGAATCATTGAAGCCCATTTCTTCGCGTACAGCTTCGACCTGCTCCTGACTAACAGACAGTTCGTCCACGTTCAGGATCGTCAGCACCGGATCACCGGGAGCCAGACGAATGAACAGAAAGCTCACAAACATAATGAACAACAAAAAGATAAATACCTCCAGGAACTTTCGAAGCAAAATGCGAAACATTACATCACATCCAGCTTATTGGTAATCATGTAATATTCACTGCGAGTGGTAAGCCAGTTCTTGATCTTCTTACCGTTGTAGGCAACGATTGTACCTGGATGCAGCACGAATGAGTTCAGCACGTTGTCATGCACGTAGTTGGCTGCCTTCTCGGCAAGTTCTGCGCGTTTCTCCGGTGCAACTGTGAGATTCAATTCGTCGATGATCTTGGTCAACTCCGGATCTTCCGATCCGCTGAAGTTAAGAGCACCCTTCGGATGGTATGTTGCATTCAGGTAATAGCCTGCATCCCCACGCGGAGCCGTCAAATTACTGTACGTCGCAATATCCCAGTCACGGTTGGATGCCATATAATCTTCTGGCGTGTCAATCTGGCGAATCTGCACGTCGATACCGATCTTCTTCGCATCAGATTGGAACACTTGAGCAATTAGTGGCAGATCGGCACGAGCCGAATACGTCAGCAGCGTCAACTGCAACGGTTTGCCGTCCTTGGTCATCACGCCGTTTTGCTGCGTGTACCCTGCTTCGTTGAGGTATTTTACAGCGACATCAGCTCCGGATTCCGTTGCTGTATCCGTATAGGTTGGCGCGAATGGCAGCGATGGCAAGAACGGGCCGATAGCAGCTTCGCCATATCCTAGCAGGATCGTATCCACGATGCCCTGACGGTCAATCAGCGCGTCCAGCGCACGACGAACATTGAGGTCCTTCATACTCTCCCGCTGCATGTTCATCGTTAGCTGATGCACGCGGAACGTCGATGTAGACTCCACCTTCATTCCGTCCATCGCTTTGAGCGATTCGAGGCTCTCGACTTCAGGACGGTATACGATATCTACCTGCCCAGATTTGAGCGCTAGTGTGCGGGCATTGGCATCTTCATTGAATGAGAACGTGATGGAATCCAGAGGCGATGCTCCGTCCCAATATTCATCATAGCGATCCAGTTCCAGCTTGCTGCCTGGGGTAAAAGAAGTCAGTTTAAACGGGCCCGTACCAATGGGCTTGTTCACAATGTCCGGCTCACTCACGTCGATAATCGCCGTGTTGGGATTCACCAGTTCCGAAGCGAACTCCGGGAACGGCTGAGTTGTAGTGATCTCCAGCTTGTCGCCCTCGGCTTCAATCGTATCGATCTTCAGCGCGTTCTGGATGGCTACATTCTCTTCCAGTGCCCGCTCAAGGGATGCCTTAACGGATTCACCCGTCATTGGCTTGCCGTTCTGGAAGGTCACATCATCTCGCAGGTCGATCGTCCAATGCTGACCGTCTTCGCTCTCCCAGCTCTCGGCGAGCCATGGAGCAACCGTCAAGTTCTCTTCATCGAGACGAACCAGCGTTTCCGTAATGCCCGCGCGCAGCGGCACATAGCTGGAATCCACATGTGGATCTAGCGAACTCGTGGAGAAGTTATATAGGAAGTGAACATTTTTATTATCGGTGGATGGTTGCGCAGCGGGACTGGACTCAGATGATCCGCAGGCGCTCAACAGTCCAGCGCTCAAGGCCAAGGAGACCAGCGCTAGCAGTGGCGTCTTTTTATTCAAGGTAATGCCCCTCTCTCTTAATCGTAATCATTATGATCTAAACAATGAGTATTATCATATCGTAATGATTACGTTTTGACAAGAGTTATGTTGGTGATGGAACGAGAAAAAATCCGACTCTCGGATGAGAGCGGATTCTTCATGTTTTTTGTTACATATGAGGGCTTAATTATGGTTTATTTCTGTTGCGCTAATTGTGTAAAAAGAGAGATTAATATAAAGTTACATGCCCTTCCAGCGAATGTGACCTAGCCCCTACCTTCATTAGTGCATAAGGTTTAAATCTTACCTAGAATATATAGAGTACCGTGTCTTCATTAATAAATGCATTAGGCAACACTTTTTGTAGATTCTCAATTCTCCCCTTCATATACTCTAAATCATTTCCATCCAAATTTTTTATTGACCATTCCTTCAAAAGCGCTAACTCAACTATTGCAGCTTCTAATTGGCTATAATTTATCTCAGATCCATCTTGAATAATTGTTATTCCTAATTCATGTATTGCTTTCTCCCAATGTTCTTCATAGAAATCTTGAGTTGATATATTCTCACTGAGTGTCAGCTCTGAATTCCGATCATTGATGTCACCGTTATATCTAAATAGACCTATGGACATTATTCTTTCCCTCCAAATTCAGCTGAAAAATTGTAATCCGGATATTTAGTTTTTAAGTTATTTAGTTCATTTTGAACTGCCGACCTTAACTTTGGAGTATCTGCATCAATTCTGAACACATACTTTCTAATGTTCGTTATATCCTCAAATAAGGGAACATCTTGAGAAACAGAACTGGACAGTTTCACTTCCGTTTGTTGAAGGGCTGTTATTCTGTTCGAACCCTTTTTAAATATCTGTTTAAGTGCCCATTGTTCTTCAGTTTGCGGAACATTGGGGTTATCCATGTACAATTTCTTCGCCGACTTATCCTCATATATTATTTTGTTTTTTAAATCTACCTCGTCAATTTCACTATTTAACTTACCATGAATGTTAACCTCTTTATAAGACTCTTGCTTAACTGGAAGTGGAGAAGATGGCCCTACCACTTTGCCATTCTTCGCCTTTGCAGCCTCAATATGCTGCTTAATCTTCGCCACAGCAGGATTAGAAGCTGGCAATCGATAAGGCCCTTTACCACCCGGCATGCTCCCACGAACCATCTGAATCGCCATGAATATCTGACTAAACTTCAGAGAGGTCACCATCATCTGAGCATACTTATCTGATACAGGCTCTCCCGTAGTAGGATGAATACCCATCTCAAACGCCTTGATCTGTAACGCAAAAATATCTTCCCCAGGCGGTTCAACGTTCACAGCTTGCATTCGATTAAAGTCCAGATTTCCCTGATCCCTCTGATAAGCCTGAAGAGCAGCCTGATCCGCAACACCATTCTCGTTGACAGGCATCCATACCAATTTACCGAACATATTGATTTGCGCCATCCGATAGCCCTTATCACCCGAACCTGAATCACCTGTTGATTTGGTCATCACAGCTGCGGCACCTACTGCTCCAATTGCACCACCCAGACTTACCTTCTGAGCATCTGCATCTTGGAAACGCGTGGCGATATCCTTCAATTCCTTGGATGTATTCACCATACTCTCCAGCGCTTTATCCAGTATAGGTCGTGACTGCTCGAACTCATAGTAAAATCGCTCCTGCGTCGCGCCCATCCACATCATCTGAACGAACATGATCTGTCTCGTCAGATCACTTCGTATACTCTCCAACTGTTGTCTGGCTTGATCCACCTGATTCGATACATGATGTAGTTGTTCAGGGGTAACTTTGATTGTACTCATACGTTTCTCCGCTCATTCGAAATAGGATTATCCTATGTTAGCAGAAGTTTAATATGTAAACTATCCGGCTAACATCCTGATTTCACCAACGTAAAAACACAAGCTGTGCTCCTCATCGGTGCTATGGTCCTATATGCATATACCCACTTCAAGGCATATCCTACCATTTTCAGTAAATACCTCTCCTACTTCATTTCCTCCAACATCACCCGATACCGCCCAATCTGCTCCACCGTCGCCTCTTCCCGCAATGATTCCAACAATGCCGTGCACCTTATAAAATACCGATCCATTCCAAGCTTATGCGCTAACCTGATTGCCTTCAAAATGAACTCCACGGCCCCCTGTGGTCTTCCCATCCACTGTTCATACAAAGCCCGCTGATAAAAGTAATGGTACGTATCATCGTTGTTTAAAGAATTCATTTCTCTGCCAACACCCTGTATCTGATCCTCGAACACATGTAATACCCGATCAATCTGCCATCTATGCCGCACTGCTGCTTCCGTAATCACTTTAAGACCCGCTAACCATTCCTCAGGATGCTCAAGCAAAAAGTTCACAAACTCCTCCAGCAGTTGCACCTGCCCGGCTTCAATCTCAAGAGCATACCGATTCACCTGTGCCTTATGCTTGAACTCCTGCGCCACTTGCATGCCTACCTCATCCAAATCCTCCATCCATCCCAGTTCTGCATATTGATCGATACATGCTCGCGCCTGATCTACCTGCCCCATCTTCTGGTGAGCCATGCCCCGCATTAGGTGACTGAACCCGTAATAGTAGACCAAGGGCCGCTCGATGTGTATATGTGGTGCAGGCACTCCCTTTGATTGATACTCCTGCCGCTCTTCATGGATAGACTCAACACATTGATATAACATGTCCGCCCTCTCCATCACCTTGTTCCAATTTTCAAAAGCCACAGCCATCTCCAACATTTCAACAATGATGTCAGGTTTGAGTGATTTTAGGATATATTTCCGCAAAGATAGTTCCTCCTTCTATGTAAGTTTAGGGATACTAAAACAAGTCAATTTTACGGTCACAAAAAACATTTTGTTCGATTTGCTTTTAGAAACTCCAAAGAAGTAGTACAATAAATTAAATATAGTACTTAATTGCAGTTATTTCAATATTTTTTACCGCCTTTGTATCTCTGCTAATTACATCAATACTCTCCTAACCTTTAGGAGAGGTGGTTATTATGACAACATTACGGAATTCGGTTGGTGAACGTATCAGGGCAATTCGTAAAGCTAAAGGCTTGACACAACAACAACTTGCAGAGCTTGCGGGCTTGGATGATGCATACATCGGGTCTGTAGAGCGAGGAGAAAGAAATTTTTCAATAGACACATTGGAAAAGATAGTTATCGGCTTAAAGGTCTCTGCCCATAATTTATTTGATTTTCCTCTAGCTGAACATGGTGAAGAGATTGATCGGAAGAAAGCAGTAGATGAATATATCATCTTGATCAGTGAGCTAAATTCAAGCCAGATTAAATCTATTAACAAGATTGTAAGCGAAGTCAAAAATGTTATTAAATATTAAGTTTATAACTTATAAAAAAAGATGAGCCCTGATTTTTCAGGCTCATCTAACATCATTTACAGTACCGAAATACTCATTCTTTATACATAACAATACACTATTATAGGCAGGTTTAATTTATATGAGTGGGCATCTTCTAATTTAATCTAAAAGAAGATATAGTAGTTAATTCATATTTAATATCCTCATAACTCAGCCTTGATTCTTTATAGTGAGCTATCTGTATTTTATAAAGATCAGAAATTATATGTTCTTCTTCTAATATTATTAATTTTTCAAACTCAGTAATGAGTTGTTCTGAATAATTAAGACTATACTTCTTCTTGAAAATCATAGCCCTGAGTAAATTAAGTTTCTTTTGGGGGTTATCTTGTAATACAATATCAATTACCTTTTTTTCTAAAGATTCATTTAACTCATTAAAGTATAGTATTTCTTTATTATAGTTATATACAATACCATCTACATTGAGATAAACAGTTTTAGTGAGATTTTCTTCACTTGGTACAACTTTTTTCTCTTTAAATGCCCACGTATTGTTCATGTCCCAAATATCAAATTCTATGTTATCAATAAGGACTTTGAATCCACCAAAGCGATTCTTTCTATAAGAATATTTTTCTATTAAGTTTGTGAAGTCAAATTTCGAATCATTTAAATCCGGATCAAATTTTATAGCTATATCAAAATCTCTTGGTAAAGAATTATACCCACTATTAATATAGCAATCACGTATAGATCCTCCAAAAAACAAAAGGTCTCCTATTTCGGACAATGAAGTAATAAAATTACTAGCTTCGATATAATCTTCTAGCAATAAAGTTATTTGATTTTTAATTTGAACATTGGTGTTCATGTGATCACCTTTTTTTATTAGTTATATACTAAGGTAGTTTAACCCCTAATAGCTGTTGATGCAAATTTACAGCATATGAGTCAGTCATTCCTGAGATAAAATCGGTAACTAATAGTAATCTATCGTACAAAGGTAACTTTCCAATCTCATAGTATGGTATTCCATCCTTTAATGTCTGAACATGCTTAAAATTAGCAGAAATCAAATGAAAAATTTTCTCTTCTCTAAGTTTGGCACGAGGTTTCTCTCCAATACTCAATACTGCGTCTACAAACAAGCTTAACAGATCAGTAATTACTCTATCTCCAACCAATTCAAGAGTTAATACTTCAGTATTTTTATAACAATATTTTATTGATATATTAGTTAAAATTTCTTTCAGTTCTTTTGCCTTGGAATTCTCTAACAGATCTCCACTAAAATCCCCTTCCATAATTAGATCATAGTTTACTTTAAAGGATTGGACAACTGCGTTGATCAAAATATTCTGGGCAGTTACCTTGAAGTTTTGTACATCCACCAATTCCTTATTTGGAACTTTATTTTCCACAGATTTCTTTCTGTACTTTTCAAGACGCTTATATTCATCATGATAATTAGCTTTGAGGAAATCAGATATAATACCTGTATAAATTTCTTCCCAAGGAACTGACTTTTTTTTCACACCATCCTCAATATCTGCTGTTAGGTAAGAAATATCATCTGCAGCTTCTAGTAAATATGTTGCGGGGTGCCTATGCGGTCCAATACCAACCTCACTTTGTAATATTTCAAATAATTTCTTTTCAGAATTGAAATATCCAAACTTCTTCTTCTTTTTAGCTAATTCGTGTTCAGAGGACCATGGATACTTCATTAAAGTTGCTAGAGATCCATATGTAAAATTTGCTCCATGCTCGTCATTTAAAAACTGCAGTTTCGATAAAATTCTAATTGCCTGTGCATTACCTTCAAAAAATTTAAAATCATTTTTTTGCTGATTTGTTAACGAAGCATATCCTCTATCATTAAATTCTTTTTCTCTTTCTTTATACGAATCACTTTCAAACCAATTTTCAAACCAATTTCTAATTACATCCTCACCATAATGTCCGAATGCAGGGTTTCCTAAATCATGAACCAAACAGGTTACTTCAACTAAAGATGCTAATTGTTTTGCTTGCCAAAAGTCCCTTAAAACTTTTTTATCTTCCATTAACCAAACGGCTACTTCCCAAGCAATGGATCTTCCCAATGAGGCAACTTCTAAAGAATGAGTTAGCCTTGTCCTAGTAAAATCATTTGTTTGTAAAGGGAACACCTGAGCTTTATCCTGTAGCCTACGTAGTGAAGATGAATAAATAATTCTTTCATAGTCCTTATCAAACTCATTCCGGTGTTTTTTCGTATATAAAGATTCTGAACTTCTAATTCTCTTCCCATTTAATAATTTATCCCATCTTAATCTTGCCATATGTCCTCAGCTCCAAATTCATAATTATTCAAGATATGTCACATGCATAACAGCATATTAGTTAAAGATGTATACTTAACAATTGATATTCTTTAATATGGTCAAAGAATACATTGAGACCGGAGTTATATCCTTAACAAAGAAGAACTTTTCTCTAAATTTCCTAACTAAAGGCTGTTGAGAGCACTTAATCTATCTACGCAATTAGGACATACACCACAGTGGACACGGCTATTTGCTTGACAAGAAAAAGTTAAAGAAATTGGCGCTTTAAGTTTAATTCCAATATCCGCTACTTCAGATTTTGAATAGTCTCTAAATGGCATATTTATTCTTACAGTTCCATATTCTTCGAGCATACTGCCTAACTTATCAAAAAAATCTTTTGAACAATCTATTTCTTTAGCGTGATTAGAGTTAATGAATGCAGAATAAACTTCTGTTATATTCTCAGATTGCGCTACTGATGCTGCCACAGATAAGAATAATAAATTTCTATAAGGCAAGTAAAGATTCTCTGCAGTAATGTCATCCTTCCACAAATCAGGTTCTTTTATCATGCTTGATTTTGACGAATTATAAATATCGCCGATTCGTACAACTCGAATTGAATCCTTATAATCATTAGGAATAACCTGAAGTAGAGTGTCGTACTCCCGTTTCAAAAAATGCTGTCCATAATCAATAAATAGAGGAAGTACCTTTTTTCCTTGTGATTTTAACCAATAAGCCATCACAGTTGAATCTAATCCACCAGAAGCCATTAAAAGAGCATCATATTTGTACATCTTTTTCACCACTTTCAGCTTGAACGTAAGTATATTCATAAATCGCATCAATAACCTCACCAAGTGTAAAGCAAATCCTACTGACTGTTTTTCTTAAGAATAAATTTCTTGCTGCCATTGATGGGTCAAAAAGTATCGTTGGTTTTCCTTTTGCAGCCATCCACCCTATTTCTACATAGGTACCAGGATCATCATTTAGTAATACTGCAACTAAAACAGAACATTTTTCGAGCAATAATATATCTTTGTTATATACCTCAAGCTGTTGAAAATCAGGTTCTACACCATTAATTAGACCATTCTCTTGTATTGGTCTGTGTGGGGAAAAATTATGATATTGTAGGGCCTCATATAGTTTATCAACCCATAAAGTATCAACATCCGGAAAATCTGGAGCAGCAATATAGACATGTTGTTTTTTTCTAGTTTCCCAGCTTAACTGTATTCCTTTTAACTCTTTAATTTCATTCTCACTAGGTAAATTATTTATCATTTCACAATACTCTTCATGCTTCCATGTGCTGGCGTACCACGCAGCTGAATAAGAGGCATTTCTAAGTGAAATTTGTACATCTTTCTCTGCATAAAAATATGATAAAAAAGCTGAGTTAAAGCAGTCCCCTACACCTACAGAATGGGCTGTAACCATGGGATATGCAGGTGTACCAGTCCAAATAGAATCCCTATAATATCTAGCTCCTCCTCTATTCTCCTTCAGTAATACAGATTTAACTTTTCCAGTATCGACAAGTGTAGCTAATACCGCACTACTACCTGAACAAATATCTTGAAAATACTTGGAAGATGTAGATATTATAAAAGTTTCTATTTCTATGCCCTTTTCCAGCAATTCTATCACCTGATCTACACCATACTGGCAATCTATATGAAGTCTATATGAATAATTTTGTATATTTGAGATCAAATAGTCCATTGAAAATTTGCCAGGATACAGAATGATATCTGTAGGTAATTCTGAGTTAAATGCTCTATCAATCAATTCATTAGACATCTCTGTTTCAAATTGCTTATATAATATATCGTTATATCCTTGATCTCCCGCTTCTACAGAATCAGATATAAAAATCACATTTGGACATCCATTAATCTCGCCCACGTGATACAAAGATGTAGCACACAATTGTTGAGCCCACTTGGAAATACTCGCCTTTAAATAGCTTGGAGAAATATATGCTAAAGAATATTCAACTGAATGGGCATGCAGTGCTCTTGCACTATGAAATATACCTCCTAGTCGTAAAATATTCTTATCCTCTTCATACGAATGCAAGTGGACATCAGTATAAACCTCACCAATAAGTAAAAATTTCATATTATTGTGCATCCAGATTTACCATAATTCTAGGTATTGGAGATTCTGTACTGAAAATAACACTACCTGTATATTTGTGTCCTTTTTTCATACAACCTAAAAGATAACTGAATCTACTAGGTATGTACCCTACAATTTCATGGTTTTCTGAGCTGATCACAACTAATCTACCATTAATTGTTGAACCACCTACTTCTACAGGATAATCTTTATCCGGCACTTTTCTTTGGTTATTATAGTATTGGGATAATGATACCTCTTCCAATAATACCTCTCTAATTTCTCTTAAACACAACTCCTTATTACTAGGTGCTTTTAAATCGCCAAATGAGCCTGTTCCAGAGCTTCCCATAGTAAACCTCCTTAGTACTAAATTACTACTTTTATATTAGACAAATAAATACAAAATCCTCCCTTTTATTGCAAAAAAATAAAGACTACAGTTGTAGTCTTTAGCTTTGTAAAGAAATATCGCATATTTCAAGCGTTTGTCTGTTATAGACTAGTTTTCCTGTGATAATTCCCTCGTAATCAGTTATATATGGAAGAAGATATGTCATACTTTCAGGAACTATACTACTTTCATAAATTCTATCAAGTTCAATCCAATCAACTTCGCCTTCATTAGATGAAATTAATTCTCCTTGAAAGCTATTAGATTCAAATAACATTAACACCTCTGTATCTATCTTTTTTGTGGTATCAGATACTGTCATTACTCCACGAAATTTAATACTATTCAAGCTAATTCCTGTCTCTTCATAAACTTCCCGAATGCACGCCTCCTTGGGGGACTCTTGTATCTCGACTTTGCCTCCTGGTGCATTCCAATAGCCTTTAAAGGGACTTTTGTATCTCTTTTGAAAGAGAACCTTGTCATCATCTCTTATAATACACAATGTAAAAATACTTCCCATATAATCACCCCATCTACAGATAAGGCCCCCGCTACTAAGATAACAAATTGCTTATGAGTCTTAAAGAGAACATATGCTTCATTACAATTATATTTATTTTTTACGTCTATTATATGTTTTTTATTAAAAAATCAAATATTGGAAATTTTATACCTTGTAGGTTTTCAAGCCCCTTAATATATCCTTCATGCTCGTGAAGTAGCCCGCTCTTGGCAATTCATACAACTCCCCGCTCAAACGCGGCAAACTCAATCCGATTACGCCCATTCTGCTTCGCCTGATACAAGGCCTTATCCACCGCAGCGAACAGCTGAGTCAAATACCCCTCCGGGTTGTCCGGTACATGCACAACTTCAAAGTCCTCAAAGGATAGAATCCCAATACTAATCGTAATCGACACCTGCGTAATCTCGTGATCCACCATAATGCGGTTGGACTCCACCGCTAATCTCACGCGCTCCGCGATCTGGTTCGCCAGATCATGCTCCGTGTGCGGAAGGTAGATCATGAACTCCTCCCCGCCATAACGCGTCAGGATATCGGTACTGCGAATGGATTGTTTAACCGCCTCCGCCGTGCGAACGAGCACTTCATCCCCGATGACATGTCCATAGCGATCATTGATCGCTTTGAAGTAGTCGATATCGAGCAGCAGGAGTGAGAATGGTGTTTTGTATTGAATATTGGTAATGACCTCATGATTCAGATGTTGGGTCAGATAACGACGGTTGTAACAGTTGGTTAAACTGTCCGTCAGGGCGAGTTCCTCCAGTTTGCGATTGGCCTCGGATAACTCCTGACGTATCAAATCTAGCGCCTGATTTCGCTCCTGAAGCGTCTCGTTCTGCCGATTCATCTCTTTCACATAGAAGCGCTCCTGCGAGACATCCTGGAACGTGAGAATATGACCGATCGGCACAAGAGCCGAATCCACAATCGGAGAAGATTGCAGGATATAGTGCCGGATATTGTTGTCCCGCTCCACGATCACTTCAATGTGAGAGAGGGTATTTTCTTTTTTCTTATAGTGATTCACGAACTCCCGACAGCTGCCCACAACATGAACAGACTCCAGAAAGGCTTCCATATCAAAAGAATCCCCCACATGCAGATCCATAAAGGATCGAGAGGCTTTGTTCGCTTCAACAATGACTTCATTCTCATCCAGTACCAGGATGCCATATGGAATGGTATTGATCACATCCTCATGGGCGATGGAGACCAGATCGAACACATTGTATCTTTTGATCACATAGACAAAGAACAGGTCCGACAGAAAGATCCCCAGCGAAGTCATACCAGGAATGATTGGCAACCAGCGGGCTAGAACGACATTCAGAATCGCATCAATCGTTGCAAAGACAGCCAAGACCAGGATGCCCAACAGGGTGATTCTCACCTGTTTTTTGATCATGGCAGACGTCTGCGAAGAATACACGGCCCGGAATAGAACCACGAGAGAAGTCAAGAAATAGCTCACCAGAATAGTCATCACAACCCAGAACCAAAGGCCGTAATCCCGCTCGATGTACCCGCCCTCCAGTGGAATCACGAACTCGTTCCATGGATTAGCGACCACACCTATAGCCCCGATCACCGCAGGGACAAATAGCAAGAAGGTTCCTTTTGCACTCAGACGCTCTGAATACCCGGTAATAAAGATCGTCAGTAGAAGCCACCCGCTCCCAAGCAAGGAGACCGCAACGAAAGATAAGGTAACGTAGAACAATTGCAGACCGGAATCATCCGTGAGCGTACTCGCAAATTGACAGAAAGGCCAGAGCATCATCAACCCATGGAATAAAAAGTACACCTTATGTAAGTTCGTAATTCTAACCGTAGCAAACACATATACACCTACACCGAACAATAGGACAAATAAAAAGAGATCATACCATACTAATGGGTTCACGAATCTTCTCCTTCTTAGATGCTACAATGACAACGTGGTTGTTCATGATTCTATGTGATACTTATATATAACTTCAATAAACACCTATACAATTCTTCTACGCCATACTTATTGGTTAATTTAACCATATCTTATCACACCACCCTAAGGGTGAGTAGCCCATACACTGGAAGTCCGACCAACCTCTGATCGAAATCCTGATCTATTTCTGATGATTTATGAATGCTTTTGAAGGTTTGGAGTACAAACAGGAGAGGAAAATCATCTGCTCGGGAGTTATTCAGCTATCATCAGGTGGTCGTATTAAGCCATCCGGCTACCGGACGGCTCTTTGTATCATTCGTTTACTTCATCCAGAGGGAGATTATCCGTGAATAGATCGGGGTTATGCTTGAGCATCTCCGTGATTACCTCTGCTGTCTTAGCCGCATCACACACTCTTACAACCGCATCCCCAAGTTGTCCTTTACGCATCGCGCCTTCGCGAACAAGTACCTCGTCTACTTTCCAGAAATGCTCCGACCATGGCAATCCGCAATGTCTGCGAGACGGTACCGAAATTTGGCTTCCATCTGGTAAAACCGTATACAGCATCTCATGCTCGTCCGTCATTCTGCCAGGGATGTCCACCCACTCTTCGACCCCATGGATAAATGTATTCCGCTTCAAGTCAACGCCTACTAACAAGATCGTCGCTTTCCGATCTAACAGTTTCCCCCATGCCGAACCTCTCGCACACGGTGTATCGAAGAGATGATCGTCCTTCGTAAATGCCACTGCGTCCCTTCCCAGTGCCGCTACCGAGTGTGTAGGGTGCCACGAACGAACCACGCCCGGACGTTTACGAAAAAGTTCAGGAAGAATACCCACGCAACAGGAAGAAGTTTCCACGTAAAACACTGGGTTATCCGCATTAATGGTAGACCACGTATGAGTGGGAAGCACTAACAATCCCTCTTTCATATAGTCGGTAAAAGCATCCAACACCGTATCCGCTCCACCTTCAACCTCGCCTAAACTCTTCATTGAAGAGTGAATGAGCAACGTGCCTTGCCCATCAACATTAAGCTGCTCTAGTTGCTGCATCAAGCTTTCTTTTGTGTACATATCTATCCTCCTCCATTTCTTATCCCATCTCTATGTAAAAGCAAATCCTTGCTCAGCTTCACATCATGCTTCTCAGCATAACAAACAAAGGGCCGAGGGTTAACCCCCGGCCGCAGAGAAAGAATTTGTATGAGTTCAGGCAGTAGCTGCCAATCCACTTTTACTTAATAATAACGTACTCCAGGTTCACCAGCTTCGCATACGTCACGATCTGGTCTGTGGTCAGGTTCAAGGATACAACCGTATGGTGACCACCACCATTTTCGATCCATGCTTTCACTCCATCTTGGAAGTTCGGCTTAACGCTCCACAGAACACGCGCTACCGGCAGGTTAGGAGCTGGAACGGTTGGCTCAAATGCAGATACTTCGTTGATCAGCAGTTTGTAGTGGGTACCGAAATCTGCCATGGATACCACGACACCTTCGCCTGCTTTGCCATCGAATACGAGACGTGCCGGATCTTCACGATCGCCAATACCCAGTGGGGACACGATGATTCTTGGTTTCGTGCTGGCAAGTGTCGGATCTACTTCAAGCATGTGAGATTGCAGGATCGCTTCCTGTCCAGCGGCCATCTCGTATGTGTAATCTTCCATGAAGCCCGTGTTCTCGTTATGAGCCATGATTTTCAGCAAGCGATCCAGCGCAGCCGTTTTCCAGTCACCCTCACCGGCAAATCCGTACCCTTGAGCCATCAGGCGTTGTACAGCCAGACCCGGAAGTTGTTTCATGCCATGCAGATCTTCGAAGTTTGTAGTGAAGGCACTATAACCACCTTCGTCCAGGAAACGTTTAATGGCAATTTCATAACTCGCTTGTACACGTACGCTTGCTTCCCAAGCTTCCTTGCTGTTCGTGCCATAATCGAATTCGTAGAGGTCTCCATACTGAGCGATCAGATCATCGATTTCCTGCTCTGTTACAGCGTTCACGTATTGCACGAGGTCGCCGATGCCAAAGTAATCAACCGTCCATCCAAATTGGATCTGTGCTTCTACTTTATCCCCTTCGGTTACGCCCACGTTACGCATGTTATCACCGAAACGAGCAACTTTGATGTTAAAGCTTTCATTATAAGCCACCGCTACGTCCATCCAGTCAGCGACCTGCTGTTGCACTTCTGGGCGCTCCCAGTAACCAACAACGATTTTATTTTGTTTTCTCAGACGGGCATTAATGAAGCCATATTCACGGTCACCGTGTGCCGCTTGGTTCAGGTTCATGAAGTCCATATCGATGGTTGCCCACGGAATGCTTTCATTGAATTGGGTTGCCAAGTGAAGCAAAGGTTTTTGCAGCAATTTCGTACCACGAATCCACATTTTCGCCGGGGAGAATGTATGCATCCATGTGATGACACCTGCTACTTCATCGCGATAGTTAACTTCCTTCATCGTACTCGTGATTTTATCTGCGCTTACCGCCAGATCCTGCAATACGAGCGGGTATGGCAGTACGCCGCTGGCATTAAGGGCATCCGTGATTTTCTGTGCGTTAGCTTTTACTTCGCCCAGTGCTTCTTCTCCGTACAAGTGCTGTGAACCGACGACAAACCAGAATTCTTTTGCTGCTGACATATAATCATCCTCATTTCATTATTTTATAGTTGAACCAATGGGTTTACACTAGCACACTGCGCAGCCAGAATAATCTTTCGATCGCTGGTTATCCCCGGATTTTTTTGAATCCCTTTTTTAAAGGGAAAATCCGTTGATAAACGCGAACGCTCCGCTTCTCCAGCTTTCTTCTGTCTTCTCCGTTATCGTGTAAAAAGTATAGTTGAACAAGTCATTCCCACACCAAACCACTTGTAAGCCAGAACATGCTTCCAGTCACTGTTATAACCTAATTACTTCTGTCCGTAATATGCGTCTTTTCCGTGTTTTCGCAGATAGTGTTTATCCAAAATGCCTTGTGGCAGTTCCTTCGCGAAGTTATTCAATTGCCGCGCGTACAGGTTCATTTTGCACACTTCCTCCAGCACGACACTGTTCACCACCGCAGACTTGGCATCTTTCCCCCACGTAAACGGTGCATGACCATGGAGCAATACTGCTGGAACAGCCATAACATCAATGCCACGCTGTTCAAACGTTTCAATAATGACGCGTCCCGTCTCCGCTTCGTATCCACGATCAACCTCGTCCTGATTCAGGAAACGTGCACAAGGCACTGCTCCATAGAACGTGTCCGCATGTGTGGTTCCCATTACAGGTACGTCCAGTCCGGCTTGCGCCCAGATAGTCGCCCATGTGGAGTGTGTGTGCACGATGCCACCAATTTCCGAGTAATGCTTATATAGTACGGCATGTGTTGCGGTATCTGAGGAAGGTCTCATTTCTCCCTCCACCACGTTACCGTCCAGATCAACCACAACCATGTCGCTTGCTTTCATCGTATCGTAGCTGACGCCACTTGGTTTGATCACGAACAGACCGCTTTCCCGATCAATTGCGCTGACGTTACCCCATGTGAATTTCACAAGTCCATGCTTGGGCAGTTCCAGATTTGCCTGGAATACCTCTTCTTTCAGTTGTTCTAACATGTTATTCCCTCCCGTTCTCTACCAGATGATCTACGGCTGATTGCTCAATCGTGAGCCCACTCCGATAGCGTTCGATAAATGCTTCAAACCCTTTTACATCCGATGCATCCGGTGCCACTTCCACTCCCTCAACATCGTTGAAGACCTTCTGCTCCAGGAACATATCCAGGCTCTCCTCTTGATCCTTGTTGATCATGTACGAGGCCAGAAGCGCCATGCCCCATGCGCCGCCTTCACCAGCGGTAGACATTACCGACACCGGTACGTTCATCGCAGCAGCTACAATCCGTTGCCCGACGACAGGCGTTTTGAACAGGCCACCGTGAGCCAAAATGCTGTCAATCGCCACATTCTCTTCCTCCGTCAAAATGTCCATACCGAGTTTGAGTGCACCGAATGCACTGAACAGATGTGTCCGCATGAAGTTTGCCAGATTGAAGTTACTTTCTGGGGAGCGGACGAACAATGGACGGCCTTTCTCAAGTCCCGTAATGTTCTCGCCTGAGTAGTAACCGTAGCTGAGCAAGCCGCCACCATCTGGGTCTGCCTCCAAAGCCTTGTTAAACAACACGCTAAACAACTTGGCGTTATCCACTTCATATCCCATCGCTTGAGAGAATTCACGGAACAGTCCAACCCATGCGTTGATATCACTGGAACAGTTGTTGGCATGCACCATCCCTACTGGACTGCCATCCGGCGTGGTGACCATATCGATCTCGGGATACACTTTGGACAATTCCTTCTCCAGTACGATCATCGCAAATACGGATGTGCCGACGGAGATGTTCCCCGTACGTTTTCGCACGCTATTCGTTGCCACCATACCCGTTCCGGCATCGCCTTCTGGCGGGCAGAGCGGAATGCCTGCTTGCAGATCTTGTGAAGGGTCGAGCAACTTGGCTCCCGCTTCCGTCAATGCACCTGCATTCTCACCAGCGAGATATACCTTGGGCAGAAGGTCCTCGACTTTCCACGGATAACCTTTGCCTGCGATCTGTTCGTCGAACTGTTGGATCATGGATGGGTGATAGTTATGTGTAGACTCGTCTATTGGGAAAATGCCTGAAGCATCGCCGATCCCAATCGCCTTATTGCCCGTCAGCAACCAATGGATGTATCCAGCCAGAGTTGTCAGGTGATCGATCTGTGGCACATGCGCCTCTTCGTTCAAAATTGCTTGATACAAGTGGGCAATGCTCCAACGTTCAGGAATATTGAACTGCAGAAGATCCGTTAGCTCCCTTGCAGCTGCTCCCGTCGTAGCGTTACGCCAAGTGCGGAAAGGTACCAGCAGTTCACCCGCGCTATCCAATGCGATATATCCGTGCATCATGGCCGAGAATCCGATAGAACCGACCGTTCGCAGCGTAATACCGTATTGCTGTTCCACATCTTGCTTCATCTCACGATAAGCGGTTTGCAGACCTGTGATGATATCCTCCTGGTTGTACGTCCAATATCCATCTTTCAGGAGGTTCTCCCATTCATAACTGCCTGATGCGATGGTCTCAAAACGCTCGTCAATCAACACCGCCTTAATCCGCGTTGATCCAAATTCAATTCCGAGCGAAGTAGCGCCCTTGGTAATAGCTTCTTTCAAGTCCAGTTGACTCATAATCACGTGTATCCCCTCTCCGGTCGCGATTTCACATCCCAAAGGATGCATATATAAATTGAAGCTTCTACTCATGGCAGTGACTAATCACGAATTTTTGTATAAATGCTTCCTGTTGTGTTTTCAAAGAATGCGCTTTCCTTTTCTGACAGCCTTAGTATATTTTTTGTACGTACATTTGTCAATAATATATAAGAGTTATACTTACAAAGTGTGTATATTGCACTCTATTTGAATATTCAAAGGTCTTAAATAGTTATAAATCGGCTATGCTGTAAGGTACACCTCTATCTAAAAAGGCCGGATATGTACGGTTTATTTCAAAAAATGTGCTGTTTTATATGCATTCAAACTGAATCATGCTAAAATATGTACGTACAACTATTTGAACAACAACGTTGATATAGATGAGTAACGATGAAAGAAGTGGACTACGTGAAGCCAAAATACCAGGTCATCATTGATGATATAAAGAGTCATATCCTTTCGGGGACATATAGCATAGGCGAGCAGATCCCTACGGAGTCGGCATTACAGGATAGCTACAACGTAAGTCGCCAGACGGTGCGAAAGGCTATTTTGGAGTTATCAAACGAAGGGTTTTTACGAAGCGAAAAGGGTTCAGGAACTTACGTTAGTAATCAGTATCGATCACGATCAGGCGGCCATACGTCGAAGAAAACGATCGGTGTGATCACAACATACATCTCGGATTACATCTTTCCGTCCATTATCCGCGGCATTGAGAGTCGTCTGAATGAGGACAACTACTCGTTACTGCTGGCCAGCACCAATAATGATGTGGCACAAGAGAAAAAAGCACTTGAAATGATGCTCTCCTACGGCGTGGATGGCCTGATTGTCGAACCGACCAAAAGTAATCTGTACAACCCAAACATTGCATACTATCTTTCCTTCAAAGAGCAGGATGTGCCGTTTACGATGATTAATGCGTTTTATGAAGAGCTGGAGGTTCCGTTCTTCTGTCTGGATGACGTGCAATCCAGCTATCTTGCCACTCGGGAATTAATCGCCAAAGGCCACACCCAGATTGGTATTATTGCGAAAATGGATGATTTGCAAGGCAAGTACCGGATGAAGGGATACATCAAAGCACTCGGTGAAGCAAAGTTACGGTTCCATCCTGAGCAAGTGCTTTCCTTTGATACCGCATCGAAGCAAGAACTTTCCTCCAATGTAGCAGCGTATCTGGACGAAAACAGGGATTCGCTCACCGCGATCGTCTGTTATAACGACGAGGTGGGACTGGAGGTCGTGCACGCCTGTAGGCAACTCGGCATCTCGATCCCGGATGAGTTATCCATCATTGGACAGGACAATTCGTACATCGCCAAGAACGCCAACATAAGGCTTACAACACTAACCCACCCCCAAGAGCAAATGGGCCGCGATGCTGCCGACTGGGTGATCAAGAATCTGCAAGGCAAAAAGGATCTGCCCACGAACACCTACTATCAGCCCGTGCTGGTTGAGGGAGAGACGGTGAAGGAGATCGAAGTAGAATAATATTGTTGCGGGACGGGCGGTAAGTTGTTACCGAGCGATCTTTTTCCAGTATAAATTAAAGAAGGCCCTCAGAATTATCTGCGGCCTTCTTTGTTATTGTTCAATATAATGAGGAATTCGTACATAACATCTTCTCAAACAGAAACTACTTCGTCTGATCCGCTTCATCACTCACCAGACTTACAAGGACGCCTTTCTTCTCCATTTTTCAGTTAAGAACGGATATTAGAATACCTCCCTAACAAATGTAGCCCTAATATGATATAACCCTTTACAATTTTTTCATTGACACTGCCTTTGATAAAAAGATATATTTATTGATGTTGATAATCATTATCAGATATATAAAACGTTTTATATATCTACTTTTTGCATTCCAACGGATGTAATTGTTCAACCAGGATGTTCAGCACTACCAAATACATTTTACGATTCAGGAAGGGGAAACACATGAATACAAAGAGAAAGTTTCCATTAACAGCGTTACTGATATCACTAGTCTTTATCCTGGCATTAGTTGGTTGTGGAAGTAAGACTGCAGAGCCAGCAGCAACTCCTGCTGCAGGTGACACAGCAGCTACCGAAACACCAGCCGCTACAGATGAGAATGCCGGATATCCAATTACAATTAAACATGCTTTGGGCGAAACGGTTATTGAGAAAAAGCCTGAACGTGTAGCTACAGTACAATGGGCGAACCAAGATGTCGTTCTCGCTCTTGGACAAGTTCCTGTAGGTTTCTCGGCAGCTAACTTTGGTGTTCAGGATGACAGCGGACTGCTGCCTTGGACTGCGAAGAAACTCGATGAACTCGGTGTAACCGACCCGAACGTTTTCCAAGATACAGACGGTCTTGATTTTGAAGCGATTTCCGATTCCAACCCAGATGTTATTCTTGCAGCATACTCCGGTATCACTCAGGAAGACTACGATCTTCTTAGTGAAATTGCTCCGGTTGTAGCTTACCCAACGGCTCCATGGGCAACGACATGGCGCGAGCAGGTTTCTTTCAATGCGAAGGGTATGGGTATGGAAGCAGAAGGCGAGCAACTGATCAAAGATACGGAGGCTATGGTTAACGAAAAATTAGCTGCATATCCTCAGATCAAAGACAAAAAAGTAGTTTGGGTTAACTTCTCCGCTGAAGATATGTCCAAACTTCATATCTATACACCTGTAGATTCTCGTGTATCTTTCCTGGGTGAGCTAGGATTGGTTATTCCAGAAAGTATCACAAGCCAAATTACAGACCCTAACAGCTACTCCCTGAGCTTAAGTGCAGAGAATGCTGAAGCCCTTAATGATGCTGATATCCTCGTTGGATACGGAAATGCCGAGTTGCTGAAAGCCATTCAGGCTGATCCGTTGCTGGGTAAAATCCCTGCGGTTAAACGTGGTTCTGTAGCGTTCATTGAAGCAGACACACCTTTGGTTGCTGCTGGAACGCCAAACCCACTTTCCATTTCCTACACAATCGATGATTATTTGAAATTAATTAGTGGAGCAATCGACAAAATCAATGAATAGTACATCGGTTCCGAATGAAAACCGAATACGTGCACATGTCCCCAAGAACTTCATCTTGGTGTTAGTGATTTGTTTTATCCTGCTCGGTGCAACTATGATTGCCTCACTGGTCTTTGGCTCTAGACCCGTGAGGTTTCATGAGTTAATCGACGGATTATTTCACCCGGAAGTAGACTCTTATGGGGCAAACATCGTGCGCAAACGGATCTCCCGAACAGTCTTCAGCTTGTTATGCGGGCTAGCACTCGGCGTATCAGGAGCACTTATGCAAGCCGTTACCCGGAATCCACTTGCCGACCCAAGTATATTGGGAGTCAATACAGGGGCATCTCTGTTTGTGGTTATGGGTATTGCATTCCTGAACATCAGCAGCGCCAATCAATATATCTGGCTGGCACTGGCCGGAGCTGCAATAACGGCTGTGTTCGTATTCGGAATCGGCTCAATGGGGCGTGGCGGAGCCACGCCCATTAAGCTTGTTTTGGCCGGAGCGGCCATCAGCGCCGCGCTCTCCTCACTCGTCACCGCCATTATGATCCCTCGTTCGTATGTCATGGACCAGTTCAGGTTCTGGCAGGTGGGCAGCGTAGGATCGGCAACCTGGAGTGGAATCAGTACATTCATCCCGTTCCTGCTCATCGGCATATTCATTGCGTTTCTTACAGCTCCGGCTCTGAATGCGCTGGCTTTGGGTGACGATGTTGCAACAGGACTCGGTGTGCGAACAGGGACACTTCGATTCATCGCGGCCCTTGCAGGGGTTCTATTATGCGGAGCAGCTACTGCACTGGCTGGACCTATTGGTTTCATCGGATTGCTGTCTACCCACGTCATACGCCTTATACTGGGCCCCGACTTACGTTTTGTCATACCCATGTCAGCCGTAGCTGGAGCAATCATTCTAACGATATCCGATGTCGGCGGCAGACTGATCAGCAACCCCGGAGAGCTTGAAGTCGGTGTCGTCACCGCATTTATAGGTGCTCCAATATTAATCATCCTCGCGATGCGATCGAAAGTGCGTTCATTATGAGAGATCAATCGATTGAATTTATTATGGCGGGCAGACGTCATCGACGTCGCCGCTGGATACTTGTCACCAGTCTCCTTGCCATACTTGCATGTGCTCTTTGCTGTGCCATGCTTTTGCTCGGCAACACAATCTATCCGGTTAAAGATGTCATCAGCTCCCTTTCGGGAGAGAAGATCAAAGGTGTCTCTTTTGCCGTAAATACCATACGTCTACCAAGAATGCTTACAGGTCTCTTTGCCGGATTTGCCTTCGGTATTGCAGGTTATACCTTCCAGACCATGTTGCGGAACCCGCTGGCGAATCCTAATGTTATCGGGATCACATCAGGTTCAAGCGCTGCGGCTGTGTTTTGTATCGTCGTGCTTCATGCAAGCGGAGCCATTGTTTCCCTGGCTTCAGTGATTGCAGGTCTGGCTACGGTGTTGTTCATCTATGTACTCTCCAGAGGAAAAATATTCTCCATCGGAAGGTTAATACTGATCGGGATCGGTATTCAAGCCATGCTTGATGCGGTCATCTCCTATCTCCTACTGGTTAGTTCTGAAAAGGATATCCCTGCCGCAATCCGATGGCTCACAGGTAGTCTGAACGGCTCTCAGATGAGTGCACTACCACCTCTCGTGATTACCGTGCTAATCTGCTCACCCATCATCATGATGCTCGGCAAACACCTTAGTATATTGGAACTCGGAGAACAATCGGCGTTTTCACTAGGCGTAGACACGGATAAGACCAGAATTGCGCTTATTGTGAGTGCGGTCTGCATGGTTGCCATTGCTACCGCCACTACAGGCCCGATTGCCTTTGTCTCCTTCCTTGCGGGACCTATTGCGAAGAGACTCGTAGGTGTTGGCTCTTCGAACATTCTCCCGGCAGGTCTGGTTGGCGTCAATCTGGTTCTTGCCTCAGATCTCATCGGACAGTTTGCTTTTGAGTACAGATTCCCCGTAGGCGTCATTACCGGATTACTCGGAGCACCGTATCTGATCTTCCTGTTAATCCGAATGAATCGTAAGGGGGAGTTATAATGAAACCGACACATGTATTTGAAGCGAAACAACTCGTTGCCGGATATGAAAATAAAACGATTATCCACGGTGTGGATATTGTTATACCGAGCAACCAAATAAGCGTCATTATTGGCTCTAACGGCTGCGGTAAGTCTACCCTTTTGAAAACGATGGCCAGGCTCATTAAGCCTACATCCGGCAGCATTACGCTGGACGGCAAAGCCATCAGCAAGATCCCGCCCAAACAATTGGCTCGTGTGATCGGGTTACTTCCGCAGTCTCCTATTGTTCCGGAAGGCATTTCAGTAGCGGATCTGGTTGGCCGTGGAAGATTCCCACACCAATCCTTGTTCAGCGGATGGAGCAAGAAGGATTATGAGGCTGTGGCCGAAGCCATGACCATTATGAACATTACCGAGTTTGCCAATCACAATATTGATGAGCTTTCAGGCGGACAACGTCAGCGTGTGTGGATTGCCATGGCGCTGGCGCAACAGACGGATATCCTCTTTCTCGATGAGCCGACGACCTTCTTGGACATCACGTATCAAGTCGAGATTCTGGACCTGCTTACTGAGCTGAATCGTAAACATGGGACGACAATTGTAATGGTACTGCACGATATCAACTTATCGGCACGGTATGCAGATCATATTTTTGCACTTCACACCGGAAAACTTGTGGCTGAAGGCAAGCCCGCAGAGGTGATAACCGCCCCACAGGTCAAAGACATTTTCGGATTGGAATGTACGGTTATTGAAGACCCCGTTTCGGGATCACCGATGGTGGTGCCTAAAGGGCGATATCATGCGAAATAGACAAATAGCGGCAGTTGCGACAAAGATCTCTTTGTCCTAACTGTCGCTATTTTATTTTGGTCTAATCGGTTTTAGCTAGAAAGCGAATAGTTACCGAGGTCCCCTGACCTTTGGCGCTGTGATATTCGATCGTTCCCTCATACTTTTCCACGATATTGTAGCAGATCATCAATCCCAGTCCCGTCCCATTCGTTTTCAATGAATAAAACGGTGTCCCCAGTGACTTCACCTCTTCCTCTGTCATACCACTTCCCTGATCCGTTATTCTCATCTCCACCCACTGCTTCTCTCTCTTCGTTGTTACTTGGACGGTTGTACCCGCATCCGAAGCTTCCAGTGCATTTTTGATAAGATTGATCAGTAACTGCTTGAACTCAATGGTATTAATGAGAATTATACAGTCCTCTTCCACCTGTACCTCCATATGTTTATTCGACAACATCGCATAGGAGCTGAGCAGACCTGTCACACCCTCAAGAACCTCCTTCACATCCACCTTCTCTGGTCTCAGTTCTCTATTCGGTTTGGCAAGAGTCAGAAATTGAGAGGTCACCTGCTCGACGGTATTGAGTTCATCAATCATTAAGGCAAACTTATTCCTCACTGGTTGCTCAAAAGAGGCATCTTCTCGATACAACTGCAAAAAACCTCGCACAACTGTTACTGGATTACGAATCTCATGTGCAACGGCAGCAGTTAAATGGGCGATCATCTTCAATCTCTCCGATTGTTGTAGTTGCTCAAAATAAAGTTCCTGCTTTCTCATTCGAGAAAAGGTCAGATGAAAAATAAGAAATAAAATGACCTGACTTCCCATAATATTAATAAAATTGCCTACCACATCCGTATGTATATATGCATACTCGTTCTCTTGGTTATACAGAAGATTGTAACCAAACGTAATGAGAATCAAAATTCCATTTAGAATCAGCGATAAATAGAATAATTTCAGATCATAGAACAAGATGGCCAGAGCCGGAAGAAGACAAATAAGGATATAGGTTGTCCACGACTGAGGATACAAAAAAGAAAGCGTATAGAAGTATGCAAACCCCATTAGAATGATGCTTAATCTGAAGGGAAACGTCTCTACCTTGGGATACAGCAATAAACATACGGTCAGAACGGTTATGCATAGACAATGAACCACATACCCCACCGTAACCCCGTTCAATTCGGTTGTAGACAGGACTAGTCCCGATAGCATCAGAGCAATGATCGTAAGCATTGATATATAATACGTTTTGCGATTCATCTGACTGTGCAATTCTTTCATGAATTCACCACTTCTAAATGGATTTAGACATAGGTATGCGGCAAGACCCTCTTGGAAGCCCCTATTGAATGCCGTTTTCCGCTTTCTACAGTATCATTGTATCTTATTTAACGGCCTGCATATATGGGCTCTGATCAAATTGGTGATTAGCTTGAGACAGCATCATTAGCATCGACTAAAAAAGAGGATTACACTAAAAAGCCATACGGAAGATAGTCCGTATGGCTGAATTAACGTTTTATTTTACTTATGCATAACACATACGTGAATGATGAATGACGGTACGAAGGTTACTTCCAGAGCTCTTCAGCAATTTCCTTAATAAAGGCTAGCTTGCGCCATTGCTGTTCCTCGGTCAGATGGTTACCTTCTTCCGTGGAAGCGAAGCCGCATTGCGGGCTCAGGCAGATTCGATCCAGATCAACATATTGCTTGGCTTCCTCGATCCGTTTCAGAATATCTTCCTTGTTCTCCAGCTCTCCAAATTTGGAAGAGAAGAGGCCTAGCACCACCTGCTGATTATCCTTCAGGAAACGAAGTGGCTTGAAATCACCAGCCCGTTCCGTATCGAACTCCAGGTAGAAGCCAGAGTAGTTATCGATGCTCAGAAGTGTCTGCGCAATCGGCTCATAACCGCCACCGACTCCTGCAAATGTTGATACGTAATTACCGCGGCAGACATGGGTCGTTACCACGAGGTCTTCCGGCAGGCCGGATACCACTTCTTCGTTCAGTTTTGCAAGTTCGTTTGCATACTCTTCCACATTGACGCCAATCTGCTCCATCACTGCGATGAATTGCTGGTCACACAGTGCGCCCCACGTGCAATCATCAATCTGGATGCTGCGGCAGCCAGCTTCATAGAAGGCCAGGATGGATGCTTTGTACGCCCCGGCAATGTCCGAGAGAAGCTCTTGGCGGTTCGGATAGATAGCTTGTGTACTTTCTTTGTTCTCTGCCCGGTCCAATTCGAACAGGAACTGTGCAGCTGCTGGGATGGATTGACGAGCAACAACGTCTTCGCCAGCCGCAGCTTTCAAGAAGGCATAATGTGCTACAAATGGGTGACTGCTGTAACTAATTTTACCGGTCAGGCGAGCTGTTTCCGGTCTGGATGTCGCACCGTTGAATCGATAGCCCTCATCAATGATTGTCCGCTCAACACCATCCAGTCCCCAGAAGAAGTCCAGATGCCACCAAGAGCGGCGGAATTCGCCATCGGTTACCGCTTGAAGGCCAACTTCTTTTTGTTTTTGTACGAGTTTCACAATCTCGGCGTTCTCTACTTCATTCAACTGTTCCGCGGTGATTTCGCCGTTCTGGTATTTTAATCTGGCATCTTTCAACGCACTCGGGCGCAGGAAACTACCAACAATATCATATCGAAATGGAGTGACGGTTCGCTGTTTAGGTTCTGTTTGTATGCTCATAGTTTAATCTCCCCGTATATCATTATTTGATTAAATATAACATATCCGATCGGAATAACCGTTCTACGAAAGAGTTATAGCCCGTTATAGTTATTAGCTATAACGGGCTATATTTAAGGAGAGTCTATATAATAATCAAGTGAATCAATTTCATAATACCTTTAGCTGCTTCAATGAAGGCTAGATATAGATCAAAACGGTTCATTTTGTCTATATCTAGTTACAAAAATCCATTTTTAGTGAGTTATGAAATTGATTCAAGTACTCAATCTAATCTTACCTGACCTGATGATCAGAACAGGATTTCAACACCTATGATCTCACGTCAAAGTAAGAACGATCTGATCCCCGGAACGGGTGATTTTGTAGATACCCTCCTGCATGTCTATGCCATAATGCTTTTTCAGTAACCACTTGGCATTGAGATCCGTCTCCACGACCACCAGATAATCGTAGCCGCTCAGCAGGTTGTTCATATTGTCCTCATAGAACAACACGATCCCGTCCACATGTGGAGCATACAAGAAATACTTCCCTACATATTGCATGTAATAGTTTGTGACCTGCTGGTCCCTGTCTGAGGCGTAGAAGAGATATCTGTTATTATCCTCCTGCCCACCTGAGTACCACCGATCACCAGTAACCGCATGAATCTTGTAAGGGAGCGTTGTATCATAGCTTTGGGCGATAGAGACGATACCATTGTATTCGGACAAAAGAATGGTGGCGGCTACCGCCATACAACCAATAATTCCTTTTTGATAATGCCCCTTCGTCTCAACCGTCTTAAAGGATTGATAATCAGGCACTTCACCAATCCGATAGTGGAATGAACGCTCCAGGTCGATCGCAGCGCACAACACTAGCCCACCGGCGAACAGCACCACGATACTCGATGCATAACGCTCAAAGCCAGCTAGGACAATCGCTTCATCCAGTGGCATGGAGAAGAGGTACAACGCCAGAATGCCTGTATAGTACAGTAACAGAACAACGTCCAGCGCAATTAGTGCTTTCCATAAGTTCCACTTCTTCTTAAGCACCACGATGGCAAATACAGAAGCTGCGATCGCGATAAGTTGGAAAATAACAATCCCGATCACGGGTCGGGTCGTCAGATCCGTACTGGCCTTCAGGAAAGTCCACAGAATCTCCTGCATCTGCTCCGGCGTTTTGCCGGCCTGAATCCCCGAAGTAGCGACATCGAACTTGTTATCGATGCCTTGGAACACCGTTGCCATTCTCCAGCTCCAGCCGAAGTAGGGAATAAGTGCACCACAGATCGTGCCCACTACAGCGAGTGCTGTTTTCCAACTGAACTTTTGCTTATGTTTTAGCCATGTATATACCAGAAAGATCAGGCCGATGGCGGCGAAAATAATACCCGTACTTTTGATGATGGTCAGCAATCCCGCAAGCGGAAGAACGACAATACATGCCTTTTTGATCTCATTCCGATATTGGTAGATCACCGCCAGGATCGCGAGCGCGTAAATCGGAAGCAAGAAGTCTACAAGCAGATTGGTGATCCGAATCGTAAGATTGAAAAATGAAAGTGTAGATAACCCAAGTCCGAGAAAAGCGTACAAAAGAAAACGTTTCTTCTCCGAAACGATGCCGAACATGGCATAAAAACAGGAGAAGATAAGCAGACCTTGTGCCAAGAGCATCACGGACTGGGAGTGCCCCATGAAGCGACAGACATAATAAATAAATGACGAAGTCCCCAGCGGATAGTTTTTAAAATCAATCAGGCTAGAGTCTGGCGTCGGAAAGGCATCTGTACTCAGCATCTGCTTCAATACGATAGCCCAGTGGGAGAAATTATCGTAGTGAGTTAATTGGTTCTGAAAGAGTACCAGCAAGAAAACGAAAGTCCCTGCCAGGAATGAAAATTGGAATATGGAAAAGGACATACGCAATGATGCCCCTTGGCGCAGTCTGAGAAACAACCTCCGCCCATACAAAAGCAAACCTGCAATCAGAATGACAAGGCTGCCCGTGAAGAGCTGCCCTGCCAAACCACTCAGAAAAACAAGGCAGGCAATCGAGGAAAACACGAATACAGGGATAAACTCCCAACGTAGTGAAAGTGTCTTCCGTACAAACTGCATATAACCAAGAAAGGAGAATATCAATAAAACTCCCATCACAAAATGAAGCACAATGAGCATCTTTATCTCTCCTAACCCTCTCTGGTGGCACGATCGGAATGTGGCTGTATCAAATCAGTCAGCAATTGGTCAATCAGGCCCTTCTCCACAATATCATCGATATTCTCCACCGAGAGAAGCACCTCGCGCTCACGGGCTGTCGTTTTTCCCGTATGTTTCAAAATGACTTCAATATCACTCTTCGTATAAAAAGTAACGACCGCTCCTGCCGCAATGTCACCATGGAAACCCGTCGCGGAAAAGAAACGATAATTAAAGCTGCGCAGCGTACAGCCAGCATCATTGGTGAAATGAACTGGAAGCTGAAGAGAAAGTCGCGGCATTTTCCGCTGATCCGATCGGGGTTGAACAATACGTTTTTTCACATTACGAAGCATATCGTCATAAGCCGTATCCCACAGGTTCATCTGCTCTGGCAACGAGTGTTTACGGTCATAGATAATTTGCATATATTGGCGGTTATCATTCTCATCAATCGGCTGAACCGTTGCGGAGTAACGCCAGCCCTCTCCATCCTGTTTCACATAAACGATGACTGCATCGAGGTTGGCCTCATACCGATCGGTTTTCACGATCAGAGAGATGATTTTCTGTTCAGCCAAGTAAATAGGATAAGGCACATAGAAGGCAATACCTTGTTCGGATACATCAACCGTTTTGGCCTGATATCGCAGATTGTTAGCTTGGTCGTAGATCGTAACATCCTCCTGTGCCCGAATCCGTTCTGTCTCCCGATACGCACGGCGGCCGACCATGAAGAACAGGGCGTAACATAGCGCAATCATGTTATGAATCAGCCAGAAAATAATGATACTGCTGAAGAAGAGCGCAATGCCATACTTTCCATTGACATACCGAATCACAGCTGCAATGGAAAGCAAAAGCAAGAAGATATGCGGAAGTGCATATAACAGCGCAGACATCCACTGCCGACCATTGGCTCTGCTTTTGTTGGTAACCTTGAATTTTTTCTCACGAATGCCCAGCGTCTCCAGGAGAACCGGCCAGATCAGATAAGGCATGAATATGGTATCAATAACCTGACTCCATCGCTGATTCCGAATATTACTGGACAGATATCGCATGGATACACTGTAGAAGAAATAGGATGGAAGCCAGAAAATTAAGATTTGCCAGAAGGTTGTGTTCACAATCTGGAAGTCGAATAACGCAAACAAAATAGGCGCCAAAATGAAAATCAAACGGTTAAAGAAGGACCACCAGTATAAGAAACTGCTTAAGTAGGTCACTCTCGTCCAGAAAGGGAGCTTTCCAGATATGGGTGCACGCGTATTCTGCAGGCTCTGAATAATCCCCCTTGCCCAACGAATCCGCTGCTTAATCATGCTCTTAACTGTTGTTGTCGTCTGCCCGGCAGCTTGAACCTCTTGAGTCGCATAGGTAATATAACCTTCCTGCTGCAAGCGGATGCTTGTCTCAAAGTCCTCGGTGATCGTATTCAGCGGAAAACCTCCGATGTCTTCCATGCCTTGCCGGGAAATGATCGTATTGCTTCCTGTGTAGGCTACCGCATTGGAGGCGTTACGCAGGATGTTCACTTCTCTGGAGAAGAAATCCTGTTCATTCGGAATGCCTTGCTCTGCATACAGGTTAAACTGGAATAGATCTGGATTGTAGAAGCTCTGTGGAGTCTGTACCAGACCAAGCTTGAACTTAGGATCCATTTCATCCTCTCGGCGAAGACGCCATTCCTCATTCTCCTTAATGAACGTGGAGAGCAGGAAATAAGGGACTGTTTTCATCAGAAAGGTATGCTGTGGGATCATATCTGCATCAAACGTGGCAATGAGCGGAGAAGAGCTTTTACTCAGTGCATTGTTCAGGTTACCAGACTTGGCATCCTTATTTCCGGGGAACCCCAGATATCCGACACCAAATTGTCTGGCAAGCTCCTCCACCTCAGGTCTTGCTCCATCGTCACAGAGGTAAATATGAACCTTCTGCTTGTCCGGATAGTCCATGAACGTACAGGCATTAACGGTTTTATATAACAGATCGACAGGCTCATTATGGGTAGCGATAAATACATCCACATCCGGATAATATTCCGGCGGAACGGTTGGAAAGTCGAGCTGTGTACGTTCTTTTTGCATCTTTTGAAAGAATAATTCAAAGGTTGTCAGTACGGTGACCGTTTCAGCTACAATCAGCAGCATACCGAAAATGACGTTCAGAACGCCTTCACCCCATGGCAACGTAAAGAACGTACGCCATACCAAATAAATCGACATCAGAATCATCGTGATGATAAAAAAGATATTCTGTCTTTTTTCGTTTTGCACTACAGCTGCTTCCTCCTTGCTGCAAATACCCATCTTCGCTGCAATTGGAAACTGAGCAGGAACAGCAAGGCATCACAGACGAATTTCGCCAATTTCTCATCTACGAAGAGAACGGTATGGAATATATATACGCCGGTACTGGAAAGTAAGATCACCACTCCGCATAACGTGAGATAGCGCCATAGACTTCCTTGGCTATCCTCCTTGCGGAATACAAAGTGTCTGTTCAGTACATAGTTGACTACAATAGAAATAATTCTCGCAATCACGGTTGCCAGCAGAATTCTTAAATAGTGCTGTTCACCCAACACGGGCCGCAACGCGTCGATCAAAAACCAGGCGATACCCAAATCGACAACCGAACTGGCCACCGACGATGAAATGAACCGCAGGAAATTGGAGAACAACACCCCCATGACCCGGGCACTATCCTGGATCGCTTTAAAATGAGTACCCGCATTGCCATTTTCATAAATGACTTGAATAGGCATGGTATGGATCGGTATTCCAGATTGAATGCACGAGATGAGCATCTGTAGCTCATATTCAAATCGAGTGCCGCGAACATCCTGCATAAACGCAAGTAACCCCGGACCGAAAGCACGAAGCCCAGTCTGGGTATCCGACAGCTTTTTACCATACAGCATGGCAAAAATAAAGGAGGTCATCCGATTGCCTAACAGGGACTTTGGAGGTATGTTCCCCTCGCTGAAATTCCTTACACCGAGAACCAATGAGTCCGGATGAAGCCTGGCTTCTTGAGCAATCCGGTATACATCTTCCGCTGCGTGCTGTCCATCTGAATCAGCGGTTACGACGAAGGAAGATACATCGAATTGCTTTCCAATATACTCAAATCCGGTCTTGAGTGCTGCACCCTTCCCCTGATTTTCCGCATGCGTCAACAGAGCACAACCGTTCTCACGGAGCTCCTCGAAAATTGACTGGTAAGCCTCACCAGATCCGTCGTCCACAATAACAATATTCGTCAAGCCATACTCTCGCAATTGCCGTACATAGGCTGGAAGTCTCTCATCCGGTTCAAGCGATGGAATGAGGATGATCGTTTCGCCGTTTTGTTTACCCTTAATCATCCTAATGAGCCTCAATTCGACATATTTTCACAAATTCTTTTGGAATATTGTGAGTATAACATCGAAAGGGGGGTCAGTAAACGAGCAAATTTGTAACCTACTGGTAAAAAAGTTGTATTATTATATGTACTCATATATAGGTGAAAAATACTAGTCAAACGTTAGTCTAGCACTACTCAAATAACTGCACATTCGGCTCTCGTTTCAGCACATGTACCAGCATGGCATGCAGTTGTCCACGGTGATGATAGAATTGCGCCTGTGTGTCGAGAAGCCACTCGAAGCGTGAATGAACGCCTCCCCAGAATGCAGTCGTTTCTCCTAATAGTTCATCTTCCGTCTCCATCGACCGATTGTACATGCTTGGACTTACAAATCTAGACGAATGGTCGCTTATGCGGATCACGAATTTGAATTAGAATTACCGTAGACGATTGAAAAAGGCTGTGATTCCAATGTTATTCGAAAGAGACAAATGGTTGCAGTATGGCATTCTGCGCGATGAGCCCTCTCTCGTAGCACGGTTGCCAGAAACACAGTTGCTTGAGAAGGATACGTTAACGAAGATGCTTCTTCAATATCCCAGCGTTGTACTAAAGCCCCGCAATGGCAGTTACGGAAAGGATATCCTGTTCATTCAACGAAGCGGTGCAAATGCTTATCTTATTCAAAATGAAAATAAAACGGTCACCATGAGAGACAACGAGCAGTTACTCGAATGGCTCGAACAAACAATCAAAAGTGATGAATATATTGTCCAAAAGCGTCTGCAGCTTGCTCAAATTAAACAAAAGCCGTTCGACATTCGGATCATGGTCCAGCGTAAAAAAGGCTCCTCGTCCACTTGGAACGTGACAGGCTCCTACGCTAAAGTTGCAGCCCAAGGATATCTAGTCACTAATGTGAACAAGCGCACCATCCCCGTGCTTAAGGCCCTAAAATTAGCTCGATTAGGAGATCGGCTTTTGCTTGCCAAAGCCGAACAAATTGCACGATTAGCTGCCCAACGATTGGGTGAGCATTACCCCATGATTAGACAAGTCGGGTTCGATATAGCCGTCGACAAGAAACGGCGAATCTGGATAATCGAAGGAAATTATCAACCGGATTTGCGCCCTTTCCGGCTTATGAAAGACTCCTCGATGCACCGCAGAATATTATGGTACAAGGAACATTAAAGCGAAAAATGACGACCTGCCTTCTATCCTGGCAAGTCGTCTCTTCATTTTTGATAGCTAATCTCGATATTGACCTGCTTCGGTTATTTCCGGCAGTTTCTAGTCGCACTTGTAACACGTGTCACTCGGAACTGATTTACCCCTACCTGTATAATGGCGAACTGGCTGTACGAAGTACCAGATGACGTATACGGTTCTGCTTCAATATTACCACTCGGCGTTCTAACTGTTGCGGTGATTCTGGTTACCAGGCAGACTCCACGGCCAGAAGATCTCCAAGTCTGGTCACGCTGAACACTATAACTATCGTTACTACAAAAGATGGACGCGTACTCTACTCCACCATACGCATTAAACGAAGTAGAGTTAAAAATCTGAACGGGGTCGTAACCACCTCTAGGTGCTCCAGGTCTTCTATTTCCCATTCTCAAAACCTCCTTTTTTATTGATAGTCTATTAAATGCAATTAAATAGTTTTGGTGAGGTATAAATGTGGACAAGGCAGAAAAAAGTACGTTTGTCCGGTGGTCGAGGGGGAAGTGGGAGTTTCTGATGTCGGAGCTCAAGCACGAAAAAGAACCACCTTTTAATGTAAAAAGGTGGTTTGGAAAATTGGATCGTCTACTATTTTCCGATTCAATAAGATTGCCGAGATTAAGTCGTATGTACGCCTTGTGAGCTTCGTAGTAAAGCTCCTGATGCCCCTATTCTGCTGCCTCCGCCAACCATGCTTGCATAGCCGGAGTTTCCGCCCGATTCAAACGTAAGGCAATTTCAGTATTGTTCTCATCTGGTGGTATGACTTCAACAAGCACACATACGGATTCTCGCATTTGGTTTAAGGCAAATATGCCTTCATCATCGAGCATTTTCATCGCCAGCTCCATGGCTTTCAGCCTCACATCTAACTCGCGATTCCAATCATCAATCTCCAAATCCGCAATGAAAGGACGCTCGTTAAACTGTTGTTTGACACCGTCAAAGTTATCATCCCCAAAACAACAATAGGGCGAATCCGCATACGACCATTTGATGAGTTCCGCCATCGTTGATACCGGCGTGTCACTTTCCTCTGCTTGCCTAGCCGACTCCAACTCTAAAGCTTCCCACGACCAAGCAGAGATGCTTGGCGCATGTCCTTCGCCAGTAGTGTATAGCGTACAATAATAGTACCGTTCACCATTTTCAAAAAGAGTGCAAAAAGACGTTCTGGCGGCAGCAGCGATCTCTATGGCCAGTGTCTCTACTTCTTGTATTGGCTTCATGATTAGAGTTCTCCTTTCCATTCGTCGTTCATCGGCCGCTTCGATATGAATTGGCTATTTGAACTAAGTACCAGACACCCGCACCCACTAGGGCAGCCAACACCAGATTGATGCAACCGAACACAATGATTGACTTCGCTTGGCTTGGACCGATCCGGAAAGCGATTGCGAGCTGAAAGACAGCGGGTAGTAGAAACGCCAACCATGAGATCGTTATAAGCTTTTCTGTTCTGAAGCTCCACCATACTGCGGAACATGAGGCAGCCAGCAGTACCCAGGTACAGATAATCTTTAGGGCGAACATCGTTTCGGCCCCCTCCTATTTGCCATGAATCACAAGTCCATATTTACTGAATATCCACGATTCGCTCAAGTCGTGCATTGCATCATGGCTTATACGCACAGAGGGCTTCTGTTCCTTCATCGCATCAGCATCAAGGGCTGAGAAGCGGAGGGGTTTGGTCATTTTTTTGATAGAGTCTCTTATTTCATCGAAAAACGCATAGGTCAGCGGCTTATGGTCCCGGATATCCTCATACATATAGTACTTTCCTTTTTCGTCTTCCACATTAACTTGAAAACCTTTCGGAAATGAAAGTAGGATACACGGCAGTTCATCCTCTGCCCATTGTCCGTGATATGGAAAAGAAACACCTTCATTTCTCACAAAAAATCCTGAGGCTTCTTGATCTGACGAAATTGATATCGAGTAAACAAAGAGGGGTTTAACCTCATTTCTCTTTTCTTTTGCCACATAATACTGATAGAACATCTGATACGTCTCGTACACCTGATTATAATCATATTCTGTCCGGGCAGCATTCGTACGAAAGAATTGCACTTGCCTCTGCTCCAAAAGCTGTAGAAGGCTTTTAAACTCTTCAGGAGTTATGAAGAATTTCAGTTTATAGAATCCACTGTTCTTTAATTTGTCCATTTTTTTTCGCTCACCACACCTTATAGATAGATTTCCAAGACTCATCGTGATCTAAGAGTTTCTTTTGCAACAAAATCCGTTCTAAATGTATCTTATTTCCATTATAGTGTTTACTTTCGCTGAGTCTACCTACTTTACACCTGAATTTCTGAAATGAAAAAAACACATCCTAATTGGGATATGGCATTCTCCTAGTTTAAGAAGAACGCTCATTCACCCGATAGGATGTGTTTTCCTGTTTAATATAAGGTTTGAATAATTCCTATATTATGAAGCTTTTGCTGCAACAGCTTTCTCAATCAATGCTTTGGCATCGTTATTAGAAAGACCTTGTTTAGGTTGGAGCGATTTTTTATCTGTTCCACCAAGAATACCTTTATCAATCAGTTTTGCCATAGGCTTAATCGCGTACTTAGACACCGTTTTGCCATCTTCGAAACCAGCAATGATCGTAGCAGCTTCTTTATCAGAAGCTTGATCGTTTACCAATTTAGCAAGAATGGTAGCAGCCTCTTCAAGCGTAATATCCCGATCAGGATAGAAGTTTCCACCATAACCTTGAATGAATCTAGCATGCGTAGCTTCAGCGATCGCATCTGCATATGCAGCATTAGCAGCAACATCCTTGAATGCAGGTGCTGTAGCGACTTCGTTTAGTTTCAACATATCGACCAGAGCACTTACAAATTCAGCACGAGAAATGACCTCTGTCGTTACAGGTGTTTCTGTTTGCTCAGTAGATGCAGCCACATTTGTGATACGTCCTTCATTTTTAGCTTCAATGCTACCGCCTTTATACGTATCTACGATGTACTGGTAGAATACATCCAGATCGATAGGGCCTGCCAGGGATGATTTAGCATCCAGCAGCACTTTGTAGCTATCCCCACCTGCGGCCATGAAGTTGTTAACTACAGCCGTATATGTTTTTGCAGGATCAATCGTTGTTCCATCTTCCAGACTAAGACCAGTAATGCGTTCTGCGACTGGCTTGTTGAAATCCGCAGCATATTTCAAACCAGAAATTTGCAGAGTTTTGGTGTTGGGTGTACCGTCAGCATTGGTTCCCCATTGTTGTTGCAACAAGGTTTTAACCTGCTCACCGGTCAGCTCCAGTTTCACTAATGTATTGCCGAATGGTTGGATTTTAGCAAGATCAGCAAAGGTCACATCGCCTTGTGGCAGATCTGCACGAATACCACCTGGATTCATAAATGCAAAGTCAGCAACGCTTGCTTTATCACCAAAGTCTGCTTGACGCATGGCATCTGCAATCAGATTACCTAGAGGAGCTTCATTATTATAAGCATCTGTACGAGTAACAGAACCATCCGTTGTACCTACTGGCTTCGTCAGCTCAGGATGCTTGTCCAATGATTTTTTAATAATAGCCAACGTCTCAGGGTCTTCTTTTACACCTTCTTGGAAAGTCGTTGTAATCGTAGCTGATTTTTCAGTTACATCCCCGGTAGCAGGGTCAATCATCAGCTTGATATCTTCAAATGCCGTACCATATGAGTAAGCTTGAACGATCAACTTGCCATTCACTTCACCGTTAGCCAAAGCATGATTGTCACCTGCAACGATAACGTCAACAGGGGAATCTGCTGGTAGAGCTTTTGCCAAGTCAGCCGCTTCTCCAGTAGTTACACCTTCTTTGGTGGTTGCTGGATCATGCGCCAACACAATGATCGTTTCTACACCCTTATCTTGCAACTCTTTTGCATATTTATTAACAGCTTCAACTTCTTCTTCTACACTTAAGAAACGCACACCAGCGGTACCCGATGGCGATACTTTAGCAGGGGTAGACTTCGTCACTAGTCCGATGAATCCGATTTTGACTCCACCCACTTCTTTGATCACATAAGGCTGAATCAATGTTTTGCCAGTGGCAGTTTCAATGACGTTTGCATTGACGTAATCAAATTTTGCACCTGCATGTGTTACCTTACCTTCTTTTGGATCAAGGCCACCAAAGATCTGTGCCTTCAAAGCAGCGACACCTTGGTCGAATTCATGATTACCCAAGGAGCCTACATCAAATCCCATCATATTCATCCATTCCATGGTAGGCTCGTCACGATCAAGTGATGAGACTGGAGCAGATGCACCAACAGAGTCTCCATTATGGAAGAGTAGGGAGTGTTCATATTTGGCTTGAGCTTCTTTCAGATAGGTTGCTAGAATTGGAGCCGTTCCTGCCTTCTTATCACCCACGATTGATGTGGTATCTAACTGACCGTGAAAATCATTGATTCCAATCAAGTGTACTTCTACATCGTTACCTGCGGCAGAGACAGAACCTGCTGCGCCAAATAGTTGCGTGAGTAATAGTGCAGTAGTCGCGATACGAATGGTGCTTTTGCCCAGAACTTTTTTCCAAGACATGAATGAAAAAACCCCTCTCCAATTTTAGATCCTGAGATATTTTACCATAGTTCAATTCATAAAAATCATAAAATATATAAAATAGATGTAAAAAAGTTGGGAGATTGATAGAGAAGATGTAGACGAGAGGCTATGATGCATTAGACATAAGTGATAGATTCGGAATTTTATAGAAAAATATGGCTTTTATATTTTCTAGTTGATATAATGGAAAATAAAGTATGTTACTTCGCCTGAATATGCAAGTCCGCTACTAAAGAACAAGCATATACGTAGCTTCCCTCTCTCCTAAAAAGCACACATCCCATTACATAATAGGTATCAAAAATTTTCACACTTTCTATTAAAGGAGGTGACCGTTGGGAGCAATGTAGATCTTAGTTCCCGTCTTCCACCAATTGGGGCTAGCGTTAACCATTATAAAGAACATAGGAGCGTGTCCAATGATCAAACAACTTTTCCCTAGATCTTTTCGAATTCTTATGGCTTGCTTGTTGATTCTGGCATTTGCTGTACCAGCGACGGCTTCTGCCGGCTATATCGGAGATAAGCTCACAATCGGCCAAAACATGGCCAAAGGTGACTATCTCACCTCCCAAGATGGTAGATTTTCAGCCATTTGGCAGAATGACGGGAATTTTGTTATCTATCAAAATGGTTCTTCTCTTTGGAGTAGCGGTACCAGTAACAGTGGGGCTCTCACGTTCAAGTTTGAACCACAATATGGGAAACCTGTCATGTATAAATATGGCATGAAATATCAAGATGTTTATCAATATGGTTATCGTTTTGGTTTCAATCCGGCTACTGGTAAATTCGAATATTACACCGGTTGGGGTTGGGATAAAGTTTTGATGATTGATACTTCTGTACAGGTAGCTGCATGGTCTCCCAATACAACATCATGGATTCCAGGTCATCACGGAAATAGCTTACCGACTAACACAACGGGTGACACACTGGTCATGCAAAGTGATGGGAATTTAGTTCTCTATAACACAACCCTGACCAATGACTATTATCCTAACAGTTGGATTCCTGTCTGGGCTTCGAATACAGGCGGGCGCTAAAATCAGATGAAGAACCGCGTGATGCGCGGCTCTTTTTTTGTTTTCCAAGGAGGTTGATAGATTGCTGATGTGTAGCAATGGATATCTACATACAAGAAACTTTAACAAGTATTTATCGTAGTAAATAGAATAATTAACATATATAGGATGTGATTCTTTGACAGGAATTATAGGTGTTTTAGTCTTAATCATAGGATTAATTATGGCTATTTGGCCTTACTTTGCTTGGTATGTACGACTGGGATGGAAGTTTAAAGATGCGGAGCCAAGTGATTTAGCACTAAGTACCGGACGGATCTCAGGTATTGTGTTTGTGATTATCGGTTTTATACTGATTGTTTCAAGTTGCTCCACAGGAAGCGGAGCGGACAGCAAATGGGCAGAACAATTTAAAGAGAAACTTGATGCAGGACAAGTAAAAGAAATCAGTATCGGCATGAGTAATCCCTCCATATTAAGCGAGGAAGAAAAAAATACGGTTATCCAAATGATACAAGATGCAGAACTTAGACCTTTTGATGCAGGTAATGTGATTGGATCGAACAATGCTGGAAAAATTACATTTACAGACGAAACGAGCCTAGAAATCGTTATTTTCGGACCTTCTGGAGGAATCGAATTGCATCCGATGGCTACTGAAAAGGAATTTGAAATAATGAGTGAAGAGTTAAAAACTTGGATTCACACATATTATAGTGATTAGTAGTGTCAGTATTATTTTCAAGAATCTCACCCCAGTGCGGTTCTTTTTTGTTTGTCATATGCAGATAATTCGGAGCTAATAGGCGAGGAAACGTGAATCGCAATTTGATACTGTGAAATATGTAAGGCAGCAAGTAACTACAGAAAATTTCGTTAACGGTTCTCGTTCAGTCTATCGTGTCTAGCGGAGTTGTTTTATTTATAAATTATGCTTTTTAATCACAACGATCAAAATTTACATAATATTCCATGTTATGTTTAGACAATATTTCCTACACAAGATACTATAAATTTATTAATAAAACACTAGTTTTGGAGGTATATCAATGTTTAAAGAAATAAAAGTTACTTTAGGTTTTATAGCTTTACTTATTTTAGTTTCGTCATTTTTCGGTTCAAGTGTATCGGCTGCAACAGTTGGTCAGCAATTATCGGTTGCTGAACCGGGATGGCAAAGAATTGATGATACTGACAAAAAAATTTCGTATAATGGCGGTCAGTGGATAGAAGACACTGGTGCTAATTTTTTTGGTAATACGTTACATTTCATCCCAACTAACCCCACGAATTCTTCTCAAACTGTAACATTCGCATTTTATGGTACGCAATTAAGAATAATTGGTACAATGTATCAGGACTACACAACGAAATTGATTGTTACAATTGATGGAGTCGATTATTCTCCAGCTAATTCTTCTGGAACAGCTACACCAATTAATAAGGCTCTCGTGTTCGGTGTGGAAAATTTGAAATCCGGTAAACATACTGTTCAAATAAAATCTACTGATACAAAGCGTTGGGTTCTAGATGCTATTGATATTGATCAAACCGGTTATTTGATTAATCAAGGTATCGCTTCACCAACTCTAAATGTACAAGCTGAAGATGCTAAGGTTGATCTTAACTGGACTTCAGTAACTAATGCAGATACATATAACGTTAAACGTTCACTCACTTCTGGTGGCCCATTTGAAACGATTGCAACTGTAATTTCGACTACCTATACAGATGTCAATGTTACCAATGGAACCACGTATTATTACGAGATTACTGCCGTTAATGAAAATGGAGAAGGTGCACCTTCAAACCAAGCTTCTGCTACGCCACAAGCCCCAATAGCGATAGAAAGAGCGATCTTTAAAATCACCTTTAATACAGGTCTAGAAAAAGAGTATGATCTCTCTATGACGGATGTAAATGCCTTTATTAAATGGTATGAAGAAAAGGCAGCTGGTACCGGACCTATCATGTTTGCAATCAATAAACTCCAAAATAACATTGGACAATTCAATAGTAGAAAAGACTACATCATCTTTGATAAAATCATTACATTTGAAGTGAATGAATACACTCCAGTCACAAAATAAATAAATATTAAAAAAGCAGTGTGACTAATTATAGTCTCCTGCTTTTTTTCTTATGCGAGAGCATACTGGGCTACCGAAACCTACATAATAATTGCGACAGACGAAAACTTTGTTACGGATTGAACTTTTCAAGTTGAGGCTTTGAATTCTTATTTTCACATCAAACGCTAATGAATATATCAGGGGTAACTAATTCTTATTTCGTTTGTTAACTTCAATCGCAATGAACTCCGGCAAATAATTAGGAGTACAGCCCTTTGATACCATTTCATCTTTATAAAGACCTGTATTCTCACCAAGTCTAATACAACGAGCACGATACTTTTGATCATAAATGCCTACCCAGCCTGCAATGAAATTCATAGCCCACTGAACTTCCGGCTCTTCCTGCGTGATATTAGCTTCAATTGCAGATAGTAAGTTCTCGGTGTTATCAGGAGGCGTTTGTCCAGTCCATCTCAATCGTGCTTGATAATACCAGAAAGCTCGCCTTTGAAGAGCAGAAGGGCTATCTTCCCATGACTCCATCAATGCAATGGTCTTCTTGTCTTTGGTGAGCTGATTAGCCATTAACCAATCCATTAAATTATTTCGCTCATCAAAAGTGTGAGTCTGCATATCCTTATCAAGCTTATTAAGCACTTCTTGTGAGAGAAGTTTTTTATCCATAATTAAAATAGCTAATAGTCTGGGCAAAAACGCTTCTGTTGACCAAAGTTCCATAGCTAGTTCGTGATCTTTTTTTATGTCCTTCGCGATTTTTCGTAAGTCGCCTAGCTTAGTTTTACTATTGATCTGTTGTAGAATGTTCTCTGCTTTTGAAGAGCATTTCATTTCTGTACTTTTATTATTATTCATTTGATACAACTCCTTTATTAAAGCGCTACTTCATAATAATTCCAAATAAATGTGTTAGTCTACTAAAAGGAGAATTGCCTTGCTATACTAAGAATGCTACACAACTGGATGCAGGCAGCCATTACGATAAACATAGTTAGAAAGGAAACCCCATGAATAGTTCCTTGAAACAACTAAAGAAATCACCCACGTTTCCCGGTGGAATTATAACTATTCTTATATTTTATCTGGATTACTTTCAATTCGAACTTGTTGAGAAATTTCTACTGTTTGCGGCTTTCGTAAATGTACCTCTTGTGATTCTACTTTTGAACCATGACGCAAAGAATAAACATCAACGACTGATTTATGCCGCTATGAAATGGCTTCAATTTCCCGCTGCGCTTCTTACCCTGGCCTCGGTAATGAGTAGTAAGATGTGGGGGGTAGAAAGTACGGAAATTCCAGGGATTCTTTCTCTTGGATGGCTACTGTTCACACTGTTGCTCGGCATCTATGGCTTAACCACGATTGTGATTTCTAAAGGAAAAGCAGCGGAAATAGCGATTGGCGCTGGGCTCATTTACTTTTTTATCGGGGGCATTTGGTTTACCTTATATCAATATCAATTGAACCTTTTCCAAGCTAATCCTGCAACGCACGCATTAAGCTCGGTTCACTTTCATTTTTCATCTGCGATCGTGCCGATTTTTATTGGTGCACTGGGACGCATCATGACGAAGAAAAGCTGGTATCCCTGGGTTGTTGCCATTGATATCATCGGACCAATCTTGATTGCTATTGGTATGATTTTCTCCAAGCCAATTGAATACATTGGTGTCACTTTGTTCGCCTCTAATATTGTGGTTTACACCGCTTATCTCCTGGCTTACTTGAGGAAAAACGCTTTGGATATTAAGGCAGCCTTCTTCTTGGGCCTTTCTTGCCTAGCCTTTTACACGGTTGTTGCTATTTCCATCTTCTATCCGTTACTGAAAAATATGTACTCCTTAACCATACTCAATTTTATTCCCATATATGGATCTTTGCATGCATTTGGTTTTGTCTTATGTGGACTGATTGGTTGGGTGTTTATGATGGACTTCATTAAGGAAAAGGCTAGCCAATCGGCTTCATAGGAGTAGTTTAGTCAGGTTCGTGCTATAATAGTGATCACATAAATAACATTCATCATTCTGCCGAGATGGCGATGATTAAGGAGATTGAATTTTGACGAACAACCATGATACTGGAGCAGTGAACGAACTACCGGAAAACTTTGAAGAGCTCAAACGAGCGGCTAATCGGACGTCAAGCTGGAGAGACAGACTAAATGCGGTGAATGAATTGGGGAACTGGGATACAGCCCCTACCATTAAGTTGCTTCAGCACGTTTTGAAAAATGATCAAGTGTTCCAGGTGCGTGAAGCCGCATATCACAAGCTGAAGCAGTTGGATGAAGATGTACAAATGCCTGCCAAAAACAAAGGCGAGCTGTTTAAAGGTACTAACAAAATTTTGCTACGGATCAAAAAAAGCCTTCCTGAAGATCACACATTTGAGCAATTTAAGGAAAAACTGCAAAAGACACGTCTGGATCTCTATGATACTTACGAGGGCGACAAAGATGCTGATTTCGACTCCTGGCTCCATGGAATTTGGGAGACACTAGGTAGAAGATAACCGCCGTTCACCGTATAATAGTTGAATACAAAGCCACTCCAAAAAAAAGGAGTGGCTTCTTTATTTCTTCAGGGCCTACATTTAATTTCACATGCACATTTCCTGTACAATGCGAAGTTGTGTGCTATAGGATTTATTCTGGTATATAAGGAAGATCCAGTGTCTTCGGAACGTTGATGACATGTTTTTCTGTATAAGTGCGGATACCTTCCGCGCCGTATTCACGGCCAATACCAGATTGCTTGAAGCCACCGAAAGGGAACCGAACGTCGAGACCCTGCACAGCAGCGGTATTGATCATGGTCGTTCCAGCTTCGAGTTGACGTGCGACGGAGATGGCACCCTCTTCTTTGCCCCACACAGAACTCGTCAATCCATATATGCTTTCATTGTGTAGATGAATAAACTGCTCTTCATCATCAAATGGCAGAATCGGAACCGTAGGGCCAAACTGTTCCTCCACTACAATCGGATTATGAACGTCGCAACCCAAAACAAGCGTAGGTTGTAAGTAGTAACCCTGGTCAAACAGCTTCTGATCCAGAATTTGCCCAAGAGGGATGACCTTAGCCCCGCGCTTTTTCGCATCTTCCACCAAACCAAGCACAACATTTTTCTGCTTCAGGTTATTAACAGGACCTACCGTCGTATTTGAATCAAATGGGTCACCAATTCGAATCCAGCGATTTGCCGCCTCTATATATTTTTCCACAAACTCATCATAAATAGAACGGTGTACATACACACGTTTGGCGATCATACAGATCTGTCCTGCAGTCAAGAAATTAGAAATGACAATCCGGCGCATTGCTCGCTCATCATGAACATCAAAACTTTCCAAGAAGATCGCCGCATCATTACCACCAAGCTCAAGCGTCATATCCTTAATCGTTTGCGAAGCTGCTTTGATAATATGCTTAGCTGTTTCCGTTCCACCTGTAAAGGCGATTTTAGTAACATGAGGATTCGTAGTCAGTTCAACGCCCACATCCGCATCACCATGAACGACATTGATTACCCCAGCCGGGAACTCACTCGCAATAATCTCTGCCACCTTCGCTGCCGCCAGTGGCGCATATGGACTTGGTTTAAGCACAATCGTGTTGCCCGCAAGTAAGGCAGGAGCAATCTTAATCGTAGATAGAGCAATGGGATAGTTCCATGGACTAATCGCTGCCACCACACCAATTGGATCATAGGTAAGAATCGTTTTACCATTCTCATGCTCTTTGATCTCTTCCTGTAGAGCCGATTTGGCTTCATTACAAGCAAACTCCATCCACATTAACGAAACATAAATTTCACCGTGTGCATCATACAGGGGCTTGCCATGTTCTCTAGACAGCAAATGCACAATTTCATTCTCAGCAGCTCTAATCTTCTCGATCGCCTTACGCATCATTATAATGCGTTCATCAATGGAGGTCTGCTTCCATGTTTTAAAAGCTCCTGCCGCCGCTTCAATCGCTTCACCCGCTTGTTCTTTCGTAGTGACAGGGAAATAGCCTACGATCTCAGTTGGGTTTGTCGGATTCTCTTTTGCTAACTGCGTCTCTATAAAACAACTCAACAATAAAGAGAGAACTTTACTGATTACAACTTCCGCATCTGAAAAACGTTCATTTTTCAACAATGCACTGACTTCCGGAAGAATCTCCATAAGCAATTGGTGAAGTAAACCATATGCTCTCTGATAACGATCTCCAGGTGACTTTGCCAGGACTTAAGAATTACCGTTTCAAGCGGCCCTTCTAGCTCAGATCGAATTTCAACCAAGGGATGAGGAGACTCTGAAATATGTACAGAGCCCCAATCATTCCCGTCTTCTATGTGAAAACGGAGCTGACCCTTTCATAAAAAATAACGCCTAGTACTGAGATCACTGCGTTGATCTGGTGTGCGATTCATTCTCCCTGTTTGTTCAGGAGATTTATAAACAAAAGTTGACTCGACAATCCCACTTTACCAAACGAAGCAGTGTTTTCTATGTGGGCAAGACCCTTACTAAAACGGACACATCTTACCCCCCGCTTGGAGTCAACTCGATTTTGACTCTGCGAAAGTTGAGATAATAACATCAACACGAAAGGAGTACGAAATTTATGTATACATTTTTGCCTATTTCAATTAAGACTCATTATACTTCACTGTGTATATGCCGATATATATTCATATAATATTATGTGAAAAGGAGTTAATTATTTTGTACAACTCAGTAGTATCATTAGGATGGTTTTGTGCTACATCAGCATCTTTAGCCAAAAATGGATTTAGAAGTTTTTCTGGACCTTTTGATTGGTGTTTTTCTGAATACGAAAGCGTACTCCATTTTATTGAGAATGATTTTAAAGATTTTCTATCTATTGAAAATATTGAAACAATTGATGACAAACCAAAGGAGTTTAAGGATTTCAAATATAGCATGATTTTTAATCATGATATTCATAACTCATTTGCAGAAGACTTTCCGACCATAAAGGAAAAGTATATTCGAAGAATCCATCGATTCTTACAAGAAACTAAAAATGGAGTTTGTTTTATACGAGCTGTTAAACATCAACAAGAGCTAGATTACATTTCTTGTAACCATAGTAAAATACAAAAAATTATAACAAAAAATAACATTGATAATACTGTGATTTACCTTATTCCTAAATATCTATCTACACCAAAAAATTTCCATGAAAAAAACTATATATTAAACATCAACGTATATCAGGGAAATTTCCGCGAAGCGCTTAGAAGTCTTTTTGATACGATTCAAGATGATAGTTTTCTGTTACATTTGAAAAATAATTATCCAGAGACAATATATAAAGATAATCTCATCTTTGATTTACAATCCGAACTCAAGATAGCCCAAAGCGGAAATTCTTCTCATGTAATACAATTACAAGCTATTAGAGATGTGGATAATGCTTACCGTCAAATGAGTATAAATGAAACTAGATGGCAACGACTTATGAAATTACATCGCGCTAATTTCTGTCATCTAACACTACCTTCTTCCATTGCAATATATGGAGCTGGTGATATAGGAAAGGTCTTCTATGACAGAGCAAAAGATTTCGCGAACATACAATGTTTTATAGACAAGAATCCATGTGAAAAAGAATACATGGGCGTCCCTATTATTAAATTAACAAATTATAAGCCAGAACCTGACACAACTATAATTGTCATCCCTACATATGCATATACAGAAATACGTAATGACCTAACCTCAATATGTAATGTAAAAATATCTTCTATAGTTGCACTTGAAACAGTTTTAGATTAATAAAATCTTTTCTAACTTCTTTAGCAAACCCTTGATGTAACTAGGTAACATAGATATACATTACTGTAAAAAATACAGCAGTTTTATTCTTCTTCGTTTTCGCCTGAGACATTTTTGGGAATAAATTCATGTGTTGCTGAAGAGCAGTCTGAAAATCTAGATCGCGAACTTTGTCAGCAAAGAGATCAAATAGACCTCCGAGTGTCCGGTTATCACTTGATTGACGCCGTTCGTATTCCAACGCTAAATAACACTCCATACAGTTTTGTGGTGTGACTAATCAGTTGGTTAAAAGAGCGTTCTTGATATTTCGTCGCTAGATGCGGTTGCTGCCTTGCAGGCACGGGCCTTACGTGCAGGATCCAACACCGATTATTGCTTATGGAAGCGAGTAAGCTGTGTTGAGCTTGCATTTAACGAGGAAACCGAAAAGCATTTTTCAAGCGCAGCCCCTTCTGCTGAATTAATAGCAGAAGGGGCTTTTCCTTTGCCTGGAAAAGGAAAAGGACTAAAACTTACACAGAAACTGATTATTAACCTCTAAAAAAACAAGAAATATACTATTACACTAGCAAAATTCCAATCCTTGTATTTGACTCTAAGACTCAAAACTTGCGTTGCTTCGGTCAGAGAGTTTTATTATTATCTATAAGCGAGTTCTGCTAATAATGAAGAGGCCCGGAAGGCGCTGCGGAATGAGAAAAAATGCGAAAACGACTTGGCAGCCAATATATTCTAAGGAGCATATGTCCCATAAAACGGTTATTTACATTTCATGTTTTTGTTTTTATTTATTTGTCATATCTTTCATTCATTAAAAGTCTCTATAAAGGAGAATTGGCGATAAAAGTATCCAAATAAGCAGTATGCATCCCTTGGTTTCAATACTAACTTCAGAACCTTCATATTAAACTAGCAACATACATACTTTTTAACTAACCGAGCTGTAAAAAAAAGCATTATCCAGCACATGTCCCCTAAAGGTATGCCTGCTGATAATGCCTTCGATGAGTTTCTCATTCCGAACTAGAGTTTAAAACGTTGTATCCAAAAAATCTAACTATATTAGGTATTTAAATACTATTTAGGTAATGGAATAGTAACTGAGAAATTATAAATAGGGGGAATATTTTTAGAATACGAAAGCTTGTCTGTGTACACTTCTACTTTTAAGTTTTGTGTTCCTGTCGCTGAGAATGTAGTAACAGAACGAACATATTCTCCTGCCGTTGGTTTCCAAACAGTATTTACACGAAGAGCATCGGTAAAACCATCCAATTGCATTAACATAGTATAGGCAGCTGATGCAAAAAATTTAACAGTTTTATTTAATTTAGTAAATTGAATTACCAAACCTGGCATTATATTAATTGAAATCCACGCTGCTCCTGCCTCTGATGCAGTCACTGTATGAAATTGTTCTGATATTTCTGGAAAACCGTTCACATGTTCTGCTATTTTCTTACTCTCTGTATAGTTTAATAACGGCGCTTTGTATTGAGCCGTAAAATAAATTCTTGAAGGAAGAATTGATCTACTAATAGGAATAGTGTAATTTCCTATAGATTTAGTGCTATCAATAGTATAATTAAAAAAACCATTCTGTCTGTACTGTAAAGGATAATCACCGGAAATTAAAATTGATTCTCCAGAGGATAACTTCCTTTTCAGGTTAAAACTAAGTACGTAACTATTGTTAGACAACTTTTTCACTGTCATATTTGATACTGCACCATCAATATTGGTTGTTGCTGCACTCACAAAACTTTGTCCACCAAAAACAACTAAGAAACTTAGAACCAAAAGCATTGAGGTTATCTTTTTAAACATTACACACTCTCCTTCTGATATTTATCCCATGATGTAATATACTCATTATAGTAAGCATGAAAACATTGTTATTTTTTGTTTCACTGAAACTATTTATAATTATTAGTATACTCACGATGTATATTTATTATATTCCAGATAACTCCTTTTATGCAATACTTTATTTTATTTTATGTTGTTAATATATAATATATTAGTATTTCATCAAACATTATGGAGGTCGTTTTAGATGTCTAAGTATACTATTTTAAAAATATTAGCTTTTGTCATAATGTCCTTTGGAGCTTTGCACTCTATGGGCTATGCTTCATCTAATGTATATTATTTCACAGTCTGGCCAGGCCTCTTACTGTTACTGATAGTTTATGTTATTGAGATGAAAAAAGATAAGAAAAAGTAAGTTATTGGACGAGAGGAACGAGCCTATATCTGCTAAACCAAATTTTGTATCTCAGGCAATCCATGGGCTGGGCATGTTTAACGTATTTTTTAGCCTCCCCATTTTTCGTCCTACTTGTGGTATGGTTCACCCCGATTTATCTTCACTGCGCGATAAATCTGCTCCACCAGCACCAGCCGCATTAACTGATGCGGCAGGGTCATACGCCCGAAGCTCAAGCGCTGCTTCGCACGGCGCAATACCTCATCGGAGAGCCCATGGCTTCCTCCGATGACAAACACGACATGGCTCGTCCCATACGTGCCGAGCTTGTCGATCTCCAATGCCAGCTCCTCAGAACTCCAGAGCTGGCCATCCAATGCGAGCGCGACCACGTGCGCCTCGCTCTTCACATGCGCGAGGATGCGTTCGCCCTCGCGCTCTTTCACCGCCCGAACCTCAGCTTCGCTCAGGGTATCGGGCGCCTTTTCGTCTGCGACCTCGATCATCTGAAACTTGATGTACGGGGCGAGCCGCTTGGCATATTCCTGAATGCCCAGCGTGAGATATTTTTCCTTCAATTTGCCTACGCCAATAATCTGAATAAACATAACAATCCATTCCTCCTAAATTGTCTTGCGAGATATTCTATAGGTAAGATGCTTCAGCGCATCGTTCGTTCCAACCGTAGTACACCTACACTACACATTTCTCCAAATTCTAACGAACTCCACACACCTTATTCAGCCCCATTGCGGCTACTTTAAAATCTAACGAATCTGAAACACGCTATCCCAGTTAAAACAAGCGTTGCCCACCTCTTTCGAGGCCATTTCAGTAATATAGGGTGTCTACGATTCGTTAGATTTCAACCAGACGGTATTTGCCCCTAATAAGGTTCCTCAGGTTCGTTAGAGCTACTCGACCAAGCCACGCCTCCATCCCTACCCACATCGCTGTCACACAACTTCACTTTCCCCATGCCCGGGTGGCATCCACTTCTATTACCTACACCTTCCACCTTTGCTACAACCTAGCTCACTCCAATTCGGAACTCGGCACTTACCTACCTGAATCTGCTCCTCCTCTCCCCTACTCCATCGTCAGACCCTACAACCCTGGCCCAACTCCACGCTGCCTACCAATACCTCACCAATTCCCTGCACAAAGACAAAAAGAGCGCTCATCACGCTCTCCTTGGCTTCTTGCTGTGATGTTCATACCGGATGGAAAGTCAGCCAAAAGCGCCACTTATAGTCACGCCTCGGGCCATCTAAGTCCTACAGTACGCTAAACGACGAGGAATTCCGCGTGCTGTTCGCACTCGGCGCACTTCGCAGGCGGGTCCCAGTCGGCAAATTCCGTCTCCTTCAGATCAACGATATCTGGAGCGTCCTCATACTCATCGACAAACATGTCGATGGCAATGTCCACGTGTTCTTTGCATACAACGTACATCCGTTATGCATCCTTTCTGTAACCAGCTATGTTCCCGATTCACAACCGCTTATCCCATTACAGGATAGCCACTTCTCAGTTCTATCACACCTGCCATCGAAAAGAAACCCCTAGCCCTAATTTATTGTACCCAACATCTACCAAACCTCTCCATACGCCTTAAAAGAACACAAAAAGCATCCCTTCCAGATACCTCTACGGTACCTGAAAAGAATGCTCCTGTAAGAGTAACAATCCAATTCACATAGCGAATCAATCTTGCTCCAGCGCCTGAATTACGAATACAGAGTTACTTTTCCCCCTGTTCCATTCCATGAATTGTCTCTAGTCCACGCTCTTTAATTCAATCCCGACTGAGCCTTCGTCAACAGCTTGCCGCCTTGAAAAGCAATAACCGCATTGGCACCATTGCCGGCTGTACCTTTATAGTTGTACACCACCATATTCTCCGCTTCACTCAGCGCTTCACCTTCGCCGCCAAGAATCTCAATGACATCTTCTACCGACATGCCAACCTCAAGCTTCTCATACTGGGCAAATGTAATCAGCACCCCATCGCCTTTCCCGGCCGATCCGTTGTTTCCTGATGCTACAGGTGTTTGACCACCTGCCTGACCTACCGCAATCACATTTGTACTCAGCTCACTCAACTTAGCCTCAAGCTCTGCGATCTTTTGCTCCTGTTCACTGCTCTTGGCTCCCTGCTCCACCAGTTTCTTCTCAAGTCCTGCAATCTTCTCTTGCAGAGCACTTGTATCCACAGCAGCTCCTGTTGTAGCTACCTCAGATCCACAGGCAGACAGCATAAACAGGGACAGCGCCAAGCTCATTCCCCCAAGCATCTTTTTCCTTAATCGTTTCATTAAAATACCCCTTCCATTGTGAGATAAAAATTTGATCGACAAACAGATGTTATTTGCATCAGCAACCGTCTCCAACATATTGACAACAGTTTACCACAGCCCGAGTGTTATGTATCTGCTCCTTTGGCTCCGGGTCTAACTGATCATAGGAACATTAAAATGGTTAATCTACTCATTTACTGTCGAACGAGCACGTCCGCCCCTAGCATAATACTGAACCAACAACTAAAAAAGAGTGGTCAGTTGATCTGATCACTCTTCTAGCTTTCCCTATTTCAATCAACGCAACAGTATAGGTTTCATTGAATTCCCTTACTCCGGCTTATCCGTCAACTTCACTGATACTTTCTCAGCTTTGCCATCCCGGTAGAAAGTCACTTCAATTGTATCCCCAATCTTCTTCTGATCGTACAGATACTTCCGCAGATCCAGCGTGGAGGTAATTTTTTGCCCGTCAAACTCCGTAATAACATCATTCAGTTTCATGCCCGCTTCGGATGCCGGACCGGATGCTTCCAGCACAACCACACCGCTATCCACGTGAGATGGCAGCTTCAGATCCTTACGCTGCTCGTCATCCAGTGGTGCATAAGGGTTGCTTAGATCCACCGTGTACACGCCCAGATATGGACGAGATACTTTGCCGTTCAGTAGCAGGGAATCGACCGTTTTCATCACTTCGTTCATCGGAATGGCGAAGCCGAGACCTTCAACGCCCGTATCCGAGATTTTCATCGTGTTGATACCGACCACTTTGCCGTTCAGATCGACTAAAGCACCACCGCTATTACCTTCATTAATCGCCGCATCCGTCTGGATCACGTTTTGCTCCCAGTCGTACACCCCGTCCTGATTAATAGATACCGGTAGAATACGATCCGTGTAACTGACAATACCGGATGTCAGGGTACCGCCCAGACCGAGCGGGTTCCCGATCGCCAGCACCGTTTGACCGCGCTGAAGTTTGCTGGAATCACCGATCTCCGCGACCGCACCCAGCCCTTTATCTTCTGCGGATAATACAGCAATGTCACTTACACGGTCTTTACCAACCAGCTTTGCTTTATGTGTCTCCCCATCTACGGTCACAATCTCCAGATCACTCGCGCCCTCCACGACGTGGTGGTTGGTCATGATATAAGCCTTGCCATCTTCCTTCTTGAAAATGACCCCTGAGCCCAGCGCGGAATCTTCCATCGACAGACTGCTACCCGTTTTATGGTTCACAATGCTCACCACCGAAGGACGAACATGGGCCGCCGCCTGAATAATCCGGTCGTATGGATCAGCTGCCTGTGCTGTCGGTGCACCGCCTCCACCACCGTTGCCAGTAGCATTCGCTAGCGGTAACGATGCAGGCTGTGTAATGAAGCTAAACAGCGTGACGGTCACGATGGAGCTGATCACCGAGCTAATCACAGCTACCTTCACTGTGGAACTGATTCCCGTACGCGATCTGCGCGGATTGCTCCAGCGGTCACGTCCACGTGCTCTGCCTCCAGGGCGGATGATCTGAAGTTTGCCTTTCTGTTCAGGTTCGGCGCGTCTTGATACTTTGGTTGAATAAAAATCGTCTCCAAACAATCCCATCGTGATCCTCTCCCCTTCGTTGTCACGCATCAAGACCCTGACTGCCGCCTAAGTTGTCGCATGGATCAACGATGCTGTTCTTACGTTACCCCACTCCAGCCACAGCCGAGCTTACAATCGCTGTTACTCACAAATTTTCATCCCACTTTCAGGGTGAAGTTTGTTCATCGCGTATGCTCCCGAAGTAGCTTTCCTTCAGAAAGCTTTCCGGCGAACGCTACGCTTCTCCAGCCTCGTTCTGTGTCTTCCGTTACGTGCGTACCGTAAATAACCTCTCGCTTTCCCATGCTTTTTTGCATTTTTATAAAATGGTCTTGCATATCGCCGCATCCCGGCATCAAATCAAGATACAGCGTCTATGTACAACAGAACGGACACGCCATTCTGTCAGTGACTCTATCAATCATGCTCTCGCATTCTATGACATGCCATTTCACACGCAAAACAGCCAAAATCACAATGCTCCTCATATACTAAACACGCCAAATCACAAAAAGTTGCATAATTACGAAAATTAACGCAAATTTCCGCTATAACGCGTTTAACAATAAAGGTCCATACTATCTATCACCACAAAATCCGGTCCGCTAAGCGCCGTTTTGGCTATTTTGAAGAACTTTTTCACCCATGCATAGTCACAGGTTCAGCATACACGCCTCGTCTCACAAATTATAGCGGCAAAAAGAGGAATGTTTTCCACCCAGCCTGACTACAATAATAGTAAAAGACAATTCGAAGCTTCATAGAGGAGGATATAACATGGATCGCACGCGTACACTCACAGCTATGGATGAAGTTCATATGGCGGCCAAGCTGGCCGATCTTAAGGATGAACACTATCGAAATACCCTTGCACTTAGTACCATCATCGAACTGCTTATCGATAAAGGCATCCTAACCCGCGAGGAAGTGGAGCGCAAAGCCGCCGAACTGGACAGCTTTATGGCTCACCCACCCTATCCCATGGTGTAGGACGGTCGTAATACGTATCACAGAGCTTGAACTCATGATCCCGATAAAAACATCCACGGCTCTCCATCGCGTCGCGCACGGTCATTTTCGCCAAGTCCATCATATTATGATCCCGGCTAAGATGTGCCAGATACGTGCGCTTGATGCGTCCGTTCATCAGTTCACTAAGCGCTGCCCCTGCCGCTTCGTTCGACAAATGCCCAATGTCGCTCAAAATCCGGCGCTTGGTGTTCCACGGATAACGCCCCATACGCAGCAATTCGACATCATGATTCGCCTCCAGCACCAGCACGTCAGAATCGGATATCGCATCGCGAACCTTGTCGCTCATGTACCCGAGATCCGTTGCAACAGACAGCTTCTCACTGCCATCATCGAACGTATAACCTACCGGCTCAGCCGCATCATGCGAGATCCCGAAGGATTCCACGCGCAGTGACCCAAAATCATGCTTTTCACCTGTTTCAAATACCCTCCGGTTTTCCTCTGGAATCGCCCCAACTGACTTCTCCAGCGCCGCCCACGTATTCAGATTCGCATAGATTGGTAAATTATATTTCCGAGACATCGCGCCTAGTCCTTTAATGTGATCAGAATGTTCATGTGTAACCAGAATCCCGTCCAGTTCTGCCCCAGAAATCTCCCTTTCCTGAAACAGTGCATCCAATCGCTTCGCACTCAGACCCGCGTCAATCATGAGAGATGTGCCCCCATGCTGTATGACCGTGGCATTACCTGTCGAACCGCTGGATAACACGGTAAAATATATCCCCATAACGCATTACTCCCCTGGTTTGTCTGTCTTGGGACTGAATACATCCCCACTGATGCCCTGCACGTACAACACTTCGCCACTTTCCAGCACGAACCGCCATGCCGGCATCGCTACCTGTATATCTGAATTGAACAACTGGCCGTAATAGCCCAGCTGAATATCTTTGACAATTGCATCATTTGGCAAAAAGTTCTCGATCAGCGTTCCCAGCGCCTTCGACGCCGGAAGCACCTGCTGATCGCTCTCCTCTGCGGTTGTAATCCGCACCGGAGTCTGACGGTAACCCGTTATTTTCTGGTCGCTGTAGAATAGCTCCAGACTCACATTGAAGAGCGGCCATTTGCCATCCACCAGTGGGTGAAGCACAAAAGCCCCATCCTCGGCCATCAGCTGATCCAGCCGGTATGTCCCGATCTGTGGAATCTCACGCTGTAATGCATCCTCCAGCTCACTCTGCGAGAAGATCAACTTGCTATCTACAGGCTGTTCCAGTTCCATATCCACGCCAGCCTTGTCCTCTTCGATGAATTCATAGGACAACTTTGGTAGCTTTGGCGTTTCATTTGGAATCGGAGCCAGCACCTGAATGCCCTTCTCTTCCATCGCCTGCTGTGTATTATCTGCCAGTGAGGTGAAGTCCAGATTGGCTCCGGCCGTCTCCCGCGCATCCATCCAGATCTGGTATCCCAGCACCAGATTGAGCAGCAGAAAGGCATAGATCAACACATTTTTCGCCCGTCCCCAATCCAAAACTTTCACCTCCCTCAGTTAACTGGCTGAAATACTTTCAATAACTATTAGAAAATTGATCTCTATCCATGTTAGCCTGCTCGCTAACGAACTCCACAAGCCTTATTTGCTCCATTTTCCGCAAGTTTATAATCTAACGAATCTGAGAGAAGTTATTTCTAGCATTTGTAGGCATTCCATCGATTTTCACTCGTTTTCTGCAGGAATAACGTCGCTGAGGTTCGTTAGATTTTGCATTTAAGGCTAATTCGGCATTTAAGGCGTGTCAGATTCGTTAGCCCTCTGCCAAAGTTAAACTATCAACACTTTTTGGGCAGTTCACATCTATCAATTGAAAGGTTATTCTGCACTCGTAGTGATAAAGTACAGCTACTCTTCAGTTTAATGACTACAACCTATCAAGATACGGTGGTTTCCTCCCCGTTTCCAAAGCGGATCACCCAAACCGGGATCAGCTTCAGTCCGTCCTCAATCGAAGAAGGACGATAAGCCGGGTAGACGTCCACAACCTGGCGATTCTCACCTGCCACCTTTTTAATCAGAGCCTTCAGCTTGTCTCCGCCAGGTAGTTTGACCGATTTCTTCCCCTCTGCGCCTTCGTTCAGGTATTCCAGCGATCGTTCATAACTGGACACCGTCTCCTGCTGCATCTCCATACTGATCGTGCCGAAGCGGAATTGCATGGAATCCATAATCGGGTAGCTGCCGTAATACTGCTGGAATTCAAGCTGTGTCTTGCTGTCAGCGGTCTCCAGCATCATGCGCGACCTGCCTTTCCAGCCACCATGCTGATTCACAAAATCAACCGCAGATAGCGCATCCTTCGCGGGATCAATCTGTCCCGCAGGCGGTGCCGCCGGATCGGTATAACTGATCCAGCGTTGTTCCTGTTTAACTTGCAAGCTACGTTTACTATCCGTGTAGATCTCTGACCCGTCTTTTTCCCGAATATTCCGAGTCATGCTTGGATCGAAGAACAGACTGCGTTGCATCTGCTCAACCGTGAACTGCCCTGTCGGCACATCGGCTTCAATCGTCTCCAGAGCTTCCGCCGGGATATAATACCCGCCATCCATCAACGTATATGGCGTCCAGTTTGTACCGAAGTCGACATGCTGCTGTACGTCCTGCACCGTTAAGTCCGCCTGGGTTGCTTCGTATACCACGTCTCCCTTGGCGCTGAAGAACAGCGCATGGGCCTTCGTTTCATTTTTGGCTGTATAGATCGAGATTCGGTTAATCGTCTCCCCTTGGAATAAGGAATCCGTCCCGAGCCTCATCACCCGCTGTAATAAAGCTACGGGGATACCTTCCTTGAACGATAGCTCAAACCCAGGGTTTTCCTTGCGAATCTGATCCCAGTTCACCGATTGCACACTGCGGCGCTGAAAATCATCGAACGCTCGCCCCTGTAACCGTGAATAGATCAACTGATAGAACGTATTGCCAGGGTAAAACACCGTATGTTTATCCTCGCCCAGATGAATAATCATCTGATCGGGGAAGATTAATTCTTCAATATTACGTTCCTGACCCATATTCTCCGTCTTCACATAGTTCGTCTCTGACGTCACAATAGAATCCCCACCTCCGGGCAAACGGTAGATCAGGAAATAACTCTGTACCAGACTGGCTACAACAAGGGTAGCGAGCACCAGGGATTTAATCCGTTCCTTCACGGTGCTCACCCCCTTCCTCGCGCATCGGCAGTGTAAACGTTACTGTCGTGCCCACGTCCACCTCAGACTCCAGTGAGATGCTCCCATCATGCGCCTTCACAATTTCCCGGGCAATGGAGAGTCCCAGCCCTGTGCCTCCCATACTGCGGGAACGAGCCTTGTCCACCCGATAAAACCGCTCAAAAATACGATCCAGATCGCGCTGTGGAATACCCATTCCGGTATCCGATACCGAGATGGCAAGTGCATGCTCATCACTGCGTCTAGCCGCAATGGTAATGGTGCCGCCTTCAGAAGTATATTTCAACGCATTGGACACGACATTATCCAGCACCTGATCAATCTGGTCACGATCCAGTGGAACAGCCGGAATATCGTTCTCTACAGACAACACAGGTTGAATATCCTTCTGATGCATCTGGAACGAGAATCGATCCGTCACTTCCTCCAGCATTTCCAGAATGTCGGTTGGCTGCTTGCGCAGTAAAGCTTCCTTGGAATCCAGCCGAGATAGATGCAGCAGATCCGTAACCAGCCTAATCATTCGCTCCGTCTCGTTCTGAATAACACCAACGAAACGACCAGCAAGCTGTGGATCTTCCAATGCACCATCATCCAGAGCTTCTGCATAACTTTTGATCGTCGTTAGAGGTGTCCGCAACTCATGGGATACATTGGCCACGAATTCACGCCGGGATGCTTCAAGCTCTTCCTGCTCGGTGACATCCTGAAGTACGGCAATGGTTCCTGTGATACCCAACTCACGCCGATGAACCGGTGTGAACGTCATCCGAATGACCACAGGCTCTTCTTGTCCCGCGGGTGCAATCTGCAGCAACGTTGAACCTGTAAAACCACTGGCGAGAGCTTCCGCATCCTCCGGATCAATACCGAGCAATATGGCAAAATGTCTTCCTTCAATATCTGCAGGACGCATACCCAGAATGCTACTGGCACGGCGGTTCACCAGAATGACTTTACCGTACTCATCCGTGGCTACCACACCATCACTCATATTGGTTAGAATGGAGGTCAACTTCTCCTTCTCCTCTTCATTCTGCGAGAGTGCATCTCGAAGCCTGCTGGTCATATAGTTAAAAGCCCGACTGAGCTGACCGATCTCATCCGTGCCGAATACAGGTGTCTGCTGATCAAAGTTACCTTCTGCTACAGCTGTCGCTCTCCGGGTCACTTCCTTAATCGGCTGCGTAATCGTATGGGACAGGATCACGCCAAGCACCGCTGTTAACACCAAGGCAATCAGAATGCCGGAGATAAAGATTTTGTTGATTCCCTCCATCGTGGAATACAACTCGTTCATGGATGCCGCGATGTAGACCGCGCCAATGATTTTACCGCCGGAGAGCACCGGCTTGGCGACGACCTTTTTGCGAACATTATCCTCGTCCACGATATATTCCTCATTGTCCCGAATGCCTTGCAGCGCACGGCTGACGACAGTCTGGGTATTTTTGCGCCCGACATAGTCCGAATGTGAACTTAGCGAGGTCGTGAGTACCTTGCCGCTAGCATCCAACACCTGAATCTCGGCACCATTAATGTTGAACAGATTGTTCACCAGCACACGCAGATTTTCCGTTTTGTCCTCGCCAGCTTCTGCTTCTCCACCTGCCATCGTCTCCCCCACGAGAACCGATAGCATCTCCGCACGTGCCTGCAGGTCTTCCGTAAAGTTGCTCGTCAGCGAGTTCTTCATCGCGCTCACAAAATAAACGCCGATTAATTGCATCGCAATCAGAATCAGCAGTACATAGATAATTATCAATTTCGCCTGAATCGTTCGGAAGAACGAGAATCGCGCGAATCGGCCCATTATATCCCCACGCTTTTGGCACTGCGCACGAGATAACCGAGCCCGCGGCGTGTCAGAATCGTTTCCGGTTTGCTTGGATTCTCCTCAATCTTCTCACGCAGACGACGAATCGTAACATCCACGGTGCGAACATCGCCGAAATATTCATATCCCCACACCGCTTGCAGCAGATGTTCCCGTGTCATAACCTTGCCGGAATGCTTCGCCATATAATAGAGAAGTTCATATTCACGGTGGGTCAGATCGAGTGGTTCTCCGCCTTTGTAAGCCGTATACATATCCATATCAAAAGCCAGATCAAACAGCCGCATGACCTGCTTCTCTTCGTCTTCGTGCGCTTCTGCCGTAATCGCAAGCTTTTGCCGTCTGCGCATCTGTGCCTTCACCCGTGCAAGCAGCTCACGCGTACTGAATGGCTTCGTCACGTAATCATCCGCACCCAATTCCAGTCCAAGCACCTTGTCGATCTCGCCATCCTTGGCGGTAAGCATGATGATCGGCATCTCCAGATGAGCGCGCACCTCACGACATACATCCATACCGTCCTTGCCCGGGAGCATCAGATCCAGCAGCATCAGATCCGGTTTCTCGGATAGTGCCAGTTCAACCGCACGAATGCCATCGAATGCACAGATGACCTCGTACCCCTCTTTTTCCAAATTAAACTTCAGAATGTCCGCGATGGGCTGTTCATCGTCCACCACCAAAATCTTCCCCTGCATCGGCTAAGTTCACCCCTATATCCTGCTTAATCCGCGTTAGCGTCTATATCTCTCTTCTATGTTTAGCTTGTACCAAGCCTGCTTGAGTTGTTTCTCTAATATAAGTTGAACTAAAGAATATTTACACTCACACTACGATGACAGAACAACCTTCCAATCGCTGTTACCCCCAGATTTTTTCGATTCCCTTTTCTCAAGGGAAAATCCGGGGATAAAGGCGAACGCTTCGCTTTTTCAGGTTTTTTCTGTCCTCTCCGTTATCGTGAAAATAATTAGTTCAACTTATATAGCTCGTTGTTTATACTCTCTAGTTTAACATACCTGAAGCACCGTCACATCCCGATCCGAGGGTTGGAAGGTCTTTCATCTGAAAATATTTTACAGCAGCAAAAAACAAGGCCAGCATTATAGCCAACCTTGCTCTCAATTTAGCTTATATTAGTTCAAATACGTCATCGGATTCTCCGCTGTGCCGTTCTTCAGGATCTCGAAGTGTAGATGGGTTCCAGTCGAGCGTCCGGTGTTACCCATAACGCCGATGCTCTCCCCTTTTTCTACCACTTGTCCAACCTTCACACCGATGCTATTCAGATGACCATACAATGTTTCATATCCATTGCGATGGTTAATAATGATGACATTACCATAGCCACTCTTCTGTCCTGCAAAAGTAACCACGCCTTCGTCGGATGATTTCACATCCCGGTTACCTACCAGATCGACCCCTTTATGTTGACGACCCCAACGCTGTCCAAAGCTACTGCTCATCGATGCATTCGATACCGGCCAAGCAAATTCACCTGAGCCCTCACCAACGACTTTCGTTCCGCTAAGAACCACTTCGGTTACGGCGACTTTAATCACTTCCTGGCCAAGCCACTCTTCCTGTACGACTTCACCATTTTCTTTCGTTATACGATACTGCATATTTTTCAGACCGCTTTGACCTGGACGTACGACTTTGGTTGTGCCTGCTTTCAGTTCAGCACTTTTGCGTACTTCCACTTGCGGTTTAATCTCAATCTGCTCAACCACCTGCTCAACCGATTTAACGGTTACTGCTGGTTTAGGCACGGTCAGGGTCAGTTCATCTCCAATTTGAAGCGATGTTTCCTTGATGCCAGGATTATGCTGGCGAATCTCAGTTTGTGTAATTTCATACTTGGAAGCGATCGAAGAGATCGTATCTCCTTCACGAACCACATATGTTACAGGCGCGTCTTTACCAACGGTTAATGCTTTAACCGCCTCGGATACATCCCATATTTTGTTTGGATCAGCCTTCACCACATCCGTCGCTACTTCTTCCTTGATACCTACCGACTTCAGGGTTGTACTCGGTCCCTCATCTTTCTTCGAGGAGTTAGCCGATACCGACTTCGTCTTCAGCGAACTTCGCACTGCCGATGCCGATATGTACTTGTTCTGCACTTGTTCCAGGATTGCATCAGCTGTTGCCTGATCCTTCACAATGCCAATGACTTCACCGTCTACCTTAAGCTCCACACCTTTGGCATAGGCTGTCAGCATTTCGCTCAGTTTATCCAGCGTTTCGTCACTGTTCACTTCAGGTTTGTACGCTTTTACCGTTTCGGTTGTGATGCCATCCGTGTTCAGCACCATCTCTGCGTCCGGATATTTATTTTGATATTCCTCAGTTTTGTCTGTAAACAGTTGTTGTAGTTGTGCTTCATCTGCAATGGTACCAATCTCGCTACCTTTAACCATTACTTTATAGTACGGGACGGTATTTACAGTAACATATTGTTTGCCTGCGAATCCGATCGATGCCGCGATGAATACACCGCATGCTGCTGTAATGATCCATTTGCGCGAGGCCAGAACGCGCTTCTTATTCACACTGAAGGTGGACATGCTCATGTTGTTTTTGTCTTCGGCCGTCCGGTGTTCCCCGGATTGTTCGTGTACCCGGTCTTTGCCCGGTTGGCGTATGCCTCTGAAACCTTTCATGATTCTCTCCTTTTCAGCACTTCTCAGTTCGCATTTCTGTCAAGACATCACCCATCGTGTCTGTCCCATGCTAGTTGAATAATATATTTGGGTGTCCGCAAAATCAGGACTTTAGCTGCGCTCGTAAAAGTGTCAAAATTTTAACCTTTTATCACACCCGTATACTTTAACACAGGTTTTACACTCATTTCAACTCTACACATCACACCACAAAGCCGCGCCCCGCTTGGTTTTCCTGAATTATCCATAAGATAGCAAGGCTGGTCCATCCCCCATTATGCCTCAACATCCGCTATACTATGTACTTTTATTCGCAATTTAAGACTAGGTTCTAAGACCCAGTGAAATATGCTTTCTTTTTCATAAAAATACAAATAAAATCCCCCATCAGATCAGATCTGATAAGGGATTACGTAAATAACCTGTTTGTGGATTATCTTAAACTCGATTTCATCTCATGACTCAATAGAAATGAACTTTCAGATTTCTATTCTTTAACTGCAAGAATGACAAAGCGCTTCTGCTGTACTTCCCAGAATCCATTTTGCTCCATCTCGATATGAATATCCATCAATGGTTCTCGGAACTGTTCTACCTTGAAATCAGGTACTTGCCACGGGATGGTCTTCAGATAATAGACAAGTGCTCCTATATCATAGAAACGTTGTGCAGGGGTTGCTTCACATTGCTCCAGAATGCGGAATCCACTCTGCTCCAGCTGAAGAACAGCACGATCCAGCTCCCAATCAGCATAATCCGTTGGCATAGGAATCCCGAGCCGGTCGTTGATCTCTCGGCAATCTGACCAACCAACCTGTTGGGTTAGAAACAGTCCTCCTGCGGATAGAATCCGTTTAACTTCCTTTTCATCATACGACTCATGCCGATTCAGAATCAGATCGAATTCCGCATCTGCGAAAGGAAGTTGCGAATCATCAGTCACCGGAAACACCTTCACACCGAGCGGCTGTAAACGTTCCTCTGCAATAGGTATATTCGGGAGATAACCTTCGGTCGCACATGTGTATAGAGGAAGCGGAATTAGTCTGGACAGCATTTCTCCTCCACCAGTGCCCATGTCCAGCATTCGTTCCGTCTGATTCAACAATCGGCGCGCCATCGTTCCATAGGACCACGGTCACTCCCTGTTACATAGCTAAAATCCCAACCACTAAACGGCTGATCCGCTTCTCGCAGCCCTTGCTCATATCGCTCTTTAGCCGCCTTAGTAAGCTGTTCTACTGACTGTTCTGAATTAGAATGATATAAGTTCATGTTCGATAAACCTCCAATTGGTGTATTCATAAACACAGGTACATCGTATCTCTTGAATGCATCCTATGAACGGAGGTCCACGAATTGGACTGAAGGTTTCTGCAATGTTGCAAAACTGTTTTTATATGTCGTGTTCTTTACCTTTATACTTCATACGATAATCCCTCCTGAATAGACAAATTCATAAAAGTAAGCATTCCTCGCTCCAAAAACTCCAATGCTTCAACGTCTAATACTTTGTTTGTATAATTTCCAGTATTTATATAAATAAATTATATTCAATCATCATCGACAAGTCCATTACAATATAAATCAGGCGATACTCGTCTTGAGCACGCCTGCTTTCCCTGCCTATCTTATTCTGTCTGCAAAACTTCCATCAGGTTGTCGTACTCTTCACTGGTCAGGTACTTTGAGATCACTTGTTCAATCTCGCGCAGTTCCTGTTCTGTTAGGCCACCTTCCATGGCGCCTGAGATCTGTTGCATTTCTTTCTGTGGTAGCTTGTTCATGAGCAGGCTGAAGATCCGTTCCTTCTCCTCCACCGGCAGCTTATCCTTCGCTCCTGTGATGTCATCCGGCGATACGACAATGGCATTATTGTCTGAAGGAGCACTACCGCTGTTCGCTCCGGTTCCGTTCCCCGAAGCTGAGCCACTCCCCTGTGCTGTTCCAGATTCATTACCCGTGCCGCTATCCGTCCCATTGCCTGCATTCACGCCTGAGTTCGAACCTGCGGTCGAATCTGTACCTGAGTCTTCTCCTGCTCCCTCGCCTGAGCTGGCCCCCTGGGACCCACTGTTGCCTTTATCTACGCCAGATTCACCGCCTTCCGACCCGTTTCCCATAACTGAAACAGCATCTTCCGGAACCTGCTCTTCGTCCGCTCCTGTCGGCTGATCTGTTGTGCCATTCCCTGATTTGTTCCCCTCACTGGTTTTACTACCCAATGCACCCTTGAACATGGCGGTTAACCCCATGGGCTGACCTTCCCACTGAATATTGAAACTCGCAAGTAGCGATTTCGCATAGGACTGTACAATTAATCCGGTCGTGAGCAGTGTCAGTGAGCTGACCAGCAACACCGTTAGCACGATTTTGACAAACCACACAAGCAACTTCATTCCGTTCTCTCCCTCCGATTATCCCACCCGTCTAGCATGCGCATGCTGGGGTCTGTGACTCTACTGTTAACCAGTATTGACGGAAATCTCGGGATTATATCCAAAAAACATACAAAAAAACCTCCAGTCATCGCTATAAAAGCAACAACTGGAGGCTTTACTGCCTGAGTCGGCAGAGTATCCTATTTTATAATTCAAGAAACAATCTATCTATTTCTTTGATTACTCGTAGATTGGAAGAACTTGATTCGTTTGCTCACGGTTACGTCCAACGGAGAAGATGGCAATTGGAATGCCTGTCAGTTCGGAAACGCGTTTTACATAATTCTGTGTGTTCACTGGCAGGTCTTCAAGTTTCTTCGCTCCAGTGATATCTTCGCTCCAGCCTGGCATCTCTTCGTATACCGCTTCACATTCTGCCAGCATTTTGAGGCTTGCCGGATAGTGTGTGATGATCTCGCCGCGGAATTTGTATCCCGTACAGATTTTCACCGTTTCCAGACCTGTCATTACATCCAGAGAGTTGAGGGACAGACCTGTAATTCCGCTGACACGACGTGCATGACGAACAACAACACTGTCGAACCAACCCACACGACGTGGACGTCCTGTTACAGTACCGTACTCATGTCCAGTCTCACGGATTTGGTCGCCGATTGCATCATGCAATTCCGTAGGGAATGGGCCATCTCCTACACGGGTTGTGTAAGCTTTCGCTACCCCAATGACTTGCTGAATACGAGCCGGGCCTACGCCAGAACCGATACATACGCCACCTGCAGACGGATTGGATGATGTAACAAATGGATAAGTTCCTTGATCAAGGTCCAACATAACGCCTTGTGCGCCTTCAAACAATACTTTTTTGTCCTCATCAATATATTCGTTCAGAACAACCGATGTATCACGTACGTAAGGACGCAGAATTTCAGCATATCCGAGGTAATCTTGCAGAATCTCTTCCACATCAACAGGCTGGCCGCCGTAGACTTGCTCGATGACACGGTTCTTTTCTTTGACCAGATGACGCAGTTTCAGTTCGAAATCTTCAGCATCCAGCAGGTCAACCATCCGAATACCAATGCGAGCTGATTTGTCCATGTAACATGGGCCAATTCCTTTGCCAGTCGTACCGATTTTGTTCGGACCTTTGCTCTCTTCTTCGAGTGCATCCAATACCATGTGATATGGCAGGATGATATGTGCGCGCTCACTGATGGACAGGTTCTTCGTTGTGAAATCATTGTCATGAATATAGTTAATTTCTTCGATGAGTGCCTTCGGGTTGATAACCATTCCGTTACCAATAACACACGCTTTATCCGTGTAGAAAATCCCTGATGGAATCATCGTCAGTTTATATTTTTTGTTATCAATTAGAATTGTATGACCCGCATTGTTACCACCTTGATAACGAGCCACCACATCAGCGCTCTCCGCCAAATAATCCGTGATCTTACCTTTACCTTCGTCTCCCCATTGCGTTCCCACTACAACTACCGTTGACATAGTTAACATTCCTCCGTGGGTGCCTTGCGCACCTTTGTATTGGTCTGTCCGTCCTCTATCCCGGCAGGCATGTTACGCAATAAACCGACTGAGAAGCGTGCTAACGGACAGTAAAAATCTCCTTCCGTTACATTCAAGGGAAGGTTTGCGCTGCTTTAACGCAGCAGTATTAGTGTACCAGTACCCTTTTTCAAAGTCAAATCAAATGGCGAACAATTAGATATAGTACAACTGTAATGTTCGGGATTTACCCACTATTTCGACACAAAAAACCGGAGACTACAGTCCAAGCTTGCTTGACTGCTATCACCGGTTCAAGGATTCCCATTTCCATGCGAATCTATATCTGGTATTTATATCACATGTTTAAATCCAGTTACGCTAATGGTTGATCTTCGGGACAGATGATTTTGCTTCCTGATCGAAGCTGTCAGCACCTGCCCGTTACATCGCGAAGGCGTCATTGTGCGCCCTCTCGTAATTGACGAATTTATTAAAGTTTTTCAGGAAGACCAGTTCTACCGTACCTACCGGACCGTTACGCTGTTTAGCGATAATGATCTCAATAATATTTTTCTTCTCGGTCTCCTGGTTGTAGTAGTCATCCCGGTACAGGAACGCTACGATGTCGGCATCTTGCTCGATCGAACCCGATTCCCGCAAGTCACTCATCATCGGACGTTTATCCTGACGTTGCTCTACACCCCGGCTCAGCTGGGACAAGGCAATAACCGGAACTTCCAGTTCCCGGCCAATCTGTTTCAGTGTACGTGAAATCTCGGATACCTCTTGTTGACGGTTCTCCCCTGCTTTACCACGTCCGCTAATCAGTTGAAGATAGTCGATCAGGATCATGCCAAGGCCTTTCTCTTTCTTCAGACGACGGCATTTGGCACGAATATCGGCTACGGTAATCCCTGGCGTATCATCTATAAAGATGTTGGCTTCTGACAATGCTGCAATGCCCATCGTCAGCTTCTGCCAGTCTTCATCACCCTTAAAGTCACCCATACGCATAACGCTGGCATCCAGGTTGGCTTCCGCACAGATCATACGTTGCACCAGCTGGGCGGCTGACATCTCCAGACTGAAGATGGCTACCGTCTCCTGAGCCCGAATGGCTACGTTCTGAGCGATATTCAGGGCAAACGCCGTCTTACCTACAGAAGGACGGGCCGCTACAATAATCAAGTCACTGCGCTGGAATCCGGCAGTCATTTTGTCCAGATCGATAAATCCAGACGGAATGCCCGTCGTTGTTCCCTTGTTCTGATGTAGGGTTTCCACACGATCGAATACTTCCATCAGTACGTCTTGAATGGCTATAAAACCACTACTGGAGCGACGGTTGGAAATCTCCAGAATGCGACGCTCAGCTTCTCCGAGCATAGCTGCAACATCTTCGCCGCCTGTATATCCTTCGCTCACGATCTGTGTTGCCGTACGAATCAGGCGACGCAGCATCGATTTCTCTTCGATAATCTGAGCGTAATAGTCTACGTTCGCGGCTGTAGGTACACCATGAGCCAGCTTCGCCAGATAACTAACGCCGCCAATGTCCTCCAGCTCACCTTTATCCTTCAGAAGCGAAGTCAGTGTCACGAGGTCAATCGGTTGATTTCCCTCACCAAGCTGGATCATCGCTTCAAAGATTAATTGATGGGGCTTATCATAGAAATCCTCGGTTTGCACCCGTTCCATCGCTGTAATCAGGGCTTCGCCCTGCAACAGGATTGCACCCAGCACGGCCTGTTCGGCTTCCAGGTTCTGCGGGGGAATCCGGTCGAATAACATTTCGCCGCCCATCTTACTCTTCCGTTACCTGTACCTTCAAGGTTGCCTTCACTTCAGGGTGAACCTTGACAGTTACTTGTGTTACGCCGAGTGTACGAATAGGCTCGTCCAGCTCAATTTTGCGTTTGTCTACTTTCAGACCTTTTTTAGACAAAGCTTCTGCAATCTGTTTGCTGGTAATGGCACCAAACAGACGACCACCTTCGCCGGACTTGGCTTTCAGTTCAGTCACTTCTGCTTCCAGCTTCTTCGCGAGTGCTTCCGCTTCTGCTTTCTCTTCTTGTTTGATTCTTTCTTCAGCAGCCTTCTGGTTATCCAAAGTCTTCATGTTGCCATCTGTTGCTGGACGTGCGATTCCCCGTGGCAGTAGGAAGTTCTGTGCGTAGCCCTCAGATACTTCTTTCACTTGCCCTTTCTTGCCTTGACCCTTCATATCTTTTATAAAAATGACTTTCATTCGAACAGCCCCTCTTCCTTTTCGATTTCAGCCAGTACGTTCGTCAGCCGTTTTTCTGCCTCTCCAAGCGTTCCTTCAAGCTGTACGGCAGCATTGGTTAAATGTCCGCCACCGCCCAGTCGTTCCATGACAACTTGAACATTCATGCGCCCCAGCGATCTCGCGCTGATGCCAATCAGTCCATCCGGACGCTCACTAATCACAAATGAAGCGACCACGTCAGTCATATTCAGCAATGTGTCCGCCACCTGGGCGATCATCATCTGTGGAATCTTGCTGCCAGGGTCCGTGACCGCCAGCGCAATGTTCCCGTATACCATTTTAGCATGCTTTATGATTTCTGCCTTAGCAATATATTCTGACAGATCCTCTTTCATCAACCGTTGGATCATAATGGTGTCTGCACCACTGCGACGCAGGAAGCCTGCCGCCTCGAACGTTCTGGACCCGGTGTGCAGTGCAAAATGCTTCGTATCCACCGTAATCCCGGCAAGTAGAGCCGTAGCTTCCAGCGGAGTGAATTGTACCTTGTCATGAATGTATTGCAAAAGTTCAGTTACCAGTTCCGCAGCAGAGGACGCATAAGGCTCCAGATAGATCAACACCGCGTCATTGATGAACTCTTCACCTCGGCGATGATGGTCCACAACCACGACACGGGTTGCAGACTGTACCAATTTCGGCTCCATGGTCATGGAGGCCTTATGCGTATCCACCACCACCAACAGCGTGTGCTCGGTCATCATCTGGGTTGCCTGTTCTGGTGATACGAATGCTTTGGACAACTTCTCGTCCTTGTTCACCTGCTCCATCATGCGTTCAATCGATGGATTAATTCCATCCAGAACAATCCGCGCTTCCACGTTGTACAGACTGGCCGCTTTCCACACCCCGATGGACGCGCCGATCGCGTCCATATCCGGAATTTTGTGGCCCATGATAAGTACCCGATCACTCTCCTGCATCAAATCACGCAGCGCATGAGCAATAACGCGGGCTCTGACCCGTGTCCGTTTCTCCACTGCATTGGACTTGCCCCCATAGAAAGACAGGCGTTGCCCGGACTTCACAGCAGCCTGATCGCCACCACGTCCGAGTGCCATGTCCAGACTGGACTGTGCCAGTTCTCCCATCTCACTGATGCTATCCGATCCAAATGCCAGTCCTACACTGAGTGTCATTGGCACTTTGAGGTCAGCAGTCATCTCCCGAACTTCATCCAAAATGACAAATCGGCTCTGCTCCAGTTCCTGCAAAGACTTATGGTTCAGCATCAACAGATACCGATCAGAAGATAGACGACGCAGGTACACTTCGTACCGCTTGGCCCATGACGTAATCTCACTGGTCACACGGGCAATTAGCGCTGTACGCTGCTGGTCGTCCATGCCCTGGGCAGCCTCGTCCAGATTATCCAGAACAAGAATACCCAATGCAAGGCGCTCATTTTCATATTTATCACGAAGAATGGCTAGCTCCGTAATCTCGTATACATATACATACCGCTCCTGCGGGTTATGAATAACTCCATAATGCCGATCATCCAACTGGAATTCGTCATGAAACTCCTTGGATGAATGTTCCTTGGTCCCATCCTTCTTCTCTTTAGGCTGAGGAAGTTTGGGAAACAAATTAAGTAGCGGATTACCCACCATTGTCTTCTCCTGGAACATCTCCGCGACAAAGCGGTTATGCCACTCTACCGTACGATCTTCGCTGTACAGCACAATTCCGAATGGAAGCATGCTGACCGCTTCCCCTTCCATCCGTTTGATCCGAATAGATAGGCCATTAATGTAGTCGTTAAGCTCACGGCGGAACGCGAGCTCCGCCTTAATCATGACGATTCCCAGCGCCGAAGCCAGTATCAGACTAATCAAACCAAGCGTCCAGTTATAGATGGTAACGAACATCACGAGCAACAGCAGCAGTATGAACGCCCATACGGTATAGTAGCCGTGCCAGCGTTTCTTCAGAAATTTAGGCATGACTCATCACCCTATCGTTTTGATTTCGATATTGCCTCACGAAGCGGGAACGCCAGATCGATAATTCCGATAATCCGAAGCGGACCAATGAAGAAGACCGCAACTGCAAGAAAATACGGTATAACCGGATTCCATTTCTTTGTATGTGAGAGAAAGAAGAAGAAGCCGATCGCTTGAATCATGAAGCCCAGATTGATCAATGGCGACAGATTCATGGCAATCATGGTCCAGTACGTTCCATCACTTTGTCTAGAGATGACTTCGATCAACAAGGCGAGGAAATAATACCAGATCAGCGCACGCGGCATACGCCACTCTCTCGCTGGTGGAAGCTTCGATACCGTCACACCCATCACGTTCAGAATCGGACGAGCAATAACGTGTGTGATGAAGGCCATTACCATCGATGTAACAACGAGGGCAAAAGGAATCATAAGCTGCGTTTGTTTGGCAACATCCTCGGTCATCTCAGGGGTCCATGCAAACCCGTTAATCATCTGATTGGATGTATTCGTTAACGGTTCAATGGTCAGTCTGACCACATCTTCAATGTAGCTAGACAGGTCGAATTGGAAAATGACACTTCCGACCAAGAGCAACAATAAGTATTCTGCCAGCATCGTGCCACTTCCCGCCATAAGCGTGAACAGGGCCGATTTACGTGTTTTATACGCGTGACCCATAACGAGCGCAGGCAAGGTAAAGATAAGCAATAGCAGCAGATAGATCGGATGGAATATCACCAAAATAACGGCTAAGGGCACGAGATGCCATATAAATGATTTTAAAGATAATGAAGCATACAAAATAACTCCCGGAATCATCATAAAAAATATGGCAAGTACCGATAAAGGAGTTAACAGCGAAAGTAACAGGAGCAGATAGACTGCACTCCAAACAGCTGATTTAAAGCTAAATTTCAACAAATTCACCTCTTACGCATATGATCTTCTAGCGCGGAAATATCCTGGTACCAGTCTTCAAGCTGGTGACCTTCCTGTTTATGCTTTTTCAACTTCTCAACAAGCAGTGCATCCAGATCCTTGAAAGGAATACCGAGCCTGCGGCCCAATATGTAACTACTCATAATCAAACTGGCAAGACTGTCTCCGATTCGAGTTGTACTGCCTTCCCATAACGCCTTGAATAATCGGGATACTTGATCAAGTACTTCGGTTTTAAGCCATTCAATCACTTTAGCGCGTTTGGCTACATCCAGTTCTTTAGGCATTTGGCGAAAGTCACTCTCCCCCGAAAAAGCTTTATTCTCGATTATAGCATAAAAAGAGGGCCCGCAAAATTACCCCAAAAAGCGGAGAAGTTCTCCGAAACTGATGTCAGGTACTTATGCGGAGTCCTCCGTACATCCAATCGACATATATACTTGTAAAAAAACTTCGAATGCGCCCTTGGTTCAGGACTTCTTAAGTTTAACATGATACCGGACGGCTGTGATTATCCCTGCTGTCACAATAATGTTTATATTCGTTACGGCTTACTTGGCCTTAATCGATTCTTTGGCTACAATGCCTTCGCAGTACTCAATAATCTGACTCCGTCTGACAATACCAATGAACCGCTCCATATCATCCACCACAGGAACAAAGTTCTGAACTTTTGCCAGATTAATCAGGTCTTCCATATTGGCATCAATAGAAACGGGCTTAATATCCAGGCGAAGCGGAACGTCTTTGAGCAAGAACTTTGAAGCGTTTTCAAATGAAATCTTTCCCTCGGCATTCTTCATATACCACAATAAGTCGCCTTCGGTAACCGTACCAATATATTTGCCTTCCTTATTCAAAATGGGCACCGCCGTAAACCGATGATACTCCATCCGTTCCAACGTTTGCCGCAGCGTAGAATCCGACGTCACGCATGTAACCTCTTGTTTGGGCAGCAAAAAAAATGCGATGTTCATACCCTTACGTATCCTCCTTGTGAATTTCTTCGTTCAACTTATCTCGCTCAACTTATATTATACGGATCAGGACGCAGGATGTTCCAAAAGGATCATGGATCTCACTACAAAGAAAAAAACAGCAGCCCGCGAATAAACGTACTGCTGATTGTGGTCTACAACAAACCATCGGTATGGAATTGATTATTCAATCATTTGCCGATCAGGGATCATTACTTCACCGGCTGGGGTTGATTGATCCATCCAGTTGTTAATCAGCTCTTTGGCATATTGGACATCTTTCTCGTCAGCACGGCCATAATAGATACCATCTTTGCGCATTCCCTCACCCAGAATGGTGAAGCTTGAGATCTGTGGTTTCTCCTGAGTAAGTACCTGTTTAGCCAGATCAATAATGAAAGAAGCTCGCATATCCGTCTGGAAGCTGTCTCCCATGATCTGAATCAATTCCGGAATTTTGGCGATTTGATTCAAATTCAGCATCTCATTCGCCATCGCGTTCAGGAAAATCTGCTGCCGCTTCGTACGATTAAAATCGCTATCCTCACGGTATCTTACATAATACAGTGCTTCCTGCCCGTCATAGATCGGCTTGCCGCCTTCAATCGTGAATTGCACATGATTCGGGTCCTTGTTCACAATGTCCTCATCAATCGGCAGTTTTACACCACCCAGCGCATCAACGACTTTTTTGATGCCGTCGAAGTTGATCGTTGCATAGTAACCTACATCGGCATTAAGGAATTTCTCCACGGTATTGATGGACATATTCTCCCCACCAAAAGCATAGGCATGCGCCAGCTTATCATAATCATCTTCGCCGTCCTTGTTCGCATCCCGTCCCACAATCTGCACATACGTGTCACGTGGAATGGACACCAATAGTACACGGGACTCTTTTGGACGAACTACAGCGTAGATCACTGTATCTGAACGTCCACGCGTCTTCTCATAGGCGCGTTTGTCCGAACCCAGCAGTAACACCGAGAAAGGTTCCTTGCGATATACCGTTGGATCAGGCGTATTGTTGCCTTCCTGCGGTACATAAGAGCGGGATAGCTGATCTTCTACCGAACCGGCGAGAAACAGATCAAATGCCGCTACAGCCAGCTGTTGACGGAACAAATAGCCCCCGATTAACAAAACAACAAGCGAAACGAGCGTTATATATAGGCCTTTTCTTCTTTTCTTCTTCTTATCTTTAGTTCTGCTTTTCATCCATTGATTCCTTCTTCACTATCAAAATGATAATCCATAATACCAATTAAACGTCTGGGATGCCTTGTGACTCGGTGTTCTCTGAAGTTTTCTCTATCTGGAATCAAGACACCGCTTACGCTCGTTCTATTGTAATCATTGCGGGGAGATGAAAAGTTACAATCCGGTTAAATTGAAAAGAACAGCGACTCCTTTTTTAGTTACAAAAGGTGCACTGTTCTCTTCATTTCCACACGCTCTCGAATCAGTTCGTGGATATACTTTCCACATGATGGCTTTTCTCTTTTTGACGGAGACGTCCCGTTATCAGCGCAGCTACCAGCGTAAGCACACTGAATACGACCGCAGACCAGAAGAGACCATTGTAACCCTGACCTGTCGTTTGATGCACTGCCTGAAGCAAGACATCTCGGATACCTTCATCAGGAATTTGGGACAGGCCCTCTGTCAGACTGGACACATCACTCCCGGATGATCCACCCGAGGCATATTGCTCCAGCATCTCAGGCGGCACCTGAATTCCTTTATTAGCAAACCCTGCCTGAATGTTGGACCCCAAATTAATGAAAGAACGTGCCAGGAATCCGGCAAAAATCGTAGGTGCAATAGCCATAGCCATCTGGCGGAATAACGAACTGGTCGCTACCGCGATGCCTTTGTTGTTCTCTCCCGCCTGTTCCGTGACAAGTACGTTAACTGGCGCACCAAGCATCATGCCGAAGCCGATACCTACGAGCGTACTCGCGATGACAAATTGCCAGATATGCTCAACCCATAGCGGGAACAGCAAGAATCCAATGGCGGATAGCAGCCCCGCAACCGATAACGTCCAGATTGGCCCTTTGCGGTCAACGAGGTATCCCCCTCCGCCTGCCCCAATGCCGGATGCCAGCGCGAGCGGAGTAAACCAGTACCCGGAGGCCGTATTGGATACGCCAAGATATTGCTCAACAAATCCGGGAATAAAGATCACTGAGGCCAAAATAGCTCCAGAGAAAAAGGCAATCAGCAGCGTCCATCTAAAGGACGCGATACCCAGAAGCTGTGTCGATACAACAGGTTCACGTTCAGATCCTTCCAGTCTTTTTTCCATGAAGTAAAAGAGCACCAGAATGATCACACCTGCCAAGAAGAAACCGTAGAACATCGGTGACCCCAGGCTTTGAAGCATGTTCACACCATCCAGATTGCTGAAGCTATACATTAAACTGAGTACACCTAGTGTCAGGACAGCGATACCGCTCCAGTCCACTGCTGCACGGTTCAGTTCCTGCTCTTCATGAATAAATCGAATACCTGCAATGAATAGCAAAATGGCAATGGGTACGTTGATCAGGAATAACCAATGCCAGTTGCCCGTAACGTCCAGTATAAAAGCACCAACATTGGGCCCCAAAATAGCGGCAACACCATTCATACCTCCAAGCAGACCCAAAGCTGTACCTTGACGCTCCACTGGGAACTTGCTTAATACGTATGAGCTGGCAATGATAAAGATCCCCCCACCGCCCAAAGCTTGAATGACACGAGCGATCAGGAAGAAGGTAAACGATGTGCTTAGCGCGACCAGCAGCGAACCAATTCCGAACAACGCCACTTCAATCAAAAATAGTTTCTTGCGACCATAACGGTCCGACAGCTTGCCCGCAATAGGAACACTCACCGCAAGTCCAAGCGTGTAGAGCGTAATCGTCCACGCTCCCCACGTTGGTGACACACCAAACGATGCATTTAAGGTGGTCAGTGACGAGGTGATGATCCCATTATCCAGTGCGGCCATAAATACCCCTATGGCAAACAGGATCAGCGGCCATTTCATTTGTTTTTGCATCACATGTTACCTCCCGATCAGATCTTAAATTCAGTATCGTACAGTTGGTTTGGTACATATATATTAAACCGAATTGAATAATAATGACTCACTGGTCATTTTAAAACAAAAGAAATCCATATGTCAATTTAATAATATGGTTATCTAACTCATTTTACCTCTGATCCAATAAAATAAAGCTGCCCACAGATTCGGTTGAACCTGCGGGACAGCCCTCATATCTAAACGTACTATGGCTGCATCAGATGACGATTCAGGAATTTCTCAATCGCGCGGTACAGATCAAGCTGATTCTCCACGTTTGCGAAGCCATGACCTTCATTGGTCTTTAACATATATGGCACATCGACTCCACGCTTGCGTAATGCTTCAACGATCTGGTCTGACTCGGCTTGTTTGACACGTGGATCATTAGCGCCCTGAACCACAAATAATGGAGCCTTCATCTGATCGATGTGGAAGAGTGGTGAAATGGCTGTTAACAGTTCCTTGTCCTTCTCAGGATCTCCTACACGTTCATAGAACATGCTGCGCTCCGATTCCCAGTAAGGTGGCAGTGAATCCAGAAGCGTGAAAATGTTGGAAGGTCCGACATAGCTAATACCAGCAGCATAGACGTCCGGTGTGAATGCCAGTCCTGCCAGAGCGGCGTATCCGCCGTAAGATCCACCATAGATCGCTACGCGCTTCGGATCAACCGTTCCCTCTGCAACCAGCCAGTTCACGCCGTCTGTGAGGTCATTCTGCATGGCTTTACCCCACTCTTTATTACCTGCATCCAAGAATTCCTTACCGTACCCCGTAGAGCCACGGAAGTTCACCTGTAGAACGGCATAGCCGCGACTTGCCAGGAATTGAATCTCAGGATTGAAGCCCCATGAATCACGAGCCCAAGGGCCACCATGTGGAACAACAACCAGTGGCAAGTCGGAAGCCTCCGCTCCTTGAGGCAGTGTCAGATAACCATGAAGGGTTAGACCGTCACGTGACTTATACGTAATGGGCTTCATGTCCGACATTTGGCTCTCATCAATCCAAGGTGCAGCGTCAGCCAGTTTATCGAGTTTGCCTGTTTTGGAATCGTAGAAATAATACGTACCCATCGTTTTGTCGTTATAGGCTACAAACAGTACCTGGCCTTCCTCGCTTGCATTGCTAATGCTAACTTCCTTGCCTGGGACTTTCGCTTTGATATCCTGCATTAACGTTTTGAACTCTTGATCAAAGAATTCATAGTTCACTTTGTCTGTCTCATACACAGCAGCAAGAATGGTTCCCTTTTCTTTGGAAGGGATGAAACTGCTTACATCCACATCTTTATTTTCATAAACGGTTTTGGTTACCTTCTTGCTGCTTGGACTGTACTCTACAATTGCCGTTTTGTCTCGCTCCAAGTTGGACACAGCATAAATGTTTTTATTATCGTACGTGAACATGACTGGAGCAAAAGTCTCTCCCAGCTTCGTAGTCAGTAGCGGCTCAAACGGCTGATTCTCTGATTCACGATACAGCAACGAAGACACATTTCCATCGCTGGATACGGCAACACGAATGTTGCCTTCGTGATCCGTCAGCCAGCCCGTAATATTGCCTGGATTCTCTGCGGCAAGTACAGCCTCCCCAGTCTTGATGTTAACACGATACACATCGAAAATGCGTGGATCACGCTTGTTCATGCCTACCAGAATCTCATCTGGAATATTCTCAAGCGGATCTACCAGGATGGCTCTTGTGTTAGGATACGGCGTCAGATCCTTGCTGTTTTTACCATCGATATCCGTGACATATATATGGTAATTCTCATCGCCTGCCTTATCTTGTACGTAGAGCAGCTTGTCATTGGTTGCCCAGGCAAATCCTGCAATATTACGTTCTGTTTCGCTTGTAATGCGCACAGGCTTATCCTGACCGTTTGCAGTAACTACGATATTCATACGGTTGTTCCACGGCTCCAGGTAGGCGAGATGCTTACCGTCCGGTGACATCTGGAACCCTGCCTGAGCAGGCTGTTTGAAGAAGTCCTCCAGAGGTGTAAGACCATCCGATTTCACATCGAGCCCTAGCGCGAGATACAGTGCATCTGCGAATTCGCCATGAGTCACCGATTGTTTGGCATTAAATGCACTACCTTCGATAATAAAATGCTGCTTAACCCGTGCAGCATCATTCGCATGTACAGCTGGAATCTGATCAGAATCACTGTATACGACCTGGATTCCATTATCCTTCAATTCGAATGCACGCGTAAACAACGATGCCATTTGTGCACGTGTAAGTGGCGCATCCGGGGCATAGCCTTTAGCCTTCCCTTGAATTAATCCGCCTTGCTTCAGAGCGTAGATGGCAGACGCAGCTTCATTCTCCGGCGTAACATCTGCAAAACCTGTAAGTGCTGCAGGCGCATCCAGTTTAAGTACACGTTGCAGAATGATTGCTGCCTCCGCGCGAGTGATTGGAGTCGTTAACTCTGTGATTTCATCTATGTATCCCAGTTGCTGTAGTGTTCGTGTCGCCTTGGAAGCAATGGCCTCCGAGACTGCCGCTGTGGGTTTTACGGCTTCTGCCGCTTGTACAGCTGGTTGAATCAGTGCAATGGACATGGCTATGGTAAGCGTGAGAGCGTATACCTTTTTACCAATCGCGTTCAAACGATTTCCCCCTTTAAAGTGAATTACAGAATAATATGGAATTATACGTAAGTCATTTTACCATGATTAACCACGAGTTAATAGCGAGAAGAGTCGCCTTGATGATGTCCATGTTCATACGTTATTTCGAACCGGAGAATCCATAGTTGAACAACTTCCGCGTCTCCACAAAACGCCCTTCACGAGTATCTGTTCCAAATACAACGGAAATCAGTCTTTTGCCATCACGTTCAGCTGTCCCAACAAAATGATACCCGGAATCTTCATCATACCCGGTCTTCAATCCGTCATTCCCATCGTAAGCATACGGCCCACCAATGGAGGACAACATCCAGTTCGTGTTACTCATGTACATTCCTTTTTGATGCATCGATACTTGCATTTGACTGGAGACTCTTAAGATATCGGGATGGTTATTCAGCAGATATCGCGCAAGCTTGCATGCATCTATAGCCGTCATTATGGTCTGCCCTTGTATTTCCGTCGGACGATTAGGACCAAGCAGCTTTTCACTCAGGCCAGTTGAATTCGTGAATTGTGTATCCTCAGAAAGCCCAATCTGAGTTGCTTTTTGGTTCATCTGTTGCACAAACTTATGCTCTGTACCACTGATGTGTTCAGCCAGAGCAACCGCTGCATCATTCGCTGAATAGACAGCTACAATCTGGAATAAATCCTTTACTGTTAATTGCTCACCCTGTTTCAGAGTCAGCTGACTCCCCCCCACCGAACTGGCGTACAGACTCACATTAACAAGATCATCCCAGCTTATATCTCCATTAATCACAGCTTCCATCACAAGCAGTTCTGTCATCAACTTACTGACGCCCGCCGGTGCAATCTCTTCTGATCCGTTAAAATCCATTAAGATCTGTTCGGAGTTCATATCCATCAATACAGCAGATTCAGCTTTAATTCCCGGTTTGCCTACCAGCATGTCCGGTTTCACACCTAAATATATAATGAGCAGTAGAGCCAGCAGCATACCTGCCCGTTTCCACCATTTTTTCATAAGATGATCACCTCTTACCTATATAGACGAAGTGAAGAGGCATTTTGTCTGCACTTTTTTGAAAAAAAGTTAAATTTTTTTTATTTATTGGTTACAAAAAAAACATGAACCCCATACACCCATGCCAGAGTGTACAGAATTCATATTTTTAAAGACACTTTTGATCATTCTCCCAAGAGAATTCTTTACTTTAATCTAGCAACCGACATCTTAAAGGACCCCAATCCTTACTGTCGCTAAATTAAGATTGAATTACTCAGCTACAACTGCTTTGTCTGCATTAACTTGCAGGTCACTCAGGTAAATGCCTGTTCCATCACCGATTGCATAGTTCAATACACGTTTGTTAACCGGTGCTACAACTGCACGATACAGTGTAGGGAATACAGGAACTTCATCTACCATGTATTGTTGCCATTGATTGTAGATCTCTTTACGCTTGTCTACATCAAATGCTTCAGCAGAGATACCTTGTGCCAATAACTTGTCATTCTCTTCGCTAGAGAATCTGGAGAAGTTATACAATGCATCACGGCCATACAAGCCAGATGGATCTACGTCAATACCAACGCCCCATGCTGCTTGATACACATCAATGTTCGGATCATCTTTACCTGAGTTACCTACACGATCATAGAAGCTGTTGAACTCAACCATTTCCAGATTTACTTTCAGACCAATAGCTGCCCATGATTGAACGTAGTAACGTGCCAATGGTTCAGCAGTGTCGCCACCAGTCATAGATACAAAGTTGATTTCGAGTGGTGTTCCATCCGGATTGGTACGGAATTCACCATCCAGTTTGTAACCAGCTTCTTCAAGCAATGCTTTTGCTGCTTCTGGATCATACGTTACACCCGGATTGCTGGAATCATGGAACTCTGGGTGAGACGGCGGAATCAGAGTTGTTGCATTCCAACGCAAACCGTTGTAGAAACGTTTGCCTACTTGGTCATTATCTACAGCCATCCACATTGCTTTACGAAGGTTTTTGTCACCCATTTTTGCTTCAGCATTGCTTTCAACTTTTCCGTTCTCTTCATCCCACGTACCCAGTTTGAAACCGATGTACGTATAAGCACGATCGATTGCGCCCAGGAATTCTACGTTGGACAAGTTAGCATTGTCTTTGTATTGATCTGTCGGGAATGCATCTACAAGGTCTACCCCGCCAGATTTCAGTTCTTGAACAACCGTTGTCGGGTTGATAACTTTCAGAGTCACTTTGTCCAGTTTTGGAGCCCCACGCCAGTAGTCTTCGTTCTTAACATAAGTTACAGACTCACCCGGAGTGATGACATCCACTTTAAATGGACCAAAACCAATTGGTTTTTCACGTACTTCTTTGGAAGAAGACATTTTCGCTACATCCATATCTCCGAAGATATGTTTAGCCAATGGATACGTCCATACGCCACCTGTCAGCAGAGACGGAGTGGATTCTTTATACGTAATGCTGATTTGTTTGTCGCTCAGCACTTTAATACCAGAGATTGTTTTTGCTGTTCCAGCATGGAATTCTTCCATACCTACTATGCTAGTAAAGTTGGAGTCATAACGTGGACCATCATACGCTTTGTTACCAATAACTTCATAAGCAAATTGCAGATCTTCAGCCGTTACCGGGTTGCCATCATGCCAGTTTACGTTGTCACGAATGGTCAGTGTGAACGTTTTGCCATCTTCAGATGTCTCATATGTTGCTGCACCATCATTGGTGTACACATAGTCTTTGTCCCATGTAAGTAATGGCTCATCGAACCATTGTAATACCTGAACATCCGGGTTACCGGAATAGAAGTTGTAGTTCAGTGTACCTTCAAAAGCAGTATCCGATACAAGTCCGAATGTAATCGATCCACCTTCGATCGCAGTACCTTCATTCGTTTTAACATTGTTGAAGTCTTCAATGGAGTAAACGCCCTCTTCATTAGCAGGTTTTTCCTCTGTTTTTCCCTCTTCTGTGTTGGTAGCTGGAGCTGGAGTAGCTGCTTCTTTCTCAGAGCAAGCTGCGAGCACCAATACAAAGACCAGCATCATCGTGAAAAATAGTCCCCGTGAAAATAATCCCTTTTTCATGAACCTTTCCTCCCTTTTTTTAACCTCTTCTTTGTCTTGCATCAGTCGCACGCTTTAGGGCTTGACCGACATTATTTATACTCAACATCAATACCAGGATCAGCACCGATGCGGGTAGCCATATCCACCATCTGGATTCCAGGGTTTGCGGATTACGTGCATAACTTACGAGTGTTCCAAGACTAGGTGTGCTTTCGGGAAAACCAAATCCCAGGAAAGATAACCCTGATTCGAGGCCAATGTTGGCGGCGAGATTCAATGTCATCGTTACGATGATAATGGAGCTCAGATTCGGAAGAACCTGTGAGAGCATAATCTTCAGATGAGAAGAGCCCAATGTTTTTGAAGCTTTTACATAATCCAGTTCCCTTTCCTGCAATGCTTTGGAGCGAATCAGTCTGGCAATACCCATCCAGAGAAACGCCGTCATGATTAGAGAAAACGAGATGATATTGTATTTCGGTACTGCTGTAACAAACGCGATAACAATCATCAACATCGGAAGGATCATGAAGAAATCAACAACACGCATAAACAGGTTGTCTATCATTCCACCGAAATAACCGGATAAAAGGCCAATTAAGATACCTATGAAGCCAGTCATTAACGTTACGATAATTCCAATGCTCAGCGAGTTACGTGTACCGATGACCAGTTGGCCGAATACATCGCGACCTCCATAGTCCGTTCCTAGCCAATATTGTGCGGATGGTGGTTCATATAAGGCAAACAGATCCACTCGTACGATATCATCCTGATTCAGAATGAGAGACGTGCCATATACCAGCAACATGACCAAGCCCAAGAAAATGAGCGAGATTAGTGCCACCTTATCTCTGACAAGCTCCCTCCATAAAATACTTAAGCTGGAGGGGCTTTTATCAACCTTTTGTGAAGTTACAACTACCTCGTTGGCCTTGCTCATCTTGTTTTCACCCCGAAATCTTCAAGTTCTTACTTGATCCGTATACGTGGATCTACAATTCCTAGAATTATGTCAGATAGCAATGCCCCGAGAATCGAAGCTACGCCATATAACAATACGAGTGCAGTCACAACGCTGAAGTCACGCAATGAGATGGAACTCAGGAACAACTGACCCATACCTGGATAACTGAATATGCTTTCGATAAATACCGTACCTCCGATAAGTCCTGTGATCTCATATCCGAAGAATGCAGCGATAGGTAATAGCGAGTTCCTCAAGATATGTCTATTGTAGATCCGGGATTCCGAGGCGCCTTTGGCTCTCGCAGTAATAACGAATTCCTTATGCTTGATATCAATGATTTCACTACGCAGATATTGAACGGTAGATACCGTTGTAATCAGTGCCATGGATAATGCCGGTAATAACAGATGGTAGAACTTACTCATTACGTAGCTAAATGTACCTGGTGTAAGTCCAGGCGCAACACTTCCTCCTGTCGGGAACCAGCCGAAGTGGAATCCGAATATCCATACCATCACCAGTGCGAAGATAAACAATGGCGCAGCAAAGCCCAAATAGGTGTAACCCGTAATCAACCGGTCAGACCAGGTATCGTTGTAACGACCACTGATGATACCCAGTGGGATGGCGATCAGGTAAGTCAGCACAAGTGTCGCCAATGCGAGCCAAAATGTGTTTGCTACACGCTGACCAATCAGGTCAGTAACCGGCATTTTGAAACGGAAGGATTGTCCAAAGTCACCTTGTATGGCGTTTTTAATCCAGTCCCAATATTGCACGTACCAGGGATTATTCAATCCCAGTCTCTCACGCTGGGCTTCCAGTGCTTTGGGATCAACGCTTGGATCAAGCAATCCGGTTAGCGCGTCGCCCGGCATGGCCTTGGCCATCAGAAAGACCAAAAGACTTAGTAAAAAGATCTGAGGGATCATTATGATAATTCTACGTACTATCGTTTTCCACATATGGCCTTCAACCTTTCTGAGGTAGAGCTACTCGGTGAGTATCGGAAATGGATTGGAGCGAGTATGCAAGCCCTTCCTCATCAAAGAAATTTCGGTATGAATGTTCATACTCGGATTTGACCTGCTGACGGAAGGCTACCATTTCCTCTCGTTTGGTTGGGTCCATATCCGGAATGGCTGCAATAAGACGTTTGGTATAGATGTGCTGCGGATTCTCGAAAATATCATCCGTTGTGCCCTGTTCTACATATCGACCTTTATACATAATTCCAATTTCATCACACATATGACGGATGATACCCAGATCGTGACTGATGAACAGGTAAGTCAGATTCAACTCTTTTTGAATTTCCTGCATGAAGTTGAGTACCTGGGCCTGTACCGATACATCCAGTGCAGATACAGGTTCATCAGCGATGATCAGCTTAGGCTTCAATGCAATAGCCCGTGCAATGCCGATCCGCTGACGTTGTCCCCCTGAGAATTCATGCGGATATTTGTAGATTGATTCAGGACTCAGACCAACCTTTTCAAGTAATTCTCTTACTTGTCTTTTCTCCTCAGTAGCTGTCAGACGCTCATAGTTACGAAACGGCTCAGCGATAATATCGATAACCCGCTTCTTGGGATTCAATGATGAATATGGATCTTGAAAGATCATTTGTACATCACGCTGAAGCTGCCTGTCTTTACGCCGCTCCGTAGCCAAGTTTTTCCCGTTAAATAGAATCTTTCCGTCAGTAACATGATTTAGCCCAATAATGGCTCTGCCTGTTGTTGTCTTGCCTGAACCGGACTCGCCAACCAAACCGTAGGTCTGTCCTTGTTCAATGGAGAAGCTAACATCATCAACAGCCTTTACACTGCCAATTTCCCGTTTGAGCAATCCACCGCGAATCGGAAAGTGTATCTTGAGTCCTTCTACTTCGAGTAATGCCATTATGTTATTCCTCCTCAGCTTGATCAGGGAAATGAAAGTGCTGGTAACAGGTACACCGTACATAGTGACCTGGTGCAATTTCATGCATCTGTGGGTTCTCTTCATGAGCCGAATCACTAATCCATGGAATTCGGGCTTTGAATCGGCACCCTTTGCGAGGAAGATTTTTGAGTGAAGGCACGATGCCTTGGATGACATGCAATTTCGATCCTTCTTCAGACAGAGTGGGAATCGAGTTCAACAGTGAACGTGTATACGGATGCTTCGCATCATTCATCAGTGTGAAGATATCTGCGATTTCAACAATTTCTCCTGCATACATAACTGCAACACGATCAGCCATCTCGGCTACGACACCCAGATCATGTGTAATCAGAATAATGCCTGCGTTAATTTCATTCTTCAGATCACGGATCAGCTCCAGAATCTGTAGTTGAATTGTAACGTCAAGCGCCGTCGTCGGTTCATCGGCTATGAGTAGTTCTGGTTTGTTGGCAATCGCGATGGCGATGACAATTCTCTGTCTCATACCACCAGATAGTTCGTGGGGATACTGCTTATATATTTGTTCGGGACGTGGAATCCCTACCTGATTCAATAAGTGAATGACCTTTTCTCTCTTCTCTCTGGAAGATAGCTTGGACTGATGAAGTGTGAGAATCTCTTCAATCTGTTCACCAATAATCATTAGAGGATTTAGTGCGGACAATGGGTCCTGAAAAATCATGCCCATTTCTTTGCCGCGTAGCTTGTTTAACTTGCTCGGGGAGATGTTGGCAATATCTTGTCCTTTATAGAGAATCTGGCCTTCGATTTTTGCTTTGTTATGCAGACCCATAAGAGAGAATGCAAAAGCACTTTTACCCGACCCGGATTCACCTACAATCGCCAACACTTCATTTTTCTTCACCGTAAGGTTAACGTGATCCACTGCTGCGTAATAGTCATCTTCAATTCTGAATGATGTTGTTAGATTTCTGACTTCCAATAGCTCTGTATTCAAATCAATCACCCTAACCCCATAATTTCCGTAGATTGTATTCGTGTGTAGAGGAATGCATCCACTGTATATTTCCAAGTTCTTGAAGATAACGAACAATAGCTTATACAAAATACCAAATCTTTAGGAGAAACAAGTTTAAGAGACTTTTATTTAGACCATTGGTCAATTAATGTTGATAAATCCTAGCGGAATTATATTACAAAATAATTAATGTAATCATACGTGTAATTTTAGCTAACGTCAATGCTTATTTTGAGATTTTTGGTATAAATGTTTTTTATACCACAGATTTGGATATTAGTAATACTATAAAGGTATATAGCAAGGGATTTGAGAGGCCGTAACATGCTTTTAACTATGAGGTGGGAATAATAAAATGATCATCTCATTATATATATTACATAATAATTACATGAGATGTATATGTGTATGTTGAGATAAGTAGATATTCTTAATTTTGTGTGAGGTAAATGTTATATGTGTGAGTATTAACTATTTTTGAACGATAGCTGAAATCTATTTAATCGGAGCCGTTAACCTTGCATTTGAAATAATGTAAACTCGCGAAGTAAAAAATCTAGTTATTATAGTATAGTTTTATTTATTTGCTGATGTAAAGACCAAATTGTCATCTTTTATCATTTATTTTACAAAAGAAAGAAAAAAGCCCTGCAAAATGCAGAGCTTTTTTAATATTTATTCATATAAGTGTATATTAAATACCTTTTTTATTGAGAATCTGGAGGTCTTTTACCTCGTTTTAACTCATTAATACTCAAACCAAAATCCATCTGCAAGTGAGGATAGTCCGGAAAGTTAGCCCAATCACCACCCCAAGTGAAACCCAGCTCTTTTGCAAGGTCCACGACTTCCATCCAGTCTGCCTTGCCATTACCGTTATCATCCCGTTCCATATCCCACACCACATCACCCTCAGGCGTCCTTAGTGCAAAATCAATAGCTAATCCATAGTTGTGATATGACTCACCGCCACGCGCATTAGTAACGATATTGCCCGAACTTGATCGTCCTTGGTTAAATAGTGCATCTTGCTCTTCGGAACTTCGATAGCCGTGGGTTATAACAATCACTATTCCGCGTCTGGCTGCCTTTCGCACCAATAACTCTTCGTTCTCTGCTACTACAGGATGAAGACCGGTGATCGGTATAGCTTCTTGAATTGTTGTTCCTGGCCACATGTTATCTATATCACCTTTTTGCTGTAACCAAACATATATAATGGAAAGTAAAAGAGTAGCTACAATCCAGGTTCTCAGACTTTTCCTTTTTCTCTGTTTGCCTTTACGCTTTGATGTATTCATATCCACTCCTGGTGTTTATTCTGAAATAAACAGCTCTTCCTGCTGCTTGAACCCTTTTCAGTAGATAGACTAGACTCTATTATAATTCATTTGAGCCATGAATGCTTCTATCACCACAGTATTGGATTCTTCCATTTGTTAGAGTGGATCTGTTATTTCAATTTATACATACAAAAAAGCAGCCGGCTATAAGCCGACTGCTTCGTATGCAAGCTGAGTAAAAACTACTCAGTTGTGTATGGCAATAATGCGATTTGACGGGAGCGTTTGATTGCAATCGTCAGCATGCGTTGATATTTAGCGCTAGTACCTGTTACACGGCGTGGCAAAATTTTTCCACGTTCGCTGATAAATTTACGAAGCAAGTCCGTATCTTTATAATCGATGTGAGTAATTTTGTTAGCTGTGAAGAAGCACACTTTACGACGTTTATTACGGCCGCCACGACGTGCCGGTCTTTTATCGTTGTCTCCGCCTTCTCTTTGCTTGAAGCCCATGCTTTTCAGTCCTTTCCTATCATGTAACCCATATCTCCTAAGAGAGTATCAGCTCATGTTAAAATGGCAAATCATCATCCGATATATCAATCGGTTTTCCGTCATCGGAAAAAGGATCCTGATTGTTGCTACGCGAATTATTGTTATTGTTCGCGCGTCCGCCGCCTCCATAAGAAGGCTCTTCACGCATTGGTTGCCCACCGCCACCACCGCTATTATCACGGTTAGCTGACTCCAAGAAACGGACATTATCGGCAATGACTTCGGTCACGTATACACGTTTTCCTTCGTTATTCTCGTAGTTCCGTACTTGAATGCGTCCTTCGACTGCAGCCAGGCGTCCTTTGCGCAAGTAGTTCGCACAGGTCTCGGCAAGCTGTCTCCAGGTTACGACCGGAATGAAATCGGCTTCCTTTTCTCCCCCTTGGCTTGTAAACGGTCTGTCCACTGCCAAAGTAAATTGCGTAACTGCTACTCCTGCTGGAGTGTAACGCAACTCAGGATCCCGGGTTAACCGGCCGATCAGAATGACACGGTTCAACAATGTAATCCCCTCCTTCAGAGCGTATTGGTGCGTTAATCACGAGTAGTCTTAAGCAGACTTAACGTCGTTGGTAATGAGATAACGAATTACTTCGTCAGAAATCTTCATGAGACGCTCAAGTTCAGTTACAACTGCTGGTTCAGCAGTGAAATGTACCAGAACATAAAAACCATCACGGAATTTCTTGATCTCATACGCAAGACGGCGTTTACCCATAACGTCGTGAGCTGTAACTTCACCACCGCCGTTGGAGATGATGCCTTGGAATTTATCGACTGTAGCTTGAACAACTTCTTGCTCAATGTCAGGACGAATAATGTACATCACTTCATATTTGCGCATAATTTTCACCTCCTTATGGACTCTGGCCCTCAATCTAGGTTGAGAGCAAGGAACGAGCACAAACTCGAACTATATTAATATAACAAATACCGAGTCAAAGTGCAAGCAAACGTTCCCTGTACATATTGGCACATGATCAACCGGGCTATGGAGCACACTACAGATGCAACAATGTAACATATTCTGCAAAGGAGGTTTTATCATGGGTGAAAAAACTGAGTTTGAACCAGGAGACAAAGCACCAAACGATGGAGAGTACACGGAAGTCGGGGAAAAAAGCTTTGTCTCGGAAATTCAGAACCCGAAGCGGGTAACGCTGCAAAAAGGTGAAGCTTTTCCCGAAACAAGCAATCATAATCGCAAGTGGAAGAAGCTGACCAAAGCCCGCGTCCACTAGTCGCAATACCTTTTTTTATGATCCATGTATATAAAACGGAATAAAGCACATAATACAATCAGGCGGTGCACGAGAGAGGTGTGGTTCCGTTGGACAACGAAGCCGATCATTCGCTGTTGGAGATTTATCACGTAATTTAAGAAGCAAGTGGTTATGTGTTGTAAGGCCCTTCGTCTGAAGCACGCATATTGCTACGTGCAGTATACCAAGTTTCTGATTTTTACGACCGATTGTTTCCTAACAAACAAATGCACCGCCGGATAAAGAGCCCTTCGGGGCTCTTTGTTTTTCGTTTAAGTATTAATGATCCAGCTAATAAGTATCAAATACATGTTCATTTCGTATTCAATATAAGGTTAAACAAAAGAAGACTTCCCTAATGGGAAGCCTTCTTCATCGATCTTTTTATTAAACTCAATGTGTATTGAGTAAATTGTAAATGAAGTGGCGGAAAGGGTGGGATTCGAACCCACGCACGCTGTGACACGCCTAACTGATTTCGAGTCAGCCCCCTTGGGCCTCTTGGGTACCTTTCCGCAGCAATATTGATTATAGCATGATCATTTACAGAACGCAACACCCATACGGAGCCTGCATGTAAACGTTATTTTGAGTACCGCATTCCGAATCATTCCAAGGTCAGGTTTCAGTGGAATCTTCCGCTGAGCGCAATACCTTCTTCATGTTTTTCTCAAATTTTGCTCTTGGAATCAACACGCTGTGTTTGCATCCGACACACTTGATCCGAATATCCATACCCATTCGAATGATCTCCATCTCATTACTGCCACAGGGATGCTGCTTCTTCATCTGCACGATATCCCCAAGCTGAAAACTTTTACGCTCCACCTGTGCCATCCCCCTCATCTTTCTCCAGAGCTACTGCCTGTTCCAGTGCTGCTTGATTACTCATCTCATGATACTCCAGCGTTTTTTTCACATCGCCCTGAATCTGACGTTCCACAGAAGCACGAGAGTTAGGCATACATTCAGCTACAATTCGCACCACATACTCTGACGTAGACATTGACTGTATACCAAGCACATCTGGCACCTTCACAATATTCAGATCACGCTCTTCAATCCCAACCAAAGACTTCTTCACCAGGTGAACAGACTCATCAAGACTCAAATCCGCCTTCATCGGAATATCCACTACAGCTAGCGAATTCGACATGGAGTAGTTCGTTACACTTGCAATCGCCCCGTTCGGAATAATGTGCACCTCACCTTGCCAGCTAACCAGTTTGGTTGTTCTAAGTCCGATCACCTCAACGGTTCCCTTGTAGGTTCCCGTCTGAATAACATCCCCCACAGCGAATTGATCCTCCAATATAATGAAGAAACCCGTAATAACATCCTTGACCAAACCCTGTGCACCGAAACCAATGGCAAGCCCGAGCACACCGGCACTCGCCAGTAGCGGCCCAACTTGGATATTGATCTCAGATAACAGTAGCAGAATCATAATAAAATTACATGTTATGGAGGTCGCATTTTTCAACAGTTCCCCTACGGTTACGAATCTGCGCGGATTCACGCGAATCTTGCCTTCCTGCTTGCGTTCCATGGAACGATCTATAATTCGATAGACCACCTTAATGACAATACGGGTGATGATAAATATAATGATGATCCGGATTGAGCTGAACATGATGTTAAGCCACATATCAGGATCTGCAATTTTGTTCCAGACTTTATCCGTCCAAAGAAGGGCTTCATTCACAGCACCAGCAGCGCCATCTTCCCCTTGAACAAACTGAAATGGCAACATCCTTCATCCCTCCTCTACAACGGTATGTTATCATAGCTATCTTCTGTTTTGAAATAGAGGCCTCGGATCTCTACAAACTCGTTACGAATGATCTTTTGCACTCGCTCCAGATCCTCTTTTGGAAACTGGATACAAAGCGCACAGCCTGCTGTAATTTCTTTTGGCGTAGGGAATAAATCAATCTCTATCTCGGCAAACTCCAGCAGCATTTCAGCACGCAGTGCCTGCTGGGTTGAATCAAATGCAATCAGCATCCAATCGTTAATCCATTCGTCCATGTTCGGCTCCTTTCGCCATACGTCCAACCCCAGAGAAAAAGCTTGTCCTCTTGAAGTATAAAACGCTCTACCTTTCCATATACTGTTACTACTATTCCAAGGGAAAGGATAGATCCTATGAATCCTACTTCGCGTTCCTTTTCATCACAAGATATGACCAGTTTGAAAATCCCCCATACCGATCCAGGCATTCACTCAGCCATTACCCATCGTTTAATGTTCCATCTCTATAAGGCCCATTCTCTGCAAAATGTAGTAATCGTCTGCATCGGCACAGATCGCTCAACAGGCGACTGTCTTGGTCCTCTGGTCGGATCATCCCTTTCCAAGTGGGACAGCCCTTTGTTTCATCTGTATGGTACCTTGGATGAACCAGTCCATGCGATGAACCTTCAGGATACGCTCCACAACATACAGAAAACACACCACAACCCTTATGTGATTGGCATTGACGCCTGTCTTGGGCAGTCATCCAGTGTAGGTTGCATTCAAGTCGTGAATGGTCCACTCAAACCAGGTGCGGGGGTAAATAAAGAATTACCGCCGGTCGGCGATATCCATCTGACAGGTATCGTTAACGTCGGCGGCTTTATGGAATACTTTGTTCTACAGAACACGCGGCTCAGTCTCGTTATGCGCATGTCCGAGATTATATCCAGCAGTCTATACTCGGCCATCCGGGAATGGCATACACGTTCTACTCTGCTTGCTGTGCCAGAGTAATAGCTTCCTTTTCCTCTGGGGACAGAGTGTACGCGGACTCTCCCCCTTTAAGAGGTTTTGCATATACATAAGAACCGTCGCGGTTATATATCCCCGTAAGAATCATGCCATCCTGGCTATCATTAATCATGGCCATCGAGAAGCTTAGATCACTGCCATTCTCCCCATAAGCATTGTATCTTTTTACGCCAACTTTACCTTGAATACGGGTCAGCTTTTGCATGACAACTTTTAGCTGATTCGTTTGCAGTTTGTGTTCATCCTCAATGCTGTCCATCTGAATTTTCAGATTAATCAGCAAAGATTCCAGGTCCTCTACTCCACTGCCAGCCATCATGGCTTCATATTTACGTTTAAACTTTCGTAACTTTGCCCCTTGAGCAATACTCACAATCAGCAAGATCACCGTAAGTAATGCCATTCCGCCAATAATCCATAACAGCTGTTCCAGAATCAGCTCGTTTAATTCAGCCATGTAAGTGCAACTACCCCTCTATATTTTTGATCAGATTAACGTCTGTCTGTAATATTATCATTCATTATAAATCAACCCGATATGCATAAGATTAATCATGCGCTCTATGCCAAAAGAGTTCACCAATTCAATTCTAGTCTAGTCTTAGTCTGCCCCTGTCAACTCCAACACTGCCTTAACGAGTGCATCCACATCATCTCTAACTGAATTGTATCCCACACTGGCCCTTACCGCTCCAGTAGCGGTTGTACCCGCAGATTCATGTGCAAGCGGTGTGCAATGAAAACCGGAGCGAACCGCGATTCCATAATTCCGATCTAATCGGAATGCGAGTTGTGCCGAATCATACCCTTCCACAGTAAAGGATACTAATCCGGTACGTGGCTGTCCAATCTCTGGACCAAGCATTCGAATGCCTTTAACGGATGACAACCCATCCATTATATGTTGAGTCAGTTCCCACTCATGTTGGTAGATGAACGCTGGTGTCATCTCAAGTACATGCTTCACACCCGCATTCAACCCTGCGATCCCGACTGTATTCGGCGTCCCCGCTTCATATCGATCAGGACGTACTTTCGGCTGCTCGAGAGCTTCTGACTGACTTCCTGTTCCTCCATGAAGTAAAGGCTCTATATCGAGCTCAGGAGCAATGTACAAGCCCCCTGTACCCTGAGGACCAAGCAGTCCCTTATGCCCTGGAAAAGCCAACATATCAATGCCCAATTGTTGTACATTCACAGGCATAACCCCAGCACTCTGAGCTGCATCTACCAATAAGATCGCCCGATGTTTACGACACAGAAGCGAAATTTCTCCAATAGGAAGAATACTGCCAAGCAGATTCGAACTATGTGTACATACCACCAATCTGGTATTGGAACGAAACATACGTTCCATTTGCATCAGATCAATGGCTCCCGCAGCATTAACAGGTACATAATCAATCTCAACATTTCGGAGTCTGCGCATATACTCTAGTGGTCGTCTGACTGAATTATGTTCCGCCATGGTGGCAATCACATGGTCGCCCTCTCTGAGCGAGCCTTGAATAGCCAGATTCAGCGCTTCTGTCGTATTCGATCCGAAAGCAATATCATTGGCATTCTTGATACCAAAAATATCGGATATAGATCTTCTGGCCTCGAACAGTACACGACTTGCCTGAACAGCCATCCGGTGACTGCCTCTGCCAGGATTGGCTCCTGCAATCTCCAGTGCACTCAGCATCGCATCACCGACAGCAGGTGGTTTGGGCCAAGATGTTGCTGCATGATCCAGATAGATAACTCCCTCCACCTCACAACCACCTCTGTCCCATTAATTAATTATTCGCCTGCACATATTGCACATATAACCCTACAAACAAAGAATGACATATCGTATCTCCATGGTACAGAGGCGATATGTCATGACATGAGTAAGCCCCGCATGTTGTTAATGAATCATGAATCCGACTATTATTGCAACAATTCCAATAGCCGTTCCAGATCCTGTTGGCTGTAGTAGTTGAGCTCAATTTTACCTTTATCTTTATTGTGCTTGATTTTCACTGTTGTTTTGAAACGTTCACGCAATGATTCTTCCAACGTATCAATGAATGGATCTTTCTTCTTCAACTTCGATTTGGCTTTGGCCTCACCTGTTTTGGAACGATCCAGTTGTTGAACAGCTTCCTCCAACTCACGTACACTCCATTGCTGATCAATGGTTTGTTTGGCAAGTTGCTTCACTATAACCTCGTCTTTAACACCCACGATGGCACGTGCATGTCCCATAGATAATGTTCCACGTGAAACATGATCTTTTACTTCTTCGGGTAATGATAACAGACGCAAGAAGTTAGCAATGTGAGAACGTGATTTGCCAACTTTTACAGACAACTCTTCTTGGGTCAACGCGAATTGGTCCATCAACCCCTGATAAGCAACTGCAACTTCCATGGCATTCAGATTCTCCCGTTGCAGATTCTCAATCAACGCAATCTCCATTACCTGCTGATCACTGAAGTTGCGAACTACAGCGGGTAAAGTGGCATTACCACAATATTGCGATGCTCTGAACCGACGTTCTCCGGCAATAATCTCATAACCTCGTAATACAGGACGAACAATAATGGGTTGTATGACACCATGCTGACGAATGGACTCAGCCAGTTCATGTATTGCGCCCTCATCAAACACCTTACGTGGTTGATAGGGGTTAGCCCGCAGTTGACTAATCGGGATTTCTACGACTTTATCATCGTCATTAATTGAAAGCGAAGGAATGAGGGCATCAAGACCTTTTCCAAGCCGCTTACTCATAAGAAATCACTTCCTTTGCGAGCTCTAAATAAACTTCCGCCCCTCTTGACCGAGGGTCATACGTGATAATCGATTGACCATGAGATGGTGCTTCGCTAAGTCGTACGTTGCGCGGAATAATCGTTTGATATACTTTTTGTTGAAAATACTTTTTCACTTCTTCAATAACCTGTATCCCCAGATTGGTCCGTGCATCAAACATCGTCAGCAATACCCCTTCAATCTGCAGGGATGTATTCAGATGTTTTTGTACCAGACGAACCGTATTAAGCAACTGGCTTAATCCTTCAAGTGCATAGTACTCACACTGAATCGGAATGATCACCGAATCGGAAGCGGTTAACGAATTGATCGTCAACATACCAAGGGAAGGTGGGCAATCGATCAGTATGTAATCATAGTTTTTTTTCACCATGGCGAGTGATTTTTTCAGGCGAACTTCCCGTGATATCGTGGAAACCAATTCAATCTCGGCTCCGGCAAGTTGAATCGTTGCAGGTATGATATGAAGGCCTTCAATCTGAGTCTCCACAATTGCTTCTTGAGGAGGAACCTCATTAATAATGACATCATATATGCAATTAGCCACATCTGCTTTATTGATTCCTACTCCGCTGGTTGTATTCCCCTGAGGGTCAATATCGACAAGCAATACTCTTTTCCCGAGTGAAGCCAGTCCTGCACCCAAGTTAACAGATGTCGTCGTTTTCCCCACACCGCCCTTTTGATTTGCTACGGCCATAATCTTAGACAATTACTTCACCTCAAATAAAATAGGAGTCTTTTCTTGTAGGTTGTGAGATATTGTTAACAAAAAGCAGGCGGCTATCGTCCACACAAACAACAACTACCGTTTCCTCAATATACCGTTCTTTGAAAATTTCAAGCCAGACTTGCTTTATAGACATAAAAAGCGGCTCATTGCCGCCATAAGCTTCAATTATTTGCGTTTGGGAATATGAATAACGATCTCGTAATGATCCTCATGGTCGGCTTCTTTTGTTTTGATGTCCAGACCAGAGCCAGTTACCATATCAATGGATTGGCGAATTGTATTAAGTGCAAGTCTTACGTCCTTGGTAAAGGAAACACGTTTGGATTTTTTAATCTTGGAAGATTCCTTGTAGAAAGCAACACGCGCCTCTGTCTGTTTCACATTCAATTCTTTTTCAATAATCTCACCGAGCAACTTCATCTGTAGTTCTTCCGTATCGAGAGAAAGTAAAGCTCTTGCATGCCGTTCAGAAATTTTACGTTCCATCAATGCGGCCTTAATGCCTTCCGGGAGTTGTAACAACCGAATTTTGTTGGCGATGGTTGACTGGCTTTTGCCGAGTCGTTGTGCAAGACTTTCCTGTGTCAGTTGATGTAAGTCAATCAGTTTCTGATAGGCCACGGCTTCTTCTATCGAAGTCAATCCTTCACGTTGCAAGTTCTCAATCAGTGCAATGGATGCGGCCTGAGAATCGTTGAATTCACGCACAATGGCTGGAATCGTATCCAGACCCAGTTTTCGAACTGCACGCCAGCGACGTTCCCCGGCAATAATCTCATATGATCCATTTCGCACGCGAACGACAATAGGCTGAATTACGCCATGTGTTTTAATCGTCTGCAACAACTCATCAATTTTATCATCATCAAAAATAGTACGGGGTTGATATGGGCTGCTCACAATTTCATTAACCGGAATCTGTTTGATCTCATCTCCGTTATTGCGCTCCGCCAAACCAAACAACTTCGAAAATTGTTCTTTCATTCCGCAGATTACCACCTAGTTTCGTAATAGCTCCCACAGTCTTTGCAGGTGCTTCTTATTCAATAAGCGACCCTTCACATGCATCGTTCTTGGAATAAGTTTTGCCTTTCATAACGCTTCCTGTCATGCAACATTGAACGCATATCCATCTATCTATACATATACTCTATGATCACTGTAACCCAGGATCGGATACTTCTATTCTATCATCTTTTCTATCATAATCCTATGCTTACCTATTCTTTAAACTCTGCTTATTTTCCTGCTTTTTCTTTGTGAATATTGGGAATATGACGACTTGTACACATATAATTCTTGAAAATGTTTATGAGTTACTACGCGTCGGAATCGATCATTACGCATAATTAAAGAGATATGTAATAGGAAGTATCTGTGATGTTAATCCAGTACTCCATTTCCAGAAAACAAAAAAAGAGAATGTTTCACGTGAAACATCCTCTTTATCTATATCTAAAATTATATTTTGTTTTGACTCACTTCAAAACCATCACACAGCTATATCAGCGGAGTCTTCATCGGAGTGCCTGGTTTGCGCGGATACTTATAAGGTGTCTTATCAAATTTTTGGATCAAGATGATGTGACGCTCTGATTCTTCAACTGGCAGCTGGAAAGGGTGAACGGCTTTTACCCGTCCTTTCAGCTGATTAAAGCTGAACTCCGCTTCCTTCATTTCCTCACGCGGGTCTCCGCCCTTCATCGCAGCAAAAATTCCACTTTTACGAACAAACGGAAGGCAAAATTCATTCAGCACAGCCAGCTTGGCTACGGCACGCGCCGTAACGAGATCGTAACTGTCACGATACCCTTCTTTGCGTCCAATCTCTTCAGCACGTCCATGGACCAATTCCACGTCTGTCAGGCCAAGGATATCTACCACATGTTGCAGAAACCCAATACGTTTATTCAGTGAATCAATGATCGTCAGCTTGATGTGCGGAAAACAGATTTTCAGGGGTAATCCCGGAAAACCTGCTCCCGAACCTATATCAGCAAGCTTATTCACTTTGTTCATGTCTGTATAAAAAGCCAGCGATACCGAATCATAGAAATGTTTTGTATACACTTGCTCACGATCCGTAATTCCGGTCAGATTCATCTTTTCATTCCAGGATACCAGTTCCTGATAATACAGTTCGAATTGCTCCAACTGGAGTTCGCCCAGCTCTAATCCATGTTTCTTTAAGCGCCGCTGCAGTTGCTGTTGAATATCGTCCATTATTGTCCCCTTGCTGCGGTTACACGGTTATAATGCTCCAGGTAGACCAGCAGAATGGAGATGTCGGCAGGAGTAACTCCAGCAATACGAGAAGCCTGACCAATCGAGATTGGACGAATCGTAGCGAGCTTCTGCTTGGCTTCCATAGCAAGACCATGAATCTCATCATATACGATAGTGTCCGGAATTTTCTTTTTCTCCATCTTTTGCAAACGTTCCACGTGGATCAATTGTTTCTCAATATAACCCGCATACTTTATTTGTATTTCGACTTGTTCTTTCATATCTGCTGTCAGTTCTACCTCAGATGGTGAGATCTGTTCAATCAGTTCATACCCCAGCTCTGGGCGACGAAGCAAGGTAAGCAACGTACTTCCATCCTGAATAGGTGTAGATCCGTACTCTTCCAGTTTCGCGTTCACTTCAACCGGGCGAGCCTTAGCCACTTTCAGACGCGCGACTTCCTGCTCGACTTTCGCCTTTTTATCCAGGAATTTCGCATAACGATCTTCAGGAATCAGTCCAATATCATGTCCGATTTCCGTCAAACGCATATCTGCATTATCATGGCGAAGCAACAGACGATACTCGGCACGTGAAGTCAACAGACGATAAGGCTCATTCGTACCCTTCGTTACCAGATCATCAATCAGCACGCCAATATAACCTTGGGAACGATCAAGGACAATCGGTTCTTTGTCTTGTACTTTGCGCGCTGCATTAATGCCGGCCATAACACCTTGTCCAGCCGCTTCTTCATAACCGGAAGTACCGTTAATCTGACCCGCTGTGAACAGACCTGGCAGACGTTTGGTTTCAAGGGATGGCCACAATTGTGTTGGCACCATCGCATCGTATTCAATCGCATAGCCGTTACGCATCATTTCTACTTTTTCCATACCTGGAATCGAGCGCAGAACCGCAAGCTGAACGTCTTCTGGCAGACTCGTAGATAGCCCCTGCACATAATACTCCGATGTATTTTTGCCTTCCGGCTCCAGGAAAATCTGATGTTTGGGTTTGTCGCTAAACCGGACAATTTTATCTTCAATGGATGGACAATAACGCGGTCCAGTCCCTTCAATTACACCGGAGAACATCGGTGCACGATGCAGATTATCATTAATAATCTGATGTGTTTCCACAGATGTATACGTCAACCAGCAAGGCAACTGCTCATTATCAGAAGATTCTGTTTCATAGGAAAAGAACTTCGGCTCATCATCACCAGGCTGAATTTCGGTTTTGCTAAAATCAATCGTATCCTTGTGTACACGTGGTGGTGTACCTGTTTTGAAACGAACCAGATCGAAGCCCAGTTCACGCAGATGCTCTGACAATTTAAGAGATGGTTGTTGATTGTTCGGTCCACTCTCATACATCAACTCACCCATAATTACTTTACCGCGCAAGTATGTGCCTGTCGTCAGAACGACTGCTTTGGCCCGATACTCTGTTCCGGTCTGAGTCACAACTCCTACACAATTTCCGTCTTCAACGATCAGTCGATCAACCATACCCTGACGCATGGTCAGATTACGTTCATTCTCCATCGTTTCCTTCATCTTATGCTGGTAGGAGAATTTATCCGCCTGGGCACGAAGTGCGTGAACAGCAGGCCCTTTACCCGTGTTAAGCATCCGCATCTGAATAAAGGTCTTATCGATATTCCGTCCCATTTCTCCACCAAGTGCATCAATTTCACGTACAACATGTCCTTTGGCCGGTCCCCCAATGGATGGGTTACAAGGCATAAAGGCCACCATATCCAGATTGATCGTAATCATCAGCGTTTTGGACCCCATACGGGCTGCGGCCAGCGCGGATTCCACACCAGCATGTCCTGCACCAACGACGATTACATCATAACTGCCGCCATCAAAAGCCATTCCTGTTTACCTCCTTATAATGAAAACGAAATACTGCTAACCGTTCATCGGAACTTGCATTCCTATCTATATGAAACCAACACGTAATGGCTACAACATCATTCCATCCTTTGACAACAGGCAGAAATTGTACCTTTCCATCATACACTACGATTCAAGTCAATTCGCAGTATATTTTTTTTACTTTCCTAGACAGAACTGGGAGAAAATTTGATCAATTAATGCATCATGTGCTGTATCTCCAACAATCTCGCCCAAATGCTCCCACGCCAAACGAACATCAATCTGAATCATATCGATTGGAATGAACTGCTCTGCCGCTTCATAGGCATCCACTAAGGACTGCTTCGCTTTTTTGAGCAACGCAATATGACGCACATTACTGACATAGGTCAGATCTGCGGACTCCAGTTTACCACTGAAGAATAGCGTAGAGATGGCATCTTCCAGTCGATCCACACCCAGATCATCTTTCACCGACATCGGTACAAGCCGTTCTTCCGGAATGTAACGAAGCAGCACGTCACGTTCTACCTGTGGCGTTAAGTCCATTTTATTCATAATGATTATCGATTGTCTACCGCGGATTTGTTCCAATAATTCAATCTCATCGGGATGAAGAGGCTCCGCAGCATTCACGACCATCAAGATCAGATCGGCTTCACTTACCGCAGAACGAGAGCGTTCTACCCCGATCTTCTCTACAACGTCCATCGTTTCCCGAATTCCTGCCGTATCCAGTAACTTCAGCGGAATATTATTAATGGTAATGAACTCCTCGATCACATCACGAGTTGTTCCTGGAATATCCGTGACGATAGCTCGATTGTCTTGCGCAAGTGTATTCATCAATGAGGATTTACCTACGTTAGGTCGTCCAACAATAGCCGTCGTGATACCTTCTCGCAGGATTTTTCCTTGCTCTGCTGTAGTCAGCAATTTATCGATCTCAGTCATAACCTGACTGGACTTTTCTTTAATAAAATCAGACGTTAACGACTCCACATCATGCTCGGGGTAATCGATATTTACTTCAATGTGAGCCAGTGTTTCCACCAATGTATATCGTAAATCACGCAGTTTAGAGGATAGTTTGCCTTCAACTTGTTTCAGTGCAACCGAGAAAGCCCGGTCCGATTTGGAACGAATAAGATCCATGACACCTTCCGCCTGAGACAGATCAATCCGCCCATTGAGGAAAGCACGCTTCGTGAACTCACCGGGTTCAGCCAGACGAATATCGAGCTGTAACAGCAAGTCCATGACCCGTTTTACGGACACCACACCGCCATGCGCACTGATCTCCACGACATCTTCTGTTGTGAATGACCGAGGTGCACGCATTACCGTAACTAGCACTTCCTCGATCTTCTCGCCGCTCGCCGGATCTATGATATGACCATAATGAACCGTATGAGATGCTGCTTGAGTTAAAGGCGTTTTGCTGCGAAAAATCTTTTCCGTCTCCGACACTGCTTCCGGGCCGCTGACCCGGATCACGGCGATACCCGCCTCTCCGACAGCCGTTGATATCGCTGTGATCGTATCACTGATCATGGTTATCTCTCCTTGCTCTATTTTAAAATTGCCGCCCCTCAGGGGGCGCCATATCCATTTTCAAATCTATTAATGATATATCATATGACATACTGCTTATCGTATTAAGTTCACTATTTACCTGTACTACGCATCTTATCAAATTGCTTCTGTACGAAAAAAGCAATGGCTTCTGCACCGGGCAGGAAGCCATTGCGTCTTCAATTTCGTGTTATTTCGTGGTAATGACCACACGCCGATTAGGCTCTTCGCCCTTACTTAACGTCTTAATCTGCGGGTGATTTTGCAGCTTTGCATGAATGACTTTTCGTTCGAGCGGAGGCATTGGCTCCAGTACAACTTCCTTGCCGGTACGGATTGCTTGTCCAGCCAACCGTTCAGCCAGATCCTCCAACGTCTTCCGCCGACGTTGACGGAAATTCTCCGCGTCGAGCACAATTCGAACGAAGCTTTCCGAGTATCGGTTCGCTACAATGTTCGTTAGATACTGAAGCGCATCCAGCGTCTGTCCACGTCTGCCAATAATCATGCCCAGGTCTTCACCGGCAATATTGAAGATATGTCCGTCACGCTGTTTTTTGATATGCACTTCAACATCCAGTCCCATACCTGTTGCGACCTCTTTCAAGAAAGCAGCCGCTTCTTCATAGGGATTTTTAGCTGCGACACCCTCAAGTAATGAATCTACTTCAGGTACGTGTGCGGCTGGCTTGATCGGCTGTTGAACAACTTCGGGTACAGGCAATAGTTTTACTTCAACTTTGGCCGCCTTCACCCCGATCAAACCCAGGAATCCTTTTGACGGCTGCTCTAACACTTGTATCTCGACCTTGTCCCGACTTACGCCAAGCTCGGTCAATCCTTGGTTTACAGCATCTTCAACGGTTTTTCCTGACGTAATGACTTTGGTCATTTCGATTTTTTGGCCCCTTTCGACCCTTTTCCAGAGACGGTCGCTTTGCCACCGTTTTTGCGTTTAGCTCCGTTTTTGGAAGAGCTATTCTGCTTCACGTTGACCTCAGCCACGATTTTATCATTATTCCGGTAAAGGAAATAGTTTTGCACGATCGTGTAGATGTTACTGTAGAACCAGTACAGCGGAAGTGCTGACGGGAACTGATAAGACATTACGAAGATCAAAATTGGGTATACCCATAGCATAAACTGCATCGGACCCACTTGCTGTGCAGGGTTCATACGCATCATCATCCATGTTTGAATGAATGTTGTGATGGCAGCTAGCACTGGCAAAATAAACAGGTGATCCGGTTCCCCGAGCTGGAGCCACAAGAAATCATGTGTTCTCAGACTGGAGTTTCCGTAAATTGAGTTATAAAGTGCGATGTAAATCGGCATCTGAATCAGAAGTGGCAGACAACCCGCCATCGGATTAACTTTGTTCTCCTGAAACAACTTCATTGTTTCTTGCTGAACTTTCTCAGGTGTATCTTTAAACTTGGCTTGAATCTCCTTCAACTGCGGCTGAATCGCCTGCATAGCTTTGGAGCTACGGACTTGTTTCATTGTTAATGGTAAAATCAATGTCCGTACAATAAGCACCATCACGAGGACGGCCAGTCCATATTCACCGTTGAACCAGTTGGCGAATGTATCGAGCGCCAGTGAGAACCAGTAAATAACATTAGCTTGCCAAAAAGAATCACTATTCTTCAGATCTTCCGTAGTAACCCCGGCTCCCTGTGGAGTACATCCGGCGAGTACAGTGACCATTGCAATGACTGCAATGAGGAGAATCCACTTCCCCTTTGATGTCTTCAATCGCGACACTTCATAACCCCTCTCTTAACCATTCCATTCCACCGTAAATCATACCATAATTAGGAGGACAAATAAACCGAAGCTTACCGCTTACTCGACTTCAGAAGAGAGCCCTTGCGCATCGCATGGAGCAGGCTTTTTTCCATCTCCTTATAGGGCATGTCCAGTGCACCTTTTCTGACGATGAAAATCAGATCCATCTGCGTGACAATCTCATGTTCATGATGACGAACAATTTCCTTAATCATGCGTCTCATCCGGTTGCGTACGACAGCGTTTCCGATTTTCTTGCTGCATGATACGCCGACCCGGAATTGTTCCGTATCTTTACGGCGGCAGCCATACACCACGAATTGATGATTGGCAAACGATTTTCCATACCGGTATACGCGGCTAAAGTCCGCCCGGTTTCGTAGACGCAGTCTTTTATACACGGCACTTCTCCTTGCTGTTCTCCACCATTGTTATTGACGGAGGCCTCATTACTGATTTAGTATAGGCTTTCTTGAATAACGGTAAACCGTCTGGGCGACAACTTCATTTGGGATGATTGTTGATCGGTAATTAAAACCGAGCATACATTCATCCCGGATGATTGTTGATCAGCCACTTGAACTGAACAGTATTCATCCCGTGATGATCGCAGAACGGATATAATAACCAAACCAACATACATCCTTATATAAGGTAAGTTTTCGAAAATAGAAAACTCACTCAACATACATAGATATGTTTTCCGAACTTTTCCGCAGACCATTCAGACCTGATCTGTACCAGCATCCAGTCTGAAATGATCCAAATTAAGAAAAAAAAGACCACCTCGGTGGTCTTCAATGCATTAAGCACTCAGGTTTTTACGGCCTTTAAGGCGACGTGCGGCCAAAATTTTACGGCCGTTGCTCGTGCTCATTCTTTTCCGGAAACCATGAACTTTTTTACGTTTGCTAACGTTCGGTTTGAATGTAGGTCTCAATGTATTGCACCTCCTCACAAGGAAATACTTATGTGATGAATCACTTTCATCTTCACAGAAAACACCTTTATATATTTAACCATGATCACCTGGAAAAGTCAACTGCAAGCCTCAAGGCTTCTCCCTCTTTTATGTACGCTCTCCATTCCGTCAAAAATGATGACCAGAGTCCGCTCACTTGATTACCATTGACAAGCCCCAAAGAGAGTCACAAAAGTTATCCCCAGACCCTTATCAGATCACGATAATACCGCATTTATAGTTATCCACACCCTCCAATACCCGCTATCTCCTTCAATACTTCCTGTTTGAAGTTATTCACATGTGGATAATGATTATAGGCTTCCAATATGGTTGAATTCTGATCAAGTTGTATCCGCTTCAATTGAGGTTTACAAGCTTTTGAGAAAGGTGTAGGATAAAAAACACATCTTGTATACAAGTAGTCCTTTGAAAAAAACATCAGCCGTTATCTTGCATACTACAGACTATGGATTGAGCTGAAATGTCCAGTCCGCAAAATAGTTATGCTATGATCAGTAATGAACTGATTACTTATTAATAGGAGCGTTAGCCATATGCTATTTCCTTCTTCCTGGCTTCAAGGGGCTTCCCGTGGTGAAGCTATTGCCTGCGAATTAAGGCTGCGGATCATCAGTGGTACCCTTCGTCCTGGAGAGATTTTGTCGGAAAATCGAATTGCGGCTGATTTTGACAGCAGTCGTTCACCTGTCCGTGAAGCATTAAGAACATTGTCTAATGAAGGTCTAATTCGGCTTGAACGTATGGGTGTCGTTGTCCTGGGACTACGGATCAAGGATGTCGAAGAATTGTATGATGTCCGTTTCCTAATTGAAAGTTTTGTGCAGCAGCGACTCGCCGGAGATGTTCCAGAGTCATTAATTACCCAGTTGCGTAACGTAATCGACAAAATGCAACTCGCTGGACGACATCAAGATGCTGTCGAATTCGCTTATCAGGATCTCGTTTTCCACGAAACCATCATTGAAGCAGCCCATCATTCGCGTATTTCACATCTATGGAAGAGTATTCGATATGTTGTGATGACCGTTATGCTACTCACGACGCGCAGAGTATTTGTTCAGGGCGAGCAGAAAGTAAGCGCTGTAATTGAGAAACACCGTTTGCTCGTTGAAGCATTAGAATCCGGTGACAAATTGCTCATTCAGGCTGGAGTCCGCACGTATTTCCAAGATTCCGGCAAAACCTTGCACGAAAGCTTTGATTCTTAAGAGGAGCAAAGCTTTTGCAATCATATCCGCTGTGAATGATTGCATCTTAACTTGTCGACAAGTATACAAAATGAGATTTTGTTTCAATTTTGGGCATGATAAAGCTACATTTTCGCGAATAGCCCTTCAGCAGTACTGGCACGAATCTACGTGTTAACGATGATTCCAGTTGTAAGCGTTCTATATCAGAAATAAAGGAGCACATCACATCATGAGCACTCTTTTTGGACTATCCCATAATGCAACATTATTGGTCTGGACGTTAATTGCGATCGTTTTTCTGATCGTTTTGATCTCCAAATATAAATGGAATCCCTTTATCACCCTTTTGTTATCCGCATTAATGCTCGGTTTGCTTACAGGCATGAAACCTGCCGATGTGATCTCTTCCATTACCGGGGGACTCGGTGGCACACTCGGAACCATTGCAATTGTTATTGCTCTTGGTACGATGCTCGGTAAGATGATGGCTGAATCCGGCGGTGCCGAGCGCATTGCAACTACACTGGTCGATCGGTTCGGTGTGAAACGTGTGCATTGGGCCATGATGATCGTTGGATTTATCGTCGGTATTCCTGTTTTCTTCGAAGTCGGCGTTATTTTGATGATCCCCATCATTTTCACCGTTGCACGCAAAACCAACATGTCATTATTACAGATTGGTATCCCCATTTTGGCGGGTCTGTCGACTGTACATGGTTTGGTTCCACCACATCCTGCGCCAATGATTGCAATTGAAGCCTTCAGCGCGGATCTGGGTAAAACCATTTTGTACTCTCTTATTGTTGGTATTCCTACAGCAATTATTGCAGGTCCTTTGTTTGGTAAATTTATTGGCAAAAGAATACACACCGAACCACCAGCTGAACTGGCTGAACAATTCGCAACCAAAACAAACAGCAACATGCCCGGGTTTGGTATTACCCTGTTTACCATATTGCTGCCGGTCATTCTGATGCTGATTGGCTCCATAGCAAGCATCATTGACCCAAATGCCACGAGCGGCTTCACCGTTTTCAGTGAATTTATCGGCCATGAGATCATTGCTCTGCTGATCTCTGTCGTATTTGCCCTCTTTTCACTCGGCTTTGCACGTGGATTCACCAAACACGATATTTCTCGCTTCACCAGTGAATGTCTGGCGCCTACGGCGACCATCATTCTCATTATTGGTGGAGGCGGCGCCTTCAAACAGGTACTGATCAATAGTGGTGTAGGTAACGCCATTGCTGAAGTTGCTACCCATGCCAACATTAACGTGATCCTGTTTGCCTGGCTTGTAGCGGCGCTCATTCGTGTAGCTACCGGTTCAGCCACCGTAGCCATGACAACCGCTGCCGGTATCGTCGCTCCAGTTCTTGCTCTCACACCAGGTGCCAATATCGAGCTGGTTGTACTCGCCACAGGCGCGGGGTCACTCATCTTGTCCCATGTGAACGACGCAGGATTCTGGATGATCAAAGAATTCTTTAATATGAGTGTCGCCCAAACATTGAAAACGTGGACCGTTATGGAAACACTACTATCCGTGGTCGGACTGATCTTTATTTTGCTGCTAAGTACAGTCGTATAAATGGAGTCTATATAGTAGAAAGACAATTAAAATCTTATCGCTTTCTGGAGAAAGAAGGATTATATACATGAACAATTACATGATTGGGATCGATATCGGTACCACCAGTACCAAATCCGTGTTATTTACCGAGCAGGGCTCGGTCGTCAGTACCTCAACGCAGGAATATCCTCTGTATACCCCGGCACCCGATGTTGCCGAGCAGGACCCCGAGGAGATTGTACAGGCGGCCCTCCGCTCTGTACGAGGAGTCATGGATCAGAGTGGTGTTGCTGCCGAGCAGATCCTGTTCGTATCCTGCAGCTCGGCCATGCACAGTGTCATTGCCATGGATCAGGATGACAAACCCTTAACCCGTTGCATCACCTGGGCAGATAATCGAAGTGCAGCATGGTCTGCCCAGCTGCAAGAGAATGAATTGGGCAATCGCATCTATCTGCGCACGGGTACACCGATCCATCCCATGTCACCGCTGACCAAATTAATGTGGCTGCGCCACGATGAACCTGAACTTTTTAAACGCACAGCCAAATTTATTTCTATTAAAGAGTATCTGTTCTTCCGTCTATTCGGACAATATGTCGTCGACCATTCCATCGCTTCTTGCACAGGCTTGCTCAATCTGGAACAACTGAACTGGGACGCAGAAGCCCTTGAAATTGCAGGCATTACACCGGACCATCTGTCGAAGCTTGTACCCACAACACATATATTAGAAGGAATGAATCACGAATCGGCTGAAAAAATGGCTCTCTCCCCCTCCACGCCCTTCGTTATTGGCGCAAGTGACGGGGTCTTGTCCAATCTCGGCGTAAACGCCATTGAACCTGGTGTTGTTGCAGCAACCATCGGAACCAGCGGGGCCATTCGCACTGTCGTGGACCGTCCGGTTACCGACCCCAAAGGTCGGACCTTCTGTTACGCCCTCACAGAGAATCTTTGGGTCATTGGCGGACCTGTGAATAACGGTGGCATGTTATTTCGCTGGGTGCGGGATGAATTCGCAGCGTCTGAAGTGGAGACAGCGAAACGACTCGGCATCAATTCCTATGATGTGCTGACCAAGATTGCCGAACGTGTCCGGCCGGGATCTGAAGGACTTCTGTTTCATCCGTACCTTTCGGGCGAACGTGCCCCTTTGTGGAATCCGGATGCCCGTGGCTCCTTTTTCGGCTTAACACTCCATCATCAGAAAGAGCATATGATCCGCGCTGTTCTGGAAGGGGTCATTTTCAACCTATATACGGTACTGCTCGCCATGGAAGAACAGATTGGGCAACCTACCTCCATTCAAGCCACCGGTGGGTTTGCACGCTCTCCTCTCTGGCGCCAAATGATGTCCGATATCTTCAATCAGGAAGTCGTTGTGCCCGAAAGCTTCGAAAGTTCCTGTCTGGGAGCCGTCGTGCTTGGGTTGTACGCTACCGGAAGAATTGACTCGCTTCATGCCGTTTCTTCCATGGTGGGTACAACACATCGTCATACACCTGTCAAAGAGAATGCTGCACTCTATCAGGATCTGCTGCCCATCTTTATTCGGATCTCTCGCAAACTGGAAGAGGAATACGCAGATATTGCTGAATTTCAACGCAAGATGTCCATTGACCGTCCTTAAATATCAATCCCTATGTAGTCTCCACACAAAAAAAAGAGGGTGTCCCCTGAAACCAAAAATCGGTTTCAGGGGACACCCTCTTTTGATATAAATTCATAAAATGTCGTTTGGATTCATATCATATCTTCATACACTTCTACCTCATTATTTGAGTTTCGGCCTACCTCTACATTCCGGATAAATCAAATTCCACTTGTCTAAAAATGAATTTCTTTTTGTTGATTATCCATCCATATCGATGTTCACAGATCGCCATCTCCTCAGAAACCAGATCACATTTCCTGTTTAACGGTACGCCAATCTGGATCTATTCCGCCTTCCAGCCTTACGCTGAATTCATGGATTTTATCATTTCCCCTTCCACTTTAAATCATGAGGGTCAGAGACAACTCTTTTCCCAATCTCAATTATGCTCCATTTTTACTTTTCGGTTATCCACAGACAGGTTATTCACAAACGCAGAATACTTTTACACACAATTTGGCATCATTTGACGGATAACCTGTGTATAAAACATTTTTGGTTTTTAGGTCATCCTGTCGAAAATTAAACAGTTTATAAACAATATATTGTGTTGTGACTAAAAATTATACACAAGTTATTGAATTTGTGGATAAAATCACGCGATACGTTGAAATGCGGGGTTTCTTTTGCTATGATTGTATTACTTTTGGATGTGAATATGTGATCTGACCCATAATATTATCAACAGCCTGTGGATAAAGTTGTGAACAATTTTCCGTTGTTCATACTTTTTTTGTTTTCGACCTGCGGGGGTTTGGGGATAAATTCAACAATATATCTCGTATTTCGACACTGCATCATGGCTTAAGCCACACTTGGAACATGTAAAAGGAGTGACAGTCTGTGGACAGCCATACTTCTGATTTATGGCAGCAAATTTTATCAATCATACAAAACAAACTCAGCAAACCCAGCTTTGACACCTGGTTCAAAGCAACCAAAGCCACAAAGCTGAATGACCGTTCAATCGTCATTTCTGCACCAACCACATTTGCCGTCGAATGGCTGGAGAGCCGTTACACTAAATTGGTTGGCTCGACGGTATACGAGCTACTTGGCAAACAAGTCGATGTGAAATTTGTCATCGAAGAGAACAAGCCTGCTGAACCGGACCCGCAACTGCCGGCGCCAACGCCTACAGTCGTACAGGAAGAAGCGGTACTCAGCATGCTCAATCCGAAATATACGTTCGATACATTTGTCATCGGGCCGGGCAACCGTTTTGCCCACGCCGCATCGCTGGCGGTCGCTGAAGCGCCCGCCAAAGCTTACAATCCTCTCTTTCTGTATGGAGGAGTAGGTCTCGGTAAAACTCACTTGATGCATGCGATCGGACATTACGTTCTGGAGCATGATCCGGGCAGCAAAGTCGTTTATTTGTCGTCTGAGAAATTCACGAACGAATTCATTAACTCGATCCGTGACAACCGCGGGGAGAGCTTCCGTAACAAATACCGGAGCGTCGACATTCTGCTCATTGATGATATTCAGTTTTTGGCGGGAAAAGAATCGACACAAGAGGAATTTTTCCATACGTTTAATGCGCTGCATGAGGAACGGAAGCAGATCATCATCTCCAGCGACAGACCACCGAAGGAAATTCCGACATTGGAAGAACGACTTCGTTCTCGCTTTGAATGGGGGTTAATTACGGATATCCAGCCTCCAGATTTGGAGACACGGATCGCTATTCTGCGGAAAAAGGCACGTGCGGAAAACTTGGATATTCCGAATGAAGCGATGATGTACATTGCCAACCAGATTGACACCAACATTCGTGAACTGGAAGGCGCCCTGATTCGGGTCGTTGCTTATTCTTCGCTGACTAATCAAGATGTAACCACTCATCTGGCAGCTGAAGCACTGAAGGATATTATTCCTTCCAGTCGTCCCAAAATGATCACTATTCATGACATCCAACAAAAGGTCGGCGAGTACTATAGCCTTAAGCTTGAAGATTTCAAAGCACGGAAACGGACCAAGGCAGTTGCTTTCCCAAGACAGATTGCCATGTATCTCTCTCGTGAACTGACAGACTTTTCTCTGCCCAAAATCGGGGAAGCATTCGGAGGACGAGATCACACCACTGTCATTCACGCTCACGAAAAGATCTCCCAAGCGATTAAAAACGATCAGGATCTCTATAAAGTTATCAACAACTTAACCGAAAAAATTAAGAATCCAACCTGAACAAGTCCCAAGCCTATGCACAACGTATACACATGTGGATAGGCTTGGGTGTACGGGTTTATACCCACTTATCCACATATTCAGTGCCCCTATTACTATTATTACTAAAAAGATCTTAAAGATATCATCTCCAAAATAGCCATTTCGGAGCTTAGCCTTCGGCCTTTGAAAAACACCTTTCAACACCCCAACACCCAAAAAATCAGCTAGGAGTGAAACCATGAAAATCAGCATAATGAAAAACTACTTAAACGATTCCATACAGCAAGTATCCAAAGCGATCTCGAGCCGTACAACAATTCCGATTCTGAGCGGTATCAAATTCGACGTGAATCATCAAGGTGTAACGTTGACAGCAAGCGACACCGATATATCCATCCAATCCTTCATCCCGCTTGAAGATGGAGATAAAAGTGTAGTTCAGGTAGAACAACCGGGCAGTGTAGTTTTGCCAGCCAAGTTTTTCGTGGAGATCATCAAGAAGCTGCCATCCCAAGAAGTGCACATGGAAGTCAAAGAGAACTTCAACACCTTTATCTCTGCAGGTGCGACCGAGATTCAACTCGTAGGTCTTGATCCGGAAGAATTTCCGGTACTGCCAAGCATCGAAGAAAACCAAACAGTCTCCATTCCAGGAGATTTGCTGAAAAATATGATCAAACAAACCGTCTTCTCCATTTCCACACATGAGACAACACCAATCCTTACAGGCGTACTCTGGAGTTTGGGTGATAACGATTTGAAATTTGTGGCAACAGACCGCCACCGTCTTGCTACTCGATCAGCAATGCTGGATAATGCAGAAGGTATCCGCTTTAACAACGTAGTCATTTCCGGTAAAACGCTGAACGAGCTCAGCAAAATCGTTCCGGATCAAAATACCCTTGTGGATATCGTTGTTGCAGATAACCAGGTCCTGTTCAAAATTGACCGTGTATTGTTCTACTCTCGTATTCTGGACGGAACATATCCGGATACTTCTAGAATTATTCCAACGTCATACAAAACAGAACTTGTTTTAGATACAAAAAAATTAAGTGAATCCATCGACCGGGCTTATTTGCTGTCGCGTGAAGAGAAAACAAACATTGTTCGTATGCAAACCATGGATTCGGGATCAGTCGAAATCTCTTCAAGCTCTTCCGAGTTAGGTAAAGTAAGAGAAGAAATCGAACCTGCCGAGTTTACCGGAGAACCGTTAAAAATCTCGTTCAACTCCAAATACATGCTGGATGTGCTGAAAGTCGTTGAAAGTGAGCAGCTGATGATCGCTTTTACAGGCGTCATGAGTCCAATCATCTTGAAACCGCTGGATGACAGTCACAGCCTTTACGTCATATTGCCATACCGGACGACCAACTAACGAAAGGAAGATTACAGTGAACCAAGTTACGATTCGAACGGAATATATTAAGCTTGATCAATTTTTGAAACTGGCTGATTGCATCCCAACCGGAGGTATGGCCAAAGCTTTGCTTCAGGAAGGACTTGTACGTGTGAATAAAGAGCCTGAGGAACGTCGGGGACGTAAGTTATACCCTGGGGATATCGTTGAAGTGGACGGAGAAGGCACATTCGAAGTTGCCGCAGAATAAGAAGACCAGTTCGATCCTGCTGCCTCCTGACGGACGGGATAAAAGGGAGGTTACCGCGTGTTTGTGAACAGCATTGATCTGCAGAATTTCCGCAATTATGAACATCTGAGACTGGACTCTTTTGGTCCTGTAAACTTGTTGATCGGGCAAAATGCCCAAGGCAAGACCAATCTTGCAGAGGCTATTTTTGTACTTGCACTCACCAAGAGCCACCGTACATCCCGTGACAAGGAGTTAATCCGTTTTGGTGAGGAACGTGCCAGACTTGCAGCAGAAGTCGACAAAAAGTACGGATCGGTCAAGCTTGAACTGTCTTTGTCACAACAAGGCAAAAAAGCAAAGATTAACGGCCTGGAGCAGCGCAAGTTAAGTGATTTTGTCGGAGCACTTAATGTCGTGATGTTTGCACCAGAAGATCTGGAGATCGTAAAAGGCACACCGGGGGTCCGCCGCCGGTTTCTTGACATGGAGATCGGACAGGTTGCACCAGGTTACCTGTATCATCTGCAGCAATATCAAAAAGTGCTGGTCCAACGAAACAATTTGCTCAAGCAGCTATGGGGACAAGGGGCATCGGCCCAGACCATGCTTGAGGTGTGGAACGAACAACTGGTTGAGCATGGTGTTAAAATCGTCAAAAAAAGGAAACAATTCATAAAGAAACTGCAAAAGTGGGCAGAAACGATTCATCAAGGGATCACCGGAGGCGGAGAAGTCTTGCGCCTGGCCTACCTTCCTTCCTTCAGCGAAGCCGCTGAAGAAGATGAAGCTGTCTTAATGGACCAATTTATGATAAAATTATCACAAATGAAAGAGCAGGAGATTCGCCGAGGCACAACCCTTAGTGGGCCGCATCGGGATGACCTGTCCTTTTTCATTAACGATCGGGAAGTACAAACATATGGCTCGCAGGGGCAGCAGCGCACAACGGCGTTGTCCCTTAAACTTGCGGAAATTGAACTGATTCACGAAGAAATCGGAGAATATCCGGTCCTACTGCTCGATGACGTCCTGTCCGAACTGGATCCTTTTCGCCAGACACAGCTGATCGAAACGTTCCAGAGCAAGGTGCAAACCTTTATTACGGCTACGGGGATCGAGAGCCTGAACGTTGACAAGCTCAAAGATGCCAGTATTTATCACGTTCATGCCGGACAGGTTGAACGCTAAGGAGTGAGGGCTTATGTACATTCATCTGGGCGGTGAGAAGATCATCCGTTCTTCCGAATTGGTCGCTATTTTTGATATATCGATTGAAAAATCCTCAAAGATCTCCAAGCAGTATGTCACACATGCCGAGCAAGAAAAAACAGTGGAACATATCGGCGAAGAGGAAGCCAAGTCCATTGTGGTGACCAAAAACATTGTGTATTACTCGCCTATTTCCTCAGCCACGCTGAAGAAGCGGGCTCACATTTTTCCCGATCTCTAGCGTTGGTGTGACATAAAAGGTGTGTCTTTTGCTGCTTGTCTTTATGTGCACAGCTGGCTGAAATGAAGGACGTTACCTATTTCAGCAAACATTCTTAGTTAACGCATATTTACGATATTGAATCTATAGAAGTAGGTGAAAGGCATGTCTATGAATCAACCGTCATATGATGCGAATGAAATTCAGGTCCTTGAAGGATTGGAAGCCGTACGGAAGCGTCCGGGGATGTATATCGGTTCCACCAGTTCCAAGGGCCTGCATCATCTGGTCTGGGAAGTAGTGGACAACAGTATTGACGAAGCGCTTGCAGGTTACTGTGACCACATTGAGGTCAGTATCCATGAAGATAACAGCGTAACTGTAGTCGATAACGGACGGGGTATTCCTGTCGGCGAACATGCCAAAATGAAACGCCCTGCACTTGAGGTAGTTATGACTGTCCTCCACGCAGGAGGAAAATTTGGCGGCGGCGGATATAAAGTATCCGGCGGTTTGCATGGTGTTGGTGTGTCCGTTGTAAATGCACTCTCTGAAAAAGTGGTTGTAACGGTTAAACGTGAGGGACATATCTACCAACAGGAATATCGCCGTGGAGCTCCACAGTATGACCTGAAAGTGATCGGTACAACCGATGAAACAGGAACTACGGTTAGGTTCCATCCGGACCCTGAAATTTTCACGGAAACGAGAGTTTATGAATATGACATCTTGCTTGCCCGTATTCGTGAGCTGGCGTTCCTGAACAAGGGCATTGGTCTTACACTGACGGATGAGCGTACAGGTGCAACCAACTCGTTCCTGTACGAAGGCGGTATTATCGAATACGTCTCCTTCCTCAACCAGAAGCGCGAAGTATTGCATGAAAATCCAATTTACGTCGAAGGTTCCAGAGATAACATCCAGGTGGAAGTTGCGCTGCAATACAATGACAACTACACCGAGAATATCTATTCCTTCGCGAACAATATCAACACGCATGAGGGCGGAACGCATGAATCAGGCTTCAAGAGTGCCCTTACACGTATCATCAATGACTACGCTCGTAAGGCGGGAGTAATCAAGGACAGTACCGGTAACCTTTCCGGAGATGACGTGCGTGAAGGTTTGACGGCTATTATTTCGGTCAAGATTCCTGAACCGCAATTTGAAGGACAGACGAAGACCAAGCTTGGTAACAGTGAAGTACGTGGTATTGTCGAATCCTTGTTTGCCGAGAAGTTGCAGGAGTTCCTGGAAGAGAATCCTTCCGTATCCCGTCGCATTTTGGAAAAAGGACTGCAAGCAGCACGTGCACGTGAAGCGGCCCGTAAAGCACGGGAACTGACACGTCGTAAAGGGGCACTGGAAGTAAGCTCACTTCCAGGTAAACTGGCCGACTGTTCATCCAAGGATGCTTCAATCAGCGAATTGTATATCGTCGAAGGTGACTCTGCAGGCGGATCAGCGAAGCAAGGTCGGGATCGTCATTTCCAAGCCATTTTGCCGCTCCGTGGTAAGATTCTGAACGTGGAAAAAGCTCGTCTGGACCGGATCTTGGGTAATGCGGAGATTAGAGCGATTATTACAGCGATGGGTACAGGTATTGGTGATGACTTCGATATTGCCAAAGCCCGTTATCACAAAATCATTTTGATGACTGATGCCGATGTCGATGGTGCTCATATCCGAACACTGTTGCTGACATTCCTGTATCGGTACATGCGCAAAATCATTGAGGCAGGCTATGTGTACATTGCGCAGCCACCATTGTTCAAGATTGAGCGTAACAAAGTGATTCGCTACGCTGGTTCCGAGAAAGAGCGCGATGAAATTATTGCAACGCTCGGTGAAAATGCGAAATTCAACATTCAGCGTTACAAAGGTCTCGGTGAGATGAACGCCGGACAATTGTGGGAAACGACAATGGATCCGGAGAGCCGGACCATGATGCAAGTATCGATCAACGATGCCATACTTGCTGATGCCATGTTCGACACCCTCATGGGGGATAACGTTGAACCGCGTCGGGACTTTATCCAGGAAAATGCTAAATACGTGAAAAACCTCGACATTTAACGATATTCGAAGAGGCGCCTGCGAGGGCGCCTTTTTATATTATTGGAATCATCGAAGAGGGAGGCTAATAGACTCCCGTATTGGTTTTTATCGACGTACACGTCTTTTGGTAGCTGAGGCCTGTGCTTTAGGGGATGGACGAGAGCTTTTGCTCTTTTTGGAGGGCAGACGACCGTAGGCAATCGCATATCGTTTGATCTTCCGGTAGGTCTCCTTGTCCGGTAGTAAGCCAAAAGCATAAATGCCTGGCAGTGTATTGACTTCAAGAATCCAGGGGCGCCCTTCTTCGTCTAGCGCAATATCTATACCAATCTCCTTGAGCCTTGGAAATGATGTTTGCAATTGCACGGCGGTATGAATGCCTAATCGGTACAGCTCAGTGCGAAGTTTCTTGAAGCCATCCTGATGCAGATGGGGGAGCACGAGTTCTTCGAACGTGGCCAACCGTCCACCACCATGAATGTTGGTGATGATTTTGCCCGGGGCGGCGACCCTTCCCAGCACACCTGTTGTCTCCCAGTTGTGTTGCAGATTTTTCTGGGTCAACACGCGTAAGTCAAAAGGCAAACCTTCATGCTTCATCAGCGGGATTCCTTGTTGAATGATATAGTCACGGTTCTGTATACGATCATTCAGTGCCCGTTCAAGATCGTCCAGGGAATGAAATGACCTTTCCTCGGTTCCATATTGGAGTTGATATGTTGTTGTGAGTTGGGTAGCTCTGGAGGTAACAGCACTTGCTTCGGTATCTTCAGATAGGTTCCGATCATTGGGTTCTTCGGTAACCTCTGCATCTGTGGTGGAGTCTTCGGAATAAAACACAGGTTGGTACATACGGGTGGTTTTCACCCGCATAACTCCATTGCCGTAAGTGCCACGATCCGGTTTGATATAGTTCGACTCGAATAATTCAGTCATTCGTTCCAGGGTTTGACGGCTATATTTTCGGGTCACAGGGATATATTCATTCACATTGCGACTGCGTTGTAACACAGCTGTTTTGGCCCATTTGCTGGAGACACGCTGGATACCCAAGATTCATCAGTCCTTTCACGTTTTGCTCAGTTCTCAAGAGGGGAAGACACGGAGAAATCGAAGGACAAGAGACGATTTCAGTGGTATAATAGAGAAATATGGCGTTTTGTGCGATGAGCTGCACAATTTGCAGTTTGATCGTAGAACGGGAACGGCTTTAGCCTCGGTAGGCACAGTACACATGCCGCTTTTTCTAGCATTGTATGTGCAATTGGAGAGGAAGGCAGGGCGAATCCCCAGAGACGCAGAAGTTCCCGGAAGAAAGGCTATTGCCCAGCGGACGTTTAATTGTGTAACTTTTGTGAAAGTAATATAATAAAGAGTAGCGTTCTTGCGCGGTTTTAGCCTTGTTAGGCTTTTCACATATAATCAATTTTTTTGCATGACGGAATGGAACGTTTGTTGAAGGACAAGAAGGAGGTCCAGCATGGCGGAAGAAATGAACTCTCAGATTACAGATCGGGATATAGGCGTCGAGATGCGTGAATCGTTTATGGATTATGCGATGAGCATCATCGTTAGCCGTGCCTTACCTGACGTGCGTGATGGATTGAAGCCGGTTCACCGGCGTATTCTGTACGCTATGTCAGAGCTCGGCATGACACCCGATAAACCACATAAAAAATCAGCCAGAATCGTCGGCGAAGTTATCGGTAAGTATCACCCGCACGGTGACTCTGCTGTTTACGAGACGATGGTACGGATGGCACAGGATTTCTCCCTGCGTTATATGCACGTAGATGGACATGGTAACTTTGGATCGGTCGATGGCGATATGGCAGCAGCGATGCGTTATACCGAAGCTCGTCTGTCCAAGATTGCAATGGAAATGCTCAGAGATATCAACAAGGATACGATTGACTTCCAGCCGAACTATGACGGTGAAGAACATGAACCAATCGTTCTGCCTGCTCGTTTCCCCAACTTGCTTGTCAATGGGGTTGGCGGGATCGCGGTAGGTATGGCGACCAATATTCCTCCTCATAATCTGGGAGAGGTTATTGACGGCGTACAGGCCATGATTCAAAATCCGGATATTACTTCCATGGAACTGATGGATTACATTCAAGGGCCAGATTTCCCAACGTCCGGTTACATTTTGGGACGCTCCGGCATTCGTCAAGCGTATCAGACCGGACGTGGTTCAGTAACGATGCGGGCCAAAACCAACATCGAAGAGAACAACAACAAAGCGAGAATTATCGTTACAGAGCTCCCTTATCAGGTGAACAAGGCGAGACTCGTTGAGAAAATCGCCGAGTTGGTACGTGATAAAAAGATTGATGGCATTACAGACCTTCGTGATGAGTCTGACCGTAACGGTATGCGGGTTGTAATTGAGCTCCGCAGAGACGTGAATCCGGGGGTTGTTCTGAACAACTTGTACAAACATACATCGATGCAATCCACTTTCGGAATTAACATGCTTGCGATTGTAAATAAAGAACCTAAAATCCTGAACTTGCGTGAAGTGTTGTATCACTACCTGCAGCATCAGATCGAGGTTATTCGCAGACGTACGCAGTTTGAACTGAAGAAGGCTGAAGCTCGAGCACACATTCTGGAAGGCTTGCGTATTGCGCTGGATCATATCGATGAGATTATTACATTGATTCGTTCATCCAGTAACGCAGATGCAGCCAGAGAAGGTTTGATTGAGCGTTTCTCACTCAGTCATGATCAGGCTCAAGCGATTCTCGATATGCGTTTGCAACGCCTCACAGGTCTGGAACGCGAACGGATTGAAAATGAATATAACGAATTGATGGTTAAAATCAGGGAGTACCGTGAAATCTTGGCCAATGAGCATCTGGTGCTTGAGATTATCAGTACGGAGCTTCAAGAGATTCGCGACCGCTTTAGCGATGATCGTCGTACAGAGATCACTGTAGGTGAAGAGAGTATTCTGGATGAAGACCTGATTCCACGTGAAGAGGTTATTATCACGATTACCCACACAGGCTACGTGAAACGTCTGCCGGTATCCACATACCGCAGCCAGAAGCGTGGTGGACGTGGGGTTGTAGGGATGGACACCAAAGATACCGACTTTGTTGAGCATCTATTTGTGACCAACTCTCACAATTACCTCATGTTCTTCACGGATAAAGGTAAGGTGTATCGTCTCAAAGCTTACGAGATTCCAGAGCTTGGACGTACCGCACGGGGAACACCAATTATCAACCTGATCCAGATCGAGCAGGGTGAATCGGTTAATGCCGTGATTCCAGTTCAGGAATTTGAAAGTGACAGATACTTGTTCTTTGCTACTCGTCAAGGGGTTGTGAAGAAGACGCCACTTGAGGATTACACCAATATCCGCAAAGGCGGCCTGATTGGTATTTCCTTGCGTGATGATGATATCCTGATTGATGTTAAGCTGACCGATGGGCAGCAAGAGATCATTATGGGTACAGCTCACGGGATGTCTATTCGATTCTCGGAAGGTAATGTACGTTCCATGGGACGTAGTGCAACCGGGGTTAAAGGGATTACATTGGATGAACAGGATTCCGTTATTGGCATGGATGTAGTCGATAAAGAGCTTGATGTTCTGATCGTTACAGCCAAAGGTTACGGTAAACGTACACCTGTCAGTGATTATCGGATGCAGACTCGTGGCGGTAAAGGGATCAAAACCATTAATGTTACAGAGAAGAACGGTGCTGTAGTCAGCCTCAAAATGGTTAAAACCGAAGAGGATCTGATGATTATCACGTCTAGCGGTACTTTGATCCGGATGAGCATGGAAGGCATATCCACCATGGGTCGATACACGCAAGGGGTGAAGCTGATTCATACTCGTGATGAGGATTCGGTAGCTACAGTCAGCCGAATTGACAAAAATGAAGAAGAACCAGACGACGAATTGCTTGAAGGCTCGGAAGGCGGGGAGACCCAAACTCCAGCAGTAAGCCTGGAAGAAGGCATCGTTACTGACGCGGAAGCTGATGCTGAAGTTGATGGCGACGACGACGATTCCGGTTCGGAAGCATAAGAATAGAATTTCTAAAAACTAATCTCTTGAAGATTGGAATAAGATTAAGAGGGCTCCCACTGGGGGCCCTTTTGTTGTATCAAGGAGCCATCACTTTGATTAATCAGAATCTAGGATGTACAGCCTGATTTTTGAGTAATATAATGGGAAATATCATGAAAAAACCGGGACTATGGTCTTGTTTTGTTATTAACATAGAAGAACGATGAGTGAGGGGAATAAACATGGGATTAATCACCCTGTCAGAAGTCAAACCAGGACTCAAACTTGGGAGTGATGTGCAAACGCTTCGTGGCAACGTCCTGCTTCAGAAGGGCAAAGTTATTTTACCCAAGGATATGGAAGTGCTCAGAGCCTTTATGATTCACCAGGTAGATATTGAACAAGAAAGAATGGTATCAGGCAGTACAGGCACCAAAGGTGCATCTGGGTCCGCAGGAAGTACAGCAAATGATAAGAATGGTGAACGGGCAGGGAAGACAGGGAACGTCACCACAGCTCCTGCAGCACCGTCTCTACAGGATGAGTATGAAAAGATGGTTGGACTAACCAAAAATGCATTCCTGTCCTCTCTGGCGGCGGAATTGCCTGTATATGAGTTGCGTACACAGTTGGAAGCTGTCTTTGTACATCTCAAACAATATAATGTGCTTACCTTCAGTCCACGAGTAATGCAAGAACATGATTATGTATATCACCATGCTGTACTGAGCGCGCTCACATCGTATCAATTGGCCCAATGGATGGATCTCCCCTCCAAAGACTGGATGCAGGTTGCTTTTGCAGGCTTGTTCCATGATATTGGTAACAACAAGGTAGATCCGCAAATTCTCCATAAGCCAACCACGTTGACGTCTACGGAGCAGGAAGAGATTCGTCAGCATACTAAATATGGTTATCAGATTCTTAAACAGGCAAAAGCCATTAATGAGGGAGCAAGACTTGCAGCTTTGCAGCATCATGAAAAAGTGGATGGATCGGGCTACCCCTTGCAGCTTAGCGGAACGCAGATTCATATTTACGCCAAGATTGTAGCTATCGCTGATATTTTCCACGCCATGACGCTAGAGAAGATCTACCGCAAGGCACAATCACCGTATTTGGTTCTGGAACAAATCCAGAGTGAAGCTTTCGGTAAATTGGACCCTGCAATTGTAAATGTATTTGTTCATCGGTCAACCCAGATTCATAATGGTATCCGAGTAAAACTCAGCAATAACCAAATTGGAGAGATCGTATTCTCTGATCGGGATCATCCTACACGGCCTATGGTATCAGTAGAAGGAACCATCATTAACCTAATGCAGCAAAGGCAGCTTCACATTCAAGAGGTTATCGGTTAACTATAGATATTAGAGTAAATTGATGAGAAGGTCTTTCTTCTATAGAGAGACCTTTTTATGTGAAATAAGTATACTGATGTAGATATATCACGATGATTATAGAAAGATTTATAAATAATCAAAAAAAGACTTGCAATAAAAATCTGTACATGGTATATTCTAATTCCGGCCAAGAAAACACGATTTACACGGTGCGGCAAGCGAAACAAATAAGCTTCGAAAGAAACTTAAAAAAAAGAGCTTGCAAAGTTGGTTCGGATGTGATAAGATATAAAAGTTGCTGAAGAGAACGACATTCGGTAACGAAACAAGTTTGATCTTTGAAAACTGAACAACGAGTGAGTAACGATCTTGCTTGCAAGATCGACGCTGAGAAATCGGTACAAGTCTTCGGAC
>NZ_JAPDOE010000031.1 GCF_026013365.1 Paenibacillus sp. LS1
CAGGGGAAAGATACCCTAGCGCGCCATGCATACGCTTGCGGTTGTAATAGAACTCAATGTACTGGTAGATGGCAGTATAAGCCTCTTCCGGCGTCTTAAAACGAGGGTTGCAGTAGATGAGTTCCTTCTTTAAAATACTGTGCCATGACTCAATACAGGCGTTATCATAACAGTTGCCTCGGCGGCTCATGCTTGATTCCATTCCGTATGATTTTAGTTGCTCCACGTATTCTTTTGACGTGTATTGAGAGCCGCGATCCGAGTGATGGAGTAATCCCGGAGCGGGGCGTTTGGCCTTGTAAGCTTCCTCCAGTGCACCCATCACCAAACTGGTTTCCATATGGTTATATAGACGCCAGCCTACAATTTCACGTGTGCACAAATCCAGAACGCTGGCGAGATATAGACGACCTCCTCGGCAAGGAATGTAGGTGATGTCGGAAACCCATACCGTGTTCGGTTTGGTCGTTTTAAATTGCTGATTCAGCGTATTGGGCGCAAGGGGATGGTCGTGTTTGGAATCCGTCGTCTGAACGCGATATTTGGGCATGACCACAGAACGTAGATTCATTTGACGCATGTATATACTGACGGTACGGGAAGAGATTCGCAACCCTTCTAAATGGAGCAGATACGTAATTTTAGGGCTTCCACACCGCATCTGGTGGTCGTAAAAATGATACCGAATACGCTTCATGACCTCGTCTTTACGGTTCTGCCGCATGCTGGTTCGGTCCATTCGCCATTTGTAATATCCGCTCCGTGATACTTGAAAGGTACTGCACATCTTCTCCAAAGAAAACTCGGAGCGGTGGTCTTCCACAAACTGAAATCTTAGCTCTTTGGTTTGCTGAAGATGTGCACTGCTTTTTTTACAATCGCCAGTTCTTCTTGTGTATCCGCAAGCGTGTGCTCTTTCTCTTGAAGCAACCGGCGCATCTCTTGAAGCTCTGCTTCCAGTTCCTTCACTCGATCTACGCTGGCAACAGGCTCATGTTTTAGTTCGCGGTACTTACTCATCCATTGGTGCAACGTACTTTTTGGGATGTTGAGTTCTTCTGCCAAATCTCCAAGTGTCTTCGTCTGCTCTTGAATGAATTTGACCGTTTGTTTCTTGAATTCTTCGTTATATCGTTGCCGCTGTTCTCCCATGTGGACACCTCCGTTAGTCTTATTATCCTTCCGTCCGTTAACGGGTGTCCACTTTTTATTCTAGCTCCA
>NZ_JAPDOE010000032.1 GCF_026013365.1 Paenibacillus sp. LS1
CTAGGGCGTGTCTTCAAACTCAAGCAAGCCACACCATAATGGATGCCAAGGCCAAAAAAGACTTAAATGTACACGCTAATTTATCATAACGAGTCGCTAACCGACGATAATTCTTTACTTTATTAAAGAAGCATTCCACCAAATGGCGCTCTTTGTAGACATCCCAATCATATTTCAAGGTCACTCGGCGATTTTTCTTTCCGGGAATCACCGGTATGGCCTGTTGTTCCTTTAAAAAGGCCCGAATGGCATTCGTATCATATGCTCGGTCTGCTAGGACTTGCTTCCGGGTCAGTTTCATACTTTTAAGGATGTCAAAACCTTGGACGGAGTCATGCGCTTCGCCTCCGGTCAAGTCAAAGCGAAGTGGATTTCCTAACGCGTCAACTACCGCATGAATTTTCGTACTTAATCCACCTCGGGAACGTCCGATCGCTTGCTTGCTTTGCCCCCTTTTGCGCCTGATCCATGCTGGTGAACTCGCACAATCGTGGCGTCAATCATCACACTTTCCTCGTCAGAGTCTAGGGAAACATGCTTTAATACTTCATCCCAAATGCCCGCTTTCTGCCAGCGTCGAAAGCGGGTGTAGACGGATTTCCAATTGGGGAAGTGGTCTGGTAGATCACGCCAAGGGGCACCTGAACGAGCTACCCATAGCATTGCGTTTAACATGATCCGATTGTCCACTGCGGGACGTCCTCCTTGTGGTTTTCGTTCAGGTGGAAACAAATCTTGAATTAGCCGCCATTGTCTTTCGTGAATTTCGTATCGTGTATTCATTTAATATAATTAACCCATCTATTACCATTTAATCAGTTTGAAGACACGCCCTA
>NZ_JAPDOE010000033.1 GCF_026013365.1 Paenibacillus sp. LS1
AGTACGTGGACGTAGACCCGAAACCGGGTGATCTACCCCTGTCCAGGGTGAAGGTGCGGTAACACGCACTGGAGGCCCGAACCCACGCATGTTGAAAAATGCGGGGATGAGGTGGGGGTAGCGGAGAAATTCCAATCGAACTCGGAGATAGCTGGTTCTCCCCGAAATAGCTTTAGGGCTAGCCTCGGAAAACAGAGTCGTGGAGGTAGAGCACTGATTGGGTGCGGGGCCCGCAAGGGTTACCAAGCTCAGTCAAACTCCGAATGCCATAGACTTACTTCCGGGAGTCAGACAGTGAGTGCTAAGATCCATTGTCAAAAGGGAAACAGCCCAGACCATCAGCTAAGGTCCCCAAGTGTGTGTTAAGTGGAAAAGGATGTGGAGTTGCACAGACAACCAGGATGTTGGCTTAGAAGCAGCCACCATTGAAAGAGTGCGTAATAGCTCACTGGTCGAGTGACTCTGCGCCGAAAATGTAACGGGGCTAAACACACCACCGAAGCTATGGCTTGATGCTTTGCATCAGGGGTAGGGGAGCGTTGTATAAGGGTTGAAGGTGTACCGTAAGGAGCGCTGGACATTATACAAGTGAGAATGCCGGTATGAGTAACGAAAAGATCAGTGAGAATCTGATCCGCCGAAAGCCTAAGGGTTCCTGAGGAAGGCTCGTCCGCTCAGGGTAAGTCGGGACCTAAGGCGAGGCCGAAAGGCGTAGTCGAAGGACAACAGGTCGAAATTCCTGTACCACCGTAAGCCGTTATGAGCAATGGGGGGACGCAGTAGGGTAGTGACGCGGACTGATGGATGTCCGTCTAAGCAGT
>NZ_JAPDOE010000034.1 GCF_026013365.1 Paenibacillus sp. LS1
AGAGGCATACCAGGGGAACTGAAACATCTAAGTACCCTGAGGAAGAGAAAACAATAGTGATTCCGTCAGTAGCGGCGAGCGAACGCGGAGAAGCCCAAACCAGAGAGCTTGCTCTTTGGGGTTGTGGGACGTCTCACATGGAGTTACAAAGGAACCGGTTAAGCGAAGAGGTCTGGAAAGGCCCGCCAAAGAAGGTAAAAGCCCTGTAGTTGAAAGTCTGTTCCCTCCGAGACGGATCCCGAGTAGTGCGGGGCACGTGAAACCCCGTATGAATCCGGCAGGACCATCTGCCAAGGCTAAATACTTCCTAGCGACCGATAGTGAAGCAGTACCGTGAGGGAAAGGTGAAAAGCACCCCGGAAGGGGAGTGAAATAGAACCTGAAACCGTGTGCTTACAAAAAGTCAGAGCCCGTTTTAGGGGTGATGGCGTGCCTTTTGTAGAATGAACCGGCGAGTTACGTTCCCGTGCAAGGTTAAGGTGAAGAGCCGGAGCCGCAGCGAAAGCGAGTCTGAATAGGGCGA
>NZ_JAPDOE010000035.1 GCF_026013365.1 Paenibacillus sp. LS1
CATCTGCATCTTTTCTCAGCTGTACTGTTGCTTCTACTATACCGGCTTGCTCCAGTAACCGGCTTTCGATCTCTCCAAGTTCTATTCGGAATCCTCTCAGCTTCACCTGCTGATCCATGCGGCCCAAATACTCTATATTCCCGTCCGATCTCCATCTGGCCAGATCTCCCGTCCGATACATCTGCTCTCCTGGACGATACGGATTGGCTATAAAACTCGTGGCTGTCCGTTCTGGCTGATTCAGATATCCCCGGCTTACCCCGGCTCCGCCTACGTACAACTCCCCGGGCATACCGATACCGCAAAGTCCACTCTCATTCATGATATATGCGTATGTGTTCGAAATCGGTTTGCCGATCGGCGTTTTGGCTTCTCGCGCTTGCTGATCGATCGGATAATACGTGGAGAAGGTTGTATTTTCAGTCGGCCCATACACATTGGTTAATTGTATGCCTTGATCTCTGGCCAGCAAGAGATCGACATGTTC
>NZ_JAPDOE010000036.1 GCF_026013365.1 Paenibacillus sp. LS1
CCTGCAAATGCATAATATTCCCTGATAGCTCAGTTGGTAGAGCACTCGACTGTTAATCGAGTTGTCACAGGTTCGAGCCCTGTTCGGGGAGCCATTTGCTCTCATAGCTCAGTAGGTAGAGTGCATCCATGGTAAGGATGAGGTCACCGGTTCGATCCCGGTTGAGAGCTTTGAAAATGGGGCCCGTTGGTCAAGGGGTTAAGACACCTCCCTTTCACGGAGGTAACAGGGGTTCGAATCCCCTACGGGTCATATAGATGGAGGCTTAGCTCAGCTGGGAGAGCATCTGCCTTACAAGCAGAGGGTCGGGGGTTCGATCCCCTCAGCCTCCACCATCTAATTTTTAATGGGGATTAGCCAAGCGGTAAGGCAACGGACTTTGACTCCGTCATGCATAGGTTCAAATCCTATATCCCCAGCCATTTTAT
>NZ_JAPDOE010000037.1 GCF_026013365.1 Paenibacillus sp. LS1
TGAAGAGCACAAGCAACTCACTCGTTGCTCAGTTTTGAGAGCTCAAACTCTCAAACGTTTGGTGGCGATAGCGAAGGGGTTCCACACGTTCCCATCCCGAACACGACCGTTAAGCCCTTCAGCGTCAATGGTACTTGGACCGCAGGGTCCTGGGAGAGTAGAACGCCGCCAAGCGTAACCCATTTTGGGTTCAAATAGTAAATATAATGTGGGCCCTTAGCTCAGTTGGTTAGAGCGCACCTCTGATAAGGGTGAGGCCGGTGGTTCGAGTCCACCAGGGCCCACCATTTACACCTTTAAATTTTATATGGGGCCATAGCTCAGCTGGGAGAGTGCCTGCCTTGCAAGCAGGAGGTCAGCGGTTCGATCCCGCTTGGCTCCACCAAAAATGATTTACAAGTTTGTTCTT
>NZ_JAPDOE010000038.1 GCF_026013365.1 Paenibacillus sp. LS1
AGCGCCTAGGCATCCTCCGTGTGCTCTTAGTAGCTTAACCTCGTGCTCCGGTTTCGACTGCTCGCTTCCCTTGTTTTGCTTGCGCAAAGCCAAAAGTCACTCCCATTCGATACCATCGTACGTGCAATCTACCTTATAAAAACACTTCACTTGTTTACACAAGATCAGCTTAAAGGAATGTTCTAATTCGCGTTTGTTTCGTTTCGATATCTAGTTTTCAAAGAACAAGCTCCATGCAAAAGCAAGCTGTTTTGAGAGTTTGAGCTCTCAAAACCGAACAACGAGTGAGTGTTTTGCTCTTCATTTCATCCACACCGAAGTGATGGACCAAAATGAATCGCTGTTGCAGGTTCTTAGAAC
>NZ_JAPDOE010000039.1 GCF_026013365.1 Paenibacillus sp. LS1
GGCTCGAACCTGTGACAACTCGATTAACAGTCGAGTGCTCTACCAACTGAGCTATCAGGGAATGGTGGAGCCAAGCGGGATCGAACCGCTGACCTCCTGCTTGCAAGGCAGGCGCTCTCCCAGCTGAGCTATGGCCCCATACACTGGTGTATTCTAGTTGTGGTCTTACTATGGGCCCTGGTGGACTCGAACCACCGGCCTCACCCTTATCAGAGGTGCGCTCTAACCAACTGAGCTAAGGGCCCTTATCAATTTTCGAAAAAAAATACCCCAAAGGGGTTTCGCTTGGCGGCGTCCTACTCTCCCAGGACCCTGCGGTCCAAGTACCATCGGCGCTAGA
>NZ_JAPDOE010000004.1 GCF_026013365.1 Paenibacillus sp. LS1
GAGCGCACGCTATTAGCCGAAAATCCGCACTCACCAATTTCTAACGAATCGTAGAATCGTTATTGTGCTTGAGTGTGAGAGTTTATCGGCAATTTGAACGAGATTTAGCCGAATAAGGTGTCTGAGATTCGTTAGAATTCTCATACACCAATATTCGGCTAAATAAGATGTGTTGGGTTCGTTAGATATACAACGAATAAATGTATCTCAAATAAAAACTTTGTTAGATTCGCAACAGATCAAGGTCGAACTCGGGAACGAGTCCTTCTTTCATGGCACGACCAAGCAGTGCAGTGATTGCACCGTAACCATCATCGCCCAGATTAGCGCTGAACTCGTTAACGTAAAGGCCGATATGCTGTGCAGCTACGTCAGGGTCCATTTCTTGGGCATGTTCCATAACGTATGCTCTTGACTCATCCGGGTGCGTCCAGGCATATTCAACGGAGGCGCGTGCCCATCCGGCGAGGGCATGAGCATCCATATTGCGACGTGCGATAATCGCTCCAAGCGGGATTGGCAGACCCGTATCACTTTCCCACCAGTTACCGAGATCTGTCATCAATTTGAGGTCATAGTTCTGGTATGTGAAGCGTGCTTCATGGATGACAAGTCCGGCATCGATTTTTCCGTCACGAACAGCAGGCATAATCTGGTCAAATGGCATGACAACAATTTCGCCTACGCCCCCAGGAACATTTTGCGCTGCCCACAGACGGAACAACATATATGCTGTAGAGCGTTCACTTGGCACAGCAACCCGTCGTCCAGAGAGATAGCTGGGATCGGTGGTGCCATTTGCGGTCAGAACCAGTGGACCGCATCCTCTGCCGAGTGCGCCTCCAGCGGGAAGCAGAGCATAGTCAGATAGCACGTATGGCAGTGCTGCATAAGATATTTTCATCACTTCAGGTGTATCTGGTCCATCCGGATTTGCCGCCAGACCATTGGTAATATCAATATCAGCATAACGGACATCCAGCTCAGGTGCGCCCGGGATCAACCCATGCACCCACGCGTGAAAGATAAATGTATCATTTGGACAAGGGGAAAATGCAATTTTCATGATGTAATAACCTCCCGTAAAATGGAACTTGCAGCCTGGAGCGCATCGAGGGCGTCCTTGATGCGCCAAGCGTCGCGGTCGCGTGGACCGACCGAGTTAGATATGGCCCGCAGTTCGAGTGCTGGCACGCCGAACTGTTGGGCAGCTGTTGCCACGCCGAAGCCTTCCATGCCTTCGGCGGCGGCATCCGGCACGCGGCGCAATAGCTCCGCGGCCGTCTCCGCTGTTCCGGTCGCCGTGGACACGGTGACCGCAGTGCCTCCGCTGACAGCGAGCCCGGCCCGCTGCAGCTCATGGCGCAGGCGAGCGGCAAGCTCCGCGTCCGCCGCCACAATGGACGAGCCGAATCCGAGCTCGTCCACACTAAGGAAGCCGTCTGGCGTCTGCGAGCCCAGATCGGCAGCAACCATGGCGTCGGCTACCACGAGGGAGCCGACGTCTGCCCGGCCGGGGAACCCGCCGCCGATGCCGGCACTGATCACCAGCATGTAGGCTGGTGAACTTCCGGCCCCGGCAAGGGGCCCCGGCCTTGAAGATGTGGCAGATGTCTGTGCCACATCGGATTCGCTTGGCGCGGTGGAAACCTGCGCCAACGCACTTGTGCTTGCAGCCGCTACGGCATATGCCAATGTAGCGGCAGTGCCTGCTGCGGCTGAGGCTGGGCCAACGCCAGCAGCGATGACGTCAAATCGTTCCGCGGCCGTGTCTCCCAAACCGCGGAGGACAGCATCTTTTTCCGCATCAACCGCGGTTACAATTAACACACGTTGTGATGAATTTGTTTGGACCAGACTTATATCTGAAGTGGTCGTTTCCCCGGTTAAATCCCCGTGGTGTCCACTATTTTCGAATGATGCGTTTGGTTTATTATCCTGATCTTTATCCTGTCTATGTTCATTCATCTCGGATTCTCCTTATGAGGTATTAGAAGTGTAACATATGCCTCCATAGTATCTTTCTTACAGCAAGCTTCTAGTTACACTTCTTAGGGTTATTACTTACTTCTATATTTTCGTGTAAATGTATAGTTCAGCTTACATAAATGGAATTCGGGTATATATTTGTCCACTAAAAAAGGACATTTATCTTCATTTTGTCCTTCAAAGAGTGGACACTTTTTCTAAAAAGATACTATATCCATCCAGGAAAATGAAACACTACATATAGATGATTTCAGAAATAAAATTAAAAATGTTCTATATGTAGAATATCAATTCCTAAGTGCTTTCTCATGTCCGTGTCCATTCTTTGAAAGACAAATATGCAATATGTATGCTCAGTGAGGACAGTAAGAGCTTGCACTCCAAACGAAATGAACAGAGTAACAATTAAAAAGGCTAAAGACTGTCCCTACCCAATCAGCACTAATCATATATCAGCCATCGGTTTTTCACCAACAAGCCAAACAGTCTACAGTCGATCCCTACATAGTAGCTCATTTGTGCATATAAAGTGATTGTCGAACACTTCATCTCCATCATAACGGAAGGGGAAAGACCTGAACAACCTTTGCATGTAATTCTGTCAAAAGCGGTAAAACAAAGGTTCGGATAGCCACATCACTTCAAGCAACTGCATCTAGCCATATCGCTTCAGATAGCCGTTTTGCCTCACTTCATGTGAACGCGACCCTGATCGTGCCGCGTCCTAAGCCGGAATGAACCTGCTTTCTAAAACTACATATGTCATTTAAACCATATGATATCTCTTTCTTAACGTACTCCCAATAAAAAAAGAAGTCAAAGTCAACAGTTGACAATTTGATTTAACTGTATTAATAATAGTAGTACAGTTAATACACCTAAGAGTTGAATATGTAAGACTCTACAGCAGTACAGCTTAGGTTGTATCTTTTTTACACCCAGATAACTACACATACACCTCAGATACAGTCATTTAAACCGATAGGTTATTTCACACATTCACAGAAAGGAGGTGCGGGATGTTCGAATTAGATGTACGCAGTCGTAAGGCGATCTACGAGCAACTGGTGGACAAAGTCAAAGAAATGATCGTATACGGTATTCTAAAGCCCAACGAGCAGCTTCCTTCCGTTCGTGCGTTATCCACGCAGCTAACCGTGAATCCAAATACGATTCAGAAAGCGTATCGTGAGCTTGAACGTGAAGGTTACATTTATTCTTTGCAGGGAAAAGGGAGCTTCGTATCATCGTCAGTGGAACATCCGAATGAAGCCATGAGAGATGAGATCAGAGAGTCTCTGGTGAAGTTGATTGCAGAAGCTTCGTATTCCGGTTTGACCAAGGCGGATATGACGCTTTTGTTTGAGGAAGCGATGGCCCGTATAGAGAAGGAGGAGCCTCATGATTGAGCTGAATCAAGTCGTCAAAGCGTTTGAACAGGAAAAGGCAGTGGATGGCGTAACGATGCACATACATAAGGGATCGATCTATGGTTTGCTCGGTTCCAACGGGGCAGGCAAGACTTCGCTGCTCAAAATGATGGCTGGCATTTACCGTCAGGACAGCGGGACTGTTCGTATCGAGGATACTGAAATTTATGAAAATATGGATCTCAAGGGCCGCACGATTTTTATGGCCGATTCGCCCTACTTTTTCCCGCAATCTTCAATTACGCAAATGGCTACATTTTATCGTTCTGTCTATCCGCGCTGGAATGAGGAGCGGTTCAAGCAACTGGCGACCGTGTTCAAACTGGATGTAAAACGCAAGCTGCATCGCATGTCCAAAGGCATGCGCCGTCAGGCAGCCGTATGGCTGGGACTTAGTTGTATGCCTGAAGTGCTGCTGATGGATGAGCCGATTGACGGTCTCGACCCGGTCATGCGCCAGCAGATTAAAAACCTGCTGTTCCAGGAAGCTGCTGAGCGTCAGGTAACCATTGTCATCTCCTCGCACAACTTGCGTGAGATTGAAGATCTGTGTGACCATGTGGCGATTATGCACAAAGGCCGAATTATTGTAGAGAAGGATCTCGATGATCTGAAGGCGGATACGCATAAAATTCAGGTCGCTTTTCGCCACCCGGACCATGCCAAAGCCATGGATGAGCAAGTTGATATTTTACATGAAGAGAAGCGGGGAAGCGTATCCCTGTACATTGTCAAAGGCAACCGACAACAGGTAACTGATCAATTCCGTGTACATGATCCGTATCTGCTGGATGTATTGCCACTAACACTGGAAGAAATCTTTATCTATGAAATGGAGGACGCAGGGTATGATATTCAACCGATTGTTCTGTAACCGGGGCATCCTGATCCAAAATTTCAGACAGCATGGATGGATAGGCATTTTATATCTCATCACATTGTTATTCTCGTTACCGTTATATATCGCTACCGAATACAGGGACGCGCCACAGCAGATTACAAGTCTGTTTCAAGCTAATGGTGAAGTGCAGATTCTGTTCGCCATTACATTGCCCGTAGCGGCTGGCATCTTTCTGTTTCGGTATATTCAGTCCGGTGCACCGTCTGATCTGTTCCATAGTTTGCCGTTACGTCGTAAACATCTATTAACGGTTAACTTGTTGACCGGATATGCCATGATTTTGCTTCCAATCTGGATTACAACTGCAATTACCGGCTGGGTATGGGCAGTACTGGATCAACCTGCTTTTCTGTTCGATGGCAGCACGATCTGGATGTGGGGCTTGAGCATGAGCATCTACTCGCTATTTATGTTCATGCTTACTGTGGCGGTCGGCATGTGCATCGGGCAATCTGTGTTGCAGGGGCTTACCGTGTACGCGCTCCTCTTGTTACCTGTTGTTGTATGGTTCATTATGTCACTTCATCTCCAGCATTATTTGCTTGGATATCCGTACGATGAATTAGGACGTAATGCGGAAGAAATGTCACTTGTTCTTCGCATGGCTTCAATCAGTTATGCTCCTATCACTAATGGAGAACTTATAATCTATTCGATATTCGCAATCCTGTTTATTCCTCTGACTTATGTGCTCTATGCGAGAAGACAGGTTGAATCTGCTACGCAAGCAGTTACGTTTATTCTTGTGAAACCTATATTCCGATTTGGTTTAATGTTTACGTTGGTTCTGATTGGCGGAGCTTACTTCACGATTATTGCTCCAAGAGGATCAGCCGGATGGGGAATCTTCGGATATGTTCTTGGTGGAATTGTAGGTTATATCGTTGCCGAGATGATTATTCGCAAAACATGGCTGATCTGGAGCAGCAGGCTGCTGCCCAAGCTGATTCTGTATGGTATCGTCGCGGGTTTGGTATTGTACATCCCTATTGCCGACTGGAATGGATACGCTGCCCGAGTGCCTGAACTGAACAAAGTGAACAGCATCAAGCTTGGTGGGGAGCGTTATATCTATAGTAACGGTGTCAATCAGAAGATGGATGACGGTCACCTCTATTCCAATGATCCGGAATATATGGGGGCAGTTATCGCTCTTCATCAAAAAATTGTGGATTCCGATCTTCCTATACTGAATGATCCAATCAATCCAGGTATGCGTAATGATGAGTATGTATTTATTAACTACAAGCTGGATAACGGCAAGGTGATGAAACGTAAATACTATATTCCAGAAGCCGAATTCCATCAGGAATTAATGGCTCTGAAACAGTCCCAGGATTACAAAAGAGTCGCCTTTGAAACGTATAAGCTGGAAGAGGATGCACTAAGTTTTGGCATTCGCTCTTCCACTAGTTCATACCGAAAGGTGTACATTAGCAATCCGGAGCAAGTCCGTGAATTCAAGGAACTCTTGAAACAGGACATCTTGGACCAGACCTATGAAGAACAGCGCTCGCCGTGGCAGTCGTTTGCTTACGCGGAGATGAATCAGGACTCTACTTCGAAAGATCCATCTCAACCGAGGGAGATGTGGAACTTTGAGATCAAACCTAGCTATGATCGGGTATTGGCTTGGCTGAAGGAGAACAAATTATACGATCAGTTGCTTGTCCAAGCAGACGAGATTATCTCCGCACAGTTTGCGAAGCAGGAGATCAACAGTCCGGGTTTTCTTCAGTGGGCGAATCCGCAGCCAGAATATATCGATGGGAGTCTAAGCATCAAGAAGCAGGTCGCAACCCAAAACAAAGAAATCATTAGCGATTTGCTCAAACGTCAACGGTCTGGTTATAAAACAGAGAAAGATACCATCTACCAGATCAAGTTGAATGTAACTCGTGGCGAGAACATCTATATGATGCTAAAAGAAGAAGATCTAACCGAGGGAATGAAAGCTATTTTGGTCAATCAATAAGTTGAGCTGTATACGTTGTTGATTAAATGCGGGAAGGGTTCTCCCGTTGATTGAAAGTTTTATTTAACCAGTGAGACCAGATATACTTGACCAGATCCAATGAATGGAATATATTAGAAAAAGGAAAGGTTCGAGCGACTCGTTCAATCGAATCTCATATGGAACGGCTTATGAGGGAAGCACCCGTAAGAGCAGGCAAATGCCTGACTTGCGGGTGCTTTTTTGTCGTTCGCTTATTTTGTTGCGATTCTGCTAAATATTTTAGAAGAAAGGGTGTAGGGACGGATGCATACAGAAGCGTGGAAGGAAACGATGAATGAACAGGAGGTAATGGCATGTTGTTCCCTATTGGAACGATCAAGCTCACATAACTTCATTGAACATCACGGATTATTGGAAGGAACGAAGGGTCGAAAGTATATCGAAGATATAGCTACAGAAGATATAGCTTTAATGGAGACGAGTGACATTCTATTTCCTCCTCCAATAACAGGTAGCCATAGTCACATGATGGAACAAAGTAACGTCCAACGTGGTCAATTGCCATCGTTCGCTCGTCTTATTTTCGGAACACGTCTACTTATAGGGCTTGTAATTCTGTTCAGCGCAGGCACAATTTATTTTGCTTCCACAGCCGAGGCAGCGGGTATAGATCTTGGCGTAACCGCGCAGAAAGCTTGGGATTCCGTTCTGAACAAGGCAGATGCACAGACTAAATTAACCCTACAACGAGCGTACGAGAAAGTGGGGAGCTGGAAGACACAAGAGCAAGCTTGGGAACAAAAAATAAAGGCACTTCATGCCACCAATACCACGGAATTGGAACGATTGCGTGTAGAAATAAGACAAACTGACGACGCTAAGATCGCAGCTCTAGCTGAAAAGGTAAAGCAAACCCAAGCCCGATATGAACCGCTATTCGCCCTCTATAGTTCAGTCAATAGACAGCTGGATGCAGCCAAAGCCATCAAAAATAAGGAATGGAGTGTAGCGATTCGTACGCAGGCCGACACATTAAGACCCGTTGTACAGCTTGCCAGAGAAGACATTCGGATCAAGAAAAAGGAGCTTGCCGAAGCACGTAAACGGAAGACCACGGAAGTAAAACGTTTGCGAGCTATTCTGGCGGGGGCCGATCCAGTGAAGAAACAGATTCAAACCGCGAAAAAACAGGCGATCCTGGCGAAAGAACGCTATTCAAACGCCCTACAACAGTTCAAACAGAGTACAAAGCAAGGTCAAACGTCACGTGTACTCAGCTCATTGAACGCATTGGCTTCTGCAACAGAAAAGTGGGCAGGCTCGAAACAAAATATCCACACACTGGAGCAAAAAGTATCCTTTACATACGTGAAAGTCAGACAGGAAATCGCTAAGAGACCCAAATAAGAGGAAACCCGGTTCACTCCGCAACGTACACCACTTTAGATGTAAAGACGCTTCTATGATGAGGGAACGAGGTGGAGCTGTTGCAGTCGAAGTTGGAAACGAAAAGGGCGGGGAGAACAGGTTTTAAACGTAAAAGGTACTGGATTCCCATTCTAGTACTAGTCTTGATTACAGGTTTTGTTGGAATCGGTGCTCAACTAACACCGAAAATCACGATATTTTTACTGAAATCAGGCTTTGAACTTGCCAGTGCAGACAAGAACAGTAACGAAGCTGTTATCTCCGAAGGAGTAACTCGTGTTGCGGATGTGCCCTATGCAGACGAAGGTCGTAATGACAGTACAATGGATATCTATTATCCTTCCGTAACATCAGAACCTTTGCCTGTCGTGCTGTGGATTCATGGTGGTGGATGGGTCTTGGGAGACAAAGCGGACATCACAGATTATGCCGTACAATTAGCCAAACAGGGCTACGTTGTTGTCAGTATGAATTATGCGCTCGCACCGGATACGAAATATCCCACTCCCGTGGTTCAGACGAATCAGGCTTTGACTTACGTGAAGAACCATGCCAGTGAATTTCAGGGTGACCCGAAAAACATATTTCTCGCAGGCAATTCGGCAGGTGCCCAGATTGCAAGTCAGACCGCGGCCGTGGTGACCAATCCATCCCTCGCCAAGCTAGTGAATATAACGCCAGTCACCCAGCCGGAAGAGTTACGCGGGGTGCTTCTATTCTGTGGACCTTACAATCTCAGCACGGTAGCGGAAACGGGATTTCCGCTCATACGGACATTTCTCTGGTCATATACCGGAGTCAAAACATTTGAAGAGTACCCGCGTCTGGATGAAATGTCGACCGTGTTTCAGGCCACAGCAAAGTATCCGCCTGCATTTATTACCTCAGGCAATGATGACCCGTTGACTAGTCAATCGATTGAACTGGCACAAGTCTTGAAGCGACTTGATGTCGATGCGGAAACCTTGTTTTTCTCGAACTCATCAGAGAAGTTGGGACATGATTATCAATTTGATCTGGAGAGTGAAGCTGGACAACAGGCGATGCATTCGGCAGTACGCTTTTTGCAACAGTATAGTCGATGAGCAGACAAGTCTGTGGTACACTCGAAGCAAATGAGGGCGCAGGAGGAGAAGCATGGCAGACAAAGAAGATTTGACCCGGTTCGGGGTGGCGTTTCCTACACCTTTGATTGAGCAGTTTGACCAGTATATTGAGGAAAAGGGGTACAAAAACCGATCTGAGGCCTTCCGTGATCTTGTTCGCAAAACATTACTGCAACCCTCTGCGCTGCAATCTGATCAGGATGTGGCCGGCACCATTGTAATGGTCTACGATCACCATATCAGTGATCTTCCCATTCGTTTGATGGAGCTGCAGCATGAGGCGCATCATGACATCATTTCCAATATGCACGTGCACTTGAACCATGACCAATGCCTTGAGGTAATTGCAGTACGAGGCAATCTGGGACGATTGCGTCATCTGCATCAACAGATCCAGGTGCAAAAAGGGGTATTGTATGCGGAGCTGTCTGTGACTTATGTAGATGAGCTCAACAAACTGGCCCATGCTCAGAGTAGCGGCCAGAATCACAATCCGGATCAAAGCGTGGATCATAATCACAGTGCGGGTCAGCATGGTCACAGTCATCATCATCGCTCTGCGGATTAAGACGAAATGCGAGTGTAATTTCTATAAAAATGTAGCGAATCTAAAAACAGACCTTTGGTTAGATGCCAACCGTCTGTTTTTTTTTGTCGTTTGTTATAATACCTGACTTTATAGAGCGGTACAAATGCTGTGTTATATAAATTTTCAATTATATATTTCTGAAATATGAAAATATTTGGGTTTCGAAGTTAACTTTATTGACATATGTTTTGTGTTTTGTGCTACAATTTCCGTAAAAAGTAACACGAAATGAATCAGAGTAGCACAAAAAATAGAGGGGGAACGACGAGAATGGGCAGATTTTCATGGAGATGGGGAAAACGAAATATTAGAACAGGATTAGGGATCCTGCTTGTATGTTCTATTGGGTTATCCGGTTGTGCACAGGAGACAGCGCCAGCAGCGTCATCGGTAGAGAACGGACAACCGGGGACAACCTCAACCAAAGACGAATTGGTATTAGCCGTGGGCACTGAGCCGGAAGGCGGGTTTGATCCAACAACCGGATGGGGGCAATATGGGTCACCGCTTTTCCAGAGTACCTTGCTGAAGAGGGATGCCAAGTTACAACTGGTTAACGATCTGGCTACCGCATATTCAGTTAGTGTAGATGGGCTGACCTGGACGATTACGCTTCGGGACGATGTGAAGTTTTCGGATGGGGAGCCTCTAACGGCTGAGGATGTGAAATTTACATTTGAAACAGCTGCCAAGAGTGGGTCCGTGATTGATTTGACCAATATTGCTGATGTGCAGGCACCCGACGATCAAGCGGTCGTATTCACACTGAAGTCGCCGCAGTCCACATTCATCAGTCTGCTGACGACACTTGGCATTGTACCTGAACATGCCTATGGTGCTGATTATGCAGAACATCCGGTCGGATCAGGACCGTACAAGCTGGTTCAGTGGGACAAAGGACAACAGGCCATCGTGGAAGCGAATGAAGAATATTATGGTAATAAGTCTGCATTCCACAAACTCACCTTCCTCTATCTGGATGAAGATGCCGCCTATGCCGCTGCACAGGCAGGTACAGTGGATATCGCTGCTATCCCGGCAGCGTTTAGCAAACAACAGGTGAATGGCATGACATTAGAGGCCGTGAAAACCGTAGATAACCGGGGCATCATGTTCCCCATGCAACTTGCTGGTGCCAAGTCGGGCGATGGTCTCCCCGCAGGGAATGATGTGACATCCGATCTGGCGATTCGCCAAGCGGTGAATGTCGTGATTGATCGTAAGGCTTTGGTTGAGGGCGTACTGGAGGGGTACGGTCGTCCGGCTTATTCCGTCAGTGATGATCTGCCTTGGAGCAATGCGGAAGCTGTATTTACGGATGCCAATCTCGAAGAAGCGAAGCGAATTCTGGCCGCTGGTGGCTGGGCGGATGCGGACGGTGACGGTATCATGGAGAAAAACGGCGTCAAGGCCGAATTCAATCTGCTTTATTTTGCAGGTGATTTAACAAGACAATCTCTGGCACTGGCTGCTGCGGATATGGTTGCCCAGGCGGGAATTAAAATCAATGTTGAAGGCAAAAGCCGTGAAGAGACGAAAAAGATGGCTTACTCCAACGCTGTATTGTTTGGGTGGGGCAGTCATGATCCTCTGGAGACGTATAACCTCTATAGCAGTACTCACAAGGGAGAAGGATATTACAATGTAGGACTGTACAGTAATCCTGTCGTGGATTCTTGGATGGGCAAAGCCCTTCAGGCAACAAGTGAAGAAGAGGCATTGCCCTTCTGGAAGAAAGCGGAATGGGATGGAACAACTGGTTTCAGTTATCAGGGTGATGCGACATGGGCATGGCTCGTAAATATAGATCATCTGTACCTGGTTACGAATGGACTGAACATTGGCGAGCAGCAGATCCATCCCCATGGTCACGGCTGGCCGGTGACAACCAATCTGGAGGAATGGTCCTGGGATAACAGTACAAAGTAGGAAACGTAGCGGTAGCTTTAGCCTGAATTGGGGAGAGATTGGATGACAGGCAGGAATGGATGGGCCAGATTTGTTGGTTTTAAAATGTTGCGACTTGTATCCTTATTGGTCGGAGTCAGTGTGTTGTCTTTTATATTAATGCAATTCTCTCCAGTTGATCCGATCGAAGCCTATATTGGTGGAGACATGATTAGAGTAAGTGCCGAACAGCGCAGTCTTATCGAAGAACGATGGGGATTGAATGAATCCCCTACAGAACGATTGCTCACTTGGGGACAAGCGCTGATTCAGGGAGATCTGGGAACATCGATGATTTACAGACAACCTGTAGCAGATATTATTCAGGAACGGTTCATGAATTCTGTCACGCTTATGGCTGTAGCCTGGCTATTATCCGGTATCTTCGGGTTCGCTCTTGGGGTAGTTGCTGCCATGAGACGGGATTCGAAGCTGGATCGCCTGATCTGCTGGTATTGTTATACGTTGGCTTCCACGCCAGTATTCTGGATTGCGCTGTTGTTGCTGATGGTATTTGGTGTGTGGCTTGGATGGCTTCCGGTTGGGCTTGGAGTACCCGCAGGGATGTCAGCTGATCAGGTCACATGGGGAGATCGAGCTATTCATATGATTCTGCCAGCGTTGACCCTCAGCCTGACTGGGGTGGCTTCCATTGCTTTGCATACCCGGCAGAAGCTTACGGATGTGCTAGAGTCAGATTATATTCTGTTCGCGAGAGCACGGGGTGAGCGTGGATTTCAGCTGTTCCGTCGACATGGGTTCAGACATGTTGTTCTGCCAGCCATCACGTTGCAGTTTGCTTCGTTCAGTGAACTGTTCGGCGGGGCTGTGCTTGCAGAACAGGTATTTTCATACCCTGGCCTTGGTCAGGCAACGGTTCAGGCTGGATTGCGTGGAGATGTTCCACTGCTGCTTGGACTTGTGATGTGCAGTGCAATTTTTGTTTTTACAGGTAATATGGTGGCTGACATTCTGTATCGCTTGATTGATCCACGGATGAAGGAGGAGCTGATGTCATGAAGCAGACGGTAGAACGCTCCTCCGAGCAGACGGGAGAATCAGTGGAAGTACAGAAAGTGAACACTGCAACTCAAGAGGCAAGGGACAACATTAATCAGGGATTACTACAAGCTGAAACTGGAAAAGAAACAGGACAAACGCGTCAAACGAGAAGAAGGTATGTGGGTGTCAGCAACCAACATGTCCGCAATCCTCGAAAAAAGGCTTTGATCTGGGGCAGTTTCGCCGTGATCTGGATTGTCATCGTGTGGTTCACAGGCAGACTGCTTCCCGCTGGTTCTACGCTGACTTCATTAATGGATCGGAATTTAGCTCCAGCCTGGTCACATCCATTCGGCACAGATTGGCTCGGAAGAGATATGTTCAAGCGCACGTTAAAAGGATTGGCAACCAGCATTCAAGTTGGATTACTTGCTGCATGTGGTGGTGGGCTGATCGCACTGCTGTTAGGACTGGGCGCTGCTTCAAGCAAGGCTGCTGATCGGGTGATCTCGTGGATTATCGACCTGTTCCTCAGTGTGCCTCATCTGGTATCGCTGGTCATGCTGGCTTTTGTATTCGGTGGAGGTTTGGCAGGAGTGGCGACAGCGATTGCGCTGACGCACTGGCCGAATCTGGCCCGGATTGTAAGAGCGGAGATGATTCAACTGAAATCCGCAGAATATATTCAGATTTCACACAAGTTGGGCCAATCAAGGTTACGAATTGCCATGCAGCATATGCTGCCACATCTGGTTCCACAACTGTTCGTGGGCGTACTGCTAATCTTTCCCCATGCCATTCTGCATGAAGCAGCCATTACGTTTCTGGGGCTTGGGTTGTCCCCGCAGCAACCGGCAATCGGAATTATTTTGTCCGAATCGATGAGATATTTATCTGCTGGCATGTGGTGGCTCGCCTTTTTCCCGGGACTGGCATTGTTGCTGGTTGTTCGTGCGTTTGATGTATTGGGCAACAGTCTGAAGACGTTGACGGGTACAGGTAGTTCGAGGGAGGTGAGGTAAATATGACTCTTCTTGATATTGAGGGAGTATCGGTGTCATTTCGGCGTGCTCGCGGCTGGTTTGGGCACGAACAGACTTATGTTATTCAGAATCTGGATCTTTCCGTAAACGAGGGCGAGATCGTGGCTGTTGTAGGCGCAAGCGGATCGGGTAAAAGTGTGTTGGCGCAGGCCATCATGGGCATTCTGCCTGCCAATGCCAGGTTGGAGGGGCGTATTAGCTATAGTGGCGAGCCTTTGACCCCAGAGCGGCAGCTTCATCTGCGTGGTGATGAACTGATGTTGATTCCACAATCCGTCAGTTATTTGGACCCGCTGATGAAGGTGGGGAGGCAAGTTCAGCCGGTAACCCGAAATTCAGGACGAAAGCGCGGCTTCATAACTCGATCCCATATGAAAAAGACGGAGCAGGAGCTGACCGAGCGGTATCATCTACCTCTGGGAACAGTTGGGAAATACCCGTTCGAGTTGTCCGGAGGTATGGCAAGGCGAGTGCTGATGGCGACAGCGACCTCCGGTCAGCCGAAGATGATCATTGCAGATGAGCCGACACCAGGCATCCATCCGGAAGTGCTGGCCGAGACGATGAAGCAATTTCGTGAGCTCGCGAATGAAGGCGTAGCTATCCTGTGGATTACGCATGATGTTACGACAGCCCTGACGGCTGCCGATCGCATTGCTGTATTTTACGCGGGTGCCAATGTAGAGACGGCGCAGGTGGATGATTTTACGGGAACGGGGGAACGTTTGCGCCATCCGTATACGAAAGCCCTCTGGAATGCGTTGCCGCAGAACGGATTTCAGCCACTCCCGGGCTCCCAGCCATTGGCGGGTCAAGAGATTACAGCAGGATGTTCATTTGCTCCCCGATGTAGCGCAGCAACCTCAGCATGTACCAGCGAACGTCCTCAGCTTAGTAAAATACGGGGCGGAGAAGTGAGGTGTTTCCATGTCACTTGAAGCACGGGATGTGAGCTACCGTTATGATCCGAAATCATGGGTATTCCAGCATATGAAAATGCAGGTACAACAAGGCGAAGTCGTTGGCTTGTGGGGACCAAGTGGCTGTGGAAAAACAAGTCTTGGGCGCATCCTTGCAGGATACGTCCAACCGGCGGCAGGACAAGTACTTCTGGATGGGAAACCACTTCCTCGTACGGGAGTGTGTCCGGTTCAGCTGGTGTTCCAGCACCCGGAGAAAGCCGTGAATCCACGCTGGCGAATGCGTCGTGTACTTCAAGAGGCGGCTGTGCAGGATGAGCGGTTGCTCGAAGCTTTGGGTATTCAGCAGACCTGGCTGGACCGCAGACCGGGTGAATTATCCGGTGGAGAACTGCAACGTTTCTGTGTGGCACGAGCACTCGGTACAGCGACACGTTATGTGATTGCAGATGAGATGACGACGATGCTGGATGCCATCACTCAGGCACAAATCTGGTATACCGTGATGGGAGTGGCTCGCGAGCGTGATCTTGGATTGCTGATTATAAGCCATGATCGGGATTTGTTGGACAGGCTGTGCGACAGAATTATTCCGATGCCAACAACATAGTATACTGATCCCCATACTGCGCATAGAGAAACAGGATTAGTTATATCCAACTTTTTGCTGATAGGAAAGCGTTCTAGTGATTTATACAAATTGAAAAATGCATATTTAAAAAGGGTGTCACGGTGGTCAAACATGAACAAAAATCATGGACATGACTACGGGGACACCCTCTTTATTTTCAACGAACTGTACAGGTTAAGCCCTGCTTCAGGAATGGAACGTTGCATAGTTGTGCATGAGTGAAATCATGTGTATGGTCCGGAATTTGTGACTTTATTCATATAAGAACAACTTAACGAGACAGAGAACAGTGGAGATACAACAAAGACTATTTTTGTACGCCCCTGGTCCTGTTTTATCCATTAAACGTTTACATCCTCTTGCCAGATGCTATTATATTGCTAACATTTGATGGAACAACGGGCTGTTATCCGAATAAGCTCGTACCCATACATGATGAGCATAATTACAAGAGCGTTTTGCATAAATCGAGCGAACGTCATGAATCGTATGATGCAAAAAGGCTGACATTTGAATTCAGGAGGCGTATTGGGATGAAAAACAAGAAGTGGTTGGTTGCTGCGGGTGTGTTCGGCATGGTTTTGACAGGGGCGGCAGGCGTATATGCAGGTACACAACTGGAGACGATCAAAGCTTATCTGAATCATGGGCTCGCCATCGAAGTAAACGGACAGAAATTTATACCGACAGGTGACCAGGGCAAAAAGCTTGCGCCAATTACGTATCAAGGCAGTACATATCTGCCTGTTCGTTCGATTGCCGATGCGTTGAAGACCGAAGTGAAGTATGATTCCCAAAACAATAAAGTTAGCATTGGCTCTTCAAGCTCTTCAGGTGGGTCAACATCCACAGGCAACAGCGGATCAACATCGCCATCTACAGGCACGAACACACAGGCTGCAGGCGTGAAATCCAAGTATCTGCCAGTAGATTTCCCATTACCAAAGGATGCCAAGGCAACGAGCTTAATTGAGAGTAATGTGGGCGGCAATGATAAAAAAGTAGTGCTTACGTACACAACCAAAGAAACATTATTGACGGTTGGAACATCCTACAAAGACTACTACCAGACCAAAAACTTGAGCCAAAACAGTCAGGATATACAGGCAGACGGCTTCAGTATCGTGGGTCGTGAAGATGGTAAATATGCCGTAACCATCACAGGTTCGGTGTCTGCAACCAACAAGGATTTGAATGAAATCACTGTGGTGTGGGGCGAAGAGTAATCTTCCCTTCTATAAAAAGTGAACAGCCAAAGCCGCCCGTTGAAATCGTAACAGATTTCTTTGGGCGGCTTTTTGGGTTAAATCCCTATATGATTCTACACTCTGAATTAATAGTCTAAATATTAGTCCGTTACAGGTACTCGTTAAACCATCCGGCAATATGCTCCAGACGACGTACCCTCAAGTGAGGATGACCTCCCCGAGACAACTCATGGTTGGCACCTGGGAAACGAACAAGCCTTGTGGTCTGCTTGCGCCGTTTCAACGCAATGTATAACTGCTCGGCCTGTTCAATCGGACACCGCAGATCCTGTTCGCCATGTAAAATGAGCAGCGGAGTGCTTATGTTGCCGACATAAGCGAGCGGAGAATGTTTCCACAGCTTTTCCGTGTCCTCCCATGCGTTACCGCCAATCTGGTCTTCCGTGAAGAAATATCCAATGTCACTTACGCCGTAGAACGATAGCCAGTTAGAGATGGAACGCTGAGTAACAGCGGCCTTGAAGCGGTCCGTATGTCCAACAATCCAGTTGGTCATGAAGCCACCATAACTGCCCCCGGTTACGCCCAATCTGGATTCATCGATAAACTCATATTGAGACAGAGCATAATCCACGCTCTCCATGAGATCGCGATAATCGCCACCACCGTAATCTCCTCGACAGGCGTCTACAAACTGCTGCCCGTATCCGAGGCCACCGCGTGGATTAATGTATACAACAGCGTAGCCTTGTGCGGCGAGAATCTGGAACTCGTGCATAAATGTAAAACCATACATCATGTGCGGGCCACCATGAATCTCCAGAATGGTCGGGATTTTGACCCCGTCGACCATGCCGTGAGGTTTCATAATCCATCCTTGCAGCCGCAGGCCATCTGAGGAATTTAACCAGAAGGTCTCTGGTGTACTGAGGTGGATCTCATCCTCAAGCTGTGGATTGCTACGAGTGAGTTGAATCGGCTTTATGCCGGAATCTGCCGGTTGTTTATATAGATAGAGGTCACCAGGACTTCGTGTATCGGCAACAGCGGCAACAATTTGCCCATTTTCCAACTCGGCAAATTGATAAATTTCCCGTTCGTCAGGCAATATATAGTCGGCACTGCTGCCGTCTCGTGCGAATTTGGCGATGCGTACGCTACCATGGATCGTCGCTAGACAGAGGATGGATGAACCATCCCGACTGAATACAGGCCCCGTGGTTGTCAGATGTGAACGCATATCGCCAACAATGCTGTGATTTAGCTGCACGTCCCAATCGGTGCTTAGACATACGAGTTCACCGCTTGATATCTGAAGGGTGTACAGCTTCACAAGTGTGGCATTTCCATAGGAACGGTCACTGGCGAGCAGTGCCAAGGATTTTCCATCCGGTGCGAAAGTCAGTCGGCTGAACGTATATCCTTCCGGGGTTAACTGCTGCACATCTGTTCCGTCTGCCTTGGCAAGGTAAATATGATTGGTCAGGGTGTAATCGTTATGCTCCTCGCCTTCTTCGGGCATCTGTGCGATCCATGCGATGGATGTTCCGTCCGGTGACCAGGCATAGTCTCCAACGTCATAATGACCTGTAGTTACCGGGGTTGCTTCCGCGTCCGCGTCGATCGATGGAATGGTGAAAAGATGGGCACGTCTTCCGTTCCATAATCCGCCGGCATCTGACTTCATGCGAATCCGGTCTACAACATGTTCTTGCGGTAGTTTATGTTCATCGACTTTAGGATTTGTAGTTTCTATGTCTTCTTGACTGCTCATATCCACGGATGATTTCACAAGTAAGGTATGACCATCTGGTGACCAGAGCAAGGAACTGACGCCATGTTTCAGGTGACTGATTTGCCGTGCTTCTCCGCCATCTGTTGCGATGATCCACACTTGGGATTTACCATCAACCTCCCGTATAAAAGCAAGCTGAGACCCATCTGGCGACCAGGCAGGGGAATGATCCTTCTCTCCAGAGGTAAAGGGCCTGTCCTTTTGACTCCCCAGATGCAGCAGTCTTAGGTGAGAACAATAACCGTCACGTGCTTCATTCGTTTTCCGGCTTACATATACCAGTTGTCCGCCTTGAGGAGACGGAGTCGGATCGTTAACCCATGTAATCTGATAAAGATCTTCCGATGTGATGCCGCGCTGACTCATCATTGTTTGTCCTCCCACCATGAATTAGAATTGGTTAATTTCCTAACCTTTCCATTTATATTAACGGAAAGCAAGGGACAGGACAATATGACTAAGGGTGGGAGGGGGGACTTTTATAACAGCGATCGGAAGGTTGTTCTGTCATCGGAGTGACCCATGTGAAAATTCTTTAGTTCAATTCATTTAGGTGTGTTAAAGGATTTGCTCGAAGGTTGACGAATCCTAATGTTGAATAACCGCAGAAATGATGAAAAATTGTCTTAATCTAAATGTTTAACATGGGTGAATTTGGTTTAATGGACAATGCAATTCCTGTTCTATATTCAGGTATTCGATTCATAGCACTTCGTTTATATATAACACTTATGATTCAGTCGCAATGGAGGAGGAACGTCACGTTGAACACATCCTATGAGCAGCATGTGGAATATCCAAACCGAAAACGAATGGCGTGGCTTACGGCAGGGGCGGCACTTTTTGTGGCAGCCGGATTTTTTTTGATTTTTGATGGTTCCTCGGTTACGAATGATTCCATCCTTTCGGGTGTGATAGGTTTTCTTTCCATTTTGTTTTTCGGGCTATGTTTCTGCTACAGTCTGGTAAAGATGATTAAGAAGGAACCTTCTTTTGTCATCGATGAGGATGGGTTTGTGGATTCATCTTCTTATACCGCAGGAGGAGCAGTGGCCTGGAGAGACGTTGAGAATATTTTTATGTATGAATTAATGGGACAGAAAATGATCGGGGTTAAACTGCGGGATGAGAAAGCCTTTTTGGATCGCCAGAATGGGATGAAACGCAAGTTAATGACGGTCAACAGCAATATGGTCGATGCGACCATCAGCGTTGCCCAAAGTAGCCTCACGTTGCCACTGGATCAATTGTATATCATGATGATGAGCCATTGGAGACATGTAAATGATAGCATGATTCATGATTCGTATAGTCGTCATTAGAGAGATCACACTGTCCATAGAGTCTTCAGAATGGAGGAATATAGATGATGCATGGTAATGCAACTCGCACGATTCTACTTCCAGATGGAACTGCCCTGCCTGCGATAGGACAAGGCACATGGAACATGGGAGAGAAGCAATCCAGCCGGGAAGAAGAAGTACGGGCACTGCGTTCCGGTATTGAACAGGGAATGACCCTAATTGATACAGCGGAGATGTATGCAGAAGGCGGGGCAGAAATTGTTACGGGAAAGGCTATATCGGGCTATCGTGACGAAGTCTTTCTCGTATCCAAAGTGTATCCCCATCACGCGGATCGCAAGCAGATGATTACAGCATGTGAGCGAAGTCTCAAGCGCTTAGGAACAGATCGCCTGGATCTGTATCTGCTCCATTGGCGCGGAGGAGTGCCACTTGAAGAGACGGTTCAGGCTTTGGAACAATTGAAGCAATCCGGTAAAATTCTGCGTTGGGGCGTATCGAACCTGGATACAAGGGATATGCAGGAGTTATGGAGCCTGCCGGAGGGTACTCAATGTATGGTGAATCAGGTGTTGTACCATACAGCCTCGCGTGGTATCGAACATGAGTTGCTTCCCTGGATGCGGGAACGACGTGTTCCGGTCATGGCGTATTGTCCCCTGGCTCAGGGTGGCAGACTTCGAAGTGAATTGTTGGAGCATCCTGTCATTCAGGATATTGCACAGGGTCGAGGAGTTACGACTTCGCAGATCGCATTAGCCTGGGTGATCAGGAACGGTGATGTGCTGGCGATTCCCAAGGCGGTACAGCTGAATCATGTGGCAGACAATGCGGCAGCAGTGAACATCGTTTTGACAAAAGAGGAACTGACCCGGTTGAATGAGGCATTCCCTGCGCCTAAAGGCAAGGTACCTCTAGATATCGTGTAGCTGGCTCTTTTTTATTGGATAAGCATATGAATAAGATAACAATACGATTAATAAGTTATGCAGAGCAGATCTTCACGATCTGCTCTTTTTTGTATGGATATCAATAGCCGAAGCTTGCCCATCCATTGAGCGAATCTAAATTTTAACAATTGGGCTTTACAATGCTATATCACTAGTGTACTATGTAACTAACACACCAGTACAGAGAGGAGCGAGAGCTTTGTGACTATGGAATTTGATAACAACTTACCGATCTACCTGCAGATCATGCAGTACATCAAGAGACAGATTGTAACCGGGACACTTCAGGCAGGTGACAAAATTCCTTCGGTTCGTGAACTCGCGGCTGAATTACAGATCAATCCAAATACAGTACAACGGACATTTCAGGAGCTTGAGCGGGAAGAAGTGGTCGAAACCAAACGTGGTTTGGGCAGATACGTAACCAGTGAGGAGCGGAAGATAATGACGATCAAAAAAGAGATGGCCAGTGAATTGCTGGAACGTTTTCTGACCGGAATGCAGGAACTGGGGATTGAAGAACAGGATATCTTATCGATCGTAGCCGATGCCGTTGCGGAAGGAAAGGGAGGAACAACGCATGAGTAACATCCTTGAACTGAACCAGATTAACAAGACATATGGCAATAAGAAAGCGCTCAGTAATATCACATTGGATATTGCACCAGGGCGAATCGTAGGTCTGCTGGGTAGCAACGGCAGTGGCAAGAGTACGCTCATGAAGCTGGTTGCAGGTTTGCTGCATCCTACCAGTGGAACGATTCAAGTCACAGGCAAGCCTGTTGGTCTGGAGACGAAGTCATTGGTTTCATTCATGCCGGATCGCCCATTGACCGAGAAGTGGATGAGAGTGCGGGATGCGATTGCGTACTATCGCGATTTCTATGCTGATTTTGATGAGGAGAAGGCGCGGGAGATGCTGGACTTCATGAACCTTGTCGAGAGTGACCGGGTACGGCATCTGTCGAAAGGGATGAATGAACGACTACAACTAACACTGGCGCTCTCTCGTAAGGCTCGTCTGTATTTGCTGGATGAACCGATTGGCGGAGTAGACCCGGTTGCGCGAGGCAAGATTCTGGATGCGATCGTCAAATTCTATGATGAAGAGAGTAGTCTGATCATCTCCACGCATCTGGTGAATGATATCGAACGGATTTTTGATGAAGTTGTCTTTATTCGCGAGGGCGAACTGGTGATGCGGGAAGAAGTGGAAACGCTCCGGCTGAAATATGGAAAAAGTGTGGATGAGATGTTCAAGGAGGTCTATGCGGAATGATGACATTATTGAAGTATGACTTTAGAAGGAACTGGAATACACTGCTGGCTGGGCTAGTTATTTTGATTATCGCTCAAGTGGGGCTTTCCCTTTTCGTGTCTGAGGTCACAGGGATTGTGCTTGGCATTATGGGTTATGTTGGAGTTGGTGTGGCTATTTATGTGAAAATGATCAAAACATACACGTCCAATATCCGCTCTTATAATCGCCGTCTTTTACCCGTAACGGGCCTGTCACATGTGTTGTCTCCTTTGATCTTTGGACTACTTTGCGGGTTGGGGTTAGTCATTATTTTTACGACTCATGCCTACATCTATATTTCAATGAAGCTCAGAATGAACATGGCTAGCAATATTGATCTTTCGGGTCTGCACGTTTCGGATTATATTAGTGTGTTGCTGTTTGGCGCATGGGTTATGGTATTCATGACCGTCATCATCTTCCTTTCGATCTCGATTGCAGGCAGCTTCCGTTGGAGAACGGGACCATGGATCGGAATCGTTGCATTCTTTGTCCTCGTTAATCTGCTTGGCTGGTTGGAGAATATGATTACGACTGGACGCTTCAGTCCAAATGAGATGTTCCGGTATACGGAAGAAAGTACAGGTATTGCAATCACAGCCAATGGTGTATTATGGTCGGACGGCATGTGGGGAAGCATTGTATTTGAAGTCATTGTGGCGATCATCTTGGTGTGGGCTACCATTTATCTGAACAACAAAAAAGTTGAAGTCTGATGACAGGATAACTTGAACATGATGCGAGCAACCAGGGTTGCTCGTTTTTTATATCCGGAAATGTTCCACTTTTTGAATCCAATTCCATTAATTATACGTAAATAAATATATAGTGTGCACTGGGTGTGAGATGAGGTTAAGAGAACGAAAGGGCACTTGAGGGAAAGGGGAAATCGTTATGGAATTATATTTCAGGGATAACTTTTTTAACGCAGGTTACACCGAGATTATGAATCCGAACCAGGAACAGGCCGGGCATCTGGATTTGAAAAGTGTCTTTGGCTCTTCGCTCGATGTATCGGATAACTCAGGATTGGTCTGCAGCGGCAAATTTCGCATGTTAACGAATCGTTGGGATATCACGGCAGCAGATGGGAGACACCTGGGTGTATTACGGGCGAGGTTCAGTTTCTTTAGCAAAAAGTATGAATATGACGCAGGATCACGAGGAACGTATGATGTGTCTGCTCCAGCATTTTCGCAGGAATATGATATAAGTGGCAGTGGTGGACGCATCGTAGCCAGTTTCCGTCGTACCAGTGGATGGTTTAGTTCAGGCGCATTTGTATTAGACAACCAGTCGGAACAACTGGACACGTATGAATTAATTGCAGTGGTCATGGGTGTGCATGCGATTAATAAAAGACGGAACTCGGCAGCTAGCAGTGGTGGAGCAACGTAGTACAGGATGATGGGTTCACAGATAGTCTCACAGGAATAGAAGAATAAGGTCTGGATGATATCATCCAGACCTTATTTGTATATATGGGTCTGCTTTTAATCAATAGGCATGGTTAACCCACTCTTACATCATCAATGACCATCGGCTTTCGCAAAAGGTTCCTCTTCGCGTTGGCGGTGCTAAACTTCATTCGCGCGTTCGGAATGCATTTCAGGATCTTTTTGCGCATAACGGGCCAGTGCCTTCGCAGCTGTCTCGGACATTCGCTCCCGCAGCACCGTGTGGTCAGCAATTCGAACCCGTTTGCCCAGAAAACGCATCTTGGATAAGACATAATCCATCTCATTCCGCGGAACGGTCAGCTCGATCCGATACGTCTGCTGGGCTTCCAGGTACTCAACCTGTTTTTCGAAGCAGGAGAAGGCATAGAGGATTCGGGACAGCTCCTGATTGAACTCGGGCAGTACTTCGATGGTGATGGTCGTCTTACGTTTCTCCGTTATCGCAGCAATTCGGGCAGTGTAGCCCGAAGAGGTATCCGGATCAACCGGTTGGGCTTCCACGGTAACGATGCTGTGCAATTTGGTGGACATGAGCTTGTCGAAGCGAGGCGCATACCAGAGCACGTACCATTCTTTTTTGACCATGGAATACTCCAGTTTGTATGGGAAGCCAAATTCATCATGGCTCGTTCGTCCATTGCGGACGCGACCCGTCATGCGAAATCCCTGATGATGTAGAATGATTAGCCGTAACTGTCTAAGCAGTGGGTGGGATACGCTATTTTCTTCGCTTTTGGCTTTTTCAGTCAGGTTATCCTGAAGGTTCAGGTCCTGCTCACCATTCAGCATCTTGTGCATCTTATCCAACGTTACAGGGCTAAGCGCTTCTCTCGCAGCAGGGTGATTCAGCATCATGCGAAGCCAGGCCCGTTCCTGTGAGGTCCAGGTGAACAGTCCGGTTTCATTCAGTCGCGTCATCATCTGGTAATTGAACATCTTCTCGAACAGGTTCATAATAATCCCCAATCTCCTTCCATTCCTTGATCATCTCCTGGCGTAGTCTCTGAGGTGCGATTACTTCGCAGCTTGAGCCAAAACTCCGTAACCACGGTTTGATCTCAGTGGTACCGTTGACCTGGATTTCATAGAGAAAAGTGTGATCCGTTTCGGGTGTAATCTTGCCCCATTGACCTTGCAGACGAACCCGATCCAGAATGAAGTTACGCTGACCACGCTCCGGGTGGAAAAAACGAGCTTGAACCGTCACGGTATTCCCCGTATCCACGAGCCAACTGTAGCGACTAATGTCGGTCCACTGCTGCTTTAGCTCGAGCATGTATTGCTCTTCTACTGAATCCTGTTCCTCCAACTGTGTTATGCCTTCCATCCGAAATTTCACAAAGCCGCGCCGGCCCTGATATCCAATCACATACCAACGACCATACTGATGGTCATAGATCACTTCAAGGGGCACGATCCGGTTGGATCGTCCGCCTGCTTCCCGTTCAAAGCGTGGATTCGTATTCTGTGAACTGTAGCTGGATGGTTTTTTCGGTGAATAGTATAGGAACTGCACACGTTTGCGCTGACGAATCGCACTAAGCAGCGTGTAGAGATGAGCTTCGTCCAGGATACGAGAATAATAGTGATACTTATAAATATAGGGCTCGGTAGCTTCTTCTTGCGGGAAACTTGCCGTAATGGCTTTTTTCAAACTGTCCCGCAATAAATATCCCTGTACGGAAGGAACCTGGGTGTTCGCCATCATATCCACAAAATCATATAACTCCAGCTGTTCCTCCACTGTCAATTCGGTAAGGACGTCCTGTTGCAAAGCATATCGATACGGTCTGCCACCGGGCTCTTTCCGAATGACTCCAACTTCTTCCAGATACTTCAGATCTGAACGGATGGTTTTCTCGTCAGGTAACGCGAGTTCTTCCGGCAGATCAGCGCAGCAGGCGTCCAGCAGTTCCATCGCGGTCAGTGCTTTATGTTGTAAGGTATGCAAAAGGACAGAAAGACGCTGAACTTCAGTCTCTTTCATCGACTTGGCGCGGAAGAGGAAGAGCAGCATGGGCTCAGCGGATTCTCCGTACTGGAAGCGGACGAGATCGGCCATTTCCCGGCTTGCTTCGGCACCTGAACGCTGGTCAGTGACGGTCTGCATGATTTCTTTTAGTCTGCGATTGGTTTTATCAAAGGTATGTACGGATATGCCAAGCCGCTCGGCATACTGTTTACGGTTATATGCACCGCTTGTTAGGGATAACATGCGTAAGAACTGAATTTCTTTGTCGAAGCTCTCTCTTGCCATGAACACTCACTCCTTGTTATCCCTTCATTGTAGCAGGATGAGTGGCAGGTTTCATTTTAAACTTATGAAGATTGACTCCATTTCAGAAATGGAGTTGTCGTCATACTTCTGCCATGTTCGTGTGCAGATGTGTGAGGCATAATGAGGTTGTGAAGCGGGGCGGCAACAAGCGCTGTGGATCAAGGTTCCGAGGCGCCAGGGAGGGTTACTTCGACTGTTAATCGACCAGGTCGTTGGTTCGAATCCAATCGCCGCCGTTCATGGCGGTGTAGCTCAGCGGTAGAGCGGGTATAAACCTTCCCACCTTTTTCCTCGGAACATTTTATTATATAAGCATAGCAAATAGACTCACACCGGGAGGTCATGAGTGATGAGCAGAGCGAAACAATTATTTAATCAACCTCAGCCAACGACACGTAATCATGGGGGCTACGGAGCCTATGAGCGGTTGGTGGAGGAACAATATATACAGATGTTGATGACCAATACATTGAATAATACATTTTATGCAGATACACAGCAGCTGATGGACGATGCGATGGTCAGCCATCAGGAGATGGCTGAGGTCGATGCAGGGTTTATGGCGCGGGCGCTAGTTTATGCTCGTAATGAAGGTTTGATGCGGTTACAGCCTCTATACGGGCTGGCACTATTGTCCAAAGTGGACCCGGATCAGTTTGCAAAGGTGTTCTCTCAAGTCGTACAGACGCCGGCTGATTTTCTGACCATCCTGAGAGGATTGGGACGGGGACAGGGCGGTCGAGCGGTAAAGCGTCAGGTGAGTCTCTTTTTGAACGGAATCAGCGAATACTGGGCCATCAAATACAACGGACGCGGACGTGGATATAGTCTGGGCGATATGATCGCTACAGCACATCCTAAGCCAATAGATATGAAGCAGCAAGCTTTGTTTCGTTATTTGCGCGGGCATGAGACGGATCTTGCGGAACTGCCGCAGTTGCAGGCGCTGGAAAAGCTGAAAGCTACCCGCAACCCGGCAAGCCGGATGAATCTGATCGAGAAAGGCAAACTCCCGTATTCAGTGGTCACATCGATTATGCAACCGACACGTACGGTGTGGGAGGCGTTAATGTTTCAGATGCCGACTTTTGCGTTGTTACGCCATCTGAATGCAATGGATCGGGCGGGTGTTTTTGAAAAATCGAAAAATATCGATTACGTAACGGGCCGTCTAACGGATGCAGAAGCCCTGCGCAAGTCGCGCATCTTACCTTTCCGATTCGCCAGTGCGTATGAAATGATTGCGAGAGAAGAGTTGCGGGATGCTTTGCGGCAAGCAGTGGAGTTATCCATTGGCAACCTGCCAACGCTACCTGGAAGAACGGCTATTTTCCTGGATCGGTCGGGTTCCATGCAAGGGGATTATTTACGGATTGGTTCGGTGCTGGCACTGGCGCTTTATAAACAAACGAGAGGTAATGCCCTGTTCTGGTTATTCGACCATATGGTTGAGGATGCTCGCCCAAAGATGAATGAAAGCATTCTTTCCCAAGCTCACCGTATTCGCGCACAAGGTGGAACAGACACGGGTCGACCAGTGCGGGAACTTCGGGATATCGGAGAGAAAGTGGATCAGATTATTATGATCACCGATGAACAGCAGAATGAAGGCAGCCCGTTATATGTCGAGCTTGAGCGATATCGTCGGATGATGAATCCGGATCTGAAGGCATTTATTGTGGATATCGCACCTTATCGGCAGGCCATGGTACCGCCACGGGATGGCAAAACCTTTTACATCTACGGTTGGAGTGAAACGGTATTGACGTATATTGCTGAGACTGTGGCAGGCTATGATACACTCGCGGACCGGGTGAGGATGATGGATATTTAATTTGGAGAATTTGGAGGCGGCTGACCATGACCTATGTTCATGAAGAAATGAAAGATACGATCAGACAACAGCTGAAGCAGATTGAACAGGAGGAGCAGGTACGGATCATCTATGCCTGTGAATCCGGCAGTCGGGCATGGGGGTTTCCTTCCCAGGATAGTGATTATGATGTGCGTTTCTTATATGTAAGGCCGCTGGAATGGTACTTGTCGATTGAGGATAAAAGGGATGTTATTGAACGCCCGATCAGTGATCAGCTCGACATCAATGGTTGGGATCTGCGCAAGGCGTTGAAGCTGTTTCGCAAATCCAATCCACCACTGTTGGAGTGGTTGCAGTCCCCCATTCAGTATGATGAACAATATAGCGTGGCACAGCATATCCGTGCATTGTCGCCTTTGACCTTCTCCCCCAAGTCCTGCATGTATCATTATCTGAATATGGCAAAGGGCAATTTTCGGGATTATTTACAAGGTGAGCGAGTCAAGATTAAAAAGTATTTCTATGTTCTTCGTCCCTTACTCGCTTGTGGCTGGATCGAACGTTATGATGCCATGCCACCGATGGCATTCGAGGAGCTGGTGCAAGAACTTGTACCTGCCACTACACCGCTGTATACGGAGATTCATGAGTTACTGCGCCGGAAAAAGGCGGGCGAGGAACTGGATCTGGAGCCGCAGCTGCCAGCAATACAGGCATTTTTGGCGGAGAAGATCGAACATTTTGACAGACTGGCCGGACAGATGGAGAATGAGCAGATTATTGAATTTGAAGAATTGGACCGGATTTTCCGTTTTGCATTGCAAGAGGTATGGAATTGAATCAAAGGAGGAGAACCGATGCATCTGATATTGAAAGCAAGCGGCGCTGACGCGGGGGCTGTATCCCATTTGTTAGCGAAGAACCCGCTGAATATATATGACCGCGTAGATAAAGGCGTGCGTGTAAGAATGGTGTACACCACGGCTACAGAGAACGAAACAGAAGTGCTGATTCATGCCGAGCCTGATCCTGTGGATCTGGTCAGAGGCACACCGGACGGGTATGACATTACGCAATATATCAATGATCGTGAGTTCGTGACCAGCAGCTTGTTCTGCTCCTACATACGTGCGGCGCTCGGGACGGCCCTGAATGGTAAGCCGAAGGAAGACTATGTGCAATGGGTAGGACACGCTTTCGAGTTGGAACTGACCTTTGGCCCGGTGGCGTCCGATCTGCCGGATCGGGTTGTAGAGGAATTATTCTCGCCATTAGGTTACGCCGTTTCGGTGGAACGTGGAGAGCTATCGTATTCATTTGATCTGAAAAATAGAAGCACGGTTCGCCAAATCATCCTGCGTGGACGTAACACGGTACAACATGCACTGCGCCAGCTCTTTCTGCTGATTCCAGTACTGGATAATTACAAACATTATTTCATCAGTGAAGATGAGATCGATAAAATCAAACGATATGGTGAAGGGTGGCTGGATGCTCACCCACTGAAAGAACTCATTGTGAAGCGTACGCTGCGTTTTGCCGAATTGATCCGGCAGTATGAGCGTCAAGAAGGTGCTTTGTCTGCGTCTCTTGGACAGGTGGGAGGAATAGGTCAAGTCACCGATACGGTCATTCAGGAGAATAACGTGGGACATCAGGAAGAAGGAGAACAAGAGCATCCTGGGGTCGAGTCCGATGGCGGACAATCTGAACCCCCTGTGCGGTTAAACGAGTTGCGTTATCGTGCGATTACGGATGTGGTTGCAGCTTTACCAGTCAAACGGCGCATTGTGGATATGGGAGCGGGTGAAGGCAAGCTGTCCGCTCGCTTATCCTACATTCCCGGTGTGGAGTCGATTCTGGCAGTCGAACCTTCAGGCCAGTCAAGACTTCGGGCCATGGAGCGCTTCGCGAAGCTGGAGGGTCGTTCTGAAGTGGTGGCTATGCCGGAGCCGATCATTGGTTCACTTTTTTATTTTGACGAGCAGATGCAAAACCAGGACGTTATGATTCTGTGCGAAGTCATTGAGCATATCGAGGAATATCGTCTGAACGGAATTATGGATACAATCATGAACGACTATCAGCCAGAAGTGCTGCTGGTCACTACACCGAACAAGGAATATAACGATGTGTATGCAATGGAGCAGGAAAGTTTCCGTCACCATGATCATCGCTTTGAGTGGACTCGTGCGGAGCTGGCTTCCCGGTGTGCGGAATGGACGAAGAACGGGAATTATGGCTATGAAATTAAGGGTATCGGTGAGCATGTAGAAGGCTATGGACAGCCTACCCAACTGGTCATTTTTGATCGGAGAAAGGAGAGTCTATCATGAGGAAAGAAACGGAATCTAACGAAGTAGCGGGTGCAGGTAAAGGCCGGCAGAATCGGGAAAGTGGTTCGGAGGGAAGACAGCGGGAGATTCGTCTGCCCCATGCAGGTATCATCGTTCTCGTCGGCCCGTCCAACAGTGGTAAAAGTACGTTGTTGGATCGTCTCGTCGCAGAGAGCGTCATTCGCCGCACGGAAGCCGTCTCATCCGATCAATTCCGCATGCTGGTTGGAGATGATGAGTATGTGGATTGGAAACATCATCCCCGCAGCGAAGCGGATGTGATCTATGCGGAGTATCAGCAAGTATCGGCCAAAGCATTTGAAGCGATGGAGGCCATGCTGGCCACCCGCTGCCGTCTGAACAAGCTGACCTGGGTGGATGCGACACATCTGTATCCCGAGGATCGCGAGCGTCTGATTCAGGTGGCAAGGAAAGCTCATGTGCCTGTAATTGCTGTGGTGCTGGATATCCCGGAAAAAGAACTGCTGGAACGTGATGCCCAGCGGGAGTATCCGCGTGGACGTCAACGGGTGAAGCAGCAGGTGCAGCAGTTCAAGCGTACATTACGCTCGATCCGTGAGGATGGCTTCGATGCCAGTTATGTGCTGAAGCAGCCGGATGAGATTACGTTTGTCCGCACATCCAATCCGCTGGTGACCGACATGGGTACAGGTATTGATATCATCGGAGATATTCATGGGTGTTATGATGAAATGATGGAATTAATCGTGCGTCTCGGGTATGTGGACGAGGACGGAAGTGGCCTGTACCGTCACCCTGAAGGACGTAAATTGGTCTCCGTTGGTGACGTAACGAGCCGTGGGCCAGAATCGTTACAATGTCTGTTGTTCTGGCAACGTCATTGTGCCGCCGAGCTCGCCTACATGATTGACAGTAATCACGGCTGGAAGATCGCACGTTATCTCGATGGTCGTGACGTTACGCTGAGTCATGGTGACGAACGGGTGGAGACGGAACTGCTACAACTTGAGCAGGAGCAAGGTCAGGAGACAGCAAAGCGAATACGTGCAGAGCTTAAGACCTTTCTGCTTGATGCACCATCTCATCTGGTCTTTTCCCGGAACGGGGTAAGACAGGTGGTTGTTGCACACGCAGGGATACGAGATCATTTTATCGGAAAACAGTCCAAACGCATTCAGGATTACTGCCGGTATGGCGATGTGGAAGGCACGGATGAGCAAGGTCGGCCTGTACGCAAGGATTGGTATGTTGATCACAATTCGGGTGAATGCATCGTCTGGGGACATGACCCCCGTCCATATCCTACGATTGTGAATGATACGGTCAACATTGATCAAGGCGTCGTTTTTGGTGGTATGCTTACTGCTTGGCGAATGCCAGAACGTGAGGCAGTCAGTGTTCCGGCCAAGCAGGATTATGCGGCAGATCCGGATAGTCCTTTAAAGCGCTGGGAACAGCGGCGTTTTGCTCCACCCAACATACGTAAGTTCAAGGAGGGTTTCACGGTTCAGACAGCATCCAAGCTTGATGTGATTGTGCATGGTGAGGTGGCGAAGACGGCGATTGATACGTTTTCCCATTATACTGTTCCGCTGGAAGAACTGATCTACATCCCGCCTACGATGAGTCCTCCGCCTGGTGTATGTTCTATAGAGGGATACCTGGAGCATCCACAGGATGCATTCCAGTATTATCGCTCGCAGGGCGTTACCCGTATGGTTGCCGAGAAGAAACACATGGGCAGCCGGGCCATGTTACTTCTTTTCCGCGATGAGCAAGCTGCGGTGCAGCGAGTGGGCCGACCGATGCTGGGGAACATTGTGACCCGGACGGGCCGATCCTTTTTTGACCCTTCGACAGAGCAGGATGTGCTCTCAAGGTTACATGCGGATTTGACCGCAGATGGTTATTTTGATCGTTATCAGACAGAGTTTGTACTGCTCGATGCCGAGATTGTACCTTGGAATCTGAAGGCGCGTGAGCTGATTGCTTCACAATATGCACACGTGGCCGAAGCCTCGCTCATGGATCGCTCTACGGTGCTGGACAAACTTCGTGAAGCTGAAGTGGCAGGTCGGAATGTAGATGAGTGGTTGCAGGAGACAGCAGGTAAACTTGCCAATGCCGAGACGTTCCGCGATGTATTCCAGAAATACTGCTGGGATGTGGAGGATATCGGGGACATTCGGATTGCACCGTTCCACACACTTGCACATAGCACGGGAGCATTTTGGGAGAAAACCCATGAGTGGCATATGGAGCAGAACCGTGAGTTCGCTCGCATGTCGACCCTGATGATGGAGACCGAATATCGTGTGATTGCAAGTGAGGCAGATGAAGCAGATGTCATTCGTTGGTGGGATGAAATTACGGCGGAAGGGCATGAGGGGATTGTGATCAAACCGGAAACGTTCCGCGCCTGGAATAACAACAAAATCATTCAGCCTGCGATTAAAGTACGAGGACGTGCATATTTGCACATTATCTATGGGATGGATTACCTGGCACCCGAGAATCTGTCCCGACTTCGCAAACGCAAAACATCCAAAAAAGAACGCCACGCCTTAATGGAGAGTGCATTGGGGATGGAGGGGATTGAGCGCTTTATACGTAGAGAGCCAGTGGAACGAATTCATGAATGCGTGCTGGCCACGCTATCGTTGGAGTCGGAAAGAGTAGACCCGCGACTGTAAACTGTTAAAGTAAAAGAATAAGAAATGAATATGAAGCCGGTTCGGAGTTAATCCGAACCGGCTTATTTGGCGTATAAACTTCGTTAAAGCAAGTTCCTTATCAGGCCTGTGTGCTTTGTACTGCAACGATTGAGGTGACCTGAATCAGTTCGTATGTGCAACGGCGCGAATCTCAATCAGTTGATGAGGGAAGGCGAGTCCTGACGTCCCGACCATCGTAACAGCCGGACGATGCGTACCAATATACTCTTTATACACGGCGACACATGCCTCAAGATGCTCCTGCGGGTGAACCAAGAAAATCTCCAGTTCAGCAATGTTTGACTTGGTCACATCGAATCCTGCGAGCACCCGATCCAAGTTATCCAGTGTCTGGCGAACCTGTGTTTCAATATCATCCACACCAATAAACGTCCCCTGCATATCATGCGAAAATTGTCCTGCAATGTAGATCGTACCGTTAACGCTGTATCCCTGAGCAACGCTAAATGCTTCTTCCCAAGGTACACCGTGGGTATAGATTTGAGCTGTAGACATATGTTTCTCTCCTTTGGAATTCAAGATAGGATTAGTATAAACGGAGAAAAACGACTTGGGCAGTACGCACTTTCATGACAGTGACTATCCAGAAGGATAGCGTCAATGCGGTGTTTGTAAGCCTAACGACTCATTTAAGAGAATCTTTATATCAGGATATTTAATTTAGGTATAACTAACTTAAGTCCTATATCCTTCCACTAGAATCTGGGTAATAATTATAGTAGGCAAGTGATTAATGGAATCTCATAACGTAACGATAGGGGGTAACCTGTATGGCATCCATAATTCTGCTGGTGAAACAGACGGAGGACGATGAGAAGGTTATTTATCGATTCGGACCGAATGAGCGCAAGATGGGGCTCATTGAGATGAATAAGATCAAGGAAAGTGTGAAGGAGCTGGAACCTGTCCAGGTGGATGGGGTAAGCCCGAGTTTTTTCTTTAACCGAGCCGCGCAGCGACTGGTACGATGTTTATTCAGGGAAGGCGGCAAGTTCCCGGAACGAACGACGTTTGAATCATAGTTTTAACACTCAAAAAAACAAGCCCACAACCCTGCTCATGGGTCATGGACTTGTTTTTTTATTTTAGAACGTTTTGGCATAAGAGATCAGTGCCGTAATCGTAATGATGTTCAAGAGCGTTGAAATCAGCACCGTCTGGGCTGCAAAATCGGGTTCGTTATCGTATTCTTCCGCCAGGATGGATGCGTTGACACCAGTAGGCATACCCGAAGCGATAATGAGTGCCTGTGCAGCGATGCCTTGCAGTCCAAGCAGTAGCACAATTGAAATTCCGATGGCGGGGCCAATCAGGAGACGCAAAAATGTGCTAATATACACATCAAGACGGTATAGCCGGATCGGATATTTTACAATCTGTGCCCCGAGTGTCAACAGCGCCACGGCAACCATACTTTGCTGCGCATAGGTCAGCGGCATGGACAGGAACGTAGGCAGTGGAACCTTCCACATATGGAACAGAATCCCCAGCAAGAGCGCATACGGAACGGGCATTTTAAGAAATCCAATAATTACCGCACGGTAATTACCCTTGAGCTTAGCTCCCTGAATGGACAACACGCCATAGGTGAATGTCAGCAATGCCTGCAAAGACATGACCAGCGCCTGAATGGAAGAGGCCAGTGGATCGCCGCGGAATACCAGTGCATTGATGGGCAGTCCGTAGTTGCCTGCGTTATCCAGCATGATGCTGTTGTTGAAGGCAGCCTTCATGCCTTTATTCATCTTAAGTGAGCGCGCAAATACAGAACCTACAATATAGAGAATTAATACATATATTGCGTAAAAGAGTGTCACAGTCCCGAGCAGTTCGCCCGACATATCCGAGTGATACATGCTCATAAAGACGGCTGCGGGGGTAATACAATAGAAATTGATTTTGGCGAGGGTGTACAAGTCCAGCTTGAACACCTTTTGCATCCAGGACCCGACGGCGATCAGAAGAAAGACGGGCAGGACGACTTCAAGCATGATGTCTGCAATCATCAGTTTCAGCTTCCTTTTTCATGAAAATTTCAATCCGATTTCGAAAATGCTTTGCTTATTATATCATTTTATACACAGTTGAAAGTGTGAATTGGCTAAAAAAGATAAGGGGGCTTCCCATTATGATTCCAGATCATCTGGATGTTGGTTTATCGATATTGTTTATCGGATTTAATCCGAGCATTACGTCTGGAGAGACAGGTCATCACTATGCTTACAAAGGAAACCGGTTCTGGCGCATTCTTGAACGGTCGGGATTAACCCCGCGTTTATATGATGCACAGGAGGATGGAGAGTTGCTGAAGCTGGGGTACGGATTCACGAATATTGTGGCCCGGCCCACCAGAGGTGTAGAAGATATTACGAAGGAAGAGTATGCAGAAGGACGCCAGATTTTACAGAAAAAGCTGGAGGACTACCGACCGGATATCGCCTGTTTTGTTGGAAAAGGTGTGTACACCCAGTACAGCAAGCGTGCCAAAGTGCAATGGGGGTTTCAGAACGACCCGGTCGTCAAGGAAATTCAGGAGTTCGTCGCTCCATCGTCCAGTGGACTCGTGCGCATGTCGATGGATGAGATTGTGGCGATCTATTCGCAGCTTGCTGATTTTGTTGCGGAGAAGAACGGGGAAAATGAATAGGTAAGAAAGACAGGAGAGATAAGAGGTAGCAGGAAGAGGCTACGACGGAATGTCTGATTCGGATTGCCAGAAAATTCACTATGAAACTGTAGAGAATGTGCAGCGGCGATCACAGAATGTAGGTACGCAGAGTTCACCCAGTCGGCTTCGCTGATAAGGGCGAATTCTTTTTTTTGGATAAAGTGAGAGGTTTCGGGAACGGCTTCCGTCTATATAGTACAGAACCATGCATGGAAGCTGTAGAGAAGGGGGATTACATGACTCAACAGATACCGGAGGAGGAGCTTATTCAGCGCATTGTTGCAGGGGATAAGCAGTTGTTCTCCGTGCTTGTGGATCGATATAAAAATAAAGTCTACGGCATTATGCGCGGAATGGGCGCGAGTCATCCGGATGCACAGGATCTCGCTCAGGATACGTTTATCCGCATCTATCGTTATCTCCCGTCGCGACGGGAGGGAAGCAGCTTCTCGTCGTGGGTGTACACCATTGCGGTGAATCGGATGCGGGATTTTATACGGGAAAAGAAACCCGTCATGTCTCCGGTCGATCAGGGGATCGAACCTGTCAGTAATGAAACACCGGAAAAACGTGTGCTGCATAAGGAGATGCAGCGTGAAATATACCGCCAACTTGAACAGTTACCGGAATCGTATCGCCTGGTGTTATTACTGAAGTACACAAACGAGTTGAGCTATGAAGAGATTGCGGACATTACAGGCATGAGTTCAACCAAAGTGCGCAACGCCCTTTATCGCGGGAAAAAGACACTGAGGAAGCAAATGGAACGCAAAGGAGGTTTAGCTACGTATGAAGCCTATTTCAAGGGATGAAGATCGGATGTGGGAGGAGCATTTGTATCAAGAGGAACCAGATGCGGATTTCACGCTTAAGGTCATGCAGAAGCTGGATGGCGTGTCCATGGAAAGTGGAGAAGACGAGCATCCATTCGTGAAAAAATCCATCAGAGCGCATTGGATGCGCAGGACTGGAGTTGCTGCAGCGGCTGTTGTGATCCTTGCGGGAGGGGCTTGGTTTGCATTTGATCACACAACAGAGCCAGCGCAACCCCTGGTAAATGCTGTGGATCAGCGGCTTCCCGAAATACCCGTACCAGAAGAGATAAGATCTGCTTATCTGACGGACGATTACAAACGTCTGAAACCACTTGATCTTGTAATTAATCCGAATATTCAAATTGTAGATCAGGGGTATACGCTCAAGATTAGCGATGTCCTAGTGGATCGTTCACAAATTATTATTATAACAGAAAAAAGCGGCCCTAAAGGCAGCACGATACCGGCTGTTTATCTGGATGCGGGAAGAATTCATGTTACAGATGAAAAAGGGAACAGTGTTGCTTCCGTGGCGGTAGATACGAGACTTAGTAGTGGGAAGTATCAAAGGTTTGTATTCCAACTGAATGATGATATTCCAGATCACGTATTTGTACGGGGGGAATTAAGTTATTTGAAAATTCCTGATTATTATAATGCTGCTACTGGGAAAATTACAGCAAGTAATACAACGGTGGATTGGAGCTTCCAATTCAACATCGATATGACCAACGCCAAATTAATGGCTGTTGGGGCTCCCATAAACAACACCTACACCACTCCTGAGGGCTTGAAGCTCGATATGACACAGCTTGTACGTACGCCAAACGGAACCCGCCTTGACATGAACATCAGTCTGGAAGATCAACTTCGTGCCAAAGTCGGAGAGAATTGGGCGGATGATATGGACTTAATGTATCATATCGAAATTCCGGAAACGAATGAGTATCGAATCTTTAATGAGAACAGACCCAATGCCCGTCAAGCCAAATTTCGGTTCCGAGATATGAGTAGACTGAGTGAGGATAATGATGGTCAGATGAGGCTTTCTGAGACATGGGATCCTGCTTATGTTACGGTGGATGCGAAGAAGATTCGCTTTGTCCTGGATGGCTATACCATCCCGGTGCGGGAGGAGAAGTCCGTGGAAGTGGATTTAGAAAAGATGCGTAAGGATGCTGAATTTTACACCTACGTACTACAGCTTGAACAATTTGGAGATGAAATTTTATTTTCCAAATATAATTATTGGCCAGTGCAGCAATCATTAAAGTTACCAGAAGGAAACTTTGAAGGGAACTCTTCTCTTGTTTTGGAGGGAGTAGGAACTTTCCAAAATGATATTAATGGAGATCAATGGGTGGCTATAGATCATGAAGGAAGGGAGTATCCCGTTGAAGTGATGGGAACTACGGATCAGCCTAATAAAAATGAAGAATACATCGTAGGTGATCTCAGGTTGATTATCCATGGTTTTAAAAAAGAAAATGGAACGAAATTCACTTTGAAACGAACCGCAGTTAACCGTGAGTATCGTGATGTGAATTGGGAAGTGAATCTTCCGTCGTACGATAGCCTGCCTTGGCTGAAATAACCACTAGTACAATTCTTAGACATGAAGTAAATGAAGCTTCGAATGGGTGATATAAGGATGGGTGGATGGATCAGTAGATTTAAGTGTGGATGTATAGACATATAAGTATATAAGCCTAATATACGAAAAGGCCTTGCATAATGGTATGCGGGGCCTTTTTCGTATGCGCCAGATTTACCGGGAATGCGAGTACCTAACGAATTCATCTTCAGAAGAGAGCAGTACCCTTTCCGAATTATGCCGATTCCCTTGGAATCAACGTAGTTGATAACATAACCGTCTCTTTCGGCGTTCCTGGGCGTTCAATCCGGCGCTGTAAAGCTTCAACGGCGCGCTGTCCGAGTTCCTCTTTGCACAGATTAACCGTGGTCAGGGGCGGGGAGGACGTAACTGCAGAGTGTACATTGTCGATACCGATGACAAGGCAATCTTTAGGTGTGGAGATGCCCATCTCCTGTAGTTTGTGCATCCATTGCAAGGCGATATCATCATTAACACCGATCCAGGCGTCAGGACGTTCGTCATCTGGCATATTTTTAATGGTGGTAGCCAACTGGTTAACCCATTCCCCGTTCTCATAGGGAATATTCCATTCTCTGAAGCTGGTCGTATGACTGGTATCCACATGGAAATGGTTCAAAGCCAACTCAATCCCGATCTTCCGTTGCGCGAAGCTAGCAGCACGACCATCATCTGTGATGAGGCCAATTCGCTTGCACTGCATAGACATTAAATACCTTGCAACGGTGATGCCAGCTTCCAGATTATCATGGCTGATCGTATCACAATTCAGCAATGGTTCCTGATGATCTACCAGAATAATAGGCCGACCCGTCTGAGAGAGCCGTTGCAGAACCGTATGAGGAAAAGCCCCCATGACAATAATCCCGGCACAACGTTCCCAATCCAAGTGAGGAGCAATGGCTTTTTCAGGAGAGATGTTCTCATCCGTCACTCCGAGTGAGGGAGATACAATGGCATGGTGCCAGCCACGCTCATTACAGGCGGAGATCATACCTGACAGAACACGTTGCCAGTAGTGAGGTTCACCACGGTTGAGCTGATTCATGCATATGAGAGCAAACGGTGGATCGGACGGATCTGCATGGTTTGCAGCAGCAGGACTATTGCTAGCCCCCGGAGTACTTTGGCGATATCCCAAAGCCCGAGCGAGTTCCAGTACCCGTGCGCGTGTCGCTTCACTGACGCCCGTCTTGCCGCTGAGTGCGCGGGAGACGGCATATTTGGATAATCCGAGCTGGTCAGCCAGCGTCTGAATGGATACTTTGCGTGACATATCATTACTCCTTCATTTGACGATCATCTTCTGACACAGTACACTTACAAATAATAATGTTATTATAATTTATCATAACAAAAATAACAATAGAGTTATAAGGAGACGACATCCATGGAACAGTTCAGATTACCGAAAATCTCTATGCCACATCTGGAATTGCCGCAAGCTGTGCAGGATATTCTGACTGAGGCGGAGGAACGTTTGCAACATAGACCAAGATTACTGGCTCAGTTTCGCAATTGTTTTCCCAATACGCTGGAAACGACCACGAAGCTGCTCGATGATGGGACAACCTTTGTAATTACAGGGGATATTCCCGCGATGTGGTTAAGAGATTCGGTAGAGCAGGTTATGCATTATGTTCCGCTTGCGAAGGATGACGAGAAGTTGCAACGTATTATCGGAGGGCTAATCAAACGGCATACGTTCTACGCTGATATGGATATCTATGCCAATGCGTTCAATGAAACGGCGAATGGATGGCATTGGGATGCCAATGATGAGACGGAGATGTCACCGTGGGTATGGGAACGGAAGTTTGAGCTGGATTCCCTCTGTTTCTCCATGAAGCTGGCTTATACATATTGGCGGGAGACGGAACTCACGGATATATTTGACGAGCGCTTCAAGAAAGTGATGGAGAGTATCGTACAACTATGGGAGACAGAACAGCATCACGCAGAGCAATCACCTTATCGGTTCATGCGTCGCAATTGTCCAGCCCATGATACGCTGCGTAATGAAGGATTGGGTATGCCTGTGAATTATACGGGCATGATCTGGTCCGGATTTCGTCCGAGCGATGATGCTTGTGATTTTCATTATAATATTCCAGCGAATATGTTCGCTGCGGTAACCTTGCGGCAGATGGGGGAGATCGCGAAGTGGGTGTTCCGCGATGAACAACTGGTAAGCCGGCTGTCTCGTTTGGAAGAAGAAATACGACACGGTATCTCCCTTTACGGTACTTATCGTCATCCAGAGTATGGGCAGATTTATGCTTATGAGACGGACGGTTACGGCAACTTTTGTCTGATGGATGATGCGGGCACACCTGGGCTGATGTCCATTCCGTATATGGAGTATGCTTCGATTGAAGACAGAGTGTATCAGAACACACGTCGATTCATTTTGAGTAAGGAAAATCCGTTCTACTATGAAGGGCAGGTAGCGAAGGGCATTGGTAGCCCGCATACCCCTCCGGGATACATCTGGCACATGGCGCTATCCATGCAGGGGCTCACCGCAGACAATGACGAGGAGATGCTGGCGATGATTGAATTGCTGGAGAACACGGATGCGGGTACCGGATATATGCATGAGGGCTTCCACGCCGATGATCCAAACACGTTCACCAGACCATGGTTTGCTTGGTCCAACAGCCTGTTCTCGCAGTTGGTGTATAAGGCAATGAAAAAAGGAATTCTATAAAAGATACATTTAAAAAAAGAGTTCTTACTGCTCGTGAAGCAGCCGTTCCGGTTACGAATCGTTCTTTTGATCGCTGTTATCCCCGGATTTCCTGATCGACTTTTGTAAAGTCGAAATCCGGGGATCAGCGTATGCTTCCGATGCAGCTTTCTTTCAGAAAGCTTTTAGGCGACCGCGTTGCTTCTTCAGAATCGATTTCGTTCCCTGCACTACTTTTACTATCGAGCGCGACTGTTTTTTGAACGACATCATTTTTTAGAATAGGGGATTAGGTAAAAAAACAAGAAAGCCCAAACTGCTGAACTTTGCAGTTTGGGCTTTGTTTAATATGAAAAACACAGGCGCTTTGCTATGTGTTTTTTAGTAGATCGGCGATGAATACTTTCTGGCCTGTGCGTGCGCTTTCGAGGGATGCGAGGACCATAGCCATGCTGAACTGGTTATCACTGCAATCGGTCTCAGGCAGTCGGCCGGATTCGAGTGCAGCGAACATGTCTTCTAGGCAGCCATGGTGTCCTGTTTTCTCCATGATTGGCAGTTCCGCTTCAATCCGCTCACTTGGCTGGAAAAAGGATGGTTTGCCTTCGGCATCCAGATTTTGTGTAGTAACCACCTCGGCATAGATGTCGTCATGACCATCCCAGATGGCAGTACCCTTTTCACCGATTACGCGCCAGCTTGCTTCCCATGATGTGGGTACACCTTCTGCGCACCAGGATCCGCGATAGTTGAATACGGAACCGTCAGACATCTCAAATATACATAAAGCCATCGCATTGCCCTGATACCAGGACCCCGGAGGGTTGAATTCATGGCAGTATACTGAGATCGGGTTGGCTCCGAGAATGTACCGTGCCTGATCAAACGTATGTATCGCCATATCGAGCAGCAGTGGACTATCCATCAAATCCCTGAATCCGCCGAAGTGTGGCCCGAGGAAGAAGTCGGCCCCTGCGTAACCTACCTGCCCTATAGCTCCACCGGAAATGAGATGCTGGTAGGCGCGGATACGCGGATCGAACCGGCGATTCTGCATCACGGCTTGAATGTGTCCTGTACTGCGAGCGGTTTGCACAATGTCTGTACAGTCGGAGAAGGACTCTGCGAGGGGTTTCTCGCCAAACACATGGCAGCCTTCTTTCAGCGCTGTCATGGCAATGCCGTAATGACTCGCTGGAATCGTGACATCGAATACGATATTCGCACCAGTCGCTTGAATAGCCTCACGGATATCGGTGAACGTAGGGCAGGTGAGGCCATGTCTTGTAGCAAAAGCACGGGCTGTCTGTTCATACAGATCAACCAGCCCGACGATTTCTGTATCCGGCCTTTGCAAGGCATAGTCCGCCCACGTGTTTGCCATGGCACCGCAGCCAGCGATAATTACCCGATAAGGATGACTCATGTTCTCATCTCCTTCGCATGAATTGTGTTATACAGCTCAAATGGTTTCTTCCTAGGAGTCTTCAAATAATGAGGTTTTCTATACCGGATTGGGTACGAAATCGCCACCGCGGCATTGTTTCAAATATCGTAAAGCATGTACCTGTCCGGTCATTTCGAGTTCATCTTTGTACACCGGATCATGCCAGCCTTCGATATCAATCGTGCCCTGATAGCCGTTCTGACGCAGAATGGTGATGATGTCTGCCCAGTTGTTATCTCCGAAGCCCGGAGTGCGGTGCCATACGAATTCACGTGGGCCGTGCACGCCATATTCCTTGACAATATCCCAGGCAATCGTGGCATCTTTGCCATGTACGTGGAATACTTTGTGAGCCCATTTGCGCAGCTGCGGAATAGGATCGATCAGGCTGGACATTTGATGGCAAGGCTCCCATTCCAGGCCTACATTTTCATCCGGAACAGCATCGAACATCATCTCCCAGGCCGTCGGATTATGGGCAATGTTCCAGTCTCCCGTCTGCCAGGTTCCACCCATATCACAGTTTTCAAAAGCAATGCGTACACCCCGGTCTGCTGCCCGGCGTGCCAGTTCACCAAATACTTCCTTGAACCGGGGGATGGACTCGTTAATGGGTTGATCGGTCAGACGTCCGGTGAACCCGGAGACTATATCTGCACCGAAGAGTTGTGCGTGATCGATTACTCGCTCCCAGCTTGCCAGTGTATCGGCGTTGTCTCCGGCTCCAGTTAGCGGGTTACCAAACACACTCACCGCTGAAATAACAATGCCCTGTTCATCCACGATTTCACGGACACGTTTGGCTGTCTCGGCCAAATCCAGATCGCCTGTCGTTTGCCAGAAAGTCAGATTGAATGATTCGAAACCGTGTTGCATGATCTGCGGGATAACGCGGACGGCGTCCTGCCCGCCTACAAGGGTACCGATGCGTAATGATTTATTCATGGTTGTATTTCACTCCAATATTGGCTTATAGTACTTCGTGACACTCATTATAGACGTGGATTAACGGGATGGCTCTAAACAATCTTGTGTAATATTAGTCGGATCTTGTGAAGAGGGGGGAAAAGTCGTGCTGGATCTGAAAGCGCTTCACGAAAACACCCGAATTGATCATAAATCACACCCATTTCAGCTGTTCCGAAATCGGTGTTCGGATATGAAAAAGGAAGAATGTATTCTGTATTTGCATTGGCATGAGCATTTTGAACTGATTGTTATGCGTAAAGGCAGTGCGCTGTTTCATATCGATAGCAAACCTTATGTGGTTCAAGCAGGCGAGGTCATCATTATTCCTGGAGGCACGTTGCATGTCGGGTATGCTCTGGATGATGGGGATGTGGATTATGATTCCGTTGTAGTTAACCGTGCACTGTTCCATGATTTCACCCATGATCCTGTGCATGAGCAATATGTCGCGCCGTATCTGGAAGGAAGGGTGAGGTTTCCGGTCAAACCGGCAGAGGAAAACACAGCTTGCACAGGCTATTATTCTTTGTTGAATGAAGCTGTGGAGGAAATGGCGTTACAGCCCCCGGCTTATCAGCTCGTGGTGAAGTCCAAACTGCACGCTTTGTTCACCCTGCTTGCTCGTACATTTATGCCGCAGCAGTTACCGGATAAATCGGTCGGATCGTATTTTCCAAACCGCGAACGTTTCAAGCAGTTAATCGCACAGATTGAAGCGGACCCTACAGGCAAGATGTCTGTCACGGAAGCGGCAAGCCATGTGGGACTGAATGCCTATCACTTTTGTAAAATGTTCAAAAAGCTGACCGGACGTACCTTCGTGGAATACGTGAACGGGTGCAGGATGAGTGAGGCAGAACGACTATTGCAAGGCAGCAGTCTGACCATTACGGAGATCGCCGCCAGAGTAGGCTGCGACAATGCGAACTATTTTACGAAGTTATACAAACAGTACAAGGGAGTAACTCCTTCCGGGGGGCGAATGAAGAAACAAGTCTGAGTCACAAAAGTCCTCTGTTCATCGTCATGTATGCATTAAGCGGAGGGGATTGATGTACATGACAGAGCATCATAATGAGCCAGTATGGGATGTTGTCATCATTGGAGCAGGCATTGCCGGATTAACCGCCTCGATTTATCTGGCACGTGCAGGAAAGACTGTGCTGTTGCTCGACAAAGGGGTACAGCTGGGAGGACGCGCTATTTCAAATGAGATCGCGGGAGCGCGCGTAAACCTGGGGGCTCATGCTCTCAGTAAAGCGGCGTTACCCATTCTTCATGAGGTAGGCGTCACACCTATCGGATCAGTACCGAAACCGCCAGATACATTGGTGTTTGAAGGAACAAACGGCGGGAAAAAGACAATTTCCCTAGCACAGCTCTTGCTCGGATCGTTTTTGAAATGGAGAGAGAAGTGCCAGCTCCTTAGGTTCTACAGTTCTCTCCGAAAGGTAGATACATCCGTTTTGCATAACGTTAGTTTGCAGACTTACCTGGAAACCCTGATATCGAGTCCCCGTGTACGTAGTGTCGTGTTTGCGCTCGTTCGTTTGAGCACCTATTGCGATGCTCCTGATCAGGTAAGTGCTGGCGCCGTCATTGAACAACTCAAACAGGACCAAGTATTGTATATAGATGGAGGCTGGCAATTCCTCGTTAGTCGGCTCACAGAACAAGCTCAGCAGGCAGGTGTATCCATCTGCACGAGCTCGGTTGTGCGAGAAATTGCCAGGAGTTATCCCCAAATGACGGTTTCCTTAAAAGGTGGTTCACAGTTGACGACTCGTCACGTGTTATCGACGGCAGGCCCGTTGGATACCTTAGCTCTGCTTAATCCTGCTCTTTCACTCATTGAAGCCAAACTGTATCACAAGCTAATTCCTGTTCGCGCCGCATGTCTGGATCTCGTCGTATCCGGGATGCCTCAATCGAAAACGAAATTTGTTTTAGGTGTAGATCATCCTTGGTACTACTCGAACCATTCCGCCGCGGCCTCTTTATCAGAGAACCCGGCACATGAGGTTGTGCATGTGATGAAGTATTTGTCGGAATCATCAAAATCGGACCCAAGGCAGGATGAAGACGAACTAAAAGGCTTTCTCGATTTGATTCAGCCGGGGTGGCGCGAGCATATCATTAAGCAGCGTTTCCTTCCACGAATTCTTGTCTCGCATGGCATTGTCACAGCCGAGAACGGAGGCTTTTCGGGTAGACCTGGATCTGAGATCACAGGAAGACCGGGACTCTATGTTGCTGGCGATTGGGTAGGGGACGAGGGGATGTTGGTTAATGCCTCTCTGGTTAGCGCAAAACGGGCTGCTCAAATGATAATAGAAGGTAGAGGAAAAGATAAGGAAGGAATCCATTATGGAGATTGAATTGGTATACAGAACGTACAGACCCCTTCTTCTTTCTATCGCATATCGTATGCTGGGATCTGTCATTCATGCTGAGGATGTGGTTCAGGACGCATTTGTAACCGTACAGCAGCAGGGTATTCATCAAGAGAGTAGCTCTGTTCGAAATCTGAAAGCATACTTATGCAAAATAGTGACTAACCGTTGTCTCGATTACTTGAAATCAACACGTAAAAAAAGGGAACTATACGTCGGGACGTGGCTGCCGGAACCTCTGGTGCAAAATTATAAGGACGCTCGAGAATCCGTTTCAGCGGTGGAACATGATCCACTTCAAACGATTGAACTGGAAGATACGATTTCGTACGCCTTCCTGGTCATGCTTGATCGGCTAACTCCAATTGAGCGCGCGGTATTTATTCTGCGAGAAGCTTTTGAATTTGATTATGGCGATATAGCAGACTTCTTGAACAAGACCGAGGTCGGATGCCGGAAAATATACAGTCGTCTTAGACGTAAAATCCAGGACGAACCGGAAGTCGAGTTGACTCCCAGCGTTCAGTCCGAGCAGCTTGCACTTCGTTTCCTCCAAGCCACATCGAGTGGAGACATGGAAGGACTCTTAAAAATGCTTTCGCACGATGTCGCCTTGTACAGTGATGGTGGTGGTAAAGTTGTGGCAGCAATTAAACCCGTTACATCAAGCCAGCGGGTGCTGGCGTTAATTCAGGGGCTCTTATCCAAAGGGGACAGCGCTGGTAGTGTACGTCTCGTCAAGGTTAATGGACAACTAGGTTTTGTATTAAGCAGCCCATCTGAGGCATTCCCGACTGTGGTCAGCCTGGCTTTTAGAAACGATTGTGTTGAGCGGATCTATATCTTGCGTAATCCGGATAAACTGCAACATCTGAATTTAGGTTAAAGTGAAGTGCATTTGGATACTCACTTCATAAATCTGGAGAACAGACGATTGGCTTTCTTGGAGAGGTCGTCCATTTTGACATTGGCATGATCGAGCTGATTGTATCCCCATTTGATCGTTTGCAGCATGCGAGGTGATATGGGCATCCCTTTGATCCGCGGGTAGATGTTGTGATAGGCCCAGACAAGATGCTCCCAGCGATTGTCATTACCGTCCTGAATGTATTCGGATACGTCGATCACTTTGCCGCGTCCGTTCTGGAGAAGTACATTTTTCAGATGGATGTCGCGGGGGTTCAGCCCACGGCTGCGAACGGCCTCTCGTGCTGCGTCCACATCGAGCATCACCTGCTCGGGGACGGGGATTCCTTTTTCCAAACATTCCAGTAGGGTATCCCCAGGTTCAAAACTAATCACAAGAACATTCCGGCCGCTGCCGTAATAGGTAGGGAAGTATGGCAGGCCTTTGAGTTGCTCGTATACCTGTTTTTCGTTCTCTAGTTTGTCCAAGGCATGATCCGAGTACATCTTAAAGGCATACTGCGGCAAGCCGTCATACGTAAATACCGCCGCATCCGTACCTGTGCCAATGCAATTCAATCCTTCTACATCGCCGATGATGTTCACGAGCTCATTCCGGTCGCTTCCGATGACTTGGATCTGTTGTAATGCTTCTTCCGCCTGGAACCAATCCGGTCGATTCATGGGTGGTGCCTCCTTTTAGGATATGCCTGTACGATTTTTTTACATAAAGTAAACATGTTCTCCAACCAAAAAAAGACTAATTAGAGTGTCTGGAGTTCGTTAAATTTCGAAAAACCTCGTGATCCACGTAATAAGGTGTGTGAGATTCGTTAGCGTCGGGCCTGCGCTGGACCTTAAGACCCTTACAAGCATCCCGAATTCGATGCCCTCTATTAAGTATATTATGCGTTCTGCTCCGCCATTTCATCTTTTGGTGATGTTACTATATAAACGATACGGATCGAATCGGAAACGGTTGCGTCAGAAGAAAATAACGGAAGCGCGCTTGCGGCAATGTTACCCGGGCTTTATACTGTGAGCATTAAGGGATCTCATGCAGATCCGGCATACAGAAAGGCAGAAGTTCTTATGGCACAATACCCGCAATGGTCTTATTCGCAGTCGCGGGCGAGTATGTTCGATGAGTGCCTGCGCAAATATTATTATCATTATTACGGTGCCCATAACGGCTGGAAGACAGACTCTGCCGATGAGATGCAGGTTCGTCTGTATCGTCTGAAGCAGCTAAGCAATCTGTACCTTGTCTTCGGGGATCTCGCGCATCGGATGTGTGAGTCAGCGGTACGCAGCAGGGAAGAGGGCAAAGATAAACCGCGTGAATCTTTTCTGGAACAGACGATACGCAAGCTGCTGAATCAGGCGTATGTGGAATCGATGGACGCGGATCAGTGGCGGTTGAACCCCAAGAATCGCACGATGCTGTCCGAGCTTTATTACGGGGACGATACGTTAAATGACCGGATCGCCACGATTAAGGAGCGGGCTTCGGCCTGTGTCAATAACCTGTACCAGACGCTTACGTGGGAGGACTTGTCCCGGGCAAGTACGGACATTCTGGAGATCGAGAAATGGGATACCATGATGCTGCACGATACACGCGTGTATGTGAAGATGGACTTATTGTATCGGCGCAGTAACGGCAATATTGTCATAGTGGACTGGAAGACGGGCAAGGAAGATGACTTCTCGGATCAGTTAATGCTGTACGCATCCTATGTGAGAGAGCACTACCGGGTTCCTTTGGAGCAGATTGAGCTGCGAGTGGAGTACCTGTTAACCGGGAAGCATCGTGAATTTACCGCAACGGAAGAGGATATCCGGAAGGTGGAGGAGAACGTGGGTCGTTACATCGAGGAGATGCGATCCTGCGTGGAGGATGAGTATTACAACCGTCCCAAGGACGTCAATTACTTCACGGCGATGCCATCGCACCGGTCCTGTCGGGATTGCAATTTCCGCGAAGTGTGCAGCGAACGGGCGGTCTAGAACGCCAAAACCTGAGGAGCATAAGGCCTTATACCAACTAACGAGCTATTTCTTATGCGAAAAAATCAAGAAGCGCGAGCCCGGAACATTCATCTGCACGACTCGCGCTTCTATTGCGTTCCACAGGCTTGGCGACAAGGCGCCGGGTGGAACGATCATATCAAGATCACTGGACAGCGGCGGTGTTCTCCAGCGCCTGTCCTGCAGGAACATAGGCATGCCCGAGGTCCCGGGCAACCGCCTCATACGTGATGTGTCCATTCAGCACGTTAACCGCGCTGCGAATGGACGAACTGCCGCGAATCGCGGCGGCTGCACCGTGGTTGGCCAGCTGCAGCGCATAAGGCATGGTGGCGTTGGTCAGCGCCACCGTGGACGTACGCGGCACGGCGCCCGGCATGTTCGCCACCGCGTAGTGCACGACACCATGTTTCACATAGGTCGGTTCATCGTGGGTTGTGATATGATCAATGGTCTCAACGATCCCACCCTGATCAATCGCCACATCCACAATGACTGAACCCTGTGCCATGGTCTTCACTACCTGCTCGCTGACAAGCGTTGGCGCCTTGGCGCCCGGAATCAGCACCGCACAGATCAACAGGTCTGCCGCCGCAACAGCTGCTGCAATATTGGACGGGCTGGATACCAACGTGTGGATCTGATTGCCGAAGATATCATCCAATTGGCGCAGACGATTGAGATTCAGGTCAAGGATGGTTACATCTGCTCCGAGACCAATGGCAATTTTGGCTGCATTTGTTCCGACCGTACCGCCACCAATAATGGCTACTTTCCCCCGACTAACGCCTGGCACACCAGACAACAGAATACCCTTGCCACCTTCGGTCTTCTCCAGTAGCTGTGCTCCGATTTGGGAGGCCATGCGGCCTGCAACTTCACTCATAGGGGTTAATAGGGGGAGAGCACTGTTAACCTCCAACGTCTCATATGCAATAGCCGTTACCCGACTTTTAATAAGGGCTTTGGCAAGCTCCGGTTCCGCTGCGAGGTGCAGGTAGGTGAACAGAATCAGCCCCGGACGAAAATATCCATATTCACTGGAAAGCGGTTCTTTCACCTTGATGATCATTTCGGCCTCTGTCCAAACTGACTTCGCATCATTCCGAATGTCAGCGCCGGCAACTTGATATTCATGATCCGTGAACCCGCTGCCGATCCCCGCGCCTTGTTCAATTATCACCTGGTGACCGGCTCTGATGAAATCAGCAGCCCCGGCCGGAGTCATTGCTACACGATTCTCATTGTTTTTGATTTCTTTGGGAATTCCGATTCTCATCACCATGCACCTCGTCCATTTATTGGTTGTTAGCTTATACTACAAGTTTATGACTTGCATAATCGTTTTGCACCTTACCTCATGTCTAATTTTTAGGGGACCAACTCAACATATTGTCGAAAAAGACTGTTCAGGACATTTGTCCATGGATTGTAATGTAAGAAAAAATAACACGAAGAGGGATCGCCATTGCAAAATGACCGCGTGTTTACGATCAAAGATATCCTTGCACGTCCGGTATTTGGCCGGGCAAGACTTGCGGCAGGGAAGGATGGAGTGAACCGTCAGGTTGGCTGGGTTCATGTATTGGAGATTACGAATGTATCTCCATTCGTAAGCCCCCATGATCTTATTTTATCCACCGGACTGTGGCTTCAATCGGAAGAAGGGCGCGAAGAGTATCTGCTTCAGCTGATTGGCAGTGAGGCAGCGGGACTATGTGTGGAATTTGGTACCAGCATATACGGAATCCCGGAAGAGCTGATTGAGCTGGCGGACAGTCACCAGTTCCCGCTGATCGTATTTGAACAACCGGTTCGTTTTGTCGAGATCACACAGGATATTCACTCTCTGCTCATTAATCATCAGCACCAACTGCTGAAAAGTCTGGAGGCTTACTCCCGTCAGCTTCAGCAGCGAACATTACAGAGTACGGATATGTCTGCTGTGCTGAACCTGCTGCATGAGTACGCTGCAAAACCGGTGGTGTACATCTCGTCCATGGAGCCGGGGAGTTTTGTGCCCGAACTTGCTTCGGAGATGGAACAGGCCATCTATACCTGGTATGAACAGGAGGTAGAGCACCTCGATCTGAATGATTCGGATACTGAATTATGGTTCCATATGGATGAAGAGAAAGTTCTGCTTTGCCATCCGGTCGTCTGTTTCGGCCAAGTATTTTCTGCTGTAGGCATGATTGTGCATCCGTCTGTTCCAGTGGAGTATCTTAAACTACTACTCGACTATACGGCGAAAGCGGCGGCGGCGCTCACGCTTCGTTCCCAGTTTCTAGAAGAGAAGATGGTCCGCAACCAGAACGAGCTGATCCAGGATTTAATGAATGGCAACATTCATCTGGAGGAAAAAGCCCAGACCCGAATGGGACTTCGTTTGCTGGTGAAGGGACAGTACTGGTTTGCGGGAGGGGTCATAGAGATTGAGCATCGGTTGAAGGGTACAGGCCGGGAGCGGATGGAAGCGAATCATCAGGATATTCTTGTTCTGCTTCGTTCCCTGCTCAAGAAGAACAATCTGCCGAGCCTGATCATGCTGAAGAACAATCAGGTGTATCTGTGCTGTGCGAAGGAAGCGGTCTCGGCTGCTACACGTCATCAGCTGCTACGATTGCTGGAAGGAATCGCTCTGGACGTGAAGCGGTTTGCGAGCCGTAACTTGAAGCAGGTTATGATCTATGCCGGATTTGGCAAGTTACGCAGTCGTTTGACCAGCCTGCCGGAGAGTCTGCAAGAGGCCTATCAGGTGATCGAAGTTTCGAGATCGGTAGATCAGATGGAACATGTCCACTTTTACGAACGTATGGGTATATATCAAATGTTAAAAGCGTTACCCCAATCCTTCCTGCAACCTTTTGTCCAGGATCACCTGGGTGTGCTGATAGAACATGACCAAACGCATCATCTGCGATTGGTAGAGACGTTGGATGCTTACCTGCAGAACTTTGGTTCCAAACGGGATGCAGCGGCGCAGTTATTTGTTCATCGGCAAACGTTGTACAACAGACTGGAGAAGCTGGAAGAACTGATGGGGCCTGATTACATGGATCAAGGGAGAAGAATCTGTCTGGAGATGGCGCTGCTCGCGCACGCAATGATCGAGAATGGACAGTGGCAATCCTCTTGATGAGATGAAGGGGATACAAGACAGACTGTGCATCGGTCTTACACGACCTCCTGCACAGTCTAACAGTTTTTACTGATCCTCCGAATATGTAATGAAGCGGTCAGGTGTTTCAGGGTGGGAGTGGAGCGTCGCCCCCGATAAAGTTTCGTTTCACCGGAGGATGGTGCCAGAGATAGAGAGGTAGGAGCAGCCAGTCGATATGGGGGTGATGACCGGTCGGGACGTTCTTCCGGTTCTGCCTCATGGGCAGCCATTGAAATACCACTTTGGTGCAGCCATTCATTAAGTCGCTTGGGATTGATTCCGAGTTGTCCGCTCAGATTACAGATATCGAGGTTTATTCTCACACAAATCCGCCTTTCCTGGAATATCGGGCTGGTAGTAGGGTTTGAAAGGGAAGCATGAATTCGAGATCGGTAAATGCTCATGTACATGTTGGCTGTGCTTGATCGGCGGAATGATCCATTGTGTTAAGAAGTAGCACAGAGGCGTCTATGTATATCGTGTAAAAACGTTTCCATGTCCGCTGTTTTGAATATTTACTATAAATTGGCTTTTAACAAGATTCTATCACTTCAGACGCAACTGCGCGTCTCAATATAGTCTCAATTTTGTGAGAAAATAGAATCAATTTCATAATACCTTATTGATAGTTTACTGAGTTATGAAGTTGATTCAAAAAATATATTAAAAGTACCAGTATCTAGTACGGAGGACATATATGGGAAATAGTAGTGAGGCTCAATACGACAAATATGTTAAGGATGGCAAACGTTTCGTTGGTCGAGCCAAGGAACTGACGACACTGGAGCAGTGGTTCGAACATCCGGAAGCCCCTTTAACCATATTTTCAATTACGGGCATGGGAGGCATCGGTAAATCTTCCTTGCTTTCAGAAATGCTATCCATATCTCGGGATCAAGGTGCAACGGCAATATGGATGGACGGCCGATCATGCGGAGCGACCCCTTCCGTTTTTATGGATTATTTGTCCTCGACTTTGGGGCTGGAGACACTGGATAGTGAAGGGTACCCGAGACCACTGAGCTTACTGAAGGACACTTCGGTCGACAAACGATTGGTGCTGGCAGTGGATAATTATGAAGAACTCGCTCTGCTGGAAAGCTGGTTTATGGAAGTCTTCATATCCAAACTTCCGTTAAGAGGAATACTTGTCATTCTTGCATCACGCCAGGAAATGGCATCCGCCTGGCGGACACATCCCCGATTGCATCGGCGGTTTGTACAGATGCGGCTTCAACATTTTACAGTAGAAGAGATTTCGGAGTATATCTCCGTTGCAGGTTCCTTGAATCAGGGCATGGCAGGCACCATTACGAGGATGACCGATGGGCATCCGTTGGGTCTGGCCCTTGCTGTGGAAGCTGCGGATCAGAGGCGCAATCTTCCCCATGCCGAATGGGCTGAGCTGTCGCATATGATCAGTGCCCGATTGCTGTTGGAACTGACGATTCCCCGTCTGCATCCCATGGTGGAGGTGTTAACCTTGCTTGGGACAGCAAATCAGGAATTGTTATCATCTGTACTGGATATGACTGTGACCCAAGAAGATTACCACATGCTGAGACAGATGTCGTTTATCCGTTCCGGCCCGGATGGTCTTGCTCTGCATGACATGGGCAGGTTGCATCTGCTGCGGGATTTTCGCCAACGTGAGCCGCATCGGTTGCAGACGATGCGTATCCGAATCGCGAAGTTGCTGAAACTGCTGCATGAACAGGCTGGGTCTCATGAGCGCCGTCAGATCGCCCGGAAGATGCTGCTGCTCTGTCAGGAATCCATGCTTCAACACCGCAAGTACGCGGATGTATCTCGTGATTCCTTGTTTACGCCTCTCGAAACGATGAGAAGAGAGGATCTGCCTGCTCTGCACGGCTTGTTACAGCAATGGTGCGAGTATAGTGTGGAGCCATGGCAGGCCGTGTCCTATGGCTCCTTCCTGGATGAACTGGCACAACGATATCCCGAAGGGATCGTATTGATGCGTGACAAGCTTGGGGAGACGATCGCCATGTTCATTACCGTACTTGTACATAGAGATAGTAGCGAACTGCTCCTGAAATATTTTCCAAATGAGATGTATGAATGCTTCGCACCGGAGGAGCTGGGTAATGATCCGGATCAGAGTGATACGCACTTTGCTTTGCTGGCTGCGGCAAGAGATGACGTGCCTGGTTACACACGAGAAGAACTGGTGGGATACATGGCACTGGATCGACTCTCTCTGCTGGGCGATGGTGCGCGAGCGATGCTGGTTGCAACGAATTCTGACCTGAAGCTATTCCTGCAGAGCATTGGCTTCCAGATGCGAGGAACGCGTACCCGTGTCTGTGACAGATTTGAGGACCGGGCGGACATACTTGATTTGGATTTGCGTAGTGGGCAATTCGGAGCATGGGTCATGTCGCTGCTTGATCCGGAATCGCAAGAGAATCGGGTACAGCCGGGAACAACAGAAGCGAATGGTGTAGTCTGGACTGAACAGGATGTTCGCAAGATGCTGGGATACCTTCGTTCTCCGGGAGAATTGCATGAATATGCTGGCAGGGTTACAGCTTTAAGGGATGGTATCCAATTACAGCTGTATATCATGGATTTGTTGGAAGGCAGAGTGCATGGCCTATCCCCTCAGGATCAGATGCTGTTATACGCGGCCTACTGGACGCATGCTGGCAATCCAACTGCCGCAGCTCAGACATGTTCCATGAGTCGGGCGACATTCTATCGCCATCTCAGAACAGCGCTGACTCGATTGGCACGGATTTTGTAACCAGAAAGGCACAGTACAGGGGAATGAGTTCATTGGAACAGGACCGATGGTACGGCCTATTAGTGGTTCAATATGTTACAACCAAAAACACGCAGTGGCGGGTGGTTTAATCCGCTACTGCGTGTTTTTGGTGTCCGGTTTATGAGGGGCTCTTATTCAGTTGGAACTTGATGATGCAGCCCAACAACTATTGCTTGGTTTGCACTAACCAATCTGCCAGTTCTTCCGTTTGTGTGAGAATAGCGATGGGGTCCCAATACCAGGAACGATCCGCTCCCCAGATGTATACATGATCATTTTTGACAGCGTCCAAACCACCCCAGATCGGGTCTGCTTTCAGGGTGTCCATCGTTTGGTTATCCGTAGTCAGGATGATATAATCTCCGGCATATTTTGGCAGCACCTCAGCCGAGAGACTTGCCCAGCCTGGATCTTGTAACTCGGCCATGACTGCTACTGGAGGTTTGAAGCCGAGCACGTTATATATCGGTTGACCGCCTTTGCCATAGTTGGCACCAACGGTTGAGATATCTTTACCCATATACTCCAATATGGAGAATGTGCTGTCTGCTGGAATAACGTTCAGTACTTTTTCTTTGGCGGCAGCTGTACGACGGTCGTACTCGGCAAGCCAGGATGCTGCTTCCGTTTCTTTGCCTAATAGTTCTCCAAAATAAGTGATCTCCTCATGCACACTTTTGAACGAAGCATACGGTACGATGACGGTGGGAGCAATCTTAACGAGTTGCTCATTCATCTCGGTATACGTGTCGTCCATAATGATGAGATCCGGCTCCATGGCAGCAATTTTCTCCAGATTGCCGTTTCCATCCCCCAGATCTTCAACATCCTTCAGCACATCGTTTAAGTAAGGATTAATAATATGGTGACTGGACGTTCCGACAGGGGTTATCCCCAAAGCAATCAAGCTACCCAGATATTCACCGGCTACAATCCGTTTCGGCTGTATGGGCACTTCGACGTCTCCGGTAACGGTGGATACGGTTTTGGTCTGTGGCTGTTCGGACGTTGATGAACCTGCAGCTTGTTCTTGATTGGTGCTCTTCGATGCAGTTCCGTTTTCGTTTGCAGCAGAAGAGTTGTTCCCTACAGTTCCTGTTCCGCAAGCGCTGAGCAGCAACATGAGACTGAATAATAATACGACGGCTGTCGATGGTCTTGACCCGCTATACATGTTGATTTCGTCCTCTCCATCACGATCTGGTTGATAATCATTATCATCTATACCAGTATAACGGAGCGGTTTGGGAGGGCCAATGGATAATCTCATGGTTGTAGAAGGACAATCTTCCAGTCCGGGACGCTTTGCCTGTTGTGCCCGATAATGAGAGGGAGAGACACCTTTATATTTTTTGAACAACCTTCCCAGATAAAAAGGGTCCTGATACCCGATGCTGGCTGCGATTTCTTTTAACGTGGCATCTGTCTCTAGCAGTAGCGCTGCGGCCTTGTCGATCCTGACTTTAATGAGATAATCAATGGGACTAAGGCCTGTCCGGCTTTTGAAATAGGAAGACAGGTGTGCGACGCTGTAGTTCAGACTCTCGGAGAGTGATTCCAGCGTTATCGCATCTGCGTATCGTGTTTGAATGATCGTAATGATCTGTGCCGCTAGATCACGCTTGTGTGAACGCGTGCCCTGTGTCTGTATCTGATTCAACAACTCGCTGATCAATTGCAGCATCAGGCTTTTGGCACGCAATGGTGCAACGGGATCTGTCTTCTCCCATTCCTTGTACATGTCGGTGAACAAGCGATACAGCATGACAGGATCGGAAGGAAGCAGGCTATATGTGGTGTCGAAAGGGCGCAGCTGACTGGCAACTTCCTTGAGTGTCTGACTTATGCCTGATGGCAGTGTTGCTTTATAATAAACGGCATAATATTCGTAGCCTTCCGGTCCGGGCTCTATCGTAAGGTTGCTGCCTTTACCGGTATGGAATACCTGGAATCGTCGGGCACTGTGTGCTGTTTCATTCAGCATGATCTGTGCGCTTCCGCGGACCGACAGGATCAGGAGGCTGGCAGGCACAGCGTAAGAACGTACGGACTGCCCTGGTTTGAACATCACGCGGCGGACATCATACATTTTGCAATAAGCGTGATTCCATAACAACATGTGATTCGGGATATCCATCCTTTGCAACTCACCTTCTTATTGAAGCTAACGATATTTCGTTTCATTCATTATAACGACAAGAAGAGGCTGGTCATAGACCAAGCCTCTTCATGCGATTATAGAGCGTTGCCCTGGAGATGCCGAGTTGCTTCGCGAGTGTTCGTTTGTTGCCACCTGCGTACTCCAGATATTGAAGTAGAAGTTTCGCCTCATAGGTGTCCAATTTTTGCTGATAGGTATCCTTGGAGACGAGTTTGGAATCATCGGGATTATGCACACTGGCAGCAGTTCGAGCTTCTTGTCCCTTTGCCGCCAAATGCTGACGTTGCTCATGTTCACTGTTGGCATGTGGATGAATTTCCGATGTCAGCTGCACTTCGGACTGTTCTTGGGCGATCAGGGAGATAAGGGTATCGGGCAGGTATTCCGGCTTGACCTCACCATCTGTCGTCAGAATGGTCAGACGTTCTATTACATTTCTTAATTCACGAACGTTGCCTGGCCAATCATACTGGAACAGCAACTTGAACACCTCAGGTGGAACCAGCTCAATATGACGATTATAGAGCAATGAGAACTCTTGCAGGAACGTCTGGGTTAATTCATATATATCTTCCTTGCGCATGCGCAGGGGAGGAATGATGAGATTAATGACGTTAAGTCGATAATACAGATCTTCGCGGAATTGATTGCGGGCAATCATGCTGAGCAGGTTCTGGTTGGTTGCGGCGATAATCCGGCAGTCGGCCTGTTTCATACGCGTTCCTCCCACAGGAAAGTAACTCTTCTCCTGCAATACCCGAAGCAGCTTCACTTGCAGTTCCAATGGCATCTCACCGATCTCATCCAGAAAAAGGGTACCCCCTTCGGCAAGCTCAATCTTGCCCTTTTTGCCTTTGGGATCAGCTCCGGAGAAGGCGCCCTTCTCATAGCCGAATAACTCACTTTCGAACAAGGAAGCGGGGATTGCCCCACAGTTGATGGCGATAAATGGTGCAGTCTGCAATTCACGAAGATCATGAATGGCTTTGGCGAATAACTCCTTTCCGGTGCCACTCTCTCCGAGGATGAGTACGGTTGCTGGGGTGGTGCTGATCTTGCGGATGGTATCCAGACACTGGCGAATGACCGGGCTGCTACCTTTGATACGAGCAAATGGATCAGTGTCAGGACGGAGTCTGGCAACAGCTTTCTCCAGATGTTGGACTTTGGATGTCATATGTAATAGTTCCTGATGTAATCGGATTTCGGTTGTGATATCTACTTCCGCAGCTACTGCGCCCACAATGCGTCCATCCAGCTGAACCGGGCGGGCATTGATCAGAGCGAACAGATCTGGTCTCGGCTGATGCTGTTTGCGGTAGACCGTTTCTCCGGTATATAACGTCTTGAGGGACTGGAGGCGATCAGGCGGAAAAAAGTCTGCGGCAGGCTGTCCTATAATATCATTTTTGCTAATTGAAAATACATGCTCCGCACCAGATGTCCAGTAGGCCACCTTGGCTTCTTCATTGATCAAGGTCAAGGCAGAACCGGTTGTTTCCAATGTGGTCTCAAAATAGGCTTCCATCAGCCGATGTGCATGTATCATCGCATACAAGACATCGGATACGACGATATATCCCAATAGGGGTCCATCATCCTGAATGAACAGATAGGAAGATGTGTCGAATAAGGAGATGGTATCTACCAGAGATGTTGTTGATGGAATGGTGGGCGTGGAGAGACCTGTATCCAGAGTACCCATATCCGTACGCAATAAAGACATTAAATCAGGAAGTAAATGTTTCATCGGCATCACCTCAGTTGGGGTATAACGTTCAGAACTATACCTGTTACAAGGAATTCTTGTGATTTGAGTAATTGGAAATATTTGAGTGAAGATAGTTATCCATATTATAGCTTTCAAAATGAACTGTGTATAGATTTTTTGACATGAAGCATACATAACGCGATCAAAAAAAGTAGTTTAATTTGTTTTGTGTATATATAATACGCTTTCAATTTTATTATTTGGGTTTAGTTGCTGAAAAATATTAAGTTAGTGGGAATTTGAGTCAGGTGTGAGTCATTAAACATAACATTTAATTCGGGATGAAAGGTTATTTTTAAAGGTTAAGTGATTCTATGGACTGCCCCCTCAATTTGTCCACACCATTAAAAATCTTCTGAATAATACTATAAGAAGGACTGAATGAATTCAATTAAAGGAGGGTGATGAAATGGCTATTCTATCAACTGGCCCCATAGAGAATAATATTTCAGGGATAACGGGTATCCGACCTACTCAATCCGTTACGGTCAAAATTGATAACCGGAATGAGACAGAGATGTTCACGGTGCTTCTTCGGGGCTATTACCTTAATGGAGTCAGAACATTATATGTAGAAGAACTGCTCAATGTATCACCTAATCAGGTCATAACCAAAGATTATGATGGGAATTTTGACGCTTTCGAGTTTGTATTTTCAACCTCAGACACGGCTACTGAGGAAGCCCAAATATCCATATGGGGCAAAGGTACTGAAGACGAGTTAGTCGCAGCTCACCGATTGGTATCTCAGGAGTTGTTGGGAGAGACACAGAGTACAACGGGAAAAGGTTTATCCTCATATGCATATATTTTTAATACATCAGCTCAGACTGTTGCTACCGAAGCAGACATAACCTTTGACAGTAACCAAAATCTTACAAATATTACTCATACACCTAATACCGCTGAGATTATTATTGGCAATGCCGGGGACTACGCGGTATTTTTCATCGTTGCAGGTGTACAGGCGAACCAATTCACCCTTTATCAAAACGGAGCCCCTGTAGGGGGCAGTGTCTATGGTAGTGGTGCTGGTACCCAACCCAATCCGGGAATGGTCATTATCACTGCTGCATCAAGTGATGTACTGACATTACGGAATCATTCCAGTGCATCAGAAGTTGATCTGCAAACCCTGGTAGGCGGAACACAGATCAATGCCAATGCCTCTATCCTCATTCAACAATTAAGTAGTTAAACTTTTCAAGGTTGAAATTATATTAAAAAATGGGTGTGTCTAGAAAAATAGACATTTAAAATTGAGGATGCTAATTTTTTAGACATTAAGAGAAGAACCGAAGAAAAAGAAAAGTTGAATGCTCTGGTAAGGTGGTCGTACAGAAAAAACCATGTGCCCCGAAAGAAAGAGGCAGCATGGTTTTTATTTTGTCTTTGTTCATTTATATATTGATTCAGCTGAGGTAACTAGCGGAACATATTCTTAACGACCATCCAGAGATTAGCCGGTTTTTCGGCCAAACGGCGGGTATAGTACGGATACCACATGGTGCCATAAGGTACGTAACAGCGAATGCGATAGCCTTCTTTGGCGAGACGTTCCTGTTCGCTCATGCGCAGACCATATAACATCTGAAATTCAAAGGCATCCGGCGAGATTCCCCGATCCTTGGCGTATTGTTTCGTCCAGTTAATGATGTGATCATCATGCGAGGCAACCGCAGTGTACACACCCTGATCGAGGTGGTTACGAATCATCGTTTTGAATTGATGAATGACTTCAGAAGTATTCTGATAGGCGACTGATCCGGGTTCTTTGTAAGCACCTTTAACCAGCCGAAGCCGAATGCCTTCCCGAATCATATCACGTGTATCTTCTTCGGTGCGATGCAGGTAGGCCTGCAATACTGTGCCTGTATTATGCAGTCCTTCCGAGTGCAGTCTTCGCACGATGTCCAGCGTCGCTTGAGTAAATGGACTATCCTCCATATCAATTCGGACAAAAAGATCATGCAATTTGGCTTGTGAAGCAACGGTACGGATATTTCGATAGCCCTCGTCCGGGTCGAGTGCGAGGCCCATCTGGGTTGGTTTCAGCGAGACGTTGGAATCTGCCTTCTCACGTGCAATGCCTTCTACCAGTCGTACATACTCATCTCTGTATAATGCCGCTTCGCTCAGGCGGGTGATGCCTTCGCCAAGATGATCGAGCGTAGCCATAATGCCTTTGTTGTTGAGTATGCGGATCTCTTCGAGAGCTTCTTCCAAGGTGTTTCCTGCAATAAATTTGCCTGCCAGCTTCTTACCATATCTAATGGACAGGTTCTCTACAGCTTTGTTGCCTGCCACGGTTAATAAGGTTTTGCGATATATTTCCGTTCCCACGCTCATCTTCGTTTCCTCCTTATTCCTTCTGTATCCTTAATTCAAGCAAGATATGTGCCAGATGTGGCGGTGGTCTACTATTTTTATTTGAAAGAAAGCTGTAGTGGAAGGTTATTCTGTCATCGGAGTGGCCCGTGTGAATTTTCTTTAGTTGAATTTAACGAGAAAAATATTTCAATTCCAACCGGAGTTGGCACGGATTTTGCTACATATATTTGATGATGAGTACCATACAAATTAATTCAGGCGAGCAGCCAGCGAAACCTAACATCCTGAAGGAGGAATCATTCATGAATATCCCTTTTGTTAACGAACCATTCACACCCTTTGCGGTCCCGGCGAACCAGGAAGCATTCGAAGGCGCACTTCGTCAGGTAGAAGCTGAACTTGGGCGGGAATACCCGATTATTATTGGGGGTCAAAAAATAACAAGTAGTCGCACGTTAACTTCCGTGAACCCCGCAGCCAAGAATCAAGTTGTCGGAACGATCCATCAGGCAGATCAGGAATTGGCCGAAAAGGCCATTCAGACAGCAGCGGAGACATTCCAGACCTGGAAACATACCGACCCGAATGAACGGGCCCGTTATCTGTACAAAGCAGCGGCCATTATGCGCCGTCGCAAGCATGAGTTCTCCGCATGGATGGTCTATGAAGCGGGCAAGACCTGGCCTGAAGCTGATGCGGATACAGCAGAAGCCATTGATTTTATGGAATTCTACGCACGGGATATGCAGCGACTGAGTGAACCGCAGCCCCTCGTACGGATTGCAGGAGAAGATAATGAACTGAGCTATATTCCGCTGGGCGTTGGTGTTGTCATTCCACCTTGGAACTTCCCGCTGGCGATTATGGCAGGCATGACTTCGGCTGCACTGGTATCTGGCAACACAGTGGTCTTGAAGCCTGCCAGCACAACGCCGGTGATTGCGGCTAAATTCATGGAGCTGCTCGCAGAAGTTGGCTTGCCAGATGGCGTCGTGAACTTTTTACCAGGACCAGGCAGTGAAGTTGGCGATTATCTCGTGGATCATGCGCTTACCCGTTTTATCAGCTTTACCGGTTCCAGAGATGTAGGACTGCGAATTAATGAACGTGCAGCACGTACGGCCCCAGGTCAGAAGTGGATCAAGCGGGTCATTGCAGAGATGGGTGGCAAGGATTCCATCGTTGTAGACAGTGACAGTGATCTGGAACTGGCGGCAGAGTCCATTACAGCTTCGGCATTTGGTTTCTCAGGACAGAAATGTTCGGCGTGTTCCCGTGCCATTATTCATAAGGATGTATATGATGAAGTGTTGCAAAAAGTGATTGAACGGACACAGAAACTGACGATGGGCAGTCCGCTTGAAGTGGGCAGTCAGGTTGGGCCGGTTATCGATGACAAGGCATATGCGAAGATTACGGAATATATTGAAATTGGCAAGAGTGAGGGACGTCTTGTGCATGGTGGCGGTACAGGGAACGTTGAAGGGTATTTCATTGAACCAACCATTATTGCGGATGTGGACCCGAAAGCCCGGATTGCGCAAGACGAGATTTTTGGACCAGTGCTTGCGTTTATCAAAGCAGAATCCTTCCAGGACGCACTGGATATCGCCAATAATACGGACTATGGCCTGACTGGCGCGGTGATCTCGCGTAATCGTAAACATCTGGAACAGGCAAGAGGCGAGTACTTCGCGGGTAATCTGTACTTCAATCGAAAATGTACCGGAGCACTGGTGGGCACGCATCCATTTGGTGGATTCAACATGTCGGGCACGGATTCCAAGGCAGGTGGAAGAGATTATCTGCTGCTGTTTACACAGGCGAAGCTCGTATCGGAGAAATACTAGGACAGATTATCCTTGAATCCGACTAAAAGAGTGCTTACAATCGCTTGAATAGTATGCTATTATCCCTGCAAATGCTTTTGTTCGGATATGCTTATTACCCAGCAACGCATAAGGAGGGAAACGGATGTTAGGTGTTCAGTTGGTACAGGAACAACGTATTCGGCTGTCCATCACGCCGGAGATGAAACAATCCTTTCATTTGCTAACGATGTCTGGTCAGGATCTCAATCGTTATTTGCAGGATGCGGCGGAAGAAAATCCCTTGCTTGAACTGGAAGAACAAGCTGCGCCTCTCGCCCGAATTCCGCGGCGAATGGATCAGCGCAGATATGCTTCCTATGATCCGTTACTTCAGGCCAAAGGTGCCGAACCTACATTGGAACAATTGCTGATTGCACAAATTCGAGTGATGACACTTCCAAATGAATTGGAAAATATGGCAGTATATTTGGCAGGCTGCATTAATGATGATGGATATCTGACGGTTGAACTGGCAGAGGTGCAAGCAGTACTGGGGCTACCGATGAGCGAGGTTGCAGGAGGACTGGAGCTTCTCCAGTCGCTGGACCCCGCTGGTGTAGGAGCGCGGAATTTGCAGGAATGTCTGTTGCTCCAGATCAGGCGTGATCCATCTGCTGCGCTGAATGCGGAGCGGATGGTGGAAGTGGGATTGGAAGCACTGGTTCCTTTTCACCCAGGTAGAACAGGGAGTCGATTAGGTATAACTTCACGAGAAGCTCAGACTGCCTATGACTATATTACACGTTTGGACCCCAAGCCTTGCCGATCCATCGGATGTACGGAACGACCACATTACATTATCCCGGATGCTATTGTCGGATTGCGTAACGGTGAGGTGCATTTCAGTCTACATGCGGCAGGTAACCCACGTGTATCCATGAATGAAGCATGTTTCCGCTGGATCAGAGATGAGACTCCAGACGAAATCTGGTCTACCCGAGCGGCAGCGGCGAGGGCTATCATTCGCAGTGTACACCTGCGGCGCAGGACGTTAATGCGTGTGCTGGCGGCCGTGATGGAAGAGCAAAAGCAATTTTTACTCAACGGACCATCCGTGATAAAACCGCTTAATCTGGCTATTATTGCAGAGAAGATTGGCATGCATGAATCAACGGTAAGCCGTGCGGTGAACGGTAAATATATAGACACCCCGTATGGTGTATATGAACTCAGAGCTTTTTTTGCCTCGGGAATTGGTACAACATCAGGGAATAAAACATCCGCCTCAGCAGTAAAACGGAGATTAAAAGAAATCATTCGCATGGAGCAGGCCCATCGGCCACACTCGGACAGTCAATTGGCGACATTGCTCGCCGAAGACGGGATTATCATCTCCCGCAGAACAGTCGCCAAGTACCGGGAGGAGCTTCACATTCTGCCTTCCCTTGAGCGCAAACGGTGGGCTTAATGGAGTAGCTGGTGTCTTATCATCTCCAAATAAAAGAGCCCCCGCAAACCGGAAATGGTTTGCGGGGGCTCTTTTGTGATGTTATTCGTGTTTGATCTTCTGCATTCCTGCATTGGATTTCCTGATTCCTACAAGCGTTCCATATTACGCAGGAAGTGTTCTCCGGCAATACCTGGCGTGGTCATCTGCTCTGGATGAAGAATTTCTTCCAGCTCTTCCGGTGTCAGCAGTCCGCGTTCCAGAATGATCTCCTGCAAGGTAAGTCCAGTCTTGAGAGCTTCCTTCACGATGGAAGCTGCCACATTATAACCTAAGTGCGGGTTCAACGCCGTAACCACACTGAAGCTCTGCTTCATGATTAATTCGCAGCGCTCACGGTTGGCTTCCATCTCTTCCACCGCATAACGCGTGAAGACATCAATGCCGTTATTCATGATTTTCAGCGATTGCAGCAAGTTGAACGCAATAACTGGGCCCATAACATTCAGCTCAAATTGACCGGCTTCACACGCCATACAGATTGTATGGTCGTTCCCCATCACCTGGAAGGATACCTGGTTAATGACTTCTGCCATAACCGGGTTCACTTTACCTGGCATGATAGAGGAACCTGGCTGACGCGGTGGCAAGCGTAATTCATTGAATCCAGCACGCGGACCAGAAGCCATCATGCGAATATCATTACAGATTTTGGACAGGCTGACCGCACATACCTTGAGCGCCGCTGAAAGTTCCAGATAGGCATCCGTGTTCTGCGTCGCATCCACAAGATCTTCTGCTGTCTGTAGTGGTAGTCCAGTAACATCAGACAGGTGTTCCGTAACCTTGACGATATATTCGGGTTTCGCATTGAGCCCTGTACCTACCGCAGTTGCACCCATGTTAATCGTAAGCAGGCGACGATTGGCGAATTCAAGACGCTCGATATCCCGTCCGATGACGCGGGCATATGCTCCGAATTCTTGTCCAAGGCGAATAGGCACGGCATCCTGAAGATGGGTACGGCCTACTTTGACCACATCGTTGAATTCCTCTTCTTTTTTACGGAACGCATCCTGTAGCCTTTTCATCGTAGCCAGTAACGTCTCGGACAGTCGATACGCGGCAATACGCAGTGCTGTAGGCACCACGTCATTGGTGGATTGGGACATGTTCACATGATTATTGGGATTGCAGTGGAAGTAATCTCCCTTGCTCTGCAATAACAGTTCAAGTCCGCGATTGGCGAGAATTTCGTTCATATTCATATTCATGGAGGTGCCTGCACCGCCCTGAATGGAGTCCACAATAAAATGATCCAGATGATGGCCTTTCATCATTTCTTCAGCAGCCATGACGATGACATCGCCAATTTTGCTTGGTAGCATTTTCAGTTCCATATTCGTAATTGCCGCAGCTTTTTTCACCGCAGCCAGAGCTGTGATCAGCTCCCGGTGTACCGGAACGCCGGTAATCGGGAAGTTCTCCACGGCCCGCACCGTCTGAATGCCGTAATAGGCATAAGCCGGAATTTCTTTTTCACCGATAAAATCTTTCTCCGTCCTTGTGGACATAGTAGACATTTCGTTCGCCTCCAGTGGCATCCAATAAATAGGTCAGCTCCGGCATTGCCGAAGCGCACTCAGTATATCATTTAAGCAAAATGGATGCCAAGCTAAATCATTTCGCCTGATTTGCCGATATTAATTTAAATTAGGGATTTGTTTTACACGTAGTTAATCATTAAAGGGGGCTGAAAAGCTTGTCTTATTCATTATGCACTACTTGGTAGAGAAGTCATGCATGAACCATAAGCAGAGAGTGGATAGAACGTTTTCAGTGATGTATGTCACATGATATTTGGTACATGATTGGTAAAATAGGAAAAAAGGACTACGGGGTGTAAATATGAAATGGACTTTAGGCGCAAAGACAGTCGCGGGTTTGGTACTGATCTCAATTATTACGTACGGAACTAGCGGCTTTTTTATATTTTTCCTCCAGGACTGGCTCTCATTTAACATGCCAAGCTGGTTGTATATCTCCATCATCCTTGTTATGGGGGTGTGTTGGAACGGGATTCTGGGGTGGGTCGCCTCTCGCTGGCTGACTCGTCCGATTGTTCATCTGTCTCGTGCGGCACAACAAGTTTCATCCGGAGATCTGACAACGGAGATTCCGCAGCGTCGTACACAGGATGAACTTACAGTATTATATGATGCTTTTCGTGTAATGGTTTCTAATCTGAGAAGTATTGTAAACGATATCGCGGACAGTACACGGACCACCTCACAGAACGCGCAGTCGCTTAGTGAAGCGATTACCCAAGCTGCGGAGCAGATCGAGATGATGTCCGAAGCGGTGGATCATATAGCGGTGGGAGTAGAAGAGCAGAAAGTTACTTCCCATCAGTCTTTGATTACTGCGGATGAGATGTTGAATGATTTCCAGCGTATGCATAGCCAGTCGATGGGTATGACAGAGATGTCCGGTCAGATGGAACGATCCGTGGATCACACGAAGCAGACCTTCTCATCGCTGATGAAAGGAATGGACGAGCTGGCCGAGTCGCACAATCGTTCACGCGACATTATGCTGTTGCTGGAGAAGGAAGCTTCCGATATCGAGGTAATTACCCAGTCTGTCAAAAATATTGCTGAGGAAACAGGGTTACTTGCCCTAAATGCTTCCATTGAGGCTGCACGAGCTGGCGAAGAAGGTTCTGGTTTTGCAGTCGTGGCGCAGCAGATCCGTAAGCTGGCAGACGAGAGCAAGGAATCGGTACATCGTATTAATGAGCTGATTAGTCGTGTACAGCAGCGGATCAGGGAGACAGCGCAACTGTCTCATGAGCAGCATGGTCTGGTGATTAATGAATCTGAACGGACCATCTCTGTGGATCAAACGTTGCATGAACTGACAGGCACGGTGGAAGTATTTATGAAGGGTGCACATGATATCGGTTCCAAGATTGCAGAACAGACTGGCCGCGTTGAGCAAACCCACGGTCATGTGAAGAAGATCCAGGGGAAAGCCGGATCGTTCTCGGATGAGGCAAGACGAATCATGGATGCCGCACACGAAGAGACAGCCATCATGGAGGAGATTTCCTCCTCGGCTGAAGAACTGAGACAGTTAACGGATCGATTAATGGACAAAACCAAAGCATTCCGGATGCAGCCTTGAGCTGTGTTCGGAATTTTTTTGCTTTTTGAGAAACAATTTTGACTTGGGAATTTGCTTATTCTGGTTAAAGCCGAACGTTCTTTCGTGAAAACAGAAATTTGTAAAGAATTTTTTTGAAAGATTAACAAATTCGCAACTTGCAGGCGATAAATGAAGATATAATAGGATTATCACAACAGAAGAAGGAGCCCAGTATATTGAAAACTTGGACAGGTATCCTGCTGATGATTATTTTGGCGGTAGCTACGATTAGTACAACTTCAGCTGCCAGAACCATGAATGAATCGCAAAAACAGCTTAACATAGATGATCAATCCAGCCAGACCGAAGTGGTAGAGGCTTCCAATATAGATAAAATGCATGACGCAGCGAATACAATGCAAGAATCGATTCCTGTTAAAGAGCAGTACGTTTCAGTTGCATCGGAAAATGAGAACATTAGATTATACCCTATGAAAGTTGAGGGTTCAGGATATATATATAACGGAATGACTTTGGAAGTGGACGGCAAGACGCGAGAATTCAGTGATTGGCAAGGAGAAGGCGGGTCTTACAAACCCGAAGTACACGAGCTGGATCTGAACGGAGACGGCCAGAAAGAGATTGTTGTTTTGTACACGGGAGGACATGGAACAGGTATTTATTTGGGACAAGCACGTATTATTAATCCAGTGACGCTGGAAGAGATGAAGATGCAATCTCTCGAAGAGATCGTGAAGCAGCATGTACAGTCGAAAGTTACGGTTAGATCAGACCATGTAGATGTTGATGTCACCGTTGATGGCGTACAAGCAGAGCCTTCACGGATCGAGGAAGACACAATTGGTGGCGAATATAACGAAGAGTTGGGATTCGGTGGAGTGACGTATTACAGTGTGGAGGATGGTAAGCTTGTCGTATCAGCAGCAGGATCTTATGGTTTGGGTCTATACGCTGGTGATCTGACATTTGCTTATGCGTATCAAGATGGCGAATGGAAGGCCGCAGATCTGAAGTACAGCATGGAAATATATGAAGAAGAATATTATGAATCCTTTGATTGATATTTAGTCAACAGTTAACAGAATATCTCCCTTTCTGTCTTTACGGACAGTGGGGAAAAGGGCGAGGCTGAAAAAAATCGTGACATACAGCCTCGTTTTGTGCTGCCCAGACATAGGAAATGTGTACTAAAAATGCAGGAAACAATTGACATGATCACTTTAGTCGTTTAAATGTATAAAGGATAACTCATTTAACGTTCAGGAGGGATTTTGATGAAGAAGAAGGTTGTACTGGGTTTAATGGTAGGCACATTAACGCTTGGGATCGGAACAGGTGCACTCGCAGCAACAGGACTGGAACAAATTAAAGCTTATCTGAACAGCAAAATTACGCTGAAAATGAATGGTGCCACAGTGACAGCCAAAGATGCAAATGGTAAAACGGTGTTGCCGATCACGTACAATGGAACGACTTATTTGCCTGTGCGTGCCGTGGGTTCATTGCTCGGGACAGAGATCACTTATGACAGTGCAACCTCTTCGGTGTTGATTGGTGAGAATAATGGTTCCGCGCCATCTGAAAGCGATAAACTGACGCTCAGTTCACTCGGAACATCCGTACTGGGGACATCCGCATGGCATACCAAAGATCCTGCGGAGACTACTTACAAAGGCAAAGATTACAAAGATGTATATCTGCATACGGATTCCGTGAAGCAAGGGGATGACTTCCAGATCATGACGGGCAAAACGTATTCTTCCCTCCATCTGGAACTGGCTGCTCTTACAGGGAATCAGGAGATACAGGTAATCAACCAGGACAATACGGTTCTTAAAAAGCTGAGTCTATCGCCAGGAAGCGGTTTGGTAAGCCTGGACGTGGATGTATCGGGTACTGATGCTATCTTTGTTGAAATTGTCACAGAAGATCCAGGCTCGTCCTTGTTCGTTCCGTTGACTTCATCGTATTTGGTCAAATAAAATAAACGTAATAAAAAACGATTATCAACGGTGATGTTGCTGGATCAAGTCCACCACACACATTGTGATAATCGTTTTTATGTTTAACGGATGACGGTGTCGAGTGGTTTGAGATTGGCTTCAATCTCGGCACGGCGACCTTCAAGGAATGGTGGCAAAGCGAGCGATTCTCCCAGATGTGCCAATTCTTCGTCTGTATCGAAGCCGGGACCATCGGTTGCCAGCTCGAACAGAATACCGTTCGCTTCACGGAAATACAGGGAGCGGAAGTAGAAGCGGTCTACAAAACCGGAATTCGGGAATTGGAAGTTATGAACGCGTTCCACCCATTGTTTCAGTTCTTCTTCATTATCCACACGGAACGCAACATGGTGCACGCTACCACGGCCAGGACGTTCTTGGGCAAGGTCATTACGCTCTTCAACATGCACTTCGGAGCCGCTGCCACCTTCGCCTGACTCAAAGACCAGTACATCAGGTTGACCTGGAGTAAAGGCAGGGTAACTTCCTTTGGCTCTGAAACCAAGCAGTTCGGTAAGAACCGGAGCAGTGAGGGAGGCATCTTTTACCGTAAGATGGATGGGGCCAAGGCCTACAATGCCAAACTCAGGAGGCACAGGGCTCTGATCCCATGGTTTACCACCAGCGACACCTGTATTGTGTTCATCCGAGACCAGAATCAGACGTTGTCCTTCAAAGTCTGCGAATGAGAGCGTGGCACGACCACCGCGTTCAACAATCTCTCCATGAGGGACTTCGAATTCGTCAAAACGCTGCTGCCAGTAAGTAAGTGCCGCATCATTTGGCACACGCAGTGACGTTGCTGAAATGCTATTCACGCCTTCACGCGTCTGTCCTGCCATCGGAATTTCGAAGAAGGTAAGCTCGGTACCCGGATTGCCTTTCTCATCGCCATAGAAGAGATGGTAGACGGACACATCGTCCTGGTTGACTGTTTTTTTGATGAGGCGTAGACCCATGATATTGGTGTAGAAACGATAGTTCTGATCGGCATGTGCTGTTAAAGCTGATACGTGGTGAAGTCCTTTGATTTGCATAATAATTCCTCCTAAATTTAGGTTATACGTTCAACAAAGGATTATTTACACTGGCACTTCGATGACAGAACAACCTTCCGATCGCTGTTATCCCCAGATTTTTTGATTCCTTTTTGAAAGGGGAAATCCGGGGATAAAGGCGACCGCTTCGCTTCTTCAGGTTTTTTCTGTCCTCTCCGTTATCGTGTAAAAGTGTAGTTGAACATATTTTGTATTTTTAATTTTTTTGTCTATTGAGAAAGTTACTAACTTTTAGTTTGTTTTGGTTCTGAAATTATCTTAACATAAAGATATTTAAATTACAATGCTTATTTAGAATTCCAACTGGACAGCTCTTTCATTCAATGGCAAAATGAAAAAGTTAACATTAAAGAGAGATAATGTTGGTGAGATGATCGCAAAGGAGAGAAGAGATGCATGGCGTATCCACCATGGCTGGACCCTTATGATGCAGAGCCGTTTATTCTGTTCTCCACTTCACATATCGTTTCCATTAGCTTAATTACAGCATTGATTCTCCTGATGTTTTTGCTTCGACACCATCTTCGATCATGGTCAGAGAGGGCACGTCGCACACTCCGGATTGTTCTAGCCTGCATCATGTTCGCTTGTGAAATCGTGCTGCAACTCTGGTATGTGTATGGAGGGATATGGAGCCTGCAGACGTCACTGCCACTTGAACTTTGTAGCCTGTCTCTACTATTATCGGCGTTGTTGCTACTGACACGCAGTCGACTGTTACATTCAGCACTGTTATTTGCAGGCATCGCAGGAGCCCTTATGGCGATTCTGACGCCTAATCTGGGCTATGGTTATGCACATTTTCGATTCATTCAATTTTTCGTCGCTCATGCCTGTATCATTCTGGCTTTACTCTACATGACCTGGGTGGAACAACTACGACCTAGTTGGAGATCTGTAGCAGGTTCGATGATATTTGTGAATGTGGCTGCACTAATTGTATACGTTGTGGATGTCTTGCTTGATGCGAATTACATGTTCTTGAGATATAAGCCGAGTACACCCTCGGTGCTGGATATGTTAGGTCCGTATCCCATGTACATCCTTGGGGAAGAGATACTTGCACTAGTCTTGTTCTCGCTGATGTACATTTTGCTCTTTGCCATTCCAGACAGGTTCAACCATCGTGTGAAAAAAGGTAAAAGCTCCGCGGTGTAGTGATAATCCTTGTAGTTGCGCTGCGCCGGAATATGAACTTTTTATAAATAAAATATCCCGCAGTAAGCTGACCAATTCAGATCGCTTGCGGGATGTTTGGGCGTTGTCCCTGAACTGGGGCCAACTTATATTATAAGTTTATCCACGGAGCAGAGATTCCGCACCATCCACGTAGATTCGTGTACCTGTAACATGAGAGGCTTCATCGGAAGCGAGGAATAGAACGAGGTTAGCCACTTGCTTCGACGTTCCAGGTTCACCCTTGAGCGGATGTTCATGACCCTCAGGGAATTCAACAGGGATCTGTACTTCTTTCAGATCATCCGACGGGTAGGTGTTATCATCAATGTTGGTATCGATGGCTCCTGGGCAGACGGCGTTAACACGGATTTTATAACGAGCCAGTTCCAGTGCAGCCATCTTGGTAAACGCGGTTTGTCCCGCTTTGCTGGAAGCGTATGCAGAGAACCCGATACCTGAGAAGACCCGGTTACCGTTGATGGAACTGGTGATAATGATGCTGCCGCCATGTTCTTTCAGATGGGGGATGGCATATTTGACGGTTGCGAAGGTTCCGCGCATATTGATCTCCATCGTCTGGTCCCAGTCCTCCATTTCCATCGTTTCAATCGGGGCCATCGTTCCGTTGATGCCAGCATTTGCAAATATGATATCCAGTTTACCCGCTTCTGCTGCAGCCTGATTAATCGCCTTCTGCACATTGTCCGGTTTGGAGATATCACATTCGATCACATACGCTTCTCCGCCAGCCTTTTCAATCGTCTGCTTCGTTTCCTCCGCATTTTCGGGTGTACGATCCAGCATGTATACTTTGGCTCCATGCTCGGCGAAACGAATAGCGGTAGCCTGACCAATACCTGATCCACCTCCAGTTACAATCGCAACTTTACCTTCCAAACGTTGTTCAGTCATCTCTGATCCCTCCGTATGGTTATAGATTATCGTTGTACGCTCTACTTCTACATACCCGGCTCAAGTCTGGTGAATCATATGTGTCTATATCAAAAGAACAGGACCGCAACGCGGCCCTGTTCTGGGAGCAGATCATCTTCATGATCTGTCTGCTGTAATATTATTTTGGCAAGAAATTACCTCAGGTCATGCCCCCGATACTTACTTATGTTTCTTCCAGTCCATTGCGCTGTTATTGAGCAAATATTCGAAGTCGTTATCCCGGCGCTTTTGCTCCGCTTGGCGAGCTTCTTCTGCTTGCTGACGTTCCTGCTCTTTAAGTGCCGCCTCGGCAGCCTTTGCCTCATCTGCCTGAGCTTTCAGCTTCTCCAGCACATCACTGCTAAGCAGATCTTTAAGTGTTGTGGGTTTATCCTGTGCTACTGCTGCTTTGGGAGCAGGAGTGCGTTTTTTGGATTTTGCCATAGGAAAATCTCCTTTCCAAACATGAATCAGGTTCCATTTATCATACAGTAGTCATAGTATATCAGGTTCCCGGAATTCATTCCATGAATCTGCGGAACAAAAGCAGGAAAACGGGGCATGCGTGACGAATGAAAACGGGTATAAAATCATATACTATTACCGATACTGCGACTATTCCCTGGAGAAAGGAGTCGTTGTTCGTGGAAGTAAACCGTGGTTTACTGAAAGGGCTTGCATGGGGCGTTGCCTTTAGCTGCCCGTTATGGATTGCGATTATCGGCTGGTTACGTTTGATGGGATGGATGTATTGAGGATGATGCCGGAAGAGGTCCTTTTTTATAAAGTCAGTTATGTAACCGTTATCATTAAATTCAATAAATAAAGCTCTGCCTTGCGACACTCGCATAGGACAGAGCTTTTGTTTGTTTAGTAAGTCATTAACGAATCATGACTATCATTTATTATCTGTTTGGCAGAGCTGCTGGTTAAGGCATTTTTACTGGTTCTGGATATTCCAAACCATGGGTATCTACCGTAACTTTTTTCATGACTTGATCGGTAACTGGTTTGTCAGCTTCACCTATTTCCTGAGCTGCAATACCATCAACAACTTCCATACCTTCTGTGACCTTGCCAAAGGTGGCATATGCGTTATCTAGGTAATCTGCGTCAGCTAGCATAATGAAGAATTGGGAGCCAGCAGAATCTAAATCATTTGTACGCGCCATGGAGATAACCCCACGCGTATGATTCAGGTGATTTTTGTGACCATTGGATGTAAATTCACCCTTAATGGTGTATCCAGGGCCTCCTGAACCGTTGCCATCCGGATCACCACCCTGAATCATGAAGCCGGGAATGACCCGGTGAAAGATCAGGCCGTCATAGAAACCCTGGTTCGCCAGTGAAATAAAATTGTTCACCGTATTGGGTGCAATTTCAGGATATAGCTCAATGACGATCTTCTGTCCATCTGCCATCTCAATGGTAGCTACCGGATTGGGACCCGTTGGTTCCACTGGAGCTGGTGTTTCCGCAGCGCCACTCGAAGGGCGTCCACAACCACTAATGACAATAAGCAGCATCGCTAGAACCAGCGAAACCACAGTGTTTTTTTTCCACCGTAAAGACATGAAAACGTTCCTCCTTGCATCTCTGCATGATATATTATCTCCAAATCATATTTGGATATTTACCCAACTATCATACCGTTTTTGTGGACAGGATGGCAATGCAATACATGTGTTTAAGGTGAACAAGGGATGGCCTTCGTGGAATCATGGGTGTAAAATAAGGAAAATGCTTCCGCATAGGGACGTACGGGTCTGTTCCGTTCGCTCTAATACACGACAGTCCCGGCGTCAGTAACGGAAAGGGCGTGCGGGTATATGAACTTCTCGTGGAAGCGTAACTTAGTGATATTGTGGATTGGTGTATTTTTTTGCAGCACCGCATATTCGATCTCCATTCCATTTCTACCCCTGTTTCTAAGTGCTGATCTGGGGGTTCGTGATCATCTGGAGTTATGGGCGGGACTGGCTTTTGGCATTACATTTCTTGCGAGTGCGCTCGTGTCACCGTTCTGGGGATCACTGGCTGACAAATACGGGCGCAAGCCCATGCTCATCCGGTCAGGATACAGCCTTGCCGTATTATATTTAATCAATTATTTCGTGCAGGACCCGTATTCGCTGATTGTTGTTCGATTGTTCCAGGGCCTGCTTGCAGGGTTTGTTCCAGCGGCGATTGCCCTTGTGGGCACAAATACACCTGAAGAGAAGACAGGGTATGCACTGGGCATCATGTCTACTGCGGGAGCTACAGGCGGTATTATCGGGCCGTTAATCGGTGGCGTGGTGAGCCACTATTATGGGAACCGGAATACATTTTTGTTTTCGGCTATTGTAGTATTAGTCTCCGCGATCATCGCAACCTTCTGGGTAAAAGAAGAGAACTTCAACCGGAACAAGGCGCGTTCCCATGTCATGGATGACATTCGTGAAGCGAGAGCGAATCGTTTGTTTATGACGGTGCTTGGCATGATGGGCATATGTACGTTCTCCGTCATGATTCTGGAGCCACTATTGACGGTCTATGTGATGGAAATGGGCGTTCAGCCTGATCGTGCCTCACTCAGCTCGGGTATTATTTTCTCGGCGGTTGGTGTAGCGACAGTTATTATGGCGCCACGTTGGGGCAAGATTGGTTCAAGGATTGGATACGGTAAAGTGCTGATCATTGGACTAGTTGGTGGGGCTGTAGGCAATCTTCTGCAGTTCTTTACAACTGGTTATATCGGATTTGGCATATTGCGATTTGTATATGGTTTATTCTTCGCGGCTGTATTTCCGGCGATTAACGCCATGATTGTGCAGGCTACTGCATCTAGTTTTAGAGGCAGAGCCTTTAGTTTGAATCAGTCCGCTGCCCAGATCGGGACGATGGCGGGGCCGATCATTGGTGGTGTTCTCGGCGGCTGGCTGCCGATTCGCTGGATTTTTATCATTAACGGAGTTGCGCTGTTAATCACTGCGATTGTGGCGAAGTGGTCGGGATTGGATCACAAACTGCCCGTGGCAAGTAAGGTTTCCGCTAAGCGGTGAAGCTGGAGCAGGCAGTAAAAACGGATATCCTTGAAGTTAAAAGGGGAGTGAGAAATAGAATAAGAATTCTATAGAAATGTAAAGAGAGATGGCGCTGTAATCGTACAGTCGTCATCTCTCTTTGGTACATATTCAGCTAGGAGGGATTTAACGCACATGTTTATAACACGTCAAACCAGTCTGATCTTGGAAGCTTGGAGGTCACTTAACACGCTTGGAAATGGGGTGATCCTCATTCATTTCCAAAAGGTCCCACAAATTTCCGTATAAATCTTTAAATACAGCTACTGTTCCATAGGATTGTTCTTGGGGATCTCTAACAAATTCGATTCCCCTAGTGACCATCTCATTATAATCTCTCCAAAAATCATCGGTGTTTAGAAACAGAAATACCCGACCACCAGTTTGGTTACCAACAAATTGCTCTTGTTCAGGTTTAGATGCTCTGGCAAGTAAGATTGTTGTACCAACAGATCCAGGGGGAGAAACCACTACCCACCGTTTATCTTGTTCCGGTTGATATATATCTTCAACTAATGTGAAGTTCAACTTTTTTGTATAAAATTCTATTGCTTCATTATAATCTTTTACAACCAAAGCAATATGTACAATAGACTGGATCATATACTCATTCTCCTTCAATACCAGTAATAACTTTTGTAATATGTATCTTTTTATAATAACGGAAGGGAACTATTATTACTATACTGACGATCAGTGAACAAAAGCATCCGATGACGTTGGTCGAGTGATTCAAGCTATTAAACGCCAAAGAAACCCCTTTTTACGAGGTTTCTCTAAGTCTGGAATCATCATTGTCCAAGCGATTATTGATCATCCGAAGAGGGTTTATGCGAAGCCTTTTCTTTAGGAATAGCATGCTCCACCGCATCACGTTGATCCTCATCCTCAAGTGCTTCGGGGAAAGAGTCCTCAGTGAACAGTCCGAAGTCCGGGTCAATATCCCTCTCAGTCACAAGATTATCCGGTTCATGCACATGCTTTTGGCGATCTTCCTTCATCGTATATGCACCTCCTCTATCAGGATGTCATCACAGCCGTTAGCGTCGCGGTGGAATATCATTCTCTGGTTTGGCATCCGCACCAGCACCATTAAGCAGATCGGTACCATGTAATGCATCCGGATCGGGTGCAGCAGGATCAACCGGACTGTTGGGTTGCAGAAGATCTGCATCCGGTACGGATTCGAGCGGTGTCTCAGCCAAGCGTGAATCCAATTCCGGCTCGTCCACGGCGGTTGCGGCTACGGGTGCCGGATCCAAATCTTCCGTTACAATCCGTCTGCCGGAAACTTCGTCAAAGGTATCCATATCGCCTTCCGGAACTTCCGTCTCTGGTGGAATATCGCGGGACCTCTGATAACGGTCATAATAGCGGTCGCTCTCTTCGTTACTGATTGGTTTGTCAGACATGAGTAGCACTTCCTTTCATCTCGGTTTCTCGAAAGCTTCTTACCCCGTAGTTACCCAAAGCGCTAACGTTGTAATCTTGCACAGGTTATTATCCCCCGGGTGTTTGCTACGATATGAATGCTTTAGAATTTAGGGAATACATATTTGACCAAGAAGTATAAGAAACCAAAAAAGATAATGATATACGCGGCATATTTAATAAATGTGGAAGCGACCATACTTGAATCCGATTTATGCTGAACATCCTTATGTTCCACCTCAACCGTACGATGTGGCTCATTCATTGGAATCATCTCCTTAGGGTGTGTGTTTGCTTTGAGGAATCATTACACCCGAAGCAACGGATTGAATCGCACACACCGTTTTTACAGCTTTTCCTGTTTTCCCTATGTTATGATGAAGCATGAATATGTAAGGGAGGGATTTCAAGTGGACTGGTTCACACTGGGCAATATGATCACACGAATCCGTATCGGGCAAAAGGCGTCCACACCCGGGTTCTCCCGTACGGTTATCCGTCGTCCGGATGGATTGTTTTGGGTAGGTGGTATTTGGTCCGGACAAGTTGTCCAGCTGCGGGATTTCCTTTTTTCTGATATTTGGACCATCTATGATGATGAAGAAACAGAGCAGTGGCTTGAATTCCGCAGTCAAGTTGAAAAGAAGGAACGTGAAATGATAGAGAACCAGTTCGAAGATCTGCGTGATTGATCAAATATCCTTAACAATAAAATGGAAATAAGACTATAAATCGACTTAAATGTGAATTTCATTTTATCTCAAGAAGGTGACGTGACAAACGGTGGCGAATGATAGATGAGAGAATCTAAGATAGGGAAAATTAGAACTTTGAGGTGCTGTGAATGAAAAATGTGCCCAAAGCTATCGTCATCTTATGGATGAGTGTATTGATTATTCTAAGTATGCCGCACGGGATAGTCTTTGCAACTACAGGAGAGGTTCAGCAACCTGTATCCATTGCAGGATGGGAAGTAAAATGGGGGAACGTTGACGATCAGGGGTTCATCAGTGAAGTTAAGGGAGCAGACGAGATATGGGAAAAGCAGGGTGTCGATAAGCTAGAATATAGCAATACAGATCGATCGAGTTCCTTGTGGACTCGCCTGACCATCCCAGAATTGAGCGAGGAAAGTTCAGCCATTCGATTTGAGAACATTAAAGGAAATCATATTGTTATCTATCTGGAGGACCGCAAGGTCTACGAGAACTACCATTACAATTATGATAATAATGCGGTGTTGCTGCCCTTATCCAATGAGAATTCAGGTGACACGCTCTATGTATGGTCGCAAAATGAGAAAGGCCGTCTGGGCATACAAGGTACCGTTCAGGCTGGACCTTATGCCATGTTACAGGAGAAATATATTCATAACGGGCTTATTGATGTAATCTTGGGCGCGACTTTTGTCTTCACAGCGATTACGATGCTGAGTTGCACGTTCTTCCTGGGCAAATTCCATAAGGGATTATGGATCTCGCTATGCATCGTGATGGGCTCCATCGGCACGATGATCATCACATACTCGCAATTTTTGTATACATTCTATCAGGTGTATGGTGACCTGTATTCGGTAGTATTTGATCTGGCGATGCTGCTGGGCATGCCGGCGCTCTGTTATTTCTTTGAACAGATTATCGGGCCAGGACTGCATGGGATCTTCACCAAATTAAGAAAAATACTATTCATATATTCAGTTGTCGCTGTGTTCTCTCTATTTATCTATGTTACTTCAGGCGGGCAATGGGAGTTCCTCTATAATCTGCTCGTACAGCGTGTGGTTGGTATGGTGCTGGTCATCCTACTGACAATCCTGTTGGTGGGGACCATCGCCAAAGCGCTACAACGAAACCGGGAAGCGATACTGCTTGCGACAGGATTCGGTACATTTGCCTTGATCAGTGTGGCTGAATTGTTGTGGTACTATCAACGGAGTGGTTCGTATCATCTGTTATGGTGGAAATGGTCGATGGTCGCATTTGTGATCTCATTGATTGCCATTCTCGGAAGTCGTTTTGCTGAAAAACACACCAAAGTGCTGGAGTACTCCAAGGAACTGGAGTTGTTCAACAATGAGTTACAGCGATCCGAAAAGATGGAGATTATTAGCGAACTGGCTGCTTCTGTTGCCCATGAAGTACGTAATCCGCTTCAGGTGACAAGAGGGTTCCTGCAACTCATGACAGAACAGGAAGACAACAAAAATAAAGGGTATGTGCGAATTGCATTGGAGGAACTTGATCGGGCTTCCGGCATCATTACGGACTTTCTTACCTTTGCCAAACCTGAGTTTGACCATATTATCTCGCTGAATATCTCAGATGAGTTCAATCATATCGAAGGCATCCTTGTACCCATGGCTAATCTGGAAGGTGGCAAAATCACAACCGATATTCCGCCAGATCTATATATTCGGGGCAATTCTTCGAAATTCAAACAGGCCTTTATCAATATTATCAAGAACAGTATTGAAGCTCTGCAGGGACAGGGCCAGATTGATATCTGGGCGTATAAGCAGGATGGAATGATTAAGGTGCATGTCAGGGATAACGGAGAAGGGATGGATGAGGAAGCACTCTCCCGGTTGGGCGAGCCTTATTTCTCCAATAAAATCAAAGGCACAGGTCTGGGCATGATGGTGACTTTCCGCATTGTTGAAGCGATGCAAGGACAGATTAGCTTTACAAGCACCAAAGGGGTAGGAACAGAAGCGGTTGTATCTTTTACCGAGTTCGTCGAATGACGAACTCACAGAAGATACAGCGGCTTTTTTCGTTCCTACCCCTGATTTCTTACACTACAAGATTAGCTCGCCCGATTTAACTTCTCCAAGGTCCGCAATTCACATCATAATTTACTTTGGAAGGGTTGGGAGGGATGACAAGAACATAGTCATTCTGCTGCTCCTCAACGGTACGTACCTGAATGTGCTCCGGGATTATGATACCGAAAGCCTCACGAAGCGCCTGCTTCGGATTGGTGTGCAATTGTTGTCTGAAGTGCTCGTCTGTCCAGGCCTTTTCAATAATATCCTCATGCAACGTTTTCTCTGATACCATCATCGTCAACATTCCCTTCATATTTAAAATTAAACTGAACCAGCTTAGTCCTTATGCTCAAGATTCCAGTTGTTGCTCACTGATCCAGTGATGAAACCCGCCTTGGAGGAGCCGTTTCTTCCGTTGTGTAATCTCCTGAACAGCTTGTACCAACGTGCTGCACAAATAAGAATTAAACGTTTCAAGATGCGATATTTCCAAGTTAGACGATGTTAATGAACGATTATAGTTATATGCAATGTCTACGTAAGAGTTCATGAGTTGTGTATTGTATACATTGTCATGTATACGTTCGCTAAGAGGATGAGCAGGATAGTTATGATTCAGTGCTGCGGATATGTGGGAGAGGTAGCTGTTGTAGTTTCCATGCACAGCATCTTGTTGCGTGTCTGTGAAGTCATCGGTCATCTGAAGTGTCATGAGTGTAATGTTGATGCCAGCACACACCGGGATAATCCGGTCGGACTGTTTCAGCAGAAGCAGTGCACCGGTAGCTCCAATAAGCAGAGGAGCAGCCTTTTGCGCAATCAACAAGGGATTGTTTTGGAAGTAATCAATGGAATGCTCACCTGTAACACTTACGGCCCAATCCACGACATAATGTCTGAAATAGGTCCAGAATGTGGAGGAAGGTTCAAATAACCCCGAGTAAGACTGAAGTGCATCCATGTAGTATAGATTACCCAGAGATAACTTCCGTGTGGCATCCTCAGGTTGTTCATCCATCACGTCGTCCTGATTTAGAAAATATAACATGTGAATGAGGCAGGCTGTACTTAACTGATGTGCTTTCTCTTGAGGTAGCGTATCTGAGTGTTGCATCCAGAGTGGAATGATGTACCCGATGTAACTGTGTCCCGAATCTCGTAACAGGGGATTAACTGAATGAAGTTGTTCCAATGCATATCCTGACAAGGGTTCGGGATATTTCCGTACGAGTTGTTCCGCTGAAGCAAACACGACCTCCAGATCGGATCTAAACGGATCTAACCATTCTCTCCGCATTATTACATATCGTCCTTCCTGCGATAAGGTGACTAAGGACTGTTCAACTAGATCATGAAGTTACACTCAGTATAGCGGAAATAAACTGAAAAAAATAGGATTTTTTGTGATCAATTGTGAGAAAAATGATGACTTTTTGTATTTTATGGCATAAAAAAGTGGATTTTAGGCTCAAACTAGGGAGGCACAGGATTTCGACATCGGAAAGGCGGCAGAAAAATGAACATGAAATGGAAAACATGGATGGCAGCCGGATTGGCAGCCATAGTCATAACAGCAGGAACTGGGCATGTGGCATTCGCTGATCCAGCACTTCGAGTTGAGGAACATGACGATGCGTCTAGCGCTTCTTCCTCAGGCAAACAAGCAAAGCCATGCATGCAGGCAGGACACGGTTTGTTTATGATTGGTGAAACGGCAGACCTGCTTGGAATCGGCCTGCGGGATCTGAAATCACAGATGGAGCTGGGCAAGACGTTGTCCCAGATTGCCAAAGAGCGCAAGGGGCTTAGTGAGGAACAGTTATTGCAGAAGTTGAAGCCTACATTGGCGCAACGTCTGGATCAAGCTGTAGACGAAGGTTGTCTCACCAAGGAACAAGCTGCAGCTACGAAGGCGGACATGGATACCAAGTTGAAAAAGGTCATCAATACCCCGCTTCGTGATTTGCGGCGTGAGTTTGCCCACCATGGCAAACGTTCCATGGTAGATAAGGGTGAAATTGCCCGTTTTATTGGAGTCACACCCGCTCAACTGCACGAGCAGCTTCAGGGAGGGAAATCCCTGGCTGAGATTGCTCAGGCAAAAGGCATTAGCGAAACGCAGCTGGTAGACAAGTTGAAGGAACAATTGACGGGTGATCTGAAGAGGTTTGTGAATCAGAAGGGCAATGCGCATCCAGCCCCAGGTTCTCAGGAGCCTGTCCCTGGACGATCAACTTCAACCGAAGTGAAATAAAGAAGAGCGTCTCCTCAACGGGGACGCTCTTTTGGATTCATAATGTCTCACTCGTTCCCGGACTACGAGTGTGGCCGGGGGACGGAGTTCGGTCAGGTGAATTTCTTTTGTCCGCAGCAGCAGATGGATGGGTGCTTAAACGTGGTTTACGCATTAATCCTACCGTGAAGCGGGAGCCAGGAAGTTTGGATAGTGTGCAACTGATCGCAAGGGCTATAACAACCGTTACAAGAAACGAGAGTAACGTTACAGGCAGATGCCATCCACTGAGTTGAAGCGGTCTGGTGACGTAAGCGATCGCATAGATCACCAGTGCATGAACGAGATATCCACCAAATGAATAGCGGCCAATCCAGGATAACAGACGCTGAAACCGTGTATCTTTTCCCTGCATCAGTACAAGGAAACCATACAACATGAGCATCTGAGCCATAATGATGAGGAATGTGGTTGGTTTCAAATAAGTAGAGATATTCAAATTAACAACATCCCCGGACCCACGCAGCACATCGTATCCAAGCCAAATGTACATCCCTATGAACAGACATATCGTCCATGGCAATATCTTCGTGCTCCAACTCCTCCAGCTATCCACTGACCAGGCACACACGGCACCCAGTAAAAAGTAGAACCAGTACATGATCCATGAATAGGATCGATATTGCAGCAACGTAGACCAGGGCTCAGACAGTGTTTCTGTCCAGCTACCCATATTATAGTAGGACCATTTCATTAGCAGAGCGTAGAATGCGGCTGCAAAGAGAATTAGCCCCATAATGACTTGCATGGGCGTGAAACGCTTGGCGTTCTGGATACGTCTCTGAATGGCTTTTGCTCCCGCCAGGAACAGGGGGAACAGAATATAGAATTGAAACACCATAATGACAAACCAGAGATGATATCCCGTCTGCGGTACAAACAGTTCACGAACAAGACTACGAAAGTCCGGTATGCCTGCAAGCCAGAACGCAGGGGTAAAAATACGTACAGAAAGCCAATAGATAAGTGTCCATACGACAAACGGCATATAGATATCGCCAAATCGCTTCCGAATGAAGCGAGGATATTCCGGTTTGGTGTTACGGTGATGGTAAAACAACATTACACCCGATAAAAATACAAACGTTGGTGTACCGAATCGGGTCAGATGATAAATCATGGTCAGCATAATGGAATCCGGTTGTTCAATATCAGCACGATAGATATACTCAGCGATACTATGCTGCATGACGATTGCCAGAAATGCAATGCCTCGCAGTGCGGTCCATTCCGCTATTCGCGGTTTTTTCACATGTAATCCTCCCTCCAGGAACCGGAGTTCATCATATAAGGGTACCTGTTAAACATTAAGGCTGCATTAAATGGTGAAAATAGGACAAAAAAAGACGGCTGCGGCCGTCTTTTCTGTTGATATAATTCATGCTTGTTTTAGTTCTGCTCCTCTGATGATGGAGTCTCCGAGGACGCGGCATCTTCTTCAAAGAGTTTCTGAATATAAGACTGGAGTTTGGTTACATCGACACCGAGTACCTGAGCTGAGCCGACCAGTTCATTGGTGAGCAGCTTGTTCGGTGGAATCTGCTGCTGATCGATATCGTTCACATGGATATCGAAGCCGAGTGATGCGAGTTTTAACATCTGGGTTGGACTAAGGTCTGTCTCAATATAGGGAGCGATCGCTTCCAGGATATCCGGGATTTTGAAGAGCGACGTAGTGCTCTGCATTTTCTTGGCCAGCTCGGTCATGAAGATCCGCTGCCGTTCGGTTCGCGTGAAATCCGAGGTGGCATCATGACGGAATCGAACATATTGAAGGGCGGTCTTGCCGTCCATATGCTGCAATCCTTTTTTTAAATCAATGTCGTACATATGTTTATCTGCTTTACTGGTGTAATACATGTCTTTCTCCACATCAATCTCAATACCGCCTACCGCATCAACGAGTGCCATGAAACCTGTGAAGTCTGTGTAGACATAATGCTGAATGGGAATACCGAGCAGATCACTGACGGTTTGTTTGGTCAGCTCCGCACCTCCGTAGGAAAAGGCTGCATTGAGCCTGCTCTTGCCATGCCCGGGGATGGCGACATAGGTGTCTCGCAGTACGGAGAACAGATGGGCTTTTTTGGTGACTGGATCGATGGAAGCAACCATGACCGAGTCCGAACGCCCTGCATCATCACCTCTGGAGTCCCCACCAAGCAAGAGAATGTTTACCCGTTCCTGGCACTCCCATCTGGGAATCGTTGTCGTTGGAGTGTCTGAGTCGCTGTTTGTGCCGGAAGATGAAGTGTTGGATGAAGTCCCGGAAGCGGTTGAGATGCTATTGGCAAAATGAACAATCGAATATCCGTAATATACAATGACACCTGTGACAGCAAGTGCCAGGGTCAGGGCTGTACCCCATAACCATTTTTTAAGCATAATCTTCACCTTTCTATGATTGAACTGATATGTAACCCAAACTAGTTTAACAAAAAGAAAGCAAAATGTCCTCTTTGATTTCGTAACTTCGGTCAAGAGGTTGATTGTTTGACAAATAGTTAGTGCATATTTATTATGTGAAAAAATCTTGTGTGCAGACCGAATTCCGTTTCTGGACTGGTTGATGATTACATCATCCGAGTATGCGGTAGCGGATTCCTTTTGGGCAGTCTGATCAGTGTGATTCTGATTACGACCCGCAATTATACCAAGTCGATTCCCGACTTTTTCATTAACATACACCGGCGTGTTTTTCGTTAACGTCTGGATGTAATATGTTGCGAAGCCGTGATGGTTTTGTTCAATAAAGAAGTCTCTTATCTCTGGTTCTGCCAAAGATGGGAGACTTCTTTTGCGTTATGTTCGAAGTTACATGAAATTTATAGAAATTGAATTCTGACATCTACAATTCATGACGATAGGTGACGATATACTATTAATATGTATTATTTTGAGGAGTGGGGAACATGTTGGGGAAATTAAAGTTAACGATTCGAGGCAAGTTACTGACTGGTTTTCTGGTAGTTGTAGCTATGCTGGTTTTTGTAAGCGTCTATGCGTTAATCCAGATCCATAATATGTCGGGCAAGGCGAATGAAGTGGATCAGACATGGATGCCGAGTGTAAGCTTGCTTGGGATGATGAATGGTGATGTCTCCGACGTAGAGCGGTTGGCGCTGGCAATTATCGTTGAACAGGACGAAGACGAATTAACCAAGATGAATGAAGCGTTGCAGCTTCTTCTCACCAAGATCGAGGATGAGCGCAAACAGTTGCTTACATACATTGGAGGCAATGAAGCAGCACTTAAGCTATATAATGAGAGTTTCAGTAACAACTATGATGCCTATCTGGCAAAAATGCCTGCATTCATCGAATTGGGCGTGGACAATGATTATGAGGGAGCCAGCAGACTTCATACCGAGGCTTACCCAATGTGGTACACAGCCAACGACACACTTGCGCAGTTGATTAACTTGAGCAATGAAGGATCGGAAGCGGCAACGAATGAATCGGTTGTGTTGGCCGAGAATGCATTTAATGTGATTTTGGCAGTGACGATTTTTGCATTCCTGGTAGCTGTATTTATTGCCTTCTTCATTGCAAGTATTATCTCACGTCCAATCAAAAAGATGAACACAGCAGCCATGGCGATCGCCAATGGTGATCTGACGGGTGAGACGATTGTGCTCAAGAACAAAGACGAATTGGGAACGCTGGCGACTTCCTTCAATACCATGAGTGGCAATTTGCGCTCCATGATTGAATCGGTATCCCTCACTTCTGAACAGGTTGCTGCTTCATCGGAAGAGCTTCTTGCAAGTGCAGAGCAGAATACCCAGGCCTCGGAACAGATCTCCGAAACGGTCGAGGAATTGGCTGTAGGTACGTCTGACCAGGTTGATATTGTGAAGCGTTCTTCACAAGCAATGAACGAGATGGCTCTCGGATCGGAACAGATTGCCGAGCTTGCTCAAAGCGTATCGGTATCTGCTGTGGATGCGGCGAACCAATCTTCCGAAGGTAATATGATCATTCAACAAGCTGTTGAACAGATGGGTTCTGTTCGCAACTCCATTGCTTCACTGACAGAGCTGGTAACAGGGCTGGGGGAACGTTCAGCAGAGATTGGAACCATTACCGAAGTCATCAACAACATTGCCCGGCAGACCAATCTGCTTGCACTGAATGCAGCCATTGAAGCCGCACGAGCAGGAGAGCATGGACGTGGTTTCGCGGTCGTTGCGGGAGAAGTACGGAAGCTGGCTGAGGAATCTTCCACATCTGCGCAAAGAATTACGGATCTCGTTCAATTGATTCAGAAAGATACGGATCATGCTGTTCAGGCTGTTAAAGTGAACAGCAGTGAGACGGAAGCCGGAATTGAGATGGTTACTGCGGCAGGACAAGCGTTCGAGCAGATCTCGGATGCGGTCAACAAAGTAGCGGGTGAGATTCAGGAAGTATCTGCAGGTTCAGAAGAAATGTCGGCGAGTACGACTGAGGTTGTAGGATATGTGAGTCAGATCTCCAACATTGCCGGAGAAGCAGCAGGCGGTGTGCATAATGTATCTGCCGCAACTCAGCAGCAGCTGGCTTCGATGGAAGAGATTGCATCATCCGCAGGTTCATTATCCAAAATGGCCGAAGAACTGCAAGAGCAAATTAACAAATTCAAAGTGTAACCAGTGAGATATCCTGACACATGGTGATGTGGGGAATGCACAGGCTGAATGGTCAGAAATGCCATTTGGTTTGTGGTGTTGGTTACAGCAGCGATAAGAAGTTGTTTCTCTAACGCGCATATGCGTCAGAGAAGCAGCTTTTTTTGTCGCATGATGCCGAGCAGGTCACAACAATGTTATTTTAGAAGTCACCAACGCTTATATTGCAAGTTAACCAAACGACTATAATGGTAATTAATGGTGGGAGTTACACGGAGTTACACCATGGGAAGGAGCGGATACCATTCGCAGTTCAGAGTAATGCATACGGAATTTTCAGGAAGAGGAGATGAATAGTTGAACATGAAGGGGAGCTGGTGGAGACGAGTCGCTATGATTGCGTTATCGGCAGGACTACTGGCAGGCAGTTTATCAATGGGTACAGGACTTCGTAAGGCGGATGCGGCCGCCGGAAACCAGAACTATGCTGAAGCACTGCAAAAGGCCATCTATTTCTATGAGGCGCAGCGTTCGGGTCCATTACCAGCGAATAATCGGGTTGAATGGCGTGGCAATTCGGGCATGCAGGATGGAGCTGATGTAGGCTTTGATCTAACCGGGGGATGGTATGATGCCGGAGATCATGTGAAATTCGGATTACCGATGGCGTATTCTGCTACGATGCTAGCCTGGTCCGTCGTGGAATATCGCGAAGGATATGAGCAGGCAGGGCAACTGGAGGAGATTAAGGATAATATCAAGTGGGCCACTGACTATTTTATGAAAGCGCATACGAAACCGAATGAATTATGGGGACAAGTCGGAGCGGGGAATACGGATCACGCCTGGTGGGGACCTGCTGAAGTGATGCAGATGAACCGACCTGCCTTTAAGATTGATGCTTCCTGTCCGGGTAGTGACTTGGCGGGAGAAACTGCGGCATCACTGGCAGCTGCATCGATTGTATTTGCCGATGATGATCCTGTGTATGCTGCGAAGTTGCTTCAACATGCAAAGGAGTTGTATCACTTTGCAGATACTTACCGTGGGAAATACTCCGATTGTATTACCGATGCACAATCGTTCTATAACTCGTGGTCCGGATATTATGATGAGCTGGCATGGGGTGGGGCATGGCTTTATTTAGCGACTAATGATAGCGCTTACTTGTCCAAAGCGATTGCGGCAACCAATCAGTGGTCATCTAGTGGAGGTGCTGCCAATTGGCCATATACCTGGACACAAGGCTGGGACAACAAAAACTACGGTGCCCAGATTTTGCTGGCCCGTATTACGTCCAGTCTGAACATGCCGGAAGCAACGAGATTTATTCAGTCGACTGAACGCAATCTGGATTACTGGACAGTTGGAGTTAATGGGACACGAGTCAAGTATACGCCAGGAGGTCTTGCCTGGTTGGATCAGTGGGGCTCACTCCGATATGCAGCCAATGCCTCCTTTATTTCTTTTGTATACTCCGATTGGGTCAGTGATCCTGTGAAGAAATCCAGATATCAGGATTTCGCCGTCTCACAAATGAACTACATTCTGGGAGATAATCCACGTCAGAGCAGTTATGTGGTCGGGTACGGACAAAATGCACCCCAGCATCCGCATCACCGGACCGCTCACGGTTCTTGGTTGAACAATGAGGATGTCCCGGCGAATCACCGCCATATTCTGTATGGTGCCATGGTCGGTGGCCCGGATGCATCGGACGGGTATACCGATGATATTGGGGATTATGTGAGCAATGAGGTGGCAACGGACTATAACGCGGGATTCACTGGTGCGCTGGCCAAAATGAATCTGCTGTTTGGTCAGAATCATCAGCCCCTTTCGAACTTCCCTGCACCTGAGGTGAAGGGTGATGAGTTCTTTGTAGAGGCTGCTGTCAAATCATCCGGTTCCAATTATACGGAAATCAGGGCACAGCTTAATAATCGGTCTGCTTGGCCTGCCCGTATGGGAGATCAACTGTCCTTTAAGTATTTCCTTGATCTGAGCGAGGTGTATGCTGCCGGACGTACTGTATCGGACGTGCAAGTGACGACCTCCTACACGGAGGGGGCGACGGTATCCCAACCGGTTGTAGTCAATGCAGCCCAGCATATCTATGCCATTACAGCGAACTTCGGTAATACGAAGATCTATCCCGGTGGGGAAGGGAACTATCGTAAAGAAGTGCAATTCCGCATTACAGGCCCACAAGGGGCATGGAATGCAAGCAATGATCATTCGTTCCAGACGTTGACTACTGGCAATCCTGTGAAGAGCGTATACCTTCCAGTCTATGATGCAGGGGTGAAGGTGTATGGACAGGAGCCAGGCATTACACCAATCACGGTTCCAGGCGCACCTGCTGGCGTGCAGGCTGTGGCGGGCAGCAATCAGGTTAGCTTGACCTGGGCCGCTGCACCTGGGGCCGAATCATACACGGTGAAGCGTTCCGAGGTGAGTGGAGGACCGTATACATCTGTCGTGACGGGTGTTAATGGATTGACCTATACGAACACGGGACTGACGAATGGGAAGGCTTGTTATTATGTGGTAACCGCTGCGAATACAGCAGGGGAATCTTCGAATTCTATACAGGTGTCGGCTACACCGCAAGCAGCAACGACTTTGCCGGGAGCGCTGACTTTAAGTGGGACAGCTGGCAATGCGCAGTCGAGCCTGACCTGGACAGCAGCCTCGGGCGCTACTAGTTATAAGGTGCAACGTTCGGTAGCAGGCGGGGCATATGCAGATGTGGCAACTGGATTGTCCGTGCTGACTTACACCGATACGACAGCCGTGAATGGCACCACGTACAATTACCGGATTGTAGCCATGAATGCGAACGGACAGACGCTGTCCAATGTTCTGGCACTGACGCCTTCTGCACCTCCGGTGACGACGGGTACGCTCGAAGTGCAGTACCGCAGCGGAGGGTCTGGCAATTCGAGCAATGCGGTAACCCCGCAGTTCAACGTGAAGAATACCGGAACACAGGCGATTGATCTCAGTACCGTGAAGATCCGATATTATTTCACCAAGGATGGTACGGAGAATATGACCTTCTGGTGTGATTATGCCCAGATGGGCACGGCCAATATCGAAGGGACGTTTGTCACAGTAAATCCAGCGAAGGGTACAGCAGACACCTATCTGGAGATTAGCTTCAAGTCCGGAGCGGGCAGTTTGGCCGCTGGAGCAGAGACCGGCGTGATCCAGGCACGCTTTTCCAAAAATAATTGGAGCAATTTCGATCAAAGTAATGACTATTCCTTTGACGCCACCAAGACGGCTTTTACTGCTTGGAACAAGGTAACCGGGTATCAGGGTAGCACCAAAGTATGGGGCTTGGAGCCGTAACTGGCGTACAATCAGAAGCCGAAGAACAGCATGGGCAGACCAACAGCGTTTATAGAGGTTGTTCAAAAAGTCCGCTTTTGATTACGAAGGATGCCTAGTGGCATCATCAGCATCGAATATGGCATTCAGCTGAAATGTCCGTTGCTCACGTAGTTTTCCTACGCTCCGCTACTCCATTTCTAGCTTCATCCCATCTTCTCGGTACTGAAAACCGCTCTTTTTGAACACGCACTTATATACAATTTCCACTATTCCAGGGAGGTATATATTCATGTTGAAATCAGCTGCGAAAAAAAGTTTAACAGCCATGCTGGCGGGAACCGTCATGTTGACCGGATACACCGGACTCTGGGCAGGGCCACAAACGGCACATGCCGCAGATCAGGCCATCGAGATTCAGTCAGACAGCATTAATGAAGCCCGGTTTTTGCAATTGTATGATCAGTTGAAAGATCCGGCGAACGGATATTTTTCTCCAGAGGGCATCCCGTATCACTCCATTGAAACGCTGCTCAGCGAGGCACCGGATTATGGGCACATGACGACATCAGAGGCGTACAGTTACTGGCTATGGCTAGAGACGATGTACGGTCACTATACGGGAGATTGGTCCAAACTGGAAGCCGCATGGGACAGCATGGAAAAATACATTATTCCGGTTAATGAAGGCGATGGCAAGGAAGAGCAGCCTACCATGAGTTCTTACAATCCGAATAGCCCTGCCACGTATGCAGCGGAAAAACCATTCCCGGATCAATATCCGTCGGCTATTAATGGACAATATGCAGCAGGGAAGGACCCGTTAGATGCGGAGTTTAAGGCCGCCTATGGTAACAATCAGACCTACTTAATGCACTGGTTGCTGGATGTGGATAACTGGTACGGATATGGAAACCTGTTGAATCCATCCCATACGGCTGCCTATGTGAATACGTTCCAGCGTGGAGAGCAGGAGTCCGTGTGGGAAGCCATTCCGCATCCGTCTCAGGATAATAAAACATTTGGTAAGCCGAACGAGGGCTTCATGAGCCTGTTTACGAAAGAAACGCAGGCACCATCAGCGCAGTGGCGTTATACAAATGCAACCGATGCCGATGCACGTGCAGTACAGGTGTTGTACTGGGCGAAGGAGATGGGATACACCAATACGGCGTATCTGGATAAGGCCAAGAAGATGGGTGACTATTTGCGCTATGGTATGCACGACAAGTACTTCCAGAAGATTGGCAGTGCGAAGAATGGTACACCAACCCCGGGTACAGGCAAGGATTCCAACATGTATCTCATGGCCTGGTATACGTCATGGGGCGGTGGTTTGGGTCAAGGTGGGGATTGGGCTTGGCGGATTGGTGCGAGTCATACGCATCAGGCCTATCAGAATCCGGTCGCGGCATATGCCTTGTCTGATCCGGCAGGTGGCTTGATTCCCAAATCAGCTACAGCCAAGGCAGACTGGAATGCGTCTTTGAAGCGTCAGTTGGAGTTCTACACATGGTTGCAATCCCATGAAGGAGCGATCGGCGGAGGTGCAACGAACAGTCTGGACGGTTCATACAAGGCCTATCCGGCGGGCGTAAGTACATTCTATGACATGGCTTATCAGGAGGCACCAGTATATCGTGACCCGGATTCCAACACTTGGTTTGGATTCCAGGCATGGTCGCTGGAGCGGGTAGCTGAGATGTATTATATTCTTGCCGAGAGCGGGGATCTGAGTTCCGAGAACTTCCAGATGGCCAAAAAAGTCATTACCAAGTGGATCGACTGGTCCAAGGATTATGTATTTGTGGATGAGCGTCCAGTGACGGATGCCCAAGGGTACTATCTGAACGCAGCAGGCGGGCGGATTCTTGGTGGTCTGAATGCCCAGGTAGCGACAACTCCAGCCCCAGGAGAGTTCTGGATTCCAGGCAGTCAGGAGTGGCAAGGTCAACCGGATAAATGGAATGGCTTCAGTTCCTTTACGGAAAATCCGAACTTCCGTGTGGTCACCAAAGATCCTGCACAGGATACAGGAGTCCTGGGAAGTTACATTAAGGCGCTGACTTTCTTTGCCGCAGGGACCCAGGCAGAGAATGGAACGCTCAGTGCCAAAGGTCAGGAAGCGAAGGATCTGGCTGAGACACTGCTGGATACGGCGTGGGATTACAATGATGGCGTGGGCATTGTAACGGAAGAAGTGCGTAAAGACTACTTCCGCTTCTTCGCAAAAGAGATCTACATTCCTGCGAACTGGTCAGGAACGTTCGGTCAGGGCAATACGATTCCTGGTACAGCAGGTGTACCTTCCGATCCGGCAAAAGGCGGCAACGGTGTATACATTGGATACTCCGATCTGCGTCCAGCGATCAAGCAAGATCCGGCATGGGCTTACCTGGATAATCTGTACAAAACGTCGTATAATCCGACAACGAAAACATGGGAGAATGGTGCACCGACCTTTACGTATCACCGTTTCTGGTCACAGGTGGATATGGCTACAGCGTACGGCGAGTATGATCGTCTTCTCGGAGATTCCGACAGTCCGGAAGTGGAAGTACCCGCTGCTCCTGCTGGCGTAACAGCAACTGGAGGAAGCGAACAAGTGGTTCTGAATTGGAACGCAGCTGCTGGTGCAGCCACGTATACCGTGAAACGTGCAGAAGTGAACGGTGGTCCTTATACGCCTGTAGCGACAGGGGTCACAGGATCGACATTCACAGACACAGGCTTGACCAACGGCACAACGTATTATTATGTCGTTACTGCGGTGAATGCCGTAGGTGAGTCTGCACCATCGACACAGGTATCTGCAACACCGCTCGCAGGTATCGTTGTGCCAGGCGTATTTACCCTCACGGGAACAGCTGGTAATGCTCAGGCGGTACTGACATGGACAGCATCGACGGGAGCAGCAAGTTATAAGGTACAACGTTCGGTAGGCAGTGGAGCATATGCGGATCTGGCAACAGGTTTGACCGCACTGACGTATACCGATGCTACGGCGGTGAATGGTACGGCTTATAATTACAGAGTCGTTGCCATCAATACGAGTGGTCAGACGAATTCGAATGTAGTGGTGTTGACACCATTGGCACCTCCAGTTACAACGGGAACACTCGAAGTACAATACCGTAATGGTGGCTCAGGAACTTCGGGCAATGCGATTACACCACAGTTTAACGTGAAGAATACAGGTACAACGGCTGTGGATTTGAGCAAAGTGAAGGTCCGGTATTATTTCACGAAGGACAGTGCCGCTGATCTGAGTTTCTGGTGTGATTATGCACAGATTGGCAGCGGTAACGTGGAAGGACATTTTGTTTCCGTAGATCCGGCCAAGGGCACGGCAGATACGTATCTGGAGATTGGATTCAAACCGGGTGCGGGCAGCTTGGCTGCGGGAGCCGAGACCGGAATCATCCAGGGACGTTTTTCAAAAAATAACTGGACGAATTTTGATCAAACCAATGATTATTCTTTTGATTCTACCAAAACAGCCTTCAGTGCCTGGACGAAAGTGACTGCTTATCAGGATGGCGCCAAAGTATGGGGAATTGAACCTTAAACGAGCTATTAGACCAGCTGTAGGGTAATGATACGAACGATACAGGTTAAGCCGGGGAGAAATCCCTGGCTTTTTCTTGTTAATCGGTAAATGAACCATAGTAATGTTTACCATATTTGCGATTATAAACATTAAAACCTAGTTCTTATGACGCATGTCCTGGATGAGAATCGACCTAGCTCGTATACCGCAGAAAAATGAAGCATATCAAATAGTTACAATAATTTAACCTTTGAAAAAGAAGGGATCAGCAGTGTTTTTTACCAGCCGATGAAGAACAGAGCCTGATGCTTAGTGCTCAAGTGTGCCTATATCAATACAGGACTTTCGACTGATGAACGTTATGGATAGCCCGTTTACAATGGGGCAAGCCCGGGAGAAGCAAGCCAGGTTAAAATTCTGTAACATCAGGGGGAACTCGACATCATGAACTGGAAGAAAACCATTATTACGGCAAGTGTCACAGCAACGATGCTGATGGGAAGTCTGACGACAGGAGCACTAACGGCACAGGTATCGGCAGCTGCTGTTGACAATTCACAAGTAAAAGTAATCTGGGGCGTAAACTTACGCACATCACCTACTTCTTCTGCGAAGATTGTTCGCATGGTTGCTAAAGGGGAAACGGTAACGGTGCTTCAGCAATCCGGTTCGGATTGGTACAAGATTAAGGATTCTGCTAACCGGACAGGCTACATATCTTCTTCATCCAAATACACACAAGCTATTAGTGGCAGCACGAGCGGATCGGGTTCGAATAGTGGTACATCGGAAACCGGCAATGCGTCTGTGGAAAAAGTCATTGCGGCGGGAATGAAATATTGGGGTACACCATATGAATTCGGAGCGAGTCGTAACAGTACAGCTACTTTTGACTGTTCCAGCTTTGTGCGTCAGGCTTTCATCGATGCACTGGGCATCAAACTTCCAGCGGATTCCCGCAAACAGGGAGCCTATGTGAAAGCAAAAGGTTCGGTTCAGACCAACTGGAAAAACCTGAAACGTGGAGACCTGATGTATTTCATGTCTTATAAAGGCAGTTCTGCATCATCGTATTCGGGCGTGAATAAATCCACTGCAACCATTACGCACACAGGGATTTATCTGGGCGATGGAAAAGTATTACACACATATTCCAACGCTGGCGGTGGTGTAACAACTAGTGATATCTCCGGCAAACATTGGGAGTATCGCTTCCTGTTCGGTGGTAGTGCACTGTAGGTTAGAACAAGGATCTTCTTAGATATTCCGCGGATGTTCTGCGATTTTCTGCACATGTTCATATGAATACAAAACACCTTCCATTCTGCCTTTGACAGGCGAGTGGAAGGTGTTTTTGTGATATTTATTATTCTGATCAACTCAATCCTGATAGTACAGTCGGAACAGGATATCCTGGTTGTAGTTACCGAATCCCTCACCATACAAGGTCAGACCGCCCACATGCTGGGCATCTTCCTCCACCGAAAGACGCAAGGTCCATTGGTTGCGTTCCACCGGAATATCCGCAAGTGTGATCTCGGATAAGTGTTGTCCATCGATAAACGTACCTTCATTCGTAATTCGCAGAACCTTGAGCATGCCGTATTGATTGACACTGTCACTCCACCATTCCGGGGTGAACATGCCGCGCCCGTTGCCTGAATCTCCAGGGCTTGTCCATTCCCCCAATCGGATGCCATTAAGCATGAATGTAATATCCGAGGGCCAATTCGGATTTACCGAAGGGGCTTCTGATCCAATCTCCAGGGACAATTCAATGGCATTGATCTGTTGTCCGGATAAGATATAGTTTGGAATTTTGTACTCCACGAATCCGCGACCAAACCATAGAATATGGGCGTGCATTCGCTCGGGATCGAGAAAATAGCGAGGGTCATCGTACTGTCCAATGACCTGAGTAGATGTAGCCAATCCACATGTGGGATAGATGTCAAAATGAGTGTAGTGCCCCACTGGTACAGAAACCTCATGAAGCTTTCGTGCTGTCCCGGTTTCCTGAGGCATCGAGATGCCAATCCAGTCTACAGCAAGACTATTCATTTTATGTGTGCCGCCATCTTTGCGTATCATTTTGGACTGAATAATGCCCACATCCTGAAGTTTGCGGACATGCATGGTTACTATAGCACTACTCAAACCGAGTGAAGCAGCGAGGTCTTTCACATTCATAGGTGTCTCTGCAACAAGGCGGATGATCTGTAGACGGACTTCACTGGCAAGTGCTTCATATAGGGGGAGCCATTCGGCATCGGTATTTGCTCTTATCACAAGTGTTCCTCCAATTTCGTGTATAGAATTAAGTTAAACATAAATTCAGTAAAAAGAATAACATTTTGCAAAATTCCTGTTGAAATTAAGGCTATAATCGATTTTAATATAAATATGAACGTTGATCCATAGAATATCAATTAATTTTTATATTAATCTTAGGGGGTTGAAATTCATTATGGAAAAAGCAAAAATGACGGTAGACAAAGATTTTACAATTGGAGTAATTGATAAGCGTTTATACGGTTCATTCATTGAGCATCTCGGACGTGCCGTGTACGGTGGAATATATGAACCAGGACATCCGTCCGCGAACGAACAGGGTTTCCGCACGGATGTGCTGGAGATGGTCAAGGAGTTGAACGTACCGATTGTACGTTATCCTGGAGGAAATTTTGTATCCGGTTACAATTGGGAAGATTCGGTTGGGCCGGTGTCAGAACGCAAACGCAGATTGGAACTGGCCTGGAGAACGATCGAGACCAATGAATTTGGCTTTAACGAATTCGTGGACTGGGCGAAACAAGCGAATTCCGAAGTGATGATGGCCGTCAATCTGGGAACACGGGGCGCCGATGCGGCACGCAATATTGTAGAGTACAGCAACCATCCGGAAGGTTCGTATTATAGTGATCTTCGCATCAAGCATGGATACAAGCAGCCACATGCGATCAAAACATGGTGTTTGGGTAACGAGATGGATGGCCCGTGGCAGATCGGTCACAAAACGGCAGAAGAGTATGGACGTGCAGCTGTGGAAGCGGCAAAAGTCATGAAGTGGACGGACCCGACGATTGAACTGGTAGCCTGCGGAAGTTCGAACCTGAATATGCCATCGTTCCCGGAATGGGAAGCAACGGTGCTGGATCATACGTATGACCACGTTGAGTATCTGTCCCTGCACCAGTACTACGGCAACCAGGAGCAAGATACGCCAACGTTCCTGGCGCGCTCGCTTGAAATGGATCGTTTTATCGATACCGTGAAGGCGACCTGTGATTATATCAAAGCGAAGAAGCGCAGCAAGAAGACGATGTATCTGTCCTTTGACGAGTGGAATGTATGGTATCACTCCAATGAAAATGATTCGAAGATGGACCCTTGGCAGATTGCTCCGCCACAGCTGGAGGATATCTACAATCACGAGGATGCGCTGCTTGTTGGTTGTATGCTCATCAGTATGCTGAAACATGCGGATCGGGTTAAAATGGCATGTCTGGCACAACTGGTTAACGTAATTGCACCGATCATGACAGATACGGGCGGTGGTTCATGGAGACAGACGATCTTCTATCCATTCATGCATACGTCCCTCTTCGGACGTGGAACAGCATTGGTGCCATTGATCCAGTCTCCGAAATACGATACCAAACAAATCACAGATGTTCCTTATCTGGAAGCTATTGCGGTTCATAACGAAGAGCAAGATGAAGTGACTGTATTCGCAGTCAACCGCCATCTGGAAGAATCCCTTCCGCTCGAAGTGGATCTGCGCAGCTTCGGGAAGTGTACCGTGATCGAGCACATCGTGCTGGAAAGTGATGATCTCAAAGCAACGAATACAGCTGCACAACCGAACCGCGTTGCTCCTCATAATCGTGGAGGTGCAATTGTATCCGATACCCTGATCACGGCGAGCTTGGCAAAAGCATCATGGAACGTGATTCGATTGAAAGTGCAGTAAGGGATTAGCATAAAGGGATGGGACATGTGGGAGCGCAATGGCAGGAATGATGCCCGAAAGGGATGTTGCCGCTCAACGTGTTCCTTGAATTCAAAAAAAGCTGGGTGCGCGTTCGTCGCATCCAGCTTTTTTTCGTTGTATTTTATAGGAAAAGTAAATCATCAGAGGTGCGTACGCGCTTCCGCTTCAAAATTCAAAACTCTCGCCGTCGCGTGGAATGAGCATCTGGCCGTCCAACTGCTCGGATGCCAGATAAGTGGCGAGATCCGTGCGAGACATCACACAATGGTTAATCGCATCCATGTGCACAGCGATGACATGAGCAGAAGGCGCATGGCGCTTCACGGATACAACGTCAGGCCCGTCCATTGTAATGGGATCACCCTCCACGAAGCGCGCACCTCCGGCATTCACGATAATGACTTCAGGCGCATATTGGCTAATGGCCTCAGCAGGTTCTTTACACCAGATGGTATCCCCAGCGATATAGGTTACAGGTTCTCCATCTGCTTCAAGTACAAAACCGGACACCTTGCCCATACGTTCACCGATTTCACCTGTGCCATGATGCCCGGAAGTGCGGGCGAATCGGACAGAGTGATGCTCATGCTTCTCATCTACAGATGTTACATCCGTGAATCCGGCTGCCAGAAATACGTTCTCGTCCCCAGGCTGGCAGATTAGAGGAATGTCCTTGCCAAGTTGTTTCGCAGCTGCTTCATCCCAATGGTCCAGATGGGTATGTGTGACAATTATCAGATCCGGATGCAGATAGTCTGTTTCGGTTTCGGGCAAGTTCACTCTCGGATTACGTAACTCATTCGGGGTGTTCGGAAAAGCAGGCATGACTTCGGCGTCCATCAGCATCGGGTCGACGAGAATGTTCAGCCCACCGTATTCCAGCCATAGTGTAGCATGGCGAATCAATTGAATTTTCATTATATTTGCACTCCTTCAGGTTGTTGAATAGTATTACCCTATATGGTATACAACCCGTTTGACGTCGTACATAACATGATGAATGGAATTAGGCCACGCTAATTTCACCGTGAAAGGATTGCTGAAGCAAGATGAATGAAATGATAGATGACACAGATATCCGCATTTTGCAGATCCTGATTCAGGATGCCAAACGTTCTCACAAAGAGATCGGTGAAGAGGTTCACCTCACAGGACAGGCCGTCGGTGCAAGAGTGCGCAAGCTGCAAGATCTGGGTGTAATTGAAGGGTATACGGTAAAATGGAACCCGGAACGCCTTGGCCTCGGCCTTCAGGCCTTTGTCACGGTTTTCTTGAACTCCGGCGACAGACATGCCGCTTTTCGTACATTTATCGCTGAACGTAAGGACATCGTTGAAGTCCATCGCGTCAGCGGAGAAGGCTGTTATCTGATGCGAGTGCAGACTGGCACCACAGAGCAGCTTGGTCAACTGCTGGAAGCCTTGCTGCCTTACGGCAATTACAAAGTCAGCCTGTCCATAGGTATAGAGAAATCACAGTGATGTGTGGGAAGCTTGAAGCTTGTCCTCATCCATCCAGATGCTCAACGAGCCTGCTGCTCCTGCAAAGTCTCCTGAAGCAAAGTCACTGCCTGGTTCAGCTCTTTTTTGCTGAGCAGATGATCTGTCTGGACATGAGAACGGGTACCATCCTTCAGATACAGGACGATCATGGGAGAAGCAGACAGGAGCCACTTGCTGCGGGCAGGTGAGGCGAGTTCGACTTTGCGAATCTTGCTCCATGGAATCTTCCGTTTGCCAGTACTTATAGACTCATCATCCCAAGACAACAAAACAGCGGGGGTTCTGGTTAGTCGAGACAGGAACATGAAGAACAACGGACCGATCAACCACATACCCAGTACAGCTGCGATGGAATAGTATATGGTCTCCAGTCGTTCGGCTTGTCCATCTACGATAATCCAGAGCAGGCTTACACATAAGAGAAGGAACAGGAAGCAAAGGCTCCCTTTCCATAGAGCCGTGCTGCGTCGGTAAGGAATCTGCTGATGGTTACGCTTGGGTGTTTCAGGTTGTTGCATAGATCCTCCTCCTAATTAACAATGCTGATCGATATGCCAAACGTGCCGCCTGCATGAGCAGAGCGGCATGTTCAACGTTCTTTGTTTACTATAACTCAGTTCCATTACCCTGATATAGCTGAATTTTTACCTGCATCACGCGCATGGGTGTATAAGTCGGCATACACGCCTTTGGCTGCGATTAGTTCCTGGTGCGGTCCTTCCTCCACAATCTCGCCATTCTCCATTACCAGAATTCGATCGGCATGCATCACTGTGGACAGGCGATGAGCAATGACAATGGTGGTGCGTCCCTGGGATACCGATTCCAGCGCCTGCTGCACGAGCTGTTCCGTGTGTGAGTCCAGATTGGCGGTTGCCTCATCCAGGATGAGCACTCGGGGCTGGAACACTACGATCCGGGCAAATGAAATCAACTGCCGCTCCCCGGCGGATAGTCCGCTTCCGCGTTCGGATAGATGTGTATCATATCCTTGAGGCAAACGTGAAATCATCGCATGTGCCCCGACAAACCGGCAAGCCTCAATTGCCTGCTCTTGCGTAATATCCTCTCGAAACATTCTCACATTATCAATGATGGAACCGGAGAACAGGAAGGGTTCCTGTTGAATCAGACCCACGATCCGATGAAGCTTGGTCTGTGGCAAATGGCGAATATCGGTGCCATCAATCTCAATACTGCCCTTGTCTACATCATAGAAGCGATTGAGCAGGGAGATCAATGTACTTTTGCCAGCGCCTGTTGTGCCCACGATACCTACCATCTCACCCGGATAGAGGTGCAGGTTCATCTGCTGAATCAAGGGCCGATCAGCCCGATAACCGAACGATACATCATTAAAATCAATCTGTCCCATTACATTCTGAGGTTCCAGTGACGATGCAAGTTTGGGTGTGGGATCGGCAACTTCCGGTCGCGTATTCAGAATGTTCCAGATGCGATCCATCGAAACGGTAGTAGACTGGAATGTATTCCACTGCATCGTAATCTGGTTAATCGGTTGAAAGAATTGGCGAATATAGCTGATAAACGCGTACAGTACCCCAACTTGCAGGGACTCACCCAGTACGGCGCGACCTCCAAGCCAAACCATCATGACCAGTGCCGCATTGCCAAGGATATCAAATGTTCGGTTGAATATGACATTGGAGCGGGCTTGAGCGATGTTGGCTTTCAGATGGAGCGCATTCTGTTCCGAGAAACGTTTCTTCTGTTCTTCTTCCTGATGAAAAGCTTGAATTAAGAACATACCGGACAGGTTTTCCGCCGTAAAAGCAATCAAGCGGGAAAGACGCATACGAGCATTTTGATATGCTTTTCGCAGTCGACTTCGGAATAATACCGCAACCACCGCAATCACAGGCAGAACGATCAGGGAGTAACTCGCCAGAACCGGATCAAGCTGGAACATAAAGACGATAATGAGTACCAGCATCATGCCATCTCGAATCAGACTGAGCAGTACTTGCGTGAAAAAGCTACTGATGGTTTCCGTATCACTGGATACGTTCGTGACCAGGCTGCCGATATGGAAACGGTCAAAGAAGGACATGGACATTTTGGAGATATGCTTGAACAGGTCCTTTCTGATCCGGGATACAATGTTCTGTCCCACGTGCTGCAACAGATTATTCTGGATATAGGTAAAAATAAAACTGATGACAGCCAGCCCGAGAAAGATGGCTGCGAGCTGAACGAGAAAGCCGACACTGGTCTGGCCTACGGCCAGATGATCATCGATGGCGATCTTCACCAGATAGGGTTGTAGCAGATCTGCCGATATGCCAAGCAGTGAACAGAAGAAGATACCGGCAAAAGCCCATTTATGTGGTTTGGCGTATGCCATCATGGCCTTAAACGAAGTTCGTTTACTTTGATCGGCCTCTTCATCTGGGCGAAGTTCAGCGTTAGCGTTAGACATGATGTAATCCCTCCTCCTGCAAACGGTAGGTTGCTGCATATAACCCCTTGGCAGCCATCAGCTGAGCATGTGTTCCCTGTTCAGCAACTCGTCCTTCATCCAGAACGATAATATGGTCCGCATGACGGACCGCGCTGATGCGGTGAGAAATGATTAATGTGGTCTTGCCTTTGCCGATCTCACGCAGGCTGCGCAGAATCCCACTTTCTGTGACGGCATCAACCGCGCTCATGCTGTCATCGAGGATGAGAAGCTGCGCCTGTTTGATCAATCCCCTCGCCAGACTTGTACGTTGCCGTTGTCCTCCAGATAGCGTAAGTCCTCGTTCGCCAAGTAGGGTATTGAAGCGGTCGGGAAAACGGACAATATTGTCATAGATCATAGCTTGGCGCGCACTATGCTCGACTGTCTCCAACGATACTTCCCGGTCGCTAAATGCGATGTTATCCCGAATGGTGGTGCTAAACAGGAATCCATCCTGAGGGACATAGGCGATGCGTGATCTCAGGCTTTCAAGGGACAATTGCCGAATGTCTGTACCATTGATGCGGATTGTTCCTTCAGGTGGTTCATATGTACGCAGCAATAGCTTAACGAGGGTGCTTTTCCCTGAGCCGGTCTTGCCTACTATCCCAACCGTTCGCCCGGCACGGATATTCAGTTGAATGTTTTTGAGAGCAGGAGATGAACTGCCAGGATAGGAGAAAGTTAGATTCTCCATGGTGATCTCTTGTACGGTTTGGAGTGCTGTAGCTTCAGGAAGCTCACGCACATCTGCTACTTCGCTCAGCAGGTCATTCACTCGCTCCAGGGATGCGCCCGAGCGCTGAACGGTATTAATGACATTACCGATCTGTTGAAGCGGTCCCATAATAATGCGCAGATATAAGGTTAAAGCGACAAAACTCCCGAGTGTAATAGAATTTTGCATTGTCATAATACCTCCGACAAGCAGAGAAACGACCAATGAGATGGCTCCCAGCAGCGGGAGCAATGCTTGAAACAAGGAAGACAGACGAACGAGTCGAAGCTGTTTGCTCTTGATCTCATCGACGGTAGTTCCAAAGCGCGCACGAGCACTGTCTTCAATAGCAAACGTCTTGGTTACGCGAATGCCGCCCAACTGTTCTTCTGCAGATTCCGTCATGGTTGCAAGAGCTTCCTGTACGTCACGAGAGCGTTTGCGAATCCGAGGACCAAAAAACACGACCAGAAATGGAATCGCCAGCAAAGGAACAACACTGATCAGAATAAGCGTCAGCGGAATCCCGCTAAGCAGCATCATGACAATACAGGATAACAGCAGGAAGGTGGCATTGGTCATGAGTGTCACACCGTTGGATATGGCTTCACGGACGGAAGTCACGTCATTCATGACATAACTGAGCAGTTTTCCGTTCCCCTGTTTGGAGAAATAATGCTCGCTAAGTTCGGAAAACTTACTGAATATACGCTCACGTGTCATGAATTCGAAGCGTCGACCCAGCTTCATAATCATGAATTGCCCGGTACCGAACAGCAGATTATACCCGATGGCAATAGCCAAAAGGGACAGGCTGTACCTTACGACGGTCTGCATCTGAAGTGTGTTCTGCATCAACTGATCCGTGAAGCTGCCAAGTATACGGGGCAAGGATGCTTGCCCGACATTGGAGGCGATGATCAGAAGAACAGCAACCAGATAGATAGGCCAGTTCGACACAACATAACCGCGAAGTAATCCTTTCTTGGACATAAGCGTTGTTCTCCTTTTGTTATAGGTGAAGTCAGTTCAGGCAGGTGAAGTCAAGAAAAGGGCCGACACCTGTTATTAGCGCGTCGTGCCCTCTTACTGTATGCGATCTAGTTCGTTGTTTATCCGTCATCCGATAGATTTCTCTATTCTTATTTTTGCGCTAATCCGAATCGATGTCAACGAAGTCAGTTAGCAAAAAGAAAATGGATCGGATTAGCTACGGCGGGGAAGAGATGTATGTCGTGTTCCCGTGTTGTATTCACCATTTGTCGAAATTACTGAAACATTTTCTAAGGGTATCCCGTCTGTAGGGATGAAGAGGTAAAAAATAGGCTTTACTAATCATATGGAGGTGCCAGGAAATGAAACATAAAAAAGGATTGGCTGCAACACTTGCGCTCTGCGTTTCTTTGACAGCAGGAGGTGCATCGGTACTCGCTTTTTCAGATGTGAAGGATGAAGGGCAGAAGTCGGTTGTGGATTCTTTGAAATCAAAAGGCATTGTTAACGGAGTAACGGCGGATCTGTTCCGTCCAGATCTTGCATTGTCCGAGCCTCAGGGTGTTCAACTGATTGTGAATGCATTTGGTCTGAAAAATGCATACGCTGCGTCTTCCGCTCAGGATAAAATTAGTCCAGACACTTGGTATGCTGACGCTGTTCAAGCGGCTACGCAAAACGGGTTGTCCGTTCCGGTAGAAGTGAATCCGCAGGGTAAGATGACACGCGAGCAGTTTGTTATTTTGCTGCATGAAGGAATTAACACAACCGGGAATTATCCGGTCATCATGAAGTATAATCTTGTTAAGGACGAAAATAAAATCGGTAAGGACGCCATATCTGCAGTCCAGAACCTGCTGAACATGAACATCATTGAACTGGATAAGGACGGTAACTTCCGTCCAGATCAGTCGCTTACCCGTATGGAGGCTGCAAGCATGATCTTCAATGCACTCGAATTTGTGGATAAACACGGCAATGGCGGCTCAGCAGAGCCAACTCCAACCAATCCAGGTGAAGGCCAACAAGCGATTGTACCTGAAGTAACAACGACGAAGGTTGATGACAAAACAACCAAAGTTAAACTCAGTGCTGAAATGCCACACCCTGGTTATGGACTGAAGATTGATGATGTGAAATTGGAGAAGGATGGACGTGCCATCGTACTCTATTCCATTATTCAACCTGATCCGGACATGATGTATCCAATGGTCATTACAAATGTGACTGCAGAAGCGGATATCCCAACAGGCTATACGGCAGAAGCTCAGCCTTCTGGGAAGTAATCAATTCTCCTGAACAGAATATAGCTTAACTTAAACCCACCCTTCATGCGTGCATGGAGGGTGGGTTTTTTAGTTGAGGTGGGAAGCTGTACCTAGGCTGTCAACCGCTAAGAATGCGGATGGCTCCTGGTGATCGAAACGGGAAGAAGGGTGGAGCGAATTCATCTCGGTCAAGTTGCAAGATAACTACTATTCTTTAATGTGATATATTAAGTTACATCGTATGAAGTGTAATAAGTTATTTATGTCATGTTAATTAACAAAAAAATCTCTCGTATTCGAAGAGTGAAAGCAATATTTGTTTAGGTTATAAAGCCAATTCGAGTTACCCGAGTGGCTTTTTTTATAGGCTTTTCCCAAAAATCTTAAGAATATCGGCTGCTATGCCTTGTGCAAAAACTACATATACAGCTCCATATCTCCAGTGTTTACAAGCTTTTGTGTATCCTATAGGCAAAGATAAAAACAACATATATACGAAAGAGAGAGGAGAATTATAGAATAAAGGCAAGCAATTACGGGCTTGTAATATGCGATATGTGTATGGTAGAAAATATTACATTATTGTTCGACGTTTTATTGTCTTTCTCTGGAGTATGATGCTTTTAGACATAAATACCATGTCCAATAAGTATATGTGGGTTTTGACTTAAGGCCTGTTTTCTAACCTCTGTTTAGATTTTACATCTTTCCAAGTCCATGTGATGAAACTCCAAATGACATCTGTAGGAGGAAATGAGTCAAATTCTACATGTTTTACATCCCCAAAATGACAATGACAAGCTGGAAACAAAAGTGTAAACCCCCGTTTTAACAGTATATTCCGTGATTTTAGAAGTGAAGATTGAAAATGGCATATTTACGGATTCGCAAATGAACCATAAACTCGGTATGTAAGCGTTACCAATCGAGTGGGAAGGCCGGATTTTCATTAGAAAAGGAGGAAACTACTGATGCAGCCAAATGGGAAGCCCGCCTTGTCGCAAAACTTAGCGGTAAACACGAATCCGAACAGCAAGAAAAATAAATTATGGAGAAGGATGATTCGAAACTGGGAGTTGTATCTTTTTATCGCACCAGCCTTTCTATACTTTCTGATATTCCATTATGGTCCGATGTATGGCATACAAATCGCTTTCAAAAACTTTATCCCTACACTTGGTGTCACGGGAAGTCCATGGGTAGGATTTGATCATTTCATCCGTTTCTTCAATTCTTATTATTTCTGGGACTTACTATGGAATACCCTTAGCATCAGCTTGTATGAGCTGGCTATAGGATTTCCGCTGCCGATCATTCTTGCGTTAGCTTTCAATGAAGTAAAGGATTCCTTCTTCAAGCGTACCGTGCAGACCGTCACGTATGCACCTCATTTCATTTCGGTCGTCGTGATGTCGGGGATGATCATTACCTTTTTGTCACCCTCGTCAGGCATGATTGTTAATTTGGTGGAGGCCCTTGGATTTCAGGCACCTCAATTTCTGACGGACCCTGCGTGGTTCAAGACAGTGTATGTGCTGTCAGGAGTCTGGCAAAGTGCAGGTTGGGGCACCATTATATACCTTGCCGCTCTATCGGGTGTGGACCCCCAACTGCATGAAGCAGCTGTGGTGGATGGTGCGAGCCGGTTCAAACGGATTTTACATATTAACATTCCAGCGATCATCCCTACGATTACCATTTTGTTAATTCTGAATATGGGCAGTATTCTGGGCGTTGGATTCGAGAAAATTTTGCTGCTGCAAAATCCGCTTAACATGGGCTCGTCCGATGTCATCTCGACATTCGTTTATAGGTCCGGTCTGGTCGATGCGCAATACAGTTTCTCTACGGCGGTGGGATTGTTCAACTCCGTAGTTAATGCGATTCTGCTTATTACCGTGAATCAGATTGCACGCCGCACCAGTGAAAACAGCCTGTGGTAAAAGGAGGGGAAAACACATGTCAACCGCAGTGAAAGAAAGCAGAAGCGATAAATTATTCTTATTGTGCAATTACATCTATCTGACGATAGCGCTCGTCATTGTGTTGTATCCGCTGCTATACATCATCAGTGCTTCAATCAGTGATCCCAAATACGTAAGCTCCGGTGAAATGTGGCTGCTTCCAAAAGGAATAACGTTTGAAGGCTATGCCCGGGTGTTTGAGAACACCAACATCTGGATCGGGTACAAAAATACAGTCATCTACACCGTCGTAGGTACGATCGTCAACCTGATTGTCACGCTACCAGCAGCCTATGCGCTTAGTCGCTCGGATTTTGTGGGACGAGGTTTCTTCATGGCAATGTTTATGGTAACGATGTTCTTCAGCGGAGGGCTTGTCCCGAGTTACTTACTGGTTAAGGATCTTGGCATGGTCAACAGCATGTGGGCACTTATTCTGCCAGGAGCTGCATCCATCTGGAATATTATCGTATGCCGTACGTTCTTCCAATCGACCATTCCCAAGGAACTTCAGGAAGCGGCACATATTGATGGGTGTACCAACACCCGGTTGTTCATCAAAATCGTGCTCCCGCTTTCCATGCCAATCATTGCAGTGATGGCGCTTTTCTACGGAGTGGGACACTGGAACAGCTATTTCAGTGCCATGATCTATCTGAACGATTCCTCCAAGTATCCGTTGCAGCTCTTTCTGCGCCAGATTCTGGTGCTTCAGGAAATGGCGGCTCAAGGGGGAGGCGCGATTGATACCTCATCAGCAACAGCGATGAATACCAAAGCGGAGATCGCTGCGCTGGTTAAATATGCTGTCATCATTGTTGCGACCCTTCCGGTCATTGCAGTCTATCCATTCCTCCAGCGTTACTTTGTCCAGGGTGTTATGATCGGTTCCGTTAAGGGATGATCTTAATCCATATACCACATTAAACAAGGGGAGTTGTTGTCATGAAAAAGCTTCACAAGGCTTCATCCATTACACTTTGTCTCACCTTATTCGCAACATTGCTTGCAGCTTGTGGTTCAACCAATGAAGACGGAAGCTCAACCTCCAAGGTTGAGGGGGTCAAAAAAGAAGGCTTCCCCATTGTAGATGAAACGCTAACGTTGAAGGTTATGTCCCAGGATGCGGGTGTAGCTGATTGGAGCACGATGCCTGTGCTGCAAGAAATGGAGAAACTGTCAGGCATCAAGCTGGAATACCAGCTTTCACCGATCGACAGCTTTGAAACGAAGAAAAATCTGGTTTTTGCGAGCGGGGACTTGCCGGATATGTTCTATGCTGCAGATCTCAAACCAGCGGAGCAAGTAACTTATGGCAGCCAGGGGATTCTGATCCCATTGGAAAAATACATTGACGAAGGTTACGCGCCCAATATCAAAAAGATCCTCGATGAGAACCCGGATGTTCGTAAATCATTTACAACGCCTGATGGGCATATGTATGCACTCCCATTCATTGACACGGCGGCTGTGTGGTACAGAGGCCCGATGTGGTACAACGGGGAATTCCTAAAGACGCTTAATGTAGATGAGCCCAAGACTACGGAAGAATTGTATACGTATCTTAAGCGTGTCAAAGAAGAAGACCCTAATGGCAATGGCCAGCAAGATGAAATTCCGCTTACTTCTGTAAAACTGGATGATCTTCGCATGTTTTTCTTCGGCTTCTGGGGAATGTACAACGAAGGGATCTATTCCGATAAAGACGGAAAAGTTCACTATCCTTATCAAGAAGAAGGTTACAAAGGTTATCTGACATTCATGAACCGCTTGTGGAAGGAAGATTTGCTGGATCATGAGACCTTCTCACAAACAGGCGATCAGAAGAAAGCAAAAGGTGAAAGTAACAAACTTGCGCTGTTCAACGATTACCATCCGTACTTCACGCTCGGAGGTGAACCTAGCACGGAACATCCGCTGATGACGCCCGTGAAGAGCGAGGTTGCAGACTCTCCTGTATACGGCAAGCATCCGGGGATGTCGGCTCGCGGTACCTTTGCTATTACGAGCAGCAACCCGTCCCCTGAGGCGACGATGCGCTGGATCGACTATATATACAGTTACGAAGGAGCGACCCTGTTCAATCAAGGTCCTGAAGGCGTGCTGTGGCAATTCAAAGACAAGGAAAATCATGTCAAAGAGTGGCTTCCTGTTCCTGGCGGCGGTGATCGTGAGGAATACCGGGGTAAAATCACGCCGAACTTTGGTATCTTGACACCGGGCATTAATGATCCGGATGTAGCGAAAGGGCTTCGCACCGAATTTGATGAGTGGATTGACCAGCAGAATCAAGAGAAGTTGGTACCTATCGGAAAAGCTCCATTTCCTAACGTTTATCTGACGAATGAAGAACAAAGCGAAGCGACGGCCTTACTGTCTGATCTGGATACGTACGTTAAGCAGATGGAAGCGAAGTTCGTGACCGGCCAGGAACCGCTTGAGAACTGGGATAAATACATTGCGCAGCTGAAGAAAATGGGCAGCGACCGTATCATCGAACTGTATCAGGGGGCATATGACCGCTGGAATACCGGCCAATAAAAAAGTCTGTCAATATATATCCCATGAAGAAGGACAATGATTAGGTTCAATGATTTTTCTCATATATGAATTCTCAGGGGAGGGTGTGGGCAGATATGCAGAAATGGTTTGAAGAAGCCAAACTGGGGATATTCATTCACTATGGCATCTATGCTGTAGACGGGGTTGCGGAATCCTGGTCTTTCTATAATGGCAGGATATCCTATGATGAATATATGAAACAGTTGGATGGTTTTACGGCATCGGCATTCAATGCGGAGAAGTGGGCGGACTTGATTGAAAAGTCTGGAGCCCGCTATGCCGTGCTGACAACGAAGCATCATGATGGTGTTGCTCTATGGGATACGCAGTATAGTGACCTCAATGTCGTCAAACAGACACCCGCGAATCGGGATATCGTGAGGGAATATGCAGAAGCGATTCGGGAGAAGGGCATTCATCTGGGGATGTACTTTTCGCTGATCGATTGGTCGCACCCGGATTATCCCAGCGTATATGAAGGCGGAAAAGTACCAGAGGACCTCAGCAGTGTCAACCGGCATTCAAGTCCTGTGGACGGCGTTCAGGATCAGGAGAAATGGCAGAAGTTCCTGCAATTCAATAACCATCAACTGGAAGAGATTTTGACGAATTACGGAAAAGTGGATCTGCTGTGGTTCGATGGGGACTGGGAACGAAGTGCCGAGCAGTGGAATCTGCCGGACTTCAAGCATTACCTGCAATCCTTCAACCCGGATATCATCATCAACTCCCGTCTGCAGGGTTATGGAGATTACAAGACGCCGGAGCAGGGCATTCCGATTACAAGACCAGAGGGACTCTGGGAATTCTGTACCACGATCAACACATCTTGGGGTTATGTGCCAACAGATCATAAATATAAATCACTTAATCAGATCATTCGAATGTTCTGTGATTGTATTTCGATGGGCGGAAATATGTTACTGGATATCGGCCCGCGTGAAGACGGGACCATCGATCAGAGGCAGGAGGACATCCTGCTTGGGCTGGGAACATGGATTCGGATCCATGAGGAGGCTGTTTTCGGGACGGGAGAAGGGATTATGCCTCGCTATTATTTTGGGGGAAGCACCGTATCAGAGGACAGAAAGTCATTGTACCTATTTGTGTATGACGAGCCAAAAGAGAATGTGTGCATCAAAGGTCTCTGCAATCCGATCAAGAAAATTACCGTGCTGCATTCGGGCAAAGAGCTTCATCATGAGATTCATGGGGGCGTGCCTTGGTTCAATATCCCGGGAACAACGTGGATTAAGATGACCCCGGAGGATACACATGAACAGGTGACCGTTCTTAAGCTCGAATTCGATGAGGAGCTGGAAATGTATGGCGGCTCTGGAGCCGTTGTCACCCATAACTAACCATTACAGGGAGGGTGTGCGCTGATAGATGCATGCCCTCCCTTACGAATTGGAGAGAGCGACATGAACAGAAGTGGAGTGCCGGAACCCAAGATTGAGTATGCTCCCAAACATTATATATGCAATCGTGCGCAGGAACCGCTGGTCTTAGACGGCCGTGTGGATAAGGCATTTTGGGATGCGGCCCCTTGGACGGATGATTTCGTTGATATCGAAGGGGATCTTCGTCCGAAGCCAGGGAAACAGACACGGGTAAAAATGCTGTGGGATGACGACTATTTCTATTTTGCTGCCGAGCTGATTGAAGATCAGATCTGGGCTACGTTGACTGAGCGTGATTCCGTTATTTTTTATGACAATGACTTCGAGATTTTTATCGATCCCGATGGGGATTCCCATCAATATTATGAGTTCGAGATCAATGCACTCAATACGGTATGGGACCTGCTATTGGTGAAGCCGTATCGGGATGGCGGACCTCCGGTCAATGGATGGGATATCAGCGGTCTCAAGACGGCCGTATATATCGATGGTGACCTGAATAATCCTGGGGCTGATAATCGGAAATGGAGCGTGGAAGTTGCAATACCCTGGACCAGTCTACAGGAGTGTGCCGAAGGAAACCGTCCGCCTGCACCCGGTGAGTTCTGGCGTGTCAACTTCTCGCGCGTAGAGTGGCGGACCGAGGTGCAGGACGGTGAGTACCGCAAGGTGCTGAATCCAGATACGGGCAAACCTTATCCGGAAGACAACTGGGTGTGGTCACCTATGGGTATTATCAACATGCATTACCCGGAGTTGTGGGGCTATGTCGTATTCTCGGATGACGGAACCGATCAGTCGTTTAAGTTGCCGGAAGACGAGCGAATTAAATGGGAGCTTCGCAGGCTTTATTACCGTGAACGCAATTATTATGAAACCCATGGTGAATTTACACAGGATTTGAAGCTGCTTATGGGTGAGGAATCATTGATTTGTCAGCCTGTAATTGAAACAACCCGTAGTTTATTTCAGATTAGTACGCCTTCCTCGGACGGCACTACCTTAATCTGTATTCGGGAAGACGGAAAGCTGTGGAAGGAGTGAGCTAATCATGACCAGCCAAACCTTAGTATTTTCCCTTGATGCACAGTCATTGGAGAGGATCGAGCAGAAGTTTCAGGAAAAGGTACGTTTTGCAGAGGCCCGCAAATCAGAGTTGTTTCATATCTTTCAACAGGGGCTAACGGAAGAAGAGACCTGGGCATTGAAGTATATATATGCCTATATGCCGGTAAACGACATGGCTGATTATAACGGGGACCTGTTCTTGAGCCATGTGCGCCAGGCTTTGGATATCCGCAAGCGTGTACCTTGGGGAGCATGCGTTCCTGATCATCTGTTCCTTCATTTTGTGTTGCCTTATCGGATAAATACGGAAAATATTGAAGATTTCCGCGGTTTGATATATGACGAATTAGCCGAGCGGACAACGAAGTTATCCATGGCCGATGCCATTCTGGAGACCAATTACTGGTGTCATGAGAAAGCGACCTATATCGGCAGCGATCTGCGTACGATATCACCGCTGACGATGATCCGGAATGCTCGTGGCCGATGCGGCGAAGAATCCACGTTGGCGGTGGCCGCTCTTCGCAGCATCGGTATACCTGCTCGCCAGGTCTACACGCCGCGTTGGGCGCACTGTGACAGTAATCATGCCTGGGTAGAAGCCTGGGCAGATGGTCAATGGTATTACATCGGGGCATGCGAGCCGGAAGCTCGTCTGAACCAGGGATGGTTCAGCCCGCCAGCCCGCAGGGCCATGCTGATTAATACGAGGATCTATGCCGACTATCCCGGACCAGAGGATATTACGCTCTCCGAGAAGGGATTTACCGAAATCAACTTGCTTGAGAACTATGCGCCAACGCGAACAGTCTGTGTGAAGGTGAAAGATGAGCATGGAGAGCCCGTACCCGGAGCGAGCGTCCGCTTTGAGTTGTACAATTCGGCTGAATTCTATCCGATTGCCGAAATTAGCACGGACGCACAAGGGGAAGCTGCTTTTAAGACAGGTTATGGCGACCTTTTGATTCGTGCGGTCAGTGGCGGCAAGTGGAGTGAAATCCTATTCAAGGCTCAGGAAAGCGAGCTTGTAGAACTTGTATTGGACTCGTCAGAGCAGCCCACAGGGATCACAGATTTTGATATAGTTCCTCCTCCGGAAGGGGAGGGAGAGGTAGTGATTGCATTACCGGAAGAGAAGATCCAGATTCACAATCGTCGTCTGGAGGAAGGGGCGCAGACCCGGAGCGAGTATGAGGACACATTCCTGGGTGAGGAGGAAGCGGTCTCGCTGGCTAAAGTGGTCGGACTGCCCTCAGTACGTGTATGGGCTATTCTCGAGAAAGCAAGGGGGAACAGTTGTGAAATTGCAGCTTTCCTAGAGGAATGTTCCAATTCATACGGTGAATGGCCGCTCCGGTTGCTGGAGTCGATGAATGAAAAAGATTTAACTGATACCTTTCGCCAGACGCTGGATGATCATCTAGTCGGTGCGCTCTCGCAACAAGGATCATGGTCTGAAGGTACGTTTGTGAGATACATCCTGTGTCCGCGGATTTCCTATGAGATGCTGGTTCCTTATCGAGGCGTATTCCAGAATGCCTTTTCGGCTGACAAAGCAGCAGCGTTTAGGGAAAATCCTGCGATGCTTCTCCAAATGCTGGAACAGGAATACGAATACTATGAAGATCTTCCTAATCTAAAAGGCAAAGGGAATCCGATCGGGACGTTTAGTCTGATGAAGGGCGATGCTCAGTCGCTGGATATTTTGTTTGTGGCTGTATGCCGCAGTTTGGGTATTCCGGCACGATTACATCCGAGTGCACAGAAACCACAGTACCTAAGTGACAGAGGCTGGGAGGATGCGTTTAGTCTCACTTCAACTCAAACTCAGGAGAGCACAAGCTGGGGAATGCTCCAACTTTGTAGGGATATAAAGGCTTCGCAGGATACACCTGAAGCATCTTATTTCGAAAATTTCTCGTTTGCCCGTCTGGAAGATGGTGTCTACAAGACGTTGATTTATCCTTATGGCAGTGCGGATGTCTATAGCGAGCCATATGAGGTTGAACCAGGCGTTTATCGCTTAACGACAGGCATTCGCCTGAAAGATGGAACCGTAAAAGTGCGCTTCGTTTACTTTACCGTGAACACCGGAGATACAACTGAGGTTGTATTGACTTATCGCGAGACTGAGGTTGATATTCCTGTACTGGGTAAACTGGTACCAGGAAGCATACTGACTCGTCTGAATGGTTCAGAGGTAGAGCTGGAGGAACTTCTGGGATCCGAGGGTGCCATTGCTGCCTGGATTGAACCGGAGCGTGAACCGACCAAACATCTGCTTCGTGAACTTTGCGAGCTGGCAGAGCCACTGGATAAGCTGGGTATACCAATCGTACTCATGATCGGAGATGTGGAATGGAACGCTGCCTTTGACCCTGCTGGTTATCCAAAGCTGCCTGTACGCACGGTTTTTGTACGAGATTCCAGTTATGCTTCCTTGTCGGGTTTCATTTCAAAGCCTGCGGCTTACGAAGCGGGTTATCCGCATCTGTTCGTGCTGGATGCTCAGCATCAAATTCGGTATTTGGCTTCCGGGTACAAGATCGGTACAGGGAAGGAAGCCCTGCAGATTGCTGCTGCGATATCTCAATCATCGAACGGATCGGAGTGAAGAGAATGACGAAATATATTGCTGTAGGTTATGCCGTGGATTCAGTTCTTTCCAACATGACACATGAGGATCTGTTGAAGTTAACACATCTGAACGTAGCCTTCGGACATGTTAAGAATGATGAAATCACCATCGAGCATTTAAAGAACGGTCACGTTATCCGGAACATGAAGCGGGAGCATCCGAATCTTACGGTACTGCTGTCTGTTGGCGGATGGAGCGCTGGCGGTTTCTCAGAGGCTGCCTCAACCCGGGCGGGGAGGGAAAGCATGGCTGCATCTGCGGTCCGGGTACTGGAGGAATACCCTTTTGAGGGGATTGATCTGGACTGGGAGTATCCTTGTTATGGTGAAGCTGGTATCGCATCCAGTCCTGATGATAAACGGAATTTTACGTTGTTACTCAAGACGATGCGGGAGTCACTGGATGCCAAGGGAGCCGAGGAAGGTCGTCATTATCTGCTCACCATTGCGGCAGGGGCTGACCAATACTACGTAGACGGTACAGAGATGGCTGAGGTGCAGCAGTACCTGGACTACGTCCAGTTGATGACCTATGACATGCGCGGTGGTTTTCAGATTCTGACCGGGCACCATACGAATCTGTACACGCCAACAGGAGATTTGTTTCGAATCAGTACGGATGCTTCTGTGAACCTTTTTGTTCGCGCTGGTGTTCCGAAGGAGAAAATTGTGATCGGTGCTGCGTTTTATTCCCGGATCTGGACTGAAGTTCCTGATCAAAACCACGGGCTCCATCAAATGGCTGGCAGCACAGGCGGCTACGGTCCGTCATTTGCCGAGCTGGAAGCGAAGTACATTAACCAGAATGGTTACACTCGTTATTGGGATGAAGAAGCCTGTGCACCTTTTCTGTTTAATGGGTCCAGCCTAATATCTTATGATGATGAAGAGTCGATCCAATGCAAATGTGATTACGTAAAGGAACAAGGTCTGGCCGGAATCATGTTCTGGGAGTACGGCTGTGATCCGACCCGCCGTCTACTGGGTGCTATACATCAAGGGCTGCAGGATCTTCCGGCTGGGAAAATAGGATAAACACCTCAGGGAGCCGACGGGTCAGATGATGTATATGGACTAAAAACATACGAAGGGGCCGTCCTATAGTCATGCTCATGACTTATAGGACGGCCCCTTGTTTGCGTTATTTTGGTCTATTGAATCTGGCACATGTTATTCGCTCTCATATACACTGTTTACTGTTCTGAGATGTAACCATCACAGAGACGATAGCTCCATTTAGCCAATACATTCCTCGTCATCATCATCCGGGGAATCGGCGGAGCCGTTGGGACGGTGCATTTTACGGTATTGCCCTGGGGTATAACCCGTCTCTTTCTTGAATTTGCGGATGAAGTTTGGTGTATCCAGGTAACCGACACGCGTGATGATATCTTTTAACGGATCGGTAGTATGCAGCAGTAGTCGGATGACTTCATCCATCCTTTTCTGCCAAATGTATTGGGTAAAATTCATACCGATCTTTTCTTTGAAGGAACGGCTGAAATACGATGAAGAGATCGTGAATTTAGATGAGATCGTACCGAGACTGAGGTCATAATCCGAGAAGTTGGCATCAATATAAGCAACGATTTCATTCATCATGGAGCTTTCTTCCGTTTCGCTCTTTGCCTCGACATGGGCGCAGATTTCGGCGGCAAGACCTGTCAGTTTTTTCTCCAAATCCTCCAGTGAGTCATAGGATGTGATTCTTGGGAGTTGATTAACCACATGATGCATTCCAAGCTCCGAGGCGGTTTTTAGCATGGTATTCAGAATATCAAAGCAGATGCAACGTAGCAGTGGTACCGACGGCATTTCGGCTTTCAGGTTGTCTAACGCGGTCGACACCATCTGAACCGCCACATCATAGCTACCCTGTTTTAAGCTCTGAACCAGCTTCAGCAGTACATCTTTAGGGACCCAGAAGGAAGAATCCGGTTCACTAGAACCGGAAAGCGCGTTGAAGAAGGTACTGCTGCCTTGTCCGTGCAGCATGGATGCTTCCAGTGCGGTCGATGCCTCGATGTATGATTGGTTCAGCTGCGATGGAGAATTGTAGCTGTTGCCGATCCCGATTGCGGGAGCGACTCCGACGTGATCTGCGACCATCGATTGTAGTGATTCAACAATAGATTCCATACGAGTATTCAAGTTGGATTCATGGCCGACTTCGGCATCACATCCGACGATGAGAGCCATTCGGTCTGCTTGAGGGAGCTCCACGCCGTAAGCATATGCAGAGATCTCTGGCAATTCCACTTCGTTCATTAACTGAATGGCAGTTCGCTGCTCAGTGTTATCACCGATAGGGAAAGCATGCATTTCCCAGCCCATAATCATGACAAAGTAATGGGATCGGTTGAAGCGTATACCGAGCTTGTCGGTAAACTCAGAGGGGAAATCTCCGGTATGGCCGTGCTTCAGCAACATAAGCAAAATATGATTACGAGCGTAAGGCTCCTGAAGATCCACGCGCTGACTATAATCGTGCAGTGTTTTCTTGATCCATTCCAGCTCATTGGTGGTTGAGGGCGGATCAGGATCATTTTTCAACCGGATGAACTCCATTAAGTCTGAAATCGGATGGTATTGTCTTCGGGCCAACATAATAGCGAGGAACGTGCCCATCACCACCATGAAGGAGAAAACAAGAACAACAAAGGTGCGAATATGGACAATCCGGCTAAAAAATTGGTTGCTGGGCATAGCGGTTACATAAGTCCAGCCCGCATCCGATTTAACGGATACGACTGAATGCGGTTCCTGGTTTAAGGAGATGCTGTGCGTTCCGGGCTCAAGTGCAAACAGAGCACTGACTTCCTGTTCGGTAATAATTTCTCCTTTGTAGTTGGCTGCCAGAACTTGCCCGTAATTATCGAAAATATAAGTCATTCCGTGATAATCACTGAGGATGGTATCAATTAAGCCCGTCAGATTGGACTCGTGAATCAGGTACATGACGGTTCCATGGGCGGGCGTATTGTTAGGCGCAATCGGTACAAGGTAGGCCAGCATGGAGTTGGGTATTTTGGTTCCTTGAACGACCTGCTCCGCCGGTCGTATCGTGGGAGACTGCACGTTATTCAAATCCTGGATCATGTCCGCTTCATTCCATGTATTAAATTTGTAGCGGCCAGTAAATACATTCAGATTTTCAGAGCCTTGAGAAGAGTAGATGTTATCATCTCCTCGGAAGAATAGGAACAGCTCATCAATAATGGAACTGGTGGCTTTGTATTTGACCAATGCGCCAATCGATTCTCGGCTATAGTACGGATGGTGGGTCCAATACCGCGTTAACTGCTCATCGTAGGCGATGCGAAACGCGATGTCTTGCAGTTCCTTCATGCGATCATCAATGACAGTTTTGGCTTGAGTGAGCTGGTTGACATTGGTCTGTTCAATCTCTGAACGGAGCGTGTCCACAGCGTTGTGATAAATAATGATGGTTAAAATAACAAGAGGGATCAGGAAAATGGAGATATAGGATAGTGTGTACTTAAGCAGAAGCTTGGACTTGAAGTGATTCCATTTCATATCTGCAACCTCCCGTTTATCTTTCGTGCTGCAGCGATAGCGCTCTCATATGGACAGTGAAGGTATTGCCAAGACGGGAGCTGCTGGGGTGTTCCTTCTAAAAATACTAGGAGAACTTCTCTAATAAAGCAATGGTTCTTTTATAAATTTCAGAGCAAATATAAAGAAAGATATAACGATAGCAAAATCCCCTCGAAGTTCACTCATTTCCTTATGCTACCACATAAGGCTTTTCAGAGAGTGTCTACTTTAAGGGGATAAATTTTAGCTGATCATATATTATATTTTTTATTATTGAATATAGGAGTTAAAATGATAATTCTTCCAGAGGTTCATAGTCGAACCAATCGAAACTTGCAGGGGTGCGTTCCCCCGATGGATCGTAGGCATACATAGCTACAATAACACCTGTGAAACCACTTGCTACTTCGGTAGATAACAGATGGGTTTCCCCTGAACCTACTTCGATGGCATCGGATGAGCCTTGCTGGTAGAGGAACGTAAAGTGATTACGGTCGGCCTTGATCTGTAAAACAACCGGACCCTTCTCACAGTCAAGCATCTGTACAGTTCGTAGAGAACCGACAGTTCGCCGTAGTATGATTTTTTTCTGGCCGTTGATCTGTGTTACAGCCAAATCGTAATGATATTTATTATTCATAAATACGGTTAAACCAGCTTCACCGCCGCTTGCACTTGGCTCATAATGCAGTTCGGTCGCCATGTTACATAAGAAATGGCTCAATCGACGCCCGACAAAGGATGGATTTCTTCCATCATCGAGCGAAACCGGATGACCCCGCAGGATGAGTTGCCCGGGATTTACTGTGAGCGTCCAACTATCCGGAGCCGGGTTCCGCAGGAAGATCCAGTTCATGTTCAATGTTGGTTCCTCAAAATGATCCCGGATAGCCTGATGCGACCAGGGGTGCTCAGGCAACGAAGGTCTAGTCATCTCCGGCTCAATATGTCCGTGCACACCAATCATCGGCCAACCGCCATCCGTCCAAGTGACGGGTGCCAGGAACGTTTCGCGTCCCAGATGGTGTCGCATGGGGTAACCTGCGGGACGAAGGCCCAGACATACGGCCCACCAGCTTCCATCCTGAATCTGGACAAGATCTGCATGCCCGGTTGCATGGATACTGGATTTCATGCTGCGATTGGACAGAATCGGATTATGAGGACACGGATCAAATGGTCCGTATGGATTTGCACTTCGAGCAATGGTCTCCATATGACCATACTCGGTTCCACCTTCGGCGATCATGAGATAGTAGAGGTCGTTTATTTTGTACAAGTGGGGAGCCTCGGGGGCCGCGCCTCCGGTTCCTCTCCATATCAATCGACTATTGGTCAGTCTGGCTCCGGTTGTGATGTCTATCTCGCACTGATAGATACCTTCGCCTTCATTGCCATTACAAGCAGTTTGAAAGTATACACGTCCATCATCATCAAAGAGGAAAGAGGGATCTATGCCGTCCTGATCAACAAAAATCGTAGCAGACCACGGTCCCTCGGGCTGGGTACTACGTACATAAAAATTTCCGCCGCCGCTTACATTGGTTGTTGTCATATAGAACCAGCCATCATGATACCGGAGTGTTGGAGCATAAATGCCGCCAGAGCTGCCCGCGTTCGCTAGAGGGAGCTGTTCTGTGGTAGTAAGGACATGGCCGATCTGTCGCCAGTTCACAAGGTCTTTACTATGAAAAATAGGCACACCCGGAAAATATTCAAAGGTACTGGTCACCAGATAGTAGTCTTCGTCTACACGACAGATGCTTGGATCGGGATAAAAACCCGGAATGACCGGATTGGTATATTTCATCATGTTATGCTCCTATTCATTGTGAGAGTTTAGTACGAATCTGGACATGTTAGAGAATCCTTGCTACAAGGCGAATTATAACGGTTTTAAGGATATTAAACCTTGATTTTTCGGTCCTGGAATAGCATGATATAGACATTCAGCCCAACAATGTTCGTGGAGGGGAATGCTTTTGAGTAATGCCTATTTGAGATGGTTTACTTCAGATCATCAACAATTTCCGTTTTTCATTCAGTATGGTGGACACGTTGAGGACATGGAGCTTCATAATCATATGGATTTTACGGAACTTGTGATTGTTCTGAATGGTCATGCAACTCATGTGGTGAACACCGAGGAATTTTTTATTAAAAAAGGAAACGCGTTTGTCATCAATGGTGACACCCATCATGCGTATAAAGACCCTCATGATTTTAGGATCTGTAACGTGATGTTCAGTCCCGAGATGCTTGCTTCGGCTGGGCCTGATCTCAGGAAATCCAACGGCTTCCAGGCACTGTTTGTTTTGGAACCGTTCTATCGCAATACCCACTCATTTCCGAGTAAACTGGCGTTATCCATTTCCAGTCTGGAGTATGTCGAATCGTTGATATCGTTCATGATTGAGGAGTATCACAGTAAACAGCAAGGCTATCAGACGATGTTGATCTCACGTCTAACGGAGATGGTTGTATATTTGTCGAGGCAATATGATACGCAGGAAAAGGGCATTGAGGGCAACAATCTGATGCATCTGGCGAATGCCATTTCATATATTGAAGATCATTATCTGGAGCCATTGTCGCTGGAGGACATTGCGGGGAAGTCGAACATCTCGATAAGGCATCTGAATCGGATTTTTCGATCCTATTATCAGATGACTCCGATCTCTTATCTGCAGAAGTTGCGTCTGGAAAAGGCATGTCATTTATTGAAAAACGGGAACCTGTCCATTACGGAAATTTCATATGAATGCGGATTTAACGACAGTAATTATTTCACCCGTCAATTCAAGAAAGCCTATGGCAAGTCTCCCAAAACATACAGGCAAAATCATTAATATGGGAAACAACAAAACAGGGCCTCCGCATAGGGAAGTCCTGTTTAATGTTTTTCAGAGACACGCTAATAATCCAAAAGCCGTCCGTTATCATGCCACTGACCGTACATTTTATTTTCCTTCGTATTGGTTATGAATTTGTCCAATCGACTCTGGAATAATGCGGGCTGCTGTTTCACACTTTGGATCGTATCGATCCGAATCTTTTGATACAGAGCAGGGAAGGCGATGAAATTCGCATAAACCTGCTGATCCTCTTTCAGCCTTTGTTCGATTACACCATCGATAATGAAAGCATTCGGGTCCATAACAGGAAGAACCTTTCTACCTTCGTCATGCATGAAGCCCAACTTTTCAAGACGGCGGACACGTTCCTTGTTCAATTCAGTCCAAGAGCTTCGTTGGCTTCGAGGAGACAATCTCTGTGCTAATTGGGTCTCGGATATTTTCTTTTTGATTCCATCGATCCATCCAAAGCACAGCGACTCTTCAACCACGTCCAAGTACAGCAGGGCATCCGAAGTTGGTTTCATGCTTACGATGACCCAGCAAGATTTCTGGACTTTTCCGTGCTCTTGCAACCAATTTCTCAATTCATCCCTCGATGTCACGGGGATACAATGTACATTTTCCATCGAATCGTTGTCTATACTTGAGCCGGTTCTTGATACCAGAATAGAGAATAGTCGTTCATGATGGAGGCGTGCCCCAATTGACGCAGCATAGTAGATACATTGCCCCGGTGGTAGGTCCCGTGATTTACCAGATGGAATACCATTTCCGATAAACTGGTTTCGCGAACTCCGGCAAATGGATTATCGAGCAGAACGGTTTGCTCCAGATCAGCTTGGCCCCGTAACCACTCACTGTATTGTGCTGACAGGTCGGTAAAACATTGAATGTACTCACCCACAGAACCGTGAATTTCACTATTGAGAGGTATGCATGCTTGCAGTGCCTCGGGCATACCTGTGCCAGTTAACACCAGGTACCACATCTTATCCACTGCATAGATATGGCTGAGTGCATGAGCGATGGTTGGAAACGAACTATTCACTTCCTGACTCAGTACGGAAGAGGGCAGTTCCTTGATTCTGCTCAGGATGGTTTGGTTGGCCCATGCGTGATAATTATACATTTGTACCGGATGATTCATGGATGATCGTCTCCTTTAATTTGGGGGTGGATTGGGTTAACTTACTGAGATAATTATAAAAAAAGAAGTATGACAACAGCGTGTCATACTTCTTCATAGAGGTTAAGTGCATTTCGAAGTTGTTCTTTCAGAATGCTTCGTAATTCAATCGGTTCAAGCACCTCGGCGCCACTGCCCAAACTGAGTAGAAACGACCATAACCACTTGGCTTGTAACGGCTGATGGACCTGGATGCGCATCGTCATACTTCCATCCTCGTGAAATTGCTTATCTGCCTGTTGAAAATGATCCATGGCTTCCGATAGCGATTCCGGTTTCACTCGAAAAACAACATCACTAATCTGATCTTGCCATGATGGATCTGACACAAGATTCTCTTGAGGAAGCTCAAGATGTGGTTGAAAGTGTTCCGATGTCAGGTGCACATTCATCATCCGGGACAGTCGGAATTCCCGATAATCCTGCCTTGTCTGGCAAAATCCATAAACATACCAATTACGATATTTAAAATGAAGTCTTACCGGTTCCAGCTGGCGGGGAGTATGTTCATTCTTCGTATTGATGTAGTCAAAACGCACAACCTGATGCTTCGTAATTCCTGTACGGAGATTAGGAAGGGCATCAGGTTCTGTTCGACGTGTCTCCAAATCCACGGATAGACTTGAGGTCTGATGCTCCGGTCCAATGGTTTGCAGACGTTCAATCGTTCCCTGTGCACGCGCGTCTTCAAAGACGGTGGAGAGACTGCTAAGGATCGTAATCAGGGCATCGACATCATACGAACCGAGCAAGCTTTTATCCATTTTGTATCCGTCCATCATGCCGTAGCCACCTTTAAGTCCCTGATGGGAGACAACCGGGAAGCCAGCTGCGCAGATCACATCAATATCCCGATAGATCGTTCTTGCGGATACCTGAAACTCTTCCGCCAAGGTGGAGGCAGACAACACTTCGTGGTTCAACAGTTTGTATATGATTGAGATTAATCGCTCCAATTTCAAAAGCTATCCCCGCCCGTTATTCCATTTTGTCATTCCAGGCCATTATTATATCACAGCAATATGAACCGGAAGGGAGTTCGTCAACTCGTATCCTTCTAATCCTTCGGCGGCTAAGCTTGAATATGCTCTATAGTGAGAGAAAACAAAAAAAGAGTGCTGGATCGCACTCTTTCTAAGGATACATTATTGTTGTGTTGAACCGATATCTTGGCAGTTCTGTCGAGCCTTTATTTCGAGATTTTAGTCAGAGCTGGCTCTACTACTCTTCTTGCACATTATAGAGAACGCGAGCAAGCAGATTCTGTCCATAGTTGCCAAAGTTTTTGCCGAAGATCGTCAAGCCCCGTTTGTTCAAAGGGCCATCGGTAACTGCAATGCGGAAGTGAATATCGCTTTTGTAATCCAAACCAATTTGGTCCAGTGTTACGTCCGAGATGCGACATCCGTCGATATAGCTGCCTTCCTGTGTGATCCGGATTAGCTTCAGCATGCCGTACTGATTGAGATGGGGAGGCCACCATTCCGGGTTGAAGGTACCGCGTGTATTGCCAAAATCGCCTGGACTCGTCCAGCAGCCAATCTCAATACCATTAATGTAGAAATAAATATCCGAAGGATAATTGTCGCAAAAGCCAGGTGCCTCTGAACCCAGTTCCATCGACAACTGAATTTCGCTAAACGACTGATTCGGCTTAAGATAGTTGGGAATCCGATACTCCAGATAACCTTCAGCCAGCCAGATCATCTCCGCATCAATTCGCAATGGATCAGCAAAGTAACGCGGATCATCGAACTCTCCAACAATGCTGTCCCGGGTAGCGAGACCACATGTAGGCGCAGCCTGATAATCGCTGTAATGACCGACCTGAATTTCCACCTCGTAACGATTGTTAATCTCCTGTGAACGCAGATCAACCATTAATTTTTCCTCATTGAGATAACATATCTTCTGAATGCCATGTTTACCAACAGCGGTGTTGATCTCAATCAATCCGCTCTCTTCGAGCTTTTTGATATGCATTGTGATAGCGCCATTACTGAGACCCAGCTTAGTTGCGAGATCATTGAGATTAAGACTTTGGTTCTTGGCCAGCAGCTCGATGATCTGAATCCGGATTTCCGAACTGAGCGCTTTGAAGATATTCACACCCGACATCAGATCTTTAATATAAATCATAGGTGGATTCCTTTCCCCGTTCTGAACAAAGTCTCTTTTCATTGCAGACATTTGCACATTTATATGTTTTATTTCAGATAATTATAAATCATTCCTTCATGGAAGGGAAGGGCTGAGAAATGGAAGCCAAAACCCCTGTACATAGCGCAAATATGAAGATATAAACTATATTTTGTTCACTATTCCGGTTAAAATAAGTGTTAATCAGTTTACATATGTTTGAAATATACCATTGAAATGTAATGAAACCGCTTTTATAATCCTATTATACCTAAATTGATTCATTACTTCATGAACCTAATTAACCATTTGATCAGGAAAGGTGGAGTTCGGTTTGGAAAAGTTGAGCAATGTGAAGAGGTTTAAGTGGAAACGGTTGGCTTTACCGGCATTACTTGTGATGGTATTACTACTGGCAGGTCAGTCAAAAGCTTTGGCGGCGTTCTGGAATCTGACCGGAGATACCGCCGTTCATGATCCATCAATTATCAAAGAGGGAAGCTCGTGGTACACCTTTTCAACCGGCCCAGGTATTCAGGTATTGAAATCTGATAATGGATCGTCCTGGTATCGTGTTCCACAAATCTTCTTAAGCAAGCCATCCTGGTGGGCTTCTGCTGTTCCGGGACAAAGTGGATTGGATGTATGGGCACCAGACGTAGAGCAGTATAACGGAAAAGTATGGCTCTATTATTCCATCTCCACCTTTGGCTCCAATCGGTCTGCGATTGGTCTTGCGTCTGCCAACAGCATTGGAGCAGGGCAGTGGAAGGACGAAGGATTGGTGCTTCAGACTACGACCGCCAATAATTATAATGCGATTGATCCGAATCTGGTCATTGATGCTTCAGGCAACCCATGGCTGGCCTTCGGTTCTTTCTGGAGCGGTCTGAAGATTGTCAAGCTGGACAAAAACACGATGAAACCGACAGGAAGCATAACTTCCATTGCTGCGCGTCCGAATAACGGGGGGGCTATTGAAGGACCAAGTGTTGTATATCGTGGCGGATACTATTACCTGTTTGCTTCAATTGATTCTTGCTGCCAAGGGGTAAACAGTACCTACAAAATGGTCTATGGGCGTTCGACGAGTATTACAGGCCCTTATGTGGATAAAAACGGAGTGAATATGCTGAATGGCGGCGGAACGATATTGGATACAGGCAACGTGAAATGGAAAGGTCCAGGTGGTCAGGACGTGTACAACGGCAATGTCATTGCACGACACGCCTATGATGCAGAGGATAATGGCAATCCGAAATTGCTGATTAATGACTTGCTGTGGGACGCGAATGGCTGGCCGATGTATTGATTTATTTTATATAAATATAAAATGTTTTATAAAAGTGTTGACTAAAGTGATCTGGATTTGATAAATTTAACAACAGAAATCCTATTTCATCCAATTGAATACGGTTACAAATCCAGATCAGGAGGGGTTCAGATGGTAAAGAAAAAGAATTGGGTCACATTTATGCTTCTTATGCTGGTAAGTGCGCTGGTACTTGCAGGTTGTGGAGGTAACAGCGGCGCGAGTGGGGACAAGGAGTTAACGTTTATGTTCCGCGGAGGTACAGACGAGCAGAAAGCTTACCAGGCGGTGGTCAAGAAATTCGAAGAAGATCATCCGGGTGTGAAAGTCAAAATCATCGTAACGGCTGCGGATCAATATGCAACCAAGCTGAGAGCGGCAATTACAGGCAACAGCTTGCCTGACGTATTCTACATCAATCCGGGCGATGTGAAAGCGTATGTGAACAGTAATGTGCTGATGAACCTCACATCGTATATTGAAAATAATCCGGATGTTGATCTTGATAATATCTGGAAATACGGCGTGGATCTGTATCGTTATGATGGCCAAATGGCAGGCCAAGGTGATATCTACGGTATGCCGAAAGATCTGGGGCCATTTGCACTGGGCTACAACAAGACTTTGTTTGAAAAAGAGGGCATTCCATTCCCTGACACGGATAAACCATATACATGGGAAGAGTTCATCAAGGTGAACCAGCAAGCGACCAAGGATACCAATGGAGACGGTAAACCGGATGTATACGGTACTGGATTCAACGTACAGTGGGCCCTGCAATCCTTTGTATGGAGCAACGGTGGCGACTGGCTGGATGAAACCAAAACAAAGGTAACGATTGATGATCCGAAATTCGCTGAAGCACTGCAGTTCTTCGCGGACATGCAGAACGTATACAAAATCACACCTTCTATTGAGGAAGCGCAAACATTGGATACGTACCAACGCTGGATGAAAGGTGAAATGGCTTTCTTCCCTGTAGGTCCATGGGATATGAGCACATTTGAAAAACTGCCTTTCGATTATGATTTGCTGCCTTTCCCTGCGGGATCGACTGGCAAATCGGCAACGTGGATCGGCTCTCTGGGCATTGGGGTATCGGCGAAAACGAAATATCCGGAAGAAGCGGCAGCATTGGTGAACTACCTTACGGCTTCGAAGGAAGGCATGCAGCAACTGGTAGATGCCAAGGTACAAATCCCGAACTTGCTTGATATGGCAGACGAGTGGGCCAAAGATACATCCACGAAACCAGCCAATAAGCAAGAATTCATTGACATCGTAGAGGATTATGGCCGGGCTCTGCCAGGTAACTACACGTACAATGCGGAATGGTATGACCTGTTCTTCACGGACATTCAGCCGGTATTGGATGGCAAGATTACAGCCGCAGATTATGTGAAGCAGCAGCAACCGAAAATGCAGAAGCTGCTCGACAAAGCGGTTGAACAGGAAAAGAAATCTCAGAATAAGTAGATAGGAAAAGGCGATGCCGGCGGCCAGCAATCATGCTGCTGGCATCGTTCTTATTGGAGCTTATTGGATTCCATACGGGCATGTGGCATTCGTTGATCGACAAGTTCAATCGAAGGATGCCACATGCTGATACTAGAAACAGGGGTGAACGCCGTGATTACGAAATCGAGTTTGTATCGCAAAGAGATGCTGTACGGATATCTGTTTATTTTGCCTCCGATTCTTGGGTTGCTAATCTTTGTCATGTTCCCGTTCCTCTATTCCCTCTATGGTTCCTTTACCGATTGGGATGGACTGGGACAGATGAATTTTATCGGTTTGGCCAACTTCAAGGATCTGCTCACGGATGACCTCTTTTACAAAGCGATGTTTAATACATTCTTCCTGATGCTCGGTATCCCGATTGGTCTGTTGTTGGCTCTATTGCTGGCAATGGGTCTGAATCGTAAAATTCCCGGCACAACGACATTCCGTGTGATCTATTACATTCCGGTTATTTCTTCCCTCGCTGCGGTGTCCATCATGTGGAACTGGGCATACAACGGGGATTACGGTCTGGTCAATCAGTTCCTTGACCTGTTTGGTATCAAGGGTCCAAACTGGCTCGCGAATAAAGACACGGTCAAACCCGCTCTAATTATTATGACGATATGGAAAGGTCTCGGATACACGATGTTATTGTACTTGGCGGCACTGCAAAGTGTATCACGTACATACTACGAAGCGGCTGAGTTGGATGGAGCCAATGGGTTCCAGATCTTCCGCAACATCACCTGGCCTATGGTGAAGCCAGTTACCTTTTTCCTCATTGTTACAAATATCATTGGTGGTTCCCAGATCTTCACCGAGATGAACATTATGACGCCTACGGGTGGTCCTGAATATTCTTCGGCATCAATCGTCTTCTACATTTGGCAGAAAGCCTTCGGTAACTTGCAGATGGGTTATGCCTCAGCGATGGCCATGATTCTGGGTATTTTCATTTTTGTCATTACCCTGGTGCAATTCAAAATGAACGAAAAATCAGCCTATGATGGGGATTGATTGTCAAGGAAAGGAGTGAACCGGAGATGTCTTACAGTCAAAAGAGGAAATTAACGAACTCGATCATCTTTATCGTACTCGCGATCGGTGCGATTGCGATGATTGCACCACTGATCTGGATGCTGTCCACTTCATTGAAGGAGAAGCAGGATGTGTTCGCGCTTCCGCCTGTGTGGATACCTGAAGTATTCCAATTTGGTAAGTATAAAGAAATCTGGGAAGCTGGTCCGCTGCTCAGCGGGATCAAAAACAGCCTTATTGTTGCGGTGAGTGTAACGGTGGTGGGTACATTTACGTCCAGTATCGCTGCCTTTGCCTTTGCCAAATTAAGATTCCCGCACAAAAACAAGCTGTTTCTCGCGTTGTTAGCATCCATGATGATTCCTTATCCGACAGTCATGATCCCGCAATTCATCATGTTCGCGAAGCTGGGCTGGGTGGATACATTGTTGCCACTGATTGTTCCAGGCCTGTTCGGTAACGTAATCATGATCTTCTTCCTTCGTCAATACCTGCTTAGTGTACCTGATGCGATTATTGAGGCGGCCAAGATTGATGGAAGTTCCTACTTCCGCTTGTACTCCAGTATTACGTTCCCGCTCATCAAACCGGCGATTGCTGCACAGCTGATTCTCTGGTTCATGGGCATCTGGAACGATTATCTGGCACCGATTATCTATCTCAATTCACCGGAGAAGCAGACACTACAGCTGGTTATCGCGAACTTTAACGCGACGTATGCGATTCAAACCGATTACCCACTTATTATGGCAGCGTCCATTGTAGCCCTGTTGCCGGTATTAATCATCTTCCTGATCTTCCAGAAGCAGATTATTGAATCGGTTGCCATTTCGGGAGTGAAGGGATGAATCAGCGGAAGAGATTCCGAGGGTGGATATTTTCGAAGAGAGGGGTTGTTGCTTCCATGTTGCTGATGCTGATTGTTGGAGCTACGGGTTGTTCTGGAGAAAGAGCAGGAGAAACGGTGTCCCGTCCCGTCTTTCCTGAAGCTCCTCAAGATACTCAGCTGTATGACACATCCATACTGGATGATGAATCCCGTTGGACGGTAAACAATGCGCATGATCCAGCTATTATCAAAACCGATCAGGGATACTACGTCTATTCCACAGACGTTCGTGTAGCAGGAGAAGCGAAACCCGGTGTCATGGTACGAAAATCAGATGATCTGATTAACTGGACATGGGTAGGTCAGGCTCTGCCCGGTATTCCGCAAGAAGCGCTGGATTGGACAGGTGCAGTCAATCTGTGGGCACCGGATGTGATCCAGGTTGGCGATACCTATCGGATGTATTATTCGGCTTCTTCTTTTGGCAGTACCCAGTCGGCCATTGGTCTTCAGACATCCTCATCTCCCGAAGGTCCATGGACAGATGAAGGACTGGTTGTGAAAACTTCTGCGAATGAACAGGACAAATTAAATGCCATTGATGCTAATCCCATCGTAGATGCCGAGGGCAATTCGTGGATGGTATATGGTTCATTCTTTGACGGAATCTACATTTTGCCACTTGATCCAGACACCGGGAAATTCAAGGACGAGGGTTATGGTACACGCATTGCCGCTCGGGATCGTGCTACCGAAGAAGGTGCAGTCGAAGGTCCTTACATTGTGTATAACCCGGAGTTCAAAAAATATTATCTGTTCGTCTCCTATGATTCCTTATTCGAGGACTATAACGTGCGGGTTGCGCGTGCTGATTCAATCACAGGGCCGTATACGGACATAAACGGCATGAACATGCTGGATACCGAGCATCTGCCTCAATATGAGATCGGCACCAAAATTCTGGGCGGGTATCGCTTCACGGAAGGCGAGGGCTGGGTTGCGCCCGGACATAACTCCGTTCTGAAGGACGGGGACGATTATTACATCGTGCATCATGCGCGGGGTGAGACGGATAAAAACTGGCCATATCTGCATGTACGCAAAATGTTATGGACCAAGGACGGATGGCCTGTAGTTTCACCTGAACGTTACGCTGGTGAGAAAGCACAGGACATTCCGAAGTCCATGATAGCCGGGGAGTGGGAAGGCATGGCGCTTGACCCGTCCGTAGACGGGCAAATTCAGGCCGTGCCATATACCCTAACGGGCAACGGTAAAATTCAAAGCGAAAACGGTTCAGGAACCTGGACGTTTGATGGTAAACAAACATTGACACTAAAATGGAAAGAAAGCCCATGGGGCGGCGCTTCTACGGAAGAGCTGAAGCTGCTCCCGTCCTGGGACTGGGAGCGAAGCCAGCCTACGCTAGTGGTAACAGGCCTCGATGACCACGGCGTGGCGGTCTGGGGCAAGCAAATCAGCGCAGCTGAGGAATAAGGCGGCGGCCAGCGAGCTACCGCGCCGATGGTGCACAAGGAGTGAGGGGGAGGAAGGAGCCGCAGGAGCGAGTTTGGCATTCGATTTCAACCGCCAAGAGCGGTGGAAAGAGAAATCGGAGGACAAGAGAGCACCAAGGCCCTACCACCCCCGAACGTCCGCTGTGTATGCAAGCTGTCCTATTAAGGTGCGCTAACACAGATAGACACTCAAGATTTATCTGTGCTGGCCTATGTCTGAGACCAATCATGCACTAAATATGGGGAGAGTCGACCCTGCGAAGCGGTCGACCCCATAAAACCGAGCCAAAAATAAGGCTCGGAGTGAGGCTGTAACCCAGCGAGCGCGAAGAGAGCGAGCTACTGAACCAAAGGTGCACAAGCAGTGAGGGGGAGGAAGGAGCCGCAGGAGCGAGTTTGGCATCCGATTTCAACCGCCAGAAGCGGTGGGAAAAAGAAATCGGAGGACAAGAGAGAACCAAGGCCCTGCCACCCCCGAACGCCCGCTGTGCACTCAAATAGCTCTTCTCTTTTCTGCATCGTACACACAACCTCAACTCCGAGCCACCACACACATTTGAAAGGGGAGCATTCCCATGACTGATTCCATTACTTTTACTAATCCTATCCTGGAGCAGCGTGCTGATCCGTGGGTGTACCGTCATATGGACGGTTACTATTACTTTTCCGCATCCGTACCAGCCTTTGACCGGATTGAGATCCGGCGAGCAGAGACGTTGGAAGGATTAAGAGATGCCGAGCCAGTAACGGCTTGGACCAAGCGTGACACAGGGCCAATGAGTGCCAACATCTGGGCACCGGAAATTCATTTTATCGATGGCAAATGGTACATACATTACGCTGCGGCTCACACCAGTGAGACCAACGAAGGCTTGTTCGATCATCGGATGTATGTTCTGGAGAACGATTCTGCGAATCCACTTGAAGGAGAGTGGGTAGAAAAAGGGCAGATTTACACCCGGTGGGAATCATTCGCGCTGGATGCAACGACCTTTGAACATAAGGGAATCCGCTATCTGGTGTGGGCGCAGAAAGATCCTGATATTGTGGGCAACTCGAACCTGTACATTTCCGAAATGGAAAACCCGTGGACGCTACGAGGTGAACAGGTCATGATCTCTACGCCAGAGTACGATTGGGAGATCATCGGCTTTAAGGTCAATGAAGGAGCAGCCGTGATGCACCGAAATGGAAGATTGTTTATCGGCTACTCAGCCAGCGCGACTGATTACAATTATTGTATGGGTCTGCTCACTGCAGATGAGAATGCCGACCTGCTTGATCCGGCAAGCTGGGTAAAATCACCCGAGCCGGTATTCCAGACTTGTGAAGCGAACGGCCAATACGGTCCGGGCCATAACAGCTTTACGCTATCACCGGATGGCAAGACCGATATTATGATTTATCATGCGCGTAATTACAAAGACATCGAGGGTGATCCCTTGTATGATCCGAACCGTCACGCTCGTGCTCAAGTGATTCATTGGCGTGAAGATGGCACACCTGATTTCGGTGTTCCGGTTCCAGATGGCAAAGCAGTAGCAGAAGCGAAATAAGAGATAGTGAAACCTTAAATACGAGAGCCCTTAGTTAGCGAGTGATGCTGATTAAGGGCTCTTCTGTATGTGAACGATAAGATAGAACGGCCTAAGTATCGATGTCTTGGATATAAAACAAAGCAACCACAACGATGATTTTTGCGTATGAGAAAGATACGGATTACGATACACAACCTATTAGGAGGATCACATATGGATTCACGCGAAACATTGGACCACGAACTTGAACAGATTTTGAAATGGGAAAAACAACAGAAAGACTTGTTTATATGGGATAAAATCGGGCGTCTGCCGTTTGCGATGTTGGATAAAGTGATGCCTAAAGCGCTGAAACAGAAAATCGGAGATTCCCTGAATGACGTCGGTCAATATGTACAGAATGGGGGCAAGTTCCTCGTACAGAAGAAAAAAGTAGCCAAGCTGTTGCAAGAGGAAGCCGAGAAATCCGGTTATTCCATGACGGACACGACTGATCGTCTGGAACAGTATGCTGAAGCTGAGGGGACAGCGAAGATTCATAGTGTAGAGAATCTGCCACTTCAGGTGCTGGACCAGGTAGCCGATAACATTACCGAGAGTCGAACGAAGTTTGCCGCGGCTCAGGGGGCAGCTACAGGGTTCGGTGGCATTGTAACCATTGCAGCAGATATTCCGATGGTGATGGGGCTTTCTCTGAAGGTACTGCAGGAGATGGCATTATGTTACGGCTATGATCCCGATGAACCGCTGGAGCGTATCTTTATCGTCAAATGTCTGCAATTCTCTTCCGCCGATATCGTAGGCAAGAAAGCGATCATTGAAGAACTGGCAGCTTACGATGATCCAGACAAGCCCATTGAAGTGGTATCGCAGATGCAGGGCTGGCGTGAAGTTTTTAACTCCTACAGTGAATCCTTTGGTTGGAAGAAGCTGTTCCAACTCGTGCCGATTGCCGGCATGGTCTTTGGTTCAGTGAGCAACAAAAATACGATCCGTGATGTAGCCGAAGCAGGTAAAATGCTGTACAAAAAACGGCTGATCCTTCAGCGTTTGAAATAAGGTTACAGAAGAAGTAGTCTTATAGCAGAATACTTAATTGAAAGAGATGAATCTGAAATGTTAAACAAACAAGGTTTCTATGATCTTTTAGATCGCAACAATATCGTTTACGAGAGTATAGAACATCCCGCAGTATATACGATGGAGGAAATATTCTCTTATCAGATTCCACATACAGAACATATCGTTAAAAATCTGTTTCTGCGTGATGACAAGAAGCGCAACTATTATCTGGTAACGATTGCTGGAACGAAGTCAGTTGATTTGAGAAGTTTAGGCGAAAAGATACCTAGCCGCAAACTCAGTTTTGCGAGTGAGAAGGATTTGTTGGAGTTACTCGGATTGGAAAAAGGGCATGTTAACCCTATGGGGGTTCTTAATAATGTTCAGAAGAACGTAACCGTCGTCTTTGACAAGGATCTAGTCGGTCAGAAAATTGGAATTCATCCCATGGAAAATACGGCGACGGTATTCCTTGAATTTGAAGATGTGAAGGAATTGATTACAGATCAAGGTAGTAGCGTTGTCATGTGTGACGTGGAATAAAACGGGTTTAGCTAAATTCGAGAAAAACAAATATAACAAAAGGGTTCCTACCGCTCTGTAAATACAGAGTTGGAGGGAACCCTTTTGTTGTGGTCAGACTTTTTATTTACTACAAATGTAAGTTACTCTTCACTACCGTTTTCTTTGGCCCAGATATTCAGTAATTTATCGGATGGAAGCAGGAACGTGAAAATTCCGAGCAGGGGCAGAAAGCTGCACATCTGCATCACCGGTGATACACCGAAGACATCAATCCAGTTGCCCAGAACAAGTGCGCCCAAACCTCCCATACCAAATGCCAGACCTGTAATCAGGCCCGAGACCGTTCCGATTTTGCCTGGAATCAGCATTTGCGCGTATACAACCGTAACCGAGAAGCTGGATAACATAATAAAACCAATAATGGTTAGCAGTACGCCTGTCCAGAACAGATTCGCATAAGGCAACAACAGAGCAAGTGGAGCAGCTCCGGCCATGGACAGGAAGATCAGGTTACGTTTGCCGAATCGATCCGCCAAGGGGCCTCCAAAGAACGTACCCAGTGCTCCGGCAGCCAGGAACAAGAAGATATAGATCTGCGCGTCCTCTGTGGACAATCCAAAAGTATCTTTCAGATTAAACGCATAGAAGCTGCCGATGGAAGCGATATACCAGGAACGAACAAAGACGAGCAAGATCAAAAGCGTGATGGCGGCAGTAATCTTTTTACGTAAGGCAGGATTGGGTGCACGACGGGCAGCAGCCTGTCTACGCAGGTATCCTCCCGATTGCAGCATGCGTCCATACCAACGGGCGATGTAGATCTGAACTGCAATCCCCATGGCAGCAATGCCTGTAAATCCAATGGCACCAAACAGTCCAAACGGGATAAAGATCCAACGTGTAAGCAATGGGGCAAGGGATTGCCCTGCGTTACCACCGACTTGGAAGATGGATTGTGCCAGCCCACGGCGCTGACCAGCAGCCATATGCGATACCCGTGAACCCTCTGGATGGAAAGCGGCGGAACCCAGTCCGACAAAGATAACGGAAATGAGGACAGCCATATAACTGTCAGCGAAGGCCAACAGCAACATGCCGGTAAATGTAAAACCCATGCCAATGGGCAGAATGGAAGGCGTCGGTTTTTTATCTGCAAACCAGCCTACGACAGGCTGCATAATGGATGCGGTAAAGTTAATAGCAAATGAGATCCATCCGATCTGAGTATACGTGAGATGCATGGAATCTTTTAGAATCGGAAAAATGGCTGGAATAACCGACTGGATCGAATCATTGAAAAGATGGACCAGACTGATGGCAATGAGTATCCGGTAAACGGTGCTTTGGGCATCCGATTCGGGTGGGGCTTTCGAACGCGCGGCGGCGTCCTTGGTTAATGTGGATTGTGTAGACATGTACAATTCTCCTTTGGTCGCGGTCACGAGGGATCAGCGCCTGATGTTGTAATCTATGCGTGTAAGCATATTGTTACATAATAGGATAGATTGATTGGACCGACAAGGGGAACATGAGAAAACGTACATTTACAAAAGAAACGTATTACTTTAGCATCTACTGTAAGAAAATCCATATTTATGTTTAATAAGGATAGAGGAGGGATGGATATGAAATCCTTATCACCTTATGAATCCGCTAAACGTGAGTTGGTGATGACTATTTTGTATATGGCTGTAATAACGTTTCAGGCTATCTATGTAGCACCAAAATCTCTATCTGCTGCCATCGTCATATTTATCATTTTTCAGTCAATTGGTGTGCTTATGTTGAGACATTACATTAAAAAAGTCAAAGAACTAAAGAAAGATCAATCTACTTGAAAGTGTCTCCAAGCTTAGGATTGAGACACGGAGGTTCTACAGGTTTATACTAAAAAGCCGAACTTTTTAAGCTATATAAGCTGAATTAATCATTTACACGATAACGGAGAGGACAGAAAAAACCTGAAAAAGCGAAGCGTTCGCCTAAAAGCTTTCTGAAAGAAAGCTGCATCGGAAGCATACGCTATCCCCGGATTTTCCCCTTCAAGAAAGGGAATAGAAAAAAAATCTTGGGATAACAGCGATTGGAAGGTTGTTCTGTCATCGTAGTGTCAGTGTAAATAATCTTTAGTTCAACTTATTTAGCAGAGTTCGGCTTTTGGCATTCTATGATTCTATTTTATAGCAGAATGGATGAACCTCACGATTTAACGATTATCAATCGTCTCAGGGTACATATCATGATTCATCATACGATGGTCGGCCATCTGTTCGTACTTCGTTCCCGGCTTACCGTAGTTCGTGTACGGGTCAATGGAGATGCCGCCGCGCGGTGTGAATTTGCCCCATACTTCGATGTAGCGCGGGTCCATCAGCTTGATCAGGTCGTTCATGATGATATTCACACAGTCCTCGTGGAAATCACCATGGTTGCGGAAGCTGAACAGGTACAGCTTGAGTGATTTACTTTCCACCATTTTGATATCAGGAATATAGCTGATATAGATCGTTGCAAAGTCAGGCTGACCCGTAATCGGGCAAAGGCTAGTGAACTCCGGGCAGTTGAATTTTACAAAATAATCGCGGTACGGATGCTTGTTATCAAAGTTCTCCAAGATTCCCGGATCATATTCAAACGTATATTTTACGTTCTGGTTGCCCAGCAACGTCACATCTTGCATCTCTTCAGGTTGTCTCATCGCTTATTAAACGCTCCTTGTTTCCGTCAAAGCCGAAGCCTCGCGGTATATGTGAATAGGCAATCTCGCCTGTTTAAATTCTCTTATTTTTAAAGGACATTTCGTCCTCATCCCTACATCATGCCGCCCATTCTACCCATACTGCCCATCACACGCCGCGTTTGTTGCCCCATACCAGCGTATGAAGCTGTGGAAGCACACGAACATTGTTCAGGTCATCGGAGGCACTGACTTGGTCGATCAGCCACTCATAACGAGCAAGTAGCGAGGACGCCAGATCTGGCGTATCGGCGGAAGTCACATCCGGGTTCCCGGTTTGTAAAAATAAATCCGTGCCCGGATACCGTGCATGCACACGGCGGGCATAGTCCAGGTCTGTCTCATCGAAGATCACGATCTTCAGACTATGACTTCGTTCTACCGGGCCAGCGGCTAGCCGTTCGATCAGATCATCCAGCACGGCCCAATCGGTGTCCATGCCGGAGCTCGGTGGCTTGGGCGAGACGGTAACTTCGTCAATGTCCACCAGCCATGGCTGCCAGCGGGAGCCCTGCGTCTCCACCGCGGTGCGGATGCCGTTCTCCCGCAGCAATGCAACCAATCCGCCCAGCGAAGCGAGCAGGGCGGGATTACCGCCGGAGATGGTGACATGGGAGAAACGCGTGCCGCCAACGCGGCGCAATTCTTCCCATACATCCTCCGGCGTAATCATGCGAATCTGGTCCTTACCGCTGCCGTCCCAGGTAAAGGCCGAGTCGCACCAGGAGCAGCGATAATCGCAGCCCGCGGTGCGAACAAACATCGTTTTTTGCCCGATCACCATGCCTTCGCCTTGAACTGTCGGTCCAAAAATCTCCATCACGGGAATACGAGTCTCTTTGCGAGTTCCCGTCTCATTCACCTGCTGTGTCACACTACTCATCAATCATCCACTCCCGTCTCGCTTCCGCGTAACTGGTTGGTGTCTCGAAGAGTCGGACAAACTCCGTCCGTCCACCGTCTGTCAGCCCGGCATAGGGCTCCGTTTGTAACGCATGTTCCATCTGTTCGAACAGCCACACGACCATATTTTCAGCCGTTGTATTCATTAAAGGAAGTGTCTCGTTGAGGTACTGATGATCCAGATATCCCTCAATCTGAGTTTTCCATATATCCTTGATATGTCCAAAATCAACCGTCAGCCCGGTTTCACCCGGATAACCGCTGATGCCAAAAATAACTTTATACGTATGACCGTGCAAGTTCTTGCACTTGCCTTCATAACAATGGAGATGATGTGCCGCGTCAAAGGTGAATTCTTTGCTTACAAGCACGCGTTTGCGGTGGTAGCGTAGCTGGGTAGGTAGAATATCTTCTCCGATGCGTTGCAGATGTTCAACAATGCGAAACGTTCCCGGTTCTCTCATCGCACATCCACTCCCGCAGATTCAGCAGCAGAACGCTGCTGTACATAGCGATCCAGTCCGGCTTTGCGCAGTTTGCAGGCAGGGCATTCTCCACATCCGTTGCCGATCACGCCGTTATAGCAGGTTAGGGTACGCTCGCGTACATAATCAAAGGCGCCGAGATCATCCGCCATCTTCCACGTTTGGGCTTTGTCCAGCCACATGAGCGGCGTGTGAATGACAAATGGATAGTCCATCGACAGGTTAAGCGTCACATTCATTGATTTCACAAATGAATCCCGGCAATCCGGGTATCCGCTGAAATCCGTCTCGCATACACCTGTAACCAGGTGACGTGCTCCTTTTTGCTTTGCCATAATGGCTGCAAAACTGAGGAATAGCAGATTCCGACCATCCACAAAGGTACTCGGCAGTTCGCCTTCTTCATGCGTAATCTCCACATCCGTGCGAGTGAGCGCATTGGGTGCGAGCTGGTTTAACAGACTCATATCCAGTACCGTTTGCTGTACGCCCAGATCACGTGCGATCTCTGTTGCACATTCAATCTCCAACTTGTGGCGCTGACCATAATCAAACGTAACGACCTCGACTTCGGCAAACTGTTGTTTCGCCCAGAACAGACACGTGGTACTATCCTGACCGCCGCTGAATACAACGACTGCTTTTTCTTCGTTCAACATAAAAAAACCTCTCCATCTTCTTGAGATCAAACCATGCACATAGGCATAGAGTGTCGGAAGAACAGAGAAGTTCATGAACTGGCATCCATCAAAAAACACACCTTCTCGATAACCGCTTCAAAAAAAGCAGGCATGAGTAAGTGTCCTTAGTTTTTTACGTACATTCCGTTAAACAACGTGTACGCAAGACTTATACTAACCATCACATGGTCAAGTCTTATAGAGGGAGTTCGCGAACCTCTCCCATGCCGTAGGCATGGATTTTCTTCTTCAATTGTCTGAACCATTATAACATGAAACCGCGTGGTGACCACCCCATTGGAGCATAGTGGCAGCTAATCGGTCGGCTCCATCAACTAACAGCTTATTTGATCAGTACATTACCGAAAGGAATAACTTCTTTCAGGATTCGTTTGAACAGCCCCTCATCGTTGAGATCCTGTTCCAAGCGGTGATTTTCACGCCCAGCCTGAAAGAGTACCGATCCATGTCCTGTCATCTTCCAATGATAGTTCATATGCTGACTGGCAAGATTGTTACCATATACCGTGAGTTCCAGATGTGCATTTTCGGGATAGGCAATAATACTTCCAGCATCCACATAGAGCGGGGCAGTCGGATGCAGTTCCTGTTGGCAAACCTGACCTTGGGTGAGCAATCCGATCTTGCCTTTGCCGGAAAATTTCATTTTCACTGCGTCACGGGTGATCAGCATGTTTTTGATTTTCTGAATTTTGGTATGCATGGTTACACCATCCGAGTAGAAGAACAGGTGGCGGAAGTCATAGAGCAGATCACTGTCCTCCGTGAGCTCTACTTCCTTCATCGTGAATCCGGGAGGCAGGGCAGCCACAAATTGGCATGGTCCGGTAATTTCGGATTTAATCAGCTTTTTTTTGCGATATATGCCCGTGATATTCATGAATTTATCATTGCGACTACCACTTGGACCGCGGAAGGCCACAATTTGCTGCGGATGCAAAATATGAAGTCGGTCATCTTTAATCAACGAGAATGTGACGACTTGTCCAGCTCCGCCTGCTTCAGCATTGTTCAGGTGTATGTTCATGCAGTTGCTCCTGTTCTTTTATACTCGGCCCGAACGGCGACGCATTCCCCAGCGCATCACACGAATCAGAATAAAGTAACCTAATATGAGAGAAACGACAGTGATGATCATCGTCTGAATTCGTTTGGTGGTAGCTGCTTTGGCATTCTGGTCATCCTGCAACTTGCTTACCATCTCAGTAAGTTTTTGGTTCTGAGCCAGCAACTGTTCGTTCTGGGTCTTGAATGCTTCGACATTAGCCTGGGCTTGTCCCAACTGGGCGGACGTTTGATTTAGTTGCTCCATCGTTTGCTTATAGCTTTCCTGCAGAGCGTTCACTTCTCCGGGCAGTTCGGAGACTCGCTCCCATCCGCTGTATATATCAGTAAATATATTGGCACTGGCTGCACTTACTGTGGAAGCGATTGAAACGGAAAATAGAATACATGTGGTGAATAACACCCGAATGAAATAACCCTGAATGGATTTTGGCATCGTTAACACCTCTTTCTTCGGTAGATAATATAGATCGCCGAATTCGTCGTCTATTGATGAAATGCGCTCTTACATTATACGTCAAAACCGGGACGATGGGTTCAAGATGATATCGTTTTATTACCCGAAATATTTAAAATTATTTATGAACAGAGCTGTTTAGCTTATAAATCTATGGGGTAATAGAACGATAGGCAAGCACACCGGACCGTTCTAACAGATATTTTACTTCAGTTCCGGGTGCATGCTATTCACAAATACGCAATTTAATGAACGATACCAATATATCCGATTGAATATAAGATCGTGAACATGAAGGAGTAGAAAAATATGTATACAGCAGATCAGAACACATCAACCAAAACCATTATGATCACTGTTAACGGAGAGCCAGTAGGACGTAAGCTGGTTATTGACAGTGTCACCTATGCTCCGGTTACCAAAGCAGACGGCGCACAATATTTACACAAAATGGGAATCAATCATCCTACGGTTTAATTTGGGACTTGTCATAGAGAAGTCATTGAAAAGCTTGGCATAGCGCCAGGCTTTTTCGTCGTTTATTGTCGTATTGAGACGGATTTAGGGATATAAAACTAATATATTGGAAAAATTTAATGAGAACATGTGTTCCGTGACAATATAGTGTCCATTCACCCTGATAACTTAGAAGATAATACATATAAATCGGGGGAGAGACTACCAGTGAACTCAGTCTTTGAAGTATCTTATTCGTGGAATAAAGAGGCCATACCGACAGGGGGAGCCGACCCCGTATATATGATGGTAGAGTGGCGTAACGGTGCCCCTGCCAAAAGACTTAGGAAAATAGCACCCAAAATTGTATCAAGAGATTTGGAACTTTTGCTCAAACCGGAATTTGGCGTACAGCTAAAAGGCATCTATGGATGTCGTTCCAAAGAAACGGATATTGGCTGGTTACTTAGGCTTGGGGATATGTACAAGGGGGAAAGCAAACAAATTTTGCTTGAATTCGTCATGGGACCTCGTGTATCAGGAAAAGCTGCCGTATGTTCAGCCTATTGGAGCACAAGAAAGTTGAAGCAAAGTCAACGCGTATTGTTACGAAGAGAACAGTTGTATATCCAGTACACCAGTCATCTGGGCATGTTGCGACAGCCGGAAGATCCCAAGGTGGAGAAGACGATCAAATTAAGTGAAACGGTGCCCTTGATCAAACAAGCCTTACGCGCCTATGAAAGAGGCCGGGTTCAAGAGGGTAGTAATATGTTGCGTCGTCATGCAGATGCGCTGTTAATTGAAGCTGCACGGAAGCAGGATTTGGACTATTACACGGAAGCGGAGATCATTGAACAGCTGCGTTATCACTACGGGATCACGTTTACAACCGGATATCATGACCGTGAAAAAAAGATATTAGGCGAATAGGGTTGATTTCAGATGGTAACGGTATAGAGAGAACGAGTCTACATATATTTTGAAGGTGAAGTTTAGGAGAAGGTCGAATGTATGTATCAATATCATATTAAACAATGGATGGAGTTGTATCAAATTTATTGAAACAACATCGTGGAGGGTCCGGCAAAATGACAGACCGACTAATCCGATTAATGCGCATTATAACGCTGGTGCAGGCCAAGCCAGGTATTCTGGCACGTGAGCTTGCCCAGCGATGCGAGACGACGGAAAGGACGATATACCGCGACATGGAGGCCCTCAGTGCAATGCATATCCCGATCGCCAATATGGGACACGGGCAAGGGTACATGTTTATCAGCCAATTTGCCATGTATCCATTAAATTGGTCTGATGAAGAAGCCCAAGCGTTCATGCATCTTGCTGAAGTTATGGAGAATATTCGTCCTTTGCTGAAACCTGCTTTTGAGAGCGCTTATGAGAAAGTGGTTGCTTCGAGTCAGAAAAACAAAACAGAACGAGTGGAATGGTCGGAGCAAATTAGTGGATTGTTCAAAGCGGGGTTGCCCGCATGGCAAAATGAGAGCAACGATCTACAGAATCAATCCCTGATTACCCTGCTTCAGGCTGGCATTTCACAGAACACCATTGAAGGGGAGTATCTGTCTCAAGGTAAAAAAGGGATCGTACGCATAGATCCTTACTGTCTTATCCCTCGTGAATACAGATTTGAGCTGTTAGCGTATTGTCACCTGTCGGAGAAACTTCGAATATTTCAGGTGAGCCGGCTGCAAAAGATACGAATATTGCCACGAACGTTCCGCAAAGAGGATTATCTGATCCAATCGCACTTCCGCATTCCTTGGGCATATGAGGGAAGTACGGAGTGGACTGCGTTCAAAATTCGATTTGCACCCCATGCTGTGGAGCGTGTGATGCAGGAGCAATTTTTTATACGCCCCATCTTAACCATTGAACCGGAAGGTAGCCTGTTATTTGAAGCCATATTAAGTGATGTTGAGGAATTTCTCGTATGGATTTCTAAATATGGACCTGATGCGGAAATCCTTGAACCCGAGATCTGCCGCATCAAGATGAAAGAACGCCTGAACAGCTGGCAACAAATGTACAATAGAAGTTGAGATTTGCATGCAATCTGAAGCAAGAACAAAGATGCCAAAACACCAATCAATTTCGTGCTGTGGACGGCTACTCTTTGGTTTTGAAAAGGCTTGCCAGATTGCCAAAAGGTGATTCTTTCTCTTCATCTTCTGTGGAGCTGGAATAGACGACCTTGGATGCAATGCCCTCATCATCCGCTGCGCAGTTGTTTTCCAGTGTGAAGCGGTCAAATTGATGCATGAACACCTTGGCTGTGTTGATGGCATCATCCAAAGCCCGGTGCTGGGTACCGTCGAATTCGATGCCACAGATTTCAAGAGCCTGCGCGAGTCCGAGTTGACGGAACTTGCCTTCTTTGCGAACAGTGCGGGACCATTGCTGCTGGAGATCGTTATGATTGGTGATCCAGGCCACATCGAGTTGGTGGGTACGACAATGAGAGATCAGTTTGCTGCGGTCGTCGGGTCCCCAGGAACACATGTAATAGGGTTCGCTTCCCATCCAGGCGATGAATTGATTCAATGCTGCCGGAAAAAGAGGGGCTGCATCAATATCTTTCTGCGTGATGCCTGTGAACTGAATCGTGTCAGTGGACAGAACGGACTTGTTGGAAGGACGAACATACGTATGGAATGTATCTGTAACGGTCAATCCATCCGCAGTTTCCGTAACTTTGACGGCGCCGATATCGATAATTTCAGAGGAATAGCGAGTATTCCGGCTTACTGTGAATTCAAGATCATATATAATATATGGCATAGGACAAGCTCCTTTATCGATTAATACCAAGGGTATATTTCTATTTCTCTATATTACAGGGAACGCGCTGTCATGTCAGCCATCGATACGGAATTCATTGTACTTTATGTTAACGCGGTATGGTTGACAAGTTCTTGTAAATGAACTAATGTGATCAAAAATGATAACAGCGTTATAACGAGGACATGATTTCGTTGGTCAGCTTCAACAGAGAGGGAACAGTGTGGTGCAAGGTTCCTGTTGCTGCTTCGTAATTCCTACCTCGCGAGCTGCGGAAGAGAATGCCCATCCAGGGTTGCAACCTCCGCCGGCAGGGCCCGTTATGCCCCGAAGGACTGCATGCTACAGATCGCACAGGTTGCGAACGGAATAAGTTGCAGTTAAACAAGGGTGGTACCACGACACATTCGTCCCTTGACGGATGTGTCTTTTTGCTGTTAATAACTCAAGATCATAAATATGAGGAAGAGTAGGAGTGTGTTCAGATGCGTCAAAGTGAAATGCTTGTTCCAACATTACGTGAAGCGCCAGCGGAGGCAGATGCGGCGGGACATCGCTGGTTACTGCGTTCCGGCATGATTCGCCAACTGGCAGCAGGGATCTACAGTTACCTGCCCCTTGGACGTCGTATATTATTAAACGTTGAACGGATCGTTCGTGAAGAGATGGATCGTGCCGGATGTCAGGAAGTCTTGCTTCCAATTATGCAGCCTGCCGAGCTATGGGAAGAATCCGGAAGGTACACACAATATGGTCCTGAATTGATGCGTCTGAAGGATCGGCATGCACGAGAATTTACCCTTGGACCAACGCATGAGGAAGTCGTAACTGCGTTAGCGCGGGACGAGGTGAGCTCATACCGTAAACTGCCATTCACCTTGTACCAGATCGGAACCAAGTTCCGGGATGAGCGCCGTCCTCGATTTGGATTGCTGCGTGGACGTGAGTTCATCATGAAGGATGCGTATTCTTTTGCTTCGGACTGGGAAGAGCTTGATCGTACTTATCAGGCCATGAATACAGCGTATAGTCGTATTCTGGAGCGTTGTGGTCTGGACTACATCCGTGTTGAGGCAGACGCGGGAACGATTGGTGGTCAAGGAGAAACGCACGAGTTCATGGCTCTTGCTGATGTGGGTGAGGACACGATTGTAACCTGCAAACATTGTGGATATGCTGCAAATCTGGAGAAAGCTGATTATCAGACTTCCGTAGATATTGGTAAAAAAGAAGGAAGATCGGAAGTTGAGGCTGTTTCTACGAATGCAGACTCTGCGTTTCAAACGGATGAGCGGGCAGGCGTGGAAAGTGTAGTACGAATTTCGACACCTGGTGTTCGTACGATTGCAGAGTTAAGTTCCTTTGTGGGCGAAAGTGCTGAACATATGATCAAAACGTTGCTTTATGTGGCGGATGGTGAGCTCGTTGCTGCCCTTGTACGTGGAGACCATGAACTGAATGACATCGCATTGAAGCAGGTGTTGGGTGCAGAAGAACTGATTCTAGCAGACGATGCAGCCATTGCTGCACATCCGAGCCTGAAGGTAGGTTTTCTGGGTCCGATTGGACTAAATCTGCCGATGGTGGTGGACGCTGACGTTGCAGTGATGAAGAGCGCAATTACAGGAGCCAATGAAGTGGATGTGCATGTTTCCGGCGTACGTCCAGGTATTGATTTTACATTGGAGCGAGTAGAGCGCATTCGTTTTGCTGCCGAAGGGGATGCTTGTCCAACGTGTGCATCGCCACTTGTGTTTACCAAAGGCATCGAGGTTGGTCATATTTTCAAATTGGGGACGAAATACAGTGATGCCATGGGAGCGTCCTTCCTGGATCGCAATGGCCGCCAGTGTGCGCCAGTCATGGGATGTTACGGAATTGGTGTATCCCGCCTGATGGCTGCGATAGCTGAACAATATGCAGGAGATGAAGGCATAAGATGGCCTGCTGCTGTGGCGCCATATGATGTGCATCTGATAGCAGTGAGCTGGAAGGATGAGCAGCAACGTCAGCTCACCCTTGAACTGGAACAACAATTGGTCAATGGCGGTTACACTGTACTGGTCGATGACCGGGATGAACGTCCAGGTGTGAAATTCAAGGATGCCGAGCTGATCGGATTGCCTGTGCAGATCGTGATTGGCAGAGGTGCAGCTGAAGGACAGGTTGAATTGGGATCACATGCGCTTGCAGCATCAGGTGAATTGAAACGAATCGGGTTGACGGCACAGGAGGCTGTGCTTTATGTGAAGGAACAAGTACGTTCGTAAATTCTAGAAAATAGTTGATGTGTACCTCCAGATTTTCAGATATGTGTACAGATATTGTGTATGTTCATATAATAGGTCTGGATATTATGACGAATCTGTTTATGCATACCAGAAGCTGAATGAATGCGTGAAATTGAGGGCTACAGACATATGAAAGTTCAGAATCCTGGAAGAGTATCGGACGAAATAACTATACCCGGATGACACGAATTTGGCCTATCGAACATTTTATAATTAAGAGATCACGGAACCCTGAATTTCATGGAGATTGATGTGCAAATATGCAACGAATGAATGAACAGAAGTGCACCAATGAATACAACATAACCGCATGATCTCAGCTTTTGTGGTAATATCTTCTATAGTTCAGTGTCGATGATAAAGGAAGCGGAAGGGCGATAAAAGCTCCTCTTGGATATATTTTTCAGCCATTACAATGGACTTAATTAGAAGGTAGAATGCAATCGATGAAGATCAAGTGTAATAAGAAAGGGTGTCTCCTAAACCAGTAATCTGGCCTAGAAGACACCCTTTTGTTATAACAAAATAGTTCCGTTATATTGTTGCACTATACAAGCAGTCATGCGTATATGCACTTTGCTGAACTTAAGAAGCTGCAGGCAATTTCAATTGTTGACCTGGATAAATCCAGTGTGGATTTTTGATATTGTTCAGCTTTTGCAATGCTTGCCAAGTTGTGCCGTATTGTTTGGAGATGGAATACAAGGAATCTCCGGATTTCACCACATGCAGTTTGGCTGGAACTGGTTTGCTTGGTGTTGGTTTAACCGGTTTTTCCGGTTTTGGTGTTTCTGGTTTTGGCGTAGTTGGAGCTGGTGTTTCGGTTGCCGGAGTTTCTGGCTCTACTGCAGGTTTCTTCGCTTCACTGATCCGACCATCTGTTTTGATGTCTACAGCGCCAAGCTTCTGCATGTAGTTGATCAATGCTTCGTCCAGCGCGCCATACATACCTGTAGTTGGGTATTTGGCGAACATGGTGTATTCGTCACCACCAACAGCTGTGAAATCATTCGTTGCTAGTGTGTACGTTGCTTCCGGATCAAGGGCTTTATCGCCAACGGTTACGGAATGTACACGGCTGCCTTTTTCTGCGGAAGCGTCAATTTTGAACTTGATTCCGGATACTTGCGGGAATCCACCGCTTGGTTCCGGGTAAGAACCTACACCGTTCTCAAGGGCTGCCAATACATCGGAGCCTTTTACTTCAAGCGTTACCACTTGATTACCAAAAGGAAGCACTGTGATGATAGCACCTTTGGTTACGATGCCTTTTTCGATGGAAGCACGGATACCACCACCGTTAGTCAGTGCGATATCAGCGTTGCTGACATCACGGATGGCATCTGCAAGCAGGTCACCCAAATTGGTTTCTCCTGCACGTACCTGTTCACGCTTACCATCCAGCAGAATAGCTGTATTGGCTACTTCTTCTTTCAAAATTGGCTCTTGTTCTTTTTGAATGGAGTTCACGAGAGTCGCGACTTTCTCATTCGGTTTGATGTCTTTTGCTTCAGTTTCATCAATCAATGTTGCTTGTTTCTTCGTTACTTTACCACCGTCTACCCACAGATCAATGACACCTACGTAGTTAGTGTATTCTCCTGCACTTGCGATCAATGTTCCGTTATCGGATACAAGGCCATCTTGCAGTACTGTGTGACTGTGACCATCGATGAATACGTCGATGCCAGGAACTTCTTTAACAACTTTGAAACTAGTATCGGTGCTGGACGCATCTTGTCCAAGGTGTCCCAATACAACAACAACATCTACTTTGCTGCGGATTTCGTTTACCAGAACTTTAGCTTCCGCAGATGGATCTGTAATATCCAAACCTTCTACGTTTTTCGGATTTGTTTTGTACAACGTTTCTGGTGTAGTCAAGGCGATGATACCAATCTTCACGCCATCAACTTCTTTAATGAGATAAGGATCGAAGAGACGTGTTCCGTCTTTTTTCTTCACGTTGGCACTCAGCATGGGGAAGTTCATCATGTCTGCCAGTTCGATCAGGCGATCCGAACCATAGTTGAATTCGTGGTTACCCGGTACGATCGCTTGGTATCCCATTTCATTCATGACTTTCACGATGCTCTCACCATTCACGAGAGTGGCAAATGTTGTACCATGCACAGCATCTCCAGCATCGAGCAAGAGCGTGTTCGGGTTTTCGCTACGATATTTATCAGCGATTCCAGCTACTTTAGCAAAACCCATAGCAGGTGAAGATTCAACTGCACGGGCATGCGTATCATTCGTATGTAGAATGGTAATGTGTTTGCCTGTGCCCGGAGTGGTGTCCGTTGCAGCCGCGGCAATACCTACACTGCCAAACAGCAAACAGACCGTTAGCAGAAGTGAAACGTAATTCTTCCAGATTTTCATATGAATCCGAAACCTCCCAAAATAATAATCTACTTGAGCGTTTACACAGCTCAAATAGTATTTTAACAGACTATTATGTGGAAATCTCGCGATTTACGTAAAAATAAGTAACCTGAAAGTGACATGTGATTCTGCTAATGAAAAATAGAGAAAAAATAATCCTGATAAAGAACATATGTTCTTAAATGGTGTAAAAAAAATGCTGCGCTTCACGCGGCAGTCCGGTACGTAAACAGAATTTTTCGAGAGATTCATCCGGTTCAGGCATCACTCCGGACGTTAACAACTGAATGGCAAAACGATTGGCCTGTCTTTCCAGTTTGCCTGGTGCAAAATAGGAATGCTCCTCCAGAAAGAAACGATTGATCCCTTTATGAAGCCGGTCATGGCCAAGCTCATGGGCGCACACGAACCGCTGCCATTCCGGCGGCAAATCATTGTGTATGACGATAAACCTGCGCCGGAGCTTGCGAAAGTACAGTCCTTTGGTGGATTTCCCCAAATTGGTGAAACGAATCTGTATTCCAACCGCGCGGGCAATGCTGAACGGGCAGTTGGTCCGGTGTTTTCGAATCAGCTTTGTTACGATGTCATCCATATGATCTCACCTGCTGCCTCATTAAATTCAGTTCGTCATGCTTCATGGGCGATTGTCCGATTCGTCTGTCTTTTTGCGTTTATTCATCTGTTTGGCTTCCCAGAACAGACCTGTCAGCACATCCTTGATGCGTTTCTTGTCCTCTTCATCGAGTGGAATGCCGTCAAACATCAGATCATCATCGTCTTCCAGCATCTTTTTAAAATCACGACGGTCTTTGTATGTAGCCCATTCCGGTACGTCCTGAAGTTCAGTGGAACTCCCTGGTTCAATATAGCCGGCCTGTTTCATCATCTCTGTATAGGGAACCGAGAGTGCATCTGCAATCTTGCGAATGGTTGCCGGTTTGGGCACACCCCGTACCCCGTTCTCAATGCGTGAAATCTGTGAGTTGCTTATTCCGGCTGCTTCGGCGAGCTGATTGATGCTGTATCCATGTTGCTCGCGCAGTTGTTTCATATAAGGACCAAAAGCGTGCTCCACAATTTATGCCAACTCCTTCGATTCGTACAAGTGCTTGAATTATAAAGAAGACAGTTGGATGGGGGAGGTAGATGTGCGTTCTATGCCCGTTTCGGATTCGGATCGTTCTTTTGATCGCTGTTATCCCCAGATTTCCTATTTCCCTCTCTAAAGGGAGAAATCCGGGGATAAAGGCGAACGCTTCGCTTCTTCAGAATCGATTCCGTCTCCTTCACTGCGTATGCGCGTGATACACACCTAAGTCTCTTCCCAAAAAATCTCGGTGGCTTCTTTATAAAAATCAAATGACTTATACGGAAGTTCATTAATTAAACAGTACTATAACGTATATATACCATTAGGTAAAGAGATATGAAACAATTATGCCAAAAGGCATAGGAAATGAGAGCGAAGGTTTTATTTTATCGTTAAAACGAACCAAAATGGAGGTTTACTCCGATCTCCAGAAAGTGGTATCCTCAAATAGAAATACGAACAATATACGAACAAAATGTAACAATGACACAGGTTAGAGTTTGGGGAATTAACCTATGAACAATGGAATTCCCCGGATTATAGCGGTTTGGAGTGATTCCAAAAGGCAACAGGGGAAATATGAAGAAATGTCGTTACTTTTTTAGAAAACTGGACAACTCTATGATTAAGAGTATTTTGCTATCGTGCAAAGAACGATGGCAAAACAATATGATGTGAACGATATAGTTACACGAAAACGTAGAGGACAGAAATAACCTGAAGAAGCGGAGCTAAAAGCTTTCTGAAAGAAAGCTGCATCGGAAGCATATGCTTCGCCTTTATCCCCAGATTTTCACACTTGTAAAAGTGAATCAAATAAATCGGGGGATAACAGTAATCGGAAGGCTGCTCTGTCATCGGAGTGATCATGCGAAACTATTAGAAATTTATCCTATAAAGAATACTAAAGGAGGAGAATGAATATGGAATTGATGCTGCCCGAATTGGACCGACGTAAAACGCAAACAGCTGTTGAGGCTGCGCTGGAAAAATACCGCATTTATAAGACCATTGCATTTGAAGAACGAGAGGTCATGGTGACGGCAAGTTATGCCGAGCGTTTCCACGGTGCAACCAATGTGACGGGGGATTCCACGGCCAGAACGGCGATCTTCAATGTGGACGTGCAGCGCGCGCGTCAGGCATACTGCGATACGATTGATTTTGTGGTGTCCCGGCTGAGTGAGAAGGAACGTGTACTCGTCTGTGAACGATATCTGAAAGACGATGATGTGTTTGACTATAAAGTGTATAACCATGTGTTTGATCCGCCTGTCAGCAAGGATACGTATACGAAGATTCGTACACGTGCTTTCTACAAAATGGCGTTGGCTCTGTCGGACCGCGGTCTGATTAATATGGAGCCTTTGTCCGTGTCCCGTAAAGAACGGCAGAAGCTGGGCTAAGCGAACCGAGTAAGAAGTTGATCCTTTAATATCCAAGGTGGATTGGTTACAATAGTTGAACAAACCACAGTTGGCATCAGTCAAAGGAGAGAAGTCTGCCATGTCGGAAGAGCTCGGAATGCAGGAAATGGTCACGCTGAAGACAATCGCGGAAACGCTCAATACGTCCAATGATCTGAGCTTAATGCTGGATACGGTGGTGAGCAAATTGCTGGAGTTGACCGGATTAACTGCCGGCTGGGTGTTCCTCATTAATGAACGCGGAGACTATACCTGTGTTTCAGATTACAATCTGCCCCCGGCATTACTGCGTGAAGATAAAGAACCCATGCGAACGGGTACCTGCTGGTGTGTGAACCGCTTCAAGGATGGTCGATTGAATCATGCGGTCAACATCATTAACTGCAAGCGGCTGGAAAATGCCGTGGAATTCAAATGGGGAGAAACCCATAATATTACCCATCATGCGACCGTTCCGTTAAGATCAGGTGATAAGATGCTGGGCCTGCTCAACGTGGCTGCGCCAGCTAAGGAGCATTTCATCGACAGTGAACTGGCACTGTTACAGGGCGTGGCGTACCAGATTGGTAGCGCGATGGAGCGGATGAGATTATATCGTGCGGAGCAGCGACGAGCTGATCTGTATGCCAAGCTGGGGGAGTTCAGTACGGATTTGGGTCTCGCAGTGAACGAATGTAGCAGTTCTGACGCATTGTCTGTAAAAGTTGTGAAGCTGCTTGGGCAGCATTATGACTGGCCTTTGATCGCAATGATTCAACAGAAAAACGATGTATATACGGTACAGGCAGCCTATACAGGTGGCATCGTTCAAACGTTATCAAGTGCGTCATTATCTTTGGAAGCAGCAAACCACATGAACCGTGTGATCAATAGTCACAGAGCTGTGTCCCTGTCTGCGATAGAAATGAATGAGATTTTCACGAGGGGCGAGCCTGACAAAACGATGGATTCCCTTGTCTCGGGGATTGCTGCTCCCCTTCCCTACCATACACCAGGTGAAACGAGAATTCTAATGATTGGACTTGGAACATCGGGTCCCACACGGGCGGACTTTGAAGTGCTGGAGGCATTGGCCGAGCATATTACGGCCTCATGGGAGAGTCTGAAGCTGGCCGAGAATCGCCGTGAACTGGCACGGCTGGAAGAGAGAAACCGGTTGGCTCGAGATCTGCATGATTCGGTCAATCAGATTCTGTTCTCCCTATCGTTAACGGCTAAAGGTGTGGAAAGTATGTTATCCGGCTCCGAACAGTTGCACCCGGCAGTGGAAGCGATGAAGGATATTCGGTCTTTGTCTCAGGAGGCGCTTAAGGAAATGCGTGCATTAATTATGCAGCTTCGCCCCGCGGGACTGGAAGCAGGACTGCTTCATGCGCTACAGGAATATGGCACCAGCCAGGGTCTACAAGTGGTGGTGGATCGGACGGGAATGCGGTCTCTATCACGTAATATAGAAGAAGCATTGTGGCGAATCGGGCAGGAAGCACTGAATAATGTACGGAAACACGCTGGTGTTCGTTCTGCTGAGGCCACCCTCAAGCTAAGTGATCATGAAGCGATGCTCACCGTCACAGACAAGGGAAAAGGCGGAGCGAACAAGCCAAAATCGTCGTCTGGAAGTTCACTTGGTCTGTCCATTATGAAGGAACGGGCTGAATCACTTGGGGGCAGGTTAGAAATAGTTAGTTCTTCCCGTAAGGGAACGACAGTAACGGCAGTCATTCCACTTCCGTTCGAAGCTGTATAAAGTCAGGGGGAAGAAGAGATGCCGATTACAATATTGCTCGCAGATGATCATGCGATGGTGAGACGAGGGCTACATGTTTTTTTGACCACGCAACAAGATATGAAGGTTGTTGGAGAAGCATCGAACGGGCAGGAAGCATTGGAGCAGGCGGAAGCATTAAAACCCGACGTGGTATTAATGGATCTGCATATGCCGGTTATGGACGGAATTGAAACAGCCAGACGGTTGCGTACGTTAATGCCAGAAACACGAATCATTGTGCTCACATCGTTTTCCGATCAGGATCATGTCGTTCCTGCTGTTCGCGCAGGGGTGAAAGGATATCTGCTCAAGGATATAGAACCAGAGGATTTGGCCGTAGCCATTCGTAATGTGCATGCAGGTCAGGTAGAATTACATCCTGCCGCAGCAGGTCAATTGATGCATGTGATGGCTTCATCCGATTGGTCTATAAATGAACAACAACCACAGCATATACCGACAGATCGGTCAGCAGACAATCAACATCAGGAGCCAAAGCAGGCTGGAAAATCAAATGAAACATCCCTTGGTGGTCCAGATATGCTCACTCGCCGTGAACAAGAAGTCTTGGGGCTGATTGCGCAAGGGCTGAGCAACAAGGAAATTGCGGTTCAATTAGTCATCACAGAAAAAACGGTCAAAACCCATGTCAGTCATTTGCTGGACAAACTCGGGCTGGCGGATCGGACACAAGCGGCTCTTCATGCCGTAAGAAATGGCTGGGTCGTCTGACCAATTCCGACATATCTTCATACTTAAGTCGTATAAACTCAACCTAAAGGTTGAGTTTTTTGGTATTTCAAGTTAAGTCTATCTGCTGACGAATTGGCTGCGGAAGAAAGGTAAGATAAAGATAGCCAAAGATGGATCGGTTGAAGGAACGTTAAATTCAAAAACAATAAAAAAACCAAGGAGAGTGACATGGATGAATATCGTTATTTTGGCAGGTAGCAATCGGAACAATGCAACCAGTACACGTTTGGGAGAATACGCAGTGGAGATTATTCGGGCTCAGGGGCATCAGGCCAGCTTGTTTGATCTGTATCAGACGCCCCTTCCATTCTACGCGCCAGATGAGAAACAAGCGGATCATGAACATCTGGCAGACCTGAACACGCGTATGCTTGAGGCAGACGCCATCATCCTGTCTACGCCAGAGTATCATGGCAGTATTAGCGGTGTGCTCAAAAATGCACTGGATCACCTGAGCCAGGCTCATTTCAGTGGCAAGCCCGTCCTGTCCATCAGCTCCTCTGGTGGAGCGGTGGGGGTAAGTTCGCTTTTACAGCTGCAAGCGATTGTTCGCAATCTGCATGGCATCAATGCCCAGGAGTGGATTTCCATTGGTGGTGCGCAGCGCAGACGATTCGAAGCGACATTTGACGGATACGAGGAGTACGAAGGCAGTCAGGATATAGAGGACCGGGTGCAGCGGGTCATTGGATCATTTTTAAATCTGGCCGAGACGTTAACGAATGCGCGGAATTCATCCATGAGTTGAGAACGAAAAGGAAATTGGGAAAAGGAAAAGAGGTTGAACATCATGATTACAGGCATATTTGAAACACATTTGAACGTAACAGATCTGGAGAGATCCCATCATTTCTATGAAACGGTCCTGGGTTTACCCCATGCCTATGGGCAGAATGAACGCGGGAACTCCTTCTATTGGATCGGTGGAAAAGGCAATGCCATGCTGGGATTGTGGCAAAAGGAACCTTCCGAGGTACAGCGTCAGCACTTTGCTTTTCATGTATCTCTGGAGGATATGAAACATGCGGTGGCTCACTTGGAGAACAAAGGGATTAAGACACAGAACTTCCTGGATGATGATATTGGTGAACTGTACGTCTTCGGCTGGATGCCCGCGGTATCTGTATATTTTACCGATCCAGATGGTCATTCGCTTGAATTCATCGCCATGCTCCCGGATGAAGCAAAGCCTGAGCTAGGCATGGTGCCATGGAGTCAGTGGGAGGAGATGCAGGAGAAGATCGTATGATGATCGAAGAATTACAGTTATATACAGCACGGCTGGAGGACCTCAAGCACTTTTATCGTGATACGTTGGGAATGGAGGTGTTCAGTGTCACGGATCAGGCCTTCAACCTACAGGTTGGAAGGACAAAGATGATTTTCAAGCAGAGTGAAACAGATCGTGAGCCCTTCTACCATGTGGCATGGTTGCTTCCGACGAATCGGTTCAAGGAAGCGAAGCAGTGGGCTGCATCACGTGTTGTTTTAAGCAGGGAAGAAGATCGGGATGAGACGTACTCTGCTACTTGGAACTCTCATTCTCTCTATTTCGAAGATCCGGCAGGCAATATTATCGAGCTAATTGCTCATCATCGTATTCAGAACGAGAGTGACCATGACTTCTTGACTAAAGATATATTACAGGTGTGTGAAGTTGGCCTGGTGACGGATGATGTTCTGTCTACGGTGAATGAGCTTCAGCAGATGGGACTCACGCGCTGGGGTGAGGTTAGTGAAACCTTTGCCCCTGTAGGGGATGTGCATGGTCTGTTTATTGTGGTGAAGAAGGATCGGACGTGGTTTTTCTCTACGCAAAAAGCACAGATCTATCCGCTGGAAGTGTCCATTCGTGACGTGGGCAGGCTTCGAATCGGATAAAATTTGTATTGCAGAGCAAAACGGGCATATGTGGAGCCATTCCATCATGTTATAGAAGTAAACGCTTTATTTGTTAATTAGGATAGATAAGTTGAACTGAATTTACACGATAACGGAGAGGACAGAAAAAACCTGAAAAAGCGAAGGTAAAAGCTTTCTGAAAGAAAGCTACTTTGTAAGCATAATCTCACATTTATCGCCGGATGTTCCCTTAGGAAAGGGAATCGAAAAAAATTGGGGATAACAGAGATTGGAAGATAGTTCTGTCAGGCTTACAGATGATGAAGGGTGGTGGCAAGCTTGGATCGACGTTTGTTGGAAGAAGGACTAGCGATTATCGTTTCCAGTCGTGAGCGTACAGGAGATCTGTGGCATGCCCATTATGGGGCGGGTGCGATTGCGGCATATTTTTGGGTACGGGAAAATCGTCTCACTGCCCTTGCCGCCGGCAGTGTTACCGCCGAAGCAAAAGCCATGCTTCGCCAGCATGGAGTCAGCCCTGGTCAGACCTCTCCGATTGGTGAAATGATGCCCAGGGAAGATGCCGAAGCGCGTATTACGGACGCATTGGATCGAACGATTGGAGAGCTGCACTGGGTTGGACACCAGGCCATCTACGGGGCAATCAGTCTGAAAGCCATTCGCGAACTGGATGGATGGGGTACTGCCGAGGATATTGGTCGGCTGGTTGAACTGATCGATTCATTCGATCGAACTATCCCGGGAAGATCATGGATGAACACAACCGTGAAAGAAATTCGCAGTTTGAAGCCGGAGAAGAGCGATGGTTTCCCTGAGATTGAAGATCCAACGCAATTGTCACGTCTGATTCTGGAAGAGCTTGGTGCGTTCCAGACTATCTATCACGCGGAAGCGCATCATGACCTGATCGGCCATATGCTGACCTATGGACATGCGCTTAATATATTATATGAATTGGGTTATCCGGCATTATTCCACAAAGGCATTCCGCCTTTCCTTACGATGGTAAAGGCGCTACGCTTAAGCCGAGATGTGAACAGCGAACAGGAGATGCCGACACTGCAATCACCTGTAGACTTGCTGCCACTGGAGCGGGCGGAACGATCGGTGGCGCTCCCCCATGAATTGGAATACTGGCTCACCGACAGACGTTCTCGTGACTGGTACGGCGGTCATGTGTTCAAATTCCCGTTCAGCTTCTATCATCATGCCAAGAACGGGGAGCCCGTACCGGAAACGTGGGAAAACTTTCGTTATATCATTGCGTAGATGGAACCAAGAATATGAAAACAACAAGCACTTGCCAAAGCTGGCAGGTGCTTGTTTTATTGGAGCTTTTGGAGAATGTCTTCAAAGTTACTGAAAGTGAAAGCCGAAGCAGATCCGAACGTACCCGGAGCAGGTAAGTTCACAGCTTCATGAGTGTATGGTCGGAAGGGGTATGCTCTCGTTTGCGTGCGTGAGCAAGTGCTCAAGACGTTACCGCAAACGCGGATATTTTTCCTATGAAAAGCTCTGTTAGAGGCGGGGTTCGAAGTCGTTTTAACGGCTCTTGCTTGGAGCAGAACATGAAGCGAGAGCTAACGAATCTGAGACGTCTTATTCAAGGATTTGAAGCACTTCACAAATCTAAGAAACCTGAGACACGCTATATTAGAATAAAAAGCTGTTTTCGGCGTTTTTGTCAGGGCATTTTAGGAAATAGCGTGTCTGATGTTCCTTACAATTTAAAAAGAGGACCCAAAGGCCAAATAAGACGTTCTGTGTTCCTTAGAAAATCATCTACCTATTCGCCAGGATTAGCGGGTCTGAAATTCAAGAGGTTTGGACGCTGACATCCATCACCGTATAGCTTGCCTGAATTGAAAGACGCACTTTAGCTTTATACAGATTAAAACCGACAATTAACCGCCATAGAGACAACTACATTCATGCGTATTTCATCCCGATTACCATCAGCACGAGTGGGCAAAGGCGGTAAGATGGTATTATCGGATCAGCAGCAAAGAGGACACACCGACAGCTCATACGCTAAAGTACAGACCGGCCATCGAGCCGGTTTTTTAATTCGGTGATTGCCTCCTTGCCCTGATCGGGTATTAAAGACTAAATAGATAACAGGAGGCTACGTGATATGAAAACAGTATTGTATGTTCCACTGGATGATCGTCCAGCGAATCTGGATGATGTGATTGTGCAAGGGAAAGCAGCCGGTATCCATATCGTTACACCAAACCTGAGTGATCTTAAGAATCGTCTGGACTCGGAGAAAACCGTAAATGGCACTACGCTGCTCGGCACCTCCACGCCAGTGTATGGTAAACCATCCAACATTCATGACTTTATTCTGAAACATGCTGCCAAAGTCGACGGATTCATTATCTCATCCGATATGCTTGCCTATGGCGGTCTGATTGGCAGTCGTCAGCTCCGCGAAGATGGGGGAGGTACCTATCCGGAATACGATGAGGAAACCACTCGTTTACTGGATGTGATCCGGGTGATCAAGCAGAAATATCCGCGCAAACCCGTATTCGTAATGGATACCATTATGCGTCTGGCTACAACCTCGTTTGCAGATGGCTTGGCGCTTGATGCATATAATGAGTCCCGTGCATTGATGCAGCAGCCACGTCAGACGTACACCGAGTTTGAAGATATTATTCAAGGTTATAACCAATCCCCGGATGGGGTGGAGTATGGGACAACGACCTATTTTGATAAAGAACAATATTACAACACAAGACAGCATAAATTCAAAACGAATCTATACATTCTGGATCAGCTGACCCGCACAGGTTATATCGATTTCCTCGCGGTTGGCGTCGACGATGCCAACACGCAGGGTGTTCAGATCAATGAAATCAAATACGTGGAAGCACGGATCAATGAATGGCTCGGTGGAACCAATGGACAAAATCCAGATCGTGCTATCATCCTGCCGGATGCAGATGGTCTGGGGCACGCATTGGTCGCTCGCATGGCGAACCAGTTGTTCCGAGGCGGTGCGAAGATACGTTACGGAGTGAAATATTTTGGTCCTCACGGCAATACCATCATTAACACATATGAATACATGGATGTACACGAGAATGTGGTTCGTCATGTGGATATTGTGGGCGGTGTGCTTGTGGCAGATTCGGCATATTCTGAACCGGAGGTGGTGACGGAGGCGAGTGCTGGCTTGGAAAATGAACAGCTGGTGGCTGTATCAGCCGAGGGAGTTGTTCCGTTTGACATGGCCTCCGAACTGGATCGTATGACCAAGGGTCACTCGGGCAATTCCGGAGACAACACAGGCATCGACATCGAGATTATTGCGATTAGCGCTCTGGATCAGGTGCAGGCTGCGTTGGAGCAGTTGACGCTGAATAGTGAGCAAGGTCTGCCTTCGGTATTGATTGATTTTGTGGGTAAAGGACCAGCCAATGTTGATGTTGCTGAAGCGTTGCTAAACAGTCCGTATACCGGGCGGGTTCTGGGATACAGTGCCTGGAATACACCAGGTAACAAGATCGGTATTGCCGTAGGCATGGGACAGTCGAGGTACGCTTTGATCACAACAGAGAAGCATGAGCATAAGTTGCGAGATGCTATGAATGCGCATGGCTCGCTGTTGTTTAAGCGTTTCCTGAAGGATTATTACTACAAAGCGGTAGCGATTGCGGACATCCGTACGTATTCCCGAGCCCATGCGCTGTATACCAACGTGGCTACACTTTCGGATCAAAATATGTTGCTGTTCAACTCAGAGGAAGACTATGCCCATTTGCAAACATTGCTCCGTGATTTGATGCAGACTTATACCACGGCGCTTGCGAATAAAACAGCCTTCCAGACAGGCAATGTGGCGATCAAAGAGATCTGTGATGGTGAATTGTCTTACGCGACGTATGGCAGTGCGCTGCTGGAATATGCGAATCCAGATTTTATCTGGGGCCGAGCATTTGAGATTACGTTGAACCCGCAGGTAACGCTGAACTAAATTGCTATCTCACCATGGGCTCCTCATGTTTGGGATAATCACTGTTATGACTGTACTGCTTAATCTCGCCGTTGTTAAAAATGATGTATTGATACTTCGCTTCGGGTTCATCCGCGAATGTTACGAAAGCACCGTAAGGTGCTGCAGAGCTTTTTGAAGAGTACGTACCTTGTACTTCGATAAGCTGTTCGGGTGAATAACCCTTCTGTTCAATCAGGTAAGTGGTTACCTGTTGTTCAGCGTCATTTTTCTTGAGCGGATTACCAAGCAGTTCGAAGTAGGCCCAGCAGGATATCCCGAGTATAAGTGCTAAGATGACAAGTGAAGTGGCCTTGAATGTTTTACTCATAGGTATTTCTCCTTCTTTCACGTAAGCGACAATGAATTTAATAATGAAATATTAATATATTTGGGTATATTTATCAATTTAATGCTTAGTTGGTTATTTTTTAAAATGATGCTTCCAGAATCGTCTTTTTTCCACCCGAACGACTCCCTTAATCGCACCGAAGTCGTACGGAACACCATCCGCGCTAGGAATGAAAGGGTGTAAGATTGTATTATCGGATCAATAGCAAGGGACGCACCGAAAGCACATACGCTAATTTACAGACCGGCCAGGTGGCCGGTCTTTTTGATGCGGTGAATGTAGTCCCGGCACTGGTTCGGTCGGAATACGACTCTGAGTTAAAAGGGGGAGTCTACTGCTGCTGCATTGTCGCTGCATGGTGTGGGCAGATCTCAAACTTGCAGCCAAAGGGGGCGAAATGAATGTGTCTATGAATAATGAGACTAGCACTGCCGTGAGTACCAGTAAAATGAGTACGCTCATTAAAAAAACGCTGAAACAGAAGCTGGCGGTACTTGTTCCAGAGTGGAACGGTCGTGTGCTGGATGTACCTGCGTCAGGCGAAGTGTTGGCCGGGCCTTGTGCAGTCGTTGCGTTTGCCGAAGAAGTGCCGAAGTCTGCTTGGGCGGGATATCGACGGATTATTAAAATCTCACCCTACGCTCGCCCGGAAGATGGTGGCGCTGAACAAGTGGAAGCTTGGTCAGCGGATCTAATCGAAGGGTTGCACCAGGTAAGACTGGTGGATGAAGCAGGCGAGGCCTTCACTTGCATCTATTTGGGTTCTTCAGATAGTGACCGGGTGGATGCAGAGTCTGGAATGTTTACGCGCAGTCTGCGGTTCGGAGTGTATGTTCCCGAAGACTCGGGAGCTGCTCTCGTTGAATCAGAGGATGCGTGGCTAGCTGCGCTTCAAGACTGGACACAGCAAGAGCTTGGCTCGAACTGGTCGGTATATGGGGATGTCTGGCCCGGTGGATATGAGATGCCGTCTGTGTTATGGCGATTGGCTGGATGCAGCACGTCTGTGGCGGGCACTTCGGCATTGGAGGTTCGACAACAGTGGATTGGGCATGTGCTAACTGATCATTCGGTGTTAACACGCCAGACCGTTACTCGGTTGGTCCAGCAACTTGCAGTGCAATCTCGTCTTGCCATCACTGAAACGGGTGGCGAAGAACACGAAGGTAACACAAGGTATGTGACGGTGGATGAGGTCACGGCAGATCTGCAGACGGATGCATATCTGAATGGACAGATTCGCCTGACGTTGCAACAGCGGATTCGTCGTCCGGGTACGAATGTGCCTTTCATTCGTGAGATTCACCATAGCAAAGGCATGGAGTAAACGTTAGTCGAGAGGAACCTTCTATATAAGGGTGGTTCCAGATTATAGCTTTGAGTAGATTGGTTTAGCTTCAAATTCATAGGTTCATAGGATCAAAAATTCATAGGTCAACCTTAAAGATCAACGATTCACGAAATTAGTAGTCCAACAATGAGGTGAGAAGGCAATGGCAAGCTCAGTGAAAAAAAGCAAACAGACAGCCCCGCGGTATACACGGGCAGAACTGATGAATCATGCAGAAGCCCTCTTTGCCGTTAAGGCAGAGGTGCTGTACGGTGCGCTGTACGAAGCGGCGCAAGAGACGTTTTCCATTGAAGAAACGCAGGAACGAATTAACCAATTTATGAAAGTGAAGGTGAAGGGATAATGGCAGGTGGAACTTGGGAGCAAACGAATCGTCCGGTCCTTCCGGGCTTATATATGAATTTTCAGGCGGCAGCATCTTCGGCCATTCAAGCGGGTACGCGGGGAACTGTCGTTGTGCCGATTAAGGCCAACTGGGGTCCGGTGGGGACTTTTATTGAAGTAGGTAGCGAAGCGGCGATTGAACGCATTTATGCAGCGAATGTGCTGGACAACGGTACGGCTTATACGTCCTTGAAGCTTGCCCTGTTGGGTGGGCCGAAGAAGCTGCTCGCTTATCGGGTAGCAAGTGCTGCGGCCAAAGCAGCTACGCTTACTTTGAAGGACAGCAGTGATGCCAATGTGCTGCAACTGGATGCGAAGTATCCGGGGGATCGTGCGAATGGGTTCTACGTCACCATCCAGCCGGGTGTGATTGATAATACGAAGCATGAAGTGCGCCTTTTTGAAGGCAACCGGATGTTGTATGCGCTCCTGACAGCGGATATTACAGCAGCTTCTCTGGCAAAAGAGATTAACGCGGATGAACAAAATGTCTGGGTAACGGCTCAGGCGATTGGCGATGGTGCAGGTGTAGTTGCAACAATTGCGGGTGCGGCATTCAAAGGCGGCGTAAGTGGCAACGATGACCTGACCAATGCGGAGTACATTGCAGTACAGGGTGCGCTGGAAGGGGAGCGATTCGACGTCTTGGCTTTGGATCAGGCGGCAGATGCACCTCTGCTTGCAAGCTTTGCGGCATGGGTGAAACGTGTGCGTAGTGAAGGTAAACCGGTGGTGGCTGTATTTGGCGGTTCCGCAGCGGATGATACCTCTGCTACAGCAGCACAAAAAGCGGCAGCACGTTCGCTTGCGCTGAACCATGAAGGTGTGATTAATGTCGGTACAGGCGTTCGCCTTGGAGATGCATTCTACAGCTCGGCGGAAACGTCTGCCTATGTTGCGGGACTGATTGCAGGACAACGTCTGAACCAATCCACAACTTATGCAGCTACTCCGTTCGATGATGTGACACGTCGCTGGACGCGAGCAGAACAGGAGCAGGCGGTACAGAATGGCGTATTTATTTTCTTCCATGATGGACGTCAGGTGAAAGCACTTCGCGGTGTAAACACACTGGTAACTCCGGCAGCCGGACAGAATAATGCGTGGAAAAAAATCCGTTCCATTCGAGTGCTGGACACGATTAACACGGATCTGCAACGTTCCGCGGAAGATACGTATATCGGTAAAGTGAACAATACTGAAGAGGGTCGTCAGGCGCTGATTAGTGCCATGAAGGCCTATTTGGGGCTGCTCGCACAGAGCAATGTTATTGAAGCTGACGGTTATGATGTCATTCTTGACCCGGCGTATTACGGCACGGCACCAGTTCTCAAACCGGAAGCAGATCAGGTATTCCTGCAATGGAATGTGAAGCTGACGGATGTAATGGAGCAGTTGTTTGGTACATTTTACGTGCAATAAGATTGTGTGGAAGGAAAGAACTGTTTTTCTAAAATAATTACTATACGTTGAACTGATGGTATACACGATAACGTAGAGGGCAGAAAAAATCTGGGGATAACAGCGATCGGAAGATTGTTCTGACTGCGGAGTTATACCGTGTAATATTTATTAGTTCAACCAACCCAAGGAGGAAAATATATGTTGGATGCGTCAAGAGTAATTCTCGGTACCCATGGTCAGTTGCATATCGATGGTGTGTGGCAGACAAACATTAACAAGTTGGAAGCGAGTGTGGAGATTGAAAAGCGTGAGCTGAATCTGGTCGGTAACGACTGGAAGGTGCACAAGAATGGCGCGAAAAAAGGAACAGGCACGATGACGGGCTACAAAGTCACTTCGGATATGATCCAGCGCGGCTTCACCAAATTCGAGATTATTTCCAAGCTGAACGACCCTGAATCGTATGGACACGAGAGTGTTTTGCTGAGAGGTTGCATGGTGGACAAAATTCAGCTTGCCAACTGGACAGCGGGTGAGGAAGTACCGGAGGAAACGGGATTTACGTTTGAAGGATTTGAATTATTGAATCCGATCGTAGCGAACTAAGCTTTGAAATAGGCACGTGATTGAGCTGGTTTGCTCAAGCGTGATTGCATAGTTACTTCGTATAATATGGACACCAATGCGGGCCGAGATGATCTCGGTCTCTTTGTTGTCTCTACAGGCTTGGAAGATGGCCTAGATAAACCCATTTGTGAAATGAGAAGGAGATTACACCCGATGAGTATGAATGAAAATATGTCTGAAGAACAGATTTTGGATCAGTTGTTTGAAGCAGCAGAACGTTTGCCAGAGGAGAATGTGCGCATTCAGCGTCTGGATCTGCTGTTGACCTTGCGTGGACTGACGTCCTCCAAAGTGGATCACATTCGCGAACGCTGTACGATTCGAAAAACGACCAAAGGCCGCACCGAGGAAAAGGTGGATACCGAAACGTTTAACGCGCTGCTCATTTCTGAAGCAACGGTGAAATTAAAAGTCCGCAGCCTGGAATTGTCCGGCTGGGGGGATACCCGTATTACTGGCCGTATGAAGCTATCTGGTGGCGAACAGGCGGTACGTCGTATGTTGCTGGCTGGTGAATTGGATGCCGTAGGTGATAAAGTGCTGGAGTTGTCCGGCTTTGGTGTGGAGATTGAAGACCTAAAAAACTGATTCACTCCGGCGGGATGACCACGTTCCTGTATCACATGTGGGTACGTCATCATCTCCGGCCCGGAGAGTTCTGGTCTTTGCCACGAGGGGAGCGCTCGCTGTTAATTGCGTTCTCGGAAGAAGAGATGGCAGCGATAACCTCGCAAATGAATCGATAACAATATAGGGCAGGAGGTGAAAAAATGGCAGAAATAATTGTAGGTTTATCCAAGTCCAATGTGGAAATGCGGACAACCCTTCGTTATCTGGATCAGATCCAACGCTCCACGGAACGTCTGGGCAGAGTTCGTTATCAGAGTCTGATTAAGGTGAACAATGAACTGAGAACGACCGGACGCAGGTTGGAGCATATTTATAGTATGGCTGTGCGAATCAGCAGGCTGCGAATTACACCGACGGTTGATCTGGTTGACCGTGCTACCCCAGCATTAAATGGTTTGTTGAGGAAAATGAAGCAAATCCGATCTAAGATGTTGAATGCTACAGCTAGTGTGCAGCTCAAAGTCAGCCACCAGATTTCAGGTGTATCCGTTAATGTGAATTCACAGCCACTGATCGATGCTTTGAATACAAATACCCAATCTATTAATATGCTGAGTACCAAGCTAGACTCTATCAATATTGGAGCGGCACCAGCGGCCGAAGCGAAACCTAAAACTTTTTTGCAGAAGATGAAAGGTATGTTTGATCGTGGGAAATCAATCTCATCTGGTGTGGGGAAAGTCTTTGATGCAAGAAATAGTGGGAAGAAGCTATGGAAAGAAATCACAACACCTGCCACACCGGGGAATAAATTTAAAAAGGCGTTCAAGGTTACAAAACGTGGGGCAAAGTTTGTGAATGATTTCTCGTCCGCAGGGTCCGATTTGATCGGTGGATTCGATGGATTGTGGGGCGATGTAAAAGGTCTCTTTGGTGGAGGTGGAAGCGGAAGTGGGGCAGGAGGCAGTGGTGGGTCTGGCATCATAAGCAAGCTTGGTGGCAACCTCGTTAAAGGAGCAGGAAAATTGTTCGCACCACTCCGTATGTATAACAATATTAAAGAACTTGCAAGCGCCCCACCTGAGGATCGTGCTCGTGCGGTGGGTTCGGTTGCTGGTAATGCAGTAGGAACAGCTATTGGTACCGTACTTGGCAGTGTAATTCCAATTCCGGTGGTTGGGAACATGCTGGGCGGTTCAATAGGCGGTTGGCTGGGTGAAAAGGCAGGCGGTTGGCTGGGTGACAAGGTAGGTGGATTCCTAAAAAACAACGCGGAAGACATCTCAAAAGTAGCAAAATTTGCTTCTGAGGGAGCGAGTTACGTGGCGGAGAAAACGACGAATTTGTTCAATGGGGTTGCAGGTTTTTTTGGTTTCGGTTCTAAAAAGGAAGAGCAGACCGCCCCAGCCGCAGCGGTCATAACGTCACCCTCAACACCTGTAGCAACGCAGACACCACCCCCTCCACCGATAGCACCTCAGATGCCGCCTCCATACAGGCCGGCAGTTCTATCGATCACCGGTCCAGAAGCCTACATGAACAATCGATTTGGTTCACCGACGGCTGCGGGTCTTATGGGAACAAGTGTGATGCAATCCCAAGCGGTAGCAATGAATAACGCGGGTCAACCCAATGAGAAAGCTTCGCCGCTCACAGTGCGTATTTCCGAAGAACAGATGAGCAGTCTGGCAGGTTACCTTAAGGATTTCAAAACGGAAACGACGAACCAGATTGCTGTGAATATTGCACCGGGTACGGTACAAGTGACCGTTCGGGAGAACGCTATTGATTATGACGCAGTTTCTCATCAGGTGGGGCAACGGATCTCTAACGAGTTCCGCCGTGCGATGCAAAATCGCAAAACAATTATGGCCTAAGCAGAAAGGAGGCCGCAGATATGTCAGTACTTGAAGATAAAGTTGGTCCTAACAAAATGTCATTTACGTTGAAGGACGGCAACACTCCATTTCAATTCCCAGTGAACCCTGAAGAAGTTAATATTTCCAGGTCTAAGGGATATGAAACGGTCAATATGTTGGAGCATGGCGAATTTGATTTTGCACAAGGGGAGAAGGTGAAGGAGATCACTTTCTCTTCTTTTTTTCCCAAAAGATTTGATCCGTCCTATTGCATGGATGAAAAATCTTTTCTAGATCCACGTGTGGCGATGAATGTGCTGAACACCTTTCTGATCTCCAAAAAGCCGCTGCGTTTCATCATCTCCGAAACCGGAGTGAACGTTCCTGTATTTCTTGTTTCGCTTAATTCGAGCTTTCGCGGCGGGGAGACAGGGGATATTTACTTCGACCTGACCCTGCGCACATGGCGGGATTCCAAGGTGGAGAAGGTGGGTTCTGCCGCATCCGGGAGCAAGTCAGGTTCTCGTACGGATTTGAAAAAGTCTAGCAAGACCTACACCGTCAAATCTGGCGACTCCCTGTCCAAAATAGCAAAGCTGGAGCTGGGCAGCAGTTCCAAATGGAACGAGATCTACAAGCTCAACGCAAAGATCATCGGGAGTGATCCGAACTGGATCAAGCCCGGACAAAAGCTGGTGATGCCATGACCTACAAGGTCATTGTCGACGACAAATATGACATCACCAAGCTGGTGGAGACGATTACACTGAAGGACTCGCTCGACCAGATTGCCTATCAGGCCAACATCCGGCTGGCGGTGCCTGCATCTTCCGGTCTGCCTTCGATCTCACCGGGTATGGCGGTGCGGATTAGCGGGGTTTCTTTTGGCGAAAAATCCATGGTTCATTTGCTGCATCCTGCAGTCATCTGGGAGGTAGAAAGCTCGAACAGCGGCACCAAGCGGCTGTCCCTCACAGTGTACGACCGGATGATTTATCTGGAAAAATCGGAGGACGAGTTCCTGCTGCCGAAGGATCAGACTGCCACACAACGACTCAAAACCTACGCCAAAGAGTGGAAGATTCCATATGTTACGCTGCCGGAAACCAAGACAAAGCTGGGAAAAGCCGTGTATCGGTCACAGACGATCTTTTCGATGATGTTTGCCGATCTGAAGGAAACGGCGAAGTCCGGCGGGGACATGTACCATCCACGGATGACACCCGGTGGCTTGCAGCTCTTCCAAGTGGGAAGTAATGCAAAGGTGTATGAGCTGGATCGACTAATTGATCTGACCCAGATGCGTACGCTCGAAGGAGCGGTTACCAAAGTTAAAGTCATGGCAGCTTCGGAGTCCACGAGTGGCAAAGAGGTCCCTTCCAAAGTGCTGGCGATTGAGCAGGATGGTGTGGAAGAACTGGGCACATTGCAAAAGCTGATTGAAGACGATCAGGTCAAAACAGCAACCGCGGCGAAAAAACTGGCGAAAAGTCATCTGACGGGTATTCAGGAGACCTTTACGATATCAGCACCGGATGTGAATACGATTCGCGCCGGGGACGCAGTGTTGTTAAAAGGACTGAAGCTAATCGTCATGTCGGTCAGCCGTGATCTGTCTGCCGGACCTGGAACGATGACGTTGGAGCTGGGGACTGCTGAGCTGGTGAAAAGGAGGTATTACCTTGAATAAAGATGATCCGTATGGGCATTTTGCCGACGTCATGCGGGGTGCGATGAGTACACATTCCCGTCAGGCCGTGAGCGGGCTAGGTGCGGTGCTGGGTACGATGACCTCGTCGGGCGTGAAGTTGGATGATTTCAAGCACGAAGTGCAGGATTACCTCGTGGCCGAGTTGCCGGGCACGCTTGGACTGCCGGAGCGCGAGGCTGCTGGCGCGATCTCCGGTATAACTGACGTGGCAAACGGCGGAACGACGGGCACAGGACGGTTTCTTTTGCAAGAAGAGGAAGTGGAAGAAGCGGTGTGGTCTCTTGGTAAAGGATTAAAAGCGGGAGATCGTGTGCTGGCGATGCGGGTGAATGGCGGTAACGACATTGTGGTGCTGTGTAAGGTGGTGAGTGCGCATGCCTAGTTTGTTTCCGGAAACGGGTGTGGTCTGGGGAGATGAGGAGGATCTGTCGGGGGCGGCTTCGGATGAGGTACGCTTTGGACGGAGCTGGCGATTTGATTACGATGCAGGGGATTTTGTATTGACTCCAAGTGGCAAAGTAGCCGCGGCTGGTGGGCATGAAGCCTGGGTGCAATGGTGCATCAAGGCGGTCAAGACGCCGCGGTACAGACATGTGATTTACTCCCGGAACTACGGTTCGGAACTGGAGGAACTGGTGGGTCAGGGTGACAGTCGGGGTGTCATGGAAAGTGAGATTACCCGGATGGTGACGGAAACGTTGCTGGCTGATCCACGCACGGATTCGGTAGACCAGTTTACGTTTGATTGGAATCGGGAGCAGTGTATGTTCTCGTGCCGGGTGGCGAGTGTGCAGGAAGAGATGTTTATTCTGGAAAGTGAGGTGATCTGACGGGATGGCTGAGATTCCGCGTTATTTGGAGGACCAGACGGAGGAACAGATTATGCAGCGCATGCTGGATCGTCTGCCCGCGGATCTGGATAAGTCGGAGGGTTCGTTCTTGTGGGATGCGGAGGCTCCGGTTGCGTTTATGCTGTCTGAGGCAGCTTTGTGGGCACAGGAATTATTGCGGCGGGGGTTTGCAAGTACGGCTGCGAGCAGTGATCCGAATTTTCGTTCGGAAGAGCTGGATCTGCGGGCAGGAGAGCACGGCATCACACGGCGAGCTGCGGTGGCGGCACAAGGTGCAGTGAGGTTCATGGGTACGCCGGGGAAAGTGGTGCCTGCGGGAACGGTCGTGGCTACGCTCGCGGATGAAGTGTCTGCTGAAGCTTCGCTCGAATATGAGACGGTAGGACGTGTGGAACTGGATGTTGAGGGCTCCGGTGTGGTAGGCGTGCGAGCGCTTGTTGCCGGAAAAGAAAGCAATGTGCCCGCGGGCACGGTAACTGTGTTGTCTACACCTGTAAGTGGCGTGACCTCTGTCACGAACGTTGATGTGATCAAAGGTGGTGCAGATATTGAGGCCGATACGGCGTTGTTGGAACGCTTTTATGCCAAAGTCCGCAACCAAGGAACCAGTGGCAACAAATCGCAATATGTGCAATGGGCCAGTGAAGTGCCAGGTGTTGGTGCAACGCGGGTTATTCCGTTATGGCAAGGGCCTGGCACGGTGGGATTATATCTGCTGGACACGGAAAAGCGCGCTGCGGGCACCGATTTGGTGGCGGCGGTACAGAAGTACGTTGACCCCACGCAGGATGGACAGGGTGAAGGTGTTGCCCCAGCAGGCCCGGTCGTGTCCGTGATGCCAGCTGAGGAAGTGCCGATGAACATTCAGGTGAAGCTGACTCTTGCCAGTGATGCAACGTTGGCCGATGTACGAGCATTGATCGAACGAGGGGTGACCGCGTATCTGAAGCAGTTGGCTTTTGCCGATCCACTAGTTCGTTACACCCGCATTGCCGCGATTTTGCTGGACATTCCGCCGATTATCGACTATTCGGAGCTTACTGTGAACGGTGTAAGTGACCAGAATATCGAGATGACCGCGAGCCAGGTGGCCGTGCTGGGGACGGTGGATGTGCATGAGTAGTGTTGGGCAGATGGTGGATGAGAAAGTAGTTTGGGAGTGCGGAGGCCTAGGGAGATTGGGAGAAGTACGCCGATCTGAGTTAGAGCTGGTGAGAGAGACGTTTCATGATGATGTGCAAGGAAGGGAGGGGACAGGGCATGAGTGCTCCTTCTATTGTAGATGTTGGACTGACGAGTGAGAAAGGGCGGGAGTTGTTCTCATATTTGCCAAGGTATTATGAGACTTCTCGTGTAATGCAGGCTGATATGCAGGCCAAAGGCACCGAGATGGATCTGCTGTATCAGGCGTTGGATAAGACGTTGGAGCAGTTTTTTGTCCGTACGGCGACGTGGGGGCTGGACTTCTGGGAGCAGGAGCTCGGCATTGAGACGGATCGTCTCAAACCTGTGGAGCAGCGGCGTGCCGTGGTGGAATCGAAGCTGCGGGGTGCCGGGAAGTTCTCTGGTAGGCAGGTTGCAAATGTGGCTGAGGCGTATGCCGGGGGCAAGGTGGATGTAACTTTTCAACCAGAAGCGTGGAGTTTTACGGTGAGCATTGTAGATACGATGGGCATCCCGCCCAATATCGACGATCTCAAACGTGCGATTGAAGAACTGAAACCGGCCCATATGGCCGTGGAATATAAATACCGTTATCTAGTCTGGGATGATCTGGACGACAAACAGATGACATGGGACGAACTCGATGCCGCGTCCTTGACGTGGAATGAACTGGAGGTGTGGGCGTAATGCCAAAAGAAACAGATCGACTCAAATTGCCTCTTCCCTTGGGGAACGAGAATGTGACCCGGGAGAGTATTAACGGGATTTTTGAAAAGATTGATGCAGGTGTGGCGACACGTGAATCCATCCTTATACCTGCGGAATCTGATCTTAATAGCTATATTACAGAAGGGGAATATTATTGCCCAACGAATGCGACAGTAGGAACTTTAGCTAATTCCCCAGTAGGAGTAGCTTTTCATTTGACGATAGAAAAACATGCTGGTGTGGTCCAGACTCTAACAACCTTTGAACCGAGTAACCTGCAAGTTTTTCAAAGGAACTACTATGTCGGTTGGGGGCCATGGATAAAGGTACCTACAAGGGACGATATTGAAGCGGTAAAGGAATACACCGATCAGAAAGTCGAGGAAATCGTTATTAATGATGCATCCTTAACAGATAAGGGTATCGTCCAACTGTCCAATGCAGTTGATGGCACCCGTGAAGATGTGGCTGCTACGGAGAAGGCGGTTAGGGATGCGAGGGTTGAGGCTGAGACAAACGCTAAGAGTTATGCTGAGGCTAACTTTAATAAGCCCTCTGAACTGATGTGGGGTAATGTTATCAAAAACTCATCAGGCGGGTTGGGCCTTTCAAATTGGACCGCTAAAAATGGATCCACATGGATAACCTCGTCGACAAATGCGAGGTTAAGTGGATACTTTGCTCATACACCCTCAGTTAATGCTGGCGAATACGCAATTCTTGATAGCGACACAATTGTGTCTATTGTCAGCGGAACGTATCATTTGCAAGCCTTGTTTTATACCACTGGACAGACCACTGGCGGGATTAGAGTTGAAATTCTAAATGCAGCCGACAACTCCGAAATTGGAAGGGTTAGCGCTGATCTAAATACGGGATGGCACAGAAAAACCACCACTATTACGATTCCGAATGGTGTAAATATTGTAGTTAGGCTTGCAGCAGGTGGACCACTTGTTTCGGGAACAAAAGCTTTTAGCCGTATCAAACTTACGCCGGGGGCAAGGGATGTGCCGTACTCTAACGAAGGTGATATCAACTCGCTTTTTCAATCTGTCAGTGAGGGTAAAGGTTTGCTTGAGACAGCCATCACTGGCAAAGGCAGCACAGTCTCTAAGGCCGGAAGTGTTGCCACATTTTCTGAATTAGTCTCCGGGGTAGGTGGGATTTCCACAGGGATGAAAGTTTCAAGAATTACGGGGTTGAATGTTGTTCAGGACAGTGATAATTATATTACTTATGTCATTAATGACTTACCTTTTAAACCTATTTTAGTTGAAGTTTTGGTTACAAATTTTGTTAGGTTTAATCAGGGATCTAGTTATGATAACCAGATAGATGCGCTTATGACCGCAGACGTCATTGATGGAGTATTGAAGACTAGGACAACATCACAGTTACAGAATTATAGTCGAGGCGATGGATACTATAACGCACTAAATTTTGCCTGGAGGACTAGCAGTACTAAATTTTCTTCTAATAGTGTGACAATTGCCCTGAGTGCAAGTAATTACACGAATAATGGAACTACAAATTCATACACCAATAATTTCAGACTAAAACAAGTCTATATTTATGGTATTTAGCTTGAAAAATATTTTAGACTTTTCACCTAATTGTTGTACTGCTTATAATTTTGTTAAGTATTTTTCGATGTGTTAATTGTATTGCTTTTTTAATAATTGTCATAGATTAAGTTCAAGATCATGAAGACATTATAAAGAACAACCAAAGGTCAACTTTCCTTATAATAGTTTAATGGAGCATCTGTGTAATATGGAACGCGGTGTATGACAAGGAGGTGAACCATGACCACAAACCAACTAACCAAAGCCGTCGCAAACACGCTCACACAGCATTTCCCTAACATTCCGACCTACCCAGCAACAGTAGGTGGCAACTCAACTCCTGCTGAAAAAGGCATCTCCTATCGCCTGTTATCCGCTCAACTCACCCGCGAACGAAGCGATCGCTTCGTGCAATCTCACGCCTTTGAAATCCGCTGGCTCGAAACAGACAACATCCCCGCAACCCTGCCAGATGAGTTGTTCGAAGCACTAGAAACCATCAACGTGGAGGGCACACCCTATCGTGCAACGGAGATGCGCTGGGAGACGGAGAACGATACTCCGCGAATGCTGGTGTACTACACCATGCGAACCACCAAAGTGTCGGAGTCCGCCGCTACCATGCAACAACTTGAACAGCGACCTACCGCGCTTAAAGCTGCTAAAGAATAACTATATAAATTGAACTAACATCTACACAAAAACGGAGAGGACAGAAATAACCTGAAGAAGCGGAGCTAAAAGCTTTCTGAAAGAAAGCTACTTCGGAAGCATACACTGCGCCTTTATCCCCGGATTTTTCCCTTTAAAAAGGGAATCAAAAAAATCTGGGGATAACAGCGATCGGAAGGTTGTTCTGTCATCGGAGTGGCAAATGTAACTATTCTTTAGTTGAACTTAACTAACCGAATGAGGGGATCAGTATGAAAGGAATAGGAGGCGCATTGGCGATGTTTACGAAAAAAGAACAGGATCCTAAAAATCCGGAAGTTCAACAGAAAAACAACCCAAAATACAGCAAAGCACAGTTCGCCGAATCCCGGCAACTTAGCCGGATCGAGAAAGATATTTTGGCAGCAGTTCTGCTGGAACAAGAAACATACACCTTACAAGAAGCACAGCAACACATCCAACAATTTATGAATGGGGAGGCACAATAATGGCTGGAGGAACATGGACAACACAAAACAAGGTACGCCCCGGCGTATATATGAATTTTGCATCGGAGGGCTCGTTGCCCGGTACGGTAGGTGAGCGGGGAACGGTGGCTTTGGCATTGCCATTGTCATGGGGAGAAGCAGGTACAATCCTGACGGTACAAGCAGGTGAAGATGTACAAGCCAAATTGGGCTATGACTGGACAGCACCGCAATTGCTGCTGATCCGCGAGGCATTGAAACGAGCGCAGACCTTGCTTCTATATCGACTCAATGCAGGGACCAAAGCCAAGGCAAACTTGGATAAACTGACAGTCACAGCCCAACACGGTGGTGTGCGTGGTAATGACCTGGCAGTTGTAATCTCCGCGAATATCAATGACCCGGAACAATTGGATATCTCCACTTTGCTTGTGGGTAAAGAAGTCGACAAACAAACTTCATCCACCATCGAAGCTCTGGAATCCAACGCATACGTCACATTTACTGGTGAAGGTGCACTCACAGCTACAGCGTCGCTTCCACTAACAGGTGGATTGGATGGTGCTGCAACTAACCAAGAGCATGCTGATTTCCTGACCAAGCTGGAGGTGCTGGATTTTAACACCGTCGGTCTGATCTCAGACGATGCCACACTCAAGTCAGTCTACACAGCTTACATCAAGCGTTTGCGTGATACCGAAGGCAAGAAGGTGCAACTGGTTCTGTCCGATTATCCGGCAGCAGATCATGAAGGAATCATCAGTGTCAAAAATGGTGTTGTGCTCGCAGACGGTACCGTTCTTACGCCGAAACAAACCGTAGCATGGACTGCCGGTGCAACAGCGGGAGCTAACCTGAATGAATCCCTGACATTCCGTGCATATGACGACGCTGTGGATGTTAATGGTCGATTGACACACAGCGAGACAGAAGCAGCCCTGAGTAATGGTGAGTTTGTGTTTACAGCGAGCAGCAACCGCGCAGTGGTAGAGCAGGATGTAAATACATTCCGTTCCGTAACACCGGAAAAGGCACGTCATTTTGCCAAAAACCGTGTAGTGCGTGTTCTCGATGGCATCGCTAACGATATGAAACGAATTTTCGAGTCCTATTATATCGGCAAAGTGAACAATAACGAAGATGGGCGCAGCCTGTTCCGTTCCCAATGTGTCACCTACCTGAAGCAGCTTCAGGATATTGGGGCGATTCAAAATTTTGATTCGAAAACAGATATCACTGTTGCTCCGGGCAATGAAACTGACAGTATTCTAATCGAGATTCAGGTCCAACCTGTGGATTCCGTTGAAAAAGTATATATGAAAGTGAAGGTGGTTTAAGATGGCATTTTTGAAAGCAAGCGACACAATCTCCGGCCAGGAAGGCCGCGCATACGCAACGATTAACGGACAGACGGAAGAAATGTTCTATGTGAAGACGCTGGAAGCAACGGTGGAGAAACAAAAAGCAGAAGTCAAAACCTTGGGTCGCCGCGGCGTACAGCACAAAGCAACCGGTTGGTCCGGTTCGGGTTCCATGACAATCTTTTATACCACTTCCCGTTTCCGCGAGCTGATGCTCCAGTACATGCAGAATGGTGTGGACACGTACTTCGACATTGAAGTGACCAACGAAGATCCTTCCTCTACGATTGGTAAACAGACGGTGACCCTCAAAGGCGTCAACCTCGACAGTGTAATCATGGCATCCCTGGATACCGAGGCGGAGGCGTTGGAGGAAGAAGTGAGCTTTACCTTTGAAGATGTCGATATGCCTGTATCGTTTAATCTGCCGAAGTAATGTAGCGTGGAAAGCATAATGATTTGAGATTCATAAAGAGTTTAACTTAGCAGAGGGTTTGTAAAAGAAACCTGTTCAACTTGCCTGTGTTACGGGCTATTTGTCATGTCAAAATTCTGCTCTTCGCCGCTTCTTGCGGCGGGGAGCCTAACTTTAGAGGAGGAACAATACATGAGTGGATTGAGTATGTTTTTTGCCCAAAATGCAGCAACAGATACAACGGAGGAGTTTATCGTATCCCCCCGATTCAAAGACGAGAAAGGCGAGCCGGTTGCCTGGAAACTGCGCAGCATGACCGAGGACGAAAACCAGGAATGCCGCAAAGCGGCTACCCGCAAAATTAAGGGCAAGAACGGTGTCTACACACCCGACATCGATGCGAATGATTACATGGCTCGCCTGATGAGCGCAAGTGTAGTTTATCCCGATTTGAAAAACGCAGAACTTCAGCGTTCATATGGCGTGATGGGGGCGGAATCGCTTTTGCGGAAAATGCTGTTGCCTGGGGAATTTGCTTCGCTCGGTGAACAGGTTCAGAAGCTGAACGGCTTCAATCAGGATATGAACGAACTGGTGGATGACGTAAAAAACTAATTAAAGAGGGCGATTCCGAAGCCAATCTGGCTTATTACGCTCTCCACGAATTAAACATTTTGCCGCATGAGCTAATGGCCCTCTCCATGCGAGAACGAGCGGCCATCTATGCGATGATCTCCATCCGGGTGGAGGAAGAGAAGAAAGAACGGTCCAAGAGCCGCGCCCGGAAGAAATAAAAAGGAAAGGAGGGAGAAATGAATGCAGGCTATGTTTGCAAGACTGTTTTTTACTTCAACTAGAATATTAACGCAATTTCAACAATTACCTGCTGCTATAAGTGCCATGTTTAATTCTGCTCGATTGAACAGTATTGCAATGGCATCCAAACTGTTACAAGGTGTGCCAGAAGAACAGGCTAAGGTAAATGCTGCCTTTACAGAAGGTGCCCAGCGAGTGCGAGCCTGGATCAGTATGATGAAATCAGCAGGGCAAGCGGTTCTTGTTCCAGCGGCGCAGGAAGAGGATTTGAAGCATCGCTATATGGCTGCTACTGGTGATGATGCTCAGGGGGAGACGATCTTTAATCGCTATCGCGGGGAAGCTTTCAAGAGTGGACAGAATGTTACGGATGCTTTGAAAGGTGCGCTATCTCTCATCCCATATGCACAGAATACGGATCAGGTTGACCAACTGAGAGATATGACTAAACGGTTGAGTATGCTTTCTCCAGATGGAAAAAGTATGTCAGATGCATCCAGTGCCTTGGTCGCTGCCATGAACGGAGACAACGGTGAACTTGCCAATTCTTTTAACATTCCTGCTGAAGCTCTTAGCGGAGCGGGTCTGCAACAAACCATCGATTCATCCAATCTGGATGGGTTTATTCAAAAGTTGGATGTCATTTTGCAAAAGCAAGGCTATACTCAACAGGCTTTCGATACCATGTTGGATTCACCGTTGCAGAAGTGGAATGCATTAGTTAATCAGTTTAATGGGGTTCTCGGCCAGATTGGACAGGCAGCTCTTGTTGCGTTGACACCTTTACTTGATCGTTTAAATGAGGCTTTTGCCAATGGTGAATTCACTGGCATTATTGAATGGCTTAGTAATGCATTTACGGTTGCGGCAAACGCGTTGACGATGCTGGTAGACGGCATTTTATACCTTGCAGCCGTGATTCAGCAGAACTGGGATATCATTCAGCCCATCCTGATGGCATTGGCTATTGTTGTACTGGCATTGGTCATCGCACAAGTCTATAGTCTCGTTGCTGCGTGGTTATTGTTGAATTGGCCGATTCTTTTGGCAATTGCTGCGATTGCGGCAGTTATTGGAATCCTGAATATGATGGGGATGTCAGGTACAGAGATTTTGGGAGTCATCATAGGTTCATTTATGATGCTTGGGGAAATCGTACGCGTAGTTGTGGCTACAGTCTGGAATTTGTTCGCTTCGCTGGGGGAGGCGATTTTCAACGTTTTCAGAGCTCCTATGTATGCTTTACAGAAATTATTTAAAGATACGGGGATTTTCATTCTTGATATATTCTATAACGTCGTAACTGTAATTGAAGATGCCATGGAACGAATTAATGGTGGACTTAACAGTCTGATCAAACTTGTTAACAAAACCTTTGGTTTCAATATTGGTTTGTTTCAAGATTCTGATATCAGTTTGGGTGGCAAGGAAATAAAGGAGTGGAAGAAAGGCCTCGAATCCTGGGAGCCTACGAGTGACAAAGATGTGAAGACATTTTTCAAAATGGACGGAGAATACAATCCTAAAGCTTTTGAAGATGGTCAGAAGGTTGCGGAGGATTTACTTTCTGGTTTCTCTTCAACCTCGAATGCGGATTCTAAGGATAAAGATTTACCAGGTAAATTTGGCAAAGACTTCACACCCGAAATACCCAAAACACCTCCCATACCATCGATGCCAACGGCACCTACTCCCACCGTTGTTCCCAACAACAACATGAGTAACATCAACAAAATCAACAATATCGGACAGGTGGACAAGATCGGTGACGTGGACGGCACAGTGGATGTAACCAGCGAGGACTTGAAACTGATGCGTGAGCTTGCCGAGATGCAGGCGATTCAGCGATTCGTCAGTCTGACGCCAACCGTTCAGGTCACCACGGGCGATATTAACAGTGGACATGACGTGGACAGTATCATCAGCAAAATCACCGATGGACTGAACAGTCAGATCGTCTCCAGTGCTCAGGGGGTGTATGGATAAGTGGAATATTATATTCAACTAAGCTTCAATAACCGTTCCGAATACATGTTTTTCCCGGTGACACCAGAGAGCATTGAGTTTTCGGATTCGGGAGACGGTAGTACGTTTAACGTTAGCGCTTTGGGTGAAATTAACGTGATCAAGTCGCCGAAGTTGCGTGAAGTCAGTTTCAGCGGGATTTTTCCAGCAGACTACAGCCCGTATCATCTGAACTACGATGCAAGACATCCGGCAATTCAGAAGCAGTTTTACCGTGATCCCTATGAATATGTGAAAAAGATCATCCGTTGGATGCAGACGGGCAGACCCGTCAGGCTGTTCTTTTCCAGTGCAAGGTACACCATTAATATGGCTGTTTCCATTGAGAGCTTCGACTGGAAGGAGACAGCGGGTACGGTGGGGGATATCCAGTATGATATCAAGCTGAAGCAGTTCATTTTTTATGCCGCCAAAAAAGTAGTGCCACTCAAGGACAGCAAGGAAACGGCTGCTTCGAAAACAAAAACCAAAGCCTTCCGGCCCAATGAAAAAATTCAGCCCAAGACTGTCACACTCAAAGCCGGAGACTCCTTGTGGTCTGTAGCCAAAGCTCATTTGGGAGATGGATCTCGCTGGAAAGAGCTGCAGAAGCTGAATAGCATCAAAGATGCACAACTGAAGAAGCTGCCGATTGGACTTGTGATCAAGCTTCCGTGAAAGGAGAGGGAATATGCAAGAGCAGATTAGGCTGGATGATAAGCTGGCAAACATGAAGGAACGGTTATTACTGGATGACAAGCAGGGCAACATCTGGGACATTAGCGAAATTGCCGGTGACATTACGTACAAAACCTCCCGTATCGGCAAGCCTTCCTCTCTGGAATTCACCTTGATCAAGGGCAGTCTGTACCAGAATAAGAAATTCACCTATGAGAATGGATATGTCGTGAAATATATCAGCAACGAGGTAGGCATATTTTACGGATATATCTTCTCGGTGGATAGCGGCAAGGACGAAAGTGTCAAAATCAAAGCCTACGACCAGACTCGTTATCTAACCGCGAATCAGACGTATAAGTTCGTTAACGCAACCGCTACGGATGTGATCAAACGAATTGCTACCGACTTTCAGTTGAAGGTAGGCGAGCTGATCCAGCCGAAATATGTTATTCCTCGCATGTTATTTGATAACAAAAAGCTGATCGACATGATCTGTGAGGCGCTCGACCGAACGCTGATCTATGGCGGTAAAAACTATATCTTCTACGATGATTTCGGCAAGCTTGTGCTTCGGGATGTGGAAGAGATGCCTTATGGTTTTGTCATTGGGGATAACAGTCTGCTCACGGATTACAGTTATACAAGGTCGATTGACGACCAGACGTATAACAAGATCAAGCTGTATCGGGATAACAAAGATACGGGAAAAAGAGAAACGTTTGTTCATCAGGATTCAGGCAGCATCCGTCAATGGGGGCTGCTTTTTTTGTACCAAAAAGCGGATGACGGCCTGAATGAAGGTCAGATTGATGCCATGCTGAAGACCCTGATGACCCTCCGTAACCGCGAGACGCAGACGTTGAAAGTGGATGCGCTTGGTGATTTCAAGGTGAGAGCAGGCAGTTTTGTCAACATCCAAATCGATGAACTCAAGATCAATCAATATTTTCTGGTAGACGAATGTACGCATAAGGTACAAGGCGGCGTGCACACGATGTCACTGGATTTGAAGGTGGTGTGACGATAAATGATGCTGGACGTGATTAAAAAGGCGGCGGTGGCCGCTGTAGATGCCAAGTCTCCCGTTCAGGTAATGTACGGAAGCGTGACAAACACTCAGCCGCTGGAGATAACCGTTGAACAACGGTTAGCGTTGGCTGAGCCTTTTCTGGTACTGCCAGAATCCGTAGTGAACAAAGCTTGGACCGTGGGTGACCATGTTTTGTTATTACGTGTTCAAGGCGGGGACAGCTTTGTCGTGCTGGATCGGCTGGTGAATCCATGATTCCACAGGGTGCGCAGATTAGCGCAGAAGATCAGGAAGAGGCTGCTGTGCTTCCAAGTCTGACGTATGTGTTTCAAGCTTCAGGACAGCGAATTGGAAGACTGCAACTGGATGGAAAAGATGCGGTAAAACAGGCGGTGTACAAAGCGTTGTCTACACGCCGCTACGAGCATCTAATCTATTCCTCGGACTACGGCATGGAATGGTCCTGGGAAGGAATGGCCGGGAGATCCATGGTTGAATCGGAACTGGAACGCTGGATTCGCGAAGCATTGCTTCCGGATGATCGAATTTCGGATGTAACCGAGTTCGATTTTGTCCACGAGGCCGATGGAGTGCGGGTATCTTTTACCGTGGAAACAGATTTTGGCAGCTTCAGGGAGGAGACGGAGGTGAACATGGATGTATGAAGAGCAGACGTTTGAAGTTATTTTAAACCGAATGCTGGATAGGGTACCAGATGGTGTGGATAAACGTGAAGGCAGCATTATCTATGACGCGCTTGCGCCAGCAGCTGCGGAAATGGCTCAGATGTATATCGAGCTGGATGTGAACGCCAATCTGAAGTTTGCAGATACAGCTTCCGGAGAGTATCTGGATCGCGCGGTGGCTTGGTCTGGTACTAGTCGGAAAGCGGCCACGAAGGCACGTTGGGTTGGCAGTTTCCGAGATAACGAAGGGAGGCCTGTTGAAGTTCCTTTGGAGAGTCGTTTTTCTACGGGGGATCGGGTGTACGTTATTGTGGAGCGCATCGCGGCAGGGCGATATGTGTTGGAATGTGAGGTCGCGGGAGCGGAAGGAAATGAATATACGGGGGCGCTGCTGCCTATCGATTATATTGCTGGCTTGACGACGGTTGAATTGACACAGTTGTTGGTTCCTGGCGAAGACGAGGAAACGGATCAGGCCTTATATGATCGCTATCAGGACAAAGTTTCTCGTCCGGTCACGAGTGCGAACAAATATCAGTATGAGCTATGGGCACGGGAAAACTCCGGTGTGGGCAAAGCAAAAGCTTTTCCACTGTGGGATGGTCCGGGTACTGTCAAAGTGGCATTGCTGAATAATGAAATGCAAACACCTGCTGAGGCGGTCATTAAGGCGGTGCAGGAGTATATCGATCCATCCCAGGATGGAATGGGCGAAGGTGCTGCTCCAATTGGACCCGTGGTCACAGTGGTGGGAGCAGAAGAAGTACCTATTGATGTGGAGGTACAGGTCACGCTTGCTTCTGGTTCAACGTACGAGGGCGTGAAGACACTGATTGAAACGGGAGTTACGGCGTATCTGAAAGAACTGGCGTTTGCCGATCCGTTGGTTCGTTGGACACGGATTGCGAATGTCATTCTGGATATCCCGCCAGTGATCGATTATAGCGATCTGCTGGTGAATGGTGGGATGTCCAATCTGGAGATCGCCCCCGGCGCAGTAGCTGTTCTTGGGACGGTGAAGGTGACATGAGTAAAGCGGACGTATTAATGACTCTTTTGCCCCCGTTGTATGAAAATGTGCTGGAGATGCAGCTTCTTACAGAGACCGAAGGTGTTGAACTGGACAAGCTTACGGTGGGTTTGGAAAGTGTGCTGGACCAATTCTACCCGGAGTCTGCGACCTGGGCATTGGAATGTTATGAGCGGGATCTACAGATTCCGACGAATCAAGCCAAGCCGGATGATCAGCGGAGATCCGTAATCATTTCCAAAATGCGCGGCAGTGGCAAAGTCTCCGGTTCGATGCTCAAGAACGTGGCGCAGGCCTACGAAAGTGGCGGGATTGATGTATCCGTGTCGCCTGAGGAATACTTGATCGGAATCCGCTTCATCGACACATGGGGCTTGCCGCCCAATCTGGACGATCTGAAGGCAGCGATTGAGGATATTAAACCAGCACATATGACCGTGGACTATCGTCTGCGGTATTTGACGATTGCGGAGGTTGAAAGCATGACGCTGGAGGAGATCGAACAGACTCGGCAGGATAAATTTGCAGGAGGTGGAGCTTAAATGAATGAACCAAAAACACCGAATTTGGGTTTGAATAAAATTGATCGTTCCTCGCCATCAACGACCTATTTTGATCTGGACAAGTATCTGGATCAGAACTGGGAGAAGGTTGATGAGGGTGTTGCGACTAAGCAAGATTTAGAGGAACTTCGTGAAGCGGTAGGGGATATAGATGTTCCCGATGCGTCTTTGACGCAGAAGGGTAAGGTGCAGTTGTCTAGTAGGACGGATGGATCGTCTGAGACAGTGGCTGCCACAGAAAAGGCTATAAATGATGCGAGAATGGCAGCAATCCTAACAAGTTTGCCAAGATCAGGTGGCGAACTGACTGGACCAGTACGCATAAGCAATTGGGGCGAGGTCAGTGCTAGTAGCGGGGGATATGTCCTATATGGCCATAACTGTTATTTGGATACGGCTGGCGTTGTATATCGTTACCGAAATACCCACGCGACAATGGGAGCTAGGGGCATTGTTTTTAGAATTGGTACAGGTTTGGAGGGGGCGTGGATGTTCGATATGGGCGCAATTTCCACGACAGCGGGTGCATCATTTGTACCGACACTCAAGCGTTTACTCAATACGGATGACTACAGCGCTATTGTACAGGATTACATCCGGCAACCAGGATATGCTGTGACAACTGGTGCAGCAACGGCTTATGTCGTTACGCTCAGTCCTGCTCCAACTTCGCTACCGGATGGATTCGCAATTACTATCGTGCCACATGTTGATAATGGCGCAACGCCAACACTTAATATTAACGGTATTGGTGTGGTGGCGCTCAAGGACCAAAAAGGTGTAGCGTATGCTGCTGGTAAGCTGTTAGCAGGACGACCTTATACGTTTAGAAAAGTTGGAGCGGATTTTTTAGCCGATAGCGGGTCGAGTAATGGTACAGCTCAACCCGCGCAAGTATTAGCTGGAGCAACATTTGACAATGAGAACGGGGACCAGATCGGAACCATGCCCGATAACGGAGCATTGGGTACACTCATCCCAGGAACTTCTAACCAAACTATTCCACAGGGATATACGTCCGGAGGGACTATTTTAGGGGATACTGATTTGATTGCATCTAATATCAAAAGCGGAGTTAATATCTTCGGAATAGTTGGGAACGCAAATACGTTTGCTCAGGCGGACATCGCGTGGACCATGGCTAATATGCCAGCGGATACATCTAATTTAAATATCAAGGTTGACGGCAGGCCATATATTGATTCTGATGGCAACATACTTTCAGCTTCAATTGCTTCAACTACTAGTATGTTAATAACTAAATTCAATAAAAATGGTACTCTCTTATCGTCATTATCCGTTACAATCAGCGGATATAGCAGCCCAACTACAGGAAGGACATTTGCAAGCAAGAATGGTATTTTACAATCCAACAGATTTTTTGCATACACGGGAACAATGCTGATCTCGTCATTATCTAGTCCTGCCGGGTTCTTATTGGCGGCGTGCATCTGGAACCAAAGTCTTGGTAAATTGTATAGGGTGTATGATAATACCAGTACTGTATCTGTTTATGAAGGCGTATATACGGAAGTCGCTAGGGTAACATCTGTATCTGCTGAATCTCAGGCTTTTTTGATCAATGATGATCTTATAATGTTCGGTGGATCTGCATCAATGGGAACTATATCATTTAACGGTTCAACGTGGGCAGTCACCTACAGCAAAACGATTTCAAACAAAGATATTTACCGAATGTTGATTAATGCTTTGATGAATAGATAATAGGGAGGATATTATCATGGTGTATTTAAAGATTGTTAATATTGTAAGTAATAATGGAGTTATTGATTACAAGGGACTGAATATAGATTTATTCGTTCCAGGCTCACAGGTATATCCGTTGTCTGGAAATTATTGCTTGCTGGGAACAACACAAGAAGTAGTTGTAGGATTCCACGAGGATGTTATCGTGCTGACCGCCGAAGATTATGAGTCCTTGAAGAACGAATTTATTACTTCTCAGCCCGTGCTGATGGATTACGAAAAAGAAATTCGACAATTGAAAGATGAGAATTTAGAATTGCAGATGGCTTTAATAGAAATTCACTCTATGCTATTGGAGGTGAAGTAGTACGATGGTAAAAATTTATGTTCGCTTAATTCAAAAAGGAGCAATTACTATTAAAGACGTCCCGTTACAAAACCGGACCGAAGTATTGGCGGTGCTTGCTGCTCTTGATTTAGATCAAAGCGGGAATATCTTGTGACAGGCGTTCCGACATCGGAACGCTATTTTTTATGGAGATGTGAGGACCAGGTTTAACCAAGGAACTTTTAACCTCAAGGCCTTTAACCCAAATTTCCCTATTCGTCTTTGACCGGGCAGTTGCAGACATATCAGGATCTGCTTAGCTTCTGTAACGATGGAAATGACGGATTCGGAGTAGCTGGGGATTTTGTCCCTGCAATCTCATTCGCACCATCATGTATGTATCTGCTGAACCGAGGGAATTTCATTCTGGAGATCACCAAACGGGTTTTGATTGATGTTGGTTTCGGTGCAGTCGCTAAAGGGAGGCGGTCCCATGTGGAGTTCTTTGAATTCATGAGACCTTTAAACCAGGCGATCAAGTTGTCTTTATTGAATGAGTTGTGTATGCCTAATATGACAATGAAAGTATTTGATAAAAATATCCATCGTGTTAGCAAATTGGTAGATATTCCATATGTCCAACGAAGAAGACGTATAAAAAGCGATTATGAGGTAACCTCTTTGTCCAATGATCTCGGATGATTATTGCGAAAATAGAAATAACGACCACGTTTAAGATAAGCGTGGCCAATTTTTTTGTTTTTAGTCTTGGAGCCGATCCGATCCCGTGATGGGCAGAAGCTTATGGCTTCAATTTATTGCAACCATATCCTTATAAACTGAATGATTTAAATTTCCGTTTATTTGTACATTAATTAAGCTTATGGCGTACACATAAACGGACTGACCGAATTGATAAGAAAAGCTACTGATGATGCATTTAGTTTCGTTTTCATGTACGAATATGGGATAGGGCCTGATAATTTTGTAATTAGTCTTCGGGCGCAAAATTGTACAGGGCACTCACTTGAGTAATGCTCATATTTAAGATGATTGATAAGCTTAAAACGAATCAGCCCCCAATAAATTGATGTGCATGAAAAAGGAGGTGAAACCATGGAACGATGGGACACCCTATGGAAATGGGGAATTGCACTCATGAGCAGCTCAGTAACCTACTTCTTCGGAGGCTGGTCAGGCGTGCTGGGCGTATTGCTCGTTTTCGTCATCCTCGATTACCTAACGGGCATCGCAGCGGCGGGTATGAGTGGCAAGTTAGAAAGTAATGTCGGCATGTTCGGCATTGCGCGGAAGGTATTTATATTTGCAATGGTATCGGTGGCTCATCTGGTGGACGGTGTTCTGGGAGACGGACATTTGTTCAGGGATGCGGTCGCCTTTTTTTATATCGCAAACGAGTTGTTGTCCATTATCGAAAACGGGGGCAAGTTGGGCGCTCCGATTCCGCCTGTGATTCGGCAAGCCATTGAAGTGCTTAAAGGGAAAGGGGGATCCGGGGGGATCTCAGGTAACTATACTCCTGATTCCAGAGAATCTTTTGTACAGTCAGATCATGAGGACGTTGATCAACAGATTAGAGATGAAACGAAGTAAAGGCTCAGTATTCATTCAAAATTGTCCTGTGGCAAGATATAGAGCACTACAGAGTCGAAATTCTGCACCATTAGCCTACAAGTAGTGAAAGAGACGGAATCGATTCTGAAGAAGCGGAGCGGTCGCCTTTGTCTCTAAATTTTCACCATTAGAATAATAAATCATAAAAATTTGGAGACAACAGCGATCATAAGAACGATCCGTATCTGGAACGGTCGCGTACCGGCTTGATATGTTTTCCTAAGATGATAGATACTCATTGAACATAGCTATTACCATCAACAAGGGACACGCACACAAGCAACCCCTGATCCAACCGCATTAACTATAGGAGTATTTTGCATCAATCCAGAGAGTGACATCCAATCAGCAATGTATAATCAGAATGCTTTAGTCTGTCTATACTTGTACCCGGGAACGCTTGAATCGAATGATGTAAAATGCTGATACAAACGGCAATTTGCCGCATAAAGGGTGTGAGAAACATGCAAACGAGAAGTCCAGGCAACACACAGGGCATTGACGTCTCCCGGTACCAAGGCAATATTGACTGGGCCAAAGTGAAGGCAAGTGGCATGACATTTGTATTTATCAAGGCAACCGAGGGACAGACGTATACCGATCCCAATTATCAGAAAAATGTAACAGGTGCACTGGCGGCGGGCATGCTGGTGGGTACGTACCATTTCTTCCGGGCGACATCGACCGATGGTGCCAAGGCAGAAGCGGCACATTACGCCAATACACTTAACAAAGTGGGAGGCGCCAAAGCGTTACAACTTCCACCCGTCATGGACTACGAGAACAACCCCGGCAACCTGAGCAAAGCGCAGATGAATACAGTTGCCAAAGCCTTTTTAACCGAATTACAACGTCTGACAGGTGTAAAACCGATCATATACACGGGCAATTCATTTGCCGGGAATTTTGACACATCACTCAGCTCATATGATCTGTGGATCGCGCGTTACAGCAACACCCGTGTACCGGACGACCAGCCGGCATGGAAGCGTTGGACGTTCTGGCAGTATACGGATTCAGGCAAAGTGAATGGCATTAGCGGCAACGTGGATATGAATGAATTCGAGGGAACAGCGGCACAGCTCAGAGCAAGATACGCGGCAGCCACTCCAAAACCACCGGAGCCATCCAATCCAATGAATCCAAGTCATCCGAATCCACCAACCGTACCACCGAAAGGGGGCGAACCGATGACAGCCGAAGAGAAAGCAGCATTTGACGCGCTCAAATCCCAGGTTGATAAACTGCAGGCGCGTCAGCAAATGGAAGTTCCAGTATGGGCGAAAGCAGCTGTGGATGCAGCACTTGCATATGACACCAAAAATCCATTGTTCAGCATCGATAATGGGGCGAGTTATGATTTTTACCGTTTTATCACCGTGATGCATCGCAGAGGTTTGTTTAAAAAGTGAGCTGATTCTTGGCAAATGACAGGTTGATTTTATCTCAATGTGGATGGAATGGAGAAGGGACACGGGACGCTTTTTGTCGAACTGTGTTCCTTTTTTGTGTTTTGTGTAAGTAATACTAACGCATATAATAAAGTTGAAGACTTATGTCTGTAAATCCCTTGTCTAATTGATTAATGTGATGTAAAGTAAGTTACACGAAATTGTTTTTCACTACGGTTTATTTACACAATCCTCCTCATCATGACAAAACCATAACATACGAAGTTATTGTAATGTCTCCCGTTGTACAATCCAACATCTCAAGATGACTCGCTCATACGTTTTACACATCCAATCTGCAATTGAAAGCCACCGTATTAAACAACTTACACGATTCATCAAACAACCTAGCCTATGTTGAGTTTCTTTCATCCGTATTTTCGATCTTCCGACTTAAATTTACACATACCAGTTCGTACCCATTCGCTGTTGCTTATTGACCTAAGTTCAAATAAAACGCAACACCTCCATAGGATCCATCTCAGAAGATACATAGTTGAACGGTTTCTTTTTCTATAAAAGTAATCAAACAACGTCCTCAATCCATGTGCACGATATGATATTTACCTGTATTCCATACGCATCCCATGCTGTTTTTACATTTCATATACATGGATTACTTTTCCCAGAACATTAATTCAGGTATCGCAGGCATCTAAAGCCTTTTATATGATACATAGCACCAAACCGATTGCCAACATTGGAGATCTTTCATGCCAGCATCACACACATTATGAGACAGGGAAGGGTGTTGTACGTATGCGAATGAGAAAAAAATGGATGTCCGGTGTTCTAACGATGGCCTTGAGTACCGTATTGGTGTTGTCTGGTTGCTCCAGTAACGAGAGTGGGGAGACTACGCCTGCTCCGGCGGAAGGAACCGACCCTCCAACCGAAACGGTAGCGCAGGATACGATGATTATGGGGCGTGGTGGGGATTCCGTAGCGCTCGACCCGGCGATTGTAACCGATGGGGAGTCGCTGAAGATTGGACATCAGGTGTTTGATTCGTTGCTGGACTACAAGGAAGGTGGAACAGAGGTCGTTCCTGGACTAGCTGAGAGCTGGGAGATTTCGGCGGATGGACTCAAGTATGTGTTTAAGCTGAAGTCCGGTGTGAAATTCCATGATGGAACTGATTTCAACGCAGAGGCTGTTGTGTTCAATTTTAACCGCTGGGGTGATCCGGCTAGTGAATATAAATTCGAAGGAGATTCCTTCGATTATTACGATTCCATGTTTGGTCCAGAGGATGGACGTGTGATCAAGGAAGTGAAGGCGACGGACGAGACTACGGTGGAGTTCACATTGAACCAGCCACAAGCTCCTTTCCTGCAAAATATTGCGATGACGCCATTTGGCATTGCCAGCCCAACCGCGATTCAGGAGAAAAAAGAAAACTTCAAGAGCGAGCCTGTGGGCACCGGCCCATTTGTATTCAAAGAGTGGAAGCGTAACGACTCCATTACCCTGGAGAAAAACGCGGATTATTGGAAAGAAGGACTGCCCAAGCTGAACAAAGTGATCGTGCGCTCAATTCCTGATAACACGGCTCGCTTCAATGCCCTGCAAAACGGCGAGATTGATGTCATGGAAGACCTGAACCCGGACGATCTGTCCATCCTTGAAGGCAACAGCGAGTTACAGAAGATCGAGCGTCCACCGTTCAACGTGGCGTATATCGGCTTTAACTTCAAGAAGAAACCATTTGATAATGTCAAAGTCAGACAAGCCCTCAATCATGCGGTGAACAAGCAGGCCCTTATCGATGCGTTCTTTGCGGGACAAGCTGAGCCTGCTGTTAACCCGATGCCGCCAACGCTGTGGGGGTACAACGATACCATTGAGGATTACCCATATGATCTGGAAAAAGCAAAAGCTTTACTGGCCGAGGCTGGCTTCCCTGACGGATTGCCTGAACCGGTAACTTTCTATGCGATGCCGGTATCCCGTCCGTACATGCCTGATGGCAAGAAGGTGGCGGAAGCAATCCAAGCTGATTTTGAGAAAATTGGTGTGACCACGAACATTGAATCCCCAGAATGGGCGACGTATCTGGATGATGCCAAAGCCGGTGAGAAAGACGATATCTACATGCTCGGCTGGACGGGTGATAACGGTGACCCGGATAACTTCCTCTACACGTTGCTGGACAAAGACGCCATTCCGGGCAACAACCGCAGCTTCTATGTTAACGAAGAGTTGCATGTGTTGCTGACGGATGCGCAGAAAGAAACAGATCAGGAGAAACGTGCAGAGTTATACAAGCAAGCGCAGGTGATTATCAAGGAAGACGCACCGTGGATTCCACTTGTGCACACTACGCCAATTCTGGCGGGTAAATCGAACCTGAAAGGTTTCGTACCATCCCCGCTGGGCAGCGAATCTTATGCTGGTGCTTACTTCGAATAACGTAGAGGTAAACTGAATCTCTATCTCTATCTCTATTTCTATCTGTATCTGTATCTGAATATGAACCTAACGCATTAATTATTCTTTCTTACAAAGCGCTGGTGAGACGCAATGCTTGGCAGAATCCACATCCGGACGTAACTATCCAAAGCATGCGTTTCTGCCGGCGCTTTTTATTTTTGCACGATATGTCGAAGGCAGGTGAACAGGATTGAACAGCTATATTGTCAAACGTGTGCTTGTGTTGCTGCCCGTGCTGCTGGGCATGACCCTGATTGTCTTTTCCATCATCCACGCCATCCCGGGTGACCCGGCCGAGACCATACTTGGGCAAAAGGCAACCGAACAATCCAAGCAAGCCCTTCGTGACCAGCTCGGACTGGATAAACCCTGGTTCCAGCAATATTTCGCCTACTTGGGCGATTTGCTTAAAGGTGACCTGGGAACATCCATCCGCACCAAGGTGCCTATTGCCCAGGAAATTGTGCCTTATCTGACAGCAACCCTTGAATTAACGATGGCCAGTATGTTGTTTGCTGTCATTATTGGGGTGAATGCCGGGATTGTCAGTGCATGGAAGCACAACTCCTGGTTTGATTATTGCTGTATGGTCATTGCTTTGGTGGGGGTATCGATGCCGATCTTTTGGCTAGGTCTGATGGAACAATGGCTGTTTGCGAACAAGTTGCAGTGGCTGCCGTCCATTGGACGCATGAATGCACGTGATCCAGTGGAAGCCATTACGGGCTTGTACGTGCTGGATACGATGATTGCCGGACAATGGAATCAGTTGTGGACCGTAACGAAACATTTGATTCTGCCAAGTGTTGCACTGGGTACGATTCCGATGGCCGTTATTGCCCGGATGACCCGTTCCAGCATGCTGGAAGTGATGAGTTCCGATTACATTCGTACAGCGAAGGCGAAGGGACTGGGTCCGTTTTTTGTCGTATATGGACATGCACTTAAAAATGCGTTTATTCCCGTGCTCACGGTTATCGGCATCCAGACCGGATCGTTGCTCGGGGGTGCAGTGTTGACCGAGACAATCTTTGCTTGGCCTGGCGTGGGACGTTATATATATGAAGCGATTAGTTCGCGGGACTATCCGGTGATCCAGAGTGGCATTCTGATCGTGGCGTTCTTTTTCGTGGTGATTAATCTGATTGTGGACTTGCTCTATGCCGTGTTTGATCCTCGAATTAGTTATAAATAGGAACTCCATCAATCGATCATATCCAAGAAAGGAGACACTGCATGGCCAAATTATCGACCAACACGGGACCATCCATTGATGCTGCAACAGCGAGCACAGCCGGTCCATGGCGGGAAGCGTGGAGAACGTTCCGGAAAAATCGGCTTGCGCTTGCTGGCTTGATCATTATCGTATTTTTTATCCTGTTGGCCTTCCTCGCACCGTACATCGCTCCTTACGATTATAAGGAACAGGTGCTGGCGGATCGGCTTCAGGCCCCTTCGGCAGAGCATTGGTTTGGTACGGATGATCTGGGTCGTGATGTATTTTCCAGAGTGCTGCATGGAGCGCGTATTTCATTGTGGGTGGGCTTCTTCTCCGTCATTGGTTCCATTATCGCGGGTACGTTGCTTGGTCTGATTGCCGGATTTTATGGAAAGTGGGCAGATATGCTCATCTCGCGCCTATTTGATATTTTGCTCGCATTTCCCGGGATTTTGCTGGCCATCGCCATTGTGGCGATATTGGGCCCGTCGTTGCAAAATGCACTGCTCGCCATCGCCATCGTGAACATCCCGACCTACGGAAGGTTGGTGCGTTCACGGGTACTTAGCTTGAGACAGGAGGAATTCATAACGTCGGCACGAACGCTTGGAGCAGGCAACGGGCGAATCTTGTTTCGTCACATCTTGCCCAACAGTCTTACTCCGCTGATCGTGCAGGGTACACTTGGAATTGGGACGGCGATCATCGAGGCCGCTGCACTTGGATTTCTGGGCATGGGAGCGCAACCACCCGACCCGGAATGGGGTAAAATGCTGTCGGACTCCCGTCAGTTTATACAAAAAGCACCGTGGACACTAATCTTCCCCGGCGTTTCCATCATGTTGACCGTTCTCGGCTTCAACCTAATGGGCGATGGCCTACGCGATACCCTTGATCCGAAAATGGCGAAAAAGTAGTAGTTTCTAACGCTAACCGTAAATGTCTTTCCCCGTGCCGGTTCGAACTTTGGTTCGAGTCGGCTTTTGTATTGCCTGCGGGATTACGTTAAAATAATTGGTGATGTGTAAAAGTTGAAGGGGTATTCGATCTTTTTGTTAAAATAACCGCCTTCGTATTGACACCCAATTTTCCCATATGTTATATAAAAGGAAGGGTTTAGCACTCCGATCATTAGAGTGCTAACAGATGATGTTTTTACTACACGACTACATATGGAATGATTTTGTTTTTGATAATAGATAAAGTTCACCTTGGGATATGACATGCGCGTGAAGTGGCTAGAAAAGTTTTTCTGAAATCGAAATGTATCTTCTGCTCATGGAGTTTCCCATTTGAAAATGTCTCAGCATCATTAAGTTATTTGTCGGAACACCTCGGAAGTGAAGGGGACGGAATCGATTTTGTAGAAGCGAAGCGTTCGCCTTTATTCCCGAATTTCTCCCTTTTTAGAGGGAATCAAAGAAATTTGGGAATAACAGCGATCAAAAGAACGATCCGTAACCGGAACGGCTATTAGAGAACGACAATAACTGAAGTGCTGAGTTTGAGAAGGGAATCCCATAATTAGCGGAACAAGCGATTTGAATGTTTTGTAGCATTGTAGCGTTTTGCATGAAAAACTCAGGATTTACTTTCTATTTTCAATCAAATCATTCGATATCCAATTTGAAAGGAGTCCAACCACTCATGGCTAAAAAAGAATTCCAGGCAGAATCCAAACGTTTGCTGGATATGATGATCAACTCCATTTACACCCAAAGAGAAATCTTTTTGAGAGAATTGATCTCCAACTCCAGTGACGCCATTGATAAAATTTATTACAGAGCTCTTACGGACGATGCGCTCGTTTTCAACAAAGAGGACTACTTCATCAAGCTCACGATCGACAAAGAAAACCGCACGCTCACACTGACGGATACCGGAATCGGGATGACGCAGGAAGAGTTGGAGAACAATCTGGGGGTTATCGCGAAGAGTGGTTCCCTGGCGTTCAAGAAAGAAAATGAAGCTAAAGACGGCCATAACATCATCGGACAATTCGGGGTTGGTTTCTACTCGGCATTCATGGTGGCGGACAAGCTGACCGTAACGAGTAAAACACTGGGCAGCGACGAGGCTTGGAAATGGGAGTCCGAAGGCGCGGATGGTTACACCATTACACCAGCTGAGAAGGATTCTGTAGGTACAGAGATCGTCCTGACGATCAAAGAAAATACCGAAGAAGATTCGTATGACGAATTTTTGGAAGAGTACCGCCTGAGATCCATCATCAAGAAATATTCCGACTTCATTCGCTACCCGATCAAGATGGATGTAACGGGTCAACGTCCAAAAGAGGGCACGGAGAATGAGTTCGAGGAATACCAAGAAGAACAAACCGTGAACAGCATGGTGCCGATCTGGCGTAAAAATAAAAGCGAATTGACCGAAGAAGATTACACCAACTTCTATATGGAAAAACGCTACGGTTTTGACAAACCGCTCAAACACTTGCACATCAGCGCAGATGGCGCAGTGGTATACAATGCAATCCTGTTTATCCCGGAGAACACGCCGTTTGATTACTATACGAAAGAGTATGAAAAAGGCCTCGAACTTTACTCCAACGGTGTACTGATCATGGATAAATGCGGGGATCTGTTGCCAGACTACTTTGGATTTGTCAAAGGTATGGTGGATTCCGAAGATCTTTCCCTGAACATCTCCCGTGAGATGTTGCAACATGACCGTCAGCTTAGCCTGATTGCGAAGAACATCAAGAACAAAATCAAGAGTCAACTGCAAAGCCTGCTGAAGGACGAGCGTGAGAACTACGAGAAGTTCTATCAAGCGTTTGGCCGTCAGTTGAAGTATGGCGTATACAGCGACTATGGTGTGAACAAGGATACATTGCAAGATCTGCTGTTGTTCACGTCTTCCAAAGAGAGCAAACTCGTGAGCCTGGACGAATACGTCTCTAGAATGCCGGAAGATCAGAAGTACATCTACTATGCCTCCGGTGAGTCCATTAGCCGTATTGAGAAGCTGCCACAGATCGAGGGTGTTCTTGAGAAAGGGTACGAAGTATTGTACTTTACCGATGACATCGACGAGTTCGCAATCAAGATGATCACGAACTACAAGGAGAAAGAATTCAAATCTATCTCCAGTGGTGACCTGGGTATCGAAGATAGCGCGGACAAAGAAGAAACGGACGCTCAGGACAATGACAACAAAGAGTTGTTTGAAGCAATGCAAGCTCAATTGGCCGGTAAAGTTAAAGCCGTTAAAGCTTCCAAACGTCTCAGAAGCCACCCGGTATGTTTGTCCACTGAAGGTGAGCTGACGATTGAAATGGAGAAAATCCTGAAAGCTATGCCGAACAGTGAAAACGTACAAGCCGACAAAGTGCTGGAAATCAACGTGAATCACGATGTATTCAAATCGTTGAAAGACGCTTTCGCACAGGATCAGGAAAAGCTGAACCTTTACACAAGCCTGCTGTATCATCAAGCATTGCTGATCGAGGGATTGCCAATTCAAGATCCAGTAGAGTTCACCAACGATATCTGTAAAGTTATGGTGTAAAATCTTTCGTACAAGCGTGCGATAATATCCATGATGCAAAAATTCTCGCAGCTTCAAGAGTCAAGTTGTGTGAGCATTAAGGCTAGAAGTTGAATTACTTCGCCGCATCTACCATATTCATCCGACAGGGCATTTCCGTCCTGTCGGTTTTTTGTTTTTACCCACAACGGGGAGGGCGCGGGGAAGGCAGACTATAATTTTAGTGATGGATGATATTATTCTAAATTGAACTTGATCTTCACTCGATTTTAGCGAGATAACTGTTGAATACCATTATTGTATTTAAAGGACAGCAAAAGTAGTGAAGGGGACGGAATCGATTCTGAAGAAGCGAAGCGTTCGCCTGAAAGCTTTCTGCAGAAAGCTGCATCGAAAGCATAAGCTGTCTCCAGGTTTTTCCCTTAGTAAAGGGAATTCAGAAAACCTGGAGACAACAGCGATCATAAGAACGATCCGTAACCGGAACGGCCACGCAAACTGTATAAGGCACTTTTTTTCACCATTAGTCATGTTAGTGTGAGTTCAATATTAATCATTATCATTTAGATGCACGGATGATAGTCTGACAGGGTATAATAAGAGAAGATGACTGTTCATCACAAGATGATGTAAGAAGAGATGACAATCACAGACAGGTTTTACTTTTCGAAACCACAGATGTTGTGTATAATCACTCAAAATAGAGACAGTCGGCTAGGAGTGATCCCCATGCAATGGAACGATCTGAGAGAACATAGACAATATCCCGAATTAACCAAATTGGATGGATCTCGTGCGGCTTACGAACGGGACTATTCCAGACTCATTCATTCACCGACTTTCCGTCGGTTACAGGGCAAGTCGCAGGTGTTTGGCGCAGGAACGGGTGATTATTATCGTACTCGCTTGACCCATTCCCTAGAGGTGGCACAGATTGCACGAGAGGCTGCCCGAAGTTTGATTCGCCGTTTTCCTGAGGTAGACTGGGACCGCGCGGACAACCCCGGCCTTATTATTGATTCAGAAGTGGTGGAGTGCGCAGCAATTGCACATGACTTCGGTCACCCGCCTTTTGGACATAAAGGTGAAGAAGTATTGGACGGCATACTGGATGACCTCATCAACACCGAGGCTAAGAAAATCATGAAGAAAAGCCGCGGCGCCAAAGTTCCCAAGGTGGAGTCCGAGGTGCGTGCCGAGCTTAAGCGGAAATACGAGCATTTTGAAGGCAATGCGCACAACTTCCGTCTCATTATGCACTTGGAGAAACGTGAAGATATCGACGGACTGAATCTGTCTGATGCAGTATTGCTGGGAATTAACAAATATCCGTACCCAGGCACCGAGAGCAAGAAAGGCATGTATCATCATGAGTGGCAATATATTCGTGAGATCCGTGATCGCTGGAACGTGCCGGCAGGCAAGAAGACGCTGGAAGCACAGCTGATGGACCTTTGCGACGATATCGCGTACTCCTCGCATGACCTGGAGGATGGCATCAAAGCAGGCAAAATTGAAGTTCATGAGCATTTCCTGCAAGATCCGCATGTGAATCGATTGATTGTGGATAAGATTACGACGCTGGAGGATCTGTTCTGGAACGGATGGACCCGAGAAGCTATTGGGCAAAAGGTAGAAGAGGTACTCGCTTCGTTCCTACGCATCTGGAATGAAAAGATGCCGTTCTGCGAGCATGATTACTCGCGTACCCGCCGTGAGGTGAAAGCCTACTGGGTGAGCTTTTTTGTAGGCAGTCTGGGCGTTATTGACGACGGTGACTGGAAGAAGGTAACCTTTGTCCGTGAAGGGGCTGAAGACCTCGACATGCTGCGTACGGTGAGTGTGCTCAAGAGCTTTGCCTGGGTGACCATGATTCGTGACCTGCGTGTGCAGCGGCTACAGAAGCGCAGTGAGTGGATGATTAAGCGATTATGGGATGCATTCCTCGATCCGGAGACGTCCAAATCGATTATTCCTTCTGACTGGCTGCAACGGTATGAGAAGGATCAGGCCAAAGCCCAGCCGATCTGGACTTGGGAACACATGGTGATCGATTATATTGCAGGAATGACCGATGCATTTGCCGAGAAAATATACAATGAACTCTACGGTCTGAAGGTGGGTTCCATCTACGATCTGGATTAGAGTTAACCAAGATAAAGGGAGATGAGACGCTTGGCTACGAGAATGAGTGAGAAGTTCAGTCTAGGCGTACTTGACCTTGTTCCAAGGTTAAATGATGCGACAGCGGAACAGGCGCTTCAACAATCGGTGACACTTGCGCAACATGCTGAGGCGTGGGGATACGCCCGATACTGGACGTCAGAGCATCACGATATGGCTGAACTGGCCTCGGCTTCTCCCGAAGTGCTGCTTTCACACATCGGAGCAAGGACAACAACGATTCAACTTGGCTCCGGTGCGGTCCTGCTGCCACATTACAGCCCGCTCAAGGTGGCGGAGTCGTTCCGTCTGCTTGCTGCGCTCTATCCGGGGCGCATTGAGCTGGGGCTCGGACGCGCTCCTGGTGGTGGACCCCATGCGACGATGGCACTCAGTGGCAATTACTTGCAGCATGTGTCCAAGCTGCCTGAATCGCTCGCAGCACTGACGGAACTGCTCGAAGACCGCTATATGTACGAGGATCATCCCGTGACAGCTCGTCCGATTCCCAAGCTTCCGTTATCGCTTTGGATGTTGGGGACAAATGTGAAGAGCGCAGAGTTTGCGGCACGGTTTGGCATGGGGTATGTCTTTGGTCAATTCATGAGCGATGCCGATGGTACAGAGGCTGTAAAGCGATACCGTGAAGGGTTCATACCCAGTGCAACCATGAAGGAGCCGGAGGTTATGGTGGCCGTTAGCGTATTGTGTGCCGAGTCAGAGACGGATGCTTTGACATGGAGTCGTGACATGGCGGAGAGACGCAAGGCGGATGGAAAAGAACGTTCACCCGAGCAGAATTCCAGCACGGTCTCGGCCTCGAACACGAATGATACAGGCGTTGATGACCATAACGAAGCAGTACGGCATTATACAGGTACACCTGAGCAAGTATGGGATCAATTGCAACAAGTCAGCCGTAGACTGGATACGGAGCGTTTGTTGCTGGTTACGGCTGGGCCGGATTACGAGCGAAGGTTGGATTCATACCGATTGCTGGCTAAGCATGAGACAGCGGTCATGAAGTAGACGCATCCTCTATATGATGCCAGTCCGTTGAAATCCGAACAATCTGAAGAGCTGCAGATCGGGAATTTGCCGTATGCTGTAGCTTTTTTTTGGACGTTGTTAAAATTCAACAATCTTTTACAAAATAAAGCATCTCTCTAACAAAATAATGTTATAATACTTTACGTCTATTTTCCTATCGATATAATATAGATAAGTACTTTTGACAAGAGGTCAAAAGAAGGGAAAAACAATGACAAAACACCTGAATTCGGGATGGCCGAAGAGGTCAAGGGGGAAATCATATGTTCAGCAGATTCAAGATCAAGAGTATCGGTCTGCGTATCAGCATCGCGTTCTACTTGTTAATCCTCTGTTTAATTGTTTTGAGTGTCACGATTGTCACCCGGATGAATTCAATTGAATCCAACACTAACGAAATTACGAACAATTGGATGCCATCAATCCAGCAAATTAACCGGTTAAACTATACCACAGAGCATGTCCTGTCACTAAGTTATCGTCACTTTGACGCAGATGAATCGGACAAGGTATTCTTGTCAGAAGAGCGTACCAAGTATATTCGTGAAACGACGCAGGCGATTAAAATCTATGATCAGCAGGAGAAGTCTCCCGATGAACTCGAACACTGGACTGCGTTCAAGAATAAATGGGAAGCATATCTCAAGATTAATACGCAATCGATCAAGTTGAGTGATGAGGGGCAGACACAGCTGGCGAAGGAAGTGTCGGAAAAAGGTGCTGATTCCTTTGACGCGATGCAAGTCGATCTGGATTATCTTGTGGAATACAATCAGGAACAGTCCAATCTTGCTGCTGCTCAAACGATCAGATCTGTGCAGGATGGCAGATTGTTCATCATTTTTGGAGTTCTCATCATGATTGTTATTACAGCGATCAGTATTCCGATTATTCGTTCACAGGTCGTAAAACCGCTGCTACGTGTCATTAGTGCGGTGAAACTGATTGCAGAAGGCCAATTGAATGTTCAGGACATACATACCAAACATGAAGATGAAGTCGGTGTGCTGGCCAAAGCGGTGAATGACATGAAAGGTAACCTGACTTCCATGGTGCTGAGCGTCAGACGAATTGCGGAAGCTGTCAATCGACAGAGCGGTGAACTGGCAATCTCTTCGGAAGAGGTTAAGATTGGTAGTCAGCAAATTGCTGTGACAATGGAAGAGTCAGCCAAGGCGGCGGAAAGCCAGGCAGAGACAGCCGTGGAATCCGCACGTACGGTTGAAGCTTTGAATGATCACATCCAGAAGCATACGGAACAAGGCAGCCAGCTGCGCGTCATGTCCGATCTTGTACTGGAGCAAGGGCTGAATGGTCGCAAGGCGATGGAACAGTCGGTGCAGCAGATGCAACAGATATCCGGTTCGGTCTCGGCTTCCATGAGCAAGATGGAACGGTTGAATCGTAAAAATGAAGATATTTCCAAGCTGGTTCAGGTCATTCACGACATTGCACGCCAAACCAACCTGCTGGCATTGAATGCCTCCATTGAGGCAGCACGTGCGGGAGAGAGTGGACGCGGATTCGCCGTAGTGGCATCAGAAGTGCGGAAGTTATCTGAGGCTGTGCAGACTTCAGTGGAAGAGATTACGGCGATTACCGAGGATATTCAACAGGATTCACAAGGGGTAGTTGCAGAATTGCGCACGGGCGTTCAGGAAACCGAACTGGGTCAGGAACATGTGCTTGCTTCGGGTCAACTGTTCCGTACAATTAATGAATCGGTGGAAGGTATGGTTGGTGTTATCGGCACCATGACGGATGGCCTCGCAGGCATGCAGGAAGCAAGCGGACGCATGAATGATTTCAGTCAGCAGATTTCCGCTGTTTCGGAACAATCGGCAGCCAGTGTGGAGGAAGTTTCGGCATCGGCAGAAGAGCAGGTTAGTTCCATGGAAACGATTAGCGGCAATATTCAAAGTCTGAAAGAATTGTCTGAAGATCTGCTTACATCCATTGAAAAATTAAAAATATAACCTTCTTCTTTTAATAGAAGAAACTGGACACACACAGACGGCGATTCGTAGAAATTCAGCATCATTTTGAACTGTTGACCTATAACGTAAGTTGACAAGATCGCTTCGATTTTCATTGGTTATAATCTCAAATAAAGTAAGGTGTTCCCGAATAATGGGAATGCCTTATTTTTTTCTTACTATTAGATACGAGCAAGGAAATGATAGTTGTCTAGGAGCCTGACATTGTATACAATGACTACCTGAAGCTAACGTAACAGCCGATATTCGCTATGTCTTCAATAGCTAGTATTTATATAGAAGAAAACATGAGTTTTGCAGGAAGGAGAGGATAATTTTGTCTGAAGAATTACCTGGTATTCACCCTGTTTCTGGGAAATACATCTACACCTTTGCTTGCCACGAGAATGAACGCGAATTATGCACGCTGGAGCTGGACACACTGCTCGAACCGAGTTCGGAGATTCGCTCAGACGGGGGTTCGTATGTGTGGTCCGAACGATGTATTCCACCTGGACGTAGTCCTTTTATCCACGGCAGATTGGACGTGATCGGCGAAGGGGACACTGTGACGGATCTGCTTCCTCTTGCCAAAGATATTCACCTGCTGCCAGATGAGACATTTAAGGTAGTCTGTCTGAAAGAAGGCGATCATGCCCCTGATTATGAACAGTCTCGTCAACTGGAAAAAGAAGTCGGTATGTGCATTAAAGGCAAGGCACAGATGAAGCAACCTAAGGTGACTTTCGGCCTAATCCAAACAGGAGAAAAATGGATCTTGGGCCAGTGGACAGAAGCGGATCGATCTTGGCAAATTCACCGGCAAAAGCCGCAAAACTACTCGACTGGATTAGGCGTCACGCTCGCCAGAGCATTGGTTAATATTGCTGTTCCGAAGGTGGAAAACCATTATTTGCTTGATCCGTGCTGTGGTATGGGAACGGTTGTAATTGAAGCTTTATCCATGGGAATTGATGCAAAAGGTAACGATCTGAATCCTCTGGCTGTCCGAGGTGCACGTATCAATCTGCCGCATTATGGACATGATTCGGATCGAATCACACTGGGAGATATGAATGAACTGGAAGGTTTGTATGATGCAGCAATTTTGGACATGCCTTATAATCTCTGCTCTGTACTTCCAGATGCTGAGCAACGAGCCATGCTGGAGAGTTTGCGCAGATTGGCAAAACGTGCAGTAGTTGTTTCCACAGAGTGGGTAGAAGAGCACTTGTTGGAAGCGGGATGGGTGGTAAAAGAGTATCGTACAGTACACAAAGGCACGTTTATACGTCATATTTGGCTGTGTATGTAAGCGTAAAAAAACAAAAACTCTACCTCTGAGGAAATTTCCAGAGGTAGAGTTTTTTATTGCTTACAATATCCATTGAACTAACTGTTTAGACGAGAACGAGAGGACAGAAAAAACTGAAGAAGCGGAGCTAAAAGCTTTCTGTAAGAAAGCTGCATCGGAAGCATACTCTTCGCCTTTATTCACAGATTTTCACTTTTATAAAAGTGAATCAAAAAATCTGGGAATAACAGTGATCGGAAGGTTGTTCTGTCATCGGAGTTGTAAGTCTAAATCTTTTTAGTTCAATGTATAGCGTTGATCTGATTTGCACAATATTGCATGGGAACGGGTGTTTGTGTTAATATTTATGACTATAATCCACAAGGTTCATCGGAAGGGTATCGCCAGCAACGTAAGCTTCCAAATTTTTGACGAAAATATCGACTGCTCGATCTGCGTATTGCTCTGTACTTCCTGCGATATGAGGCGTAATCAACACGTTATCCATGCCCCATAGCGGGTGGTCTGCCGGAAGGGGTTCTTCTTCAAACACGTCCAGTGCGGCGAAGGCAACCTGGCCGTTTTGGAGTGCATTCAGCAAGGCTTCCGTTTTTACACTGGGGCCACGGCCCACATTGACGAAGCAGGCACCGGATCGGAACTGCTCAAATGCAGTTTGATCATATATATGTTTGGTTTCATCAGTTAACGGTAGAATGTTAATTACATAATCGCCCTGGTTCAAGGCTTCATGTAAACCGGTCATGTCGTACATTTGATCCACATTGGGGACATCCTTACCTGAGCGGCGAACTCCGATTGTGCGCATGCCGAGTGCTTTGAGAATGCGGGCTGTTTCCGTTCCGATCTCACCCACACCAACGATGACCGCTGTTTTGCCATGCAGTTCCGGCAGTGGTTTGGCAGGAGCTTTCCATTCGGACTGTTGTTGATGCAACATGGCTTGTCTCAGCCAGCGACTGTGGGATAACATCATGCCCAGAATGATTTCGGTGATTGGAATCGCGTGGACCCCATTTGCACTGGTGACCTGAACATTCTTTTGTTGCAAATCCGCGAAGGGGAGACTGTCCACACCTGCGGACCAGACCTGGACCCACTTCAGCAGGCTGTCCTGTTTCAGAGCATGTTCAGTGACGAGTGGTGACCAGCCGAAAATAATCTCAGCCTCTTTCAACTCAGCGGGGTCCAATTCCTTGGCTTTTCCAAATTTCAGGGTGTATCCCGGCGCAGCATTCTGAATGCGTTGTTGCTGTTCTTCGGATAGAGATGGAAAACATACAATTTTACCCATAATGTGTGGTCCTCCTGAGATATATAGTTTGATGAGTTTGATAATTGAAGTGTATCAGATTTGATGTTGGATGTGCATTACGGTGGAAAATGCAGGAATCTAGCCTTATTTGCAAAATCAGATCTTTGTGTCACTCTATACTTACCCAACTTGAAACAATATGTATAGTTATGAAATAATAGAGCGAACTTTAGAGAGGTGTATGCAATGAATAACCAATCATATCAGGATCATGCATCCCGGCGGGAAAGATTGTTTGTAGCGATTCGTCTTCCTGTAGCTGTTCAGCAGTCTCTTCAGATGGATGCGAGGCTTGTACAGAACAAGCTTGATTTTCGTAAATGGACAGATCATAGAGATTTTCATATAACCTTGCAATTTCTGGGGGACACCTTCGTTAGTGATATTGGACATCTGCGAAAAGCATTGCGCTCAGCAGTAGCCGGATTCCGGGCTTTCGAACTTCAGCTATCGGGCTGGGGCACATTTGGGCTTGAAGAAGCCCCTAAAGTGCTCTGGAAAGGTGTTAGCGGAGAGGTGAATCCATTGCTTTCGTTACAAAAAGAGATCGTGAAGGCTACTTCAACCCTTGGGTATGAAGCTGAATTAAGACCATTTGCTCCGCACATTACAATCGCCAGAAAGTTTCTGGGGCAGCTTCCAGGTAATGAGAATAAAGGGGTATCCGGAGTGCTTCCGGAACATTCCACAGGTGCTAATTCATGGATGGTGGAGGACGTTGTACTTTATGTGACAAGGCTTGGGCAATCGCCAATGTATGAGGTCGTGGATACGTTCTCTTTTTCCTGAAAATCATTTTTATGCCATAAAATCACATTGACATTACGTTTATCCCTATGTAATATTAGCCATCGTTATTCAAATTCTTTTTTTTGGGTTACTTAGATTAGGGAATTGTTTCGACAGGAGGAATCTTCGAATGAACATTATAAGCAAGAATCGTTGGGTAGCACCGATGTTATCAGTGCTGCTTGTATGTATAGTGGGGGTAAATGTCGTTCAGGCGACGGGGAAGTGGAATGAAGCTAGTGATAGTAAACAGATGACCGAACTTGCGGCTTCTGTGCAAAATAACCAATCATCTACGCAAGAAGAGAGGCGTATGATGGAAGATGGGACAAGTCTGTCCTCTAATCTGTCTGCCCAAACCTTAGCGTGGACTGAAACTCTGCCAGCGAAGAACTGGCTTACGACTACTCAAGAAGAGCAGGAATTGCAAGAAGCCAAGGCCAAGAACAAAGCTAGAGCTGTAGCTGCGGCCAAAGCCAAAAAAGAAGCTGCACTGAAATTGGCCAAAGTGGAACGTGCCAAAGCGGTAGCTGCTGTAACAACTCCCCCCCAAAAACTATACTTTACGCGGACCGAACTTTTGAACCAGGAAGACTCGAAACTTGCAACCTGGTCATACAGTGTGTCCGATAAAGAACTGCATCTGCTGCAAAAAATCGTCATGGCAGAAGCAGAAGGTGAACCGTACGAAGGCAAGGTGGCAGTTGCCAATGTTGTCTTAAACCGGCTGCGGTCAGCCAATTTTCCCGATACCATTTACAAGGTCATCCATCAGAAATCCCAGTTCAGTCCTGTAGCGAACGGACGTTTGAAACGTGTGGTTCCCAATGAGGACAGTATCAAAGCAGTCAATGCTGCGCTGAATGGGAAGAAGGAAGTTGCCGATGATACGTATTATTTCTTGTCATTGACGCTTGCCGACGATCTGACAGTTGCCCGCTCGAAGAAAAAAGTAAAAACGATCGGTCATCATACTTTTTACAAGTAATTGACCCGTAAATTCTGCAAACAGGCAGGGTAGTTAACTGTGTGTGCATCGCACAGACCTTGAAAAAGCCTGAATCGTAGTTTTATTTCGTTATTCTCAAATATCGTTATACTCTAAATTACCCTTTTTTCTGCCAAATCATACGGTGGATTTAGCGAAAATAAAAGAAGGTTCCCTTCCAAAATGACGGAAGGGAACCTTCTTTGTATATAAGGAGTATTTGTCTTGTCCCCTATAACACCTCGTGAGAGCTGTTCTATAGGTCCATAGAGGCATCAGAATGGCATTCTGGTACCTGACAAGGACGTGGCAGCAATTCCGGCTGTGAAGCGCTCCACGGGCGTTGTTGTGACTTCGGATGTTGTCGGGAATAATAAGTCATGGACAGCTTGTGCACAACACGTTGGATCATAGGCTGAACGATTGCCTGAATTAAGGGCTACGTTCAGCGGGCTTTCAGCTTGAGAGGATGCCTGCTCGCATAATTGTCTAAAACGATTGGTGATTACGTCGGCAGAGTGAATGACCTGACCGTATCCGGCTTGTACAAAGTATTCACAGTTCTCTTCCTCTTGACCTGCCAGCGGAGGGATGAACAGCATCGGTAGACCCTTGGCTAGCGCTTCAGTGCATGTCATGCCACCTGGCTTCGTGATCAGCACATCGGATACATCCATCAGTTTGCTTACTTCCCGTGTATATCCCAGGATGCGAATATTAGGGTGCTGGAAGCAAGGCATTTCCTTCATTTTCGCGATCATTTTCTCGTTGCTTCCAAGACAGAAGACCATTTGCACACGATCTGCCCAGGACGTGAGAGCTTTCATATGATCCTCATCAAAAGAAAGTCCCCAGCCTCCACCCATGAGAAGCGCGGTAGGCATGTTCTGAAGCCCCAACTCTTCTCGCAGCTTCACCTTGTCGCCTGCTTCCCAGAAGTCCGGATGCACAGGAATTCCTGTGATCTGAATGTGAGAGGGATCGACACCCCGGATCTCAAGCAATGCTTTGACCTGAGGGGTAGAGACCAGATATTTGTTCACTTCCGGATTAATCCATGTTCCATGCACATCATAATCCGTCACGACGGTATAGAGTGGAATATTCAGACCCTGGCGCTTGAGCCGAGAGATCACTGCATTTGGAAAAGGATGGGTACAGATCACCGCATCCGGTTTCAGCTGTGATACAACCTGCGCCGTCTGTGTATAGAAAATTCGGTGTAACGCCAGTTTGGTAAAGCCGTTTAATGATTTGTTGTACTGGGTGCGGTACAACAGGCTGACCAGTTTGGGTTGAACCGACAATGTCTTTCGATATGCAGAAAAGATTAGCGGAGCCACCGTTGGGTTTAAAAATTTGCCTAGTTCAATGACACGACTGTGAACATGTGGACTGACTTTTTTGATGCCATGTGCCAGCGCATGAGCGGCCTGAGTGTGACCGGTACCGAATCCTTCCGATAATAAGAGCACTCTTGGTTTTCGCATGAGTTCACCTTTATTCATAAGTTTAAATTCAAGATTAAAATATTCATCGTTTATTCTAGCTATGGATTGCGTTACTACATGAATATACATTGAAACGCAAAATCATGTTTCTTCTATGAATATTTACACTATATATCTTACTCTGAGACAGCCTAACTTCATTTATGTGCGTATTGTTTGAGTCATCTTACACTATAGACGACGACAGAAGGAGTTTCCACTGCATTTAGGTTAAAAAATATTAACACAATTTTTTAAATGTTAGGGTTGCAATCTGTTTTCGAAGGTGGTATTGTAGTTTTTGACCGAATGACTGAATTGTATTTTTGGTCATTTATATGGAACGTTTGAACAATGAATCAGAATGAAGGAGGGATTAGATGGCTCCGATTGACAGGAGACAGCAGGTGATACATGCAGCAGCCCAGTCGTTTGCCATGTTTGGATACAAAGCAACGACGATGGATCAGGTTGCCAAGATTGCGAATGTTGGCAAAGGAACGATCTATACGTTTTTCACGAATAAGGAACAATTGTTTGATCAGATCCTGGTAGAAGTGATTCAGGAAATGAAGAACATTGCACATCGTGAAGTACATCAGGAAAGTGCATTTTTCGATAATCTGTTTCGTGTACTGGATGCATTGTTGGAGTTTCGTCGTGATCACGATCTGCTTGTTAAGCTATCTCAGGAACTGAAGGACTTTGGTACACTGCAGGCCAAGGAAGGTTTGGACAAAGTGGAGAAAGTGATCTCCGATTTTTTGGCTCGGGAGCTTGTGAAAGCGAAAGAAAATGGAGAGATTCGGGATTGTGACCCACAAGTTGTCGCTTTTATGATGATTCGCCTGTACATTGCGCTCACCTCAGACTGGAGCAAACAACATCAACCGCTGAGCAAAGAGGAAATTAAGACTTACTTTCGCCTTTTCTTAATGGAAGGAATTGCTGCTGTAACGTAATCCGAATTTAATCTACTATAATATAAGGGTTTTTACGCGTATCAAGCAGTGAGACTTGTCGGAAGACAGGTTGTTTTTTTGCTCTAAAGTGACCGTTTGGGGAAAGTGGTCATTGCGTGTTTCAGTATATTTTCTGGAATGCGACATTGTATTTCATTATGGTTATTCCTGCTCACAGAGCAGAGAGATTAAGGGGAGAAAATGACATGAAATCTTTATCCGTGTTTTTCAAGGATGTGGGATCGGCCGTGAGAAACCCGAAGGTGTTGATCCCTGTTATTGCGATTATGTTTATACCGATCCTGTATAGTGGCATCTATCTGGCGGCCTATTGGGACCCGTATGGTCATGTAGATGAGATGCCGGTTGCCGTTGTCAATCTGGATAAAGGCGCTGAGTTGGAGGGCAAATCCCTCCATGTGGGTAGTGATCTGGTAGATGAGCTGAAGAAAAATGCAGATTTCAAATGGGATTTTGTCAGTGCCAGTCAAGCCAAAGAAGGCATGAGTAATGACAAATATTATATGCAAATTACAATTCCGGAGAACTTCTCATCTCAGGCAACAACGTTGCTCAATGACAAGCCCGAGCCGGCTGATCTGATCTATGAACCCAATGGCAATTACAGCTTTGTCGGTGCACAGATCGGTAAGACTGCTATTAAGGATCTGAAAGCGAAGGTCTCGGCCAAAGTTACGGAATCCTATGCAGAGACATTACTCGATAAGTTCTCCGAGGTATCCGATGGTTTAGCGGAGGCGGGCGACGGAGCAGGGGAACTGAATACGGGAGCAGGTAAACTGGATGATGGTGCCGTGAAGCTCAAGGATAACTTGGCGAAGCTCGCTTCGGGCACGCTTGAACTTCAGGAAGGACTTTCTCCATTAAGTGATGGTGTTAACGCGCTACACACAGGGGCGACCAAGCTTGAAAGTGGAACATCGAATCTTGTCTCCGGTCTGCAACAGCTTCAGGCAGCAGCATCAAGTCAGCTTCAGAGCGGAGCCGATCAGTTGAAGGATGGCAGCGCCAAGTTGGAAACTGGACTCCAGTCTTCACTGGATGGCACAAACAAGTTGCAGGCTGGCTTGCAATCGTCCGAACAGGGCAGTGCGAAGCTGTCTGATGGTCTGCAAACAGCCGTTCAGGGCAGCGGTACACTGGCAACAGGCCTGCAATCGGCTGTAGATGGCAGCTCCAAGGTTGCTGATGGCGCACAGGGTGTAGCCGCCGGATTGAAACAGCTTGCTGCATCGAATCCAGAACTGGCTGAAAATGCGGATGTACAGAAACTGCTTGCAGCAAGTGAAGCTGTTGCTGATGGCAGTGCACAATTGCATGAGAGCGAGCAGAAGCTGGCACAGGGTGCAGATCAGTTGCATCAGGGTAACCAGCAGCTGGCTGTGGGTGCAGCCGAGCTTCATGGAGGTCAGGAGCAACTTCTGGCTGGTGCGAACCAGCTGGTGGATGGTCAAAAACAATTGCTGGCTGGTGCCGGACAGCTTAGTCAAGGAGGAGCGAAACTCTCCGATGGTCTGAAGCAATTCAGTGGCAAACTGGGCGATGCTGCAAGTGGCGGTACATTGCTTGCAGATGGTGCCAAGCAGCTGGGTACAGGTACGACAGCTTTGCAAACGGGTGTAGGTAAACTCAGTGGTGGCGTTAGTTCACTAACGGATGGTTCCAAGCAACTGGGTGATGGCGCAGGCAAACTGGCTGACGGTCTTACTGAGTTAAAAGATGGCTCAAGTGAACTGGCAACCAAGTTGAATGATGCCGCACAGAAAACATCCGAAGTTAAGAAAACGGATGATGTGGTGAACATGTTCGCTGAACCTGTGAACTCTTCGGAGAACACAGCCGAGAACGTGAGCAATTATGGTACAGGATTGACACCGTTCTTCCTGTCCATCGGTCTGTTCGTGGGATCGCTGATTTCGACGATTGTATTGAAAATGCGGGAAACGTCCGTACCTGGTGCAACAGGCTGGAATCGTTTTGTTAGCCGGACACTGGTATTTGGCTCCGTGAGCATTTTCCAATCGGTTATCGTGGCAAGCTTCATGTTATACGGTCTTGGACTGGAGACACACAGCGTAGGGCTGTTCTATCTGTTCACCATTATTACGGGGCTGACCTTCATGTTTATCGTTCAGGCACTTGTAACTTGGCTGGATCTGCCTGGACGTTATGTTGTCATTCTGCTGCTAGTCTTCCAGCTTGCGGCTAGCGCAGGTACTTTCCCTGTAGAACTGATTCCATCATGGCTTCAGGCATTTAGCCCTTGGTTGCCAATGACGCATAGCATTATGGGCTTCAAGGCTGTTGTATCAAGTGGCAATCTGGATGTGATGTGGCATCAGGCAGGAATTCTTAGTATCTATGCGGGTGTATCGATCGTGTTGACGCTGGCCTACTTCCTGTGGAATGGCAGACGTCCGAAAAAAGAAGTCGAACAGGCTGATTCTGGTCAAGTTGTGACAGCATAAGTCCAACCTGATCTTTAGCAGGGAGATATTCTTGAAAAAAAACTTTATTTTCATGTAGCGAAATTATGCAATATAGTAGTCAAATAGTGCAAATAGCCTGTGACCCTAAAAAGGGGTTACAGGCTATTTTGTATACAAATGCATAGAGAAGCAAAGATTCGCTGGATCAAGCGGTGACAATTTGGTGGAATTATGCTTAAACGCAGGCCACATATGGAACGATTTTCTTCTGTCAGCAATTTAATTCAGTTGTACTCTGGCATAAAAAGTGTATAATTATTCGAAAAAGAGATGAATTTAAACGTCACTACAGTAAAGCTGTACTGCAAAACATTTCTTATCAGAGGTATTAAAAAGTTTAAATTGCGCTGATGTTAGGTCGGTGTTAAAATAATAGAACTATATCAAAAAACGTCGCTCCTTATCAGTAGCCGTGCCAGCGGCTGCGTGTTGATTTATACATGCTGTTCGCCGGATCGTCCGGATCAGCTCATCTCATTTAATGGCTTCTGCCCAATAGCAGGCACATACTTTTGACAGTCTCATGCTGTCGCCTCTTCTATCTAGCAGGCTCTATCGCAAGCGAAAGGCCAGCTCCTCCCGTTTCATTGTTGCCTGTTGCCTATGTTCTTGATCTTTCCGAAATACTTCATTATAGAAAGGTTGCGTTCCATGAGACACATCGGATTACCTCCAAAGCAGGGTCTGTATGACCCGCAGTTCGAAAAAGACGCATGCGGAATGGGTTTTGTTGCCAACATCAAAGGAGTACCTTCACACGATATCGTTAGTCAGGCACTGACTATGCTTAGTAACATGGAGCACCGTGGAGGACAGGGAAGTGAACCGAATTCCGGTGACGGAGCAGGTATCCTGATTCAGATTCCACATCGCTTTTTTGCAGAGGAAGCGAAACGCCTCGGTTTTGCATTGCCTGAACAGGGATTCTATGGCGTAGGGATGTTGTTCCTTTCCCAGGACCCTGCCATTCGCAGTGCGCATGAAGAGAGCCTTAAGAAGATTATTGAAGAAGAAGGACAGACGTTCCTGGGTTTCCGGGATGTTCCTACTTTTGATGAAATGCTTGGCCGTTCTGCACTTGCAGCGAAACCTTATGTACGTCAGGTGTTCATTGGAAGATCCGCAGATGTGAAGGATGAGCTTGGATTCGAGCGTAAGTTGTATGTTATTCGCAGACGCGCTGAGCTGGCTATTCGTTATTCGGCAGATGAAGCAGAAGGTGGTTCATTCTATCTTCCGAGCATGTCTTGTCGCAAAATTGTATATAAAGGCATGCTCACAACTGAGCAAGTTGGCGGGTTCTATCTGGATCTGCAGGAAGAACTCGTGGAATCGGCTATTGGACTTGTGCATTCCCGTTTCAGTACCAACACTTTCCCAAGCTGGGAACGTGCCCACCCGTATCGTTTCATGATCCACAACGGTGAGATCAATACGATGCGTGGTAACGTGAACTGGATGCATGCACGGCAATCCTTGTTCGAGAGCGAGTTGTTCGGTAACGACATCGCAAAAGTAAAACCGGTTATCAATCCGGACGGTTCAGATACAGCCATGTTCGATAACACGCTGGAGTTCCTGTATTTGAGTGGCCGTTCCCTGCCACACGTAGCCATGATGATGGTTCCTGAACCTTGGAGCACAGATGAGGGCATGGACCCTGCCAAAAAGGCATTTTATGAGTATCACAGCACAATGATGGAGCCTTGGGATGGACCAGCAGCAATGGCCTTTACAGATGGTTTGCAAATTGGTGCAACGCTTGACCGTAATGGCTTGCGTCCAGCTCGTTATTATGTAACCAAGGATGACCGTATTATCCTGTCCTCTGAAGTTGGGGTATTGGATATCGCACCGGAAGAGATCCTGTACAAAGACCGTCTGCGTCCAGGTCGGATGTTGCTCGTGGATACACAACAAGGCCGCATCATTGCGGATGAGGAAGTAAAAGCAATCATTGCAGCTGAGAATCCGTATCAGGATTGGCTTGATGAGCATTTGATGGATTTGAGCGAGTTGCCGGAAGCACCTGAACTTCCTGATCCAAAACATGATAACGTGACCCAGCTTCAGCTGGCATATGGTTATACATTTGAAGAGCTTCGTAAAATTTTGGAGCCGATGGCAACAACAGGTATGGAAGCTACCGGTTCGATGGGTTATGATGCACCGCTGGCTGTGCTGTCGGATCGTCCACAGCGTCTGTACAACTACTTTAAACAGATGTTCGCCCAGGTAACCAATCCGCCAATCGATGCAATCCGTGAAGAGATTGTAACGTCTACGGCAACAACGATTGGTCCTGAGCGTAACTTGCTCAACCCTGAACCGGAGAGCTGTCGCCAGATTCGTCTGGATACACCGGTATTATCCAATGAAGACTTTGCGAAGATTCGCCATGTGCGTCGCCCAGGCTTCCGCTCCATGACGATTCCAATCTTCTTCACCGCGGCGGAAGGAGCAGAAGGACTTCGCAAAGCGATGGAACTTCTCTTCGAAGCTGCAGACCGTGTCATCGACAAAGGTCATAACATTCTGATCCTGTCTGACCGTGGAGTGGATGCCGAGAATGCTGCCATTCCTGCATTGCTTGCTGTAGCAGGTCTGCATCACCATCTGATTCGTCAGGGAACCAGAACAAAAGTCAGCATTATGCTGGAATCTGCAGAGCCACGTGATATTCACCACTACGCGTTGCTGCTCGGTTACGGTGTAAGTGCGGTGAATCCTTATCTGGCCTTTGAAACGCTGGATGACATGATTCAGCAAGGATTGCTGCGTGGTATCTCGCATGAGAAAGCAGTGAAAAACTACATTAAAGCAGCTACCAAAGGCGTTACTAAAGTGTTGTCCAAAATGGGGATCTCTACGATTCAATCGTATCGTGGAGCTCAAATCTTCGAAGCGGTAGGTCTGAAATCAGACTTCGTTGACCGTTACTTTACCTGGACACCTTCCCGTATCGGTGGAATTGGCTTGGAAGAAGTGGCAGCCGAAGCGTTGACACATCATAACCGTGCCTTTACGGAAAAAGACGGTAACGATAAAGTATTGGATTCCGGTGGGGATTATCAATGGCGTAACGACGGAGAAGAGCATCTGTTCAATCCGCAAACCATTCATACCCTGCAACACGCAGTACGCACTGGGGATTACAAGCTGTATAAAAAATATTCCAAGCTCGTGCAAGGTGAGAATGATCAACTGTTGACGATTCGCTCCATGCTGAAGCTGAAACCGGTTGGAGCTTCCATTCCACTTGAAGAAGTTGAATCTGTAGAAGATATCATGCGTCGTTTCAAAACGGGTGCGATGTCCTTCGGTTCGATCAGTAAAGAAGCGCATGAAGATCTTGCCATCGCTATGAACCGTGTTGGTGGTAAATCGAATACGGGTGAAGGCGGAGAAGATCCGGCTCGCTTCATTAAAGATAGCAACGGGGATTCCCGTCGCAGTGCGATCAAACAGGTCGCATCTGGACGTTTCGGTGTAACATCCAACTATTTGGTTAATGCCGACGAAATTCAGATCAAAATGGCACAGGGAGCAAAACCGGGTGAAGGCGGACAGCTGCCAGGACGTAAAGTGTATCCTTGGGTTGCTGAAGTTCGTGGATCAACACCGGGCGTAGGTCTGATCTCACCACCACCGCATCACGATATTTACTCGATTGAGGATCTGGCGGAGCTGATCTATGACTTGAAAAATGCCAATCCGCGTGCTGAGATCAACGTGAAGCTCGTATCGGAAGTGGGCGTGGGTACCATCGCAGCTGGTGTAGCCAAAGGCCGTGCCGATATTATCCTCGTCAGCGGTTATGACGGTGGTACAGGTGCATCACCGCAAGGTTCGATTCGCCATGCAGGTATGCCTTGGGAGCTGGGTCTTGCAGAGACACATCAAACGTTGATGCTGAACAATCTGCGTGACCGTGTCGTCCTCGAAACAGACGGCAAAATGTTGAACGGACGTGACCTTGCCATTGCAGCCTTGCTTGGAGCCGAAGAGTATGGTTTCTCTACAGCACCACTCGTTGCACTTGGCTGTATCATGATGCGTGTCTGTCAAATGGATACCTGCCCGGTTGGTGTAGCGACACAGAATCCAGAGTTGCGTAAAAATTATATGGGTGATCCAGCTCATGTGGTTAACTTCATGCGATTTGTTGCAGAAGATATGCGTGAGATCATGGCTGATCTAGGTTTCCGTACCATTCAGGAAATGGTTGGACGTACAGATTGCCTCGAAACGGTAGAAGCCGTAGATCACTGGAAGAAAAAAGGTGTGGATCTGTCTGTATTGCTGCACGTGCCTGAAATGCCGGAAGGCTCTACACGTTACCGCACACAGCATCAGAACCACCAACTGGAAGAAACGCTGGATATGCAGGAATTGCTGCCACTTGCACAGTCTGCAATTGAATCCGGTCAACCGGTTGAAGCGGTACTTCCAATTACGAACGTTAACCGTGCAGTAGGTACCATTTTGGGTAGTGAGATCACACGCAAATATGGACTCGCAGGATTGCCTGAAGATACGGTTAAATTCAAATTTGTCGGTTCTGCCGGACAAAGCTTTGGGGCCTTTGTACCTAAAGGTATGACCTTGACCGTTGAAGGGGACTCCAATGACTACGTGGGTAAAGGACTGTCCGGTGGTAAACTGATCGTGATGCCTTCTCCGAAAGCAACATTCGAGGCGGAAGACAACATCATCATCGGTAACACGGCTCTCTACGGCGCAACAAGTGGTGAAGCGTATATCCGTGGTATTGCGGGTGAGCGATTTGCTGTACGTAACTCGGGCGCCAAAGTCGTCGTTGAAGGTGTCGGCGACCATGGTTGTGAGTATATGACGGGTGGACGTGTCGTTGTACTCGGCGATACAGGTCGTAACTTTGCAGCAGGGATGTCCGGAGGTATTGCCTATGTGTATGATCCGGAAGGCACATTCCTGAAACGTTGTAATCTGGAAATGGTTCTTTTGGAGCGCATCGAAGATGTGGCTGAAAGTGCAGATCTTCGAGGCATGATTCAACGTCACGTTGCCAACACAGGAAGTGCTGCCGGTCAGCGCATTCTGGATAACTGGCAAGATGCGGTGAATCAGTTCGTTCGGGTTATTCCGAAGGACTTCAAACGCATGACCGAGCAGATTGAACGGATTCAGGCGACAGGTTTGACTGGAGAAGCAGCATTGCTCGCAGCGTTTGAAGCGAATATGCGTGAACTTGCACGTGCTGGAGGCTAATACCTTTCTTGTTCAAGTGTAAGTGCATCAACAGGTTGTATTAAGAATAATAGGAGCTATAGGGTTGCCATTCCGGCACCATATAGCTCCTATTTGGCTTTCGACAAAATTAGAACCCGTTCAAAAAACGTTATCGCCATGAGACGACAACATTGAGGAACTTTCTCAAGTATAATAAGGCTAGTTTTGGAGTGCAGGGAAAGTATAAAGATAAGAGAGGTTAGCGGAATGAATATGAAGCATCCAAACAGGGGCGATCGTAAGCCGACAGGTAAACAAGTCGAAGCAACCCAGATGGACATCATGAAAGTTTTACTGCAATGCGGAATCGACCCGGAGCGTTGGAACCAATTCGTATCCTCCGTCAACAACAAGCGTCCTTGACACAATAGACAACCATGGAATGGAGGGAATTCAAGACACAAAAAAAGCCCAGCAGCCAGAGATAACATCTCTCGGAAACTGGGTCCTCTTTTCGGGTTTAGTCCATACTGCGTTCCATTCGGACAAAAGCAATAAAACGACGTGCCTCTTCTTCCGTTAAGGACTTACCATCAATCATCAGATCGAAGCGCTCCAGCACTTCCTTGTCCGATAACTCCAGGGTGTCAACGAATTCACGTACGTCTTCATCCATCTCGACATCACTTTGCTTCGTACGTCCAATGAGATAATCAATGGACACGTCAAAGATGTCGGCAAGTCTCGTTAACACTTCGAAATCCGGTTTACGTCGGTTCTTCTCGTAGTGGGAGAGAGCAGCTCTTGTAATATGAATGGAGCTCGCAAGTTCTTCTTGAGTAAGTCCCCGCTGTTCCCTTAATTCAGCAATGCGATTTCCGTAGCTCATAAGCTATTTCCCCCTGAACGACATCAAATATATATTGAAACAATCCTGAGCCAAGTTTTTGATCAGGGCAGCTTTCCTGCAAAAGAGTATCTCCTCATGCTTTTCCTTATAACCCATTTCCATTTGTAAATAGGTCTGTCTAAGGACATCTCAAATTGTCGTAAATCAAAAGAACCATGTCCAAATACCGCTTGACATGATACGTATTGTATCGTAAATTGGACGTATGGAGTTACAAAATGTATCATTTGGAATATTTTAAGTATCTCCTTGTTGCCTCCACCATATACCTGTGAGAAGGAAGTAGAGGCAGTCCATGTAGGCTAATCCATTCTAAAGGAATGAAACCATGAATTCAATAATTCAGGAATGGGCTGATATGAAATTAAATGTCCATATGTACATTCAGGAGTTTCATGGGAAAATGGTAGACCGCAAAAGACGCCCCGTTCTGTTACTTGGAATGGACACGCAAGCGATTACCTTCCTGAGCGACTTGAACTTGCCAGTATCATCAGAAATGCTCATTGGTTTGGATGTTGAAGATCACCATGTATGTGTAAGACTTCACGCAAGGTTGCAATGGAAACAGCCCTTCGGAGAGCTCACAATGTATCATTCAAACTTGCATATTCAGCACGAACAGAAACTATATATAACTGGACAGTTAAACGCAATGATTACTGAAGTTCAGTTTCCGACGGTTTCCCGTTTTCAGTATGAAAAGGCGACAGAGCAAAGGGCTCTGCAAAAACCCTATCATTACATTAATTTCACCGTATAATTCCAAGTCGAATCTTAACATTTTCTGAATAAAACATGTACTTAACGCCATTTTACTATATTTCATAGCGTTATGCATTAGTTCTTTAACACCAAAAGCATTTGCGCAATGAATAAAGGGGCGAGGGGGATCATACTATTTCAGGAAGTTTGGATATGGTTGAAATGCACTGCCACATATTATCCGGTCTGGATGATGGTCCTGTTCGAATGGAGCAGTCCGTTGCGATGGCTGAGAAGGCGGCAGCCTCAGGAATTACCTCCATTATTGCTACTCCGCATCACCTGAACGGGCAATACAACAATGAACCGATGGTGGTCAATCAGGCCGTGAACCTGCTTCACGCAGAACTTCGCAAACGTAATATTCGCCTGGAGATCCGTCCCGGACAGGAGATCAGGGTGCATGACAACCTGATTGGAGACTTATATGCAGGGAAGTGCTGCACACTCGCCGGAAGTCGTTACATGTTGCTGGAACTGCCCTTTGGTCATATTCCCTCACAGTTCCCCAGGATACTGCATGAATTACGAATAGCGGGAATTACCCCTATTATTGCTCATCCGGAACGCAATCGTGTCATTTTGAAGAAGCCAAAGCTGTTGGCTGATTATTTGAGTCAAGGTGGGTTATGTCAGCTCACGGCTCAATCTTTCACAGGGCTTTTCGGTCGAAAAGTTCGGCAGTGGTGTTTTCATTTTTGCAAAGAAAACGGGTTTCATTTCATTTCATCAGATGCACATGATACGTGCAAAAGGACGTTTGCCATAAGTGAAGGAGAGCGGATCATCGAGCGTCGATTCGGTCCTGAAGCCGTCAAAAAGCTGGCAGAGAATGCATCCCACATTCTATCGAATTCGAGCCTGGTCACAGAACGCTGGAAACCTCGCAAATGGCTGCTGTCCATCTGGTAGTTACATAGGTTTGATCACAACATATAGGAGGAATGAAAGTGGAACTTAAAGGATATTTTCGACTCTTACAAAAGAAACTGTGGCTGATTGTTGCAATAGCGTTAATAGCCGGTGTGGGTGCAGGGGTCAAAAGCATTTTCTTCACTCAGCCCATCTATGAGGCAAGTTCCAAACTGATCGTGAACCAGACCTCTACCGTTCAAGGTCAGGCGATGATGGATTTCAGCATGATTCAAACCAATATCAAACTCATTAACTCTTACAGAGAAATTATTAAATCTTCCGCCATTATGGATAAAGTCGCTACTACGTATCCAGACTTGGGCTTAACCTCTGCACAGCTCATGAATAGCACCTCCGTCTCTACAGCCAGCGAATCCCAAGTGATGAGCATAACTGTACAAGGGACTACCTACGAAAAAGCCGCAAAAACGGTCAATGCCATCTCCAACGTGTTCCAATCTCAAATCCCCCTGATCATGAAAATCGATAATGTGGCTATCCTCAGTGAAGCAAAAGTGGATAGCAACGTACCTCCAATCAATATGAAAACTACATTAAGCATTATTGTCAGCCTGTTCGCAGGTCTTGTGCTTGCGATTGCACTCGTATTTCTGCTGGACTATCTGGACGATACATTCAAATCCGAAACTGAACTGGAAAAAGAGCTGGGGCTGCCTGTGCTTACCGTGATATCCAAAATGAAAAAAGATGATCTGAAAAATACGAAAAATTACGTATCTCAACAGAAAGTGGGGGATGGCAAATATGTCGCGGCTAACCAATGAAAATAACAGTCTGGTGACCTATTTTAACTCCAAATCTCAAATCTCGGAGGGATACCGTAAATTACGGACCAACATCCAGTTTTCTTCGATCGACAGTCATATCAAAAAAATCATGGTGGCTTCGGCCGAAGCCGGCGAAGGAAAGACTACAACCATTAGCAATCTGGCGGTGACCTATGCTCAGGAAGGCAAGAAAGTTCTACTAATTGATGCGGATCTGCGTAATCCTTCTTTGCACCAAGTGTTTTCCGTACCCAATCATGTCGGTCTCAGCAGCGTGCTGTCCAATCAGTACAGTGTGGAAGAGGTGCTCAGAGAAAGCTATATCGACAATCTCCAGCTATTTACGTCAGGCCCAATTCCGCCGAACCCATCCGAGATGATCGGTTCCAACCGGATGAAAAAGCTGATTGAGAAATTAGAGGATCAATATGATGTCATCATGTTTGATACGCCGCCGGTGCTGGCGGTAACGGATGCACTCATTGTGAGCTCGCTGTGTGATGGTGTGCTGCTGGTCGTGAACTCAGGCAAGGTCAAGAAGGAATTGGTGAAGAAGACCAAGGCTGCTTTGGAACATGTGAACGCACGGATTCTGGGCGCAATCTTGAACAATATCAAAAACGCTGCAGTTCCGGTGGGCTACGGAGAGAAGTAAAACTTCCATCTGATGTCCCCGAAGAAACAGGTAATGTCTACTGCACCTTTATCACTGTAGGCACTCGGTCATGCTGTGGGTTCAATGAACCTTAGACGTTAATCGTCGAAGGTATGACGTGAGGACGGGTTAGATGCCCTGGTTCAACTTTTATCAAACTAAAAAAAAAGAGGATAGGGTGGTATTTATGAAAAAAGTGAGAAAAGCAATCATTCCTGCAGCTGGATTGGGTACACGTTTTTTGCCAGCCACAAAAGCGATGCCCAAAGAAATGCTCCCTATTGTGGACAAACCAACTATACAGTATATCGTTGAAGAAGCCATTGCCTCTGGAATTGAAGACATTATCATCGTAACCGGTAAAGGGAAACGGGCGATTGAAGATCATTTTGACAACGCTTTTGAACTGGAACACAATTTGCTGGAAAAAGGCAAACTGGGCCTGCTGGAAGAGGTCCGCAAATCTTCTAATGTGGATATCCACTACATAAGACAAAAAGAGGCCAAAGGACTTGGTCATGCTGTCTGGTGTGCACGTAACTTTATCGGTGACGAACCTTTTGCCGTGTTGCTCGGAGATGATATCGTCGTATCGGAAGTGCCATGCACCAAACAACTGATTGATCAATATGATCAGGTTCAACATTCCATTGTTGGCGTACAAACCGTACTTGCTGAACAAACAGACAGATACGGTATTGTAGACCCGCTACACTCGGATGGCCGTTTGACAGAGGTTCTCAGGTTCGTAGAGAAACCTGCCCAAGGCACAGCGCCTTCCAACCTGGCGATTATGGGGAGATACGTACTGAGTCCAGAGATTTTCGATCATCTGGAGCAACAAGAGATTGGTCAAGGGGGAGAGATTCAATTAACGGACGCGATTCAGCGTTTAAATGAGACACAAGGAGTGTATGCTTACGATTTCGAGGGAGTACGCTATGACGTGGGCGAGAAACTGGGATTCATTTTGACGACCATTGACTTCGCTCTGCAAAAACAGGAACTTAGAATTCCAATGCTGCAAGCTCTGCAACAGATTCTGGAAAAAGAGTCGGTAGAACATATAGCCGGGGGGGAGTTTGAATGAGTCCATCTCCCCAAACGAAGGAAGCGGAGATCGTTATGGACCCAAGTCTGGGGTACAATGCATCAACGATGGCAGGACAAAATGCAGATAAAGTGTATCTATTTATGAAAAGAATGCTCGATTTGCTGGGTTCTTTCATAGGTTTGATCATTTTGTGCCCCTTGTTTGCGGTCATCGGAATACTGATCAAAATCGAGGCCCCGCAGGGGTCTGTTTTTTTTCGTCAGGTACGGGTTGGACAGAATGGGAAAGAGTTTCATATGTACAAATTCAGGTCCATGGTGGCGAATGCAGAAGATCTGCTGGAACAGCTGATTGATCAGAATGAAGTGAATGGGAACATGTTCAAAATGAAGAACGATCCCCGTATTACACGGATTGGCAAGTTTATTCGAAAAACGAGTCTGGATGAGCTGCCACAGTTGTGGAACGTGTTCCGAGGAGAGATGAGTCTCGTTGGACCCAGACCAGCTCTGCCCAGAGAAGTGGAGAACTACACTTCCTATGACAGACAGCGCCTGCAGTTGATTCCGGGATGTACGGGATTATGGCAAGTTAGCGGTCGCAATAGTGTTGGTTTTGAAGAAATGGTGGAGCTGGATCTGACGTATGCTCGTGAACGCAGCATGATGGTGGATATCAAAATTATCTTCAGAACGTTCAAGGTGCTGGTTGGTTCGAAGGATGCGTTTTGAAACACGATTCTGGCTTTGAGGTGGCATAGCAGATATGCAAAGAACAGACTATTTTGCTTCTTCTAGAGGGAATACGTTATATATCATTCTTTCCTCATTGATCATTATTGGCATGGCAGTATACTTACCGATCATTTCGATCATGGCATTGGCCCTACTGATTCTGTTTGGGATTTATATGAAACATCCAAGTTGGGTCTATATGATCGTCATCGGTACATTCTCGCTATCCATGGACAAAATCTTCAGAATGCAAATGATGGGTTTTGACGCTTCTTCCTTTTACAAATTGCTGATCCTGTTTTTCATACTCCCTATCTTTTTGAGATATGGACTGAAAAAACAATTCATTTATCCAGCTTTGGCTGTAGGGTATCTCTTTGTTCAGAGTTACTTTTTATCCGTGATGCCAGGCAAGATGAGCCCACTTGATCCCTTTAAAGCATTTTTGGGATTAGTGGTGCCCTTCCTGTTACTAATGGTGAATTTTCCGAAGGATGTTAGCAAAAGGATCATCAGAGTTCTGGCCTGGCTTCCGGTGTTTAGTTTGATTGGTGGTCTCATCCTGCAGCAAACGGGTATGTTATCCATCACCAATCTGGAGGGTTCAGGCGTCAGTCGTTTACAGGGAGCCAATATTGCGGCACATTTGGGGATGCTTTGTTTTATTTCCATCTGTGTTTGTCTGATGGAGATTCGATACAAAAATCAGGTGATCTTGAATTATGCTCTTACGCTAACGCATTTTATTATTTTGATTCAAACGGGAACCCGCGGACCCTTACTTGCGCTGATCCCCATCGTGTGTATGTATTTATTTGACCATGTAAGGAAATTTGTGAAGGGTAGAACGAGTGCTCTTCTTCCTGTTGTTTTATTTTTGGCAGCCGTCTCCGTGATGGTTTTTTTACAGTGGGACAATTATGAATTGAGGCAAGAGAGCAAGGGATTATCAGGTAGAGATTCTGCCTGGGCCTTCTTTATCAAAAAAGCGAATGAGTACCCCATTTTTGGTCAGGGACTGGGTTCTGCTTTAGTTGCCAATGATGGCAGTATCTTTTCAGGCTTTACCGTTCCCCATAACGAATACATCCGCTTTTATTATGATGGAGGACTGGTGGGGGCTTTGCTGATTTTTGGAGCCTTATTATTTGTATACAAAAAGGTGTACAGCAAGTTGAATCGCCTCGTGAAACCTTATTTTGTTGGCATGATTGTGGGCTTCTCCATTTACTCTTTTGTCGACAATACATTGTCCACCATTCATTTAATTGCTCCTTTTTGTGTGTATCTTAATGCGTTATATCAGATCAGTGATGAGAAACGTGTTGTCCCTGATCATCCCGAGGAGCTTGTCCATCGAAAGGAGATCGTGCAATGAAAGTCTGTCTAGTAAGTTCCACAGGAGGCCATCTGAATCAATTGTTAAATCTAATTCCTGCGGTAGAAGATCATGATTACTTTTTGGTAACGGAAAAAAGCGAAGCGAGCAGTAAACTGAATCTTTCCAATCGAACCTATTTCCTGTCTCAGCAGGAGCGAAAGAATATCCTGTTTCTGTTTATTGTGCTGCGCAATATCATAGCTTCGTTGTTCATTCTGCTGAAAGAACGCCCGAAAGTTCTGATTACCACTGGAGCCGGAGCGGTATATCCTCTATGTTTACTCGGGAAATTGATGGGAGCTAAGCTTGTTTTTGTGGAAAGTTACGCCAAAATATATTCGCCAACCCTGACGGGGAGAATGATATACAAGTTTGCCGATGAATTTTATATCCAATGGGAGACACTTCAAGAGGCTTATCCGAACGCGAAGTATAGGGGGGCTTTATTTTGATCTTTGTCGTGCTTGGAACACAGCGATTCCAGTTTAACCGACTACTGAAAGCCGTCGACAATCTCATCCAGGAGGGGCAGATGCCTTCGGAGGTTCTTGTGCAATCCGGTTACAGTGAATATAAGCCGCTTCATTATCAACAAAAGCCTTTTTTTAATCAGGAAGAGATGAATGAGCATATTGAGAAAAGTGAATTTGTCCTGGCCCATGCGGGAGTAGGGGTCATTACCAGTGCACTGCAGATGAACAAAAAGGTAATCGTGATGCCAAGGCGGAAGGATCATGGGGAGCATGTGGATAATCATCAACTGGAGATCGCGAAGGTATTTCAAGATAAAGGGTATATTTCGGTAGCTCAGAACGAGGATGAACTCCACGCATTAATTGCCAATATTGATAAACTCGACTTTCAACCCTATGTGAAAAGTAACTCGCAGTTGCTCTCCTCTATTAAGGGTTACATTAATTCTCTTTGATGGGATGGGTTCGTTACGATTCAAAAGGAGTGGAATGATGAAACCTAAGGTGCTGGTCATAGGTTCTTCTACGAAGGACATGGGCGGAATTGTAAGTGTCATTGTAAATATTGAAAATTCATTGATCGCTGAGCAGTACCATTTACAGCGGATTGAAACCTACATTACGGGTAGCGTGCTCGCACGACTACTTATCTTCATTAAAGGCTTTCTTCAATTTCTCATGAAGCTCGTTACATTCAAACCGGACATGATTCATATTCATATGTCTTATAACGGGAGTTTCTATCGTAAAGCGTTGTTCATTCTCGTGGGCCGTAAAATATTCAGGGTGCCGGTGATTGTGCATATTCATGCTTCCAGTTTCGATGTTTTCTATAATCGGCATCCGTTGCAACAGAAGCTATGCAAGTATGTCTTGAATCAAGTGGATAAATTAATTGTACTGTCGTATACATGGAAGAGTTTTTTTTCCAAGATCGTGCCTGAGTCCAAAATCGAAGTGCTCTATAATGGCGTATTCATTAAAGAACCTCCGGTTAGAGAAGAACGTCAGATTCCACGATGCTTGTTCATGGGCCGTCTTGGCAAGAGAAAAGGTGTGTATGATCTCCTGTTAGCTATTCAACTATTGAAGCAACGAGGGGTCGAAGCAGTATTTACACTGGCTGGTGATGGCGAAGTTAATGAAGTTCGTGCGCTGGTTGAACGTTACGGCATCACAGAATACGTGGAAGTGCCAGGGTGGATTAGAGGCGAGGAGAAGGAACGTTTGCTTCACCATGCGGATCTGCTGGTTCTACCTTCTTATCATGAAGGGCTTCCGATGGCAATTCTGGAGGCTATGAATGAAGGTTTGCCGATTGTTTCTACTCGGGTGGGTGGCATACCGGAAGTCATTACAGATGAGCTGAATGGTTTTCTCGTTGAACCAGGGGATGTTGCAGCTCTGACCCATGTGCTGGAGAGACTTATTCTGGATAAGGAACTGAGAATGCAGATGGGATTGAACAATAAGGAACTGGTCACATCCAAGTTCAATATGAACAGTCTCATTGAAAATTTATCGTCCATTTATGACAAGGTGCACATGAAAGTGTCCTAGTTTCAAGGGAAAGGTGGTTCTATGGAAGCATTGGTAAGTTGTATTATAACAACGCATAATCGCGCTGAATTGTTGAAAAAGGCTATGGCAAGTGTGCTGGAGCAGACCTATCCCTTTCTGGAAATTATTATTGTTGATGATGGCTCACAGGATCACACCGAAGAGGTATGCAGAGCATGGACCAAGGAAGATCACAGAATACAATATATCCAGGTTCCATATGCTCAAGGTGCCAATCATGCCCGAAATTTAGGGATACAACGTGCCAATGGAAAATATATTGCGTTCCTGGACGATGATGATCAGTGGCTGCCTGATAAAATTCAATCCCAGACTCAAGCCCTGGAGCAAAATAAAGGACTCTTCTGTTTTTGCAGTAAAGTCCTTGTCTATGTGGATCAGGATCACAAGGTGACTCGCAGGAAGGTATCGGTTGAATCCCGTGATCTCGTATTCTATGCGGATTTGCTGACCTATAACTGGATCGGTGAAACCTCCAAAATTATGGTGCAGACCCAGTTGGCACGCTCCGTCATGTTTGATGAACAATTAACCTCGGCACAAGACTATGATTTCTATCTTCGTATTCTGCAAAGAGGACATCATGCTATCAATATCAGGGAACCCCTTGTTCATATTTATATCCATCAGGGTCCACGCATCTCGACCTCATCCAAGAAAAAGTTTCAGGGACAACGAAAAGTGCTGATCAAGTATTACAAGGATATGAGCGAGGAACAAAAGAGGCGTCAACTTCATCATTATCGCATGATGGAGTGGTCCAAGAACCCGAAGCGAAATGTTCTTTTTCTCAAAAATACGTTGGCTCTTTATCCATGGTGGAAAAATTTCACGTTGTTCAAGCGCAATATCCGGACCATACTGGTCGGTTATCGCTTGAGAAAACAGTTCCGTAGCGAAGCGTTGAGCAAAGAAGAGTATAAAGGAACAGCCTAAAGCAGAGGTGTAGTCATGCGTGAACCTGTAGTTTACATGTTGCCCAAAATGATCAAGACGAACAAATTCAACGAATTATTATCACAGTCCATCGAAGATCAGGGATGGGATGTGAAGCATTTTTCCAAAAAAGACTTAAAACATGTCCGTAAAAATGATGTACTTCATTTTCACTGGCCAAGTTTTTATTACAAAGGAAACAACGCGTTCTCGACATTCATCAAGTCCATATTTTTCATTCTCATGATTATGTATGTGCGACTAAAGGGTGCGAAGTTGTTCTGGACGGTTCATAACATATGGCCGCATAACAGTGGCAAAACGTGGCATGATTACTGGATGAGGACGTTTCTGGTGCGGAATTGTACCAAACTGATCGTGATGGGCAAACCGCTTATTCGCAGCGTAAGTGAGACGTTTCATGTGCCTGAGCACAAGATTGAAGTTATCCCTCATGGACATTATCAGGGGGTATATGGACGAACAGGGCAGAACATCAGAGACCTCTTTAACATCCCGGCAAATGACTATGTCTTTGCTTTTTTTGGTCAGGTTTCGCCGTATAAAGGGGTGGATGATCTAATCAAGGCGTTCAACCATCTGGATTGGAAGGATGCTCATCTGTTGATTGCTGGCAAGAAGGCTGCTGACTATGATCTGGAGGATTCAATAGGTCATTCGGATCGCATTCACACGTATTTCAATTTTATTCAGGATGGGGAGTACTCGGATTATTTTGAAGCCATTGATTCGATGATTCTTCCGTATAAAAATATTGCGACATCAGGCAGTGCAATTTTGGCACTGTCTTTTGGTAAACCTGTCGTTGCCCCAAGAATGGGGCTCATGGAAGAGTACTTGCCCGAGAACTGTGCAGTATTATATGACCCTTCGGATCAAGAGGGGCTGGAAGAAGCCATGAAAAAGATCCGTGCCAAGGATGACGAGTTCAGGGAAGGCAATGGATTCCAATCTATGCTAGATAAGTTGGAATGGTCAGGGATCGCGAAGCGAACGATTTCGCTCTATACGATCTAAATCAATGAGGATGCGGGGACGATCGAATGAAAGCCACTGTAGCCATTTGCACGTATAACAGAGCCTATGATCTGAGTGAATCCATTCATAGTGCCATCAGGCAACATGTTGAATATGACGTTGAAATTATCGTGATCGATAACAATTCGACCGATCGTACAGTTCAGCTTGTGCAGGAGATTCAGGCGAGCGAAGGCGTAAATAACGTCAAGTATGTTCTGGAGAAAAAGCCGGGCTTATCGGCGGCAAGGAATCGAGCCATCCGTGAAGCACGTGGCGAGTACATCCTTTTTCTAGACGATGATGCTATCGCATCTCCGTTATGGATCCAACATATCGTTGACGTGTTCGAAAGTGATACTTCCATCGGATGTGTGGGGGGCAAGATTGAACCTCTCTGGGAGAGCCAGAAGCCAGACTGGATTCCTAGCGAGAACCTGTCGCTGTATACCATTCTGGATTATGCAGACCATGTGGTTGAGATGCCTAATCCATCGATACCGTTCGGTGCGAATGTAGCGTTTCGTACACAGCTCTTTCAGGACATCGCGCCTTTTCGTGAGGACCTGGGTAGAGTGGGGAAGAACCTGTTATCCAATGAAGAGAGTGAGCTAATCGCGCGGATCAGGGTCCAGCATAAAGTGTTTTATACGCCCTTCGGCTCCGTTCAACACAAGGTATCCAAAGAACGAACGACCAAGAACTGGTTTTTGCGACGTGTCTTCTGGCAAGGCGTCAGTGATGCTGTTCGCAAAAAAGACAAGGGTACGATTCGAACAGTAAAACACGCTATCCGTTTGGCGCAAGGAGTTATTCGAGCCTTATTATGCATTTACAGTCCGAAGCGTTTCACCCGGCAACTGGCTCAAATCTGCTACCGGAACGGTCTGATCATCGGGATACTCAGATATAACAGTAAGGAATGAGGAATAGTTCATGTCACAACTCGCGCTCCCCAAACTCTTAAAAGGCAACAGTCTGTTACAGACCATTGTGCATACCAGTGGAACAAACGTCATTATTATGGTTTTTACCACGATTACTTCGATTATTACTTCTCGGATGTTTGGTGTTGAAGGTAAGGGAGCTTTTTCGGCGATCTTGTTCTGGCCGACATTTCTCATTGGCCTGGTAAGTTGGGGACTTCCAACCTCGATTATCTATAACCTGAAACGGGAAGCTGCGGAAAAAAGCGCTGAATATCTGCGACTTAGCTTCATGGTCCAAATTCCGATTAGCTTTATCCTTGGAGCGATTGCCTGGATCTATATGCCTTCCTGGATGGCGGATTATCCGCCAGAGGTCATTGCGATTTCCCGCTGGTTTACCGTCACCAGTATTCCTGTGCTGATCCTGATTAATCTGTTATCTGCTCTGTCGCAGAGCCGTGACAGGTTCCAGGTCTATAACGGGATACGGTTATATAATCCGGTGCTGAAAGTGATTGTCATGATCTCGTTATGGTTGCTTGGTGCGATGAGCATTGGAATGGCTTCTTTTGTATCCATAGCGAGTTCAGTGATTGTTGTCGCATGGGCAGCATATACGCTCAGAGATAGCCTGCAGTTTAAGTGGTTTACCAAGGCGATCGATCGAAAGGCAGCCAAAAATCTGTTTGGTTACGGCAGTCGGGTTTTTGGTGTGGAACTCCTCGGCACCCTCTACACCCAGTTCGACAAGATTATTATATTGGCTCTGCTCACGCCTAGAGATTTCGGACTCTATTCCGTCGTCTTTGCGTTATCTCGCATCTATAATGCGGTGCAAAATGCAATAAGCAGTGTTGTATTCCCAAAGGTCACCGGATTACCACAGGATCAGGTCATTCGTACCGTTGGGAGAGCATTCCGACTCTCTTTAATTATCATGACGATCATCGTTGTGCCAACCATGTTTATAGGGAATTGGTTGATGGGTGTTTTGTTCGGTAAGGAATTTTTGGAGGCGAGTCAGGCATTTTATATTTTGGCGTTTGAATGTATTATTGGCGGTGGTTCCTGGATTCTTGCTTCTGCATTCAATGCTTTGGGAAGACCGGGATTGGTTATGATCAGACAACTCATTGCGTTGTCAGTCACGATTGGGCTGTTTTTTGTGCTGACTCCCCTATGGGGACTCAACGGTATCGCCATTGCCCTGCTCCTCGGCTCGATCGTGCGTATGTTGGTCACCGTTGCAGCGATGAAGATCGCGTTTAAAGTCAATTTCAGTGGCATGTTTTTTGACAAGAAGGATATTACTTTCCTAGTTGAACGGTTGAATAAAAAAAGAAGAGTCACCCAAGGAGGAGATGGAGATGCTGGGCACTAACAATATTCATCCCATGGAAGAGTTGAAGGGACACTTACTTCAGATTCTGAAGGTCATTCCCCCGCGTACCGATATCTATTATCTGGATTACCCGGTTCACAGCAATGGTGGAGACTTGTTGATTATGAAAGGTACGGAAGCTTTCTTCCGAGACAATCATATTAATGTACTTGCCAGATACAGCATCCTGGATTGCCCTTTGTCCCTCAAGGTACCGGAAGGTATCACGATCGTGCTGCACGGTGGAGGTAACTTTGGCGATCTGTACCCGGCTCATCAGAAATTGAGAGAACGAATGATTGCCCAGCATCCGAATCACCGGATTGTCATTCTGCCTCAGACGATGTTTTACAAAAGTGATATTGAATTAAAAAAGACAGCACAGGTATTCAATCGTCATAAGGATGTACACTTTTTTGTCCGGGATACATTATCTTATGAGATTGCGAGTAAAGAGTTTCAGCAAACGAACGTGTATCTCTCTCCGGATATGGCGCATCAGTTGTGGCCTCTCAAGTCCAAAAGCCAACCTGTTGCCGAGATGCTCTATTTCTTTCGGAAAGATATTGAGAAAACCCAGAATCAGGTACATTACGAATCCATCAGTGGGCCCAAAGCCACGTTTAAAGACTGGGAGACATTGTACAGCCGGGTAGACCGGAAGATCATTCGCATGATCTCATCCCGGTTGAAATCAGGGAAAGGCAACGCTCTCGCCCGCTGGTTGTGGTACAAATACTCTGATCGGATGGTACATACGGCCGTAAAGGAATTCAATAAATACAGAACCGTCACGACATCTCGTCTGCACGGACATATTCTGGCTTGTCTTCTGGACCAACCGAACATCCTGCTGGACAATTCGTATGGCAAGAACTCGAATTATTATACAGCCTGGACGCGGAACAATCCGGTAGGCAGACTGGAAGCTGGTCAGACCAGCACATATAACCAACCAGCCAAGGCAGGTAAAGGATCTGGGGCGGTTGTGCTCTCGGATGGAGCAGCCCTATGAGAAGTATTTTGTTATCCGGTGGTTCGGGCAAGCGTCTCTGGCCTTTATCCAACGATTCAAGATCCAAGCAATTTCTTAAAGTGCTTCATGGACCCGATGGCAACCCGGAATCGATGGTACAACGGGTATGGCGGCAACTGAATCATGCGGGACTTGCATCACAGGCGTTAATTGCAACCAGTCTGCCACAGGTCGAGATTTTGACTTCACAGCTTGGAGATGATGTGAGACTAGTCGTGGAGCCGGAGCGCAGAGATACGTTTCCTGCCATTGCACTCGCCGCTTCTTATCTGTACTCGGTGGAAAGCGTGAGTCTGAGTGAAACGGTTGCTGTATTGCCAGTAGATCCATTTGTTGAAAAGGAATTCTTCGAGGTTCTGGCTACCTTACCTGAGATGCTCGATAAGTCAGGTGCCGATCTGGCCTTAATGGGAGTGGTGCCGACCTACCCGTCAGAGAAGTACGGATATATCATTCCGCAATCCTCATCTTCCAGTGGAAGTGGCAACGAATACGTTCATGTAGCGAAGTTCCAGGAGAAACCCTGCGAATCCGATGCAGCCCTCATGATTGAGCAGGCTGCATTATGGAATTGCGGGGTTTTTGCTTTTAAGCTGGAGTATTTGATCAATTTACTCATTGAGATGGAGTTGCCCATACAGTACGACGAGATGCTGAAACAATATGGACGATTGCAGAAAATCAGTTTTGATTACCAGGTTGTCGAGAAGGCGAATCAGGTTATTGCCATTCCTTACAACGGCTTCTGGAAGGATCTGGGCACGTGGAACACACTTACGGAAGAGATGGGAACTTCGGTGGTAGGAAAAGGCTGGATTACAGATGATTCGCACGATACTCACCTGATCAATGAATTGAACATTCCAGTTGCCGTCTTGGGGCTGTCCGGTGTGGTGGTGGCTGTGAGTCCGGATGGCATTCTGGTCAGTGACAAAGAAGCAAGTCCACGAATCAAAGAGATCGTGAAAAACGAGGATCAACGCCCCATGTATGAGGAGCGCCGATGGGGGTGCTACCGGGTGCTGGATTATACGAGAAATGAAACCGGCGGCGAGGTTCTCACCAAACGAATCTGCATTAGTGCCGGGAAGAACCTGAGCTATCAATATCATCTGCTCCGCAATGAGGTATGGACGGTTGTATCGGGATCAGGGGAGCTGATTCTGGATGGCAAGCGTCGAACGATCAGCCAGGGAGATACGGTAATTATCGATCGAAGCATGCTTCATTCCGTCAGAGCGGTTACTGAGCTGGAGATCATCGAAGTACAGATCGGAAGTCAGCTGATTGAAGAAGATATCGTTAGAGTATCCACCGAATGGCAGGACATTGTTCAGACTTATATGAAGCACGTTTAACCAAGACTTTATGATATGGGGGAGATGTTGGAATGAATATTACGGTAATTGGAACAGGTTATGTAGGTTTGGTATCGGGCGTATGTTTTTCAGAACTGGGAAATAACGTGATCTGCGTCGACAATAATGTAGAAAAAGTGACTATGCTGACGGGTGGTCATGTTCCAATCTATGAACCGGGACTCAAGGAAGTCATGACTTCCAATATGAAAGCAGGCAGGCTGACCTTCACCACCAACATTCAGGATGCCATCCATCGTTCAGATATCATTATCATCGCGGTAGGAACACCATCACTGCCGAATGGGGAAGCGAATCTGAGTTATATTGAGCTTGTTGCGCGAGAAATTGGTTCTTTTATGGATAATTATAAAATAATAATGACTAAAAGCACTGTTCCTGTCGGAACCAATGATCGCATTCAGGAATGGATCAGCAGTTTGACGAGTCATCCGTTCGACATGGCATCGGTACCTGAGTTCCTTCGGGAAGGCACGGCTGTGAAGGATACATTGTATCCTGACCGAATTGTAATTGGAACAAACAGTGAGAGAGCGGTCACCACGTTGAAGGAACTGCATCAGCCACTAACCGATCAGATTATTGTAACGGATATTCGTTCGGCGGAAATGATTAAGTATGCCTCCAATGCTTTCCTGGCAACCAAGATTTCCTTTATCAATGAAATTTCTAATATCTGTGAAAAGGTAGGAGCGGATGTCAGTCGGGTTGCTGAAGGAATGGGGTACGACAGACGAATCGGTGCATCTTTTCTCAAGGCAGGCATTGGATATGGAGGTTCCTGTTTCCCTAAGGATACACAAGCCCTGATTCAAATTGCAGGTAATGTAGATTATGACTTCAAACTGCTGAAATCCGTGGTGGAAGTGAACAAGGATCAACGATTCAATGTGATTCGTAAACTGGAAGAGGCATTAGACGTACTGGAAGGCAAACAAATTGCAGTCTGGGGTCTTGCTTTCAAACCGGACACGGATGATGTACGTGATGCACCAGCGGTTGAAATTATTCAGCGTCTGCTTGATCAGGGAGCAACGGTTAAAGCTTACGATCCCATTGCTACGGAAAATTTCCGAAAGGAGGTTGATTCACCATCAATAACCTGGACCTCTAGTGCAATGGAAGCCGCCGAGGGTGCTGATGCACTCTGTGTCCTCACCGAATGGAAGGAATTTATGGAGGTAGATCTGACCGAACTGGCAATGCATATGGAGCAACCGATTTTAATTGATGGAAGAAATATTTATGAAGAAGACCAGATCAAGGATACTGCTTTTCAATATTACTCTGTAGGTCGCCCGGGATTAACGAATATTGATGGAAGAAAAACCGCAGTTCTGTAACCGGAGGCATGAACATGAAACTCAAACTGGGGATCAAAATTTCGTTGGCAGTTCTCATCCTTATGATAGCCATTGTACTTGGTTACGCAATCTATCTGTACCTTCATGTGAAATCAGCTGCAGACAACATCTATGAGCCCCGGGACCCCATCAAACAGGTATCTATTGTGGATAACAGAGGAGGCAGGTTCCCGATTGACATGGAGAATCAGGAACCTTTCAACGCCCTGATTCTGGGTGTGGATGAGCGAGCCAATGATCGCGGACGCTCAGACACCATGATCGTGCTCAGTGTGAATCCCGCTCAAAAATCGATACTCATGTTCAATATCCCCCGGGATACGCGCACGAGCATCGTGGGGCATGGAACAGAGGATAAGATCAACCATGCCTATGCCTTTGGTGGTGTGAACATGTCTGTGCAGACGGTTGAACAATTCCTCGGAGTACCCATAGACTATTATTTGAAGGTGGATATGGAAGGATTCGCTAAGGTCATCGATTTGGTTGGTGGGGTAGATGTCCACAATCCTTTTGCCTTTGAATATGAGGGTCATCGATTTGAGAAGGGCACCGTCCACTTGGATGGTGCGAGTGCACTGGGATTTTCACGCATGCGGTATGATGATCCCAAGGGTGATCTGGGACGAAATGATCGGCAGCGTGAAATTATCAAACAGGTATTGAAAAACACCGTTCAGATATCTACTGTATTTCAGTTGGAGTCGTTGCTCGGAGAAGTGAGCGAACATGTCAAAACAGACGTTTCATTTGATGAAATGAAGCAGATGCTCAGTAATTATCGTAACGTGCTGGAGCATGTAGAATCGGTTGAAATTAAAGGTACAGGTAAGAAGATCGACGGAGTATATTACTATATGGTGGAACAGTCAGAGAAGAATCGGATACATCAGTTGATCAAAGAACACTCCGGTTAAATGGATAAGGGGTGAACCACATGCGTATGTTCAGGCTGCCTAAATTGGTATTGATCGTCATTTTAATGTATACACTTATGATTCCGACAACCCAGAATGTTGTTCAGTCTGCTGAAAGTTATCAATGGGATCAAATACCCATTGGCGGTGGAGGTTACGTTACAGCGGTTGTTGTTCACCCAACAGAGCCCAACTTGGTCTATGCTCGTACGGATATTGGCGGTGTCTATCGGCTAGATCCCGAATATAACAGGTGGATTCCTTTATTGGATCATATTGAACCTGACCAAAGTAATCTATACGGGATAGATAGCATCGCTCTGGATCAGCAGAATCCGGATATCATCTATGTTGCTGCCGGAAAGTATGCGAATGGAAGTCCCAGTGACATTCTGAAGTCGATAGACCGGGGCTTGACATGGACCCGAACGGGATTGAATCTTCGTAATGCGTCGAATGGAAATATTCATAGGGCAATGGGGGAGAGTATTGCTGTCAATCCATTGAACTCGAACTACCTGCATGTGGGCACAAGATACGATGGATTATATACATCCAGTAATGGCGGAGATACATGGAGCCAGGTACGTGAGGTCCCCTATGGGCTTTCAGGGCAGGGAATCCGGAGTGTTGTATATGGAGTTAACCCAGCAGCTAAGCATGAGCAAGTTGTGTATGCGGGAGTAAGAGGTATTGGAATCTTTTCCAAAATGAAACGAAGCAATGGCCAGATGACTTGGGAATTGATCAGGAATAGCCCAGAGAGTACAGCGCGGATGACGGTATCCAAAAGTGGGATTTTGTATGTGACTACGGATAACCGTGGAGTTCTGAAATACAATGGAAAGCAATGGACCAATATTACCCCGAGTTCAGCATATTCATCCTATTATGGCATTAGCATTGATCCCTCCAATGATAACCACATTCTGGTTGCTGTTCGAACGGGCGGCAGTAACTTACCCTTATATCGCTCCACCAATAGTGGTCAAACCTGGACCAGCGTGAACAAAACGTTAAACGACAGACCCCCATGGTGGACTTCCAACATGTTCTTTTCGGCGACATCAAGTGTTGTGTTTGATCCCCATCATCCCGGAAGAGTATATGCATCCGACTGGTCAGGGGTATTTAAGACAGATAACATTACACAGCCGATGACGCAATGGGATGCGCTTACCGATGGACACGAGGAAGTCGTTGCCTTAACAGCTGCGACACCACCTTCCGGGGCTTCTTTATTTAGTGGTGTGGCCGATCAAGTTGGATTCAGGCATTCGGATGTGTATAACACCCCGATCAAGAAGCTTCCTCTTGCAGGAATGCAGGAAGTGGTTAGCATTGATTATCACGAGGCAGATCCTAATCAGATCATATATTTGGGTAGTAACGACTGGTATGGAACCATCACCAAGCTATTTGTGTCAAACGATAATGGGCTGACGACTACCTCTGTGAATGTTCCTGCCGGCTCCCAATTGGGGCGTGTAGCTTATTCGGCTTCGAATCCAAATTTGATTATTTATTTACCACAAACCGGTAACGCGGTGAGGAGCACGAATAAGGGCGTAACCTGGCAAAGTATGAGTGGACTTCCACCAAATAATCCTGGTGGAGATTCCATATTTACCTATAATCAAACGCTGGCGGCAGATCGAACGAATGGCAATAAGTTTTATGTGTATTCCTCTGGACATTTATATCGAACAACTAACGGCGGGGCTAACTGGACAAAGGCGAATGCAGCTGCATTACCGCAGAGTGAAAAAATCAAGGTGGAGGCTGCACCGGGAATGGAAAATGTAGTCTGGGTGAGTCTGGGGGGAGCGGGCTTGTATGCTTCCAGCACTTCCGGGGCTACGTTCACCAAGATACAAAATGTACAATCGTCTGAGCTGTTTGCTTTTGGAAAAGGGAAATCAGGAGCGGCTAATCCTGCTGTCTTTATCTATGGCACGGTCAATCAGGTCAAAGGATTCTTCCGTTCCGATAATATGGGACTTACCTGGAATAACATCACACCTGCGACCGGCATCGGTCTCGGTAATGAGCCCCAAGTGATGGAGGCTGATCGCCAGACATATGGGAAGGTCTATGTAGGTACGAATGGTCGTGGATTATTTACAGGCTCATTTGTTCAATAATCTGTACCTCGCACTATAAGAAGTATAGAAAGAGATATGAAAGTGGTGATTACAATCCTAATAGAGGAGGGCTCCCGGCGTAGGCGACATAACCATAAGCGGAGAAGATACGGATACCTGATCTCGGTGCTCCTGATTATGTCATGGATTTTGTTCATCTGGTCCATGTCCGCACAATCCTATCAGCAGCAAACGATTCAGCCTTGGCTTCATCAATGGTCTGAGAAAATACAGTGGATGTTAACGCTGCCTGATATCCAGTTCACTTATGGTGAGCATCATTATTCACTGAACAAACGACCCTATGACTTTGTTGAGTTCATATTTCGTAAAAGTGCGCATGTATTTGTCTATGCTGTCCTGGCTGTACTCGTCTATTGTGCGATGCGTTATCGCAGAAGCCGCATGAAGACTTGTATAGGAGTTGCACTGGCTACTGTTCTCGTGATCGCATCCATTGATGAATATATACAACGTTTCAGCCCCAATCGGACAGCTTCCATTCGAGATGTGGGAGTTGATCTGGTGGGTGGTTTCTGTGGTGTGATGTTATGGATAGCGGGCGTAGCGATCTATCGGAAATTAAGATCAACTAGACGCTCCCGTCGCTAAAGAACGTGATTTCCCAGGAAATGCTGTCTGCAAAACCTGCTTCTACTTGTCTACCATCCATCATAAATATGGATGGAGGACAAGGAGGACTGGACATGCTGCGAAGAAGGAACAGGAATGCTTTGCTCAAGAAGATCGGGTTCATAGCGATCATACTGATATTGCTATGGTTGATCGGTAGAACCATTCCGTATTTGTTTCGGGCAGATACACCGGATGAAGCTGCGGCTGTTGCCGAAGAGTTCTACAAATATGAGCAGACGGGTGACTTCGGCAGTTCGTGGGAACTGTTTCATCCCTTGATGAAAGAGCGGTTTCCAAAGAGTGCTTATGTACAGAATAGAGCACATATATTCATGCAGCATTTTGGTGTGGAAACCTTTGAGCTGGAGATGGAGAAGCCGGAGCGCGAGTTCGATGTAACAGTGGTGGATGGTGTGAAGCCTTTCTCAGAAGCCTACAAAATCCGGGTTACTCAGAAGTACTCAGGTACCTTTGGACAATTCGATATTGTGCAGACCTGTTATCTGGTAGAGGATGGCGATGAGTGGACTTTACTCTGGTATTATCCGAATGAGAAGAATGAGGGTGCCTCGCAGGATAACAACAGTGAATAATTAAGCATCATTGTCAAAAAGACTGAAATTAAGTCATAATGATATTCACCCATACGTTGCACCGAATTGTATCATTTACCTAACACGATGCTCCATAAATGCGAGACTTTTGTCGCATTTATGGAGTTTTTTTTGTATTTCACCTGTTTTTATGGCTGTAAAGCCTTGACATTAGTCCCGGTGTCAAGTAAATTACGAGGTAGATACAAAATGTATCAATTTTCAGCGTCTAACGACAAATAACAGGGACTTCTAAGCTCCTTGTGAGGGGAAGGAATATCATTGATCGAAACGGGCCGCTTTTACTGTGTCAGTTGTGGGATGATTGTGTCGGTCGCTAGAAGCTCTGTCGAAATGAAGGAAGAGGGCTATGGAGGCAATCACGTATTTCGCACCGGATTCTACCGGAGTGAAATGCCGCTTGGATGCTGTGAAGCGTGTGTAGTTGAAGTGAAACGTCAGGGGAAATCCCAGTTTGCGGGACAATATACTAAAGATTATGATACACTATGTGCATATGAGAAACGGGCATGAGCTATATGCTCGTCCATGAAGGAGGGGATTGAATGCAGCAGGAGCCGGTCGTCCGGATTCAGGGCGTCAGCAAGATCATATCCTCCCGATCATTGGTCAGCGACCTGACTCTGGATATTTCTCCGGGGCAGGTTTTTGGTTTTTTAGGACCTAATGGCGCGGGAAAAACAACGACGATTCGAATGATGGTTGGACTGATGTCCATCAGTAAAGGTGATATTTTCATTTCGGGCCACAGTGTGAAGAATGAGTTTGAGCAGGCGGTAGCGCAGGTCGGAGCCATTGTGGAAAATCCGGAGATGTACAAGTTTCTGACTGGATACCAGAATCTTGTTCACTTTGCCCGCATGTCGCCGGGAGTTACGAAAGAACGTATTGCGGAAACGATTGAGCGTGTGGGGCTTACGGCCCGTATCCACGATAAAGTCAAAACCTACTCACTGGGCATGCGCCAGCGTCTGGGTGTCGCGCAAGCGATATTACATAAACCGAAGCTGCTTGTACTGGATGAGCCGACCAATGGTCTGGACCCACAGGGTATACGGGAACTGAGAGATTATTTGCGTCAGCTGACCCAAGAGGAAGGCATTACGGTCTTCGTATCCAGCCATTTGCTGTCGGAGATGGAACTGATGTGTGATACCGTAGCCATCATCCAGAACGGCAAGTTAATTGATGTAAGAAACCTTCGGGCTGAAGCAGGTTCGGATGCATTAATTGAAGTTGCTTTTGAGTTGAATGATGCAGACCGCGCTGCGGACCTGATTCAGGGTGCTACTGTACAGGGCAATGTCCTGGTGGCACGGGTGTCTCGCGAGCAGATTCCGGATATCAATGCCAAGCTGGTTAGCGAAGGGTTTCAGGTATACGGTATTCGTAACGTGACTCACACCCTGGAAGAACAATTCTTGCAAGTCACTGGGGGTGGAGGCATTGGGTAGTTTCGGTAATCTGATATTGAATGAAAATATGAAAATCTTCCGCCGTCCCCGTACCTGGATCATGTTATCGATTTTGGCACTGATCTCGCTGTTAATGCCAGTGTTACTGCGAGAAGGCATGGGATCCAATGAAGTTTTGTACTGGGAAGCGGCTGTGACGACCATCCAGATTACGTTTTTCTTGAACACGATTTTCTGTGTTGTGATTGCAGCGGAATCGGTCGCGGGCGAATTCACCTGGGGTACCATTAAGTTATTGCTGATCCGTCCATGGTCACGAAGCAAAGTTCTCGCTTCCAAATACCTGACCGTCATTGGCTTCAGTATTGTCAGTACATTGCTGGTCATCGTGATGGCGATGTTAACATCCTATATCCTTTTCTCGCATGATGCTCCGGGAGGAAGCAGTAGTCCGGCTACGAATGCTCTGACACTATGGGGATATTTGTACGTCGATCTGTTCATTACACTTGCGATTGCCTTCATGGTGTCCTCTGTATTTCGTTCAGGCGCACTTGCAATTGGATTATCCTTGTTCATTATGTTCTCGCAAAGTATTTTCTCACTCATATTTAATCCAGACCGTTATGAGTGGGCCAAGTATGTTCTATTCAACAACATGGATCTTAGCAAATACATGAGCTCCGGGGCGGATTTTGCACTAATGGGTGGTCCGAGTGCAGGAATGACACTTGGTTTCTCCATTGCAGTCCTGGCAGCATATTATGTTATTTTCATGGTGATTTCCTGGGTTGTATTCAGCAAAAGAGATGTGGCAGGCTAACGCCTGCTTCTTTTTTTTTGCTTCAATGCTATTTTGGGATGAAAAAAAGTGTATATTCAGCATCGGCTGTGGCATGACTGTCATTTAAGGGTACTTAGTATCAGTAGCGTTTTTCATAATTCGAATTTCACCGCTCACGGGTACAAGATATAGACGAATAGGATCATTTCGATCTCTATCTTGCTGATTGGAAGACGCTCAGGGGATTTATGAAAAAAGCTCTCATAAGTAAATGACTAGATATACATATCAACGCCGCAGTCACTTTGGCAACGCAGCGCATGGAGGGATCACGTTTCTTGATAAACAACAAGTTCTACCGCATCTGCACAGCGATTATTCTGCTGCTGCTCATCGTGTATCTGGGGGATAAAGTAAACTTTATTTTCAGCCCCCTGACCTCACTGATTCACATCATCATCATTCCGCTGCTGATTGCTGGTTTTTTCTATTATCTGCTGCGCCCGCTCGTCGATTATATGGAAAGGCATAAGATCAAGCGTGCATTGTCAGTTCTGATTATTTATGTCGTGACTGCATTGATACTTGCTGGTTTCAGTGTGCTGGTATGGCCTTCATTGAGAGAACAACTGATGAATTTTGTGGAGAATGCTCCAGCGTTGGTTACTTCACTCAGCGACCAGTTGAATGCACTTGAGGAGAGTAATTTTGTTTCCAGATATCTGCCTGATGATTCCAATCTATTCTCACGAATTTCCGATGTTCTGAGCCAAGGGATCACTCAAGTAACCGATTATGTCTCCGGGTTATTCTCCGTGGTATCCAATCTGGTTATCATTCTGGCAACGTTCCCGATCATGTTGTATTACATGCTTAAGGAAGGCAGTAAGTTTGGAACGAATCTGACCTTATTGTTGCCAAGACATTATCGGAAGGATGGGGAAGAAACCGTCCATGAGATCGATGAAGCACTAAGCAACTATATCGTTGGCCGGGTTATCGTTAATGTAGCCCTGGGGATTCTGATGTACATCGGTTTTCTCATCTTAGGTTTGCCGTATGCGTTGCTGCTGACCGTTGTATCGATTATTTTGAACTTTATTCCTTATGTGGGAGCTTTGCTGGCAGCTATCCCGGTTGTCATTGTCGCGTTTATCGAATCACCTTCGATGGCGATCTGGTCCCTGGTTATTATTGTGATCGCACAGCAAATTCAGGATAACCTGATCTCGCCTTACGTCTACGGCAAGCAGCTTGATATTCATCCACTGACTACCGTTATTCTTTTGCTTGTAGGTGCCGATCTGGGAAATATTTTGGGTATGATCATCGTTATTCCGCTATATATGATTCTAAAAATTATAGTTCGCAGAATCCATTATCGGATTGTCGAAGATAAGACTGAAACTTAAATGGAATTAGAAATATAACTCTGTCGTGTGTCTCCACTAATGTTTGCTCTTGAATCACATCGATAAGCTCAACAGGATAAGCCGCATATCCATGGTGAAGGGTCAGGTAACTTGCCCTCGCGATGGATATGCGGCTTTTTTTTATTTTCATACGTATTGCTCGCTCATGTTATACCTGTTATACTTGATATATAACAGATAACAAAAAGAAGGTGAACCCTTGATTATTCAACTGGATATGCAATCCGAACTGCCCATCTATTCGCAACTGGTTTATCAAATTATCGAAGGCATTGCTAGTGGTGAATTACAGCTAGGTGAGGCGTTACCTTCGGTTCGGAATTTGGCAGCAGATATTGGTGTTAACCTTCACACGGTGAACAAGGCGTATACACTACTCAAGCAAGATGGATACATTCTTGTTCATAGACAAAAGGGAGTCGTGGTAAACCCTGATGGAATGCCTGGTTTAACGGATGATTTTTTGAAAAAGCAGCAAAGTGAATTAAGACCGATTATTGCCGAAGCGATATGTCGTGGAATGACCAAAGAGGAGCTATCTGCGGTATTAGACCAAATGTATGATGATGTAAAGATGGGTCACAACAGAGAATAAAGAATCAAGGGAGTGTGTTATGTATGCAACTATTTAGTATATTACCTATCATCTTAATCTTTGCTCCATTAGCCTTACTTCTATCCTTTACACCTTATTTGACAAGGGAAACCATTAGCTTTGGGGTTACGGTAAGTGAATATAATTACCACACACCCATCTTACGTAAGCTACGCAGTACGTTTGCTACAGTAAGTCTGATCGGAAACGGGATGGTTATCCTTGTCTGTCTGTATTTACTTCGATCTGCTAATGAAGAGTCAACCGCAATAATCACCGGTATCTGCACAATGATATTCATTGTGTACTGGTCAGCACTACACCTCTTATTTCATTTCAAGATGAAAAAAATAAAGGGAACACTTACAACTGTAGAAGCACCTCAAAGGGTTAAAATCGATACCACCTTCCGCCAAAATAAGCTTACCTATTCCAACTATTGGTTCCTCATTCACATTGCTATCATTGTAGCCATTGCGATCATTTCGATCCTGAATTATGAGGCATTACCTAATGTCATTCCAATGAAATATGATTTTCAGGGCAATGTCACTTCCAGTGTGCCTAAGACCTACTTTTCGGTACTGGCTATTAATCTTGTACAGCTAGGAATCATTGCACTTATGATGTTGGTGAACTGGAGTATTAAAACAAGCAAACAACAGCTTACTACGTCTAATCCTGCAAAATTTGCTGCTGAAAATATTCAATTCCGCCGTAAATGGTCCCTATTTACGATCATAACGGGGCTACTTCTTACCATTTTATTTGCCTTCATTCAGATCAATATGTTCGTCCCTAATCTGGTCTTGTTAACAGGTATGAGCTTCATCATCCCTGTGCTGATCGTGATAGGTGCTGTATGGCTGTCTCTCACAGGCAGACAAGGCGGCGGAAAAATTCGTAATCATCAGGAAGATCGCGAACGATCCAAGGAGCAGCCTGTAAATGACGATGATCATTGGAAGCTTGGTTTTATTTACTTCAATGCCAATGATCCTTCTTTTACTGTAGAAAAACGTTATGGAATAGGCTGGACGATTAACTTCGCTCGTCCACTATCTTGGGTGCTGTTGTTATTCATCATAGCTGTTGTTGTTATAAGTATAGTCCTGACCCAATAAATGCTCAGGTATCTATGCATATCATAAAAAGAATTAGGAGGATTTATTATGATGAACCATTGGAAAAAGCTATTACTTTCTCTTACTATTGTATGTCTTATCCTGCCGGTAACATCCATCTCAGCAGCAGTTGAAAAAACGGCGGGTCATGAAAATCTAGTTCCTATTCGTGAGATTGCAGAAAAGAATGGGGCAGAGGTATCTTGGCAACAAAAAACAGGAGAAATCACAATACGAAAAAATGAGATTACGATTGTAGTAAAGGTAGGAGAGAAACAGGCGATTGTAAATGGGCAAGTCAGACCCTTAAACAATCCTGTTCAGTTAACGAAAGGAATTACCTTTATGGATGGGGAATTTCTTACGGAGACGCTGAAGGCAGCACCTGAGGACATATTCATTTCACTTATAAGTGAGGGTGAGGGCAAGGAGGCTGCCAAGTATGTTCATACCTCTGTGAGTGGAGTGTTGTCACCCACGTTGTTGAGTCAGCTGTGGGGAGCTTTAGAAGGACAAAATGGCAAAATTACAAGTGAAGCCATAGCTAAACACGTAGAAAATAATACAGTGCATCGCAATGTTACCTATACGTTCAAAACAGAGCTGACTCGTTTAAATATTACGGTCAGAATGAATCATAACGGACTTGTGGATGATTTGCATATTGCCGCCGCTACGCCAGATGTGTATCAAAAACCAAGCTACGACGACCCATCTACCTATACAGAACAAGACATTACGGTTGGTCAGGGTGATTTAGCTTTGCCAGGGACATTAACTTTGCCCAAGGGAGAGGGACCTTTCCCAGTTGTCGTTCTGGTACACGGATCTGGGCCTAGCAATCAAGATGCTGCCATTGGTGGTGCAAAGCCGTTTCGCGATCTTGCGGTAGGTTTGGCTTCACAAGGAGTTGCTGTATTAAGATACGATAAGGTCACGTATGAGCATACCTATAAGGTGGCTTCACAGCCTAAATTCACATTAAAACAAGAGAGCGTAGATCAGGTAAACGATGCAGTGGAATTGCTTAAAAAGAATGCACATATTGATTCTACAGCGATTTTTGTAGCTGGACATAGTCAAGGCGGGTTTGCAATGCCGTTAATTATTGCTGAGGATAAACAACATGATATTGCAGGAAGTATTCTGCTTGCTGCACCAAGTAGTAGCTTTGCGGATGTGCTTACCGAGCAGCAGGACGAATTGGTAGATCGGATGAAGCAGCTTGGTTTAGACACGGATGTCATTCAAGGGCAAGCTGATTTTTATAAAAATGCTGCTGCGATCGTTAAAGATCCTAAATATTCTAAAGATCATCTTCCGCAGGCACATAATCTTTCTGCTCAAACCACCAATAAGCAGGTTGAAGTGGAAACGCTTCAGGACTGGCTAAAACACAAAATATCCCCATGCTTATTATACAGGGTGAAAATGATGTGCAAGTGTCTATGAATCAATTCGAAAACTGGAAATCGGCTCTTCAAGGTCATTCCAATGTAACGTACAACAGCTATCCAAAGGTAAATCATCTGTTATCCAGCTATGATGGACTTTCGATTGGTCAAGAGTACGCTGAGCCATCTAATGTCTCCAAAGCCATTATTGATGATATTGCGAAGTGGGTATTAAAATAATATGGGAAAGTGACATATTGAGCGAGAAATAATAAGAAGAGCACTTACCAACATAGGCAAGTGCTCTTCTTATTGTATATAAAGTTGCTTTATTTAGCCAAATTAGGAGACTCTTTTTCATCTTCATCGGTGTAATCAGACATGGTCAGTGGTTCCTTGGGAACAACGGCCACTTTGTAGAACCGATTCTTGTCTTTTTCCAGCAAAACAAAGATTAGATTCTCGAACTCATATTCTTCCTGTTCGTTCATCTCGGGACGATGGCTGTAGAGCCATCCACCAATGGTGTCCCACTCATCTGCATCCAGGCTGGACATGAACATATCGTTCACCTTCGATAAGGAAACCTTGCCATCCATAATGACATAGTTCTCATTGATGACTTGGATATCTTCCACTTCGTCTGCGTCGAACTCGTCGCGGATCTCACCAACAATTTGCTCAAGTACATCCTCGATGGTTACAATTCCGGAAGTTCCGCCATATTCGTCGACAAGTACGGCGATATGTACGCCATCCTTCTGCATTTTCTTGAGCAAGTCCTTCACAGGAGTTGTTTCGTGAACAGCCGATACAGGCTGAATCAGGGAGGACAGATCGACAGGTTCATCGTTTCCGTAAAGCTCCAGGAAGAATTGCTTCGTATTAATGATTCCGATGATATCGTCTTTACTCTCATTGACTACTGGAAAACGGGTATATTGTTCTTCGCGAATGATCTCCAGGTTTTCCTCGTTCGTTCTATTCACATAAAGGCAGACCATATCGGTCCGGGGCACCATGATTTCTTTGGCTAACATCTCATCAAAAGCAAAGATCCGGCTTACATAACCGAACTCGGCTTGGTTGATTTTACCACTTTCAAAGCTCTCATTAATAATGATCTGCAACTCTTCTTCAGAGTGTGCATCTTCATGTTCAGAAGCAGGTTTGATTCCGAACAGTTTCACCAGTTGGTTCGCTGAGCCGTTTAACAGCCAGATAAAAGGATACATAATTCGGTTAAACCAGATGATAGGTGTAGACGTCAGCAGTGCAACAGTCTCCGCTTTCCGGATTGCAATCGTTTTTGGAGCGAGTTCACCAACCACAACATGCAGATACGTGATGGAAGCAAACGCGATAACAAATGATAAGAATGAAGAAACCGCCTCAGGAATTTGCATGCTTTCGAACACAGGGTGGAGAATCTTCTCTACCGTTGGTTCACCCAGCCAGCCCAGTCCCAGAGATGTGATCGTGATTCCAAGCTGACAGGCGGACAAATATCCGTCCAGATTGGCAACGGCCTGTTTAACAGCCAGCGCACGCTTGTTTCCTTCTGCAATCATTTGATCGATCCGGCTCGGACGAACCCGTACCAGAGCGAACTCCACTGCAACAAAAAACGCCGAAAGTCCTATCAACAACGCAACCAATACTAAATTTAACGCATACCTCTCACTTTCCATTCACTGCTCTTCTCCTTTAGGTAATAAGTTTTTAACGAGTATTATATCTAATTTTACGTAAGAAGACCACCTTATCATGAAGAAAAGAGGAAGAGTCTGGAAGGGGAACGGAGCAGATTGGCGTCACAATGCGGTTCTGCTTCGTGATAAATCTGATATGTAGAAGGTAACACAGTCAGAATATACAACCTATGCGCAGAAATTCGGATTACCAGAATCAAGTACTCAACGTGCTTATGTAAAGTTTTATCTAAGCAAACGTTACGAACAGGGGCTACATTGGGTATCTATGATTAGCTGCAGGCTTAATCGTCAAAGCTGTGTAAGTGAGAGAACGGCAAGGTCATGAAGCTTGCCACTTGAGGAGGAAGCCGAATGTTCTGGCTGGTCATTATATTAGTCGTATTTATTTTTCAGGCAGCCACGATTCTTTTGCTGGAATTTCGGAATCCGGCCAAAGCTGTGGCTTGGCTGTTTATTTTGTTCTGCGTGCCGTTGGTTGGTTTTGTGGTGTATTATTTCGTGGCTCAGGACTATAACAAACGCAAAAAACTTCGCAAAGGTGGATCACGGATCTTCCGGGAAATGAGGGAAACGATCTGGGAACAAGCCCACATCATTGGAGATGTTGAACAGATGCCGGGCAATCGTTTCAACCATCAGCATCGTTTGTTTAACCTGTTGTCCCATCTGTCGGAGAGCCCCATCACAGGTTGTAATCACAGCACGGTGCTCACGAACGGGGAAGAGGCATTCACTGCAATGTTGAAGGAGATGGAAAAGGCGAAGCATCATCTGCATGTGGAGTTTTACATTTTCCGTGATGATGTGATCAGTACGAAGTTTCAAGATGTCATGATTCGCAAGGCACAGGAGGGCGTGAAGGTTCGGTTTATATGTGACGGTCTCGGCAGTCACAAGATGAGCTGGAGTTTTATCCGCAAACTGCAGGATGCAGGTGTGGAGTTTCATTATTTTCTGCCGCCACTCATTGCAACGATTGACCGAAGAGTTAACTACCGGAATCACCGCAAAATTGTCGTTGTGGATGGACAGGTTGGCTTCGTGGGTGGCATTAATGTAGGTGATGATTACCTTGGGAAGTATCCGGAGATCGGGTTCTGGCGGGATACACATGTACAGATCGAGGGAGATGCCGTGTATTTCCTGCAAAGTACGTTCCTGAACGACTGGAAATTGGCTTCGGGTGAACGAATTACCGAACCACAGCTTGCCGAATTGTTCCCGCCTCATATCTGTAGTGGAGAAGAACGAATTCAGATTCTGGCAAGTGGCCCGGATCAGGACTGGGATGCCATTCAGGAGATGTGTTTTGGCGCCATTTCGGTAGCCTGTGACCGGATTTACATTACCACACCATACTTTATCCCGGATCCTGCGCTGTACGAGGCACTCAAAACAGCTGCTGTCAGTGGGGTCGATGTGAAAATTATCATTCCTTATCAATCCGACTCCAAGCTTGTTCATCTGGCGTCACTTTCATACGTGGAGGAGCTGTTGCGAGCAGGTGTGCAGTTCTTCCAATATCGCAAAGGTTTTGTGCATGCCAAAGTGATGATTGTGGATGAGTTGCTTGCAACGGTAGGCACGGCCAATATGGACATGCGCAGTTTTTTCTGTAATTTCGAAATGACGGCCGTATTGTTCGAGACCTCCCCGATTCATCGTTTGGTTGCTGATTTTGAACGTGATCTCAAGGAATGCAGCAAGATCGACCTAAAGGTTTTTCAGGGGCGTTCAAGAGGACAAAAAGGAGCAGAAATGCTTTCTCGGATGCTTTCTCCGCTTCTTTAGCCGATTTAGGGCAGATTTCTGAAGATAAGTTCACTTTTTGTGAATTTATCTTCTTTTTGCTAAGTATTTTGCTCAAATTTGATCTTTTATGATATAATAGATATATAAATCATGTCTTGGCGAAGGAGGGGAGTCTGCGGGAAAACAGGCTCCCTTTTGCTCTCTTTTGAAAGTGTAAACCGGAATTAAGACAATCTTGAATCCATTTCATATAGCCTTTAGATGCTTGTGCTCGTACTGACAGGGTACGTATAGAATCGATCTTTGTGAACACGCACTTCTATATGTAGGTTCCCCCTTGGAGTATTTAAATGATTTATGAAATGGATTCACATACTGATCCAACGGGGGGGATACCATGTCCAATGTAACGGTTAAAGAACTGACATCCAAGCCTGACCGGGGCGTCAAAAGCTCGGTGTTTACATTAAAGCTGCTGCAACGTATTGTGATGATTCTGATTGGTGCTGCACTGATGGCTGTATCGCTTGAAGTGTTTCTCGTGCCTAATGGTGTTATTGATGGTGGGATTACAGGTATTTCGATTATGGTGTCAGAGCTTACACATCTGCCACTCGGAATATTCCTGACCTTGCTCAACTTGCCTTTCCTGATTCTGGGTTACAAGCAGATTGGTAAAACGTTTGCGTTATCCACGCTGCTGGGGATCGTGGTCATGTCCATCGGGACTTCATTATTGCACCATGTTCCTGCATTAACACCAGGGGAGCCATTGCTCGGAGCTGTATTCGGCGGATTGATCCTGGGTGTGGGGGTTGGACTCGTTATCCGTTCTGGTGGTTCACTGGACGGTACGGAGATTGTGGCGATCCTGCTTAGTGAGAAATCACCGTTGTCTGTAGGACAGATCGTATTGTTCATTAACGTATTCATTTTCGCGGGTGCAGGATTTGTGTTCGGCTGGCCGAATGCCCTGTATTCCATGATTGCATATTATATTGCGATGAAGATGATTGATATTGTGAATGAAGGTCTTGACCAGTCCAAATCGGTATGGATCATTAGTGAGAAGTATCGTGATATCGGTTCTGCCCTGACAGACCGTCTCGGTCGTGGTGTGACTTTCCTGGATGGAGAGGGCGGATTCAGCGGGGACGAGAAGAAGATCATCTTTGTCGTAATCACCCGTTTGGAAGAAGCGAAGCTGAAGACCATCGTTGAAGATTGGGACCCGCAAGCCTTTGTGGCTATTGGTAACATTCATGATGTGAAGGGCGGACGTTTCAAGAAAAAAGGTATCCATTAGCGATTTATATACGCATGAATGATAATAGCCGACACCCTTGTGATGAGGGAGTCGGCTATTTTTTCTTCAAGTGCTTGAGAATGAGCTCAACCGGTTGGGGTTCAACAGCTGCGATCAGATCGCCAATGTCATTCAGGCGTTCAACAATGTTCATCAGATGATAATCCTGGATGGAGACGTTGTTTCGAACCTCATCCCATGTCAGTGGAGTAGAGACGGTGGCTCCTGATTTGGCACGAGGTGTATAGGGAGCCGCAAGAGTTTTGCCCCCATAATGCTGGAGGTAGTCAAAATAAATCCGGTCTCCACGGTCCTTTTTGAGTCGTTCCAGTGTGAACATATCCGGGTGCTTCTGAGTGACATATTTACCAACAAAATAGCCAATATCTCGTAATTCATCAAAGGTTATCCCTTGAATAATCGGAACGATGATTTGAACCCCTGTTGCGCCTGAAGTTTTGGGTATGGACCTCAGACCAAGGGAAGTCAGGGTTTCGCCAACGATGAGTGCAGCTTGCATGATCCGTGGTTCATGCTCCTGAGAGGGGTCCAGATCAATCATCCATTCACAGGGCAGATGGCTTCCTACAGTATGCAGAGAAGGGTGAAATTCAAGTGCAGCCAGATTGCCAAGCCATAACAATTCAGGGAGTCCATTCATGACCACATATCGGATGCCATCGTGTACTTCAGTCCGCACATAATCAGGAACAGGTTCAGGGGCATTCTTTTGATAGAAAAATGTTCCTCCAGCTCCGTGGGGGTACCTTATCGTGGTGAGCAATCGATTACTTGTATATGTGAGCAAATATGGAGCCAGGGCGGCCAGCTTTTGCAGATAAATGGCTTTGGTGACACCCGCATCCGGCCACAATAACTTATCCGGGTTCGTAACCGTTAGCTCTGTGCCTTCTATTATGATGGTTCCTTGAATCTTGGGGGCCATGCAGAACACCTCCTTTATGCCTAATCAATCGTTGAAATCATGGGCTGAAACATGCGTGCAGCGATCTCTTCATCACTCAAGAAGCTGGTTCGCCAGACAATCCTCACGGGTTACATCCGCGAAGGTCTGAATACTGGGATGGCGCAGGGTTCGATGATGAGTCAGTTCCATATATTGCACTTTGAGTCCTATTCGTGGTTCCACCCAGGTGGTCTCCGCACTGCGCTCTGGTACATTGTAGAACGGCCTATCCTGTCTGATCAGAGGCTCGACTTGATGCGTGAGTTCCCGCCAGGTATTGGAGTTCAGCTTGCCCGTCCCGACATGACCAATATAGACAAAGTTAGGCCCGTCATATACACCGACCGCGACAGCATTCACAATACCACTTCGATAAGTGACTCCCCCGATCATGGCATACACATCATGCATGATTTTGACCTTCTGCCAGCGTTGATCCTTACCTTGAATGCCGTAGCTGCTGGTGAGATCCTTGCAGACGATACCTTCCATCTGGTGCTCTCTCATGACCGTAAGCAGGGAAGCGGCATTAAGCGTATTGGTGACCTCCTGAACATGGGGAGCGGGGTTAAGAACCTCGTGCAAAAGCCGTTGTCGATCTGCCAAAGGCTGATCCGTCACCCATTTTCCCTCATAGAACAGAATATCAAATACCATATAAGTAACCGGAATCTGATGTATGGCCTGGGCGATACCTTCGGGCCTGCTCATGCGATCTCGTCGAAGTACGTGATAGAACGAAGGTTTTCCGGTGTCCGGGTCCAGTGCGATCACTTCTCCATCCAAAATATAGGAGGAAGCGGAGCATAGATTACGTGGTGCTACCAACTCGGGATACTGTGCAGTTCGATCATGCAATCTGCGATTCACCAAGCGCAGCTCCTGCCCGTCCTCGTAGGCAAGCATACGGACTCCGTCCCACTTGACCTGAGCGATCCATTGCGGTCCTGTAGGCAGGGTATCCCGGGATATGGGTTCGAACGGAATCAACGGTTTGAACATGGAGAACTCCTTTCTCATAGCAACTAGTCGGCAGAGGTCAATTCGGAAGTTTGTTATATTTTTGGAAACGGGACTTCATGTGATGCACCAGTATGAGCAATAACGGAAGCGCTATACCGCAGGTTAGATCCCAGTCAATCCAATAGGGAATGATGACCTTGAGATAAAAGTTCTCGTTCGGAGAGATCAGAATGGACATGGCGAGAATAAGCATCGAGCCCGGCAGGATCAGAGAGCGGTGACTGGACAAGCGAAACAGGTGAGCGACGCCCAAAACAAAACTGTAAAAGAACAGTGCTGCTTTGAAGAAAACGGCAATAATCCAGACCGATGCCATGAAGGCTTCAATCCGTTGTATAAAGTTTCCGATATTGATCTGCTGTGAAAGGTTGAATGAGGCAAACCAGTGATGCTGGGTCATGAAGGGTCCCATGACGAGCAGACACATACTCAGCGTTAGTGTAAGTAACAATCCACCAATGATTCCTGATAGTATGATGTCCTTCTCCAGATGGGGCTCCTTTTTCGTATAGGGAAAGAGCATCATGAAGATGCACAACTCGCAATAAGGATATGTGAGTACAGCAACAAAACCTTTGAGTGGACCATGAAAGCCTTGTGCAAGCACAGGTTGGATGTTGTCCACACGGACATGCGGAATTAGACACACCGTCAGAATAAGCAGGAACAACACGATCAGAGGAAGAAAGACCTCAGCACTCTTACCGATGATCTCCAGACCCGACAGAAGCCCCCAGACAAGCGCACACATAAAAACCAAATGCAAAATCATTAGTGGAGATTCCGGCAAGATCTGGGTAGACATAAAATCGCCAATTTCCCTAATGAACGTTGAGGTGCTGATCAGGAAATAAAAGAGATAAAAAGAGCTGAATAAGGCCCCAATCCAGGGTCCTAGTGTTTGAAGAGCATTTTGAATCAGATTCAACCGGGGATGCAGTTTATAGGCAACAAGCATAATGAAGAGTATGCCGGAGCCGCCTGCGACTCCCAACAAGGCTGATAACCAGGCATCTTGCTGAGCATAGGATGTTATCATGGAAGGAAAGACCAGAATTTGCTCCCCAATCGTGCACAGGAACATTAGTGAAGCGAGCTGCCTAACGGTCAAGCGCCCCTTTTCAATCATATGGTATCTCCTTAACATATCTTGTCTGTGTATATGGATAGGATGCGCCAATCATTCCAGTTTTATAAATAGGCAACCAAAAAGCCCGGGTAGCTGATTTCTCTGTGATGTAGAGAACTCAGTTACCCGGGCTTGATCATGTGACTTGTGAGCGATTGAGATCGAATTATGCAAAATGCTGGATTTTAGGTAGAAGTATACTTTAACGTGCAATCAAAATCAGTTTGCAGTGGTCAGACGGATACGGATATTCTGTGGATCTACCGTAAACCAGGTATCTTCCACTTGTGTAACGGCTGCGCCGGATTGACGTAATTGTTCAAGTGCCTGTTGTACTTCTTCCTTCGTGGCGTAAACAATGGTGAAGTAGTCAATTCCTGTAGCGTTATCCGGATTAACAGGCGCGTTCACTCCTGCCCAGATATTGAGTCCAAGATGGTGATGATAGCCGCCGGCAGATACAAATAGTGCAGACATGTTGGCGAAGTTACCTACGATATCAAAACCGAGTATGCCGGTGTAGAAGCTGCGAGCTTCTTCCAGGCTGCGGACGTGGAAATGCACATGACCAATGACTGTGCCAGCCGGTAAACCCTGCCAAGGTTCATTTTCCGATATGGCAAACAGGCTCTCCACATCAACAGGATCACTTGCCATCACGTAATTATTGTCGCTATCCCGTTTCCAGGTGTCACGCGCACGGTCAGCATAGATCTCAATCCCGTTCAGATCGGGGTCGGAGATATAGAAGGCTTCGCTGACCAGGTGATCGCCTTGGCCGATTTCGATACCGGATGCAGCCAGATTACGCAGAGCAAGACCCAGGGACGTGCGATCCGGCAGCAGGATGGCGAAATGATACAAGCCTGCGTGTGAGCGTTCAGGCAAGGTAATCCCATCCGTCAGTTCTTCCAATCGCAGCAGAGACTGTTTTCCGTCCGCTGTTAACGTAGCCACTTTGCCACTTCGCTCCAGCAACTTCAGTCCGACCACATCAGTATAGAACTGGATCGAACGGTCGAGATTTTTAATTCGTAGACTCACTTCACCCAGATGGGTTGTGGCAGGGATTTGATACGTCGTATTCATAATGGTTTCCTCCTGATTGTTTGATCATTAGATAATTGGGCTAATCGTTTGATTGCGTATATGCGTTGAATCGAATGATTGAATTGCACTCGTCACTTGGCTGAAGTAGAAAATGTAGGATAACTGTATATTCATAAATAAGTTACTTTTCATAAGTAAATATAAAATATAAATTACCTTTCGTCAATCGTATTTTATGATGATAGCTGGAGTTTTATCGGCAAGAATAGTTTCAATAATTCCGTAAAATAAAAAAATCCGACTGAAAAGCCGGATCTGAGTTGAACGTATTACATGGGCATAGGCATATAACGGAATCATTCTTGCCTGGGCGACAATTAACCCTTTGGTTTGGGTGTTGCCTTTTTTCTTTTGGCTGGAGCAGGTGCATCGGTTTCTCCACCGACAACAGCTTGAGCGGATGTTTTTCGTGGTGCACGTTTCTTGGGCTTGGCAGTTGTTGTCCCAGGGTCAGCTGGAATGGGCTTCACAGCCTCAATACTTGCCTGTAAAGCAGCCATCAAATCCATTACATTGGCTTCAGGTTTGGCTGGAGCAATCTTGATTTCTTCGCCAGCCACTTTGTGCTGAATAAGATCCAGCAGTTTACTGCGATAGTCATCGGTGTATTTACCCGGTTCAAAAGGCGTTGAAAGTTGATCAATCAGCAGCTTTGCCATCGTGAGTTCCTTCTCATTCACGTTCTGCACTTCTGGCAGGTTGGGCACCTGGGAGACAGGACGAATCTCGTCCGGATAGAAAATCGTCTCCATAGAAAGGCAATCTTCCAGCACACGTATGGCAGCCAGACTGCTCTTCGAGCGGATGGAAATTTTGGCGATGCCGATTTTGCCGGTATCCCGCATCGCATTCATCAAGAGCTGATAGGCATTTCCTCCAGCCTGATCGGGCGATAAGTAATATGTTTTCTGAAAATAGATCGGATCAATCTCAGTCAAGTCAACAAAATCCAGTATCGTAATCGTTTTGCTGGTGGAATCATTTAACGCTTCCAATTCATCTTTCTCGAAAAGTACGAATTTTCCCTTTTCATATTCATAGCCTTTGGTGATTTCTTCCCACTTTACGTCCACTTCACAGGATGGACATTGACGAACATAAGCGAGCGGGCTGCCGCAGACTTTATGAATGTAGCGCATGGAGATATCTTTGTCTTCAGTAGCCGAGAACATTTTGACAGGCACATGCACAAGGCCAAAACTGATTGCACCTTTCCAGACGGTATGCATAGATCGGCTCCTTTCAAAAGGTTGTTCAAAAATTCCATCTTCTCTGTACTGAAAACTGGATTTTTGAACACGGATTTATATTTAATAGTATGGGCATCTGTTGCGAGGGATAATCGTCTTATAGACGAATGAATTCGTATGGTTCGGCGAGACTCGGGGATCATAAAAGAAGTGATCTCGCAATGATTAAGCCGGGAGGTGCCGAAATGAGTAACAGACGGGATGAAGAGGAAGCGCACAAGCATGCTTTTACTCCGTATCCGCTTGCTGATGCCGAAAGCGCTGAAGAATTTTATACACCAGCTACAGCTGTGAATTGGGAAGCAGTCACTTCTGAAGAATTACCCCTTGACCGGGAGTCATTCATGCTCGACATTGACCGGATGGTGAATGAAGGGTTAGGTGGAGGTCAGGTTACGGAAGATAACGGTCATATTGGTGAAAGTACAACTGATAGCATGGTTCGTGAGTCACATGATGATCCGGAAGGGGAATATGAATAAGATGATGGATGCAAAGCGTGCCAAAGCAATCTATGATTCCAAGGATACCATTGCCGTTACGCTGGAGGGAGATCCAGTCTGGATCGAGAATGTGGATGAAGCCAATGGTATGGCAACCGTTCAGGTTGGCAGCAGACCGGGAAATACCCAGACGGTTCGTGTGGATCGGTTGGAGGAGTAGATACAGATAGAGCGTAGTGCTTGAGGAATTGGTGAGTAAATAAAAGCTGAAATATTTCATAGCACGGCCGGTACCGAGAGGTGCCGGTTTTTTGTTTTTTCCTAATAGGTGTCTGAAACTTCGAAGGAAGCGAGTTTTGAGACACGTCTAATAATGCATGTTATATTTCCTCTTGCCTCCTTGGATGTTGCGGGGGAAGAAAGGGACCGATATAATAAGGTTCAAAGTGAACTCAGGCGGCTGGACCGCCAAAGGTGGGGCGAATATTGAATCAGACGCACGAGCAGTGGGTGTATCAATCCCATGGCATTGCAGATACAGAAGCACTTGCTTCCGCACTCGCCAGACAGGCAAACGCCGGCATGGTGATTGCTTTGGATGGTGATCTGGGCGCGGGAAAAACGGCATTTTCACAGAAATTTGCCTGGCATTTGGGTGTACGTGATGTGGTGAGCAGTCCCACATTTACGCTAATCAAGGAATATGAAGGGCGCTTGCCCTTGTATCACATGGATGTATATCGCATTTCGCTGGAAGAAGCGGATGAGCTTGGACTTGATGAATATTTCTATGGAGCCGGAGTCAGCCTGGTGGAGTGGTCGAGTATCATTCCCGAATTGCTGCCGCAAGAGCACTTGCATGTGCAGATTGAAACAACGGGTCTGGAGGATCGAACGATTACACTGGATGGGTACGGCGAGACTTATGCAGCCATGTGCCGACAGTTCAGACAGAATGGAGTCAAATGATGATGGAAGATTTACAAAAAGAGCCGCGTCAGCGGTTTTTGGCGTTGGATACATCCACCGCAGTGATGGCAGCTGCGATGATGGAGGATCATGCGCTTCTGGAAGAACGCAATGAACGGGCTGAGCGTAACCATTCGGTACACGTTGTACCGGTGATGGAGCAGCTGCTGGCCGCCAGCAGCACACAGCCTGGCCAGCTGGACGGCATTGCCGTCGGCGTTGGCCCAGGCTCGTACACGGGCATCCGCATTGCGGTGACCGCGGCGAAGACACTGGCCTGGGCGTGGGACATCCCCGTGGCCGGGGTGTCCAGCCTTCAGGCCATCGCCTGGGGCGGCTGGCACAGCGGCCTCGCCGCCAAGGCAGAAGCTGCGGCAGAGGATGCCTCAGCAGGGGCTGGCGGAACGCCATCCGCGGACCAGGGCAGCACAGGTGCTGCCCTGGTCCACTGGATCGTTCCGCTTGTGGATGCACGGCGCGGTCAAGCATGCACCGCGCTGTTTGCCTCCGCCGGGAGCGATACGCCCCGGCGTCTGGCGCCTGATGCCATCCGCAAGATGGACGGATGGCTGGAAGCCCTCGCCGCCCGCATGGCGGAGGCGGCGCCGGAAGAGCGGCCCGCAGCCGTCTGGTTCGTCGGCGAGACGGGCCCTCATGCTGCGGCAGCGGCGGAGCTTCGCTGCCCCGCAGGAACGGCGCTCCAGCTCGTACCTTATGAGCTGGAAGGCCGCTGGGTTGGGCGCCTAGGCGCCGCCGCGCTGCTTGCAGGTCAGCGTGATGACGTGCATGCGCTGGTGCCGAACTACACCCAGTTGTCTGAAGCGGAAGCCAATCTGCTGCGCAAAGGCTAAAGGGGGAGGGGGAAAGCAGATGGACAACGTGGCGAATAATAAGCAGGAAGCAACGCTTCAGTTCAGGTTCATGACACTCGCGGATATTCCCGATGTGATGGAGATTGAACATGAGGCCTTTACCCTGCCCTGGACGGAAGAAGCATTTCAAAATGAATTGACACACAATCATTTTGCTAAATATATGGTGATGGAATTGGAAGGCAAGGCCATTGGCTATGCAGGTATGTGGACGATCATGGATGAAGCCCATATTACTAATATTGCAGTCAGAGGTGCGTACCGTGGACGCAAGCTTGGTGAAAAGTTACTGGATGAATTAATGAGCACAGCGGCTTATCTCGGGATGGAACGAATGACGCTGGAGGTCAGAGTCTCGAACAGCATTGCTCAGCGTTTATATCAGAAAAAAGGGTTTGAATCGGCGGGTCTTCGTAAAGGGTATTACTCCGATAATGGGGAAGATGCGATGATTATGTGGGCGAACTTGCCGTCTGCAGGCCGGAGCGGCGAAGAGGAAGGAAGCGTACTGGATTCATGAACGAACTCAATGAAAAAATAAATGCTGCACCATCCTACATTTTGGCGGTGGAGACAAGTTGTGATGAAACATCGGTAGCTGTAGTTAAGGATGGGAGAGAAGTGCTATCCAATCTGATCTCAAGTCAGATCGAAACCCATAAGGCATTCGGCGGCGTTGTACCTGAAGTGGCCTCACGCAAACATGTCGAAGTCATTACGCTGATGCTAGAACAAGCGATCGAGCAGTCCGGCATTCGTCCGCGTGATCTGAGTGCGATTGCTGTGACGCAAGGTCCGGGACTGGTGGGGGCATTGCTGGTAGGAATCGTTGCAGCCAAAACGCTGGCGATGGCACTGGGCAAACCGCTCATTGGCACACATCATATTGCTGGGCATATCTATGCCAACCGACTTACTCATGAACTGAAATATCCGGCAATGGCACTGGTCGTATCAGGTGGACATACAGAACTCGTGCATATGGAATCCGAGGGCAAGTTCAAACTGATTGGTCGTACTCGTGATGATGCCGTAGGCGAGGCGTATGACAAAGTAGCCCGTGCATTGGGCTGTCCTTATCCGGGAGGTCCGCATGTGGACCGGATGGCGTCTGAAGCGGAGAATGTAGTGCCGTTGCCACGGGTATGGCTGGAAGCGGGTTCGTACGATTTCAGTCTCAGTGGTCTGAAGTCTGCTGTACTGAATGTGCTCAACCAGGCCAAAATGCGCGGAGAAACCTTGGAGCCGTCTGCGGTTGCACGTGGTTTCCAGGAAGCTGTTGTCGAAGTGTTGGTGGAGAAAGCCGTTAGAGCAGTTCGTGAATATGGTTCACGTCAACTGTTATTATGCGGTGGTGTTGCAGCTAACCGGGGGTTGCGCTCGGCGTTACAAGAGCGTTGTGCGAAGGAAGGGCTTGAACTGTTAATCCCGCCAATGGAATATTGTACGGATAATGCGGCCATGATTGGAGTGGCTGCGTATCTGAAATGGCAACGGGGAGAAATTGCTGAATTTGATGCCAAAGCAGACCCTGGACTTTCCCTGGAGGAATGGTCCGTTCAGTCCATATAAACAGACAGTTTGAGATTAAGAGTTGACAGCCTGGATGTGAAGAATGTATATTAGTTACAAATTTAAACAGGAATTTATCTTCCTGAACTGATAAACGCGATGAACAGGAATAGTAAGGTCATTCCCGGTCTTAGAGAGCTGCGGTATGGTGCAACGCAGTCGAAGGAAACCTGAAACTCACCTGGAAGCGGAACGATGGAACACGGTGACTCCCCGGGAGGATCCGAAGGCCGATTATGGCCCAAAGTACATGGTTACGGGTTGCCTCCGTGATTGGGCCGTTGTCGGTAGGACCGTTTTTACAAGGATCGACTGACGATAACTGAGGGGGCTTTCAGGCTGCCTCAAGTGATCCGGATGTATGCGAGAGCATACAAGGGTAATCTTGAGTGAACAGGAAGGAAGTCAACAAGAGTGGTACCGCGAAGGTGAACAGCCTGTCGTCTCTTGCATTATTGCATGAGGTGGCAGGCTTTTTTTGATTTTCAAAATAAGGATGTATGAAGTTAGGTCATATGATAAATGTGATGAACGGGAGTAGTAGAAGGATAAGGCGCTCAGAGAGCTGCGGGGTGGTGCGACGCAGTGGCTGGAATCATTCGAATCTCGCCCTGGAACGGAGCTGTGGAAGCGTGGGGACGATATCAATCGCCCAGTTGTCCTAATGGACAACAACATGTGTTTACACAGCAACGGTTAACCCCCGTTATAGGGTGTTTCTCCGAATTCCAGTGATGTCGTGCGTGCACGCACATCCAGCGGATTTCGGAGACGACGAGGTGGATGGAGTCCGGCGCAAGCCTGGCCCATCAAGCGAGAGTGGTACCGCGGAGGGGATAATAACCCGCCGTCTCTTATATGAGATGGCGGGTTATTTGTGTTTGCTGCCGGCAGCAGGGTGGGCATGGGAAGAACCATATGGAGATTGAAAGAGTCAGAAGGTCAGGGTGTAAGTCGACGTACACTCTGTCATGAAGGTAAGCAGGATATACAACGAACGAGTAATGAACATTGAACAACAAGTATAGGCACTAAACATTCAACAGGTACTACTGATCACCAAGGACTAAGCTACAAACAACATACGCGTTTACAAACAAAATATATAACAACAGGGACGGCGATCAACGAGTGTTCTGCGTTAGTGGATACGTTACGAAACGATTATAAAAATTGGAGGTTGATGGATATGACAACAACTAATAACAAACGCATGATTGAAATTTTTGATACAACGCTGCGCGATGGAGAACAGGCACCGGGAGCGAGTCTGCAACCGGAGCAAAAGATCGAACTGGCACACCAACTGGCTTCTCTGGGCATCGACGTCATTGAGCCTGGATTCCCGATCTCCAGTCCAGGTGAGTTCGCGGCGGTTCAGGCGATTTCGAGACAGTTGCAGAACGTGGAGATCTGTGGATTCGCGCGTGCGGTCAAAGGTGATATCGATGCAGCTGTTCAAGCAACAGCGGATGCAGCACGGCGCCGAATTCACCTGTTTATCTCATCCTCGGATATTCATATTGAGCATCAGCTGCGTCGTCCGCGCAGTGAAGTGGTAGCTACCGCTCATGAGATGGTATCTTATGCACGCCAGTTCACGGACATTGTAGAATTCACAGCCATGGACGCTGCCCGTACCAAGATGGATGATCTGATCGAGATGGTTGAAGTTGCAATTGAAGCAGGGGCCAGCATTATCAACCTGCCGGATACCGTGGGTTATGCTCTGCCACATGAGTATGGCGAGATGTTCCGCCGGGTACGTGAGGGTGCAAGAGGCGGCGATCAGGTTCGCTATAGTGCTCACTGTCATAATGATCTGGGCCTGGCTGTAGCCAATAGCTTGGCTGCGATTGCCAATGGTGCTACCCAGATTGAAGTGACCATTAATGGAATCGGAGAGCGGACGGGGAACTGTGCACTGGAAGAGCTGATTATGGCGCTGGAGACTCGGGGAGATGCAATTGGAGCGACGACGAACATTAAGCTGAACCAGTTGTATGAGACCTCCCGTCAGATTAGCCGTGCGATGCACTTCCCGATTGCATATAACAAGCCGGTGGTGGGACGTAATGCATTCCAGCATGAATCCGGCATCCATCAGGATGGTCTGCTGAAGAATCGGAGCACCTATGAGATTATGGACCCGGAAGCGCTGGGTATCCCGCGCAGCATGATTATTCTGGGCAAACACTCCGGTCGTCACGCTCTGAAGGATCGGGTTCGCAAATACGGTTTTGAGCCGGATGAGCAGCAGATGGAACAATTGTATGAGGTGTTCAAAGAAACCGCAGACCAGCAAAAAGTGGTCAGTGACGACCAGTTATTGCAGATGGTTAGCCAGACCATGAATATTCCTGCACAGGACTATGAACTGGTTGAATTGCAGGTGACGGCGGGTAGCATGACGGATCGAATGGCCGCCGTTCGTATTCGCACAAGCGCTGGAGAACAGTCTTACTCTGCCGTTGGCGGGGGACCCGTGGATGCAACCATCCGTGCGATTGGTCAGAGCATTTCCGATGATATTGCATTTGTTGATATGGAGATGCATGCCTTGAGTGGGGGAGAGGGTGCAAGTGCCGAAGCTGTAGTTACCGTGGAACGTGCAGGGCGTGAGTTCCGGGGAACGGCAACACATAATGATATCGTTATGGCTGCCGGTCTTGCTTATGTAGCGGCGTGTAATGCTGCCGGGCTGAAGGCCGAGTCTTCCGAACATAGTGAACAAGAAGCACATGCGTAAAACATCTTGATCAGATTGCATCTATAGCGGCAATAGTAGCAATTGCAATTCGATGTAAATAGGCATGGAATATAGGAAATAAACATCGGGCAGGCCTTGAACGACAAAGGTCTGCTTTTGTCTTATTATGGAGGAACATTGAAGAGTGGGAGAATGCATTTGTCAAGGTGTGACTATAGTTATCCACATATCCAGTGTAATTTGTGGGTAACTACCGCAAAGTCAAACCAGTATAGTTTTCGAAACGAAAAGGGTTTAGGGGATAAAATGACTCCTTACTATCCACAAATTTGTGGATAAAGTGGATAACTTAGTGGATAAATATGGTTTTTGTGTGTAAAAGGCTATTCTACCGCTGTATAATTAAGCTTATTAATGTGCTTGCTATCTTGCTTTCTTGTGGATAAGTGTGAGGAAAAGGGGGATAAAACTATTTCTCTTCATTCGAGTAAATTTGACAAAAGTCAAAACAGCTCCCCTAACTTCCGTATGTCAGAGTTCAATCTCAAGGAACATATAGAACATAAGGTGCCGAGCTTCAATACTCATCCTCAACACACAAAAAGCTGATCCCAATAAGGAATCAGCCGGTGGTACAACTATACTTGTATGGACGCGATCAAGTCATGGTCTGAGTCTCTACTATTCGTACTACTCCATGGCTAGTTCTTCCCATTCTTCGTATGCCTTGGTGAGTTGTGTCTTGTGCTCCTCCGACTGTTGTTGGAGTTCTTGCAGCTTCATATAATCCTGATAGATTTCAGGTAGAGCCATCTGTGCCTCAAGCTCTGTAATCTTCGTTTCCAACTCCGCAATCTGCTGTTCCAGAGCTTCCTGCTTGCGTTGACGGTTACGCTCTTCACGCTTCGCCTGTTTTTCCGCTTCGAATGAAGCAGCTCCGGATTTTTCGGTTGTGGATGTACTCAGATCGGATTTGGACGAGTTCTTGGACGAAGCCTGACGTGCCTCAGCAGCTTCGCGTGCGATGTCCTCAAGCTCCTGTTTCTTCTCCACATAATCATCATAATTTCCGAGATAGTGTTCCGTTCCACCTGGATGAAGCTCGACAATCCGTTCAGCCATTTTGTTGAGGAAGTACCGGTCATGGGAGATGAACAGCAGGGTGCCTTCATAATCCATTAATGCAGCTTCCAGCACTTCTTTGGCAAACAGGTCGAGATGGTTCGTAGGCTCATCCAGAATGAGCATGTTGGCTTCCTTCAGCATCAACTTGGAGAGAGATACACGTGCTTTCTCGCCGCCGCTGAGGGAAGAAATCTTCTTGAGCACATCGTCACCGCTGAACAAAAAGTTACCCAGTACGGTCCGAATGCGTGCTTCTTCCATCCCGGGATAGGCACTCCACAGCTCTTCCAGAACCGTGTTGGACGGATTGAGCCCAGTCTGTTCCTGATCATAATAGCCAATCTGTACTTTCGTTCCCCATTGGATCTCCCCGGTTACCGGACGTAAACTTCCGGTGAGACACTTCAGCATGGTGGATTTACCAATACCGTTTGGACCAATTAGGGCAACGGTTTCCCCGCGCCGCAGATCAAAGGATGCATTACGGAACAATGGAGAAGCCTCGTCATAAGCGACAGACAGCTGATCCACACGAAGCACTTCCTTGCCGGACATAACGGCTGTTTCGAAGGAAAAGTGGGCTTTTTTCAGATCACCCATCGGTTTATCGAGGCGCTCCATTTTGTCGAGGGCCTTGCGGCGGCTTTGAGCCCGTTTGGTCGTCGAGGCACGCACGATATTTTTCTGGACAAAATCTTCCATCTTGGATATTTCACCTTGTTGTTTCTCATATTGCTTCATCTGAGTTTCATACTCGGCAGCTTTGAGTTCCATATAACGGCTGTAATTGCCCGTATATTTTTTGGAGCGGTGACGTTCGATCTCCACGATGGTCGTTACGAGTCGATCCAGGAAGTACCGGTCATGGGATACCACGAGCAGTGCGCCTGAATACCCTCTCAGATAATCTTCCAACCATGTAAGGGTGGCGATATCGAGATAGTTGGTAGGCTCGTCCAGCATGAGCAGATCGGGCGCCTGAAGCAAAATACGAGCAAGCGCAAGGCGTGTCTTCTGCCCACCGCTCAAGGTGGCAATAGGGGTATCTGGCGAAAATTCGCCGAATCCCATCCCGTGCAGTACACTGCGAATGCGAGTTTCCATCTCGTAGCCACCATGGTCCTTGAACCAGTCGGAGCGTTTCGCATAACGTTCCAGCAGGTCAGCATATTTTTTCTCGTCTTCCATCTGGGCAGGGTCGGCAATGTCGCGTTCCATCTGACGCAAATCTGCTTCAGCCTGTGTCAGGTGAGCGAAAACGTTCATCATTTCTTCCCAGATGTTACGGTCGGATTGCAGCCCGCTATTCTGAGCCAGGTAACCGAGCGTCGTTTCTTTGGATTTGAATATCTGTCCTCCGTCATAAGACATTTCACCCGCCACAATTTTGAGCAAAGTGGATTTCCCTGCACCGTTTACACCAACGAGGCCGATGCGCTCGCGTTCTAATATTTGTAAGTTCACGCCGTCCAGGATTGGATCGACACCAAAACGTTTGATAATTCCGGATACTTGCAGCAGCATAAAATTAAGTTCCTCCATAGGTCCAGTTCTTGATATGACAACTATATCCCAGTTTACATGAAATACAGAGCAATTGCACCGATTGGGAACGCATGGGGTATGTAGTCTTTTTGATCAATCAATGATAAACTGAAAGAAGGCATGTTATTACATGAGGATTTTGCAGAAAATGAATCATTTTAACCATTTCAACAAGATGACATCTGGTCATAACATATAAAATGTTTTCAATTAGAGCTTTTTTCTACCTTCCCTATCAACAGGAGGTTATTCAAGGATATGCAGGATCATGCGGAACTGAAGAGCCAGCTTCGATCCAGACTGAGACAGAGCCGCGATCTGATGGATGCGAGCATGCGTCAGCAGGCAATGACTAAGATTAATGCTGGAATGAAGCGTGAGCTGGAGCGCCTTAGACAGGACAAGCGGAAGGTCGTGAACAGACCATTCGTCATATTCAGTTATTTGTCCTATGGAAGCGAAGCATCCACAGCGTTTCTGTTTCAAGAGGGCTGGAACCATGGAGATGTGATGTTAGCACCGAAGGTATTGGCAAATCCACCACGAATGGAACTGAGGCAAGTAACCGGAGAACAGGATTTGGAGCCAGGCATATGGGGCATACCAGAACCCAAGGTTTCCTGTGAAGTTCTTTCACCTGAAGATTGGCCTGATATCGATCTCGTTCTGGTACCTGGGCTTGGTTATGATCTACATGGAGGGCGCATTGGTTATGGTGGCGGTTATTATGACCGTTTTGCCGAGACGCTTGCAGCACAATGTGCGATGACGGACAAGAAACCGTTGATGGCTGCAATGGTATTGCCGGGTCAGCTACAGGATGAGATTCCGATGGACCTGCTCGATCTGCGGATTGATCTGTTGATAACAACCGAAGGTATATTACATATCGAATAAAGGGTTGTGATGTGATTGAGTTCAGAAGCGAATAACGGCCAGGCTTCCGGTGGAAAACTGACCCATTTTAATGAACAGGGGCGGGCCCGGATGGTTGATATTTCGGGTAAGGAAATTACCGTACGTACGGCTGTGGCCGTAACGAAAGTGACGATGAATCCAGATACACTGGAAGCTATTCGTGAGGGCCGAATCGGCAAAGGTGATGTTCTGGCTGTGGCTCAGATTGCCGGGATTCAAGGCGCAAAGAAAACGTCGGACTGGATTCCGATGTGCCATCCGCTGGCACTGACGGGTGTGGATATTCGTTTTCATGATAACGGAGTGGATGAATTGCACATTGAAGTCACTGTCAAAACCGAAGGCAAAACGGGTGTTGAGATGGAGGCGCTCACGGCTGCCTCGGCTGCAGCACTGACGGTCTATGACATGTGCAAGGCGATGCAAAAAGATATGATTATCGGTCCAACCATGCTGAATTCCAAGAGTGGTGGCAAAAACGGCGATTACAGCCGATAAGCAATATTTATTTTCATAGAGGAGAAGGGTGATCTTTATGGTGTGGAGAACAGCAATCCTGACAGCCAGCGACAAAGGAGCCCGCGGGGAACGTGAGGATACGAGTGCACAAGTCATTCGGGAACTGGTGGAAGAAGAGCTGGGTGGTCAAATCGTGGAGTATCGCATCGTTCCAGATGAACCCGATGAGATTATTGCGGCTTTGATTGAGATGACGGATTATTTTCACGCCGATCTGGTGCTGACTACCGGTGGTACGGAGCTGGCCATTCGTGATATTACTCCGGAGGCGACCCGGCGCGTGATTGAACGGGAAGTTCCCGGGATGGCAGAGGCCATGAGATACAGTGTAATGAGCAAAAATCGTTCTGCAATGCTGTTCCGTGGTGTATGTGGTATTCGTGGACGCACGCTGATTGTCAATCTGCCAGGTACACCGAAGGGTGTGCATGAACATCTGGCTGCCATTATGGATCAGCTTCCAGAAGCGTTGCTGATGGTTACGGGGCAGTTCAAGCAATAAGCGGGTACGGACTCTCGGGTATGATATCTCTTATTTGCGAATATTGCGGGTTATGTAAGTGGTTACATCTGTGGTATGATGGGCTTAAATTAAGAACGCAGCAGAGACATCTATGACCGTATGGCAGAATATGCGCATCTCTGAACCTTGAAGACGAGGAGGAATATCAATGTTTAGTTCCATTGGACCAACGGGTTTTATTTTGCTGGCCGTGATTGCATTGTTGTTGTTTGGACCCAACAAACTTCCGGAACTGGGACGTGCAGTTGGGCGTACCTTCCGTGAATTCAAAGAGGGCGCTCGCGAGATTATCTCTGAGGATGACTCCTCCAATCGCAAAGAGCAGGAGAAAGCGAAACCGCTGGCGGCTGAGAGCACACCTGCAGACAAGCCTGCTGATAAACGCCTGCCGGAATAATCTTGACGGCAATGAAAGAGAAATCCCTTCCTGCCGGAAGGGTTTTGTATTTTAAGCTGGCAATAATGGGGGGCAGGCATGACGCAGCAAATGGAAGAAATGTCGATTACGGAACATCTGAGCGAGCTGCGGAAGCGGCTGATCTACGTTTTAAGCATTTTTGTGCTGGGACTGATTGCAGGATTTTTTGTGGCGGACCCGGTATATCAATATCTGACGAAGTCAGAGTCGGCAAAAGGTTTTGTATTGCATGCCTTCTCGTTCTGGGACGGGATTGGCATCTACATGAAGATTGCTGGTTTGTTTTCACTTATCATTACGCTGCCGTTTACGGTGTATCAGATCTGGAAGTTTGTTAGTCCAGGGCTAAAGCCGCGCGAACGAAAAGCTACGCTGAAGTATGTGCCTTATGTATTTCTGTTATTTCTTATAGGAATGGCTTTCTCGTATTATGTTATTTTTCCGATGGCACTCGCCTTCACGACAGCGATTACGGAGAAGATGGGGCTGGTAGAGACCTACGGGATGAAACAGTATTTCAGCTTCCTTTTTGGCATTGTGTTGCCTGTGTCCCTATTATTTGAACTTCCTTTACTTATTATGTTTCTGACAGGACTGCGGATACTGAATCCAATTCGTCTTCGCAAAATGCGCAGAGTCTCTTATTTTGTCTTGATCTTCATTGCAGTGGTCATTACACCTCCAGATTTCATATCCGATCTTCTGGTGATGATTCCCTTACTGCTGTTATATGAGATCAGTGTGCTTCTATCCGCAATCGTATATCGAAAGCAGCTTGCCGCCGATCAAGAGATCGAATCCCGTTATGTTCGTGCCGAGGATAAGCAACATGCGGGCTGAATGAGGATAAGCTGTAATGTGCCCGGAAAAGACGGTCTGTTCTTATCCGGGCTATTTCTGTAGACTGCCCACACACAAGGCAGGACAAGCAGGCATAATATGTTCAGCAATGGATACAATGGGAAAGGGAATGTCTGCTAACGTTGCAGAAGGGCTCAAGAATTTCGTAGAATAAGAGTAGCGAGTTGCAACATTTATCCAGGCACATCGGGCGTTATTTGGTTGTGTTGGTGTAAATTCAACGTAAATTCTCGCAGGAATTCGTCAAAAGGACTTGAAATCATGCTTCAAGTTGAGTATCATAAAGTTGGTTGTTAGCACTGAACACTGTCGAGTGCTAATACATATGGCTACAACCTACAATGTAACGTTATATAATTTCAAAAGGAGGCTATTTTTCATGATCAGACCTTTAGGTGAACGCGTATTGGTAGAACCATTGGAGCAAGAGCAAACAACTTCTTTCGGGATCGTACTCCCGGACTCCGCCAAAGAAAAACCGCAAGAGGGTAAAATCATTGCAGTTGGTGCAGGAGTATTGAAAGACGGCGTACGTGTGGCTCTGGAAGTGAAAGAAGGAGATCGCGTTATTTTCTCCAAATATGCCGGTACAGAAATCAAATTCGAAGGTAAAGAATATTTGATTATGAAAGAAAGCGATATTCACGCGATTCTCGACTAATTCAAATTTAATCGGATAACCGAACCATATAGCAATACCATTTTCCAACAAAAACTAGGGAGGTTTTCTTAACATGGCTAAAGACATTAAATTCAGTGAAGACGCTCGTCGCTCCATGCTTCGTGGTGTGGACGCATTGGCTAATGCAGTAAAAGTAACACTCGGTCCTAAAGGCCGTAACGTGGTTCTGGAGAAAAAATTCGGAAGCCCGCTCATCACTAACGATGGTGTAACCATTGCTAAAGAAATCGAACTGGAAGATGCATTCGAGAACATGGGTGCACAACTGGTTAAAGAAGTAGCAACGAAAACCAACGATGTTGCCGGTGACGGTACTACAACAGCAACTGTATTGGCGCAAGCGCTGATCACAGAAGGTCTGAAAAACGTAACTGCAGGCGCTAGCCCAATTGGTATCCGCAAAGGTATCGACAAAGCGGTTAAAGCTGCGGTTGCTGAATTGCAATCCATCTCCAAACCAATTGATTCCAAACAATCCATCGCACAAGTTGCAGCAATCTCTGCGGCTGACGAAGAAGTAGGCGAATTGATCGCTGAAGCTATGGAAAAAGTGGGTAAAGACGGCGTAATCACAGTAGAAGAATCCAAAGGATTCGCTACTGAGCTTGAAGTGGTTGAAGGTATGCAATTCGACCGTGGATACATCTCTCCTTACATGATCACAGATACGGACAAAATGGAAGCTGTTTTGGACAACCCGTACATCTTGATCACAGACAAAAAAATCTCCAGCACGCAAGACATCTTGCCATTGCTTGAGAAAATCGTTCAACAAGGCAAACCCCTGGTATTGATCGCTGAAGATATCGAAGGCGAAGCACTGGCTATGCTGGTTGTGAACAAATTGCGTGGTACATTCAATGCTGTAGCTGTTAAAGCTCCAGGATTCGGTGACCGTCGTAAAGCAATGCTGCAAGACATCGCTGCCCTCACTGGTGGCCAATTGATCACGGAAGAACTGGGTCTGGACCTGAAATCCGCTGTTGTGGAACAACTGGGTACAGCTCGTCAAATCCGTGTAACAAAAGAAAACACAATCATCGTTGACGGTGCTGGTAACAAATCCGATATCGAAGCACGTGTTAGCCAAATCCGTACACAACTGGAAGAAACAACTTCCGAGTTCGACAAAGAGAAACTGCAAGAGCGTCTGGCTAAATTGTCCGGCGGTGTAGCAGTAATCAAAGTTGGTGCGGCTACTGAAACAGAATTGAAAGAACGCAAACTTCGCATCGAAGATGCCCTGAACGCAACTCGCGCTGCGGTTGAAGAAGGTATCGTATCCGGTGGTGGTACAGCGCTCATGAACGTATATAGCGCGGTTGCGGCTGTAGCTCTGTCCGGTGACGAGCAAACAGGCGTAAACATCGTCCTGCGTGCTCTGGAAGCACCAATCCGTACAATCGCAGCTAACGCTGGCGAAGAAGGTTCCGTAATCGTGGAACGTCTGAAAAAAGAACAAACAGGTATCGGCTTCAACGCTGCAACTGGCGAGTGGGTTAACATGATCGAAGCGGGTATCGTTGACCCTGCGAAAGTAACTCGTTATGCATTGCAAAACGCTGCTTCTGTAGCAGCAATGTTCCTGACTACTGAAGCAGTTATCGCTGACAAACCAGAACCAGCAGGTGCTGGTGGCGGAATGCCTGACATGGGCGGTATGGGTGGAATGGGCGGCATGATGTAATAAAGGTGTAAAAACCTTTGTAATGCCGATTAGATGAAAGGCTCCCGAGAGGGAGTCTTTTTTTATATAATTATATTAAGGTGCTCTGAGTAGGAAGCACTGAGATTGAAACCTTGTTTCTATGATTTCGAATGTACAGTGATACATAGACAGGTTATGAGTAACGACTTGAGGAGGAAATGAATTGAGAAAGGGTACGAAGTGGGTATTATGGATTCTGGGCTTGATGCTCGCTGCAATTTTTATTAACTTCTATATGAATCTATATAGCTTCGCTTATGCGCTGATTACCGTGCTGTTACTTGCCTTTATGGGATGGGGATTCTTAGCAAAATTAAAGAACGACGTTCGTCAGCATGAAGATTATCATAGAAGAGAGCATCAGTCTGCGAACGATGACATCGATAGATACACCAGGTAATAACTAACTAACGAACAAAAGAACATATCATACTTAGGATCAAAGTTAAGTTACATGCAACCTACGCTGCAATAAGTAATGGCTCCCGAGAGGGAGTCTTTTTAATGTTGATTTTTTCAAAAAAAGTAGTGATGTTTTCTTCTATTGCTAAACAGACAGTTGTTAAGTAAAATAAACATATGAATAAGTACTCATATATTAATATATAGACAATATTGGAGATGATACATATGTATGATGTATTGGTTATTGGAGCTGGGCAAGCCGGCTTGGCAGCAGGTTATTACCTTCAACAGTCGGGGTTAACCTTTTTAATCGTTGACGCTGCCTCATCTGTCGGAGAATCTTGGCGTAAGAGGTACGATTCCTTGCGTCTTTTTACCCCGCGAATGTATGACGGGTTACCTGGAATGCCGCTTAGTGGAAATGAAAATGGCCTGCCAAGCAAAGATGAAATTGCAGATTATTTTGAAAGTTACGCCAAGCAAATGGATCTTCCTATAAAGTTAAACTGTTTAATCTCTCGTCTCTCGAAGCAAGATGAGGTGTACTATGCTGAAACCAATGATGGAATAATTGAAGCGCGCAATATTATCGTTGCGACGGGACCTTTCCAGACCAAGAATGTTCCTCATTTTGCGAAAGCATTTTCTGAGCATGTGATTCAGCTTCATTCTTCAGAGTATAAAAATATCTCTCAATTGCTTCCTGGAACAACAGTAGTTGTAGGTGGAGGCAATTCAGGTGCCCAAATCGCCGTAGAATTAGCATCAGATGAACAACAAACGGTATACATATCCATAGCTCGAAATATTACCTTCAGGCCTTTGCATATCATGAAACGAAGTATATTCTGGTATTTTGAAAAGCTTGGCGTATTACGTGCAAGTGCAGATCGTATGGTTGGAAAATGGTTGCGAAATCAGCCTGAGTACGTCTATGGCTATGAGTTAAAAAAATTGATGAACCAGGGAAAAGTTAACATGCGCCCACGTGCTGTAAATGCAATAGATGACCGCATCCAGTATGAGGATGGTAGTGAGACACCAATAGACAATATTATCTGGGCGACTGGGTTTAAGCGAAATGATGGTTGGATCGATATCAATGCTGCTTTTGATTCCCAAGGTGTAATTATACACGAGAGAGGCGTATCATCGGTTGCTGGACTGTACTTTGTAGGACTACCTTGGCAAACATCCCGAGGTTCTGCATTGTTGGGATGGGTCAAGTACGATGCTCAGAGAATCGTTAGCCATATCAAAGGTAAGTCACATTAAACTATATAAAGTGATTGAAAGGTTATTCTGTCATCGTAGTGTCTGTGTAAATAACTTTAGTTCAACTTATATAGATTAGATATCAGGAATGATTAGCAAATATCATAACTCACATTTTTGGGTATATTCCTAAAAGGAGGGATATTATGAAATTATTTAAACTGCCATTGATTCTTTGTGTTATAGTGCTTGTATCTATTGTCTCAGCTTGTGGTGCGGATGATATAATCCGCGGAAAGAGCGATAACTGGAATATATCTCTTCAGAGATCGACAGGGATCTATACTATAACCTACATCGGTGATGAAAAGCGTATAAAGGATTTTGTGTTTGACCTTACTGGCAACAATTTATCACAACAGGGGAAATCACTTGAAGAAGAAGGGGTACCGTTCACGATGTCGGGAACAATTACTGAGACGGAGAAAATGAAAAATCCGATTACCTTTAAAATGAGTTGGAACAATCAGAGCGAGATTGTAACTTTTGAATAACTCTCGCATGGTGGAGGTGTTCATCATTGGATTTATGGCAACTATTAATCGCCTGGATATGCATTGTTTGTTGGATTGTCACTTACAAAGATAAGATAAGTAAATGGATATTTTACCCTGCATCGCTTTTTTGTATAGTGATCACTTTAATTTTTTGGCTTACTACTCAATAAAATAGGAAAATGTTAGATCAAAGACTGTGACTACTGAATTATCCAAAAAAGTACATACCACAGGTTGGGCCGTTCCTTCATGGAGCGGCCTTTTTACCTTTTTAAACAATTGCATCTCATTTCGCAACAGTTATTTCAAAAGTAGAGTGCTCAGAATCCTGTACGCTGTAGCGATATTCCAATCCATTTCGAACTGTCGCCCCATCAAAATCAGACTGATTCACATCGCGATCCAATAGACCGATATCCTGGATGACATCTTGTGCATCGTTATACGTGTACTCATTATTGGTTGTAAGAATGAGTGTGGCGATAGCGGTCAAGAAAATTCCACCCGTTGGTTCGCTCGTATCACCAGTTGCGTATAACCTGACTTCCTGTACGCTCTCATCTGCATTCACTACACCAACCAAGTGCAATTCGTCATTGAATACATACTCGAAAGTGCCAGTGCCCTGCCTGGAAGAGTCTTTCATATCCAAGCGGGTAATACTCAAACCATTCAGTCGATATTTGCCAACGGCGCCATTAAACTTGTTTTTAAATTCATTGGTAGTCATGTAGAGGCCAGAAAGTTTAATCTGGGGTGAAGAAGGCTGATCTATTTCAAGCTGAGTAGAATTTGAAGATAAAGTCAGCATGCCATACAACCCTATTGAAGCAATCGCAAAACAGGCCGTCGTTAGAAAAATATATCTGATCGGCAACCTATTGCCCTTCCTCATGGATAGGATCATCCATACAAGAAATACCAAGAAAGAAAGTAAGCCAAGAATTAAGATTATTGTAAAAAGATATTGCAAAGTCTCACCTCGTAATAGAGTAATCGCTGGTAAAAATCTTTCTTGCACCTCATTCATTATAATGTTCCGTTGAAAAACTTCAAACTTATACTACTAACCACTCCACAAAAAAAAGCACTGCTGGCGGTATGCCGGCAGTGCTTGCTTGATGTTATACAGGTCTTACCGTAAAGGTGAAATGATACGCGCGGTTGGCTGGCAAGGTGTATTCAGCGTGAGTACGTGCGCCCCAGCTGTCATCTCCGCCGACACCCATTTGTTTGTAATTGATACGCGCCACAGTCTGTGTGCTCTGTGGTAATTTGTACACATGGTCGTTTGCTTCCAGTTCCTCCGGTGTCCACGGCAACGCATTGATTTCAAATGGTATGGTGGCCTCAACATGAAGGCCAAGCTGACCATCCGCTGACGTAATTTCAGCGTACCGTACATCCGTTTTGTTACCACACTCCTGTGGTTTCAGATATCGAACGAATTGATCACGAACCGCACCTGTGTAATATCCCAATCGTGCACTGGTTAGACGGTCTGCGTAGTTGTCGTGTGGCCCTCTGCCGTACCAAGAGATTGTATCCAGGCTGTTATTAAGTTGCAGCAGCATACCGAATTCCGGTAGATCGGGTAGGCCCTCGCCTGGAATAAGGGTTTGATTGATTTCCAATACACCATCCGCATCAATTCGGTATGTGATGGACAGCGTACATCCCGGATGTGAATCCCACGTATAATCGGTCGTCACGAGAATGCCTTGCTCGTCTGCATGGTGCTCGAAGCGAATTAATCTGTTGGTAGCGTGAGCATCTCTCCAGAAGGCAGAACGCTCATTCAGGCGGTTCCCCATATCGTTGTCTGTCATGGCTCTCCAGAAATTCGGCCGGACAGGTGCGAGCAACTGCTCCTGATTGTTGATCTGATAGGACGTTAACGCGCCAGTAGCTGGATTGAAGCTCAACGTGACTTGGCCTGTAGCCACTTTCAATTCATCTTGTAGATCCTGTATTTGCGGAGCATTACCTTGTCCTTGATACACCGGTTGAATTGGACGCAATCGTGGAGATACCACGAATTGATCCCAGGCAATCTCATGACCTATTCCTGCCCATTTGGTTGCAACTTTCGTAACCAGAGATACAGTCAGCACCGCTTCCTTGAACAAATCAGACGATGGCGTGTATGGAATACGGACTTCAACCGATTCGCCAGGAGATACTGCGATATCCAGCGTGCCGTCCTCTACGGATACACCATCGTGTGTTACTGTCCACACGAGTGAATATTCGCTCAGATCCGTGAACAGGAACTGGTTTCGGATGCGCAGCAGGCCATCTTTTATATCAACGGCTTCCATACGAACGTTCTGATAACATTTCTTCACTTCTTCCAGCTTCGGCGTAACCGTCTTATCGGCCAGAATCAGTCCGTTTCCGCAGAAATTTCCATCATGAGGGGATTCACCGAAATCTCCGCCATAAGCGAAATATTCGACACCGTCTGCCGTAGTGGTACGAATGGACTGATCGACCCAGTCCCAGATGAATGCACCCTGCAACACATCATATTTATCGAACAAATCCCAATACAGATGCAGACCACCGCAGGAGTTACCCATGGCATGGCTGTATTCGCAGATAATATAAGGTTTCTTCGGTCCCTGCATGCGAGCATAATTCTCCACATTTTCAGGGCTGATATACATCGTCGATTCAATTTCGCTTGCCGAATCGGAAGGGCGATAGTGGAAAGTCCCTTCATAATGAACGAGACGGGTTGGATCGACTTCTTTTAGATAATCGTACATGGCGATGAAGTTATCGCCGCCGAAGGACTCATTACCCAGAGACCAGATAATAACGGACGCATGGTTTTTGTCCCGCTGGAACATCGAGTTACAGCGATCGATTACGTTATTACGCCATTCCGGCTTGCTCGCGGGAATATTGTTTTCGTTCATTTCCTTTTGCCCATATTCCCAGGTGCCGTGAGTTTCCAGATTCGTTTCGTCAATGACATAAAGGCCATATTCATCACACAGTTCGTACCAGAGTGACTGATTCGGATAATGGGATGTACGCACGGCGTTAACGTTATAGGACTTCATCAACTCGATGTCACGGATCATGTCTTCCCGCCCGATGGCTCGACCCTTATCCGGGGAAAATTCATGACGATTCACGCCTTTGAATACAATGCGTTTGCCATTGATTTGCATCAGGCCGTCTTTCAGTTCAAACTTGCGGAATCCGATCTGGCTGCGAACAGCCTCCAGCGTTTCGCCCGATTCATTCTGAATGGAAAGCACGAGCGTATATAGATGAGGGGTCTCGGCGCTCCATAGAAGCGGTTGGATAACCTCTGCTGACAAATTAAATGAAAGTTCATCCTCACCCTGGAACGTAACGGCCGCAGTAAGTGGTTGCTTCAGTACAGTCTGCTGTTGTGCATCATAGAGCTGTGCCTGAACGGACAATCCGGCAGTGATCTGCGCGGCATTATGATTAAATAATTTCATATCCAGCAGTAGCTTCGCATCCTGATACGCACCATTCAGTTCGGTACGAACAAAGAAATCGGCGATCTGAACGGGTGAAGGTGAATGCAAGTATACACCACGGAATATGCCGCTTAACCGCCAGAAATCCTGATTCTCCAGCCAACTCGCATCACACCAGCGATATACCTCTACAGCCAGTTTGTTCTCACCTTCCGTTAAATACGGAGTGATATCAAATTCTGCGGGTGTGAATGTGTCCTCGCTATAACCGACCAGTTCCCCGTTCACCCATACATAAAAGGCGGATTCAACGCCCTCAAAGTGCAGCAGGACAGGCCGGTCTTTCCAGTCTGTAGGCACAGTAAACGTACGGATGTACGAACCCACTGGATTATAAGTTGTTGGTGCAAAGGGTGGCTTCAGTTCAGGCTCACGCTCGACCCACGGATAGGTCATATTCGTATATTGGGGATAATCATAACCTTGTAGCTGCCAGTTGGAAGGAACGGCGATCTCGTCCCAGTCACTGGCATCATAGTTGTTCTCATAAAAGGATGAAATCCGTTGCTCCGGTGTCTCCGCAAAGGCAAACTTCCATTGACCATTCAGCGATTCATACCATGGCGATGCACTGGATTCATTGGATAATGCTTCTGCCACAGATGGAAACGCTATCATAGAAGCGTGAGCCGGTAGACGGCCCAGTTGAAAAATCTCGGGATTGTTGTTCCATTCCGGGTATCCATTCGCCGGAGGGGTGTATACCAGTTTGTTTCTCATAACAGCAACTCCTTCTAAAATGTTATAATATTGTCATTATAGAATTGAATTGATACTTAGAAAATAAAGAATATTGCCCATATATATCACAATATGAAACTAACGACGGAGAGAGTGGTGTACTGGATGGATACCCGGATTTTTTTTGGTAAAACAGAAGAAGCTGCTCGCCTGCCGATCTATATGACCACGGTTGGTTACTGGGAACACCAATATGAAACCGAGCGTCCAGAGGGTTTCCCGGATTATCAGATCCACCAGATTATTCATGGTCAGGGGAGACTGATTATACAAGACGAAGAGTATATCGTCGGACCGGGTGACGTTTTTGTTCTGTACCCTGATGTCCCGCATCAATATATGCCCATCAGTGACCGCTGGGAGCTGGCGTGGGTCTCGTTTCAGGGGAGAGAGGCCAGTCAGCTATTATCTTATGCGGGTATTACCGGTTCACGCGTATGCAGACTCAGGACAGCCACGCTGCTGCATGGCCTGGAGCAACTTCTGGTTAGAGGTGAGAATGGCGGTGATAAGGATTACGCAGATTACGATGTGGAGTGTTCCAAACAATTATATGCACTGTTGCTGGATCTGAAGCCACTACTCATCGTATCTGCCAACTATAATGATGAACTGGAGCGATTGAAGCCTGTGCTGCGATATATTGCAGAGCATCTGGATCGTTCACTGTCGTTGAAGGAACTGGCCGATGTGGCGGTGGTGTCTCCTCAATATTTGTGCAGACTGTTTCAGAAGGCGCTCCATACCAGACCTGTATTTTACGTGAACCAGGAACGGATCAATCGGAGCAAACAACTCATGTTCAGTGAGAGAGAGCTACGAATCTATGAAGTTGCTGATCGGGTGGGCTACGAGAATGCCAGTTATTTCTGTGCGATGTTCAAAAGGCATACAGGTATGAGTCCGGAGCGTTTCCGCAAACTGCACGGACTGAATTGATGGAGTTACAATTTCAATGCTCCACTTGCGGTAGGAGCAACAGAGTATACTTCACTTAAATGACATGCCAGATACACCTTCATCCAACCTTCGGAATCGTTCAGATCAACACCTAGAATCTCCTCTATTTTGCGTAGGCGCAGGTACAACGTATTGGTATGAATATGCAGACGTTCGGCTGTGGCTTGCACAGATCGATTCGCAGCAATGTAGGTTTTGAGTGTGAGTTCAAGCTCTCCTGATTTTTGCTGTTGAAGAGGGGACAGAATTTCATGGATGTAGTTCTCGATATCGGACGGTTCCTGATTCAAGAACAGCCGATTGATCCCGATTTCTTCGTAGAGCATCAGGCCCGCTTTGTTCTGTTTAAGCAAAAAGGACAACGAGCGTGTAGCCTCGTCATTGCTTTTGGACACATATTCAAGACCTTGATAAAGTCCACCAATGCCAATGGATAGGGCAGGGGTTTTGGAGGTGGTCCATTTCTCCACGGCCGTTTCCAGCCTGCTGATGATCCAGTGTCTGACCTTTGGCTCGGATGCAGCAGCCAGAATCGTAATTTTGTGATGTGCACTGAACAATAGATGTTCACGGGTGCCCAGCTCCTTTTCAATAAATCCAATCAACTTGCGCACCCAATTTTCAGTTGTTTTCATATCAGGATGTTCCCCATAGAGCTGCAATTGAGCGACGAACAAGGACTGATGAGCTGGTAACTGAAAGCTGGAAAGTCGGGCTTCCAACTGCTGTGGTTCTCTATATTGCACCAGATCGCTGAAGAAATCGTGGTTTTTCCGATAGGACATCTCGGTGAGTGAGTAGGTATTCACCATCTCCAGCATCACAATAGCTCCGCCTTGTTCCAAAATCACATGATCCAACTGACCTAACGGATGATCTAATTGGATGGCAAAACAGCCAAGCACCAGAGATCCATTCACAATGGGATAGAGGTAATAATTGCTATGATCCGCTCCACCGGATAAGGTGATGGGGTTAAACTGACTGTCCAGAACGGTATAGATATCGAGCTCACTTAGCAAGACACTTTCCGGAATGATCGGGTACCAGTCATTTCTCGCCATGTCCACATAATAGGTGGGAAGCTTCAGCATCGATCCAACCGTCTCAATGATATGTCCAAGGCTCACATGTTCAATGGAAAGTGCCGTGAATTGATTATGGATTTCATTGCGGCTAACGAGATATCGGTTCGTTTCCAGCAGTTCTGAATACATGGTGGCGTTGGAGATGGCAATGGCTGCCTGATCCGCAAATCCCTGCATCACATTCAGATCATGTGGAGCAAATCGTCTGTTTTGTTCAAATTGGTATACCAGCATCACCCCGATTTTGTGGGTATTCATTGTCACGGGAACGGCGATCAGTCCTTTGGCCATAATACCGTCAGGCAGTGAACTTACAATGATATCCGCATTCTCCTGACTGACATTGCCCATATCTTTAAAGGCATCATCCGGTGTGCTGTACATTCGGCCAATGCCTTCCTCGTATACTTTTCCTGTAATGCCCTCATCCAGCTCGCCCTGATATTGATACACACTATCCTGAAAACCGACCTTGGCTCTAGGAATCATCTTGCCAGAGTCCGGATCAACCATCATGAACAGTCCGCAGGAAAGGGAGGGGATGACATGCAGCGCATTCTCCATGATTTTGAGTAACAAGTCGTTCAGCTCCAGGGAACAGGTCAGCTCCCGCAGTCCGGTCAACCATCGATCATTGTGTGCACGTTCCATCTCAATCTGCTGCTTCAGCAGTCCTTCCCGAATCAAAGACTCCAGACGTTCACTCTGTAGCAGAGTAAGTTGCTTCTGGCTATCGATAACCACACGAATGTTGATATTGGACAAAAAAACAAACGTATACCTGAGAATCTTCCAGGATGACTCAATCTGTTCTTGATCTGTATACTCAGGTACCTCTCCTTCACGCAGCCAGTTATTCCACTGGAAATCATATTCATCCTTGATCCAGATTCCGTATGGAACAGACCCAAAGACTTGAACCATAAATGAGCGAACCGCTTCATGAATCATAACAAACGTACTCCTTTTGTGTTCACATGGCAAAATGCTTACATATATAACATGATCTTCACTATGCTGTGTGATTTATATTTTGTATTGTGTATATCACCATAATTAATATTAGAATGCTGTTGCTATCAACAATGACATTATACATTTGCAACTTATATAATGTCATTAACTTTAACACGATACAATTTCATCGTAGTACAACAGTAGAGAGGTGGAGTACAGATGAGTCAAATTACTGCTTTTGTAGGTGCATTGTTGATTGATGGACAAGGTGGAGAACCTGTTTCCGATAGTGTGGTTCTGGTTGAGAACGGGAAATTCGTAGCTGCGGGCGCGAAGGCAACCGTTCCAATTCCGGAACATGCCGAGCTTGTTGATGTAACAGGCAAAACGGTGATGCCCGGATTAATCGATGCCCATGTCCATGTGCACGGGGCCAAAAATCTGAATATGGCTGCGGTGGCGCTGGAAGCCAATGAACTTCAGATGGGGAGAGCACTTCAGGATCTGCCGAAGCTGATCAACGCAGGCTTTACAACCGTCAGGGATGTCGGTAGCCATGTTGCTGTATATATTCGCGATCTGATCAAGGAAGGTGTGGTGAAGGGGCCGCGGATTAAAACATCCCGTCATCTGCTCTCTCAGACGGGTGGACATGCAGATATTCATATGATTCCAACGGAACTGAATATGTTCACTGTGTGTGATGGCGTTCCTGAAGTCATTAAGGCAACACGCACGCAGTTCCGTGAAGGGGCGGATTTCATTAAAGTGTGTTCCACGGGTGGGGTACTGTCGGAGAAAGATGACCCTCGCTGGTCGCAATTCCGCATGGATGAGCTGAAGGCGATCGTGTATGAGGCGGAAGCGGTACAGTCTTATGTAGCTGCACATGCGCAAGGTACACAGGGAATCAAAAATGCGCTGGAAGCGGGCGTGCGCACCATTGAACACGGGATCTACATTGATGAAGAAGGCATTGGCATGATGTTGGATCAAAACGCGGTTCTGGTTCCAACTTTGGCCATTGTACATCGGATCATCAAAGAAGGGCATAAATACGGTGTTCCCGAATTTGGCATTCGCAAAGCCAAAAGTGTATATCAAGAGCATATTGAGAACATGATTATCGCGCGTAAAGCAGGCGTCACCATTGCAGTAGGGACAGACTTCTGCACGTGTGCACCTGTTGAGCATGGGGGGAATGCGCTCGAACTTCGATTGCTTGTTGAAGATGTTGGATTTACGCCGATGGAAGCGATCGTAGCCGCAACGAGAGATGCGGCGAGAGCGATGCAGATGGAAGCGGAGATCGGTACGATTGAACCTGGCAAAGCTGCTGATCTGCTGGTACTGAATGTGAATCCGTTGACGGATATTGGTCTGCTCGAAAACACAGAGAATATTGAACAGGTCTATTTATCAGGTGAACGCTTGAAATAAAATAGATGGTTCTAGTGTACTGAACTGCACTGACAACATAGAGAATGGGGAGAAGCCACCATGTTTAGTCAACCGATATATATCGCCACAGTATTACTTGTTATTTTAGCTATAGGGGAACTGGTTTCGATCTGGTCCAAAGCGCGAATTCCTTCCTTGCTTGTTATTCTGATCGGATATTTGCTGCTGAACTGGGCGGGGTTATTTCCCAAAGGAGCGGTCTCCAGCTCTGCTCTGACTGCGTTCGGGGCTCTCATGGTGGCTCCGCTGATTGTACACATGGGGACATTAATACCGCTGAAATTAATACGTTCCCAATATAAAGCAATACTGATCTCATTGTTTGCATCACTCACAGCTACAGGTCTCATTTTGTTAATCGTATCCCCGTTCTATGGTTATCCTACGGCTGTTGCCGGATCAAGTCCGGTTGTCGGTGGCATTATCTCTTATCTGATCACAACCACGAAGTTGCAGGAGATGAACCTGGGTCATCTGATTACAATTCCGGCTGTTATTCTGGGGATTCATTCCCTCGTGGGGATGCCGATTGCAACCAATATGTTGCGCAGATATGCGTTAAAACTGCAGAAGCAGGGCGCTTTTGAGAACAAGGTTGCAGGAGAAGGCCAGGTAAACATTAAAGAAGCGAATGCCAAAACATTCCTTCCACAGCGTTTCCAGACCGCACCTATCCTGCTGTTGCTCTTGTTCATTATGGGCAGTCTATCCATTTATCTGGGCAATGTAACAGGACTTAGCTACAGTATCTGGGCTCTATTGCTTGGGGTTCTAGGACATCTGATCGGATTGTTCCCATCTCGTATTCTGGATAAAGCAAGTACATCGGGAATTGCGATGATAGGTCTGATCGTAGTCGTTATGACAAGTATGGAGTCGATCACTTTCGATGCGGTGGTGAGTTCCATTATTCCAGTGTTGTTCATTATCGCAATCGGTGTAGTTGGGGTGCTGATCGGTGGATTTGTTGGCTCCAAGCTGTTCAAATGGGACCCGCTCAAAGGTCTGCCTGTAGCATTGACTGCACTATTCGGTTTTCCGGGGGACTACATTATCTGTGAGGAAGTAAGCCGTTCGGTTGGACGTGATGAAAATGAACGCAAAGCCATCCTCGATGAGATTTTAACGCCGATGCTGGTAGGTGGATTCACAACGGTCACAACAGCATCCGTGTTGATTGCGTCCATACTGATCAAGACACTTTAGAAAAATTGATGTTCTTTTCATCCCAATTTCAGTTTCCATTAAGGTTGTGGAGGTAAGATAAGTCTTGTAAACCCCTTCTCGTGTTAAATAGATGTGTGACTGGCCCTATCGGATTGTCCTCCGGTAGGGCACTTTTTTTTCTTCATTTCTGTGGTTGATGGTATGATAGATGTATACATAATGTCTAGCCAACTCTAGTGATCGGAGGATGGAATTGTGGATCACAGCCTGCACTCAATGTTTAAGCCTATTCAGATGAATGGAACGTATCCTAATAGTTATTATGTTGAGAAAATACCTGCTGTCGGTTTGATGGCTTATGTGGCCTGTTATTGGGAATCAGGATCTCTTCCGAACACGCATGCAGATGTTATTTGGAGAGAGGGTCGAGAGCCATCAGTGATGACTGTCCCTGCCCGGGTATTGCCGGATGGTTGCACGGACATGCTGATTACATATGACCCGGTCTGTTCAGAGCACTCCTATGCTTACTGCGGCAATTATACACAGCCGTTCGCTGTACCTGAGCCATCCGATGATGGTTCCCCTGCTGGAGATTACACCTTTGGTGTGCGGTTCTTCCCGGGTGGAGCACATGTCTTCCATGGCATGCCTCTGGAATGGTTTACGGATAAGCGAGTTGCCCTTCAGGAATGTTGGCCAGAGAAGCTGAACGAGCTTCAGGAACGAATGGCCGAAACGAATTGTTTTGCAGAGCGGGTAGAGGTTATGAACGCGTACTTGAGTCCATTGTCTGTGCAGGCAAGCACATCTGAGAACGATCTGATGAAAAACGTGCTGCACCGCATCTTTATAGATGGGGGACGTATGACTGTCCAGGAGCTGGCGATGCGTGAAGTGATCAGTGAACGACAGCTGCATCGCAAGTTCTCGGAGTGGGTCGGAATCAGTCCCAAACGATTCAGTGAGGTGGTTCGTTTTCATCGTGTGTTGAGTGATATTCATCAGGGGAACACGACAGATTGGGCAATGCTTGCCCAGAATCATGGTTTCTTTGACCAAGCCCATCTGATTCGGCAATTTCGCAAGTTTTATGGAGAGACTCCGCTGACGGCAGCCAGGGAACATGGCAGGATGTTGTCCGATTTGTACAATAGATCTGTAGAACCGTCGGTTATACTTAAATGGTGAGAATAAAAGATAAGGGAGACATCATATATGAATGGAACATTGCAGATTCGGGATCATTTGTTAAATGAGTTGGAAACAGGCGTACGGACGGGGGCTTCGTTAATTCGCTTGATCCGTTCGGAGGATTGGTCTTATCGTCCACAGGAGAATATGCGTTCATTGGTGGAGCTTGTGCATCACTTTATCCAGATCACGGCATCGGATCTTGCCATTATGCAGGAGAAAGGTGAAGCAGAGGTTGGTCTGGTGGAGAACAGCCTGTCCGGAATCGAGGATATCGAGAAGCTGGAAGCGACGTTGTGGAGCAATTTCGAATCCTACAAAGCATATATCACGGGATTGAGTGAAGAAGATTATTTAAACCGCTCTACCAAAGCTTTCTATATGGAACATGGTCATTTGCAGGCGCAATGGCAGATTGAAACGTTAACGCATGTGTTCCATCACCGTTCGCAGCTGTATAACTACCTCAAGCAGCAGGGTCATGAACTGAACTTTTTCATGCTGTATGCCTAGAAACCTTGTTCATTAGAATATGCATAATTTGCTCCATCGGATGGTCGGTGGGGCTTTTTTTGCGTACAGTTGTCTATCAATCTATGGTGTCTATTAAAAATGGACGTTATAACACTGTCATTTCACCGTGGCTTTACTAGTTTCTGAACATAGAATACCGTATCAAAGCAAAAGGAGGTGATTTCAATGGCCATCCTTTTACCATTACAGTATTACAATCTTCCAGCTGGCGTAGGTAAGTCCTACTATGAAAACCTGTCTGGAGGCACCAATGCCAGCGTTACAGTGAACAACTACGGACCATTTCCAGTATCTCTCGTAATAACTCGTGTCGATGCAACAGTAGTCACTTACACGGTTCCAGTAAACAGCAGTCTTACAATTACGGCAAGCAACGTTCTGGTTTTTGCATTACAAGCGAACCTTGGAGGCGCAGCTTCCGGAACAATTCAATTCGCCGTAGCAGATTTCTAATTGGTGTAATATAGTAGATTGGCCTCTGCCGGACATGATGTCGGCAGGGGTTATTCTTTTTTTTGGTGGAACCATCTGGATTGAAAGTGATATTATACTAGGGTCTTTATACATATTTGTTTACCCTGATGGTCATTCGATTAATTTAAGGTATAGGCGGCACGCAGACTTGTGTTGGCATACAGGAGGTTAGTGGATGATGGACAGAACAATCTTATTTGAAACCGAACGGTTGGAATGTGCGACGTGGAACGAAGGGGATCGTGCCTTGGCATTTGCATTGTGGGGCGATCATGAGGTTGCCAAGTGGATTAGCAGCAAGGGATTTCTGAGCGAGGATGAAGTAGAAGCGCGATTAACACAGGAGATTCAGAGGCAGAAGGAAGCGGGTGTACAATATTGGCCCCTTTTTGAGAAGGAGTCTGAGGTATTTGTTGGTTGCTGTGGTTTGCGTCCATATTCTCCAGAAGAGGATATCTATGAACTGGGATTTCATCTAACCCGGGATCACTGGGGTAAAGGGTATGCCCAGGAAGCAGCACGGGCGGTGATTGATTATGCTTTTGACGAAATGAACGTGAAGGCACTGTTTGCCGGGCATCATCCGGATAATGAAGTGTCACGTCACATTTTGATTAAGCTGGGATTCGAGTACACAGGCGACGAACGGTATGAACCGACTGGTAAGATGCATCCATCCTATGCGCTTCAAAGTCCTTGAGTATTCTTTCAATATGGACAGGCCTCAGCCTATCCGCTTAACGTGAATCCGTTCCCAAAGAGGTACGTGGTCTTTACCGGCTCAGCTCGCTTTTCATGCTTTTTTTATTTCGCTTTCAGCTTCTATTAAGGTAGCAGAGGTATGATAACTCTTGTAAACCCCTTCTCGTGTTAAATAGATGTGTGACTGACCCCGCCGGGCGCCGGTGGGGTATTTTTTTGTTTTATTTTCAAATAAACAAAACTAAACAAAAATAAATAAAAGAAAATTTCTGTGTTTATTATTGACTATCAAAGATAAACAAAGGTATAATGAATGTGAAAAAAGGAACTTACTATGTACGTGGCAAGCCATATTATTTTCAATATAAGGAGAGAATGATTATGAACGTGACCCTTACCAATGAAACAACGCAGGCTGCAGGTTTCCATATTCCATTTATCCGTGAGATGGCCGAGATTACACAACATATGTGGAAAAATGGCTGGGATGAGCGCAATGGCGGTAATGTCAGCTATCTGCTGGAGGAAGAGGAAGTTGCCCAATATATCGATACCCATCATGTGATTCGCAAGATCAAACCGGCATTCTCGGTGAAGGAGCTGGCAGGCAAGTATTTTATCGTGACGGCATCGGGCAAATATTTCAAAAATGTACTCGCTGATCCCGAGAGCAATCTGGGGTTGCTGCGTGTATCGCAAGATGGACAGGAGTTGGAAGTGCTCTGGGGATTGAATTCGGGCGCGAATCCAACAAGTGAGTTGCCTACGCATTTCATGAGCCATATTGAACGTCTGAAAATGGACCCCAACCACCGTGTTGTTATGCACAATCACGCTACTCATGTATTGGCTATGACGTTTATCCACGAATTGGATGAAGCAAAATTCACCAAGACCCTCTGGCAGATGTGCACGGAGTGTGTGGTTGTATTCCCGGATGGGATTGGCATCATTCCATGGATGATTCCTGGATCGAATGAGATTGGCCGCGAAACGGCTGAGAAAATGAAAGAATATCACGCGGTCATCTGGCCGCAGCATGGCATATTCGGAACAGGTACAACGATTGACGAAGCATTTGGTCTGATCGAGACGATTGAGAAGGCAGCTCAAGTGTATATGCTGGTTGCTGGTCACGAGATCCGGCAGAGAATTACGGATGAGCAGCTCACCACACTGGCGCAAGCGTTTGGTGTCACCCCTCGTCCCGGCATTCTGGGCAGTTAAGGGAATCTGGATTGTTTTATAGTCAACGCATAGATCAAGGAAGTGGTCTTTGGTTCATTGAACCGAAGGCCATTTCCTTTTTTTTGACGAACAATCGTCATTTTGGTTCAAAAAAGTTCAAATTGCTGAACAAGAATGGCTTTGTTATCGATTATTGAATCGTAGAATGCATTATCACGCGCTGGCGAAATTCGGGTGAAATGACGTATTGTCAACGGCTCTGCGATTTTGCATAATAACAATGCTTCACAGATGAGAGACGGAAGGAAGTTATGATCATGCTTGGCAAAATGAAGAGAATCTTAATAGGCAAGCCAATGAAATCGGCTGAACTGGATGGAGAAAAATTGGGGAAATGGAAGGCACTTGCCATCCTGTCCTCGGATGCCCTATCGTCCGTTGCCTACGGTACGGAACAGATTTTGCTGGTGCTCGTTGCGGCCGGATTCGCCGCCCTGTGGTACTCTGTTCCGATTTCCATCGCCGTGCTGGGATTACTCGTCATTTTAATTTTTTCCTATCGCCAGACGATATTTGCTTATCCAACAGGGGGCGGCGCTTATATCGTAGCCAAGGATAACCTGGGTACAACATCCAGTCTGATTGCCGGAGGATCTCTGCTGGTCGATTATATTCTGACCGTTGCGGTAAGTTCGTCCGCAGGGACGGATGCGATTACGTCGGCTTTTCCTATGCTGCATGACTACAGTGTTGTGATTGCACTCATTATGATTGTTTTTCTAACGATTATGAATTTGCGGGGAGTGACGGAGTCAGCGTCTGTGCTGGCGATCCCCATCTATCTATTTATCTTCTCGATTGCGGTTCTGATTATCTCAGGCGGAATCAAATTTCTTGCCGGGGGGATGGACGCAGCTGCACCTGAATTCGGAACAAGTCTATCCCATGTGAGTATCTTTTTGTTACTAAAAGCATTTAGCTCCGGATGTTCTGCGTTGACTGGCGTGGAAGCGGTAAGTAACGCGATCCCGAACTTCAAGCAACCTGCCGAGAAAAATGCTGCCGGTACGCTACTGCTCATGGGTTGTATATTGGGAGCCATGTTCATCGGTATCACGTTGCTGGCTTTCGGTTATGGGGTGAAGCCTGATCCCCATGCCACGGTTATTTCCCAGATTGCCGAAGCTACATTTGGCAGAGGGTGGATGTATTTTATTATCCAGGGTGTGACGGCACTGATCCTGTTCCTGGCAGCCAATACGGCGTATTCGGCCTTCCCGTTGTTGTCCTTCATGATGGCGAAAGACAAATATATGCCCCATATGTTCATGGTCAGAGGTGACCGTCTTGGCTTCTCCAACGGGATTATTTTTCTCAGTGTGATGTCTGCGCTGCTGGTGGTCGGGTTCAAAGGGAATACGGAAAGCCTGATTCCGCTCTATGCGGTAGGGGTGTTCATTCCATTTACTCTGTCACAGCTTGGCATGATGATTCGCTGGATCAAAGTCAAACCATCAGGCTGGCAGATGAAACTGCTCGTTAATACAGTCGGTATGCTGACTACATTATCGATTACCCTGATCTTTATTTTCACCAAGTTCACGCAGACATGGGTCATCTTTATCTTTTTGCCGCTCGTGGTCTATGTGTTCATGCGTATTCACCGTCACTATTGCAACATTGCCGATGAGCTGCGGATTGATATTCAGGTTGATAAGCCAGCCAAAAAAGGCAATACCATTGTCATTCCTGTTGCAGGCATTACCCGGGTCGTCATGAATACGATCAGTTACGCCCAGACGATGTCGGATCACGTGGTCGCACTGTACATTGGATTCGATGATGAGGCGATACGCAAGATGGAGCAGAAGTGGGAAGAATGGAACCCAGGCGTCCGTCTGGTCGTGATCAAATCGAGGTACCGTAGCATTATGGGGCCGCTGAAGAAATTCATTGATACCGTAGAGTGGAAAACGGCCGAGACCGATCATATCACCATTCTGATTCCACAATTCATCACCAAGCACTGGTGGCAAAATGTACTGCACAACCAGACCAGCTTCATGATCCGGGCTTATCTGATCAATTACAAAGACGTGATTGTCACCACGGTGCCATATCATCTTAATCGTTAACTCGAAGGGTTAATCGCTTCACCCCGTTTGGAAGATTTACAGATTAATGTAAAATGAGCCGCTTTTATTAATAGGCAAATGTTCATATTCCATTTACACACCGAGCCGCAGGGACATCTCCAAACAGGGGAGTTCTTGCGGTTTTTTGTCGTGAAATCCGATTTGGATTTCGCTTTTGAATTGATGCACATTTGCGTAAAGCCCCTTGTCCATGATTAACGTTACGTTGATTCAGAACGGATTTTGCTGTGACATTCGACTCTTACACTAGATAACGTGGTGCTGAAGTGGATGTAGCATTTCACACACACTGAATGCGTGAAACAAGGGGGAAGAAAATCCGATGAGTGAGCTTGATAACCGGATCAGCTTGCCCGCCGCCAAACGGCGCGTATCCGGTACGAGTGAGCGCCGGACAGTCTCGCTGCGTGTGCAGCGAATGCGGGAGAATATGCTGGCCTATGGTTTCCTGGCACCATCGCTGCTTTTGTTTGCAGTGTTTCTGTTTTACCCGATGTTTAAGTCCGTGTACCTGAGTCTGCATTCCACAGATCCTACGGGACAGATTGCGGCTTACGTGGGGCTGGATAACTTCAAGGCGGTGTTCCAGTCGGGACTGTTTATGCAAGGGATGAAAGTGACATTACTATTTGTCCTGTTTACAGTGCCTACGGGTATGCTGGCTGCTCTGATTCTGGCTGCACTGACTCACAACCGATTCAAGGGAATGCGTGTGTTCCAATTTGTATTCTCTCTGCCGGTGGTGTTATCCGTCGGTTCGTCAGCGGTGATCTGGAAGTTTCTGTTCCATCCGACCCTGGGCATGCTGAATTATCTGCTTGGCAAAGTAGGCATCGATCCAATTCCTTGGCTTACCAGCCCGGATTGGGCATTGATCTCAATTTCCATCATGACGATCTGGATGAATCTTGGATTCAACTACATTATTCTATCCAGTGGTTTGGCGGGCATCCCGGATGAGATCTACGAGAGTGCCAAGATTGACGGCGCAGGACCCTTGCTGACGTTTCGCAAAATCTCGATGCCGCTACTGTCACCAACGTTATTCTTTGTTACGGTCGTATCGATCATTGGCGCTTTTCAATCGTTCGGTCAGATCAACATTCTAACCCGGGGTGGCCCGATGGACAGTACGAATGTTTTCGTCTATTCCATCTATCAGGAAGCCTTCGTTAATTTCCGCTTTGGTACAGGTAGTGCGCAGGCACTGATCCTGTTCGTGGTAATTATGCTGCTGACTCTGATCCAGTTCAAATGGGTAGAAAGGAAAGTGCATTACCAATGAGTGCGACATGGACCAAAACGCTGTTGTATGTATTACTGACGATCTGTGCAGCGCTTGTGCTGTATCCGGTGATGTACACCTTTTTCATGGCCGTTATGACGCCGGAAGATGCGAGCGCTTATCCGCCGCATATCATTCCAAATTCAATCGATCTGTCCAACTTTAGCGAAGTGTTCGATATTGTTCCGATCGGTCGATTTATCGGCAATACCTTTCTTGTCGCAGGACTGACGACGCTTGGTCAATTGATTACAGCGAGTATGGCAGCCTATGCGTTTGCGAAGATGCAGTTCAAAGGCAAAAACGTCATCTTCAGCATGTTTGTCGCAACAATGATGATTCCATGGGAAGTAACGATGATCCCAAATTACCTTACGGTTCGCAGCTGGGGCTGGCTGGATAGTTACCAGGGGCTTACGGTGCCATTTCTGGCAACGGCGTTTGGTACATTCCTGCTGAGACAGTTCTTCATGCAGCTACCCAAGGAATTGTTCGAGGCGGCGAGGATCGACGGTTGTGGTCATATTCACTATTTCATATCGCACGTCTTGCCATTGTCCCGTCCGGCACTTGGAACACTGGCAATCTATTCATTCTTAAGTATGTATAATTCGTATCTCTGGCCGCTGCTGGTGACAAACACACCGGAAATGAGAACCGCACAGATCGGAATCTCGATGCTGGAGTTCCAGGAATCCACAGCGTGGAATCTGGTATTTGCCGGAACAGCGATGGTCATTCTACCATCCTTACTGTTATTGATTTTCGGGTTGAAACAGCTTGTCCGCGGAATGGCCGCAGGCGCGCTGAAGGGGTAAGGAGTAAGGTTTTGAAACTATTTAATTGAAGCAGAAGCTCTGAAGGTTTTGATCTAAAGATTTTGATCTAAAGATTTTGATTTAGAGGTTTTGATTAGAGGTTTTGAATTAAACCTTGTATCTTCGTACAAGGTCTAAGGATTGGATACCAGGAGCGAATAAACAAGGCTCGCGTCTTGAAATAAGATCTTGAGAGGAGAAAGCGCGGTAGTAGTGGAGGGGACGAAATCGATTCTGAAGAAGCCAAAGCGTTCGCCTTTATTCCGGGATTTTCCCCTTCAAAGGGGAATGGAAAAAATCCAGGGATAACAGCGATCGAAAGAACGATTCGTAACCGTAACGGCCACGCCGCGTCATCTCCAAGATTTTATGTTGAAGCGAGCCATATAAAAGGAGAGCGATTTCGTTTGAAAAAAAGAGGAACATTCACATTAATGCTGGCTGCACTCATGTTGGTCATCTCCGCTTGCGGAACGAAAGCAGAAACAAGCAGCCCGGCAAGTGGCGCACCAGCAGAAGCGGCCGCCGCTGAAACAACACAATTGACGTGGTGGCATTCCATGTCTGGCGCAGGGGAGAAAGCCATTAATCAACTCGCTTCCGACTTTAACGCTAGCCATCCGGAAATTCAGGTGAAGCCCATCTATCAAGGGAAGTACGATGAGAGTCTGAACAAACTCAAAGCATCCATGGGCTCAGACAGCGGTCCTGACATTATCCAGGTCTACGAGATCGGTAGCAAGTTCATGATCGATTCGGGCATGATTACACCAGTACAACAATTCATCGACAAGGATCAGTTCGACCTGTCCCAACTGGAGCCGAACATCATCCGATACTACACCATCGATGGCAAATTGAACGCGATGCCGTTTAACACATCCAACCCGATCCTGTATTACAACAAGGATATGTTCAAAGCAGCAGGTCTGGACCCGGAGAACCCGCCGAAGACGTATGAAGAGTTTGAACAAGCGGCAAAAGCATTGGCGAAAGACGGTAAGCCAGGTGCATCCATGGCGATCTACGGCTGGTTTATGGAACAGTTCTTTGCGAACCAGAATGCAGATTATGTAAACAATGGAAACGGAAGAACCGAAGCGGCTACAGAGTCAATGTTGAACTCCGAAGCTGGAGTGAAGACATTAACGTGGTGGAAAAAGATGATCGATGAGAAAACCCTCTCCAATCTGGGACGTAGCACAGACGATACGACAGCAGCATTTACCGCACAGCAAATCGGTATGACCCTCGATTCTACGGCTGGCTTGCGTAAAATCGTAGAAGGTTCAGGTGGCAAGTTTGAACTGGGAACAGGCTTCTTGCCTCGTCCAGCTGATGCCAAAGAAGGCGGTGTTGTGGTGGGTGGAGCGAGCTTGTACATCATGAACAACAAATCCGAAGCACAACAGCAAGCGGCATGGGAGTTCATCAAGTACTTGGCTACACCAGAGGTACAAGCAAATTGGAGTGTTGCGACAGGATATTTCCCTATTACGACAGCAGCCTACAATGAGCAAGTTTTAAAGGATAATATGGCGAAGTACCCGCAATTCCAGACAGCAGTCGATCAATTGCACGCTTCCGCGGATTCGACAGCAACATCCGGGGCATTAATGGGTGTATTCCCAGAAGCCAGACAACTTGTCGAAGGAGCGATTGAAACGGTCCTGAATGGACAAGGTACACCACAGGAAGCATTGGATGCCGCAGCCAAACAAATTACAGACAAGATTGCACAATATAACAGTACGGTGAAGAAATAATTGTAGGTAATTTCAAAATAAAGATACGGCGATCAATCCTGATCGTCGTATTGTTATGCCTTTGTCTTGAAAATCTATAAGACTTAAGTCTGATTTTTCTTAAAAAGGGATAGATAGATGCTGTCATTAAATGTCGAAATAATAAACGATTCTTATCTTATATGTTAATTTATATAACGTAAATGGTTTAATGTGCACATAAACATGACTCAAAAAGATCAAAAAGACATAATTTTGATCTTAAATTAGTCCTATTTAGCCTTGAAGAAGAGAAAATGATTTATTTATGTAATGTACATGTTCTATTTTCTTTCATAATGAAGAAATGATGTTTACATGAGTCGGTTATTCAGTTATCTTATATTTGAACTAATGTACAAGCTGTCTGAACAAATGATTGCCAAGTTGAAAACATGGGGGTAGGACGAATGAGCAACAAGCAAGTGAAACGTTGGGCACAAGGGTTTCTGGTTTTCGTTCTTGTCATTACAGGTGCGGCACCAATAGGTGGATTAAGTAGCACTGCATATGCTGATGAGGAAAATGTTGTAACTGAACAACCGCAAACAAGTGAGCAGGAGACCTCCATACCGGATGCAGTCCCAACTGAAGAATCGTCAGACCTGGAGGGGACAGAGTCACCAATTAACGAAGATGGTGATTTAACTGAAAGTGAGGAACCAGCTGAGACGAATAACTCAGAAGTACAGGAAGCAGACGAGACTGGAATCATATCCATTGCTGATGCGAGAGTCCTTGCACCAAATACAAATGTAGCCGTTTCAGGTGTCGTAACGTACAGTGAACTCTCCGGAGAATTCACGAATTATTATATTCAAGACGAAGAAGCTGGCATTGTAGTCCGAGCGAAGAATCAAGTTGACGTGGGGGATCGCATTGAAGTGTATGGTCCAATTACCCACTACAGCGGACTCGTCCAGATTGAGAAGGATAAGTCAGGTTTTACCGAAGGATACATGAAGGTAACTGAGCAAAATGTAACACTCCCCGGACCCAAAAATATGGTGTCCACAGACTTTGTCAGACCAGCAGACCAAAGTAACAAAGGTCCGGGCGAAAAGTATGAGGGAATGTTTGTCGAAGTAAGAGATATTCAGGTAACACGGGGCAGTAGTTCGACGTTTTACGCTACGGATAGTCATGGTGCTGAGATGACGATTTATGCCAAAAACTCTCCTACCGCGCTAACTGTTGGCAAAACCTACGAATATGTGCAGGGTGTTCTGACCTTCAACAGCAATTACGGATTAGAGATTTTGCCTAGAACAGCCGCTGATGTTGTAGAAAATAGCCTGTCTGTGATGGCAAGTGTTCCATCCGGTGGGATTCCCCGAAACAATGAAGTCACATTAATCTCTCCAGCCAAAGGTGCAGTCATATATTACACAACGGATCGAACAGAGCCTACTTCTTCTTCGGCCGTGTATAGCAGCCCATTGGTGATTGATCAAGACATCGTAATCAAGGCTGTTGCGATTCTTAATGGACAATCAAGTGCAGTTTACACCTTTACGTATCAAGTACTTCCTGATAAAGAAGACTTGCGTATCCATGATATTCAGGGTGCAGGACATACCTCTGTTTTTAACGGATACGATGTTAAGGATATCGAAGGTATTGTTACCTCCGTCAGTACAAGCAGTTTTTACATGCAAGAACTTTCGGATAAAGTCGATGCGGATGAACGTACATCCGAAGCCATTCAAGTGTATAAGCCGAGTCATGGGGTTATCGTTGGCAACCAGGTGAAGGTATCTGGGAAAGTTACGGAATATGGGGCGGTTAACGAATTAACTACCACGCAAATTACGGCGAGTACTATTGTAAAAGTGTTAGATAAAGTCGATCTACCTACACCTGTGAAGTTAGGTGTCAATGGACGAATCATTCCTACAGTCATTGACTCGGACTCTTTTGCAGAATTTAATCCCGAGACGGATGCTATAGACTTCTATGAAAGTCTGGAAGGCATGCGTGTTGAACTGGAAAAGCCTGAAATTGTAGGTCCTTACTCCAGTCAACCGGGTCTGGCCGTTGTTGTAAATAATGGTGAGAATAATCCACTTCGCACACCTAATGGTGGTGTTATTCTGACCGATAACAAGAAAGATATGAATGAGAGTGATCTCAATCCGCAGCGTTTATTTATCAGTAAAAAACCTTCCAAAGCAGTAAAAACAGGCGATAAGTTGGATGGTAATGTAATCGGAGTAATGACATATTCTAGCGGCAATTTTAAGGTGAGTCCTGAAGGGAATTTGCCAGCAGTTATCCCTGGAGAAACGAAACAAGCGACTACTTCCATTGAACAAGCGGCAGATAAACTGACCATTGCTACGTTTAATGTGGAGAACTTCAGCAAAAAAGATGCAACACGAGCCAATAAAATCGGTAAAATCATCGTGGATAATCTGAACGCGCCAGACATCATTGGCATCATGGAAGTTCAGGATAACGATGGCGATGCCGACACAGGTACAACAGCAGCTAATGAGAGTTTTCAGACTCTAATTGATGCAATCAAAACGAACAAGGGACCAACATATCGATATAGTGAGATTTCTCCGGAAAATAACAAGGATGGTGGGGCACCAGGTGCGAATATTCGTGTAGGATTCCTGTACCAACCGAACCGTGTATCGTTGGCTACTGGTATCGGAAAAGGAAATGCTACGACAGCGATCGCAGTCAAAGCTGACGGCAGTCTCTCCAATAATCCGGGTCGTATTGCACCAGGGGATGAGGCGTTCGCCAGCTCCCGCAAGCCGCTTGCCGCTGAATTCGAATTCAATGGTGAACGTGTAGTGGTGATTGCCAACCACTTCAATTCCAAAGGTGGCGACCTGAAACCTTTTGGAAGCATACAGCCTGCGACTCGAAGCAGTGAAGTTCAACGTGCGAAGCAAGCTGCGTTGGTGAATGGGTTTGTGAAAGAGTTACTGAACAAAGACCCTGAGGTCAATGTCGCTGTTCTCGGCGATTTTAATGACTTCCAATTCTCGAATACCTTGAACATTGTTGAAGGTAATGAACTGGACAATCTGGTAAACGAACTGCCAGAGAATCAGCGGTATTCCTACATCTATGATGGGAACTCTCAGACACTGGATCACATTCTGGTGAGTAAAAACCTGACTGAGACGGCATCCATCGAAGTGGTACATGTGAATGCCGATTTTGAGACAGCGGATGGACGGGTGAGCGACCATGATCCACTGCTCGCACAATTAAGTATTGGAGATCCAGTGCAAGACGGGGACTTCAACCTGCGCGTACTGCACACGAATGATACGCATGCGCATCTGGATAACATCCCGCGCCGAGTAACAGCAATTAAGGAAGCACGCAATGATAATACCCTGGTGCTGGATGCAGGGGACGTATTCTCTGGTACATTGTACTTCAATCTGTTTAACGGCCTGGCTGATCTGGAGTTCATGAACATGATCGGATATGATGCCATGACTTTTGGTAACCATGAGTTTGATAAGGGTCCAAGCGTACTGAAAGCATTTATTGAAAAAGCAGAGTTCCCGTTCGTGAGTGCCAATATTGATTATTCAAAAGATGCGAGTTTGAGTGGTTTGTACAACAATAGCATCGGTGATCCGGGTGAGAAAGCTGAAATCTATCCGGCGATTATTACGGAAGTGAATGGTGAGCGAGTCGGTATTTTTGGATTGACGACACCGGACACGGTATCTCTTTCTTCACCGGGAGATGACTTGAAGTTTGTAGATTATAAGGCAAGTGCACAAGCAACTGTACAGATGCTGCAAAATGAAGGTATCAATAAAATTATTGCTTTGACTCACCTCGGCTACTCAGAGGATCTCAAATTGGCTGAAGCGGTAGAAGGAATCGATATTGTGGTAGGTGGTCATTCACACACCATTCTGAAGGAACCGATTGTTGTGGGCAGCCAAGATGAGCCAACATTGGTTGTGCAAACCGGGGAATATGACGTTTCTCTTGGTCAATTGGATGTTACGTTTGATGAAGCCGGTATATTGAAGAAGTGGAACGGCAAATTGTTGAGTCTGGATGCGAAAGATGCTGCCAACCAATTCATCTATGCTGATGATGTGGAAGCTGCAAACAAGCTGAAAGAATATGCTCCTCAGTTGGAAAAGTTCAAGAAAACGATTATCGGTAAAACGAATGTCTTCTTGGATGGAGAACGTGGCACTGTGCGGAAACAGGAAACCAACTTAGGAAACCTGATGACAGACGGTATGCTGGAGAAAGTGAAATCCATTGTGCAGGAAAACGACGTCAAAGGATACGTGGCGATCCAGAACGGCGGTGGCATTCGTGCCTCATTCCAGGCAGGGGATATTACGCTGGGCAATCTCCTGACTGTGATGCCATTCGCTAATAATCTGTCTGCGTTGAAAATGACAGGCAAAGAAATTACAGCCGCGCTGGAAAATGGCGTTAGTGGTGTGGAAACAGGAGAAGGGCGCTTCCCGCAAGTGGCAGGAATGCGGTTCTACTACGATTCCACAAAACCAGGCGAAAAAATTGATGCCACCACTAACACTGTGACCCAAGTCGGTCAACGTGTGGTCAAAGTTCAGATTAAGAATGCAGATGGTACGTACTCGGATATCGATCCGAACGGATACTATATCGTCGCTACCAATTCATTTATGGCTAACGGTGGAGACTTCTACCGTGCTATGAGAACATCAAAAGATGATAATCGATTCTACGAATTGAATCTGGTCGATTATGAAATCTTCCATGAACATCTGGACCGTGTAGGTACAGTTGATCAAAAAACGGAAGGACGCAGTACGGATTTGAAGGGGGCACCACTTCCGGGGGACGGTAATGGAAGCAATCCTGGTAATGGTGGCGGCAATAATGGAAGTAATCCGGGCAGTGGTGGAGGTTCTACAACACCTACTACACCTGTAACTCCAACCACACCGACTACACCAACCAATCCTACGAACCCAACTACGCCAACCGTTCCGGGTAATGGAGGAACTCCTAATCCAACCACACCGGTTGTAGACCTTAAGGACATCGGAAATCATTGGGCTGCGGCTGCTATTGAGCAGGCCATTTCCCGGGGAATTGTGAACGGGTATCAGGATGGTAATTTCCGTCCGAATGCACCAGCGACACGCGCCGAATTCATTGTGATGTTGGGCAGAGCATTTGAACTTCCGGCCAGCAACAAGGCATTGACGTTTAAGGATGCTGCGGGAATACCTGCATGGGCACAATCCTTTATTGCTCAAGCAGTCGATCAAGGCATCATCAGTGGCTATACGGATGATACGTTCCGTTCATCAGGCAAAGTATCACGGGTAGAGATGACAGTTATGCTCGTCAGAGCACTCGGTCTCCCGGTACAGTCGAATCCGGTACTGAGTTTCGCGGACGCAGATAAAGTACCGGCGTGGGCTGCTCCATATATCGCTGCTGCATATGATGCAGGACTGGTGAAGGGAACAGGGAAGAATATGTTTAACCCACTCGCCGAAGCAACCCGTGCTGAAGTGGTGACTCTGCTATTGTCGGCAAGCGAGTTGCAAAAGCAATAAAACGTATAATACAGACGTAACAGAACAGCTTGCAGACTTCCATCTGCAAGCTGTTTTTTTCTAGGGCGTGTCTGAAAACTCCGAAGGAAGTAGATTTTGCCGAATTTTCGTTCCAAGCAAGGAAGTTTTCTGCAGGCGTGCCGGGGCACGTCAAGGGAAAGTGACGCAGCAGGGGGCGAAAAGGCGGTGAAAGATGCACTTCAGCGAGTTTTGAGATACGCCCAATTAATGCCTGTTAATTTTCACCAAGTGAAGGTATAGTAGACAGGATTATATTGAAGGAGTGTTGAAGAAATGCAAGATCAACCCGTTTTAATCGCACTATTTGCCATAGCGGCAGGAATTTTTAGTTTGCTCGGAGGAATCAACAACTGGGACTGGTTTATGAAGAGCTTTAGAGCAGGAATTTTTGTGAAGACCATTGGACGGCAGGGAGCAAGAGTGGTATATGGTATTCTTGGTGTTGTCATGATTGTCATTGGTGTACTACTGTTGCTGATCGGATAGTTGTTGGAAATAATCGAACTCACCAAGTAATATCTACATAGAGGGTTCAAGAGCGAAGTAAGCGGATATGTGTGAAGCGTTGAATGGAAAAAAGCGTGTGAATGCTTAAGGTAGCAGTATTACTAAGATTGAATACCCAATCAAATTAGCATGTCTGAAAAAAACATAGCCATAAGAAAAAGACCACCGAAAAATTGAAGTGACCCCGTAAAGTTAGACAGATTATATCTTTAAGCAACTTGTTGGGCATGAATCCGGTACCGTACCGGACTCATGCCTTTTAGTTTTGCCTTAATGCGTTTGTTGTTGTAATAATCGATGTATTTGGATAGTTCTTGTTTAAAATGTGAGATGTTTTCAAACTCCTTTAAATACAAGAACTCGGATTTCATGATGCCAAAGAAGTTCTCCATGACGGCGTTATCGTAGCAGTTCCCTTTACGGGACATACTTTGCGTGATGCCACGTTTTTCAAGGGCATGACGATATGTTTTCATCTGGTAGTGCCAGCCTTGATCCGAATGAATAAGGAGATCATCTTCATTTGTTAAACTACAAAATGCTTGATCTAACATCGTGGAAACAAGCGAGTAGATCGGTCTTGAACCAATTGTATATGTAATGATTTCTCCGTTATACAGATCAAGTATGGGAGATAAATATAGTTTTTCTCCGAACAATTTAAACTCTGTAATGTCCGTAACCCACTTCTCGTTTGGCCTTTCAGCGTGGAAATTGCGTTCTAATAGGTTCAGTGCAATCTTGCCAATGGCCCCTTTATACGAACGATATTTCTTCATACGTACCAAACATTTTAATCCCAATACTTTCATCAAACGCTGTACCTTTTTATGATTCACATGGTGTCCACGATTGGTTAACTCATCGCGAATACGACGATAACCATAGCGTCCCTCATGCTCCTTATAAATCGCTTGTATCATGTCTTTTAGCTCTAAATCCTTGTCTACCGTACCAAACGCTTTTACGACGTAATAATACGTGCTACGAGGGATATCTGCTAGCTGTAGAAGTGCTTTCACCGAAAATTCGTTCCTTAGTTCATAGACTACTTGAGCTTTGTCTTGTTTGGTGATTTTTCCTTGTTTCGAACTAAGGCATTCAACTTTTTTAAATAAGCATTCTCCATTTTCAAACGCTCTACCTCTGCTTGTAAAGCCTCTACAGATCCTTCTATTAGCGTTTGATCCTTCTGTGCTTTAAATCCTTTTTTCATGGATGAGCACCCCTTTTTCTTTGGTTGAAGGGCGTCTATCCCTTGTGATTTCAGGCTTTTTTGCCAACTTAAAAGGGTACTATGGCTAGGAATATTAAATATAGCAGCCGTTTCTCTAACAGACGTCCCAAATTCGTTCATATAATGAAGTACGTCTAGTTTAATCTGAGTAGGATATGATGTATAGCCCTTTATAAAAGCTTTTTCACCATGATGCTCATATTGTTTAATCCAGTTTAAAAAGACAGAATGGTGAACCCCAATGGATTTCGCGATGCTTTTCAAGCTTTCTGATCCCTTTTCATAACGCATAACGGCTTGTACTTTTTCATCCGAACTGAATTTAGTCATAAAAAAACTGCACCTCCAATTGGTAGTTGTGTCTAACAATTGGGGTGCAGTTCAAAATTTCGGTGGTCTTTTTTTACCAAATTCAGGTTTATCCATCTCAATCTGGTTTAATTATCTTTTAAATCTTCAATAGAGTTGATATCCATGTAAGCTGGTACAACCAGACCAGTTTTGGCACCGTCCATATTCGGACCCAGATCATCGATCTGATCCTTATACTTGTTGTAATAATCGGATGAAGTAAGTGGCAGCCATGCGGCTGGCGTAGCATCTACATCACCGTTGGCGATTCCCGTCCACATTGGACCGATTTCAACTTGAAGGGAAGTTACATTGTAACCGAGTTTCTCCTTCAGAACATACTCCAGCAAGTTGGTACTTGCAATTTCGGAGTCCCAGGCCACATAACTTAGTTTGATGGATTCGCCATTCACCGGGGTAAGACCTTTGGTCCACTCAGCGATTTGGTCACTATGCTTCTCTGCATATGTAGCAGCAGCTTGCTGAGCATCTTCTCCATTTTGAATAGCGATCATTATTTCACCCATATCTTCAGTTGTCCAGGAGAAGCGATCCAGGAATTCATAAGCGACAGGCTTGTCTTCCTTTAACCCTTTACGGGCAATCGTATGAATCTGTTCGGCTTCACCGTAGACACCTTCCGGATCCTCCAGGTATTTCAGGTCGTAAGCGTTGAACATCCAATGCGGTGTCCAACCTGTAACAATAATGGGTTCCTTATTCTTAACAGCTTTATCCAGCGTAGCTGTCATTGCGGCTCCTGAACCTTCAACCAGTTTCCAGTCAGACAAACCGTATTTCTCAATGGCACTTGCTGTGGATCTCATAATTCCGGCACCTGGATCGATACCGATAATCTGGTGGTTCACTTCATTACCCACATTAGCACTTGCCGATGGAGTGGAAGAAGCGGCACCTGTCTCCAGATCTGCAATCGAGTTTACTTCCGTCATGTAACTAGGAACCACGAGTCCTGTACGTACACCCGTCATGTTGGCACCCAGATCGTCTACCTGGTCTTTGTAACGTTCCCAGTAGTCAGCGTGTGTCAATGGCAGCCAAGCTGCTGGAGAGGCATCTACGTCGCCTGAGGCAACACCCGTCCACATGGGTCCAGCTTCGACTTGCAGAGCGTTAACTTTATAACCCAGGTTGTTTTCCATTACATATTTCAGCAAGTTAGTACTTGCGATTTCGGAATCCCAAGCCACATAGCTCAGTTTGAAGTCATCGCCGTTGACCGGAGTCAGACCTTTGGTCCACTCAGCAATCTGATCGGCATGTTTCTCCGCATAAGCTTTAGCTGCTTCTTCCGGGGATGTACCCTCTTGGATAGCAGTCATCATCTCACCCATTTCATCCGATGTCCATTGGAAACGGGACAGGAATTCAAACGCAACCGGGTGATCTTCTTTCAAACCTTTACGGGCGATGGTGTGAATTTCTTCAGCATCACCGAAAGATTTCTCTGGATCTTCCAGATATTTCAGATCGTATTTGTTGAACATCCAGTGTGGAGTCCAACCTGTAATGATGATTGGATCTTCATTTTTGATGGCTTTGTCCAGTGTGGCAGTCATGGCTGCACCAGAGCCTTCAATCAGAGTCCAGTCAGTCAATTTATAGTCTTCGATCGCTTTTGCAGCAGACTTCATGATACCAGCCCCTGGATCAATACCGATAATCTGATAGTTCACTTCTTGACCTATAGCATTGGCTGCTGAATTGTTGCCACCAGCGGAAGTTGTGCCACCAACGAAGTATTGTGAGAAACCAGCTACAAGCACAAGGAATGTTGCTGCAGCAGTGATCCATGCTTTTTGTTTCGTTGTAACGCGTGAGGTCTTTTTGCGACCAGGCATAAACAGATTTTGTGTAAAACGGTCCAGCACAATCGCGAGTACAACAACAGCGAGACCGGCTTCGAAACCTTTACCGATTTGCAGCTGTGTTACTGCACGATATACTTCGGCACCAATACCCTGCGCACCGATCATGGATGCAATAACAACCATGGACAGCGACAGCATGATCGTCTGGTTAATACCGGACATCACGGTAGGCAGAGCGAGTGGAAGCTGTACTTTGAACAACTTTTGCATGGAAGTTGAGCCGAATGCATCGGCTGCTTCAACCAATTCGCCAGATACCTGTTTGATACCCAGGTGAGTCAGACGAATCGTTGGTGGAATCGCAAATATAACGGATGCGATAACACCTGGAACGACACCGAGGCTAAAGAATGTAACCGCAGGCAGCAAGTAAACAAATGCAGGCATCGTCTGCATGAAGTCAAGTAGCGGTGTAATGATACGCGCCGCAGTTTTACTGTATGCGAGCCAGATTCCGACAGGCACACCAAGCAGGATCGATACCAATCCTGAAGTGATAACCAAGCCGAGTGTGTCCATGGATTGGGACCAGTACCCCAAGTTATCTACGAGCAAGAACCCGATAACCGTGAATAATGTCAGTGGGAGTCGACCTACGAGGAACGCAAGAACACCCAATATCGCAATGAACAGGAGTGGATGGGGCAGCATGAACAGCCCGGAGAAGAATCCGACCACTTCCTGAATAACAACAGAGATAACTTTAAACAATCCGGAGAGCGAGGAGCTCATCCAGTCAACGATGGATTCAATCCACGATGCGAGTGGTATTTTGGGAATCATTCACAAGTTCCTCCTTTACTGCAACTTCACCGCTAAGTGCACCCAGCAGGGCACCGCGGACGATAACACCTTGCAGACGGCCATTCTCACCAACAACAGCGAGCGGCACATGGGCAGAACTTACAATCTCGAACAATTCATGAATCAGGGTCTCAGGCGACACCGTCGGCCCGTCCGTGATCAGAATGTCGTTCAATATTTTGTTTTCGCGCATGGCACGAGTTGCATCTTCTGCTGTAATGACACCAAGCAATTTTTTCGAACGGTCAATGACAAACAGGTTGGAAATACCACGTTCGCGCATTAATTCGAGGGCAACACGAGGACCACGGTCAAGCGTAATTGTTTCAGGGCGACGCATTACGTGAGATGCTGTAAGGACCTTGGACAGATCCACGTCTTCGACGAAGCGGGCCACATATGAGTTGGCCGGTTGAATCATGATTTCTTCCGGTGTACCGATCTGCACGACTGCGCCGTCTTTCATGAGGGCAATACGATCGCCGATGCGCAGCGCTTCGTCCAAGTCATGGGTAATGAAAATAATTGTCTTTTTCATTTTATCTTGAAGCTCGATCAGCTCATCCTGCATATCACGGCGAATCAATGGATCAAGGGCACTGAAGGCTTCATCCATTAATAGTACTTCCGGGTCATTGGCAAGTGCACGGGCCAAGCCGACACGTTGCTGCATTCCGCCACTGAGTTCATCTGGCATTTTGTCTTCCCAGCCTTTAAGGCCAACCAGCTCAAGTGAGGTTTTCGCTTTCTCACGGCGTACTTCTTTGTCTACTTTCTGTACTTCCAATCCATACTCCACATTATCAAGAACGGTACGGTGCGGGAATAACGCAAACTTCTGGAAGACCATGCTGATCGTTTTCCGGCGCACTTCGCGCAATTGTTCTTTGTTCATCTTGCGTAGATCCTTACCATGGACCAGAATTTCTCCGGATGTTGGTTCAATCAGGCGATTGAACATCCGTACTAATGTGGATTTACCACTCCCGGACAGCCCCATAATAACGAAAATCTCGCCTTCCTTAATCTCCATGTTGACCCGGTTGACACCAACCGTTATCTGTTTTTCTTTGGCCAACTTTTCTTTACCCCAACCTTGCTCCAGTAATTGCAGACCTTGCTCGGTTTGGGGGCCAAACAATTTACTTACGTTTTTCACTTCAAGTATGGTCATGTTTTCACCCCTTCTGATGTGTTGTGCACTTCGAACGGCTTTCAGCATCCATAAGCCCATACACTTATGCGCCCAGCCACGAAATCCGGTAGATGTTGCTTCGCTTCCCGTCTTTCTGGGTAACGTTTTGTATTCTAACAATACTTACCCCGTATAGCAACCGAATAAACAGTACATAATGTTTGTACAGTAAAAACTGTACAAAGTTTTCCTTCCATATGCTCCGTCATTCTCCTTATTCTGTCTAATAAGGTTCCTTTACATTTGATATCGCTTTTCCTACAATAGAAAATGAGCTGAATTGAAGCTGAATTTTTTGGTTAAAAGATAGTCATAGGCAAATGTAGCCTGGTAAAGTTCCCATTTTCATACATTGGGTGAAAGAAAGCCCTCTGGCATATAGGATGTCCGGCCGGATGCTTTCCCATGTAAGCAGGACTTTTAAAGTGTTGCAATTATTTTGCCAAGACTGTGGAATGTTCAGAATGGAGGTTGCAAGCATGGGCTTGGACCATTTACAAGAGGAACAGCAGGCAACCGTGCTGAGGATTCGTAAACGCGTGATTGAAGCCATTGGACGTAATATGGATCTTTACGGCGTTACGCTGTCTACGGGACACTTATATGGATTGCTATTTTTTGCAGACAAGCCAATGACCCTTGACGATATGGGACGGGAAATGGAAATGAGCAAAACGAGTATGAGTACAGGTGTACGAACACTGCTGGATTTGAAAATGGTAAACAAAGTATGGAGCAAGGGCTCCAGGAAAGACCTATATGAAGTAGAATATGACTGGCATCAGACGTTTACGGATTATTTTGCGATTAAGTGGAGAAAAGCCGTGGAGAGTAACCTTCAGATTCTACGCAAATCAATTGAAGAACTGAATCGGTTAGTCGAAGATCTGGATGAGCAGGCAGATGCTGAACTTATCCACATTCTGATGGAAGACAAACACAAGGTTTTGCAAGCGGAAGCATACTACAAATGGTTGGATCGGTTGATTGATACCATGGAAGATGAAGAGATATACAAACTGGTTCCGAAGGAAGAGATCAAGGAACATTCATAATTACATGTAAAGGGCCCTTTCCGTTATAGGAGAGGGCCCTTTGGTTTGTACGATATCTTATTGAATTATAATTGAAGGAACACGATGGAAAAAATAACACGGCACATCGGGCACTTCGTTTTGAGCTAATATTCACATCTAATGTCCGATCAGACCTGCCTGAGGAAAAACTACAGACTGCTGGGCAATCTGTTCCAGTTCGTTCAGAATCTGCAACTGGCCACCCGGGGTCCAGCATAACCTTTGCCAGTTCGAGATATCGTGAACGTTACCATGCAGCACGGCAGGTGATCGATTCCATGATGCCGTTTGCTTCATGCGTCGGAATACCTTTTCACTGGCAGGCTGAAGCGAAGCACGATGAATCAATAGATAATCCGTGTCCAGCACGGGGATATTATCCGCAACATACTCATTTCTGGAACTTTCAGGAGACACAAGCTGGGCAGGATGGAGTTCCAATTCGGCATACAACAAGTGATTTAATGGATGCTCGCCATTCCCCTGTAATCGAATAAACTGATTCGTAATCTCCATCAGAGCCAACCTTTTTTGTCCGAAATAAGGCTGGAGGTTCAGTCCGGCTTCAAGCTTGCGGAACGCAAGTTCCTTGACATTCAGTAACGCTTGCTTCTCGCGTCCGACCAGTTCGGCTATGCGAATATGGTTCTCTTTCCAGTCGTCAGTGGACTCCAAGATGATGGTGGGCGCAATACTTTTCAGGCGATCATAATAAGGCTTATGGTAAAAATCACCGATGATCAAGTCTGGCTTCGCCTGCCGAAGTTGATCGAATTGTCTGGTTAATCGGCGTTCTTGTTCATAATCATCCGATTCTCGGTCAAGAACTCCTTCCAGCACAGCTACAGGGCGCAGTCCAAGTGAGGCCAGATTCTCGTGAAATCCCATGATGGATGCCGTAGCTACGCGAAGTTGATCTCTTTTCATATATACGCTGGGAGCAATGCCCAAGGTTTGTTTGAATTTACGGCTAAAATAATACTCATTGCCATACCCGACAGATATCGCGACGTCTTTGAGGACACATGATTCCTCGGTCAGCTGTTTTTTGGCTTCGTCTATACGTAAACGATTCAGATAATCGGTCGGTGACATGCCCTTAGCTTTCTTGAAACTGCGAGAGTAGGAGCTGGGTGTGAGGCCAGCAATCTTGGCAAGCTGATCCATGCTGATTCCTTCACTCATGTAACGTCGCATATACATAATACTGCGTTCCAAGGCAGGGTCCACTTTCTCATGATTGGCTTCCAGTCGGTTCTCCGAGAGAAACTGCAGCAGTTCATGCAGCTGGCTATGTATGCTGATAAAATGGTCCGGTTGAAGACCGCGATAGGTTTCATACAGTTGTCCCAAACGTGATACAGCCTGCTGCTCGTGACGAACCAGCAATCTGCCTGTCTGCCAATCCAGCGGGAAGGCGGGTGAAGAGGTCATTTTCCATTCACCTCGCACTTGCTGCAATTCAACCGTATCCATGCTTAGCAATATAAACTCGGTCACATTCGAGCGTGCAGCGGCCTCGATGGTTGTACCTGACTTCAACACGAACAAGCTGCCTGCTTGCGCCGTATAGACTGTATCATTCAGGACCAGAACTCCGTCTCCTTGCAAAATAAGACAGAGCATGGGCCGGGACACCGTCTTGCCTTGCACACGGAAATTCTCCCCACGACGCACACGGCACATGGAGGAGAGGAGCGGTAGAGATGAGGTTTCAGCAATGAAGGGAAACTGTTCAGTCATACGGACCATCCTTTTGTCTTATTTTCTTAATGATAACAATTATCATTCTCATATGGAAGATATTTTTGAAAAATAGTTTTCGACAACCAAAAAAGGATTACCGACAGCCGTTATGGCTGTGCGGTAATCCTTTTTGTTATGGACAAGTCCGTTGAATGGGTTAGACGTTTGAATCAACAGGATATGTTAGTACGGTGTCACCAATAGAATATTGTCGAGGAAAACGTCACTCATTACTTTTTTCCCTGTTCCACCCGTTTGCACGTGATACAAGCGATACTGATCTTTGGCATTGATGTAGAACAGGCCGGCAACATCATCTCTGATATGGAATGCATCCCATTCGTCACTGGTAAGTTTCGTTACCTTGAGAGCTGTGTTGACCGAATAGAGCCCGTTGTTGCCCGAGATGTATGCAGCCGTAGCTGTACCATTGGTCAATTGATTCGCAACATACGTTACATTGTTCAGGTTCAGGTTGGCGGACTTGGTCACTTTGTTGCCGGAGACCGTTTTGGCATAAGCCTTCTTGTCTGCATCAATAAGGACAACCTTGTCTGTACCTAAGGCACTTACTTCCCGAACGCTCTTGTTATGAAGCTGAAGCGTTTTGGCTGAAGTTGTTAACGCGAAAGCTTTGCCTTTGGCATAATTGTAATCCTTATTAATGTCGAGATCGATTCCTTTGTTATACACGTAAAGATTGTTTCCCCAACCACCGGAATATACAGCATTCACATCCAGTTTGGCTTTGGGATTAACAGCAGTTGCCTTGCCAGTGTTGTAATTCACCTTATACATGACAACAGCATTGGTGGAATAGAAGTCCTCGTAGGGGTCTGTATTTACCATCAGTTGCAGTTCGTTTTTGGCTTGATTCGTAAAATAACGTCCTTCCACTGCGCCTGCGGCAATTCGCTGCACAGCTCCAGAACCGTTAGACGTTTTGGACACGATCCACGTGTTTCCATTAACCAGCGCATTATAGTAAGCACGCCCTTTGGCTACCAGGAGAAATGGAAAATCAGTATCTGCTTTGTCAGCAATCTTGGTGACAGCTGAAGCGTCACTATTGCCATTAGCGCGATAAATTGTACCTGTAGCGTCCAGATAATAGATGAATCCGTTATCCGTGTAATAGCTCAGTACATCTGTAGCAAATGTTTCTGCCGCATCGCTGGACCCGTCATTCGGAACCCGGAGCAATGTTGTGGAAGAGCCAGTCTGCGTGTAGTAAAGATAAGAGCCTGCCGCGTGCAAGTCCACCCCTTGGAAATCAATTAAGACTTCTGTCGTATTGCTGCCATCAGCGGATACTTTGTATAAGACGCCATCAGATTCATAATACACTGTGGATTGGCTGAGTGAAGCTGCCTGGGCTGCAGTTCCGCCTCCCAATGTCACTGCTGAAATGAGTGTAAATAACAGCAATGTACAGATGGTACGTTGTAAATAGGTATACCCTGTTTTCATTTTTTCATCGTCCCCTTCGTTCTATATGTATGTAATTAACGCCTTATGTTATATCGGTAAACTATGGAAGATATGTTAGATCTCGAACATGAAAAAAAGAAGAGAATGAAATTGAATTTCATACACATTCCAACCAGAAATCGAATTGCGCATGATGCTGCCAATCCCGTCCCAAAGCATTCTCCGCCTGACTTGATCGTGATAACATTACACTCAACCAGAGCAGAGGAGTGAGCGATCATGGAATTGAATATGGCGATCATCGGATTTGGGAACGCAGTGGTGAATTATCATTTGCCTTATCTGGACAAGAAAGAAAACATCAAGGTGAAGACGATATACCGTCGGGAGGAAGATCGGGTTGGCGATACAGAGCGTGAATCACTCTATCCCGAGATTACTTTTTCGACGAATATCGAAGACATATTGCAGGATAATGAGATTGAATTGATTGTTGTTGCCACCCATGTGGATAGCCATGTAGAGTACGCCAAGCTGGCATTGGAACACGGGAAACATGTGCTGGTGGAGAAACCTTTTGCCTCTACTTCTGCGGAAGCCAAAAATATCTTTGAACTAGCCAATCGTAAAAATCTCATCTCCATGGCGAATCAAAATCGCAGATTTGATGGTGACTTTCTGACATTGAAAAAAGTGATTGAGAGCGGCGAACTGGGAAATATTGTTGAAATCCAGTCCCACTATGATTATTTTCAACCACAGTACGCCAGAAGCGGATTTGGATTGCTGCATGGGTTGGCCGTGCATACCATTGATCAGTTAATCTCCATATATGGCGTAGCCGACCGAATTGATTATGATGTTCGGAGTTTGATCGCGCCGGGTGAATCCGATGATTATATCGATATTGATTTTCGTTATGGACGAATGAAGGCTACGATTAAGTGCAGCCTGCTTGTGAAGATCGAGCATCCGAAATTCATAGTGCACGGGGATCGGGGAAGCTTCGTCAAATATAGCAGCGGACATCAAACGAAAAATGGAGATGGACGAACCAAAATATCCATTGAAGCTGAATCAGAGGATAACTGGGGTACGATTAGTTATGTGGACGAAGAGGGAACATCACATACGGAGAAAGTTCCTTCGGAAGCAACGGACTATGGCATTTTATATGATCGACTGCTTCATGCCATTCGACATAACGGTGATAAACCGGTCAAGGATGAAGAGGTTTTATATGTATTGGATATTTTACATGAAGGAATCGAAGTGGCGAAGAAAGCCAACTAACAAATAAACGACAGGAGCGAAACAATATGATGAATATAGCAACGATTGGTACAGGGTCCATTGTAGATGCCATTTTGTCCGCGATAAATGAACTGGAAGATGTCACTTGTACAGCGATGTACTCCCGGAAGAGAGAAACAGCACAGGAGCTTGCGGGTAAATATGGGGTAAGTACAATCTATACAGACCTGGACTCCCTATTTGTAGATGTGAATGTAGATCTCGTATATATTGCTTCACCGAACAGTATGCACTACGAACAGGCCTATCAGGCACTTCAACATGGCAAGCATGTCGTCTGTGAAAAACCGTTCACATCCACGCTTCAGGAAGCAGAGTCGCTGATTGCACTTGCGAAGGAAAAGAATTTGTTGCTGTTTGAAGCGATCTCCAACATTCATTTGCCCAATATTAAAGTCATACAGGAGCAACTACCGAAGCTTGGTCCGATTAGACTCATCCAGTGTAACTACAGTCAATACTCGCGCAAATACAATGATCTGCTTGCAGGGCAAACACCGAATGTATTTAATCCACAATTCTCTGGTGGTGCGCTGATGGATATCAATATTTATAATCTTCATTTGGTTATGAATCTGTTCGGCAGTCCGAATGCCGTATCGTATACAGCGAACCAGCATGCAAACGGCATTGATACGTCAGGAGTTATGGTTCTCAAGTATCCGGAGTTTATTGCGGAATGTGTAGGTGCCAAAGACTCGAGCAGCATGAACTTTGTGCTCATTCAGGGAGAGAAAGGTTATCTTCAGGTTGTAGGAGGAGCTAACGGTTGCCGGGAGATCAAGCTTCAGATCGGGAATGAGCCTGCTGAGGAATATAATGCGCAGACCAAATCCAATTGGCTGTACTATGAGTGGGAAACGTTCAGGGACATCCATGCAAGTGGTGATCACAAACGGTGTTACGAACTACTCGAACACAGCCAGTCTGTGATGAGTGTACTCATGAGTGCGCGTAAGGATGCCGGGATTGTATTTGCAGCGGACCAGCGTTAATTGTTAATACGTATCGCTAATGCTCCCCATGTACAACATATCGAAAATATAAAGTACCGAGACCATTGAAGACATTTTGGACAGTCGTAATTGTTCATTGTATCCATAAGCCAGCAGCGTTTCATCGCAATGTCTGGACAGGGTTGAATGGTTGTTGCCGGTAACCGCGATGACTTTCATTTGTTTGCTACTGAGCACTTTGGCAGCTTCAATCATGGATTGATTCTCACCTGTGTGCGAGATAACAAAAGACAGCGTCAGGCTGTTGGGATTCATCGTGTTCAAATAATGCATGTTGGGACTATTGTGAGCAATCGCAGATATGCCGAGTTCATTCCACTTGGCACAAGCCTGTTGAGCCAGATAATAATTCATATCACTGCCATAGATATCGATACGTCCGGATTCTTTGACCCAGTTAGCAATACGTAGCAAAACAGGAGCATTTAACATCCGGCGCGTATCATCCAGCGCCTGCTGATACAGGTAAGGAACCGAGTCGATGGCTGCCAGCACGTTGCCTTGTTCTGCAATTGCATGATCCTGCGTCTGCAACGCGGGAGGTATCTGTTGGTATTCAAGCGCAAGCTTAAGCTGAAAGTCTGGGTACCCCTTGGTACCCAGCTTTTTGCATAGGCGAACAATGGTAGATGAGCTTGTATAGGTCTGCTGAGCCAGTTCATGGGCTGTAGAATCAAATACAACTTCGGGGTTGTTCAGAATATAGTCCACAATATGCTTCTCCTGTGCCGTTAATTGGGAAGCATATTTTAATTTTTGAAGTAGTTTGGATTCCATGCGATTGTTCCATTCCTCTCTATAATCATCCCAGTATACATGTCTCCACATCATAACCTGCGTTTGTTTATTTCTCAATCTGTTGAATTTCCTCGCTAAACTCCACATCATTCAGATCTGACTTTCCGCCAGTTGTTGACGACTATTCCATAGGGTGACGAGACGAAGAAGAACCAAACTTCAAATGGAAGGCGAAAAAAGAAGGATCTCTCCGTCAATAGTCCCGGATGAAGGGTGCGCACTTCCCCTCAATTCCACTTCAAATCGGGTCTAAGGTTTGTTTTCACTATGGCCTGTACGATGTATCCTTATTTTAAGGGTAGAACATTCGTTTCATTGCTCTTCATAACGTGGTAATGATAGATAAGACCTTACGTCTCATGAATGTCTGAAATATTCATCTAACGCCGGTCTTGGTTATCCAGGGCCGGCTTGACGTGATGTTTAGGCGTGCCTGTCACGGGAACGTCTGTTTTTAACGATTACATAATGAATTCGTCTAACACATCCATATGAATACATCGTATGGGTACATATTGTGTTTGGACGTAGAGGAAGGTGAGTGAGTCATGACAGCATCTAATGAATATCGTTTTCAAGTGAACCTGAGTGGTATGATCCAGATTTTATCCAACCATCTATATAGTAGTCCGAAAGTGTTCTTGCGCGAGCTGATGCAGAATGCGACTGATGCGATTACCGCAAGAACGGAGGCGGAGCCAGGATATCAGGGTGAAGTTCGTGTTGAACTGACAGGAACAGGTGAGCAACTGACCATGATGGTGGAGGACAACGGCATCGGCTTGACTGAAGCTGACATCCATGAATTCCTGGCGATGATTGGACAATCTTCGAAGCGGGGGCAACAAGCGCTGCTGGATGGAGAGACTTCGTTTATCGGACGTTTCGGAATCGGTTTGTTATCCTGTTTCATGGTGAGTCATGAAATTGTCATGCTGACGCAATCCGCGAAGGGCGGACCTTCGATGGAGTGGCGGGGCAAGCCGGATGGCACCTATACGATTCGGCAGTTGGACACACAGTTGTCCCCGGGCACCAAAGTATATCTGCGCTGCACACCAGACGCGGCTCACTACTTTGAAGCGGATTATGTGAAAGAGGCCCTGTTCTATTACGGAGCGTTATTACCGTATCCGGTCACGCTGCATCATGACGGTGTGCAGCATGTGGTGAATAGCGAGACGCCGATCTGGCTGATGGACCCTGCACTCGCACGTTCACGCAGAGCAGAGGTGTTGGCTTTTGGCGAACGTCTGCTTGGGGAGAAGTTCCAGGACTTTATTCCGCTGACGACGGCTTCAGGCCGTACAGGAGGTATTGCTTTTGTACTGCCACACGCAGTTAATCTGAATGCGAAGCGTTCTCACCGGGTGTACCTGAAGCGAATGCTGATTTCGGAGAAAGCAGAGAACATTTTGCCAGAGTGGGCTTTCTTCGTGAAATGTCTAATCTGGACAGATGAGCTTCAACCGACGGCTTCACGGGAACATTTTTATGAAAATGAAAAGCTGGAGGAAGTTCGCTCCGAACTCGGAGACGCACTTCGCAAGGGACTCGCCGACATGGCCGAGAGCCAGACAGAACGGCTACAGAAGCTAATTCGCCTGCATGCCTTGTCCATGAAGGCACTGGCTGTGCAGGATCAAGCATTCTTCGCGATGATTCATCGCTGGTTGCCATTCGAGAGCACGAGAGGTCACCGAGAGCTGGGTGAGCTGATCGATGAAAGAGAGACGTTGTACTTCACGTCCTCTGTCGATGAGTACCGTCAGATTCACCATGTGGCATCCGCACAATCGATGCTGGTTATTAACGGTGGCTACATCTATGACAGCGAGTTGATGGCGACACTGCCTATGGCTGTGCACAATGTACACACGGAACGGCTAGAGCCGGATCAGGTCTCGATGAGCTTCACGGATGTGCCACCGGCTGAGCGTAATCAGTATTATGATGCATTGCGACTGGCCGATTCTGCTCTGCAGCGCTTCCGTTGTCGTGCTGAGGTGAAAGGTTTCAAGCCATCGGATCTGCCGGTGTTGTTCACTCTATCGCAGGAATCGTCTACGTTGCGTGCATTGGAAAAAGCAAGTGAAGAGAGTACGGAATTGTTCTCTTCCGTCCTTGGCTCCTTATCCTCCGGAATCAGTTCGGCGGGATATTCAACCTTGTACCTGAATGTGAACAATCCGATTATTCAGCGTGTGCTAACGTCACCGGATGACCAAATGACGCCGATTGCCATTGAGATGCTGTATGTTAATGCATTGATGATGGGGCATTATGCGATGAACCGGCAGGAGCTGGAAGTGCTGAATCAGGGCATCGTTCGTTTTATTGATTGGGGTTTGCGTGCGAATACAGATCGTAAGGGGGATGCCTGATGAAAACAGAGATGGATTTTGAGGAATTGATGGACGAAGCCTATGGCTTGCCTAATGGTCCGGCGAAGCTGGGTATGCTGGAGGAAGCGGCAAGAGTCGCCGATGTGAACGGCATGGAAGAAGAGGCATACGAAGCAAGAGCGGAGATTGTGGAGACAGCAACATTCTGCGGTTATCCGATGAAGGCACTGATTGCTTTTTCCTGGCAACTGGGCAAGTTCGACCAACAGCCGGAAGAATATGATGAAGAAACGTTAATGTGGTCGTATAAATGGATTCTAGGCAAACTATCCAGTTTCCCGGAAGTGTCACGCGATAAAATGATGGAGCTGCTTGAGGACTTCGGACAGCGTTTCAAGTCATTTGGCTACAGCGAACGTTCGTATTGGTATTATCGATTCCGCATCTCCATGGATCTTGGGGAGCTGGAGGAGGCAGGAAGCAGTTATGCCAAGTTCAGAACGATGGATCGAGACTTTATGAGTGACTGTGAAGCCTGTGAACAGGACGAGATGATGCGTTATTTCATCCTTACTGGTGACGACGAGAAGGTGCTTGAAATGGCAAAACCTATCCTGAAAGGCCGGATGAGCTGTGCGGAGATTCCGCATCTTACGTTGTCGGAGATCTTGATGCCACTCTACCGATTGGGGCGGACTGCGGAAGCAGACAAGCATCAACAAAAGGGCTACCGGTTGATCAAGGGTCAAAATGATTTTGTGAGAAGCTTTGCTGAGCAGATGGATTATCTTGCACGCACCAATCCGGCGAAGGGGATTGATGTGCTGGAAGAAAGTCTGGTGTTCGCGATGGATAATGAAGATCCATTTGCCAAGATGTTGTTCTACGCCAGAACGGCACCATTGTTACGCCGCTGGGCGGACGAATCCCCAGAATACCGATTACGTCTCCCTGCGTCCTTCCCGTATGAAGGAGATCCAGGAGATTTGCGTAAACTGGCGGTTTATTTTGCGGGATATGCCCAAGCAGCTGCAGACAAGTACGACCAGCGTAATGGCAATCGTCATGTCTCTTCGTTGCTCGGATAGGAACGGATATAACCCGTAACAGCTAGATTTATAAGTGATGAAAAGTAAAGAAACAGGCTCGTTCGAAAAGGATATTATCCTTCCGAACAAGCCTGTTTGTCATACATCATGAGCATGATATATCTAATCGGTATGAAGATATTTTATTTTTATTGTGCTGATGTTGCAGAAGGGACCGTCACTGGTACAGGAACCGGCGCAGTTTCAGATGTCTCATCTGCAGGCTCAGCGCCTTCGGCAGGTTCTGCTTGTGGTTGTTGAGCTGCCATCAGTTCAGCGACGATTCGATCTGTTGGTTGTGTAAGCAGCGCATACATAATCGCAGCCTCTTCCTGACGAATCAGAGGTTTGCGGGAAAGGAAATCAACAGAACCGTCCTCCAGTACCTTTACCTCGGGTCCGTGGATACCGAGCGTATACATCATCTGAATGGCTGGCACAGCCCATGCATCTGTGTGCCCCGCAAGTTTCACATCATTGAACAGTTCGCTAGGATATTGCAGTTGCATAATTCTCCACATCATGACCATGGCTTCCTGTCGGATAATCACTTGATCCGGCTTAAACTGTTGTTCGTCCGTGCCAGTAATCATACCCAATTCATATCCGAGTTGAATATATCCTGCTGCTGCATGATCTGCCCAGTCGGTGCCAGCAGGAGGCGTTGTTTTGCTGGGCTTCAATCCGCTCAGTTTAAGCGTGTTCTCAATAAATTCAGCTCGTGTTACAGCTGTTTTTGGTTGGAAAGACTTGTTAGCATCATTCTCATAATATCCAAGAGATTGTATTGCGTAGATTGCTTCAGCATAAGGACTGTTCTCACGAACATCCCGGAAGCCCATAGGCTTTTGACCTTTTTTCTCATAACCCATAGGGTTGAGGTAAGGTTCTTTCATGTATGTGGTGCCATCTGCATATTCTTTGAATGCTGTGAATTGACCAGTCAATTCATCCTTGAAGAGATTATCCTCCACTTGAATCAGGTTGCGTTGACCCAGGAATACATCGTTAATACTCAGTTGTCCATGCTTATCGCTGGCATCTTTCAGAGAACTTACAATCGTGCTAAGTCGAAGATCAGCGTACAATCCTGTAAAGCGTTGTAGCTCAGCTGCGGATTGCGGCGTATATTCCTTGAACTGCACAGGCTCTGCATATTGCGGGAAGAAATTTTGAATGAATGCCGGGTAGAACAGATTACGAAGTGCTCCATTCTGATTATACGTCAGGAAGACGCCTGTATTTTGCTCGGGAATAAGGAAGAGATAAGAGCTGAATCCGGTCAGGTCGCCTGCTTTCGTAATAATTTTTGGACTACTTCCTGCTCCGGGAAGCTGAAATGCAGCTTCGAATCCATACGTGGTGTTCGGTAACAGTGGATGAATGGAGGAACGGTATTGTTCCATACTTTTCACTGTGGATTCTTTGAGAATCCGCTCGTTGTCCTTCACGCCATCATTCAGGAACGCAATCATGAACTTCCCAATGTCCTCTGCGGTAGACAACATGCCACCTTGAGGCAGCGGTGTTGGAGAGATGGTGTACAGATCAAGCGGGTTGTGTGTCGCATCATATCCTGTAGCTAGTTGTTTTTGGAACTTTTCGTCCAGCATGAAACTGCTGTTATCCATGCCTAGCGGTTTGAAGATATGTTGTTGCATATAAGATTCAAAGGGCTCGCCACTTACATTCTCCACAATCATGCCGAGCAGCAAAAACGAGAAGTTATCGTACATGTAGGCGCTACCAGGCTCTCGAACGACAGGAGGCATATGTTGCTGTGCGTAATCCTCCATCGCTATGTACTTGTTGAAATCAGTATGGATGTCTTCCTGCTGTGGATCACGGATCTCAAATCCGGTCGTGTGTGTGAGCAGGTTCTCTACAGTTACAGGTTTGTCAAAAGGATTATCAAATTCGAGCCCTTTCACATAGGTCTGAAAATCAGCTTGCAGATCAACTTTGCCTTGCTCCACTAGCTGCATTACAGCTGCTGATGTGAACGTTTTGGAGACAGAGGCTACACGGAAAGCGGTTTTTTTTGGATCGATAGGCGTTTTGTTCTCCTGATCAGCATAGCCGTATCCTTTTTCCGCCAGAACTTTACCATCCTTCACAACCACAACGGAGGCTCCGACATAATGGGCTTTTGCCTCAGGTGAATCGAAGAATGAATCCAGAAAAGCTGCAGCCGATTCGGTTGTCAGCGCTTTCGTCTTTCCTTGTTCAGCAGCTACTGGAGTCGGGGTCTCCGCCTGAACCGCGGGTACCCACAGACTGAGAGACAGAACCACAGCCATAAAGGCTCCAGTTAGGGAGGTGAACCTGAAGCGGGTGTTTCGTTTGGATAAATGCATGCAAACACTCCTTTATGAAAATATTTACAAAATAGTTACTCGAATCAATTTCATAACTCACTAAAAATGGGGTTTTGTAACTAGATATAGACAAATTAGACCGTTTTGATCTATATCTAGCCTTCATAGAAGCAGCTAAAGGTATTATGAAATTGATTACTTACCCATGTATTACTGGTTACTCGCACGATAGGTTTCACGATAATAGATTCCAATGTTGGCAATCCAGATAATAGAGAGCATAACGATTGGGAATGGAGCGAAGGTAAATAGAACCGAATACAGCACCATGGACAACATGCCGACACCGAGCAACAGGTTCATCATTTGGAAAGAACGATAGGCTGCGCGATACACGATCCATTTCTCACCTTCATCTAGTTTCTCGAAGTGATCTTTTTTCATATTGCGCGAGTTGAGATCCAGTGCACGATCAGGGAAATAACGGTTATATCTTTTGAGAGTCAGACTTTGCAGGATCACGACGAGGAAAATGGAGATACATGCACCAATGAGATTCACGAGGTTAAACAGTTCTGGGAAATTCGGCATGTTTCTGTTGGATGCGTACAAGGACAAGGCCAGTGCTGCCCAGGTAAACGCAACAATAACACTGAATCCGCTGAGTATCATCGCTTTTCCAAGGGAACGCTCCGCGGGTGAGATTAGTGAATCAGACTCTCCATAAGTATCTTCTTCCATCGGAGGAACAGATGGCGTGCGGGAGAGACTGAATATGTTCCACAACATCATAATCACCACCGCAGCAGCCAGTAGTATAAATAAAAGATCATAGTCATAGTACACGGACAGCGTCCAGTTCAGGTCAGAAGGGACTTTACGGACCCCGCTAGCTCCGATAAAACCAACTACAGCGCCACCTGCTGCATACAAGGGAAGACGCAACCGCTTCTTAATGGATGAGGATGATGAATGTTTCAATCTAATCTCCACCTTTCAATTCAAAGATTTTTTCGACAGGTTCACGAAATACATGTGCTATTTTTAGTGCCAGAACGACCGACGGAGAGTAATCTCCACGCTCAATCAGGGCAATGGTTTGACGGGATGCACCAATGAGTTTGGCCAGTTCTGCTTGGGATAGCCGGTCTCTGGCTCGTAACTCCCGAACGTGATTGTGTAATTCTTCCACTTACTCACCTCCATGAACCTAATGTACATGATATTTGTCTAAATGTAAACTATAATATACAAAATGTTTATGATAATTTACTTTAAAGTGATGATAATGGGCATGAAAAAGAGAGCCTGCCGGGCTCCCTTACATGATTATTTTGGTGCCAGAAAAGTGAAATCAAGATGCATCTGCACACGGCAGATGTTCATTCTGTTCCTCTGGCTTTCGAAGTAACATTCGGAAAAAGACGAGCGCTCCAAGTCCCATGAGTACATACAGACCAGCCATTGCATAGGTAGGCAGAAAGGCTCCTATGGTTAACCCGAGACTTCCGAGGAGGGCAGCTACGTTATAGCTTAACCCGTCAGCAGCCATGTAGGCAGCACGGTCCGAATCGGGAATCATACCCGCGAGCGTGACCTGACGAACAGGGGCGTACATCAATTCTCCAATGGTCAGCAGTATAGCGGATAAGATAAGTAACCAGGCCCAGTTGCTGAAAGCAAGTACGGTGAAACCTGCGGTATAGAGGAGCATACCGAAAGTCATGATAGATCGGGACGGGAAGCGACCGATCCATCTGGAGTATGGAATGGCAACCAACGCGACAAGTACGGTGTTGATGACCATGATCAGGCTGAACATATGCAGACCTGAAATATCTGAGCCGAACAGTTGGGCGGTGAATTCATTTTTTAGACGAACAGCGATGTATTTATCCAACTGAAATTCCAGGGAGACCGCAAGTACAGTGGCTGTGAAAAATATCATGAAACGTTTGTCTTGAAAGACCGCCCAGTACGTTTTCAGTATGTTCCTCTGGATGGGACCATTGGCTTCCATTAGTCTGTTGGATGGATCGGAATCCTTGGATTGACCGGTAGTATTATATACGCGTTTATCCATTGTTTCTTGAATCATAAAGACCAAAATAAATAGGGTAGCCATACTTTCTAGACATACCAGACTGAACAACAGAAAACGAAATGACTCGAAAAATAGTCCGCCCATCAGTGCGCCAAAGGTTACAGCTACGTTGGTTGTCCAATATTGCAACCCATATACATAATGACGTTCATGTTCACTGCTTACATCAACAATCATGGCATTAGCTATCGGCACTGTGATCCCTGAACTGAGACTGCTGAGCAGAAACATGAGACAAGTGACAATGATCGAATCCATCCACGGCGAGTTTGCAATGGCCAAGCAGAGTAGAGCCACGACCTGGAGACTTTGTGCGATCACCATTAATTTCTTTCGTCCAATCCGGTCAGACCAATGTCCTGCGCCCAATCCCACGATCATGGAAGCCACAATATTGACCGTCAGCAATAACCCCGCCAAGCCTGCGCCAATCTGAACACTCAGATAGATCGCCATGAATGGAATGATAGACTTTTGGGTCAGATCGGTGAAAAAATCAGTAATGATCCGTATCCTAATGTTCGGGTGCAAATCGGCGTATTTCATAAGTTGTTCTTCTTCCTTCCCGCTGGTCATGTTGATGTTACTGAGTATAATGGAGGAAAACCTGAAGAAAAACTGTAGAAGTAACCGAATGGATTTCGTATTTTAGTAGATGGAGCAAAGTAGTTAAAAGATAGAATTTAGAACATAGGAGAAGGGAGGGCATAAATGGACGTATCAGAACATTACATTCAATTGCGATTGAACTTTCTGCATGTGCATGATGAACAAGAAATACATACAACGGTAGGTGAACTCGCCGATCATTTATGTTGTACCATGCGTAATATGAACCTCATTATGAACAAATTCAAGGAGAACGGATGGGTCATGTGGAACCCGCAGCGCGGTAGAGGCAAAAAATCGATACTTGTCTTTTGCATCCCGCTGCTTCATGTGGTTCGTGAACGGTATGACCATCTCCTGAATGGGAACAGGATCGAGGACGCCTATGAACTTGCCTCCATTTTACCAATTACGATGCGAGAACATCTGATGCAGCAAATGCAGCATCAATTCGGTCTGCGTTCAAACGAAGGGGCCAGAGGGCGAGTGGATACATTACGGATTCCGCAAAATACGCCGTTTAAGACTCTCGACCCAACGCAGACGGCGATGTGGGGAGAAGTTTTCATCATTGCAGAGGTGTTCGATCGTTTGGTTCGCTATAATGCTGAACGTCAAGTCTGCGAGCCGAGTCTGGCTATGGCATGGGAGAGTCATGCGGATGGAAGGGAATGGACCTTTTATCTGCACAAAGGCATACCTTTTCATCATGGAAAGATTCTGGATGCAGAGGACGTCAAGTTTACCTTTGATCGCATTATCTCTGACAGGAGTAACCCTTGCAGGCCGCTGTTTGGTTCGATTGAGAGCATAGAGGCTTATGACCAGTTGACTGTACGTTTTATGTTGAATACACCCAACTTTATGTTCCCGGATCTGATGAGCAGTATGTGTGCATCCATTCTGCCTAGAGATGTGGAGATGAACCCGCTTCATCCGATTGGAACAGGACCTTATCGTTTGACTCGTCATGATTCGAAGCTGCTTGTGCTTGAGGTGTTCAATGCCTATTTCAGAGGCCGTGCTTATGTGGATCGCGTTGAAGTGTGGCAGCTCCCCCATTCGGCAAAGGCGGAGTCCATCATCAAGCATGATTTATTTCCGGATGCACAACCTCGTGCCGTACAGCATGAGATGCAGGGCGGTGTGTATATGACGTTTAATGTGCAAAAGGAAGGGCCGCAGCATGATGTGAATTTTCGTCGGGCTGTTCAACAGCTATTGAATGCGCATGAGTTGTCGGAAGCGCTCGGGAGCACGAACACGCAGGCTGCCTATAGTCTGATTCGAGTACGAGTTCAGAAGCAGCATCTAAAGGAGAGACCGGATCAAGGGGGGCCGTGGAAACAGCAATGGAAACAACCGGATGGTTCTGCTAAACCAGTACTTTCCGTGGAGTCTTCGCTGGCGCGCGTCTCAGCATTATTACGTCGCAGCTCTTACCAAGGGCAAATGTTATCTCTGTGGGTGGAAGAAGGAGAGAAGATGGAGGCGGACATGATCTGGTTTGCAGAGAGATGTGAACAGATTGGTCTACATATATGCATTATTCCGGGAGACCCGGTCCATGCAGTCTATCAAGATGGATTCAGGGATTGTGATCTGATCTATACAGGAGAAGTTTTCGATGATCATGTCGTGCTGAGTCTCGTGACGATGTATACCTTCCAGAACACGTTATTCCTGATTGCGATGAATGATTACTGGAGAAATGAACTGGAACAGGAATGTGGACACGTTGTCATGATTAAGGAACCTGCGGAGCGGTTGAATAGATTGATTCGACTGGAAGATCGATTGATTCAGGAGGCGCTGCTTCTGCCCACCTACAGCTTCAAGGAAGAACATGCCCATCATTCTTCTCTGCGTGGTTATCATGTTGCGGGGCATGGTCTGCCTGATCTGCGCCGATTGTGGGTGAAGAGAAGACCTGGTACCGCTGAAGAGGATACGAGTTATCCGGTGTATATTCCGTTGTGGTAGGTAAGAACGACTACCACAACGGAATGAATCAGGTGTTCATTTACGAAACCCTGATGAATTCAATAGGTTTTGTGCCTGGCTCAAGCAGCAAAGGAATGGAGATGGATTGAGCAACTTCTGATGATTCATTCAGGGTGAACGTATACGTAATCTTCAAGCCGAACGACACAAACTCGACGGAAAACGTATCTTTTCCGGTGTATTCCATAGGCATTTCGATGGCGTTAAAGGTTGCCTGCAACCCGTCCGCTGTTTCCTGAATGGACATTTCGCCATAACCAGGATGTGTGTAAATACCCGCATAAGCGGTGAGAGGACGATCAAACGGAGCAACTTGAGGTTCTTCAATATTTTGCTCAACAGCAGTTTCTGGGTGAATAGATAATTCCGAAGTATTCTCCGGATTAGTCTCTGTTTCTGCCGGTTCTTTTCCCATTAATTTGCTCATTCTGGAACTCCAATTGACGGGTTCCAATCCAAGCAGTCGGTCCATGATATGAAAAGCAACCGTATACGGAATAACACTTCCGTTGGTATTGCTCAATACTACGATCCCGATCTGCTCCTCTGGCAAAAAGGCAACCTGTGATGCGAAGCCATCAATAGCCCCACCATGATGAATCATGGCATGTCCACGATACGGCTCAATCATCCAGCCCAGACCATATGTACCCACAGGCAGCTCTTTGCTGTTGAATGGTGAATCAAAAGCCATCTGAGGGCTGTGCATAACCTTCATCTGTTCCTTAGAGATCAATGATTTTCCTTTCCATTCTCCTGAATGCAATTGGAACTGAAGCCATGCAATCATATCGACTAGATTACTGTTAATGGAACCAGCGGGTCCTATGGTATCGATAGCTCGAAAAGGAATTCTGATATTCTGACCATCTTTCTCTATATAAGGACAGGCATAGTCAGTCTGAAGCTGCATCTCATCGACAGAGAATAGACTTGAGTTCATACCTAGGGGGTCAAATAGAGACTTTTGAACAACCTCTTCCCACGAATTTTCTTTCAATTGTCCAACCAGATAACCTGCCGTCATGTACATCATGTTCTGATACTGCCATTTGTTTCGGAAATCTTGATTCGGCTCCAGATACTGTAATGTACGAACAAGTTCTTCTCTTGTACGTGGGGAGTTGTACCATACCAACTCATGTCTTGGAAGACCAGAGCGATGACACAACATGTCGCGAATGGTGAGACGTTCTGTTGCGACCGGATCGAACATCCGGAAGTCTTTCATATAGGTCTTCACAGGTGCATCCCATTCCAGCATCCCCTGATCAACAAGCAGAGCAGCAGTTGCTGCGGTAAAGGCTTTGGTACTTGAACCGATGGCAAACAGCGTATTTGGGGTAACTTCAAGTTTGGACTCCAGATCACGGTAACCGTAGCCTTTTTGCCAGATGACTTCATCCTTATGGATTACAGCCACCGCTGTGCCGACACCTTTCCATAGTTGAAGTTGATCGTCGATGAATTCATCCAGTCCTTCCAGTGATGCGCGAAGCTGAGTTGTCGTCATACCTTCCCCTCCCGATATTCAATGAAATGGATCGTTTCCTACAATCCACTATGCCTTTTCTGGATAAAGTTAACATCCTACCCGAGACTGATTTTGCGTAGCAATGCCGTATTAACTGACTTCACTGCATGCTTGTCAAACTAGTCCGCATATATCGAACAAGTCCCTCATAGACATGTACTAATCAAGTAGGGGTTCTGCTGCAAGCAAAATCCTGAAGTGAAAACATGTGCTAAAGGGGATGATGTCATGCGCCGAATATCATGGATGCTTGCCATGGTATTGGTCTTATCGGCCTTACTTGCCGCCTGCGGGAAGAAGGATGCGGCAGCTGTGGTCAAAGATCTGAACGAAGTCGTAGGAGAGATGGAAAGTTACCAGGGGGCAGGCGTGATGACGCTGCATACCGGAGATACGCCGCAGCAATACAAGGTCGAGGTATGGCATCAGAAGCCTTCCTATTATCGCATTGCTTTAACCAATGCCAAAAAGGATGTAACGCAGATTGTACTGCGTAATGATGAGGGTGTGTTTGTTCTGACGCCTAGCCAGAATAAAAGCTTCCGTTTCCAGAGCAACTGGCCAGATAACCAAGGACAGGTATATCTCTATGAAACATTGATTCGGAGCATTACGGGGGATACAACCCGTCAGTTTGCGGATGAGAAGGAGAGCTATGTTTTTGATGTAGCTGCCAATTATAATACACATGCACTCGTCAGACAGAAAATCTGGCTGAACAAATCGGATTACGCTCCGAAACAGGTGGAGGTATCCGACTCCAATGCCAATGTGGTCGTGGATGTGAAGTTTGATTCCTTCAAATTCGGTGCTGCATTTGAGAAAGACGCCTTTGACATGCAACGTAACATGACAGCCAATACAGAAGAAGGCGGCAAAACGGGAACGGACTCTGGTGTGGCTCCTGCGGAGCAAACAGGTAATGAGGGCGGTAAAGAACCTGCCAATCCTCAGACGGCGCCAGAACCAGACGGAGCTGCCACGGATGGACAGTCGGGTGTAGGTGGTGGCACAGAGCAGCAAGGTACAGAGGGTGCTGCAACAGGTCAGGAAGGCGAAGAGCCGACACTTGCAGAACCGGAAGGGGCAGACAGCTTCGGCGTGATTCAGCCGACCTATGCGCCGGAAGGCGTGCAGCTCAAGGATGATCAGATTCTGGAAGAAGCGGGAGACTACTCGGTTATGCTTCGTTATGAAGGAACATATAATTACACAATATTTGAAGCCAGACCACAGGATCGAGCCGTATCGCTTGCTCCATCCAGTGTAGTGGATCTTGGATTCACACTGGGGATGATCAGCGGAGATGCATTGCAGACTCTGACATGGATGACAGATGGTATAGAATATCGGATTACCAGTGCCGACCTGCCTCAGAACGAAATGGTACGCATTGCAACATCGATGCAGGAAGAGTCAGGCAAATGATTTTTGAACAAATGAACGAATAGTAGCATAAACATAAGGAATGCTAAGAAGCATCGGAGACCCGTTCTCCGGTGCTTTGTTTTCGCCCAATAATGCAAAACGCGCTTCTACACATAGGGAACCGGGTAAATAATCGATATAAGCAGATTTTTGCTGGGGTGGAAAGTGAAATTTTGCCCTGCCAATCTCGCTTATCGGCCTTCTTCTGTGTTCGCATTTGTTCCTCAAACGGCGCACCTTGCATCTGTTTTTGAATGCGAAACTTCGGTTCATTTGACAGTCACATGCTGGAGCATTACGATGGAGTCTGACGTGAGCCGGATTAAGATGATTAGAGAAGGTGACTTAACGTGCAAGGACAATATCGGCCGACCGAAGCGGAGATCAATTTGGATCATTTGTGTACTAACGTAGAAGCTTTCCGCGAGGCATTGCCTCAGGGCATGAAATTCCTCGCCTGTGTGAAGGCCAATGCCTATGGACACGGAGCGGTGGAGACGGCTAGAGAACTGGAACGAGTGGGTGTGGATTACTTAAGTGTTGCTTTTCTTGACGAAGCTCTGGAACTGCGACAATATGGGATTACGATTCCAATTCTGGTATTGGGTTATACGCCGCCGGAAGGGATCGCTGTTGCTTGGAAACATGATGTGACCATCACGCTGTTCAGCAGGGAAGTGCTTGATGCCATTCGACATCTGGATGCGAGCACATTCGCTAACCAACTGAAGGTTCATATTAAAATCGACAGCGGCATGGGCCGATTAGGTCTGTTGCCTGGCGATGAGGCATTGGCTTTCATAGAGGAAGTGGCCTCGCTCGATCAGGTTATGCTGGAAGGTATGTTTACCCATTTTGCCAAAGCGGATGAAGAAGACAAAACCTATACACTGGAGCAGTATCGACGGTTCCAAAGCGTGGTTCATGCGCTCAGGGATCAGGGATGTGTCATCCCGATTATACATACGGCGAACAGCGCCGCTGCCATTGATACACCGGAATTATCCTATGACATGGTACGTGTAGGAATCAGCCTGTACGGATTGTATCCTTCGGCTCAGGTGAATCATCAGGTGGTGAAGCTGTCCCCGGTATTGACGCTGAAGACGAAGGCGGTTCTGGTTAAAACACTGCCACCCCATTGGGGGATCAGTTACGGAACCCGTTATGTTACACAAGGGCACGAACGAATAGCGACCCTGCCGATCGGCTATGCAGACGGATTCTCAAGAATGCTGACAGGTAAAGCACAAGTGCTTGTGCGCGGCCGCCGCGTTCCTGTCGTCGGTACGATTTGCATGGATCAGTGTATGGTGTCGTTACAATCTTTCGCGGAAGAAGCGGAAGAAATTCAAGTCGGCGAAGAGGTTGTCCTCATCGGTCATCAGTCTGGTGGCGTTATAACCGCAGACGAGGTGGCAATCCAGCTCGGTACGATTGCTTATGAAGTGATCTGCATGATGGCGCACCGCATTCCACGGGTCTACACCCGTGGGGGAGCAGAAGTCGCCAGAATCAATCCACTTTTGACATCCTGACAGGTGAACTGGACGTCATTACCAATAAACTTTTTTTCAGAACAGAAGGAAAACTGTCGGAGCATCTCGAATTATGTATGACGATAAGGATTTATATCCTGAAATGAGATGTTTGGTCTGTACGAATATTGTTCCCCGTGTTTATAATGGAGTACAGCATACTTGATATACTCGGGGCATATATATTCCTTTGTATAAAAGTTCTGGAAAAACGTAATACTGGTTCACAATGGCGAAAGGTTTGTGGGGGTGGAAGAAAGGTGGCCAACTTGCAGAACACCAAGCGGATCATGATCAGTTTACCTGATTATCTTTTGCAGGAAGTGGATGGCATCGTAGCGCTGGAGAATTCCAACCGCAGCGAATTGATTAGGCAGGCTATGAAGCTGTATTTGACGGAGCGTAAGAAACGTTACATCCGTGAAACGATGCAGCGCGGATACATGGAGATGGCAAAAATTAATCTGACCATGGCATCCGAAGCCTTTCATGCGGAGGAAGATGCGGACAGCACTCTGGACCGCTTAGTTAGCGGGGTGTAGACATTGATCGTAAAACGTGGTGACGTTTTTTTTGCGGATCTTTCTCCCGTTGTCGGTTCCGAGCAAGGTGGAGTCAGGCCGGTTCTGGTGATCCAGAATGATATCGGCAACCGGTTTAGTCCAACTTGTATTGTGGCGGCTATCACCGCCCAGATCCAGAAGGCAAAGCTGCCAACGCATGTGGAAATTGATGCGGCGGCACACGGCTTTGACCGGGACTCGGTTATTTTGCTCGAACAAATACGGACGATTGATAAGCAGAGGCTGACTGACAAGATTACCCATCTGGACGAGGAGACCATGAAATTGGTCAACGAAGCCTTACAGATCAGCCTTGGTTTAATCGATTTTTAAGGCATTAGGTAGTGTCTTGTACACTACTCTGCCATCCGTAGGCAATGGATGTTCCTGTGAGGGAACACACTAATTTCAGACTGTAACCAAAAGAGCGTATGGCATCCTTCGGGCTGTTGTACGCTCTTTTGATTAAAGCTTGATGAAAGCGTAGAACATTGGCGATCTTTTCGTTATAATGGAACCTGAGAAACCGTTTACCCGAAAGACCTATATATAGAGGTGGAGGAGACATATGAGCATTTACATCAATCAAGAGAAACTTCAGTTTCATTTACAGACCCGTGAGGCCAGTTACGTATTTCAGGTACTGCCTTCAGGATATTTGGTGCATTTGTATTATGGCAAAAAATTACGCGACACCGATCTGAGCTGGTTGCATGTTCGTACAGAACGAGCATCTTTCAGTCCGAACCCGGTACCAGAGGACCGTACGATTTCATTTGATACATTGGCAGTGGAACTACCCGTGTATGGCACAAGTGATTTCCGTAATCCGGCAATCCAACTGGAACTTGAGAATGGTTCAACGGTTTCGGAGTTTACGTATACAGGCCATCGATTGGTCAAAGGAAAGACAGAGCTTACTGGATTGCCAGCAACGTATGTTGAATCCGATGAAGAAGCAGAGACGCTGGTTATTGAGTTGGAAGACCGCGTTGCAGGCATCAAAATCGAGCTTTCCTATACAGCCTTTACGGCATTTAATGCGATAACACGCTCCATGCGTATCGTTAATGAGAGCGCTACCTCAGTGAATGTGGTGCGTGCGCTCAGTTCATCTGTTGATTTCCCGCATGCAGATTATGAATTGTTGCAATTGTCAGGAGCTTGGACACGGGAACGTGATATCGTTCGCAGAAAGCTTGCTTCAGGCCTGCAAGGAATTGAGAGCCGTCGTGGTTCAAGCAGTCACCAGCAGAATCCATTTATTGCGCTGATGACACCAGGCACGGATGAAGATCAGGGTGAAGTCTATGGATTCAGTCTCGTCTATAGCGGTAGCTTCACTGCACAGGCTGAAGTGGATCAGTTCCACACCACCCGTGTGTCGCTCGGGATAAATCCGTTCGAGTTCAGCTGGAAGCTGGAGCCACAGGAAACGTTCCAGACACCTGAGACGGTTATGGTATATTCGGATGCAGGTCTGGATGGTATGTCTCAGTCGTACCATGAACTGTACCGGGAGCGTCTTGCACGTGGTAAGTTCCGCAATGCGGAACGTCCGGTTCTGGTCAATAACTGGGAAGCGACTTATTTTGGATTCAATGCGGACAAGATTGAACAGATCGCTCGAGCCGGACAGAAGCTGGGTATTGAGTTGTTTGTCTTGGATGATGGTTGGTTTGGACACCGGGACAGCGACAATTCCTCGTTGGGCGACTGGATTGTAGATAAGAACAAATTGCCACAGGGTCTGGATGATCTGGCTAACCGGGTAACAGGTCTGGACATGCAGTTCGGATTGTGGTTTGAGCCTGAGATGATCTCACCAGACAGTGAGCTGTACCGTGCGCACCCAGACTGGTGTCTGCATGTGCCAGATCGTCGCCGGACAGAAGGACGTCAGCAACTGGTACTCGACTTCTCTCGTCAGGATGTACGTGATGAGATTGTACGCATGTTAACAGATGTACTTGGTTCGGCACCAATCACTTATGTGAAATGGGACATGAACCGGAATATGACGGAAGTGGGTTCTGCGTTGCTTCCGGCAGACAGACAGCGTGAGACAGCGCATCGTTACATGTTGGGGTTGTACGACGTCATGGAACGAATCACTTCGGCATTCCCGAACATTCTGTTCGAGAGCTGTTCAGGTGGTGGTGGCCGCTTCGATCCAGGTATGCTGTATTACATGCCACAGACGTGGACAAGTGACAACACCGATGCGATCTCCCGTCTGCGGATTCAATACGGTACGAGTCTTGTGTACCCAGTGAGTTCGATGGGATCGCATATCTCGGCGGTACCGAATCATCAGGTGAACCGGATCACTTCTCTTGAAATTCGGGGACATGTTGCAATGTCGGGCAACTTCGGGTATGAGCTGGATCTGACGAAATTCACGGAGGAAGAGAACGAAATCGTGAAAGCGCAGGTTGAGCTGTACAAAGAGATCCGTGGAACGGTTCAATATGGAACATTCCGTCGCTTGCTCAGTCCGTTTGAAGGTAATGAGACAGCGTGGATGTTTATTGCACCAGACGGAAGCGAAGCCGTTGTATTCTACTTCCGCGTGCTCTCTGAGCCTAATGCTCCACTTCAGCGCCTGAAGCTGAAAGGATTGGACCCTAATGCGGATTACCGTCTGAAAGGCGGCTCGGAGACCTTTACCGGCGATGCCTTGATGTATGGTGGTATTTCGGTGGGCAGTGCATCAGGAGACTATCTGAGCGAAATGTTCCGGTTCGAGCGCGTCTAGATAAGTGAATTACATTTTATTTACACGGATACTACGATGACAGAACAACCTTCCAATCGCTGTTATCCCCGGATTTTCCCTTTTCTCAAAGGGAAAATCCGGGGATAGCGTATGCTTCCGATGTAGCTTTCTTTCAGAAAGCTTTTAGGCGAAGTGTATGCTTTCGAAGTAGCTTTCTGCAGAAAGCTTGTAGCTTCGCTTTTTCAGGTTTTTTCTGTCCTCTCCGTCATCGTGTAAATGAACAGTTTCACTTATTAGATTGCTATTGAATTTAAAGTTTTAAACAAGTAAGGACCGAGGAGCGTCGTGATGACGTTTTTCGGTCTTTTTTTGCCGTAATGGGGAAGGCTGGAGGATGACATCATTCTGTCAGAACTTGTATGCTTGCGGATTGATGGAAATCTGGACGTGATTTTGTGATAATATAGGGTAGAGTGGAAGAAACAAATGGTTTAACAATACTGTAATTACAGCAGCAAAGCTGCCCTGAAATGATTGTAACGAACGATTCAGGAAGGAAAGAGGGATTTATTTTGTCTGAACAGGAAACGGTTCTGGAACCCAATGAAGAAACAATAAAGGCAGAACGCCATGAACGAATCATCAAACAGGTAGCCAAGGAACTGTCACTGTCCTTGAAGCAGGTCCGCACAACGTCGGAGCTTCTGGACGAAGGCAATACGATTCCATTTATCGCCCGCTACCGTAAAGAAATGACTGGAGAGCTGGATGAGAACCAGCTGCGATCGATTGAAGAACGCATTGTGTATCTGCGCAATCTTGAGGATCGCAAATTGGAAGTCATCCGTATTATAGAGGAACAGGGCAAGCTGACCGGAGAACTGAAGAAATCCATTACCCAGGCTGTGAAGCTGCAGGAAGTGGAAGACTTGTATCGTCCTTACCGTCAGAAGCGGAAAACGCGTGCCAGCGTGGCAAAAGAAAAAGGTCTTGAACCCCTTGCTGTATGGATCTGGGGTCAACCGAAACAAGGAGATGTACTCCAGGAAGCTGCGCAGTATATCAATGCTGAACTGGGTGTAGAAGATGCGGAGTCGGCGCTTCAGGGAGCCAAAGACATTCTCGCGGAGAACATCGCAGATGATGCTGCCATTCGTGCCTGGATTCGTAGGTACACACTCGATCACGGGATGCTGACTTCGGAAGCGAAGGATGCGCAAGAGGAGTCCGTGTACGAGAATTATTATGATTACCGCGAATTAGCCAAAAAGATGCCTCCACACCGTATTCTCGCGATTAATCGCGGTGAACGTGAGAGTATTCTGAAAGTAGGCCTGGACGTACAGGCAGAACCGGCCCATCGTCATATGGAAGGACAGATCATTCGTGGTGCTTCTGCCGTGCAGGATATCCTGCGTGATGTGATTGAAGATGCATACAAGCGGCTGATTGCGCCTTCCATCGAACGTGAAGTTCGTGGAGAACTGACGGAAAAAGGTGAAAATCAGGCCATATCGGTATTCTCGGCCAATCTGCGTAACCTGTTGCTTCAACCGCCGATTCATGGTAAACGTGTGCTGGGTGTCGATCCGGCCTATCGTACCGGTTGTAAACTGGCTGTAGTAGATGATACGGGCAAACTGCTGGAAGTGGCTGTGACCTACCCAACGCCACCACACAACAAGAAACGTGAAGCTGCGGAAGTATTCCATCGGATGATCAAGCAATATGATATCGGACTGATCGTCATTGGTAATGGTACCGGATCACGTGAAACAGAGCAATTTGTTGCCGAGATCATTCAGGAGAACGGTGATGAAAGTCTCGTATATCTGATTGTTAACGAAGCAGGCGCGAGTGTATATTCTGCATCAAAGCTGGCCCAGGAAGAATTCCCAGATCTGGATGTTGCGGAGCGCAGTGCAGCTTCCATTGCACGCCGTGTACAAGACCCGCTTGCGGAGTTGGTTAAGATTGATCCCAAAGCCATTGGCGTGGGTCAATATCAGCATGACGTATCTCAGAAAATCCTGGAAGAAAGCCTGAAAGCTGTCGTGGAATCCGCAGTTAACCATGTGGGTGTGGATGTGAATACGGCATCACCTTCGTTGCTGTCATATGTTGCCGGAGTTAACGCTACGATTGCCAAAAACATCGTGAAGTACCGCGAAGAAAATGGCCGGTTTTCGAACCGCCGTCAGCTTCAGAAGGTACCACGTCTGGGCGCCAAAACGTATGAGCAGTGCGTAGGTTTCATGCGTATTGGTGAGGGCGAGAATCCATTGGATCGTACACCGATTCACCCTGAGTCCTACAAAGTGGTTGATCAGCTGTTCAAGGAGCTTCAGGTTGCACTGGACAAGCTGGGCAGCAAGGAACTGTCGGTATTACTTTCAGAGCAACAGCCAGAACAATTGGCTGTGAAACTGGACGTAGGTGTGCCTACATTGCGTGACATTCTGGACAGCTTGCAGCGTCCGGGGCGTGACCCGCGTGAAGAAATGCCGTTGCCAATCTTCCGTACAGATGTATTGAAAATTGAGGATCTGGTGGAAGGCATGGAGCTGCAAGGTACGGTTCGGAACGTTATTGATTTCGGTGCTTTTGTTGATATTGGGATCAAGAGTGATGGGCTTGTCCATATCTCGCAGCTCAGCAACGGGTATGTTAAACATCCGATGGACGTTGTGTCTGTCGGGGATAATGTAACAGTCTGGGTTATGAATGTGGATACCAAAAAAGGCCGTGTCGGCCTTACGATGAAGAAGCCGGCGTCTGCGCAACAGTCTTCCTAAGTAATAGGATTGGAGAACAGCCTTCCCTGACCAGGAAGGCTGTTTGTGTCGACAATAATGGTCCCGTTATCCGTTCAAATGCTACTGATAAGTACGGTGGCTATGATCATGGACTTTTTCTTACAGTTCGTTCTCCGCGCTGCGCGGTGTGCCACTTGCTGGTTTGTTACGATAAAAGAACCAACATTCGTTCAGCAGCTTGATTTGCCGGCTGTCCTTTTTGTGAAATGCACGCATCAGTTGATTGCAAAGCCATTGAGGCAAGGGTATCTCCTCCTCTTGCATAATTCATCTGTACGTTAGCATATGTGGCAATAGCCTGGACTGTGCGGGATAAGTGAAGGACACTGGCAAATCAATATCTCAATGCCAAAAAGCACAAATCCCAATTCAGGGAGATGCGCTTTTCGTTCTTGTCATTTTAAAATGAGATCTGGAGTGGATTAGAGAGCTTCCATCTCTTCTTCATACCATTGTTCCAATTGGGCCTGAAGCGCCCGAATTTCGGTAAGCAGGGAAATCAAGGGATAATGGCTTTCACGCAGTGCTGCGAAAGATTCTTCAAGTGCATTGATATAATCAAGGCCACCGATAATGGAAAGATTTTCGTTCAGGAGATCCAAGTTGTCACATTCGGCAATCGCCCAAGGCAGAACAGGGACATCTGCTGCAGTGAGTTTATCGATTTCCTTGTGCAGGCGCAGGTTGAGCGCACTGAGTTGATAGGCGTAATCCGCCGGCATTTCCACAAACTGCAATTGTTGTTCCTGCTGCAAGATGACATAGCGCATTGTAGGCATAACGAGTAATAATCTCCCCTCATACATTCTACTTGACAGTGTAGCCTACGAAACGGTTAAAATTCAAGTATATTGCCAGAAAAACCAATACTCCGAGGGGGTGCAAGGAGAGGATACCGATGGAAAATGAGGAGTTGCAACAATGGATTGAACAGGTATCACTGGATTATTTCGGAGTGCCGTTCACCCATGAGGCGTTGTTTAACGGTCGCCTGACCACAACAGGTGGGCGTTATATGCTCAAAAGTCACCGAATTGAGATTAATCCGCATCAACTCGAAGCCTACGGCCGGGATGAAGTTGAGAAAATCATCAAGCATGAGCTGTGTCACTATCATCTACATATTCGTGGGCGTGGTTATCAGCATCGCGACCCGGAATTCAAAGCTTTATTGCAGAAGGTGGGAGGTTCACGGTTCTGCCAATCTCTTCCTGACGGCAAAGGCAGAAAACCTCTGCCGTATCGTTATAAGCTGGTGTGCAAGAGCTGTGGCACGGAATATTTGCGCAAGCGGAAAATAGATCCGAAGCGTTACCGCTGTGGTCGTTGCGCGGGAAAACTGGGCCTGCAGAATATCTGATGTGTGCATCATTCAATGCGCTGAAGAAAGTGATGGAAGGCATGTTGACTTGGATTATTAATCATGATAAATTAAGTTAATCAAGATTAATTTTCCCTGATAGCTCAGTTGGTAGAGCACTCGACTGTTAATCGAGTTGTCACAGGTTCGAGCCCTGTTCGGGGAGCCATTTCTTGGAGAGATACCCAAGTGGCTATAAGGGGACCCTCTGCTAAGGGGTTAGACTGCGTAAGCGGTGCGAGGGTTCGAATCCCTCTCTCTCCGTTCTGATTAAACAATAAAATCCTCTTCACATTAGATCGGCTACCGGTCAAAGTGAAGAGGATTTTTTGCGTGTTATTCTTCTTCGTTTATCCCATGCTGCACCTCCACCTACAGCCTACAGTGAAATGCTCAACACCTCGTATAAACCTTTCTTGCCAGTTTCCGTTACTTCGACAGAGCGACTTCCTGTTTTTTGACGAATCCAGTCCAGGTCCAATAATCGATGTCTGAGTTGTTCCCCAAGCATACCTGAGAGATGATGACGACGTTCGCTCCAATCCAGACATTTACGAGCGATGGCTCGGCGTGACCCCGGCTTCACTTGAAGTTCAATGCCGAACGTAGTGAACCACTGCGTTCCTTTCTCTGTAACTTGATAATCCTTGCTATGTGCCTCTGCGGGCTCTGAAAGATAACCCTTCTGTACTAAGGCCTCACAGAGTGAGATTCCTAATTTCCCGGCCAGATGACCATAACAGGTCCGTGCATAACTCAGTTGTTGAAGCTGATCGGATTGTTTGAGAGAGCGTATCTGTACAGGCGGGGCAATACTGGCCATGCTTTCAATCAGATTAGCAATTTCTTTGTTTGCCAGACGGTAATATCGGTGGCGCCCTTGTTGTTCAACTTCGAGTAATCCTCCCTCTACGAGTTTAGCGAGATGGCTGCTTGCCGTCTGGGGAGTGACGCCTGCCATATGAGCAAGCTCCCCTGCGGGCAATGCTCGCCCATCCAGCAAAGATGACAGAAAAACAGCGCGGCTTGGATCAGCGATTAACGACGCAATAACAGCAATATTAGGATATACATTCATACTTCGATCATATCTGAACTATTCCTGTATTACAATTCTGTTGTATCGTCCCATACGGGTCAGATTGAGGTTATAAACCAATGGAATTGGAACAGGAGAGGTAAGGATGAAAAAAATAACGAAACAGGACTTTGCTATAGAGCAGTTGACCGAGAGTTCAGAAGTGATACAACATGAAACGCTTAATCCAAGTATTTTATATTATGGTACGCCCGTATTGCTGTTAAGCACATTAAACGAGGATGGGTCAACCAACCTGTCTCCACTGTCTTCATCTTGGGCGCTGGGGGATTGTCTGGTTCTTGGTCTAGGTATACAGGGCAAAGCCTATGAAAATCTGAGTCGACACCCTGAATGTGTAATTAATCTGCCGGATGCGACCATGTGGAAACAGGTTGAAGCATTGGGTCGTTATACGGGAGTTACCCCGGTTCCTGAGGAGAAAAGGCAGATGGGCTATACGTTTTGCCAGGATAAATTCACCGTAGCTGGACTGACATCTCAAGCATCGGTTCAGGTGGCTCCAGATAAAATAGCTGAATGTCCGCTTCAGATTGAAGCGGCTGTACAACACATACGAATTCCCGAACACACACCGTTCATGGCGATTGTAGAAGTGAAAGCGTTGAAGGTGCACGCGCATACACGCCTGTTATGTGGACCGAACAAGATTAATCCGGAGGAATGGCATCCGCTGATATATAATTTCAGGCATTATTACGGATTGGGAGAGAGACAAGGTGGCAATTTCCGGGCAGAGAATTGACCAGAGTGGAAGTGCTTTATTAGTCATGGGTAGATTGGGTAATATTAAAGATAGACACATGTAAGCATATACATAATGAAAGAGGTGATGTGCATGGAAGTGGAATACTTGATGCGTGTACTCATAGCTGGAGTATGTGGTGTGCTAATCGGATATGAGCGCAAGAATCGAATGAAAGAGGCGGGAATACGTACTCATTTTGTGGTCGCCGTCGGTGCTGCCCTGATGATGATTGTGTCGAAGTACGGATTCCAGGATCAGGCCGGTTGGGACAATCTGTCCCTTGATCCATCCAGGATCGCTGCACAGGTTGTTAGCGGTGTGGGGTTTATTGGCGCTGGCATGATCTTCACGCAGCGGCATACGGTCAGGGGATTGACCACAGCGGCTGGAATATGGGCTACGGCAGGCATGGGACTTGCGGTGGGTTCAGGTCTATATTGGACAGGTGCAGGCGTGACGCTGCTTATTGTCGTGGCGCAGATGCTACTGCATCGGCCCACACGCTGGCTGGTTTCGGCACGAACAGAGACGTTAACCATCCACCTGCAAACGGAGGGAGAGGCCCTGAAGACTGTTCTGGCACTGCTGGGACAGGAAAAGATCTCGGTCATCGGATTTAAAACAGAACAGCAAAAAAGCACAGACTCCGAAGAAGAGACTGTGCTTGAGTTCACATTGCAACTACCGGGTTCATACCGGGGAGAGCAATTGATTATTTTGTTACAGGACGTGCCTCACGTTCGATCTGCTGAGTTGAAATGAAGCGAACTAGCTTGGATCAAAAGACGACCCATCCATCCAGATTTAAATGTTAATTCCGTACAGGTTCAATTACTGCCCTTCTCCGACAATCGTTTCCGGACGGGATACCGGTTTACCTTCAAGCAGGCACTCAATGGCATGTGCGACACCGTGCTCCACATTAGTCAGCGTTATGGCTTTGGCTAATGCCTGGATTTCGGGTTCTCCATTACCCATGGCGATGCCGAGTCCTGCCATTTTTAACATGGATACATCGTTGAAGTTATCTCCGATCGCTGCTGTATCTTCCATGGAGATGTTCAGGTGAGCCGCCAGTTTGGTGAGGGCATTACCTTTGGATACGTCCGGGTGCTGCATTTCGAAGTTGTGCTCAAAGGATACAACCATGGCTACATCAGATCGGGAAGCGAAGTGTTCTCGTCCTGTCTTTACTTTGTCCGGATTCATGGAGAAGGCCATAATATTGTAGATGCAGGCTTCTGCCGGAATTTCCAGATGATTGTTCACGCGGTGGTAGTCTTTTTTGTCATAGTGTTTCTTGATGGCCCGAATCATGCGTGCAATGTCCTCACCAGGGTTCGAACCAAGAACGCGTTCCATCTCGGCGAGCAAGGTCTCATGACTGCTAAGCGGGGCATAAATACCTTGCTGCGTTGAAGCCTCATAATAGAAATCATGATCTTCCAGCCACTGCATGACGGAAGCTGCTGTGTCACGCTCAAGTGGAAGATGGAATAGACGTTCACCGTCGGCATCATGAATCGTCGCTCCGTTGGAGCCGATAATTGGGGTTTTGATTCCGCCTTCGCGGCTGATGGTTACCACATCGGAGTAGACGCGTCCTGTAGCAATGGTAACTTTCATACCTGATTGCTGGGCCTTTTGGATGGCTGCTGCATTCTCCGGGCTAATCTGGCTGTCTCTGTTCAATAAAGTTCCATCTAAATCTGTGGCAAATAATTTCATATATTTACAACTCCTTATCATCTGTAGGTTCAGGAATGAGAATCTCAACCTGTTGTTCGGCTAGAAAAACAAGCCATTCTTTGGTTGGCCATTGATCCGTAATCAATACATCCACCAATGACCAGTCGGCAAAACGATAACCATAACGTCTATCAAACTTGGATTGATCGGCAAGAACAACGACTTTCTTGGCAGCCTTCATCATTTGGTGTTTAATTTTCCCTTCCTCTTCGGAAGCACTGAAGCCATCCATGGTGATACCGCCAATTCCGATAAAGGCTTTATCTACATAATAGTGGGAGAGAGTCTCGATAACAGAGGTACCGTAGACATAACGTTGTTCCTTATCCACTTTGCCGCCGAGTAAACGAATCTGGACAGCTGTGTGATTGGAGAGAAGATCAGCGGAATGAATCGAATTAGTAATGACGGTACAGGATTTGCCGTTCAAGTTCTCGGCACAGGCCTGCACGGTCGTGGAAGAATCCAGGATAATGATCTCGCCTTGTCTTACAATGGCCGCAGCGAGTTTGCCGATGGCTCTTTTTTCCTCAGATACATCGAGTAAACGGTCTTTGTAGGATCTGAATTCTTGCGGAGGAGGGGGAAGAATCGCACCGCCACGTGTTCGAATAATGGCATCCTGTTCCTCAAGCTTGATCAGATCCCTGCGTGCAGTATCCCGTGATACATCAAACAAGGTGACAATATCATCGGCTGAGATGCGATTGTGTTTGCGTAGATGTTCAACAATGAGCTGCATTCGTTCTTCTTGAAACAAACATGTCACCTCCGGTTGTATGGATGACCGTACTTATACTGATACTTTAATTATAAGTATTCTTAATGCGCTTTGCAATATTATAAGTGAATATAAGTTTTTGTAAGTGTTTTAATGGATGATTTACATTTTTCCTGCACAGTGATGACATTGGCATGAATAGGGAAGGGGCGATTAATGGGTTTCTGAAGAGCAGTATCAACAGGCAAAAAAGGCTTGGGAAATAAATTTTAAAAAAAGTGTTGCACGTATAAAATGTCCTGTGGTATACTCATTCTTGTCGCCAAGAAAGACAACTTGTTATTAAGGCCCGTTGGTCAAGGGGTTAAGACACCTCCCTTTCACGGAGGTAACAGGGGTTCGAATCCCCTACGGGTCATATCTTCACCACCTCATGAGATTTATATTTTCGATGAGAAATCCTCAAAGTCATTGCTCTTAGAGACAAGAATGAAGCGTGGCACATCCGGTGAAGTTTACAGCAAGAGCCATTAGCTCAGTTGGTAGAGCACCTGACTTTTAATCAGGGTGTCGAAGGTTCGAGCCCTTCATGGCTCACCATTTTTTACAATTGAATATGCGGTCGTGGTGGAATGGCAGACACGCTATCTTGAGGGGGTAGTGGGTGTATACCCGTGGAGGTTCGAGTCCTCTCGACCGCATCACAGCAACAACGTTATAAGATAGACTCTCATGATTATTCGTGGGAGTCTATCTTTGTGTTATACGTTATACCTCATCATATTCCGGGGATTTAAAGGCTGAGCATTCAGGAATAATGTGGTATAATTCAAGCAGATGAGTTGATTATTACGGTTGGAAGGCGGTTCTTGTATGCAGTCGATCTATGAGCGAATTGAACACCTGATTGCCGAACGAGGAATGACCAAGAAGGCTTTCTGCCAACAGCTGAAGATTAGCACGGGCAATCTGGGTGATTGGAAACGTGGCAAGTCTATTCCAAGTACGAATAAGTTAATTGAGATTGCTTCGTTTTTTGATGTGAGCCTCGACTGGCTCATGATTGGGCGTCCATCGAAGGAAGCGATGGTGCGGGAAAAACGGGAGGATTATTTTTTTGACGTGTTGCGGCAATTGAATTGCCAGGAAAGCGAATTATCGACTGTGGAACAGTCTTTTATCAGTGAATATATCGAGTTTACCCGTTACCGAAAATCCAAGGAAAGCAAAGATGCAGGCGACTATCGCTATAAGGCTGACAACAAATCAGAGAACAATTCTGAGGGAAACGAAGCGTAAGTGATATGGACAGCATCCTTAGACTGAATGTACAAAAACCTCTGGACTAATCCGAACACACTCGGAGACAGTTCAGAGGTTTTTTGTGTTAACTTATGATCGATATCTTTATTTACGAAAAACGAGGGTTTCTTTGCCCAGCAGATGGGGACGAAGTGTATTCCAGATCTGAAGACACTGTTCCTGAAGCTCCCAGGCTGCCATGCCAAGGAGTCGAACGCCGATGCCGCCGGTTGCCAGCAAACTTGCCCCTGCGAGCATTCGTCCATCTGGTGGCAGAGCGGATCTGACCTGTTCCAGCTCGGCAGTACCCAGTCCCGGGGCAATCATCCACAATGCAGCCGTGTGAGTATAGTGAAGGAGGGATGCTGAGTGTTTGGGGTCATCGGTTTCCGGTTCGAATCCGAATCGATCCCAGACAGCCAGTTTCTCGCCTTGCCATATCTCCGTCAAGCTGCGGTAACGCTCAAATTGGAATGCTTCTCCCCGATGAATCCGTCCGGCAGACCAGATATCTGCATAGGCCAGGATCGCCTGTTCTTCCAGCGCAAAGGTTACAGTGAGTGATGATGAACTGCCTTTGAAAGGAATCACAGATTCAGGAAAGTATTCCAGCGTGGCCCCTTTTCCCAACCGAAAGTGATGATTGACGGATGAGGGAATGGAAGGTGTGGGATGAAGCCTGGTAGCAGATGTGCTGCTCAGCATGACATGGGTGCCTTCCCCTAATTCCCACTCGGAATGATAGTGATCCCCGTTGAGGACTCCGGGAGAAACGTCTGACGTGTACACGCATAATTCGGTTCCACCTCCGGGAGGTCGAAAGGATCGGCTAAACCGGAGGGGGGCGCTGTAATAACGATCAGTCATGACAGTTCGCTCGCCTTGAAAGGCGAAGGTGGCCCGAAGCTCGCTGCGGCGCGTGACGGGCTCACCTGCACTTTCGTCCCGATTCATCTCTGTTCCCGTGGGGACAGAAGATGAATTAATGCGAGTGAGTGCCATGCTCATGGCTGTGTGAATGCAGATGTGCAGCGGAAGCATCGTCATCCATATATTGATGTTCAAGCCAGTGGACAATCTCGGATACACCTTCACCGCTCATTAGATTAGACATGACATAAGGACGGCCTTCGCGTACCCGCACGGTATCATTTTTCATCACTTCCAGGCTTGCTCCAACGTAAGGGGCGAGGTCGGTTTTGTTAATTAACAGCAGATCTGAACGCGTGATGCCGGGACCGCCTTTGCGAGGAAGTTTCTCTCCTTGGGCAACGTCGATAATGTAGATGAACACATCAGCCAGTTCCGGACTGAATGCAGCAGAGAGATTATCGCCGCCGCTCTCGATGAAGATCAGTTGCAGATCCGGGAAGCGTTCAATTAACTCGTCAACTGCTTCAAAATTCATGGAGGCATCCTCACGAATAGCCGTGTGCGGGCATCCGCCTGTCTCAACGCCGATAATACGTTCTGGTGCCAGGGCGTTCTGACGCAGCAAGATTTCAGCATCTTCCTTGGTATAAATGTCATTCGTGATGACAGCAAGGCTGTAACGTGTACGCAGTGCCTTGGACAGTTTCTCCACAAGGGCTGTTTTACCTGAACCTACCGGTCCACCAATGCCAATTCGCATCGGACGACTCCGATCAAATTCGTTGCGTTTCCACTCCGGATGATGCGTATGATTAGCTCCTCCACACATAACAATTCCTCCTTGGTTAGATAAAAGTTGTAGTTAAGACATAAACAGCCGCGCGGGTAAAGTCTCGTGTCGCATGGCGTAGATTTCCTGGGCGATTCCGAAGCTGCGCATGTCTTCCGGGTCATTTTCCCGAATGAGAGCCCATTCCGCTTCAATATCATTAAGCAGTTTCTGAATCAACATCTGCGCTTCCGTCTGTCCGATGGGCAGCAGGCGAAGTGCGCTGTTCACATAAGCGTTCACTGAGGTATACAGATGCCCGGTAACGGCTTCGTCCAATCCAATCTCCAATTGATAGTTGATATAACCGTGAATGGTCGTGATGCCGCAATATGCGCCGTATTCCTGTATGGCCTTATCAATCAGGGAAAAGTTCATCCATGGGTAGAGTGAACGGGCGAGCTTGAGCAGTCGCTTTCCCATTTTGTGGCCGCTTTCCCTGAGTTCCCGAGGGGAACGCTGGGCGTGGACACGTTTGTCATACAGAGCAAGTAGAGCGGCATCTTGCTGTTTTATCGCCTGATAGACGCCTTTGATGGCAAGGCCATCTAGTCTTACAAGACTGGAATGAAGCTGGCTGCGAATAAACTGTTCAAGCTGCGCGGTATTCCGTACGGTGCCATCATGCGTGTAGGCTTCCAGACCAAAGGAATGGGAGAAACCACCGATGGGCAGGGCTGAATCCAGCAGCTGAACGTAACGGAGTAGCTTCGTGCCACTGTTCATCATGAGTGCCCCCTTATCAGCTAATCCGTATTCCTATCAAAACATAAAGTACCGCTGTGCCATAGGCAACTCGTCTGCGGGTTCGCAGGTGAGAAGCTCGCCGTCGGCGCGCACCTCATAAGTTTCGGGATCGACTTCAATGACAGGGGTTACGTCGTTATGAATCATGTCTTTTTTGCTGACCGAGCGGCAGCCTTTGACGGGTTCAACCCGTTTTTTCAGACCCAATGTCTCTTTGATCCCGGCATCTGCCGCGGCTTGGGAGACAAAGGTGATTGATCCGCTGGCGATGGCGCTACCATAGGCTCCGAACATCGGTCTGCCGAATACGGGCTGAGGTGTAGGGATGGACGCATTGGGATCACCCATCTGGGCGAACGTAATCATGCCACCTTTAATGACTATCTCGGGTTTCACACCGAAGTAGGCCGGTTTCCATATGATTAGATCTGCCAGCTTTCCAACTTCCACCGAACCGACGAGGTGTCCGATTCCGTGTGCGATAGCTGGATTGATGGTGTACTTGGCGACATATCTCTTGATCCGATCATTATCGGAAGGTGAGTTCGGGTTGAGTTCGAGTTTGCCGCGCTGTTTTTTCATTTTGTCGGCGGTCTGCCAGGTGCGAATAATGACTTCACCCACTCGGCCCATGGCTTGTGAATCGGAACTGATGATGCTGAACACGCCAAGATCATGCAAAATGTCTTCGGCTGCGATTGTCTCTGGACGAATCCGAGAATCGGCGAAAGCTACATCTTCGGGGATGGATGGGTCCAGATGGTGACACACCATCAACATATCAAGGTGCTCTTCTACAGTGTTGCGTGTGTACGGTCGTGTTGGATTAGTTGATGAAGGGATGACGTAGGACTCCCCAGCGGCCCGGATAATATCAGGAGCGTGTCCGCCACCAGCGCCTTCCGTGTGGTACGTGTGGATCGTCCGGCCGTTGATCGCAGCCAGTGTATTTTCGAGAAATCCGGTTTCATTCAGTGTATCGGTATGGATTGCGACTTGAACATCATGTTCTCCGGCGGCAGTCAGACATGCATCGATGGCGCTCGGGGTAGTGCCCCAATCCTCATGCAGCTTCAGGCCGATTACACCCGCTTCAATCTGTTCGACTAAAGGTGCGGTGGTGGAGCTGTTGCCTTTACCAAGGTAACCAATGTTCATGGGAAAAGCTTCTGCGGACTCTAGCATCCGGTGAATGTGCCAGGCTCCTGGTGTGCAGGTGGTGGCTTTGGTTCCTGTTGCCGGTCCTGTTCCGCCGCCGATCATGGTCGTGACCCCGGAGGATAACGCAGTTTGAATTTGCTGTGGGCAGATGAAATGAATATGGGTATCAATGCCGCCGGCAGTTACAATCATGCCTTCCCCAGCAATGATCTCGGTGGAAGCTCCGATGACCAGTGCGGGATGAACACCATCCATCGTGTCCGGGTTACCAGATTTGCCAATGGCGCAGATATGACCATCCCGAATGCCGATATCTGCTTTTACAATGCCCCAATGATCGATAATGATAGCGTTGGTGATAACAGTATCAGGAGTGCCGTCACTTCGCAGAGCAGAGGTGGACTGGCCCATCCCGTCGCGGATAACCTTGCCACCCCCGAACTTGCTCTCATCTCCATATACAGCATAATCATGTTCAATCTCTGCCCATAGTTCGGTATCCGCAAGCCTGACAGCATCACCGGTTGTGGGTCCGAACATCGACGCGTATTGTTCACGGCTCATTCGTTTCATGAAGGTTCACCTCCGTCTTGTATGGGAGGAGAGAACGTCTTCAGGAATATCTCCAGTTTCTGTGGATCAGGAGCTTGATCCGCAGAACCTTCGGTTAATCCGTTGAACCCGTGAATCTGGCGTTTGCCGCCAAAGGTCGTGAGTTCAACCGGCTTCTCTTCACCGGGTTCGAAGCGGACCGCGGTGCCTGCCGGAATGTGCAGGCGATGTCCAAAAGCTGACGTGCGATCAAAGTCCAGTGCTGCATTAACTTCATAGAAGTGAACGTGAGAGCCAACCTGGACGGGGCGGTCGCCGCGGTTGAGGACAATGAGGCGTAGGGTTGAACGATCCGGATGACAGATGATGTCGTCATCTGGCTTCAAACGATATTCACCAGGAATCATGGTTTCTCCTGCCTTTCTCAGCGTATAGGTTCATGTACGGTAACCAGTTTCGTACCGTCAGGAAATGTGGCTTCTACCTGTACTTCAGGAATCATATCGGCAACGCCATCCATACAGTCTTCGCGTGTCAGGACGGTGCCTCCGTATCTCATTAATTCGGCAACACTCATTCCATCCCGTGCTCGTTCCATAAGTTCGGAGGTCAACAAGGCGATGGCTTCGGGAACATTCAACTTAAGTCCGCGTGCTCTTCGTTCACGGGAGAGATTAGCGGCCACGGTAATCAGGAGTTTTTCCTTTTCCTGCTCAGTCCAGTGCAAGGCAATCCGACCTTTCGCTTATAATGTCTGATATGTTCATGGATCAAGTTATATGTTAAATATACTCACACAGGGTGAATCCTTTGTCAATAAGCTTCCGGGCTTATTAGCAGTGTGCATGAAACGAGTAGGCATGAAATAAAATTATGTAAGCTATATTGACATGAAGAGTGTAACGCTCCATAATTTGGATCAACGAACATTTCGGACATAAATGACCTTAATGTTCGTCAATAGACTAAAAAAAGGGAGTGTAGGCTATTGAAGAAGAGGTCGGTCAAGTTATGGAGTATTTTGCTGGGTGCGGTCATAGTGATGACGGGATGTGTGGAGGGTACTGCGCCGCCAGAGGTGTCGGGTTCAGGTGGTACAGGAAAACCGGCTGCATCCGGGGATACGATTAAAGTTGGCATTCTACATTCCCTCAGCGGAACGATGGCAATTAGTGAGGTATCCGTGAAGGATGCCGAGATGCTTGCTATTGAAGAGATCAACGCCGCGGGCGGAGTTCTGGGTAAACAGATCGAGCCTGTAGTTGAGGATGGCGCTTCGGATTGGCCTACTTTTGCGGAGAAGGCTGGGAAGCTATTACAACAAGATAAGGTCGCTGCGGTATTTGGCGGGTGGACCTCTGCGAGTCGGAAGGCTATGCTCCCGGTGTTCGAACAGAACAAAGGTCTATTGTTTTATCCGGTGCAATATGAAGGATTGGAATCATCGCCAAACATTTTTTATACAGGAGCCACAACGAATCAGCAGATCGTTCCATCCGTAACCTGGTTACTGGAGAACAGGGGCAAGACGTTTTATCTGCTCGGTTCAGATTATGTATTCCCAAAAACGGCCAATCAGGTCATTAAGGCGCAACTCGCAGCAGAAGGCGGCGAAGTGGTCGGTGAGGAATACACACCGCTGGGCCATACCGATTATAGTACCATCATTAGCAAAATCAAGGCTGCAAAGCCGGATATTGTATACAATACGCTGAACGGAGACAGTAATGTAGCCTTTTTCAAACAATTGAAGGATGCTGGAATCTCCTCGGATCAGATGACAACCTTATCGGTGAGTGTGGCGGAGGAAGAAATCCGTGGCATCGGTGCAGACGTATTGAAGGGGCATCTGGCTTCATGGAATTATTATCAGACAACGGATACACCTGAGAATGCGACATTTGTTGCTAAATATAAAGAAAAATACGGGGCTGATCGAGTGACAGCAGATCCAATTGAAGCGGGATATGTAGCGGTTTATCTCTGGAAGGCGGCGGTGGAAAAAGCAGGATCATCCGACGTGGAGAAGGTGAAAGCGGCTGCCAAGGGTCTGGAGTTTGACGCCCCGGAAGGTAAGGTAACCGTGGATGGAGAGAATCAACATATCTACAAAACGGTGCGGATTGGTGAGGTGCAGGAAGATGGGCAGTTCAAGGAATTGTGGAATTCCGGTTCGCCTGTCAAGCCGGACCCTTATCTGAAAACGTATGAATGGGGAGCTTCCCTCAGCGCTAAATAACATAGAAACCTCGCAATAAAACAGGCAACTCGCTTCAAAGCGGCCAATTCATAGACGAGGGTGTGACAACACATCCTCTCACCGCAATGCGGTAAAGCGTTACTGTGATGTGAAATGTGTTGCTGCCGCTAATTAAAATCATGTGAAATATCGAGAGTCACGGTATGGAGGAGGGGATAGCGATGGATATGTTTATCCTGCAGATGTTCAACGGTCTGAGTATCAGTTCGATTTTGTTGTTGATTGCATTGGGGCTTGCGGTAACATTTGGGCTGATGAATGTGATCAATATGGCTCACGGTGAACTGATCATGATCGGTGCGTATGCAACGTATGTAACACAAAATCTGTTTATGTCCTATGCTCCAGCGGCGTGGTTCGGTGCCTACTTTGTTGTGGCTTTGCCGATTGCGTTCGTTGTAGCTGCTCTGATTGGCTGGTTGCTTGAAGTGGTGTTGATCAGGCATCTGTATGGCAGGCCGCTGGACAGTCTGCTTGCGACATGGGGTGTAGGCATGATGCTACAACAACTGGCCCGTACGATATTCGGAGCACCAAATGTGGGCGTATCCAGTCCGGCCTGGCTCAATGGAGGATTGGCGGTCTCGGATGGCATTGTGTTTCCATATAAACGAATTTTCATTATCGCACTGGTTGCGGTTGTGCTGCTGTGCATGTACCTCTATATCTATCGAACATCTTCCGGAAGACGAATGAGGGCTGTAATGCAGAATCGGAGCATGGCGGGCTGTCTGGGCATTTCGACACGACGGGTAGATGGCATGACCTTTGCGATTGGTTCGGGAATCGCTGGAATCGCTGGTTGTGCGTTAACGCTCATTGGTCCGATTGGTCCTTCGCTTGGTACGTATTATATTGTGGATGCGTTCATGGTGGTTGTCCTGGGTGGTGTGGGGAAATTGGTCGGAACCGTGTGCGGTGCACTGGGGATCGGTATGTTCAACACATTGTTCGAGACCTATACATCGGCTTCCATTGGAAAGGTGCTCGTGTTCGTATGTATCGTTGCTTTTTTGCAATGGAAACCACGCGGCTTGGTCGCGATGCGCACACGAAGTCTCGATTAACGTGAAGAAGGGGGTTAGTTCATGTCGGTATTACTCAAGAATGGCAGTCTGAAAATGAGGATCATCTGGGCGGTTGTACTGATCATGATGTGTCTTGCTCCACTGATCTCCACGGAGTTTCGTCTGAGTCTGTTAGCCAAGTTTTTGGCTCTGGCTATTCTGGCCATTGGTCTCGATCTGATCTGGGGATATGGAGGTGTGTTGAGTCTTGGGCATGGGGTGTTCTTCGGTCTGGGTGGGTACGCGATGGCGATGTATCTGAAACTTCAGGCTAGCGGTGCAACGCTTCCTGACTTCATGGGATGGAGTGGTCTTAGCGGTCTGCCATGGTTCTGGGAACCGTTTCGCTCTTTCCCGGTGGCGCTGTTATTGGGGATAGCCCTTCCCGCATTGCTCGCCTTTGCCCTGGGCTGGTTTACATTCCGTAACCGGATTACTGGTGTATATTTTACTATCCTGACGCAAGCCCTGGTTCTCATTACGGTGACATTGTTTGTGGGCAAACAGGAATGGACGGGCGGAACGAATGGCATTACCGGGTATAATTCGATCTTTGGATTTACACTTCATTCCGCAGGAACAACGATTGCTCTCTACTATATAACGCTTGCTGTTCTGGTGATCGCTTATGTGCTGTGTCGTCGAATGGTGAACAGCCGGTTTGGTCAGGTGCTGGAAGCTGCGCGGGATGGAGAGAATCGGGTGCGATTCCTCGGATATGATCCGGCAGGATATAAAACGCTGGCTTTTGCTTTTTCCGGTGCGCTTGCAGGCATCGCGGGCATGTTGTTTGTTCTTCAGGTCGGTATTATCTCGCCATCGATGATGGGGATTGTGCCTTCTATTGAGATGGTCCTGTGGGTTGCGCTGGGTGGTCGAGGTACGCTTATTGGAGCGGTCATCGGAGCAGTGGTGCTGAATGCAGCCAAAACAGGCATAAGCGAGGCTTACCCTGAAGGGTGGTTGTTCGTCATTGGTGGGCTCTTTGTAACGGTAGTCTTGTTCATGCCAAACGGAATTGTAGGTGTGTATCGTCATATCGTTCGTTTGCTGAAGCGGAGAGGAGAGAGTGCGCATGTCCAAGTCACGCGGGAAAAACCTGAAGTCTACTGAGGAATCAACGGTGTTGGTAGCGGAGGATATTACGGTAGCCTTTGGTGGGTTCGTTGCTGTCAAAGGCATGAATCTGAAGCTGCATGAACATGACCTGCATTTTCTGATTGGACCGAATGGTGCAGGGAAAACGACGATGCTGGATGTGATATGCGGCAAAACCAAACCCATGTCCGGCTCGGTAAAGATGGCGGATGGTACGGACTTGACCCGGATAAGGGAGCACCAGATTGTTCGTAAAGGGGTAGGGCGCAAATTCCAGGCGCCTTCGATCTTCGCGGGACTGACGGTACAAGAGAATTTGACGCTGGCGGCGGAGACTCGCCGTTCCCCTCTACAGGCCATGGGTATTCGACGATATGGGAAGATGAGTGCTGCCATGGAGCATATTAGCCTCCAGATTGGTCTGCAAGACCGCATTAACGCCCGTGCAGGAGCATTATCTCACGGGGAGAAGCAGTGGCTGGAGATCGGCATGTTGCTCTTGCAGGAGCCTCGTGTGTTGTTGCTGGACGAACCAGCGGCGGGCATGACGGATGAAGAAACACACAAGACCGGACGGCTTCTGCAAGAGATTGCGCGTGAGCGCTCGGTTGTGGTGGTGGAGCATGATATGGAGTTTGTGCGAGAGTTTGCAGCCAAGGTGACCGTGATGCATGAAGGTAAATTGTTGAAGGAAGGTACGATGGCGGAAGTGCAGGCGGATCCGAAAGTGGCAGAAGTGTATCTGGGCAAAAGGAGGGATGACCATGCTGTCGCTGCAACGAATTGAATCCGGCTACGGGGAAAGCAATGTGCTTCGTGGTGTGAGCCTGGATGTACAGCCTGGGCAGGTGGTGTGTCTGATGGGACGTAACGGTGTAGGTAAAACGACGTTGATGAAAACATTGATGGGGCTACTCAAAACACGCAAGGGCAATATTCAGTGGCAAAATCAGGAGTTATCCACGTTGGATACAGCCAAGCGGGCAAGGGCAGGGATCGGTTATGTACCGCAGGGGCGGGAGATTTTCCCGCAGCTTACGGTGAAAGAGAACTTGTTGCTTGGACTGGAGACAAGTGCACCAGGTGTAAAGATGTTCCCGGAGGATGTGTTGGCGATGTTTCCAGTGCTTGCTACGATGTATGGCCGGCAGGGCGGGGATCTGAGTGGTGGACAGCAGCAACAGTTGGCATTTGCCCGGGCGTTGGCTTCGCGTCCGGGGTTGTTGCTACTTGATGAGCCGACAGAAGGCATTCAGCCTTCCATCGTGGAGGACATTCGGCAGGTTATTTTACAGCTCAAGGCAAAGGGAAACCTCTCGGTTCTGCTGGTAGAGCAGAGTATTGATTTTGTGCGCAGTGCCGCAGATTATATCTATATCATGGACAAAGGTACTATTACCCTGCATGGGACACCGCAAGAACTGGATATGTCCCAGTTTGAACATCATCTGTCCGTGTAGTTGAAAGTGAGTGTGTCGAGTGGAGAGAGGGTCAGGGTTCAGGAGCGCTTGTCCAGGATATTCGAGTATTTCGGATATAACCGCCGGATGCATTCCGGGCAGATGTCATGGGTGAATTCGGCGTGGGTATGCTTCTCCAGATAACTCTCGACGGAGTTCCAATGTTCCTCTTCGTCCTTGATTTGTTTGCAGACAGCACAAATAGGCAGTAATCCGCGCAAGGTGCGCACGTCAGACAGAGCCTTCTTTAATTGGCGTTCTGTCTTTTTCTGTTCGGTAATATCCATGTGGGCAATCAAAGCGAGATCGGTATCCAGGTTAGAATTAGCATGAGATAGAGGAGTGAGTTCCGCACGAAACCACCTCTCTTCGTTGTATACCGTATACACGCAGATGTCATATGTATGATTTCGGTGAAAGGGTGCTCCGCGTTCTTTCAAATTCTGTGCGACAAGTGTCATATTGGCGTTCTTGCCTCGTAATGCCCAGGCTTCCAACAGATGCAGGTAATGTCTATGAGTGCTGTTCGCATCCGGGTTCGGTAATAGTTGACCGAGTTCCTGTTGCCAGGCGCGGTTACAACTGTGGATAGTCCAATCGTGATCAACGATGATGAGCTGGTGAGTTATGGACTGGAACGACAGCCTCTCCAGATCGGATGTAACATGTCTCATGGATGGGGTCCTCCTTTGGCAGAAATCTTATCTCAGTTCATCTGGGATATCCAAAATATCAGCGACCAGGTGTCTGAATCTAGTTGCTTTGCGTGTGCCGTGAATGAGATTGGACAAGCGATAGGGCGGGATGTCGTGCTGTTCACAAAAGGTCTTCTGGTCCACTTGAAGTTCGGTTAGCCGTCGTTTGATGGCCCATCCGAACGGAGTCACTGGTTTTTTCTTGTTCAAAAGGGTTCACCCCTGGTTAGAATGTAGTATTCAGTCGCCCTTTCTTCATGTAGAATATATAGAAATGCGAGCTGTATATTTTATTATATACGTAAATCCGTCATCTAACAATTAAAAAAGACGGAAAAAAGTGTATTTTGTGATGTAAAATGGCGTAAATACGTTAAATAAACCAATGAAATGACAAAAAACACGTCGGCAAGGAGGTTGCCGCGTGTTTTTTTCGTTTGTCTGAATGAAGGGGTAGGTGTATGGGGACAAGGATTAGGCCCTGTAGGCATGAAGTCCAGCTCCAAGCATATGGAAACTGGGGAAAAACGATTTCATGGACATCGAGGTTGGCTGTGCCAGTCCATCCGCAGCCGAGGCGCTGACGGTGTTCCATTCATTCTCCAGATCTGCGGCCAGGCGTACCGTCAGATCTTTGGTTGTATCGGTGTTCAGGGGAATGACTTTGGAGGCTTCGGTTATGCAGGCATTCATGGCTGAATGCAGATAACCAAGAACTGCCGCCTCGACAGGGATATCGAGGTGGTGGTTAATCCAGGCGTGAACAGTGGAGAGGCAGCCAACCGAATCATATTTGGCGAAGGTCTGTTCGAGCTGGCTGAAATCAATCCAGGGGTGCAGAGCACGTGCAAGTCTAATCAATCGTTTGCCCATGGTAGCAGCTTCTTCTCTGAGATCTCCAGGAGTTCGCTGAACATGTACGAGCTTGTCGATCAGGGCTATCCGCCATGTATCCTTGTGATCTGCTGCGGTATAGATGCCTTTGATGGCCATGCCTTCAAGACGAACGATGCTGGGGTGCAACTGACAACGCATGAATGATTCGAGATCTTCAGCATTACGAATGGTACCCTCCTTGATATGGATATCCATGCCGAAGGAATGGGTGAACCCTCCAACCTGAATAGAGGAATCAAGCAGTTTAACATAATCGAGCAGCTTATTCCCACGGTTCACAATCATTCGCCTCCTGTGTTCGTTAAATGTCACTTTAAGTAACATTTATATTCCTTATTGTTTGCTTTATGTTTGAAAATCCGAATTATATGATAGTTATCATCCCATAAATGTCCGCTTTTTGTCAATAGTGTCATTGAAATTCAATGGATCAAATCTGAAATTCAATATTAGTGTTATTTTATATAACATTTAAAGTTAAATGTTTGAGAGATGTAGGGGGGGCTATATATAAATGAATCAACAAGATCGGCTCTTACCGAAAAAGAGGGGATCGAATCTAATCATATGCAGTTCATGGGTAAAGATGACGAGAATATGCGATTTTTGATGAAAATGCCTAGTTGAAAAAGAAGTATTAAAAAAACACTTTACTTTTAGAACAGAACCCGGTATAATCAATTCTGTTGCCGATTATTTACGACATGCGGTCGTGGTGGAATGGCAGACACGCTATCTTGAGGGGGTAGTGGGCGTATGCCCGTGGAGGTTCGAGTCCTCTCGACCGCATCATATGAACGATGAAGAAGAAGCTTTCCGTTATTGGAAAGCTTCTTTTTTTTGTCTTTTTTGAACAGTCTGACATCGGGGTCGAAAAAAAGGCCATCCATGATCGGAGGTAATGGAGCTCTACCTTTCCGGCTACGGGTGGCCTGTGTATTATTTTTGGAGTAAGTTCTTGATATCTTCTTCAATCTTATCAGGTGTTGTTTTGGGAGCATAACGTTTCAGTACCTGTCCGTTCTGATCCACGAGGAATTTGGTGAAATTCCATTTGATTGCTTTGGAGCCGAGCAGGCCAGGAGCTTCTGTGCTAAGGTGTTGAAAGAGAGGGTGAGCGCTTGAGCCGTTCACATCAATTTTCTCAAACATGGGGAAGCTCACGCCATAATTCATCTGACAGAACTCGGCAATATCGTCGGAAGAACCTTTTTCCTGTGCAAACTGGTTGCTTGGAAAACCAAGAACTTCAAATGGAGCATCTTGAAACTTGTCTTGCAGTTCTTGCAGACCTTTGAATTGAGGGGTAAGGCCGCATGAGCTTGCCGTATTCACAATCAGGAGCACTTTGTCACGGTAGTCGGACATTTCAACTTCTTGACCGCGAAGGGTATTCACTTTGTAATCGTAGACTGTCATCTAAATCGCCTCCATTGATATACTCTTATATCTTCTATTATATTGGTTACAATTAAATATTGCAAAACTAATGTGGTGTTAAAAGAATCAAAACAGGCAAGTTGTGCTGAATACGTGAATGAATTGCGAAGTGATTTTCGTCAGAGTGAGAATTAGATAGCCTTGAAGAGATGGATAGAGTATAACCTTATTGTAAGCGTTATTATGGATGAGTATTGGCAAAAATCTGCCGATTCGGTGATCTGTACGGACTTTACACCGTCATGGCACGGGTGTATGATTCATAACGTAATTTCAATTTAAACTAAATTGTATATGAAAAACGAAACAAACGATAATATCGCTCGATCTTATCTTAAGATATACGAACGATGTTTTAATCGCTGAGTTTCCATTCATTCATGAGTGGAAAACGGGGGAACCAACGGAATGCGCTGTCCAGGACAGTAGGCATTCATGGGGTGAATTTTCCGGTGACAGCCGGAAATAGGGCGACTCTCGCGCCCGAATCCGTCAGCTAACCTCGTAAGCGTTAAAGGGAGAGGCAACAAGCCGTACGCTGGTTCATGGTGTTTTCGCCATGGGTTATTTAAGAAGCGTTCGGGAGGCCTTGGTCCCCCACGCTTCTTTTTTGTTGTCTTTTCACGCCAAGGGAGGAACGAATGATGGATACTGAGATGATCTTAGTGACTGCTCCAAATGAAGCAGGACGCAAATTTATCAAATTGCTGATGTACAAAAAAATGCCGTTTGCCGTTCTAACCAACAGTGCAGGGGAAGAGCGGAGACTCCGCAGAATCGGGGTAGAGCATGTTATTCGCATGAATACGGCTGCAGCTCAAAAATGGTTTTTACCGCAGGGCAGCGTAGGCAATGTGTTTATTTTCGAGAATAGCCTTAATCTGACCTGTCGTTATCTACAGATCTGCCGTTCATGGACATCGAAATCCCTGTGCGTCATCACGGAGCAGAGTCATCCAAAGGGCATCTATCGCGGCATGGGCGCAGACCGGATTGTATATTCGCTCAATGGGGAAGTCGGCTTTCTCCTCAATGGTTGATGCCATAGCTTGTGATTGCTCAGGTGTAAGGTGCCTGTTATAATTGACTGTATTAGAATCAAATTCACTCAAGGTATTATGAAATTGATTCATCGATAAACGGAAATTTGAGGAGACTCATGCGTGATGGTGGGTCTTCTTTTTTTATGCTTACAGGGAGGAATTGGCGTGCCGGATGTGAGTGGGTTAAAGTGGTTGTTTTTTGATGTTGGAGATACGCTGGTGGATGAATGGGAGCCGGTTGATGATATTATCGGACAGTTCGTCCGTGAAGCTTGTGCTTTAGGGTATCCAGTAGAAATAGAGGCGGTACGCGAACTGTTCGCCAACTGTTACCGGAAATACGAGCAATGGCCCATGAGAGTGGCTATTCGCACATTCATTGAAGACGAAGGCCACCGGAAACAGATTCAGGACAAGCTGAAGTTTCAAAAAGATCTTGAACGTCCTTTTCCTTCAGCGGATGCCGTTCTTCAGCAGTTGTCACGGTATTATCGTATTGGCATTATTGCCAATCAGAGTCCTGGAACGGAAGAGAGACTGGAGAGTTACGGATTGCGGAAGTATGTTGACGTTCTCGCCTGTTCGGCTGAAGAAGGGGTGTCCAAGCCAGACCCTGAGCTATACGCTGTAGCCTTGAAACAGGCAGGCTGTGAACCGGAGGAAGCCGTCATGGTCGGGGATCGGATTGATAACGATATTATTCCTGCCCGGAAGATGGGTATGCGCACGATTCGCATTATGCAGGGTTACGGGAGATTCCAGCCTGAACTATCGGATGACGAACGTGCGGATTGGACCGTTGATTCATTGGATCAACTTCTGCCTTTACTTATGCCAAACCAGGATTAGATGATTGCGTGCGAAAGGTTCTACTCTAAACGAAAACGAGTTGCTGTACAGCAACAATAAAGGCTGATCAACTTGGGTATAGCATACCGGAGTTGATCAGCCTTTTTGATATTTAGTCGATTAGATTGAGATTAGAACAAGCGGATCGTCTGAATGATCAGATATACATTTAGCACAACGATAATGGCTGAAATGACCCATGAGATGATTTTGAGCCACAATTTGTTGGCGAATGCACCCATGCTTTTTTTGTCACTCGTGAACATCACCAGAGGAATTACAGCAAAAGGTAATTGAAGAGAAAGCACGACCTGGCTCAAAATGAGTAGTTCTTCTGTGCCGTGTTCTCCTGCAATGGCTGTGACAATTACCGCCGGGATGATGGCGATCAGACGTGTGACCAGTCTGCGCAGCCATGCCGGAATTCGAATGTTCAGAAAACCTTCCATGACAATCTGCCCAGCGAGTGTACCTGTAAGGGTAGAGTTCTGACCTGATGCTAACAGAGCCACACCGAACAGGATGCTTGCAACCGTAGTACCCAATAGAGGGGTCAGCAGATGATAGGCATCAGCGATCTCGGCAACCTGCGTCATACCAGCACTGTGAAATACAGCAGCAGATACAATCAGGATGGCTGCATTGATGAACAGGGCCAGTGTCAGTGCGATGGTAGAGTCCATGGTCGAGTACCGAATGGCTTCTTTTTTACCCTGTGGTGTCTGTTCGATCTGACGGGTCTGCACGATGGAAGAATGCAGGTACAGATTATGTGGCATCACGGTTGCTCCAATAATACCAATAGCGATATAGAGCATGGCCGGGTTTTGCAAAATCTCGACATTCGGTACAAAACCATGGAGCACACCGCCCATATCCGGTTTCGCCAAGAACAGGTCAATTCCGAAGCAGAGGGCAATGGTTGCCATCAGCACAATGACGAGTGTCTCCAAAGCGCGGAAGCCTTTGTTTTGCAGGACGAGTATCAGGAGTACATCGACTGCGGTGATGATCACGCCGTATAACATGGGGATGTTAAATAACAACTTCAACGCAATGGCAGAACCTATAACCTCAGCCAGATCGGTGGCTGCAATGGCAAGCTCACACAGAATCCATAACATCATGACGACCGGCATGCTAAAACGTTCGCGACAGGCTTGAGCCAAATCCCGTCCAGTGACGATGCCAAGTTTGCCAGCCAGCGATTGAAGTACAACGGCCATCAGATTTGAGAGCAGGATGACGGATAGCAAGGTATACCCAAACTGCGAGCCGCCTGCAATATCTGTTGCCCAGTTGCCGGGGTCCATGTAACCTACGGCAACGAGGTATCCGGGGCCTACAAAGGCGAGGAATTTCTTCCACCATGCAGCATTCTGCGGAACTTTCATGGAGTTATGCGCTTCTCCGAGTGAAGGTGCCATGCTCGCAGTAGACAATGATTCTCTTGAAGGAGCGTTGAACGGATTTTTTTTACTCATACGATAATCACCTGACTTTGAAATATTGATGTGGAATGAACCGCGCATGATATATCTAAATTTTTATGTTTATTTTTACATTGTACTCCTTCAATTTTTTTTGTCTAGTGCAACTTTTATGTATCAGCACAAAATTTCGGTTGTAGCTTGAAGATGCCCCTTCGTATATTACCCAACCTTGGGAAAAATACAGCCATGGCATTGAAATGCATGAAAATAATAAAGTTGTAAAAGCTGATAAAGATATAAAATTGCGTTTCAAAATGAGCCAGAAGTTTAAATTGAAAGGAAGGCAGTAAAAACTATATGGATAAGGGAGAGATTCTTAATGGAAGCTTTATATACAGCAGTAGCGACAGTTAAAGGTGGACGTACAGGTTCGGTGACTTCTTCGGATGGCGTGCTTAAGCATGATCTGAAAATGCCCAAAGAGCTTGGTGGTTCCGGTGGTGAAGGTACCAACCCTGAGCAACTCTTTGCCGCTGGATATGGCGCCTGTTATGAAAGTGCTCTTGCCAATGTAGCACGCAAAGCGGGCGTGAAATTGGAAAATGTGGTGGTTACAAGTAACGTATCCATTGGTAAAGATCCTGCGGATGATGGTTTCCAATTGTCTGTTCGTCTGGACGTGAGCATGCCTGGTGTGGATCACAGTCAAGCAGAGGAACTGGCCCGCAAGGCGCATGATTTCTGTCCATATTCCAAAGCAACACGCGGCAACATTGATGTTGTATTAAACGTAGTTTAAGATTTGACTCCTGGTAAGTAAAGGGAACATATAGAGCAGGGTATCCCAGATACCTGATGTTCGACTACAAAGCCCTGCTGGCAATCGGCAGGGTTTTGTGTTGATTATCATATAAGGATATGATGCAGGAGATTAGATGCCAGATCGAGTACTATTTTACATAATTGCATTCCCACTTCATGCTACACATTTCGATTAAGGGGGAACCACGATGAGTATTGAAGAGATGATCGAGCGTCGATTTGTGTGTACAAAATGCAGAGGCACGGATTGTAACATTAAGGAAGTTTCCATGTCATGACCAGGACTGAGCAAGGTGTTCGATATTCAGCATAACCACTACTTGTTTGTGGGCTGTACTTCCTGCGGGTATGTTGAAGTGTTCGATCCAGATGTCTTGAAAGGTAAAAAACAAGGGCAGGTCGGGACAATTCTGGATATTCTGTTTGGCGGGTAGACATGCGCGAGTTGACATTGATCTGAATTTTCTTTAATATAACTTAGTACTGAGTAGTGTCATTGCATGAACCAAATTTGAATTAAACAGGTGATATCCATGTCTTATAGACCGCGTATTGCAGATTTAGAATTAGCTTATGGTAACAAGGAAGACGGATTGTATGAATTCAAAATGAATTTGGTAGACGGTACAAAATGCCGTGTATTCTACACCCGTTCCCCGGAATGGAAGATGACCAACATCAGCCGTCTGCAGAAAACGCCTTGTCCAGTATGTCGCAAAGATTTCATTTGCAAATGTATGGACCAGTGGGCAAGTGACCTGCATCAACAAATGATCGATGACCAATGGATGGAAAAGGCAATTGCTGAGTAATTGCCGGACAGATACGAGCGTGGGCACAATGCCTGCGCTCTTTTTCTTTTATTTTCCTATAATTAAATTTTAGAATTATTGAACAAGAAGGACCAGATTGGGTAAGTTACTCTAACCGTAACAATAGGAGGCAGCCATTATGACAGCAAATCAAACAGATGTGCATCAGGAACATCCGATCGTACTGGTGGATGGTGTCTGTCACTTCTGCCAGGGCTTAACCAAATGGATTATCAAGCGTGACCCGGAAGGGAAATATCATTTTGCATCGCTTCAATCGGATGTAGCCAAGGAACTGCTGGCGAAGGGCAATTTGTCGACAGACAGTATGGACACCTTTGTGCTGATTGAAAATGGAAAATACTATACACGTTCAACCGCCGCACTGCGATTGGCCAAAGGTCTAAAGTTTCCTTATCCGTTGTTGTATGTGTTCATTATTGTGCCAAAATTTATTCGTAATGCAGTCTATAACTGGGTTGCTCGCAACCGTTATCGCTGGTTTGGCAAGGATGAAGCGTGCATGTTGCCTACACCGGAGATCAAAGATCGATTTTTGTGAGTGTGATTAATAACGGAAATAATTGGGTAATGAATACAGATCATATCTATTTTGGGAGGACAACAACTTGAAGAAGTGGACTACATTATTTATCGGGGCATTATTAGCAGTGAGCTTGGCAGCATGCAGTAACGACACAGATAATACGGCAACACCGCCAGCGACTAACAACAATGAAACATCTAATGAGGGTAATACACCTGCGGAGCAGGAAACAAAGATCCCTACCCTGGACGAGTTGATTACCAAAACCAATGCAGCTACCAAAGAAATGAAGAGCTTCACAACCGAAGCAAACATTGATCAGAATCTGAAACTGGATGCTGGTGAACAATCCCAAGATCAACAGGTTAAAACATCGCTCAAGATGGATATCATCAAAGATCCAATGATGATCTATCAAGAGATGAATATGGAAATGTCGGGACAGGAAGCTCAGAACGTGAAGCAGTATATCACATCGGACAAAATCTACTCTCAAGTTGGGGATCAATGGGTTGCGATTCCTGAAGCTCAAACCAAGGAACTGATTGAGCAGATGAAAGCAAGCATGAATCCCGAAGGTGAATTGGAGCAATTCAAAAAGATCGAAGAAGATACAGAAGTGACCGAAGAAGGCGACAATTATGTGATTAACGCTGACGTATCCGGTGATAATGTGAAGGAACTGGCCAAAGCCGTGATGGAGCAAAATGGATCGGATGCCCAGATGCAAGCCATGCTTGATCAGATGAATATCACCAGCATGAAGATGAAATACATGATCAACAAAGAAACCTACCTGCCTGCAAGTACGGACGTAACCATGGTCATGGAGATGGAACAGAATGGACAGAAAATGACGATGGACATGAAGATGACCAGTACGTTCTCCAACCAGGATCAAGTAGAAGAGATCAAGATTCCACAAGAAGCATTGGATAGCGCTAAATAAAACAGGGCACCTCTGAACTAGATCTGTGTAAGCCGAGAGGTTTACCAGATTGAATTCAGGGGTGTTTTTCTTTTTAACGGAGATTATGGTCAGGGTTCAAGGTGTTATAGTATAGTCATATTTAATTAGAGAGGGGGATATAAAAGATGATTGAATATGCACACATCCACCATGTTAGTCTGGCTGTACGTGATCTGGAAATCGCGAAGAAGTTCTATTCGGGTTTGCTGGGCATGCAGGAGATTGAACGCCCAGCCTTCCGCTCCACGGGTACATGGTACGCTATCGGAAGTCAACAGCTTCATCTGCTTCAGCACCCGGAGGGTCACACGCTGCGTGAGGCTGGTATTGATACAACAGACGGTCACTTTGCGATCTGGGTCACCAGTTATTCAGGGACTATAGCCTGGCTGGAGCAGCAGGGGATTGAGTATGAAGCGAGACCTGACAGTGTGGCTGGATTCGCACAGATTTTTGTACTTGATCCGGACCGTAACATTATTGAGTTCGATTCACCGTACAACTCTTAAGGAAAAATGGGTTAGAATAAATCCCTTGCTCCCCCAGAAATTGTATGCTATATTATCCATACATTCATAGCACGTGACGGAAGCACCGTCCATATACTGCATATTCATGCGGTTATTGGACGGTGCTTTTTTTGTGCTTTTTGACAGGGAGGGAAGGAGAAATTGATTGTACTAAAGGCAGTATTGGTTTCAAAAGACAAAGATTACATTAGTGCCTGGCTTGATTATGTACAAGGAAATTCGTCGAGTCACCATGTGCGTTTCACGGCGTTCTCCCAATGGGATTCGTTCAGAGATCACATGAATGAGCAAGATAGTCGGGAATTGCCGGATCTGGTTGTTGCGGAACCGGAATTTCTGAATAACTGGCTGAGCAACGGCGGAGAAGCATCGGGTGTACCTTGGTTGATGCTTAGTGAAGGGATGGAAGAGGTGGATGAGACCAAGCGGCTGATGAAATTCCAACCTTTGCCTAATTTGCTGGATGCCGTGATGCATGCTTGCCGGCATCCACGCCGCAAGAAGATGCATCGCCCGGGACAGGAGACTCTCTCTATCGGCGTAGTATCCGCTTCGGGTGGAAGTGGCAAAACGGCAGTGGCCCTGCATATGGCGAAGCAATTGGGGCTTGCAGGTTATGCTGTTCTCTATCTAAATCTGGAGACGCTGGATAGCACGCTCCCGTTTCTGGAGAAGGGACTTTCCAGAAGTGGGCAGCATCACCCGGATGCGGAGACGGGGCTGTCACGCCTGCTATACGATCTGAGGGTAAGCAGAAAGGAATCGGGCAAGCATCTACAGGTGCAAGCGAAGGCTGTGGATGGATATGTGATCCGGCATGAAGCGCTGAAATCTGATGTATTCTGGCCGTTATCGAATCGGAAAGAACTGTTGCAGATGACTCGTGAGGATACGTTGAATCTGCTACGTTATTTGATTGAATGTGGACAATATGATGTGTTGATTCTGGATGGGGATTCCGGATGGGATGGGCGCAGTGAAGGGTTGCTGGATGCAGCAGATGCGTTCGTCTGGATAGTTGAAGATGATATAGCTGCCATGCATCGATGGGGACAATGGTTACAGCATGCTGAGCGTACGAAACCAAATCTGTACGAAAGTGTGCTGGACCGTTCACGCTTTGTGGTTAACAAATATCGGGACAATGTTGTTAATGCACTCCCACGGCCTGATCTGCATCTGGACGCGGTTTTGCCCTATATTCCTTCATGGAAGCAGCTTAGTCAGGAGGAAATCATGCTTAGTTCTCCGATCTTCCAACGCGAAGTGAAAAGATTATGTGCCCTACTGGTGCAAGATGGCGAAGAAGAATTGAAGCAGACGGGGCGAATTCAGAAGCAGGATCGGTGGGCGTTATGACGGAGTCATCCAATCGAATACTGGATCGTGAAGAACAGTTTCAGATCATGCGCAGGGAGGTCAGGGCAGGCCTGGATTTAACCTCTTCCGCTGGAGATGATGAACTGTGGAAGGGGATAGAACGCAAAGTTCTCACTGACCCGAAGCTGGATGATCTGACCTCCGGAGAGCGTCATACGCTAGTACAGCGATTGTTTGACTCTTTTCGTGGATTGGATATTCTGCAGCCGCTCGTGGATCATCCCGATATTACGGAGATTATGATCAACAGTCACAAGGAGATTTTTGTAGAGCAGGAAGGTGAGGTCAGCCAGATCACCCTAGAATTTGAGTCCAGGGAACGGCTCGAGGATATTATCCAGATGATTGTTTCCGGGGTAAACCGGATTGTGAATGAGTCTTCTCCAATCGTGGATGCCCGGTTAAAGGATGGATCACGGGTCAATATCGTGTTGCCGCCTATTGCCTTGAAAGGTCCCACGATGACGATTCGTAAATTCCCAAGTGAACCGATGAAGATGTCTGATCTGATTGAAAAGGGAGCCTTGCATGAAGAAGCCGCAGAACTGTTGCAACAGTTGGTACGGAGCAAATATAACATTTTCATTGGAGGTGGGACCGGATCGGGAAAAACGACCTTTCTGAACGCCTTATCCCAATTCATCCCTGCCGATGAGCGGATTATAACGATTGAGGATTCGGCCGAGTTGCAGATTGTTACGGTACCGAATCTGGTGTCACTGGAGACCCGGAATGCGAATACCGAGGGCAAAGGCCAAATCTCCATTCGTGATCTGATCAAGTCTTCCTTGCGAATGCGTCCGAACCGAATTGTGATTGGGGAAGTCAGGGGTGCAGAAGCTTTGGATATGTTGCAGGCCATGAACACAGGTCACGATGGAAGCTTGTCAACCGGGCACGCAAACACGATCTCCGACATGATCAGCAGACTTGAAACGATGGTGCTGAGTGGTGCGGATCTTCCGATTGCGGTTGTACGACAACAGATTAGTTCGGCAATCGATATTTTTGTGCATCTGTCCCGGCTGCGAGACCGCTCACGGCGGGTGACGGAGATCAGTGAAGTGATTGGCATACAGGACGGTGAGGTCATGCTGAATCCGTTGTTTCGTTTCCAGGAACAAGAAGAGCGGGAAGGCAAAATTATTGGCGGTTTAGTACAGGTTGGGAAGTTGAATCAGGTGGATAAAATTCAGATGGCTGGGCTTGAGGAATGGCTGGATGAATACATAGAACAATACAGTGTCGAAACAGATTCATCAGATAACAACGTGAATTAAAGTCATTGGAAGGTGATTACAGTTGGGTGAAGCCAGACAGATGTTGACGGATTACACCGTATATACGCTTTCCCGGAGACAACGAATGGTCTGTATGCTAATTAGTGGTCTGCTGTTTTTTGGCATCGGAATTCTGTTCTACCATCACTGGTTGGCTGGAGCGATCCTGACTGCGGGTTGTATATGGGTACCAAAACATTGGACTAAAGTGTTGTTGGAACGAAAAAGAATGACACTCAGTTTACATTTTAAACAAGCGTTATATGCATTGTCTTCGGCACTGGCCGCAGGTAAATCGGTGGAAAATGGATTCAAGGAATCCGTAGAGGATTTGCGGATGTTGAACCCGGAAGCGGATACCGATCTGATTCGTGAGTTCACGATATTGCGGACACGGATGGAGTATGGACAACCGATTGAAGAGGCGCTACAGGATTTCTCGGATCGGGCGCAGATTGAAGATATTACGAATTTTGCAGACGTGTTCATTACGTGCAAACGAACTGGCGGAGATCTGGTTGAGGTCGTGCGTCGTACATCTGCGGTGATTGGTGAGAAGCTGGATATTCAGCAGGATATTATGGTCGCGGTATCGCAGAAAAAGTTTGAATCGAAAGTGATGTTTGCCGCTCCATTTATTTTTCTGATATTTCTCAATCTGACCGCCAAGGATTTTATGGAGCCGTTGTATAGCGGGATGGGATATCTCATCTCTAGTGGTGCATTGGCAGTACTTGCCTGCTGTTATCTGTGGGTTACTCGAATTATGGATATCAAAGTATAAGGAGCTGAAACGATGCTGCTTCCCGTTATAGTCGCAGGGATGCTCGGAGCGGGATGGCTGGTGCTGGATCGAACCCGGGGACAGACCTACCGGCATCTGCGCAAGCTGGATATGGAAGGATTACGACTGAAAAAATTGCATGGCCCCTTCCTGTTTATATTGGACAAGTTTGAGATTGGACGCAGATTGCCAGTGCTCATGTTTCGAATGCAACATGCCATTCAAAAAATGTATGGCATACAGCACAGTGGAGAGAAAACGATGCTGTATTGCGCTGAAATGTTAACCTATACGTGGCTCATGCTGCTGGTGGGCTGCCTGTTAACACTCGTTGGAGATATGGGCATTGGAGGCATGGTAGGTGGACTCGCGTTGGGTATCGCGTTACCCTTTGCACTCTATAAAGACCTCAATACCAAGGCCCAACGAAGAGATCAGGACATTCTTATGGAGCTGCCCGAGCTGCTGAATCGAATTGTTCTGCTGGTGGGCGCTGGGGAGACCGTTCAGCGTGCGATCGTTCACTGTGTGACAAGCCAGGGAGAACGGGATCATCCGCTGTACAACGAACTCAGAAAGACCGTGGGAGATTGGAATAATGGTTACTCATTTCAACAATCATTTGAACAGTTCAGCCGCCGCTGTGGCGTGCAGGAAGTAACGATTTTTACGACGACGGTACTGCTGAATTTCCGGCGTGGGGGAGGTGACTTTGTATTGGCGCTGCGGGATCTGTCACATGTGTTGTGGGAGAAACGCAAGGCTATCAGTCGGGCGAAGGGAGAACAGGCTTCTTCCAAACTGGTGTTTCCGATGGTACTGATCTTTTTTACGATTGTGGTCATGATCGGGGCACCTGCTTTTATGATGATGAATATGTAGGAGGAATTGGGATGATGGAAGTGTTAAAAAACAAGGTAAGCGCATTTTGGAAAGAAGAGGACGGACTCGGCACGTTGGAGTTGATTCTGATTATCGGGGTTATTATCATTATTGCTTTGATTTTTAAAGACCAAATTAAGACGTTGGTGACAGACCTTCTTAAAAAAGTGGATACAAAAAGTAATGAATTTTTCCCGGGTTAACAGGCTGAAGAAGGAAGAGGGGAGCTTCACCGTTGAAGCCTCCCTGATCTTCCCTGTTGTGCTGTTTATTCTTGTGTTGTTGCTCTTCTTTACCATGTACATGTATCAAAAGACATTCCTGAATCAACACGCCTATGCAGCTTCCGAACGTGCAGCTTATAGCTGGGACAACAGCCACAAGCAGGCGATGACGGGTGAATTTGTCGCTGGAGAACATGACAATCTGTACTGGAGACTGACTGATGATCGTATGCTTGGCGCACTGTTTGGCTGGGCGGGAGCGGACAATCAGGTTAGCGTTTCTATACCTGCTAGTGAAGGCGGAAGTCTCTCGGAACAGAAATTAGCACAAGCGGTGCAACATATGCCCTCAGCTATGAAAGGAACAATTGAGTATCAGAATTCTCTGATTCAGCGGAAGGTAACGACCAAGCTGGACCAGGTAATCTCTCTGCCTCTTCCTTCTTTTTTGTTCGATTCAGGTAACCGTGTACTGACTCAAGGATCATCCGCAGTTGTTGAACCGGTGGAATTCATTCGAACGGTAGATCTGGTCCGTTATTACGCAGCCAAGTTTAAAGGTAAAGGCGGAGAAGCCGCAAGTACTGCTGCGGAAGCGGGACAGGTTGTGCAGCATTTTGGCAAAAGCAAAAAGTGAGTAAAGGAGGAGGGCGGAGCTGTTTAGAAAAAAAGACGGTGAGTTGGGAGCCGTAACCCTTTTTTTAATATTAATATTGGCCGGAGTCTATATGTTTGTAGCTATATTCATTGATTACGCTCGTATTGCTGCATTCAAGGTGCAGACCGAACGAATGACACATGCTGCGATGAGATCCGTCATGTCAGCCTATGATACATCACTCCGGGAGTATGGTTTATTTGGGTATGGCGACAGCAGCGGGGATGCGATTATGGCTAAAGTGCTGAACGATAGCGTGAAGCCTTCATCCGTAAAAGATGGATTCCCCATTCTGGATATTCAGTGGGATACCACTACGCTGAGTATGGAGCGCGAACTGGGCAGATACGATATATTTAATCGCCAGATTCAGGAGGATATGAAGTATCGGGCTCCGGTTGATTTTACCCTTGAAGTGATCAATCGGTTCAAACCGATATCAGACGAGATGAAGGAAGCCGCGCATACGGTAGACTTGCTAAAAAAATTACAGAAGTTATATGACAAACGTGAAGAACTACTGGACGAAGCCATTGCCAATCAGACGCAATCCGCGGAGAAGCTGAAGAATCTTCCAAAGTTGATCATGGACCCGCCTTCACAAGCCATCTATGAAGAAATGTTGGAAGAAACACCAGAGACAGCTGCCGAGGCGGCGGCACGTTATGCAGATTATCTAAGCAAGAAACAGGCAGATGAGGGACTGCCGTTCAGAGAGCAACAATACATATTGGAACTGGCTCGTTATCGGACGGGTGTTGGTAATGTGGTGACAGGCATCAGCATGATCATACAACCGGCGTTACAGACCCATCAAACGAAGCTGGAGGAAGCACAGTCCAAGATCGAAGAAGCACGCAAGATTAATGAGGAAATGAAACGTGTGATTGCGGAGGGGGAGAACCGTTCACAGAATGCCAGCTATGACAACGTGGGCAACTCGAATCTGCCTGGAACGATTCCTGCATCTACTGGATCAGGCAGTGAAGCCAGAAGCACACGTTCCCTCGCCTCAGAGCTTGTAAGGGCAGATAGCCTATTTGATCAGTTGAAGGCACGTGTGGTTTCACAGAATTCGGACTTCGACAACGTCAGAAGAGACAACATGGATTTGAATAATCAGCTTCGCAACGTTACAGGAATGAGTGGGATTCCGATTAAACCCGCGGTCAGACAGGCAAGTCAGATTACCGAACGATATATGGACACATACGTACGCAACGGTCCTGCTAACCTCATTCAACAGAGTAAGCAGCAGCTGGAGAGTGGCCGTGGGTCGGATGCCCAGCGGAAAGCGAATGACAAAGAATCCAAAGGGAAATTGAAGGAACTCAAACGAATCTTGTCGCAAATCCAGAATGGAAGTTCCGGTTCAATGGACGCTTTCAAACAGTTGGAGGAATATTACAACGCTAATATTGCTTTTAACGAGGCTAGTCGTGAGGAAGCCAAAAAGGCAGAGATTGCGGGTGATCCCTATGAGTCTGGTGGCGATGCCATGAAGGGAATGGACAGTTTGTTTGGCGGGATGTCAGGTCTGCTGGATAGTCTTGGCGACGAATTGTTTCAGAATGAATATGCTTTAGCCTATTTCAACTCCATGGATTTTGGGCAGCTATTAAACTGGACTGAAGGTGGTGGAGATGGTGGTGATGTTTTCAAACTGGAGAATCAGGAACTGGAGTATATCGTTTACGGGTTTCATAACCCTTCAGGCAACATCGCTGCTGCATATGCAGAGATCTTTGGGATGCGACTGGCTATTCGGACAGCAGAAGGGTTAATTGAGCACAGTAAGCTGGGAAATCCTCTTCTCGTGTTATCTGCGGCAATTTTATACGGAATTACAAATGCCATTGCGGATATGGTGAAACTAGCAAAAGAAGGCAGTGTGGAATTGTTCAAGTATATCAAAGTCAAACTGACGTACAGGGACCATCTCCGGTTGTTTCTCCTGATGCATAGCAACAATGAACGCAAAATGTCCAGAATGCTGGCTCTGATCCGATTGAATACCGGTGTGAACCCGGATGAGAAACAAACGTATGCTTCGGGTAACATGCGCAGCAGCATCAAGTTGTGGTTTTTACCAGGGGTAGTTAGAAGCATAGGTGCAGTTATGGGGAGTGCGGATCAGGTTGAAGGTGGGCGATTTTTCATTGAACGGAAGGCGGATTATTCCTATTGAATAATCGGGATCGTTTCGGTGGAGGGATTATGGATAAGCAGCAACTATATGAAAAAGAGAGTGCAAAATTGCATATTCTTTTAACACGAATAATCAGATTGCAACGTTTGAAGTCTCTGAATAAGCAGATGTGTTCTCCGAAAAAGGAACAGGGAAGCATGGTATTGGAAGCTTCGCTGGTGTTGCCTGTCTTTCTGTTCTTTATCATGTTTCTAATCTTCATTGTGCAAATGACTCTAATCTCCACAGCGCTGCAAAGTACGGCGGGGGAAGCGGTAAAGCAGCTGTCGACGAAAATATATCCGGTGTCCCTTGTGTTCACACCTTCTGATTCTGCCGGTGGTGAAGGCTCTGGAGGGGGCTGGAAGATACCTGAGTTGTCTCTAACGGAATGGGCAGAAAGTTATGCTTCTTCTCTACCAGAGCCATTAAGTGATTGGGTGCGTTCAGCTGCGGCCAGTGGTGAACAACCGCTACAGGAGATCAAGACATCAGTCTTGGAAACGGTGCTTGATCCGACGGTCAAACCGTTGCTTCAACCATTTATCGAGCCAACTCTGCTGGATATGGAACGTGTGCATGTGAACGGTGTTTCCATACCTGATCTTAAGAACAAAACAAATCCTTATTTCCGACTTGAACTGAGTTATGAATTGCCGGTAAAAGTACCCTTTCTCAGCAAGTCGCTGCGCATTCAGGCTGCTGCGGCAGAACGGGTATGGATTGGAGATACGGGAGAAGGATCAGATGGCAGTGGAGGAGACGGGGATACTGCGGGTTCAGCAACGGTACTGTCTAAGCCTGACCCGGCTTACATAGGCAACAATGCAACGATCAAGGTGAAGGTAGAACCAGGAGCGACAGCCAACTTAACGATATTTTACAAGTCAGGTGAAAGTTCTGCAAAGCACATCGGTTGGGCCACCGCGGATGAGAATGGAATTATTGAATGGAACTGGTTTGTCGGTACTCGGACCACAGAAGGAACATGGAGTTTTGTTGTCGAGACAGGAGACGGTGTCAAGACGGAGACTACGTTTAACGTGGCCTCCAGAAAATAAGAAAGGAGATGATGGAGGGTGGAGTGGTTTTACTTTGCCTGTGGCATATACGTCATTGCAGCTTTTATTACAGATATTCGTTCCATGAAAATTCCAAATCGATTGACTTTACCCGTGACTGCCGCTGGCGTATTAGCCCATATCATATGGGGAGGTTGGGATGGTTTCTTGTTCTCAGCCGCTGGATTTGCAGCAGGTTTTGGTATTTTATTCTTGATGTATGCAATTGGAGCGGTAGGAGCAGGAGATGTGAAACTGTTTGGTGGTATTGGGGCATGGACGGGACTCGCTTTTGGCATTCATGTCATTATTTACTCCGTTTTGTATGCGGGAGCAATTGGTCTAGTGATACTTCTATTCCGCAAGGACTCAGCGAAACGGATTCGAGGTATGGCAGGTAGTCTTGCAGGTTTTTTCATGCTCGGTTCGCTCAAGCTGGTAAACAAAGAGAAGACATTGAAGTTTCCGTTTATGCTGGCGGTGTTACCTGGATTTATCACGGTTCTTGTCTCAGGACTTTTCCCTTGATATCAGGAGTCTGGAAAACGTTAGGATAACAGTGATCGAAGATAGCACTGCGATTGGAGTGGAAGAGTGTGGTGTATTGTAACTCAACTTATATCAACTAAACTTTTTACACGAGAACGGAGAGGACGAAAAAACCTGAAGAAGCGGAGCGCTCGCCTTTATCCCCGGATTTCCCCCTTTATAGAAGGGAATCAAGAAATCTGGGGATAACAGCGATCGGAAGGTTGTTCCGTCATCGAAGTACCCAGTGTAACTTTCTTTAGTTGATCCTATATAGCAATGGAAAGAGAGGATTGGCATGTATGGACTAACGAGAGATTTTATCCGTAACGGCGGAGCGTTCATGGTTTTGGAAAAAGCAGAAGGGTTACGAATGGAGGAATTGAGCCGGGTGCAGATGGGGATGTTGTCTTCGAATCAAATTCCGCGCCTTCTTCCTGTGCATATTCGTGAAGTGGATCGGAATGTAACTTTGCAGTATGACATATCAGGCTACAAGATGTTATCTCAGATGTTAAAGTCAAGCAAAATTCAATTGCGTGTTCTGTACGGTCTGTTATTTCAACTGGCCGATGCCTTCACGGAATGCCGACAATATATGCTGGAACCTCGTAAATTATTGATTCAGGAGGAATACTTGTTCATTAATGGTTCATTTGAACAGGGGGAGATTGGGATGGTATATGTACCGATTATGGATACGGTTGAAGTCGATTCGACGCCCCAGCAATTCCGAGAGCTAGTGATCAGACTGATGGCCCATGTACAGGAACTGCAGGGAGAAGGCATTCAGCGAGTTCTGCAGTTATGCGACAATGAACGTTGGGATATCAGACAATTGCGAGAGCTTTTGCTGGAGTTATACGCTGACGAGCAAGAGAATGGAGGAAACGCAGCATTTCTCTCATCCAGAACGTCGGACACAGTGGATGATCCAAGAGGCAATCTTCATTCATCGATTTCTGAGCGGGATAACATGCGAGCTACTGGTCATTCTCGACCATATCAACCCAGTGCTCTTTTTCAAAATGCTTCTGTGGAGCCGCAGCTAAATTTCCGTCAGCCGCAGAAAATGAGTGCTTCTGAGGTTGAAGACATTCCGGAGAGATCCCGAACCTTTCCAGGCAGACGCCCATCTGGACAATCTTCATTGGCGGGCTCAAACAGCGTTGATCAGGGATCGGGTAACTCGTATGACTCGTTAGAGCATGTTGATATCGAAGTAGAGCAAAAGTCCGGATCGTCCAAAGTAACGTATATCATATTAGGCTGCATGGTGGCTATGGCATTAGTATGGAGATTCATATACATGGAGCAACCAGGACAGACACAGATGATCTTATCAGCGTTACTCAGCCTCGGCTTGCTGGGTGTAGCAGGATGGACATGGAAGCGCAGCAGGGTGAACCCTGAGACTGGCAAAGAGAACAAGCGGTCTTTTTCATTCAGCCTAGGCAAGAACAAAGACAAGCAAACGGAAGCTGAAGAGGAACTATTTCAGGAGAGTTGGCGCTGGAATACAGCTGATAGGTCTGAGGAACGTGTAAACCAAGCGGTTGAATCCGATTCAGAAGGTAGTGTGCATTCCCGTTTTCAAAATCTGCATATGACCACTGACCATTCCGAACTACCATTCGTTCAGCACCAGGATAGAACAGTAGCTTCAACTTCGGAGTTAATCCGACATAATACAGTTGCGGAAGCAACCGTGAATTTGCAGAATCTGACTCCAGGCAACAATATATCGGCAGGCCCGGTGGTACCCGCATTTTATCTTGAACGAAGATCCGGAAGCGGTGACCAAGAACGGATGGATGTGCAGGGAGCGTCTTTTGTAATCGGAAGATCAGTAGACATGGTTCAGTGGGTGGATACAGCGACCGGTGTGTCCCGTGCTCATGTGGAATTGAGCCGGAACAAATCGGGCTATGTGATTAAGGATCTGGGTTCCGTCAATGGAACCATTCTTCAGGGCAATATTCTTGCTCCGTATAAGGAGTATCCATTGGCGGATGGAGACACATTTACACTTGCGGAATCAGTTTACACTTATCGGTCGATTGGATAAGCTGTAGTTCAATCAGTCAGATAAGCCGCGGTGCTTCAGATCCTCCAGAGCCTCGGTTAAGGTAGGGAAGGTGAATTGGAATCCGTGGTCGAGTGCTTTTTGCGGGATAACTCGTTGCCCTTGAAGCACAACAACGGATAGTTCACCAACCAAGGTTTTAATCAGGAAGCTGGGTACGGGGAACCAGTGAGGGCGATGATACACCTTACCCACCGTGCGACCAAATTCATCATTGGTAACGGGATTTGGTGTGGAAGCATTCACAGGCCCGGAAATCTGTTTGTTCTGAATAGTGAAGTCAATCAGTCTGACGATATCCATAATGTGAATCCAGCTAGTCCATTGCTTGCCACTGCCAATTTTGCCACCAACACCTAGCATATAAGGCAGTTTCATCAATGGAAAAGCCCCTCTTTTATGTCCAAGAACCAGACTTACCCGAATTTTAACGAGTCTAACATTTTTGATTGCATCTGCAGCAACTTCCCATTGTTCCGAGACCCGGGACGGGAAGTTCATGGATTTTTGCGGACTGCTCTCGTCGAAGGTTTCATTAGGGGAGGTTCCATAGATGGCCATGGCAGAAGCCTGAACAACCACTTCTGGCTTTTGTTCCAAAGATTCCACCAATCGGGCTACCCGTGCTACGGTTGTTACTCTGGATTCAACAATCTCCAGCTTCGCCTTGGTTGTCCAACGTTGATTCAGCGTTTCTCCGGCAAGGTTAACGAGAGCGTCCATACCTTCCAGCAAGTGAGGTTGTTCTTCGACTTGTTCCCACGATATATATGTAAGATTTTTACTTGGATTATGCAAGTCAGGCAGATTTCGTGTAATAACTTTCACATGGTGCCCGGCTTGCAGCCAGTAATCTACAAGTGCTCCTCCCACAAATCCGGTACCTCCACAAATGGCAATTTTCATATCAAACATCCTCTCTGTATTTTCACTGCGCTGACGTACACCCTTGAATCGACAAACAGCCCCGGACGGTAAGCAATGCCTGTTGGGAACGACTTACCTGACGGAGCATATCTGTATCTAATTAACCAAATCCATATATGGTTTAACTCATCTTTGTGATTTATTTAATCAAGTGTTGATAAGGGGAATAATCAATTTTGTTTTTCTCCAGAAATTTTACCAAAAACTTATTATCCCGCTTCGGTGTGGCAATAATGTATCCTTTGATGCAATGATCTCTCGAAACTTCCGTGGCGCTGTCTTCAACTGCAATTTTACCAATCTCTGCAGCAATGGAATGCTTAGCGATGTCACGAAATGGCCCAGGCACAGGCTCCACAAGTTGATCCAAAAAAGCTTTGGCTTCATCGGTCCATAAGTGACGGCTGGCTTCAACCCAATAATTCTGCCAATCCAGTTTGGACTTTCCGTCTGCTTTTGGTAGCACTTTCAAAAACTTGCGCATCATAAAAAATCCACCGATACACATGCTGCCGAGCAATAAAAAAGTCCAGAATGCGATCGTATTCATAAACCAATTGCTGGGGGAACTGCTGGTCAGTATCATCGCGTAGGAGTCGAAAATCATTACGGAGTCACCTCGGTTCATTGATTTTCACGGAAAGACGGATTTCGCCCACCATGTTCCACATATTAGCTGCCAAAAATAGCTTCTATCCCGAATTATAGCGCATTTCTAGATTTATTTCGATAATCGCGTTAGAATAAGGGATAATTCAGATTAAGGGGGATCATCAATGCTGAAAATCGGCTCCCACGTGTCCTTTTCGGACAAGGGATTATTGAGTGCAACGAAGGAAGCGTCCTCGTACGGTTCCAGTTCGTTTATGATATATACGGGTGCACCACAGAATACACGTCGCAAGCCAATTGAGTCCATGTATATTGAAGAAGGCAAGCTTGCCATGCAAGAGGGTGGAATGGAAGATATCGTTGTCCATGCACCGTACATTGTTAATCTTGGCTCATACAAAGATAACACGTTTAGACTTGCTGTAGATTTCCTTCAGGAAGAGATTCGTCGGACACATGCTATTGGTGTGAAAAACATCGTATTACATCCCGGCGCATTTACAGACAAAGATGCCCACTATGGGATCGGACGGATCGCAGAAGGGTTGAATGAAGTGCTGGAGGGTGTGAAAGAGACGGATGTAAACATCGCTCTGGAGACCATGGCTGGCAAAGGTACGGAGATGGGTCGCAGTTTCGAAGAGATTGCCCAGATCATCGAGAAAGTAACGTATAACGAGCGCCTGACTGTGTGCATGGATACATGTCACATTCATGATGCCGGATATGATATTGTTAATGATTTTGACGGTGTACTGGAACAATTCGATCGCACGGTAGGACTTGACCGCATTGCCGTAATGCATATTAATGATAGTAAGAATGCTGTGGGTGCGCACAAGGACCGTCATACACCAATTGGCTCTGGCTGGATCGGGTTTGAAGCGATTAACCACATCGTCAACCATGAGAAGCTTCAAGGACGTCCATTTATTCTGGAGACACCTTGGATTGGTAAAGAGGCCAAGACACAGCGTCCAATGTATGAGGTGGAGATTGCGCTGCTTCGTGGGGATGTTGCCGGTCGATTCGGCCAGGATTTCCTGACAGAAGTAGAACAGTTGCAACACTTTTTCAAAGGTAAAGAGATTGAGTCTCGTTCGTATATTCTGGATGTGTGGACGTTGCTCAAAAATGATGCCAAAGCCAAAAAGGCAGATCCGCGCGAACCGCTGGAACGCCTCTATGACATGGTGACTGAAGCTGCACTATTCCCGCATTTGAATGAAGAACAACTGAATCATCGCTTGATTGCATGGCTTGCGGGTTAACCCCCGCAGGTCATGGCTTAATTGAAGGAGGAAGAATAACCCGATGGAGATCCACGCTAAACAAGTACGCCCTGATTCTAAAAACCGCGCCGATCGTGCGCGCATGCTTATTTCCTGTCCGGATGGTCCAGGAATTGTAGCTGCCGTCTCTCACTTCCTGCACCAGCATGGTGCAAACATTGTTCAGTCGGACCAGTATACAATGGACCCTGCTGGCGGCATGTTCTTTATGCGAATTGAGTTTGATCTTCCGCAGTTGTTAATCAACCTGCCGAAACTGGAAGCCGATTTTGCAGAAGTGGCAAGCCGTTTCCAAATGGAATGGACGCTATCTGCGGTTAGCCGCAAGAAGAAACTGGCTATCTTTGTATCCAAAGAAGATCACTGTCTGGTTGAATTGTTATGGCAATGGCAGGCAGGCGACCTGGATGCAGATATTGCGCTTGTGGTCAGCAACCATCTGGACATGAAGGACTATGTAGAATCATTCGGCATTCCATATCATCACATTCCGGTTACAGCAGATACGAAGAAAGAAGCAGAACAGCGTCAACTGGACGTCATCGGCAATGATGTGGATGTGATCATTCTGGCTCGTTACATGCAGATCATCTCTCCAATGTTCATTGAGCACTACCGCAATCGAATCATTAACATCCATCATTCATTCCTGCCAGCCTTCGTGGGCGGTAAACCGTATGCGCAAGCATACAACCGTGGTGTCAAAATTATCGGTGCGACAGCGCACTATGTTACGGAAGAACTGGATGGCGGCCCGATTATTGAACAGGATGTGCAGCGTGTAAGCCACGGGGATGATGTAACCGAGCTGAAGCGTATTGGACGTACCATTGAGCGTGTTGTGCTTGCACGTGCCGTGAAATGGCATGTTGAAGACCGTGTTCTTGTTCACGAAAATAAAACCGTTGTATTTTAAGCTTATGCTTTAATACTGCGCAAGGTTGATTCGGAACCACGTAATAGACTACAGACTAACAAAAAGGCGACCCCAATTCGTTTACGAAACGGGAGTCGCTTTTTTCGTGTTGATATATTTTCCGCACAAGCCAAGAACTATACCAAACAGGAGATGTCCAACAATCCAGTAGAGGATGGCGGTCAAGTCGTACAGGTCCGGCACACGTGGGGATAGTTGAGAGAGCGGGATGTAGAGCAGGGATGAGACGGCACCGAGCAAGATTCCTTTAAACATAGGGAGGCCTGAGCGCTGTACCCACCACAAATAGAAGATGGCAATGGCAACAGACACAATTAGGTGCAAAGAAAACTCAATGAATTCGGGTAAGGTTAGCGGAAGACCAGGCACAAAATCGATATTCAGAAGCAGGGTATATACTTGTTCACCGGTGTTGGCCTGAATCACTTTGAGGAAAAATCCCAGGACAACTCCCGACAGAATACCCGTTAAAATACCGGATATCCAGGGTAATGAGTATTTTACCGATGGGGATGGGTGAGCAGCAGGATCTGTCATGTTCGCGACCTCCTATGATTGACGCATGTACATTTGAAAAGTAAACCGCAGCTCACTTTCAAATCCATATTCAGGAATATTATATGTGAATTACGGATGGATATCTAAAAAATGCATGGTTTTCAGCTTAGAGGTTATACTTCATGCGATGGATTTGCGAGGCTCGTTAAGTCTGTTTTTGGATTCAAGTGCCTTGTGAAATGCGATTTTTGCTTGATTGGCAAGGGATTATTTATCACAAACAACCGATTTTTCACGAACTTCTAAAAGAAGGTTATGGAAAAGCTTCACGCCAAGTGATACAATACAAAAGTGAATAAGTCAAAATGAAACACTCAAGCGGATTCACTTATTGTGAAATTCGGTTTGCTTGTATGATGAGAGGGATTCGCTTGCGCACCCGACTTATCTAAAGACATGAGGAGGACAAACCATGACTGACAAGAACGAAGCGATTCAAAAGGACGAGAACAGCACGATCGACAACCTGTCGATTACTACCGTACGTACTTTGGCGATTGATGCAATTGAGAAGGCAAATTCCGGACATCCGGGTATGCCTATGGGCTCCGCTCCAATGGGGTACCAACTTTTTGCAAAAACGATGACTCATAACCCGGACCACCCAACTTGGGTTAACCGGGACCGTTTTGTCCTGTCTGCAGGACATGGCTCCATGTTGCTGTACAGCTTGCTGCACCTGAGCGGATATGATCTTCCAATGGAAGAACTGAAACAGTTCCGTCAATGGGGAAGCAAAACTCCGGGTCACCCGGAATTCGGACATACTGCAGGTGTTGATGCAACAACCGGCCCACTGGGTCAAGGTATTGCAATGGCTGTAGGTATGGCGATGGCTGAAGCTCAACTGGGCGCAACATACAATAAAGACAAGTTCAACGTAGTTGACCACTACACTTACGCAATCTGTGGTGATGGTGACTTGATGGAAGGCGTATCTCATGAATCAGCTTCCCTGGCTGGACGTTTGCACCTGGGCAAACTGATTATGTTGTTCGACTCCAATGACATCACGTTGGATGGTAAATTGGATCTGTCTTCTTCCGAAAGCATCGCGAAGCGTTTTGAAGCTTATGGCTGGCAAGTGCTGCGCGTTGAAGATGGTAACGATCTGCCTGCAATCGAAAAAGCAATTCAGGAAGGTCAAGCAGATACACTGCGTCCTACGCTGATCGAAGTTAAAACGGTTATCGGTTACGGTAGCCCGAACAAACAAGGTAAAGGCGGCCACGGCGGTACTCACGGATCTCCACTGGGTGCAGACGAAGCCAAATTGACTAAAGAGTATTACAAATGGGTTTATGAAGAAAACTTCCACGTACCAGCTGAAGTTCGCGATCACTTTGCACAAGTGAAAGATCGTGGTATCTCTGCTAACAAAGCTTGGGACGAGAAATTTGCCGAGTACAAAAAAGCATTCCCTGAGCTGGCAGCTCAATTCGAAACAGCGATTAACGGCGACCTTCCAGAAGGTTGGGACCGTGATCTTCCTAAATATGCAGCAACAGACAAAGCGCTTTCCACTCGTGTAGCATCCGGTAACGCTCTGAACGGTCTGGCGCACAACGTGCCACAACTGACAGGCGGATCTGCTGACTTGGAAAGCTCCACAATGACTCACTTGAACAACCTGGAGAACTTCACACCTGAAGATTATTCCGGCCGTAACATCTACTTCGGTATCCGTGAATTTGGTATGGCTGGAGCAATGAACGGTATGGCACTGCACAGCGGTGTGAAAGTATTCGGAGGTACATTCTTCGTATTTACCGATTACCTGCGTCCGGCTGTTCGTCTGGCTGCCCTGATGGGATTGCCTGTAACGTATGTTCTGACTCACGACAGTATCGCTGTTGGTGAAGATGGTCCTACGCACGAACCGATCGAGCAACTGGCATCCCTGCGTATCATTCCTAACCTGACGGTTATTCGTCCGGCTGATGGTAATGAAACTTCGGCTGCTTGGGCTTACGCGCTTGAGAACAAGAGCAACCCGGTTGCACTCGTACTCACTCGTCAAAACCTGCCGATCCTGGAAGGTACGGTTGAAGGTTCACGTGAGAACGTGAAACGTGGTGCTTATGTTGTCTCTGATGCAAAAGATGGCAAAGCGGTAGCACAAATTATCGCTACAGGTTCTGAAGTGCAATTGGCTGTTAAAGCTCAAGCAGCACTTGCTGAACAAGGCATCCAAGTTCGCGTCATCAGCATGCCAAGCTGGGATCTGTTCGAGAAACAAGACAAAGCTTATAGAGAGTCCGTTCTTCTTCCGGATGTTAAAGCTCGTCTTGCGATTGAAATGGCTTATCCAATGGGCTGGGAGAAATATGTTGGAGATCAAGGTGACATTCTCGGAATCAGCACATTCGGTGCATCCGCGCCTGGCGACCGTGTTATCCAGGAATATGGTTTTACAGTGGACAACGTGGTTAGCCGCGTAAAAGCATTGCTGTAATAGCTTCATAAGCGCTGCTATGGTCGCGAGAGCTTTATGCTGTCCTGATCCATGGCAGCAAGTTATTTCCGCAGAGATGGGCGGTGACTCGTTATCGCCCTGATCTGTTTTGCCTTTTGTTTTCATTAACTTCAGGGGAGCGGGTACGCATGTCACAATTCGATCAAGTCAGTGTAGTGAAAGAGGCCAACATTTATTATGATGGTCAGGTAACCAGCAGAACGGTTATTTTGGGGGATGGCAGCAAAGTGACTCTGGGCATCATGCTTCCAGGCAGTTATGAGTTCGGTACGGATTCCCGTGAAATTATGGAGATTCTGTCCGGAGATCTGAAAGTATTGCTTCCCGGAGAAGAAGAGTGGCAAGAGATTCAAGGTCAAGCTACGTTCCACGTGCCTGCCGAATCCAAATTTAAACTGGAGATACGCAGCGTTACTGACTACGTCTGCTCGTACCCGGCGGAATAACATAAGAAGGGTAAGCAGAACCGCAACCCGCGGATTCGGTTTACCCTTTTTGCTTCTTGAATTCTAACGACAAAGTTCGAGCTGCAAGCTTGTCAGCCCCGTGGATTTGAAGTATCCTTAAGGCAAGTTGTTTAGAATGGAATACGGATACGGAAATAATATAACCGAAATCAGGAGGTTTTTGAAATCATGGCAAAAAAAGTGACATTTGACTATAGCACGGCATTGCAATTTGTAAATCAGCACGAAGTGGACTATTTCGCAGAACCGATTCGTCTGGCTCATGAGCAGCTTCACAACGGAACAGGAACAGGTTCCGACTATCTGGGCTGGATTGACCTGCCAACGGCTTATGACAAAGAAGAGTTTGCTCGCATTCAAAAAGCGGCTGCCAAAATCCAAAGCGACTCCGAAGTACTCATCGTTATCGGTATCGGTGGATCATATCTGGGTGCACGTGCAGCGATTGAGATGCTGACTCACTCTTTCTATAACAATCTGCCAAAAGACAAACGCAAAACGCCTGAAATCTATTTTGCAGGAAACAATATCAGTTCCACATATGTAACTCATTTGCTGGATCTGGTTGAAGGCAAAGATTTCTCCGTCAACGTCATCTCCAAATCCGGTACAACAACAGAGCCGGCAATTGCTTTCCGTATTTTCCGTGCAGCACTGGAAGAGAAATATGGTAAAGAAGAAGCACGTAAACGCATCTATGCTACAACAGATAAAGCGCGCGGTGCACTGAAAGAACTGGCCAATGCAGAAGGATACGAGTCTTTCATTATCCCGGATGATGTTGGTGGACGTTACTCCGTTCTGACAGCTGTAGGTTTGCTGCCAATCGCGGCAGCTGGTATCAGCATTGAAGAAATGATGCAAGGTGCGGCTGACGCATCCAAAGAATACAGCAACCCGAACGTAGCTGAGAACGAAGCATATCAATACGCAGCTGTTCGTAACGCATTGTATCGCAAAGGCAAAGGTACGGAGATCCTTGTAAACTATGAGCCATCCCTGCACTTCGTATCCGAGTGGTGGAAACAGTTGTTCGGAGAGAGCGAAGGTAAAGACTACAAAGGGATCTATCCTGCATCTGTTGATTTCTCTACAGACTTGCACTCCATGGGTCAATTCATCCAGGAAGGTAGCCGGAATATCTTTGAAACTGTTATTCAGGTTACTGAAGTTGCGGAGCATATCTCGATCAAATCCGATCCGGATGATCTGGATGGCTTGAACTTCCTTGAAGGCAAAACCATGGACTTTGTTAACAAAAAAGCGTTCCAAGGAACACTGCTTGCACATACGGATGGTCAAGTACCAAACCTGATTGTGAACATTCCGGATATGACTCCATATTCTTTCGGATATCTGGTATACTTCTTTGAAAAAGCATGCGGCATCAGTGGCTACCTGCTGGGCGTCAATCCATTTGACCAACCAGGCGTGGAAGCTTACAAGAAAAATATGTTCGCATTGCTGGGCAAACCAGGCTTTGAAGAAGAGAAAGCAGCGCTCGAAGCGAGACTTTCTGAATAATTCATCGGTCTGCTCATATAGTTAAATAAGGTAATGTAAATCTATCCGGGAATCACTGTTCGTGTAAGATGCAGGGTTCCCGGATGTAGATAACCAGGGCAGTTCGTCCGCGTTAGCGCGGGGAACTGCTTTCTTGTAAAATGGATTAAATGGAAAATTGGACTCAGGAAAAGTTCAGAAAGTTGGATTTGGGATGATTGAACGTTATCGCACGGTTCGAGGACCGGGCAATCTGGAAATTGTAATCAAGAAGTCGCGATTTATCGGTCATATTATGCCGGTCACGACAGAAGAAGAGGCTGTTACCTTTATCGATGAGATCAAGAAAAAACATTGGAATGCGACTCACAACTGCTCTGCATACATGATTGGGGAGCGCGATGAGATCCAGAAGCAATCTGATGACGGGGAACCAAGCGGAACAGCAGGGAAACCCATTCTTGAAGTGATCAAAAATCAGAAATTAAAAAATGTTGCAATTGTGGTTACGCGATACTTCGGGGGAATTATGCTTGGAGCTGGTGGGTTAATTCGCGCTTATACGGATGGAGCTGTAGCAGCCATTGAAGCCGGAGAAGCCATTACCAACGTGCTGCATCGTGAAGTGTTTGTTGAACTGGATTATACGTGGCTGGGTAAAGTGGAAAATGAGTTAAGAAGCCGGGAAGTCCGTACAGGTGAAACTGGATTCACCGATAAGGTTACGTTGACTTGTCTTCCGCCGGATAGTGAAACCGAGGCTTTTGTAGCCTGGATCACGGATTTGACGCAAGGGCAATCCCGGATCACGGAGGGACAGCGGCTTTATTTTATTGAAGGGGAATAAAATATATGGCTAGAAGAGCAGTCGAACAGGAGTTGTCGAGGGAGCGGATACTGGAGGCGGCGAGGCACCTTTTTATTACCAAAGGATACCGCGCCATTTCGATGCGAAGCATCGGCCAGCATCTGGGCTATAGTCATGGGTCGCTGTATTATCACTTTAAGGAAAAGGCAGAGCTGTTCTATGCCATCGTGGTTGAAGATTTTAATCATCTGGGGCATTTACTGCTGCAAGCCATGGTCAGGCCGGTTCGTGATGATGTGAGCAAGGTTGAGCACATTATGATGGAGTTTATTCGCTTTGGTCTGGAGAACCCATACCAATACGAAATTATGTTTATGATCAGGGACGAAGAACTGTTGTCCTATTGTCGTACCGAACAGGGACGCTGCTTCGAATTGTTCGCATCTATTATAAGACAATATATGAATGAAGAGAACTGTACGGAAGAAGACATTCAAAGGGTACCGCGTACGCTATTTTTGGCTATGCACGGATTCATTTCTTATTACATTCAGGACCGTTTAACGTTTGTGGAGATTGAATCGTCTGCGCTGTCTCATGTCAAAGTGCTGTGCCGCAATCTGGGTCAGCAGCCTGGCGTCCAATAATGGCGCTATTGTTGCACCCCTACACTTCAGGGCGGTGATTTGTCATAACTTTAATTCTTTATAACGTTGTCTCGCGAAAGTTAGTATGCGCCAAAAAACAAGTCAGGCGGCTCCGACCCGAAATGAGGGTGGACCGCCTGTTTGTGTTTGAAAAATGGTTGAGTTGGTGACAGGCCTGTTGGGACGAATCTAACCTTCCATGATTTTGAGAAGGTATTCCCGCTCACGGGGGCCATCGAATTCGCAAAAGTAAATGCCTTGCCATCGGCCAAGCAGTAATCTGCCTTCATGAATAATTACCGTCTGTGATGGCCCTGTTGTGATCGATTTGAGGTGAGAGGCTGTATTACCTTCGGCATGTCGATATTCGGGATGCTCCCAAGGGTACACTTCGTCCAGGCGCAACAATACATCGTGTTTTACATCCGGGTCTGCATTTTCGTTGATGGCAATACCTGCCGTCGTATGTGGACAGTAGACGAGCACCGTCCCATTCTGCACCCCGCTACTCTGGACAATCTGCTTCACGTCCCATGTGATATCTTTCATTTCATCTCGTGTGGAAGTGGATATATTCTTCGTATATAACATGTTAAATCACTCCTTAGGATCTCATTTCTTACCCTCGATTGTACCTTAACCACTACATACCAAACAAACCATATATGACGCTGATTTTGTGAATCGCACAATAACGGAGAGGTTAGAAATGACCTGAAGTGATTTTATTAATCGTTCTCATATGTGGCCCAATTATATTCAATAAAAGCATTGACGATTAGCACTGCAAACTGGTAAAGTATCAGAAAAGCAAAACCAAGTAGACTAATGGGAATAATATTAAAGTAATATAATCCAACTTAGGAAAAATGTCGTACCGAAGCAGGGAGACTGCCGACCGGAACTTAAGCCGGAGGCTGGGAGGGAACGCAGCAATGAATACCGTTCTTCGTCATAAGGGATGGACTTGGGGATTCCGCAGTACCGTATTGTTATATTTTATCGTACTTATTGTACTTCCAATCATCGGTGTGTACGTCAACTCCTTCTCTGAAGGATGGAGCAACTTCGCCCAGAGTATCATGGACCCGATCGCGTGGAAAGCTGTACTGCTGACGATTCGGCTGGCCGTGATTGCAACTCTGATTAATGTGGTTCTTGGCACGATGATCGCATGGGTGTTGACAAGGTATCGCTTTGTGGGCAGATCGTTTCTCAACAGTCTGGTCGATCTCCCGTTTGCATTGCCAACCGCAGTGGGCGGCTTAATGATTATGCTGCTCTTGGGTCCGGTCAGTGCCATCGGGAAACTGGCAGAATCCATGGGGTTCGAGATTGTGTTTCACCAGCCCGCCATTGTTATAGCGATGACCTTTGTCACGTTTCCATTTGTGATCCGTGCGGTGCAGCCTTTGCTGGAAGAAATTGATCCTTCCGAGGAAGAGGCCTCGTACACGATGGGGGCATCCAAGGCTCGTACATTCATGCAGGTTATTCTGCCTTCCATGGCACCTGGCATGATCAGTGGGGGGATGTTGGCTTTCTCCAGAGGACTGGCTGAATTCGGAGCTGTCGTTCTGGTGGCTGGTAACATTCCGGGCAGAACTCTGACCGCTTCCGTATTTATCTACGGAGAGATTGAAAGTGATAATCCAACTGGAGCCGCTGCTGTATCCGTGTTGCTCCTGACGCTCTCCTTCCTCATCCTCTGGCTGATCAATCTGGTACAGATGCGGGGGAGAAGACGATGAGACGACTCTTAATCGGACTGACGTTTGCGGTATTTATTGTACTGCTGATCATCCCGCTCGGTCGCATTTTTATTGGCGCATTTGAAGATGGGGCAGGCGGGTTCCTGAAAGGGCTGATGCGCCCTGAGGCCTTACACGCCTTGATGATGACCGGAATGGTTGTCCTGGTGGTCACCCTGTTAAATACATTGTTTGGCATCATGATGGCCCTGTATCTGGTACGTGCCGGATGGCTGAGTGAACGGATAAGAGGGCTGCTGAACAGCATTGTAGACCTGCCTTATGCCGTATCTCCTGTCATTGGGGGCTTGATGATTGTGTTGATGCTGGGACCTAACAGCATTATGGGTGCTTTTTTTGAAGGAATTGGATTCAATGTGGTCTATGCCTTCCCGGGTATGGTGATCGCTACGTTATTTGTCACATTTCCACTGATGGTCAGAGAGGTTATGCCTGTCCTGCAGGAACTCGGTTCGCAGCAAGAGGAGGCCGCGTCTACCCTTGGCGCCTACGGCTGGAGAACGTTCTGGAGTGTGACCTGGCCTTCGATCCGCTGGGCAGTGGTATATGGTCTAGTCTTGACGGTTGCGCGCTCGCTTGGGGAATTCGGTGCAGTGCTGGTCGTATCCGGTAATATTATGAACAAAACGCAGACAGCAACAACGCTGGTGTATCAGGATGTTGAGAATTTTAATGTAGCTGCCGCGAATGGTGTGGCATTGGTGCTGGTCACCTTCTCCGTCGGGCTGCTGCTTATGATGGAATGGGCCAAGAAGCGAAAGGAAGTGCATTGATATGCATGTAGAAGTCCGTGATCTGAACAAACATTTCGGTGATTTTCATGCGGTAAAAGATGTCTCATTCGATATTGCCAAAGGCCATCTGATCGGTCTGCTTGGACCCAGCGGAGGTGGGAAGACGTCCATTCTGCGGATGCTTGCGGGTCTGGAGAATCCGGGTTCCGGAGAGATTCGCTTTCACGGAAAAGTGGTGAACCATCTGCCTCCACAGGAGCGGGGCATCGGATTTGTATTCCAGAACTATGCCTTGTTCAAACATATGACGGTATTTGAGAATATTGCTTTTGGACTCAAGGTCAAGAAGACGCCAAAAGCCCAGATCCGTGATCGGGTTATGGAACTCGTTGAACTGACCGGGTTAAAAGGTTTCGAACAGCGCTATCCCCATCAGTTGTCTGGTGGGCAGCGTCAGCGTGTTGCTTTTGCCAGAGCACTCGCCCCTGAGCCGCAGCTGTTATTGCTGGATGAACCATTCGCGGCCATTGATGCGAAGATCCGACAGGAACTGCGTTCATGGCTGAGGGAGCTAATTGAGCGGGTAGGGATCACTTCGATCTTTGTAACGCATGACCAGGATGAAGCGATTGAAGTGGCGGACGAAATTATGATTATCAGTCAGGGTCGTCTGGAACAGAAAGGTACGCCTTGGGATATCTACAAAAACCCGCAGACACCTTTTGTCGCTACATTTATCGGGGAGTCTACGGTTGTGGAGGATGCTTCACAGCTGAAAGGCTTCGAACATGCGGTCGAGGGTGAAGGTACACGAGCGCTGATCCGACCAGAGTATATTGAGATCGGCTTGAAAAATGAGTTCACCATGTTGTCTGCAACGGAAAAAGGTACAGTCAAACATCTTCATTTCCGCGGTAGTGAATGGATGGTAGAGGTGGAAGTACAGGGTCACAAGTTAATTACGTATCGTTCTCTGGAGAAAACGACATTGGAGATCGGTCAACAGATAAGAGTTCTTGTGCACCGTGCATACTTGTTCAATGATTCCAACAGTTGGGTGGTTGAGAACCGACTGAAGGAAGATCCGATGCCGGTGATGATTTAGATCAAGTGGAAGAAAGGGGCTACCCATGCAGACGAGGAAGAAGAAAGTCATACTCTTATATGTTGCCCTCATACTTCTGCTCGTCTGCATGACCGCTGGATGCAGCAAGCAGGAGGAGTCAAGCGCACAGAACGAGCCCTCTGGTAACGATTCATCCAACACGCTGGTAATCGGTGCTTATAGTGTAGCGAAAGACGCTGTAGGTGAGTTGCTACCCAAGTTCCAGGAGGAGTGGAAGGCGAAGACTGGACAGACGATTAACTTCCAGGAGTCCTATGAAGCTTCGGGAACACAGGCAAGAGCCATTGTAGGTGGATTCGAGGCTGATGTGGCCTTGCTCGCGATGGAGAGTGATATCGACAAGCTGGTCAAAGCCGACTTGGTTAGCTCCGATTGGAAACAGACCCTGAATGAGGGGATGATCACCCGTTCGATTGTGGTTCTGGGTACTAGAGCAGGCAACCCTCTGGGAATTCGTGATTTTCAGGATTTAACCAAGCCGGGAGTGAAGGTACTGTACCCCAATCCAAAGACATCCGGGGGCGCACAATGGGATATTAATGCCATCTACGGTGCCGGATTGAAACTGTCGGAGGAGCAAGAGGGTAAGAAAGACCCTGCCGCAGCCAAGGCTTTTCTCGAACAGGTACATCGCAACGTTGAATCATTGGACAAGAGTGGTCGCTCTTCGATGGCGGCATTCGAGTATGGTGTGGGTGATGTGATCGTCACGTATGAAAATGAATTACTTGCCCGGATTGCCAAAGGTGTAGATTATGACATCGTCGTTCCGAAAAATACAATCCTGATTGAGAACCCGGCAGTCGTGGTGAATAAGTATGCTGATAAACATGGGAATCGTGAACTGGCGGAAGCCTTTGTCGCATATCTGCGTACACCAGAAGCACAGCATATTTTTGCCAAGCATGGTTTTCGTTCAGTAGATCCGGATGTATTTGCTCAGACGGAGTCCACATTTCCAACGCCTGAAGGATTATTTGATATCACCTATCTGGGTGGATGGGACGAGGTACGCAGTACGTTGTACTCCAAACGCGGGGTGTGGTATCAGGTGCTCGCGGGAATATGAGTATTGATGATGCAATTGAATAGGTAAACGTGCATGTTCATACTAAACCTTCATTTCAATGGAAGTCGAGATGGAGGTTTTTTACTGCCAAAAGGATATAGATAGAGGTATACTAAATCATGATGGTTACATAGTATCTGCAGGAAGGTGTGAGTTGGATGAGTTCAGAGATCAAATTATCCCAAAGTACAGCGATTCGACTGGAGCAGGCCCGTGGTAAGGGGATGCCTGAGGAAGAAATTTTGAAAGCTATTCAAGCGAAGGACATTTCCGCTTTTGACGCCGTGTCTGAAGAGGAATACCGATATAACGAATTTTTCTCCTATGCGGACGAGCATGGTGAAAATTTGGAGGCGGCAGTCAAAGATGGATATCGGATTACCTTTAACACGCGTGGTGGACTGGGAATCTGGTTGGAGAAAGCCTTCAAGGTGCAACCAGAAAAAGACTTCACGGTAGGTGAAGGAATCGTTACCGGATTGCAATTGAAACCGGAGCAGGCAGAGGTGCTGGCAGAGCGACTTGCATCCAACTGGGTCATTACAGACTCGAAGGAAGTACCTGCAGGTCGGGAACTGACATTGAAGTTGCGGGCACTGGTGTAGTTCCAGAGCTGGGTTAATGTGCTTGAATTAATCGGGTCATGGCCTGTGCAAAAGGTATGGCCTGCTCTTCAGGTTGGCGACCCGCTTATAAGGTTGCACAACATGTTGACGAAGCGCAAGCTCCCGATGGGGCGAAGCATGGAGATGAAGTCTGACGGTGAACGGTCAGACCACAGACTATCCCGAATTGCAGTGGAGAACTGCAACGGGGTGGTCTTTTTTTTGCAAAAACAAAGGTGTACGATTACAATCTACATATCATTAATTCAGGGGGAATGCGGATTGAATCAGCTAACATTTCTGGGCACTGGCGATGCGATGGGCGTTCCACGTATGTATTGTGATTGCAAAGTATGTACAGAGGCTAGACTTACGGGAGAAAATAGAAGGAAGCGCTCCTCTGTTCTGATTGACGGTGGTGGCGATAGTGCTAGTGAACAGTTCATGATTGACTGCGGACCAGACTGGAGATCACAGATGGAGGAGCAGGGATTACGTATGGTGCATACGTTGCTTATTACTCATGCGCATTTTGACCATATTGGAGGATTGCCAGAATGGGCGGATGCGTGCCGCTGGCTGGGTATAAAGGGACGTTTATATGCACCACGTGAAGTGATTGCCACCATTCAGGGACAGTTTCCTTGGTTGAGTCGTCATATGGACTTTCTGGAAACGGATGATGATATTGAACTCGGCGGCTGGAAGGTACATTCCTGGAAAGTGTGCCATGGGCATAACGGGTATTCGTACGCTTATCGACTGGATCGAGGTGGGTATAGCTGGGCGTACTGTTCAGATGCCATTGACCTGAAGATATCTGAGAAAGAGCCATTGCACGGACTGGATATGCTGGTGCTCGGAACGAGCTTTGTGCATGAGCTAGCAGAATTCTCGACACGTTCCGTGTACGATATGCGCGAGGCACAGGAGCTGCTGCGGGAGCTGCAACCGGGTCATACCTATTTTACACATATGTCCCATGACGTCGATGTACGGCAGAATTACAAGCTGGATCCAGGCATTACGATTGCTCTTGCTGGGATGAAGGTGCCGCTTGGAAACAAATAGCTGGAAACCAATGCGTGACTCAACTTAATGAGCGTAACAAAAATAAATGTAGAAGAGCGTATCCTTTGGAGGAGGTTCTTCGTTTACATAGTGTAAGTCAAAATCAATCAGGAACCAGCAAAGGGGGGCCCCCAAGATGGCCTTTGTGAAGTCCGTGGATTGCAGAATCAACAGACCACATGATGATGGTAAACAAGATAAATTTAATATTAAATCTGGTGACAACGACAGAAAAAATCAATTGAACCTAAGCATCCATACCGTATTACCCGATCTGATGGGTTCGTTGTATGCGTACTGTTTATCACTGACGAAATCAGTTCCAGACACGGAGGATCTGGTTCAGGAGACTTGTCTCAAAGTATTGTCGTCGAGTGTCGCTGGAAGTTCCGGGATGAATAAAGATATAAACTGGGAAGCTTATCTGATCCGTATTGCACGCAACAGCTGGATTGATATCTTACGTCAGAGTGAGAGATTAGCATATAAACTGGATAGCTTGAAGCCGCTTCTGCACGAGATGGAGGAGGAAAGACGATTCGAGGAGTTGGAGTCTGCTGTTCAACTTCTTGTAGATAAGCTACCACCGTGGCAGCGAGTGATCTATGTATTACGTGAATTAATGGGTTATAAGGCGGCAGAGACTGCGGAAATGCTGGATACGACAGAAGGCGCTGTGAAAGCGGCGTTAAGTCGTGCCCGATCTACCATAGCTGAAGTGAGGCACAGGTCGGAACAATCGGACGCTGAATTGCAGTATGAAGCAGGCGCAGTGGAAAACAATCGGGAGGAACTGCGCAGCTATCTGCTGGCATTTCGTAATGGAGATACCGCTCAAATCATTGATCTGTGCCTGAATCGGACTGATGATCCGATGGCTGTGGCGGGTACAATTTTGCAGCAGACTTTGCCGTCTCCATCCATGCAGCCAATGATGTACGGGTACTCTACTTCTGGTATGAACTCGATGTCGTATGGAGGTGGGTACACGGTCAACATGGTTGCCTAAACCGAGGAGGCGACACACATGAATGTAGTGCCCTATGTGGTGGAACAGACAGCTCGCGGAGAACGGAGCTATGATATTTACTCCCGTTTGCTCAAAGACCGGATTATTATGGTGTCCGGAGAGATTGAGGATCAGATGGCAAATGCCATTGTGGCTCAGTTATTGTTTTTGACTGCAGAAGACCCGGAGAAGGACATCCAGATGTACATCAACAGCCCTGGTGGGTCGGTGACTGCGGGGTTCTCGATCTATGATACGATGCAATATGTGAAGCCGGATATCTCCACGATCTGTACAGGTATGGCGGCAAGCTTTGGCACGATATTGCTGGTGGGTGGAACAAAAGGCAAGCGTATGGCGCTACCCAACAGTGAGATTATGATCCATCAGCCACATGGCGGTACGCGGGGGCAGGCGTCGGATATGCTGATTCATGCTAACCGCATCATTCAACACCGTCAACGCCTTAACAAGCTGTTAGCCGATCATACAGGGCAGTCGATTGAGCGGATTGAGAAGGACTCGGATCGAGATTATTTCCTGACCGCTGCTGAGGCAGTCGAATATGGATTGGTGGATAAGGTCATATCTAGCTCATAACAGTAGCCCGGAAGGTCAAGTGACCTTTCGGGCTTATTTTGGATTCTAACGATATGCTTATGTCGCACACGCAGGAAGTAGGGATTATTTTAAATTCAAACTACATTTCTTTCGCCAGCGTAATGAGCCTACTCATGCCTTCCCGAATCTGCTGCTCATGGGCATAAGAGAAGGACAAACGCAGCTTGCGGTTAGCTGAATCGTCCGAAGAATCGAATACGGTTCCGGGGACAAAGGCAACGGATTGCTCCATGCATCGGTGAAGCAGTCGTCCTGTATCTACACCCTCCGGAAGCTCAACCCAAAAGTTGAGTCCACCCTCGGGGCGGGTCCACGTCCAGTCCGTTTCTAGAAGACATTGTTCCATTACTTCCATTCGAAGCTGGATGGCGGTCCGCAGCTTGGACAGATGCTGATGCATGCGTTCTGACTGAAAATAACGGAGAAAAAGCTTCTGGTTCAGAAGGGCTGTTCCGTTATCTGTCAGTGATTTTACAGCCTGTAGTCCTGGCATGAATCGTTGACGGCATATGATGGCTGCAATTCGCAGCCCGGGTGCAACATACTTGCTGTAACTTCGAATGTACAGGGTGTGACCGGTCGTGTCGTAGGTGAAAATGGGTGCAGGAGGTTTCTCCTTAAAATAGATATCATAGGTGCTGTCGTCTTCGAGTAGAAAACAACCATACTGTTCTGCAAGTTCCGGTAATTGCTTGCGCTGTTCAACTGGAACATTAACGCCGGTCGGATTATGAAAGGTTGGTGTCGTATAGAATAAGCGTGGTTTCTCCGTTTTCATCAGATGCTCAATCTGCTCCAGATCATACCCATCCGAGTGAATATCCGTAAAGATTAGACGAGCACCTTGCTTGCGAAAAATTTCCATTGCAGGCCCGTACGTGGGCCTATCCATCAGAACACGATCACCGGGTCTGACCAGACTCCGAGAGATTACGTCGATAGCCTGCTGGGCCCCGGAAGTAATGAGCACTTCGTCTGCAGAGAGATAAAAGCGTTCTTTTTTCGTTAAATGGCTTGCCAGCGCACTTCGCAATTCCAGATCTCCCTGAATTGTGGAATACGTGCCAAGCAAACGGGGATATTGATCGAGCAGATCACGCATCAGTTCACCCCAATATCGGTTGGGCAGCAGAGAGGGATCGATTAACGATTTGGAAAACTGGTATTCTGCTTCAAGGGACTGTACCCGTGCTAGTGAATCCCAATGTAGCCAGGCAGACACAGCCGGATCATCCGCCTGATCCGTTACAGAGAATGGCGTCGCTGGACTGACATAATAGCCAGACTTGTCCTTCACATAAACATTTCCACGTTCTTTTAACTCCTGATACGCTTTGAAAACGGTGAGACGATGTACGCCGAGTAGCTCGGACAGGCTACGTACAGATGGCAGTTTTTCATGTTCAGCCCACTCTCCCGCTTCTATACGCACAACGAGATAATGGATGACTTGCTCATATAGTTTCAGGCTGTTATCTGTCATCATCATGGTTTTGCCCACCCGGCTCACACTCCTTTTGAACTCTATTGTAACAGCAAACGGAAGATAACTGTTCTGTTTTGTGCATTCTGTTCTGTAGAGAGTGCTATATGATGGAGAACAGATGAAGGAGTGATTATCATGGTGGGGATCGCATTTACCGTAATGTGTCTTATTTTTGGAACAACGTTTCTGGCAATCAAAATTGGAGTTGAAGCAGGCATGCCGCCTTTTCTGTCAGCTGGACTCCGTTTTATTGTTGCAGGGGCTTTGATGTTTGCATGGATGTGGATGAAGGGGAAGGTCAATATTTCCCTGCTGTGGCGTAAAGAAATGCTCATTACAGGTGCAGGACTGACGTTTGGTACGTTTGCGACCTTATATTGGGCTGAACAATATGTGAGTTCGGGCGTTGGTGCAATTTTGTCAGCTACAGGTCCACTCATGATTATGCTGATGCAGACAGCTTTGTTGCGACAAAAAACATCTGCACGCATGATTACGGGATGTCTGATCGGTTTTGCGGGAGTCGTGCTTGTGGTTCTGCCGGGTGTATCTATTGGTGGTAGTCCACTATGGCTATGGGGTTGTATTGCCGTTCTGGTGGGCGAAGTGTGTTATTCAGCAGGGGCGATCTACTCCAAGAAGGTGATTAATCAGTTCAAAGAAACGAACCCCGTAGCGATCAACGCAGCACAGATGATGTATGGAGGACTGTTGTTAAGCTTGCTCTCAGCGGTTACAGAATCGTGGAATATGTCTGCTCTGGACTGGGTACCTGCTGTCTCGTCCGTAATTTACTTGACTGTCGTTGGCTCGATGGTTGGTCACAGCCTGTTCTACTGGATCATGTCTCGCACGAATCCGCTGTTCCCGGCAACCTGGCTGTACATCTCCCCACCGATTGCGGTTGGTCTGGGTGCCGTTGTCTATAATGAACATGTTAGCTGGATTACGTGGATTGGTGTAGCCTTGGTCGTTACAGGTCTCTTGGCGATGAATGAGAAAGTGATGGATTGGTTAAAACGAGGTGGGCGTAAGAGTCCGTTGGTCCAAACTTCCAAACCTCTAGTAAAATAGGTAATGTGTAATTCTGCAAAGGAATGAAAGAAATTAAAGCTCTCGGTTACGCCATCGTAAGATGTCATAAACGGGAGTTTTTTTGTTTAGAAGAATTAAATATAGTTATAAGAAGAAGCTGGATATGATATAGTGTGGAGTGCGTTTAACAAAGCAGAGAGGAGAAAGGTCTACAAAGCGAGAGTTTAACCGAGCATGTAAGTGAAAAGAGATTTTTAGAGTTCAATGAGTTTATGCAAAACAACTAGACTGGCATTAGGGAGTTGCGTTATTGTGGAAGATGAATTTCATGTGATTTCAATTGTTTTAGGTTTTGTTGCATTTCTAATTTATCTATTTTTTGCATTTAGTCATCGTTATCTAGCTTTTTATGGCTATTTTATCATCTGGGGTGGACTTTTGTTTCTAAGTATTAAGCTCGATATGGATTTTTATTTGGTGAATCAGGCGGTTCCTAGTATAGTAGGTAGTTTGATTGGACTGCTCTGGGGATTCTTTAGCAGTGCGGGAGAGGATGCAAGTCACTACCGGGCTGAAAAGAGGGAACAACGTGAGCGTGCCGTTAGAGCACTAGAGAAAATGGCCAATAAAAAATGAGTTTTAAGAAAAGTATTAATACATAGTTATACTTATATGAACAGCCCTGCACAGCGAGCTATCGCTGACAGGGCTGTTTGTTTGTGTTGTCATAATACATGTATAAAAGTAAATGCTTCGCTTGAACCTTACTCTGCGTTCAATACAAACTTCTCGATAACCTCTTTTACGCCATCTTCGTTATTGCTCGCCGTAATGTAATCAGCCAGCTCTTTAAGAGCAGGGATGGCGTTACCCATTGCTACACCAAGTCCTGCAACTTCCAGCATCTCATGGTCATTCCAAGAGTCGCCAATGGCAATGCACTCGCTCAATTGGTGACCAAAGTGGTCTGCGAGGAATGTAAGAGCATGGCCTTTAGTTCCCTCATTGTGCATGATCTCGAGGAAGTAAGGTTTGGACTTCGTGATATGCACTCGTGGTCCAAGCAACTCACGCAGGTCAACGGCAACCTTATCCAAGTAATCCGGCTCATCGATGATCAGCAGTTTCGGTGTTTTTTGTTCAATGACTTTGATGAAATCAGATTCGATGTAATATTGTGTGCCGTTCAATTTGGCATAATCACGCAGTTTGTCGTTTTCTTCACGAGCATACAGCTTGTCATCAATGTACGTTTGAAGGTGAAGATTATTTTCCAGGCAATAATCGTACAGTTTGCGGGAAGCCTCCTGTGGAACGTAGCGCTCGTAGAGTACTTTTTCGTCTAGCAAGTTCTTCACCAATGCGCCTTGATACGTAATGATCGGCACATTAAGTCCGGTCTGACGAGCAAGCGCTTGTGCGGAAGCATAAGCACGGCCAGTCGCCAGCGTTACAGTTACACCATGAGCAACCGCTTGTTCCAGCGCCGTTTGCGTGGCAGGGGTTACTTCCTTGTTGTCGTTGATCAGAGTGTCATCAATATCGATTGCGATTAATTTGTAGGTCATGTAAGTTTCTCTCCTTTTTATCTGTATCTATTCGGGTCTTAATCTATATAAATTCAACTTTACTCCTCCAGGAAAACAAGGCCGATAAAGTCTTCCAGCTCAAGGTTGCCGAAGTAGTGTTTTACATCCAGGCCCTTAAGTGCAGTACGCACCTCGGATTCTTCATAACGCTTGCCACGCAGCATATCTTCGATATCGGCCACATCGCCTACGCCGAAGAAGTCACCGAAGATTTTGATATCTTCGATTCGTCCATCTTTGATGTTCATGCGCAGGTCAATAATGCCGACAGGGAATTTGCGGGTATGCTTCACATTGCTTTCCGGAGACAGACCATAGTTCCAGTCCCAGTTGCTATAGCGCTCGGCAGAGATTTCCTTGATCTTGTCCCAGTCTTTCTCTGTAAGTGTATATTGTGGGACGTCTTGCGGCTCCATCCGGAAAATGTGACGCAACAGCTCATCGCGGAACTGTTCAATCGTGAGGTTGCTGTCGATCAGATCACGAATGTTGGCAACCCGGCTGCGCACGGATTTGGTACTCTTGGATTTGAATTTCTCGGGATTTACGTTCAGGGATGCTTGAACATGATCCAGATTCAGGTTAAACATCAATGTGCCGTGACTGAACATGCGTCCACGCGTGGAGAATTGGGCATTGCCCGAAATTTTCTTTTCTCCTACTTGCAGATCGTTACGCCCGGTTAGCTCGGCATTGACCCCAAGTTCCTGCAAGGCTTCAACCACAGGCTGGGTGAACTTACGGAAGTTGTGGAAGGATTGACCGTCATCGGCTGTAATAAAACTGAAATTCAGGTTGCCGAGGTCGTGATATACCGCTCCGCCTCCCGAAAGACGACGGACAACCTGTACACCGTTATCCTGAACATATTCGATGTTGATCTCTTCAATGGTATTCTGGTGCTTTCCGATAATAATGGACGGGCGATTGATGTAGAAAAGCAGATAGCTGTCATCCTCCATCGGCAGATGCTTCAGAATATACTCCTCAATCGCGAGGTTTACAGACGGATCTGTAATGCCCTGGTTATCAACAAACAGCATGGTCATTCCTCCATTAATGTATGTGAGGGATCAAGATCCCTTATGTAGTGAACCTTGTAAAACAAACGAAACCGAAATTCCTCTTCTATTGTAAACGAATTGTGGTTGGGACACAAAGGAATTAGAAGGGGTACCGAAGGGTCGCCACGAACGAGCAACATGCAGCCTGGCAGAAAGACTTGTAAAACGGGATTGACCCGTACCTCCCACGCCATCCATAATAAAAAGGACATGTAGAAAGGGTGACGGAAGTATGACCGGTTACATTGAAGTTTTCGGACATGGCGGTGACGTGGAGACGGCCGCATCCCGGTTTGGAGGGAACGCTGCGGATTTCCTCGATTATAGCGCAAACATCAATCCGTTGGGCCCGCCAAAGGAAGTGTTGGAGGCTTTGGAGCAAGGATTGCAGTCGGTTCTTCGTTATCCTGATCCGGGCCATCGAGGGTTCAAATCAGTACTCAGTGAACGTTTGGGTGTGCCACAGGACCGTATTTCGGTAGGCAATGGCGCTGCTGAAAGCATGGCGTTGATCTTGCTCGGACTTGCTCCGCAGAAGGTCGGCACAGTGGAACCTGGATTTTCAGAATATCGTTCTTTAGCGCGACAATTCGGTGCGGAAGTCCAGCATGTGGAGGGACGAGAGGAACTGGAGTGGTGTGCTGAGCCTGAGGACATTGAACGACTGATGGAACAGGTAGACCTGCTGTTTCTCGGTCAGCCCAACAATCCGAATGGCGTACAGTATCCGGTAGAGATACTGCATCGTCTTGCTCGTAAAGCAGAGAAAACAGGTACTGTCCTGGTCATCGATGAGGCATTTATGGATTTCATACCTGAATCAAGACGACATTCTCTTGCACCCAGACTGGACGAATATCCACAGGTGATCATCATTCGATCAATGACGAAGTTTTACGCAATTCCGGGTCTGCGTCTGGGGTATGCCTTGGGACGTCCGGAATGGATTCGTGCGATGACGGAGAAACAGGTAACCTGGAGTGTGAATGGACTGGCGTTGATTGCAGGTGAAGCCTGTCTACGCAGCGGAGAACGGTTCGAACAGGACACACTGGCACAGATCGCACGGGAACGCGCGCGTTTAAAGGCAGGCTTGGAGTCGTATGGTTGTGTGGTAACGCCGGGGGAAGCGAATTTTATTTTGGTGCGCCTACCAGAACCTTGGACTGCGGCATCCATGCAGGCAGCCCTGGGCGAGCGTGGCATACTGATCCGTAGCTGTGCGATGTATCCGGGACTTGGTGAACGACATGTACGTTTGGCAGTAAAGGATGCAGAGGCCAACGAGTGCTTACTCGAAGCGCTGGGAAGTGTAATGGGGCGGCCAGACCACAAGCGACACATGATCGGAGCAGGGGGAACATGCGATGACACTGGCGTTTTATAATTACTACAAGAATGCAGAGGCATACGAGAATGAATATCGTTCCTCTTCGTGGCCCGGGCTGAAGATTACTGCACACGATCAACATATTAGAGCTGCGAGTCCTGCTGCTGCAAGTGCACTTTCCAGTGCGGTATATGGCGGCGGGATGCTCGAACTGGATCGGATATTTAACATCTATGTGGACCGACAGTATCGCTGTGATGATCCTCCTCGCGATATCGAACGTTCTCTGAATGAATGGAAGGAGCAGCTTGATCAATGTGCGGGACTGTTGACTGCGGTTCGACTGGAGCATACTTCCATTCAGGAATACACAAGTGAGGCATTCGGAATTCTGTGTTGTACAACAGCCGGTGTGTCCAATGCTGCGCGGGCAGGTTCCGCAAGAACCGTATTTGATACGGAGGGAAATGAGGCTGTTGCCGTAGGATCTTTAAAATCTACAACTCAATCTCACTTTACGAAGTCCTATATCCCGGGCACGATTAATGTCATGTTATGGTTGAACGGACGAATGACATCGGGAGCAATGGTGAATGCAATCCAGACTGCGGTGGAAGCCAAAGCGGCGGCGCTGGCTGATTTCGGTGTTGCGGACTCGGAGAATGGACTGCTGGCCACAGGGACGACAACGGATGCTATTGTACTTGCGGTGAGTCAGGTGCACGAGCATAAGCCGCTAATTGCTTATGCGGGAACGGCTACGGTTATTGGTGCGGCTATCGGCAGGTTGGTGTATGACACGATCATGGAAAGCCTGCAAGCGGGACAGCAGTGGAAAGAGAGGAACAGGGTGAAATGACATTTCAGATAGGGCAACTGGCCTCCTGGCCGTTCTGGACGGGAATGGCAGGTGCCTGGATTATTATAGGGGCATACATACTTGATCGATGCATCGGTGATCCACGCTGGATTCCTCATCCCGTGATTGGCATGGGAAAGGGAATTTCTGCGCTAGAGCGTAGCATTCGTTCCCGTGTGAGCACGGATTCCGGGCTGAAGAAGGCCGGTCTATTATTTCCGTTGCTGATTGCGGGTGGGGCGTTTGTAATTACTTGGGGGTTCGTATATGTGTTGGGTCTCATTCATCCGGTCGTAGCAATAGTGGCTGAAGTGGTGCTTATTGCAACTACCATTGCTTCCAAAGGGTTGAAGGATGCAGGCATGGAGGTGTATCACCATCTGGTTCAGAAGGATTGGCCTGCTGCAAGACGTTCACTTGGCATGATTGTTGGACGTGACACAGCTCATCTGGATGAACCGGAGGTCGTGCGAGGAACGGTGGAGACGGTAGCGGAGAATATTGTGGATGCCATCGTGTCCCCTTTGTTCTATGCGTTAATAGGTGGCGCACCACTTGCGATGGCTTATCGTGCGGTGAATACATTGGATTCCATGGTTGGTTATAAAAATGAGAAGTACATGCATCTCGGCTGGGCTTCCGCCCGTCTGGACGATTGGGCAAACTGGATTCCCGCACGGCTCACCGCCATCCTGCTGATCTTGGGCGCATGGGTCATGAAACTGGATGCCAAAGGTGCAGCACGTATGGTGACCCGAGATGCCAGATTGCATCCAAGTCCGAATAGTGGTTTTCCCGAATCGGCGGTGGCCGGAGCACTGGGGATCAGACTTGGTGGACACAATGTGTACCATGGCGTAGCTTCTTTTCGTGCCTATATGGGTGAGGCAACACGTCCGATGGCAGCAGAGGATATTGTGCGAACGACACGTCTCATGTTCTGGTCAGCGGGTTCTTTTGTAATCCTGTGTACACTGGTAACGCTCGGAATATGGCTCGCTGGAGGTACGTTGTTATGGAAGTAACTGTAGGGCAGAATGGATCACAGCAGCGAAATATTCTGTTTATTCGTCATGGCACAACCGCTTGGAATGTGGAAAAAAAATATCTGGGGCATACCGATATCGCTTTGCTGCCGGATGCAGAAAGAGAACTGGCTTCGCTACGCGAGCAATTGAGCAACGTCTCGTGGGACTCGGTATATTGTAGTGATCTGCTCCGTTGTCAGCAGACGCTTGCATTGATCGGGCCTTATGCAATGGGGCAGGTCAAGCTGGACCCACGTTTGCGGGAGATCGATTTTGGTCAATGGGAGGGGATGACGTACGATCAGCTCAAGGACAACCAACAGTACCGGGACTGGATCGATGCTCCGCAGGATATCACCCCGCCTGAGGGGGAGTCATGGCAGGCATTCACTGCGCGGATCGATTCATTTCTGCAAGAGTACATAGGGTCGGATGGTCCGTCCATGCTTTCTCCTGAGTCAGGCGTGCCCCCCATTATTGTGGTCACCCACGGCGGTGTAATACGTTATGCTTTATCCCGTCTTATTGCCAATTTGGGATTCTGGGATACGCAGGTGATCCCTGGACAAGCCATACAGGTATTGCTGGAGCGTCATGGGGATCAGTGGGCTGGCGAGAGGGTGGCTTTTCCGGCAATCGGGTTGTAAGGATGTGCAATATAACCTATAATCACAACAGAAGTGTGACAGCACCTGCAGTTACGTGTGACAGGCGATAATGCCTGAACATGAATGCAGGTGGCTCACTTGAATGGTTAATCCATATCAGCGACCAAGGGTCCCGCGTGCATGCAGTAATGGTTCATGGCTCTATCCAGTCATGGATGGCAAACGGGTGAAATAGGGAAGCCGGTGTAAGTCCGGCACGGTCCCGCCACTGTAAATCAGGAACAATTCCTGTAAGTCAGGTTACCTGCCCTGGACGTTCAAACCGGTGTTCCTTCGAGGAAAGGACAGCGTTTCGGGCAGTTCTATGTGCATGCACAACGATATGTTGAACATGTACAGATCGCCATATGCGAGACGTCATCCCTGATCCTGACGTAAGGATTAGGGATTTTTATTGTTCATGTAAGATGAACCGAACTTTTACACGAGGTCACTCCGATTGCAGTCCCATCTACTGGTCGCTGTTATCCCCAGATTTTTTGATGTCCTTTTTGAAAGGGAAAATCCGGTGATAGCATACGCTTCCGATGTAGCGTTCTTGTAGAAAGCTTTAGGCGAACACTTCGTTTCTTCAGATCGGTTCTGCACTCTTAGTAAACGTGTAAATGTTGCGATTCAAAACCTTGTACAGGAACACCAAGGCAAGGGTAGTAAGGGTTCGAGCACGATGCAAGAAAATAGTACAAATAGAGAAGGGGAGAATAACAGAATGAATTTCAAAAATTGGAAAAGCGTAGCGTCTCTGCTGAGTGCAGCGGCACTGGCACTGGCTTTGGCCGGATGTGGCAATGCAACAACGAACGAGGGTACAGGTACTTCACAGCAACCTGCACAGGAGCAGTCCCAGGGCCAGGCGCAGACGGATCTCAAAACACAGTATCCACTTACCATTACCGATGCAACTGGTGAATCGTTCACATTTGACAAGGCACCAGCCAAAATTGTATCCGTGTCTCCAGCTGAGACCGAAACACTATTCGCACTTGGATTGGACGAGCAGATTGTAGGGGTATCCGACTATGATGATTATCCTGAAGCGGCAACAACCAAAGCAAAAATGGGTGGTGTAACCAAGCCAAATGAAGAGTCCATCATTGCGGCTGAAGCTGATATTGTATTCACAGGTATCTCCATGAGCGAAGATGCAGTGAAGAAGCTGCGTGATCTGGGTATCACCATTTTCAAAACCGATCCAAAATCGATCGATGATGTGATGAACAATATTGAAACATTCGGTAAAATCACAGATCATCAAGAAAAAGCTCAGGAGATCATCACACAGATGAAACAGGATGTGACTGATGTAACTGAAGCGGTGAGCGCAGTTAAGCCGGAAGAGAAGAAAAATGTATACGTTGAATTCTCCCCAGGTTGGACGGTAGGTAAAGGTGAATTCATGGACGAACTGATTACCGTAGCCGGTGGTAGCAATATTGCTTCGGACAAAGAGGGCTGGTATGAAATTAATGAAGAGAACGTAATTGCCTCCAACCCGGATGTGATTCTGTATGCCAACGATGTCATTGATGAAAACTCCAAAACACTGGATCAGATCATTAAAGCTCGCAGTGGCTGGGATCAAATCACGGCTGTGAAGAACGATGCAGTCATCGGCCTAGATGCCAATCTGCTCAGCCGTCCAGGCCCACGTGTAACCGAAGGTCTGAAAGAAGTAGCCAAAGCGATCTATCCTGACCTGTTCCAATGAGTAAAAAACTGGCCGTGTACGCATCGGCAGGGATCGCGCTGCTTGTGTTAACCGTGCTCATCTGCACGGGCATCGGTTCGGTTTCCTTGCCTATTCGTGACATTGCAGGTATTCTGCTTCATCACTTGCCATGTATCGGAGACTGGATCACGCCCGACTGGAGTGCAGCAGCCGAACAGATTATCTGGAAAGTCAGATTCCCACGTGTACTGCTTGCTGTGCTCGTGGGCGCATCGCTGGCGATTGCCGGTGCGGGATTCCAGGGGGTTCTTCGGAACCCGCTGGCAGACCCGTTCACTCTGGGCGTATCATCCGGTGCTTCGGTGGGTGCAGCGTTTCTGATTTTCTTCGGATTGCAGTATGCACTGATCGGAATCTGGACGTTGCCACTGGTAGCTTTTTTGACGGGCGTACTAACATTATGGTTTGTTATGTCCCTGGCTCGTGAAGGGCGCAAAATACCAACACACAGTCTGATTCTGGCTGGTGTAGTGATGCAAAGTTTCTTGGGAGCGGTGGTTTCCTTCCTGTCGACCATGTCGAAACAGACCATTAATGAAATTATATACTGGACGATGGGAAGTCTGGCTCTGCGTGGGTGGTCGTATACGGCCATCCTTTTCCCGTATTTTCTGTTAGGGCTGATCTTTCTCTGGAGCCGTGCACGTTCTTTGAATGTTCTTGCGCTGGGAGAACGTCAAGCTGCGCATATCGGGGTTGGCGTCGATCGGCTGAAATTGTCCGTGCTTGCTGTGGGAACACTTCTTACCGCAGGAGCGGTCTCCGTATCCGGTGTTATTGGCTTCGTTGGATTGGTGATTCCGCATATGCTTCGGCTGCTTGTGGGGCCTGACTATCGATTGCTGGTGCCTTTATCCGCCATTGGTGGCGCCATCTTCATGGTATGGGCAGACACGATTGCCCGATCCTTACTGGCGCCGACCGAAATTCCCCTTGGTGTGGTGACGGCCTTTGTAGGTGCACCATTCTTCGCTTACCTGTTACACCGGAACAAAAAACTGCAGAAGGGGATGATGCCATGAGTATGAATTCGGACGAACCGCTATTCGCAGTTACCGGGGCAGGTAAAATGTATGGCAGTCATCAAGCCCTGGATTCGGTGACCTGGCAGGTTACGGAGGGGGACTGGTGGGGTATCGTTGGTCCAAATGGCAGTGGCAAGTCTACCCTGCTCCAGCTCCTTGCTGGAACGGAGCAGTCAAGCGCAGGCAGTATACGTATGGATGGCCGGGATATCGCCTCATACAGTCGGAAAGATCTATCACGCATGATTGCTGTGTTACAACAGGATGGCCTGCCTGCAATTTCTTATCCTGTGAGGGATGTCGTGGAGATGGGACGTTATCCATACCAGAATTGGCTTGGGCGAGAATCAGCAGATGGAGCGGCTGTAGTTGACCGTGTACTGGAAGAATTGGGATTGACCGATATGGCTGAAAGGCCTTTGGATGCACTTAGTGGAGGACAGCGTCAGCGGGTGGCACTCGCCAAGGTCATGGCACAGGAACCACGGTTATTATTGTTGGATGAACCCACTACGTTTCTGGATATCAAATATCAATTGCAATTTATGGAGTTATTATCGACATGGCGGCAAAAAAACAGCATTACGATTGTGGCTGTGCTGCACGATCTGAATCTGGCTGCGCAGTTCTGCGACCACATTCTGGCGTTGCGAGAAGGCAAAGTGGTGGGGAATGGAACGCCCCATACCTTGATGACCGAAGACAACATTCAGGACATCTTTCGCGTTAAACCTGCGATGGTGAACCATCCTGACAATGGAATCCCACAGCTCTTGCTGCGGCGGGAGAAGGAATGAACGAAGCGGGGCAACCCATATTTTGATGAAGGAAGTGCTGGCTGTATGAATAATGAACAGGTGTTGGAACAGTTACTGGGTCGGATCGTGGGTCCTAATGAAGAAATTGCGGCAGAAGCCTCCGCAGATGTGGATGCATTGACGAAACCACCCGGCAGTCTGGGTAAGCTGGAACAACTGGTTATTCGTCTTGCGGGAATCACTGGCAAGGCTCGTCCACGTTTGGATCGCAGAGCCGTCATTGTGATGGCCGCAGATCACGGCGTGGTGGCGGAAGGTATTAGTGCTTTCCCAGCCGAGGTAACGCCGCAGATGGTCCTTAATTTCCTGGCTGGAGGGGCTGCTGTCAACGTACTTGCCCGCCACGCCAGAGCCGATGTAATCTGTGTGGATATCGGGGTTAATGCCGATCTGGAACATCCTGACCTGCTTTCCCGCAAAGTTCGTAAAGGTACGGCCAACATGGCAAAGGGTGCAGCAATGACTCGCGATGAAGCAATTCAGGCCATTCTTGCAGGAGTCGACGTGGTATCGGCAGAGGTGGCAAAGGGAACACAATTGTTCGTTACTGGAGAAATGGGGATTGGCAATACAACCGCGAGTGCAGCGGTGATGTGTGCATTAACCGGAACTGCACCTGCTTCAGCAGTTGGGCGAGGAACAGGGATTGATGATGCGGGATTGCAGCGTAAAGCCGCCGTGGTTAGCCAGGCACTGAGCGTGAATTCCCCGAATAGGGAAGATGCACTGGACGTACTTTGCAAAGTGGGTGGCCTAGAGATTGCCGGACTGACAGGTGTCATTCTTGCTGCAGCTGCGAACGGATGTCCTGTTGTTGTGGATGGATTCATCTCGACTGCGGCCGCATTGATTGCAAGACAGCTTGCTCCCGTGAGCACGGCTTATATGATTGCTTCTCATACTTCACATGAAAGTGGACATGCAGCTCTGCTTCGTGAGCTTGATCTGAAACCGATGCTGGATCTGGACATGCGCCTTGGCGAAGGAACCGGAGGTGTGCTCAGTCTTCATCTGATTGATGCAGCATGTCTCCTTTTGAACGAGATGGCGACCTTTGCAAGTGCAGGGGTATCGAATGGAACGAACAAGGCTTCGGATGCCGAGGCGGATGCAAATGAGGGTGATGTAGCGGACTCTGATGTTACAGGTGCTTCGACGGTTCAAGGAGAGGTTTCGCTATGAGTGTGTTGGTGACGGGTGGAGCGCGTAGTGGTAAAAGTTCGTTTGCCGAGCGTCTCTGTATGCAACGTTCCTCAGAAGCTTGGTATGTGGCTACGGCTCAGGCGTATGATGATGAGATGCGAGAGCGGATAAGTCTGCATCAGAATCAGCGCGAGGCATCAGGATATCTATGGCATACGGTGGAGGAACCACTCGCATTACCGGCACTCATTACACGTATGGGAGAAGACCATACCGGTACTTCTGCACCGACGATTCTGGTCGATTGCCTGACACTCTGGTTGACCAATGTTCTGCTTGCACATGAACACGAAGATGAGCAGGTTTTGCAAGATCATATGGATGCATTGGTGGAAGCAATCAGGTCGTACCCAGGTCTGCTCGTGCTTGTTACGAATGAAGTGGGCGATGGTATTGTGCCGGAGTATGCGCTTGGCAGAAAATATCGGGATCTAGCGGGCATATTGAATCAGCGGATTGCAGCCATATGTCGTGAAGTGTTCCTGGTGACTGTAGGTATTGCGATTGAGCTGAAAAGCAAGGAGTATCGTTTATGACAGATCACACTCATCCTCGTAAACATGCGGCTGCGGCCGCTTTTCAATTTTTATCCCGTTTTCCGGTGAAAATGCAGATTGACTTCGTCCCGCCATTACTGCGGGAAAGTGTCGTGTATTACCCGCTGGTGGGTGCTGCGATTGGACTATGCGTTTGGCTCGCAGGGGCCTTAACGGGTGTGATACTTCCAGCCTTTCCTGCTGCCGTATTAACCTTAACGTTATGGGTATGGCTCACTGGTGGCCTTCATCTGGATGGTTGGATGGATACGGCGGATGGATTACTAAGCTATCGTACCCGTGAGCGGATGCTGGAAATTATGAAGGACAGCCGTGTAGGCGCTATGGGTGTGATCGCCTGCGTCCTACTGCTGATGATGAAAGCGGCTCTGATCGCCGATTTTATCGCACATGGCAACTGGATCTATGGTGCGCTGTTGATCCTGCCCATGATCTGGAGTCGTTGGTTCATGGTGTATGCTATCTCAGCCTGGCCGAATGCACGTGGAGATGATGGTTTGGCAGTCTTATTCAAGGGATTGGGTGAGCGTAAGGAAGTCCAGCGTGCACGCAGCTCTGCGGTCGGACTGACCCTTCTTGCAGGTGTAATTACGTTTGCTGCCGTATGGATCTTCCGACCGGATATGGGTACTGCCGATGCCATGATGAGCAGCCTAGGAACATTGCCATGGTGGTTATATCCTGTGACGGCTGTCATTGTTGTACCTGTTGCATGTTACATCATTGGTAAATTCGTTGCTGCACGCATCAGTGAAAGGCTGGGCGGGCTTACAGGAGATACGTATGGAGCGATGAATGAGCTGTTGGAAGCGGCTTTGCTAACGGTGCTGAGTGTGCTTCAGGGACTCTTTTGGCTGTGAAAAACGCACGGAATGAGTAATGTGAGACATAACACGGAGACTGAGGTGAGGGTACGTGGAAGATACACCTGTGCAACATTTACAACAACCAGCGGCAGTACTCATGCTGCAAGGGACGGCATCGGATGTGGGAAAAAGCGTGATTACGACGGCGCTGTGCCGTATATTCAAGCAGGATGGCTTCAAGCCAGCCCCGTTCAAGTCACAGAATATGGCACTAAATTCCTACGTAACGGAAGACGGCAAGGAGATTGGCCGGGCCCAAGGCGCGCAGGCAGAAGCCTGTGGTATTGAAGCGACAACGGATATGAATCCGATTCTCATCAAGCCGGTGCGCGATATGCATTCGCAGATCGTGGTACACGGGATACCTTTTGCCCAGATGAGTGCATCAGATTATCGCCAGAAGTTCCTGCCAGAAGCGAAGCAGACGGTGATGGATGCGCTGAACCGGTTGCGGGACACCTATGATGTGGTGCTGATGGAAGGAGCAGGCAGTCCTGCGGAGATTAATCTGAAAGACCGGGATATCGTCAACATGAATCTGGCAGGTTGGGCCGATGCTCCAGTCATTCTGATCTCTGATATTGATCGGGGCGGCGTATTTGCTTCTATTGTTGGCACACTGGAGCTGCTAGAGCCACATGAGGTGGAGCGTGTAAAAGGTTTTATCATCAATAAGTTTCGCGGCGATCTGTCTCTGTTGCAGCCCGGACTAGACTGGCTTGAAGAACGGACAGGCATTCCAGTATTAGGTGTATTGCCTTACATAAGAGATATTCAGATTGAAGCAGAGGATTCAGTGGTGCTGGACTCGATGCGTCATGGCAAATCCGGAAAGACAGAACTGGATCTGGCGGTGATCCGATATCCCCGAATTTCCAACTTTACAGACTTCGATGCCCTTTCCCGTGAACCGGATGTGAATGTGCGTTACGTGACCTCGCCAGAGGAATTGGGAAGTCCTGATGCTATTCTTCTACCGGGTACGAAGGATACAATAGGGGATCTGGCGTTCCTGCGTGAGTCTGGACTGGAGCAAGCGATTGCCAGCCAGACCGAACGTGATAACATTCAGCTCGTAGGGATATGTGGCGGATACCAGATGCTTGGAAGATATCTGAAAGACCCGTTTGCAGTGGAGGCGAATCAGATCCAGGAAGCAAAGGGACTCGGCTGGCTTCCGTTATCGACAACATTTCTTCAGGAAAAGCAGACAGTCAGGGCTTCCGGACGGGTGCAACCTCAGAATCCGATTCGTCTGTATGGTGAACCAGATGTGGAAACATCCCCACTACCTATTCATGGATATGAGATCCATATGGGTGTTACCGAGTGCCACGAACCTGAACGTGTAACCGCACTATTTGAAATATCCCATCCAGGTGGTGAAGCATTCCATGAAGGCTGGGGCACAGTGGATGGCCGTGTGTGGGGAACTTATCTGCATGGTTTGTTTGAAAGTGATCAATTCAGACGTTCATGGCTTAATGGTTTGCGTGAAGCAAAGGGACTAGCCCCACTTCAGGAGACATATAGTGCGCATGAACGTAAGGAGATGGAGTTCGATCGGGTAGCCGAATCGTTGCGGTCCTCATTGGATATGAAGCGTGTGTACGAAATCATGGGTGTTCAGGCACCGGAGTGAGTTGTTATACAAGAATACCCCCATGTCCGACAACCCGTTTTTTAGAAACGGAATGTTAGCGGCATGGGGGTATTGTATATCCTATTATTAAATGAGGTTTAAACCAGAGAATGATGGGTTAATGGTTTACCTGTTAGTTTATTTTGAAATTTTTCATGGCGGATTGCAGCTCTACAGCTTGTTCATGCAGATGTCGTACCGTATTCGAATGTGAATCCATCTCGCTGAGCTGAAGATCTGCTGTTGAAGCAATCTGTAGCATGCTCTCACGGGATTTGGACGTAATCTGTGCCGTTTCTTCAACAGACGCACTCACTTCTTCTGCACCAGCGGATACTTGCTCTGTAGAAGCAGAGACAGTCTGGATGGTCAGATTGACGTTCTGGATCAGTTCATTCAGTTGCTGGAAGGCTGAACCTGCTTGTTGAACGACAGTTGTGCCTGAACCAATCTCTTTGGTTACACGGTTCATGGCGTCAACCGAGCGTTCAGCGTCTTCACGAATGGTGCCCAGATAATCTGATATTTCCTCGGTGGCTGTCTTGGATTGCTCGGCAAGTTTGCGAACTTCTCCAGCAACGACAGCGAATCCGCGCCCGTGCTCACCAGCACGCGCTGCTTCAATGGAGGCGTTGAGTGACAGCATGTTAATCTGTTTGGTAATTTCAAAAATGGAAGCAACAATGGTGCCGATGGCTACTGAACGTTCATTCATGGTCTCGACATACCGCAACGATTCGTTTGCTGTCTGACCTACACGTTCCATCTGCTCAACGGCATTCTGAGCCAGTCGGTTACCATTAACCGCCTCATTGGCTGCTTCGCCAATTTGTTCGGAGACTTCGGCGGAAGAAGAAGCGATATGCATGATGCCCTGTGTAATTTCTTCCATGGCTCTGGCGTTCTCGGATGCGCTGGACGCAATGCTGATGCTGCCTTTTTCTGCATCTTCTGCGGAGCGGCTGGAGTTACGGACCATACCGGACATCGATTCAACCCGCTGAAGCAGGTCATTGGAGCCTGATACAACTTCATCGGACGTGGACAAGGCACGGCTAATCATTTCTTTCAGGTTATGCGTCATCGTCTGGAAGCTTGCGGCAAGCTGTGCAATTTCATCTTTGCCATTAATCTGGAGTTCGGCGGTCAGATCACCTTGGGATATTTGCTTGCTATGTTGGACGAGCTTGATGATTGGTTTAGTTACTCTTTTGATCATACTCGTTGAGATAAGCCAGCCGAGCACGAAGACTAATGCTGTAATGCCAAGACATAGCCAGAAGACCTGGGTAATCTTGTCTTGAATGAACTGGGCGTCCATGCTTACTGCCATAATCATGTTACTTCCTGCAATTGGCATAAAGGCTGCTTTATGTACACCGAAGGAATCGGAGTAGACCTCGCTGATTACCATTTCTTTGTTCTCGATCGCTGCAGTCATTGTGGGTTCTACATTAATCTCATCCTGTGCTTTCATGCCTGAGGAAGAGTTGGCAACCACCACTTTGGCTGATCCATCTTGAATGGCAACAATGTATGCGGCATCCAGATTGTGCTCTTTTGCTTTGTCGGCCAGATACGATTCTACGGTCATTGCAGCACCTTCAGAACCGGCTCCGCCACTCTGTACCTGTAGAATTTTGGATGCAGAAGTATTCTTGTATATATCCTGAATGGACGTGTTTAGGACTTTGTCGAACTGCGGGAGCACGTAACTTTGAATAATATTCATCGATACGGCATAAAAACTGATACTGAACAACAGGGAAGCAACCAGCAGAACGAGGAATAAGGTGCCTCTGATTTTACCGGCAACGGTGCGATTACGAAACATATGATCATCCTTTCACGTCATGTTCATTAACATTGTCGCTTTTCCGTAATCATAAGACCTATCTACCAATGAAGAAAGACCTAAAATATACGTTGAGAAAACTTGGGAATAAGCGGATATACCTATATTACAAAATTAACCGGAGGTTGAATAGAACAATTTTCACGATTTGGTGTATTTTTTTCAGAAATAGATGAATCTGTTACATGCATATTACATAATATCAATTAATACCTACCAGAATAGTTTGTTATATGGTATATTGTAAAATGTCTTGTTGGTCGTATAAAAAATAGAAGAGAAAACCGGATCATTTCCGGTTACACACATGTTGAGGAGGATTTAAAGTAATGGATACTTTTCTAGTCATTTTGAATGTAGTGATCATGCTGGCATTTCTGGGTGTGCTCTACTGGATGCAGAAGAAACATATTTCCTTCACGAAACGCGTATTTGCGGGTTTGGGTATGGGGGTTGTGTACGGTGTAATTCTTCAATTGGTCTACGCATCCGGTTCTGATGTCATCACGAAGTCAGTCGATTGGTTCAATCTGGTTGGTTCAGGATATGTTCGTTTGTTACAAATGGTCGTGATTCCATTGATTATGGTATCGATCATCTCAGCCATCATGAATCTGAAAGGCAAGCAAAACCTCGGTAAAATGAGTGTTTCCATTATTGCGATCCTGTTGATCACAACGGCGATTGCCGCAGGGGTCAGCATTGTAACGAGCCTCAGCTTCAACCTGACTTCGATTGAGATCGAGGGTGGAGATCGGGAGCTTGCGCAAGGACAACGTATGGAGGAACGGCTTGTTGATGTACAGGATCAGACGATTCCACAGCAAGTGCTGGAATTCATTCCTTCAAATCCATTTGCGGATATGACAGGAGAACGTCGTACATCTACACTTGCGGTGGTTATCTTCTCCGCGTTCATCGGTGTGGCAGTACTTGGATTGGATCGCAAAAAACCACAGCAGGCGGAAACATTCCGAGGTATGGTTAATGCGGTATATGCGGTGGTTATGCGGATCGTAACGTTAGTACTTCGATTGACGCCATACGGTATCTTGGCCCTGATTACGAAGGTAACGGCGACCACGAATCCAGATGAGATTCTGAAGTTAATCAAATTCGTTGTCGCATCCTACGTGGCGTTGCTCGTTATGTTCATCATTCACTTGATTATCATTGCGCTGTCTGGCTTCAACCCACTGACGTATCTGAAAAAGGTTCTGCCAACACTGGTATTTGCCTTTACGTCCCGTTCAAGTGCGGCAGCCATTCCGCTGAATGTAGAGACACAGACGAAGAAATTGGGCGTATCGGACGGGATTGCGAACCTGTCTGCAAGCTTTGGTGCTACGATTGGGCAAAACGGCTGCGCCGGGATCTATCCGGCCATGCTGGCGGTGATGATTGCTCCAACGGTCGGAATCGATCCGCTGAGCTGGGACTTCATTGTGACCTTGATCCTCGTAGTTATGATCAGTTCATTCGGCGTAGCTGGAGTAGGCGGCGGGGCAACCTTCGCTTCCCTGATCGTATTGTCCACCATGAACCTGCCGGTAGCCTTGGCAGGATTGCTGATCTCTGTTGAACCGCTGATCGACATGGGTCGTACAGCATTGAACGTGAACGGGTCCATGACTTCAGGACTTGTAACCAGCAAAATTTTGAAAGAAAATGATCAAGACACATTCAATGATCAAAGCCGTGAACTGGATTCAGCTGTTCAGGTGTAATAGAGAATGGACTTGGTAGAGGCTCATATAAGAGCCAAAGCCATCTAGAGTTCAAACAAGTAAAGCCGCCCTTCGGAGAAATTCGGAAGGCGGTTTTTTTGCTGCAATTGCATTTTGCTGTGCATGGTATGCTAAGGCTTCTCCTTTTTAATACACGGGGCAAGATGCATAGAGGTAGGAAAAACGGAGTATGGTCGAGAGTGACATAGGCGGAATATAGTAGAGATCGTGGTCTTCCAGTCAGACTTGTGGTTATTTAGTGCTGTTCAAGGGACAAGAAATATGATAGAGTATTCATGTTTTGGCCCTGAGCCAAACCGCGGTTCGTAACCATCCCGCGTAATCAAAACTAGGAAGGCAGTGTATGTATTTATGTTTAACTTAGGGTGGGGAGCGGTTTTCGTTCTCGTAACTTATGGATTTTTCCTGTTGTGTTACCGCTTGTTCGGTAAAAAAGGTCTCTATGCCTGGATTGGTGTGGCTACGGTTATAGCTAACATTCAGGTGACCAAAACGATAGATATTATGGGGATTGTACTCACGTTAGGCAACACGATGTATGTCAGCATGTATCTGACCAGTGACCTTCTCAATGAGAAGTATGGATCGGGTGAAGCGCGGAAGGCCGTATGGTTCGGATTTTTCACGTTGATCATGACGACGGTTCTGATGCAGATGGTGTTGTTCTTTGATCCGGCACCGACGGACTTTGCACAGGAATCCATGGCGAAGCTGTTCGGTCTGCTGCCACGTCTGGCACTCGGAAGTCTGACAGCTTACTTCATCAGTCAGTTCCTGGATGTTCGATTGTACTCCTGGTTACGCAAGGTGGCTCCAGGGCGCAATCAGTTGTGGATACGTACCAACGGTAGTTCGATCATCAGTTCATTTGTGGATACACTGGTGTTCTGCACGATCGCGTTTGCGTTCATCTACCCTTGGGATGTTTGGCTGGAAATCTTCCTGACGACGTATATTATCAAATTTGTATTAACTGCGGTCGGAACACCGTTTCTGTATGCCGCACGTAGCTTTAAGTTTAAGGATGAGGCTTAGACAATATTCAAAGAGTAACACTTAAAATCACCCTCTGCGCAGTCCATTGTAATTCGGACTCTGCAAGGGTTTTTTTTCATAGAAAAGACCCGAAACAAGAAAAACCCTTTTTACATTTTTATGAAAAAGTTATAATATAAACGACCTGTCGTTATGAGCGTGTATCATTAGCCAACGATGATTTCAACCAAAGGGGAATCGCACATGTACTCTACACTGCGTTATAAACTGGAAAGCAATGGCACAACCTACGAGAATGATAACATTAATGCCTCACTATTGGTGGATTTGATTACCAATCTGGAATTGCAGGAATACGTAGTACTTGTACCTTCGGAGCTGGTGGAGGGAAGTATGTATTTGCAGGCTGCTGCGCTTGAGGAACCAGGGCACATGGTGGCGGAGATTCGTTTGCAGGAAGGTGAGGAAGATTTCCGGCATTACAGCTACAAGTCAACAGATACGACTGGGATTATTCAATGGTTTCTGGATTATTGGGGGAAGCAACAGCTGCCACAGCTGGAATCCTGGCATGATATCACGCATGAGTTTGATTAATGGTAAATGAGTGAGCAGGAATAAGATCACGTAGAATGCAGACGGAGTAATGTAGGATATGCTTCGTATTAATTAAAATCCCGCGACCCATGATATTATTGGTTTGCGGGATTTTGTTTTTGACATAGATCCAATTGGATTAGTCGGTAAGGATTTGCAGCTCTTTAGGATATGTTGTCAGAACTTCGACACCCGTCTCGGTCACAATTACATCATCCTCGATGCGAACGCCGCCTGCTGCGGTATATATGCCCGGTTCAATTGTGAATACGGTACCTTCATTCAGGATGTCCATGTTTTCTCCATGAAGGGAAGGATATTCATGCACATCGATACCCAATCCATGACCTACTCTATGCATGAAGCGCTCGCCGTATCCCGCTTCTTCCGTGACCTGGCGTGCTGCACGATCCACTTCCGCGCAGGTAATGCCTGGCTTAACCACTTGGATGGCAGCTTCGTTCGCTGCGAGCACCGTGTTATAGATGGTTTTGAGTTCGGATGAGATGTCACCAAAGGCGAATGTGCGTGTGATATCCGAGGCATATCCTCCAGCATAGACACCCATGTCGAACATCAACAGGTCACCATGTTGCAGTTTCCGTTCACCCGGTGTACCGTGTGGCAGACCAGTTTTGGGTCCCGTGAGCACCATGGTATCAAAGGAAGGGCCATCAGCACCCAGTTTCTTCATCTGATACTCCATCTCGGCGACAAGTTCAATCTCGGTTACGCCTGCACGAACATGAGTGAGGCCTTGACGCAGTGTTTCTTCAATCAGATGAATAGCATGGCGAATGCGAGCTACTTCATCTGGTGTTTTTTTCACACGTAATGTGCGAAGCAGGGGGCCGACATCTTCAAAGCTGGCACCACCTAGCGCGGCGGTTAATTGCTCATAACGTGAGACGGTCACGTATTCTTTTTCGAGACCTACTCGGCCCAGACGGCCCTGATAACGTTCGAACAAAGCGTACGGATTATCCGTATCCGTGTGAGTGGCAATGTTGGATACCGAGGAAGCGGCTGCGGCAGCTTCTGCGTCAAGTGCGGGTACGATCAATAATGGTTCTTCGCCACGTGCGAGTACCAGACCAAGGAAGCGTTCATGCGGATTGCTCGCAAAGCCAGTTAAATAGTAGATATGTTTCGGATCTGTGATCAGCATAGCGTCCAATCCTTGCCCGGACAGATCGGCTTCAAGACGAGATAAAGGGTTTTGATTCATGAGTGTAGTTGTCCACCTTTCCATTCATACTATCCTTCTATTATAAAAGATTATGGAGGAATTCCAAACTGCGATGATTTCATGTCCTCGGAATCCCTTGAATTCTTGGTTTAAGCGGATGATATGAAGGGTAATACAGGGCGAAACCGCTTTACAGAAGAATAATAGCACCACAACTATAGAGAAAAAAATGATATGCGAAGGGAGATGTAATCATGAATAATCGAGTAACCGTTCCGCTGTATGCTTCATTATTAAGTGTGGCACTGTTGACAGCGTCATGCTCTTCAGGCGATCCCTCTACAGGAGGAGTAGAGCACACGTCTCAGGGGCAGGGAACAGGTCAGGGACAGACAGCCAATGGAGGCAATGGCAGTGCGAGTGAAAACGAGAGTGGAGCGCAGGGAGAGGCGGTTATTCCGTATCAGGCTTCCGTTCTGGTTGAAGGATTGAATGCACCATGGGAGATTGTGAGTGTGCCTGATGGTCGGATGTTTGTAACGGAACGCCCAGGTGCGATTCGGGTCATTGAGGATGGAAAACTAACCCCTGAACCACTGATTGAATTCTCAGCGCCTTTTAATGAAGAAGGTGAGGGAGGCTTGTTGGGCCTTGCAGCTGATCCGGACTTTGAGGAGAACGGTTACTTGTATGCGTACCACTCCTATCTGGAAGGCGACGACATTGCCAATCGGGTGTTACGTCTCAAGGTGAATGATGGGAAAGCGGTCATAGATCAAGAGCTGCTTGGTAATATTCCAGGCGGAACGAATCATAATGGTGGGCGGATCAAGATCGGCCCGGACAAGTTGCTCTATATTACGACAGGTGAGCGCTATGAACCGGAACTGTCACAGAACGAAGATAGCCTTGGGGGTAAAATATTGCGGATTGGTCTCGACGGATCGATCCCTGCAGACAACCCATGGCCTAATTCGCCTGTGTACAGTATGGGACACCGTAACGCACAGGGACTGGCCTGGAATCCGGACAACGGTTATCTCTATTCTACCGAGCATGGTCAGCGGAATCATGATGAGATTAACCGGATTGTGGCTGGTGAGAATTATGGCTGGCCCGAGGTGGAGGGAGACGACGATGACAACGGCGCATATCAGGCTCCGCTCGCACACAGTGGGAATGACACATGGGCTCCGTCCGGTGTAGCTTTTGTTGAAGAAGGACCATGGGCCGGTTCACTGATTGCTGCGAATCTGCGTGGAGAGCAGTTGTTGAAAGTTACTCTTTCGGAAGATGGTACACAAGTGGAGAAGGTGGAACCCATCTTCGAAGATGAATGGGGTCGAATTCGCAATGTGAGTGCTGGCGAGGACGGAAAGTTATACGTGCTTACGAACAATCGGGATGGACGGGGATCGCCACGAGATGGGGATGACAAGCTGATTGTACTTACTCCTGAGAGTTGAGTCAGGAGTAAGGGGAGAGAAAATCAGTGTTGAAGGACGCGTCGAACCGAATTGATATCGCGATAAGGTAGTGAATGGAGATAAGTTTAAAACTAACGGATTCCGCTTAACTTGAGTTTAAGTCCTGAATCGCTCTCTATTCTTTTTCTAACGAACCTGACACACCTTATATGAACGTTTAGAGGTCGATGAAGAATGTAACGAACCTCAGCCACGTTATATCACCAAAATTCACTTGAAACCTGCGGAAAAACCAGTGAAACTCGTGAATAAGATGTCTGGAGTTCGTTAGAAAATCTTAATGCTCAAAATATAGCATATTGCGTGTCTGAGATTCGTTAGAGGATACTGTGGACATGTCGTGGTGTAATATAAGATACCGTAC
>NZ_JAPDOE010000040.1 GCF_026013365.1 Paenibacillus sp. LS1
ATAATGGCGCGCCCTGAGAGATTCGAACTCCCGGCCTTTTGATTCGTAGTCAAACGCTCTATCCAGCTGAGCTAAGGGCGCAAAATATTGGAGCGGAAGACGGGAATCGAACCCGCGACCCTCGCCTTGGCAAGGCGATGCTCTACCGCTGAGCCACTTCCGCAAATAAGGGATGCGCGTGGAGGGACTTGAACCCCCACGTCAAAGACGCTAGATCCTAAGTCTAGTGCGTCTGCCAATTCCGCCACACGCGCATATAATGGTGAGTCATGAAGGGCTCGAACCTTCGACACCCTGATTAAAAGTCAGGTGCTCTACCAACTGAGCTAATGACTCATA
>NZ_JAPDOE010000005.1 GCF_026013365.1 Paenibacillus sp. LS1
ATATGAAAGTGTTATTAGACTCTGGGGAGTATACATTTCACCGGCTGCGAAAGAAATTAGAAGCCACACGAAAGAGTATTTCATCTCTCACAGCTGGGTCAGTGAGTTGGCATAATGCGTATGAGTTAATTCAAAAGATCGAAACAAAGCTGAAGAGTCCAATACGCGTCCAGGAATACGCCAAGTTTATAAAAAGACATCAAAGCATTTTATATGATGTCTTTAACCTGGATCGTACCGGTGACCCTGATGAAAGCATGCATAATCTAAACTTCCTTCATCGCCAAGGAATTAAGGCGATACCCATTTGGCACCCTCAATCACCAGAAGAGAGCCTTGAAGAGTTGGTAAAGGACCCGAGAAATTTTGAAGTGATTGGAATCGGAGGATTATTGAGTTTAGGTGAAGCTGATAGAGTGAAGGTTATACACTCCCTCTTGGAGAGATATGGAGACCACCAGAGCTTTCATTTGCTTGGGTGTAGTAACACTCAGATATTCAAAGGAAATGTCTTTCAGTGTGACTCTACTGGACCGTTAATGGGACGTAGGTATCAAACAATAATTACGGATCAAGGCCATATCAAAATGGATAAGGCCTATCCAGAACTTAATTGGAGTAAAGAGGAATGCTTTGCCTATAATATTCGGCAGTTAGCCGCGTTAGAGGAGTACAAACCGATTGAACAAACAGAGTTGCTGCTTCCAATGGGCCTCAGTTATGAGAGTAAACCAATTTTCTAATTCGAGGAGTGTATTTTTAATGGAGACCATTATTCAGTTTATTCTAAGTAATCAGTTTTATCTGTTGCTGTTTGTAGGTAGTATTTTCGCTTTGATGTTTGTGAGAGCATTTCTGAAGAAAATAGTGGGTACAATATTCAGTGTGATTACAATCTTCAAGTTGCTCGTTTATTTAGGACTCATTTAGTTTTATATTATAATGTCGGTAGTTTTATAGTGTTTTGTCGGTAATTTATAGTATTGTGTCGGTTTTAAACATATAGCTTAGCTATTGGTATTGTTACTTTTATATTCGCAGCATGTTCCTTCCACGGAACATGCTGTTTAGTATGAATTCTTATAAATCCTCCTAAAAATCGCTAAGGACCCACACCGGATGAGTGGGTGAGCCATAACTTTACATTAAAGTGTAACGGCTGAAGAATCCTCATAGATCAACGAGGCCGATTAGACATGAATATCTCAGGATTTTCAAAATTATTGAAATAGGTCTTTGTCGAGTCGCGGCCAGACTGAATTAAGGTATCCTTTTCCGTAGGAGTGATATCAAAGTTAATCGCTGAAGTCTCATTCGTGTTAATTACATAGACCGTCCGATCTGAATCTAGATCATGTAAACTAATATTCTGTTGGAAGTCTAATACTGTTCCAATTAAGTTTTTCGTAAACTGATATACATTTTTAATTTCGCGTCTTTCCGGAGGTTGTCCGATCAGGATATTCCGCTGCCTGTTACTTTCAATTCGAAATCCTAAGGTTTCCGTGTTACAAACGAAAGGATTCTCAGCACTTTCTAATTGATATTCTGCATAGGCTTTAGTTACGATCCCATTTTTGTCATTCTCAAGATAGCTTTTTCTATCGAACAGTTTAATGGGAAAATTCATTAGAACACCGCCATCCACATAAGTATCGTTCTCGAATTCAACGGCCTCAAAAAATAAAGGTATGGACATCGAAATGCGAATAGCATCTGCAATACGCATAGCACTGTGTGTCTCATGAGAGAAGACAGTCGAGAAGTGGGTATTGGTGTTAGTACCAATAATGTAAAGGTCTTTAAACGATTTTTGTTCCTTATCGATCTGCATCTGGCCAAACGTTGTTTCAGGGCTACCGGTCTTTCTACTTACGATGTCTTCCAGCCACTCTAACATGGCTTTGCCCTTATGCCATCCAAATTTATGAAAGAATCTAGTCGTATCCCGTAAGAGCCCCCAGTCGTCATCGGCAAATTTCTTTAGATCCAGCTCTTTGAGCTCCTTCATTATTTCTGTAGAAGAATAATTGAGACTGATTAATAAAGCCACAATGGAGCCAGCTGACGTGCCGCCTACCCTTGTAATGTTTGGTAAGATACTTTGTTTATCCAGTACCTCCACGACCCCTACATAAGCGCATCCTAATACGCCGCCACCTTCAAACACCAGGTTCTTAAATTGATACGTCACAAAACTTTCCTCCATTCGATAGATGAACTGAATACAAAGGTCAACAGAGAGTCTCCAATGTCCATTCGGTTTGGCTGTACGACTGAGCATCTGGAAGCGTCAAACTCATTACACCGCGCCAGGAGATGCACACGGTGCGAAAAACGGCAGACAAACGCTAGCTACTATTCCTCAGATTCACTCATTCGCTCCAGCAGCATCTCCTGTGAACTAAACGCTTTTATTAATGGAGCAATGGCCTCAGCCCATTTTTTGAACTCATCGGGATTGACTGTATTAATGGGGGTATAGGTATGATGAATCATGTAGCCTTCTATTTTGTCTATTTTGTCTGAGGGTATTTGATCGTCCCATCTCAGATCTTTTCTGTTGTGATCACGGCCGGTTGCCGTACCACTAACGCCCCATGTCTGTGGCTATGATGCGAATAATATATTTCCCTCATTATCCGTGATAAAAACAACAACACTTCCATGAAAACCGACCCATTTTTTACTAGTCCAGATATCGGTCAGACCATCAAGTCTCCCACTGGCAGATATCGTAATATCAGTGTTCATTCTACGGTAATCACCAAGTTCAGTATGCTTTGATCCCTTCAAAGGAAAATCGGGCATGGAATAACCTCCTAATTTTTTGTTCGTCCTTTAGGGTTTCCGTGAGGTGAAATTTCATACATCTACTAAACTTCTGCATATACGAAAAAACGTCTTTCCATTAGGAAAGACGTTTTCTTTATGTACTTTGCGCTCCGGTCACAACCCCTTGATTCCGGTTAAGCTGCGTAATCGATGCATGATTACTACTTCATCATAAATCATCTCGGTAGGTAATCCAATTTTTGAAGACTTTTTCTTTGTGAAAATAGGTGGCCATATTTGCTACGTGTCTATGGAGGACAAAATCATCCTTATTAAGATGAAGAATAATGAAGCATAAGATAAAATAAAAGTAATTTATTCACTCTGCTCTCAGATGCAGGATTTAACCAGAATAAACGAAAGAGCACCTCTCCAGGGAAAGGTGCTCTCTTATGAATCTTTTGCGCTTCGGTCACAACCCATTGTTTCCGTTACGACAGCAATCAATGCAGGATTGCTATTACATACTCTTATCATAAAACACTGAGCAGAAAACGTCAATTATTTCTTAGTTTATATTCGTTCAAAGATACAACATTCGTTTTGCTATTCACAACCCATTCCACCTGATTATGTTTTGCGAAGTATTCGCATTTTTTCTGGTGATATATCTTATCAGCATGAGATACCCATTCAGGTATGTCATTCTCATAAGGTTTTGACGCAAGGCTAGGACAATCAAATTCAGTGTGGTTTTCTCCTCTTCTTAGAAGGTGGTTGTAGAGGTTTTGCCTGGATAGACATTCATCTTTCCAAACCTTCATTATCGTTCTTCCGAGATGTTTATCTGCTGAAAGGTCAGACCATTTAATTTTTGGTTCTGGATCACCATAGTTATCTTCAAAGAACTTATCGATTGATAACATGTCGTATCTAAAATTGAGGTATGCAAAAAGAAATGTGAAGACTCTTCTTGCTACATAAACAAGTGCTGGAGTGAACCATAGTACGTACTGACTGTCACCGTTATACAGGTAGATCATGAGCGTAAGAGTGAGGAGCAAGATGAAAATATACCTGAAGACTTTTTTCAAACTGGTGCTGAAAAGTTTATGTAATGTACCTCGTGCTGCTGGAGAAAATTTTGTGTAATTTACATTGTTATAGATTCTGTATCTAAAGTAGTCTACCGTGTAACGATAACTGAAATCATTTATTCGTTTCTGCAGAGTTCTTTCAAATGATTTGGGAAAGAACAGATTGTACAGGTGAGCTGGTGCAATGTACGGTGTTTCGTTCCATCGAAGAACTTCAGTATCCAGATGGTTTCTTCTAAGTTCAGTTCTTAATTTCGAATATAAAGTTCTGCTACTAGCCAGATAATAAGCTAGGAATGACACTACTATCAGAAAAATATAATCGGATATGGAATCCCAAACCATGGCACGAAGAACCTGATATTTTTCATAATAGTAGTTGCCAGGTAATAAGAAATTCACACATAGCATGATGGGGTATGAAGCCATTATCATCAATAGCCCCTTTAAAATGAGCTTTTTTAATTTCGCCCAACTGTTCTCTAATCGATTCATGAAGATCACCTCTAATTTAGTATATGTCTTATGGAATATTCATACAAAATTATGGGGAAATAGTTTGCTTTACGTGTCGATTATGGTACAGTCAGAATAACTTACAAATTATATAATTTTCTCAGCGTCAAGCGACAATCTGAGTTTTAAGGGATCTTTTAATGCATGTGCTTAGTTTATGACTACGTCATTTCTATGTACATCTTTAGAAGGTCCCTTTTTTGTCGCATAAATTAATAAGGAGGACGATGTTCATGGAATTTAAAGTTTCCCTACCCGTCAATGGAACTGCATTAGCAATGGGCTGCAGTTTGGATAGCCTAATCAAACAGTGGAAATCATCACCTGAAGGAGCAATAAGACGAGGGTATATTCATCAGCGAAAACTAGTAATTGAGATCGGAAAGTATTTTGAAATTGGTGAAGAAGGCTACCGTGGTCTGAGTACCCAAGAACTAAGCCAGCGGGGAAATACATACTCTATAGATCTGGTAGGAACTACATTTGAAAAGATATCTGATTTGTTTAGGAAGATCCAAAAAAAGATACAAGAATTGAGCAAGCATAAATTAATGGAGTTTGAAATAGTTGAAGGTGAAGGATTTCAATTTCGCATTGTTGAATCAGTGTGGCAACAGCAAGTATCTAGTGAACAACCTTCCCAGCAGCGTCCAGCCGTAAATAGCTTGCCGGCCAATGAGAAGAAAGGTAAGGATGTATTACTATTGATTGACGGGATGAATTTAATTAATCGATCCTATCATGGATCGGCTTACAAAAAAGAAGAAAGTGAGCTGTTACGGTCCTCTAAAGGCGTCTTTACGAATGGGGTAAAAACGTTTGTGATCAAGTTATTGAATGTACTACGCACGTTTGATCCGACTCATGTTGCAGTACTATGGGACCCAGAAGGGGGAAGAAACACGCTCTGGAGAAGGCAAGTTGCAGCATATTACAAAGCTAATCGTGATGAAACTGTACAACCAGTTCCACTTAAGGAACAAATTATAACTTGTAAGGACGTATTGTCTGCAATGTGTATACCACAATACGAGGTTCCAACCATGGAAGCAGATGATTTGATTGGCAGCTTGGCAAAGCGTTGGTCAAACGAAGGCATGGGAACATGTTATATGTGGAGCAATGATAACGATTATTTCCAGCTGCTTGATGATAACATTATTCAATTACTTAAGGATAAACCTTTCACAGTTGATGATTTCAAAGACGAATACGATGGCATTGACCCGCAGTTATTCATTGACTATAAAGGCTACACCGGTGACACATCGGATAACCTAAAGGGTGTTACTGGCATAGGAAAAGTGGGTGCGCTAGGTTTAATAAAAACATATGGAGCTATGTCAAATGCTATAGCTGAAGCAGAGAATGGTACTCTTAAAAAAACGTGCTCAAGATATAGGGATAAACTCATCACGAACAAACAGGTAGGTGAAGAGTCGAAGTATTTGGCCACTATCCTTACAGATGTCCCAGAAATGAATTCAATCAAGTGGGATGATTTGATTAAAAATATAGATAGAGCTGGTTTCAAGAGTATGATGAACCAACTTGAAATAAACCTTTAATCTATTTAAAGGGAAAAAACATAAGCGCACTATCCTTCATTTTGATCTCAGTTGATTTGTATTGAGATTTACAGGGGGATAGTGCGTCTTCTTCTTATGTATTGCAAAAACTATAGGGGTGAGTAATTTATCGGGTTTTGGGTTAAGTGAATAGTACTTGTACTTTTAATATTGAGACTTATGCTATAATCAGTCTACGGAATGATCCAAGGAGGAACCAGTGTGAGGAGAAAATACAGTAAATTAAAATGGTGTAACCTAATCGGGAAAGAAGAGAGTCAGTTTAGCCTCCTATTCGAATTCTCTTTAAATCATAAGATTAGTACAGGTGTCTTATTAGATGATTTTTTGAAAAGAATGCAACTGATTCAAGAAGATGAGAAGAGGATTGTTACTGTTGAAATGGAAATGCAGAATATAATTAAGAAGCGAACTGAGGTTATATATAATCTATACATACAGGGTCAATTTGAAGGAGTTTGCACGGAGGAATGGATGAACGACGAGGTCATTAACAGCTTAAAACAATCCTTAGTCTCTTTTAACTGGTACTGCTTAAAAGCAAACTAAAATACAGGGTTGCATCGGATAGTTTCTGATATGATGTAATCCCTGTTTTTTTGTGCGAAGATATGCTATAATCATTTAAATTATTATTTACTTTATTTTATCTCTGACCTGGGTCTTATGAGATTTATCACGATTTACACACACCTATTTTTCAAAGGTGACCAATTCTTCTACTTTTTTTGTAGACATTCTTTTTATTGAATGTAAATTGGTTCTTCTGAAAAGTGGGTGTTTTTTTTGCGCTCTCACTTTCACAACCCAAAATTCCAAGGAGGAAATAACATGTTTAAATCAAGAAGAGAATACATTCTGGCGGCTTCAAAAATGCAACGGGTACTTGCTCAAAAGCAAAAACTCGTTGTAATCACCGGAAAAGTATCCAAGTAATTCATTTTGATTGGATTCTCATCTAAAGAGAGATGCACTCTTACATGAGAATCCAATTACCCAGAAATGTAATCAAATGGAGAAATGGTATATGAGCGGAAATATCAATGAGTATGTTTTTAAATTGACTAAGGAAGATAATGAATTGGTCGCGAGAGAATTTAGCGAAGGGGATCATGTTTATATTCATGCAATCAATCGTCAAATGATTAATGAATGATTTTCTTTACTAAAAAGAGTTGTTAGCCTACCAGCTGCAGCTCTTTTTTTATTGAATACTAATAAATAAACTGGAGGAGTTAATATGGAAGGTTTTTATGGTGTGATTTATTTTGTAGCTGGTAAGTACCCTAAAAACGTTATGGATCGAATTAAAGAATTAAGTGGTATTGATGCCCCTATTGTTATGGATGATATGTATTATGCTATAGACAACCCTTATGCTGCAAATGGATGTTTCCAAGAGCTAGAAGACTTTTTCATTGAGAAGGGAATTCCTTTTGATCGGAATTCCGATTCCTTTTATGAAATACAACCCGAGTCTCGTATCTATCGACCAGATGAATTAGATAGTACTGTTATCAAAGATAACGAGGGTTATGAGTATGTGAGGGCATATCAGATAGTAGACATCCTCAAGGAAGAAAATATGAGTGACACTACCAAACTTTTGAGCATTCAAGAACTGGTACAAGAACAAATTCCTGCGCTTACGAAGCTCTCTGACTACCAAATTCTTTGGAAAGATGAGAGTAATAGCACTCCATTTACGCCAAGTGAAGATTATGAAGCAAATGGAGAAGTGAAATTGATATTTATAAAAAGCGAAAAGACAGATGCAATTGAGCATAACGCACAAATTGAAAAAATTGTGGATGAAATTCTTAATCCTTAGATTCTATTTTAGAAATGGTCTTACCTTCAACGTTGAGGTAAGGCCTTTTCGTCTTTTTTAGCATACTAATAAAACATGTATACGGAGGAAAACAGGATGATACATCAATATGAAGGCAAGGCCACATACAATGGTGAGAGGCTATACTTGGACAAAACCGAATTAATAGAGGCAGGTTTTCTTCCAGGTGTTCGTTTTAGTACAAGAACTGACGATACCTTAATCGAATTATCAATTAGTGAGACGGGCAACAATCGAGTATCTCAAAAACAACGAAAAGATAAAGTCATACCTATTATAGACAAAGCAGGTTTGGACATCCGAGAAGCTCTTGTTGACTGTAAACACATAATCGTGACGATCCATTCCGGAAGAGTCACGATAAAGGGAGTCAAAAGCACAGCTGATCAACTTAAAAAGGAGCTAGCTAGTAATAAATCAGACAAACGAACAGAACTCACCACCATTTCTTTCTGTGCTGGCGCCGGTGTTAGTTCAAGCGCACTTGTAGCAGCAGGTTTTAAGGAAGTAGCTGCTGTTGAATACAACCCAAAAGAAGGAGCAGAGAGTAAGTTTTCCGATATCTACATGAAGAACCATTCCGATACGATTATGTTTAATCTGCCGATGCAGCATCTGAAGGCGAATGATTTACCACCAGCTGATGTTTGGGTGGCAACATTGGATTGCAGCGACTATTCTAAAGCCTCCAATGGGTCAAAAAAAACGTTCGGCACAATTCATCTTTTTATGCATCTGATGCGGCTATATTGGGAAAGAGATGAAAAGGATCGACCATTAGCCATTTTACTTGAGAATGTAAGTGAGTTTGAAAAAGTAGCCGGTACGAGCCTTGAACTTTGCCTATTAGAAGAAGGATTCAATGTTCAAATGGCCAAACTCAATAGCCTCGACTTTGGCAGCCGTACAAAGAGAGAACGATTTTTTATGGTAGCTACTATCTTTGAGGGATTTACTTTTCCTGAGGGAGAGGGCAGAGCGACTGACTCCATCCATGATAGTGGGGTTTTGAGAGTCGAAGATCTGAAGTGGGTAACTGCTGAAGATCACGGAACTCTGAAATACTTCCTGGAACGTCAAGCTAAGGGAATCACGCACAATCATTTTATGACCTTGTTTGATATAACTAAAAATTCTTCAATAGGAACCATAACAAAGAGTCATCATAAAATACAGCCTGAAAATTGGATAAAACATGCATATAACTCAGAGTTATATGCATACTTAAATGGGGAGCAAGTTAAAGCTATACACGGTTTAGATCCAGACTTCTATGCCGGGGATAGTAATAAATTGATTGTTGAATCCATCGGTCAGTCTGTGTGCTTCAAAACGTTTAAATCAATCGCGCTGAAACTACGTACTTTCCTAGAACATAAGATTAACAATTGTAAGAGAATCGCGGTATCCGAGTCTTCTACTTTTAATGTTGAGGCCACGGGGCAATTAACTATGTTTTAAATACTATAGTTTTCACATGGTATCAGTTTAAATGTCCATTTCTATGATCATCCATTATTAGCCTGAACGTCACTTTCTAATCGATTTTGAAGCAGAAAATAGACGGGACGTAGAAAAACTAATATGATAATTGAAGATGATGTAAAGACAGATAAAAGAAAAGGGGTGAAAGTTTGAGTCTAGAAAATCTCACTACTTATGAAGCTTTTTTTTATATATTAGGAGCCATCGTTCTCACATCAGGTGCTTTCGGACTTGTTTTCGCTTCAGTGGTAGAGTCTAAGAGAATTAAAACTTTGTCTTGGAGTGCAATTATTGTAGGTGCATTATGGACGATAACGATGATGCTGTAAAGTAGCGAAGATGAGGAGAAATAATCTTTAATAGAATGAATAAAATCATGAAATAAATTTATAGAAACCATCCTTCTAAATGGCAGGTCACACTTCCATTTAGAAGGAGTGGTTTCTGTTTGTATAAAAGTTCTGAAAACAGCAGAACTTAGCTATTTTTTGGCTTACAGGGCTCCCTCTTTATTACTCGATTATTGGTAAGTAGGGTAAGCTTAAATCAGAGTCGTCATATTTAGTGAGAATATTTTCACAATTATTGATAATCGTTTTTCATAATTAATGAGAACGCATAACAACAAACTTTTCTAAAAAGTATGATAATGTTTGATGTTACATAAACGTTTCTTGTCTATTTTTTCTCATTAAATGTGACAACACAGGTACGTTATAAATTGACGAAGGGGAGTGAATATCAGCATGGAAGCAGCGTTTGTTGAGTTCAAAATCGAAGTGCCATTGAATGTTACAGGAGATTTAAATGCCGGGAGTAAAATAGAGGAAATTCGAACTGCGTTAGAGGAATATCTCATTCCCTTAGATGCAGAAGTCCTAAGTCATAACATAATAAGTAAGGAAATAGTCTACAGAAATTTTAGAGGTAAAGCTTTTACATCTGACCAAATTTTTAGTTTCGTCGATTCATGGATGGAGGTAAATGAGCCTTTTGCTTCAATGAAGGGAACCATCTACAAACTCGCGAAAGATGAAGTCTACAACACAGTTTTAAACCTTCTGGATGGGAGAGATCCCAGTACGATCCATGATATGCTTGATCCGGATCATGTAATTTTCGTTATGGATTCAATCAACAAAAGACTAGACGTCATTCTGGCTAAGGAGTGAGTTTGATTAGGCAAGATGCCATTCTTTCACGTATTCAGAGATAGCTGTAGATACTTTATTCTTCTGCTCGCCTGTGTTATTCTTAAATTATTAATTTATTATTCGCACAACTCCTACCACGCGGTACAAGGAGTCAAAAAGCGCTGTTCTATTCGCCAATTCTCTTTTCTTTTATGAGAATGGACGCATATGAAGAGCGCTTTTTTGCGTTCCAACACAACCCACACACTAAACAATGAAAGGAAGTTTTAAATGATTTTGAAAACGAGAAGAGCGAAAAATTCAACAAGAGGGATTTACATCCAGGATAAAATTTTACAGGAGACAATCTTTCAACCTGGTACGAACTACCGGTATGTGATTGATCAGAAGAACAGAAAGATAATTATTCTTTCTTCAGATGAAGCTGAAGGTAATGTCGTTAGTCGTAGGCAATTAAAGAACCAAGTTAAACCTGTAATTGATATTAGGAATAGAGCTGCTCAAGATGCATTGAGAAATTGCGACTATCTCCAGATAGATATCTCTGGTGATCAGATCATTGTACAAGGATTCATGAATGATGAATCTGTTGAAAATGCAACAAGGACATCTAATGAGTCAGGCAACAAAATAGAAAAACGTAAAGTTACATCCATTACTGATTTTACAACTGCCAGAAAGAGAATCGAGATTATATTCTCTAGAAAATCACTTAAAAAAGCAGCGGGGCTACTTGGATACGAGCAACTTGAAATGGATCTGTTCTCTGATGAAGACAGTCAGGGATTCTCAAGTAGTGGATTATCTCATACTCCATTATCTAATTTAGAAATACCCCTAATCGTAGCCAGCCTATTCTCAGGTGGTGGTATTAGTGACCTAGGAGCTATACAGGCCGGGTTCGATGTCGTGTACGCCTTAGAGAAGGATTTGGATGCTGTAAAGACATATAGACATAACATTGGAGCACATATCCAACATGGTGATATTACCTCATCTTCAATTAAATCTACGATCCCACATGTACCCATCATGATCGGGGGTAGCCCGTGTCAGGGATTCAGCAATGGGAATCGAAAAACAAATTACCTGGACAACCCAAATAATCTCTTAGTCAAAGAATATATAACGGCAGTTCAATCCAATCCAAACTGCAAAGTGTTCGTATTGGAAAACGTACCTGGTATTCTAACTGCTGGAGACGGCCAGTTTAAAGATGAAATTTATGAAGCACTATCCGATTTTGAAATCTCTTCAGGCATATTAACCTCAACAGATTATGGAACCCCCCAAATCCGCAAACGTGCCATCTTTATAGGCAGCAAAATAGGAAAGATTTACCTCCCTAAACCCACGGTCACAACACAAAACCATCAAACAGTCGGTGAAGCATTTGAAGGACTTCACAGCATGATGAACAACCAATTGGACTATTCGAAAAGCAAACCTGAAACATTAGAACGCATGAGCTTAGTACCGGCTGGTGGCAACATATACAGCATTCCTGAAGAGATTCGCCCTAAAGGTACACATAGTGACATGTACAAGCGATTAGAGTGGGATAAACCATCGATTACGATAGTTAATCCAAGGAAAGCTGTCCTCATGCATCCAGAAGAAGACCGTATTCTATCTGTTCGAGAGTGCGCTCGTCTTTTTGATGTTCCCGATTCGTTTGAATTCAAAGGCAAACTTTCATCGATGCAGCAGCAAATAGCTAATGCTGTCCCTGTAAAATTGATGAAAGCAGTAATGAATTCGGTGAAAGAGGCTGTTAATAGGTTTAATGCTGGGCTTCAAGATTTCAGTGGTTTAAAGCTGGTATAAGGGGAGTGTGGCACTGTGGGTGAGCAAATGATGTTTGCAGATATGGATTTACAGCTTAGTGAGGTGAGTACCCCCTCATTAAAGTGTAAAGAGCAGAGACCCCCTATAAACCCGTTTATTGAAGCTAATAAAGGCGTTATTGACGATTATGATGGACAACAACTCAATCTAGAGTTTTATGACACTGGAATGTACCATCACTGGATGGGGGACTTAATTCAAGGGAAAAAGTACACGATGCTTACGTTTGATTCAAACCTTGATCCTGTATATATTCACTTCAAATTCATTTCATTTTTTAAAAGTGACAGTCAATTTATATTAACTTACCGTCAGAAGTGGAAGAGACGTGACAACGTAAAGATTGTTTGTACGAGTTCACCTATTGTTCTTTGGGAAAGTTATGTACCCGTAGGCGAAACGATAAATACGACACCATTATTAAATAACTTAATTGCTCGTGACCTGTATTTAGACGAAGTAAAAGAATCAACATTAACCGCAACAGCTTAAAATATAAACAATAAAAATGCAATAAAGACCCTTTGTTTTAAACACAAGGGGTCTTCATTTATGGAGGATATTATATGTATATTTTGACTTTTTATGAGCCAAGGGCAGCGATGATCATTGAAGATGAACTTATTAAAATGGCTACAACAAGTGAAATTATGCATACGCCGGCTGAATTATTAGAAGCAGATTGTTTCTATTGCAAAACTGCATTATCGATTAGAACATTAAACTTTGACCCAAATGAACTGAGACTGAGAGAGCTTCCGATAGCTAATTTATATTCATACAGCAATCAGTCTTATGTTCAGATCGACTTGACTTCGAAGCAGCTGGAGGACGTATCATAATGGAACAATTGTATCTATTCGATCTGCATTTAACAGAAAGAAAATCAGACGAGAAGGTTATACTTCCTCGTATTCCAGAGATTACAGGTGAAGTGCGAGAGGTCATTGATCAGTTAAAAGAAGCCTATGCGGACCCTTCAAATAATCGTCCATGGTGCATCGCAACTAGTTGGGGAAAGGATTCAACCTTATTAAGTATTTGTGTTTGGGTCGCATTGCTAGAAACCAATCCAGAGAAACGTACACGTAAAGTGTTTTTCATCAGTTCAGATACTGGACTTGAACATCCTAGGCTCACCGAGTATGTACGGAAAACGATTGGAATATTAAATGAAAAGGCAGTGGAGCAGGGTCTCTCGTGCGTTGAAGGAAGACTCGTGAAACCGAGGAAAAAAGATAGTTTTGCGTGCAAGGTGGTCGGTAAAGGGATGATATTGCCCACGCCAAAGTCAAAGTTTCGCTGGTGTACGGACGCATGGAAGATCGCACCGGCTGAACGGTTTATAAAGGAACTGATGCACAGGTATGGTTCGGTCTGCGTAATGACGGGTGTCCGATCAGCAGAATCAATCAAGAGGGCCACTTCAATTAAGAAGCATGGTTCATCAGAATTAGTATACCCTAAGATTGGAAAAAATAAAACAGTTAATGGTAGAGTTATTAGTACATTTATCTCAGGAAGGTATGAAAGTCAACCGATCGCTCACATCCAAGATGCTGATCTGTGGGAGGTTCTCATGAAATTCTTCAAATTTCCATGGGGCGGACGTTTCTATGAAATGTACTCGTTCTACAGCGATCAGGGTGAATGTCCAATGCAAACTGAAATGAAAGCATCTTGCGGGAGTAATAGCCGAAACGGTTGTATATTTTGCGGGTTTCATAAAGAAGATAGTATGCTTGCCTACTTCAGAGATCAGAATGAGCCCTGGGCTCATCCGATTTCCGAACTCAAAAAAATAATACATGCTACATTATTTGATGCAAACTTCAGAGAACCTGTCCGGAGAAGACGTGTTAAAAAATTGGATACGTTTAACTCGTTGAACAATAGATTGTATGATGATGTGGACCAGGGCACGCTTTTTGATTTGGACAAGCATCTTGAACCAATCTGTATAGGTGGTTTACCTGTAAATCCTGACCTAGCCATGGGTTCGTTAACTTTGGAAGGACGAATCTTCTTGCTAAAGAATATTCTTTACTATCAGAAGCTTGCAGGTATTGAAATCATCTCTACCGATGAACTTGAAGAGATTCAAGTGATGTGGGCAGAAGATGGTTGGAAGCGAAATGAACTCGATATTGAACCTGAGAAACTGTACTATAGAGGCCCACTCGTGCTTTATCCAGATTACACGCTAAACGCCAGAGAGACCCATATCATTGATGAAGGATTCTCTTCAATGGAGAGTAAGGTGTTTTGGATTACAGAGGAATTTGGAGGAGGAGAGCAAGAAATTTGGGCTCATCTTGAAAAAGCTAAACGGATCAAAGGTTATGCAATTCCTTTCTATTGGCAACCTATTCTCCACAATAATGAATATTGGAACAGTGTCGTCTTTGTAGTATGCAAACCTGGTATAAGGACACTAGATCAAGCCCGTTCTTTTGTAGATGAATTTATCAGCTGTGCAGCAAATGAAAGAGCCACTGAACAAATGAACCGGCCTCTAATGTACTGGAATCTTCAAACGAACAGTAAGTCACAACATCAATACCTAAGTGAGCTGCTATATCGTGGAGAATCTCCTGACGACATCCCATTAGATACCATCGTATATTCAGGTTTAGACCATGGTTTGTTTCAAATAGCACATAGCATTAAATCCTTTTCTGCATTGAGTGTAATTCGTTACCGTAACTTTTCCGAGGTTAAATTGCAGTGTGAAAACTCTCGGTACTGGAACAAGTACTATGAGGTACTCCTCAATAGATTTCATCAGGATGAAGACAAAGCCCTCTTCCTACTGGACCGTGGCTATCATCATCTTCTAATCCCTAATGAAGTTAAAACTGCATTAGGGTTGTCGGATTTGCAGTTATATTTGAATTACCACTCTAAATACTACGGAGGAAATTTTGAATATGTACTCATTAAAGGGGATACATTTGATATTCATGAACTGAGTTTGACCCTTCATGAGGAGATCCGAACAATCATATCGAAGTGCTTGATTACTGAGGGATATTCCAGTAATATAGAGGAATAATACTTTCTATAAATTTCTCGCAACCTCTTACCAAGCGGTAGATAGAGGCACATTCAACTGTTAGAAATACGCCCTGTGGGTGACTTGAAGCATTTTTAATTGCTCTTGTCATACACAGGGCTTTTTTGCGTTCTTTTTTTCATGACGCAAATTTATAACTTAATTTTAAATCGAGAGGATGAATTACATGTCAGCAAATTTTAAAATCAATTCAACTGTATTGAAATCGCAAGTTGTCGCTTTAAGCAAAGCTGTCAAAGGAGCAGTTCTAGGAGAGTGTAACGTTTATATTAGAGATTTGGATGATCAAACTTTATCGTTTTATTTTTCAACAATGGAGATATCTGCAGAAAAATACATACCTGCAGATATTGTAAAACCACTACAGGTAGCAGTTTCCGTTAAAGAGTTAAATATGAAAGTCTCGGTATTGCCAGACAACGTAATGCTGTCTGTGACTCATGTTTTAAAAAATGAAAACACACAGTTCCTGAAATTTGAATGGGGAACGAATAGAAAGAACACAATTAATGTTCACACGTTAAATGAGCAAACCGATTTTCTGATAACGCCTACACCAAAATCATCGGTTGTAATGAACGTCAACAAGCTATTTAAGTATGTAGATCAACTGAAGAATTTTGCGTTGAAAAGTGGTTCGGATGATGCGAGAAAGTACCCGAAATTAACCGGTATAGCTATCTCATCAAACGAGAGTGGTAGGGCGACATTTAAAGCATGTAATCGCCAGAACTCTGTTTATTTAAGTGACAATGATGTATCTTGGTTACCAGAAGAAATTATCTTCGATGCCGGGCACTTGATTGCCGTGACTTCTCTTATTCAAGGAAATGCCGAGATAGAAATTGGGATTAATGAAATGAGTAGTTTAGTCATAGTGAAATCTAGTGACACGACTTGTGTATTACGAACGTTAAGTGGTAAGTATCCAGAAGTTGAACAGTACCACAATTATGATATTGCAGTAAGTAGGTACTATTTTGATCGCAGCGAATTGATGGATGTATGTCAGAGAGCAATCAAAGTAACAGCTTCAGGAGCAAAAATGTTGAGAATAGATACGTTAGGAAGTAATATTTTTGCTTCAGTGTCGAGTGTATTGGAGCAACAACTGAGTGCGACTGTCGAGGGAATGAACTGGTCCTTCACCGTAGATGCAGAAAGGTTGTTCGATTGTGCCAAGTTAATGGAAGGTGTCGATGAGATCATCTTGTATTTACATGATCCTTGTAAACCAATTTCGATTGGTTCTGAGGATCTACCTGAGATGAAAATCACAACTGCTCCTTACAGAACGGCTAAACAAGCTCCAGTAGCAAGCACTTGTTAATAGGAGCTGTCGATGGTAATATATATTTAAACAATTTTTCAATTATTCCCCTCCGTCACGCGACTTATGAGGGCTGTTATGTTTCTACTTATCCACCCCAAAGGTGTTTTTGTGTTTATTCTGCACAATCACTTTTGGGGTTTTTTGTGTTCAAATTAAAGGAGCTAAATTACAAATATGGAGGAATTAATATGAATTTAAACAGATCTAGCTTAGGAACATATGTACCAATGGATGAAGGATTGAACACTGTACAAAAAAAATATCTGCAAGAAGAAATTCTTAAAAATCACAATCGACCAACGGTAGAACTGCGCGAAATAGCCATTAGGAAAGCCTCAGAACGTAAAGCAAAGCGAGTTTTTAGCGAGATTATGGCACTGGTTGGATTGGGAATGTCACTCCTTTTCATAGCTGTCGTACTTCTTGTTATCTTTGAATCTTAAGGAGTGATATGAATGCCAGCAGAGCTCATTATAATAATCGTAGGTTTCGCTATTCCGATCATCTTTGGTGCAGTTAGTGGTTTCACATCCAACACGATGACACAAAATAACATTCCATCGATGAGAGATGTGGATATGGAGATAGAGCAGGAGATAACTTTCGACCAATTTAGTCTAAGTGATCCCGCTGCCAAGCATGAAAACCTTGCAATGGAATTACCACCACTGTCATTTGAGACAGTTCCTCCAACTGGAGATCAGGCATTTGAACAGATTGAGATCTCTGAGGATGAGAAAACAACTGCTACAAGGACGGTTTCTATGGTGCCTGAGGAAGTAGGAGTGGAGGTCAACCGATTTTTTAACTTATTCAAAAAGGAAGAGATTGAACCGGAGCCAACGATCATAGTAGATCAGATTCAAGATCAGAACAACAACAGTGACACTTTGACATCGGTCTCTGAGGTTGTTTTGACACCACCTGTTGAACGGACAGTTTCTGTCTTGCCCGACGAAGTAGGAGTGGAGGTCAACCGATTTCTACAAATATTCAAAAAGGAGAAGACGGAACCTACAGCTGTTTTAGAAGAGTCACATTATGTTGATCAGTTGTTGGATCAGATTAACAGCAGTGATATTCCACCTCCTACCGAGGAGGATGTAGCAGCTGAGTCACCATTGACAGAAATTGCTTTTAGATCCATAGCGAAGAATTATGGTTTCGAAACGGCTTCGCAAATTACAACAACACCGTTGTTAGGTGAGAAAAATGAAGAAGACATCATGATGGGAAGAATACAATTTCATGATGGAGAGACTTGTTTAGTTTATGAGGATTCTTATGTCTTTTTAAGAGGATCTGCCATAGAGAAAGTGTCTTCAAATGAAGGTATTGTTGTATTGGTAAGAGGATTTTTCTTTGATGATGGATTCATTGTTGGAGAGTTAATTAGGCAAGAAGAACTAGTTATGCAAGAAGCGATGTAGTTTTGGCTACATTCCCAGGGAAAGAATACCTTTCCCTCGCTTCTTTTAGCCTATTTTTTTGATAAATAGGCTAAAAGAAGCGAAGACCCATTCTTTCGCCTCATATTTATGTAGGCATGTTTTCCCATTTCGCTATCGACAAAATAGTAAATGTTGTAGTAAAATGGCATTCGAGGATGTTGAATGTTCATTTGAACGTTCAAATTCATTAGAAATCACCTACAAAAATAGATAATATACAATCACATAGGGAGTGTTCACATGTCTAATACATACCGTAATGAGAAGTCTTTCGAAAGTTCAAACAACGATTTACTGATCGATCAAATCAGGTTGTGTATCGTTTCAGATCACAATAGTGGGAATTATAAAAAATTTCCGAACGGACAAGGCGAAATTGAATTTGAAGTGAGAAATGGCCAACTCCAAAAAAATGTAATCAGCCACAGAGAAAACTTGATGGCCGATGATGAGGCCAAAACGGTTCCAGTCTCTCGGAAACATCTTGAAGTCATTCTGAGAAAAATAACAGATCGTATTACTACGTGGGACCCCATCAATTATGCAAAGATTAGGCTTGAGATTTGTTTAGAAGATGAAGTCACTCTACGCGATCTTCAAATCGGCATTCGTTTTGAATCGCATTTCAAAAGACAATAGCTTGACAAAATCTACCTTACCAAAGATAATAAGACGCAGGACATAATCCCTACCTTTTCCAACAAAATATTGCGCAAATAGAGCGGAAGCACCGCCTAATTTTGGTCAGATGACCAAAATTGGGCTGTGCTTTTTTTGCGTTTTCAGGAAAACGGGGATTAGGATCACTGTTTACTAATCCGTATTACACGAAGGGAGTTCACAAAAAGTGAAGAAGAAGATTTTAAGTGTGCTGCTCATGATGATGATGATCATGGTTGTAGTAGCACCAATGAGTGCATTTGCTGACACGGGAGCATTATCGTGTGCCGATGTTTTTGGTGCAGGAACGAATGGTGGAACTGCTGGTACCACGATTAACAACACATTGAAAGATGTTGTTAAGATCATTGCCGGTGCAGGTGCGTCTCTTTTCACGATTGCAGTCATGGTTCTAGCCGTGATGATTATGTTTGGATCAATCAGCCCATCGAAGAAAGGTATCTATTGGGGTAGTTTGATTGGTTCTGTCTGCGGGGCATTTGTATTCTTTGGCGCATTTAAATTCTCAGATGCGATTGCACAAATGGCACAGGGTGGAAAATGCGTCTAAATTAACTCATTTAACTCATTCGGGTGGGAAACCGCCCGAATGTTTTCAATAGGAGGATATTGTTTTGAACGAGATTATCGTACCCATAGATATCACACAAGAAGAAAAGAGTATCCTTGCCATTTTTTCGATCAGACAATTTCTGCTCGTAGCTCCTCCTGGATTCTTCATGGTCGGGTTTATCTTGTGGGGGAATCTCCCTTTTATCAGTGGGGTTACTGATTTAGTGTTTAGAGTCATTCTTTTCTGCATCGTTACTGGGCTTGGAGTCCTTCTTGCTTTCTTCAAAATTGAGAAATATGAGCTCTTTTTGAGTGACTATTTTTTAATCCGGTGGAGATTTAAAAAATCCCAAAAGGTATATACAAATCTGTGAGCAAAGTAGGGATCAACTGAAATGGAAGTATTTGATATAGTCCTAACATCATTTGTCGTCCTTATGGTTCTGACTCTTGTATTTCTCTTTTTCGCCAAAAAGAGAATGGATCGGAATGAACCGATCTTTGGATGGGCACGAAAACAACACCTGGAAGAGACCGGAAAAGTGGATGCGAAAAGTGGACCGGTTAAGGTCAAAAAGGGAATGGAAAAAATTGTTGACCTGCTAGGAATTGAAGATATTAAAAATGGTATTTTCGCCAAGAAGAATAACGAATATAGCATCATCGTTGAATCCGATTTTGTTAACTACGACCTACTTTCAGACGGGGCAAGACAGGCCATTATTATTGGTTACAGTTCGCTTTATAAAGTGATTCGTTTCCCGGTTCAGATCCTGGGTCAAGCGGTGAGACAAGATCTTCGGAAAGAAGAGGAACGTTTTAAAACTAATTTATACCACTCCAATGAAGAAACTCGCACATATAATTTTGATGTGATTGAGCATATCAAAGAACGATCTGAAGATGAATTACGCATTACCCGCAAAGTTCTTTATGTTATTTCCTACGTCCCACAGGTAAGTCGCATGGGTGCGATCTCTAAAGAGGATCGAATTAAAGATATTACGGATGAATTATATCAACGAGCATGGACGATTGTTCAAATGTTGAAGCAATCGGACATTCAATCTGCGATATTGCCATCGCTATCCGCGATGGAAGCCATGAAACGTGCGTTGAACCGTGAACGCATGGTCGTGAACCCGATTGATGATATAGCTGAACGCGAAAAGTTGACATCTCTATTTGTCACAATGGACCCAACTTCCCTCCCAGGGTATTCAACAATTGTTAATGATGTAGAAGAGGTGAAGAGATATGTTCAAGAAGCTATTTAAGAAAACGAAGTCCAATGAAACGAACGATAATGTCATATCTCTGAATCAGTTAAACGAAGATCACAATGATTTAGGATTTCCATCCATGATAGAAAATCTCGCGAATGATGGTATGAAATTTCATGAGGATCATTTTGAGATGCAAACAGGCCTTGGCGATGTGCGGCTCGGACGATCATTCTTCATAAAACCTTCAGGATATCCTCGTACGGTGAGGATCGGGTGGTTGGAGGCACTTTTCAGCGGGGATGACATGGATGTGGCGGTCCACATAGAACCATTGGATCGAAATTCAGCTATTAAAAAACTGCAAAAAAAAGTGGAGGAATTCGAGACCGTTATATTCTCAGCCTCGAATAGGGGGGAGTACGGCGTTAAGATCGAAGATGCCCAACAAAAACGGGAGGATGCGAAGCACCTACAGCGACAGATTAAGAACAATCAAAATGGTCTGTATTATGTATCCATTCAAGGTACCGTTTTCGCTAGTGATCTAAATGAGCTGAACGCGAAGTGCCGCGAGATTGAGCGGAATCTGGGTGGTGAATCTATTGAGATTGTAAACTCATACGGACGCCAAAAAGAAGGATTCATGTCCGTCTTGCCACTCGGCAAAAACTATTTAGAAAAAACGCAGCGGAATTTGGATCAACTTTCACTTACAGCCATATTCCCACATTCAAGTTCAAAGCTAAATCACAAAGGTGGCTTCCCTATCGGAAGATATGGTAAAGAATTTGTTTACTATAACAATTTTGATTTAAGTCTTCCCAATTATAGTGTAGGGATTTTTGGTGTTTCCGGATCGGGTAAATCTGTACTCGTAAAACAGATTATCGGCCGTGGGTTCATGGATGGGATCGAGAAGAACGTTATTATCGATTGCGAACCTGAATACATAGCTCTGACGAAGGCATTAGGCGGTATAGTCATACCTATTTACCCATCGAAATCAGATATAGCCAGTCGAATAAATCCGTTAGACATCTTCCCAGAGAAGGAAGTTATTAACGAGGGTGAAGTCGATGAGCATGTCATTGAGAGAATCAACGTTAATGAAAAAGTAAAAGAGCTACTAGAATTCTTTAAAGTAATGAAAGAGTCACTCAGCCCTAGTTCTCAAGGTTTGACGCCGATTGAAATGAACTTTTTGAATGATATTATCGAGGAACTGTATACCAAACGTGGGATTACAGAAGACCCAAATTCCATTTATGCAAACGTGGAAACTGTTGACCCTATGGGCAATATCACTTATCAGCGCAAATACATTGATATGCCAACAATCAGCGAAGTTCTTGGGAGATTAAAAGAGGAACATACCAAAGGGTACGATCTGAATGAGATCATCACCATCATTTTCCTGTTCACACAAGGGAAAGCATTTGGAATGTTTGATGGACAGACTCAAATTGTTTCGAACTCCAATGTCACTCTGGATGAAGCACCGGTTGTAACTTTCGATATCTCAAAATTATCCGCTAATGGTATTGAACGTCCGCTTGCCCAGCATGTCATCATGACTTGGGTGTGGAATAGGTTTATCGTCTCCAATCCCCTAGCAAAAAAACGTGTAATCATCGATGAAGCTTGGATGATGATCAAATATAACACCATGATGGAGTTCCTTAAAGTTCTCTCGGCACGTGGTCGTAAATGGAACGTGTCACTTACGTTGGTATCTCAACGATATGAGATGTTCGAACGGACGGAAGCAGCGCGAGACGTTGTTGCTCAGTTTGAAACAGTATGTTTCCTAAAACAGTCTGACCAAGATATCGCACCTATTTTGAATACGTATCGACTCTCTGAAGATGTAGGTAACATGATACGCACTGCCGATAAAGGCGATGTCATCATGAAGGCTGGAAAACAGATTGTAAGCTTCCGATCAGAGCCGACACCAGAGGAATGGTTGTACATCAATACGAACAAAAATATTGATATGACGAAGAAAGAGCAGACAGTCAAACGATCAACGAAATTCCGTACGAGGGAAGAGATGATTGAGTTCTTGGATGCCCGAATAGAACTTAAGGCTGTCGAAGGAGGGTTTTAAGTGAAACTTAAAATCCCACTCTTCTTTATCGCGATCATACTCTCCACCTTTTTCTTTCATAGCTTTGCCTATGCTGAGGACACTCAGCTGCTCGTCACTCCAGGGGTCCGGGATACCACAGAAGATGGAGCATTGTTTAGCGATGATAAGATGTCTCAAATGAAAAAAGATAAAGATGACGCTACCCTAACGGATGGTATCTTACTCGGATTTATCCTATCCATTTTTGATCTCAAGATTAGTAGTCTTCCGACTTTGATTTTTGGTAATCCCTACGGAGATACCGCTAATTTAGACTTTGGTATTTTTACGAAGGATGAAATGAGTAAAATTATTGATCCTATATTAGCGATGATGACGGGTATCTATGTGACCATTTTGACTGCTGCGATCATGATATCTGCAGCTAGATTTGGGATCAAGGCCTACAGTCCACAAGCCAAATCTGATTTTTGGACAGATATTAATATGTGGGTGCTCAGTGCATTCTTTATGGCATGCTTCTGGTTGATCTTCAAAGTGATGATGAGCATTAACGTAAGTCTTGTCATTTCAATATCGGATCTGTTGAAATCTAACGGTATAGATACGAACGGTGTTTCTCTAGTCGCGAGTGCAGGAAATTTCAATGTAAGTAACGCAATCGTGTATCTTTGTGAATTTGGATTAACTTTGTACCTGAATGTCATCTATATTGCTCGAAAAGTTATTATAACGTTCCTTGTCGTTCTGGCACCATTTGCCGCGTACAGTATGCTCTTCGCCAAAACTCGTGCTTTCTTTGGTACCTGGCTCAAAGAGCTTGCAGGAAACATCTTCTTACAATCGATACATGGCATAGCGATCTATATTTTGACCATGTTCGCTAGCCTGGCTACGGTAAGTGTATTTGGCACCATTTACAAATTAGGACTACTAATCATGTTCATTCCTATCACAGGCATGATGTCTCGGTGGATGAACTTAGGAGATTCCAGCACTAAGATAGGACAAGCTGCTACAGTTGCAGGTGTTGGATCTGTAGCGGGTGCAATGATGCTAGCCAAAGGCGCTGGAGGTATGATGGGTGGCCGAAGAGGTGGAAGTCTTCCTTCAAAAGGTTCGGAAGGTACGTCACCTGGGCCTGGAGGCTCCACTCCTGATTACGGAAATGATTCTGGAACAACTGCGTTATCTAAAGCAGCTGCAGGTGGAAGTGGTTGGCAACGGATGCGCTCAGTCGCAGGTGCCATGGGGGCTGTAGCTGGTGGCGCGATGGGATTAACGATGGGTCCTGCTGGTGTAGCAATTGGTGCTAAAGCGGGATCAGTACTTGGATCTAAATCTGCGCAAGGTGCAAGGAATGCATTCGCAGGAATGGCCAACACCTCGAGGACAGCATCATCAGCCATGTTCCCTGAGGGAATGAAAGCAGGTTATCAGAAGGCCGATGGTAACGGGTTTCTCGGTAAGGTTCAAGACATGGCCGCAACAGGTGGGAAAAATCTCAAAGATACCTGGGGAAATCTAGGTGAACGTCGTCGCTTCATGGGAAACATGGGAGAGTCCATGGGTACTACAGTGGGAGCTGGAGGATTTGGCCGTCAAATGGGTCACATGTTGTCTGGAGCTAGCAGAGGAAGAGTACAGGGCGCGGGTGCTGCTTCTGGCGGTATGAACAATATGGCACTTCCTCAACTTGCTCAAAAATATGCAGGACAAAACGTTTCGTGGGAACAGACCAATAGCGGCTCGGCATTTTATGCTGATACAGCTTCGGGTAAGCAACGGATTAGTAATTTCGGAGCAGCTGATCCCAACTTAGCTAAGGGTGAAACCCGAGTTGCCAGTTACCAATTCCCAAGTGCTAACCAAAAGTTTGAGCGTCAGCCAAATGGCTCATACCGACTACCTAGTGCTCAGAGCGGACCGCCTGGAATGGGTGGATTTAATAATAAATCTGAGGGTCCGATGGGATTACCTGGAGGCTCAAACGAACATCTCGTAAGGACATCTGGTGCATTCATACGAGGAACAGATGGAGCTAAGTTTGAAGACAATCGGATGGATGCTTCGAAATTGTCTCCTGATAGCTATTTCTCGCACAATGTCCAGGGTGCTGATCGAAGAGATTGGTCCGATAAGGGTGCTGACTTCTTATCCAGAAAAACGTCAGCGAACACCCAATACACGCCACCATCTAATCATGCTAAAAAGCTTGAGGGTATGGCTAACCAAGTGAAGCATGAAAAAACTAGAACGAAAAACAAAATGATACTTTAATTCTTATGCAAGGATGGTTGGCTACTCAAACCATCCTTTCTTTATAAAGGGTGTGATTTTTATTGAATAGTCAGGATATGGTGAATGATACCGCAGGGAATGCCGGCAAAAAGGTAGCTGGTAAGGGCGCGAGAAAACTAATAGGAAAAGCAGGAAAGTTCGCTAGAAAATTGGCCATGGATTTTATGAAAAAAGTGGGCCTGGCTATCGGGAAATCACTTCTTGCTTTTTTTGGAACGTATCTTGGTTGGGCGATACTCATCATGTTTATCGTTGCCGTAATACTTGCAGCCATTCCTTTTGCAGACTGGTTCCTAGGTGGTAATGCTCGAAGTGAGAAGGATCGCCAGCGAGATATCAAGTTCGAAACACGATTCAAAGAGGAAGCAGATAAATCAGTTGCACCGATTATGAACATTGAAGCAGACGCCAAATGGAAAGAACAATTAATGAATACAGTCAAACCGAGTTGGGGTATACCGACAGCAATCGTTCGCTATCAAATGGTTGTGAAAGAAGAGAAGGTTTCTTTAAGTGATTTTAATCCGGTATTACTGGTGGCTCTATTTAAACCAGCTTTCGATTTCACCAGGATTAAGGACGATATAGAGACGACTAAAACGATTACTTATTGTACAAGTACGGATGAAGAGGGGAACACAACGACTACTGGTCCGGAAACGACCATTAACTCATTTAAGCGACCTGCACATAACGTCCTTTCCGGAGTGACACTCAATTATGGAGATATGACCGTTAATAAGTTGAAAAGATACTATCCAGGAGGATCAGTCACGCCAACGGATCAATGGGAAGAGACCGGAACCAGTTCTGGAGGCGACTGCACATCAACGCATTATAGGCAGTATGAACATACGACTGTAGATGATCGCTTCGTGCCCCATTTAAATATCAATGTTACCTTGTTTCAAGCTATTTTAACCGCGCAAGGGGTCAAAAAAGATGATATGAAGCTAGTCTACGAATTTATTCATACTGCTGATGAAAACTGGAATCCGTATCTATATGGCGGAGCCGGCGCTGTTGGTGGGGGATTATCCATGATCGGAGAGGCGAAGGTATCCGAGGCAGTAATGCGATATGAACCACTGGTCCGTAAGTATGCGATCATTAATGGCATCGAGGATCAGGTTAATTTGATCTTAGCAGTCATCCAACAAGAATCAGGCGGTAATATGTCCTTGGACATAATGCAATCGTCTGAGTCACTGGGCCTTCCACCCAATACCATTACAGACCCAGAGATCTCCATTATGTATGGTGTGAAGCACTTTGCTAATGTTTTCAAAGCAGCCGGCCGTGATACGAAATTAGCTCTACAAGCATACAATTTTGGTGGTGGCTTCATTAGTTATGCGCAAGCACGTGGAGGGTATTCCAAAGAAAATGCAATTGCATTCTCGGAGATGTGGAAAGCTAAAAAAGGTTGGGATAATTATGGAGATGTCAATTACGTTGATAATGTAATGCGATACTATTCAGATTGGACAAATCTCACAGTTGCATCAGATGGACAAATTTTCGATGTTCAACAAGCGCTTGATCTCATGAGTCAGTACATGGGCATGCCATATGTTTGGGGTGGCCGTAAACCTTCTCATGGCGGTTTTGATTGTTCAGGCATCATCGAATATACCTTCAATAAATTGGGAATTAATCTCTATGGGAATGCTGAAACACAATATAACAAGACGGCACCAGTTGATAAATCCAAAGCGCTTCCTGGGGATCTCGTTTTTTGGTCCACGTACAAGCCAGCTGCATCACACGTTGGAATGTACCTGGGAAATGACAAGTTTATTAATTCCAACGGAAGTAAAGGTCTAAGTATTTCATCTGTATCACGCTGGAACAGCATTTATCCATTTCTGGGTTACAGACGAATCGTGAAGTAAATCGTAAAGGAGTTTTATTGATGAAAACAAGTTCGATTCTTTTCCTAGCATCAGCGCTGATCGCAACCCAGTTCGTAACAGATCAGCTCCCTGCATCTGGACATGATGTTATCGAGCCCAAACGAAGTTTACAGCGGGAGTTAAAGGTAGAATCCCTGGTGAATCCAGATCAATTAAACCAGGCACTAAAAAAACAGATGGATTTACCCTTCAAATGGGGTGGCAAATCCCCTGAAGCAGGGGGATTCGATAGCTCTGGTTTGGTATCATATGTTTTTAAAGAATTAGGTTTTAACCTAGATGGAAATGTTAAAGCACAGTACAAGAAAACAGAGGCAGTGGACCGCAACAATCTCATCATAGGGGATCTGTTATTCTGGTCTACGTACAAAGCGGAGTTGAGCCACGTAGGCATCTATATCGGTAAGGATAAGTTCATCACGGTGGGTGCAAAACAAGGTGTCGCTGAGTTCTCCATTACGAATTGGAAAGAAAAATACAAATTATTGGGTGTAAGACACGTGAATCAATCCAATCTCATTATGAAGGAGTAACCCAATGAAAAAGTGGTTCTATATCCTACTCATTTTCTCATTAGTCATCAATATAGTATTAATCTTCAGCAACATGGGTTTTCGCTCACAAATCAAAGAACAAACCAAGAATGAGGCAGTCGAGCTCGCCAATAAGGATTTTCTGACAAAGTTTTTCACATACAAGACCATTAAAGAAAGGTACGAAGGCATCAAGCCATTCATGACGGAGCAGGGGTATAACTCCACATTGCCGGCAGGAATCGAACTACCTGAGGATACCGATGAATCTATGTCTGTATCTTCTCGCTTCGATAAACACATCCCGTTTAAGAAAGTTGTGAATGAAAAGAAGGTTGAGTTTTTGAACCAGTTTAGTCTGACAACCTCTTTCAACAAGATTGCCAGCACTCAGGAAGTTATCGTTCGGACCATTATGGTTTATGAGGATGGTACTAAGATGTGGAAAGTTGACGAAGTAGAGTTCATAACTACGTTAGGGGCACCAGACGCATAAATACGAGAAGGAAAGGATCAATAAAATGGAAGACATATTCTCCGGATTTTATGTACTCATACAACAAGTGGTTCGCTTATTACAGTTTGTAGGTCTCCCCGTTTTTACGGTATTGTTCATCATCGGCTTGCTTTTTCTTTTGACAGCAGGTAAAAATCCAATACGTAAAAGAAGAGGATATATATTTGCTATCATCTTCGGGGTAGGAGCCTTGCTTATCGCATATCTCCCCGTAATCACACATATGTTTGGTAATTCAACGCCAGCTGTTGTAGATAAAAATGATGATATTGTCGGTATGGTCGATAGTGCAGCCCTCCTTGGGCCTAATCTATTTAAGGGTGTGTGGTATGTTTCGGTACCCGTAGTGTTTACTATGTTTTATATGGGCATGCTTATGCGATCCGTGGCGGGGAAAAATCCGCAACGAAAACGGTTGGGGATAGGAATGATGATCTTTAGTCCCATTGTGTTAGGGTTGGCATACGTTGTGCCGATATTAACGACTATGTTGTAATGGTTTAATAGGAGGTCCGATGTCGGGCCTTTTATTTTTTTGACTATACTTATTACTCATTTAATGGTAAATTATTCTTGTCCTATTGTGTTTTCTGGCGACATGAACGTGAAGGAGATTAACGTATGACACAATTCCCTATTTTGGAACCATTAAGCTACAAAGAGTACACCGATAAATATGAAGAGATCATGAATGTGTTATGTGAGCCATTTCCAAGTGGCACAGTTCAGAAGAAAAATGATAGTAATAAAAGCGCACATATACCAGTTCAGGCCTACATTCAAAGATTAAACAAAGCAGCCGGTGGTTTTTATAGTTGGACAGTGACCACGGAAAAACCTATCTATCATCTTGAGCAGATGAAGCTCGAAATGAGAGGCAAACTGACGATCATGAATACATCTAATGAAGGTATGGGATTTCAAAATTTCTCTTACATAAAAGATTCTCGGAAAATTCATGATTTTGACGGTACAGTTAAAGCTGCTGTCAGAAGGGCTTTAGTTGATGCATTGAATAACTTTGAAGCAGGCTGGAAAGATCTGGCCCAATATCGTGAGTGGGGGTATTTAATCGAAAATGAAGGTGCCGAGCACGAGTCGAGAAAAGAACTGACAGAGGGCACAAACATCCCATGTAAATCTTGCAGCAGATTATTGACAAATGAAGAGTTAGAACAACTTCAAAAGATCAGTTGGCAGGTTATGTACTGTGACGATCATGTTCCAGATTTCGTCAGAAAAAAAATCCTATCCTTACCCAAGTAAGAAACGGTAAGTCTAGTTAGGTCGATAAGATAACCGATAATCCACTAGATAAAAAAATTAAAATGAGGAGTGATTATATTGAATACGATTAATCCCAAAAAAACAGGCAATTATACCAACGTGATTCATCTCTTTAAACAAGGGGATACTTCATCTGACCAGCTAAAGACTGATCGTTATGTTCCGGTATCCAAGTCAGACCCCAACCAAAATGAAGGCAATACTAAATTGAATCAAAAAAATATCTCTAAATCTCCACCTCTGAGAAAACAGTTTTGGATGAGTGACACTCCTGTAGAAGTTTGGGATTAAGAGATGAAGAAGGAATTGATTATAAGGGTACTTCCATCACTCTGGAAACAAGTTCAGGATTATAGTGAGAGATCTAGTGAGGCTGTACCGGTGTTACTTTATAACTATTGCATGTTTTTGTTAGACGAACCAAGTTGGAACGTCCCTTATGAGATCAATAGACGTATCACTTCATATCATCTAAAAGAGAGGTTTGCTTTAGATTTCCCCTTGGTTCGCAAGTCTGTTATGGTCGATCCTGAGCTGCTTACCGATGTGGCTCGTTTAGCACAAGCAAAAGTGAAAACTCAGTATAACAACTCATTTAAGGTAAACTTTCCATCCGTTGTGAGAATGAGTTTGTACATGTTAATCAGAAGCAAAGGATATGAGATGCAAGAGAGCAACTTCTATTCGGACAGCTATTTTACAAAGAATTACTCCCTAAACTCGGAAGAAGGTTTTTTAGCAAAAATGGATCTTCTTTATCACAAGTATAAACGTGTTCCTACAGCTAGAGAATATGCTCAATTAGGTGGTAGCGTATCACTTTCATACATAAAAGGACGATTTGGGTCTTATAGCCAATCGATAAATTTTTATCAACAAAACCGCTCAGTTTTATTACTCGATAATCAGAGCATCCCCTATAATAAGAAAATCACGACTTAATTCTCTTTATAAGCGTTCGTTCTATAACGTATACAACCGGAAGCACCGGTGAATGCCCTTAGGGTATCTTCACTGTTGCTTCTTTTTTTATAAGGATTATTGTCGCGAGTATTTCAAACGCAAGAAGAGAGTAGGAGGGAAAGTAAGCCGGTCATTCGTTAACTTAGAGAGAATGCAAATCATCGAAATTATTGGAGGATATAATATGAAAACGACAAAGAAAAAGAAGAAAAATAAACAAGGGGTTAAACTCGCGGTGATGGGTTTTTCAAGTTTAATGGTTATTGTATTTCTAATCGCATTTGCAACATCCAAAACGGAAGGTGCAGCAAAACCAATCACCCTGAATGAGGCTGCAGTAGAACACTTAACTAAACAGCCAGTCCAAGGTGATGAAAACGCAAATGTAAGTATTGTTGAGTTCGGGGATTTTAAATGTCCAGGTTGTCAGTTCTTTGCAGAAAATATATATCCGATGATAATAAAGGACTTTGTTGAACCAGGCACTGCTAACTTCAAATTTGTTAATTTCCCGTTCCTTGGTCCGGACTCCGTAACAGCTGCAGAGGCATCGGAGTATGTTCTTGCAAAAAGTCCTTCAGACTACTGGAAGTATTTCGAAACGATTTATCAAAATCAACAATCTGAGTCTATCAATTGGGCAACAATTGATTATCTAGTTGAATTGGCTAAAACGGCCGGTGTTAATGTAGATTATACGGATATGCATACGGCTTTAGAAAATGGAGATTATAGCAAAGTGGTCACGGAGGATCTAGCATTTTCGCGTGAATTGGGAATTAAACAAACCCCTACACTTGTTGTGAATGGCATCGCTATTCAACCAGGAGGACTAACCTATGTTCAGCTCAAAGAAGAGATCCAGAAAGCAATCGATGGACAAGCAAAAGGGGATTCATAATGAGAGACTTTTTTAAATCATACGGTGTGTTATTTGCTTGGTTTGTTTCGATCATTGCGACATTGGGGAGTCTATTCTTCAGCGAAATTATGCATTATGAACCGTGTAAACTTTGCTGGCTACAACGAATCTGTATGTATCCCTTAACCATTATTTTAGGTTATGCTGCATTAAAAGAAGACCGTAAAATAGCAACACCAGGTGTCTTATTAGCTGTGGTTGGGTTCCTGATTGCTGGTTATCATTATGCCGGTCAGAAAATTGCTAGTATAGGACGTGTGCTACCTTGCGAAGCTGGTGTGCCTTGTAGTGTAGACTATATTAACTGGCTTGGATTTATTACGATTCCTTTACTATCGCTTACTGCATTTGTTTTGATTCTTGCTTTATTATTCTTATCTCGTGATCCCGAGAAGCTGGCCAAGGCAATTTTGTAAGGGTTAAGCTCTATGAGTCAACGATATTAAGATAAATTCTGATCAATGACTCTACTTTCACTATTTTTATTCACAGAGATGACAACCGACTAGTTTAGTTCTATAATAAGAAAATACAATTTCTTATACACACGACTCAACCAAGCGGTACGAGTCATACTTGATATAAAACACACCTTCAGGTGATTTCATTAAGGCCATCCTTAATTGATTTCCTGTAGGTGTTTTTTTTATGTCTAAAAACCATAAGGGAGTGAAAGATATGTCTAAAATTATTGATTTTCCTGCTGAAAAGATTTCAAAAGGTATGCATCCTACTTACCCTGAGATGGGAGATCGACCGGTTAATACACAATTAGAAGCCGATTTTATTGGGAAGTACTACTACGTGAGTAGCCCATTTAAACTCCAAACTAATCGGGGTATTAAATTCCTCTGTATCTTAAGCGGTGCCCATGCTCCATTAGACAAGAGACTGACTGGTTGGTATAGCTACCAAGTCACTGCTAAAGCAATGGAGAAGTTAAAAGAGTCTTATTCAATTGGACGAAAAGTCTTACTGGACTAACGAAACCTATTATTAAAGCACATACTACTAAATGAAAAGAGTGATATCATGAAGAAACTAATTCAATGTCCTACTTGTGTTAAGAACACCTTTGATTGCAAGACTTGCAGTGGACTTGGACTCGTAGACCAGGAGCTTTCCGAGAAGCTTATGGCCCTTGCAAATAAACTTCGAACAGAGACTCAGATTCCCCATCAATATTTTGCTGTATCAACACTGTTAATAGTTAATGTCTCCTTAACGGAAAATCCAGATTACAATCAGGTATACGCCATCTACAAGTTCGATGAAATCAATAAATACATCAAAGTGGAAACATTGACTGTTAATGTACCTACTGAAAATGCTAAAGATCTGGTTGTGGCCTTATTTGAAATTATCAATCAGCCAATGAGTGAATATGAATCGGAGATACGAGCCTATGATGATCAATTGACAGTCGAAGAACTGGAATTGTTCAAATTACGTTTCTCTCGTTTCGAGGCTAGCTACTAATACTTGAGAGTAGATTCACGAAAAAATGCACTTTGGAGCCGTAATCGGTTCTTCAGTGCATTTTTATTTTTATAGAAGTAGGATGTGAATGATATGACTGCAGTTAGTGTTAATATCTCTGCAATGAGAGCGCTGATGAAACAAGATCGGTATTTAAAGAAGATGTATGAATTGCAAATGAAGAAGGGGAGGCAAGAGGAAGAAACGTTTGAGCTTCTTTTTTGGGCTCACATCTTCGAGGATTCTGTTTATACCGAACGGTATAACGAGTGCATGAAGGGAGAGGAGTCCGATGGCGAGGCCACAACCTAAACATGTCCACGTGAATAGTTTTGGGAAGAAACATCATTTAATGCAACAATTTATACATGAACCGAGGAAATATTACTACGTATCGTTAAGCGGAACGGATAAAACCTTGCTCTATAGCAAGGTTCTATTAGACGGCCGTAAACGACCGGTATCTGTAAGTGAATCACTTGAAAATTGTGATGATGAGTGGGTCTTGGTTTTCCCAAGATCACTTGTTCCTGATCAATCGATCCTAAAAGGTGGGCTGTTCACTGGATACTTATCTCTAGATAAAACGTACATTATACGTCTTTCAGCAGCCAACAAATTTCAAACTCAATACTGTTTCGAGTGTGAGATGCATCAAGTTGAAGGTTGTTATAAGATGTTAGATTACGATTGTGGAGCTGAAGATCGCGAGAGATATCGAGATACCGGTTGGTTTGAGATTCAACACAATATCCGAGAGGCAAGAGAGGAGAAGAAAAACACGGCATTCCCTGTATAACAGGTTGGGGGATTCGCAGACTGTTCCTTGCCACGGTAAGAGATAGAAATATCCTTGGACAGTACTGTCGTTCTTTAGTACCCCACAAGTGCGACACGTTCTTGGATCAGCTCAGGAGCGCAGCAATGCTCTCGCTGAGGTAAAGTCTGAGCGCTGAATTTATTCAGTAGAACTAGTAAACCGAGAGGTCGAATGATGGAGTAACGTCCTGAAAGGCTTCCTCCTTAGCGGATAGCGGCAGTCCATGTGAGTGGATCACGTTATAAGCCCGCTGGATAGGTGCTGACGATACCCTAACGGCTTGGCCGAGGAAAGATTTTCCGAGGGGAAGGTTGTATCAAGTGGCGCTTGGAGTCTAAAAAGACCTATGACGAGAATTCGCTCATGACAAAAACGGTCAAGAGGGCGTAGACGAACTTCCGATTGTACGGGTCTATAGGTTACTGTGTGCAGAAATGTACACCGCTGCGGTCGCGGTGTTGGACGTGGATGAGTAAGTCTTTGTGGTATGAAAGTCCATTCGTTGTTATAGGCAACGATCGAAATGATTCGAGTTCAACAGGCTCATAGGAAGCGTCTAAGGGTCCATGCACAGATAGGGTTACTGGAACGTGGTAAACCGCCAACGCAGAGGGCTCGCACCCAATGAAGCGGTCCAGGGAAGTCCGAGATGAGATTAGTCGAGGTATAACCTGGTTTATAGCGGTGAAAGTGGTGGCACAGTACCGACGATGGCACTAACAATGCCGGAGGGATAGCCACTAGTCTGATTAAGACTAACCTTCCACGAATACAGTTTCTTTTCAGCCATGAGCTTCGAGTATGACTAACAGAGGTCTAGCTCACTCCTGTAAAGGAGGATGCAAACACCATCTCATGGAGAAGAAAAGAAAACTCAGACACTCAGAATATTACGGTAATCAGATTTTCTCTGACGATCTCTACCGGCGTAGTGTCAATGGAGACAACTTCTACAATCTATTACGAATTGCACAAACAGAAGACAATATCAGACTCGCTTACCGAAACATCAAGAAAAACGAAGGGAGCACTACTGCAGGTGTCGATGGTCTAACGATCAACGACATAAGGATTCTGGACTCGGATGAAGTTGTTCGCAGGGTTCAATCCATGTTTGATGATTATCAGCCCCAAGCAGTTCGCAGAGTCTTCATTTCGAAAGCCAACGGAGACAAACGGCCGCTCGGTATTCCAGCAATATGGGATAGGATCTTTCAGCAATGCATTCTACAAGTCCTTGAGCCCATCTGTGAAGCTAAATTCTTCAAACACAGTTACGGTTTCAGGGCAAATAGAAGCACACATCATGCCCTCGCTCGAATGCACTACCTCATCAACAGGAGCGAACTGCATTACTGTGTGGACATCGATATAAAGGGATTCTTCGATAACGTCAACCATGGGAAGCTGCTAAAACAACTATGGACGCTGGGAATCAGAGATAAGAAGCTAATCTGCATCATTTCCAAACTTCTCAAGGCGAAAATCGATGGCGAAGGAACCCCGAACAAAGGTACACCTCAAGGCGGGATTCTCTCACCGCTACTCTCCAATATCGTTCTAAATGAACTTGACTGGTGGGTTGCGAATCAATGGGAAAACTTCACTACATCGCATGAGTTCACCAGACCTTCGTCAAAATTTAAGTGTCTTAAGCGAACTAAGCTCAAGGAAGGATACATGATCAGATATGCCGACGATTTCAAAATTCTCTGTCGAACCCATAATGATGCGCAGAAATTCTTCCATGCTGTTAAAGATTTTATGAGGACGAGGCTCGGCCTAGATATTAGCACTGAGAAATCGAAAATCATTAATCTTCGCAAGCGAAAAAGTAATTTTCTTGGCTTTGAAATCTGGGCTGACTACCAACGAGACAGCAACAGAAAAGCTGCCAATCGGCGCTCTAACAAACACAAGAAAATGCTTGTCGCACACAGCAAAATGAGTGCCAAAGCTAAAACAATGGCTATTAGGAAGCTCGGAGCGGAAATTAAGAAAATCCAAAAACACCCCGATGCTAAAACCGTGTGGAATTTTAATACGGTAATTATGGGGATTCAGAATTATTATGCAGCTGCCACCCAGATCACAAAGGATCTAAGTGAGATAGACTATCTGATCAGTCGTCGAATGTACAATCGGCTGAGGTTCAGACGGGCAGATGCGACATTCACAGAGATGACGGACACACTGAAAGCTAGATACAAGGGTTACCATCCTAGACTATTTAAAATCAGTGGGCTCGTAATTGTACCGATATACGCTCAGAAACATCGGACTGCGCTGAACATGAATCAGAACATATCTAACTTCACAGTCGAAGGAAGAAGCTTGATTCACCGCAGTCTAGTTGCCTTAGATCAGGCGCTTTTGGGTTATCTCAGAAGATCCTTCATCAAAGGTAGGAGCATCGAATACAACGACAACCGGATAAGCAAATGTATTGCTCAACGTGGGAAATGTGCTGTTTCTGGCTTACCTCTTGGGATTGGTGAGCTTCACTGCCACCATATCAGACCTCGGGCGTTAGGTGGGACGGACTCCTACGACAATCTCTTGATTGTTCACGAAGCAATACATCGTGCCATCCATATGACGGATACTGCGAGTATTGAAAATATCTTGTCTGGATTTGAGCTCAATAAGAAGCAAAAGGAAAAGTTCGATAATCTGCGTACCCTTGCCCACTTGAAGCCTTTCTTCGGCAAGAAGTACGTTGCTTAGTCCTCCTCCTTAATGTAGAAGTATAGGTCAGTTGTGTCAGATGGGACGCCGGATGAGACCGAAAGGCTCATGTCCGGTGTTAGCCGGGGGAAAAGCCAGAGATAACTTCAAAGGCTTACCTATCGGAATAACCTTTGCAACGCCATTCTAGGGCCTTGAACGTATGGCGTAAGTGCAAAATACGTCCCTAACGTATTTCACCGTAGGTTGTCCTCGCTTAAAGCCAGTGAGCTTTAAGTAGATGAGGGCTAATGAATGCCAAATATTGATGGACAATTGACAGTAGCATCTTTTTTCTCAGGTGCTGGATTACTTGATTATAGTTTGATGAATGAGTTGAAAATCATCTGGGCGAATGAAGTCACTCCCGCAGCAGCAGAGAGCTATAGAGCAAATGTGGGAGATCACATTCATGTGGGGGATATAAATCAGATTGTATCAGCTGATATCCCATACGCAGATATCTACGTGGGATGCCCGCCTTGCCAAGACTATTCATCAATAGGAAACAACGAAGGAGAAGAAGGCGAACGCGGATCATTGATCTGGACATATTTTGAGCATATCAAAGTTAATCGTCCTCCCGTTTTTCTCTTTGAGAACGTAATAGGCTTAATGAGACAGCACAAAGTTACCTTTGAAAAAATGTTGTCCATGTTTAAACAATCTGGATACAATGTGAATTGGCAAATACTAAACGCATGTCATTATGATACAGCACAAGACAGACATCGTGTCTTTGTAGTTGGTGTCAGAAAAGATTTAGGATTTACGTTTCGCTTCCCTGGTGAGATTCTTAGCATAAGTAAAACTGTATATGATGCGATTGGTGATCTGCCGCCAGCTTCTGGAGAAATCCCAAATCATCTCGCCACATGGACCAGTCCAAGTCCCGAACGGATCAAAGATGTCATGATGAATCCGCGAAAGCAATTCCGTGGAATGCGAAGATTGGATTGGTATAGGGAATCACCAACACTTACAGCACATATAGCCAAAGATGGTCGCGAGTTTTTGCATCCATCCGAAAACAGACGATTAACGGTAAGGGAATGTCTTCGTATCATGGGAACGCCTGATAGCTATGTGTTTCCTGATAAGGTACCTTTGAGCCATCAGTATCGAGCTGTCGGTAATGGAGTAGCACATAACGTTGGCTTAGCCTTGGGCAAAGCTATAAAAGAACAACTTGGACAAGTTACTCTTCAAAACAGCTTATTTTGAATACTTTACACATCACCTATAAGATATTATAATTTTCATATTAATTAATTCATTATTTCAAGGTGGCATCAAGCGATACTACCAGTTCATGACACCAATCTCAATCAGAGTTTTCTGTTCATTTTGGACAATTAACCCTGTTTGAGTTGGTGTTTTTTTGCTTACTTCCATTTGAACAGGAGATGAGAGCCGTAGTATTTAGAATTCAAAAACGCATATGACTACTCTATTTTTTGCACTTCAGTTAGAATGTTTGTAAGTCACAACCCATTATTCGTAGGAAGAGGATGATAAAATTGATTACTCCAGAGAAATATCCAGATAGATTAATAGTTGATGCATCTGTGATTTTGGCAGACGAAGAAAAAGTGGTAAGGGATGAAAAAGAAGACATTGATTGGCTTTTTGGCGTAGAGTTCCAACGCGAGAGTTACACACTTGAAAAGTATATGGAACGTCCCTCTAAGTTTAAACACGATGATCCATCTCAAAGAGGGGAAAAAGCATGGTCACTCAGGAAAAAATCTGAAGCAATTTCCTCCATTTGTATGAGTATTGATTTAGGTCCTATCAAAGCACAGAAAAAGTCACTAAATAAGGTGTTGTATCGTAATGTAATTGAGGGGAATCAACGTATTACAAGCAACCGAGATTACATAAAAAACCTATGGGCGCTCGAAGAAGAAACTTATATTTTTGGAGAGCATGAAGGTGAGCGAGTACTTATCGATATCTCGGGTTTGTATTTTAAAGACCTGCCTAAAATGTTACAAAGAAGGATCTTAGGTTACCAATTTGACGTGTATTTGTACGATATAGATGACAATTTAAAAGATGAGCTATATTATCGTTGGAACAACTACGAGGCACACAACAAATCAGAATTGAAGAAAGCTCACATGACGACACAAATACAATTAAGCGTAAACAAGTATTTGAAAATGAACTTCTCCAAAGTTGGTTTTAATGAATCAAAAACAGATAGATCGGAACATATGGAGCCTATACTAGCTGTAATGGCCCTTGTGCAAACGAATAATAACACAAAACTGAACCAAGATACTATTGAAGAAATGCTGTACAGAAATAAGATTTCTGATGATACGTCTTTACTAGTTGAAGGCGCGTCTGACTTTTTAGAGCAAGTCTATGAAGCTGCGCAAAGTCAATATCAACCTAAGATCGTTAAAAAGTTGTTCTCTAACAAACTTAAAGTATCTTTGTTGTATTCAGCAGTTCATGCAGTCGCTGATGGGGTGAGGGTAGATGATTTCTTGCAATGGGCAGCAGATTGGTTCATTGTCGGCATATCAGAAACTGAGTATTTCACATCAGGTGGGGACGCTAATTTAAACAAAGTTATTACACGCATAAACATTGTTACAGACGCTTATAGAGATCAGTTTATGAGTCAAGAATTCAGTTAATTGAAATATTAGTAAGCATGCAGAGATCAAGTCCCTTGAGAACATCAAGGGACTTTTTTTGTTTTAGCGAAGTTTACCCAGCTGCAGCATGACCATATTCCCCGAGTTTCGTACATTTTAGGATATTTCCATACGTGTACGTGAAGAATTGCACATAATTCTCAGATGTTCCAACGGTTCCATATACCTTTTAACTGATCCTCATGTTAAGGTCTTTTAAGGAGGGGATTGTCATGTTAAATGAACCGTTAAAACCGATGCTCCTTCATCCGTTGCTTCCCTCTCAGATAGCTAAAAATTTCAAATCAAGTTTAAAATGGGATGGGTTTAGAATTATCATACATTATGACCATGGTAAAGTTAGAGCTTTTACAAGGCATGGTACTGAGGTAACATCAAGATTTCCAGAACTGAATACCATTAATCTTCCCGTAAAGACTGCCATATTGGATGGTGAATGTATCGCTTTTGATCTAACACAGACTGAGGATCAACCTCCCAAACTGTGGTGGGATGACGCGATGACTAGATTTCATACAAAAAAAGAATCGGCTGTTAAACAAATAGCAAAAACCTTAAGAGCTCACTTTCCAGTATGGGATATACTGTATCTAGACGGGAAACCCACGTTGAATAAATCCTTCATGCAGCGTAGAGAGTTGCTTAAGGCAGTAGTAGTTGATACCGAAGCACTTTCTATTACCCCTTTATATGACGATGGAGAGGCGTTGTTTTTGAGAGCCAAGGAGCTTGGACAAGAAGGGATTATTCAGTATAATCCGGATGCGCGAGTTCATTTGAACTCACGTTCGTGGAATATGGTTAAGATCAAAGCGTATCAGTTCATTATTTGCCAAGTATCATCCGTAAGGATTAAAGGCGGTTTCGGATGGGGTTTATCTGTAGATGGAAGATATGTAGGGATGTTGGAGTTCCCGCCAAGTACAGAAGTTCTACGGGCGTTTAACCAGGTGTCTAAAGAACTCATTAAGCACGAAAATAAAGGTTGGTTGTACATTGAGCCGCTAATAAGTTGTAAAATTAAATTTCAGTGTTTTACTAAAGAAGGGAAATTACGATCACCAAAGTTTGAAGAATACTGTACATCCATTTCAGTATAATAAAGAAGTTCAAAATATCCCTTGATAGAACTGAGGAGATAATTTTGAAATTTTTTGTCTCTACGATTTTATCATATGTCTTTTTTGAGCAATGAAATTAACATCCATACTTTTTGAGAGCTAGCAGACACGCTAAATAGGTAACTGAGTGTAGAAAGCCAGCATTGTAGAGGTGTTTTGACTTTGCTACTCGATGTCTGGGAAATATGTTAATCTGACAATTAATAAATCAAATCTACGTAGATAATGCAAAGTAGTGCATAGATCTATAGACGACATTAGAGTTCGGTTAATTTGAATACAAGAATCTTTCAAAAGAAGTCATTTATAGGGGTGAGGAATAGACGTGTCAGAAAATATTGAAAAAATAATTATGGATGACAGTAAGAGCAAAAAGAGAACAGCAAATAGTTCGTTTAATAGAGTGAAGAGTGGAAAACGGGGTATGGTTACTGCATATAGCATGATGAGCAAGGCAGATCAGAGAGAATACACAAAAACAAATGATGGTCCAAATTATAATGTCTATGAGGAAATTGTCCCAGTCTCGTATCTTTCGCAGTTACCGCAAGAAATACGCCTAAAATGCTGGTCTAAGTGGAATGAATTATTCTTCTTAGAAGACATCATGAAAGTATGGTGCATTCAAACTTCGACTGAACTGAATGGTATATTAGAACAATTAGAGATCCCCTTAAATGATTTAGTGGATGATAATAGTGTAAATTTAACATCGGAATACCAAATCCATGAGTCAGCTTCGGTGTTATCCTTAGAAGATCTCATAGCAGATGATAGTAGCTCGGCGTATGTCTATAATTTCTCGGGAGTTTATGAAGTAGAACAAGTACTATCTCAATTGAAGACAATCATGGAGGATCTTAAAAAGCATCAGAATAAATGCGAGGTTCAAATACAAATAAAAACAGTGTAGTACTCTAAAATAACAGCAAAAGCTATTAGACAGGTTATATGTTATTCTCATGGTTGGAGTGTGGAAGATGTATATATGGAGAGAGACTGTGAGCTCATCGAAACATTTAGTAAGTATTCAATGAGCTGAATGAGTTAATTCATAAGAATGAACCAGAATGTAACTAGAGGCTAATGTTTATCTTTGAAATAAGCAAGCATGGTGATAGTCTCATTAGTCCCTTGGGGATCATCAATCCTGGTGCCCAGCAGTCGAAGAGCCAACTCCATGCGCTTATACAAAATTTCATTGATAGATATGGTCCATTGTTTCCTTTCCACTTCTGTAAGGGGATCAATTCCAAGTCGCGCATATTCATTCGGAGAAAGGGTCTTCTCACCTGAATATCTTATAGCGATGTCCCCCACGCAAGAGAGTAAGTCTAAGTGAGTGTCTGTCGCTCTACTTGCGAAATATATGAAGTAGGGATGTGCTAAAAGTAAATCGTTTACCCAATTGCGTACCTCAGGAATTTCGTATATTTCCTCTGAAGTGTCATTGTACCCATCGAACATGACAATCGTTGAAGCGAATGCATCCGATCCTTGTGACAATAAAAAATCGATACTTTGATTCAAAAATTCAAATGACTTTTGTTCAATTGAATTCCTCGAAACATTTATTAAATACTTAGCAGTAAGGCTGTTGTGTGAATCAATATGTACCATAAAATCTTTATCAGTTCTCATCTACTATCACCATCCATATTTTATATTATAATAATAATATAGAATTCAAAAATCGAGTAATTACTGATAGGAAACATTAGAAAGGACTTGATTATGTGAAAAGCGTTGGTATAGTACGACATTTAGATAAATTAGGACGTATTGTCTTACCTAAGGAACTTAGAGACTCGTTGGATATACAGGTTAGAGATGACATCGAGTATTTTCATGATACTGATAATTCTCTTGTAGTACTAAGGAAATTTAGAAGTACCAGTTGTTTTTTCTGTGCTGCTTCAGAAGATCTCATCATGTTTAAAGAACAATTGGTTTGCAAAGATTGTGCAAGATCTCTTGTTTCTGGAGTTGGTAATGAAAGCATTCATGAGAAGTCAGAAGATAAAAAAACGACAAGGAAACGAGGTATAAAGTGGGAACAACTTCAAAACTTATTAAGAGTGAGTCCGGATATATCCCGTAAGGAAATAGCTGAAGCTTTAGATGTATCCCTTTCACGTGTTAGTCAGATGTTCAAGGTATTAGCAGAATCATCCAATGAAGAGACTAAAGCAGGGAACCAAAACAAAAACAAAATAAATATTACAGCCCCAGTATTTCTCAAACGAAAAATTGTAGAGCTAATAGAGGACAACCCTGCAATGAAGCAAAAGGAAATTGCAGCGAAATTAAATATAACTCAAGGGTATGTTTCGCAACTGTTGAAAAAAATGAAGGAGTAGTTGAAATTTTACACCTGCCCTCGATTTTAATACAATGTCAGTACCAAATTACATAAAAAATAAAGCGAGGAAGCACCTCGTACATTCAGAAGTATTTCTGTCTGTGCGAGGTGCTTTTTTTGTACAAATCAACGCTGAGGAGGAGAATCATGAATACTATTGACGTAATAACGGATTATCTATATACGGCTAAATCAATTTACGAAAACTCTATAGAATTATCAGATCGCATCATAATGTTAGTGGAGTCAAAAAATGAGCTTATTTATAGCTTGATCACTTGTTTAGATACATTGGTTAAATCACAAACCCAAGAACATGTTATGAATTTCTTGAAAGGTAAAGCGAGTCTTAACACATCTGTTCTACGAATTCTCGCAACCGCTCCAAAAATATTACCATACGAGAAAAAAGAACATTCCAGAGAAACGAAGCTGCAAAGAACGCCGGTGTATGAAATTAACAAAATGAATAACCGATTGTATTCAGCCAAGAATTGTGTTGATGCATTGAGAGCAGCTGCGGATTATTACGGATCATGGTTCACCGTGATTCAATATGAAAACTACCGAGAAGATGAACTAAAGGCCAGAAATGATAAAAGACTTCCTTCTAGTAGAACCATAGTAAAGAACCTAGGCTACTGGAGAGCTGCCATGTGCGTAATTCATAACAATTCAAACAGAGAGTGGGGATAATATGATTAGAACTTACCTTAAAGAAAGAAAAGAGAATCTACAGATGCATAGGATGACTCGGCTCGGCATGGATATCACTTTAGTAACGGATGAGATAGGGAGAAAAAAATCTACAACTAGTTATCAAATTGGGAGACATATTCAAAATACAAAAGACGCGAAAGAGTCGGTAATTCGATATTTTATGAAAAACGATGATTTAGAGCCTATCGTCATGGAAAAACTCGTGGAGCTGCGGGAAATGGAGATTCTAACTTTATTAGATTGCAGACTCGCTGGGGAGAAGATTCTTGACTTAGTTTTGCATCCAAAAAACAGATTTGGTGTTATCTTTGTCGGTGTTGTCAACCTTACTTTCACGGAACTAATGGTTCTAGGCCTCGTCCTTACTTTGATTTATTCTATTGTAAGTTGAAGATTCTCGATTCGAACCAGGTATGTATTCATCGTAATTGGCATATAATAGTGATGTAGAAGCTGCTAGCAAAAAGAATGCTCCCTCGAAGTACAGGTGAGTGTTCTTTTTGCTATGTTTTTATGTTCAAATGATGTTATGTATTCGGTATACTTATACCATTTCGAGATACTTCAGATATAGGATTAATTATTAACAGTATGTTCATCTTTTCATAGCAGAATTATTTAAAGAGATAAAAATGTTATTCATCTATTGACCGCTGGTTAACTTTTACATATTATTTCTATATAAGAGGTTAAATTGAAAATATTGGGTTATGTAGTTTATATCATCGTTTGAGACAACTTATACTATCAAATGAGACAGACTAAATACGCATAAACCCAGTAATGCAAGCATTAAGGTGAATAATCTCTGAGATCATATTTACATTTACTTGAATTTCCTATATAAATAGAGCCCGTTTCTTCGTTTGTAACATTAATTGAGACTACTTTTACCGACATGTGACAAAGTCTTACCTGCAAACCAAGATAGGATGGTTTAGGGTAAATTTTCGATTTGGAGGATGATTTATTTTGGAACAGAAATCCAAAACGATCCGATCAGAACTGTTCGATTACATACACCACAATGACATTGTACTTTCACATTTTGCTGAAACCTCTGGGATTAATGCTGGAACCTTAAGTAAAATAATTAATGGAGTCATTCCCGTTTCTGTCCGTGTTCTAGATGTGATTACTGCAGCAATGAAATTGGAACCTGGGGCGCTATACAATAACTACATCAATGAATGTAAAAACGAAACTACATCGGATTGGAGAAGGTGGAAACCTTTAATTATCAGATGCGCGGAACTTAACAAACTGGACTGTCTAGATCAGGTTGTTGTCATCGTAACGGACAATCTTGCTTACTCACCAATGCTGTTTGAAGTTGCTGAACACCTTGATAATGAGGGATATAAAGATGCTGCTTTAGTTATGTATAGAAGAATAGCCGAAAGCGAGAGGTATCAGCATGCAGAGCGTTTAGCTACCTGTCAGTATAGAATATTTAAATACTCTTTGACTGATAACCAGGCGAGGAACTTGGAATGTGCTGCGCTGTTTGAACCTTACATAAAGAGGTTAGGTGAAACTGAACAGTTGGATGCTTTAAAGGATCTAATAAACCTTCTTATGTCCCTGCATAAATGGGACAAAGCAAAGTACTTAGCAGAAGAAATGGAACGAATTGCAACGAATCTCTACGAACATAAACATAAAAAACCTCAGAAAAATCAGCAGTCATCGAAACCAGCGAAACCTTTATTCGGTTATATTTTATATTCCAATCTTATTCTTGGTACCATAGCCGAAGAGAAAAATGATTTTGAGAATGCCTTGCGTTATGTAACACGATACGAAGATCAGGCATGGATAATTGAAACGGATGAGATTGCTATAGCTACGAAATCACAATTTGCAGAATGGGCCAAAGCTAACCGCTATTTATACAGACTAATGTCTGGAGAAGTTAGTGTGCTACATGAGTATGTTGCTTACATTGGCTCCAATGAAGATGAAATATTACGTGCCCTATTCAAGATTGTAAAAGCAGCTCAATTATATAAAATCAATATAGATGAGATTCTCCATCGATTTGAACAAGTTATTTTCAATCAGATCATCGAAAATGGCCATGTAGGAGGCTATACTGCTGAAATTATAGATGACGGATTGGCAAATTTTTTAGCTGATGTGGCTACTTATTACATTCAAAAGGATGAGTTCAGCGTTGGTATTAATTTTATCCTAGAGAGTTTGGCAATATCAGCTAGAATTAACAATACCGCATGTATGGTCAGGAATATATGTATGTTTGAGAAAATCCGTCACACTATAGACGAGACCTCCGAACATCGCTATTCTTCTATCATGATGAAATACGAAAGGGGTATATAGACATGAAGAGAAAGATGTCCCTGCTCACCTTGGTTTTAAGTTTAGTTATCATGGCACTACCGATCACAGCATTTGCTTCGGAAGAACTTCCTCCAACACCACCTATCATTGTTTCAACAAATAGTCACGGTTCAGGTGGCTGGTAAAAACTCGCTAAACCAATGAAGGCACCCTAGGGTGTCTTTTTATATTGAGATTATGATTTACATTTAAATTTCTAAACTTTTTCATAAATAGATAAAATATTACAGTATGGGAGTGTGATACTGTGAATAATCATTCTAATGAGAATAAGGTCTTAGAGACAGAACGACAAAAATTACATAATTTATATGAAATCCATGGATTAGGACATCCTTTAGTCATAAAGCAATCCGAACGTCTTGATAGAATTATTAATGAATATAATGAGCAAACGAAGAAATGTAGGCATCCTCAAGCTAATTATGGTGTATCTAAGCCGAAATAAGGGACCTTGAAAGAGTTGATCAGAATCATTTGTCTTAAGTTGACTGGACAAGTTTGTTTATATAAGTAAACTAGAGATAACGTATAGGTAAGGAGAAAGCAAAAATATGAGTGAAATAGTAGGGGAGTCAATCATTGTCGCCAAAGAGGTGGTTACAAGTCTATCCTCAGAGCATCCTGCTTGTAAGAGAATGCAATCCATGCGTTTCCTTTTAGGTTTAACCAGACCACAGGCTGCAAAGATGTTTAATATCTCTCCGACAACCATTCAAAAAGTGGAAAGTCAAAATTTTCGGCGCAGTAAGAAAGCGGCTCATTACTACGAGGAAATGCGAAACATGTTGTCTGATTTACCCATACCCGAATATAAAGAATTGAATGGCACACAACCTCTTTATGTTTATAGTGAAGCTATGGATCTCGAAATACGGGCAATCCTTGCAGGACAAGCAATCATAAACTTGAGAGAACTGTCAAAAGAGCTTGAAGGCAAAGACAAAGATATTATGAATAAGGCCATAACCATTTTGGTTAATATGAAAGAATAATTTGGCATGACAGGCTGCTGCTGTTTGCCTGTAGGTTAGTAAAATGTTAGTATCGAAAAAATAATATAAGTAAGCCATTGCGAAGCACGCATTTATTCCTTATAGGGATAGACGTGTTTTTTTTGTTTTACTTTCTAACAATCTTTTTTTGGGGGATAGTAATTTAATTGAGGAATAAATTACATTAATATCCAAAGCAAGGCGGAATTAAAAAACTTAGTCATGAAAGTTTACCAAATTGGTAAACTCCCGAGTAACAAACTAGCTGATAAGACAACAGACAATGTCTTGCTTAACTTACCTTTTCTCATTCTTTGTATCCCCTTATTGTCGTCAATTATATGTACAATGATGGAACATTCGGCGGCAAGAAAAATGTTACTCGACCAGAATTTGCGATTTTTATCAATCGTGCCCTAGGGTACACCTCGTTCTCTTCTTATCTAGGGACGTTTGCTGATTTTAACCAAGAAGCCTGGTACGCAACAAACTGAACTTAATTCTGCTCTTCAAAATGGTATTACAAAAGGATTTAACGAAAATACCTATCGTCCAAATGCATTTATTCCAAGAGAGTAAGCAGCAATTATGCTGTCTAATGTACTTTTGAATAATGGCAATATTGTCATCAACTGCTGAGTTTGAAGCTTACGACTCTATCGTAAGCTGGACAACTGAGAGTGTGGATATCGTTACCCAAGAGTCAGTATTGGGAGGATATCCTGGGAACAAATTCTTACCTAAGCGAGAGTTGACGAGAGAAGAAGCAGCGCAACTGATCTATAATCTGATTCAATCAGAACAAAACTAAAAAACATTAGGCCAACTTTCGATGTTTATGTCGAGCTGGTCTAATGTTTTTTAGCAACCCTTATTTCCCACTAGATAGTCGAAATATTCAGTTAATAAAATGTTCAATGTGGTAAATCCTATCTGTGAAAACACAAATAGGGGTGAAGAAACGTGTCAGATACAAAATGGGAAAGTACCATCGTCGGAATTGCATCCGATCTTGCTCTAAAAATGGGTGCAGACATCATCAAGAATTACTTCCTTCAACAGCAAGAGCTGCAAAACATTGAAGCAATGGTTAATGAAATATGTGCTCGTGTTCAAAAGATTGTAGATCTGGCATTTTTTCGAGAATATAAAGCTCAACTAAGAGCTTTGCAAAAAAATCTTGATGATTATGCCGCAAATCCTCATAATACATCTACTTTGGATGAATGCCATGTCATGTCTCAGGAATTGTTTCAAAAGTTTACTGATTTCCATACCTTAGAAGGTATTGCAGCTGCAATGTATGCAGCTACCTTACACCTAATCACTCTACGCTCTGAAAGTGATCACGATCCAGGAGGACTTGTTAATCTTCAGAGAAGAGCAAACGAAATGGCTGATTGGGTTGTAGGTTCTTCTGATGAGGTAATAAGCATCTACGAAAAGAGTATTGGCCCGATCCAATTAGATAACTTTAAGGCAGAATATGATTCGCATCGAAACAGGTTTGCTAGACTTGAGAAATGGCTCGGGTATTATGATTTTTTTAGGGGGGATTGGGTTTTTATAAAAGCTGAAAAGAAACTAGTTGAAGAAGAGGACCGGTACTTATCGGAAGATGATTTAAAGAAAAAGTATGAGCCGACCTTAATAAATGAGTGCAAAGATCAGCATCAAGTCACATTTCTTGCAAGAAGAGCGGAAGGAATTAAGATTCAAAATGTAATGTTGACTACTGCTGAGAAATGGAAAGGTATGAACCTAATCCCCGTATGAACTCGTAAGGACCCTTTCAGTAGGAAATTTGCCTGTTGGTGAGTAAGGTGCTACTATGGGAGCAACTAAAAAATAATTTTTATGCGAAGCACGCATTTGTCCGTACGGGATAAGTGTGTGCTTTTTTTGTTTTGTTCTTAAAACATTACATTTAATTTTGAGGAAGAAGGGAGTTGAGATTTTGAAATTACCTAAAGTAGCACCGGTCTATCAATTAAGTGATAGTAATGCAGATACATTCATAACCACAAAAAAGGGCAAGCGAAAGACGAGTGCTGTGGAGATGAAGAGTTTCAACGAGATATTGAATAAACTCCTTATTCAGACATGTAATAATTAAATTAGTTTTCTATTTGCTCGTATTACAACAGGTGTTTTTAGAGGTTCATGTGAAGATAGAACATTTTCTCATGCATGTAAATGTCTAAAGGCAGTTTGCATTAAAGAGGTTTTACAAGACTTTAAGATGCTTGGGCCAACAAGATAAGCTGACACAAGGGGGAGGAAAGATTAGCGCAGACAAAGTAGATGGGAAGGCGAGAATGAAGTGGTAGAGTTATAGACTTATTTGAGGGGGGGAATTCTCCTTTGAAATGAGTCTAGAACTCAATTAGATACGAAAGGAGTAATGCTAGTTACAGGAGATTGGGTTAGACATATAAAATAGACGAGGAGATTTGCGACATGCTTAGAGGTAAGTTTAGTAAGATTATGTCAGTAGCCCTTTCAGCTAGTTTGTTGATTGGTAGTTTACCATTGTTTGGTGGAGGTAAGGCAAGTGCTGATGTAGCGCATGAGAAAGTAAATGGTAATCTGATACAACTCAATGAGTTTGGTGGGTTCGCACTAACTCCTCATGGCGGTTTTGGATCTTGGGGGTCAATAACTCCTGGTTACGATAAAACAATTACTTCCGCAGAGGGAGAAGGTAAAATAACTAATCCAATTGTAATGATGAGTTCCGATAGAAGCACTACGTATGTTCAAGATAGTGTGGGAGATATTTATTATTGGGGAGCACGCAAGACCGAGGTAGGTAATAGCTACAGTACTGTGGCTTATCCAGCTAAAGTCACAGATATTTCGAACGTTGATCAGATTCAAACAGCAGATAGATCCAATCTTGCTGTTAAGGATGGGGATCTGTATTTGTGGGGAGCTCTGAATTATAGCAGATTCAGCTCAGAGTACAACACAGGTACCCCTAAGAAGGTACCTCTGCCAGGCAAAGTCAAGAAAGCTTTGTTTGCTACAGGGAAAACTTTGATTTTGCTGGATAATGGAGATCTTGGTCAAATCAGCGAAAGTAAGATGACTTACACTTCCTTAGGTCAAGAATCTATGGAGGATTTCTGGGTAGGCTTTGAATATGCTATTGCAAAAAATACTCAAGGAGAGCTAATACATTGGCGTCCATATGATACCTTTCCTTCTTACAGAAAAATAACTAATGCTCCAGATGATATTAAGCAGATCTCTGTGGGTAGAAATCATTTCTTACTGTTGCGTGAGAATGGTAAGGTAATGAGTTTTGGTATAAATAACTCATTGTATCGTCAATTAGGAACGACTGTAGATACATCAGGCACAATGACTAGTAATAAGTTGGTCGATGCGGATAGATTGCCTGCGAATGTGGTGTATGTCTCAGCCGGTTATGAAAATAGTGCAATTGTAACTGCTGATGGTAAGGTTTATGTGTGGGGTTATAACGCTTTTGGCAACTTAGGTCTTACACATAAAAATAGTCTGGGTGTACCCACGGTAGTTCCTGAGTTGTCTAATTATGTTTTAGTTGCTCCGACTAAACCGTCTACACCAACTAACTTTAAAGTAACAACAGAAGAATCTAGCTTGACCGCCACTTGGGATTCTGTAGCTGGAGCAACGAGTTATAAAGTAACTGTAGGTGAAGAAGAGGTTTATAATGGTTCTAATTTGTCATTTACTTACAAGGCTTTAACAGCAAATACAGACTACATTGTAGATGTTGTCGCGGTAAACAGTGCGGGTGAAAGTACTAAGTCAAGTTTGACGGTTAAGACTAAAGTTCATGCTGTGAATGCCAATTTAGACGAGCGTGGGAAGTACGGTAACAACCTGACAGATGCCCCTCATATGGATTACCTTAATTGGGGTTTTGCTGATCAGACTACTTTAGTCTTACAGTCTAAAGCTGAGTATAATTACGCTGTAAGATTTTATCTAGATGGTAAAAGTGTTTATTACGCAGATGGAACTCCGTCTGTAAAGACTCTAACCAACTTGCCCAAAAATGCTGATACTACTTTAGAGGTAGAATGGACTCAGCGTAGCACAGGAGACACCGGAAAGTGGAATTTACTTTTGTCCTCTCCCATGACCAAAAGTCTGGTATTAGGGAATCAAAGTGCGACTTTTGGTGATGTTGTGGATCTAAAAACCGCTGGTCTGTGGAAAGTTGCTGGGAACAATTTCCTGATTAATCATTCCGGTTATTATGGGAGTGTTGGTGAGGGAACTTCTACAGCTAAATGGGCTCTAGATCTAACATCGAATACAACAGGTTCTTTTGGTAAAACCCTTCGTACTGCCAATGAAACCATTGCTGCCGGAAGTGTAGACTATCCATTTGTACCAAGAACTTGGTCTGTATATTCCTGGATTGAGGACGAGAAAGTTTACGATTACTCTTCTGCTATAGGACTAGCAGGTAACCGTGATTATAAAGAGTATTTCGGTATGATGTTGTATGATGCCAACGGATACGGAGGCGTTACTTTTAGTAAGGGATTTGTAAGTCCTAACACTGTGGAGGATGCAACTAAGGTTGGTGGACAAGGTAGAGTATTTACCGGCCAATCTTCTGGTAGTGCAGCTAAACCAAATTATCAGCTGAATGTTGTAGCTAGTAATGAGAAATACTCGGTACCTCGCATGGGTGAGATTAATTCTGAAACTCAATTTACAGGAATAGGAACAACAACTAGTCCATTTGTTATTGCAGAGAGGTTATCTGCACCAATTAACCTTACTACTAACGTGGTAAACAAGACTAGCCTAGTGGTGTCTTGGAACCCTGTAGCGGGAGCAGACAAGTACACAATTATGATAAATGGAAAGATTGCGCACACCAGTTCCGAAGACACTTCAAAGGTGTTTTACGACATGCTTCCAGACACGAAATATGTGGTAGAAGTGTTTGCATCTAAAGGTGGAGTAGACGGATTGCGATCAACTTCAACATCAATAACTCCAGAAGCTGAAGCTAAACTGGAAGCTCCAACCACTCCTACGGTTGTGAGCACTGAAGTAGGTAATGTTAAGATCAGCTGGAATGTGACAAGTGGTGCATTGCTGTATAAAGTATTCCGTAACGGTGTAGAAGTCGGTTCTGTAAGTAGTCCTTCCTATACTGATAAAAACGCTGTAGAGGGAGAAGCTTACTTGTACTCGGTTAAATCCTTCGATGGCGCAAAGAACAGTGATGCTTCGCCATTCGTGCTGGTGAATGTAACTGCGAAAGTGGAAGTTCCTAAAGCTCCATCGAATCCGAGTAAATTTAGAGTGGTATCGGATGAGCATTCTGTTACAGCAAGTTGGGAAGCTGCTGTGGGAGCAGATACTTATCAAGTTGTAATTAACGGACTTGAGGTATATAACGGTCCTGAACTAAATTATACTTACACGGGACTTCCTGAGAAAACGGAGTATCGTGTGGAGATTTCTGCAGTAAACTCTGTAGGCAAGAGTGGCAGTCAGCTAATGACTATTTGGACGAAGGACCCGCTTAAATTGCCGGCGGCAAAGAATCCAAGGGGAGAGACTACGTCTAACGAGGCCATTATTTCCTGGGACGCAGTAGAAGGTGCTACAAGTTATTGGGTTCGTATTAATAATGATTTTGTTTATGAAGGGGCAGATACAACCTTCACTGCAAAAGGATTAGGCTCAGACAGACCTTACACCGTATATATCTTTGCCAAAAACGATAAGGTAGATGGAGAACCAGCTACACTATCAATTGTCACTAAAAAAGAGCCAGTAGTGTTGGATAAACCGACTAACTTGGTTGCAAATCCAAAGGCGACTTATATTAAATTGACTTGGGATGTGGTATCTGGTGCAACGGAGTATATTGTTAAACAGGGTCAAGCAATCGTGTATCAAGGCAAATTGACCACTTTTAAACAAACAGACCTTCCGAGCGGTGCAACGTACAACTATGAAGTTATAGCTGTAAAAGGCGATGCGCAAAGCGAACCAGCTACAGTAAGCGCAACAACATTAGTTGCTCAGTTGGCTTATCCTGCAAACTTCCGTGTGACAGACTTAGCATGGAATAATATTCGCTTGGACTGGGATGAAGTAGAGGGAGCTGACGAGTATCTTATCACTCGTGATGGTATGTCAATTGGTGTACCTCAGAATACAGGGTGGTCTGAGGGCTCTGATAGTATTTGGCCGGGCGCAACTTATACGTACAAAGTTGCAGCTTATAAAGATGGAGTACTGGGTAAAACTGCTCAAAAGGTTGTCACGATTCCAGCAGAACCAGTGGTGGGGCAAGCACCGACTGGGGACCTAGTTATCAAAGCAAACCGTGTCGAACATAACAGAGTGGGACTTAGCTGGTCAACTGTGACTGGTGCTACTTATTATGATGTATATCAAGACGACACCAACAAAGTTTGGACTGGGTCACTTAACACAATTACTGATCCTAATGTGGGACCACAAGAGCAGCATACGTATAAAGTTGTTGCAAGTAACGAGTGGGGAACGTTGGATTCTAATGTGATTGAGGTAACCACTCCAGCAGCACCACAAAGCATTGTGATTACACCTGCAGCGCCTATGGAGGGTACGATTACTTTTAACTACAAAGTTGTAGAAGGTGCAGTAATGTATACAGAACGTAACCCACAAACTAAAGCGATACCTTTGGGCGATGGAACGTATAAAGTAACATATTACAATGCGGCAACGGGTGAAGCCCGTGATCTGGGGATTCAAATTCCGATTAACGGCATGTTAAATTTTGTTGAGACTGATGTTGACCCTAGCAAAAACTATCATTACGATATCACAGCAGTACGTGTCAAAGCTGACGGATCAGAAGAAGTAATTGCTAGAGAAGAAGTTAGCATGACTACACCTGCTGATGGTTCTGGAGTTACGGTTCCTGGTACGACACTTCCTCCTACAGATCCAGGAACTGGTGGAGGAAACACACCTACTCCGAATCCTGGTACAGGTAACGGAGGCGGCACAACGCCTACAAATCCAACAACACCAGGAACAGGTGGATCAGTTACAAACCCATCGACTGGGGGCAGTGCTCCAAGCGATACCAATGGAGGATCTGAAGGGAATGGAACGGTAGCAGTCCCAGGTACGGTTGGTGGAACTGACACTGAAGTCATTACGGAAGAAGAAACAGAGCCAACAACCTCACCAAGCTTCTCGGATGTTGAAGGAAGCTTCGCGAATGAAGCGATTCTTTCCCTATCATCCAAAGGAATTGTTAAAGGGTATTCCGATGGAACATTCGGCGGTAAGAAAAAAGTAACAAGAGCAGAATTCGCGATCTTCTTGAATCGAGCCCTGGGGTACACGTCATCTTCTCCGTACGCGGGAACGTTTAAAGATTTCGATGAACAAGCTTGGTATGCTTCAGAGCTGAGCTCTGCTCTTGAAAATGGTATCACTAAAGGATTTAACGATAACACTTATCGTCCAAATGCATTTATTCCAAGAGAGCAAGCGGCGATTATGCTAGCTAACGTTCTGATGAAGAATGGATCAGCACTATCAGATGCAGCTTCATATGTTGATCAAGAAAACATTGTTGGTTGGGCGAAAGAAAGTGTAAATCTTGTGACCCAAGAATCCGTGATGAGCGGTTATCCTGGTAACAAATTCATGCCGAAGCGTGAATTGACGCGAGAAGAGGCAGCGCAATTGATCTATAATCTGATCAAATCATAATAACAAGTCAATCAATTAGGTCAGTTTCGATGAATTCTATCGAGCTGGCCTAATATTGTATTCCGATCGTTTTTTTAACTACATATTAAGTGGAGGCTGGTAATAATGATTTTGCCGTTCGAATTAGACCCACAAATTATTCATCATATTATTCACAATCAAGCAGGAAGTATCGGGAAATCAATTATAGAACTGATCATGAATTCAGTTGACGCAAAGGCCAATAGAGTGAAGCTAACCATGAATAAAGAAGGGTTCGTTTGTGAGGATGACGGACAGGGGTTTGCTACGAAAGAAGATGTGCTGAATTACTTTGGACGCTTCGGGACGCCCCACCATGAAGGGGATGCAACGTACGGCCGTTTCAGACTTGGCAGAGGACAAATTATGGCGCATGCCTCAACCATTTGGAGCTCAATTAATCACCAAATGGTTGTAGATACTCTGAAAATGGGATACTTTTACGACTTGATCGATTTAGATGCACCCATCCCAGGATGCTACATCACAGGTAAGTGGTATGACAAACTATCCGATACGGAATTATTGAGTACTCTCCAAGAAATTCGTGATCTCGTTCGTTACACACCGGTTGAAGTTGAACTCAATGGCAAGACCATTACTCGTAAACCAGAACACGAGAAGTGGGATCACCAAGATGAATACGCGTACTATCGTGTTAAACTGGAAGGCGCAGTTTCTATATACAACCAAGGTGTATTAGTGAGACATGATGCTTCGCATATTTGGGGGGTTGGGGGCTTAATTGTTACTAAGAAAGCAATTTCCTTAAATGTCTCAAGAACCGAGATTATAAGAAAAACGTGTGCTGTATGGCAGGAGATCGCTAAGCAATTTCAAACCCTAGCACACGAGATTAGCGATAAACTACATGATAATCGCAAAACTGAAGCACGTAGAGAAAAATCCGTACGTAGCTTACTAAGTGGTGAAGGTAACCTTTTCAATCTTGTATATCGAGAAGAAGTAGTAACCATTCTTCCGGGTAATCGACATATCACACTTTATGATTTCATTCATCGTTTACTACGTGAGCATAGGAACAATTGCTGTATTGTTGAGAATCATAATGATATTCCCAAGGCTGAAACCATGGCTAAAGCAAAAATATCTATTTTTATACATCCCAAAACATTAGATAGATTCGGTGTTTACACTCCTGATCAATTTCTGGAAATCTTAGGACTGATTCAGGATAACTATGATCAATTCTGTGCTTTAAATGGTTACGATAATCGCCGGTATGCAATGTCAATGAAAGAAATTGAACTTTTAGATTATTCCCTACTGAGTCAAGGTTTTGTAGAACGGATGGAAATCCTGAAAGAGAACACTGTATTGGATCGTGAAACGAGAAGAGCTTGGACTGCATTACGTTGGTGTCTTCAGCAGTATGCTGGTGTTTGCTTAGGGAAAGTTCGTGATAATAATGGAGCATTAGGATATGGGGAAGAGACGTTCTCAATTTTGTTAGGATCATCTAACACGGCTGAGGCTTGGACTGATGGTGAGTTTTACATTGCTTTTAATGTTGAAATCATAAAAAAATTGAAACGGGACCCACTGAAAACAGCAGCTTATATCTTCTCTTTATTGGAACATGAAATTGCTCACGAAGGTGACAGTTTGGATGCCGGTCATGATGAGGTTTTCTATCAACGATATCATGATATATCAATACGTATGAGCTCAGAGCGGCAATGGTATATGCATATCTGGCTGACGAAGTATACGACCAGCCTGGAATATGAAAATAAGAAAGCTTCAGGTCGGGCTTGGTCAGAACGTGTCTTAATTGATCGGGTCGGTAATGGACGGATGAAGAAGGGGTTACCTCCACTGATAGAAGACGCTAGTAATGACCCTATAGTTCAAGCATTTGTTCCAGATATTGATGAAACATTAGTTGATCAAGTCAATAATGATCTCACTCTTAGAGGCCTATTGCCCGATGCCTCCCAGTGGGATGATATTCTGAGTAAGTCAAAATATATAAGAGGCTCAAGCAATAGTTCACCTCATCAAGAAATATATCCTGACGATGAATTAATCGAATGGTACGAAGAAGAGATGGCTGCAGAGCGGGAACGGATTTGTAGTATCATTGAAATAGAAGATTCTTCCTTAGAAGATATGATGTACTACTATCTAAGTCATGCATCGGAAGAAGAAATCAAAAATATGTGGGCTGCAAAACCATGGGAAGATGATGGAGATAGTGATCAAAAACCAGATGAAACACACAACACGGAAGAAGAAATAAATCCTTTGTTACAGTTGGATAAAAATTACCATCAATACATTGAAACGGGAGAAACCTGGTGGTCTCTTCAAAGAAATGCAGCTGCAGCTGGTCATCACACCGTAGAGAAGTATTTGCTATGGCGTGTGGGTAAGTAGGTCCCTTCTAACCTTCAAGCCAAGATGAGCGTAGAATCGTGGAAATAACGGCAATATAAATAAAGAGGGAGTATTGTAATCGTGAATATTGAAGCAATTAGAAATTATACCGTAAATAGAAACCAAGGAGACATTCGGCTTACTGTTGATGAAAATTATGATTATGAGAGTACAGAATATTCATCCTACATTCGTGCACAATTAAAGTACTTTATATTGGCCAATGAGATGGAAGACATGTGGATTAAAATCTGTCCTGAGTGGTCTAACTTTCCGGAGTTGGATGAGTTGAAAGTTCAGCATATAGACTGGTTGGATAACCTACCTGAACCCAAATGTTGTTTGCGTTTTATAGAAGAACACAAGTTTCTTGAAAAAGCTAAAAGACATGATCGTGAGCTGTATAGTCATTTTGTAGATATAGTATCTTTATGGGATGATGGGTTTAAGGTTTTTTTATCATGACTCGTTAATCGATAGCGCCCAACGTAAGTACAGTTGGGCGCTATCGACTATCTCATGAAATTGCTATGATATTTACTGGAGGATACCATAGAGTACTTTAATCTTCATTGTATCTTCTCTCTTCTTCAATCCAGAATCGATGAGGATTCTGACCGTGTTGCTTGCAAAGTTGAATATATCCAGATTTGCTTAGGTGAAAGAGCACATCAAAGTTTATTTTTGCCCAAGGATTTGTAATTTCCGACTCCATAGGGTCTACACGAGTGGACCAAGAATTATGTGAGGAATATATCTTCATCCTCCAGAATTGAAGAATATCAGGTAATTCGAATAGTTTATATCCACACATTAATGCTAAATCATTAGCGTCATTAGGTGTGAATTTTGCAAAAATTGTTGCTTGGCGACCGTTTACAGGACATAAGTACTTGGATGGGAACTTTTCTTTAGTACCATGTATCTCCAAATCCTTTAAACACGAAGAATTCATTCGACTATTGTACTTATTATCTGCAAACTTTGAGAAAAGACTTAAAATGCTCCGTCTATTGTTTACTGAATCAAATTCAGAGACTGCAAGTTTTCCGTTTGCTATTGCAGTTAGTAAAAAATCGATATTACTAGTTATAGCATTTGCAAACCATGCTTTTATTTCAGCTTTGCGTTCATGATACTCTTCCAAGGCGGCTTGTTCGATCAACTTTGCTTTGTTATATCTTGCAGACCATCGTTGGTTTGCAATAACTTCATCGGCTGTCCCAAAATAGGTTGAATCCATTGATTGGAGCGAAGGAATCGTCTTATATAATTTATCTCTGTCCCAGTAAGGTAGATCATCCAATGTGGATCTTTGGACTTTTAGTATTTTCTTATTACCAATCACACTAATATTGTGTTTCCCCTTTAATATTCTTCTACCTAAGATATTGGATACTTCTTCCTCTTTATTGGCTGCATAAAGTAGCGTAGACTCAGTGTTATCGTCTATAAGATTAAATAAATCAGTATCATCCAGTTTATGTTGGTAACGCTCTTCCATCCAGCGGTTATCGGAACCCCCTCCACCCCAATCCTCCTTAAATTTACTGTCGTAGGTTAAATCCTTGTTCGTTAGGGGAGATGAATTAAGTACTTGATAATTATCTATCATTACAGGTAAGTCTCTAGCAGCAGCAATCAATACATCCTGATTTTTTAACATATCACCCGTGTAAGATAGTTCTTTTGTTTTAAAATTCTCTTTCCAGAATTTTAAGTGAATTTGGCTGAACATCATAGAGATCCATATTATTTCATCAGGGTGCAGTTCAGAAATTCTTTTCATTGGATGAGAGGTAGACTGGTAAGGAGCAACAGCATGAGACTCTTTATGAATGACATAAGCTGAACGCCCCCCTTCAGAGAATTCAAGCCCCATTAAATCATAAGGAAAGTGATGCCTCCACTTTCTTTCTGCAAGATTTCTATCTGGTCTACGTTGCTTAAATTTGGCTAAAGGATATGCTTCCTTATCACGGTCAGTCAGAATGCTCACTGTCCCACCATTCCGGATGCCAAAGACAAAGAAAGAAGATGTCTCATGTGGGTCGCGTATCAGATTTAGGGTAATACCGGATTTAGGGATTTGGGTCATCGATCTGATTAGACTGTTGATATTCCAGAACTCATAAACCATATCGAAGTATACGGGATGCGTATCATCTGACTCTCCTTGAAGGAACTGATGGCATTCTAACGACTCAATAGAACGTAATGCATCTCGCCTTAAAAAGCCTAGCGCATGTAAGTCGCTAGCGAGAGAAAAGGTTTCTTCATTAGTAACTCCATAATGCTGCAACGAGGCCATGACACTGTCCTTGAATGTTTGCTTTGCTTCTGTGACTTCTTCAGAGTTTAGAATACTCAGTAATTCTCGACTTTTCTGAAGATAATCGGTTAAGACATCGTATTCTTCTAAGATTGACATTACACTGAAAGTCCTGTTTGTGAGGTAATCACGAACAAAATAATCTAACATCATCATCGTTGTAATCTTAGAAGGGTCCAGTTTGAGTGATTCTTTTAGCTCCTCATTGATGTGTCTTATCTCCCATTCATTCGTGGTAGACCAACTCTTTGTATTCGGATCAACCCCTGTAATATCAACCCATATTTCAAGGGCACGAACTATGGAATCAAGCCCTTGAATTGGTTCATCAATCATGATATCCCTCCTGGTATGTATGCCATAAAGCCGGCTTACCTTATATTGATTAGTTTGGCCTTTACTGAAGAGAAGAGTTCTAAAATGTGAAAACAGATCGGGCGGTAAAGGTTATTTTTAACCTATCACAATCGATTTCACTTAACAAAATTGCAAAGTTTTTTTTCAGGTTGTGCATGCATCTAGTAAAAGTACATTACTCGACGTATTATGAAGTTGAACAAAGATATTATTAATTAGGGAGGGTAACCATATGTCTACCGAGGACAAAGATCAAGCAACGCGAATCACTGAGGTTATCAGTAATATTTTTGATGAGAATGATCCAATTGTTAATTTGGAGCTACCTACATATTATGAACCCCTTCAGCGAATGGAGGATTTGACGTATGAAGTGGAATATCAAATAAGCAAAATAAATAATACTGGGCACAAGTTAATCCATCAAGCAACGAATCGATACAACGAAGAGGTGCTTGTTTTCCAGATTCTTAACGATAGTAGGGAAAATGAGCACATACATCTAAGGGTTATGGTCATTACCAAAAATGGTGTGCAAGTACCGTATTCCAATGTATTTCTAGGAATCAAACCAGAGCAAAATAAGATGCATATAAATGACTTCAGGATAGAAGGGGATCGAGTTAACCGAGGTTATGGCTCTATTGCGATGGAAGCTATTAAGAAACTCGTAAACGAGCTGAAAATCACACTGATCACAGGAAGTATCACAAGGGTTGACTGGGATCATATTGAACGATCGGTACACTTCTATAACAAGCATGGATTCACATGTAAACTTGATGCAGGACGTGAAGTGGGTAAAATTGAATGGAGAGTAAGGAGTAAATAGAGTGGACCGATGAGGAGGAGATTTAGACAGAGTGCTTCAAATATTATTATGATGAAGCACTCTGTTTTTCAATATCGATTACTGCAGATTTGAGGTCACGTAAGTTAAACGGTTTTTGATCACCTGGTAAGAGTGAGTGCAGAACCAAATTTCTTCCTTTTCTCCAGCCATTATTTGAATCGTTGTAGCAAACCGTCTTACATGGGGGAATCGAAAATTCAGTGTACTTCATTAAATTACTCAAAATCCCATAGTCACCTGGTGACCTGATGTTGAGGTGAGCGGGTTGAATGGAGCAGTCGTACTGAATAGAAATTCGATAGCATATTAATTTTCGATCCAGAATCTCTCGTTTAATAGTTGGTATAATCTATTCTGTGAAGCCGTGCCAAATAACCTTATCTGGCATAATTCCATGTAACTGATATCCATCAACTGTTCGATGGTGTTAATTCTATGGCGCATCAGGCATAAATACATTCTCTTTTCAAAGGAATGGTCCACTGGTGTTAAGAGCTCCTCAAGATCCAAGTTATAATCAAAATCATCAGCCAAGTTGAAGATCTCTCGCAAACTCAATGAAGGATTATTTTTGAGGTCTTGGATTGTACCAAAACGTAGTTCACGGTTTTGCTTACGTTCAAGCTCTTTTAAAAGAAATTCCTTTTCTCTTTTGATCCGTGCACATTGGGCACAGCCTTTAGTTCTTACTCTAACTTTAACTGGATTGAATTCTTCATGCCCGAGCTCACAAACCCACCAAACTCGTCGGTGTGAATCTGCTGAAACGTCTCCCGGAGTAAAGTTTTTTGTTTTGCTGAAGTTCCAATCGGTAACTAATTGATGATGGGTTTCGAGTAGTGATTTTCTATCCAAGTGTTCAAACATTGATATCACTCCATGATGTTCAGGATCTAAACTTCATCTCATTATAACTTTTTAACTGCCAGATTTGAGAATCTATTCATGCAAGTTGCAATAACTAACTGATTAAAAAATTAGCAAAGGATTTGGTTGTTTTATTTCCCTTTCACTTCACTTTATTTAATAGGCTTAGTGAGGAGGAATAAGAATGGACAATCTAATTCAATGGAGAACTAGGCATCACTCATTAAAAATAGAACTACTAAAACTTAGTAACAAAATTCTAGAATCAAGGGAACCTGACGACATGATATTTTATCAGGAACTGTGTGAAAAGTATGCACATCATTTGAAAAAGATAGAAAACGAGTGTTTCCAAGCTGTTGGAGTTAAAATTTGTTCGTGTAACTTTAACCCTGAAAATTGCAGTTAATTTACAAGCCCTTCCTTCACTGGAAGGGTTTTTTTATATGTCTGTTCGTAATATAATAGGAACATAAGTTCTCATTCGGGTTGTTATTCAACCTTCTAACATCACTATATATATATAATTGTAGGGAGGCGCTCTATGGATAATTTAAGTAAATTACTAGATAAGTTTAAGAACAACGTAATTCTAAAGGAATTTATTGGCGATGAAAATCACAAGAGGCTGCTTTTCGAATACATAAACAAGCCGACAATCTCTGCTAAAAAGAAACTCGATGAAGAATTCCGTAAGTTCTATTTTGAGATCAGATTTACCGCATACATCCTTTCACTAATTCGGTTTGCATCTATAGATTTCGACAAGCGGGTTAGACGAGTTAATCTCAGGTCAGCATTGATCTTAGATGACAATGATAACTCAAGTCTACTAGGCGGATTTGTAAATGGACCAGAAGTGAAATCGACAGAGATAGAAGATATGTTCTCAAATCCGATTCTGTTCAAAGCAGTTCAACGTTTAACAAAAAAGGAAAAAGAGGTGTTGCTACAAGCGTATCTGATGGAGATGTCTGATACTCAAATTGCCCTTAAAAATAACGTATCCCAACAGGCCGTTTCTAAACTACGAACAAAAGCGCTAAAAAAAATAAGGGAATATGCATCCCAACAAAAGGACTGATATCTATATGGATTGTTTAATGACCCTGCTAATACAAGCTAGAGAGAATGATAAAAATGCTATGGAGTCAATCATCGTGAAGTTCAATCCCAAGTTGCAGAAATCACTCTATCAAACTACGCAGCAGGATCGTAATGATCTGAAGCAGGAAATTCATCTAAAGATCATTGAAGCGGTATACAAATATGATCTCGAAACGGTTCCTGGTTTATGGGAGTTCATTCATACCAAAGAGGATGAAGATATGCTTCTCCAGCCAAATTGAGTTCTGTATCTGATTCACATCTTTAAGATATTTAACAATTATCCGTTTAGCCAACTAAACGGTATTTCTCGATTTGAGTTTATGGTAAAGGTTCATTTGTTCTATTTACATCTTATCGGAGGTGGTTTTATGTTGGAGAATGTGCCTTCCAGTCTTCAAATAACTAGCTGTGTAGATAAGAAAGGATCAGAAGTCTTTCCTTCTATTAATGCTGAGAAGTTGTGGAAAGAAGGTATCAAGGGGAAGGGGAGCGTTGTTGCTATCATTGATGGCAACTGTCAGATTAACAATCCGGAATTGAATGATCGGATTATTGGCGGCATGAACTTTGTATCTGGAGAGGAGCCATCTGATTATACGGTTACACCGAATCATGGTTCTGCTCATATCACCGAATCTCCAATGTGTAATGTGGTTATTGGGAGTGCCCCACTTGCTAAGTTGCTTGTTCTAAAGGTGACAAATGACCAGGGAATTGCGTTTAACAATGATGTCATTAGGGCAATATTCTATGCAATCTACTGGAGAGGCCAGGGCGGTGAGCGTGTAGGAATCTTGACGATATCTTTAAGAGTATCAGAGCACGACCCTATGCTTTACAACGCAATTAAATTGGCAACATCACATCATATACTAGTTGTTGCCTCCACAGGGGTGCTGACACGTGCAAATGATTCTGGAAATCATCGTGATTATCCTGAGATTGTGTCGGTTGGGGCGCTTGATGAAGGAGGGGGTCCTTCGCATACAGGCAACCTATACAGCTATGCAGACATTTACGCAATGGATCAATTCCTATTCACTTCTGAAATAGGGCACGATATGTACATATCTGGTCCTTCAGTAGCCACTGCTCACGTAGCAGGTGCAGCAGCTCTGCTGTTACAGGCACTTAAATCCGAGAATAGGGAGCCTATTACAACAAGTGAGCTGCTAATCGAACTGAAGCGAAATACAGTTAGGATAGAACCCAATAAGCAAATGCTTTATTTCACATAGCAAAACAAGTTGCTTCTGGGGTTGTTAAATCCTTCTTAAGCATCACTTTCTTAGTATAGAAAAGCAGTTATGGGGGTATCGCCAAGCGGTAAGGCAAAGGTCTGCAAAACCTTTATCCCCGGTTCGATTCCGGGTATCCCCTTGAAAAACCACTAATAGAATGGAGGAAGATTGATGAAAAAGGATATTACTGTGTATACGAAGTGGAGTTGTGTGCATTGCGTCAAAATGAAAGAATGGCTAAAGGAAAACCATATCGATTACAAAGAAACGGATGTAACAGAGATCAGCGATCCGAATCTGCTTGAGACGATTAAAGGTGTTCCTCACACTATCATTAAGAACGAAGATGGTACAGAGAACGTGGTTACTGGTTTTAACGTGAAAACGCTTAGTGGAATGCTTCTGTAATTCTTTCTTACCTCTTTGAAAGGGGGATATGTATGAGTGCAGAGGAGATCATTTCATTGATAGCAAATGTAGGATTTCCAGTATCGTTATGTGTTATCCTTCTTCGTTATATCTTACAGACATTAGGAGAAAAACTAGATAGATTAGATCAGTCCGTGAATCAACTTATTTTAACGATTAAAGATCTAAATATCCAACAAAGTTCAATCGCTAGCAAAGAAGAACATCACTCGGATTGATAAGGACTTATTTTACTTTCCCTCCCTGAGGCCCCCCCCAGTATAAATAAAAATCCTGTCTGAATATAAAAATGAGTCTATCAAAGCAACCTACTCAAGGTTGTTTTTTTGTTTTTGTTTACACTTTTTATTCTAGAGGGATTCATATGCACTTGATCCCAATGCAAATAATGAAGGAGTGATTTATTTTGAAAGATGGCGCAAAGGAAATCGTTCTAATTCCAAATGCTATTGCTTCAATTTATGAGGAAAGTGATGAAATCCCACTTGGTGTAAAAATGGTGGGTGCGCTTAATTATTGGAAGGAAGGTTTTACGGGAAAAGATGTTGTCGTTGCAGTTATTGATACGGGATGTCAGATGGATCATCCGGACCTTAGGAACAACATTATTGCAGGAAGAAACTTTACGCCGGATTTTGGAGGGGACGTTAGTAATTATGGAGATACACTGTTTCATGGTACTCACGTTGCTGGTATTATTGCTGGTTCTCTAAATAATGAAGGTATTGTTGGAGTAGCACCCGATGCCAAGTTACTGATTCTTAAGGCTATTTCTGAGAGCGGTGAGGGGACATACGATTATCTGATCAGGGCGATTGATTACGCTTTACATTGGAGAGGGGACACTGGGCAAAGGGTACGTATAATTACCATGTCATTGGGAGGTAGTAAGGACCATAGGGGGCTGTATGAAGCCATAATGCGTGCCATTAAGGAAAATATCCTGGTTATTTGTGCTTCAGGTAATTCAGGAGACAATGATTTAGATACAGATGAGTTTATGTACCCAGGATACTACGAGGAAGTCGTACAGGTCGGTGCTGTGGATTTGGATTGCTTATTGGCCCCATTTTCAAACTCAAACGATCAGATCGATTTATACGCACCTGGGGTTGGTGTGTTATCGACAATTCCAAAATCACGTTATGCTGAAATGTCTGGGACTTCAATGGCAGCACCTCATGTGGCAGGAGCTGCTGCTCTATTAATCAACAAGTTTGAGCTGCTCACATCGAGAGTGATGTCGGAATCCGAACTATATGCGGCCCTTAGGCAGAATACAGATGATTACGGAAAGCTGAAAATATTACATCTCAAATAGGTTGTGAACGGACCATGTAGAGATACTTTATTAGATATAAGGACGCTGACCAGTCAAGACCTGGCAGCAACCTTGGATTAAATTACTGCAGGGTTTAATCCACTAATTCAACTATACTGGAGGAATTAAAAATGAGTACAAATTATAAACGCGAATTGAGCAAAGTGGAGAAAGAATTCTTGGCAAACAGCTTGAAAGCAAATCCAGGGGTGCAAACCATAGTAGATTATTTCACCAAGGAAGGATTCATCGCTGAATCCCAGTTCAACATCACGAATGCGGTACAACTTCAAACAGCCGAACAAGGTGGGACAGTTACTGAAATCGAGCTTGGTGATACGGCATATGTCTGGTACAGCAACTTCACACGTGTTGAGCACCCGGAGAACATTGAGCAAGTGATCGGTGTCATTGTTGAGGATGGGAAAGAAAAGCAATATGAGATTGTTAATGACTCCGTGCAGCTGATTAATGAAGCTGAAGTTGTTGAGACAGCTGCTAAGGAAGACATCGTTACACCACAAGATAATTGCTTTATTCATGGTAACTGGTGTGGGCCTGGCTGTAGTGGTCCAAGTGCTCCGGTTGATGCAACGGATCGTTGCTGCATGAACCATGATAAGTGCTATGAAGCAAACGGCTACTTCAGTTGTCAGTGTGACTGGAACGTGCTGGACTGCTTGAGAGGTGTGTCTGGTTTTGCAGCTGGGATCGTTAGAGCCTACTTTGTTGCTGCACAAGTGGCCGGCGCGTGTTCTTAAGATAAATGAAGTAACTCATTACCTGTGATTAATACAATGACCGAATCCTGATACAGGGTTCGGTCATTGTATTTCGGTTATGGACCAAGAATCAAGGTTCCGAAAAACATATACAGTGGGAACAGTAATAGGGCAAATATATTGATTATGATAAGTATGGTATCTGTCTTCGTATGAACTTTCTTTTGTGCGAAATAAACTGCCAATAATCCTATGGGCGGGAGAATGAACGTTGATTTGATCCCAATACCGTCAAGAAATTGACCATAGTGAATAAACAAGCCATCAATACAAAACAAGGCTACCGTAACAATGAAGGTTGCACCAGATGTAAAGCGTAATTTCTTTGGACTCAAGTCTGATTCACATCCATTCACCTAATGTAATGTAGAATTAAATTGAAGTACCAGAACGATACATATAGATTTTACCATTATTTCAAATAAGATTAAAGTGAGCGTTTGAAACCACTTACATTAGTGAATTAGAAGAGTTGCTTAGAATATAACTATAGGTCTCAGTTTTGATTTCTAATGTAATGACGATTGGTTCATATCAAAGTAACTTATGGATTTATTAAATTATCTCTCAGCTATGTCCGATATATAGTACGTAAAAGGAGGAGAGGAAAATACATAACAGGGGTAATAAAATCAAGTTTGGATTAGTCAGTGTATTTCTCATGGCAATGACCATAGGACTGATAGGGTGTTCGTCCAATCAAAACAACAGGATTACCGTAGATATCACAGTGAAAGAAGAGTTTGACAGCGATAATCGCCTCAAAATTTACGGTAACACTAATCTGCCAGACGATATGGAATTGATGCTTTCAATTACTGGTGAAGATGAATATTCCATTCAATCTAAGGTGCACGTGTATAATGGATTTTTTGAGAGTGATTGGATGTCTAATCAAGGGGAAGGACTTAAATCTGGAAACTACAATCTTCTACTGACTTCTTCAGCGGCCACACTACAACCTAATGATGTACAGAAATTACTTGGCCAACAAGGTGAAAATCTCGCTGGGGAGTACATAGTTCCTGTGGAGCCTATAGGCAATCTTGTAGGATTCACATATGCATTTCACACGGATTCTTTTTCCAATACAGTCCTTGAAGAGGAGGATGTATGGGAGACGGTGAATGGCCACTTAGCAACAGGACAATATAAACTAGCAACAGAGCTTATTGATCAGCTACCCGATCCTAGCAACGATCTTCAGATGATGCAGTACTTCATAACGTATCAAATTCAGAAAAACCTGGGTGAAGATAAAAAAGCACTAGAATCTTTAGATAAAATACCCAGCGGATATACCGGCCGTAATGAGGATTTAGTGTCGTATTACAAATATTTAGAGCATTTTTATGAGGATTCAGCACCATTCAGTTTTAATGATTATGTGAGCCTCTATAGAAAGAACCGAATAACGCCCACTTCGTTTTCCTATTACAAACAACAATTTTCTGATGAGAATAATGATCCGAGTTCGAATAGCGAATCTATACCGACTTTGATCAAAGAAGGCGATATTAATGTCTATGGAGAATATCAACCGGTGGAAACGATGACAGCAGAAGAATTACTCGCTGAACTAGAAGAGATTGTAAAGCATTCGTTACCATCGAAATAAGATACAAATGTATAGCTTCAGAAGGAGGAGGGTCTTAATGAAAATTGTGTATAATGAACGGTACTTCCATATACAACGAAATAAAAGCTGGGGCGAATCAGATCATTGGGATATTGGATCTACCATTAAGATAGGAGACCGTCATAATAAATTAATGAAAGAACGATACTTGACTGACTATAAGATGCCGACACAAATTGACCTTGAGAAGTTACATTTAGATGCCTCTGTAAATCCCTTTTATCTGCGTAACATCGGGATTGTGTACCATGAGTATATTATCAAAACAAGAGAGTACATTTTTGAAAATGAAAGGCTACTAATCAATCCAGACCTGCCATCTCGGTTCACTTGCTTATTTTTGACTGATATAGATGGAATCGAATTCTGGAAACAGAGATTACTAAATAATCCTGATCAACAGCCTTATACCATCTACGAAATTAGCGTTTCTGGACGAATTCATAAAGCTAACCAACATTATGTAGAGTTAAACACGAGAAGCCAAGAGTATAATCATCAGTCAGCGAGGGAATATTGGAGTGGTGTTGATGCTGATAAAGAAGGAAGTGAATATCTTTTTGTTGGAGATATGCTAGTGAAAAATCGTGAAGATTTCAACGTGGGTAGAGAATATAAAGAAATAATTCGCTGAACGTGTCCGATTTTCTGTTTTTGGTCCCTATGATAGTAAAGGGGGATTACCATGAATGAATTGGCCATCATGTGTGAAATATGTGAGAAAAACATAGCGTATATATGCAAAGATGAAGGTGAGATGCAGAATCTGCTTACATCCACCCAGGAGTACTCCTACTTCCTACTCTGTGAGAAATGCTCTAGATTAGATTGACGGGTTGGGTGAAACATTAAGGACGACTTATTCGTCCTTTTTGTCGTTCCGTAAATACTACTGGTTAATCGACATTCTCATTAAAAATAGTACCAAACCTAAGTTGGATATATAATATGGTTAGTTGTTCAACATAAACAAAGTGGGTATTGTAGGGTTTGAAATATTTCTTGAAACATATGGTCCATAAAATTCCCCATGAGGAGGTACTGTGGTATGCATCCACGACAAATTAAATCTACTCTAGCAACCCTCTCACGCTATAGTAAGGGTGAAAATATTTCACACGAGGTTATGAGGATCGTCGCTTCCGATATGCTTGAGATACATAATAAAATTTCGGAGGAGCTGTATGAGCAAGAGCAGGATTATGATAAATTGTTTCACAGCGACGGATTGTCAAGCGAAGTGCGACAGTTCCTCTATGAAAGATTCGTGAGCAGTTTTCCAACCTAAGCATTTTCTTGGCCTGTGATTGATTAAATCAAGGCAGTGGGCGAGAGCATCATCCTCTACTTGAGCGAAATCGGTGCCCTTGGGGTGGAACTCTCGAAGTAATCCATTCCCATTCTCATTGGAACCGCGTTGCCAGGATGAATACGGGTCAGCAAAATAAACATGCAGGCCATGGGTTATTTCCAGATTGGCGTAGCAAGCAAACTCTTTTCCACGGTCAGCGGTGGCCGTGAGAAATGTCCCTTTGGGGTACTGTGATATGGCTACACCAAGCGCAATCTCCATGGACAATGCGGTACGATCAGGCATGAGAACAGCGGTAAACAGACGCGTTTTGCGTTCAATGAGTGTGGCTACGCATCCTTTACTTCTCCCGCGGCCCGATACAACGGTATCCAATTCCCAGTGTCCAAACGTTTCACGAGAACGAACCTCTTTTGGACGATCTGAAATGGTTCTGCCTATGGCGAATTTACCACGAGTTTCTGCGGGTTTCCGACGCTTCCCTTTGTGACGTAAAACTTGTAATGTACCTTGAACAAGACGTCCTGCATAGATCCAGCGATAAATCGTTTTAAAGGAAACCGCAGGTAGATCTTCGGTGCGGAAACGTTCTGTGATTTGTTCTGGAGACCACGTTGCCTCTAGTTTTTCCGCAAAAGAAGCCCCTAAGGCTTCTGACCATTTACCACGAGAGACCGAAGCCTTACGTCGTTCCCGATAAGCACTCTGGGCATGCTCTGCCTGATAAGATTGCGATGAAACCATGCGTTCCAATTCACGACAGATGGTCGAATGATGACGGCCCAGCTCCTTGGCAATCACTCGTGAACTTTTGCCTTGCTGGTGGAGGATTTCTAGCTTGCTGCGTTCGATTATGCTAAGATGTGTGTAGCTCATGGTGGATTCTCCTTGTGTGAATGGTTGTTGTGGTGACTTCATTCTACACGAATCCGGCCATGGGCCATTTTTTATTTATTTCCAGTGGGTGTCGCACTTCATATTACAATCCGTCCAGCACAAATTTATTAGAAGGGACAGAAAGCGTTGCTGCACTTCATCCCAAATACGAGCACCCAACTTTAAATGAAGTGCTTGTATATTTCCCACCTGTGGGGGAAGCTTGCTTAGAATTTTGTTTTTTTCTTCAGCGTGACGGCCAGCGTTTCTTCAGAGATTATCAGGAAATGTATGAAAGTCATAAAGATGAGCTACCGTTTTGTGAGACATATGAGCAATACATAACTAATTTCCTTGAACCTTCACTCAAAAAGTATGACAAAATTCGCTTGGGTGTTAATCCTTATGATAATAATGCTACTTGGTTGGGTTTGAAAGATACAAACCAATATACCTTGAATTTTTTGCCACGAGTCAATTATGATTTTTATTTGGGGGCAGCACAGTATAAGTCAAAATATCTACAGTCAAAAAGAGACATATTTTGAATACTTGAAGCTAAGAACTGGAGATATAACAAAATGGAATTATGAGAGGAAATAAACTATGCCCAAACCATCAGAAAAAAATAAATTAGAACAAGAGCAATATAAAGATGATGCAGGATATCTTCCCCCCCTAACATCACATTCGGCTCACAACCGTTTGATTGATAGCCATATGTCTAAAAAAATCATTACACCAGTGGATCTATTACCAGATAGCTTGAGCTCAGTTATTGATGGTATGGATACCATTGGTGGGATAATAAAAGAAGTTGGTCCATTAGATAATTTCAGGAGTATTACTGATAATCACTGGAATGTAAAAGTCGGATTTGAAGCTTTAAATCAGCCGTTTTCAGCAATCGAGTCCATAACTAATAGGTCAAGTTTATTTCCCAACGAACTTTCGAAAAAAAAACTGTTTGGTGAAGCATTTTCGATCATTGGCGGTGATAGTAACGTTATAAAAATTGATGACCCCCTGTGTTCACTCCTGAATACAAGTTGGGGGCCAGGTGACGAGAGTTTTTCAATCTTTGAGGTAGGAGAACTTCCTTTTCAATTAGCCAGAGAGAGTATCATTGCTGCAAATCGAGAGTTTACCTCGTTTATGGATGCTTTTGAAAATAAGGAATACTCTTATGAGACCCATAAAAGTAGCATAAACGAGGAACAACCCTCGTTATACTTGAGGAGACACAATGATAAAATGCCTGTTGAGCAGTTAAAACGTGCATTTGGTTTAAATACATTATTAGAAATTTCGGAAAAAGAAATGGTTGATTTCGTTGGAAGACTTCAAAGACTTCCAATGCTTGCTCTGGAACATCGTGTGGGGAAACATATTCTCAATTCAATAGATGAAATGTCCGAGATGACTGATATTAAAGGACTCACAGTGTACAGATGTAGAACGAGATCGCCTGAGGAGATGTCATGGTCTGAATTTGAAATGTGGGAAGCACCTTCAGGAGTAAGCTCTCAAGGCCGCTTTAATGCTGAAGGGCGGGGATTTCTATACCTATCAGAAGATCCGGAAGTTTCAGTTGCTGAAATGAAGCAAACCACTGTGACAACGTATGACATCATGGAATTGGAGTGCAGCGCTAAGTTTAAAGTCATCGATTTAACGAAACATCCGGATTTAAATTTGTTCAGGTATTGCATGTTTGAATCCAAATCAAAAAATAAAAGGGAATATTTAGTTCCTAATTTTCTAGCCCAGTGTTGTGAGCTCAAAGGAATCAAGGCGATTAAATATAAGAGTATATACAAACAAGATAGTCCTAATTATGTTTTCTTTGATTACTTAACTGACTGGTTTAAATATGCAGGTACATGCTCTGTAAAAAAATAAGTTGAAAAATCGTGGTTCAATCCCACATAAATAGGGGCCAGTTTAAATGCCTAAAATAATAACCGACTATATGATAGAAGTTTCGTATGATCATGCTAAGATGGTGTATTATAATCAGATGACCATAGTAGATGCTTTGAAGGAAATTGAACAACTCTCGGGTATGAGGCAAAGCTCAGCGAAGGATTACATAGGTAATTTCGCTGACATGATGGCAGGAAGCGCATACACTCGTACAATGAATAAAAAAGCGACCGAGTACTACTTAAACGGCATCAAAAGGGATTATGGGATTGAACAGTTGAAACTAGCCGTTTCCTCCGTTAGCAAGCATGCGAAGTATTATGGTGCTTTAGGTAATGGGCAGCTTAGATACGTCACGGATTTAGCCCAACGTATTGGGCGTGAGATTTTAATGGATGAGAACGAATGATATAAGGGCATCTGTACATGTAGAGCGAACCAAAATACATTGCAGACCGGTTTTCGCTAATTATGATTAGAAGGAAGGGTGTTTGTCATTAACGAGGATATTATTAAAAGACTAGGGTTGCCCTCTGTAGAATATGTAGCAACTACTGAAGGAATCAATGTTACTGCTGATGATGTTCTAATTCTAGGAGTGGCACGTGAGGATGTAATCAAAGGACGAGTGGAACGTTACGTGAGAGAGTTTGAGAGGTTCGGACGGAGAAAGAATATGGGCCAGGTGAGAATCCTTTTTGATGGTTGGGAACATGATCCAAGGGAAGTTTACCAAATCAGAGAGATCACGAACTGGGCAGCAAGACTCTTGAAAAACGTGCCTCACTTGTTTTATTTCCTTGCACCTGAAGACTATGCTATGAGAGTCTTTTTTATGTGTATTGTAGATGTTAAGTCCCGCGCCGGTGATAAAGTCTCTATTAGTAAGGAAGAGGGTAAGGTATTAATCGAAAAAGTGTCCAAGAGTGCTGTGTCGTTTGCTAAGAAATCGAAGGAGTCCGTAGAACGACAGTTTCATCTGGCTGAGAGCATTCTACATGAACTTGGATATGATGAGACAGCTTGAAGTGGATCAAGTGTTAAGGTTTACGGATAAGAAATATTGGGGCGCCATGTTACTTGATAACTTATGCTGCCTCAAGGAGGAGGGTAAACACGATGATTACGAAAGAGAATCTGGATTCATATTATAAACAAGGGGTTAGCTATAAAATGCTAACTAGAAAGTTCGAAGCAGATCTCCCTCAGTTTACTTCATATAAAGAAGTCCGAACATTCTTTAAAGATCTTTTTGGGGAGGATTTTATGTTACAAAGCAGTGAAGGCGAGGGTAAGGATAAAATATATTTTTTCACGCTAATCCACAATCGACCAGTATGGGAGGCGGGTATCAAGGAGTTAGAGGCAAGTGGAAGCCTGACAGGATTAGAGTTTGCGATGTCATCTCAAGATATTCAAATATACGTTGATGGGCGAATTCACATTGTATATTGAGGCACCTCACAAATAGTTTAATGTCACATTATTCTCCGAAAATCTCATTGTTAAATCAGCCGCCTGAGTTGTAGGTGGCTATTTTTAATTCCAGTAAATTAACAAAGTTTTTTTATGATTTGACAGTATATCTATCTCGGCTGTATATTTAACATATTCCTGCATATGTTAAATATGCGAATACATTATCGTGAATTAGGGAGGTTTTTCTGATTGATTTTGGCACCTACCTCAGATACAACCGTATTAAAGCAGGTTTCAGGACACAAGAATCACTGGCTAACGTAACATATCTTGCCCAAGGTTATATAAGCAGAGTCGAAAATTCAGAAACCGTTCCTAATGATGACACACTTATGATTTTTGCAATTGCACTTGATCTGCACTATGAGGAAGTTTTCAGGCAAGTGAAAAGTTACACGACTGAAGAGATGTTAGGAATCTTAGAACAAGAGGTTATTGATAAAAAATTATTTATGAAAGTATGCTCCATCTACTATCAGGTCCTAAAAAGTGGGGATACTGAGTTACTAACTAAATACGTAAATTGTCTAGCAAATGTAACAGGCTTGGATATTCAAAGGGGCGTGAAAATTAGGTTAGAACGGTCTCAAAATCAAATTAGTGAAGATATCAGAAATGGTCACGAATTTAAAGAAGACTACTTCAATGATATTTCACGGTGTGAGGCCACTCGCCTGTTTTATTCATTATCACGATCATATGCTATAAACTACCGGAGATTATTGCTACAAGCTTTAGATGGATTAGAAGAACCTGAGAAACCCGAATCTGAATCTGCTTTAAAAGGGATCATTGAGTTATCTGATGATTCTTATCTGTTCTCTATACATGGTAAGCAGCTGTCTCAAAAGGAGATGTATTCTATTATTGAACACCATTTAACTGCAAGAAAGATTGAGGAAATGTATGGGGGGAGAGGTTAAGCATGCTAGGTTGAATATTGTTGGCCCCTTCAACGGTACCCATACCTGACATTTCGACGTACAAAAGAAGATGTAAATGATTAGACAGTCTATTCTAATAAGAGAGGTGAATCCGATCACATTCAATCGAGCAGGTGTTAAAGGTTATAATCCTCCATCAAAAACAGCACTGACCCATACGGACACGTTTATAAGGTCACAACTGAATGAGACTTTAAAAGAGACAGAACAACTTGTACAGACGTACACCATCAAGGAAAGTATTCAGTTCGTTTTATGGAATGACCTTATGAACAAGCATACTTTGAATGGACTAAATTATGATACCTATCAAGGTGCTAATGCGAGAAGCAGTAATCCCATCCGTTATGCAACAGGTAGAAAAGTGTTTGTTGATTATGGATATGGAGTGGATCGAGAACTTTTTCAACCTCATCCAGCAATAGTATTAGGAGACTTCAACGAATTGCTAGTAGTGGTTCCTACCAATTCGGATGAAGGATCAAAGGTTTCAGGGACTATAGAAAAGGCGCTTATTAGAGTCCCAAACGATAATAAACCAACTACGAAGAAACCTGTGTTTCCGAAGGATACGATTATTAATTTACACCAAGTAAGACATATCTCCAAAAACAGAGTGGTGACGGATCTGCGAGCCAACGTTAAATCCTATGAGATGCCGCAACATAAGATTGATCAGCTTAATAGATACTTGCCTTACCCTGTATTAAAGCCTGGTGATAACTTACATAAAGTTATTATGGTGAAATTGGCTCACCTCTACTTTCCAGATATTTTGTTTGAAAACAAACGACTCCAAGACCAAATAACAGAGTTGGAAGCAAATGTGAAGTTACTCACTTCTCAATTAACGGCAATGGGGCAGGTAGCTGCAAGTTTAAGTTTGGAGTAAAAAAACATTGTGATAACACACTTTCTTGACATATTCATTGGATATTTGATATCATTAATGAAGCAAGCTAGTGTTTATCTATATTCCCCGCCAACATGGTTGGTTGTGGTGATTTTCTGATCGTTTATACGAATACGCCGTTACCATCTGGTAATTGTGCATGAAAAGCCTCCTATTGGAGGCTTTTTTTCTTTATAATTAGAGAAATTATATAATGTAAACTAAAGGAAGAAATTAGCCGATATAGATAAAGCTATAGTTAAAAGATCACAAATACGATTTATACCCTGGGAGGTAACATGAAAGACAAACTTAAAGGACTAATTATCGGAATGTCTATTGGCACGGTGATCACTGGCGCAACGGCGTACGCTGCTGGTGGAAAAATGATTGAAGTCTTCTATAGTGTCAATGACATTAAGGTGGATCACATATCTAAAATGCCCAAAGGCGATCTAAAACCCTTTTTATACAATGGAAGTACATTTGTACCTCTGGCCTTTTTGAGTAATGCACTTGGACAGCCCGTGAAATGGGATGCTAAGAATAAAACGGTGCTGATCGGAGAGGATCAGGGGAAAAAAATAATATATCCTGGGAAAGATATCAAACCGATGAATACTCAATCTGCACTGGGGATCTATAATACCTTTGAAGTTGTCTATGATGGACCGACTGTTATAGATAACATCGGAAATGAGTATTCTAACTATCATACATATCGCTTTTCCTCCAATCGGGACAATTGGATTTACGACGAATATTATCTCAATGGTCAATATAGCGAATTCAAAGCTACAGCAGGAATATTTGAAAGATTCAAAAATTCACTCGATACGCTTACACTAACAATTACTTTAGACGGGACGGAAGCTTATTCGCATAAATTTAAAGCTGGCGATCCACCTACTGAAATCAATGTTAATTTAAAGAACGCTTCTAAAATGAAGATTCAAGTATCAAATGGTGATGGTTCCGAGATGTCTGCTTTAGGTCTATTTGATGGATACTTTACGAAGTAAACAACGTTAAATCAAACTCTAAATAGTACTCTCTCGAGTTCAAAGGCAGGTATAAACAAACGTGTTGAAACGAGAAGCTTTAACTAGACGTGTCCTCTCCTGTATTGGATGGCTTAAAAACTATGTTGAACTTAATAATGTGAACAATCTAACCGACATCAATAAATACTGTGAGGACTTCCTGGTTCCCATACTGAACAGAACTTATGGTCTGAGATTGGTGAATCTGAATCAGATAAAAGTTAATTTTCCAGCTGTGGACTTGGGGGATTACGATTCACGTATTTGCTACCAGGTAAGTTCAACCGTTGACGTGAAAAAGATAGAGGAAACACTAAACACTTATGACATAAATGGTCTTTATAGTAGTTTTGATGAGATCTATCTATTTATGCTGGGTACTCGGAAAAAGTATAGGAAGGAACTGCAGTATGATACATTTCCCTTTGATTACAAAAGAAATATCAAAGACTTCACGGATTTATCGCGAGATATACTCAGCAAAGAAATAGATGAACTTAAAGAAATTGTTGATTTGCTGGAATTTGAAATGTCTGGGAACAACAATATGGATGAACAGATAAAACTCATTATTACTGATGAACTTACTACTAATTATTCAACTTTGTTTAAGCAAGTAATCAGGACTAAAGATGTGGAATTGAGATTCAGAGATGTTCTTAACCTAATCACGCCAGAAGTATTTGGTTCAGAAAAGTTTTTCTTTATGTTGACTTGTATGAGACTGAAAACAACTGTTTATGACAAACATGAGCAGCTACTAATCAAGCATCCATCCGGTTATACAAGGAAACTAATAGAAATCTATAATCAATTTAAAAAACTCAACTCGTATGATGACCTTTTCCATATGAGGAGAGATGAATACAGAGATCTGGTACGAGTACTTCAACCTATCTTAAATAATTTTATTATCAAGCCCTTAGTGAACGATTGACTACAGCTGCAGGAGTAAAACGAATGGTTGGTCTATAAACCACAAATAAGGTAGGGGTGAGATCAATGAATAATCATGGTACCGGACATTAAACTGAAGCATAATTTAACACTTGGGGTTACCTATTGTGGGAACACACTTCGTTACGTCAAGAAATGGAGGTCGGTCTTATGCCGGCCTTTATTTCTATTTTGGTGACTATATTGGTATCGTCCCTAAGGAGGATTAAGCATGTCAAAAGCTGAGGATGAGTATTCGTTTATGGATGAGGTAGCTCAGTATGAGAAAGAAAATCCAATTAATTTCGACTTCATTGGAAGAGAGATGCTTAAGAAGGCAGAGAGAAGTGTTAGATCTAACGCAGAAAAGTATAGATACAAAAATCAATTAAGAAATATTACTCATAATGAGATCAGGGATCATGTTGCGAAGAAAATGAAAAAATTGTTCTCATCAACACTGGTGGAAGATCCAAACGTATAAAACCAAATAGGATAAATACCTGATTGATGAATTGCGTGTTCAAAAATAGAAGAAGATGGGGGGATTTAACATGTTATTTGAAGATAAGCTTTGAAGCAGCAGTCTAATGTTATAGGATACTTGCAGAAAAGATGGTATAACCGATACTTGTCAAAAGGCTCAGAAGCGTCATTAAGCTGTTTAACGAATTTGCTGTGAATGTATAGGGATTCTAATTAGAATCAACGAGAAGGGTTGTCTGATGGCTAACAAGCTACTTATAGCAGTTTGTTGGATTGTATCATTTATCATACATACACTATTTGATCTGATAAGGGAGAGGATCTGAAATGGAGATAGCCAAGTTAGCTAATCAAGAGATTGATATTCTGAAAGAATGGTCCCATCTAAGGAGCTGTGGACATTCCATAGATTCAGCGGTAGATACCCTCGAGCACAATTATCGAATACATTCTCAAAAGCATGGGTTTAGATGTAAGTGTTGCGATCAAGAGGTAACCATGGTATTACGTAAAGGTTCACCACATTTTCGTCATCAAGGAGAACGATGCCCAAGTGCAGATAATTATAAATCGTATATCAACCGAGTTAATAACTATGAGACAAAGGAAATTCATAGTATCGGTCGTATTATTCTAAGAGTTTATCTGGAAGGACAGTTAAAAATTAAAGGGGTTACTGTTGAAGATGGTTACATGTATCGCACATTGCTAAAAATAGTCCCCGACTTTATTCTAACATTTCCAGACGGCCGGCAGTGGGCTATTGATTACGTGACTGGAAAGAAGCAAGATGACACTTACCGAAATTACATTAATAAAAGGACGAATACATACAAGGAATTTGGATTCAAGCCGGTTTATTTTATTGACTCTTCGTGGATAGCTGAACACCCCGACCATTCCATGATCACGCTCTATTTGGCAGAAAATCAGATGAGGGTAACAAGCTCAAAAGATCGAATGTGGACTAACTTTATTCAGGAGTACTATGACACCTTTGGGGAGGAGTTTGTGCATCGTGAATTATTTAAAACTTCAAGTATCAAGAAACTTGATCCGGTTCTTAATATCTATAGCCTAGCCTACGTCAATCCGAACGAAGGCTTAGCTTGGATTCAGCGGTTGATCCCCTATTCCAAAAAATTTGGTTATCATGTTTACAGGTCCACATTGTCACTGGATCAAGTGACTACGTTATCTGCAGATATGGAAGAGTTTCAATGGTGGGATGAGAACGAAGATCAGGTCATGATTGATACGTTGAATCAGCTAAGTGCAGCATTTGAAAATGAATATGAAATACCTCAAAACGAACCTGAAGCACCAATCTCATTAGGCGATAATTTTCAGGCTACAGCTATAGACTCTGTTAATGGATTTTATTTGAAAGGGCAAGCCAATACGCCTTCTTCATCGGCACAAACTCTTGTGGAGCTAATCAATGAAAGTATGGATGTAACGATGGCTAAGGACCTGGTAGAAATCATTAATAATCTCAAATCACAGATGAGTAGAGAAGACCTTGTTTTAATCCGAGCTGAAGCCCGTTCAGTTATGGGGAAGTTAAGTGAACATAGAAATCTCCCATGGGATTTAAGGGAGGTATTAATTGAAATTGCACTGATTACTTAATGAAGCGTCAATTAAAATAGGAGTAGGAGTCAGTGTTTCTGGTTTAATTTTATGAGTACCTAAATTTCGTTTTATGTACAATCTTAAAATAGAGAGGGAAGTTTAGAAAATGAGCTGGGAAAGCAGTGAAACTCGTGAGCCGTGCAAATGTGGGAAGGGATTCATATTGAACACTACTCGGTCAGATGACTGGAATCGATTTGAATATAGCACAAGACTACAATGTGATGAATGTAGAAAAAAATATACTAAGTACGTTTATGAATATATAGATTCAGGTATGTCAGACCTTGCCACATGTTGGGTTGATAAGGAGCTGTATAGTTCTTTCAAGAAGAAAGAAACAGAACTTAAAGAGTTTACGGAGCAAATCATTAAGGAATGTAACGAACATATGAGTAAAGCATATTTAACCAGATGGCTTGCAATTTTTAATGACGTTCCCAGAACTAAGAAAGCTGTTTGGGAGTTGTTTAAAAAGTTTCGAATCACCGAATACAGCTACAAAACATTTTGTGCTTACACTGACAAAAAATACTTAACAGAATTAATAGAGAGCAAAGTGGTATATGGAAACAGACACATCATCCTTCCAGCCATAGGAATTGAACATGATGATTTTTTAGACAATTGTCAAGATAAAGTGAAGGAATATCAAAAAACTAGAGACGATGCGAATAGAGAAATGATGAAAACTGCATTCAGATAAAAGCGGGGTCTTATTGTTATATCTAAAATTTATTTGTAGTATGGAGGAATAGTGGATGGTAAACTAAAAGTTAGAAGTTATTATCGATTTAAGGAGTGGAATAGCAAGAATGATCAACTATCATCCGTTGAACTTCGAGCAATCCGAAGAAGTTTATAATACATGTAAACAAAAAATTGAAGCCGGAGCTTGTTATAACAACATCTTCTCAGTAATGATGGCTTCCAAGACTAAATTAAACTCGAAGCAATGGAGAATAGCTTATGGATATTATGCAGTGCAGGGAAACATAATGGCAAGGCACTGTTTTATAGTCAATGAGCAAGGCGAAGCCATCGACCCTACTCTATTGACGCATAAAAATCGGGTTTTAAATGAGGATGAGGAATATCAATCCTTCTACTTAATCGATAATTTAAACGAATATATAGAATTGATCAGTGATAGCTACTCCAACCCCGACTTGTTATCATCTTTAAAGGAAAAAGAACAGGAATTTTTCGAATGGGCACGTAGCAATGATAAAATTTTAATTGGGCAGTAAGTCATATGTCACCATTACAAGTCGCTTTTAGCGGCTTTTTTATTTTAAACAAGAGAGTTTCTGTTCTCCCCAGCTGGAAGAACCCCACTGTTACTTCCTTTCTGATGTATGTCTTGCCTTCGAAAGTAACGAGAGTAAGATTTTTTTGATTTTGTTCATTACTAATACCTCTTCCGTTTATACAAGTAGTGAAATTAATGCGTTTTCTAAGCTGGTTATTTACTTTGGGCTGGAAGTAAGTTGCTTATGTTAATCTCAAATTAATCTCAAATTGAGGATAGGTATCATAATTCATTCCGAAAAGTGATAAAACATATACATGAAGAAATAAGCAACTCGTATCCTTACAAGCGGCTTATTTCTTCATTTTTGTATAACCATATAGAAAATGTTTTGAACTTGTGTGGAAATAACGTTTAGCCCATTACAAGTGAAGGTGCATCACACTTGATTTTTTCAATAGAACCAAATGTTACGCAAGCATTACCGTTTGTTACGCAAAAAGTTTCGTAGCAAGCGAAAACCCACCTCATAAGGTTGCTCGCCTGAAGGTGGGTTTCGCTTGAATAGCATTATTTAGTTCATGCGCGCCGTGGCAATCCACAGCCTTTCGGGTCCAAAGAGTCTTTACCGCTCCAACGGTAAAGGCTCTTTCTAGTATATGACCGAACCCGATCACCATATACTTCACACAAGCAATGTTTCAATTGATATACTACTGCGTGCTAATGGATTCAGTATAACATAGCACTGGAAAAAAGATAAATAGTGAAATACTGATTGAATTGAAAGCTTTACCGTTGGTTACGCAAAAAGTTTCGTAGCAAGCGAAACCCACCTCATAAGGTCGGAAGCCTGACGGTGGGTTTCGCTTGAATAACAGTATTTAATTCATGCGCGCCGTGGCAGTCCACAGCCTTTCGGGTCCAAAGAGTCTTTACCGTTGACGCGGTGAAGGCTCATTTTTTAGTATATGGTCGAACCCGATCACCATATACTTCACGCAAGCAATGTCTCAATTGATATACTACTGCGTGCTGATGTAGACATTATAACATAGCAATGAAAAAAAAGTTCCGTTGGTTGCACAGAAAGTTTCGTAGCAAGCAAAATCTACCTCATAAGGTTGGCGCCTGACGGTGGGTTTCGCTTGAATAGCAATTAGTTCACCCGCGCCGTGGTAAACCACAGCCTTTCGAGTCTAAAGAGCCTATACCGTTGATAACTCGGTAGCAGTATAAGTCTTTTTTATTATAACACAGTTTGCAGAGATTTCTATAATTAAAGGTTAGGCTTTCATAGGATATACATGTGGTTTTATGCGGAGGTATCAAAAATAAATGGTATAATCATAATATTAAAATTGCACTGGATGTTGGCCAAAATATTAACTCTGGTACGATTGTCTAAACAACCACATTCTAATTGTTACTATCGTAAGTACTGTGCAGATCGTACCGTCATTTTATGGGTAGAATCTAATATCGTTGAAACGACTTTAGGAAAATTGACGTGCGGTTTTATGCTGCTTATCTAATTGATTGATCCATTTCATACAAATTTAAAAAGAGGGCAAGGTGAAACATATGGTAAAGTATGCTTACAAAGATAAGGCAAGGACAGTGAAAGTCTTAGCAAGAGAGGCTTTGAAAGAAGATAAAGGACGTCGATTCTACTGCCCTAATCATTTATGTGATGCTGAAATGAAAATTGTTATTAAGGAAGGTGTTTCTGCATCTTTTTTCAGAGGGCAGGGGCACTTAGATGATTGCGTACATTACACAAGATCGAACAGTTTTAAACCCGGTATATTTAACGAACAAGCGTTTGACTTCAATAATGCTCTGATGTCTTTAACCCAAAAGGGAAGATCACAATCCAATCAACTAATCCCTAATAATCACAGCAGTGGTCCTGCAGTAGACAAGCCTTTAAGAACCATTCGTCAAATTTATGACATGTGTACGTGGCACGACGATTGTTCTGATACATACAACGGAATAATGGTGGGACACATGTTGCTTAATGATGAGAGTGCAATAATGTATACGAGTGGAGTCGAAGGTTGGCGATTGATTGAAGCCAAAAGAAAGCTTCCGCAATTCTATGTCCCAAAAAAAATGGAGATACATTTGATTGCACCGATAGCACAAAAGAAATACACTTTCATTCTAAAATTTGCTGATGCAAAATTATATAGGGAGATTAAAGACTGGATATATGCCAATATGAATTACATATTCGTTGTAGCAGGAGACTGGGTTTCATCGAACCTTCCAAATGTTTTCACTGCCCATATATCAGCAAAAAAACAGATGACGATGATAAAGCAAGACAGATCTAAATAATCTTAAAATTGGTGAGCTCGACAGAAAAATGAACACACTAAATGACTTCGACCTCACTAATAACACACCTTGTTACTGCCTTACTTATTCATGCAAAAATGGGTAAGTGTTAGTATGTTGATAGATAATATAATTAATGTTAAAGTTACCTTAACTGAATAACTACAAATTGCGAAGCACGCGATTATCCTAACTTAGGGATAATGCGTGCTTTTTTTTGTTTTGGTTATATTTTCAGGCAGCAGCAAACGTTCTTCATAGTTTATCAATTGTCAGAAGTAGTAGGCGAATCGAGAGAGAGGCTAATAAAAGGGGGCATTTGTATCATAATGAGCGATGTTTCTTGTTAAAAATCTAGAAAAGGTATAGAAAGTATGATATGCGTATTTCACGTTCCAAATCAATATAAAAAAACAGATTGAGCATTCTCTTAAATCTAAGTCCAATAACGGTTCTTTTTTCGCTTTCAATGAAATGCTTTAGAAAGAAATTAATGAGAAATAAGGAGAGTTTATTATGATTCGTAGCTATCTGTACAAGTCTATCATTGTATTTTTATGTTTTATTATGATTGTTCCTACTATCGGGGCAACCAGCCTGTATGCAGCATATTCGTATCAATACGAAGCTTACAATGTTGTGAACGGCAGTAAAGGTGATTTTGTTTTCTCTACAAGTGCTACTGAGGGTACCTATCCAGATGATGGTATACACACAGATGGATACTGGTATGTCAAAGATTATTTAACAAATACTGCACCTGTAGTAAATATTACATCATCTGGTGACAAAACTTTATACAACGATGGTGGAGAATTTAGTATATCAGGTACGGTTCAAGATGAAGATAATGATCCTGTTAACATCATTGCATCTGTAGGTGGTGTATCAAAGTCTATAGAAATATCTGACACTCAAACTACTAAGAACTGGACTCTTACTTGGTCAGGGAAAGAGATACCTGTAGGCGTTTACGCTACTACAATGGTGTGGTTTGCTGATTATGGACCAGGTAGTGAATTGTATTATCAGGGTAAGCTGACCATACAGCAACAAATCTATTACTACTGGAGCAAATTTAGGGTAACTAAAACCCTACCTTACAGCTGGAGTACCTGGCAATTGAGCGGTCAAGGCCCTAATGTATCTGGGTTTTACACCGGGTTTACAGCAGATCCGGACATGAGAACATCAAAAGTTCAAGGTACCTATTTTTATCATTTAAGTGCCGAACAACCGGTAGGTTATACCACTCACTTTAACGACCCTTATAACGTAATCAGGTATACCAGGATCAGTGACAGTGCATATCAGCAAGGAGATCTATACTGGAATCCTCAAGGCAGTCAGTCCACTAAAGGTTCTTTAATGGAAGCTAACATTAAGGCAACACAAAATACTTATCCTATAGATGGAGTGCATACCGACGGGTACTGGTACACCAGAATTGGTTTACTACCTAACACGAATCCAGTGATTACTGTAACCCAGTCAGGAAATAAGTCTATAAACTTAAAAGCGGGAAATGATACGTTCACTCTATCAGGTACTGTCTCTGATGTAGATAATGATACCTTGTCCATATCAGCGAGCATAGGTGGGGTAGAGAAACAAGTAGTTGTAAGCCAAACTAAGGATGCTAAGGCTTGGTCTCTTGTCTGGCGTACATCCGAGTTTAGTAATAGTGGTACTTTCAGTAGGCCAGTAATTACCGTAGATGACGGTAAGGGCGGAGTTTCTACAGCAACATACACAGGAAATCTAACCGTAAATACAAATGCTTTGTACTATTGGGATAAGTATAGTACCAAGAATCAAGTTAGTAGCTGGTCAATGCAAGAGGTAAACAGGGGGAATTATTTTATAGATTCTTTCTCTGGATATGACGGATATACTTTTGATAGGGATAAAGGTGAGTTCATAGGCACAGGGCAGTATGATATTTATCCCACGTACCCTACCTGGGCAGGAAGAGGAAAGTATAACATATACTACCGAGGAATGACCTATAATGTTGTAACTAATAGTGGTGTGGATTATATACGCTATGAGATAGTACCTGCTGCATCAGTTAAAGTAAAAGATAAAATATCAGAAGCGAACATACTAGACATAGATAAAACCTATCCGGATGACGGAGTTCACTCAGATGGGTTTTGGTACATTAAAAAATCTACCACAAATATGTCCCCTGTACTTGTAGTAGAGAATTCTGATCAAATGATCGGTACAGCGGCTAAGGAAATCAGCTTGAAGGGTAGCGCATTTGACTCAGATGGAGATCAAATTACTATTTCAGCAACCTTGAATGGAGTTACAAAATCAACCAGTCTTACGGGGTCAGGAGCTTGGCAACTTGATTGGTCGGTTAATGAGATTCCAGAAGGAACGTATACCAATATTAAAATTAGTGGAACTGATGGAAATCAAGGAACTGACACAATAACCTACAATGGAAGAATCATATTTGATAAAGTAGCTCCTGGAAAGCCAGAGGTAACCTTATCTCATAACACATGGACAAACAAAGATGTGAAGCTGATAGCTAAGCATGGTGTCGATGTTGGTAGTGGTGCGAATTACACCGAATATACGAGAGACGGAGAAACATGGAACCAGTACAATGAACCTCTAATCATTGGGGATTCCGGAGAATGGACATACCAGTTCCGTACAACGGATAAGGCAGGTAATGTTGGCAAATCAAACGAAGTCACTGTGAGAGTCGATAAGCAAGCTCCCACAGCACCGGTGATGAGCTTCTCTGAGGAATCCTATACACAAGATCCGGTGAAGATCACCCTGAAGGACGGAAAAGATGACCTGAGCGGTGTAGATCGGACCGAGGTTAAATTGGGGACAGGAAATTGGACAACATATAACGGGGAAATGAATGTCGATGAGGAAGGACAAACGGATGTATGGGCCCGGACGATTGATGTCGCGGGTAATATCAGTCCTGAAGCAGCTGCAAAGGTCCTCATCGATCGCACTGCACCCACAGAACCAAGTTATACTCTCTCAGAAAGTCATTGGACAAATAAAGACGTGACATTCCACTTGAATGGTAGTCAAGACGCATCGGATGTATATTACGAGTACAAGATTGGTGATAGTCCTTACACTACGGGTGACAGTGGCTCCGTTACAGAATCAGGTGAGCATACAATTACAGCACGCGCCGTGGATGCAGTAGGGCTGATGAGTCCGGAGATTAAATTCGATATCAGAATTGACAAGGAACTACCTGATGTGGATTTTGCACCTAATGGACTGCAATGGTCCATGCAGGGTACCGATGTTCAAATTAAGGCATCTGATAGGTTGTCAGGTGTGATTGAACCGGTATATGTGGAGATTAGTCAAAGCGAACAACCGAGTGAAGCATGGCAGGTAATGCCAGACACCGGTAAAGTGGCCATAGATGACAAAGAGGGTACTTGGTATGTGCACACAAAAGTGACGGACAAAGCTGGAAATATTGGTATGGGTACATCCAACCCATATCAAGTACAGATGGCACCCGATGAACCAACACTGGAAGCAACAGCGATCAGTGCTTCTGAAGTCAAACTAAGCTGGGATCTACCTGGCGGAAAACGATACACATCAGGCTACACGTATACCATCAAAAACATGATTACCGGTACAGAGAAGATATTGGAATATCCAGTTCATGAATACGTGGACCAGCAGCTGCAAGGTGGTCAAGTTTATAACTATCAGCTGACGATTCGAAACCATGTCGGATCAGTGGAGACTCAAGCCTCAGCATTAACATATCCAGGTAGTCCTGGTGTCGATATCAGTCCTGTCTTTCGGACACCAGGAGAAATGTTGATCAACATTTCTCCTGTACCGACTGCAACCGATTATCGCCTGAAGTTGATTGATAAACAAGGTCAAATTCTAGAAAACGGATTAGTTGCAAGCACTCAAAAAGCATTAACTGGACTAATTCCAGGAAGCAGCTACACGGTTCATGTATCAGCAATTAATGATAGTGGTGAGGGCTTGGCTACAAGTGTCGGATTTTTAACTCTTCCGGAAACGCCAACCGGGTTTACAGCAATCGAGATTAAAGAAGATAGCGTAAATACAGAGTGGCAGAGCGTTACCACGGCAACCTATTATGATCTTTACCGGAATAACGAGCTTTTGCATAACGGTGGCGATCTAAACTATAAAGATACTGGCTTAACCCCTGGAACAGAGTATGAATACGTAGTGGCAGCTGGAAATGAAACGGGTGAAGGTGATGTCTCGGAACCTTTGAATGTAATGACCTTGCCTGAACAGGATAACTCCCTACAAGTGCTCGGTTTTAGTACAACAGGATTCACAGCTCAATGGAACGGCGTACCAAGCGGAATCAAGTATCACCTTCAGGTGTATGATCTCGAACAAAATCTTGTTGCCGAGTATCAAGGTCCAAATCTGGAATATACGGCTTCAGGACTTGAACCAGGAAAGGAATACAGCGTATCACTGGTAGCTTTCAATCGAACAGGTGCAGGAAAAGCGAAAATTGTAAGGACAGTGACATTACCGAGTAATGTTGAATCTGTACAAGTTACTGGAATTGGAGAAACGGAAGCGGAATTCAACATTTCATCCGTGACAGGTGCAACCCATTATAAAATTGATCTGAATGGAGAAGAATTCCTGACGAATGATCTCAACTATGTTTTGTCACCGCTTCAAGGTAGCACTGTATATAGCGGGACCGTACAAGCTGGTAATAGCTCCGGTTGGAGTGAACCGACAGCATTCAGCTTCTTGACTAAACCGGTGCGACCAGCATTACTGACGGTGAAGACTTTCAGTGAAACGGGGATGACATTAACCTGGGAAGAAGATAAAACGGCGTCTCGCTACTGGATCACGGATGAGCAAGGTAATAGAACGGATGTAACAGAATCGGAGTTATACGTTGCGGACTTGCAACCAGGGTCAGAATACCGCTTTAAAGTAGCAACCGAAAATGCGACTGGCATAGGTTCTGAATCTGAGATCGTGTGGAGTACCCGAACCGAAGCGCCAGAACTAGAACGAGTGGATGTACAAAATTCAGATGCAACAGTGAGTTGGACTGAACCCCAGGGGGCATTGCGATACGAGATTACAGATAAAGCAACAGGTCAAGTGTATTACAGTGGATCGGAACCCGTTGCACACCTTACGCAGTTGCAAGTGGGATATGTGTATAATTTAACGTTATCCGCATTCAATAAAACGGACCACGCGTCAAAAGGTGTACTTGTGAAACTGGTGACTCGAGCTGAACTGAACAATAGCAATGTCAAAATTACTAATGTTAAGTCTCACTCCGTAACAATGGAGATCGAGACAGCAGGACAGGAAATCCAGGAGTACGTCATTTTACGAAATGGCGTAAAAATTACGAAGGTAGAAGCAGGAAGCCAAGTGAGTTATACAGACACTGAGGTGGAACCAGGTAAGACATATGAGTATGAGATCGTGCCAGTAAATGAGGGCGGCGAAGGAAAAGGCGTTAAACTGACTACATTAACGGCAACGAAACCCGTGTCAGCTCCAGATGTGAAATCAGGGGATGGTTGGGCAGAAATTAGTTTCCAAGCCGTAGAGCAAGCAAATGAGTATGTGGTTCTGGATAAGAATGGAACCGAATTATGGCGTGGAGATACCTTGCCTATCCGTCTGGAAGGGCTAGAACTAGGAACAAAAACTATTTTGAACATCGTGACAGAGAATGCAGCAGGGTATCCATCAGCACCGGTGTCAGTCCCTGTGTGGACCCTACCATCAGTGCCTATGGGTATTGAGTCTAGTGCTTCAGAGAGATCCATTACGCTCAACTTCAGCACTGTGTTGAGTACAGAAGGCTTAACTGAATTTGTGATTTATAAAGCTGGGAAGGAAGTCGGACGTGTAGGTGCTGGAGAAAAATCGTGGACAGATAAAAATCTTACACCTAATACCAAGCATATGTACGAAGTGAGGGCTGTAAATCTTGGAGGAGAGAGTACGAAGGGGATAAAAGTGGAACAAACCACGAAACAGGAACAACCTGTAAATCCAGGTAGTCCTTCAGCTCCAACCCCGCCGTCAAATCATGATAAAGATTCAGACAAGCCTGAAAATGACAAACCTGATGATGTTAAAGGAGATCAACAGGTTAATGATAAGTCTAGACCGGTATCAGGTGTGTTTAAAGATGTGTCCGGTTCAAGTTTTGCTAAGAATGAAATTGAAACCTTAGCGAAAGATGGTGTCATTAAAGGGATCAGCACAAATGCATTTGCTCCGAATAAACAAATCACACGTATAGAATTTGCAGCTTTAATTGTGCGTGTCCTAAACGCCAGTCCTGATGAATCCATCACAATGCCGTTCCATGATGTTAAAGATACAGCATGGTATAGAACAGAACTAAATGCAGCTATTGTTAATGGTATTGCAAAAGGATTCAATAGCAACGAATTCCGACCAAATGCTGTAGTTAATCGAGAGCAAGCAGCAAAGATGTTGGTCAATGTGTTGATTAATGAAGGCTTAACACCTTCAACTAAAGCTCAACAATTCTCTGATGATTCGGATATTGCAGTATGGGCATTAGATGATGTGAAAATGGCAACAGAGCAAAAATTTGTACAAGGGTATCCGGACAATACGTTCCGTCCTAAACACGGACTGACACGTGCTGAGGCGGCTGTAATGATCTATCGTTTACGCGATCATTTAAATTCAATTTCAAAATGATAAGCTGAGTAAACGACTTTGCAGTGAAAGAATGGTTTAGAGACTGGTCTTAGGTTCGACAATTCATGTAGATCACACACAATAGGACGGCGATGGCCGTCCTATTGTGTGTGATCCCCCAACACGTGCTAAAACTTGGTAAGCGAATGTACGGCGATACTGTCCCTAGAGCTTCCTGCGCGTGAGTTTTGAGGATATATCCACTCAAGTACAGGTGTGCCGGCAGAGCAGGAAAGAGTCATTAACGATCTTACTGAGCCCAAATTTAAGTGTTTTTCGATATAATCGGCGTAGCTTTACCGGAGATGGCCATGGAGTATGGCGTAATTGCATCAAGATATGTTTGGGCGTTATGGATAACTTTATGTTTATCAGGGTTTATTGTTTTTATGAGATTCCATGTTGGTATTGCTGTGGAGGACGTGGATTGAAATTAAATTAATATTTCCTACACACTAAAGCCAGTGAGTTTAGCTCACTGGCTTTAGTGTGTAGTGATTGTTCGGCGCTGTCTAATCAGAGCAGCGAGTCAGCAAGTTTGTAGCCAGCTCTATTCTTGCTGTGTATGTAATTCTCTGGATATTTGATTCGGAATCAGTTTTGTAAGCCAAAGCTTGTATCTGTTCATGTGCATCATCGATTTGAGCTTTTAAAACATCTTTTAAAACTCCCACAGTCTTGATAGCGTCAAGACTAATCAGCCCTTCTTTTTTCATGCGTTCACTCAATTCCACTGTTCAGTTCACCTCATCTTTAATAGTATATTTGATGTAATTCACTTCAATAATTTTATCATTCTGAGTGTACGCTGTACACTCGTCATCCGTATTGATTTTTTCACCTAACTAGTATCTCTTTTCCATTTTGCTTGGCAACGGTAGCTAGATGAGAGCTTGCGTCAATCCATCCGATATGTTGAACGCAAGCAATTAACGGCCAATGACGAAGAATAGATATTTTAATCACGTCAGTAATATCCGTTCCAGAATCAATGTAGAAGCTATCAGTTGAGATGGATATAACGAGATCTATTTCTGCTACATTTAATTCTCTGCCTATGACTCCAATTGAATAATTGGATTTAAGGTATCTCAATTTATAATCTTGTCTTGTTAAATATGCCTTCACAACTTCGCTATCTTCTGTATCAAAATCTCTGAAGATATGCCACTCTTTTGCGGCAAGTCTCTTAGATTTGAGAGAAAAGTCGCATATACGTCGATTGAATCTACTGAAATTTATTTTTTTATAGTTCTTCTCGATCCAACCGTCAAATTCAGGTGATTTGATTAGCTCATCGGAAATGAAACTAATAACCGTTTCATTTATATCCATCAAACTCAGAGCTTTTTTTACATCACCATTTATATAATCGTTGATGTAATCTTTGTCCCAATCGGCTACAAGGGATCTGTTAATCATAGTTTCCACAAATTCTTTATCTTTAGGATAAAGAGAAGCAAAGCTTACTGCGTCTTTATCATAACCTAGGCAGTACAGGATTACTTTTTTAGTAGGCATTTTTATTTCTCTTAGCAAATGAGCATAATTTTTCACTGCAATCATTTGAAGCGACTCAGAAGGTGAGTCAAGATATTTAATCCAATCCTCATTTACTTTAATAATTTTTTTTTGAGTCGTTTCTGATAGATCGTTTCCAGATAAAGAAAACAACGCTTCAAGGTCTCCATTTCCCAAGTATTCATTATTTAAAAAGAATAAAATAACTTGTTCATCACTCAGGTTTTTATATGATCTGATGAAATTTTTAATTTCATTTTCGTTTGGTTGATTTCGAGTTTCCATTATCTATTTCCTCCATTGCCCGGCTCCTTTTTGAGTCTGCGGCAGTAATGATAAGGGGACAGAAGCCCCTACAATTTAATGTCCGATGCCATTTCAGTACGCTTCATCCAGCGCAGCAATGAGGCGCACCGCTTGATCTTTCAGGTCACACTCTGAGGCTGCGGATACAATCCGGTCAACCTCAGAGTTGTCAGACACGATTGATTTGACATCAGAGATCCGCTCAGCTTGGGCTTGATGGTCTGTGAGGACCTTCGCCCACCAGCTAAATGTAGCCTGGTCAGCAACATAAACATCTGATCCCTCAATCAAGGAGAATTGCCCATCATTAAACGCTCCATGGTTACCTATGAAATCATTCACCCAATCAACTCCAGTGATTTGGTCGATCATGCTCAATGTAGCTGTTGACATTGCTCCATCAATCAACACTGTAATCATCAGTTCTTTCCTCCAATTTTGGGATAATGGAGGACGGGAAGGCAGTCGAAAGTTTTCCCGTCCAGGCCACCCTGATATGCTCGTATCCAGGCGGCATTTTTAGTTTGCTTCGCAATCTCCCCAGCAGTAGCTGTGGCATTTGCGACAAAAGTTGCTTTTAGACGTTTTTGCTACTGGCTTGGATTGAGATGCACTACTTTGCTTAAAGCAGGAACCTCATTGAGGGCATTAAGCACATCTGCTTTGTCAATGTTGTAGATAACCCCGTTTGCAACTTTGATGAAGTAACGATTGTCCTCTCCGGCACTAACTTCGTACACCCCGTTGCTGAGGTTGAACCATTTGTTCGCCCAGTTCGATCCGTCCTCTATCAGGAACACGCGGTTAAACCCGAAACGCTCGTGACTACCGGTGATACGAGTTACCCAAGTTTTACACTTGCGACTGCCGTTTCCGATGAATAATTCAGCCAACTTCGGCTTACGGCTCTCTGCCCACGCCATGATCAGAGCTTGGCGGAAGAACTCTTCACCCTTACCTCCGAATTTAGCTGCACCATCTTGCGATTTCCCAAGCTCTTTTCATGACGTTCATTTTCATCATCCTTATATAATTTGTTTGACTTACTGTACCTAATATATCATTATCTGTACTTGCATGCAAGCTTTTTGTTTGACTATCTGTACTTTATATATTATTATAGAAACATAAAGTACAGAAAGGTGATTAAAATGTCATTTTCTTATAAACCTCTGTTTAAGCTTTTGTTGGACAGAGATATCAAAAGAACAGACCTTAAGCAGTTGCTAGGCTTTGGTCCATCAACCGTCGCTAAGTTTGAAAAGGGAGAAAATGTATCTCTAGATGTGATTGATAAACTCTGTACACATTTCGGCGTTCAGCCAAACGACATTTTGGAACATAAAAGGGAGGGGGCGGATTGAAGCAAATCAATCACATAACGCTCAATACTGGACATATACGGAGGAGCTCCCCTGACGAGATTGACAAAGGTATGTATTTTGCCCTCAAACGGATCGTCAACGACTCGTTTGGTCCAGACGGTACAACTGTACTGGATGGTTATATCCTCAAAAGTTCACGCATAAAAGAGGCTACTATAGGTACGATATACGCCGATGATGGTATTCCTATCATCACAACAATCTGCACTGAGACAGATGAACCTCTGTTATGGGAGATGATGCACGACACAGCAACGGTACCCCTCGATACAGAACGTTCAAAACCTGCAGCGGGTCCATACATTTCAGATCGGCTTGAGGTGGGCGCTATGGAACATCTGGGTGCAATGGTGTGGTCAGGAGATTTTTCCAGATGTTTCGGGTGGATTTGTTTGTCTCCATCAAGTATCAGATAACAAAAAGAGAGCAGAAGGGATACCAGATCCTTCCGCGCTCAGGTAATGTCTACGAACTTGGAAAAGGTTTCAGTGATCGGGAATGCCATTCCGAGATTTGAGGATCTGGATGGTGTACGGTGGAGTTGATCAGTTGGACATTATTATAAAAAAAGTGTGTCGCAGGGAGTTGTCAGAATGCAAGTGGTGAAATTCCCAGAAGATGATGAAACTGAATTTTACATTGTAACTGAGGAGCAACCTAATGTAAGTGATTTGTTTACTGCTAATGCTAGAACGTGGGAAATCATCTCAATAAAATCAACGGGGCTTTTGTATCGGGGACCAAAATCACCATTTCAAACGACAGGGCAAGTAGTTCGTAAAAGAGTATTAACACCAGTTGACACATCTCATTTGAGGAATGGAAAAAATCCCATTGATAAAGCGCTTAGATAAAGGTTTATGATGGATGATCTACACAACACCTGGATTCAAGGATCTTACCACTGCGGTGAAATCGATCAGCTGGATTTAATAAAAGGATGAACAAGAGGAGGGGTATGGGAATGATTAAAATTTTGGTGTGGTTTCTTGTGGGTGCGGCTCCGGAATTGCTTTATGTTTGTTATCAATCTATTCGTGGCGCTAGTTTGCCGAAGTGGGCCAAAGAACATATCTCTAAGAACAATTCATACTAAGAGGTAGAGTTACTTTGTCCTAAAAAAGCTAGTTGCAAACGAGTGTCTCAATTTCCCTTGTGCATCAGTCGTCTCTTTGTGAGGCATTTTCCAAAAAGGAAAATGCCACTTCTTTGTTAGGGTAACAGACCATGGATACACACTTAACTAAAATGAAGCACCCTCTTCGAGGGTGCTTCATTTTATTGAGTTATCAATTAAGCTCAGGACTACTTATTTTTTAAAAACCAAAACTTATATCCTATCTTGTCAGAATTATCGCAGTATATGTAATACTTAGGGTTTTCACGGCTTACGTAACTTCTATCAGCATCTGTCTCAGAAATATTAAAAACAAGAGTATCAGTTTTTCCATCTATTTCAACTTCAAGCTTAAGTGGTAATATATTAGTACTAACCAAAGCATCAAGGTTGATTAGTGCATCTCTCAATCTGTAAGTAGTATTTTTCCCAGTAACATTATCCGTAATTTCGAGACGATATGCCTGTTCAATTGCTAAAGAAAAATCTGCAAGTAAAAATGGATCAAGTTGTGATATCACTTCATTACTCTTAGACTGTAGCTCAAATGTAACATTAGCCGCTTCAACTTTTGTTGTTTCCTCTGAAATTGATTTAAAACCCATGAAAATCTCCCCTTTTGATTTATTGCTATTATTATGACTTTGAAAAACTATTTAATGTCTTCACTATGAAGATATTAAATAGCTTCCAAAAAGTCAAATATTGAGACTGAATTTAATACTTTTTTATCTTCTCATGTATGAAAGTGTGGGTCTGAATGACAACCGATCTGTTTATTATATCTGAAGCTGTTCAAAACCACGCCGCTATAACTACAGGATATTCTTCAGATTCTCTACTGATATTTTTGTTGCCTGAGGTATACCATCATGCTCAGCAGCCTCGAGAACCTTGCTAATGAGCGCAAAAGGTATTCCATATAGTAACACAATAGCCTTGCTATAGGCTCTCCGAGAAGTCTGATGATGATCGTAGACACAGTTACCAAACATTATGTAATTGATGACTATAAAAGTAGCAAAATACGCCGATTTCGGAAGAAGAGATCGGCGTAACATAGTTCTGTGAGTCTATCGGTTCCTTCTATCTATTGCTTCGGACATTGTTTTGTCTGTAAGATGAGCATATATTTGTGTCGTTTGTGGGGAGGCATGCCCTAACTGAGATTGAGTTTTATATAAATCATTAGAGAGGTAGTAATCTGTTGCGAAAGAATGCCTTAATTTGTGAACGGTCAGAAAGGGTTTTCCAAATGCTTTGGCGTATTTTATAATCATGTCCTGGATGGCTCTTTTAGACATTCTATTTCCTTCTGATTTCCCATTAGGTAGAGCAAGGAAGAATGCATTATCTTTCTTATTTTTATACTGTTGAACGCGGATACTCAAATAGGTACTTAATGCAGGACAGACCTCTTTTCTGAAATTGACAGGGGTTTTGAAGGCTTCATCTGTACCACCTTTACGAAAGACGTAAACCGTATTTATGGTCATATCTATGTCATTTAAATTTAAGTTCACAACTTCTGAAACTCGTAGTCCAGAATGTAAGATCAAACTAACAATACATGCATCACGTACTTTGTTTTGATAGTATGAAACCAAAGCACGCTTTTTATCGCCTATAGCTGAAGGATAACTATTAGCTATGAATTCGATAAATTCATCTATCTCATTTTCTTGAAGGAGTTTACCAGACAAACGACTCGCTGTTTCCTCAGGTTTCTTCATTTTTTGTACCGGAATCTTAGCCATAACGTTTCGTTTAAGCAAAGGATATAAATTCTCATCTTCTGCAAATTGGCTTAGATAACTGAACAAAGAGCGGAGAGAAGATATTCTCCTCGAAATAGTTGATTTAGAAATGGGTAAGGAATCTTTCTTTTTACTAACATTCCTTATAGAAAGATAATGTTTGTACCCTGTGATTGATTCTAGTGGAAGCTTTTCTAAAGTTTCAAGTGAAATGTCAGTAATCTTATCGGCTGAAGAAATACCCTCAGCGATCAGGTAATTAAAGAAAATTTCGTAGTCTCGGATATACTCAAGTAGTGTTGTTGGGGATTTGTCCGGTAATTTATAGTTGATAAATTGATCTACATACCAAGGCATAAAAGGGAGTTTATCCATTAGTTCTAAATAGTCTAAATTTCTTTGAACCTGGGGCATAAAATTTTCACCTCATAATCTAGTTTAAATCTAAATGTAAATAATAAAATAAGGATCATGCAGCATTAACCGTTATCAAACCTATATTTTATATTTGAAGGGAATTTGACATAAAGTTGCCTACCATGTTCCGTTAATTAAAGACGAAGGGCATAAATGCAGTAGTAGGGAAAAGACAGGGTTAAGATTGGTAATTGGCTTTTTAAATGTTAACGTATATAATATCAATTATATGCGGTAACATTTATAGTATAACCAATGATTTAATTTAATACAACAAACAAACAAAAAAGAAAGAAAGAGTGATGTCATTCTCCAGTCTGGTAGGCAACTTTATGTCACTCCCTCCGGATTATTTATTCATGTTATTTACAGCGCTTCTCATTTGATTCATCTGTTAAGTGAGTATAAATCATTGTAGTTTGTATTGAAGAATGTCCTAATTGATGGTTTAGACAAAACTCCCTTTATATTTGATGATCCTATTTCCTATTTCCTCTTTAGATCAATTTTTTGAAGAAACAACTGTTAAAAGACTTGTAAAATTAAGTTTAACTAGGCAAGTTATTATCTTCACTCACAGGCTATCATTTTTAACTCTGCTTAATGACGCTGCAAAAAAAACTGGGAGTGAAATGTGATGGAAATTGGTTGAGATCTGAGTCTTGGGGTGCTGGAGCTTGGTCAGACTCCACTGGATGGGAAAAGTCCATCATCTGCATTAAATTCACTATTAAATGAAAGAGTAAGTTCTGCAGAAAAAGTACTTAATGAACGAGGAAGAACAGAATATGATCTACTGGCTAAAGGAATATGCAGCGATTTTAATTGAACGCTTTATTGAAACAGAATTACTCTCTGAGGTCGTCCTACGGTTTAGACGCTCTGTTCAAACAATGAATAAACTTCATAAATTGTCCCATATTACTCCAGATGATTGCAAAATGTTCGATGAATATATGACGAAATACTCGACATATGAACATTCCCAACCTCATGAAATACCAGTCGAGTTACCCGAACCAGATGAATTGAAAGCCGATATGCAGAAGGTGATACTCTGGTCCAAAGAATTTAAAAGTCGTTCAGCTTGATCATTCTAATTCTTAGCTTCCTTTTATGTTTTTCTATTCTATATATTATCTATATACAATCATCGTTTTCGTTTTGCTATGCCTATAGCAAAATAAAAATATTATTTAACTTTCTCCTAAACGTTAAACGCATTCTATTCCAGATTTACTTCGGCATAATTTCGCTTCTAAATAATAACTAAAGAAGATTTCTTTTCACCTTTATGAACTCGGACTCCATTTCTTTTATACTACCGAAACGTTCTTCTATATTTGCTGAATGTCCTCTCAATAAAAAGTCATGAACATTTTTATCTTTATTGTACAGTCCGCCTTTGGTATTCCCTGTTAACACAAAATTTATTACTTGTATTAAAGCATAGATTTCATGTCTAATTTCATATTTATCAAATCCGACTATATTAAGATGATTATCGTTTAATGAACCTTTTATACTTGAATCTGGGTCAGTCAGTGTACTATCCTTGGTTTTAACCAAACCAAAATCAGAAACTTTCACTATAGTTGTACCATCATCATGAGTTTTAATCAGTATATTACTGTGGCTTATATCGCGATGAAGAAGTTCTTTGCTATGAATATATTTAAATGCTTTAAAAATCTGATTAATAATTGAAACTCTATCCTTTATTGATAACTTGTTATTATTAGCCCGCATATATTTTGCTAGTGTGTCTTCAACATATTCCATAGTATACTCATTAATTTGATCATTATAGTTGTAAACCCTCACTATGTATGGGGAGTCCAACTTGCTAAGCTCTAAAAACTCGTTTTTAAACCTTATAATTTCTTTAGGACTTAAATTTTTCTTTGCTCGTTTTAAAGCAAATGTTTCGTTATAATGTGTATCGTGAAACTTGTAAACATTTGCGTAAGAACCTTCCCCTTTAAATAGGGTTTCGAATGCATCTGACTTTTGGACACGAATAACATCTGTTTTATTCATTAAAGTAAAGATCGGATCGTATTCAACCAGATTGATCCTAGGAAACTCATCAGGTATAGCACTGCCACCACTATAGGAAATAAACGCACGACATTGATTCATTATATCTTCATAATGATCGTTTATTTTAAATGCAAGAGAAGTGTCTTTAAGTCTTGCAAATAGACTCCTTATTTTATCAATAAGATCCGAAAGTCTCCTACTTTGTTCTGCATTGTAAGTTTTATTACCGTTGTTTTTTTTATTCAAAAAAGAAAGTAAAGGGTTAATAGAAGCATGAATAAGAATAAATGTCTCTCTTAAATATTCATTACTAATGTCTTTATAAATATCCTTATATATAAACGCTTCATCAGTCGAGAATTGCCGGTTTATACCTTCATAATTCATTTTCAAAAATCTTTCTAATGAATGGTCAATAATTATAATATAAAACACTCCTTTACTTTATATGTCCCACTAAACCTTGGTCTCTTAAAAGAACTGATCTAACACCAGTAACATAATACTAAAAGCCAAGACGCCGCTGCTCATTGACGCAAGAAGATTGATTTTTCACGATTTCCCCTTCCGAATCTGCGAAGCCCCAAAGCTACTACCAGACCTACCGCTCCAACAACAACGCCTACTATCATTTCATTCACTCCTCAGCCTACAGAAAATTTATCTTAACTTGCTTTAGTATCTTCTAAATTGTGGCATGCCTCTCGTTTTATCATGTCCAGCTGATCGACTCCACCGCTGCCTCCAGATCCTCAACACCAGGAGTAGTATAAATCATCGTCATGGCAATATTCGGTTCCCCGTTTTCCTTAAAATGACCCATTAGCAGAGCGACCTTTTGCAAATCGTTACCGGCTGCAATCAGATCGTGACCAAAGGTGTGTCTAAGCTCAGAAAAGCTCTCATTTGCTTGGGATCAAAGCCATCTCCTTCTTTCCAACATAGGAGCAATACAGCATTCTCCATGAGATTGAGCTTCCCTTCATAGCGATATACCCGGTAAGCGGAGGCGCCAATGGTCACTAGATCGGTATCCGATTTCGAGATGTAGGAAGCGAAGCTTTTGAGCGACTGCCGGATGCCTTGAGGATAGAAAATACGGTTGGTCTTCAAACCACTAATCACATGAAAGCCACGCTCCGCACTCGATTGAAGCACTGAAGCAGACGGATACCAGGCATCCATAAGAGAATGTTTTACTCTATTAAATTGTACTATTTATGACTAGGGTTAATCGTCAAAAGTTTCAGATTTTTGCATGTCATTAACTTGACTTTGGGGATTTTCACCTTCGAGTTCATTTTTACCTCGAAGTAAAAACGCGATTATTTTTTCAACTTCAATACTACCAGAGCTTTTAGTGTAAGTTATGGAAGTGGTTTTTGTATCACTCTCCACTTTATTGTTATTAAATTCAAAATCATTTTCATATTCGTCCTCATCGTCATCGTCATGGATATAGTTAAGTTTGATGACTCCTTTTTTATTGGCTGCATTTAATAAAGCAGCACCTTCTAGAGTTGGATAATTTTCTGTTTCGTCCTCCGGATACTCAATCTGCTTGTAAAAAGTTGCACCATATTCTAACATCTTAATACCAATGCCGGCCCTTCGATAATCAGGTTTTATGTCCATAAGACATAATTTGTAATGTTCAGAATCATAGTAATCATCATCAAAAGTGACATGTTCATAGTTAAAAACACCGATGATTTCTTCATCATGTTCTGCAGTTAAACCTTGATCAGTAACGACAATAACAATCAGTCTTCCTTTTTTGTCCGTAAATTTATTATTACTCACAGATTTTTCCCACCTTTTATTTAATCTACTTCAGATAATTGTAGTTCTCTTTCGGAATTAAAAGTAAAGCATAACATGAATTATGTTTCGTGATCCTGATAGAGTATTTAGCATAATTGATGAGTCGAAAATTTTTTCCTAAACTCTTGGCGAACGTTTCATTGCATCCTCGATTTGAAGTAAAAACCTATCTATAAAAAGCATTTTGAAACTCTCTGTCCAGTGGATATCATTCTCATTTATCTTATAATACTTGGTAATTGAATTACTTCTCGTGCAATGTAATGTTTCCTCTAATTTTGTAGCAAGCAATTGATCAAAGATTAAGGGAACAAACTCACGCTTAATATCCGCAAATTCTAGCACTTGGTTGATTGCGTCGTGTAAAAATGCTATTCGTAATTGCTGTATTTCATCAAAAAATTGAGATTGAAAACCTGGGGACCACAATGTAATCGACAAGGTGTACCGTTCTAATTCTTTCAAGGAATCAATTAAACGACCTTTAGTTATTTTTATTATGTTATCCTTTGTTTTACATATACGTTTAGGGTTAGTTGTGGCAGATAAGCAAAGCATTATAAAACGGATACTTTCCTTTATGACTATGTTTTTTTCTTGAGCACGTGTAATTGCAGCTTCAAACTCATAATTTACGTTGCCGGCCAGGGGCAATACATATTTCTCGAATTCCTCTTTATATAAAATGTGATTGTTCTCATAGTCTTCTTTATAAGAAGCGAATTCGTCTATCCTATCAATTGCGCTATGCATCTCCTCATAAAACTTATGTATCTTGTTAATTCGTTCAATGCGTATTTGGGATGTCTTTAGACGATTAAGTTCATCTTTTAAATTAACTCTAGAGAATGGTTTGGACGTCTTTTGTTCAGTATTCACCTCATTTGGCCCCCTACAACCGTTTTTGTCCATAATAATGGACAAATTCAAAAAAAATTCAAATATACATCATACCCTAGTTGCTTGACTTATTTTTTGATAAGATATGAGCAAAGCATAGGTCACAAACACACATGGATTTGTCCAATACAAATTAAAATTCATTCTTTACATGAATGATGTGGACAGACAGTTACCTAAGACCATGCTATAATATTCCATACGAGGTTCGATTGATGTAGTGAGTTGTGGTCACGGTTTGCCTTCGAAAGGAGGTGAAACACTAATGACCACATTTCTAGTTGTTGTAAATGTTCTCAAGGGGTGTGCAGCCTTAATTAGCATAGGGCTAGGCATAAAAAGAATCTACTTCTTGATCAAACGACATAAGCGGCAAAACAAGAAAAAACCCACCGTTTAATTAGGTTCGCAGCCTAACGGTAGGTTTTTTAGTCCACTGCTAACTGGCACTGCCGTGGCTACACATTACATCTTTTGGCACTCATGGGTCTTCACTGTTCCAGCAGTGAAGGCCTTTTTTTGCACAGTATGTGCAAAAAGAAAATGTTATATAGCATGTGTAATGTATATGTGTATTATACTACCCGTAAGGTTGATTATTCAATCTATAAGACCTTTTCCTCGTGAAAATATGATCTTGAGGATTTTACCTTGGGCTGAGTATGGCTATAACCTTACAACAAATCCCGCCATCCTAAAAGAGGATCACGTGTAATGTTTAGATATCCTCAATTACTTTCCCAAAGATAATGGGGGTTATTTCGTTATGAAGCGTTGAGTTTAACCCTGTCCATCCTCGTAAGATTCTCGACATGCTATCTAACTCATCCATAAAAGTTTCTTTGGTGATCCGACCAGATATGAGCGTCCATCCCGCTTTAATAATTTTGTCCTGAATACTATCTCCCTCAGTGCGGCTATACTCTGAAGCCAGTTCATTAATTGCTTCTGCCACCAAAACAGGATACATAAGTCGTTGCTGTCTCAGCTCAAGCTCAGTGGTTTTTGGTCCTACAGAGTGCGTACTGAAATGGACTGCAGCATCTTTGAAAATGATCCCTCCCTCGGCTCGATAAAGATTCCGATACGAGCGTTCAGGGTCATTAAACAGTGCATACGGATGGAGCGTGACCAAGATGCATGTTGTGACTTGGAATGTCCTCTCTTCAATGAAAAAATCTCGCAAGATTATTTCCGGAATTCTGCAAGAGGTTCGAGTTCGATAGGAATCGTTGAACTTATGGAGCATGTTGTGTTGGTAGCGATATACGAAATCTTTAAGATCTGCGTCACGGTAGCGCCAACGGGTTGTCCCTATTGGCTTAATTGCATTAATTTCAAAATTTCTAGTCCAATTGCTGAGGTCCGTTGAATTAAGTTCTTTATTGAAAGTACCCTGATGCTGATTTAAGTAAATCAGCGCTTCTTTACTTGTTAGCATATACTCTTGCTCTGGAATATAAGTAAACATGAATTAGAATCAACCTCCCTTTAAATTAATAACAATTTATTCCAAGTATATCACCTATCTATTCCCCGAGTAAGTGTATTCTAATCAAGTAACAAAGAAATAGGGGTTAACCACTGATAAATCAGTTGAGATATACTGTTAAAGCTATAACGATCAATAATATTGAGAGAAATAAGCCTGGTAACAGGATCAAATAAGATCGCATTTTACACCGTCCCTCATTTAGTCTTAAGAACTGAACAACATGATATTTACTACCATTTAATCAATACTGACAAAGAATATTATAATAGCAGTTCAGAATATCGAAAGATTCACGGTAATACAATAGGGCCATATTAACCAATAAAAAAGCAACCGATCGAATGATCGGCTGCTGGATTACGTAAAGCAGAATACTTTTGTGAAACTGTTGAATTAAGAACTTCAAATCTTGGTGTGTTCTCTCTTCTTGATTTTTTCATCATGTACAGATATGAAAATTATCATTCCCACAATATCTGTGAACATAATCCCTGCTAGTATGTACAATGCATAACCATCACTTATAGCACACAAGGCTATAACGTTAAACATTACAAATAAGAGAATATATTCCCAAGGAGCTCATTTCGGAGCTCCAACAAAAACAATTAACAACCACAATAACCTTCTCGTAATTTTTCAACTTTATCTTTAAAATTCCCATGTATATCTATCCAATGTGAATTCCGACCACATTCCCAGCAACGATATTCAGCTTGCACTCCATTGCGAGTAAGTCTCAAGTCTAACTCAAACTCATCCATTGACCTTACAAGAGTCACATCATCAACTGAGGGTATTCTACTGAATATATGCGTCTCTACGTTATAATCATCAATACTAGTCTGATACCCTAACTCAGCACAATAAATAATTCCATTACCAACATTGTAACTATAAATTACGAGATCACTCAAACCAAAAAATCCAGCGTATCTACGGATTTCCTTGAGTGCTGATATTTCAAATAGTTTTTTCTTTTTGAGAATATCTTCAATACCATAGTACCCTCCATTGCTACCTACCAATCCAATATTTTTCCTCTCGATTTCAAAATATTTTTCACTTCTTTCATCTAACTGCATTCTAGTTCATCCTTTCTATAGTTAGTCGGGTGGCCTGTAAGTGTGATTTATTAGATATTACTAGTAAATGTATACAATCCAATGGCTCGGTCTTATTCTGCTTATGTACTTTAATTATATGTAATCCTCCTCTATCGAAATGGTAAGACGCAAAAAAAGATGCAATCTTCAACAATGATTAATTTCCATTAAAAATGTGGAATTGTATCCCTGTGGACACTATTAATCGCTCTTGAAAAGGCATCTACTTAGAATTCTCTCTATGCGCTTGCAGGAGAGACGCTTAATGAATGAATATGATTTAATTCTATCAGAAAAAGTACCATATGAACAGAATTTAGTATAAATTGAAGATTAAATGTGATCCTGTCATACACTTAACAACGATAATGATTTGTGCTGGTCAAGTAGGAAAATTGAACTTTTTAACTATTCATATCGGAAAGGACCAGTGTTTAGTTCATAAAGTTCTTACAGCAAAAAACCGTCGATTATTTCGGATTAACGATTTTATTACAAACTAGCATTAGTAATTTCTCAGTATTATTCTCTCGTTCCATTTACCGAAAAGATTGTTACGTTCAAATACTTTAATTTATCTACGGCCCTATAAACATGATGGGAGTTATTTCGTTATGAAGACCAGTGTTAAGACCAGTCCATCCTCTGAGTATCTTCGACCGGTTGGCCATTTCTTCCATATAATCCTCTCGAGTAATGCGGCCAGCTATGAGCTTCATTCCCGCATTTTTAATTTTTTCCTGAATACTATCTCCCTCTGTGTGGCTGTACTCTGAAGCCAGTTCATTAATTGCTTCTGCCACCATAACAGGATACAAAAGTCGCTGTTGTCTCAGTTCAAGTTCAGTGGTTTTTGGCCCAACAGATTTTGTACTGAAATGGACTGCAGCATCTTTGAAAATGATCCCTCCCTCAGCTCGATAAAGATCCCGATACGAGCGTTTAGGGTCATTGAACAGTGCATAAGGATGGAGTGTGACCAGAATGCAAGTTGTGACTGGGAATGTCCTCTCTTCAGTGAATGCTGAGGTCTGCTGAATTAAGTTCTTTTTTGAAAGTGGTCTGGTGTTGATTTATGTAAGTAAGCGCTTCTTTACTTGTAAGCACGTACTCTTGCTCGGGGATATAAGTAAACATGAATTAGAATCAATCTCCCTTCAATCTAAAACATTTTATTTCAAGTATATCACCCTGCTAAGGTTTTCTAATCAAGTAACAAAGAAATAGAAGGTGAACCACCGATAAATCAGTTGAAGTATACTATTAAAGCTAAACCGATCAATATTATTGAGAATAATATGCCTGGTAATAATATCAAATTATCTCTCACTTTCCACCGTCCCTCATGTTAGATTAGAGCCATTCCTTATACAACGTACGCCGGCGGATAATATTAAAAGCTTTTGCTAGATAAATGTTATGTTTACTTCAACGCTACAAACTACTAGGTTCTATCCTTCTGAAAAAGGAAGATTAGAACGGCTTTGAAATGATTGGAGTAATTCGTAATAACCGCAATTCTTCTGGTTTAATAAATCCATTATTAAGCATGTAGCTTCTGAGGCTGTATATCTCCTTAGGATTTATTCTCCAATTCTCCGCTATTTCTGAAACAGTGTACTTCTGGAACAACATTTTGGCCAACTCGATTTTAACGTTTTGATCCAGAGCCTCAAACTCCTCATAAGTTAAAGTGACGTCGTCTGATATATTATATTTGTTGTAACCTTGGTCGTGATGACTAATAGGAATTCCTTTTATAACAAATAGGCTTTCGAGTTTCAATAAAATTAGTCGTATATACAAAGTCGTTCTTGAGATTCCCATGCCCTTACATATAACCTTATTTGTCTTATTTAATCTCCAGTGCCTCATGTACATGTGTTGCAGGTCAAAATCCATGTTCTTGAATTCATTGTATGGCATGAAATTGTTCAATTCTGTTTTCCATTCTGCTGAATTTATATTTATTATTCTTTCTGAAATAATCATTTATAATCTCACTCCCTGCCATAGTTTATAGCGAATTAAAACTCTACCGAAAATGCTTACAATTAACATAATTGAATCATCTCGCATTTTATCACTTTCCTTCAGTTAGTTTGACATTCAAGACAATAAACAATCTGAACAAACTATATTATAATAGCAGGTCAGATTATCGAGTAATAGAATGATGAAAGTTAACTAGAGTGTAGGCAACAGCTTATTTCAGGCTTTATATTTGTATCGAGTTTTTCGTAATTAATAATAAAAAAAGCAACCGATTGAATGATCGGCTGCTGATTACTTAAAGCATAATGGCTTTTATGAAACTTTACTTAATGTATTTATGGACCTTCAAACTAGATTCAATTCTTTAATTTATAAAAGTATTTTAAGTTAAACTCCTAAAGATTAAAGCCGCGATAATAATCAGGACTGTCCAAAAGGTAATTGGGATTATATCATCTTTGTGCAAGATGATACACCTCCTTATTAAAATGTATTGCAGTTTGATCAATATCCCCGTTCTGTTTATTTCTATTACTGTAACGAGTTGTATAAAATATTTTAAATAAACAGCAATTAGAATTACTGTTTTGATAGTCTGTTGATGGTGTTATGGTAATTCTGATCAAGGGTCAGCCAAAATTCCGCCGGCGGAGTAAATACTTTAGCAAGTTTATCTGCAAAATCTTGACTAACGGGTTCTTTACCATAAAAGTACTGTATCATCTTTTCATTGCTATATCCCGTTTTGTCTATAAGGTCATCCATGTTCATGCCATTATCAGCCAAAAGTTCAATTACGGTATCTCCTATTGGGATAGCTATAGGAGATGAATATTGATTTGTCATTGTTTTCGTTCCCTTCGTATATACAATTATCTTTATTCTTGGTTGCAGGATCAATATATAATTATCGAGGCCAACCATCAAGTTATTTGAAGCCAAGACTTTATGAAAACTAATTGATTGAATTTATTGCAGTTTTCTTGGCATCATCATAGGATTCAAGTTGCGTGGCTATCGTGATACCCTGTGAATTATCTACTCTGAAAAATGAAATAGATTCACCCATAACCTGGCTGTATGCCTTGACTATATAGCACGATTCATCTGAATTTGTGTCGTATACTAGCCAGCGGTTTGCATTCTGCTCATGTACCCTAATCATTTATATACTCTCCCCTTTATGGAATTTTCATAGATTAGCCCTGAAAGAACGCAAAAAAAGATGCAATCTTCAAAAATGATTAATCCCGCAAAATTAGTGGAATTGGTCCCAAGGACACGATTAATCACTCTTTGAAGAGGCATCTTAATTTAAATCTCTCGTCTGCGCTTGCATGAGAGTTCTATGAATATAGTAATACACTCATTGTATCAGTCGTGGAGACTTTTGAAAAGCTTGGGTACAGTTCTGCTTGCACAAGTGCAGTGAATGACTCTGTTAGATTAGTTCAAACTCCGGACTACCTGTACTCTTTGTTCAAGTTCCCAGAGAGAATTTTTATACTTTTCCAAAGAAGCGCTGTCTGTTGATGTACCCTGTTCCAGTTCTTTCTCTCTTGCAGCTATGTTTTGCGTTGTTCTTTCTATTAAACTCTCTAACCATCTTATTGTATTGACCTTCCCCATCTTATCGAATGAATATTTGTCAGCTTCTAGCTCAGCGTAGTGTACTTCTCCACGTGCAATTGATTCTTCTCGTCCGATTGCTTCATATTCTACTAAATGATTAAGCTTGATGTGACCCAGTTCGTGGTAAAAAGTGCTTAAGAGGAGATCTTTGTCCAGCTTAATATCATGAAGAACAATGAATGTTTTCTCCTCTAATTGATCACCATCTATAATACTTGCATCCAGGAACTTAAATCTAAACATTGCGGAGGATGATGTGAATTCTGGTGCACTCATGACAACAATATCCTCGTACAAAAAATATTTATATGGACGCAAATTGCCATCTCTCCCCCTAACAATCATTTCATTATCAAAGTTAAACACGGGTTCCATCTTAATCACGCTCCTTTTCTAAATGTTATAAAATCGTATTTACTTTTGATAAGGTACTTGCAACTGCTACGGGAGAAGTATGCCTCGACTTATTTTATACTGCGATAGTTTGTTTTACTATATAAAGCATGTTGAATTCGCCTCACCAGTAGAAAACCAGAGAAAAAAAGCCACCCTGATGAATCAGTGACTTATAATAGAATTCAATATTGTATTGAGGGTTAAGTTGGTAGTAGCTGAGGTAGGCTATCGTAGTATTTAATCACAGATGCTTCCAGCGAGTTTTCGAGTTTCTGACTCAACCAGCCAACCCAAAAGAAACGAAAACAAACTTATAAAATAAATATCTCAACTTTCGCACCTAGAATATCGACCTAAACCCTTGTGAGCGTAAGAAGACTTCAAATATTTGATTAAAAAACCTCGCTTGTTTTGTATTATGGAAGTGCGACCAACAATGAATAAGAAAGATTTGTAATCCTATGTTACAAGAACATTCTCTGTCTGACCAGACTTGTTTTTCTAAGCTTTTTGCTACACTTCATATCGGAAAAATTTTTGCGACACTTAGGTATGTCGTAGTTTTTCGTTTTCCTTATCAAGAAGTTCATTTTTCATTATACTGTGTTTTGTATATCCAAGTTAAGCTGTACAGATCCTTGTTTTAGTCCTGAGAAGCCAGGTCTCTTTGTATAAACTACTAAATACATAAATGGATTGAGAATATAATGTAGTACCTATGAAGAATTCGTCGTATAATGTAATAACTTCTCAGTTAACAGAAGTTTATAATGTCATAATCATATTTGGATAAGTATAGGACGTCACATTTTTTATTTCTATTTCTCAAAAGAAAGAAGGAAATTATATGGCCACTAAAAGACAACATTACGTTCCAAGATCTTATCTTAAATTATTTGCAGATTCAAAAAGTAAATTAATGTATTTTGATAAAGTTCAATCTAAAACGATTCCCAATGTTAAACCAGAGGGGGTTGCAGTTGAAAAATACTTTTACAATTTGGATGACGATATCATTTCAGAAGCTAAAAGGGAAGCAGAATTATTAGGTTCTCCTACTGCAAGTTTTATAAAAAAAGAATTTCTTGAAGATTATTTTGCTGGGTTAGAGGATGGAATATCTAAGGTGTTAGAAGTAGTTAATCAGAAGTTGGAGACATCTGATATAATCCAAAAACAATTCAATGAAATATTCACAGAAGAAGAAAAAGTGGGCATGTCTATTTTTATCGCACTTCAAAGCATCAGAACTCCTGCTTATAGGGAGTTAGGAGCGAAATTTGTGTCATCAATAGATCAGAATTTAGGAAGATCATTTGACGATGTAGACGACAATGTAAAATTATTAATGCAGTTGAGTACAGGAACGCTTGAAAGAGTGGGAAAACATTTACTCGATAACTTTGATTGGAACTTGGCTATTATAGGAGAAGAAAAACAAGCGAAGTATGCTGCTGTTAGAATGAATTATGTAACCGACGAATTCTTGATTTCTGATAATCCTGTTGTAAATTTTGTTCATCTTTCTGAAGAAAAACAAGAATCTTACAGAGAGATGGCTTTGCCCCTGACACCAAAGCATCTACTTGTATTGAAAGATAAAAATATCCCTTCTAAACCTGAAAAATCTATTTATACTATCCATGTAAATGACATACGTATTTATAATGAATACCAATGTCGTTTTTCTTCAAGGAAAGTGATATATCACAAAAAGAGCAATGAGAAAAAAATAAAATCATTTTTCAAGAGTTATCCACGTAGTTACACGCATAACAGTGGATCATTTTGTGTTTTGGGTTAATTATCTTGCCTCAAGTAGAGTTGAACTCTAAAGGTGTTTAGAGAATGGACATTAGAGTGCAGTATTATCCAATGAACGATCTTATATAGAAAGAAGCAAAGTAAAAATCACCAATTCTCATATACGGTCATTGTCAATTCTTATAATTATGTTCTCAACTTTCGCAGCTCAAATTTCCAAACAAACTCTTGATATAACTAGGTAAACCAGAGATCCATTCTTGTAGTTGACAAAAAACAGATGCTTTATTCTTGTTGGTTTTCGCCTGGGACATTTCGAGAAATAAACTCATCAGTTGCTGAAGCGCAGACTGGTAGTCCAGATCGCAAACCTCATCGGCAAAGAGAAAGAAGAGTCTTCCGAGTGTGCGGTCATCACTGGTTTCGCGCCGTTCAAATTCGGTTCCCAGTTTCAAATAGCTCTTTGTCACTTTAAAAAAGGTCTCAATACTCCAACGCATGCCATATATTCGTACAATTTCAGTCGAATCCAGCGTGACGTCTGTGCTTAAAATAGCAAGCCATTCCGTCTTTTATTCCGGTTGCGCACAAATACAAGCTTCACGGGCAGACCGCACGAAGTATGCACGACCACAGAACCTTTGATATCGTTTGTACTCGACTTGGGCACGCTTTGAAACACGGCACTCAGCGTCATTCGCTGTCCCTGTACGAGATATCGTTGCTTCATTTCGTTGACCATTCCAATTACAGGCAGACCGCTGCCCACGAGCTGGCGGAGCAATGGAGCTTGCGTAAACCAGCTCTTGGGCACGTAATCTGCAGTGAAGCCGGCTTTTAAAGCCTGATCAAGCAAGCCTACAACCGCATCAGGCTTACGTGAAAAAGACTCCATTCGGCGTTTGTATCCATGGCTGCGCTTCGAGAGATGGGAAACCATTTCGCAAAAACGATTGGACAGTTTGGCGGAAGACAGCATGACGAAATCGAGCGGTGCAAAGCTAAAACCGTCCGACCAACCGAGCGTGAGCATGGTGTAGCCTTTGATGTATTTGCCTGCGGCATGGTCAAATACACGTGCCAGCAGCTCCGCTCCGTGGTCACTTTCCAGAATGCGAAACCAATTTTTTCCTTCAAAAACCAACGAAAACACGATTCGAAAAATGGCTAAACCGGAAAGACCAAATGATTTGGAAATGCCTGCGTGCCACTTGGCTTTTCCGATGTGAAGTGTAATCCCTAAGATAAAATATATCCTATAATTACGTTCCATAAGTCACTCCCCCTGTTTCTGTGAGGTCTTTCATTTACAACTATCCGATGTCACCACTTCTGGTGTTACGTCTTTCCTTGATGTTCCGTGCGGTTTCTATCTTGATCCTCTTCATTCTCTGATCAAGAATAAGGTCTGCAAATTGAGTTAAGGCACCTATTGCCAAAATTGCTGAAACCGCCCATGTAGCGGTTGTTTTGTTTCCAGTACTAAGTGTTAGTATATCAACTGCACTGTCAAAGTAATATACTGCTATATCATGAATTCCTGAAAATATTCCAAATTACCACCCACCGACAACAAAAACTCCCACAGTACCATAAGTAAGAATGCTCTTATTCCATGTTATATTAATAACCTCCAGTTCGAGCTTCAGAAGATAACTTCAATTATTTGATCCGACACATTACTGGACATTATCCGACCTGGGGATGTACAGCATATTACATTGGTAGTAGCTCAGGTGGCTTCCCTATTCCTGAGTAATTGAGCATTCGAGTTATGTTAGTGCGTACGGTGTATGCAACTCGCATATAGTCGAACAATAGTGCAGATATATGTTGTTCTTCGCTGAATACATATCCATTGATCAACTCAGCTTTATGATGCCTTGAGGCTATTCTGTGATTACCATCAACTGCCCATTGTTCAAGCTCTTGGCCCCCCTGGTACTTGATTATGTATACAGGATCATCGTTGGATTCGGCATGAGCAAGAACTTTTTCTGTTAGTTCTTCAATGTTGATATGCTTCATTAGATCTTTTATGCTATAGCCCACAGCTTTCATCTCACCACTAGCGACAATCTGATCGAAAACGGGAATACTCCAGGTGAATTGGATGCTTCCAATGCCAGATGGGTGAATTCGACTATAAGTTTGAGCACCATAGCGATGTATTGGGTTAACCATAATTGATGAAGATGCAGCATGCTCTAATGCATCATACATATTCTTAAATATGATTTTATTATTCGGAAATTGAATTATTTGGATGTTCTTTTCAAACACTTGTACTTGCTTTTTTGCTACTTTAAGCGTGTTGATTTGAAAGAAATGAAGTTCCTCGATGGAGAACGCAATATCTTCTTTAAGCGGTTTATTCATGTGACAGTGTTTATACTTTTTGCCACTACTACAAGGACATAGTTCATTTCTTCCAATCATCCCTGGTTGCCTCCCTTAAAATCCTTTGTATTCTAACACTAGCATATTATCGAATAAATCGCCCATGGAGCTTAACCTAGAAGAAAAATAAAAATCTTCCAGTCAATTTGTATAACCAGTACAAACAAACTACAACCAGGAATAATCCGACAATTAAACTGCCATTGATTACAGCTCTCCAATTATACGGTCCTTCACCTTTAGATCCCTTAACAAAACCTAAAGATATTAGAGCAATTCCTACACCAAAACCAATTTGTGAAAGTATACCTATTATACCAGCTACCATGTGAACAACCTCCGATGTGCCCGAACGGGCTTATTGTATGTACTCGGTCCTATTTGTCTCCCAAAGAAGAGGCTAACTTGTATCGACCCTCATATTCATCACAAGACCCTTCAGCTACCTCCGGTGCGTCATATGGACAACATGACACCTCTATGACTAAATCAAGCTTATAGCTTCAATTAACAGATTTCTAAAGAGTGTATCAATTCTCTGGTATCTTCAAGTTGACTGCGGTTAAGTTTGGATCATCTTTTAGAAAAATTCGAATAACAGAAGTTATGGATTGTAACAAAGCCTGTATATATGCGATTCCAAGTAAAGTACAGTAAATCCATGTTAGCTCAAATAGATTAACATTCTTAATTAAAATGAAAGCGTAGGAAATAAGAAAGATTAACCTTAGTGCATACTCTATCTTTAGATTCGATGTGAATAATTTGAAAGCGGAAAATGAAATGTATAGTATAGAAACAAAACCAATCTGAAGTACTCTCTGGTTAACATCATGTTGACTTGATAAAAATAAATAACATGGAACGACGACCAACCAAGCAAAAAACATAATATTCATGAGTGTATCATCAATTTTGTTAAGTGTAGAAAACAAACCTTTCATCTTAAGCCCTCCAGGTTTACTGAACACCTTCTACTTTTAATAAATAATCAAGGGTCATTTAAAGTAATTACTTCGTATGTTTTTAAAAATGTCTACTACAACATCACGATAAAAATAATTCAATGTGATGGCATTAATGAAAAGTGCAGTCAATATGTAGACACTAATCGAACCGAGCGTACAAAACTGAAGAATAAGAAGAAAAATTGAAGTAGGTATAGATGCCATAACTAAACAAGTGATTATAGTCCGTAAATCTAACAAAGGGGATGCTCCTCTCTTAATGATTATTTAAAGTAATATTCCCATGTTGAGAAGCTGCTCAGTGTATGAATTCATAGAGCCATCGTATCAAGCCGTACTTTAGGAAGCAGGAAGCTCCGTCTGGTTCATTTAAAGTAATTCTTTCGTATGTTCTTAAAGATGTCTGCCACAACATCAGAAAAATAATACTTCAAAATGAGCACCCTTAAGGCTAGGAAACTGATTATAATAAGACTAATTGTTCCTTCTGAGTAGAAATGCATAACAAGATTAAAAATTGAAACGGGAATAGTTGCTAATATCAAACAAGCTACGATCTTTCGAGTATCTAACATGAGAAGTGTTCTCCTCCTCCTTCTTTAAATGTTTTTTCTGATTGTCCCTTTATATGTAGGAAGCACACTCAATATATAATTATCGAGTCCAGTCTTCAAGTTTTGAGCTAGAGTGGTGCTTTGTTATCACCTATTCCCCTGTGAACTACAACGATAGATGTTTCAGTGATTAGTAGCGATTGCAGAACTTCTACTTTGTGAGCACTTAGGTATCCCAATAAGGGTGTATTTTGAACGTGTTAATCATCAGAGGGACCGTAAACAAATTAGTATAACTCACGATAGATAAGCTGGTCTGTTTTTGTCTTGTGCATATAACCTATTAAATATGGATGTAAAGAAAAAAGCCGCTATAATAGCGGCGTCTTTGTCATTAGATATTAGATTAGCAACTTTACACTTACCATAAATTAATTAAACGGATCAGGGGAGAGAAGCAATCAGTATGGTTAAATCAGACAATCATTTGCATCAAATTCATCAATCGTCGAACCGTCTAATGCAATAAGCTTATATCCAAGCAACTTGTTGTCTTTTCTCCAACTGTCTAGGATGGGTTGAAGCTCTGCATTGCTTTCATATCGATACTGAACATAGTCAGTCTGATAATCTTTGACTTCAACTTCAAGAGTCAGTTTCGTCACAGGCTGATTGTCCTTATCAAACTCACCAATAAATTTGCCATCGCCGTCAAAGATTTTGTAGCCGATCAATTGTTTCTTGACTCGCCAAGGGCTCACAATATCCTCAATCTCCATTTCACTTTTAATTCTATAAGAGATACAGTCAATTATGTAGTTTTCTACTTCAACTTCGAGTCTCAATTATATCATTCCATTTCGTGAGAATACGTTACTCCATTATATGATCATCTTTCCTCTTAATTCAATATTAAAAATACACAGTGAAATGGAGCTCAGTACAATTAATGCTTGACTAATTCTGTAGAATTCTTATACTGTATGTAGCCAATATATTATTGAGCTGTTCTTTAAGGTTTGAGTAGTGTGAGATGTACAAAATAATCCGTTTCACTAGGAGGATAATCATGAAAACACTATCAAACGTAAGAACTGCTTTGAATGATGTCAGGAACAAAAGAGACAGAAAGCATTTCAGAAAAATTCTTGTCTTCATCCAGCATACTGAAAAACCCCAAGCTAACAAGAATGGTGTATATGGAAGATGGGGTATCGACGCTAAAATTCGATCAACATTCCAACCTAGATGGTCTGAGCCAGTCACTTCAGTTCAGTTTTGGGGGAAATAGACAGAGAGGAGCCCGATCGGGCCCCTCCTTTTTTTATTTATATGAGAGTTGGCTATTTCTTAGTTATGTTTCTTATCTGAGAAATTCACAAACAACCACAACACATCAGCTGCTAATAGAGTGGGCAGTAAGAATGTTAGAACAGCAGGATTTGTGAGAAGAGCAATACCAAAAAGAACAACGGCCGTAGCTCCTACAATGTTTTTCGTTGTTTGGATGGCCATCTTCACATTTTTCACTGTCAGCTCACCATACTGCTTAGCTTTAGAATCAATTTCTTTGATATAAGTGGAAACCGTCTGTGGTAGAGCAATCCCTGTCCCCACTACTCTTTCAAGGATATCTCCCTTAAGAAGTACATAAGCAATTGCAGTTGTAAGGGACTCAATAGATCGTGAAGGCATACTTCTCAGATAATTCAAACGTTCTTCCTCTGTTCTAAGAAACATCAGGGAACGGATCGGTTTAGGGATCTGTAATTTTGTTCTCACATTTTGTAGTGCATTTTTCCATTTGAATTTCGACGCCGGCTTTTCAATACTATTGTCTATTTCATGCTGGCTTACTGAAATACTTGTGCCATCTCCAAGATCAACAGTGTAGCCATCCTGTGTCTTAACTACCTCATATTTTCCCATTACACTCTCCTGACAATTTTTATATGTACCTGCCTACAATAATAATTGAATATCCTTCATATTACTGGATGATGTCTGTAGCTGATTGAGTATTGAAACTGCCCCTTGGACCAGAAGTAAGCTTTCTGGATCTGGTAAAGTGCTTATAGAATTTTTTACCGAAGGGAAAAAAATAATGGAGAGGTTTCATATTTTTTAAGATACGGTACCTAGTATTCGCCATTTTATTTCGTTTATCTTGATAATCTTTGTATGCAGCGTCTCTTTCATCGGAGGTCATAGTGAGTAGACCGAATTCATCAGACGTGTACAGCTTAACATGTAACTTTTCATTCTTTTTGATTTGACGTTTCTTCATAATAGCAACCCATCCTTATTGATTTATTGGGGAATCGTCTAAGCGTGATCCAATACTCTTTCCAGCAACAAGACACAGATTGTGCGTGTCCAGGTTCTTGTCTACAAGCGTCTACACTGAATTGTTAGGTTTGTATACATCTTTACACTATATTTGATTACGCATGTAATTAGAGGCTTACAACATTCCTTGTCATATGAAGGATCATAACCGAATCCTAACGAAGTATTTCACAGTGAGATGTGAATTATGGTTTTAAATTACCTTGCTTAACGGGTTGATTTGGTTTTTTGTTTTTACTTGTTTGCGTATTTTTCCTATATCGTTTAAAAATGAAATACCCAACGATGACTAATAGAATAGGCAGCCCATACTTTAAAAAAATATATGAAATAAACAAAAAGAATAAGGCAATCAGGCTGGACATATCGTTCATGAGTTAACTCCTCTTTTTAGTTCTTATTGGTGCTTATCAATTTCTTCAGATCGCTCCCCCACTTCAATAGATATAGAAGCGTTCCAAATAATAGGTTTATTAACACGCCTAGCAGCAGTCCTACAAAATACAGAGATGAGCTTAGATTTCTCTCAAGTTCAATCTGAGAAGCACTCGGTTTTCTGCTGAACAGAAATTTCATTATTCGATTTAGTGCAATGAAAATATTGAAGATCATGTAAGTAACCATTACGCTTTGTAGAATGTTCAATGCAAATCTCCTCCTCCTAGTTGTCACAGAATAATAAAAGAAAAAAGCACGTAGATATCCAGTGGATAAATGCGTGCTTCGCATGATTATGATTATAATATTTAGACTTCATATGGTCCTATAAGTTCGGAATGCCCCAATCCCACAGTTCCCCATTCGTCTTTTTAACCGTCAAATCTTTCCCTTGAGTATACATTATTTATATATTTTTCTGAATGATCAGTCAAATTTATAGCCATTGTATTCAATGGAGAATCCCGACTATATAAGTACTCTATGTCTTGAGGTGAAGGGAAAAATTGAAAGGTAAGATATTTGAATAGCACAGTCACTTAAGCTTTATGGAATCCAGATACTCAGCATAGTCATCCCAATGCATAACTCTAGTGCTGATTCCCAACTGCTCATAGATAAACTGCGATCGATCCCTGAATTTGTTATCCATTGTTACAAAGAGATGAGTACCTGCAGCATATTTCATGTGCTCATTGTCGTGTGCGCTGCTTCGTCTCGTACGTACTTCATTGTCAGTTTTGTACCCTATGTCATCTAAAGCTTTTACCAAAGCGTGTATGGCCTGGGAAACATAAGAATAGTTTTTTATACGTCCTAACTTATCTAGCATCTCTTTTCTTTCAAAACGCTCACATACACTAATGACCCATGGATGAGCTGCGACCCTTGTGTCGTTTAATTTTCTTGTGTGGTCCTTGTCTTTGTGTTCAGGATAAAATACTTCTCTTGTTTCGGTTTGCAACATACGGAGGTTTTCAACATCTCGAGCGATTTCAGGATTTTTGAGTACCCTGGCCAAACCGAGTTCCGGATCTTCATATGCGAGACTTAATTCATTTCCATTGAAATTAGAAATAAATAATGAAGAGGTAACCGTTCGAATTGTATTCAAAACATGCTGTTCTTGATTGTGGTCACTCATTCGGTTTATTTCTTCTAAATGAGATGGACTATACACATATTGAATTTCTGCGTATCCTGGAGATATTAGTTTATTGATCTCGGTGTGTTCTTTCTTATGGTATTTATCCAATACATTTTGATCTAAGTAGACAAGCAGCTTATGTTTTTGTGTATAGGGGGAACGGACGAAGTCGCTTGAATGAAGCTCAAACGAATAATTATGGCGAGAAACCTCATCAGAAGCTCTAAAAATATTCACCAGGTGCATTTGTTGTCTTACCCAAGTGGAATCTCCCTTTTCTTCAAGAAAGCCACGCACTAGTCGCCTGTTCTCGAGATAAGTCAAACAGGCATCACAATCCAGGCAAAGTTGATCATCCTCGATCAGATTCAATTTTTCATAAGTTTCGATAGACACAATAAGTGCATATAGCTCGAGCTGTCGTCCATCTGTAACAATGATGTCAATCGCTTCAGCAAAAAGTTCCCCCAAAATTTTATAATGATTACAACTTTGCATGGGTATACCTCCAATTATGTACAAGCATGTGAGCAATGATTAATTCTATGATGAATTTTCTATATTCCCAGAAGATTTGATCCGTACACACTTAATGGTACTCCAGGTTGAACCAAAGGTAAAACGAAAAGCCGCCAATTTAGCGACTTTGAAGTTGAACGAGTTATGTGATTCATGTATTTTTTGAATCAAACGTTCCAACTAGTTTACATCATTTGTAGTTGGCCTTATAGTAATCTGTCCATTCTAACTTCTCAAGAATATAGTCTCCTACCTCTTTGCTGAGAGTTGCATTAACCATCGAATCATGGATGCCCTTCAGGGCTTTCCGATCAACCCCAGCACCTTTTCCTTTACCTGGTTTATTACTTGTTTGTTTTGTCATCAGCTCATCTCCTTAAATGTTATATCTCTGTTATAAACTACTCAAATTGTTCCTGTAAATCCCCCCTTGACAACCGATGAAAAACTATAGTATATATGTCTGTTCCCTTCTGGGAGACATGAATAGCTCTGAAATTCAGTCATTTTTTTGGTTCAGCATCAGTTATACTAAACAGTTTTTCTCAATTTATCGAGGCTACGCTCTGCTACTTTATTTACTAAATATTAGGATGAAACCTGCTGCTTATTGCTGCGTAATTGTTCTCTATGGATCACGGAGAGGATGATAGTTCGGTGCAATCTTTATTTGGTCAGCAAATGATTGATTTTATTAAACGCTCGGATATAGAAATCTGTTATCCGGAAGTTATTTCGGTTGAACCACATTCAGATGGGACATACACTATTACAAATTCTTTGTCCCAAGTGTACATCTCAACTGCGGCCATCAAAGATAACTTTTCAATAAAAACATTCATTTTATTTAGCATTATAGATACCTATGTAGAGAGAATATATCCGGAGTTGGAAGGAAAGAGCTATCTTAGGAAGCTTTTAAAATTAGAGGAAAATAGATCTCTTGACGGTCAGGTGCTCCATGATTCTTTCCGGTTATATAAATTGCTGCGTAATGCGACAATTCACAACACATCGAGTATTAATTTAAACGATGCTGGTGACCTAAAGATTCGATATACGTTCAATGGAACGGAGTATGAGATGGAGATCACGTCAGTTGGGTTAGGGTATCAAAATACATTAATCTACGATCTGATTGACCCATTTGAGAGGAGATCCAGTACTTATTCCAATGCTTTCCGCTTGTCATTACTTACAATGGTTAGAATCGGCATCCATAAGTTTAATGACGAAAAGGGCAATCTAGAAGATATGGCCACGAGGGATACCTTGCCATTAGCGACAGGAAGAAGATATCGACTAGATCAGACGCATATTGAACGTAGGGGAAATCTTGTGGTGGTGAAGAATCCTTACTCCCCTAATCCATCAATTGCAAGTTTTAGTGGGGTTGATTATACGTTTACTCTTGACGGACATGCGTATTTTGTTCCCAGTGAAGCTTTGGATAAACACACGATATCACTAGAAAAATTGAAAGATTGGCAGATGAACTGATATAAAATAGAGCCAGAATAAGCAGTTGAGACTAACGGCTTATTCTGGCTCTAAACTATGCTATGAGATTTTAGTTCGTTTCTGCGTCTTCCCTAACAGGAATACAGTTCCAAAGATAAGATTCACCAGAAAATGATACATAACAATAAGAAATGTTTTTGTAGCCTGACCCAAACGGTTGATGAATACAGGTGGATCAACCGGTGCTTTTTTCTTTCCAGAGTAAAACATAAATAGTTCGTAAAATGCAATGAATCCATTAAGTATGAAATAGGCTGTAGTGACGTTTTGCATGAGCACTTTATTCCCTCCCAAAAGCAATGATCTTCTTTCTTATCTTGCCTTAGAAATACTACAGTATGGTTATCTTCCATAATTATAACTTCGAAAGTATCGTCTGTAGTAATCTCCCCCAACTGTTTGCCAACAGGACTGTCAATGTAAGGAGAAATCCAGTCCCAGAATAGTTGGACTTCGTGACTATAATTTTTAAAGTTAGATTGCGTATGGATATGATATCTGGTGTCGGTATTGTATACTTCAGCACAGCTTCCAATATTGATGCTGGAAGAAGTGCTGTCAAATAATTCTTTCCATCGGGGACACTTGAAAAGTCCGTGTTCTGGTAGAGTTGGAATGTCAGCTTCTTTATTAGCAATATACTGTAATATATCGATTACTTCAGTAGGTGTCGTGCATTTTAAATGAAAATTGGTTTTCAATTCAGTATAATCACCCATTTAGAAAAACCTCCATATTTACGCGGCCTTCAGGTGGTCTTATGCGCTTCAAGAATTTTTTGATCTTGTTGCTCTTCTCCTTCCTGAGCCAAAGCCAATTCGATAATCGTTTCTACGCGTTTTAGCGCATTTTCTGAATCTACCCTGCGTAAAGTGTTGTGTATATCACTTGTTGCCTTGCGGTAGATTTTAGCTGCATTACGGTGGAATTCAGTTTCTTTCTGTGTCTCTTCAAGCACCTTGGCCTGCTTTTTTTCCAACTGTAGCAAACGGGAAATTTGTTCCCCCTGCCGAATACCCATTGATGCTATTTCCTCGTTATGTTCTTTTAGTCGATTTATTGTGTGCTGTCTACCCTTGAGAAATCCTTCTTTCTCTTCAATCTCTTTGCGGAGCCGCATGATTTCTGTGTTGTATTTAGCATCCTTGACCGCTTCGCTTGTGAGAGAGCGGCGTAGAGATTGGTTTTCATCGTGTAGCCGATCCCGTTCAATACTCGCATACTCCAGTGCTACCAACATATCCTCAAACTCGTTATCCGGGTCGATTGTAAGTGGTGTTCCGTTTTCACTTAACCGGACAAACATAACCCGATCCTCTTCAGCCCAAAGCAACTGTTCTCCGTTCGGTAATTCGAACACCTTATATCCGTTCACATCTCGCTTAATACTCATGACTGTTCTTCCTCCCAAATGATCATATCGAGGACTTCCTCGATATGGTCCTAATCTTTATGCTTACCCTGCTGTGGTTCTCTCTTCTTCAGTTTTTCCACCTCGTCCATATCTGTTCCTTCTGGATACAAGGCTGTTAAAGGTACGTATGACATATCGCCACCGTAGCCCTTCCCCCAGTACCCTAGTCCATCATCACTTTTAGTTACGTGTTGATATTTCTTATATTTTGTTCTTTTGGGTACTTTCGTTTTAGAAATTGGAGGTGTTCTAGAGGTTTTTGGATGCAGATCTCTAAACATAATTAAGTAAAATCGTAAAGCTTGAACGAATAGAAATATAAAAAATAGTCCAAGCATTATCTTAAATAGGTGGATTTCTTCGAACTGCTGCAACATACTATAAACTGTATTATGTAGTCTAGGATCGATAGATGTTATAGTTTGTGATTCAGAATATCCTGCTTCACCTTGGAGATGCGTAAAAAAAGGATCTGATGATAATAAATGAGTATATATTTTCACTGAGTACTCCTTTTCAATTAAATCAAAATGATGCGGCTATTTGGACATATTTCAAGAATCAGTTTTGTTTGCAACAACAATATATAATTATCGAGGCCAAGCAGCAACTTTCGGGAGGAATAGTTTATATTGCTCAAAACAAAAAGCAGCATTCCCACATTTTATGTGAATGCTGCTTTCTTTAACTTGAGCTGAAGCCTTGTCTATTCAATGTTTAGAATGTTTCTGAATAAAGTTCTTAGATCTCTCCTTATTCCCACATTGTTTTAATTATATCTAGACATCGATTCGTCATTGGATCATTCTCATGATTTGCATGAAAAAGCTCCAGTATTCTTATAAACTCTCCAACAAAAGTATCAAAGTTCAGTATTTGCATTATATCCTGGATCTCAATGTACATCATGACATCATATCTCGGATTCCATACAGCAAGTCTTGAAATTTGGGTTGTATAACCTGGGGTAAGTTGGCCCAAAATATAATATGTAAGTAGTTGATGCCAAGGGTAACTTTGGAATGAGAGACTTGAGTTAACCTTAATGTCTATTAAGGTCTGATCTATGATGAGGTCAGCATCGGCCCCTCCAACGAGGTAGGATATTTCCGGCCCAAATGTAGGTCGGGATATAAATGTTGTTTCTGCAACGAAAGCTTGAGTGGTATCGTAGGTTATTCTGATCAAAGACTCCATATCTTGAAAGTCATCCTCTTGAATAGAAAGTAAATCATCATTGTTAATGCCTGATCGATAGGCTTGATCTATCTTACCGTTAATGATGCTTTGCTCAGTCATATCGTGGTCCCATGCTTTTAGGCCTCGAACATATAGGCCCTGGTTTAGTATAGTGTCCAGCTGTATGCTAATAGGTAAATCAATGGTCTCATCATAATCAAACGGTTCTACAACTTGTTGTAATGAATAGTTGAGTCGCTGACAATAGAGTTGACAAAAGTCGTCATAGGCGTGTCCGATTAGTGTGGGGTTGTTGCTTAACAAGGGTCCCTTGATTGGAAACTTAGCCAGGTCCGTACAACTGCTATTCTTGAAGCGGATGAGTGGTTTTAGTTTTGGAATGGTACGATAAAGTTCTTTCAATGCCTTATTATTTTTGAGTAAAGATGTAATAGATATGCTTATCTCCCCCTATGTATACTACTGATCCTAAATAGAAATGAAAATGAAATACACAGCCTAATACAGGAATGTATCCGTTTCACTTATTGAATTGATCTGATTCGTTTCATAGCTTGATTTTTACTTGTATAACATCATTGATCCGTGGTATTAATATACTATCCTTGATGTGCGTGCCAAAGGTGAAGAATCTTGAGACTCGAAAGACTGTGGCAAGCCACGGCAATCATGAATTAAATATTGCTATTCAAGCGCAACCCACCGTCTGGCTTCCGACCTTATGAGGTGGGTTTTTACGTATCTGCTTTGTCAAACATCATTATGATACAGATAACCATAATTCGCGTTGAGAGCTAACTATCTCTTTATTGGAGCCCCACAGACAGGACATTTCTTCTTTATTGGTTTAATACGATCCCAGAGGTCCGGATTAATGGGTCTGCTCCTAAGTAACTTTCTTTGCAAGTAAGCATGCCATTCTATAATATCTACTGAACTCGTCTCAGAAAGTGTTACTACGAAGTTTTCATAGTACGGATATGTGATCAATAATTTGGCTACCATACGCTTATACCGTGTATACTTCGTCGTTAGTTCCCCAGGCCCGAACCCATCATCAAAATCATGATAGATTTCTGTCCCTCCATGAACATACTCTGATCTTAAAGTATACATGTCACTCGTTAGTAAAGCCCCGTCTGATTCAGTTAAATCAGGTAATTTAGTTAACCCAGGCATTAAGAAAGACAGCTGAAAACGTTTTGGTGCATTTGCGGGTAAGAGTACTGTCTCTGATGCAATAACCAGGTTCATAACGGGTAAACCTAGTCTTTCAAAGAAATCTGCTCTTTCTTCAGATTCAATAGCCTTTTTGAAAAATTTAAAACCGCTACGAAATTTTGCTCGGAGTTTGTTTGATCTTCTGTTAGTCAAAAAACTCTGATAGAGAGAATCAAATAATTTAAATTTCTTCTTTTCAAGCAGCCAATCCAGATTCAAATCACAGTTAGCATCAATTCTGAATGGGATAATCATATTCTGAAATTCTCTTTTACCAAATAGCATCATGTGATCTGTTTTCTTTCCCCAGAACCGGCGCGTAAATGGATACGGGTATTCTGGATAGATTTGACCCCAATATATGGCATGGAGAAAAGCGATAGAATAAAAAGCCTGATTCTGCACATCCTGATGTACACTTTCAAAGTGATCCTTTACCCGAATTGCAAGAATTGGGTGTTCAAAAAAACCAGGTGACTTACGCATCATGTAATTCATGATTTCTTGAGTCTTCATTTTTGAGATTTTACCGAGTTTTCTTAAGGTATTCGCCTTTTCCTCAAGATTACCAGACAAGAAGAAGAAGCTTTTATACCGGACTGAGGAAGACAGATGGGCATTTCTCAGAGGGATTAGAATCCAGTTATCGATACGATTATTTTCGAGGCATTGAGATAATGAATCCAGCAATACGATTACGTCATCATTATCATATCGCTCCTTCTCTCTAATAGCAGATTCTTGAGCATATCCACATAGGAAGTTCTCTGTCAGCTCTAAAGCGATACGTCCAGCGAAATTGGGATGAGTAGATAAACTATCTATCAGGTTTTTTAGCGGCACGTCGACTAAATAACTCATCTCATTTGAATCTTTTCTTTTACAGGAATATAAAAAAGCTTTTGCAATGTTGTTTAAAGTCGCCATGAATTACCCTCTAGTCGTTAGATTTTATTTTGAAATATTAGCTACACTCATAGCCTGGTTAAGATGGCTGTTAGTGAGATGTGACTGTCCCAGTGTTTAGCTTGGTTTGTCGAGCAAGCATGAAATTTTAAACTCCGTGTTTGGACCTAACAGTTTAAAGTACTTTCTACCGTGAGTTGGGGAGAACCGAACCTCTTCTATCTGTTCCGTCCATTTGGTGCCTGTACGTATTGCTGAGAGCGTTTCAGCTATGAATTCTTCGTTAATTTCCGGATGATCTTTTTCATTCCATTCGTTTGTGCAGCTAACTTCGCTCTCAATTTTGATTCTAGCAGTGACCCCATATAGATTATATAAGACTGCATGGATTTGGTTAATGGCCATTGCAACGGGTCCAAATCGTTTTGTTGAGGTACGAGATGGAGTATGTGAGTGCTTTCTTCGGTCCGTATGTTTGTAAATCGTAATACAAAGCCCTTTATTTACTCCCAGACCCGTAGCCTCAAAACAATGCAAAGTGCCTTTGCCGAGTTTATCGGGTATCTCAAGATGTCCGGACAGCCAATCCTTCTTATGGCTTCCTGTCATATCCTGTAGCACGACACCGGCCAAATGAAGGGTGGAATTCCAATTATGAATTGTAATATTAATGGTCACTTCCAGCCCATGTTGAACAAGAATTTTTTGACGAACTTCGTGTAATGCATTAAGAAGATTGTTCGGTGTTGATTTCATTGTGTGTTTATTAAGTTCGCTAGCCATATTCGGGTAAGTCCTCTCCTTGTAACGACCTAAAATCATCTAAATAAAAGCCTGCTGAAAAATGATTTATTCGTGTCTTCTTTGGTTGGTGGGTATTTTTTGTGGAATGAATAGCTATAGTCTTTATGTATGACATCAGTAAGTGCGCTTTTGCTATCAGTAGTCAGCAACATTTCACTTAATTTTTCAGGTACGACCTCGTTGTGCTTCAGATACTCCTTATTACGTTGAACAGCATCACTCAATTTCATTTTAACCCAGGTGAATCTGTCGGTAGTAGATTGCTCATCAAACCTGTACATTACATGATCAAACGGATTCTCTGCCATTCGGTAATATTTTATAAAGGGTTGATTCTTCTCATTCACTGCACGGACATAAACAGGCTGATCTACTGGCATGTAGCCGATATTAAGGTCATGTCCCTCCCTCATACCCATAATCCCTTTCGGACCAAATGCTTTAGTGTCAAATAGATAGAAATGGCAATAACAAGCTTCTATAGTGGAGGATTTTGATGTCAAAAGCGGGTCGGAATCAATTTGAATTTCTACTGGTTCACTGTAGTTGACAACACCGTGATATATGTATTCTGAAAGTATAAACTCTCTTAGCTGAAATTGCTCGTTTGCGTATCTCACGATTCGTATATATTTATCTGTTTGCGTCAAATGATTTACTCCTTAATATGATTATTTGTTTCGATCCACACGATGAATTTTACCATAAATATGAATAGGCAAGTGCTTCAAGATGCTAATTATTAAGAAAGACTGAACACTAAATAAGAAGTAAATGGCCACATACTCTCAAAGAGATTCTGTGGCCATCTTTAGCTTCTACTGAATAGAAATCTGATTCAATTGAATAATCTTCTAACCCATTTACCCACACTGCTTCCAGATATGAGTCTTCATCTTCTGTAAAGGTGAAATTCGAGAGGTCCTTGATAATAACTGCTGATTAAGTACAACCGGCTATAGTTTGTTCGCAATGATATCGTAATTATTGTTTTATGATTTCGAATTGATGTGGATTGTACAGATCTTCAGTATCAAAGTCTGTCTCAATCATAACCTTTAAATCACTAAAGTCCCTAAAGTCCTTCTGAATAATATGTTTAAAAATAAACTGTTCTACAAACAAGATAGTGTAGTTCATTCTGCTTACGATAAAAGATACATCGTTAGCAACAGTTTCGAATAACACAATTTTCGTTTTGATTTCCTCACCCTGAATAAACTTAACACCGAATTCCCGATATTGATAAGGAAGATTCTTTTCAATTGAAAATATAACTATCACCTGATCGTTGAAGATGTTGTATCTCAATTTCTTATCTACTATATATTCGAAATAACTCGGAGGAATAATTTTGAAGTCCCCATGATGAACCTCTGGGACTGAGGCTGGTGGTTGCTGAACCTTCCAACCACTTGGAACAGTAAAACCAAAAATTTCAATGTCTGTACGAATCGAAATATCAAGGCTGCTAAAGCTTTTTCCATGAGGGTCGATGGCGTGAAGAATATCCGAAACTACAGCAATGGCTACATTAAGTGTTCTTTTTCTACGTTCATTTGACATATCACTCATTAGACAGCCATCACCAGATGATTTTAAGATATGAATACGCTCCTCACCGGTTTCTAAAAGCAATTTAACTCCATAACTTACTCCAGGTATTTCAGCTTCATCACCAGGCTCCATTTTCTCAAAACCAGCAAATATTTCGATCTTAGTAGATTCTTTGATATACCTTTGTAGTTCCGGATAAAATGAAGACAACATGGTCGCACCATGCGACAACGCCTGTTCATCTATTCCATACTCAATATCATTGATGATTGATTCGATCTCATTTTGAAGATTGAATAGAGGAACTTCCTTGTTGGCATGTTTTACAGCATTTACATCGGATCTGCAGCGAATAAGCTCATTTTTTATAAATGTTACTATCTGTTTAGATAATAGATTTCTACTCTCCGCCAACTGCTTTATTTCAACAAGTCGAACATGTAAATTCTCTAGAAGGGTTTTGTGTACTGCACTTTGATTCTTACGGTTGTTTTTGAACATTTGATGTTTTCCTCCTCAAAATATGAAAAAGCACACAGCTTCCCTTCGGGGGATGCTGGTGCTTCCAGAGTTTACTTTATTTATTATTTTAATAAGATTAAGTTTGAATCATCTGGAAAGGAAGCGCGTTATACCTCCCTAATCCGAGTGTGGCCCCATATGACCTACCCCCACCCGTCTCACTTCCGTAATCACATAAGTGACATCGTCCGGCTTAACCTGTTCTATCTTCTCGATATACTTCATTCTATCGGGAACATGTCCTTTGACGGAGATATATAAGACGTTTTTATAGGGGTAGTCGGTGTTGATCAGCACTTCCAACTCATCCAATGAAAAGTTACTGGAGGCTATGAGGAATAGCCTTTTAGTAATTGATTCACTCACTCCGGTTCCTCCCTCTTCTTGTTTCCGTAGATCTTACGTATTACATCTAATTGTTCTTCTTTTTTATCTAGCACTCTATCCTTAATCAGATCATAAAACTGAGTTATTTCTTCCGTAGATTTGGAATGAATCTCTATTAAGCCCTCAATTTCACTACTGTGTAGATAGTGGCTTGATTGTTCATACAAATCCTGTGGAGGACGTTCTAATTGAATCTGACCGGTATGAAGTGCCCATAAATAGAAATCAAGTTTACTATAAAACTCAAGAGCTTGATCACACTGTTGCAGCTTGCTTCTAAGGGCACTTTTATAAGCATTGTTTATTTTGATTCCTCCGATGATCCCCACGAGAATGACAATCGCACAGAAGAACAAATGATTAATAGTATCCTCATCCATCAAATTTTACTGCACCTTTCAGGAAGCAAGAATGTCGGAGACTTTTCATGAATATGAAGCTGTCTCAGATCCACAGCATACTTTCGTGGTTTGGTAACGGATTGAATTAATGCTTCTTGTATACGCACTGATATAGGTCGTTCACTGTACATTATTTGACTCCTTTCAACGATTTGTTAGAATATTCCCAACTCATATGCTATCCCTTACTTCTGCCCCACTGAGCAATCTCCAACTCTCTGACTCGGTCGATAAGATTATTCTCCTGCAGTTGTTGCGCTATTCTCAACTCTTCATTTTCTCTTTTCAGTTGTTTAATAGTCTTATCGAAGAATTCGTAATCTTTAATGACCGTATCAATAAACTCATTAACTTGGTCTCGGTCACAACCCAAGACTCTAGTAGAGAATTCTTTGTTGTGGACATCTAAAGCATTCAAATTCGGTTTAGTTTGTATGATCTGATACAAGGCTATCTTCCTCCATTTCTCAAGATTGAATGTGATCAATCTGCCCACTAGATATCTTAGTCAATACTGTAACAGATACTTAAATAATCGAGTAATGAAACAAATTAATTTTTTTATGAATGCAAATAAAGAGTATTTGGCGCTTCTGACATCCGATTCATCTTAATGAGTTGGGTTCGAAGGATTTTTATCATTATCAATCGTTAGGCCTTTCGATGGCTTAAACTTTGTACCAAGGTAAATAGTCGAGAGTATTACTATTATTCCAATGAAAGCGATCAAAAGGTTATGTTCATATTGAAATGCAATAAGGATAACAGTAATATTTCCTAATGAGAGGGCTGATTGTTCCAGCTCGGGCAGCAAAAGCTTCAACCGGCCTTTTCAAAAGGATACCTAGAGCGATTATCAAACTAATACCGATCCATCCAGTGATTGATTCATTCTGGGGGAGTCGAAGTAAGTCTATTAAGACCACAGCAAAAATCATGTATATAAGATAATATTTATTAGAAGAAGATTTACTCAGAGCCATCCCTCCATTAAATTGATCGTGCATTGCAGCAACTAGTTTCTCGAAAGAGAGTCACGTCCCTTCTATTTGAGAGCATGAGTTGAAAACCCCCTTACGCTGAATTTTTGTGCAAGTTTGTCTATCTAATCGGGTTTTGTATATAGAATTTGAGGTGCTATTCTGAAAAAATCTGCTGTTTTACTTTGCGATTCTATACTCGGTATAAAATTAGGAGTATGTAAGTATTTTCGGACAGTACCTGGATGCAAATTAATCCAGTGTGCATAATCAGTTGTCGAAATATTGTATAGTATAAGTAGGCCATGAAGTATTTCATTTGTAACCTTACTCCTTGCTGTGACTCCTTTGTGGTATTTTGATGCTTGAGGTATACAAATGATAGGGTGGCTATATTTAATTTCTTTGTTAAACAGAACATGATCAGGATAACCCAGAACAGAGCAGACTTGACGTCTTCGCTTCAAACTAGGAATTACTCCATCAATTACCCAATAATTTATACTTCTGCTGCTGACACCGATTAAATCGGCCAATTCACTAAATTTGATGTTCTTAGATAGTAATAACGCGTATAAGATTCTGTTTCGTACTTGCTTGTTTGTTTTTCTGAATCTCGTCACTGTAACTCCTTTGCGGAGATAATGCTCAATGTTGTAGGCCATGTGTTTACTCAAATACTCATTCATAGTTAATCCGATTTGCTCCCATCCGTTTAATTAGGTCTCATATAATTCTACTAGTTACTCTACTCAAATTCATTTATACAGAGATTTATTTTAGTTTACCTCCGCATAGAATATACTATTTCAAGGAAATCGAGTAATGGCACTAAAAAAGCCGCAGAGCGGCTTAAGGTGAAGTTACTATTTATGTATCTAAACAGGGACCTTAAAAGTGAGAAGTTACTCCTCATTACCACTAAATACATAGATCAAGAAAATGAGAAATGTTGCTGGCGTCAGATATAAATAAAACCAGAAAATGATCCCGAAAATCATGGTTCCTAAGGGTATGATAATTCTCATGATCGCAAATAATCGATGCGAAGTGTTCTTGTTTGTTCCTAGTTTCAAATCGAAAATGTAATGACGTTTTGCTAGGATTAGACTAGCGAATACAATTAAAACTTGTAAAGCCATGACTCCAGTACTAGGGCCAAACTCGCTCCATGTATGTGGGAACTGGGTGTATACATGTTTAGCTGTTATAGTAAGTAAAATAGATGCTATTGATAATATAATCATGTTCGTGCTCAATTTCTTCTGTTTAATAATGTGCGTTTTATTCAAAAGTTTCTGTGAGTTTTTCACCTATTGTTCACCCCCTCTCTGCCTACTCGGTAATACGTTTGTACTTGGTTATCGTTTCTCTTGATAAAAACAAAATCACAACACTATGGTACTGTGATTTTGATCAAGTAATTTAGTTTACTTCCAGAAAACAACCGCACCCTCCTATGTCAAATAGATCCATCTGCATGTTGTTTTCAACATCATAATGAAGATCTCTTATTGGATAAGGTGCTCCATTCTTCTTCATAAAACTGTACTGTTGTATCTTCATGTATTCACAAACTGCGCTCGCCGCAGGATGAACGTATGTTTTTGGTTTAGGTGCACGATCATAAAAATAATCGCGGTATGCATCATCAAGTTCTTGAAGCATGATAACTTGAACATTAGAATTTTGCTACAATCCCCGATCATGTTATTAAATACTAATTTCTTCTCAAATTGCAGCATCATTGGGTTCAGTCCGGATGAATGTGTCAGCAAGGGTAACTCCAACTTATCTGAGACTTCATTATTAAAACGGTATAGGTCTTCTGATTCCCAAAGTGTGTCGGTAAAATAGAGAAGAATGTTGTCATTCGGATGCTTTTTTTTGACCCAGGCAGCAACAGCAAAACTTGCTGTACCTCCACTGAAAAAAATGATGTGGTTTTTAATCTGGTTATTATGTAGTTTCATAGATTTTACTTCTTTAGTATTCATTCTGATGTGTTCCTCCTAATGTATTTGTTTTTAGACTCAAAAAAGCACATTACAGGTTAATCACAATGGTAAAGTTTCACCAAAAGTGGATTAAATATTGTAACGTGCTTGATATGACTCGTTTGCGCATGCATGAGCCTGAATTCTATTCGTTTAATATAGTCATGCTATCATTTTATGAATGAGCCGGCAAATTAGGTATGCTTATAAAAAAGAACAGACCTCTGAAGGCTCTGAAGGTCTGTTCTTTTTTTGATCAACTTAAATACCAGATGTCAATGTGAACGTAAATGTCGATTTGTACACCCCTGCCATCAATCCAGTATCTTGACCAGGTGCATACTTACTGCCGTCTGAAGACTTAACGACTTTAACACGGTCAGGTACACTCATTGTAAAATTCAATGGAATTTGATAATACCCCATTCCCTCGAATGGATTGGCCAGAGCAAGTACTTGTGCTTCCGTGGAGAATACCTTTTTACCTACATTAGATAATTGGTTTTCTGGTCCAGCAAGGGTTTTAGAAGATCCAACATTCACACTAAACGAATTAGTTGGGATGCTTACGACGAGCCCTTTTTCTTGTGTACTGCTATCGTACATCGGTTCGGAAACGAAATCGGTAATCTGTAACGAATATTGCCAACCCCCTGCACGACCGGTACTGTCATCAATAAATGCGTTAGAGACAGAGTTAATCTGTTGGTAAGGATTTGTAGAGTCAATCACGATGGTAGAAAGATCGATCCCTTCAAAGCGGGAACTTAAACCTCCTGATTGAACTGTAAAATCAACCTCTTCATCGCTGATTGGTGTAGCGGGACTCGGATCAACAGGTGGTGTTGTTCCCCCGTCACCAGGATTAGGATTTGTATTAGAAATATCCACCGTATAAGGACCACCATTGAAAATTGGTGTGTTACTATTGCGGTCGCGTACTTCTAAGTACAGATCCTGTTTACCATCTGGCAAGGTAACTGCCCCAGTGTACTCAATCCATTGGCTAGAAGCATCCTTATAGTATAATGTAAGTTCAGATAAACCTACTCCCAAATCGATAGTTACCTGGTCCCCAAGAACATTAACTTTTGGTTCTACTTGGGTCGTAGTATAATCTGTGATCTCACTCTCGGCACCATCGGTTTTGATGACTTTTGCTTTTATTTGGTGAACTTCATTGGAAAGTTTCAATGGGGCAGTATAAACTTCCCACGCTCCGTTATCGATTGAATACTGCGCTGTTGCACCCGTAGTGTCGTATTCAAGTTCAACAGCAATTTTGTAATTTTTCGTAAGCCCCAGTTCTTTTACTACTGGTTTTTTTACTTCAATAGGTACGGATGGTTCAGATATTGTGATCTGCACTGAACGATTAACAAGTTCCACGTTCAGATCATTTAATAGGCGTGCCTGTATCGTGTAAGTACCAGGCTGCAGTAAGAGATTGTTAGCAGGATTGTGTTCTTGCCAATTAGCGTCTCCAACTTTAACTTGTAGTTTTGTATTTTTATTTGTGGTGCCTGATTCAATTTTTATCTCACCGTTACCCAAATCGGTTATCGTAGGTGAACCAGGTGAGATTACAATTGGGTCGCTTGTTATAGTCAAGGTTCCGATCTCGGAGATATTTCCCTTACTATCAGAAGAACGCGCTTCAATGGAGACGTTCCCAGATTGTGTGACTAGAAATTCTCCTGTGTAGTTGGTCCAACCTTGTCCGTTAATTTGAACCTGTTTTGTGGTGATATCTTCGTAAGTTCCATAATTCACTGAAATGATGGACTGATTAAATTTGTCTTTCGAAGATACGGACAAGACAGGTTTTTCTGGTGCAGTCACAGGTGCCACGTAATCAGCAGGGGCTAGATTTGAAACCCCAGGTACTTTTGTAGTAGTAGACAAATCTACGAGCTCACCCTTCTCCGATATACCAAGAACAAGTCTTCGTCCATCACCGTATTGAGGTACTGAAACCAGGCCAAGATACTTGTCGGTTGAGGTTTTAAATGTACTGTCTGAATACCATGAAATCACTGTATTGTCTTTTTTCAAAGCGTAATGGGTCCATCCATTAGTATCAAACTGTTTAATGTCTTTTACTTCGTTAGCAGGTCCCGTCACTCGGATAAAGGAGTCTAAACTGCCTCCATTGACACCTGTTCCATTGGATCTACCTCTTGCATACATGTTTCCATTTGCTTTTAAGGCGAGGACATCACCATAAATGGAGACTGCGGATGATGTTACTCCGGTATTATAAAGCACTCTGTCAGAGACGTGTCCTAGTGCTCCATTGATATAACCAAACATTTTCTGGGGGCTTCCCCAGTAATATAAATTAGTTTTGTCTAAGATGGTGTAACCTGAACTAATTGTGTTAGCATGACCACCACCATACTGTTGCGTGGTCACTTTTTTTATTGTGCGATAATCATAATCAGAAGGCAGCTCTAACAATGTTGTCTTATCTGTTTCGTCAGGAATCGCAATGTGGTCATTGAAGTCAATCAAGTTACTAAGAGAATACTGTTTACCACTTATAGTGAAAACTCTTCTGGCAGAATTGTAATAGTATGAACTAGGATAGTCATTAGTACCATTGTAAACCCATGAGTACTTGATACCATCTACATACGTCATATCAAAATCAGAAGCAGTATTAAACTCTGGGAAGATAGTTAATTTAATCGGTACAGCTTTAGTGAGTGAATTCAAACCAAAAGCCTGACCCACCAAGTAGGCTGAGTCATCCGTGACTAGCAGCACCGCTTTTCTAGAAAGATAATAAATCTTTTTCACACCTTCAAGGGGATCGCCGGTTTCAGGATCTACGACCTCAGTAGGCACGGTTTTTGATTGCTTATAACCTATTCCAAGTTGTCCCCCTGTACCATACCCCATTGCCCAAACATTCTCGTTTTGGTCAAGAATAAAGGTGCCAGCGTACGCATTATAGGGATGATCATACACATTGGTGACGAAATCTTTAGCTTGAGACAGCAGTTTATTAAAGGTTGGATTAGCTTGACCTTGCTTATAATAAAAATCACCCAAGTTATCAATATAAGCATAGATGTGTTTGTCCACAGACGAACCTGTAACATACCTTTCAAACTTTTTATAGTTTCCAGTAAATACTTCTGGTGTCTTCGGATCATTAAAAACGATAGCATTTCCGTTATCTAGGATAATGTTGGTTCCCAAATAGGTATTCATCTGACCACGGTTGTAGAATCCATCATCATATGATTCTATGGATCTGATTTTTACAAACTCAGCTGCTTGTGCCTTTTGCGAATTGTCTGCGAAGGAGACTGAACCCAGAATCAGGGCTACAACAAGCGTTAATATTACACTCCGCTTCCATCCAATACTGAACTTCTTTTTCTTCTTTTTCTCATTCTTTTCCAAGAGATTTACCCCTCCTTAAATTCCTGAAGTTGCTGTGTAAGTGAATTTAGCTTTATAAGTACCTGCCATTACCCCAATTTCTTTTCCATCAGCAGATTGAATCTTTTGTGGCAGATTCAGAACGTAATCAACTTGAAAGTCATAAGCACCTTGACCAAATCCAGGATCTACCTTAAACATGGTTCTTGGTGTGTCCGATAGCACTTCATTGTTAGCCAAAACACCATTAGTAGTAAAATTAACTGGAACACCCGTGATGGTATCTTTTAACGAAGTGGTGAATCGGATAGATGAAGCCGGTATTCTGAACTTCTGTGATTGTCCATTAATAATAACTTCCGTTTCAAAATCGGTTGCTGAAACGCTATATCCGTATCCAGCTCCATTTCCTCGATTATCAATGACGTGAGTGAGACTCGAAGCAAAGGATTTTTGTTGATCTCTTACTTTCAAGGTTACGTCCGAAAACTGGAGCCTGGTCTGAGTGACCTGAAGCGAACCACCAGATACTTGAACTTCTTTTTCTACCTCTTCAGCTGAAGCAGACACAGCTGGCAGTGCCATAAGTAGAGCTAAAGCGGCCGAAACTAACATTTTTTTCATTGTTTCTATTACCTCCCAATTTTTGTTTTTAGATTCTTAGACATGTTCTACACGCTCATCACCCCCTTTACCTTGTAGAAACTACTAGACATGCTGTGGAGGAGTGGGACTAGGTTTCTGTTTATCTTTTTCTTGTCTTCGTTTCCATAACAGAATGATGAGGAATAACAATAATCCAAGAATTAGAAGGACAACAAAGATAAACAGATACATCACCCACATATGTGCTTTCAGCCAATCTCCAAATGAATTGTTGATCTGCAGAGAACCGGCTAGTTGTCGATTTTCTAAAGACTGCTGATTCTCCTCTTCTGTTACTGTGAAATCAAAGGTTCTACTGATTGTTTGTCCTGCAAATGTTGCTTCGTAGTACGCGGTGTACTGTCCTGGCCAAAGAATACTATCATTTAATGAATAGACCATTTTTGCAGTAGTTTTGCTGTATATTGAATCCGCGTTATATCCTTCGCTGAAAACAACACTATCTTTAGAGTTTTTGACAATAATTCGACCAACAGGCCTCTCCAAAATGGTTCCCTTATTAGAAAGCTGAATGGTAATTTGCGAAGAACCATCCGATATGTACTCATGTTTAAAGGTGTCAATAGACATTTCGTGATAAGAATTTTCTTTCTGGTATTCCATGATCATTTGTACTCCACGGCGATTATCAATATCGGCAGCAAGTTTAGCTTCCTTGGCATCAGCAGTAACGCTTTGACTTTCTGCTAAGGTAGACTCTTCCACGGCTGCTACAGCGATGTACTGTCCTGGTTCTAAATCCTTTGGGACGTTCACTACGAAACTAAACTGTTTCTTTTCTTTGGGCTTAAGCTTGAATTCCTGTACGCCTTGTGGAGACATCCAAGTTCCCATTGCTGCTGGCTTTTTATTACTGAGCGAGAATCCTTTGCCTCCATTTTCATCTGGAAGGACATCTGCTGGATAACTCTTTAAAGTTATGGTTTTCTTAGATATGTTGGTAGCATAGAAGGTATATTCTCTTTGTGCACCTGGTGTAATCTGGTCTACATAGTGTCCAATGGTTTGTTCTGCACTCTTGATTGGGGACAAAATGAAATTGGTTTCTGGTGTCAAAGATAGTGCATAGGAATAACTAGAAAATAGTGAAGTAATGAAAAGTACTAAAGACATCATTGCAATGGATCGAATGAATAATTTTTTCACGGTAGCATATATCCCTTCTAATTTTGAATGTAGTGTTGAAACAAAAAAAGCACCTCAAATCACACGATTATCGCGTAATTTGAGGTGCTTCCTCTTTGTGGACAGTCTTCAATTAAACTTATTATACGAGCATTCGAAGAATGTGTCTATTTATATGCACGACAAAAAGAACCAGGTTACATCAGAGTAACCTGGTTCTTTACAGTTTATTTTACAAAGAACGGTTTTTGCTCATTTACCGGGGCACTAAACACTTTTATAAAGGTTTGATCTGTATCACCCGTGGATGGTCCAGAGTATAGCGTACGTCCCTTAGAAAGAGTAGCCATTTCTTTATAAGAAACTCTCTGTATTTTTTTACGACTAGATTGACTAAGTTTTCCGACGTTCCGACCCTTGCTGAATACGGCTACCGTTTGTTTGGTCTTTTTCTTCATATTACTCTCCTCCAATCATGTGTCGGATTGTATTTAGTAACAAGTTATTGTTCTCTACAATTTCAATGAAGTTATGGTCAATTAAGTTCTCTCTCCCTGAGATATGGACAGAGAGAACATGTTCTTTGCCTAAAGGATAACATAGAACTGATACAGCAGCAATTCCTGGAGTATTAAAAAATGTGTATGTCTTTGTTTTTAAACACTCCAGAACCATGATGGATTTTTCTCCATCGCTCTTGTTATCATTATCATTTAAATGATACTCCCGATTTCGGCCAACATTTCCTCCAACTTGTCTCATGTACTCATCCGACTTCTTCCATACGGCTGCTCCCGTTACTTTGAACCCTTCAGGAGGGAGAAATGAGTTGCGTATCGCATCTGCATAAGCATTATATGTATCATGCTCACTGAGTAAATTTACCCCTTTGAAATAATCCCAAAAAAACTGCAGTACACTATGGTTCCTTTGCTCTTCTTGCTCAGGGTCTTTAAAAAGACTTTCTTTTTTGATGGCATAGATGATATCGGAACATGCGGTTTGAACAGCTGCATCAAAGTTTTCATCAGACCGACCTGCGTCATAAGAAGGCAAAGTCAATCCGGATAAATCAGACATGATGTGAAACTCTGCATTTGGAAGTAGTTCTGATTTTGTCTTGAGGTTTTTAGGCACTATTCCAAATACTCTATTGCGCCCTAATCGTCCCCAGAATAGTCCCATTTCAAATAAAGTATTATCGCGAGTGATAAATACAGGCTTATCTCGCATTAAGGCTACATCATCTGCAGCGAAAACAAATACACCAAAATCATTTGATTTTAAGTTACGATCAAGAGCTTCCATGGTGTAATCGTTCACTTTAAAAACACCTGAATACCAAGCGCTTACTTCAGTGTCGGCATGTTCAAGTGCCTTTGCAACGGCATTAGCGTATGGAATTGCTTCTCTAGAACTCCCAATAAAAACACGGGGTTTTCTGTTGTTCATATATTTACATGTCTCCTTTATGATTACATTGGATTATTGTGATGAGGAAAGTCTACTTTTGATTTTTAGCACTCCATTTGGTAAGTTCATTTTTCATAACGTCTGTCTTGAAATCGGTGGAAGGTAGTGTTTCTTTGACTTCGTCATCTGGGTGAGTTTGTTTTCTAACCCAGTACTTATTTGTCATAAGCCAAGCTTCTCCTTGATCCGTTTCGATCAGACCTGGACTATAATCAACGACAACAATCTGGTTGCAGTGAACGCACCCACTCCGAGTACTCCTTCTGAAATTGTATAATGTATATTCTTCGCCACATTTACATTCCACTTTAAAAAGAGTCTCTTTTTTATGAAATATCTTCCCATTAGAAGTGTCTGTAGTTTCTTCGGTGATTGTAGGTCCGGTTTTTAAAGGGGGAGTCTCGTTCAGAACTGAAGATTCAGGAATGTTTTCTTTCGAGGTGGAGGGTAACACTCTCTCCTGTTTCACAATAGGTTTCCCGCTTTCCCAGGTGATATCTGCAACACTGGTACGTCTCATTGATTTCAAATCAGGAGAAACCCCTGCAATAGTCCAATCAATTATCTTAGAGGGATTAACTCCTCTGATTTGGTCACTAAGATGAACTATGAATGGTTTATGGTTCTCGAAACACTCAAACCACTCTTGGATTTGTGAAACGGTTAGAGGAATCGTTAAAGTTCTTCCCAGATCATCGGTATACCTCAAAACTGCTAATTCAGATGCCAATTCAATCGCCTCGCTTTATAATTTCAAATTCAACTTCCTTAAAAAGTTGCTTATTAGATCTTCGCTCTTTTTCCAATAACTAAAAACGATCAATAGAAATAGTGCTGATAACGTAGTTCCTATGAATATCAATATGTAGATATTGTTGAATATACTTAGTACGATTGTCCACATGCCGGCAAACGACAAGAGTACAACTCCAGCTAAAAGCAATTTTCGAAAAAAATGCGTTATCAAGGGTTGTTTAAGCTTATCTTTTGAGAATGAATGAAAACTAAATCCGATGATAATAATTAATGCAATCAGTGTTAAAGCAGGAACTGGCCAATACAAAAGTAACACTCCTTCTGGTTGAATTTATACAAATATCTTCTCTCTTGTTTTTCATAATATTACTGCTCATATCACTACACTGAAGTATATCACAAAGATAAATAATGGTTATTCTACTGGAAATGAAAAAGAGTGTGAGCCCTAATAATTCTGTGGCTCACACTCTTTTTATCTTGAATAATTTTCAATCATCTGAGACATAAGTTGAGTGTTAAATTCAGTTGCCCATTGGCAATATAAGATACCGAGGTAACCAACAGTTGCTAGAATTGATACCTTTAAAATATAACCCAACACAATTTCACTTTTTTCACGCATAATAAATTCCTCCATTTTGAATAGTAATTTTCTAATGTTAGCGATAAAAAAAATACACTTTTAGTTTGTAGTAATCCCTGAATTAAAAACATCTACAGGAAACACAACGAACAAAAGTGTATTTTAGAAAATGAACAGGCATGTGAGTCACATGACGATGCCTAAAGAGAGAATAAAGTTTGTATGATGGTATTATAATTGAAAACTCTCTGTAAAATCAACTAATGATTTACGTCATGTTTTCTTTGCTCTCTCGTATCCAGAAATTCATTGAATCCAGTTTTGAGGTGTGGGTAAAATGAAAGCTTGAGATCTTCGATGATACTATTTACGTATTGCCAATTGATTCTTTGAAAAAGAAGGCTCACAAACAATACAAAAAACAAGGTGAAACCAATTTTCGTCTCTAAGGTCATTACTACCATGGGGAGACTTAAAAAAGGGCCTATTAGAGTGTATAGAGATGCTTTTAATAATTTCAAACGATGGTTTCCGAACATGTGGTACAAGAACAGCGCGATTCCATGGAATAATACTCCTCCAGCATATGATACTAAGAATGCAATAATAAAATCCTTAAGATCACTCTTCAGGTATATCGGTGTAAGTATGTTGTACGTTATTTGGATACTACCTAAGCATAAAATCCAACCATAGATTAAATTTATTCGTTTCCAGCTGATCATTGTGCACCTCGTTTCTATCTAAGATAAGAGATTCATTTTAGTAGCAATTCAAACTTCCGGAGAAAGCAAGAGCATTTTCTGATGAGAAAACGAAATTGATTTTGAGATTTCTAAGATCATTCTTATATTCATTTAGAAGACTACACAAGGACTCAAAGATATATTGATCATTGTTGCCTTCGTCGTAAATTATATAAATTTCAGGCAACGTTTCAAGCAAGTGATCGTCTTCATTAAAAAGTGACATCCGATTTTTAAGCTCCCTCGTTAAATCTTCGATAACTAATTGAGGTTTTTTATTATTATAAACAATTAGATTTTGATTATTATTTATAGTTGAAAGCTTTTCACCTTCTTTAGTAAGGTTTACATAGTGAACCTGGTGTCCTTCCCTGGCCAAATCAAAAGCGTGGAATATTAGTTTGACTCTTGTTGCTCTACCTGTACCAGTACTGCCCACTATGAAAGAATGTAAATCTCTAGAAGCAAACGGTATGTTAGATTTTTTTTTATTAGCTTCTTTTACAAATTCGAAAATTAGGTATATGCAATATAAAATGCTAAGGAATATAAATGGCCAAAAAGATATTGTTGCATTAACCACCCCATAATATTTGGATATGCTGTATACGAGAAAACTTCCAGTAAACAGTCCAAAAAAGAAAGCTTCAAGATACATTTTACGGAATAACTTCAACGTAATAGCGACCACAACAAAAATTGTAGTGATAGTAAATGGTAAATCTAAAATGATAAACACTCCTCTATTTTTAGTCGTAATTATACCAATCTAGTTTTAAATCGAGTAATGAACGAAAGAATCCTCAATACACTCTATAAAAAGAGCTCAAGAACACAAGCACGAGGGGGCTGTGTCCTTGAACTTTTTCTTAACGCTCAAGAGCGATATGAATAGCTGAATATATCTCCTTTATGACTGATACTGTCTTCTCTGCAGCTTGATATTGTTCAACGGAAACACCGGTGTTCTCGTAAACAGTCCTGTAAGACTTTAGTGTGAGGTTAGGCCCAAGTACATCAAGTAAAGTTAACTGATATTCGTAACTATCAATTTCAAGAGGGTTATAAAAAGAAGTCTCCATTTCGCCTGGAACAATTGGATGAGATATCAATTCCCGATGGATTAAAGATTCTTTCAATAACTCTTTCCATTCTGTCGTATTCATCTCGATTAATAATATACATTCATTTTCATTTGTTGGGTTGATACTTTCATCGCACATTTGCAACATCCTCTCAGGAGTTATTTGTATTACTATTCTGCGGTTCAGTCCTTTTGATTGTTTTTTTTGGCAGATATAATTCCAAGATTTCAATCCTATTATGAGAACGTAGTAAGTAAAAAGCTTCTTCAGGGAAATCATTTAAATCGCCAAGGTCTCTTATCACTGCATAACCCAGATCTTCTGGGTCAGATGGCTCATAGAATGAAAAATCGGTGTAACCTGAGTAGATTTTTCTCTTAGCAGTGACATCTAAAATAACGGATAATCTGGCTTCTTCAGTCCACATTTTATCAATAATCGAAACTTTCTTCTCTTCCAGGTTTTCAATATAAGGCGTAAATATTTCAGCATACCATTGGTCGCGTTTCTCACCATTCATAGAGCTAAGATGCGGGGCTAAAGCAGAAGCAAAAGCAATAATGATGATAAGTGCAATAGTCGATGATGCAATGCAAGTACCTAAACTTAGCCTGTTTTTCTTTTCAATACGAAAAATTACCGATCCTATGATTATAATAACTGCAAGAGGCATTAAGTACGCATAAATACCAATGTCTAAATCTTTAGTTACCGGAAAGCTACTAATTACTTCTTCTCTAGTCATCTGAGACCCCCATATGTATCTTTGATTAGTGGCTAAGCATTTTAGAATTATATCAACTGTTATAAGAATCGAGTAATGAGCACTCTTTGATTGATAACTCCGAAATGAATGGGTAGACCGTAGATATTGAATGGAAAATTAGTATAGAATGGATAAATAAAGGAGTTGATTTTATGAGTAGAATAAGAATGATGTTTACTAATAGTTTTGAAAATGAGACATATAGGTGTAGGGAGTGTGACAAGGACTTGGAAGACACAGAGGTCACAGACAGATGGACATGTGTTCATTGTGAGCAACGAGTTATTATTGATGCTCCAATACTGGATCAAGAGATCGTTCGGAAGTTCCCAGACGAGGTTACAACTCAAGATATCTTTTTGAAGCAAGACCACCAGTCTCACTTAATCCATGATATTAAACAAAATAAAAGTGGTGGTTACGATTATGTTCTTAAAGGATTTGGTACTCATAAACAAGACAAAAACAAATTTGCCCACATACTATATTGATAAAGTAGAATCTGAGAGTGATAAGAAGGTGGAGTAACATTAATGATCTGAATGAGGTTAATCTGCTTTAATTTACCTTTCAGTCTGGTCAAGGCAGATCCTGAGGGATACTTTTCTTGAAACTACAAACTACTTTAGAACTGTAATCTATAAAATGAAAAAGGCTAGAGACAACATGCTTTATCACATGATGTTCCTAGCCTTAAATACAAATTGTCTTCCAGAATTGGTTAGAGTCCTAAATCATTAGCAGCATTCTCCATAAATAACGTGGCATTGACTATATATCTCCGAAGCATCGCGTCTGATTTATGTCGCGTTTGCTCTTTAATGGACCGTTCACTACTCCCTCTCATTGCAGCAGTGGTAGCGAATCCCTTCCTAAGGCTGTGCCCAGCGTACATGGCTGGATCGAGGCCTACAGCTTCTACATAACGTTTGACGATCAAAGCGACTGATTTATCAGAGAGCCTCTTCTCTGATAAATGGCCAATTTTGTTTATGGCTCTAAAGACCGGCCCAGACTCAATACTAGATACATTAAGCCAATTCTGTATTGCTAACACGGGACACGTATCTTGACTTTGACCGTAAGGGATAGCAACAAACTCACCTTTACCTTCCTGGTCCGTTTTTGAGTACTTTATTCGTACAGTGTATCCTTGCTTACTTAATCTAAAATCAGAAACATCTAAGTTAACAAGTTCACTTCTACGGAAAGCCCCAACAAAACCGATTAGGAGCAAGGCCTTATCTCGGCTTCCCTTCATATTGGCAGGGGCTAATTTCAGCATTTCGAGCAACGTTTCGATAAGAATTGGTTGTTTCCCTTCTTGATAGGTCCCAATTTCTTTTTTTATACCTGACCAAACTTCCTTTATTAATTTTGTTGATGGCGTATCGAAATTCTTCGCATAATGAGCCTGAGCAATTGAACTCATTCTGCGCTGAATCGTACTTGCTTTTAAACCATCCAGAACCATACTCGAAAGATACAAAGCATAGGTTTCATTAGTTGTCGGCATATATGGAAGTTCATACCTTGTACACCAATCTACAAAATGAGACCAGTCCGATTGATAGGATTTACGGGTTGATGTAGATTTTGACTTTTCTATGAATGCAGTAGACATCTTCAATAGGATCTCTAGCGTACTCTCGGCATTCTCTAAATTAGTCTCAGAACGTGGTATTATATCTCTTTTCATAAAACCTCCTACTTCTTTCCAACTCGGTTTACATAATAATTAATAAGTTTCAAATTTTAATGCCATGATTTCTGAGGAACTCTCGCTTAATATCTATAGTGACATCGTTCCTACAGCTGTTGGATTGTCCAAGCCTAGATCCGAACGTACCGAACGTTGTTCCAGGAGAAGTATAGGAAGTATTACTATTATTCTGGGCTAAGCTATAATCGAATTTCCATTCATTTTGTTCCAATCTATAGATCATTTTTAAGAAAGCAGTTGCTGAAAGATATTCCAGTTCATCAACAAGCTGAAGATAATTATCAGCAGCCTCTTTGCTTATGTTCTCAGCTATGCCTCGATAAATTTTATCTAAGATCTTGCTGTTCAGATCAGATAATGTTGCTGGACGGCCAGAATAATATGAGGGTTCCGGATCGACTCCGGATAATGTGAGTATTTCTTTTATTGCCAATTTGTTCATAATTTTCACCTTTTCGTAGTTATAGTCGAAGAATTTATTGTGTTTTATCTCTATATAAATGGTCCCTACAGCGGTTGACCTCATTTCTGAGTTTTTCCGTAAGATACTCCATACGTCTAGGACGAAGACTGCTATCAATCAGAAAGTTTTTAAATGGCACATTAGGTGCAAGTTTTGTCTTGTTGTCTAGATAGTGAGAAAGAGGTTTGGAGCTTTTTCTTGATATCAATTGCATTAACATTTCGTATTCTTCTATATCCAAGTGAAAACGACCCTTAATAGGTAAATTGAATTTCGGCATACTTTCACTTATTTTCTTTTCAAACGGATTTAGTGTAGGAAAGTGCCCCCAGGTAACTGACAGTAGGTATATTTGGTTTACACCTTCAATAGAAGGATGCTCGATGGATGAAAGCTGCTCCAAACGTTTATTCAACTGTATTATAGGTTCAATCGTCATACGTTGAATATCCTTATCGATCGTGTTCTTAGCACCAAACATTGAATCCATTCTTAAACGATGGGCTTTTGCCTCCACAGCAAACAAAGTGTCCCCTAATCTGATTAATACATCAGGAGACCTTTTCTCTCCCTTATGTTTAGCTTTAAACTTGAACTCCTTTATTATTTGATAATTTAGCCCGTTCTTTTTCTTAACAGCTTCCATTGTTATGGTTTCGATATATTTTTCAAACACTTTTCCATAAAAACTAAGTACTTGAGTACTATCACTCGGGAATGCGTCCCTAATTTTAAAGTACAACTGGTCAAAAATTGCATCATCGAGTAGTTTAGTGCTGACAGGACAATAGGTACCTGTATCCAATAGCAATAAAGGTTTTCGTCTGAAGAGTTTATAATTCCATGGTTCATTCAATGAGGAAGTAGCCCATTTTTCTCCTTCACTCAGATTAAATGAGAGTTCGTGTACTATTGTCTTGGCAACATCAGATAAATTAGTGCTGTCAAAAGCGTTTAGACTCCTCATCCAGTTAACACTAATTTCATTTTTAGTCCTGAATTCCATAATGAGTCCAACTATAACACTGAAGTAATCTTGTAACGTGTATCCATACCGCTCCACAAATTTTTCTGACAAGTCCATATAATCCTTTTTTTCGAAAAGCAAAGGGTTGCTAGCTATTTCAGTGAACATTAATGAAGCTCGTGCGATGTCAGACCCTAAGTCACTAAAAGTATTAAAGGTTGAATTAGAAAACAACGAATAAATGACAGTTTCCTTAGTAACATCACTATCTAGATAGTCTGACAGCAAGATGCATAAAAGAATTATCTGGTTCACACCGACAGAAACGTCCTCAGGTTGTGACATACTCTTCTGATTCCCATAAGCTAGTAACCACTTCCATAGAAAGAACAATCCTTGTTCAGAATATAGTTCTTTATCTCCAAAAGAGTTCAGTATATCCATGCTCCCAATATGTTGATTAAATCTTCGAAACATATCTGTACATTCCTTCTTGAGTTCTCCATTTGAAGAGGTGATTTGCGATAAGATACTTAGTACCCCACCAAGGTTTAATGATTTAATTTTGGCTATTATGTCTTCAACCTGCGCTTTTTCTCCATTAATTTCTGAGAAAACTGCGTACGTGTGAATATGTTTTCCTGGATTAATCACTTGTAAAAGCTCCCCTCAATTTAAGGCTTATGTATTGTTAGACCCTCCCGCGATAATCTTCTCTAATGTGTTGAATAGTTACGGAGCTACCAAAAATACTTGCGTTGTCATAATTAGTGAGAACAATAGCAATCGATTTGAGATAGCTAATTTCCACAATTACTGACAAAAAAACGTTTTGTAAGTTTATGCTTATTTTGTACAGTTACAGTCTAGCCAAAGCCTTAACTACTTTTATCGCTAATTATGAAAAAGTTTTCTCATAAATTATGAAAACATTATCACTAATTATGACAACACCGCCCTCCCTCCCTCTTTTTTCTACATATGTCCTAAGATATTGGTTCCGATAATTATATCTTATCGGAACCTATTTTGATAACCCTATTCTACCACGTGAATATCACTCATACCTAGTATTTTCCTTCTCATATTTATGATATAGTTAACTCATTATATTATGTTAACAAGTTAACAAGCTTTAAAATAGGGTTATTTATGTTAACATTATAACGGAGGAGATCATTTTGGATAAAGAGGAAAAAATAAAGGGATTCAGAATTGAAGAAGAGCTTTATAAGGAAGTTAATAAGGTTATCAAGGTTTCAGGCCTCAAAGACGGTGAGTGGTTGAAGTCTGTAATGAATTTAAGTGTACTTCATGACATAAAAGCCAATGATCCGTCCATAGAAAATGACCTAGATGAGTTAGTAAAGGTATTTAATCGGGCCTATCACATTGTTATTCGACAGCATCAAAGAGCAGCTGATCGGATTGATGAGGTAAAAGATAAGAACCAGGATGATACAAAAAAGCTTGAGGATGAATTAAAAACTTTAAGAGAAGAATTAGCCGAGCAAAAGAAGGTGACCAAGAAACAGTCCGATGAACTTGATGAAATACGGCTGAAAAACCAAGAATTAACTGAACGTATTAGCCACTTTGATCAAGTAACCATTTCGAACGCTGAAAACATTCAGCTTAAAAATGAGAAGATTGAAAATTTAGAGACGAGGGTTCAATTGCTTATCGCTTCAGAGAACGAATTATCATTACTAAAAGAAGAAGTAACTGTCTTAGTCGCTAAGCATGCTAATGATATGGCATCCTCTAAAGAGGTAGAGAGCGCTCTACGAGGTGATGTGGAGAAGATGTCTCAGGAGATAAGCAAACTGAGTTCAGAGAGTATAAGAGAGCTGCAGAGGAAGGATGAGGATCATCAAAAAGAACTGATGATGCTAGAGAAAGAGATAATGATTAAGATGAGGGATGAACTACTCACTGAGAAGAATCTGTGGCATGAAAAGACCAATAAAGCTATTGAAGAGTTGAATCAAAAGCATAACAATGCTATAAAAGAGCTAGTGCAGAGTTTTTCCAAAGGAAGAAAAAATGAAGATGAATTGAATTAAAATGTACTCCTATACAGGAATAAGAAAAAACCCACCAAAAAGGCGGGTTTTTTCTTATTGACGAATTAGAGATATGCGGTGTAGAAAATAACTTTCTCCTGTGCATTCTCCCACTCATACTCCTCTGCTTCTAAGTAGAATTCTATTTAGAACGATCAAAAATTAGTCTGAAGAAAAATGCCAAAAACATAACTAAACCTATTCCAGCAATAACCCATAGTATGATTTCAAGGTCATCTTTCCCCACAACTATAGCTCCCTTTTTTATCAATTTAGATCAATATTAGTGATAATAATTCTTGGTAATAGGAGTGTTGTCCACCATTTGTATTTCTTCGGATTTTCGTGTTTTTCTTTTAATCGAAACCCTTTCTTCTAACTCTTCGAGATACTCATCAATAGTGCCTCCGTCATGTTCAACACCAGCGATAAGTAACGCAGCTAATAGTTCTTCTTTCTCTACGTGAGTAAGCGATTGAATAAATTGAAATGCCTTATTTTGATCTTCATGAAATTTTTCTTCTCGAATCTCTTTGTTTATCTGGACAATTTGACGGAATAAATTCTTAATCCCCATGATCTAACCCCTTCTTCTTTATCGATAGCCAGCAAGTTTTAAATTTCTAAGCAAAATACGTTACATTACTAAACAGAGTGTTATTCCTCTAGTGTTTACCGGATGCTAGGGTATGTATAGGGACCGGCATTAATTACAGACGGTTAACCCCATAAGAGCAGTTTCTTGAAGAATAGATAAACGTTCAATTATCATCAAAAAGATCTTTTGATTTATAGGTTGTAACCTCTATTAATTGATTATATTTTTTGTAACGCGTCACAAGATGCTTATCATCGTTTTTTCTGTATATTTGGTGCATCTCATTTAATTCAAGCTCAACATCATCCCCGCGTCTGATTATAATTTTCATCGTTCGAATCGGGTTTTTGTGATAAGAGGCGATGGCTAAAAATGCAACTAATGCTGAGAAGAATAATCCTATAGTCAATCCTGCAACCAACATCACAAACTCGGAGTTTATTTGCTCATTCATATAAACACTTTCCTTTCTACCTACTTGATGGATGGCGCAACAAAGGCCGTATGTCAGGCTCCCGTACTGGGATGCTTTCCTTTTTTAAAGCATCAATGAAGAACGGCTCAAGCGACTTCTTTTTCCCGCTTCGCAAATAGAACAGTTCTTGTTCTTTCTAGATTCATGTATAGGCAATTTTGAAATTCCATTATCGATTCACTCCTATCCAATAAGTAGATTGATAACGATCATTCACTTAGTAACTATGAAATATAAATTCTACTAAAGACAATAGTCCAGCATTAGTGAATATAACAAAATCTGAACGAGTGGTAAAATTTCATTTTGTTTTGTATCCAAGATACTCGTAAGTGATTTGCTTGTGTGAGTCCATACTGGTGACAATGCTGAAATCTCACTCCAGGTATGACACCAATTTTTTCTTTCTAAAAGGAGAGTATTATTGTGCGTTATTTCCTTTTTATGAATGATGAACCTTGGCCTTAAGCTTTGCCAGATTAAATATAAACTGATGAATAATTTCATTCACTAGAGAGTCATTTAAAAGATCAACATCATAATCAGCCTCAGCATTCCTAATATGCTTAATTATGTTGCTAGCCATAATGGAGGATTCTTTAGAAGTTCGGCTCTCATCAAAGGATTTACCCGTGATGAGCCAATCAATGGAAACTTCAAAGTATGCAGCTAATAATGCGATTGTATTAAGGTCGGGTTCTCTTTTGTTTGTTTCATACATTCCAAGAGTAGACTTACCTATCTTTAAACTCTTTGCCAGTTCATCTTGGGTCATATTTTTAGTATTTCTCAAAGTGGCCAATCTTTCTCCTAATGTCATTTGATTCTCCTCTGATGAAATATTGTGGTCCCATTCTGTTTTTAAGAGATTGAGGTGCAGGATCTGTTCTGGTAGAGAAAGTTCTACGAGAGGTTATAAAAACAGCTCAAACGGAGCAGCAGCAAAGACGCTACTGCCCCAATTTATTTGTTCTGATGTATTTCGAAAAAAAATCAGGTTTCAGGTGAACCCAAACAGACCTTATTCTAAAATTGAACAGGAATGATTTCCTTATTTCGTCTTTTACCTTCACAGGCAACTTTACGAATTATTTCCCATAGTTCATAGTTAGTAAGTTCTTGATAGGCATCTATCACTTCCTCCGGAACAGTTTCAAAACCTTCATTAATTTCATGTAATCGGTCAATAAACGACTGTTTCACTGTGAATGGTGTCTCGGTCATAAGATAGTCTAATACGATTTTTGTATGATTGGCCATATTCTCGCCCTCCCTCCAAGGTTGAATTGATCATATTCAAATGTTATAAAAGTCCAAACCTTCAATTGTTTGAGATTGCTCAAGATAGTATGCATTCTCTATTAAATTAAATCTGGTGTATACATATGCACCTGCAGTTCCTTGTTGGAAACCATTAAAATCAGCAGATACATATATCTTACATGTGATAAAGCCACCAATCATTTTACCAGTTTCGTTCTTCAAAGGACTTTCAGTAATGACCGTGTAATCATCTCCGAATACCAAATCCAAAATATACTTAAGTTCTTTTAAGTTTCTTCTTCCTTTGTAATATACACGTTCACCGATCTCATTCTCTCTGAACTTATCTGAATTAAAGTAATTTCTAAGGTTTTGTTTCTTTTCTTCATATTCCCTTGAATTCATAACTACCTCCAAAGATTGATTTTGTTTAATGTTCTTCGGCAGCGGCTTCAACTGATTCATCATTGTTCAATTTCAAATCTATCTCGTTGTAATCCATGTTTAATTGATGACTAAGAACTTCTGCAATGTCATCTCGATCACCAATTTCACCACTCCAGTGAGTACCTCGCTTGCTTACTCTTATTGCGATTTGTGCGATTGGCTCCATTTTATATCCGTACCACTCACACATCTTATCTGCAATATCACCAGGATAAATTGTAATATCATCTTCTCTGTTATTGTGAACACGAATTAAGGTGTTTGCTAAATCTTGTTTAAAATCATCAACGTTTTTCCGATGATGCTTCAGCCGTGCAGTAATTACACCATCCTCATTTTCTTCAACAATCTCAAAACGCTCATCCTTCTTTCGCTTCCACGCTTTTTTTGCAGCCAACACAGATTGTTCATCAGGATTATGTTTTCTACCTAATCCAACTCGAATCAGTTCCCTGGCGAACCGCTCATCTGAATCACTAAACTTTTCTCCAATTATATGTAGATACCAATGCACTAACTCATGTAACAATGTACTCTTAATAGCCTTTTCACTTCTTCTAGCATTCACATGACTATTGAATGCGATTGTTTCAATGTCACTGCAGTAGTATCCAACATAATTATCCCAATCTAGACTGTCACGGTCTAAATCGATTACGATCGCAGGAATGTGATCCAATGCCTTCTCACAAGGATTTTTGCATGATTGTTTAGCCAATCGATTGTTACATTTGGCATGTTATTGCTCCTCCTCATCTTCAATTTAAGAAATCAGTGATCTCGTTATGATAAGCATGGCATAACGAAAGTAAAATCACTAATTTTGAAAGGTTTTTCTGTCGTGAGGGGAGAAGAACGGTTGCTGAAATTGTATTACGACAAACTACAAAGAAAAAGACCGTTATAGAGGGACAAGGCCGGTCTTCTTCATTTTTTTGAAAGTGCGCTGGAAGTTACTCAGTAGAGATCGAAGTTCCAATTATGAGGGCGTATTTTCAATTCGAAACAGATTACTCGCCGGCCCTAACTTCTCTTCTAGCCAAGCAGTATTAAACAGATCGACCTGGTTCCATTCTGTTATTTCTACAGAAGTCAGTAAAGGTGTCTCAGGTACAGGTGATGTATCAAAAATATTAGTCGAAAGTGTCTGGCGCTTTATCACTTCTCGTACTGGAAACTCATTATTGCCGTAAGGTAAGTACGTCGTCATGGTTATAGAACGAATTATTGATGAGTGTGTTCTTACCTGCTTTATAGTGAAAGGAAAGTATCGATATTCATCGCCAGCTGTGAGATTTTCAGGATCAAAGGTAACGTTTTGGTTATTTGAAGGCGAAAAATCACTATTTGTCGGGTACACAGGGATTCTTGTACCAGTATCATGGTCTATCAGAATAGCTTCACCTTCTCTTCTCCTCTCAATAGAGTAGTTTGCTAATTTATATTCGCCCTGATTGTTAAAGTAGCCCGTTTCATATTCACTGGCTTCAATCCTTAAATGAGCATTTTCAATGATAACAGGCATCAACACAGGACTGATTCCTAGAAGGCGATACACTGAAGGACCTAACGAACGAAGTCTTGTCTTAACATTAAAAATTATAGCGTTAGTTATTGTTGAAATATCATAGGTATTGTTCTCGTTAATAGCTTTTTTAGTGTTTGAGTATCTTAAGCTTAAGCCCCTGGAAAATTGATTGTATAACCCTATTGGGCCAAATGAAGGGAAGAACTCTGACAACGATAAAATCTCTCCCGACCCTATGATCTCAGATTCAAAATCAGCATCACGAACATAACTAAAAGACCAGGTACTGTTACTGTGTTCAAAACGTGTATCAATTCGAAACATCTTAAATGAATTTGAACCATGATCTAAGTAAACTCCAATCATTGGAGAATCGTATGAAGCTGGTTTTCCTCTGAAGACAATATCTAGCACATTCTTAAGTGGGCCCTCTTCATCATCGACATTCTCAAAAGTTAAAGTTCTCATTATAGATGGCAGTTGTTCCTGAATCTGAGGTAGCAAAGTCACTGTCTTTCCTGCCATTGTCAAGAATAGCCTGTCGTCAAAAGAAATGTATTTCATCGCTATATCTGATTGGTCACCGGTCCGGACATTCGTTATTCTAAAGTCACTTATTAGACAACCTCTATTACCGTCTTTAATACCAATGATTAATGTCATTTACTGGGTCCCTCCATTTTCGCATTGTTTGAAATACTTTATCATATTACCTATGCATAGAGTAGTTCTAGGGTATTTGGATAGACCAAAAAACCCGTGAACATATTCATGGGTTTTGTCGTTCTCCATTTGAATTGTTATTACATGAGTTTAGCACATGCTAACATGGGGTCTGCCGACATTTGCTTTTGACTTCATCAATCTGAATATCTAATCATTAGTATAGCTTTACATATAACAAGAGAAAATGTATTGGCAGATACCTTACCATTGAATATATTTGAATTAGGTTTACCTGTATAAAATGTATAAACCTTTTCCGTTGAGTCCCAAGTGAGCTGAAACTGAACTTCGATATCTTCGATTATATCCAGGAGCATTGTTGCATCTGAGTCACTTCGTGAATAGTGATTATATCCATTGAGTGATTCATTCATAAAAATAAACTCTTCAATAAATTTATCTAGTATCGGGCTTGAATAGACCTGCTCAATTTCTTCGGGGAGTATTTTTAGCTCCCCCCTATGTCTTCGCTCCAAGAGTAAATTCATCATCGCACTATCCAAGTAACTGCTCCTTCCCTAAAATTTGAAGTGTTCTTTAATTTTAATTTGTGCGCTTTCGTTGTGACGCTTCCACTCTTTGGCATCTAATTTATCTTGTTCACTGATCTTGTCTGATTCCATGAAGCCTTCAATGTTAGCAACATTCTTCCCTAAAGCTCTCCGAATTTCAGCAAGTTCTTCATTCGAGAAACTCACTTCAACCGCTTGATTCTTAATCATTGCCGCTAATTCATGAACAGGAATGCTTTTTAACAAATGCGCTAGATCAAGCCAAGCAATTTCTGCAATTTCAGGCTCACGGAATTGATCTTTAAACTCAATATCTTTTAGTTTTTCTTTCAAAGACGGGCTTGCCGCAGGAGAAATGCTGTTAATGTAATTGGATAATTTTTCACTCATGGTTACTACTCCCTCTAGAAATTGGTTTATTCAATTATACTACGTAGAGGGTGGATATCCTTCAATCTGTGGAGAACCTTCTAAAACAGATCAAACTTGGTCAACAAAGCAGCCTTACAACGCATTTCAGGACTTGCTTGCATCAAGTCGTATACTTCACACACACCTTGTGTTTCAAGGTAGAACCATGTGATTGTTTCTATATAGCGCGAGCGATAATCCTCTGAGCCCATTATTTTTTCGACATCCATTGCATCAGAGATAGATTCGGAAAAATTTCGATAAATTTCTCGCCGTACCATTTCAACTTCACCATCAGGCCATTTTTTTGTGTCATACTCCCATACGATTTGAGGCATATCGTTGGCTATATAATTCCCCACAAGTGCATCTAATTCGTATCCTGGTTTTAATCCCAGGATACGATCTTTTGTAACGTTTAGCGCTTGTGTCATCTATCAAAGTCCTTCTCTCGTATGAACTGTTGGTATTCTCATAATTAAACACGACTATGGGAATTCGAAGTAATCCTATTAGCAGTCTTGTTCCCTTTTTGTTGGTTCAACTTCGAACCCTCGCCTCCCTTAGTGTCATATATGCAGCTTCAGCCCGTTGTCTAGGTGGAACGTCTAAAAGCCATGCGATGCCTTCGGGGGGCATACTTACCTCCAAAAAGTTCCAAAAAATATTTGCCTCTACCACATGAGCGAGATTTCTCACATAGCCATTTGGATCAGACTTGAGCGCCTTTTCCTGGATCTCTAGTGATGCGTTAGGTTCATACGTAAAACATGGTTCATCATACTGATCCATACCCTCATAATTAGTCAAATCAGCCAGCTCCTGATTGAGCTGTTTATCCGTCATATCCTTAACATTCGCCAAGGGATCACTCCCGGTTTTTTTACAGTTGGCATATTTGCGTATTAGCTGACTGCCATCCGTCCGTTGGTTAGATTCTCCTTCCCTGAGACACCGATAACTTTCAATAGGACTCCAGTCCATTGTACTCACATGCACTTTCATGTTCTTGGCAATCGCTTGGAAGGTAAACATATCTTTTGGTGCTCCAGTATAGTCAATTTCCTTGCTCAGATGTTTAGCTGCCGTTAAAACAATTCCGTAATTTTGAATTGTTTTCCAAGCTTCTTCAAGCTCCTTACGAAGCCGAGCTTCCTCATTTACTGACTTCATTCGCAACTCTTCCGTGAGCGAAAGAGAGCTGCTTAAGAACTCAATGGTGCTGTCCTTGTCTCCCAATTGCCCCAGTAGAATTTTCTTATCACCAACCAATGATTCAAGCAACAGATTGGAATCCGAAAGTGCCTTGTTTAACCTTTCGTTCTTATCGTTTAAACCATCCGAGTATTCCAGTAGTTGAGCCACCGTAGCATTCCCCGGAGCTGTGATAAATCCCGTGTTAACCATAGCTCTAATCTCTTGGAGCCGTTCTTCTGTCAAGACTATTCTTCCTTCCTCGGACTCAGTCCAACTGTTAAGATCCAGAGTTTTGCACGCTTCTATATCTTCGGCTTTTTTCATGTTTACTCTTCCTCCTTAGGCTGGGTGACTTCTAGAGATACAATGCGAAGTATCAATTCGTTACGTTTATTAATTTCAAATATCAAGAGTGTGCTTTATAGTCACTGACCCAAACTATTTATGATACTCTTTTAATCGTTCCTCTAGTTCTGGATCATTAGGATCTACGATACATCCATTATCTCCGCAAGCGCAGGACCAAGTAATTCTCACTTCACTTTCACATACCAAGCATTCAGGTAACTCAGAAGAAGTATCGCTCGAATAGGGAGGATCATCTTTATATAGTGGGTATACCCTATCGAACCACTCTTTAACTTCCCTATCAGTGAACATATACATTTCTTTTATATAATCCAAGCCCTTTTTACTCTCTAACCATTGGAGCCTTGACTTCCTGTTTAACGGCTTCAAATTTATACTCACCTCCAAATAATTTTATCTATTTAATAAAGTTATTGGCTGGATCATCCCATCTCGTTCAGGCCAATCTTTTTTTGCAATACTCCAATACGATCTGAGGCGTTTCGCTTGCTATATATTTTCCCACGGTAGCAAGCCCTAATTTTTTCCGCAATAAGATCAATTGTAACTTTGGTATATCCCTAAAATATCAATTCTAGAATTGGTTCTGAAGCGATATAAATGAATACCAACACACCGAATATGATTATCGTCCATTGCCACCAACGAAAAGGATTGAAGCTCATGTGTGTTACATCCCCTAACTAAGGAGAGGACATCCTCAACCTTTGAATTTATCTCGTATCCATTGAGCTGCCATTACGGTTAACGCCAGCGGAATCAACCATAACTTGTGATACCATGGGAAGTCATCAGGATCGATCAGGTTCATGGTTCCCCTCTTCTTCCTGGGCCAAAACGGTTTCCAGTACAAGCAACAGCCGTTCGATATCCTCGGTATCCACCGAATATTCTGATTCTCTTAGGACTGCAGCACCTAACTTTTTCAAAAAATTGTAATCTATCACCCATCCACCTTCGCCCCCAGGTTGCCGTGGGAATTTGACTTTCCGTGTCTCTTCAAGCTCCTCGCGGAGTCGAACAGCTTCGTCATTCCAAATGCCCGCCTGTTTCTTGGCATATTCCAGGTCTCGAGCAGCCGCATTGCCCACATCAACCAATGCCAAAACATTATCAATTACGCTGTTACCCATTGGGGCTCTGACGGAGCTCCAAGACTTCCTTACATACCACCAGTTCGCTCCCATCCAATAGCTTGTACACACGTTTACTCATAGCCTTTCTTCCCCTCCCTCAAATTAAGTACAAATGAAAATTTCCCAATCAGCCGTTCACAATATCCGAAATTTATATCAAAGTAACGAAGTTCATCCGGTGAATTCTGAATTTCTTTTGGTGGAGTAATCGCCATCTTTGCTCCACACACACAATTCACATTGAGTGACACGTGCAACTGTTATCACTCCTTGGTAAGAGGCCGTCAGCCTCAATTTTCTTATTCTTTTCCGGCCGGTACCCAGACGGGGAAGCCTGCGATCAGATGAAATTAATGAGTAAAAACCATCATCTGTATCAATTCCTCAGGTACTACCGGCAACCTCTCATGTTGCTTCGAAATCGAACTAAAAGAAGAAAGAAGAATTTTGAATCGGAGTGTGAGCCTGAATCATATGGTTATTATGTTCTCGTGGGATACCCCTAAACCACATGTTTATCAGTTTCCAGGGACCGTTTCATATCCCCCCAGTGTGTTTTTAAGGCCTGGACAGTGCCTTTAGGGTGTTTCTTTTTCAGGAAATTTCCGTTATATTCTGCTTTATGAAACGTTGTTACGTGCAGAGTTTCGTTCTCATCTTCCCATCTGCACTCAAAATATACTTTTAATGCAGCAGCATATACCCACCAGTGGATGAATCCGATCACACGGTGAATTTTCTGTTTTTTCCACATATGCGTCCTGCCTCATTAAGGGGTTAAGCCGAAACTTGTTTTAATCCAATGAATCAATGATTACTTCTGGGCCACTAAACTTCCAATATTGATTTTTACCAAACATTCTATCAAGCACAGATTGGAGCTGAGCAATGTCTTCTTTGGTGATTTTACCTTCAACCTCAACATCCCAATCCTCATACATCTCTTCGCGTTCTTGCTCAATATAGCACTTGATCATATGATCAGCATTAGGGCTCCAAGTAGTAGGCGTACATATTTGCCAATCAAGGAGTGCGAGATCTCCATCATTACGTATCATCTCACTTACTTTTTCAGCAGGATATGTGCAATTAGCACCCTCATAACTCAAATGCTGATCACTGGATACATCAGATAATTTCACTTTCCGGATTGTCTGTGTCATAGTACATTCCTCCCTAAAAATCTTTGTTTAAAGCGAGTTAAATAACTTATCAACTCCTGGATCTACCAATCATAAAGCTAATGAAAAATATAGAGAGTGCAACAATGGAATATGTTAAAACTTTATCAGTTAATACCATGCGAATATGAATATCATCTAACCTTTTGATCACTTGTATTAACTGATAATCAAGAACGGTTTGATTCCATAAATACAAGCTAAAACAAACTCCGATTAATGGAATACCAAGAATTATCCTGATAATTGAATATCTATATAAAGAAAGTTTCGCAGGATTTTTCTCATTAAAAGATAATACGAAAATAGCAACTAAAACAGGAACCGATGTTAATAGTAAAATCACAAATAAATTTGTTAGCATTAGGTCCCTCCCGTCCGATATATGAGCTTTATTCATAACTAGGAACTCCGCAGCTCTCCAGCAGATCCTATGGTATTATTTCCTCTGCTGAGGAAGGCACTATAACCTCTTCAATATCCTTTTTAGCTGAAGTAAACCATTCAATTAGACCTCCGTAATCTCTTACTTCACCCATAATACCGCTGCGCATTGCAAGTAAATGATCAAAGGTGTACCAGTTGGATAAAGGGACGTGTTCTTCCATCACATCCGATACATAATCACAATCACCCAGTTGGATAGTACCGTCTTCTTCATCTTCATAAGGTATTGTGTCATTGGAACAATAGACATAAGCTTCCGTGCCTTCCTCATAGCATCCCATTTCAGATTCCAAAGTCGGCTTCCCACACTTAGGGCATATAGAGGCAAGTTCTACATCAGCTTGTAGTTTAAGTTGATGATTGCACCAGATACGTGCCAGCCTTTCTGTGATCCTTACTTTTCGTGCATATAGAGCGGGGTTCTCATATATACTCATTTGTTCCTTTCTCCTTTCCGGACGAAGGTTGAACGATTGGTTTTAATGTATTGACTAAGTCTCTCTAGTGCATTTAGACTCGATTCGAGGTGAGTATATGATAGATTATGGTATTGAAAATAAGGATGGATTTTTTTACAACTTTGTTTTACATGACTGGTCCATATGGTCAGAACATTGCCAATTACCAAGCAAGGATCTTGCCGACAACTTATTAATGCTATATGAGGACAATCCAACATTTTGTCTAACCAAGGTAAGTCCCGTTAGGTCTTAAGAATATCTGATATTATGAATCCGGATGATTAACGAGTTCTGGGCGAACACGATAATACCTACGCCGATTTATGATCGTCGATTCACACCAATCTTTCTCAAATTTGAGTAAGGCTGTGCCTAAACTAGACTTGGGTGAAGAATAATGAGTTGTACATTGGTCCAGGATCACATTCATCGGGGTCCACCCATCTTGGATCTCCTTTGAATACTTGAGCCTGACTGAATCATAACGATCATGCATTCTCAGTAGAAATTCACGAAGCCTTAACATCGTTGTTCGGTACGTAGTGATATAACCTCCTCCACTCGTACCCCCTTCAGGTGAAAGACTCTCATGATACTCATTAATGCTTTCTGGGAGCAATGAAGTGATCCGCCGGTTTAAACGTGGACGTAATACAATTTCAACTTGTCCCATTTCCCCAACATATAATAAGCCTATTCCATACTGGCGCATGATGCGTTCGGCAAACTTGTGGATGTGTTTACCATGAGAAAGCTTCATACGCTTGTGTTGGATCGGTTCTGGTACTGCTGCGTAAATTAAATGTGCGTGGGGTTCCCATTCTACACACTGACCCATTACATCTAAGTTAAGAGACTTTTTGAGTTCAACAACAGTGACAATATCACCATGAAGACCGAGTACGTCAGCCCGTCTTAATGTGCCCTTGTGGGGTTGTATTTCTGAAAACACAATACTTCCTCCATATTCTAACCATGCCTTCACAGGAGCGAATAACTCAGTTTCTTTCAATGCAGTTCCCCCTTTGAAAACAATAAAAAATGTACAAAAGTGAATGTGACAACCTTACTTTTCACTCGATTCAGTAGTAACTTCATGTACGGCCCAATTTGCGAAGTTACCTGAGTAGCATGACTTCTCTTTCTTTTCCTTTCCGTTACGATCGATAGAAATATAAAACACATCCCCGAATACTCCTGACCCATCTACTCCACAGATACGAAAGCGAGTCACCCTTCTTTTAAGCCCACTCTTACCCATATATGTTCTATGTGTTTTAATAGCTGAAGGTTCCACCGTGTTTATACACTCCTCACTAGTTGGTCGCAGCCGTAGAATAATATAACGGCTCCCGCCACTCTCAAATTAAAAACCAGGTATCTAATACTTTTTTGACTTCAAGATATTGGCGGCGGTTTATTTCAATACTATTAAACCCTTTTGCACGAATATAGAATTTCGTTCCATCGGCATAGATAGGCCGTTTTAAGACTTTTTTCCAGGGATTTGAACCAGGTTGCTTAATTTCTGCTTTTTTAAGGTGCTCAATCATGTAAAATACCTCCTTTGGTCGTTGTTTCTCCGGAGTACAGTGCATCCAATTGTTTAACATCAAGGTTAAAGGAATTCAGATCTCTTAGAACACTAAGTTGTTGTTGCTTAGTCATTCTTTCAAAGTTGCTTTTAATGAAATTCAATTGCGCATCTGTAGGCTCTTCCCAAATGAAACAGTGACAACCTCCATCACCTTCTTTACCAACCCATGGATGACACCCGAATTTAATAAAAGCAGGTATCTCATTGCTGCTTCCGTTAAACTGAATCTTATATTCCACTACTAGTTTGGAAGCCAGCCGTTGATGTTCTTGGTACTCACACTCGAAAAACTGTCCATCTGGAGCTAAAAATCCAGATAAACCAAATTTTATTTTCACTGCTTCTATACCTCACCTTCTACAGTTCAAAGACTGAATATGTTTACTGCTTATAGTCTGTCACGTTAGGAGGTTGAAATCGAATTTACAGCGTTTTATTTTATAATTTCAAAGAAAGATCCCTCTCTTATCCAGTGAGGGATCTCGATTACGAATACCATATAATAATCGATGCCAAAAGAGAAATTTATCTACTTACCGAATAGTATTTCTATTTCGGTTGTCTCGGACGTATTCGACCAATTAATCTTCGGTATACCAAACATCATTATCTTTGAGCTCCCTAACCGATTCGTGTTGAGACTCACCTTCACACTCCGGACAGTTTACCCAGCAGACTAAAAGATTGTCTACCCACTTGTTACCACAAGTAACGCATATCCAAGGCAGTATCCTCGGCACGTCTATCCCTCCTATTTTCAATTAATAGATCTCTTAGGCTAGCTGAGAAATGTTTCAAAGCCGGTAACCGGTATGTTTTCGCTTGTTTGTCATCTAAGGATATTCTCTTCAGCGCACGAGATTTTGGCCTACAATGTATTCTTATGTGGTCATTATTGTCATATTTATTTGTGGGATGAGAGTGTACAAAACCGTACCAAAATGGTTTATTAAATCTGGGTATTGAGAAGTTGCTAACGATACCATAAATACTAAAGTGAATTAACCAGGTCATACTATGCCTCCCTAGTAGAGATTGAAATTCAGCAGAAAGGTACTTTATTCACTTTCTGCTTTCTGATGAGATTTTAACTTCAGAAAAGTTAATAAAGCTGCTTTACACCGCTGTGCAGGAGTTGCGTGGACAATTTGATAGATGCTATCCAAAGTAGGTGTTGTTTCAATCAAGTTCAATTCTAATACATTCTGTAACTCAATCGCGTATTGCTCTCGAATCTTGGGGTCTTGATCTAGGACCGATTGCATTTTCCATGTGGCTGAAATGTCCTCTCCATACCTTGGGCAATCCAACCAAGCATTTTCATCACTGTTCCTCCATGAAGCATTTTCCCAACGCTCACCGGATAGGGGGTGCCATGCTTTATAACCGAAGTGCCCAATTAATAATCTTGAATCTGGGCAATCTTCCTTTCTAATCACGTTCGCTCTGAATATATGTTGAGCCACCTCTATTCCAAGTTCTAGCGGCTCCATCTCCAGCACTTGCTCTCTAGTGAACAATATTGCTTCTTGCGTCATCTTATATGTCCTCCTACAGGTGCTGCATTTTGAGTCTATCTGTGCATTATGCAATATTCCATCACATAAAGAGTACTACCTGATTATCAGACCTAGGGATTGCAGCTGCATAATCCGTCACCACGATAGAATGTGTATAGTTCATGTCTTGGTTAGTTCAACCTAAACCATAACGATTAACACTTATAGGTAGAATCCATAGTTTGCGGTAACAAGGGAAATCGTCCAACTCAATCAGCTTAAGGGCTCCCTCTCCCCTCTCTGTTCCTCTTACAAGCTATCAGCTGCTTCCAGTCAAGCAAACTCATTAGCGTAGGGATTTACGATTAACATACAATAATCGATGTAAGAAGGGAATTTTTGAAGAATTCAACTTAAAATAAGTCGGTTCTCCACTCTCTAAACCGTTCGACTGCTCTATCTATATTGCTGTTAAAAGAGAACTACAATTCTTAAATACGGCTACGAAGGAATTAATATATCTTGTACTCCTACATGCTGAACGCCATCTGTCCAGGTTCCCTTTGTGCATATTTTTCAATTGTTAACCTGTTGCCTGATCCCAGACAAAGTTCTGGCACATTAGCCTGTACTAATACTTTAGCGAATGGTGGAGGTACTGCATTACCACAACGAGCAACTTGATCACTTTCACTGATTTTTTTTCCGTTAAGATCTCTATCAATAATATATTCTTCAGGGAAACCTTGGCCTCTAAACAATTCTCTAGATTTAAGCATCCTCATACGGATATCAATAATTCGGTATTCGACACCGTGGATGTTAACCAGACCGAGTTTTTTCTTATCAAAGTTGGGATTCTGTCCTTTTGCAACACAGCTTTCATAGTATCTCTGTAAAAAAGTCTGTACTTTTCCAAAGTGGGTACCCCCAGCTGTAATCGTTTGAATCGGTTTCATAAGTGGTTGACCGATATTATCCCCGAGCATCTTTATAATATGAGTGGCCACTAATGTTTCGTGAACGGGTTGAGTATCGGATTTTGCTAGGGTTGGGTATATTAGCATATGCTGAGTGCCTGTCGTAATTGTGCGTAAAGGCTCCAAAGCTGAACTACCAGGATGACCAGATGTGTTCACACCAAGAATAGGAGTAATAAGCAGGTGCTCTGCTTTTGAGGTAATGGTGGTTAAGGGATCTGTGATTCTATATTGCAATCGATCTTTTGCATATCCTGTTTGACCTATCCTTGCGATAAAAGGAGTCAGTAGACCCGAATTACTTTTATTCATGTATGCATCTATAAATGCTTGAATATCCCCTGATTTTTTGAAATTTGAATTTGTAATAGTAAAAGGCATAACAAAAGGGTTTGGATCTTCAATAATGAACTTCTGTATTCCTCTAGCAATTCGGCTTAATGTATTATCCGCTAAAGGACGTATGGCTCTAACTCCGTATTTTTCTTTTATTTCTTCTGAGGTATCAAAGATCGATGTTGCAGGAATTGTCCAATCTATTATTTCTGCTGCAGGGTGCCATGGTTTCAAATTTCCAGATTTAAACTCCTCGCTTTCTGGATTACCGTGAGTTGGTTTTGGCCAAACGATTGCTCTTCCATCATTACGCGCAATCAGAAAGAAGCGATTGCGGCTTGATGGTGCTCCATAGTCACATGCAAGCAGTTCCTTCCACTCCACATCATAACCGAGGCGTTTAAAGGCATTCACAAAAGATTTGAACGTCTTACCTTTCTTCTGCTTATCCGGATATCCATCTTTCGTCAGCGGACCCCAGGTCGTAAATTCTTCAACGTTTTCTAGAATGATCACTCTTGGCTTTACAGTGGCGGCCCAACGCACTGCTACCCAAGCAAGTCCACGAATTTCTTTCTCAACCGGCTTACCACCTTAAAATGTTTGCAGTCTGGTGAAAACCACACTAACCCTACAGGACGGCCTCTAACTAACTCTCTGGGATTGGCATCCCAAACCGAACCGCAGTAGGTGTTCTGTGTCAGGGTGATTTACTTTATGCATTGCAATAGCGGCCTTATCATGATTGATAGCAATGTGAGGGCTGTATCCTAATGCTAATTCCATACCAGTGGAAGCTCCCCCTCCACCGGCGAAGTTATCGACAATTATTTCTTGTAGCATAGTCTGAGCTCTCCTATTGATAAGATATGCTAGATTAGACTAGCTACAGTATAGTGTGTCATATAAAGTAGTTTGGGGTCGAATTTCCAAAGATATATTTGTACATTACAAAAAAACGAAAAAATCCCTCTCTTTTCTCAAGTGAGGGATTTATGATTTCAATATTCATACGAAGTCGAAAATTAACCAGATACTATTTTAAGATCTACAGCAGATGAGGGGCTAGAAAATTGCATACTATTCAAGAATGTCACTTCAACACTTTTGGCAAGCATCGCGATAACCTCGTATTCAAGTGAACTCAGCGCATCAAGGTGACTCTCCGGAATAACATGTATCAGCTGTTGGAGCTTTTCTGCATAGTTACTATGTATCTTTTGAAAACTAGGATTCCTTTCAAGTCTTTCTTGCAAACGTGTAATTTCGTTATTTGATTTATCATCCATCTTATTTTGGTTCATTTTAGCTTCTCCTTTAATTGCTCCAGGTTGTCATATTAATGTATAATCGCTACATCTCTGTATTAATGAGGTGAACTATGGCTCTCCAACGAGGGAGATGCCGTTTAGACGAGTTGCTTGGTGGTTTAGCACCTGCAGAATTTGCTCGGCGTATGGGCGTAAACGAATCCACCGTGTCCAGATGGAGAAGTGGAGAACGTTTGATGTCCTACGAAAGTGCAGTAGAAGCAGCAGCTATTCTAGGTTGTCATGCTGAAGACCTTTACTACTGGATTTAAACGGTATTAAATGAGTAGGTACTTTCTACTCTTCCCTCGGCAGAAACTTGCCTATACTGGCAAGTTTTTAAGGAAGAAAATGATCTATATCACGTGCAAATGCACTCGATCTGGTTCCTTTGTCTTAGTTCCATGTTATATATTTATGAAAAGAAAGTAAAGCTGTATTCAAATTCTGAATAGGCGACACTAGTAACCATAATTCGACATAAAATGACACTAAATTCATGAAAAACCCATCGATTTTTCATTGATGGGTTTTTTACGTAATTATTCTATCACTTTAAAGCTGATGGGCTGTCGTCCGGTCGTGTATGTATGAGGCGTCGTGTAGCTCACCAACAATTTTTTTATTCAAATCCTTTTTTTGATTTATCCATAAAATATAGCAGGACTGAAAATAATATAAGAAGAAACATAGTTCTCCATTGAAGTAGGGAGAATAAGGCTTCATATATGGTGGGCCTACCTGTCACGAGTAGAAAGATTAATAGAAATAAAAGTAAGCATCCAATTATTCCGTATAAACTAATTATGAAGACGTAACCAGCTAATAAAGGATGCTTCTTGAAGAAGTTAGCAAATCTCTCATGAAGAGTATTAAACATGTTCATACTCATTACGCCTCCTCAGTTGTATATTTTTTGATATCTTCTCCGCTATAGCTACTAACTCCCTGTATTCATCATATTGATTCAACATAAAGGTACTCAAGAGCTCGTATGCTTTCGTTGAGTATACGTTTTGTTTCTCTCTGGAACTAAAGGAGAACGGTTGTAGTTCTCTTTCTTCTTGTCGATTTTCTTTGAAACAATCTAGTAACCATACTTTCCCTCCCCTACGCATATATACATGCAGTGCAAACTTATCTTTCAAAAAGATTCTAGTGCCCCAATGCTCGTATGTTTCATACCACAATCCATATGATCCTTCTTTAATTACGTTAATCAACCGGTCAAGAAAAAGTGAATCGGTAACTGTGATTTCGATTATCACAACGTATGGTTTAGTACGTTTAACATCCACTGTCTTTGTTATTTTAATGGCATACGGTTTGTTCATAAGAATCCTCCATTTATAGATGTCTTACGTCCTATGTTTACACTTTTCTTTTGAACTGTCTAATTTGAACTGGACATTAATAACGATGAATATAGAAAAAAATCCGACACAGTTCAGGATCGACTGGTCGGATTATCACGTATATAACTGTTATATTTCATCGTAAGTTCAACAAATTCATCATATCGAGCTTTAGCGATATAAATATATTTAGAATTTTTATTTGGTACTTCATCAAAGTATGCTCTGAACCATTTTTTATCAAATTTTCGTATTTTCCCGATATCGGGGATGTCTCCTCTATCAGATCGAACAAAATGACAATTACTCGCCCAAAGTGTATTTAAAAACCTTTGAATCTTTTCACCACTGATGAGATGAAGAAAATCATCACTTGTGTGAGCTTGCAGTTCTCCTTTTACAATCCGGAAGAATAGAATCTTATCTACATGAAGCGATTCGTATCCCGTCAGTCCTTCAGGATTTCTGCTTACTGGTAATGTTCCATTCCATTCCATGATGTGTCCTACTTTTCCTTCTGAGATTGATTTTGTTTAAGCAACTCAGCCGGTGGCTTTGGTGAATGAATCCAACCTATGCAACTAAGCACTTTTACTTTTTGATCCGCAAGTCCTCCAAGTGCATTTGTAACTTTACTTAGGTCCATTTTATCCAAGAGTAATCACCTCCTTATGTGGCAACCGAATGAGCGAGATGGATTGCAGCGCAAATGTTACTGCAAGAACAGGCGATAAGAAAATAAAATTAAAGAATATGATTTGTACTGATAGAATACGCAGATATTTATATTCGCTTTTTGGTATAACGGTATCTAATTCTATTCGGGATGGTGCAAAGATAGCAGCAAGTATTGCACTGACTCCGGTAAGTATTAACACGGTATTTGTAGACAGATGAATGTAAGGTATTACGTTTGACAAAATAACTGTAGTAACAATGCATTTCCAAGATTTAGACATATGGTAGCCGCCTGAGTATTGTCTTAATATATACGAGGCAAAGAGAATAACGGCAGTCTCTATGAAGTGTCCTAATATTAAGGCAATTGGAAGTGAAATAAAAATAGTTAGTAGAACATTAAGTATGATGATAAGAATGAATTCGATTGTTGCCACTGAATATCGGGCATTAGGGCTCCGGTCTATGAGCCATACAGCCATTTTATTTGCCACTTTTGAAATCATAAGCTCTCTCTTTCTTAACAGCGAAATAGATGAGAATGCCTACTAACAAGCTAAGTGCTAAAAACGCCATTACGAGGTCATTCTGAATGAACACATAACCAAAGCCGGCGAAGAGCAATATGCATAAGGGAAGGCCGATGACAGTATCTAGGCTAAATCTGAGTTTTGTGAAATCTGCAGAGTAACCAATTCCTTTATTAAAGAGATAGAGTGATGGCAAAGTGATTACTATGGCCGTAACTGTTTGTCCAATGAATTGATCTATTGAAGCACTCTGTGCTTTTTCCAAAGAGATCACGGTGTTGGTCAAGATGAGTAAAAGTCCGGTTTGAATAATGAAAAAGAGTACATACGTTGAGAATGCTATGATTAACCCCCACCAAAATGGTGCTTTAACAACGAGAAGTTGGAACGCTGTAAAAATGATAAGTACGATGATTGGGAAGATCTGTTTGAGGTCTACTGCTTCTCTCATGAAAAATGATAAAAACGCAACAATAAAGCTCACTATAGAGATTTCTTTTAAATAATGCTGAGGTACTAATCTAACAGCTGCTAAAGCGAGAATGAAATAAGAAAATGTTTCTATGAACGAGAAAAATATATATCCTATGTGCAGGATCATTCGTAAACTGCTCCGTTCTAATTTTGATTTTCTCTTGTAAGGATAAGAAATAAACGACAACCTTACAACTTTACAAAAACTAATTTTGAAATGAACGACAGGTAGCTAGTAATTGATGTAAAAATTTCTTATAGTGATCTTCCTTTCAAAGCAAGAAGACCATTTGAAATATAGGCATGAATACCTGTTTCAAATGGACCCCCTTTCGTTCTTGTTAATTTATTGGAAAAATCTATTTATAATATATATGCTTAGTTTATTTTTGTAAATCAAAAGAACTACATCCTGTCATGATCCTGCATATAACTCCTACAATAGTATCTGATTATTTTGTACCAGGTGATTCATTACTCGATTTTTTCCATCTGACTTATAATACGTTTATTAACCGAGAGGAGATCAATATTATGGATCAAACTATTTATTATGGTACTAATTTTGAAGGTAAAGAAGTAGCAGTTAATCACAAGGAGCGTTTCATTCACACATTAATTACGGTTGAATCCAAAGAACAGCGAGATGAAGCAATGATTAAGCAAGTTAGCCAGGACTTAGATCGACTTGCTTCAGGTCAAGCGTCTGTAACGATTTTAATCACCGAATCAGATTCTCAGCTGGCTCTAATACATTCACTCGCTTCGAAGTATAAGGTTTCCATGTACACCGTTGATGCCGCTAATGTTACAGATCCAAATGATCCTTCTTTAATTGAGATTTATAAGTCGGGCGGAATTATACTGGTGAAATTCAATGTACCGGAATTTGCTAAAGAGGCGTATTATGAAGAATTCTTTAGGAATAATATCTCATTCATCGTTAGCAGAAATAGGGATGAGTTGATTCCTACCTTCATAATAATTGATCAGTCTATTGGTTACTTGTATAAGGAGAATAGCACTCATTCCAAAAACGGACTTACCACCTTATTGATGATTGGGAGAAGTAAATTCATTGGTGTGACTCTATTGCTGGGTTCAGACATCAACCTATCATCAAATATAAGAGCAAACATTTATAACGTCATTGAATTTAACTCGGAGCATCAATGTACGTGTCAAAAGTTTTAATACAAAAACACCAGGATCATTGACCCTGGTGTTATCTTTTGTTGTTGATGTCTAAAGCCGTTAAATTGTGATTTTTAATAGTACATGTACTTGTCCTGCGATAAGTTTATTTAGCGAAGGAGTATTTACTATATTTTTCTCCAGCTAACTCATTTATGATTTCAATATGGATGTTTTGGTCTTCGAAACTTGGACTGTATCCAAGGAACCCACCGCCAGCATTAAAACCAAACACTTTGCCATTCAGTTGAACAGCAAGATCTAAGTCTTGATCGATTATAACGGCCATAACATGTAAAGCTTCTATTTCACGATTATAGGGAACCGTGAATAGCCATGCACGTTCTTCAGGCGGGAGAGAGTAACAATGTACACCATTGATCATCATATCAAATCCTTGGTCCGGATTACATGGATAGTAAGTCGCATCATTGATACAGACCTCTACCCTCTTATTTCTTTTCATTGATTTGCATAATCTGATTTTGATGTGTACTTCTGGATAATCACTCATATTATCAACCGCTTCTATTTTTTTAATGGTATCTACAACATTGCTATTGTCTACCACATTAAAACATCTATCATTCCAGAATCGACCTTTGTGAGCTATATATTCTTCAGTAAGCCAACCTGCTTCTTTTAATTTGAGATCCGTGAAGTTATTAATTGCTTCAATGTATGTTTCAGGGTTCCCGATCTCAGGATATCCTTTTGGATAATCAAAATCGATTCCACCATCAAATTTATCCTCAAACTCCTTAGCCCAAACGATAACTGCTTGTCTGATATCTACTGAATCTAGATCAAACTCTGACTGAGGGATTGAAGCTCCTTCTATCAAAGCGCCAATCATCATCCCCATCTCAGCTATATTTTCATGCACCATATTCATTCTTTTTTCTGGGGTAAGTGTTACATCATTGTTAGTCATCATTTTTCCCTCCATATGTGAAATTGCTATTATTCTAACTTTTAATATGTTTATTTCTTTTTGCGAGAAGATTTCCGTTTCATTCAGCGAGGCTTATTCTTATGGAATAGAAGTCATAAAAAAACGTCTCTTATTTTGAAATTAGTTCAAAACAAGAAACGCTTTAATATTAGGAATCAATTCTTTGTTCAAGAGTATAAATCCAATCATAGCAAAATGACTTTTCTGGATATTTCAATTGAAAGCCATGTTTAATACAGAAAGCGATCATTGAATCGCTCATCACAGATTCAACCTTGATGATTGGAATTCCATTATTGATGCAGTAATTTCTACACCATTCAAAAATTGAAGTTCCAATACCCTGACGTTGTTTCTCCAAACCAACGTCAATCGTGGCGATGGTTAACCACATGTTAGGCATTAATCTTAAGTAAAGTTCAAGCTCTGGGGACTTTAGCGTTACGTTGTTACTGAAGCCTTTATAGACCTCAATGGGATGCGCATAGATTGTTTCCATCAAATTCACCAATTCAACGTACCAATTTGGAACTGTTTTTAAATTCAAAATAATCTCTCCTTAGTGCTATCAAGACAATTAATCCTGATGACTTAAAAAACGAGTGGCAATTCAGGTATTTTGAAACGATCTTTTATTTTCTCAACATTCTCTTTTAAAATTTCAAATAAGACAGCTATTCGCCCTGTTCTCATAGCAGCGATACCCAGATTCCCACTGCCAGCGCCCTGGTCAATTACAACTTCTCCAGGTAAGGTGATTGCATGCAAAATAGCCTCATAAAGTTCTATTGGTTTCTCAGCTTGGTGAACTTTATGCTGGGGAGATGCCGGCTGAAATATAAATTCAGTTGGAAGAAGATACGCTGTTCCTGACATCAACCGAGTTCCATTTCCACGTTGCTTATCTAATCGCAATGATCGTGCTTTTCCTTTGACAAAAAACATGATGTCTTCTGTATTCTTTGACTTACGGCCAGTGTTCCAGATCCGGACCCCTTTTTTCCAGGGTACTTTAGCATAATATAGTAACCCACACTCATTAGCCAAGCATTTAATTTGATACAGGTAATCATAATTATTCTCATTTTCAGCAGGTAGAAATTCTACCAAGAACCCCCCAGGTTTGAGTACCCGAGCTTTTTCCTTAAAATCTTCGAGTTCATACCGGAATGTGGTTTGTTCGTATGGTTTTACAAAATTGCGATTCGTACCTACATTTGAAGCTTTATCCTCGTATGCATGATCTGTGACAATTGCATCAATGCTGTTGTCAGCAAAGGTGCTAAGATCACGACCGTTTCCTTCGACTACAAGAGCAGCTCCATCTTCAGTAGTAAAACAGTACACCCCACGAGATACACGTTCACAGCGGGTTTTGAGTTCTCGATATAACCTGCCGCGAACTGTACTCTCCGGTTTATCTGGGAAGTGTGCGGCAATCTCCTTAATATGCATAGGACGTGCATTTCGCTTTAAGACTTCAGCAATTCGGTTCGCAAGTATTTCTTTCATGATGATCTCCTTTAAATAGTTTGGGTTGTGACTAGAGGCACAAAAACGCCCCTCTCAATAAAATGTATAAGACATTTTCATTCAGAGGGACGTTCTTATAGGTTCACAATAAAGAACCGAGCATTCATCGGCTCTTTATTGTGAATTATATTAAATTGATATTACTTGCTCAACTTCATTATTGTAATCACTTGGAATTCCTAAAGCAGTGGTATACTCCTCTGCAACTAATCTGTCTTCTGGCGTAGTGAGATTCATTTTAATAGTTAAATTCCCGTCAGAACAGTTAGTGTATATCCCAGGTTGCATGTTACCATCAAGTGACTTATTTAATGGATGGACTTGAGCGGGATATTTATTTGAATAGTAATTGTTTACTTTATTCGCCAAGTATTTTTGATCAGAATAACGTTCTTGTAATCCATCTTTAGCTTCAAAGTAGGATTTTTCCACATAATCGTATTCATCTTGCTCTATATGGATGTCATCCATACTCGTCTTGTACTCTTCAATCATATTACGAAAATTTGGAATAGAAGAACGAAGAGAGCTAAGTTCACAAGTTGGACATATGCCCATAACATCAATACAGCCAATCTCTGTCTGTGGACCAACACCAGAACACCCCAAAACAGACTCTTTGTAACAAAAATCGCAAGTCTCAATAGTTGCCATAATTAAAAGCTCCTTCTATTTGTTAGATTTATGTTTTAGGACGATATCTCCCTCATCTTCAGCACTAAAAAAGTCTAAACCCTCTTGAGCAATTCCTAATTTATATTTTAATGCGAATATATATCCCATATCTTTTCCAAAGGAAAGCCAATCTGCTAAAAAATAAATGATCTTCTTCATTAGTAATTGCCCTCTCTCATTCCTAATTTTTTTAATGAGCTGCATAAAGTACTTCATTTCCTGAGGTATGTCTTGTTGAATTAACCCATTCTTTCATAACATAAGAAAAGTGCCGCTCCATTTTTTGAAGGTTAGATACAATCAAATCTTTGTGTCCAGTAACTGATGTTACGGGTACAACAAAGGAGAGCTGCTCAGTCATTGAACTGAATTGAATCAACACGCAAGTTTCTTCATTTGTCTGTCCTTGAATACTTTTCACTTCAGCCCATTGATCTCTTAAAGCTGGAGGACGTTCAGAAAATTGCAAGAGCAATTCAGAAAAACATTGCACCCTAAAGAAGAGAGATTCTTGCACCAAGGGAGGTATTGCTAAGAAGACCTCAGCGTGTGCCTCTTCTAGCCCTAGAATATTTGCAATTCTTGAGAAGTTGATTTGAGATGTTGTCATGTTAGTTTCTCCCCTATATAAATATAATGTTGAACTTCTTTTGTATTCTCTCCATTTGTCTCTGACTTTTGTTTACATCAACAATTGGCGTTGGTTTAAATCGATCGGGATGTTCATGCAACTGAAACCTAACCATTTTTTCTCTAACCATACCCAGTGAATTAAGTTCTGCTAAACAGTCTCTCAAAGAAGATCGAATTAAATCGGACCAGGGTTCAAAGACACCAGTGTGACTGTTAAAGAAAAATGTGTTCACTTGATAACTGCCGGTACATTTAGCTGAAAGGCTTAATATCGCTCTCGATTTAAAGTCTCCAGGTATGTAGTAGTGATAAACAAACATAATCGCTCCCTCTAAATTTGCTTTAAAGCACAAAAAAATGCCCCTTATAGGTTGGAAATGTGATTTCTCATCATTTGTCCTATAAGAGGCATTTAGTAAGTTAATATTCCATATGTCGCGTGACTGGAATAAGTGTGTTCAAAGATATAATAAACGAATTATAACACTTATCTTTTAAGAATTCATCTACAGTTTTGAGATTCTCCTCCCCCTTGTTCGTTAGTATTGAGAAGTTTTGGTAATATGACTGATGTATCAACATAACTTTATATTCCAGGTGATTATAACAATTGAAATTGTCCATAATATTGAAGTTTTAATTAAATACCGATATATCGATCTTTGTTATTAATTTTTTCAATAGCTTAGCTGCTTCCCTATCTTCTAAACTGGTTTTAAAATATCGAAAAATATCAACTAAGATTGTTGATTCACTTGAAATGCGAAGAGATTTTTTACTTATAATATATTCAATATCTTTATCACAATCCAGTACCTGCTCTAGTACATCAGAGTAAACATGATGATCATCAATGATATTCTTTTTCAAAAGAAGTTCAAACTTCTCGAATAAGGCATCCTCTTTTGAATCATTTATTAATTCTTTTATTTCTGCGAAGTCAATATTTCCAGTCTCAAATGTTTTAACAATTAGATAAACAATCTCTCTTGTTTTATTCTTGAGATTTTGAAGGATTTCAAGGTTATTTTTCAAATGGTCTAAATTATAGTCACTGTTTTTATCAAGCCATTCTTTTAATTTCAATTGATCATCAAGATTGATTTCCTCTTCCGGTTCATCCAAATAGGAATTTCCTTCTTTTTGCTGAATAGTTTTGATGTGATCATCGGAAATCGATTTTGAATTTATTTTTTGATTTTTTTCATGATTATACTTAAATTCTTTTAAACGCTCTACTGGAAATTTTTCGATATTATTATCAATCTTGGTATGATGCGGATGACACATAAACATTAAGTTGTCTAGCCCTCTTCTTTCTTCATCCGTCTGTTCTGGATTGAATCGAGGTCCCTTTGGTTCTGCTGCCTCAATATGAGCTAATTCCCCAACATAATCATTCTCTGAATCTACTATTTCTGCGGGACAATCAGGATAAGCGCACTCATTTCCCGATCTTAAAGCTAAGGTTCGTAGCACATTTTTTTTCGGTTCTTTCCTAGCCATTTTATACCACCTATCCACTAATGTTATGATCTGATTATATCAGATAACAGATACCTCCAAAACAAAACCCCTCCTGATCTTCCATTTATGATTTTAAAAAATATAAGAATAGCACATATAACTTTGCAGATAATACCTCTTGCATATCGTGTTTGTGGGTATATAATAAACGTACATACACAACGAACTTATGTTCGTGTTCGGAGGTTGATTGTATTGAAAAAGCGAGTTATTGCACTCATTGACATGCAAAGTTTTTATGAAGCAGCCAAATTGTTATTCTACAAACATTGGGATCGATTACCCGTCCGAAGAGTCTCAGTTTCTCTTTCAGACCTGGTTGATGCTGATACCTATCAGATGTCATTGTTTGATAATAAAGAGCAGCAACGGGCTATAGATAAGGTTGTGGACGATATTAAAGACCGATTTGGTGAGATATCTATTTTACGCGCTAGTTCATTAACAACTGCTGGACTGGCTAGAGATCGAGCTTTAAAAATAGGGGGACACTATAAATGAGGGTAAAAAAACTTACTGCTAATGGATTATGGGAATCTAGCCGCATGATGTTACCTCAACACACTGAAAGAATTGTTGCTCATCATGAAGAGCCTAAAATGATAAAGATGCCAGTAATGCATGAGGATGAGAAACAAGAATTTATGTATAAGATTAATGAGTCTCTTTATTGTAAGGATGCACTCAAAATGGAAACCATCAAAAATGGAAAACTTTTGACATTCCGTGGGGTTGTAATAGACATTCAGAATGAAAAAATTAAAGTGGAGATTGAGGCTGACTTTGACTGGGTAGATATCAACAAAATTATTCGTGTTGATTTTTTATGATGTCTGAAACCGAAGAAGACCTTCTTTTGGTTAAAAACTGTGTCGAGCTTCCCTTCCTTTTAAATGTCATTGAACATGACCGTAAGAAAATTCTGACCAGCAATATTAAATTTAAAGAAGTTTATAATTTACATTTACTAAAGATCCAATCGCAGATACTTAATGATTTGAAGGATCTGAAGATGAAAATGAGAAACTATATGATTTTTGTGATTAAAAAGGAAGAACATCACGATAGATATATCATTAAATACAAGAATAAGGGCTACGTTCATTATATGGAATTAGAAAGAACTAAGATCAAGTATGATTTGATAGAACTGATGAATTCCTATGAACAAGAATAAATTTCTAAGGAATATGTTATAAATGGATGACCAGCCAGTATCCAGTTGTAGACTTATGTATCTTGATGTATAGTACCTTTTAAACGATGTATCTTTAAAACATTATTAATTGATAATATAATCCGGACAGTGAGCAGAGAAAAGGTAAGTGAATAAACTTATAAATGGAGGTAATTAACTTAATTATGTTTGGCCTAATTAGTGAATTCTTCAGATCGAGAATAACTTTGAATTATTTTTTAGTTAGTTTAAGTAGACCAATTCAAACAAATTGTTGGGATTCCAGAAATGATTTGATTCAAGTCATTTCAGACACTAAATATAAAGAGTACAAAGAGTTAACAGGATTAATGAGCAAAGAGGAGTTAAGAAATCCTCAACGGATTACAACTCATCGTATAAAAGAATTTTCACTTAAATGTAATGTGCCTGAAGAAGAAATAAACTCTCTCTTTAAACTGTTCGAGATTAACTATAGAATTCCTCTACCCAAAGATCCTATCGAACGTATTGAATTTGTATATAATTACAAGTGGTGAGCAAGAAAAGAAACAGCCTCTCGAAGAGGCTGTTTCTTTTCTTGCTCTTTTGACTTTATCACTACTATTTTATTTAGATAAGTTTTCTAAATAAACTACAATCGAATCATCTACCATGATATATCTCGGAATTAGGTTCGACTACACTTATGACAATTCCAACAAAGCTAAGATACCAGCTTTGCAACGTTGCTCAGGAGTTGCTTGTACCAGATTAAACTCCTCTGCACCAATAATCTGTAATTTCAACTCCATTGTGAACCGGATCATAATCATGTTATCGTTCAAACTTCTGAGGTGCTCACCGAGTACATATGCAGCTGATATGTTGGTTGAAAAATCCCCGTCTCCATAAATAACATGCTTTAATAGATCAATTTCAGAATAAGGAATAATTGTATACCGCTCTTTGCGTTTCTCCCAGTCTTGAAACTTCTTAAATGGTTCTTCCTCCCCAGGCTTTTGAAACGTAACTGATTCATAATCATTACGTTTTTCTAGCCACGGAATCCATCCCAAGATAAATTCTTGAACCCACCGGTTTATTTGAGTGGTGGATTTCTCACCTAACACTTGCTTTCGAGTCAATTTTGTTTTAGTCATCTACTTTTCCTCCTGAGGTATGTAATTCAACAAATTATGAACATAGTTACGACTTTAATCATTGAGAATCATAACTTAGTTTGAGGTTAATCAAATTAAATTTTCACATCGTAGTCAGTATGGTTTACAAACCAATGCTGCCCTCCATTAACCGGCATTGCCTCAACACCCACATCTCTTTCTGCTTCATCGTAAATTTCCCACTCGGTAACTACACAATGTTGACCAAACTCAAACTCATGATGATTCGTATTTGCAGTTATAACGATGTGCTGACCAGGACTAATACTTGTATTAATTCCAATTAACCTTCTAATTTCATCATGCATTCTTGAAGAATAATTTGTACAGTCGCTTTATCAATTGCAGTATTATTAACAATGTTACTTTCAATCTCTTCTAATCTCTCTTTATCCATATCTATTCTCCATTCTCATTTAATTAATTTGTTCTTTAGTTCCGGAAAATCGAGATTGCATTGTGATAATTGTAATACAATCAATCATTGTTATCTATTCTTGAGAGCAATATTTAATTGGAGGAACTACTCGATTATCAGCACCTGAATTATACTTAGGGCTATAAGTCTATTTTGCTTAAGGAAGGAGCTGGTAGTATGAATATTTCCACTCTGTTATCATCAAATTACGCAGTCTATTTCACGCTGGATGATGAAAGGATGTTCCAATTAAATACTGTAGATGGAACCCATAAAGAAGTCTCGACAATTCCAATCTTAGACCGAAGTATACCAATTATGGTCTTACACAAAAATCAGTTTGATTTCGTGAAACACTATCATTTGAACCCGGACAATCCAGATAGAATCAGTTTATCAAGGGCAGAATTATATAACCAAATCGGGTTCATTAGTGATGAGGAATTGAGGACATTCTCCAACTGTATCAAAGGTTCTGATACTGCATCGGAGCAATAGTAAATAGAAAAGAGAAACAGCCTCTGTGAAGGATCTGTTTCTCTTCTACTGTCCTTTAAAATACTGTGGAGGGGAGTAGATACTAATCTTCCCAAACTTCCTCAGCTAAGCGTTTAATGCGTTCCTCAGCCGATTTAGTAGCAGCTTTATCGGTAATCCATCTGCCATTCTCTAATTCAACTACATCTCCAGTCTTTACGGCCGGATCTACTTGGTCCCTAGGGATATCCTCACACGCTCCATCTATTTCGATAACCGCAAATGGACCTTCGAATCGATCAACTATACCTTTCATGTAAAAAAACCCCTATCGTTCTGTTTTAAACTCCCATTTGTCTCCATTGGTTGTGGCCAAAATGGAGCCTTGTAAGTCATTACGAAACACTTTAACCTTCTGTTTTTCTAGGCGCTTCAATACTTTGTCTGTAGGATGGCCATACTTGTTATTAGCCCCCACTTGAATGACGGTGTATTCAGGTTTTACAGCTGATAATAGCTTTGCCGAACCGCTGCTGCTTGACCCGTGGTGCGGTTGGAGAATGAGCGAAGCTCTAAGATCTTCACCAGACTTAACCATATCCATCTCACTTTCATACGAAGCATCACCAGTCAAAAGAAGGGACTGATTCTTGTAGGTTAATTTTACAACAACACTGTAGTCGTTCAAATCATCATATTTAGATTTAATGGGTGCTAATACTTCAACAGAAATGTCTTTTCCAAAGTCGATTGTGGTTCCTGCTTTTGCGCTAGTTATCTTCAGACCTTTTTTCTTCGCAGACAGTAACACAGACTCAAACGTTTTAGTATTTGTGGTCACTTTTGGCATGTAGAGCTTCTTCACATCAAAGTTATCAATTACAGCATCAAGTCCTCCGATGTGATCTGCATGAGGATGACTACCAATTGCAACATCAATTTTCTTAATATTATGTTCTTTTAGAGTCCTAACCATCAAATCTTCTGTACCGTTGTCTCCTGCATCAAAAAGCATGACCTTTCCGTTGAGTTCAAGAATGATCGCACTCCCTTGATTTACGTCTACAAAAAGAACATTTAACTGCCCCTTTTTAAATTGAAGCTTCTGATCTGAAGAAGAAATATTAATCGTTTCAATCCCGTCAGCCACTGCTTGGGCAGATTTAATAAAGTTCTCTTGGTTTACTGAACACGATGTAAGCAGAACGGATAGAATGATTGATGTGAGTATAATCTTGAATAGTTTCATGGGTTACCTCCAGTTTATAATTTAGCTGTTCAATCCTACTATTATGTAACGAGTTTGAGCACCTCCTATACATGATTTCAGTTCTACTTCTCTGGATGAATGCAGCGTAGAAGGCACAAAAAAATACACTTTAACCTGAATGACAAATGTCTAGTAATTATTAGACGTATTGCCACCAATTTAAAGTGTATTTATAAAGTGTGATCCTCTCGCGCATGCAGAAGATTTAATCGTTTAAGATAAGGTAGAATAAACTTATCCTAACATTATATTCCTATGTTGAGAAGTACTCATTTTTTGCTTATGATGATATGTCGTCGGGTTTATTAGGACCGATTATGGTGACCGTATATCCTTTTTTTCTGCCGAAGAAATTCGCATATTCTTCACTTTCAAAATACACATCTATTTTCTTTCCTTTAATAGCTCCTCCTGTATCTTCGGCCTTCCTGTAACCGAGGCCATCAATATACACCCACCAGCCCATAGGGATCACACTCGGATCAACAGCAATCGTCCTCCCTTCCATTACTTTTGTTCCAGATGCTGTAACCCCGTAATCCGGATCTCCCTCATGCTTACCTGTGGAGGCGTAATGGGCTGTATAAGCCGTTAGTTCGAATCCAGTTAATGTTTCTTGGCTTTCACCGTCATAAGGTAACATAGATTGATTATCGGTTGCCTGGATTTCCTCCACCAAGGCGCTCGATACTCCCTCTTCCTGAGTGATAAGGATATTGTCCTGAGTAGTCGGTACTTCGATGTCTGGTTCAACGTAAACCGGTTCAGGTTCTTTCGTTCCTACAACTACAATTTGTGGAATCCCTTCAGTCTTCACGATGGACTCGTTAGGATCTTCGTTCAGTGCATATCCATTTAAATACGTTTTTTGGACTTGTTTTTGTATCGTTGGGGGAGTACCCTTCTGAGCTATACGACTCTGACCTTTTAGTAAGGTATCGTCATAGATTGTGATGGTTTTTAGTGGCTGATCCTCAAGGGTTTCCTCCATATTCTTTACATAATTCAGTATCATAATATCATCGTTTGCTAGCAGCGTTGATTTTCGCGAAGGTGATGTTTCATCATCATCTGATAGCGCTATACCCACGTCCTCTAATGCCATTTCTACGCTTTTTGCAGTGGATGAATAGTGAGTGGTTTGACCTTTGCTAGTAATCGTAAAGTTCTTAGCATAGCGAATCTCGATGTTCAAGCCATCCTCAATCACCGTCTGCAGGGGGACAGAAATATAATCACGCTTGGCCAACGGTATCATCTCATCTTGAAGCATATCTTCTACAGTCGTACTCTGTGTATCGACCTCAAGAGATTTTCCATCGATATGCAGTACGATTGATGTGGTTATGGGACGCCGGCTTTCTATAATATACACACCCGAGACAACCAGGCTTAATGCCACACAAACGAGCACACACACAAACCACTTACGTTTTAGTAGAAACCCAAGAGAGGCAAGAGACAAATCTAATCTTCTAAACATCAAAACAAGTTACCCTCCTTCTGTAAATAAAAAAAAGCACCTCAATGCAAGCCTACCGGCGCATTGAGGTGCTTCCTCTTTCATGTCTTATATTGTTAGGACTATTATTATATTTTTAGCACGTAAGGTCAAATATTCAACAAGTACAATACGCTTAGTATCTTGGCTCAGGCAGTAAATTTTGAAGATGGCCAAAAATCTGATTGTGATCTAGGTTATTAAGAGCTGCATGCAGTGTCTGCGCAGCCTGTTTGAACAGACTATTCGATGATCCCTCTTCAATTTCAGCAAGAGCGTACATAATCTTGCCTAATTGTAGATGATCAGACTGATCAACATACTGAGACGTGCGATGCAGCATCTTTGTTTGTTCCGTGATGTTTCCTATTGCTTTGTAATATAGTGAAGCAAGCCAGAACGTATTTTTGTTAATGGAGTCAGGCATTTCATCTGCAATCTCTATACAATATTTTACGTGCTCTAGAACATCCTCAGATCGATTCTCTTTTAACATCAACTCTATCCAATTATGTAGCAGTTCAATGTGAAATATTGATTGTGTATTCATTGCAGACAGAAAATCGCCATCAAAAAACTCTTCAATTAGTTTGTGATTCTCCGGATCTATTAGATATAACGTATAAAAACATTTGTACATATTTGGAATCGTTGTGGAATCACTGGTCTTTTGATAATAAGTTAATGCTTCTGTAATATAATCTTTTGCTTGCTGAATATCTTCTTTAATAAATGAATAAATGCCGAGAGCAAATTTAATTTCTGTTTGAAAGACAGTATCTGCATCTGAAAGCAACGCTGCATCTTTAGCATGCGTCATGGCAACATCTGTGTATCCTATGAAGCTATACAATAAACTTAGATTATACAATGTATTCGATTTCACTTCGTCAGATATGCGGTTTTCATCGATATAGCGTAAAGCATCTCTTGAGTATTTTAGGGCTTCACTTATTTCCTTAGAGCGATACAATTCACAAGAAAGAGCATTTAATGATCGTACCTTGTAATGACTGAGTATTGAATGATTTCCTGAAAGTGCAGAAATTTCTTTATAATTGTCTGTTTCCTTCTGTTTATCACCCCTGGATTTAGAGATCTGGGAGTCGATAAATAAAAAAGCAGGTTTAAGCCATTCTAGTTCTTTTGAAGTAACAGAATTACGTATTTTCATTTTCATTTTTTCAGCTTTGTCTATGAGTCCACTTTTAACAAATTGTAAAGTCAGATCAATCAATGAAGTAAACTTTTCAATAGGTGGTGTTAATAATGTATCTTCACTGAGAATATCTGTTATATCAACTTCTAGTGCTTTAGCTATTGTTCTAATTTCGTCAAAGTGCTCTTTTGAAATCTTTCCGTTCTCAAGGTAAGAAATTTTACCAGATGAAATGTACGTATCCACAGATAATTTTGAGATTGAAATGCGTTTGTTTTGTCTGATTGCACGAATATTTAAGCCTATCTTAATTGGATCATATTCACGTAGATTGAATGAGTATTTTTCCACTATGGTTCCCCTTTTGTTAATAATCCAATAGGTATAATGCCCTATTGGAAGTATTATAAACTAAATTATGTATTTTAAGAAGAAGAGAAAATATGTATCAATATAAAATGGAAAGATTAGTATATATAGAACCTTTTCTGAAACTAAGATTTTCTCTTCTGGCAGCGGTGTTATTATCCCAAATCACTTGTGGAAAGTGAACTCATTTGTAAATTCACTAACTCTTCTAGCCGTTCTTTAGTGATATTAAGATCGTTTTGTGCTTGAGTAATTGCGAATGGATGCACAGACTTACCTACATGTGATTTGAAGAATTGAAATGACTTCTTTGTTTTAGTTCTTAATTCAAAGTTATTGCTAATACTAGCATTACACATGAGACTTAGCTCAGCAAGCAACTGTGCAGCACTTGGCTTTGAGACCCGTGTCCAAATGACTTGTGGCAGACGATCCTCAATTCCCAACTCATTTATTCTTGCTTGAACACTTGGAAATTTTGAGGTATCTATTTGTTTAGCACCTTTAATTGGTTTTGTCATGTAGCTCTCTCCTTTATCTACCTATTTAAGAATCATAATCAGGATTGCCATTATATTAATCCTATGGTTTTTACCAGAGAATAATATTTTACATTTATCACTTCTCATTTAATCAGAGTACTGGACTATTTGAATGTTACTTTAGTCTCACAATCCTCCAGATATTCCTTGGCTCAGAATTGGCTCAGAAAGTAAGTTTACTATTAGAACTTGTAATGTAATTGTACAAATAAAAACACCTGGTTGTCTAAATTTGAGCATACATAATAAATATTGATCTGAATGTAAGGGCACCGACAACCAGAGGAAGGTATAGTTTAGTTGGATGTTCTTTAATTACTTAGTGCATCCAATTCATTAAATAAAATTGCGTCCGTGCGTTCGATGTCCTTTAGCGCATGCTGCAAATCTTTAGCTTTTAGTTTCAATTGTATCCTTAAAGCCTTGATCCCTTCTTTGTTAGAGCAATAGTATTGATTGTTATTACAAGTAACCCCCACCAATTTTACATCTTTCAGCGCCATGTAGCTCACAAGTTGAGCGTCTTCTTGTTCCAATTGTATCAAACCCTCACGAATGAGCTCCGATGCAAGAATAGACAGCCTCTCCTCCTCATTCGGAGGGAATGGTATACTCATTTCTCTACGGGTATCAGTAGAAATAAATTGTGGATTAAATAAAGCGTTTCTGGCAGTTGAACGCCCAAACTTTTTTGCAATCTGATTATATAACGATTCCTTTAGTTCAGAATCCTCAGTAAGATTTTTCAATGTCTTCTCTACCAGGTCTTCACAACTTAAGTTCAATTGAATTCCGTCGGTTCCTAGAAGATAATGATATTTAATTTTATTAAATTGAAACGTGCCTTTTCCTAGTAACTGCATGTTGTCATCTCCCTTGTAAAATCGATTAAAAACTCTAACTTGAATATCAGATATATTTTATACATTCTTTCGTTTAACACTTTTTAGAAACAAGATGCAATTCAATGCTTTCTCTTTTTCTTCAGGAGTAACCATTTCATCATCGATGAACAGGTCGCTTCTGTTCAAAGGAGTTATTAATTGGTTGTACGGGTTTGGGCTACCTGTTTGAATCATTTTTACTTGATCAAGGTCCGCTATAAACCTAAACCCTTTCTCATATAATCCATTAAATGCTTCAATTAATGAAGAATCAAGAGTATCGTTTTCCATAATATTTCCTCTTCTCTTATATCTCTCCTTAAAACATTAAAGTGCGTATTTTAAGAGGGAACGTTAATTCTATTTAACCCCTTGTATATATAAAAGACAACTTTGCAGGTAACAAACAAAGTTATCTTTTGAATTAAATAGTATTGTCATAAATGATATGGGTTCTTTTGAGTAATGTATCTCATTACATTTTCAATTTCTTCATCTGATACATACGCGGACACTAAACGTTGTCTTGGCCGGTCCTTAGGTTTGAAGTACATATCGCCTTGGCCAAGAAGATCTTCTGCTCCTGGTTCATCTAGAATGACCATGGAATCATTGGTTGCAGACACTGCAAATGCAATACGAACCGGCATATTACTTTTGATGTTGGGTGAGATGAACGCCTTTGTAGGTCGCTGCGTTGCTACTACTAAATGAATTCCTGCTCCTCTAGCAAGTTGAGAAAGTCGTTGAATTTCGTCTTCTACATCTCTAGGTGCTAACATCATGAGATCCGCCAATTCATCAATAATGAGTATAATGTAGGGCAATTTTTCAGCTTTTGGATCTTGTCGTAAAAGCTTTTCATTATACATTTTTATATTACGCACTCCACCCATTTCAACGAACATAGCGTACCTTCTGTCCATTTCACTGGTGAGTCTCTTCAGTGCTCGCAGTGCTAATTTTGGGTCAGTAATAATCGGACTGTATAGATGTGGTAAATTTTCGTACTTGGATAACTCCACCATCTTTGGATCGATCATCATGAACTTCACTTCCGCAGGGGATTTTCTAAAAATTAAACTTAGAATAAATGAGTCAACATAAACCGATTTACCAGCTCCTGTTACACCAGCAATAAGTAAATGAGGCATTTTCGCTAGATCAGCATATTGAGGAGAACCGGTCATATCCACACCAATTGCGAAGGTCAAATCACCTTGATCGTTTATAAAGGATGGATTTTCCAGCATACTTCTCAGGTTAACAGTATAGGGCTGTTTATTTGGAATCTCTATGCCAATATATTTGGAACCTGGAATGGGCGAATAAATTGTAATCGTTTCTGCCTCAAGAACCGCTTTAAAATTGTCTTTATAGCGACGATACTTTGATATGTTGATATTCATAGAGACTGGTAACATTTCAAATCTAACGACTTTTGGACCGTAAGCAACATGTTCTACCCTTGCCGGCATCTTCATCATTTCTGTCGCTGTCTCGATCCACTCGATCTCTTTGCTGCTATCTTGTGTAAGTTGATCTAAGGATTGTTTTTTCAAAAGTGCCCCTGGCAGCAGTAACTTTCTGGGTTCAGGTCTTTTAAAATCAAGTTTACCCTCATTACCCAATGTCATATAGGCATCAAAAGGAGTGTTACTCTTCTTTGAAGTAAACCCGCGCTTCAGACTAGTTTCACCTTTCAGGAGTAGTGTTTGTATATCCTCTCTAGTAATGTCTACCCCCATAATTATTTTCCCTATAGTGTAGTCACAAGCGGTTTGGTGATAGGCACTACAACCATAGAATTTCCCCTTATCCGTGATATGGCCCGAAACACATTTAGGGCAAAGACCTAAGTCATTCATGTTGAGAGAAGGCTGTTGTGAAGGTTTCTGCTGGTGTCGTTGAACGCTCCCCCCATTACCTGCAGGTGGATAGTTCTGTTGCACTTTTTTGGGTTGTTCCGGAATATTTACTTTTGCTTGGGGTGCAGAAGTATTAATTTGATGGGTTACTTCTGGATTAACTGATCTTGCAGGCTGGTCAGCCGGCTTTTCGGCAGCAACGCTACGCTGAGGTTTCTCGGCCGAATCGATCGGAGCCCTCTCCGGTTCACGGACAACGGGTGCTACACGTGCTTCTACTTTTCTCATGAATAGATGAGGATACTTTTCCTGGAATTGCGATGTATTCATGTAGACTTCTCTCGGCATTGACCCTAAAAATTTTGAAACCACACCGAGTGCTTCCAGGGCATCGATGAGTTTGGCAGCTTCAGTATAGCCGACCCCTAATTTTCTCTGAATCAATGATACAGAACCTTGTTTAGCTTGAACAACCACCCACATCGCCTTTAGAGTCATTTGGTCAACCACAGGACCTGGGTTGGGCTCAGACGGCTTAGATTGGACTGAGCGTGGCTGCTCCGGACTACTGGCTTGTTGCTTCACAGGTTGCACAACGATTGGTTTAGAGTCGATTACAGGTTGGACTCTGGCAGGAGGTGGATCAGATATAGGAGTGCTTTGATGTTGTTTATCTGTTATTTGGGTACTTTTTCCTTTACCCAGGTACTCCATCGTTGCGCTGTATCCAGATCGGACCAATTCTCTAGTTTGCTCCTGCACCTCTTTAACGAAAGCCTTGTAAGGATATTGTCCATTACTAATGTCTCTTAATTTGGTTTCCCATTGAGCTGTCATTTCTGCACTGGTCAATAATGAGGGTCCAATGGCTTCAACCAGCAATTTGCCTTTCTCCGTTGTGAACACCTTATTCTTTTTAACTTCAATGTATTTCTGGGATTTAAGTCGATCAATCATCCCAGCGCGAGTAGCCTCTGTCCCTAATCCACCGGTGGACTGCATGATATTTTCGTAATCTTTGTCATCAATATGCTTGCCAGCGTTTTTCATAAGAGAAATCAGATCACCTTCGGTGTAGCGTTTGGGGGGCTGCGTTTTCCCTTCCTTCACCTCAGTGTGTATCGCTGTACCTTTTTCTCCCATAGCCAGCTGAGGTAAAGTTGTCTCATCATCATCCGTCAAATCATCTTCAGAAGATGTTGGCAACGGAGAAATGACGTTTTTCCAACCCGAAGCTACTGTTACCTTGCCTTTAGATAAAAACGAAAATTTAGAATCGACATACGTCACAATCGTTGTATAATCAATGATTGCATTGGGATAATGTGCCGCGATGACTGAACGAACAATCATATCGTATAAATTGCGTTCCTGTTCATTTTTTAAATCTGAAAGATTAGGGACATTTTCCGTCGGTATAATTGCATAGTGATCAGTTACCTTATTCGGATTCACATAACGTGTATTTCCTATTAGCTCTGGTTGAGGAGCAGGCAACAAAGGAGCATACTCTTTTAATTGCTGGAGTTTGCTTAAAATGCCTGGAAGCTGCCTTGCTTCCCCTTCAGTGATGTACTGTGAATCAGTTCGAGCATAACTAGTAATTTTTCTTTCATAAAGGCCTTGTAATACTTTTGTTGTCTCTGCAGGAGAATACCGGTATAGTTTATTAGCTGCAGTTTGAACTGAAGACAAGTTGTGCAACAAAGGAGGCTTATACTCCGTTCTATTGAACTTCACATCTCTTACTTCTGCTGGCTTGTTTTTACAGGCTTGTGCCAGCTCCTCAGAGATCTGCCGTGCGGGTAAATCCGTAAGATCATCCTTAAACCATTTTCCTTTAAACTCTTTACCATCAATCGAAAGAGTAGCATATACTTGCCAGAATGGTTTAGGAACAAATTTACTGATAGCCACATCTCGTTCCACTAACAGTGAAAGTAATGCGCTTTGTACTCTCCCTGTTGAGAAACTGCCTTCAGCTTTTCCTCGAAGTAAAATACTATACAAGCGAGATGTATTCATGCCGATCAACCAATCGGCACACTGTCTGCTATATGCTTCATAGAATAAATTTTCCTTCGTTTTTCCAGGCAGTAGGTTATTGAAAGCATCTTCTACTGATTTTTTGGTTAATGAAGATGTCCATAATCGTTTGGTCGGCTTTTTATTCCCCGCTTGTTGTAGGATAAGACCGGCAATGAGTTCACCCTCACGTCCTGGATCAGTAGCGATAATGATTTCGGAAGTCTTTGGGTCCTTCACAAAGCGTTTAATTACAGCAAACAACTTAGACTTGGTTCGATCAACATGATATTTGAATTCAGTTGGGATGATCGGCAAATCTTGTAGGTCCCATTTCTTGAATTTTTCATCATATTCTTCAGGCTCTAAGAGAGAGACTAAGTGTCCTGAAGCCCAGACCATTACCCCACCTTGAGGAAAAGTCGAACAGGGTGATATCTCTATATATCCTTGGGCCATTTTATGCGGAAAGGGTTTCGCTAACTCTTCAGCTTGTATTTTTTTTTCGGCTAGAACAACTTTCATGATAACCTCCCGTAAATCAGGCAATAAAAAAGCACACTTTCCCCAAATTAGGAAAAGAGTGCTTCTCTTTGTTTTCATTATTCTTTGTTTCATTATACCAGTTTTAATTCAGTGATAACAGATTCCTAAGAATCATTTAACATGTCCGAATTGGAGAGGCTGGTAAACCATGAATGCGTATGTAACATATCTCAATTAAGGATGCATTTCATCTTTTGCATTCATAGCAATCTGATATCTAATAAATTCTTCGGTAACGACTCCATCTAGATAATTCTCTAAAGTATATAGAGCATCAATCATGTCTACTTCACTTGTGAATTTAAACTGCATAGAACGCGAAAAATCATTACTTTGTGAGTAGACGATATTCTTCAAAGGGATTGATTCCAGAGATGCTTGCCATGTGAAGGTAGCTTCCTCAAACCATTTTTTATTTTTAATTTTACAAACTTTCAAGCTCTTATACTTATATTTATAGTATAGCCTTTCATAAAAACCCTCAAATCCTTTTGAGAATTTGACTGTAAAAATATACGGATCAGGAAAAATCGGCTGTACACGTTTTTCGATTGTAAACAGTCCCAAATCATTCATAGTCTAAGCCTCACTCTTTATTATTTTTAATCAGATGAACATTGAAATACTCCCTATTCACCATATCTATTTACCTGCCTGTGATCTCTATTTAATGATTCTGATTCCTACAAATAACTCCTCAACGTCCCTGTCTAGATATTTCGCCGCCTTACACGCCATATCAAATTTAGGAGTTGAGTTGTTGTAAATCCATTGGTATACAGATCGTTGGCACACCCCAGCAGCATTTGCTTAATGCCACTCCTAATCAAGATATTGAAAACCTTCGTCTCAGTGTATTATTCTCCATGGTGCGGTTGTTAGTCTTTTTTGAAGACACTATCATTCCGAGCAAGTTCATTTTGGGTCGTAATATAGATTTCTACAAGAAATATCAATCTCTGTAAACAGACATTTATTATCATGTCATTCTGTATTGCTTCTTCTCGTTGCCAATCCGGATCACTTTGAAAAAGGGCATCTTTGATAAAGAGATCTCGAAGGTTAGAATTACTGACTGATAGTAGCTTAGAACGTAACGAGAGCCACCCTCCAGAACTATGCAGCAATTCATAAGATGCACTAACAATTTGGTTAAAGTTAGTCAAATCATTTTCACTTGAAACATAGAGTTGAACAACCGATAGTAGGTGTTTCTCTTCTTGTGTCCAAAAGTCTTCAGTTATAGAAAGGTGTTTAGTAAGATTCATTACCTTTTGTCCAAATTCCGTAACTATTGCAGGAAATAAATGTTCAGTACTCATAATTATTAAGCCCCTTTTCAATGACAAAGCTATTAGAATACGTTGTAGTACATCGACAGCGTCATTTTATAATTTGCCTATCATTGGCCACCTGATGCTTGACTGGATCTATCCATTAAATACAGCAAAACTGGAACTGATATTATAGGTAGCAATACTCTCCAGGATTGAAGTAGAATTAAAATATTTTTATATGAGGCAGTATCTCCCCTAGTGAATGTTAAAAAAATTATAAACATGAGCCATCCCATACAACCAACTAATAAAAAGAAACTCATAATAAAGACAAGACCACCTATTAACGAGAATGTCTTAAAGAAACTACCGATACCTTCATGTAATTTTTCCAACATCTTGGATTCATCCCTCCTTCACGATATCCTTAATTTTCAAGCAATTGATTACACATAAATCACTCGTAATCCGTCTTTTCATAAATATATTAGCGATATTAAGTGTTGTTAAAAATGATACGTGATTACATTGAGAGATACTCATCAATCAGACGAATTACGACAGTCAGAACAAGGAGGAGAGTGACCTTCTTGATCAGTTGCTTTCTTTTCTTTGAGATTAGAATGGCGAGAAAAATTGGAAGGGACAGCAACAGACTGAAACTTATAAAGTTATACACCCATGGATGTGTCAGTAGCTTTACCACAATCAGAAAAAAATCTATAACAGAGCTTTGGATCTCATGCAATTTTCCGCTTGTATTGTTATTTAAGTAGCGTAAGAGCACTATTATAAACAGAGCTTCAACATATGACTTAAAAAGTCTGTACGATCTATCTTCTATGGAATGCGTATTGGCTTTTTCCACTGGTAACATTCTCTCCCTTAAATATGGATTGATTTGATGGATCTTTTAGGCGCTGAATCTTCTTTTGATACGATGAAATTCGGGGTACTCATATATTTGTGTAATTAATGGATGATCATCATATGTAACGATAATGTCAGCACACGGTGTTTCTAAGTACAATGATTCAAGAAGAAATTGAAGATTATGATGATCCTCTTCTGTATAGTAATGCAGGTATAATTGTTCACCTGCAGTTACATAAGGTGGATCAACCAGGCAGGTGCTGTCATCTTGAAAAAAGTGGTTTTCAATGAATTTCAGTGCATCTATGTTCTCTACAGAATACCTATCCTCCAAAGCATGAATAGAAGATATTCGTTTGCACAAGTTATCCGGATTCCATCGGGACAATAGGTTTTCCTTGTTTCCCCGAATACCTCCTAAAGGATTTGCTTTATAGATTCCTGAATATGCTAAGCGGTTAACCACCAAGAGGCACCAGGCAGCCTCAAACATATCGCAGTCCTTATAGTAGTTTTTAATTATTGTCCTAGCTCGAATAAAATCCTCATGTGTTGGTGTCACAGACCTTAGTTTATTTATTAAGAGTTGGGGTGTAGTTTTTATAAGCTGGAAGAGGGAGTACACTCCGAAATCATAATCGTTAATGATGAGTCTTTCCACGAGTCCTGCCTCAAGTAGACCAAACTCTACGCTACCTCCCCCAACATAACCACTAGTTAATACTTTCGACTTTTCTGGCCGTAAACGCGCTTGTATAAAATGAGCTACTTTACTCTTGCCACCTGGATAACGTAAAGGTGATAAACGTTTTTTTAATTTAATGCTTGGTTTATGCAAAGCTACTTCGTTCGTCTCGTCTTTACTTTCGAGGAACAGCGTGAATTGTCGATTTGCTGCTTCATCTTCTGGATTAAAGAAGGTGAAGCCCTGACAGTGATCGCACCAAAAACCTTTATTCTCGATTTGGTCTACTGGTTCGAGATCTAGATCATATTCCTCACCACAAAAGACACAACAAACCAGATGATTATCAGTCATGTTCTCACCTTTCAATTCCTATAAATATGGAGCATTAATTCAGCTGGATTTATGTCTGAGGTGCAACTCCGTATATTCTGTATATAATTGTGATGTAATCGCACCGAACGCATAGTAAAAGTTAAGCCTCCCTACATCAATTGTTGAAGGACTTTGTTTCCAGACATCAAATAGAAGTTCAATCTGCTTATCATCCATGATGTAGACAGGAATTCCTTCGCGATTGTATTCGGACTTCAGTTTATGAAAGGTTTCTAGTGATATCTCTTTTCGTGGAAGTCTTTCAAACAACTCGTAATACAGATTTGTCTGACTATCTTGATAAAACACATGACCGACGACTGTATGCGGGTATTTAGGCAACATTTGCTACTGTCACTCCTTTCTATATAATGCCTAATGGAATGTGCCTCCCATTAACTTCAACATCCAATTGAGTAAGTCTCTAGTTTCTATCGGTTCCCATGTCCCCTGTCCCTGAAGTTGCTCCAGAACGGCAACAAAACTCTTTGGCAATGGTAAGAACAACAGCCTTAATTCCAGCCCTTAGAGCGCGGGGTAGTCCTCCAGAAGCTGCTCATAATCGATGTAATCCAATATGGAACCAATTAGGTCTTGTTGGGCTTCAGGACTTTCCTTTAAGCCATTGGAGTATCGAACAGCCTTTGTGATATAGCGCTTAATATGCACGGCTAAATCAATACCATAGAAGGTGAATTCCGCCATGCTTTTCCGGTTGTTTTCGATTAAATCTCCACGAGAACCAACATCGATCTCCACCAACGCGAGTAATATGACCTGTAAATTACACTGAGGATGCAAGAGATAGAGCAAGTGAGGTTTATTTCTGAATAATCTTTTAAGATAACGACATACCGCAGGATATTTAAAAAGGTGCCGCTTATCCAAACCTTCAAATGATAGAATAATAGACCCTTTACCTTTAATTTTCTTCTTCTCAGCCCGTTCAATGATATTTAGATTTTTTTGAAAACTTCCCGAAATCAAGTCTTCCTTTGTTATGTTGATTGTCATAGGAACAATGGCCATATCATTAGAAGAATAATTGCTGCGCTCTTTCGTACACTCCATTAAAATGGATGAAATTAGCTCTTTACGTTGCATCTCTTATTGCTCCAATCTTGTTCTTATTTATAATGTTCAATCACGCCGCTATAGAGAAAAAAGAATTCATCCTTTATATGTGTTTTCGTACCCCATGTGAAGATAGGTTTATCTGCAGCGTAGCCCATACCTCTGATTACTTGAGTAATTAGTAACTCTATCTGATCCTCGTACTCACCTTCAGATAATTCAGGAGACGATGAGGGGATCTCTATAGAACAATTAACTGTTGCCTTATCACCTCGAATCGTGAAGGTAAAGTTCTCAAGTGTCCAACCAAGTTCCTTTCTCATAGATGGTGAGGGGGATAAAGGCGTTATAGAATTCGGTTCAACATGAATAGTCTTTTTTAATTGAAACGGTTCTTCCTGCCAGAGTTTATTGGGATCGGAAGGTTGATGAAACTTGCAATTTCTATACAATAGAGTGATTTTTTCATCAATTTCAATCACACGATCTATGACCCACCAATGATGAAGGCTACCTGCAGTCCCTAGTATTTCTTTATAATCTTTTGTTTTCTTAATAGTAATCATAATTTTTTCTGTGGCTTTGAGATCAGCATCAAAAATTGCATCTCTAATCTGATATAAAATATTAAATTTTTCTTTATTCTTTTCTAATCTTCTGCGAGAAATGTATCTCTCCCATTTATAATCTGTAACTTTCAAGGTGTGTAACTCCCTCCTCCTATAGGTTTGTATTGTAAATTGTATTTACTATACAGTGCCTCGTGATCTTCAAAAGAATGCCTCTAAACACTTCTGACGTGAGGCTAAAATCATATTACTTTAATCGAGCCCAGTTGCCCAATTCCAGGAGATGTTTTTTGTAAACAAAAAAAAGAGCCAGGATATTATCCCAGCTCCAATCATGCTTTATTTTCATCCAGAATCTCTAAAATCGATTTTTTGTCCAAGAGGCTCATTAAATTTGAGATGGTAAGGTAATGTTCTTCTGATATTTCTACCCGTTCTCGCACCTTCTCAAATGGGATGAGGTTGCCTGTAGAGTCAATTACATACTCCATTGGTATAGATCCATTGTTTAAATCAGATGGATTGCACCTTCCATGTGACTGATAATCCAAAACTATGTTATTTTCATCTGGTTTCAAAATATTCAGAGCTCCCTTACTTTTATTTGTTGCTATCATAATATGATTATCGTTCTATGTTTTCAAGTTTAGACGGTGCTTGGGAAAAGCTTTAACAATTGAACTGTATACCTCTGCAAGCTACGGATGGGTTCTAACGCATCCTTGCATTCGTGTGAAATCCAAGTGTAACCTTCTTGCGTGAGTCGATATACATAGGTATGCTTCCGATTCGAAGTCCATCTCCCGATAATCCATCCTCTTTCGGGGTGCTCCATTTCATGAGCCAATTCATAAATGTATCCTTCACCACACTGCCAACCATACCGGAGCTGCATCAATTCATATATCTCGACACAGGTACACGCTTTTTCTTTCTCTAGGATTGTCAGAAATAAATAACGAGTGAGATGACGTACATTAATCAACCGGTTAAAATGCTTACGTACCGCATCACTCATTGGTGGTCTTTCTTTTACCAGATGGCCGTTTAATTCACTTACAAAATAATCTGTCGTATCTTTGAGCTCACTTAGCAAAACATAGTAGGTGCTGCTCAACTCTTCTTGTTTTTTAATACCTTGATCGGTAATGGCCATAATTTTATGATTCCCGATTCTTTCAGCCTGTACCACCCAGTTGTGTGAAGCCATCTCGCGAATGACCTGGTAGATGTAAATCCTTGAGTTCAGATTCTCAGATTCTCTAACAACAGTCTCACTCAGTGATTTCATCACTTGTGGCTCTATACGCAGTTCACGAAAGATGATCAAGTAAATGATGTCTTTAGTACTTAACCCTAAACCATCTTGAGTAGTCAGGGTTTCACTTTTAGCTACCATATGAGAACCTCCTATCATTATGATAGTGGATTGTAATACACTATGTTTTCGTGCGTACTTTTAATAGCTTGACCTGTTCCCAGGCCTCCTCCACCGTTTTTAGCCAGATACCAGAGGGGATTCCGGAAAGATCGATCGGGGATTTCGGATCTATGTCTAAGTTCCGGACGAACGCTTTTCGTGCGCCAACATTGGTGCACATATGGAAATCCTTTTCCTCTATAAGAAAATTGCGCAAGTGTTCTATTCTCTGACGAAATAATTTGAGATGTTCACTTGACTCTTTTTCTTTTAAAGCTTCTATTTCATCTTCGTACTGTTCCAACAAACCTTCAATAAACTGCTCTTTGTCTTTAGGATACCTTTCATCGTTCGAATGTTCAAAACAGTACATCATACCCTCATGTGCTAAGAAGAGAGTGATTTCTTGTTCTTCCCCGATGTGAACACGCAAACGATTCTGCGATTCATTGAATTCCCTTACCTTATTAGAGACTTCCTCTTTAACGTATCCTAGAGGTCTTCTGTTTAGGTCATTGTCATTAATCAACTGATCCTCTATTTCAAACTCTTCAAGACGCTGAATGTCATAAAATATTACTGATGTCTTCCAGAGTGCCACAAGCTTTAGAAAGTCTTTGTATTCCTCAAGTTGAACATCCACATGATCCGGGATCGCCGGCAATAGCAAACTGCAGTGCTGTTCCAGATCTTTTTCGCATGTTTTAAAAGTGAATGATTCCATAATTCAACTCACCTCTCTTGATATGATAGTCGTTGAACGGTTTTAGCACCTATCTGATCCGAAGCAAACTAGCTACAGGGTATGTATGTCGTAGATGATCTTTACCTGTTCTATGTTCCCATGCGGACTTGATTGCCAATTTGGAAAATCTATAAACTAGCATTTCAAAGTCCATAGATTAATCAAGTCCTGACGAGGTCAAACTTAAAAGTTAAAAGAGCATGGAACGTTTATCTTAAACATTCCAGTTCTCGGAGGCAGAGGTGTATTCCTCGTAAACTTGCAGCAATATATTTAGCATTTTGATTTTTTTACTAGGAGTATTCTCTTTTTCTAATATCCATTTAGTCTTAAGTGCAAATAGATGTTCTGGAAGATAATGTTCTGAAAAATCAGTATATTTAAAAGCTTGTAGGACATCCTCTCTACTTCCATACTCATAAACATATTTGGTTATGCCACTGGACAAAATTCTCTTACGTTCATCCTGCATATAATCAACTTGCTCTTTTATTCTTTCGAGTTCCAGATTTAAGACGGAAAAACGAGTATCAGTAGCGACACACTGATTTAGTTGATCTTTCACATCCTTAAAACGTTCTTCTAAACGAAAACTCAATTCATCGGTGAACTCCAATTCAGTTTTAGGTTTTATTTCACTCACGGACTAGCCTCCCTTTTATGATTAAGCTATCCTGGTACAACCCATCGTATGCTTCAATCAATTGTACCAAGAAAGTACGGAACACAAATGAAGTTGAAGGAGTAGAAGAAGAGGGGAACGAATGTACGTTTGTTTACCTGATTATAGCATATGCGTTTTGAACCCACTACAGGTTCGCATTACATTCACTACTCGATAGGGTTGAGATCTGCTATGCTGTCCTATGTCTGCTGACAGGTAGTTCATCATTACTAAGTCCAGCATAATCCTCACTAGACTGAATAGGTTTACCTTCTGCAGCTAGGTTTGTTCTTCGCTCGTAACCTTCCCCTTTGTGACGAGGTTTTCTACTTTGGCCAATTTAGTACGTACATAGTTGCAGATCTAAATTCTTCTACTTGATCCGGATCAAGTCATGTTTTTGTTTGTGGGGGCGGGGGGGATGATCTTCTCGGCGGCAAACCAGGGTCCATACAATGTAGCAGAGTTCAAATCCAAAGATCAAAACCCGTTGAAAAGGTAGGGCCAACCACCCAACAGGCAAGCAAAAGAATGAGGTACATGAAAGAAAAAAACGGAGAAAAAGGGATATGTGGAAGAGGTAGAGCTATTCAAATCAGATCTCTATTAAGTCGAGTGAGGTCTATTCCGTGCTTAATAGGTGTTCTTTTAACAATATATTTAGATGATCAAACAAACAACAACCAACCAGCTATAACTATTAGTTATTTGTTAAAGTAGTAGTTATAGTTGTGTTACTAGTGTTGTTCGGATTAAGTACCCTCCAATACCAGTTGCTTTATCCGAATCTGAGTAAAAATAATTAAAAAAGGCTTATGTTCAGATTTTTCAGGAGTTTCATATAAGTACATATTTGTGTCGATTAATTGCGGTTAGAGCCATCAGAATAAAATTGCATTATGTAATGGATACTACCTCTTAAAGGAGGTATCAACCATGATTGAAACAGATTATTTAAATGGAATGAATCTCGGGCTAGGATACAACACAATGACTAACTCTGTTCACCCGGCAGTTGCTTTAGACAATATAAATGACATAAGAGCTGTGGTTAATGCAACGGGCCAGAAAGTGTATTTTCAGCTCGAACTTTTGAGTAACAGTTTAAGTTTGTCGGAACAGCTAAAAATGTCCGCCAGCGCCTCACTAAGTTATGGCACTACAAGTGGCTCCGCTAAGGCTCAATTTATAAGCTCGTTTAAGCAAAATAGCTTCACGGTGTATGTATTAGTGCGAGTTCATGTTGAAAATCAACAAACGCTACTGGATCTTACGAGTGCAAAAATGAATGATAAAGTAGCCTTAATGTACGCGACAGATATTATAGGGTTCACAAACTTATATGGTGATTCTTTTGTGTATGGTATCCTGAGCGGAGGTGATTACTTTGGTGTTCTTGAGATTGAAAGTAAGTCAGCTGAGGAGTATAGGTCTATCAAGGCCAGTTTATCTGGAAAAGCAATGTTTGGCGTCATCAGTGGAGAAGCAGCCGGTTCCTTTGAACGTGAAATCAGAAAGATCACCACTTCATATAAGATGAAAGCAACGATTTATCGTGATGGGGCTGAAGGTGTATTGCAAGGTATTTCTTCTGACCAGCTAATTCAAGAAGCAATAGCCTTCCCTAACCAGGTACTAGGGGGTAAAGGGGTTCCCTTCTCCGTGTTGTTATTGCCGTATACTCAAATTCCTCACCCGCCAAGCCAAACCATAGGACAAACAGGTGATCCTTATTGTCTTGAGAATTTTGGAAAGTATTATGAACGGTTAATAAGGCAAAGAAATGACCTTCAGTATGCCATTGAAAATCAACAACTCTTCCCCGGTCTGCCAGTAACAGAAGTGAACGAGCGCCTCGATAAAATCCAAAATGAAATAGAAAAAGTGAAGACTGCTGCAAGAGCATATTCCAGTAATCCATATGTATGTCCTGTTGTAACGGTTTTAGATGAGTTATTTGTAAATCTAATTCCGCAACAAGTTATCCCTTCAAGATTGGGACATAAATGGTATTGGACAATGGGCGCTTGGTTTGCTTTATTTGTTCGCGATGGAGATACAAATATATTTAAGGGTGACTTTAAATTAGGCACAGATGTGATTAAAGCTTCTCTAGAAATCCACGAAAGTGGAAATGACCTTTTTATTATTAGAAGGGATGAAACTAATTTCCCTTGGGATCGTCATGACGATACTGTCTATAAAGGGTTTTACACCTCAGAAAATACAGCAGAGGGCGTTGATTTAAAGGATGGTAGCATTACATGGAACGCAAAAATAGAGAATTAATATCAAGGAGTACTCTATTCGAAACATAAATTTTGCTCCAAAATATTAAGCGAAAGTTAAAATGTTGAAAAGCCAATAAAATTATGAACTTGGTTGTAAAATGTTTTCTTGAATGACATTAAACTAAAAAAAGCATTCAAAGTGAAGGAGTACCGTCTCCTGCGTCCTATTGGGAACCAATCACAAACTATGACTCCCAGTTGTGTTGAGAAAGCGTGAAAACACCATAATATGACTAATATACGCCACGCTTATGGGTAAACAACTGGTCCCTTTATGAGTTAAATTAACTTAACTTAATTTAACTTAGTTTTGAACATAAAAAGAACAACAATCATTGTTGACTGTTGTTCTTTTTATAGCAAATTCAGTTCGTTTTTTCAGTAGGTAAATGAAGCAGTTTTTTTTCAAAAGAAGTGACATCAATTTGGTTGATGGTGGCTAGAATAAGTGCATAAGAGTTCTCCTTCTCCCAATCCTCTATCGCTGCCCCATGGTAATGTATGTGTTGGAACAACTCCGGATCAAAGTGTCCATGCGGCACCTCCACCTGATCTCCCATCCACATCCTGATCCGGAAATCAATCATCGTGTTATCACTAAGGATAATCCATAAATGAGGTTGGACAATACGCGATGAGCCATCCATTTGAACTTTTCCCGCGAGTACATCATGTGCTATTCCCGCCCTACTCAGTATCAAGCTGATTACTCTTGTCAATCCATCACACTCTAATGAACAGTTATCAAGTTCGCTAAGTATGGTCCCAATTTCCGAGTCGGTACTCATCAGCATACGCGCTTTCCTGTACCAAAGATAATCTTCATCAGTTGAGTCCAATCTTGCCCCTCTCGACTCGATTTCCTTTTGTGTGTCTTGATCCTTACAACCAACCGGTATTAATCCAGTTGATATTTTCTTGAAGTATTCCAGATTCATTATTTGTCTTCCTTTGTTTTTCTTATTTCAGATAGCTGCTTTGATGAAGATATCCGATTTTAAATGTACAATTTGATTTAAGATATCTTCCTTCATTATTCAGTACCACACCGTTTTCCGAGTGTGCTTGTAACGTTCCAGCCTCTAAATATTTACCATCATTCATGAATACTTCAATAGGTACCTGAAAAAAAACAGCATTATCAAAATCTACACTATGTACTAATACTTGATCGCGCTTAAACAAAAGTACTTCCTCCTTTTTTTTTCTTAAAATAAACAACCCTCGAATAGATTAAATCAGAGAATTTCTAATTTAACAGAGCCTAATTCGAGAGTTGTAATTTCTTATGCCGCATGGCTAAAGACTATGTAAGCAAAGGTTGTTATGCCTATATTATAGCATATTGAATCGAGATAATCCTCCACTAGTGTGGATTGAAGCTATCAAATTGGATTATTGACTTTAATGTACTGGACTAGAATCGAAAAATAACGGTTCACATTGCGCGCCGTGTTTACGTATCATATCTCTCATCGTTTTAACTGCAGCATGTACTACGTCCTCTTCAGTTATTGTTCTTTGATGGAGACGCAGATGCTCTACAATTTCAAGTATCATTGGTTTCATTAATGGATCATTGTTTATATTCATTTGAAGTCCTCCTCAGGTTGATAGAGATTCTGATAGCCAGTCTCTCTGGGGTCAATAGCAGATACAACATTAGTTTTTCATGTCCAGCCATTAGAATAGGTTTAGCAAATTTAGATCTTCAATCCGATCATAGTCCGGATCATATCAGTGACGGTGAACTCATCCATATTTTCTTGTCCATGGTTTGACCCAATCCCTGAAGCTATGTAGTCATTAAAACATTCTTTCAAATTCTTTTCGGTTGGTTCTACGGCCGTATATCCTGAAGCATCCAACGCCCTACGAATGCGTGACTCCTGAATACCATCAGTAAATTTCTTCCACGATGCCATGGCCTTGTCAGCTGCTTCAGCTGCACTACCTTCAACAACTTCGTTTCCCAGATTCCTCACCCCTGACTCTTCAATTGTTTAGTTTTTATTCCAGCGTATTACCACGTATATTCGGATCATCGTAAAGATAATATGGACCTTCCCAATAATACTCACATTGCTGGCATTCTCGCTCTACGTACCAGCAGCCTAATGACACGTCAAAGTTCCATTCTTCATTTTTATCAGAGCAAGTGCAGTTGGTGACCAGTTCGGGAGGAACACTTCTAATAAAACCCGATTTTGTCTTTAATAATTCAAGTGAAGCCTCTATGTGCGTTGCCATAAGGTCTTCAATCATCTTCATATGCCGACGTTGCCGTAATTTCATAAAAACCAAGTATCCTATAAGCACCATACCTACACCTGCACCTATCCACAACATATAACTCCCCCTACGAACTACCAGTCTTGTGCTTCAAATGATTGTGATCCATACGCCGAATAATGAAAATTTGTTTGTATACTCCGTTTTAATACCCTGGTTGGTTCCTGGTTATTTTGATCAGTAATGCTAGGATCTTTACCGCAGAAGGGACAATACGGGATATCAATCGAATCTAACTGCTTCTGCTGGTACTCATTGGTTGGATATCTAAAGTAAAGGTCCCAGGAATCATTAACTGTATCTTTGATCACGAAGACTCTGTCTTCCTCCGAAAATTGAGTATATTTTTGGTTAAAATCCATCAATTCGTTGCATGCATGATTAATTGCATTAGGTTTCAATATGTCCACCTTCCTGTACATTCATAGAACACCAGCCATTCACTAACTCTTAACTGTCATCATAAAACGGCTGCAAAATCCAAATTTGTCTGTGACTATGGCTAGAAATGATTATGTGAGAAATTAGAAATCGAAGTCACTGTTTTTTTATAGTCAGTCCTATCGTCTCTCAGGTCATGATCTGGCTCAAATTCCTAGTGATTAAAGTATAGTCACTTATCTCCCATTCGCTCCCTCCTGTGAGTACGTTGTTTAATGTGTGAATGAATAAAGATTATACCTGCTGCTATTTCACCCATTATAATGCGCATACCAAAAATCGAGTAATAAAAGATGTAACAAATTTATTGACGAAACGTTTCAAGAGGTTTCGCCACGTATTCTAACAATGAAACAGTTTTTTTACGCAAAAAAACGAGCCATCATTTCGATGACCCGCTCTTGTATTCATTTTGTTAGGCTTTTGTCTTATCTTAAATACATTCTCACAGAGGATTCTTTTTTATCTATTCATCATCAGTTACAGTATCAATCCATGTAATCTTTATAACGTTTAAAAATTTCCTCTTTTAGATCATTATTTCTGACGAAGTTAGCATGTTCTTTAGCCATTTTCTCAAAGTCCGCTTCTCCATCGATCTGGAGTTCACTATCAATGACTGTGAAATAATCATCTAAATAATGATTATCACCATTTTCAAAGAATATATCCTGAATGGAGTCATCCGAGATATTAAGGAGTGATGCCCTTAGCTCCCCCTGTTCAATAGTATTTTGTATGTAATTGTAATGGTGATAAAAAACAATTGTAATATGAAAATCTCTTCATTTTTTTTCGGTTTTATTACCAATAGTCCTACATTTTCAACATGGGGTACTGCAATCATAATACATACCGAGTCATCAGATAAATACTGATTCAGTATAGGTCGAGCTTTTACGTAGGGCGCATCGATGTATACATATAGTGGTCGATTTAACTCTTCAATTACTTTAAAATAATTGGGATTATTAGTGATTTCTTTAAAGCTACTCTCATGAACAGTCAGTGGCAAATTCACACGTTTGAAAAGTTCAATGAGTGTATCTTTTTTTACAAATCCACCATAGGTGGTCTTTGTAACGTTATCCATAAACATAAAAGGATAAGTCGAGGGGGATATCAACATTGGTAAGACAACCGCTCCACTACCACAAATTAAAACCTCAACAAGTTTCTGTGGCGATATTTCCGCTGATATTTTATATGATGTAAATGAGTTTGGGTGAATCCAAAGGTATGTTTCGCTAAGATTTATCTCCTGCATACCTTCTAGAATTTCAAGCAGATCTTCCTTTTGAGGATGATTTTCAATTGTGGTGTGTAGTAATTCAAGTACATCTTCATGTTTTGAAAGTTTGTGCTCCAGTCCTGCCTTGTTGAAAAGTGCCTCCACTGTGAATTCTTCATTATTCTGGAGAATACTTTGAGCTGCTGAAGAGAGTAATTTAAATCGAACATCTGGAATCAAAGCTTTAGACCCTATGCCATACTCATTTTTGAAATGGTTTTCTAAAAGTCTTGGTTTCGAGGCGTTAGAAACTTTCCCGATGTTACCTGATAGAGCAAGCTGGGTTAACATGTTAGCAATTTCGAGTTTTTCTGAAAAAGAGAGATCGTCATGTTGATGTATTAAGAAGAATAGAGGTTGAAGATAGTCAAAATATTCTCTGTTGTTTAGTTGCATGTCCCGTAAATGATGGAAGCAAGCTTCCTTTCCATTTTTCTCATAATACCAAATCATTTCATAAAAAACAGCGATACATTCTTGAGTGATTTTCATCTTGGAGAGTAAATAATGTGCTGTATCTGTTAACCGCTTGTCTTTTTTACCAAGTTTGTATAGCATGGTGACCAGCAATCCATACGGTGAACGATGAGTAACTTGGAAATGTACTGTCTCATGAAGTATGGTAGAGAGTTGACCAAGTGGGTGCTTAACGGTGGAATCTACCTGGGCGTAATTGTTCCACTCAAGATCATATATTCCTTGTTGAAATTTGTTCTTCATAGTATCTTTCTCCTTTGAAATTATTCCCTCCTAGCATATACCTTATTTTGGGTTAAATAAATAAAAAGCCTCCCTAAAGGGAAGCTTGATGTTACCTCACCAGATAAATGGAATGATTTTATGTTTTACTTTAAGTTGGTAGTCAGTATAAGCTTGGCCATATCGTTGAATCAAATACGATTCTTCTTTAAGAACTACCAAACGGTAGATCGGAATTATGATGCATCCCATACCGAGAGGGATCAACCATGGGGAGATAAGAGAAAGTAGTACTCCCTCAAAGAAGAACATGCTATAAATTGGGTGCCGAACACACCGGTACATTCCCTTGTGGACTAGTACAGAACTATCTTTCGGTTGATGAGAATCTGAGAAGTTTTTAGAAAGGTTGAAAATGCTTAAGTTGTGTAATAACAGAATTAGATCCAATATTATAATTAAGATAGTTACTGTTACTGGGTGAAACCAAAATATAGTAGAAAGTTCCACAAAATAAGCACCAACATAATATACGACGACAAACGCTCCAAAGTATAAAGTATATCTGTCTATTTCTAATTTCTGTTTCTTTGAGTTGAAGTACATTTGAATAGGAATAGAGAATAACAAAACAAATAACGTAATGACGGCAGCGTAAAACAATAAAGTAAGATTCATAATGCCAGGACCCCTTTTCTTTAATTAGTGATTAGTCAACCTCATTATTAACGGTGTTGATAATGTTCTCTTACTAAGCTAGCAGTTAGAAAGCATTATGCGTCCTCTTATTATAGAGAAGTATAATTTTTGTAGATACCAGAAACTTGCTCTATCAAGTTTGAGCTCCTTTTTTTGATGTTTCATAAAACAAGCTATTGGAGCCATCCGATAGCTTGTTTCCGTTTTTATAGATGTCACTATTTGAATACTGGTTTCTCTCACTAAAGGCAGACTTTTAAAATATTATTATCATATAAACATCCAGGAATTCAAAAAATTTTCTAATGATCTTATCAAAGTTACAAAAACCAGATAAAAGATCGCACATGTACATCCTGTATAAAAGATTAGCAGCGTTTTTCCGTTTTTAAATAACAACATACGATCTGATTGCCCGTAAGCGGTCTTCGTTAGCGATTTCACTTTTTTGTTTTTGAGTTGAACAGCTTGATTACTCCCAGTCCACAATTTTAAACAAGGAATGAGTATGGACATAAAAATGAGAATAATCATTACGATTGCAGTAATTAAATCCATCCACGGTGATGTGGTATGCGTATGAATAATGAACAGTCCAATTGTGATCAGTAAAGATGCCATGATAAATTCCATACCAGCTCCTGCAATAGCATATACCTTTGCCTTCCAAGACTTAGGTTTAGCGTATACTTCATTCCATGGATAGCAGATTCCTTTTGTACCATGTACCTTCTTATTCTCTGACTTTGAAAAAAACTTTACTTGAACACCGGCGATTGTCTTTTCCGTCCGGAGATCACCATGTATGTCACCAATGATGATGCCACAATCAGGATCTCTGTAGATGTATTTTAATACGATGTAATGCCCCAACTCGTGAACTATAAGAGTCCCCTTACATGCGTACATTAAGGCTGCAACAAAATAAGCCCATAAGAAAATGGTCATTTTTTCACTCCGTTCTATTTTATTTTTGATTGATCTTTTGATTCCGTTGGATTAATGATGATGAGCTACTTTTTGGGTGTGGTTCGAGCGGAATTGCATTAGAGGGTCTATCGTGGTATCAAATACTCTTTTTATAACCTGCTTGTATTATTGTCTTTACACATGTTCCGCTATAGAATTTATTTAGTTGTGTTTGATCCATCATGGTACCCACTTGAACTAAAGAAGACATGAATTTTGCCCTTTATGGGTCTACTGCAAAGATTACAGATGGATTCAGACTGCTCCCTTGAGTAGGAGCCTTCATAAATGAACTAATGTCCGACTATAACAAAGCAGCATCATATTTGTTTTTTCATTACTGCACAGCAACTTTCATTGGTTCCTCTGCATGTATAGCTAACATGGCTTCAAAGTAAGGCTGAATTAGATTTAAAAAATCTTGGTCTAACGGATATTCAGGCGAAGTGTACTCTTTCTTTAAAAATGAGGATGAGATTTCCATTGATTTTGATAAGAAAAGCTCGAAGGATCTTGCGAAGATTTCAGATGGATAAAAATAATAGGATCTCTTTTTTTCCCATTTGACTTTGAACTCGTTGTTGTTTGGCAGTTTAGTTACATTGTCCTCCACAAGGTGTTCGTACATGCTGATAATGGGATCAAAGTTGATGGTTTCACTGAGGACTTGCCCTGGGAGAATGGTATGGTCAAGCTGGTGCCCCAACTCATGAGCGTAAGAACTTGGACCATCTATATCAATAACCGTGGCTTTGTAGTACGGGTAATAGAGACCGGCAGCCTTGTGTCTTCCAAGCTTACGAATTCGGAAACTGTGGTCCAGTGCTTGTTTTAATCCTAGTTGTGTGCGCAGCTCCGTAAACTCCATTTCTAGAGTTTGAAACTTTTGAAGATCAACATCATTGTCTAACTCCACTTCTCCATACATCCAACGGAATTGATTCTCTTGCATCATGGATAATGTAGCAGGACTAATATTCTTTTTCATTTGAAAAGCCTTAGCGTATGAAGAATGCTCATTCATGATTTGTTTTGTTTTTTCACGAATATTACTCATGGTTTTGATCAAGCGGGGAATAACGAGATTTTTCACAGCTTTAGATAAAGGTACCTCTGTATTTGATCCATCAAAATCCTCTAGTGTGAAAGTTGTGTCGTATAGCACTTCCATATTGTTCATGTCAGGAAGTGATATGCTATAGTGTTTCATCGTTTTCTGAAGTTGTTGTTGAAAGAAGATGTCATCTGGCATAATGTGTTTATTTTCATTGTAGGATCTTAAGTAATAGTATTCAGCAATCTTAAACTGCAAGTATTCGGACTGAGTTAACGCATAAGAATGAAACGTATTGTTCACGATAACGTTTGAAATCAACTTATAAACGTCTGCGAACAAGAAGCAGCCTATTTCATCCATGTTTTTTATCAGACCTCGATGACGCATATGAAATCTATCCAATAACTCTTTTCTGAGCAATGTAAATGCATTTTGAGTTTTATCAAATACTTTTAAGTCTACCTGAACAGGGTGATAAGGTATGATGTCTTCTGTTGTGATTTTCCCTGCAATGGCCAATAGTGTGAATATGGACTTCTCCCTTTCTGTATCAGGGGGTGCAAGCAAATGAATGTCGATTTGATAAGGCCCATCTGACACCTGTTTAACGAAATCTAGGATGTCCTCTAATGCCATATTCTTCACATGTTTCTTTACCTGCCTTTGTACAGCACTTCTTAATTTCTTTTCAAGCTGAACAGGTGAATCATTAGGTCCCACTTCCAAATTTATTCCTGCTAAAATCTCACTCAATCCTACTTTTTGAAATTCTTCTCTTAGTACATCTTCTTTTCTCAGGGTATGAATTCTTGTTCTTTCCATTTTAAAAATACCTCCATTTGGTTTTAGAATATGTAGCAACTTTTAATCAGACGACAAAAAACACACTTAGATAGGAACAACCCTCATGGGGGAAATTTCGATAGTTTATCGAATTGTTCACTTCAAGTGTGTTAATAATGGTTTCACTGACTTGCCGCGTGGCTCAGTGCTAGAAATATTCCTTAATTAAAGTGATCATAACATGTTGCTCACCAAGATGAAAGTTTCATATGCCTTTCGATCTGACTTTATCAGCAAAAGCAGAAAATTCTCTCCATTGGTTCTCAATGTGCTCTAAGTTTTTAATGCGATCTCTCTGACCTTCTACTGTTTGTTGTAAATTGGTGACTTCAATGTCTTTCTTTTCTATTGTTACATGTGCTTGTTTAAGTAGATTTAAAGATCTACTCATATCCTTTAAAAAAGTCTGCATCGACTTTATTGTTTCTTGCATGTCGTTAATATCAATACTCGCTAGTCCGGATTGCTTTGCTTTCTCCTCTGATTTCTCAGCAGGTTGGGATTGGTTACTGTCTTCTACCAAGGTTAACTTCGCTTTATTCGCATTTTTTAATTTTTTCGCCTTTTCTAAAGCGGATTTATGCTTATCGCGCAGTTCACTGTTCCATCTGAAACCACAACTACCAGATGTTCTACTTTGCAAACGCTCAGAGGCAACCTCAAAACCATACAGTTGAGTTTTCCCTTGGCTCACAGATTCTAATATAGCTTGGACAAGTATTATATCTTCTGAGGCTGTCCATATCGGTGATTTTTTCAAAGCAGTACTATCATTCATAAATACTCCTCCTTATCATAGTTAGGTAAATTGATCATCTCTTCTATAATCTTATCCAAAGTTTTTTGGAATATACTAAAAAAAGGAATCCATAACGGATTCCCTTGGTCTTTCGATATAGTTTATGGCGAAATGGATCTTTCCAAGACAGATCCATTCCATAGTGTTTCGTTTACTGATAATAGTACCAGTCATCTAACCGACTTTTCAAAGCACGCATCGGCTTTGAAAATAGCTTAAGAGCTCTGGATTCGGGGTTTTCAACGACATGAGTTTGCCGCTTCATTTTCAGAAGGTGACCCTTCTTTTTCAAGAATGGTAGTGCTACAGGTAGCCATAACATTGTAACCGTCACAAGAAATAAGGTTAACCCGATCACCGAATTCAGAACCAGGTTCCACTGCTCATTCTTCGTGTCAAACTCCACAATTTTAGCGTATGCAAACCATACAAAAGCGAGTATAAGACCTATAAACAAATACAACAAAAGACAACCTACAAGAAATTGTAATATCCCCATCACTTGTACATCACGATTAAGGTCAAGTTAAATTCTCCTTCCGAAGACGTTCAAGGGCACCATCTTCAATGCTTATGACATCTCCACAAAGCTCTTCCCAACTAATCGTGATACCTGATTGGCAGTGCGAACAAGTAAAATTAATTATCATCTCTTCCGGATCGTAATCTTTATCCAGAATCATTTCCATATCCATTATTTTATCGTGACACTTTCGAATTATCATAATTCACCATTCTCTCTATATCGATGTCATTCCTATGTATTGGAACGATCTTAACACGATATTTAAAAATCGACCAATGAAAACAGAGATTTTTCAAAAAAAATTTGAGAGTAAATGGACCTTCTTCGCAACAAGAGATAGAACAATTGGATAACGCACGGAAGCTTAGAAAAAAACTCATAAGGGAGTTATGTAGCCAGAAGAGAATCTGTATCAAGTGAGTGATATTGCGGGAGGGACATGAACCAACACCACCATTAGGATATAGTTTGGCAATTAGAGGGCATCTCAACTATTCTTTACTATTATATTTATTTTTTTGATCAAATTGCTTTAACATTTTTTCTCTTCTAGTACGGTTATCTTTAAAAATTTGCTCCTGATCTTTATGAACCACACGCTGAGGTTTCTTCAGAAAAGGTAAGATTTTATTTGTTTTCATTATGTACTAGCCTCCACATTCGAGATTCTAGTAACATCATTTCTTTTCTATCCTGATTTTAAACATATAATTGAAATCAAAAAAACTCGGTACAATCACCGAGTTTCTTTAAAGTTACCTTTTCTGTAATGTGTACGAACTAACGTGGAGTCATCATCCAGTTTGTGCCTACTTCTTATATGTGAAAAAACTTTGACCATATTTTCTCTTTTGTTTCGATTCGAGGTAAGTATCTCACGCTGTGAATGTAATTCAACCTTCTGTGGTTTTATGGATTCTGTCATGGAGAGTTCCCTCCTCTTTTAGAAGTTCTTTTTGTAGGATTAAACAGAAAGCATGAACTAATCTATAGACTTCTCTTACTTCGATAATATCACTTCCAAGCGTTAGTATCAACGCTCTATCATTTGAGTCATCCATGTGAAAATTCCAAATCCATTGAACTTCATTCAACATTTTCATATGTATTGAAACGATTGTTCGGCCAGGATAAGGATTATTATATTTAGGTCCTTCAGTTGGGTTCAACGCTACATCAACTCCTGACCACCGTGAAGCGTTCTCCTTTGTTAAAGCGATATACTGGGGGCTGTTACCACTAGTACCTTTATCAAATATTTTTTTTAGTTTATCCCCCTGTACCTCATAAATTGTAAAAGCACTGACAAAATCAAATTCATAGTAATCCAAACAGTCGTTTACCATTCTATAAAGTGTTTTATTAGTATCTTTAATCAAACCTATCAAGTAGCTAATGGCTTGTTCTTGTTTTTCTAGTTCATCGAAGAAATATTCCCTTTCTGCTAAGAACTGATCGTTGGAGTCCTTGAGATTAACCGCATGATCGTTGACTAGCTTTAGTGCCTCTTGCAATTCTTTTCCGCTTTGCGCATTCGAAATTAATGTAAATACGTCATATAAACCAGTATAAGTAGCATTATGGCCTTTAGTTAGTGGAGACCAAACCAAATACTCATTTGGTCGTTTTGCTTTGTAAGCACCAACATGAAACTCGTCACTAGCAATGGATAACATTTTGCTCATATATGATGTTACCATCAAATAATACACCAGGAATAATATACCCAATACGAGTGAGCATATTAACCAGATTGGCCAGTCACGGACAAAGCCTAGGAATACGGTTACCCCAGTTCCACCGGTACTCAAAAGTCCCCAAATGGTTTTACTGAGTTTACCGGTTGCACTAAGGAGTCTCGGAAGCTTCTTTATGGGTGATGTCCACGCAATCATTCTCCAGTTATTCTTATCCTGATACCTCATCTTTCGTAAAATAGGATCTAAAGAGTGAGCAGTTTCAGATAAGAAACTATGGTAATTTTCTCGGATATGGGTATTGTTCATTAGCTAAATACCTCTTTCATAGTTGGTAACAACTCATATATCTTCGGTGCACTTACATACTTCTTCAACTTTGTAATCATGGCAATCTGTGCAGAATTCCATCGATATGAGTATTCCTCCGTCTTTGTGATTTGCACATCTGTAGTAAGTACATACACCACCTTGCAGTTCACTTGAATAGATGAGTGTATATCCGCTGCATTCAGGACATACTCTGTACTCTTCAATAGGAATTTTAGGTAGAGCGAAGCCACAACCAACACAATGACACGAATTAGTGTACCCAGTACTATTATCGAATAAGAGAAATAAGCCATATAAACCACATGAAAAACAGCTGCCTATATCAAAGACCTTATTTTGATCACGTAATTCTTCTGAATGGTAGTTTATGACGTTTTCCATCCGAAATGCGACATACAATCTTTCCATAATAGGATCAAATTCTTTATCCATATCAAGATATGTATATACAGGGGATAACAATTGATAGCTTAATTTTAGAAGAATCCCTCTTACTTCCTCTTCAGATGTTTCGAAACAGAAATGCTGTATCTTGTTTCTGAAGGGAGCAGCTGTGTTTGAAAACACCTTAAGGTTTGCCCCAGTGTTAGCAGACAGATCAGGCGCATATTTTCTAATTGCATCACACAACGGATTCACTTCTAAGGACCTACAAATGTACAATTCATTTATCGTTGGGTTTAAAGGGTCCTCACATCTTTTGAACAAATCATTTTTATCGAATACATAGATCGGATTGATTCTGAACAATACCTCTTTTAATAGCAACTCAGCAGCATGACAAAAATCAAGTACAGCTCTTTTGTACTCGAATGGGTTATCCTCCGTTACTGCCTTCTCTAAGTGCTCAATTCCATGATCTAATGAGTCATACGCATTCTCTATCAGGGAGAACCCTAATCTGTTATTGGTGGTCATCGCCTTTAATCCTCTCTCAACTCACTTTTGTACATGTTGCCAAACTCCTATAATAGTATAGGATAATAAACCCAACAATATCTAGTAAAGTTTTCTTCTCATTAGTAAAAACCATATTTATCGTTCTATTCCTAAAGTTTACTTAACATTTATTGATAATACAGAACTATCATGTTTTCCTGAGACATTCTTTCAGGATACATATGAAGATCAGCATAAAATGCGATGAGTTGACTAGCTGGGCTACAGTGGGGAAGGGACCTGCATAAGTAACCATGTACAGAGTTTTCTTGCAGTGTTGTTTGAGAATAACAATTTTCTAGTAAAAAGCCGTAAGTATATTCGCGGTTTCCGTAATCATTGAAAAGCCCTCCATCAATTATTCTGAAGGAGGGGTATCATTATTTAAACATGAATTTGTATATTTGGAATAAAGTCAGGACTCCCAGGCCGAATGCTGTAAAAGCAAGAAGTTGTATAAGCGTATCGTACAAACGTAACTTCTGAGTTACTGATGTTTTACTGATACGACTGACCGAAGTATCTTGGATAACTTTCTCTTGAACCTCTGTTGAATCCTCCAGCAATCTCTTCGCAAATATCAGATTAACCAGTGCTACAGCCACGATCAATAGCCCTCCAAGATGCAAAATCATAGCATCATACCACTTGCCATTAGTTCTTTTACATCTTCTCTCTTCAGGTTTGATCTTTGAATATCGTGGGTGTTAATGAGTCTTACAAGTAATGGTAAATCCATTTCAATTGAAAGGTTACTAAGTTCTGCACAAATTTGTTCCAGCTCCACCCCTTCGACATAAAGCTCTCTTACGTAGCTGATACACTCTGCTGAAATGTTTAGCAAGGCTTCAGATTGTTTATTTCGGATTGGATTTCGTTTCTCAATCCCAAATGTATAGATAATTTGATTAAGCATATATCTGTTGATAATCACACCATGACTTTTCAATTTCGAAACGATATCATTTTTTGATGAGCACAGCTTATACTGCTCTTCAATAAACGTAACAATTTCTGCAGGCGTCTGACCGACTTGATTAACGTCATTCGTGTGCCCACGTTTACTATTGCGTCGCTGTGTAATGACCTCTTCATCTGGTCCCGTTACATAATTCTTAATCACTGGTGCGTAAATACCCCCACCTTGTCGCTTTGCAATATCATAGAGGACCATCCGAGACAACGTTGAATTTACTGATGAATATGATTGGCCCATTGCATCAGCAATTTCTTGTAAGTGCATGATCCCCGCACATAACAAATCATAAATCTGCTTTTCTATTGCTCTAATTTTGACTATTTCACCAGTGATCACGCTAGTTGTTGTACTCATTTTAAAACTCCCCACTTTGCTTATGTATTGGTTTCCTGAATATGCAAATTTAATTCTCCACAAGTTATCCATGTAGCTATTGAAACAAACTTCAAAACCAAAAAACGACAAAAAGCACCCCTTATGCAAGTTTTTCTCTTGCGTAAGAGGTGCTTCCTCAATGAAAAAAAGTATGTAATTAGCTTCAACTTATCTTTTATATATTTATAAGTTAACCTAAGACTATAGTAATGTCAATTAAAAATTCAATTAGGTACATAGACAGGTATTATCAGGAAAGAGATTCTCTGATATAATAAGAATATAAAATAAACCGGAACGTGGAAGCACCACATGAAAGACCCTCGCAGGTCTTTTCTGTGGTGCTTTTTGCATTGGAGGAAAAAAATTGTGCAAAACTATGGCTTTTTTCTACCTGTCTTATTAATTCCACTTACTGCATTCAGTATACTGCTGCTTCCTTTAGCTACGACAATTGAACTTTCTGTTCTATTTAGTAGTATGATCATCGGGAGTATATTAGGGGTATTAGCGATTCAACTGAAGAAAAGAGCAGCAAGCTCAGTGACATTGGATAAAAAGACAATTGAACACTCCGTTCTATCATCTCTTGTGGCTGTGGTAGAAACAAGAGACAAATACACCGATGAACATAGTCATAATGTGGCCAATTACGCCTACGCCGTAGCAAAGAGTATGAATTTGTCTGAAGAGGATTGCTCACATATTTACATGGGATGCCAGCTCCATGATTTAGGAAAAGTATATGTCCCTAACTCCGTATTGAACAAAAACTCCTCACTCACAGATGAAGAGTATGAGATTATGAAAGCTCATCCACAGCAAGGGTACGAGGTAATTACTAAACTTGATATCTTTCATGGCACGAGTATTGCCAATATTGTACGTTACCATCATGAGCGAATTGACGGTACCGGCTACCCTTTGGGTCTTAAACATCATGAAATACCCATTGAAGCAAGGATCGTAGCGGTATGCGATGCGTATGATGCCATGACCACAAATCGTTCTTATCGTGATGCAATGCAGCCAGAGGAAGCACTAAGTATTATTAAGGAGAACGCTGGAAGTCACTTCGACCCCGTCGTTGTGGAGCATTTTTTGAACGCCATGAGCTCAAGCAACGATTTTGAAAGAAAACAGATCAGTTGATTTGTATCTGTACCGATCCGTGAAGCAGTACCTGCTCTTCATCGTATTCATAATCTATAATGATAGCTCCATTATTGGGGAGATCTGATTTTGAGAGTTTGTCTGAGAGCAGCCCAACAAGGAACTGTTTTTCTGCCGGCCCTATGACAAGGCCACAATCTAGAATCCCTTCCGTGCTACTCACTCTGCCAAAATTAACGTTAAAGCATCTAACCGACCTTGAATACATGATTGATTCTAATATCTGTTCTCTCATTGAACTAATCACTTCAGACATTATTCAAGCACCTGCTCTCTTCACTAAAATAAAAACGCACAATTCCTACCAGGTAGGTAATTGTGCGTTCTTCGCATCTATTGTTCCGTTATAAGTATGGATTTTAATCCATGACTATTTGCATTGGACCACATATCTTTAGAATCAGTAACGAATAGATTGTAATATAGATTCTCTGACTGATCTATGAGGTAAGACTCAAGAATCGTTCTATCATTTATATCGGAAAGCGATCTAGAATTGTTTAGTGAATTGTCACTTTCAGCCTTACAGATTTTAAGATCTTCAAACTCTTGTATGCTCGAAAGAATACTTTTCGTCAAAAAGGCATATTGTGAAGACTTACCATGCTGTTTCAGTGTTTGCGTGATAAATTCTGATATCCCTACCTTAGTCGTACGCGGCAATTGATTAATTAAGTCTGGCCTATTAAAAAGTATATTCTGATCAAAGCACAACCTGTACCCGAGATTGGAGAAGTGTTGTAATTCCATACTAGGATCAATAGTATGATTTGAATCAGTGTTGGGGCTATGTATTTGGCGTTGTTTAGGTGTACCAGCAGTGAGAGCACCATAAATAATTGGTATGGCTACAAATAATATTATCAATAGATCAACCATATTATCATCTCCTTCTCCGACCCGCATTATGTTCTAGTTTCGAACACTCATTATGAATATCTTTCAAATCTTTCTGAGACAGCTTACTGAATTGCATGGATTTGATTCCATATTCCTCAAGTTTATAATCATCCAGTACAACTCTTTTAGATATTACGTAGGTGATCGGTTCCCCCATTTGCTGAAAGATCTGAAGTAACATATTTTTCTTAGGTGTGACCCAAACTTGATAAAAGTAGGCAATTATCAGATAGACTGATATCAAGAATAATCCAAAGAAGAGCAAAAAATAATATTTAACTTGGGGACTCGATGAATCCTGAACCTCTGAGAATAAAATCATCGAGAGAAAGAACAATCCTACGCATGAAGGTAACAAGTATGTAAGCCATAATGAGTTTGGCTTTTTGAAGGGAGCTATATCCTTCTTACTCTCCATGCAGACTGACCATTTCATCTCGGGTTAATCCTAATTGATCCGCTGCTGCAGAAAATGCTGCTTTGTTTAAGTGTGAAATAGTATCGGCATCCAGTTCATGCAATTCACGTTTAGCCACCTTGCGCTCTTCCGGAGTACCAAAATTAAGCATCCCTAAAATGCATACATATTTATATAAATTCACACCGGCTTCTAATTGATTGAGGCCCTTCATATCTGGTTGTTCATTCATATTATATCGCTCCTAAATTTGTTGTGTATCTCAAATATAATGACCTTCAGGAAGAATATCAAACTTCAAAAAAAAAAAAAACGCAACAAGTACGTTTTTTTTGAGACATTCAGATTTCACATATTGGTGTAAGTTAAATTAAGTTAACTTAACTTAACTTAGTTGGTGTAAATGAAAAATGAACATTCTCTAAATCATCAAACAAAATACCAGAAGTCGATTTGTGGTTAAGCCAGTACTGAATGTGATCTCTACCAAAGTAATGATTGATCTCTTCGTTCTCTAGGTTGAAATCTCCGTCCTCTGAGCTTTGAAAAATAATTTTATGTCTGAAATGTAGTTCTGGGGCAGGATACAACATTTCGGAAGAGAGCAACATCGTTGTCGTTGTCTCTCGAGATAAGTATCTAAGAATCTCCAAAGCTCGGATTACGACCTGGGTAACTTCCGGATCAAGAGAAAATTTAACAAGTGATTTTGGCATATCAATGACTAAAAGGATTGGTTGAGGATCATCCATTTTTCCGATTTCGGCCCAGAAGCTCCACACTGCGAAAAGGAAGTTCTGTGCAAGAGCATACACATCATTTGTGTCATCAATATAGAAGCACCTTCCATCAGAATCAGATTGGTACCAGATGTTTTCATCTAGCTTATTCAACTCTGTCTGTAAGCTCAGTTTATGAGGATGGTCTGAATCCAGATTTTCTATAGCCCTACGATATCCCTCAAGTGGTCCTTCTAGATTCCAACGATACGATGTTGGTGGCAGTAATTCACTGCGTAGCACTCCTTTGGACTGTGCTAACAACCCAAAGTAATTAGAGCAAAAAAAGATCCGGTTGCCTATAAAGATTTCTCGATCTTCCACATCCGATGGAGGATCAGAGAATTGTCCACTCCATGAAATGGCATCGCTCGGGATCGCTATCTCATTAGAGTTTGGCTTACCCATACGTATTTGAAACACTGACTTCGCGTCCTGTTGAATCACTTCTTTAACAATGCTGTCTACCAATGCAAATCTAGGGCTGTTATCAGCCCCACCCACAATAGTCATCGTAGAGTATGCTGCTTCACTCCACGGCCACTCTACAACCTCCCCTGTTACAGCATTGTGTCCTATAGAAATTGGCTTATAACCGATACTATCCATTCTGAAAAACCTCCTAAATAAAATAAGGAAGCACCGCTTAAACAAGGCTATTAGGCCCAATTTAAGCGGTGCTTCCGCTACTCGTATTATACGTGAAATAAGATTTTAATTCTAGTTCATCATACCTTCTGACCTCAGTCCCTGGTAGCTAGTCACTCTATTTTTCCCTGTAGTTTTCGAATTAAACATCGCTTGATTAGCATTGATGATCAACTGCTCTTCTGTAATATCGTCACTACCTCTTGCATACCCTATGCTTAGTGTAACCTCCGTTTCCGCGGACACTCTTTTTAAGATCGTTTCTGAAATGACCTTCACGACATTTGGATCATCCGATTCTAGTAGAGCTACGATCTCCTCTCCCCCATATCTTGCTGCTATACCGATTTCTATCACTTCGTCCCTTATAATATGAGAAACTTTTTTCAGTATTTCATCTGCTTTGACATGCCCCATGGTACTATTCACTGTTTTAAAGTTATCAATATCACAGAATATAACATAGACGCTTTCATCGGCATCCTCGATTAATTTTGCTGTTCGTTTTCTAAATTCTTTCTTGTTATATAATCCCGTTAGATGGTCTACTAACGAAGCATGATAGCTGTTTATCAGTAACCTTACTAAACGATCCTGCAATGTCATAAACAAAGCGATATGAATCCCCACATAAGTCATAACCACCATTATAGCAATTAGAACATTCCCATTTAAAACAAAATACAAGATTATCTCGAAAAACGTGAGTGAGAGCAAACCAGCTGTAGTACATAATTTTCGAAGATGTCGATAGTTCCCATTGGCTTGGTACAACAAGTACCCGCTTATGACAATACCCATTAAACCATAAATGATGTTGAATGGGGTGAATGATAAGCAGAAGGCTACAAGGAGTAAACCATAGCCAATATATCTCTCGGTGTTTTTTTGTTCCCAATAAAGATGGGATAACATAACTAAGAAAATAAGAGTCATGGTTAATGAAATCTTCCAAGATGAATCACTAAATGCATACAGTGTAATGCCGATGAACTGAAAAAACATCCAGACCGTAGATACAATCAACAATGGTAAATATGGTTTTCTTCTCACTTGGTACAATTGAAAAGTAACATAAGCAATGATTAATACTACGGGTATTGTGAACAAAAAACCTGTGCCCAGTGATATACCATTCAAACGATTCCACTCCTAGTAACCAAAAGAAGCACCACTAAACCAAAATTGGTCTAGTGGTGCTTCCACTGATTCTTTATTATGTTTAATGCGTGCCAGAACTGTTGAAGTCATCGTATGATGATTTGTTCGCATCATAGTACATAACATCACCATCAATAGAGCTAAAGTTCACTCCATATGGTGTTGTGAATGACGAACTGAATCCTTCCATATCTCTCCACTGATTATTATACGTTCCGTAGAAGCTTGAACCAGGTCTACGAATGTACTGTAAATGAGGCTTAGACGTATCCCCATTTCTGATGGTATCCACTGTGAAATTCACAACAATATAACCATCTTTCAGGAATACTTTAGATTTATCATCTAATTTACCTCCATAGGATGCTAGGTTAGTTCCTCTCGGGACTGCGTACACCGCCGCCGGCAAGCTGTACTCACCATACCACTGCTGTACAGAAGCATTCGCTTTATAGATGTCTACTCCACCAGGTAGATTATTCATTGTGCCAATAAAAGTGCGTAAAGGCGCGGTTAGAATTTGTACATCGTAACCACCAACATAAGTGGCCTTTGAAGTATTCTTTAAATAATCTTGCATGTATTTTTGCTTAGGTGTAGACCAGCCTCTTGAGCTTGCAAACATTTCCCACAACGTACTGGACGTATTAACAATGCTTTGTTGAGGCACATTCCGAAGTCTTGAGTTTAGGGTGACATTACGCTTCTCTACATCGGCTGTCGTGCCAACTTTGATGAACTTCGCCTTATCTGAGTGATAGTAGAGATCCACCAATCTACGGTTTTTCCCGTCTCTCGAGACAAAGTAGAATTCCGGAGTTACGCGTACACCGTCTTTATCATCAAACATGTTCCCTTTTGTTTTAAGATCAAATTTGAAAGTATAACCTGTCTTCACTGTTATATTTTGAAGCCCCTTGATCGGGTTACTCCCCTGGCGAACAGGAAGAACAAAGTTGTTCGCACTTGTTCTATTGGCTCCATCTATTCCTTTTCCACCAACCCAGAAGCTGTTACCTGTTGGTGTACTGCTTCCTTTGGCTTTCCGGAAAAAAGTCTCCCAATTGAAATCAGCAATATCTGTAACATGGAAATCATAGACGCGTCCTACAACATCAATAGGAACTGAGTCCGTTGCTACGTGATTAGCCAGATTAAGGTTTGCTTGAGACTCCGTTGTAAAGTTAGATGGGGCATTCTCAGCGATTGTCCGGAATAACACATCATAGTAGCCCTCATCAACCCAAACTGGTAAGAAGAACGTCTGAGTTTCTTGAGCAACCGGTATTGAGATCCAGGTTCCCTTAGGATAAAACTTAGATTTATCTCCACTGTATACATCGAATGGGAAGTACACCTGTTTATCACGCACGTACTTCGCATAATCCCGATTGCCATAACCCAGAATATTTCGATGCTGGCCATTCGTTGGCATACTCACCGTAAATGGTCGATCTAAAATGGTTGAGTTCCGAGCAGTCGCAGGTATCGTCTTCTGGTTGTGAGCTCGGTCATCAGAAGTCGAAGCGTAGATGACAACCGGTGTGTGTACTGTGACCGTGTTAATTCCATTAATATCAAACTTCTGAGGTGAACCACCATTAATGTTTCCTGGTGTAATCACTTCATAATGGATATCTCCGGTACTCTCCGTATCGGCTTTATTGATCAACGTGTTACTGATCAAATAATCCTTACCGTAGAGCACATTCTGATTAATCATTGTCGATGCAGGAATGGTACCAGGTGTTGGCCCAGTTTCTTCATAATAGCTTCCATCCATAACCCTTGAATTCTCGAACACGAGAGTGTCATTTTTCACTTTGATTTTCCCTGTTTGTGCTTCTGCAGCCGACTTAAATAACCCCGACTCGTCAGGTACTGTCTCCCCTACCTCTTGCGAACCTAAATTAACTGTAGGCAGCGGAGGGTCTACAATATGTTCCCGAAGTTCTGTACTGTTAGTGACAGAAACAAATGGTGGTGTATAGCCATTCGGAGTTAATTTAACAGATCCATTTGGCAAAGCATAGTTAGATAAGTTCGCTTCTTTGATTTTGTACACTTCTAGATTGTCTACTTGCCAGTATGAATAATTACGTTTGACTTCAATTTCCTTAGTTACTGGTTCCGGAGTTCGTTCCTCACGTGCCGGTGTTCCAGGATTATTAGGTCCCGTACCAGGTACAGCAGGAATTTGTTTTACCTTAATATAGAGTTTAGTGACAGTTACTTTGTAGGTACAAGACCCTGTGTAATTTGCAAACTCATTTTTAAATAGATAATTTAAGGCGTTAACTTGACCAAAAAGTGTTTCGGAAGTAGGAATACCTTTAGAAACATCAAATTTTTCTGCTCCTCTATTATCAGCTTTAATCACTGCAGAAGTTCGAGGATTCATTGCAGTTGCCGGTGATTGAATCGTTGTTCCTTTTGACGGAGGTGTACATCCAACGGTAATAGGTTGGCATTCCGGTCGGTTAGGATCAGTTGCACAGCTAGGAACCTCACACTCACCAGTTGATGGATCAATAGTACAGCCACTAACTTTTCGATAAACCCCTACTACATTGGTACCTCCAAGATAGTTTGTGAAATTCCTTGAATTTAATGACGTATCCGTGCCACTGTCTGGATCAGCTTGACCAGTCTGGACAAAATTCTGTTCATTTAATTTCCTCTTTGACTGTATGTACGATTTTACTAGTACATACTCACCACCATTAAATGGTGTCTTTTTATCTAAAATAACTCTCACTGGTTTGCCCAATGGCCAATTTTTATCAGGTAGCTGACCAGGGTTATCAACTTTTTCTGTTAAAATTTCCTCGGCATCGACAGTACGATAAATTTTTGTTACAGGGTAATAGGGGTTAACAACTAATGGAATATCATAATACTGTCTGAATCCCCCTGGATCAGCCCAGCCTTCAGCATTCTTAATACTTTGAAGTGTCTTATGATCTCGGTTCACCTCATTTGCTCCGTGCATTACTCGAAAGATAGCACTTAGCCAGATCTGTCCACTTCCCTCCATAGATCCTAGTCCAGCATCCTCAAGAGCATCGTTTACTTTCTCAGCAGGAATTTTAAAAGCAGTTCTAACTTTTCCACCTGGTAAACTTACTCCAGGCCCATCTTGCTCAATTCTCACTTCTCCGAATGATCCACCACTTTGGGGCGCACAATCAGTACTTGTGCAGCGTGCATTTCGCGTGATTGTGAAACCTACTGTCTTATACTTAATACTACTTGTTGCTTCAGTAGAGACAGTTGTGAATCGTATCATTCCGTCTGGCCCATAGGAAATATTTTCATATGGAATTGAAATCGGATCGTCTGCAGCAGATACCTTGCCCAAGGGTAGCAAACCAACCATCAATTCCATAATAAGAGCGATAGAAACAATCACAAATAAAAATCTCATGTTACTTTTTGTCATGTGGTTTACCTACTTTGCCACGCGAACTATGGACCCAAAGTTGAACAGTGAGGTCAATCCACCAACTTTTAAATCAAAATCATTTGCATTGGTCGTTAGAGGAATATCTGCATAACCCTCGTACCGCGTACCCTTCTTGAATTTAATTGAATGATCACCGATGAATGGATCGAACATTACACTTTCATATTTATTAAAGTTTTTTAGGGTGAATTCAAATTTAATTCGGATGTAGTATTCTCCAAACCTTTTAGACATCATTACCATCGAGGGCTCAGCAACAACATTCCCTGTAATAATGATTTTGTTGCTTTTTACATACTGTACGTACCTTTTCATGTCAGCAAGCATTACTCGACTGGATTGATTTGCATTTGAAAAAGCCTTAGTTGCCCACTTTTCGTCAATTGTTCTGTAGTCAACATTTAGAATTTGACCGTAATAAGCCTCGGTCGTTTTCTTCCATAGATCTAATGTTGGTTTTGAATTGTAAGCAATATCATTCTTTGATAGTTGCATCGAATTTGTATCAATAGTTTGGTATGGCTTCATTTCGTACATTTCATTTGGATATTCTTCAAGGATATACGGATAATTCTTCGCGTTTTTTGGGAGATTGGTTGTACGGATCACATGTCCCCAGAAATCGGTTTTGGCGTTCATTGCTTTTTCTGCATTCGCTAATGCCACTGCGTCTACTTTCAACGTTTCTCCGTTTCTGACCTTGTTAATGCGATCGATGACCGTCAAAGCCTGTGCACGGGTCGTAGTACCATCGGGGTCGAGTTTACCGTTACCAACACCTGAAATCAGACCATTTTTTACGGCTATGTACATGAATTCCTTGTCATTAGCTGCTGTTTTATTAATCGCACGTACAGCCACATGCACCATTTCTAAACGAGTCATTGGTTTAGACCAATCACTTGAAGGGAAATCCGACTCATTATACAGATTGTTGGCCTTAGCAGTACTAACATAAGGACCATACCAAGCACCGCCATTTGTTGTACCAACCTCATAGCCCAATGAGCCTACAGTGAGTTTAATAAACTCTGCACGTGTAACTTTGTTATTCGGGTAGAACAAGCCATCAGGGTAACCACTGACGATCCCCTGTTTAATAGCCGCAAGAATGCTAGATTCTGCCCAGTGTCCTTTGATATCTTTAAAGGTAGCAACAACTGCACTGACAATCTGTGTTGCACCATCCTTCAACTTGTCTGAAGCACCCAGCAGCGTATCTGTGATACTTTCTTTTTCCAAAGCATAAACGTTGCTAACTTGTAAGGTACTTGCTGAAAGTATAGTTAAAGCTGCGGTAGATGCAAGAAGTACTTTCTTCATATTAGTCCTGTCCTCATTTCCTAATGATTAGTATGTTGGTAATCCAATAGTAACTTGTACCAGTATCTGTGTCCAACGACGAGAGATTTATTTATTTGAACAGCTCAACGGATGATAACCTTCTTGAGCGGCTTCTTTCTTTGATGTAAAAGTCTCCTCAGTCACATACGATGATTTGCATGCTGTCCGATCATAATAGTATTTAATTCCGTTTGCTGTTATCCCTACAATAGAAGGTTTTTGAATAATACGCGCCCCACCTAGTGCATAGTTATTGTAGTATTCCGTTCCTACTGGAATACCTTGTACGAAAGATAACACCCCAACATCATCCACTGTGTTATTCCATTCTTCTTGATCAATTGAAGGTAGTGTGAATGTGTACGTTACACCGTAACGTTTCACCAGCGTATTGTGTTTGTTGATTTCATACTGTAGATCTTGCTGAATAAGTGAAACAATTGTGCTACGTCTTACAGTGTCAAAACGTTTGGGGTCTTGAATCAAAGACGAAGTGTTGCCGTTCCACATCTCAGCAACAAATTTTTGGCCACTATCGGAATTGACATCAAACAAGTAGCCCTTCTTCAATTCTTTTGTTGTGGGATCGAACATCGTCACATAATCGTCCAGCGTGAAGGATATAAGGTTTCCTTTCTCATCCTTGTAACTGTAAGGTTTCTTAACTGACCAAACATGTTTTAGTGCTTTCTGACCCGTTGCATCTGCAAACTCTTTTTCAGACAAGATATAGTAACCATCGTAACCAATGACGACTAAGGCCGGTACATATCTATTTAGAGTTCCCTGAGCGTATGGATCGTCTTGCACATCAAAGTTTAAATACATGGTTTGAAAGAAGGCCTCGGCAGCAGCCTCTTTGTTAACACGAACATTTTTTGCAGATTCGTATAATGATTCTGATCCTTGAGAAGCATTGTTTAAAAGCATCAGTGTTGCATCTTGAGTCGCAGCATCGATCGCAGCGTTATACCTTGTTTCTAAGAACAGTGCTTTCTTTTGTGCTTCAATGTTAAAAGTGTTTATGATAATAAAAGGTAGAATGATAATGATTGCTAGCACGGCAAAATTAGTAATCTTCATTGCTTATCATCCCCCCATAAGGGATATTAATTTTTGCGTCTGTCGTGTTACTATTTGTGAAAAAGTCCCTCATGATTTGTGCTGGTGTCCGATTCGTGTTTTTTATTTGAACTGAAAAATAGTCACCTTTGGATAGCTTGTACCAACGACTCGGATCATCCTTGGTCTTCACATTTGTAGGAAAAAGAACCGGCATAATTTGATCATTAAAAAACTCATCATAGTTTAATGTGAACCCACCCAAAAATGCAGGGCTATTGGGGTTTGTCATGTTGTCGTAATTGGGATCATAGGTTTTATGTTTATGGTACATGGTAACCTCATATGTATTACCAGTGGTAGATAGCTCTTCAAAAAAATCATTGTACATAGTCGGTGTGATATATCCTTTGTCTCTCACCGAGTCAACAAAATTTGTAACCGATTTGAATGCTACTAAAAAGGATAAATCATCCTGTTTCTGAGCAGAATTGTCCAGCGGAAAAACATACATCAGAATTACAGCTAGAATTGCAGCCAATATCTTACTAACCGAATTTATCATCATTGTCCACCCATCTTATTGTGCTGTATATTTCACTTTGGTTATTTCACCTGCAGTGTTTCTTTCATAATTAGCAATAAATTTCTTGTCAGAAGGTACTTTCGTTAAGTCGATATCTTCAAACTCTAGTGTTTTAGAAAATAAAATTCCGTTAACCTCCACATCAATATGTGTATCTGGAATCTGGGCTATAGTAAGAGCTACCTCACTGCTGAATATTACAGACTGTTCCGGAATCTTTAAGTCAGTGTATGTGGTTCTATCTTGTTCCTGTTTGTTGATACTCACGAGTTTTAAAACATTTTTGGTCTCATTGCTCAAATTTATGGCTGTAGCTAATCCAATTACGAATAAGATGGACATGGACCCGAGGAACAGCCAACTTCGGATATGGTTGGTCAAGTGCAGCAATCCTCCTTGTTAAAAATAGGGAGTGGCAAGCAAGGGTATTGCCCACCACTCATTATTTTTATTTCTGTACAAATGTAATTCCACGAACCACGTTGTTGCCATCATAAACAATTTTTGACTCGAAATTACCTGAAGGATTTACATAATCGTTAGAAGCTTCATCACTTGCTTTTGCGAGTGTACCTGTTGCAGTCCCCGTTGTAATGGCTCCGTATGTCGGTGAACCAGTGGTGAGGTTTACCATGTTGTTATACCAAGCTCCAGTTGCATTTTTACCAGTGATGACTTGAATACCAAACTGATCTTTATTTGAGTACTTACGCAATGCATTAAGCACCTGGTTCCCAGATACGGTCGTACTGTCATAAACGGTGAAAGTAGCTTGTGACAGTTCTCTTTGAATATCGGAGAAGTTGTTTTGAGCTGTTTTGGTTGCTTCTTGTGCTGAAACAAACAACAGCACTACGATGGTGATTAAGGCAATCGTTAAAAAGATACCCGCTGCGACTTTAAGAGCAGATGAAGCGTTATTCATTTCTAATTCCCCCCATGAATTAAATTATTGTTGTACAAATACCAATCCTCGAACGACTCCACTTTTGTCATATACAAGAGAAGATTTGAACGTACCGCTTGGATTAACATACTCATTGTGAGAATCTGCTGCAGTATTAGCGACAACGCCTGAAGCGGAGCCTGAAATAGAGCCGTAGGTTGTAGATCCGACTGGGTCAGTCACGTTAACTACCTTGTTGTACCAAGTACCTGCAGTGTTTTTACCTGTCTTGATCTGAATTCCAAACTGCTCTCTTGATGCATATTTCCGAGTTGCGTTGAGAACTTGACTGCCTGAAATCGTAGTGCCGTCATATACCGCGTATGATGCTTGAGACAATTCAGTCTGAATCTCCGAGAAATTATTTTGAGCTGTTTTGGTTGCTTCTTGAGCAGAGACGAACAACAATACGACAATAGTGATCAATGCAATCGTTAGAAAGATACCGGCCGCGACTTTTAAAGCTGATGAAGCATTATTCATGAATCATTCACTCCCGTTTATAAGTTTGTAATTTTGTCATAGTAACTGGTCATCTGAGTAAAACTCATGTATACCAACGGTAAGACCAGGTACAAAAATACCAAAGCGTAGAGTGGTGCAAAGCCAATGTTACGCCCCCACTCTTTTTTTGAATCAATCACTTTTTCGTAATCCTGTTTTCGTTGTTCAAAGTTAAACGCCCGATCCGTTTCCAAATCCTCAAATGCCTCATTCACAGGAATCTGCATAACGGATACTTCCAGTCGTTCCACCGTGCGAACAAATGAAGTGAAAGGTGCGTCTTCTTTTAATTGTTCTAATGCCTCTACGTGACCAGCATCATAGTGCAACAAACACTTTTGAAGGGGTTCTTTGAATATAGTAGAAAACCGCTCCATCCACTCTAATATAGTCTCTACGGAAATTCGTTCAATCTCAGAGAGCATAGAAATAATCGAGTGCAATTGTTCTACTTCATTCTGCATGTCCATCCTTCTCAATCTACTCTGGAAGGCCAACACAATAACCGGTATGTGGTAAGAGAAAATACCGACAAGCAACGCAATGAGAAACTCCCACCATTTCAAGTATTCATTTTCAAAAAGCAGATGCTTATTCAAGATTCTGACTAACGTTGAATCTATATACTTTTCATCTGCATCGGGTACTTCTTTTTGAATTGCTAACCGGATACGATCGCTTAAATTATCTTTCACCCCCTTCATCTGCAGAATAATTCTTCGATCAAGATCCGTTGCCTGGATCGCTTTTTCTTTCTCAAATTCATTCAACTCCCCGAAGATAACATCCGTCTTCGTAGGTGCGTATAACGTGTTATGCGCAGAGAATGAATGCATGTATATGAATGATGAGAGAAGAACAATGAACATAACAACCGAAAGAACAATCCTATGAATATAAAACCATTCAAGTGGTAAAGGTGAATTTGACTCTTTAAGAAGTTTGATAAGCTTAGGTTTTTTATTCTCAGGTGGCATCAATCTATCAACGATGAAACGAATAGGTGCAAACTCATACAACCGTTTCTCCCACTTAAACCTCTTTAACTTGGCTACATATTTGCCCTCGTTCGTCTCTTGCAGTTTTTTAACAAGGATGTAACCCAGTAAGATAACAAGAAAGATGACGAGCTTCATTATGAATCCCAATTTTGATGTGTAGAACTCTGTCATGGTTGGGAAACTGCTTTTCGCCCAATCCTCAATAGGTTTAACAAACAATACCGGTGCAACGGCAATGACCGTTAAAAAACTTAGATGGTAATTGAGCTGTTGTCTTCGGATTATTTCTAAATTGATCTCTTTTTTTAACTTATCCAACGCTGATAGAAAGCGCGATGAACCATCTTTCAATTTTTTATCCCCGAACTCTTTAGTCAGGAATGTTAGTCCAGCGAAAATTTTTAAGAATCGATTGGGTGCCACTTCGTAGTATTCTTCAAGGGCCTTAACCGGTTCGGGTGATCCAAGAATTCCATAAATCCGATTAGCATGTAGAGCAACTTCATTTGAATTCGCTTCAGCTGCATCATATATCGCTTCATCCACCATAGAATGGCGGTGAAAGTGATATCGCACGTCAGAGGTCAAATCAGACATTTGTTGCATCAGACGATCTTCCACTCGATTAATGAATCTGTGCATGAGGTGACCGTGTATAACCAGTGCGCCTAAAAGGATCAGAAACGAAGTTAGGAGATCCTGATTCATAAAGATGAGAAACAGCAATGTAAACATGACCAAAATTAGCGATGTGTAAACAATTTTCATGATTTGTTTCCGCAGCGTCATTTCGTCATAAGCATGAACATTCGTAATTTTTCTGCGTACACTTTTCACATAACGATTAACAAAAGGAAGATGCGCTATTCTTCGGTATGTTCCTAAATAAAGCCGATCAAAGAAAACATCAATTTTTTTCTTTAATCCTGTCTTCTTCGGATTAATCAGATCACGGAATAGATTCTCTTCTTGCAACTCTGCACTAGACTCTATTTTTCTTCCTATGAATTTTTGAATCATAATGAGGATCAAAGGTATGATCAGACAAGCTGCAGCCACATAAATTAATATAGTGATCATCTAATCACCCCCAATTTTCCTTCAAGAAAGCAGAAAATTTCTCAGCATCCGATGGAGTCATTCTATCTTTCATTTCAGAGATGCTCTTCTCCGATAGCGCAGAACCGACTACGTATTCCCCATCTTTATACTCGATAACATTACTCCCCAGCTCTTTAGCATCAAGATCTGTGCCTGTTTCGGTAATACGCTCAATGTAACGGTGCCCATCAAAATCTTTTCTTAGGTGAATATCGAAATTTATGACTTGCATGACTTGCTCCTGAGCGATTCGTTCATTATTAAAGATATTTTGTTTCAACAATGAGTTACGTAGGGAAAATACGAGATCATTAAATGTCTTTCCATGGTGTGTGAAAAGTGTGAACAAGCTCGCTACCTGCCCCATCTGAATCATCCAAGCAGCTACAGGATCGGAAGCAACCTCACCCAAGATATTTACTGCACCATCTGTTTTCTTTTGAAGGTCCAGACCTTCTTGGCCCGAAACAGTGTCTGTTTCTCTAAAACTCAAAATGTTCCGTTGAGAGTAAATCTTACGTAATCTGAGCTCGAAAGCCATTTCTTGAACACGTAAGGAATGCCAACCGTAAATGTGTTTGATCATAGCCATAAGCATCGTAGTTTTACCAGATCCCTGAGGACCTGTTATTGCAGTAATTCGTTCTCCTTTGGTAAGAAACATCAGAAGATTAATGGGTAGCTGTGCATTTTTGTCCGTGATAATGGTCTCCAACGTGGAGATATTGGAATCGAATTTACGAACGAAGAAAGCCCACGTCTCAGCTAGTTTTGGTCTTACAACAACAACACGACTTCCATCTTTCATATCGTTCACTTTATAACCGTTACTTTCAGAAAGTTGACCAGGATTATTATGCTTATAAATGGTCTGACCAACCCGTCTGAGTTCATGTTCTGATCCAAAGGATAGAAAGGCCAAGTTGATGAGCTTACCTCCGAAGAAGATCCAGACACTATCACTAGCCTTCGGTTCAGTTGAAGGTTTTAGTTGCTGAGAGTAAGAATCATAATCACCTACCACATGCATAAATGATTCAGGTATACCGGATACACCTCCAGATACACCGTCAATCCGCATGTCTCTTATCTCATCAATCACGCCGAAGCCCTTCATGTTTTGGTAGACTCGTTGTACGATGATCTGAAGTTTCTCATCAAAAGTCAGATTTTTGTATTCATAATTGAAGATATCAGAGATTTCTTGCTCATTAATGATGTAAGACTCCGTTTCTCCATTCTCAATTTCTGATTTCAATTCATCTAAGTTATGGTCCAGAATTAATCGTGTTAACGCATCAAATCCATATTTTTTCTTGTACTTGAATAAGAGAATCTCGAACTTATCTTGAATGGATAGTTTTTTTCTATTGTCGAAGGGAATGACTAAGTTAATATTCGTTTCATTGAGATCATAGGTTTTATTCAAAGCGTCATAGATGAACGTTTTCACATAGGTCTTGTCATTCAGATCACCGTTACTACAACCCTTTAAGGCACTTTTCAGTTCCAACCGTTTACTCTTCAAACGTGAGTACTCTTCATCGGTTAACCTCATATCATTGAGGTCAACATTCGTGAATTTATTAAAGGTTTCCAGTATGTACTCCCTAATTTTGATCAATGAATACTTAGCAATTTTCGGATCAACTTTATGGGTAACACCCTTCTTTTCGGTGAATTTATGATAAAGGAAGTACGCACCCAAAAGAGTAATTATCACAATCACGAATATGTTGACTGCTTGTGGTGATGGCATTATTCTTCTCCCTCCTCCTGCTGATCACCCTTAAGGCCAAGTGTCGCAATAATTGCATTCCCTAATGCTGCGGAGCTATTGAAAAACTCCCATGTCTCATGCTTCTTATTGACGTTACGGTTGCGCAAAAAGAAATCTAGAACATTTCTGTCATTGATGGCATCCATGTATGGACTGCAATGTGGTACGGTGTGAATTTTCTGTTTCACACCGTATTTCCGAGCAATATTTTTCGCTGAATACTTGGAATCAGCATGATAGTTACCAAGGACGATAATGAATTTTTTATCATTAAGGACTTCGTGATATTCTGTCTTATTGAAGAAGTTGTCCAATAGCGATACGTTCTGATTCAAACAGACAACGACCAGATCACTCGAATTCAGAACCACATTTGACAACTGATTTCCGCTGCCACTATTTACATCGACAAAGGTCATATCATATGCTTTGTCAGCCTCATTAAGAATTGTAGGCATCGCATTTGAAATTTGCTGATGTGAATGTTCATCAGGTTTGCTTGTCCCGTGTAGTAAATCCAGTTTCCCTTGTATTAAAGGAGCAGTGTTTGAACGAATGGACTCTGCATTCAGACGGTGGCTCTTTGCTAATCTTTCTAAAGAATCAATCCCAAAATCTGAAAATGTGAGTTGTAGATCCTTACTAGACTCCAGCTTCTTGAAGGCAACTTCCAGTGTTGAGCGAGTCCAGTGAGTATGACTGACCAGCGTGCTCAACTGATGTTTCATCGCGATTCCTGTCGATACGGCAATCAGGTTTGAAGTTGTTGCTACTTGACCATGACGTGGTCCCCAGAATGCAATTGTTGTCATAATTATCCTCTCCGTGCTTTGCTGAAAGCACTTGCCACTTCTTTGGAGCTGGTTGGTTCAATGTCACCAATCAATGATTCCAATGTTTTCCGGTATCCTCTTGAATACTTTTTCAAATTAACCTTTTCGCTGTGACTATTTTCTACAGCACGTAAATAATCCAGCTCGTTAAATTCAAAAGTGTAAAAATCGTCAGAACGAAGAATGTAATCATTATTCAGGAAGTCATACACGTAATCCTCATCCATGTGCGTTGAAACATAAGGGTGAATAATTAGCTTCATTAAATAGGTTGCTTTTTCTTGTGCAGCAATAATTTCATCAACTAAGGTTTTGGTCTTAGAGAGATCGCTACGATCAAAACTGGTTATGATGTATATATGATCGAATTCCTTCAATGAAGCACCTTTTAAAAAGGTGCTGCTATCCGTTTCAATCTGAACGTAATCGTACCCATCTGTTTTAGCTTCTTTTAATGTCCGGTGATTCAAAGCACAATCAAATCCAGAGAATTCGATTTTGTTAAGCTTCCCCCCAATATCCGGAACAACGTGGTTCAGATATGAGGAGGTGCTCCCATCAATGTGCAACGACTTTAGACCGGTATTGGATACTACATTAATTAAGTTCAAGAGTACTTTTGATTTATCAGAGGAACCAATAAACAGAACTTTTTTCAATGGAATCTTCCTTCCTTATGGATTCACAGAATCCGTATTTTGTTGGAATATATCGTCTTGTTTATCTGTTGGAATCGTGTTATCGGTTGCTGGTTGTACAATGTCTGCCTTATTCTCAGTAACCGGTGTCGCATCAGGTGTACTTTTCGCGTTATTAGACGAATTACTTTCTGAAATATTAGTTCCGTTCATGGTTCCATATCCCCCATCTTCTGCTGAGACTTGGGCATTGTTATTATTCACTTCATAACTAAGATCCCCGGTGGTGTATTTCATTTTATCCACTTCATCCACCTTCTTGAGATCCCTTTCAAGTTGCTCACGCATCTGTCTATTCAATCCCATTTTGGCCACTGCCAGAATATTAGGATCATTTTGCATGAGTTGCATTACTTCAGAATTCACAGGATAGGTCGTTTGTGCCTTGTCTTGGAACTCAGGATCAACATAACTTAAAGCGTAGATCTTTCCGCCATTTATGAATGCATCCACAATCGCACTGGAAATGGTCAGAATTTCACTTTCATTCATTTCGTACCACACAGTCCCTGAAGCGCCAGCCAACTTTTTCACCTTTTTCTTACTAAGTACAATGTAATCTTGTCCAGTAGGGAAATTAATCCGGACATCCACGAATTGATCTTGAGTCAAATCAGACGGCAATTTCATGACATTAAACTCTTGGTACCTCAAATCATTAGGAGTAACCCCTTCACTGTATAAAATACTCGGGATAATAGTTGTATTTTTCGCAGCAGGAATCTTGATAATTTTGCTTACAATCTGTTTGATATCGGTAATGCTATCCTCTGGGGCATCTTCCATGCTGATCTCTTTTTGTAGCAGGTCATCTTTGCGGATTTTATCTCCTGCCTTCAAGTTCCGCTTCAATTGATAGATCATCACTTTCTTTGCTTGCTCTGCTCTCATTTCAGCTTCCATCTTATCAACCTGAGCTTGATAGGTTTTTCGAAGTTCGATCTGTTCTTTCTTATGTTGAATACTGTTAAAAGCGATAATGCCTGTGCTAGCTGCTCCAGTAACCACCACTCCAACTAGACCCGCTAAAAGTAAATGTTTTGTTCTTTGTCTTATTTTAGACATTTGATAATTTCCCCTCTCGTTATGAGTAGATCATTTTAATTAGCAAAACAATGGTAACTATGATGCAAATACCCAAGGCTATTAAGGTTCTCTTATGTTTGCTCTTCAAAGCCAGGTTTTGGTCAGATGTTGCCTCAATAACTTCTTCAAAGATGAGATCCAATTCCTTACGCGATTTAAAAGGATCGATGTGTTGAGGTATAACGTGTACTTTCTCTAATGAGAGATCATTAGTCACGTCATTCTTTGTCTGATTATCAGTTAAAGGGAGAAATACGTTCCATTTGAAGCTGTTGTCGACATGTTCATTCTCCAGGAAAAAGTCTTTAAGATGTCTCAGTTTGTATTCAATGCCACTTCCAACTACGATTTGAATGTCTGCACGTAGAAATTCTTCAAAATAGGATGTGTCTCTGTAATTCCCTAAATCTAAGACAACAAAGTTATAATCTTGTGAAAGTAAAGATACAATGTCTTCTTGCATGTGGGTTGATTTAAAATAATCAACTCCATCAATTTGAAAACTGCTTGTTTGTAAAGAATAATTTCCGTCTTTGATACCTTCATAGGTCAGTTCTATGTAATCAAAGTCCTCGCTTCGATTGCATTCAACTAAGGCTACCCTATTTCCCTTTCTAGATAAGAAACCACTCAGTGAAATAGCTGAATGTGTAGTTCCAATTCCGGAGATTACACCAACTACCCCAATTACTACGGTCCCAATAATCTTATTCTTAATAACTATTCTTTCTTTTGCCGCTGGAAAGGCGATTTCAAAATTCTCAATATCATCATCAATGACTAAATTACGCTTAGAAGGTACCGTCTTATTAGCTGTATTGTTCTCTAATTGTATCGTTGATTCAGATGTTGTCTTCTGGGTTTCGGTTCCATTAACCGTTTGTTCTACCCTTTTTATTAATACTTCATTTGCCCCTCTATTAATTTTCCTCCAGCGAATCGACTCATTAACCTCTCTATAATGAGATACCTCTTGAAAGTTTTTAGGGGTAACTAAGCTATTGATGAGTTCTTGAACATTGATAGATGACTGTTGTAAGAAAATATTGTAGATTCCACAACTGATTAACTCAAAAAGAAATGGATGGCCGGCAGATTCGTTAGACAGAATTGTTATAGCGATGGAGCTGTATTCGTTTCGAACAGTCAATAGCGTGTCAGACAAAACATCTAAACGCTTATCACTCCCTCTCTGGGCTAAATCAGAGGTCATAATAATTCCATCGAGTGGTAAATCTTTGTTGTTTTCGAGGGCTTCGAACAAATGATCAGACAACATCACCGTCTCTACTACTTTATGGCCAAGCTTCTCCACATTCAGTTTTAAACTATTCGCGAATTCAGGATTCTGAGAGGCGATCAGAATATGTAGAGTTTTATCGTTGTTGTTCTGCATCGTTGTATATCACCCCTATCGACACCTCAGAATTACTTTCATCTGCCCAAATTTCTTCTCCAAAGATATTTTGAATAGTCTCTTTTACAATTGAATCGGGTTCTTCCTTATCTGTTTCGTATCTACTTACCGTACCCTGATAAACCTTTGGCCCATTTTCTCTAATTTTCTCGGCTAATTCTTCTTGGGTCCAATGCCTTCTCGTTCTCAAAACCTTTAGCTTTTCAGAAGGTTTTACGATGATCATCGTTACCAAACACCCCTTAATGTTCATATAAAAACAAAAAAACACGCCAACCAACCCAAATAGGGTTTAGTCAGCGTGCTTCGCTTTATGACAGTTAGATATTATATTTATACAAAATTGCTACAGACATAATCCTAGTATAATCTAAACAGACTGTCAATCCGTATTTTCAATCATTGAATTCTTCATCTCATGCATTCGCGCTTCTTTATTATCATCTATATACTTTTGAACAAACTCCATCTTCTTGGCCACGTCTTCTTTCTTAATGAAGATACCCGTTCTTACAGGATTCTTATTCCAGAGCTCTTCTGCTTCACTTTTCAAGATTAACTTCAAACGATTTTCTGTTGTCCAAAGGTTTAGCTGCGCTTCATGTATCATTTTTTCCTGTTCCTTAGCCCTTTTCTCTTCTTCAAGAGCTATCTCACTTGGATCTGGCAGAGCCAGTTGTTTCGCTTTCTCCCTCCGCTCCAGCTCTTCGATCATTTCTTGATGTAGTTCACGTTTTAATAAGGCTACTTGTTCCTCAATCTGCTGAAGCATAGTGCTCTGTAATTCAATAAGACTTAAATCACTAGGCGATCCATCTTCCTGGTCATCATAATACAAGTTTTCGAATTTTTCCCTCAGACTTGGAACAATGCTACTCATAGAGATCTTTTGACCGAATTTTTGGCGATAGTTATAAATAAACTCTGCTATATCTAACTCTAATGGGCTCAAAACACGTTCTCGTTTGTTATTTGCTGTCCTTGGTAGTGAATGAACTTTTAAATTTTCCAATTCATTAAACCAGTTTCGCAGTGTTGGCATTTGAACATGTACATTTCTTTCCTTTAGCTTCTCAGCTGCCTTGCCTATAGTCAGATAGTCTTCAAATTGAATCATAACGCTCCTCCTTGTGCCAATATCATTGTATACAATTCTACCATCTTATTTTGATAATATAAATGAAAGTATTTGTAGTTAAAATTGTTTTTCATCCTATATGTTTATAGACGAACAGTACCTAAATGAGCTCCAACACATCGTAAATATATTATATAAATCTCATTTACCGTAACAATATTCTATTTGTATGATGAATCTCGTTTTATAATGTTAATATATTCATCATATATGTATGATAACTATACTATAAACAAGTTATTGTATTATAAATTCATAATATATTCACCGTACAGAATGAATTATATATAGATCCCACGCTCGTATACTTATGATAAATACATTATATATTATATTTTTATTCTATATTTATGACCCAAGGTTTACAGCGTCGTTGTCATTCAAATAGGATACAAACTACATTTATCATACAAATACTTTCAAAAGTCCTTCCTTCATTTCTATTTGTATGATATAATTGCACTAAGTTAAGTTAAGTTAACTTAACTTAACTTAACTTAATTTAACTTAACTTAACTTATACTCAATATGGAGGTTATCAAATGCTATCTACTGAAACTGTACTCAACATGCTCACTGGAGCTGATGGAAGCAACTCAGCTGGAAAATTTTCCCTTTTAAATCGCTCAGGCAACATTGAAAGTTTTACTATTCCTACAATTATGGCACCTGCAGATGAAAAAGGAGATCCTCTGAAGAAAAATACGAATGTCGATTCAACAGACCGTCTTCATGTGCGGATCATTTCTAACTCTCTGCATAGTAAATACTTTTTCGTCGGAGATGTCGCTCGTGGGAAAGACGGTTTAGTAGAACCGCAAACGGATGAAAAAACTCAAATCATAGAAAACAAATCTACAAGCGACCTTCATTTTGTCAATATTCTCACTGGTTTAGCTATAGCAGCAATTAAGAGATTCACTGACGAAATAGGTGAAGCTAAAACACTTAACGTCAATGTCCCTTACTACGGAGGGCTTCCCATTAAAGAGTTCAAAGAAATGGGTGGAGAAGGTTTCTTAAATCGAATTTTAGGTCGTCACACGATTGAGTTCCTTGATGGTCTTCACCAAGGAATCACCGTAATTTTGATTATAGACACTGGTGAGATATACATCGAAGGTGCTACTACGCAAATGTCTCTCACAAATAACATTGTCGAAGGTAAGATAGTTGATATTGATGGTGTTGCTGATAAGTTAGATGACGGAGACTATGTGGTTGGAGATCTTGGTGCTGGTTCGTCAGATATTGCTTTGTTCGAGCATGACGGGTTAAATGGTACTAGCAGTACGAATTACTCATTTGGTACAAATCTATTTATCGATCGGATGATTACAGAAATTGCTGCGCTCCCTGACTTTGATGATATTCGAACAATCTTGGAAGAGTCCGGAGAAAACAATAAATCCCCATACACCAATAGGGATGAATTTATGAAGAGAGTTATCAAACCCGTAATCGAACAAATGATCACGACCGAATTAAAGGAGGCCAAGGAAAAAGGGGCCAAGGTTAAGGAGACCAAAGATAAAGACAATGGACCAAAGTTCACTGCATCTTGGGGTATGAGACGAAATGTTGATGTGACTGACATAGTTTTAAAACACATGAAAGACTATTACGATGGTGCTTTAAAACTTCTTCAAAATTTCTCCATTACGAAGGCCCAAAATGCTAATAATTTCTTCTTAGTAGGTGGCGGATTACTGTTCGCATATCCGTATTTTAAAGATATTGATTACTTCCAGCTGCCACCCAAAGAGATGATTCTAGAATCTCCTTTCTTCACAAGTAGAGCATACTTAATTGCTGCTAAACTTGAAGAAGAGTTGAAGACGGTAAGCAACTAATAATATTTGAATATTTAAATAATCAACGCAGTGTTAGGAAAGGAGGGAGAGCCGAAGAGCGCATAATATGACCAAACCAATATTTCAACGTGGAGTAGGGAAGACGTTTACGCCGGCACGTTCCAATGAAGATAAAGAAGATTACATCGAAATACTCAATCAAATCTACTACGAAAAGAATTTTTCAAGCAGCAATAAGTTTCTAGAGTATATTTGTAAAGAGGCTATTGAGTATATCCAATTAAAGGAACAACATGATGGTAGTCTCCCTATGAAACAAACCCAAAACGGTTCAACAAATGTCACTTTAAATACACAGCCTCATTCAACAATAGAAGAGATTACGATTCCTGAAAATAGTCATCAGTCAGCTCTCACCACCAAATCTGACACTGTGAGCAATCCACTTGACGAACCAGGTACGCCATTAAAATCAGCAGCTGAGAGAGCAAGAGAAAGGCTTGCAAAGACCAAGTTAAAACCATAAAAGGGTAGAATGGCTCTCTTATTGAGAGCCATTCTACCCTTTTTAATGAAGGATCTATATTGTTTTCGCATTTATCAGGCTAAGGACGGCAAAAACTCTTAGAATCGATGTGATTGATTTTCATACAGTTTAGGACCAGTTGTTCATTAGTTTCAAGGAGTCGACAGATCTTCATTCACAACTTAGCAAAGTATAATTTCTGGCAACCACAGAGTAAACTCTCCATTATCACAGCATTAACACAGTGTGGAATGAATATGAGCCAACAATTTATACGTTAAATCTATGTTCCTTTGTAGAGAGAGGGGGCTTATATCAACGTTGCCTCAATCACCAACAGAGTATGAAAAAAGGACCCAGGTTGAATCGAGAGATGTTGGCTTTACCTATAACCTTGACCCTTAATACACAAGGCGGTTTGAACGAGACACAACTCTGCTCTATATAGAATTGGTATCCGTTCAACTAACATGTTTATGCAGAATGCATTTTACTCCGAAATGATCCCTCAACGCTATTTAGCTAACCATACCCAAACGCAGCACAAGAACTTACCTCTTCCGGACGATATGTATTGGATCTAACAGAGGGGAATTTTTTTCTTTGACCATCCATCGACTTGTGGGAATACAAAATAAATGTTGGGAAGACCATTGACGTGCTCACAACCTCGAAGGTTTGGTGATTTATCCCTTCAGGTCTCAGCTCTGGTGAAGTATACAAACCGTTTCAACATACAACAAATTAGACTGAAGCTTTCCAGAGGTCTTGATATGGCATATGTTCTACTTCAGCTATAGGGTAGTGTGTTCCAGCACATGACCAATAGGGGAGGGCTAATCACGCACATCATTGGCCATTACACGTGATTCTTCATCCCTTTGGTGAAGGATTACCCTATGACTGTCTAGCTCATGCTGCGAATATTCTCATGAATGTATGTAGAGCTTCTACAGGTATCAGTTTCCAACAGTGCACTTAATATTAAACGACCTTGTGACTAAACGTGCTCACTTTAGCATCTACTCATACTGAGCTTGTATGCGATAGAAAATAGAAAGTAACTAATCAGTTCACGATTTAATCCCCCTACGCAAGCAGCCATGCATATTCATTTTGTCATCATGCGTTCTTCTTCAATCTAAATGACCCATTTGAAACAGTTCCCCCACTTCCCCCTAATTAGAATTCTATTTGGATTGACAGCAATTAAATAAGATTATTTTAGTCCTGGTTAGTTGTTACAAATATCTTCATATCCATATTAGATTCACTGACTCGTGCACACTTGTAAGAAACATTAGATTAGAGTAACCCCTATAAGATAAGTTTCTTTAAAGACCTTATAACACGGTTTCTTATTGGATAGAACCGATACTAAGATATCGTTAATCAAGATAACGAAAGAATACACAATTTAAAATAAAGAGAACGAGTCAGGAACAGGTGGATTTGATACGTTTTTTACTTTTCTCATCTCAGAAACCAAGGTGAAGGAAGGCGATACACGAGAGAGAGAATCACCTGGATTTTAATTTGATTCAACAATATTTACACTCTAATGCTAATATAGCCTCAAAAATCATATTTCTATAGCCAAGTGAATATCGATCACCTTGGAGTATGGACTCAGAAAAGGCATATTCAATGCAGCATGGACAGAAAAGAGGTAAAAAACACCGATAAACGCCCATAAAATGGGAATATTTTAACTTAAGTTAAATTAAGTTAAGTTAAATTAAGTTAAGTTAACTTAATTTAACAATCGATATATTCCGGTATGTTTTCTAATAAATAGTTTGGAGTTATAGAAGGTGGAATTGAGTATGTATTGCTGTGTATCCTGGGATGTGTAAACAACAGTGCCAATAGAAAGTGAAATAGAAAGAGTAGGTTCCACTATCAAATCTATAGATTAAAATCATATAAGATCGGGTCGAAAAATTTGCTCTCTGGCGCCGATTTTGCTAGTTTTTAAGGATTGAAGCAAAGGAGTATTTTTCAGGCGTGAATAAATACGTGCAAAGGTACGTCTTATTTCAGCATTAATCAGACTGTATAGAGAGGAACGAGTTTATGCCTACCATTGGACATGCGTATTTGAGTAATAAAGAAATTGATATCATCACAAACTTGTTTCGATTCAGAAGCGGTACAGCATTACAACTCACATATATATTAGAGCCAGCACTAGTGGAGACTGATTCAGGGTTGAGTAGCGCTCAAAACGGCTACACAGGTAGGGTGAAATACATTGCTAAAATTCTAAATGGGTTAACAAAGAAGGGGCTTGTCGCTATTTTCAAGGTCATACATACACCTAAGTACGTGTATTATCTGACACAAGAGGGTTTAAATACGGCATATACAATACTAGAGATCGAGGAGCATTCCGCGATGATCGCAGGTGGATGGGAAGGAGATTATGGTTACTTTGATTACTCTCTGTATAAACCCACTCAGGACAGATTTGCTCATCATGATCTCACAATACATTTTCAGATTCTTATGATGCACTATGCTGGTGTTTATCAATACAACTATGATTGGATCGACAACCGATACGCATCAACAGAATTCGCAGTGAAAAGTGGGAAGACAACCAAACGGTTTTTCCGACCAGATGGTGAGTTTAAAATAATTCGGCCTGGTCATCAAGATCATTACTGGTTAGAAGTAGACATGTCTACAGAAAGGGGAGAAAAGTTAGCTGATAAATTTGAAACATATAGGCAGTATCTTGATTACGTGACTGAAGGGATCAAATTCGATGAAGCCAACGACACTCCAAATTCAATCATGTTTCACTCTGCAGCTAGTTATATTCAAAAACGATGGACGTCTGTTCTAGTTGCATTTATCAGTAGAATGGGAGAGTATGCCTCGTTAGTTAATCTACGTCTGACTAACAACACAACACTTAATGAGGCTGTATCCGCGGAAATAAACAAATACCAGCTCCTAGATAAGCTAAAGAGTAATCTTAAGAAGTATCTCCTTCAAGAATCCGGGTTCAAGGGGGTTTTAAATCAAAACGTATTTATTAAGCTATTGCCTAAAGATGAATTGATTTTAGGAAACTGGTCACCCAACCTAATCATCGTCGAGAATTCAGATTTAACAAATCAAGTGCTCTTTTTTGAAAATTACGATGGTTATGAGAGTATTGGCCTTGCACGAACTATCGACTTCTACAAAAAATTCAAAACGCTCACTATCGGGAAAAGCGATAAAATTACTGATGTAATACCAGTCTTGTGTTATTACGACAACAAGGTTAATGAACTTCCCTTTAAAGGAACTTTACTAGAAAAAGAAACCAGAAATATATTCAGCAAATTAATCTTTCATGATGTTAAAAATAATCTATGGTTTGATGGTCAAACGAATCAGCCCATATTAAATAATCCGTTGATGTACAGATCACACTAATATCATTAAGAGGATTTTCTTGATTTTCGAACTTGGCCACGTTTAGTTCGCAATTCTGGAACGATTGCATCAACAATCCTGGAGGTACTATCCGAAAATGCTTCCTCAATAAAGGTCTGCATCACACGAGAGGACAGCATCTCTGGAGTAATCTCATATTCAACATCAATTTTTTCATTAATTGCATCACAGATCATTTGTAATTGGTAGTGACTATGTCTTTTGATCCGGAAGGATATCAGTCTATACTTCGTGTGCTCCCGTATCCAGGCACCTATAGCGCTTGCTATCATACTACTTCCCCCCTTTACGATGTAGGACACTCCAGACGCTGTGCGATGTGTCTTGGCTATGGATAACGTCCTCCTTCAGGTTTACTTTGTTTGTTTGCAAGACCTCACTATGTGAAGCCTCAACTATCACAGCAGGGGCAGAGGTATGAGTCGTCTGCCCCCCCAGTGGTTGAGCGTTTAACAGCATAGCTTGCTTATCCACTCCTGGTGCAATTCGATTCATAAGGCTATCCTTGTGCAAAGCATACTTGAGTAGAGCATGAGTGGCATGAGATAAATAAGAAGTCCCTAATGCGATTTGATATTCACTTAGTTTATCGTTAATCACTTTATTGACTCTTACTTTAAAGCGAACACGGAAATCAGTAACATCGAAATATTCTTCAATCCGTTTCGCGTCCATATGTCCCATGAAAGTTATATTACCAACAGTATAATCCCTCTTATAAAAATTACTGAAGAATCTCAGACATTCCTCATTTTGAATCGCAGTAGAAACCAGTAGAGCACCAACTTCTCCTTCAGAAATATTTAAAACATTACTAATCCGATGTATCCATACCTTATAGACCTCCGGTATATAGGGAGCAATGGGGATCTTCTTATCTGAGCGTTGCTTACGTTTTACCATCCTCTCAGTCATCTTTCAAACTCCTCTCATACTGTTATCGTCGGCACTCCGTGCCAGAGTTCCTAGTTTAATTTATGTAATAGGGAGGTATGGTAGAACGCGAATCTGCTCATACTGATAGAAAAAACAGATGGGTGGAATCCAAAATGCAAAAGAGAAGTAATGTGTTCCCTAATCTAACCGGAAAGAATGCTAAAGTTCTCGCACAGGACACTATAGCCCTGGCTAAAGAGCTCGGATACAAAATAAAAAAGAAAAATGGAAAAACGACCGACCGCCCTCATCGCTGAACGGTCATGACTTTCAACATTGAATTATCAGGTTAGTTGTCGAAGATAACCGTTAAGGACGATCGTATCTACACCTCTATACAGTAATCGTTATAGCATCAGAGATATGAAAGACGAGGATTTTATCAGTTTCGTGTACCTTATTGTGAGCAAAACCCGAAAATCCTTGTGTAGCAAGGGTTTCAGCCTACCTCTTTAGTATGAGGGGAAGATTCAAATGGTATCTTTATTAAAGAATGCTACTTTGCGATAGCTCCAAAATCGGAAAATCCGAAAATGTTTGCAATCTTCCCTTATATCATGCCGTTAAACACTACTCAAATTCATATTTAATGAGATTTATCTTAGTATCCGAGAGAAAAGTAAGCCCAAAGTTGTTTTTTGGGTAATTTGCGATTATACTTTATCACAAATAACCTGTTTTGTAGGAGTGAGCTTATGGACATCATTAACTTCCATCAACAACAAATTGAGCAACTGGAGATGAAACGTAATGAAATCCTCTCCATGGCAGATGAATTACCAGATGCAGCATTTTACATATTTCAGATCAATGCACAGATCCGAGATGCGATGATGAGAGGGGATAGGTTAAAAACGGAATTCTCTCCGCGAAAATGTAACCAGTGTAAGCAATCTATAAAAGAAGAAATCACTGACAAGATCCAATCCAAGTTGAACATCTGCAGCCGGTGTCTACAAACCATAAGGGGAGTAGTGACGAACGCAGAAATAGAAGAGAGATTAAAACTCAAAAATGGAACAGTTAAAAATGACATCAACTATAAACTGAAACCTCTAGTAGGTACGTCTCTCATCAGGAAATCAAATAAGATCTGGTTAATACATAAGTCGGTCACGGATATGTTCTATAATGCTAACTTCAACAAAAATGAGGTTCGTCTGAATTGGATAGGGGAGATGGAGGAAAGAGTAGAGTCTTTGCGAAAAAGAAAAGAAATCCTTACCGGTATGAAAGATTCTCTTAACGGTGCAATACTGCAACTCTTTAGTTTGGACTCACAGATTAAAGACTTCGAGGATCGACTCTCAATCGTTACAGGTGATCGATATCCTTTTAGATGCTCCCTTTGCAAGGGATGGGTAAAAGGGTCTGATAAACCTCTACTGCTGCAAGAGACGACCATCTGCCATCATTGTAGTCACACCATGGAGCAAGTAAAGACATTTGGAGAGATTGAAGAAATCCTAGGACTACGGAATGCGCGTATTCACAAAGATAAGGATAAAGGGGTTTTAGAACCGTATCTGAATAGCAAACTACTCTGGAAATCGGGTTCCATTTGGTTATTCCATCTAAATGCAGCGAGACTGCATTATAAGCCCGAGGATCTTAAGCCTGAAGAACCAGCATACAATGCGATTCCAACCTCACTTATGGAGCGCTCAAAAGCGATATATCAAAAAATACAGGAAGAGAAAAACAGTACAGCCAACGGATAAGATTGTTATAGAGAATCATTGCCCACTAGACATAACAAAAAGGACACTGTGATTTCAGTGTCCTTTCTTGGGACTGTTGTGGAGATAGGAAAGCATTCACCCTTTGGTCAGCGTAGTTATCTTCATCTTGGCCAGCTTCCGAACTAAATCACGCACAGCTGCTTCTACAGTAGGATCGTCTTTCAGACTTACTTGGTAGTTCTCTTCAGCTTCACTAATGATATGTGTAAAGACCAAGCAACTGCTCATTCTAGCCCTAACATCCCTACCATACAACCAATCTAAGGATACTTCATATAAATCAGCAAGTTTAACAAGAATATCTGAATCTGGCTCTCGGTAGGATCTCTCATAACCCGATATCGTCCCATTGGAAACACCTACCTTACATGCAACCATTCGTTGAGTGAGTTTCTTGTATACTCTTGCCTTTTGAGCCGAATACCCAGATTACTCATCTAATTCACCTTATGCTCTTCTTCTGGTCTACGAAGTATCTTATACTCGGATTCCGTATCAATGATAGTTACTTTTTCAGAATTTAGGATTGCCAGTAAAATCATCATATGACGACGTGTACAACCCACTGAACCTGTAACCCCAAAAGTGGTTCGATCCTGTTCCAAACCCTTCACCCCCTTATGATAATTAGTTCAAAGAACATGATGGTTAAGACATCATTTCGAAGACATATGTGTATAGGACCACGTAATATCCCCCCATAAGTCTGTGATTTTTAAGCCTGGTGCTAAACGTGAAAAATTCTGAATCGGAGTAGCTGCGTTAACAACAATTGTTACTCCCTTGTAGGTTGCATTCAGATTAATACCGTTCTGAAAAGCATTAAAGGCCTCAAATGGATCAATAGTCGTAACTTCCTGTACCTCAGGGACAAACGTCTCCCAATGACAGCTCATTGTTCCCATGTTAAGGCAAAGTTCTACATTACCAGGTTCGAAATCTGGATGATCGTAGTAAAAGAATCCACTTCCTTTTCTAATCACGGATATACGCTCATTGTCCATGTTCAGAGTTTCTATCATGTAAGCATACTCCCCAACATCTAAAGAACCTAGCATCTGTACTGTAGTCATACTCATCTAACGTGTCCCCCAAACTATTTTGATATCAGAGTATCATGTCTTAAATAAATCGAGTAATAGAGCAGGGAACAGCCCACTTGTCTTCCGTAACGACTCCATGGTAGACTAAGTTTCATATTATTCCATTTCATTCATCTCTTATTAACTCTGGCACGCGCCTTATGGGTTACTAGTTATTTTTAAAGAAGCGCTCTTCCGAGTGATCTCAATCTGCTTAAGTGTATCTGTTACTTATGCTGTATTGTCATTGGGAGGAACGCTTCTTTTTTGCGTGTCCGTTTACAACCCATCAGCAAAATCTCGAAACAAATGTTATAATTAAAGGAGGAAATGTTTAATGCGTAACCTGCAAGATACCCAGACCAATCCTAACACCGTAGTCGATGTCCTCATTGATGACTTGACGCTATGTTTGGTACATTCGGAAAATGGGGAAGAATATGATACTGTCTTTGAATCTTTAACGAAGAAGGATCTGAGCAAGCTCACCCCTTCTGAAGGCTGGACCAATTTTAACTGGAAAACTGAATTTAATGCCCCAGGCCGGCAAGTTATCAAACTGATGGTCAAAGGATCAGATCAGATTGAAGGATTGATCAGTTATGAAATTGCCCAGGGGTATGTGAGTATAAACTTAGTAGAAAGCGCACCCCGAAATGTAGGTAAAAACAAGCTTTTTATTGGGGTCGGTGCTCATTTATTCGCTATTGCATGCAAGCTAAGTTTCGATCTAGGTTTTGACGGTGTGGTTTCTTTCATTGCCAAGACAAACCTTATTGAACACTACCGAGAAAAATTAGGTGCCATCCTTTTAGGAAACCACGCGATGGCGATTGAAACACCGGAAGCTTTAGAGTTGGTGAAACATTACTTTAAGTGAGGAAGGTGATTGTAATGACATCGAATGATAACAAATTCGTGAAAGCTTTTGAAGAAGCGGAAGAAGTGGGTAATGGCGTATATGCTGTCCCCCCACAAAACAATGTTGAAAAGCAGGAACTGGATCGGCTGATGCAAGAATATCTGATCACTAAACGGAACATTAAACCCGCAAAGAAAGGGTAATCGTACCAGCAGGACAAACATCCCTTCATGGAGATGTAATATAGGATTCATTTACTTAAGGTCAAGCAGATTATTGCTTGGCCTTTTTGCATTCTTAAAATATTGGAGGAACTTATATGTTAAACGCGGCATTAAAACAAATGATTAAACAATACATGGAGCAAAATCAAATTGAGCTGACCCCCGCACAAGTAGAGCAAGCGTTACAAGGTGTCGTATATGCAACCCAACAAACGATAAATGATTCCATCCCTATTGCAGTTAGCCTTGCACTTGAATCACCATCGGTTTCGAATACTAGTAATGCTGAGGGAGATCAGTCCTCCCCAGATGACAATCAACCGAAAATAGGAGCAAATACAACAATCGAGGTCCATACACCGAAAGGTTTGATCTGTGCTAACTCCGTCCTTGAAGAGAATTATCCAGGGTTGAAGGTAACTGTTAACGGAGAGGATCTTGTCGCTGTTGAGTACGATTCTGACCGGAACCAGCACGTTATACGTGTATGGAAGCAGGGACAAGAAGAACCGGCTTATGTACAGAGTGTAGAAGACTTCTGGATTAAGACAGATCACTATCAATATGTCCGAGTAGATAGTCCCACGGTATTTACTGTTATTGATATCACTGAACTCCCCCCAGAGATTGCCGATCATATTGATGAGAAATACATTCTACGCATGATGACCGTTGATCTCGAAGAATACTCCGCAGAGCAAGTTACAGACATCCTAAAATCCTATGGATATGAATTACTGCCACTTAGTAAAGAAGTTGTCATAGAAAACACGTTTGAATCTGTAGAATCAACGACCATTGATAATAATCGGATCATAGCAGAATGTATTGCAGAGACATACATTGCTTCTGAATCTGAATTAACATTACGGTTTAAAGACCAGCCTGAGCTAAATCAATATCTTGCAGCTCACCAAATTGATTCATATGAATGATCATTTTGAGTTAATGACGTTTGTTGTAAATACATGCCATTCTTTTTGGGAGTATGAAACCATTGAGAGCTTCATGATAGACAATGGGGAGAGAGAAATATACAGGATTCTCGGGTGGTTTCCAAAGGAAAGTAATATAACTTATACAGAGCTTAATGCGATAACAACTGAGACAGAGTGGATCGTGGCAAACATTGATAAGGAAGGTGTACATGTCCTCCATAAGGTGCCTTCTACCTCGGAGTTGAGAGGCACCTTAACAGCGTATCAAAAAAATGCCCGTTGCCCGGAGCACGTGACCATTTATCCTGCTGAACGCCTCATCATTAATCCGCTGAATGATTTAAATTAAGTTAAGTTAATTTAACTTAGTTTATTTTCATTCAAATCTGAAAATTAGTTGAATAAGGGGTGGAGGAATTTCTTTGAACAACAACCAGCGCAAGGACAACACACTTGAGATCAGTCAATGGATCATCATTGGTGTTGTTGAGTTAGGTATACAATTCGAACAATCCTTTGATCTAATCAAGCGAGTATATAATGACGTTTGGGGGACAGAGATACCTGATTTAAAACGCGTTCGAATTCGAAGTCATGAGAGATATAAAGAATTACAATATAAATTGGAGAGAAATGAACTGTTTAGTGAGAGAGACCGTCATGAACTGATCTATCTTCAAATTGCATCTAGCGAGATAAGTGAGTAATAAGAGAATTACTATAAGGGCACTATCAACAACTGTTGATGGTGCTTCTTTGACTATTTAAAATTAAAGAAGATCCGAATATAGAATGCCATTATAGTTTGCCAATTGACATTATAGTTGGTAAATGGACATTATAGTTAGTAAATAAACCGTTTTAGGTACATTATAGTTGGTAAAAATGTGTGCCAACACATCAGTTGAATCAAGTGGTTTACCCACTTTAATGTAAAGCTTCTCATCTATTAACTGTCAATAACACCTTTAGAATCCCGCTTCATCACTTACCAACTATAATGTAACTTACGATTTCAGTTACAGTTATTAGCGCCGTCTCTTTTCAACTAGGTGTTATTGAAGTAGTAGTAAGCGTTACAATTTGGGGAGGTGGGGGGGTGCTTGCTCTGTCGCGGGTAATATGATAATATTCAAAAACACCAATGAATTACTCACGATAGACTCCAGCATGCGCTAAAGAGTCCCTACTTTAAAAAGCACTTTATCAAGTTAACGAACAGCCTTAGGTTGTAATTCTACCTTTTTGCTGTTCATTAAACTGATAAAGTGCTTTTTTTTGCGCACTTTCACAACCCAAACTAAACTACGTACAGAGAGGATCATCAACATGCAGACATGGATTTCAAATCACGAACTATTCCCTAACCTGAATCAGGAGCTCTTACAAGATTTACTTAATTTTAAGGATGGTGACAAAGAAAAGAGAGCACGATTTGCAATGAAGTATAATCTTTCATACCTGGGGGAAATCGCTGAGCGTTGGCATGAACGTAACATCGTACACAATATGGACGATCTACGTTCATTGATTCTGGGGCTCGTACTTGCCGGCAGAGACAACTATCTCTATGACCAGGAAGTACTCTTTGTATCTAGTGTTCGTCAGTATCTAAGCAACGACTGGGATTCACTAGCAGCTGCAGCTCTTCTAAATTTCTCTTGGAGTAAATTTAAAGATCCAATCGAAGCCAGTGATATCTTAGAAAGATTGCAAGAAGTAGATAATTCATCTCTCCCCCCCAATGACCGTATACTTATAATTAGTCTGTTATCTGATATTTTCTTATATAATTCAAAAAATGAGGAATTATTAGACTTCATCATTAAGCAGCTGGAGCAATTAGAGCTGGACTTGAGTGACAGTCATGAGAACTACCCGTTAGTCATCTTGTTAAGCGATGCATACGTACGGTTAGGCAAGCCATCGTCAAAGTTATTCAAGAATAAAGCAAAAGCCAAATGGTTACGAACACTATACTTGCTTACTACCAAAGAAACCCCCACAAATACAAAGGATCACACCACGTTAGACATCACCAAAGAAGAATTATTCTCCTACAACTACTTGCTATCCAATTTCAAACCCCTCGGGAAAACCTCATTTACTGGACCTGGTTTACTAAGAATGAAAAGACGGTATCTAGAATCTCATTTTTGGTCAGAAGTACCCTTATCTGATCAAGTCATCGCTCAAGTGGAACGGATGAAAAAGGACGATCTAGATCATTTACTCCATTCTGGATTTGCAGATGATTCAAATAATCCCCGTTTTTTAAACCAAGACAACCTCAAATTATTTCTTCAACTCGCGGAAAAGAAACTGATCACGTATTGCAATTCATCCTACATCCTGCTCATCGATCTCAAAGTTCTTTCCGAGGAGCTTGAAACCAGGATCATTCAAGAGTTGTTGCTACATGTTGGATTAGCCCAAGAAGAGTTTATATATCTTGAACAGTTACGTAGTAGACGTGAAATCGAATGCGTCCCAACTAATTACACCTACACGAAATCACTCCTAGTCAATGGATTTATCTCACCAAATGATATTAGCCTGTTGAAACGCCGGCAGATGGTTGGGTCCTGCATTCAGGTACTCGTAGGAGAGGACAGAATCTCTGACTTAATGGATCTTCTAAGTCACTGTGAAACACGGCATCTGAAACACCTCTTGGCTTACCTCAATATGGACAAAATCTTGACTCTAATTGAACATCCCCCCTATCAAAAACTCTTGTATTACTATCTGCAAGCACTCTATAATTTCAACCCAAAAAACTATGTACCGACCATTTACCAAATTTTAGAACAGGACAAGCTTAGATCGTTAAGCCTATTTTCTGATGAAGAACATCATCAATTGGAAAAGGATTTGATCGATTCTGCACTTCTAATCAAATCGCATCACATGACACTCGTGAGAAAGCACATGTCTGATCAAGAGCGGGTAGAAGCAGATTTAAATACCCTCTGTGAGAAGATCCAAACTACTAATGTATATACTATGAAGTATCTCTTAATTGATAATAAAGAATCCTTCAGATCGAGCGAAAAATTACGTACAGGATACCTAGAACGATTGATGACCTTAGAAGCAGAAACGCATCAGTTATCTTCCATCGTCTTTAATTATCAGATGCTTAGATTGATGAATATCTGCGAAGAACAAGAATATGCAGCATTTGAAAAATGGTTGACGAAAACAATGTTTGATGAATACGAAATCGCAAATTAAAAGGAGACATTTACATGATATATTCATTAATCCGAAACCACATCGAAACGCTGGCAGAGGCTTCTAAGAACGGTCTGCCACTTGAGGTATTACAACAGATTACTCTAGTGAACCGAGCACATCTTCACTACCTTACACGTTACCCTGAATTCGAATCATTTACTTGGAACAAAGTCCTTTCATCCAGAATCTTAATCCAGATCGTAAACGAGCAAACCGTTCCAGATCTGCTCGTACGATTTCTGTGTTCTTCAAACCGACCTCTAGAACAGATTGAACGAATGATACAAACTGAAGGTGTAGAGGACATCTATGAATTATTTGAAGATGGTAGGTTTAGTTTATATCATCAATGGGCACGGTCAGACCTATTTATTGATATCATGGAATGTTACTCTGATAAGGCCTACTTAGCACAGAATATGGAGGAATGTATCGGACCGTTCATTGAGAACATGCAACACTATGACTCAAGAGAAAAGTACAGCACTTTGTCCGAGTTAGAACGACCGGTAGCAATTCGGATGTCAAAATATACGAAACCCTTGCACTTCAGTCTAATATCACTCACAAGACATATTGAGTTCTATGAACAACTAGAACAATTTATGTCAAGAGTAGACATTGTTGAATGTATTCGGGGCTTAGAAGCAACGTTCAAGGCAGCTGATGATCCCGAAGAGATTACGCGGGGGATTCTAGAGATGTACGCAACTGCAGCACCAGACTTAGTGAACGCATGGATTACTCAACTTTGGAGCAACTGGCTTAACCCGCCATCTGAATTTCAATATCGAGCTTTATTCCAACATGCCTCAACACGAAAAGAACATGATGTATATGAGGTAATCTACGGCTCTAACTCTCTGGCTGTTCAAGCCTGGGATCTGTGTAAGGATGGTGGTAACCATGTGATGAGGTTCATCCATCGATGTGCAGAACAAGGTAAAAAGGCCTTTCTGAAAATGGTAGTGAATAATGAGACAGTTCATAGGCATATTAGAAGATTAGATAAGTTCCACCCTATTTTCTCTGACTATTTCCTCAACGTCATTAATGTGAATACACTTCAAGTCTCCGATTTCAAGTTGAGTATGCACCAGTTGAAGGATGACACACTTGTTAAGTATATTTCCGGAAGAGGACTGTGCGTCACATGGAAAGAGTTTCAGTTTCTTTATAAGCAACATGATTTAAACGTTGATTTGTACTTCCGTTTAGTTGTTCTTGGTATCTCCGTGGATAAGAGACTACAATTGTGCAGAGAATTACCCGCTCTTAACACGCTTACTCAACATTTTGATAGTGAGGAATCTCTTCTCACAGCAGTGGTGAGTTTGATCCAAAAAGGTAACTTCAAGGATCAGCTACAGAAACAAACCTGGTATGTCAAAGGAGCAGAGAAGAGTCAGTATCTGCTTATGCTTCTCCAACCAGAACGTTTTGAACGTTTTAGTAAGTATGTTACATCACCTGACGATATTAGGTTTATTGTAAGTGAGTATACTCTTTTGGAGAAGACCAATAACTTTACAGATGCTAAACGTCTTTATATGGTTACCAATTTGGATTGCCAAGATCTCATTGAAGCCTTAAAACTACCAGGGGAATTCAAAGAAACACATATGGATGATATCCTATCGTTTTGTTTTAAGGGGCTGGCCAAAGTCTTTTTGAAAATGATGAGTTCAGCAGAATTAAGTTCAAGACAAAAACAAAATTTAGTGCTCCTGACTAAAGCTGAGATCATGAACAATTTAAAAGAAGTGAAGTTTGTTGAAACTGACTTTGAACTAGAGATTGGTTTACCTATTCCGGAAGCAGCCATAGATGAGTGGAAGAGAGATCGGCAGATGAAGATGGCTGGTTCTCTTGTGATGGCCGAAGCAGCCGACTATGAGACTACCATTCGTGTCGGTCAATATCCCGTGTCCACCTGTCTTCACTGGAACAAGGGGATGTATCAGCGCTGTTTACTAAGCAGTTTTGATACCAACAAGAAAATGATTACAGTGCACAACTCAAAACAGCAGTATGTGGGTAGAGCAGTCATCCGACTTACAAAAGCGATATCTCATTTGCCCAAAAAGAAACTCCGGTTCAAGGACATTACAAAACAGGAGACGGAGGTACCGGCACAACCTGTAGAGGAACGTTTTATCCTCTTCTTGGAAAGATGCTATTCCACGACTGATGGTGATGTCGCGAGAAGTATTCGTGAAGGTATTATCAAAATGGCCAAAAAGAAAGCTGAAATGATGGGTGCAACTCTTGTCGTTTCGACTAGTTATGGTCGGGCTGATTTCCCCGAAGAATTATCTTTTGTGGAAACAAAGAAAAATCTCGTCTTCATTTCACATTCGAAAAATGAATACCAGTACTTAGATTCCATGTCTGGACAAGCTTCTGAGGCAAATGAAGGAAAGTACGTACGGACTGAACTGTGGTCTGAGGGTCCTTTATTCACCCAGGAACAGGAAACTACGTCTTCTGATGTTGAATAAGTCAGTTAACTTTGAAATGTGTGAACTCGCCAAAATCACACAACCTCATGTCATTTGACGGGTCGTTACGTAATTGCTATATTAATCACATGATTTAGTATTAGCGGTATCTGCTCTTGGCGGGGGAGCTATCGTTTTGAAAACAGGCATCGAAGGATTATCTCCGATGCCTGTTTTTTTCTATTCCTATATATACTATTGCTTGATAGAAACCGTCATTAAGATTGTGAGTCATGAGACATATTAGGCTGGGGGTAAACATGATGATCCGATGGCTTGAACGTAGAAAAGAACGGAAATTAGCAGTTGCAGCATATTATGATTTATCTCGAACCATTAGAGCTACATATAAACAATTGAACTACATGCTCATACAAAAGAAGTCCATTACCGTCATTGAAGCAGAGTCATCAGAAGATCTAACTGATCTGTATAATGAATTTTTATGCGGACAAGAGAGGGAGCACCATGGGAAAATTCTATCCATCGATGATAAACAATTTACAACTAATGGGGTGAAGTACTTCCTGCAGATTGAGTATACGGGGCTAGTCATAGACGAGAGTGCTTACTCCCTTGAACAATTTAAAGAAATACAAGCTACTTTTAAGGAACTGGAAATGGAACAGGAAATGTTAAAGCGAAAGCTGCTGCTTGATTATAACTATGATGTAGATTTCGAAACAAAAAAAAGAAAGACACTGCTGTACATGAATCAAAAGGGGATATAGGATTGCCCCAGGTAGTCCCCCGAAGAAGAGAATGAAAAATAGAGGCTACCATGATCATGATAGCCTCTATTTTGGCTTGCTGGATAGCCAATCCACCAAATGATTACTGCTCCTCTGTTGCTGCAACTTCATCAACCAGGGATGCTAACCTACTGAGGATCTCCTCGTTAAGATCATGTGGTTTGATTTCTAGCCAGCAAAACCCTCGGTTAGTAATCGGGGGGAGTAACTCCCCTCCACAGTCCATCACTCGTTGCGACAACGCCTGTATATGTTCAGCTCCACAAACGCCGCTGCAACCGATTCTGGGATTAGTACATTTAAGCATCTGATAGCTCCGTTTGCCATCCCCTTGATATTTGCTTAACCTTTCCCGTTGTTCTTGATCTTTAAAGGGATACTCTTCAGCAAGGTGAGCAAATGATTTGAAAGCAACATACAGCTGATTAACAAGATACTTGAATAAATCCTCACCCGTTTTGGGTTTGATAGAAAACTTGAAGCCGTATTGCTTGCAGATCGCTTTAGCATACTTCTTCTGTTCGTCGGATATTTGATCCATTGATATTTTTAGTTCTTTTGCAATCTCTTTTCCTTTAAATACGACTTTCCCGGTATTTAACCTCTCCGAAATGTTCAACGCTGAACGGGAGTAGGGGGGATATGCTGCCTGGGAGCCATGTTGTCGCTTCTCTTGGAAGAAGGCTTGTACCTCTTCAAAGGACCGCGTAAATCGATATCCCTTTTCCTCGAAGCTCTTCTGAATATCCCTACCGTATTCTTTTGTAAATACCCTCGGATCTAAAATAGTGATTACACCATAGTCCTTGATATCACGTATCAGCCGGCCAACCCCTTGATTTAGTTTCACCATCATGTGGGGAAGTGTCACTTGTTTCATGAAATCATCTTCAAATCCTTGGCCGATTAGCTTGATGAAAGGATCGTCTGGAACAGGGAAGGGGAGCCTGGAAAAGATAACCGAGACTAATCCCTCGCCTGGCACTGAAAAGCCTGAGAAATACGAACCACTGCCTAATAACACACTGTTTTTGTCTGCCTTGAACTCAGAAGTTAATTGCTCAACACCCGCTTGCTCTTGGTATAGGAATAACCACTGATTATCTTGGCAGATCTGCTCGATGGGTTCCCTGGCACTGGCCATGTACTGTTTAGAGGTAGATAGCAATAAAGATGATCCCTGCGTCAGCTCCAGCAGTTGACGGTAATGGCCCATTGCATGCTGCATCAAATCTTTTTCCTGATCATTAGGATGAGGTATGTTCTCTGGAACATAAATCAAGCTTTGTTTTGCATACTGGAATGATTCCGGAATGACCTTCAGCTCAACGTCTTCTCTACTTAATCGCCATTGGTTCAGGAATGAAGTGAAGTCGCCATCCATCGATAAGGTACCGGACATTACAATGAGCTTGTTCTGTCCAGCCAAGTGACTAATGACACGCTTAAACTCACTCGGGAAATTGGTAGGGATACTGGTAAAGGTATACTCTTCATAGGTCACCCAACTTACAGAATACTTACTATTGATGAGCTGTTTGATGCTGTAGACAATCTGGTCTAGTTTCTCAACATAATCACTTAGAGAGGAATCACGGTCTAAACGTTCACGTTTACTGAAGAATATCTTCTCCGAAAGTGTCTTTAAAGTATTTCTAACCTCTGCAAGGTAATGAGACAGATTGGACGATATAGGATACCGGCCCAGAAGAGATTGCTTATCCTGTGATTCCCTTCTCATAGCCTTATTTAATTCAAGAATCAGGTTGTTATATGCAATTCTCTGGTCCTCGGGGAAATGCCAGCTTCGTGCAACCTCTGCCAAGTCTGAAATTCTCGTTGAATCAGCAATCATACCTAAAAAGTTCTCCAGAAAATGATGAGCCTCATCAATGACAATAATGCCAGGATTCAGAGGAACAATGGCAGCCGTGGGCTCGTCTTCTAGGCGGTTAAGAACAGATCGAATCAATTGATCTTGATTCGTTACGACTAAATCCACATGCTCATCTCGAAACCGTTTACGATGATTCGCTGTTGGACAAAATCCGAGGGAACATCTCTCACAGTCAGAACGGGACCCTTTAAAGCTCACTCGGTTCCAGTCTGAGTTTCGAATCCCTCCGTAATTTTTCTCAAATTCGTCTCGATGGCCTGTGGAAGAGGTTTTGAAAAATTGATCCAGCTTTTGTGATAATTCGTTATCCAATTGTTTTACAAATTGCTTCTCATGATGACAGTAGTAATGAGATTTCCCTTTAGCGAGAATGGCAGTCTTCAGCAGATTCATATTCCTTAAAAGAGGCACTTCACTTTGCATCAATTGACTTTGAAGGTTTATCGTAGCCGTTGCGTACACGACACGACTCTGGTTGAACGCACGATCTATGGAGCATTCGATCAACGCCGGCACCAAGGCCCCTAATGATTTCCCTGTGCCTACAGGTGCTTCAACCACAAGTATGCGCTTACTTCGTTGTGCCGTGTGCAGAAACTCGGCTACATCTATAGCCATTTGTACCTGGCTGGTCCGTATATCCTTGCTGTTGTACTCTTCTGGAAGTTGTCTTTCGAATATATCAAGCAACAACTCTACACGGGAATTAGACATCCCCTCACCCCTTATAAACACATATGTTCCCATTATACCACATGAAACTTGTAAACTTGTTCGCTTTGGTTGAGATAAATGTAAGGATAATCCTACGCATTGTAATCAGTAACACACACGAATCAAGAGATCGATTGTAGAAAGGTTTCCACGATAGTTATGCCAGCTGCTGATGGGGAAGAGGGGCAACCCAGTTCCTGATCTATTCAGCTGTATTCAAGTACACATTGATCTTGCTAGTTGGAACCAGATAATGAAACTCAGCTTCAAATTTGTAAGTACACCTCGATAATTATATACTCACCTGCAGGAGAGTGATCATATGAAAATCGGAAAAATTTTTTCAACATTTGTTCCCTGTTTGTTCATCCTATTCAGCTCGTTTTTGTGGTATTTGAAATTGGATTCGGCTGATTATTCAGTCCTGATCCTAGTACTTAGTTTGATTAAATACCTCTTTGAGACAGCGTTACTTGGTCTTGCATCTTTCCCTATTGTGCAGATGTTCTTAACCATGAAGAATAGCTCTAGATCTAGTTCTTACTTAAAGAAGATTATCCAAGCTCCACCCATTATCCAAATCATCATCAGTGGCAGCATATACGTTTCATTTCCAATAGCACTTGAATTCTTTGCTTCTCGTATGGAATTTAATCTGTGGTTTCTATTCCCTGTTATTGTAGTATCTAAAATCAGTTTTGCTGTCTGTATTGCGTTCATGGTAATGGCCATGCAACAGCGAAATATCGAACCTAATCCTGATAAATTAGGCTCCTAACAATTTTTGAAACGTTCTGATTATGGAGGTCAATATTCATGAGCACTGAAGATTTAATTGCCGCATATCCAATAAAAGAACCGAGCCAACCCGTTCCTACCTTGCTATTCTTTGGTCTCATTTTACTGTTCTTCTCATTTAGTACTTTTGGCAAAACTCGTACTAGAAGTTTTATCTCATTAATCTCGATGGCAGTATCCCTAATCTTTCTAATCTGCAGTTTCACACAAAGCCTCGATGACACCTTTAAACATAGTAAAGCGAAATCAGATTGGAGAACCGAGTCATATCTCCCCTACATCAGTAACCTGGAGCTGATAGAAGAAGATGTCACCGATTATACCTTGAACGAGGATGGTTCAATTACGGCCATTGCTGTTGCCAAAGATAGCTCAATGGTTACATACGAGGGCTTGGATGAGAAAAAACAATCGACAACAGGCAAAGACTATGTGAGTTATGTCTATGTATCGGAGCTTCAATCAATCGGCATACCTGATGGAAAAGAAACACTGACCATCCATTTGAAACCTGCAAAATAGCTCAGCATTGTCTACGAGGCTACGTTCTAACCACAGTTGATCCAAGATTCTATGTAACGCTGAATTTGTTTTTAAATCAAATATCCATTTCACGGAGGTATCTTTTTCAATGAGTACTGAAGAATTAATCGCATCTTTTCCTGTTAAAGACGTCAATTACTTTGCGTTAGCATTATTTATTTTCGCTGTAATTCTAGTCCTTGTTGCATTGATTGCTAAAGAAATTAGTTCCCCACGTACTAAAAGACTTCTAGTCCCGATTGCAGGATCTATTGGTTTTGTATTCTTTTGCATAGGAGCAAGTATTGGTCTAATTAATCATAGCGATCATCAAGTAGCTGTTATGGATTGGAAAACAACAACGTATCAATTATATTTAAATTACCAGCAAACAATAGAGGAGGAAGTGACTGATTATAATGTGAACGAGGATGGCTCCATCACTGCCATTGCTGTAGCGGTAGATCAGTCCATCGTACCCTACCGAAAATTAAGAAAAATAGAGCAATCTACTCAGAGCAGAAACTATATTAGTTATGTGCTGGTATCTGGACTTGAATCTCTTGGCATCCCAGATGGGAAGGAACTCATCACCTTACACCTGAAGAATGCAAAGTAAGTACCGATGGAGAAGTACGATCTATAAGATGTTTGTCTTCACATTAAAAAGGAGGATCACCATTGATGAAATATATCCCACCTCATGAGGAACTCTGTCATATTTGTAATGAATTCGAATCAAAGTGGGATGAAAAGTGTGTCGCATGTTTTATTCGATACGGCCGCCCTTACCCACTAACCAATGGGTTAGTGGAACGAGTTAAACGTTTCGTATATACCTGGATGAATATCGATTCGATGTTAATCTCTTTAGCAGCTTCACATCGCGAGAAGCATTGGTTCAGTGAGAATTACCGTGGGATATCAGAAGAACAATTAATCAGTTTTCGACACTTCACCAATTACATGACGAAAGAAGAAAAACGAGATCCTCAGTGGCTTTCGGAGGAAAGGATATTGCAATTGTCAGAGATGAGTGGTGTTCATGAATATCATATCAGTACACTTGCCTCAATATTTCATTTGAGGTACCGGTCTCATACAATTTACCACATACCGGAACAAATTCTCCTACTCAAAAATTTACATAGAACAGAGGATCTTCGTAAAGAGGTACGATATGAATATTATATAGATCAGATCGTTCCCACATCCATCAGTAGAAATAGAAAGTAAGCAATATTCGGTTCTCCACGTATGAGGGGAGCCTTTTTTTGTTGGATAAAAGTGATATAGTTGATACTATATCTACACTATATAGGGGGTAACAAATGAAAAAGCCGAAACAGAAAAATACCACATTGGGGGTATACGACCACGAATTTAATAGTTTTGCGACCGTCGATCCGAGTGTCAATCATAAGCTAGGGGAAGATTCAACAATATTACACGAACTGGTACACATGAGGTTAACACAATCTACTTCGTATGGGTTTCTAATACATATTCTTTTTAAACTTGGCAAACATGAACCGAGGTTAGCAAAAACGGCAGATGTTCTACAGTTACATATGTTACATGTACAAGAAGGTTTAGCAGTTTTCTATGAGATGATTCTCCTGTATGAAAAAGATGGAAAAGAGGCGTGCCTGTCTTATTTAATTGATATGAAGGAAACTGATCTCAGATACTATAATTATCTCAAACCTCTCGAATTTCTCATCTTAGAGCACGACAATCTTTCAATCTTCATGAAACTAGAATTAGCCCAAGCACTCGCTGTCTCTGCGTTATCAGGGGAGCTTAAGAGAATTAGGCCATTTGTATACAAACACAGATTGCTAGAGAATGAAGCAAAAAAAGATACGTCCAAGTTCGCTCTAGAGCTAATTCCTGATGTGAGGTTTAAATACCTAATCAAGACGCTTGAAGACCTTCTCCATCAAAAAAGGACTGTCTCTGGACAAGTGATTTTAGAAGAATCCAGAATTACAATCTTCCAGTATACAGTGTCGGACGTAACTGATTTTATAGAAACAATAATTGGAGAACACGAACAAAAAAACAGGATGATGAAGGAACTAAGCAACCTAAAAGCCATTGATCCAGAAGAGTTATACCTATGGGTCCATCCAACATCACTCAAGAGCTATAAAAATACAGGTGTTGATCTTGATCAAGTATTACCTATTCTAAAAAAGGGAGATGGTGCAATCGTCCTTGGAACATTGGTTAGCGCCCCTCCTTTTGAGCAACTATACTTACCAATATTCATGGATTATAATACAAAAACAAATTACGGCTTTCTCGCGAACAAAACAACTTTTGTTGATCTACTTAGAAAAACTCCACTACCTTTGACTGTAACACCATCTGTATATAAGACATTGATTCTTCAGAAGGCTAACGATCCGATTCTATCCATTATCAAGCGACCTATTTATGTTTATGTTGATGTTCCCTATGTACAGAGTAGTGAACAGATCAATTTTTTCTTATCTAACGAGGCTGCCTGTATCATCATGCCTTTTGAGAAAAAGGACATGTCTCTACTCGTTATTAAGCCGAATATAAACGAGGATGTATTCATCCTGCAGCTATTCTTTAATTATCAAGAAAACTACATTATAGATCACATCGAGAGCGGAGGGCTAAAAGCTAAGTTACTTTTTGAAAACGAGGAGAATATAGATCATGATTTTCTCAGCTCTGAACATCATGATTATATAAAAGATTACGATCAAATAGTCAAAAGTATTATCCAGGAAGGAGGTACCAACGACCGGGATACGGATACGTACCGAAATATTATTCAAAATTATGGATCATTAGAAGCTCTTTGGAGGGCTCAAATAGAAAATGAACTAAAAAAATTCATATGAATATACATGTAAAAGAGTAGGAAGCATTGTTCCTACTCTTTTCGTTAATCACATCTACCAGCTGTCACCCCCAGAACTGCCTCCACTATCGCTAGACCCGCTATCATAACTGGGTGTGTTATTAGTGTAATAAGAACTGCTGCTAGCACTTGAGCTGTTGCTGGAGTGCGATGAGTAGCTGCTTGACTGACTCTGTCTCGAGACTTCTTGTCTAGCGGCCTCTGCTTGGGCACGCTCAAGTTGATCAAGACTACTCTCGGCGTTAGAGCAGCTATGCAGTACCTGCGCATACAAACCCATGTTCCATAATGTGTTCATATTATTAAGACTCTCTTTAGTGTTCCTAACATGCGTATTTATCACATGTGTTTGAGTGTGTCTTCGACCATACCCATCAGAAAGACCAAAAGTAAAGTTGAATCTCTCAGTCGTTCTCTTGATTGCTTCCTTAGCCTTCTTGCGCTGATATAACAATTCATCCATTTGATTTATAGCCTTCTCCACTTGTTCCTTCCATTGAACAAAGGATTCATGTGTCTGGTTCAGACTAACTGGATAGGTATCCAAGGAGAGGGAAAGACCAATGAACTGGTCATCAACACGCTTCAATATATCCAAGATGGAAGATGACCTTAATTGCTCTACACCTACGTCATTATTAAGTTTTGAGAACACAGTTGTATATCGATCATGATAACTAGCGAGACTTGCTTTGATTTGTTCATGTTTTGTCTGGCAATGCTTATGTTGATTTAAAATGGTATCCTTCAGATTATCTATTTTATCGATAATAACAAATACACTTTTTAGTTCAGTTTCCAGTTCCATGATTCGTCCGTCACTATACAATAATTCACAACATCTTAGCACATTGCAGACGTGCTTATGTTGTTGGAGGATGTAATCATGGCTGGTTTCCATTAGATTTAAGGTTTCTCCGTCATAGTCTCGTTTAACTTTTACATATTCACTCAGATATCTCGACTCATCAAAATGGAAGTTAGACACATGATCGTGTAATGTCTCTATGCTCAGTTTCACTTGTTCAAAAAGTTCAATCCGCTGCTGAAGCCTGTTGTCACTTTTAAGTATTAGATCAATATCTATGAGCATTTGCTTAGCAGATTTCCAGTCACCATTTTCGACTTTGCTATTCAGTACATCCATTGCGGACATTGCTTGATGTATGTACGTGAAAGGATCAAAATTGATATCGAGTTTCTTCCGATCTACCCGCTCTACCTGTTGAATCAATTCCTGATTTTTATTCTCTAATACTCTTGGTAGGTCTCGTACAGTCTCAATTAATTCAGGCAGCTCTTGAATTAAATTCGATATGGTCTGTAATCGCTGGGTGGCATTCTCCAGATCCGTTGATACATCCTCCAGGTTCTCACGAGCTTGAGCATGCAGATATTCACTTGTGCTTTGTTCATGCGTCACCGTATCGAGTAACTGTTGTAGGTTTATTTGTTGCTGATATGAGATTTGTTCAATATCCTTCGTTAAGGTATGGACCATCAAGTTTACTTTGGCCATAGATTCGTCAGCTAATATCCCAAGCTGTTCATACACTTCAAGCTTTTCTGTGATCCGTTTAAGGCTCAATTCATAATTCCCAATAAACTTAACATGTTCCTCGTAAGTAGCATCTATTGAGTTGGTTCGTGGAGAAAACACGAAGGGGGCAAAGACTTTCCCCTTTTTTATACCATTCAGTAAATGTTCAACTCGGTCCTTCAGATTGGTGAAGTCCTTATTTAATTCCGACAGCTTTTCCACCGCTCTTTGACCGTCATAAGATTTCAACAGTAAATCTATTCTAAGGCCAGCAGAGTGACTAATCTTTAAAACCTCATTAGCCTTTCCTCTTAATTTCTCATTTCGTTGTTGAATGTCATGTAAATTCATAAGTAATTTAATCATGACGAACAGACATCCCCCACCGAGTACTATTAAGCCTACCCACTTAAAAAAATTTCGAAGGCTTTGTTTTAAATCTTCAACGGTCATTCCTTGAGCTGGTGCTACATCATTCTTCCAACTTGTCTCAGGTACAATCGGAGGGGGAGAAGTCTCTGCAATATCCTGGCTAGATATCTTTTCTGTTTCTTGAACGAGTGCCTTGATACCATCGGCAAACTTTCCTTGTTTCGCTAGAGGAGTGAAGTTCTTTCCAACCAAACGGTCAATGGCTGATCTCGATTCATAATCCGTTCCTGCATAGTTAGCAGGTAACTGGTCTAGTTTGTACTGCAACTCCGGATTTCTAAAGTACATTTGAATTCGCCGGTCATTTTTAGATAGCACCGTCAGCACATCAGAAGGAACGAGCCCCCAAGAGTCATAGAGCTGTGAGGCATAATCATGTCCGGATAGATCTCCAAACGAAGAGACCGTAACCACATAGTAATCGAGATTTTTGGCTTCTTGAATGGCCGCTTCAATACTAGGTATGTCTCCGGCTGAAAACATTTCCCCTCGGTCATACACATGCCGGTCATCTTTAGCTGGAACTTGGCTAGCAGCTGCAGTTAGTGGAAAAAAGATCTGCATAACTAATAATGCTGTTAAGAAAGTCCCCACAAGAGTACCGATCCTTTTACTCCATCCATGGTGTTTAATTTTCAAAGCGATTCCCCCATTGATCATTGTTATTGTGGGAACATTGTATCTTTATCGATGCGAGACGACAAATATTGGAGGGGAACATTTGAAATTGTGCACTGACATATACTAATGATATTGTCTTGTTAACCGAACTCTTATTCCTGTAAAATAGATTTACACTGGATGTATTGAGCCAGTAAAGATGTGAATTGCTTGAAATACATAAGAGGAGGGGTCTTAGTGGCCTATACCAAGGAAGAGTTTGAACAAATGCTCATTCTAATGGAAGATGACTATGTATCAGTTCGTTCAAAATACGAATTATACTGTACTCTGACTGAGTTTAGTGAAAGTCATCCAGAATTGATGAATGACATTTCACCCGGATTTTTCACAATTATTTTTGATACTTTAATTAGTGATATTTTTATTAACATCTCAAAATTACTAGACTATAAAGAAGGTTCGGTTGGAACAGTATACACATTGATTCTGGATTCCTATAACTTAAGAAACTTTTTTGGCCGCAACAAACATAAAATTTCGGAACACAAAAAAAGTAACCATCAGAAAGAATTAAATAGACAATACAGAATTCATGTTCTAAAAAGAATTCGTAATAAACGATTTGCACATAATGACAAGAAATACCACCTTAACAGAGAAGGTATCATTGAGGACGAATTCTTATCATTCAATGATCTCCAAAGGGTGTTTAATGTTTTACATAGAATCATCAATTATTATTATTCTGCCTTCTTCGGTAAGGATATAAGACCTATCCCCAAGGATGCGACAGATGTAAGCAATCTTATGGAAGCATTAGCATATTACAAACAAGCCTCCACAATAGAAGCGAACATAAATCTCATAGGAGCAGGGTTAATGCCAAGTAAGACTGGCATAATATCGATGGATGACATCTAACACTCGGAGAAACGCTTGAACTTAACACAGGCTAGAGTATAATAACATTATATCTATTAATTCCCTCGTCCTTAGGCACGCGCCGAAAGGTTTTATACGAAGCACTATTACTTTTACTATTTAGCATTTAAGTTGGAAGCCCAACTTTTTCATGCTGACTGTAGAACGTGAATAGTGCTTTTTTCTGTCCAAATAATCCACTGGAGGTCATACGTATGCAACTATTACACATTGAAATTCAAGGTTTCAAAGGATTCAGGTACTGGTCTTCTGAAATAAATGACGATTCGTTCGCTACTCTTACCCCCAGCACATCAACCGATGTCACAGAAGCCATCATCTGGTGCTTAAAGGGCTGTGACAGACGAGGAGAGACACTAGGTATCCGAAGACGATTGCTACACCCCGAACATAATATGATACGTGTTAAAACCACTTGGAGACATTCATCTCAGCAAGATAACCATATTGAGATTGTACGAGAGATTTCCTTCAGACGAAAGACTTTGCTCTTGAATCAGAGGCCTATCAATCAGGACGACATCGACTCCTTAATGCAGCCCATCGACTTACAACTCGGAATTCTCTCCCCAATGTATTTTAGCTCCCTAACCATCCCAAAATTTCAAACAGCCATTTCTAATCTTCTTTTCGATGTATCCCCCAGCCCTAACAATAATGAAGCCCCCACTAAAGAGGATCATCTTACCCCGGAAGCTATCTCCACTCAATTGGAAATCCTACGAGATTATGTGAATGAATCTAAAGCATACGTGATAGACGCAAAGAATCAAATGGCAAAAGCAAAACTAACCTCATGCCTATCTGATACACAACAAGCCCTACAAGATGAGCAAGAAGAGCTCATGATGAAAATGCAGGAGATTTGTCTGGAAGATGGACCCGATTATCCGGATATTCTTATCGAATGGAAGGAAGAATTAGCATCGCTGGGGACGTTGTATCGCAGTCGTGTAGATGAGTGGAAAGAACTAAAAGCTTCAGGTGATGTAAAACAGCTGGAATCGATTAAGAAGCACTGTGAATCCTTAATACACGAGGGCAGAATATTGAAATCCCAGATAGAGAAAGAGGAAGAATTCTGGAAGTCCCAGGTTCTAGAGTTTGAAAAGGACAAATCACATCGACTTCCAATACTACAACAAGACCTGGAACGACTTAAAGCAACCCAGACACTCCGAAACAATGCAGAAAACAGAGAAGACCAGCTCCAATTGAATTATGAACAAGGTGTTCTCGCACTTGAAGAAGCAAAACGTGAAATGAGAGCTTTATCTAAACACCGGCTGTCCTATGTCCAACAACAAGTTAACGAGGCTAATACGCTATTCAATGACATTAAAATCACCTTGAATCATCACTGGATCAAAGGCGAAGCCAAAATAAAATTAGATATAAGATTCAAACAGATGACACTGTACGATTTATCGCCAGAGGACCAGGTTCAATGTTCATTAGAGTTTATTATGTATATGATGGAAACGAATCGGAATGTGATTGAGACTCACGAATTTATAAAGTCACCCCAAAGTAATAGTTTTGACATCGAGACGGGTATGAACTCAAAAATCAGCTAATAACAGAAACAGCAGTGACCGTGGGGTTACTGCTGTTTCTGTTGTTGTCGTTATCCATATGGACAGATTCCATTTAGATGAACCTTACCAGACATAGACACATTCGAATCTAGAAACTCAAAATTATACAACTCAGCTCGATTATTATATACTTCGAATGATTTTATTCATGCACTCTATTTCCGCGTTATCCAGGGTTAAAATGATAGGAGGGACCCATATGGGACTCGCTGAGGTAAAACGTTTATTTAATGAAATAAAGAACTACGATGATATTAGGATACGATTGAGTGGATACATGTGGATTGATGACCAGCTTATGATCGAACATCATTTATTAGGGGTACCTCTCAACCAAGAAGAACTTTTATTGATGGCAGAATCAACACGACATTTGGATGATCTCTTGGACCAAAAGGTCTTTCAACTCGAGTATCCTGAGTTTTCTGAATTTTTAGATTACGCTAGATCAAAAGCTTCACTTCCTAAGATGTATTCAGAGATGACTGAATATTCTTATTTAGTAAAGAAGGCCAACCCCAAAGGGTATGTGCCCTCAGGTAAGGCCCAGGCAATCATTATCGCAATTTTTGCACTCATTGTTTTAACGTACATAATTATAGTCCGTTTTTTAGAACCTATACAAAGTTATATTGCTTTAGGCTTCACCTATGCGGCCGTTGTTACATTCTATCTACTGTTCAACAAAGTTAGACGTGTAGATCAAGCAAAGGATGAATTAAAAGGAATGAAAAAATCTATATTGGCCTCTCGTGAACGGCGTTTAGAGGCTTATCTGTGAAACGAAATTAAAGAAAATCTGAGGGTTTTCCTTTCAGCCCCTGGAGGAATTTATAGTTTGGCAGTCTATCGTGTGTGCAGCTGCATTCCAAGCGAAGTTTCCTCTAACGAACTGTATGAAAAAAGGAGGATTATCGTATGACGATTATAAAAATGGTTGTTACTGTTGTCGTAACAAGTTTGATCTGCACAGGTTTAACTTGGGTTTTGTTTAAGGCTGTTGACGCTCTAAAACCAGCGAGGAAGGATGAACATGGCGATCATTAACTCGTCGTTGTAAGATTCTATCTACTATTCAACAAATTTAGACGTGTAGATCAAGCTTCTTACTTGGAACTGAACTAGCGAGGGCTATTCATGAACAATTGTCTCTATTTACTCGTTTAGGTTTTGACTTTAGAATAAGGTGGACTGTCTTTTGTACCTCTTTCATAATTGGTTGTAGCCTTAAGCAACAAAATCAATGATAAAATGGAATGAGTATTGCAGTACTACATCACATGTAGATAGGAGGCCTTTTATGTTATCCAGATGGCTTGATCGTATTAAGAAAAGTAGAGATGCACTTAAAGAGTACAGCGCTGTGTCGATAAAAGCGAATGCTTTAGAAGCCATGAAGCGGGTATAAGTTCGTATTGGCTGTATCAATCCAGCTATAAAGCAGAGAATGAGGATTTTGTTAATTCGCCTTTAGTTGAAACTGAAGTAGACGTTATCGCATAAAGGGTGATCTTATATCACAGTTAAAACAAACACTGGCGTTGAATCATCAAGAGTTAAGTTTTATTCAACATACTGGTGACCGACCTCATTCATAGAAAGCTAGGGGGCCATGAAATGGTGCAATTATTTGTAGTCGAAATGTGAGATACGTCCATCGAGATATCTATTCGGGCTGGTGTTTACGCTAACATTCTAGATGAGGCTGAAGAGGCTGCACTGGCTAATGGTAAACACTCTGTTAAAGTGACTGCAATAGAAGAGGTTGATGGGTACGTTATTCAACTGGTTAATGCTAATCTACCGAAGTAGTTTTTTGTACATATTTAAGGCTATAAACATCTATGAAAAAATTATATCTTATATTGGCCATATTCCTCCCAGAAAGATGACAGTGATATATATATAATTCACTGATCACTTAATTAATGCCGGCCACCAGTTGAAAGTATACTAAATCCAAATCGTGGAGGGAATTACTTTGAGAAAAGATACAGCGGCAATCATCGCGAGACTCAAGAACAGAGAAGGCGTAAACTACTTCCCAAGTGGTAAAAGATATAGCCCTAAAGGAGGTTTTGTGGTAACACTTGATGGATTTGTTTGTCCTCTGGATTCTACATCTACAACAACAGCCCTATGCCCAATCAGAATTAACGAAGACAACCAATTGGAATGTGATGAAACCGTTAGTGCCACAAACACCATTTTTGATGTTCGAGGTAAACATGATCTCAGTAGTGCTGTAGTAAGATATAACGATATCATTACTGAAAAATTACGGAATAATGAAACTGAAGATGATGAATACAATAAAATCGCTGATTACCATGCCTTTTAAATGATTTTTAATCAATAAAAAAAGATTTGCACTTGCAAGTCTTTTTTTATTTTCACTTTATAAAGTGAAGCTTATATAGAAGAAGAGTAATAGGAATAGTGAACGTCCCAGGTAAGAAAATAATAGCTATTGTGATTCTATTAAAAATTCTCTCATCTGCATTCTGCCGGCTGGAGCTTGATTAATATTTAAACCCACACAGAAATAAATCTATTTTAGTCTCATTCAAACTAGGGTCTTCACTGGGCTAAATTATCTTTAAAAATAAACTCATCCGGATGATTGTATTTTGATCAAAAGAATTAACCTAAAAATGATTAAGTAAGCTAGTAATGGACTGACTCAGATAGTATGATACTAAGATAATTGAACACTTTGGAGGCTAATTCTATGCAAATTCAAGTTTTTAGCATGACCACACAGGCACCTGATCCTAAACGTATTGAAATCCTCAAGGAGCTAGACACAGACCAGGCCGTAGAGAATGAAACGCTCTACACGCCACACCTTATTTCTCAAGATGACGTACTGTATATCAAAAGAGAACGAAAACATCATCAGTATGAGATCAAAACAATGGACAACGAAATATTGGCATTTCCATCAGCAGCCTACATGGTTCCACATCTCTCACTAATTCAAGTTGATCGCGGTATTTACGTTAATCTGAATAACGTGAAACAATTGAATGACAACAGTGAACTGGTATTAGTAAACGGAGACACCGTTCCCGTTTCGCTTAGAAAACTGGATGATGTGAAAAACCTGCTAACTACTAAATAGTAATATGAGGCATGTATGGAGGCATGATTTATGGCTGACGTGACTTTATTTGATTTGGACATCTTAGATTGCAAGGATGTCGATTACTCGGAAGAAAGTGTCATGTACAATGCTGTTACTTTCCATCTTGAGTCGCTAAAGATGTTCGACGGGAACAGCGTAGAAATTAGTGAGGACTGGCAGATCAAAATTTGGTCTGAAGATGGGCAGCAGATCCTTAAGCAGTTTTTTCTGATTGAGAACCAGGAGTTTAAGAGAAAGCTTTATCAAGCCTACCCATTGTAGCTGGTAGCTGTTGCAAAAGAGAGGGGGATCATTCTCCATGGATTTAATTTTTGAGCTACATAGTGGAGTCGTGTGCACTTCATGTGGAACCAAACTCTTTGGTTTGTTTGATTATCATGGGAAGCCCATCGCAAACTATGAAAAATACGTCCAAGATTTGCAGGCTGGGGTGAATGACGAATTTGTCTGTTCATTATGCGAGGATCACATTCAAAGCTGGCAAAATTACCACAAATTAAGCGTACCTTATGATGTAACCTGGACGTTAGCTGATATCATTGGAAGCGACATTCAGCAGTGCGAACACTGTATGAGCATTGAAATGCCATTCATAGTAGACACAGGAATTATAGGTAGGTCAGTTGGTGAGTATCTTCATGAGGCACATGTTCCAGATGAACTGGTTCCTGCTTTTGTGGACCTGGTGCTGTGCAAATGCGGCTATGGAAGAGAGCCGGCAAACGGCAACAATCCTGAGGCCGGTATTTTCAAACAGACGGATGAGGTATTCACTCATCGTGATTTTCTTTTGAGCTTTGATGGAAAAAGCTTTTCTCAGTTTGCAAAAAAATATAATGTAACGCTTTTTGAAGACGATTTACTGGACTTCAAAAATCACCTCAAGAAGTCTCCACTGTTCGGAAGTGATCATCCGGTTGGTATCACCATTTATAAAATCCTTGAGGAACACTTCAAGCATGAGAATTATACTGTGGTGAAGCAGGGAGAACAAACATTGTATAGGGGACGTGCCCACGATAGCCTTGCCAAGCAATTTGAGTACCATCAACTGGGGGCGGCCCCACTTGGTAAGTCTTCTCATGGGAGGTATAACGCTATTGGTGTGCCGGTGTTCTATGCAGCAGATCAAAAGGAAGCTATTCCCTACGAGCTGCGTCCCAAGTATAACCAATCCATAGATATCGGAACATTCCAAATTACGAAGAAAGAATTTAAGCTCTTCGATATCGGCCATTTTGATTCTCACTTTATTGGCTTTTTTAATGAAATTACTTTAGATGAAAGTAATTATAAAGAATCCTACTTACTACCGAATTTTATTGGCGCTTGTTGTAACAAGATCGGATACGATGGTGTAGTGTATAAAGGTGTTCACGAGGGTACTTCGAAAATTCCCTATACTAATTATGCCTTGTTTAACATGGAGATAGAACTTGATTTGACTCCATCTGCTAAAGTAGAGACCTATGACCTTACTTTTAATATCTCCATGCAAAAACGGGAAGTCAAAAAGAACCTTGAACACCACTTTTGACCCCTGTATCTTGTCTGTAACATGATCTCGTGATACGATAAGCCTATTAAATCCAAATGACAATTATAGGCTACGACACGCGTCATCTAGCCATTCTAAATTAAACACATTTACATGTCTAAATCACCCAAAGGTGAAATTCTACCTTTTTCCGGAGATTAGACTGTGAATGTGTTTTTTTGTCGTTCCCGGATTTTCACAACCCATTGCTAAATTCCAAGGAGGAACATTCACATGCAAACTATGCAGAAGGAGAAAGCTAATCAACTCATCAATGATCTGTTAAACGGGACAACGTTACAAATGACTGGATTGGAATATCTAGCACTGTGCTTTTATATTGAGAGAAGTGGCCCACCCTTGAGTGAAAGAATGCAAGATCTGCGAAGCTCGGTTAATCGACCATTGTCTATGGGCCGTATTGGGTACTATGATATTTACTTCCTTCCTGAGGGGGAACTTTTGTCGGAAGCGAACGCGTCTGAAGTCTTATTGAATGACCTTCATTACATGGGAATAAGACTGTTACGACAAACCAATCAACATTACCATTATTTTGGGTTCTCGCCTCAAGGAAAAGGTGAAGAGATCAGGGTATCCCTCATCAAGGATGAAGCGGGATTGTTCCGAATTGAACAACGTAATCCGCGAGATCATTGGAAATGCATTAGCTCATTTTAATCGAAGAAAGTAACAAGAGTTTGAGTGTTGGTAAATACGGATAATGCTATAATTCAATTAATTAATACTACAGCCAAATTATCACTGGGGAGTGAGTTATATGAAAGCAGATGAACTATTCGAGATAAGAAATGACAAGCCAATTGTGATGTTCAACAAATTGATCGAAAAAACTGAATCTCACTTTGATGAAAACATGAAAGCTAGATTGGTTAACATGAGTAGTGCTGAGAATGATTGTTATCGACTTACTTTCGATTTTTCTGAATTCGAAGATTACAACAAAAAACATGAAAAACCCAACTTTTATGATGATCAACAGAATCCATCACTCACTTGGAGTGAAAGTAAATTCTATCCCCAAAATAAAATTGAGATTTTCTATATAGATTACGAATCGAAGATAGATTTTCTTCAGATCATACCTGCACTTAATATGATCAATAAACCAGAAGCACCACAATTAAAAATCCCAGAAGAGGTAGAAGCCTTAGCCTGGGTTGTTGATCAGTTTGAAAAAGTACTACAGGGAGAGAAAGCTGCTAATGTGAAAGATTGTCTCTTACGCGCTCATTCAATTTTAGCTAAATACGAAAAATCAGGAGGAACTTCATGTTAGAGAACATTAAAGCAGGGGATAACATCGAGATAGTCTTCAAACAAGATATCACGATTGCGCTTGTGAAAAACGTTTCCGAATCAGGTGTCATCACACTGCAAGAGCCTTATAACAAGCGTAAAAGAATCTACACAACAGATCATTACACCACAAAGGGCTTCCAGGTTTCACATCTTGGCACAATGAATGGAACCTGCATCTCCATTAGACTTGCCAAGGAATAACCTGGCATCTTTCAAAAGTTAAAGACATCATCATGTATGGAGAGTCAACTTCGAAAAAGTGGTAGAAAAAACTAGAAGTGGAGCGTACAATGAAATGCTAAATACAAATTTGCAAGTAACCTGTTCTGAGTGCAAGAACGAGACGATAATACAAATTAATCAATCTGACCTTGAAAGTTATCAAAATGGTAGTCTTGCCCAGCATGCTTTTCCTTACTTGTCTGCTGCCGATAGAGAACTAATTATTTCAAATATTTGTGGACCTTGTTTTGGAACTTTGTTTGCTGATGAAGCGTGAAATCGCATTTATGAATATTAACCTTAACTTGTATGAAGGAGACTTCCATTACTAAGGTGATCTTTTGATTCTATTGTTGAACCATGTTACTATGTAAACATTAAATCAGATTATTTCTAGGCTCCTGCATGCGCGAGAGAGCCCTTTAAAGCACATTCCAATTATGAACATATAAGTGAAAGTCAACTTATACGTCCAATTTGGAGTGTGCTTTTTCAATTTCAAGGAGGAATCGAAGATGGATTTAGAAGAACATCAATTACGCATTGAACGATTACGAAGTAAAAGCCGTAAGACCACCGAACAAGAGAATATGAATGCACTGATTGACGGAATAATTAACGATGAACTCTCTATCAAAGACGTACTGTCATTCACAACTATTCCTGAAAAGGAAATCATAAGAATGATCGAAGAGCGCCAAGTCAAGTAAATCTTATAGTTTCTTACCCTCTGCACGGGGAAAATACATGTTCTCCCGTGCAGGAGGGGAACACTTGGAGAAATTAACAATGGATTATAATATAACTCGATTCAGTCAAGAACAACTGTACAAGCTGCAACTTGATGTAGAAATGTTTGCCACACACACAAATGGACTACCAAAGTCACATAGAGATGTTTTCACTAAAAAGGGATGGTTACTCGCATTTCTTTACGGTTACGATAGCTTACTATGGGGCCGCTGGGACTATTGGATGGATATAGTCGCAAAGGGAACGATTCAAGGTAGTGGTCCTATCCCTCAGATTAACTGGAGTAGTAAAGGCCAAACAGGTGTTACACAAACACTGAAGATGTTTGAGACATGCTTAAACCATCCGGAATCAACCATTCATACTTTTGCCGAGTGGCTACTCTGGTCATTAAATACGAACGATGTGAAGGAACTTAAAATTTCGGAAGAGTTAAATGAACATTACTATAGAAAGTTTGATTTATTCCAGGTGCTTGATCATCCTTTTGATTATCTATCAGAAGCCCTGATGCACGAAACAGGAAAAGGGTATCATTCTAGCCTGGGCTATTATCCGACACCGCTGTCAATAACTCAGTTGATGGCGTCATTAACGTATGGAGTAAAAAACGCAGAGGATCACAAAAAGCAAACCGCTTACGATCCTTGTGTTGGTTGTGGGGCGTTATTACTTCCTGCCTCCAATTATTATCTTAGAGCATATGCGCAGGACATTTCACTTATTGCTACCCAATTATGTAAGATCCAATTTCTATTTTATGCACCATGGTTTGCTTATCCAGCTAATGTAAAAGGTTTTGATGAGGAGTCAGAACCCATTCAGGTCTCAATAAGTCCTGAAGGAGAAGGGCAGTTTGTATTCAATTTCGAAGAACTCATTACCTCATGAAGGAGATAGATCAAGATGACAAGAGTTACATTTAAAACATATGGCGAGATTAAACATATGTTTATCGAAGAAACCGAAGTAGAAGCCGTTGAGACGTGGGGTAACTTATGGGGGAGAAATAGTTTACATACTGAGATTATCCATGTAGGTAATGCAACGAGCACATCTGATTTTGGAGGATTTGTTAAACAATAATAGTAAGAAAAGCTCCTGTCACTGACAGGAGCTTTTTCTATTCGGAGAGATCATTCCTCTCGGATACTCTCCTTTTATTATCGTAATCCTTCGGGTCGATAATTTCATCATGGCCAGATAAGAGCTCAGGATTAAACAGTTTTAAAGCGATGCCCATTCTCATAGGAAGGTTGAATTCTCCTAGCTTCGTTAAATATAGGAGCGACCCCGCACAATAGGTAGCATCATCAACCTGATCGACTTTATCCGTTTTGTTGTAATCAATGGTTTTATGACAATGAAACGGCCGATCTTCGTGCAGCGAGTGAACAATGTCCTGCATCCGATTTGGATGAAGAGAGGGAAGCATCGTTCCATCCTTCCGGAATGGGCAATCCGCGCAAGGTTTCTTCAAGCTAAAAATACGATTAACATCCATATGTATCAACTTCCTTTAAACGATTTACAATCACTTCATTCCTTCTCACCTCAATTTTACTACACTATTAAGGCCAGAGATAATTTGCACCCCATTTTTTTATAGTGATCTACTTCATTTCAAATAACGGAGGACATGTTTAAGATCAAAGTATAATTGAGAAGGGGAGTTTTAAGGATGAAATTCAAAAGGCTTTTCATTCTATGTGCAGCGGTTATTGTGGTTTGTGCTATGGCCATATTGCTAGCATTCATGAATAAAGAAGATTCACTCGATACCTTGCCGAATTATACCCTAGATAAAGAGAAAATCGTTGTGGACGGTTTTAACTATGAGAACCAACCTGTCTTAGGGTCACCTCAAGCAAAAGTTAAAGTAATTGAATTTGCTGATTTCAAATGTCCAGCGTGTCGAAATTGGTCATCGGATCACTTTCAAACATTGAAGAGAGACTACATCGATACAGGTAAAGTACAGTTCTACTTTGCTAATTACGCGTTCCTTGATCGTGATTCATACCTTGCTGGTATAGCTGGGGAAGCCATATACCAACAGAGTAATGAGAAGTTTTGGGAGTTCTATGAACTGCTATATCAAAACCAGGGTGACCCAACGACCATATGGGCCACACCTAAATTTTTAGTTGACCTGGTTAAGCAAAACATGGAAGGAATCGATATGGAGCTCTTTCAAAAGAATCTAAAGAACTTTGATTACTTACACCAGGTTAAGGAAGATTACAAAATAGGGGGTTACTACGGGGTAAATGGTACCCCTACCTTTTTCATCAATGATCAAATTGTCAGAATTTCCTCTTATGAAGACTTGTTTAGACAAATCGATACCGTAATAGAATAGCATGAAGAAGCCCACCTGCAGCTGGTGGGCTTTTTTCATATGTTCTTACAAAGTGGAGCTTACTTTCATTACTCGATTACAAGCAGTACAGGTACAATAGAGAACATTATATGTGTTTTCGTTCGAGGAGGACTTAAAATTACGTACGTATTGTTGGTACTTGCTGTCATAGGTTTTGTTGTTTCTTCTATGAAGATGTCTCGTCTAATTAAGAACTACCAGGCCACTGATCATCACTGGTATAACCTTAGTTACTGTCTGTTTTCCTGTGGTGTCCATGTCCTGTTATTTTGTGCGTTTGTACCGGTACCAGCAAATTGGATGAAATAAACACCCAGCCCGAAAAACCTGCTTATCTCATCTTATACAATTCCCCCAAGGTGAGCTGGAGACTTTAAGGATCGTGCACATTGCGTTTCAAATCAACCAGGCAAAATCGGTTTTTAATCAAATCGCATTTCTTCTAGATTGTGTGATCTATCCTTTAGGGTAGATCCTTCAATAAATACACACCAAGGAGTCGAAACAATGTTAAATTTTGAATATTCAGTTGCTATTGATGCATCTCAAATAGAGGGGATTCAATTAACATGTAAGATCAGTTACAGTGATCCTGTATTTGAGCAGAGAATCATTAACATTCTGAAAATCCAGAGTCTTTATTTTTATGTTGATGATGAAGAAGGAACTTGGTTGACAAAAAAATTAGGGGACGAAATAAATATGAAAATTTTCTTAAGTGATCGATTATTTAATTTCAGAAAAATTAACGATGAATTCAGACAAAAAGAAATATTCATCCCTGTGAAATATTTTGAAAATCTAGAACGAGTAAAGTATCTGTTCGAAAAGAAGATAAGAAAAGTATTCAAGAAGGAAATCAAATATTTTAATGAGCTAAGCGCAGTAAATATATAATCATAAGAGCTCATTAAAATATTTTTAATGAAAATTAAATCTAACAAAAAAAAGTCTAAATGAGGTGTACGCTCATTTAAACTTTTGACCGGCTTTTATAAGTTACTTTCCTTTTTTCTGTGCGATCCATATCCTATTTTGCGGTGCTTTTGTTCCGGTACCGGCGAATTGGATTAAATAAAAATCGAGCCTGAAAATCCGATTAGCTCATCTTATACTCTTCCTCACGTTGTCTTAAATATTCATGAATAGCAGCAGACGATCGATGTAATCCGCCTATATGAGCTGGCAGCTTTAGGGATTCTGAAAATTTAGTAAACTTCAACCAGGAAAAATCGATGTTTTTTCTTACTCGGTTGCTTCTAAATTGTATTATGTGTCCTTCACTTGATTTGAGTGAAGAAAATTTAGTAATCTCTCGATCTAGATCAGCTATTTTGGGATCATTTCTACACTTTCGGTGTAGCTCTTTTATATAATCTTCTTTTGTTTTTTGAGCACAAAATACATTGTTGTGAGCATTTAAGAAAAATAACTGATTCAGTTGATCAACTTCTTTTGCTTTTCTCAGCGAAAGAATATTCTTCTCTTGTTGGGGAATATGGTAAATGTCCTTGTCGTAGAGGAGAATGCACACATGTGGAGAAAGGGGGATAAAGAATTGCGCTCCCCTACTTATGTTTCCAAATCCCCCGTAATATTGTTTTTTTAAATAGAATGAATTATACCGTACCACGGGATAATCCGAGGTTATAAATTGTCTTGTCCCACCCGTTCTCTCTATAATTAATAAAGGTTCTAAATCAAGGACCAGTTCAAGATTTTCAATAGCTTGTTGGATAGCCACGTTAGCTGGCTCATTTATAGTTATTTGGTATTTGTCTAAATCAACTTCTTTAAATTGAGGGTTTAATTCCATTTTTGCTTTGAGCACACTTTCAAACGTATGATTGAGCGATTCAGCTGTCTTCAAGTGGCGCGCTTCACTGGTTAAGATAAACCATAATAGTTCTGCGTAATCCTCGAGTTCATCAGGAAGAGTGTTTGTTTTTAAAATATTTTGAATAATTAGAGCTGATGGGGTTTCAATTTTCTCACCCAGAAAATTCTCTGTTTGATTGTCAGCTCCATAAAAATTATTTCTTTGACACATGTTCTTAATGGAAGCTTCACCTACAAACAATCCTCTAGATAGATTAAAGCTTGCGATAGACTTTTTACTTTCAGAGAAGTTCCTCAGATAAAACTTAGGTACATAGTGTTGCCTGTTTTTCTCAGCCATCATATTCACCCAATCTCTTTGTTATTGATCTCACCTAAAAGATGTATACCTAGTTAATTCAGATTATGCATAATCTCTTGATAAATCATATCCTATCATGCCTATATTAAAACAAACAAAAAAAGTTTAAATGAGCTGTACGCTCATTTAAACTTTTAACCGGCTTATAATTTTCTTGCGATTAACCTTAAATTCTTCCTTTAAATCTTTATTATAAGTAACGACTATAGAGAAAGTTCCTGATCCATGTTCAACAATCTGCATATATTCGACTTCACGTTTTTCTTTCAGAATCGTTGAATGAATCATACTTAATGCATCCACCAAATTAATCTCAGACTTCATTTTGAGAGCTGTGAACAGGTATGTAATTCCACAAATAAAAAGAACCAATAAAGGTATCCATCTTATCCATGGAATAATCTCAAATAAATATTGAACATCATCGACCCACCAAATATAAAATACACTTACTAAAAATAAGACTGCATAAAATTGATACTTTATTAGTTTGTGTTCAATCAAGTCATTAGACATTTTATCATCCCCTAAGTTAACTATATTGTTTATGTTATTAACGGAACATATCTCCGTTCTATAATCACTTTTCTTTCAACCGTAAACAATTCACTATGTCCTTCAGAAAATTCAACTAATATTAAGAACTTTTCACCTGTTTGATCCATAAGCTGGATAAAGCTAATCTTACCACCCTCATCAAGAATAGTTTTTCTTACCACTCTTATTGAATCGAATAGCATTTTTTGTGGATTTGCTCTATGTTTAGAGGCTTTGTACAATATTCCACTAAGAATAAGAAGAATGAAAGGCAGCCACCTAATAACAAACAGTGAAGAAGAGAGTAGAATTCTTAGATCTATGCACCATGTATAGTATATGCTTACTAGGATTATGAATAAATAAAATTGATACTCCATTGATTTGTGATCGATAATTCTCCCAAACAATTCTGATCCCTCCAGGGCATTTTTCCTTTTGTTATCATACCTCAGATACCATTTCTTGTACATTTCACCCGAAGCTTACTTCAAGCTTCAATTTTCCTTGTTAATGTGATAGGATATCAACATATATTTTTATTTTTTTATTGGATTCTGACATGCGTTAAGGATCATGTTCAAATCATCTTTAAAGCGTTTCTTCGAGATTATGATCAACCAATTGGTTGAATTTCGCTTTGCGATCATACTCTGGGAGAAGCGCTTTTTTGCGTTCTCATCACAACCCAAATCATTTAAAGGAGAAAATTATGCAAACTGAATCAAACAACATCACCCCAACCTTCATCAGCTTATCTCACCAATTTCACAATGTACATTCAGAAACGCTAGTGCCAGTCTCCAATGGAAACACTCTGGGAACAGCAATGGATGCTCTCTTACGGAGTAGTCAGTTACAAGACATGGTGTACTTCTACACTCAAATCGATAATCTGTGGGTGATTTACTCCGGAGAGCTTAATCATGAGAACACATCGAATTCAATTGGGGTCGTTGCTGCAATTGAGATCGCAGAGGGAGAATATGATTATCGGGTTAATTTGATTCATGGTTTCACGTATACCCATGATATCAACCTGGCGACTATCTTTCCTATCAATCAGCATTCATTAAGAAAAGATAGTAGCGAGATTCTTGTGCCCGTTACTCAAGTAAGTGGTCAAATAAAAAGAATATTCTAAATCAATCAAAAATAGAAAGAGGAACATCAATCATGAATTATAACATCACTGCAGGTTCAATCGTCGTAACAGCTGACGCACGTTACTTAGTAATCTCAGCTTTGGAGCAAACCGAATATAAATACATAACAATAGGAGAAGGGGAATGGTCACTCTGTGAGTCAACATTCTCAACTCCACTGGATCTGCTTCTTCATCTTCAGAAGAATTCCGACATCATACGTGTCATTTCAGATGAAGATGTATTACCTTTGATACCATGGGGGGACGAAGAGGGCAAAGACCAAATTAATCCGGACCAAGGACCTTTCTTAATAAGGGTGAAAGATAAAGAGCACTTCATCTACTTATCCGAATGTAGTGGTGAAGAAGGCTATACTGATGATATTGATCAGGCTAAATTGTTTATCCATTACAGCGAGTTACCACCGTTACAGAGAGATGAAGAGGTATGTTTTGCTCCAGACCATCTGCCACAACGCATAGTTTCCATCCAAGGATATTCTTATATCTATAACATCGAGACCAATGCAACCTCCATAGTGTTCGACAAGATTTTATCTAAAATATCTCAAACAGATACTACCTATTCTGATGATGATATTTTACCTGAGCTGATTGCTCATGGTTTTACTGCTGCCAAAGTTGAGAAACATTGCCCAAATCCAGATCAAGTAATTCCTTTTAAGTGGTAGATCATAAAAGACAAAAAGACAACCTTCTATTATAGAAGGTTGTCTTTTTGTCTTTGTACTTTAATTGAGTGGTCACAAGGCTAATTTGGCTAATAACTCATACTTGCGTTTGGTTGCAGTAATGGAATAGTAACTACCTCTTGTGTATGCTGACTGTAAGTTAATATCGTAGCCTCAGATGGAATGTTTGCATCATTAAGTTCGATAAGCACAACATGCCCCCTATACGATAAGAGATTAACCTGATGGGCTGTATTCTCCGGAAGAGGAGGCAGCACTATTTTAGAAATCTCTGAGCGATATGCATTTGCTGAGCTGGCTATGAAGCGATCAAGCTTATCCTGCACGGTATCCCAGGCTTGTTTCAGACGCTTAAGATACCCATCAGACTCTTGCCACGAACCGGATGGTTTCAACCTTGCATAGTGAAGGAATCTATCTTCTAGGGAATCATAAAAGTATCCGGAACCCCATTGGGTGGGATAGCACCTTCCTGCAATAATACCCTGTTGATCAACCCATTCTTCCGGTACATTTGTTTCCAAAATATAAGTGTCATTACTTTCTACCAAATATTGTTCTCCGAACATGTTCTACTCCTTTTAAAGCAAAATATCAATAAGAGTTCATCGTACTCTTAACGTACATTTTTCGAGGGATAGAGTCAAATTCAGGCGGAACGTTTGAGAATTGAGTTGTTAAGTTGATTACCGAAGATTAGAATAGGAACTCAAATCAAGTTTCTTACCAAGCTTTTGCTCGGCAGCTTCTTGAATCTCTAAGACTAAATCTGGGCAATTCGTTCCCTTATATATTTGATATGTTGTATTCATAACCTTGAGTAAATCATGATATTCTGCCTCATCAAGGCTTTCTAAGGTTACCATCCGTTTGATGAGGCTAAATCTCGAATATGCCTCTGTATAAGTATCCGACTGTGAGTAGTATCTGAAAATTAACTTCACCAAATCCTGAGGTCTTTTTAATACATCTGTCAATTTTTTATAGGCTCTCAGACAGATTAAAGTGATTGTTCGACCTTGGAGATATTCCGTTGTATTAATGAGGTGTTGTTCCAAACTTGAACTCAGGAAAACTGATCTCACATAGAATGTCTGTTTTTTCTTTATGTTCTCTTCAATATCTTTTTGTATATCCTTATCAAGTAATCTGAACAGGCGTGGATTCACAATGAAAAAATCAATCATTTTACTAAGTTGATCATGATTAGGGATAACTTTACTATAGAACACTTGGTCACTCGAAACGCAACGGAATACTATTTCAGGATACAAGTTGGTTATCAAATGAAGTGTCCGTGCATTTACAACTCGGTTCTTATTGCACAAATCATCCTCTAATTTAAAAGTATATTTCCAAAGCTTCTTGAATAAACTCTCAATTGCCTTATCATTCAAGTCTTTCAAGTACCTATGTATAAACATATTGTCGTATTCGGTATCCTCGTCGGCTCTTGCGTATAACTCAGGCATTCTAATCTCAATAATATTGTCTACCAGCCTTGCAGTGTGAACCGACGACTTTGTCAGAACCCCCTCGAGCATACTTCGTATATGAGCCCTAACGTCTTCTTTAGAGGGTGTAAATAGTGTGTTTTCTTCTGTATCCAGTATGTTAGGATGTGAAGAAAGATTTCGCTGAATTTTCAAATGATCAATAGCTGCTTTATCTCCCATCTCAAGAAGTTTGGTTTCCTTAAAAACTTTATCCACTAAATCGCTCTCCCATTTCGAGGAGAATTTCTCTGGATTTTTATTTTTTTCTGCATCTACCTCACGAAGAATTTGCGCTGCGCCTTGATCATTCTCGCGCTCAACCTGATCTTTTAACTTGAAGACCAAATCTGAGATAACGATGGTATACAATGATGCCACGGCAGACCTATAATTACCGATCGCGTACGAACTCATAACCTCACGAAAATATTCTTTGGTTTTGGGATGTGAAATTCTTTCTGAAGCTAAATCAATTGAATAATCTTGCATGATGGAATCCCCCTAAGCGATGCCTTCATTAAAAGGCTATCTGATATGTATTGGTATTGCTTTACTTCATCAAACCATGAAGCTAACCAATCAACTTTTATTGTACACGTAATCCTTAAGCTATGTCCGTAAACTTGAACGGCAAGTTCTAGGTAATTCATTCTAAAATAGAAGCATAGATGCTGATGTACCACTAACAGTGTGATATAATCAAACATAACTCACAACATTTTTGATTGGTTACGGCATGCGCCTTAATAACCTATATTCATATCCAAAAGCACTTCTAACTAGTGATGAATCTACAACTGACAAAATCAGTTTGATTATCTCTGGAAAGAAGTGCTTTTTTTGTCGTGGGCACATTTTACTTATAGAGAGGAACTTACACCATGAATACTGATCTAACCAGAGGAAATAATCTATTCGATGTACCTCATAAGCTAGGCACACCCGAAGGTGTCTGCTATACCTTCTCGGTACCGGAATTTATCGAGAGCACTAAAACCATGACCTTAGATCGATTTGGTAAAGAACTACACTTCAATGTACATTCAGATTCACAAGGATATCTAGCTCTTGAGCTGAGCCAACCTGCTCAGGCCATCGAAGTGGGTGATCGTCCCTATGTTGTTCCTTCATTCCAATTTCTCCTGGATAGTGGCTACAGAGTTCATCAACCACATTTATTAGCGATAGATTTTGTTGCCCTCATTTTCAACATTTCAGTACAATATGTGGACTGGATATTGTTAGACAGAAAAACACAAGTTATTGAAGTGAAAATATTGAATCAACCAAAGGAACAATTTTTTGTCGTTATACATCCGTCTAATCCTGACTTCCTGCGGTGTGGCAGAGTCAAGCCAAACCAAAATGGGTTCATGGATAGTCTCCTCTTAGAATTCAGCGATCAATCCGTAGCCCAAATGTTTAAGCATCAGATTGTGGAAGTTGAATCTAGAGATTATGATTACTTATTGAGTGTCCTAGAATCCAAAGAACACGTTCGAAGCATCTTGAGCAAATACACAACATCATTGGAATATGAGTATTATCTTGAAACTTCTATAGATAGCCAAGCATACATGACCCTCTATGAAGTTTCTCCATTATTCACAGCAACGTACGATGGATCGATGATAGCTTTTAATCAGCATGAGCAAGTTCTGAGCAGTATCAATGCGAATGAAAACTCCAATTTGGTCAAAATCACATTTGAAGAATTTTCAAATTTATCAGATGAGATAGCCACCAACATGGACACTTTGGATGATGATTTTAAACTTTCATCTGATCAGAAAATAACCATAAATCATTTAAAAAATGTACTGTTTGAACTCAGTAAAAGTTGTGATTCCGATGAGCAATTTAACGACTGGTTATCCCGTAAGAAGTGGTTTACTCGGAGCATAGATGACTTGCTTGCAGACATGTAGGATTGATCCTCTTCACCACTTGTAAGCTATATAAACTGGAATAGCCCTGGTACTCTGTTCCAGAGTGCCGGGGTTACGAGTGCGATGGAGAGGATATGAATCAGGCAGAAGAGACCCTAGCAAAACTAAGTTAAGTTAACTTAACTTAGTTTAATTTAACTTCTCCTTTTAAGATGAAATTTGACTACACCCCTAGAAAAAAGCATAATGGATAAAACACAATGAACGAACCTAAAGGGAAGCACCCTGCGACATTTCGCGGGGTGCTTTTTCTGTTTTTATAGAAAATATCCATATTTACAAAGGAGGACCTACATATGCTTAGAGAGAAAATCATTGAATTGTACTTAAGCGAGATCGATTATTTGAATAACTCATTCGAAGAAGTGTGCTCCTATAGCGAAGACCTGAACTGGATCAATACAGAAATCTTAAAGGCAGAAAGCTCAAAGATTATTGAATCTGATTATATACAGTCATTGAACAAATATAAAAAGCAATTAGAAGATCGTGTAAAGAGAAATACTGCTTATCGAATTGACCGTGATAAAGGACATCTAATGGGGTGTATATCCGAGCTTGCAAATAATTTAATCACAGTCGGGCCAGAGGAAACGGAATCCGCGTATTGAATGGGTTTCTAAAGGAAGGAAATGAGTTTTACTGTTGCTGGATTGCTAAACCATCATGTGATATAGTAAATCAAAATCATAGTGAACACACATCAGAAGCACTGATGACAACTAATCCCAGTAGGGATTTTTCTGTCTTCGGTGCTTTTACTTTTTGTTTATTAAATATACAATAGGAAGGAGAAGCAACAATGATGGAGGAGACGGCGATGAATGCAATCCGTAATACGTTGCGGCAGGAATCTCAGAATTTAATTGAAGTTAGACTTGAACTTCGAAGATTAAATCTTATTCAATCGGCTATTGATGATCAATTAGCCCCCCAAATACAAATGGCCGCAAAAAAACTTGTTAAACATAAAACCATGCAGCTAAATCTACAGTTCACTTCACTCGGTCAAGAGTTTAATCAGCTAACTCGCCAAATCACTGAGGATGAGCGTAATGGTACTCCTATACATGAAGTAAAATATCAAGCGTTTTATACGATGGAACTAGAGTATAAAATACTGGAAAGAGCATTAGAGATTAAAAAAATTGAGAACCGTAAGATTCCGGATACACCGATCGAAACCAACTTAATTGAGCACGGGTTATTTGGTGCAGGATCACACTCAAAAGAAGTGATGAAACGAAAGTTCACGGGTGGAGTGGTCCAACAAACCAGAAACGGTTTTCGCCGGCTATATTACGAAAACAACAACGGTGTCTTTCTAGGTACGTTTGATGCTAAAGTTTTAGCAGGACTAACCAAATTATATTTTGAAAATGGAAAGCAGCAGCAATTTTCTTTTAACTTCAATGAGTTGGTAAGAGCTATGGATACGGACCCTTCAGGTAAAGAATACATGGAGTTATATGATAGCCTGGTTAATATCTCAAGAACCCAAATCATCATGGAAGAATACTATATGCCTGGTAACAAGGTAAGACAACGTACTGTATTGTACCATCCGTTGGACACCGTTGAGTTTATACTGCGAGAGGGTGAGGAACCTGGTAAAGAAAGAGCAGCGAGTGTATCATTTCACAACCTAATACACAAATCATTGCTAGCCAATAATTTCTTGCATATGAACGTAGTTTTGTTTAACGATTTTCATAAACCCATCACTAAATTACTTTACATCAACATGATCAACTCTTGTGCTCAAAACATAACAAGTTATCATGTTGATACTTTAACTCAACACCTTAATCTTCAAACTAAGAACAAATCACTGGTAGTCGGCGGGCTAGTAGAGGCATTTCAGGAGCTTAAAGTAATGGGCGTTATTAATTCGTACCATATTACTTATGGAGTCAGAAAGAGTGTACAATATATCAATTTCGAACCTGGAGATCTGCTACAGCTACAAAATAAATTTCCAATTGAAATTGATTCCAATATGGATTCCATCCATGAATCCCTTCAGCTTGATCAGCAACAACATGAATCCTTTCAAGAATCCTTTCAATTACTATTTGAGCAAAAAAAATGAACTGCTATCTAATTAGCAGTTCATTTTTTTTGCTGATAACTTATTTTTATAGGGGTGATAATAATGATAGATGAATTTATTCAAAAACATCTATATACTGACCCCCTAAGCAAACTATATACTGAACCCCGTCCTATATACTGAACCCCTAAGCAAACTATATACTGAACCCCGTCCTATATACTGAACCCCTAAACAAACTATATACTGAGCCCCGTCTTATATACTGAACACCGAACTATATACTGAACCCCTAGACGAACTATATACTGAACCCCGATTGACCAAATGTTTTTAGTAATGATATTGTCATGGTATAGACCTGTGGATGATTCGACTTGTTTCGCAAGTTATACACAGGTGGATAAATAAAAAGAGCCCTTTTAAAAAAGGACTCTGTGTGGATATCGTTGTGCTACCAACACAGGATATCCAAGTATTTCATTTAGGAGATCACCGGCAGCCACCAGATCTCTCAATCAAAGCTTGCTTTCCTCGAAAAAAATCGAGAAGAGTAGGCCTGCTTTCTTGTTGTCTTATAATTATATTTTAGCAAAATAGACGTTTGAAGTCCATACATAATCAACTGGTAAAAGGAGGTGTATAAAAGCATGTACGATCTTATTATGGGTAACAAACAGGGCGTAGGACATAGCGTTCCTACTTCTCCAATCAAAATAACATCATTATTTATCAACGCACTCTTTGATATCAATCTGAATTTTTCTTCAAGAGAGACATTTTCATTCCGTGATGGAGGAACAGAGAGATTAAAGGATCATGTTACCCATGCTGATCTGCAGTTAGCTTTTATACTCTTCCGCTGCTGTAATACCTATGGTTATCTTGAGCTCACAAACCGTAAAGCCATCTATCGTAGGTTAGAGTTAGAATTTGAGGTTCCCATCAGTGAGGGCCAGTTCTATGTTGCTATAGAGAAATTCATTGCTCATCAGCTGATTCAAACAGAAAAGAGTGCAGACGGAGATACCAGGTATAGACTCAACTATTTCATGAATACCAAAAAAAATACCATCGGCCATTATGTTCTGTTCCATCCTTTTGTTTTCTCAAAAGCGTTCCATGAACTTACCCTTGCCGAGAAAAAGCTCATTATTTCGGCGTATACTCAAACTAGTGGAAGTAGTCATAAAGTAATCACCCGAAATTTGAAGCAAAAATTCGGGTCATTTAAGCATGTCCAATTCTCAGGATTGCTTCTCTTCCTGCATAAAACGCAAAGGAGTCATGTCTCCAGCTTATTGGATAATTTAAAATCCATTGTGGTGCCTGTGAGTCATATGACCAGAACACATTTATTCGAATGCTCAGAACTTCAGAAAGCCACCATTGGGTATAAGGCAGTGTTAAAATTCAATCCAGAATTCTTAATCTCCGTGAAGAAAGAAGATCCTACCAGTTACTTCAAACCTATCGATGCTTGTGCTATTTTCACCAAGTTTTATGCGTTCTTGAAGAGAGAAGCAGATGCATATGGTGTTGGAGATGTCCTGGCAGATCGTGAAATTGCAAACAGACTTGTGAAAAGCTTACGCTTCTCTAGCAAACGTCTCATTCGGTATGGACTTCATGAGTTAAAATCCTATGTGAAAACAAAGGGAAGTATTCCAAGGAATCCTGAATTCTTCATCAAAGATCAAATCACAGAGAGGTTTAACGACCTACTGTCTGACGTATTGACCAAAACTGCCGCGCACGAGTTCGTCCGTTTCCCAGAAACGAAAGAAGAAGATGTTAAGGAACGTTATTTCTCTTTCTCGTATGCAGCAGCTAAATCTAAATTAGGAGTTAAAAAGTTAAGAGCTCGCTTAACTGAGGTGGTAGATGATCTGTCTAATCGCTATCCCATTAAAGCATGGGAAAAAGCGGATTATGGTGCACCGCCCGAATCATATCCTTACCAGGAACTAGCAAGTTATATCAACCTGGATTATGTAAAAGAACAAGCCGTGTCCCAGAAGGTCGATCCGTTCTATTACGCAGATCTTGAGTATAATGCGTCCATCGCCATTCGAAACAAAGATCCAAAACATGTGGAAGAATGGATCATAGGCGAGATCAGCAGACTACCTAAGAGCCCTGGTCAAAGGGCATTACCATACAATTTCAGACTTGAGAAATATATATTCTCCGATATTATCTCCTAGCTGCTCTCAAAAAAATCAATTTTTGAGGGCTATTCGACGTTATTCTCCAGGCTACTTCCTATCTTCAATCTCATCGATGCAAACAAAATCTTACTCCTTTATTGATAATTAGCATCTCTACTTGTAAGGCTTACTAAAACAGAAAAAGTTATTCACAACCCAACTTCCACATTTTCATATTAATCCAAGTTAAAATTAGTATATATATTGTGTATAAGTTCACATAAATCTAGAAATCTAGTAACCTGAGATGAAAATGTTGCAAAATCATATTTTACCAAGTTAATTATTGTTATTAAAACGATTAGATCAATAAATCAATATCACTTTGTTTTATATGTAAAAGATAGAAGGTAAACTCGCTTTTATATTCCACAACGTTACTTACGACTTTGTTTAATATAGTGGTCGGTCTCCTAAACCCTTGATCCTACAAGCTTTTTTGCAGAATATCACGTCTAGTATCTATTTCTTTATAGTGTCTATTACCTTATCTTTAATATCTTATTAATACCTTAATCATCATAAGCGGATGCCATCTCAATCTTTTCAAATTCAATACTCTTCCAAAAAGTAATTTTCAAGTTGAAAAGGTTATATAAATATACTTTGCTTTACAAATAAATAGCACCTATGAAATAATAAAAACATTATTAAAAAAATATCATGGCACAAAGGGAAGCACCCTTAAACAACATTGATCTCATGGGGAGATTAGTTTGTGTTGTTTAAGGGTGCTTTTTCTATTTTGAAAGGGGAAGGTAATATGAACACAACAAATCAACGAGTTTTTCTTCACAACATGTACTTTTACAAACGCAGCTTCAACTTCGAGGTGTATACGTTGCTTCAGGCTATGATCAATTGTAACGTCAATGTACTTGTTAATGGTGTAAAAGGAGCTGCAGTAAACGACTTACTCAAATCGTTGTTTGACGCAAAGAATCAATCAGGCTCCACACTAACGATTGGTACTGATCTGAAACACTTATATCCTAAGCGCAACATTAAACACATGGAAAGAGACGATCAAATTAACGAGGTGGATGTATCCGAAGTAAACACAATGCTCGTGAACGGTGTGAATCAGACTAATTTGAGATTATTTCTGAAGATGTGTAAAGATTCCCACGGTATTGGTTCACTGGAAGGCAAAACCCTTAATTATGCGCTGGATGAACTTGTTGATTTAATGGACGACAAATCTAGTCTCGAGGACATTGCTGCTATTGATTTTGTTCTTACAATTGAGTCATCCAAACTGGTATCGATGTCGGAAGTAATCCTAGAGGAAGGGGAATTGAGGTTAAGACCTTTCGCAGAGTACATTGGCGGTAACGAATATCGCTTCACGAATAACGTATCAGCGCAAAAATTGATTCAAATGAAAGAAACAAATTATGAAGAAGCCGAGCGATTTACTCAATCTCTCAGCACCTACCAGAATGAGCTACCAGAGCATATTTCTTCGAGGAATCCATATTTTCAGGCACAATAAACCAAATACTCCGAAGTCATAAAAAAAGAGAGGTTTTATCCTCTCGTGCTGCATTACTTTCTTTTATCGTAATCCGTAACATGTACTAGTTCATACTCATAGGCTCTTTTAAACAAATCTTCAGCTGATATGCCTGTTGAGGAGATTTGTGCGACAATTCTCTTTGCCTCCAGATCGGTATGAGCATTTAGCTGCTCAGGGAGTTTAAACAATAACACGATGAAATTTCTTATTTTTGATTTGTACAGAGTCGTAACGTCAATACATTCCTCTATCGTATTATCGAATCCAGTCCAAATATCAGCGATGATAAAGGATGAATTATAGTCAAAGCTAATCGCTAGAAACTTTTGATCAGCGGAAAACGCTGAAGAGTCAGATGTTCTACAGAGGAAAGCTCTTTGGGCCAAAAGCATAATATCGTCTTTTGATAACGATGATAGTAATTGTGTTTTTTCAGAAGGCGGACCTGGTTTACTGAGCACTTGATAGATTTCATTCATATTTTGTAACGACATGTTAGTGTGATTCCTCCATAAATTCAATGTGAACACATTATAGCTGAGGTTTTAAAATTCGAGTAATGATCAACTGAGATCTACTCCTGGTTAAATTGCTTTTGTAACAACTGAAAGTATTTATTCGGCTCAATCATTTCATTTTTCTTCAGGTAAACTAAGAGTTTACGGTCAGACAGTAACTTAATTTCGGCCTTCTCTTCATCAGATAAAACTCTATTCTCAGAAATAGTAGTGATTAGGACCTCACGAAAATTTGCTTCTGTCCTACCTTTAATCTTTTTAGATTCACGATAAGATGATGTGAATTTGATAATGAGTAAGACAATAACGATTGAGATGATGATCAAATTTAACAAATCGGGAACACTCCTTATTTTTTTACTCGATCTCTGTACTTCCGAGTATCTTATAAAATTACGAGGCAAACGTCTAATTGCATACATCATATAACCGGAAGCACCGGAATGGACCCGTCATGGGTTCGTTCCGGTGCTTTTTTTAGCACATTTTACAAGGCTATGTCCAGACTAACCCAACACATTGAAGAGAGGAGAGATTCATTTGGCAAATGCTGCAGAAGATGAGATCCCAGCAACCAAGGAAATGCCCATCATGGAAGCATACTCACGCAAGCTATGGGTGAATGTCCGTGAAAAGATATTTGAATACTATCGGTCTTATTTCCACACGTTTCTAGTGAGCATCCTGATGGTTGTCAACGTGGTTACAGCTTACTCTGCATTCATTATCTATTTATCACAGTGGAAACATGATAGTGGAAATTTTATGAGTGTGCTGGATATTTTCTTTCAGGAGCCACCCATGTTTCTGGCTCAAGTACTGATTTTCCCATTTATTCAATTGGATGAAAATATGAGACTCTGGTGCATCTTCTTCCTTAACCTGCCGGTATTTACATGGTTGTATTCTTCCGTTGTTCAACCAATCAAACGGGGGCATAAAAAATATCTGGATTGGAGGGGGAAGCGAGGCAGAATTGTTTCCGCAGCACTGAATGGTAGCGCACTAGCAATTCACTATTGTGCTATATTCGCCTGGTACGTGGAACATTATCTGTTTGACTTCTTTAGCCAGATCAAGTCTGACCAGGACTACTTAATCGTTCATTCCATGACTAGCTTTGGTTATATTTTAATGGCTATTCCAGTTCTGATCTGCCTAAACGGGTTGTATCTAATTATGAAAGAATTCCACATGAACGAAGATTTACGGACGATGTTCTTTAGCTGGGAGTTTGGACTTCTCGCTCGACATGCATTCAGTCTTAAATCTGATAGCTCCGATGTAATCGTCGGATGGGAAGAAAAGACCAATAAACCTATCGTTCTCTCCGAAAAGTCACGCTTTTTACATGAATTAATTATAGGAGCTACAGGAACGGGAAAAACCTCAACAACCATTCTCACGAGAATTGTTCAAGATCTTGTAAGGATTGCCAGAGGGAAGAGATTGGGGATCTGTGTCCTTGAACCTAAAGGTGACTTGATTGATGATGTGTTGGTTTTGTGCAAAAAATTGGGTATACCGAAAAGTAAGATTCGAATCATCGATCCAACTAAAGCGGATCGCAGCATAAAGTTTAATCCGTTTGTTGGACCGATGGATACAGCGGCAGCAACCTTCCGTGGTGTTCTTGATGCGCTCGCAGGAGATCAAGATGACTTCTTTAAAGGGCAGCAATCGGAGACATCAGCCTTGTATACTATGTTGGGAAAAATCAGACATGGAAACTCCTTTTCCATCTTGCATATGCAAAAAATGTATGGTGACGCAAGGTACCTTGCTGATATGACGGAAGAGGTACGTACCTGGTTGAAGAAGACTTACGAGAACCCTGTCCTAACCGAGGAAGATCGGTTGCAATTAGACCGGTATGAGCGGATTTGTTCTTACTTTGAGAATGACATCTTGGACTATAAAACGTATCGAGACAAAGAACAGAAAACACAGCCGGTCCTTTTTCCAGATGGACACCAGTATGAAGGGAAACAAGTCGTAGAAAATAAAAAGGATAAATTCGTTGCTGGAGCTAAGAAATACATCAATGATATCTGTACGAATGCGCTACTCTCTTCCCTAATGGTAGCTGAAGAAGGGGATGAAGTGCTCGATATCGATCAATTCTTAGCTGAGGGGGGCGTACTCCTGGTCAATACTGCCCTGGGGGAACTAGAAGAATTAAGTCTAAGTTTCGGACAGTTCTTCATTCGTCAGTTCCAATCCAGTGTTTTTAGAAGACCGAAGGAAAATCGATTCCCGATATTCTTTGATATCGATGAGTTCCCACTGTTCATCAATGAGGCGTTCCAGCGTTTCTTGACCGTTGGACGATCCTATATGGTAGGTACATTAATCGCGATCCAATCATTAGGGCAACTGGAATCGGTTGTTCGTGGTTACGATAAAATTATTATGTCCAATGCTTCAAACAAGACTGTTTTTGGGCGTGGTGAAGTCAGCGATAATGAATGGTTAAGTAAACAATTTGGTGAAGAACCTGTCGTTGAAGAAAGCATGAATGAGTCACTCTCTCCAGCTAGCCAACCGAATCCTTCTACGGGATATCGGTACAACACGTCCAGAAAGGAGATGCCGAGGTTCACGCCAACTCAAATAATGGAACAGAAATTTAAAGGTTTTATTGTACAAATAGTTGGCCAAAATGAGGCTTTTGAAAGACCTGTACAAGCCTACGGAAAATTCATTAATGAAACCAAATTCATCAAGCGTTTTGTGAAAATAGGGCAAGCCGAGTTGCAAACGGTGACTCATAAACCGATTCAAAACCCGCTTCAGTGGGTGAAAAATCTAGTCATCAGTATGGAAGAGAAGAAGGATGCACTTGAGGCAATTACTAGAGAAAAAACCGAGGAAAACGCCGTACAAACAGCACCTGAAGAAGGAAATCCGATTGAAGAAAATGCTGCAACAGCTGGGGAGGAAGTGCCAAACAACAGTGAGGCATTCCTAAGTCAACGTCCTGGCTTGCCGGTGCGTAATGATTATGGAGAAGAAAACCAGGAACCGACAATCTCAGTAGACTCACCTGAAATTATGATAACTTGGCCAGAGATGCATGAGCCAGCCCATGCATCTCAACAAGAAGAGTCGGATTTCTTTTTCTATGCAGATCCCAATCCTGAAGCTAATCCAGAGCCAGAGAATGCAAGTGGAAATACCGAGGTATATTCTGAGCCAAATGCTGAGGTTAAAGCAGAGGTCCAAAATTTCATTCGCAAGGTAGGTAATGAAAAAAGTGAACCTCCAGCAAGGTCCGATGATAATTCTCAAGGATTGCAAGCAGCAAGCCAAAAAACCTTAACCATCCTTGATTTAATTGCATCAGATGCCACACCTAGTAAAACGGAGATTCTGGAATCCTCACATGATGATAGCATGCCAGAAACTGAATCGTTCTCAGATGTTCAACCCAATTTCGATGATGGAATTCAGAAAAGAGTGCCTGTAATGATTGCAGAAGATGATCTCTAAAATGTAATTATCACCGCAGTAGTTTTAGTATGTTGAAAATAAGGTGGGGCATCTCTAACTCATAGGATTATCTGTATGATGAGATGTTTCTCTTATGTTCAATCACCTAATAGAAAAGAGGAGAACCCACTGTGCCAAACAAAAGGAATAAATAACGATTAATAACTGAAGCAGCGATGATTTGACAACTGCCCGGTAACTTAATACTATAGGGTAATCATATAGGAACTACAAAGAGGAAGCACCTCTAAGGCACAGGGAATACCTGTCCTTAGAGGTGCTTATTTTTGTTTTTTCACTTAAATAAAGAAAAGAAGGTGCCTGAATCATGTCCACACTTACAGAAGAACAAAACACACCAAAGGCAGAAGTATGGAGAGAACTTCGTACTTCCAGAACTCGCACGCGAGTTCTCTTTGCTCAAGTAGTCGGTTTAGAGGATCTGTCCCTAGCAGGTCAATCCATGAAGTGTCTTAAACTGGACTACAAAGGTATTTACGGATACATGCCTAGCAACAAGATTGATAATTACGAGTTTAAAAACTTGCAGCATCTGATGGGCAGTAATTTTGAATTTGTGGTGGATGAAGTCATCACGCCAAGGCAGCATAATGAGGCTGAACCTCAAGAAGAAGTAGAAGTTGAGTACTTCTTGGCCAACCGTATTAAAGCACTCGAAGTTATGAGTGAACTATTCTGGAAACAAGTTGAAGTTGATCAGAGATATACTGCTTTTATTAAAGGTATTGATTCTTTTCGGCTTTATTTGTTGGTTGAGGGTGTTGAAATTGTCTTAGACCGTACTGAAGTTGATTACAACCTGTATGACGACTTACGTACAGTATTTGAAATCGGTCAGACCATTGACGTGAAGGTCATGAAAGTTGAAAAGCCAACGGAGGACAATCCTAAAGGCGATGTATCCGTTAGTGCCAAGGTATTGATGGAAGACCCGTGGCGCTTCATCAAAGATTTCAAAGAACGTGGTACGTACCTAGGTACGTTACAAAGAATACACCCTGAATTCGGGATGTTTGTTGAATTGAAACCTGGACTCACCGTCAAGTGCAATGTTCCTGCAGGAGCAAGTCGTCGGCCATTCAAACGTGGTGATGAAATCAACGTAAAAATCCGTCATATTGATCATGTAAACCACAAGATACTTGGAACAGCGATTAATCTAAACAATTCAATTGGGGCAAATAACAAAAATCTTTCGAGGTCCGGACTTCGCTGGTCCGCTAAATACTAAATATAATGGGAAAAGGAATACTCGAATTCCCCGAAGGAAAACAAGGGGCAGCAGAGCGTACTTCCACGCTGTCCCTTGTACCTCCACCGGCTACAAAGAATCCTTATGGTGAATCGTTGTGCCCCAACGACATCATGGATTTCCTTCTACCCAACGGAGAACTCTTCGGATTATATTCAGATCCCTATGCTACGTTAAGGTATCATAAGCCAGGGGAAGGATTGAGAAACGGCAGGTTCTGGTTGGAAGAACGTGTTGATGACGGCACGTTTACAGAACGAGAGATCCGATTACTTGAATTCCTTACAACGGTGCGGGTAGCTACTCGCAATCAGATCCGTAAAGCGGTTTTCAAAGTCTCCGATGATGAAGTGGTTGTCAAAGAGTTTTTGCGAAAGTGCCGTAGGAAAGGTATATTATGTGCCTTTTCATGGGTGAGCCCGCTGAAATCTGATCGGAAAAAGCCGTTGGTTTACGCTTTGACGAGAATTGCCGTTTCAGCAGCTCAGTATGTTTTGAAACGTAACATCCATGATGATTTTTGGTTCCAACCGATCGAAATTCAACCAGGTCGTGGTCCAGAAATGGGTCCACTATTTCAGGACCTAATTTCAGCTGAGTTGTATGCCGAATTAACTCATATTGATCGTTTAATAACCTGGCAAAGATCACCTTTGCTACGACTCCAGAATGGTCATATTCATCATCCTACTGCAACGTTCGAAGTCATTAAAGATGCCAATGAAATCAAGCTATTTTGGCTAGAAACAATACGTGTTGGACAGGACTGGGTAAGTAAGACCCGTAACAGATTTCAGAAAATCAAAATTGCCTATGATAATGTAAGTGATTATCAAAAGCCACTACGAATTATCATTGTTGCGGACGGGGATTCTCGTATTTCCTTTCTAGAGGAGCTGGCGAAGCAATATATGCCTGATGTCGAGGTACGCTTTACAACAGATGAACGGATCATCGCGGGTCTAGGTAAGGATACATTTTTGAACTGGGACCAAGAAAAAGGCGAACCCATTGCCAAACGCATTAGTTTTCTCCAACCAGGTGCTCCGGGAATGACGGCTTCAGAGTATCGCTCAGCGCAATTTGATGAAGATGATGATGAAGAGTATGATGAATAAGGGGCCCTTCTCAGTATTGCGACTGCACTGCTTAAACTAAGAACTAGGAAGAACAACTCCTGGTTCTTAGATTTCTTTTCTCATGAGTGTCTGGTATGAAAGGGGAATGAGAACGGATGAACGATCAAAATTATCAAATGTACAGAATTCAACCCGGTGACAAATGGAGATTTGTAGAATTTACAAATGAACCAGTTACTATTAGTGATAATGAATATTCTTTCAATTCTTTCGTAAATTCGGGGAATTTCATAATACATGAAGTAGTTGCTATGAAACAAAAGTATAGTGTACTCTACCACGTTTGGTATGAGGAAAAATAGTCTATCTGAAGCCCATTACATAATTTACCCGCCAGGAAAAGAATGATATAGTTATAGTAAATTATGAGAATAAATGAACTACTTCCTGCCACGCGGCAATAGGAAGATTAACATTCACTAGCATGCAGCTTAACCCAATTCTTGATGGTTAAGTTTGTGTTCTAGTGTTTTTTTTATTTAAAAAATAGAGGGGTGTAATGATGATTAAAGCAGCAATACTAGTCGATGAGAATAATTTAGTATCACAACTTAAGATGATGGGTATCCAAGGATTACATCCATGGGGATCTATCAGAGAAGTCATGAAAGAATTATTAGAAAGAGAATATGGACCTACAGAAGTCGTATGCCACTTTTACGGAGCAGCTGCACCATTAAACAAAAACATCAACGAGCACTACAATAGAAAAAGATTCTTTCAAGCACTGAGGAAAGATAATATTATCGTTCACGAAGGGCGATGTATAAGTAATAATTCTAAATGGGAAGAGAAAGGAATCGACGTCATGATTGGATTGGATGTCGTTGAGCTCAGTAGAACCCAAAATATCATATTTTTATTTTCTGGAGATTCTGATTTAGCACCGGCTGTTGAGCGAGTGAAAAGGCCTTGTAAGGTTGTCTCGGTGATAAGCAATCAATTATCATCCAGATGGATCAAGAAAGTCTCTGATAGTGTGTTGCCCTTAGAGGCGTTAATGGCAATCATCGACAAGTCCCATATTAGATATATTGATAAATAGAAGTGCACATGTTGCACTTCTTATTTTTCAATAACTATGGTAAAATGAAAGATATATTATTGGTTTACAAAGAATCTTGCCAAGCGGCTAAAGATTAAGTTTTGCGCTAAGAATGGCCATTTATGGTATTAACTTTCCTGAATTGGGTTTGTTGATGCTGTAAATGGCCCTTTTTGGCTTTTTTCACAACCCATATTACTACACGGAGGAAAAAGTATGAAATTTCTATCAGAAGAGACCGTCAACCTTGTTAAAGCAATACCAACGGATGAACTTGCAGAGCGTTTAGGAATGTACTTGAAGCGATCAGGAAAATACTATAACCTTTGCTGTCCGAATCCTAACCATAGCGATGACCTAAAGCCCTTAACTTTTATTTTTCAATCAGGTCTATTTGTTTGTTATGGGAGTGGAGGCTGCGGGGCTAAAGGTGATGCAATCGCATTCTATAGCTGGCATAAGTATGGAACATATACAGCCAAAACTGACTTCTATTACATGGTTGAAGAATTGGCTGACTTTATGGGTATTCAAGTAAGGTACAAAGATGGATCGGTCAAAGAATTAGATGCTTCAAGACCAAGCTATGTTCCAAAGGAACGGACTGTCGTTCAAATTGAACCAGCGAGTGCTGATATTTGCGACCGGACATATCGTAGGTTTTTAGACTTATGCCCTCTTTACACTGACAATTTTGAAGAGTGGACCGGCCCTAAGCGTCAATACACCAAACAACAAATAGCCGCTATTGGGTTCAGATCCATACCCAGATCAGTGGAAGAAGCTAGGAGCATCGTGAATACTCTAATAAATGAAGGATATCCAATTGAAAGGGTACCTGGGTTCACTCAGTTTTTAGTGAAGGACGGAGATCCATCAAATGACCAGGATTGGTATTGGCTCATTGCTGGTGTGGGGAAATACTACATACCGGTACGTGATTATTTTGGTCGTATTGTACGTTTGCGACTCCGCTCCAATTTTGAAAACACAAAGAAATACTTATGGTTCAGTACTGAGCCCATTGAAAACAAAAGTCGTGGAGGTGCTTCATCTGGTGCTCCGGTTAATGTGGTCATACCTTCAGCTTATCTCTCAAAGTGGAGTCCTGGCACTGATCTTATGAAGGTATATCCGTTCAAAAAGGTACTGATTATTGAGGGCGAACACAAAGCTTACATTTGTGCGGATAAGATACGTGAACTGAATGTTTTTGGAGAGCCTATTGCGATTTTAGCGGTACCCGGCTCAGGCAATTATAAAGAGGTAATTGGTATTCTGAAGTATTGGGGGATCAAAGACGTTGCTTTAGCCTATGACATCGATGCATTTTACGATGAAAAGAAAGCAACCAAAAAAAATGAATACGTTAATAAACATTTAATTGAATTGACTCAGACTTTGTTGGAGGAAGATCAGATGAACTGTGAATTACTCACGTGGAATCCGAGAGAAGCCAAAGGTCTTGACGACTTATTTTTACAATCCGACAAATTACCAGTTGTATACAAAATACCAAAATAAAAAAGAAAGAAAAGTATTAAACAAACAGAAAAGGATGTGTTTGCGATTCTGAACCGAATTATTCTCATTGGACGCACTACTAGAGACCCTGAGTTAAGGTATACCCCAGCAGGTGTAGCTGTTACGCAATTTACTTTGGCCGTGGACAGACCTTTTACAAGCCAAAGTGGAGAAAAGGAAGCGGATTTCATTCCTGTCGTAACTTGGAGACAGCTTGCTGAAACTTGTGCAAACTATTTGCGCAAAGGACGACTGGTAGCAGTCGAAGGACGCATTCAGGTACGAAACTATGAAAATAATGAAGGCAAACGTGTCTACGTGACCGAAGTTATTGCAGACAATGTCCGTTTCTTAGAGTCTGCTAATCGAGGTAGTGTAAGTACTAATGAAGGAACTTCTAATGGAAGAGGTTCACAAAGTAACAATCAAGATCCATTTGCTGATGACGGAAAACCGATTGATATCTCAGATGATGATTTACCATTTTAAAATGATTGCAAGATGTGTTTAGGCAATTGTTGATACAACTGACCAATATGCTATAACCCTTGCCGTAGGGATAATTTTGAACCCTGCGGCATTAGGGTTCACATGGAGGCAGTTAAATGAGTGGAACTATAGGATTATCCTTATTTATTTTACATATCGTTGATCCTGGTGGTCAAATCAAGGTGACATATCCAAGCTTTTCGCTTGGGTCATTAATAGAGGTTACTGAACGTAAAGTGCGAGAGTTCTATTTAGAACCAGATGGCTATGCCCAGATTATCCGGATTGATATGAACAATCCCGAAACGGAAGATCGAATCTGGTCACATGATTTTAAAAGTGAAGGTACTTTGTCAGAATCAATTCGAAACATTAGAAGGTACCATAATGCATTTAAAGGGACTAACGAAGCAACCGTTCGTAGTGCTATTTATTTTGCCTTAGGCAGAAATCTAGAAGCGTGTGCAGATCTGGTAATGGATACATTGCATTCGACTCTAAAAATCTCAAGTGAAAGTACTGCTTTTCAAAAGTCATAGGAGGTCTTAACGTGAAAAGGAACGGACAAGAATCGGAGACGAACCATATTAAACTAAGTGATAAAGAAATAAACAGTCTCTATATCACACTCAAGGAAGAGCGATATCTTGCGTTATTTGATGTCTCAGGGAAATATGTGAGATATCACTTACAAAAGAAAAATGAAAGAATTCGACATGCCTCAGTGGGCACGGATCGATGTTTAGCACGAGTGTGTAAACTCAAATCAGATGAACAGGATCTGTTTTTTGATTTTCTTCCGGAAGACGTCATATTCGTGTCGGAATAATAGCATAAATGATGTGCGTGTCTATCACATTCTCTAAAATCAAGAAAAGGTGGGTTACTTAATGAATACAATTTTAAACGAAATACTTACTGACAAACTGTCACTGATCGGATACTGTTCTGGTATTCTTGGACATCCGTCCAACAGACTTGAGCATGTGATGCGAGCATTCGAAAAAGCAAAGTGGGTAGATGAGGCGCTTCACGCTTTTGAAACCATAGATCTAAGCAGGGAAGACGAAATATACAGAAATATTCATGATCAACTCATACAGCTAGCTGAGCTTAGGATTCATTTTAGAGAAAATACTTTGCCTGAAAACACCTGTTTAAACCCTTGTTATATATGGTATGAGCAAGTGAAGATAGGTAGGCAAGTAGATACAATGCTGAATGAATTTATCAAATCATTTAATGACATCAATTAATCATTGCAATAGCAACATTCTTTACCCAATGCAACCATGCATTGGGTTTTCAGTTAATAGAAAAGAGGACATACAGTTGACTTATTACAAATTCAAGGCGATGGAATACGAGAAAAATTTCGCTAGGAAAGCGAAGAATGGAATACAGTTTTTCACTGGTAAAGGGAAGATAAATTTTATCTCCAAAATTACACCGAAGTATTATCACTTTGTAACGGAGAAGAGTAAAAAACCGATTGCTGTCTCGAGACAAAAAATTAAAGAAGCAATTGAATATTTCTTATATCGAAGAATGGTAACACGTGAACAGCTGGGAAAATTCAATCAGTACAATAGTTTCCTAATGGGATTGCTTAAACTGATATTTTGCCAATCGAGTCAATTGGCCTGGATTAAGAAAAGCCTCAGTGCAACACCACGTATGAGGCTCGTCCTTAAAGGCACGAGATTCTTTTTTGCCGGCCTTGAAAAGTCACCTACAGATTTATACAAGGTTCATCAGAACGGCGGTCGTTTTACACTATTCTCATACTACAACTTACGAAATGATGTCCATGAGACTTGGCTTTATCATGTAAAGCGACTCCGGA
>NZ_JAPDOE010000006.1 GCF_026013365.1 Paenibacillus sp. LS1
GGCCCTGCCGCCTCGCGGTGCGCTGGCGTTGCTCGCAGCGCTTCCGCCTGCGGCACGCTGCGGGCTGCTGCGCGCACCCGCGAGCGTCCGCGAAGGGCTGCTTGCGCTATGCGGCCCACCTGACGGCGCGCAGCAGCCCTTCGCGGACGAAGTGCCCGCCCCGGAGCGCACCGCTCACGCGCTCCTTGCGGGCACGCTCGCGCTGCTCGCCGGGCGGCAGAACCTGGCGCGTGAATGGGCCGAATCGGCCCAACTCACTGCACGGCAACCTGCCGCCTCAGGTCGCCCGGCGACTGCAATCCCGCCGGGCCTGCAAACCCTGCTGCGCCTTACAGCACCCGGCGCAGCCTCTGCTGATGAATACACCAACCAGTGCAACATGTTACTGGTACACCTATAATTTTTCTTTAATCTTTAATCTCTAATCTCTGATTTTTAGTCTCTAGTCTCCAACCCCCAAGCCTGATCTGTTTCTCAATTCATCTCCGATTGGAAGTGCAAAAGCAACGGAGCTACCGGTAATCGGAGCATTTCCCGAACCGTGCATGGTTCCGTTGCCAATAGCTCGATCCCTCATTCCTCTATTCCTTCGTTCCTTACTCTGTACTCAACCCGATCATCCTCAACCTTTGCATATCACTGCGCGAAAACAGCGAATCGGCGTGCCGTACATGTCTGACCAGATAGCATCGTCCGGCTCCTCCACATTCAGCTTATCTTCAATGGTTAATCCGGTGACGGCCATAATCGTCTCCAGCAGATCAGGCCGCATCTCGGGCACATCGAAGGTGGCGATCAACTGTCCGTTGGGCTTCAGCACCCGGGCGAACTCACGAAAAGCCCGCAGCATTGTGCCTGTATCCAGATGTTCCAATACGGAGATACAGAACACCCGGTCGAACTTGCCGGACTCATACGGAAGCTGGGCCAGATTAGCCTGTGCACGGTGTAATCGGACGAGACTCGAATCCGGCAGATCCTGCGCAGCCTGCTCGCCAAAATCAGCAGCAATATCCAGCCGGATCGCCTCTTCAGACAAAATGCGTTCATCCCAGTCGCAGGCGTGAACCTCGCGGCAGTTCTCTGCAAGCCAGAATTTGAACGGATGGGAGATGCCGCAGGCTGCATCAAGGACCACATCGTCCGGACGTGCAAACCGCCGAGCCCATTCATATTCATATGGGCGGCTCCACCATGCCGGATGCAGGGGGAAGACCAGTGTGTCCGTTTTAGGGTCACTTTGCCGAATGTATCTTGATTCCATGAATTCCGTTGCCTTGGGCGTATCCATCATCCGCGAATTCCCTCCTTCAATCCTGTCTCTGCCAAAAAAGATTCCAGCACCGTGCTCCACCGGCTCCGCCACCTGGTTAGATCATAGGACAGTGCAGTCTCGCGCGCATAGATTCCCAGTCGTTCTCGCTCGGCCCGATCCTGTACGAGACGTACCAGAGCGGCGGTGAGTTCCTGCTCACCAGGAGGTACCAGTAGCCCATTAAACCCGTCCTGAATCAGATCATTCAATCCGCCAACATTGGAGGCAATTACCGGAAGTCCACAGCTCATTGCTTCCAGACAGGCATAGGAAGTACCCTCTGAGAACACGGTTGGAATTACGGCGATATCTGCCTGATGGTAGGCCTCACGAATATCCCGAAAATCATACGTGCGTTGAATGATTCGCTTCGCATGTGGATGAGTACGATGCCAATACCGAAAGGCTCTCCCCACCGTGCTACCTTCGACCAGTTCCCCGGCAAATTCAATCTCCAGATCCGGAAAGGCCCCCAATAGCTTATCTGCTGCCAGCATCATCGGAATAATGCCGCGTTCCATGCTGATACGGCGTGGATATATAATGCGAATTGGGCGGGGGGAGGACGCAGGGGCATCCACAGCTTTCTTTTCAACCTGTCCTTGAATTGGACCATTAACCTGACATTGAGCATCTGTTTCTATTACAATATCGTTAGCCCAATCCGTTGAATTGCGGTGGCTGCGAGCAACCCTATACGATTCGCCATCTACCTCGATTTCTTCCATTTTCGATACATTGAAATGGGGATCTACCGCTCCATCACCACTCGTTCCAACCTTGCCTTTTACAGTTTTCACTCCTGATATAACCGCTCCAAGATTCTCCTCATGACTCGCCAGATCAGTCTTCCATGCAGCAAGCCATTCATCTTCTTGTTCCTGCTCAAAGGTCCTCTTTGGCGGGGCTGGTGTGAAATAGGACGTATCCACTGCATTGGGAATGAGGACAACCTTCCTTGGGTCGGTATAGGTGCAAGCGGCCCGGCAAAAGGTCTGGAAATGGGAATCCACAGACACGATGCGCACAAGTCCATCCAGAGCCAGCTGAATGTGTTCTGCTACTTGTTGTTTGGTGTCCAGTGGCAGTCCGGGACGATCCCAGTTAATGCCGTGACAGATGCCAAGACTGCCGGGTTTGTAGGTGATGGGTTGCCACAGACAGCTCGCATAGATCACAGGTCCGCGTGCCGCGGCGGCCATCCGGTCAAAGGCTTCGGGCACATCATTCATGTCATATGCATAGCCAAATACATCAATCTGCTCCGTCCGCGTCTGAAACGCTTCAAAATAAGAGAGCTGATGAACCTCGGGAATGTGTCCGAGCCCACGGATGACACTGCACAGATCCAAAATGTAGCGCTCCAGTCCACCGCCAAATACCCGGCCAAATTCCCGATTGTACCCATCGGTGAAGCTATGTGTCAGAATACTCACCACGCCCATTTCACTGTCCCTCCTTCCAGGGAAGAAGCCGAGGTTCCGGATCTAGAATCGACTCGTAGTGTGCAAGATTGCCCCATTCACCACTAGGATCAATGCGCTTGTAACGCAAATATTTACGAACCCGATCCTCCAGGCTGCCGGCCCAACCGAGGTGCTGAACTTTCAGCTCCGTGCTGATCCCAGGCAACACAGTGCAGGACAAGGGGAGGCGGGGAACGTGATGATTCTGCTGTGGATAAAAATAAGGATATCCAGGCATATACCGTACAAGTGAAGCGGTATGCCGTTTATGCAGACACCAGAGATCATCTTCCCGGTAGTGGGTCCGGCCACCCCACATATCGTAGAAACGAAATGCAAACCAGTCCGCATACTCCTGATTAATCAGAGTGCGTATGGCTTTCTTGGCCTCTGTGCTGTATAGCTCATCCGCATCAACCGAGAGCAACCAGTCGGGATGTGTTCCCGCAGCCGCTTGCCATAAGGTGTTGCGAAGCCGCCATTCCTCGGCGAACAGCGGTTTCTCCAATACCTCCAGCCGGACCACCTTCGGATAGGCTTTGCATATGTCCGGGGTTCCGTCTGTGCTGGCATCGTCCACAATCACGATCTCATCCACGAACTCACTCAGATCATGCAGTACCTCTTCAAGGTATCGGCCACGTTCATTGCGAACCTGGAGCATGGCGGTCAGTTTGTTGCCTTTGCTTTTGCGAACCCGACGAATGGAGAAGGGCTCTTCGAATACACTTGTTTCCTCTTGTGATACAGCAGCATCCTGTTCTCCCTGATCTTGTACGTCGCCCCAGTGATGAATTTGGCTTCGAGTGCTCGGCGTTGGTTGTGCATGATCCGGCGTGTGATCGCCATTTCCCAATGCGTCTGTATGTGTCTGATCGACTGTTTCCGTTGGCGTATAAGTGGGTTTGGTTTGGATATCCCTGTGCACCATCGGCCCATTCACCTGTTGTCTACGCTTCTTCGGGTCCAGCATCATGGCACCTCCCCAAGCAATTGCTGTACAGCATGATCCAACAGCTCCAGCTCGACAATCCGGGCGAGCGCATCTTCATCCTCCAGTGCCGTTTCGAGAAAATGTCGGACTGCCCCGTGTCGCTCTCCTCTTAGAGCCAGCGCACTTCCGGATAATTGCTGATAATCCCGGCGACTGGCATCATCCTGAATATCGACTGCATGCACCAGAGCCAGTGCCTCTTCCACACGTCCAGTCTCCTGATAAATGCGGAATTTCCAATGTCTCGCCGTTTCTCCGCCAAGTTCGTCCAGGATACGCAAGGCGTTTCCGTAATCATCGTTAATACGTAGCAATTCCGCTCGTACAAGTTGATCTTCTCCCGCTTCAAGCCAGCGGCAGAGCTGTTCATAATGATGTCGTTCTTGTTCGTCGCTCGCACTGATACCGTACACCAGCAGGGCGTCCTCCAATTTCCCGGCCCGGGCATGGATGGCAGACAGGAAGCGATAGTGGGAGACTACGCAATCGCTGCGACCATTCATGACCGCATGGGTGAAGGCTTCTTGCAGTGAATGGATAGCCCGAGGATCTTCAAGCAAGTACTCATAGGCTGCCAGCAAAAAGGATATCGTCTCATGGGCGCCTGCTTTGGCTCGGAGCTGGCGGTAGAAGTCAGCACGTACACTGCATTGAAGCAGGGTGACGCTATCCAGCGTTCCTGACAGGATCTGCCGCAGCGCATGCAGGAAGAACAGTTCGTAGTCCCGGAGAGGGACTTCTAGGTCATCCTTTTGCATCGTACCTGCAGGTGTAGGATCTTCGCCGCCTAGCCAGACAGCGCGTACACCTTGGAAAAGCAGCTTCATATATCGTGTTTCGGAGGAGGTACCCACCAGATCGGCGATGCCAACCAGTTTGGAAATACTGCTTTCCCATAGCGGAGAAGTTGCTTCTTCTCCAGCAGGCTCAGGGAGCAGAACAATACATAGATCCGGCTCCAGCGAAGCTGTAGCCATAAACCAGTACGGATGGGTAATGACCGCAACGGTTCGTGGTTCCAGTAATAGCTGCTCGGCTTCAGGAAGGGAGATCACGGTGATGACCGAAGGTACATCCTCTGTTTGGGTCAGGCTGCTGACATAGTAGACATCTCCCTCGATCGACAGCAGCGCAGCAATATCGGGATAGGGAAAGGATGACCAGCCTCCTTTGCGGGGGAAGAGAACATACCGGACAGGGGGCTGTGCCGTAGTAGCCTCATCCGGGCCGACTTCGGGGGCTGAATCAGGTAACGGCGCAGGATTTTCCATAAATTGTTCACCTCACCTTGACTGAATTATGGTGCGTCATTCTCTCTGCATGTGCTTCATGCTTTCACTTCATATGTAAAGCCCTCACGGCACTTCGCATGTTATGCCTGAGACTAACATATGGGCATTCCTTCCCAAACATGAGTATCTTCCATGAATACATGATGTTGGCAAGCTGTGGTAATAGGCTGATTTTTATCTTTTGTGTGACCAGGATCACTTTTTTTTGCTCTAAACACGTAGATTGTGATAATTCTCACATGTATAAAATAGGTAATCTGGCACAATACGTTCATCAACGTATTTGGTGGACAGACAGCGAAGGTGCAGCTTCAATGCCAGATACGCATACTGCGAAGTGAACAGAAAGAAGGGGTAACGGTATGGATCCGATTATGTTATCGCGTATCCAATATGCACTTACAACGATTTTCCATTTCTTTTTTGTGCCGCTATCCATCGGTCTTGTGCTGTTGGTTGCGATTATGGAGACGTTGTACGTTGTTAAGGGTAAGGAGATCTACAAAACGATGGCCAAGTTCTGGGGCAAACTGTTCCTGATTAACTTTGCCGTCGGGGTAGTCACAGGTATTCTGCAAGAGTTTCAGTTCGGTATGAACTGGTCAGAGTACTCCCGATTTGTCGGGGATGTGTTCGGTGCGCCACTGGCTATTGAAGCCCTATTGGCGTTTTTTATGGAGTCTACATTTATTGGATTGTGGATATTTGGGTGGGATCGTTTGTCCAAAAAAGTGCATCTGGCTTGTATCTGGCTGGTGTTCGTTGGCACATTCCTGTCCGCGCTGTGGATTCTGGCGGCCAATTCGTTTATGCAGCATCCTGTCGGGTTTGAGATTAACAACGGCCGAGCCGAGATGAATGATTTCTTTGCACTCATCACGAATGGTCAGCTTCTCGTTGAGTTCCCACATACAATCTTTGGGGCATTGATGACAGGGGCATTCGTCGTAACGGGTATCAGTGCCTACAAATTGATGAAAAAGCAGGATGTGGAGATCTTCCGCAAATCGTTTAATATTGCGATCATTATCGCTCTGGTTTCTTCATTCGGCGTTGCTTTCTCCGGTCACTTCCAGGCGCAATATCTGGTGGAGACACAGCCGATGAAGATGGCAGCCAGTGAGGGCACATGGACGACGACAGAAGATCCGGCACCATGGACGGTGGTCGCTTTTATTGATCCGGATAAACAGGAGAATACGGGCGAGATCAAAATCCCCGGATTGCTCAGTTATCTGTCCTACAGTAAGTTCTCCGGTAGTGTCAAAGGCATGAAGGAGCTTCAAGCTGAGTATGAACAGACGTACGGACCAGGGGACTATATCCCTCCAGTACGTACAACGTTCTGGAGTTTCCGCATCATGATTGCAGCGGGTGGTTTGATGATTGCACTGGCGCTATACGGTACGTTTCTGGCTATGCGCAAGAAGCTGGAGGTCGCTGGGAAGTGGTTTATGCGTCTGATGGTGTTTGCCATCTCCCTGCCGTTTATCGCCAATACATCAGGTTGGATTATGACCGAGGTCGGAAGGCAGCCATGGACAGTATTTGGCTATATGACAACTGAAGCCGGGGTCTCACCGAATGTATCCGCAGGAATGATCCTGTTTTCGACCATTGCTTTTACCGCTGCGTATACGGTTCTCGGAATCGTGATGGTATACCTGTTCGTACGTGAGATCAAAGCCGGACCGTTTGCGGTCGAGAAGCCGGAAGATCACGATGAATCGGCCGACCCGTTCGGCGTGGATGGAGGTTATTCCGTTGTCACTAAGTGAGTTGTGGTTTTTGCTGATTGCCGTATTGTTTGTCGGGTTTTTCTTTTTGGAAGGTTTTGATTTTGGTGTGGGGATGTCTACAGGTATTATCGCCAAAACAGACCGTGAACGCCGGACCCTGATCAACTCGATCGGTCCGTTCTGGGATGGCAACGAAGTATGGCTGATTACAGCAGGGGGAGCGATGTTTGCTGCCTTCCCGCACTGGTATGCGACGTTGTTCAGTGGTTTTTACCTGCCACTTGTATTGGTGTTACTCGCCTTGATTGGTCGCGGGGTTGCTTTCGAATTCCGCAGTAAAATGAAACAACAGCGCTGGCGCAAAACGTGGGACATCATCATTGTTGTCTCCAGTGCGCTCTTGCCGTTCCTGTTCGGCGTGGTCTTTGCCACGTTGATGAAAGGTCTGCCCATTGATGGGGAGATGCAGTTGCGCGCAGGATTCTTTGATATCGTTAATCCGTACACCGTCATTGGTGGCTTGAGCGTAACGCTGTTGTGTCTGGTTCATGGATTGCTGTTTGCATCACTACGAACAGTAGGCGAACTCCGAGAGCGTGCCTTAAATACAGCGCAAAAATTGATGCTGCCGCTGGCTGCACTGCTCGCCGTTTACGCATTAATGACGTATTTCATGACGGATGTGTTCACCGTACGCGGTTGGGCCCTCTGGATTATGGTTGTACTTGGTGCAGTCTCGCTTGCACTTGCGGCCTACTTCGTTCGTCAGAAGCGTGAAGGCTGGGCTTTCGGTATGACAGGGGCAGTGATTGCAATTGCCTTTGCATCGGTATTTATCGGACTGTTCCCAAGAGTGATGGTGAGTTCTTTTGGAGCGGCATATGACCTGACCGTATACAACGCCGCATCTGGTGCGTATTCATTGAAAGTAATGACAATTGTAGCTTGCACATTGCTGCCGTTTGTTCTTGGTTATCAGATCTGGAGTTATTATATCTTCCGCAAACGTCTCAACGAGCAGCACCACCTGGAGTACTGATATGGGACGGGGGCTAATGAAGCTGCCGGGCATCCGGCCGGTACTTGCGCTGGCCTCAGCGCTGGTGTTGCTACAGGCGATGATGATCATTATGCAAGCCAAATGGCTGGCACAGGCAATCACGGCATTGTTTGAAGGTTCATCCGTAACGGAGCAGTATCCTGTACTGCTGCTGTTCCTGGCTGCTTTTGCCGCCCGCTATGCCCTATCCTTCTGGTTACAACTCGTGACTTCACGATATGCGGAGAAGACAGGGACCGATCTGCGGAGACAGATGGTGGAGCAGTGGTTCAGGCTTGGGCCGCGTTATGCCAAGACAGAGGGCACAGGCCATCTGGTTACGCTGGCACGTGAGGGGACAGCTCAATACAAGACGTATTTGGAACTATTCATTCCTCGCATGCTGGGCATGGGGCTCACCCCCATCGTCATTCTGCTGTATGTGTTCAAGCTGGATCTGATGTCCGGAGTTATTCTAATGCTGACACTCCCGATCCTGATCGTGTTCATGATTCTGATTGGTCTTGCTGCGCAGCGGAAGATTGACGGACAATTCCGATCCTACAAAGCACTTGCTAACCATTTTGTCGATACCCTGCGGGGTCTGGAAACGCTGAAAACGTTGGGACAGAGCAAAACACACGAAGGGTCCATTCTGCGGGTCAGTCAGCGGTATCGGAAGGCGACGATGTCTACCCTGCGCATGGCCTTTCTTTCTTCGTTTGCACTCGACTTTTTTACGATGCTGTCCGTTGCTTCCGTGGCGGTTGGTCTGGGATTACGTCTGACGGAAGGGCATATGCTACTCGGACCTGCGCTGACAGTGCTGATTCTGGCACCTGAATATTTCCTGCCTGTACGTATGCTCGGCGCCGATTATCATGCCACATTGGACGGTAAGGAAGCTGGAGCGGCCATTAATCAGGTGATTGAACGGGGGAAAGCCGCCGAACAGAAACAGAAAGAAGCCTATGCAAATGTTGTTGCACATCCGGTTACGTTAGAGGACGAAGTTGGATCTACACCATTATCTTTGGGTAAAAGGAAAGCCGCTACTTCGACCATACGTGTCGTGTTGAATGATAAAACGGCTGCCGGGCATCTTGCTCCTGATTCTGCTTCTGTTTCTACTACTCCTGAGCTTGTTTCTTCCTCTTCCTCAGTGTTCTCTTGGAATGAGAATAGCAGACTGGCACTAACGGATGTACAGGTACGGCATGATGATGAAGGTCCTTATTCGCTAAAGGATGTTACCTTTCAGATTACAGGTCTTGGAAAAATTGGTATTATTGGCGCCAGCGGAGCAGGCAAGTCCACGTTGATTGACGTATTGGCTGGATTTCAGCTTCCTACTTCAGGCCAAGTATTAGCCAACGGACAGCCTGTGACACAGGATATGCTTGAATCCTGGCGAAGACAGACGGCAGCTATCCCACAGCATCCGTATATTTTCAGTGGAAGCCTGGCCGATAACGTTCGTTTCTACATGCCGGAGGCTTCGGATGCGGAGGTGGCCAAGGCCATTAGCGCAGCTGGATTAACCAAGCTACTGTCCTCATTATCCGGTGGGCTGCATGAGTTAATTGGGGCTGGCGGCAGACAGCTCAGTGGTGGGCAGGAGCAACGCGTGGCGCTGGCAAGGGCCTTGCTTAGTCAACGAAACATCCTGTTGCTCGATGAACCGACAGCACATCTGGATGTAGAGACAGAGTATGAACTGAAACAGACGATGCTGCCGCTGTTTGATGGCAAACTTGTATTTTTGGCTACCCATCGCCTGCACTGGATGCCACATATGGATCGGATTATTGTCATGGATGGCGGCACAGTGGCAGAGACGGGAACACATCAGGAATTACTGGCACGACAAGGCGTATATTATCAGATGATTCAGGCCCAGATGGAGGCGATATAAAATGAAGTCCGGATATGAGCATATGGAGACCGTCCGTAATGGAAAAGAAAAAAATAGCTGGATCGCTCCGTATGTGGCACAGTACCGGTGGAGATTCATTGCAGTCATTGCGCTGGGTACATGTGCTGCACTGTGTGCGGTACTGCTGCTGTTTACCTCCGGATTTCTGATCTCCAAGTCTGCGCTGCGTCCTGAAAATATTCTGATGGTGTATGTACCCATTGTTGGGGTACGTGCATTTGGGATATTCCGCGCTGTCTTTCGATATATCGAGCGATTGGCAGGACATGATGCTGTACTGCGGGTGTTGGCCGATCAACGGGTGAAGCTATATCGCATTCTGGAGCCGCAGGCCCTGTTCTTGCGCTCTCGCATGCAGACCGGTGATGTGCTTGGAGCACTCGCCGATGATGTGGAGCGGTTGCAGGATATTTATCTGCGTACCGTTTTTCCCGCCGTTACCGCGCTCGTGATGTACGGTGCGGCTGTGATTGCCTTTGGCAGTGTTGATCTGGGATTTGCGTTGTGGATGGGCTTGTATATGTTATTTCTCGTTGCCGTGCTACCTGCGATCTCGCTGAAAGTGACGTGGAAATGGCGTGTACGGCTGAAAAAGGATAATAGCACGTTGTACACTCGACTGACCGACGGTGTGCTTGGGCTGGGAGATTGGCTTGCAAGTGGAAGAGCCGCTGAGTTCGTTCAGCAGCAGGAAGAGGCGGAGGGACAGGTCGACGCAGTTCGTCGCAAGTTGCGGCGCTGGACACGCTGGCGTGATCTGATGGCTCAGTGTGTCATTGGCCTGTTGGTGGTATCGGTTACGTTATGGGCCGGAAATGCCGCTTCTATTGGACAATTACCTGCTGTGATGATTGCTGCTTTTGTGCTGGTGTTGTTTCCGCTCACGGAAACGCTTCTGCCTGTAGGGGATGCTGTGGAGCATCTTCCACAATACCGGGAATCGCTGGACCGCTTGAAACAGCTGGAAGGGAAAGAGCATCTTTCGGTGAAGAATGGAGCGGATGATGTTGACGGGACGGGCGACTCGATCTCTACAGTAAAAAACGGCAACGTATTGGCTGGACAGCCATCGGAGTCCTTGCCAGAAGCGAGTGCTATCCCGGACAGACGAATTCGTCTTCGTATTCCACCCAAACTCAGAGCAGACATCGAGATCAATTGCGTTAGTTACCGTTATGCATCTGATGATTCTTATGCTGTACAGGACGTATCCCTTCATCTGCCACAAGGCAAACGTCTGGCTATCCTTGGTCGAAGCGGCGGCGGAAAATCGACATTGTTGAAACTCATTCAGGGGGCTTTGCTTCCGTCTACGGGGAAAGTCCTAATCAATAATATGCCTGTGCAGACCCTGGGTGAGAGTGTCACTGATGTCATTGCAGTGCTGAATCAGAGTCCTCACCTGTTCGATACCACGGTAGCGAATAATTTGCGAATCGGACGTCCGAAAGCAACGGATGAGGAGATTCGTCAGGTAGCCGCGCAAGTAGGTCTATCTAGTCTGATCGAATCTTTGCCGCAAGGATATGATACGCCGATGCTGGAGACGGGGCTGCGTTTCTCCGGTGGGGAAAGGCAACGGATTGCGCTGGCCCGGGTACTGCTTCGGGAGACACCTGTTATTATATTGGATGAACCAACCGTTGGGCTTGATCCTGTGACTGAACGCGAGCTTATGCAGACCATTCTGGATAGCTTGCAAGGCAAAACCATGATCTGGGTGACCCATCACCTGATTGGTGCGGAACAGATGGACGAACTTATTTTTATGGAAAATGGTCAGATTGCCATGCAAGGTTCTCACGAACAATTGCTGGCTGGGGAAGAGAGATACCGCCGTCTCATCGAACTCGATCGGCCGGGGTGGACAGATCGGCAGCAACGGGAAAAGTCGTTGCCTCCTGTAGCTGCGAGATAAGTGTGAGCCTGTGAGCGCTTGCGGTTTAAGACGTGTAGGTGTTGCATACCAGTCCAGATGGACGAACCATAAAAACACAACAAAGAGACGAGCCAAGGAAATCTTGGACTCGTCTCTTTTACATTCCGATATGACCGCTTTCGTCGCGGATACTTACATCTCTACCAGCATCAAAATAATGGAGGAAAGGCACAGACAAGTGCTGACGAGATAGAGCACAGCAACAACCTGTTTGTGATTCAATCCGGCACGTAGCAGTCGATAATGAGCTTGACTCGCATCGGCCTGGTAGATCGCTTTACCTTGAATGAAACGTTTGATAACGACAAAGATGTTGTCGAAGATCGGTACACCGAGCGCCAGAATTGGAATGAAGATGGACAACATGGTCGCTTGTTTGAATGCACCATCCAGAGCGATAACCGCCAGAATGAAGCCAAGGAACGTAGCGCCTGCATCGCCCATGAACACTTTGGCAGGAGCTTTGTTGTACTTCAGATAACCGATGGTCACACCGACCAGAATGATCGACATGAGTGCGGAATCCGTTTGACCTTTGGCAAGAGCCACGATGAACAGGGTGATCGCCGAGATGGCCGATAATCCGCCAGCCAGTCCGTCCATGCCGTCCGAGAAGTTGATGACGGTTGTCACTCCGAAGATCCACAGGATCGTGAGAATGAATTGCAGCCAGATCGGAAGCATGACATATTCCGCGTTAAAGGGATTCACGAATCCGGTGAACGCTATGCCAGAAGCGAATACGAGCACTGCCGCAGAGACCTGTACGAGCATCTTGGGCAGGGCAGGAAAATCTTTGCCTTTCGTTTTGTACCAGTCGTCGACGGTACCAATCGTTAGCAGAAGCATACCACCAGCGACCAGAGCCGCCGTTTCCCATGTGATTTCTTTGGTCAGAGCAATGTATGTCAGGAAAAATCCAGTAAATATCGCGTAACTCGCCGTGAGCGGGATCGGTTGCCTGTGCAGCTTACGCTCCACATCTTCCCGGGGCTTGTCCACAAAATCGAGCCGGTGAGCCAATCGACCAAGCGGCGGAATAAGCAGAACCACGACAGCAAAAGACACTATAAAAGCCAGTATGTATACCATAAACTCGCTTGTTTCACTCCCATCTACCAATTTCCCCTTATTATACGAGTTAAACAGGAAATCTGTCGATGTCATTATTGTAACCAGATGCACGTCAAGGTGAGCAGAATATCAGGTTTTAATGCATTTGAGGAAGATAGGAGCCGAAATAATGATTTGCCGCTTCCTCATTATATCCATCATCACCTTGCCAAGTCGCCGCAAAGATGAAATCGCTAGAACCACCTTTACCTTTTCGCGGTTTATCTCCAGGAGCCAATATTCCGGCTGCCGCCCAGATTTCCAGCAGGGCATCCCGCTCCTGTTTGCTGGAAGGGAAGAGATCCTTCCACTTTTTCTCCAGTGAACGTGCACTGTCTTTGGGGTCTTCCGTCTGAGCTGCTTCAAGCAGGTTAACAAGGATAGCTTGATCTTCTGGGGTTACTTCATAGTTAGTATCATTGTCCTGAAGCAGTAATTCCAGATCCATCAGGCAGTAGAGCAACCAGCCATGACGCACTCCGCCCCACTTGATCCGTTCAAAGTTCATGACGTTCAAGTCGACATTGGAATATTCCTTGTCTGACTGCAAACGCAGGAAGTTACAATCCCCGCAAGCACTGGTGTTAGGGTGAAGGGCAGGGCGTTCCGCATAGGTATGCAAAGGCATCTTCGATGTTAAAGCCCAGCTGGATAATGCGCTGCGCAGGTAGACTTTTTTGGTGGAAAGACTATGTAAAAAGGCCGACATCACCCGTTCTTTAAACGAGTCATCCTGATGCATGTCGTATAGACGCTGGACTATCTCGTCATGCGTGATCGTGAGTGGATCGAACATAACACCTTTGCTTTTGGCATACTCAAATTCCTCCCCGGAGAAGGGTAGAGAGGTTGTTTTCCAGCCTCCACCTCCCCAGAAGGTGCTCAGCAATATCTTTGCCGCTTTTTTGTCCATATAGTTAGCCTCCTTATATGGGAATTTCGATCATGATGATGTGGTAGATCAATCTCAAAACCTGCTTACTTTAATGAACGTATTCCTCGGTTGTATTCAGAATCATGTCGACGAGGCCTGGAAAACGTGCGTTCAGTTCTTCCTTTCGTAGGGAATAAAAGTGCTGTTTACCTTCAATGCGCGGCTGGATCACGCCAGCTTCACGTAAAATTTTGATGTGATGGGACAACGTGGATTTGGAAATATGGTCTACTTCGAAAGCGGAACAGTTTTTCTCGCCAGAGCTGGCCAAACAGTGTGCAATTTTCATGCGGATCGGATCACCCAATGCGTTGCAGACTGTGGTCAGCTTCAATTCCGAAGCCATAGGTATCGTTGGAGTTCTCATATCTATGACGTTAGCATATTCGACTGTACCTTTCAATGTTTGAAAAAATTCGAACTATAGAAGTTGAACTGTAACTATTACACTTGTTTACTCCGATTGCAGTACCATCTTTTGATCGCTCTTATCCCCAGATTTTCTTTATTCCCTTGGTCCAAGGGAAAAATCCGGTGATAAATGCGCACGCTTCGCTTCTTCAGATTGGTTCTGCACTCTCCGTGTTAGTGTAAAAGTCGGTCTCAACTTATATATTTCTTGCAGGCAGTATAAGAAGTATGATACATTTCTTTTCAATAGTTCGAAAATGTTCGAACTGAAAGATTGAAAAACGGCTTTTTATTCTAGGAGGAATATAAATGAGTACCACAAATACAACTACGATGTTGAACAACTATTTCCGTTTATTTGATGCTTCACGCACAGATGAGCGCGCCATGCAGGATCTATTGTCCCTGTTTACACCAGACGCAGAGATCGTACTTAACGGCACCAGCCGAACAGGATTCGATGGTTTCATGAAAGCTTTCTACGAGTACAATAAGGATGTAAAACATATGTGGGACGCGTGGGTGCAACAGCCTGACGGCAGCTACCAGACTAACTGGGCGGTATGCGGACAAGCGGCGGACGGAACGGTATATGCCAAAGCAGGCATCGATATCGCGCGTGTAAATGAGGCGGGGCAGATTGTGTACCTGGAGAACGTGCAGGCCGACCAAAATGCGTTCAGCAAGTATAATCAGTAATAGCGCAGTGTAAATAAGTAATAATGAAATGGTTAGGAAACGAAGCTCCACAGTCTTTCAAGCTGTGGGGCTTTTTTTGTAGCATTTAGCTAATTTGAAAGGCGCTGAGGACGGGGGGATTCATTTATCGAATAGCACAGTTTCTACAGGTAAATTGGTACACAAAAACTGTACATGAAGATATGTATATGAAAAAGACCCTCCCGCGTGTCCTGAACATGGCGGGAAGGTCCTCGTGAACGTGCATAAAGCGTAGTCGTTAGAGTCGAATGTTAATCTGAGCCGGACGTAGCTTAGGAGATGGTGATTCGCTCATGGTAACCACGCTCTGTAAATTCTAACGAACCTGAGACGCGCTATTGGACGAAAATCGGTATAAATTAGATTCTAACGAATCGTATAGACGTTATTTTCGCGGAATTCTTACTTTGGAGTAGCTTTTCACCGCTAAGATTGAATATAAGGTGGCTCAGGTTCGTTAGATTTTGAAAACATGTTAAAGCTGCAAATAAGGTGTCTATGATTCGTTAGCCTATTCTATGTTCAACGTTTTGACTCTCCAACGTGTAACAATCCAAGGCTTTTAACCCTCAAATCTCCAACCCTCAAAAGCTCAGAACCTAAACCGTCCCATCCTCCGGTTATCCTGCATGCCATCCTACGCCTTCCCTACCCTTGCATCGTCTTGTTCTGAAAAGCGGCGATATCCGCATACTCCTCTTCAAACTTACGGGATATGCGAATGAAGATCGGCAGCAGCTCCCGGTAGACGCGGACACTCTCTGGATCAGGCTGGTGACGATGCGTCGATCCGATCATACCGGAGACACCACTCAGAGAGTCGATGCGGCCCAGAGCATACAAGCCCAGTACGGCTGCGCCGAGACAGGAGCTTTCGATACTTTCGGGGATGATGACATCCTGATCGAAAATATCGGCCATCATCTGGCGCCATAGCTCGGAGCGGGCGAAGCCACCTGTGGCCTGGATTTTTTTCGGACGGCCGATCTTTTCTTCAATCGCCAGCATGACCGTATACAGGTTGAACAATACACCTTCGAGCGCAGCGCGAATCATATGTTCTTTCTTATGATGCAGCGTCAGGCCGAAGAACGATCCGCGTGCATTGGGATTCCAGAGTGGAGCCCGCTCACCGGTCATGTACGGATGGAACAAAAGGCCTTCCGAACCCGGAGGTACGTTTTCCGCTACACGAGTGAGCACTTCATATGGATCGATGCCAAGTCGTTTCGCTGTTTCCACCTCGGAAGCTGCAAACTCATCCCGAATCCAGCGGAAAATAACACCGCCATTGTTCACCGGTCCGCCAATGACCCAGGCATCCTCCGTGAGCGCATAACAGAAGAAGCGTCCTTTTGGATCGGTAACCGGTTTGTCCACCACCGTACGAATCGCTCCACTGGTACCAATGGTCACCGCCACGACGCCTGGATCAATGGCGTTCACGCCCAGATTGGAGAGCACACCATCACTTGCACCGATGACAAATGGTGTGGTGACCGCAATGCCCATCTCCTTGGCGTACTCCGGGTGCAATCCATGTTTCAGCACATGTGTGGTCGGTACAAGTCGGGATAGATACTCCGGGGTAATGCCTGCCACGTGAAGCGCTTCTGCATCCCAGTCGAGTTTTTCCAGATTCATGAGTCCGGTGGCGGAGGCCATCGAGTGATCAATGACGTATTCAGAGAATAATTTATAGAAAACATATTCTTTCATGGATATGAATTTGTACGTCTGTCTGAACAGTTCCGGTTGATCCCGGGTGAGCCACATGATCTTGGTGAGTGGGGACATCGGATGAATCGGCGTACCTGTTCTCAGATAGATTTCGTGACCATTCATCTCGGATTTGAGTGCTTCGGTCCACTCGGCACTGCGATTATCTGCCCATGTCATGGCCCGCATCAGGGGTTTGCCGTGTTGATTGACTGGCAGAATGCTGTGCATGGCCGAACTGAAGGATACAAACAGGATATCCTCTGGCTTTACTCCCGCTTTGGAAGTGGCCTGTTTAACGGATTCGATGACTGCTTTGAAAATATCTTCCGCATCCTGCTCCGCAATCGCAGGTGTGGGGGTGTGCAGCGGATAATCGGCACTGCCTTGAGCCACAATGGTTCCGTTCTGTTCAAACAAGACGGCCTTGGTGGAGGTCGTGCCGATATCTACGCCGATCATATAGGGTGAAGAAGCCATTTTGTCATCCCTCTTTCTTGAATATATAAGGTGGCGCTATTCATCCAACTTATATGGCATCTGTTATTTCATATATAGATAAGAATATCAGACTTGAGGGATGGATCAAAATGCCGCAATCTTAATCCTTCACCGCCCCTGCGGCAATATCCGAGATGAACTGACGGCTGATGAACAGGAACATGACGATGAGTGGAATGACGGCAAGCAACGTGCCTGCGATGACCATTGCATAGTCTGTGTTGTACAGTCCGTTTAATTGAGACAACGCAATCTGCAACGTATACTTGCGTTCATCCGTCAGGACGATCAAAGGCCACAGATAATCATTCCATACACCAATAAAGGTGAACGCGCCGAGGAAAGCAAAGGCAGGTCGCAAGATTGGCAACGCCACGTTCCAATAGAGTCGGAAGAAATTACAGCCGTCGATCCGGCCCGCATCCAGTAGATCGTTCGGAATCGACTCTGTTGCATACTGGCGAATCCAGAAGATGCCGAAGGCGTTTACCATGCCCGGTATGATGAGGGCTTTGAAGGAACCGACCCATCCGAACGTTGCCATCAGCACGAAGGAAGGCACCAGCGAGAGCTGAGAAGGTACCATCATGGTCGCGAGCAGCAGGATGAAGAGCCACTTTTTGCCGGGAAATTCAAACTTCGCAAACGCAAACCCTGCCAATGAGTCAAAAAACAGCACCAGGATCGTGACTAAGCCCGACACAAACAACGTATTCAGAAAAGCGCCCCAGAAATCAATCTGCTGCAACACCCGCGTGATATTATTCCACAGTTCACCGCCGAACCAGAGCTGGGGTGGGAACTTGTAAATATCGGACGTTGTCCGGGTGGACATTACAATCAGCCAATAGAACGGGAACATGGATATGAGCATGCCCCCGATAAGACCGGTATACAACACCAGCGATTTGAGGTGTTTGGTCGCCATGTGCGCTCCCCCTTATCACATCAGGATGATTTGCCTTGAACAAGCTTCCAGTTCACAATCGAGAACAGGGCGATAATGAGGAACATGCCCCAACCAACGGCAGCGCCATATCCGAAGTAATTGTTAATGAAGGATTCACGGTAGAGGTACAATACAATCGTCATGCCTGCTGCACCAGCGCCACCATCATTACCTACCAATACTTGTGGCTCGGTGAACAGCTGCATACCGCCGATCGTTGATGTAATGACCGTAAACAGGATCACAGGACGCAGCATCGGAATCGTAATTCGGAAAAAGGACTGTATCGCTGATGCGCCGTCAATCTTGGCTGCTTCGTATAACGTCTGCGGGATACTCTGAAGTCCGGCCAGATAGATGACGGCGTTATATCCGGTCCACCGCCAGACCACCATGGAGGAGATTGCGACTTTGATGCCCCATGGTGCATTAAGCCACTCCACAACAGGTAGCCCAACCGACTGCAACAGATAGTTGAGAAAGCCATAATTGTTGGCAAATAAAGCACCGAAGATAATGGCTACCGCCACAATGGATGTGACGTTCGGCAGGAAATAACCGACCCGAAACAGGGTGCGGAACTTCACAAATGGTGCATGCAGCAGAAAGGCAATAATCAGGGCGAAGAAGAGCATCGGAACCGTCGAATAGATCCAGATCATGAATGTGTTACCCACAGCTTGCCAGAACTCGGCATCGGTCAGCATGTATTTGAAATTGTTAAGTCCGTTAAACGTCATGACACCAATGCCATCCCACTTATGAAAAGCCAGATAAAGTGAGAACCCGATCGGGAACAGGCCAAACACCGCAAACAGAATATAAAACGGCGATATCGCAACATAGAGTGCACGGTGCTCCCACATTCTGGCCCACAGTGACTTCTGCCGATCCAGATCAGGTCTTGCATTTCCGGGATCGGGAGTAAGACGAGGTTCAGTTACAGCCATATGAATTCCTCCTTTGCGGATAACGAAACCACACGTTCTTCAGGTTAACGCTGCAATTCCCGCTCGACGCGGTGTACTGTATCTGTCCAGACCTGTTGTGGATCGGCATTTTGCTTCGCCACATCATTCAGCCGCCGGGTGATAATGTTGTGTACGGATGGGTATCTTTCGCCAAAAAAAGCATCCGGCACTTGCTGTGCCGATTCGGCAAATACAGGGCCTGTCGCCTGTCCGCCGAAGAAAGGTTCTTCCTCTTTCATGGCAGGGTCATCAAACACACCTGGTGCAGAAGGGAACAGGTTCAATGTCTGATATTGCTCCAACTGATTCTCGGGACTTTGCAGCCAGCGAACCAGTTCAAAGGCTTCCTGAGGATGCTCACTCGACTTCAGGATGGACAAGAATGATCCTCCGTTATTGCCATCTCCCCCTGGTGCCCGAGCAACTCGCCATTTTCCCGATGTATCGGGAGCGGCTTCCTGGAGCACTTGCTTCATCCAAACAGCGCCCACGAACGAGGCAATCTCACCATTATTCATCGCTGCGTTCCAGCCTGGAGTCCAGCCGTCTGCATTGGCAAGTAGTCCCTTCTCTTTGAAGGCAATGGATGTATCCCAGCTTGTTCGCACCAGAGCGGAATCCATGCCGATGAATGAACCATCTGGACGGAAATAACGTTCAGCTCCTTGGGACAACACTTGGTTGTAAACGCTTCCAATGTTATCGGTCAGAAATACCTTGCCTCCGAATTTCTCCTTAATCTGTTCTCCGGCAGCGGCATATGCATCCCAGCTGTTAATCTGACGTGTAACGTCATCGGGATCAGATGGCAATCCGGCCTCCTTGAAGAGATCTTCACGATAGAAGAGAGCTGTCGGTCCCGTATCCATCGGGAACCCGATCATCTGTCCATTTGGCGTAACGCCTTGCTTCCATTTCCACGGCAGATACTGGTCTTCAATATCGCCTGCACCGAGATCATACAGATTATAGAAACGGTCCTCACTGGGGAATAGCTCCATGATCCAGTCGTTCAATGCCACAATGTCTGGTTCACCTGAGCGTGCAGCGAGTGTTGTTTTAAGCTTTGCCTTGAAATCACCGCCGATTTTCTGAGCTGTCAGTTCAATGTTAGGGAACTTTTCCTTAGCCCTGGCAATCAACTTATCATCGATGGAACGGTTCCAGTACCATAATGTAAGCGTTACCTTTTTGTTGCTCGCTGAATCGTCCTGTCCGGGCCAGATGGAGCATCCGCTTATGAGCAGGACGCAGACCATCAGTATGGCTGTCCAGCATGTTCTTTTCCGGCGGATCATATGCATTACCCCCTCATCGTTAAGTTCGAGGCATGAAGTGCTTTGGACTACAACATTAGTGTATGAGCAGTTTATAAACTCATACCCAATATTCCTGAAATGAAACACATATTTGTGTCGGTTGCGTAACATAAATTGGGTAGTTACTTTAAAAATAAAAGTTACTTGACACATTATAATTTTTATTCTAAACTAACTTACATAAAGTAACTAATGATGATGAGAATAATATAGATGCGTACTATATAACGTCCAAGTGATCCAATTTCGCTTTGGATGCGAATCAATCAACAGACAAGTTGGCCTAAACAGGAGGAACGACAATGATCAATTCACATATTATTCAACTGCTTGCCCCTAAAATTCAGACTTTTCCGAGTGGAAAAGAATTCATATACCTCGTGGGACCGATTAAGCTCCCGGTAAACCTCGATGGGGAGACCAAGACATTCCAGTGGTATAGCTGGATGAAGTCAGACAAAGCGATGGAGAGCGGCGAGTTAATTGAATCTCTTGCTGCTGCTGAACTGGCAGAGCGCCAGCAATCCAGTGTCCTGGTGTATGGCGACTTTGCCGAAGCACAGGATGCCCTTATTCGCATGCACAGTATCTGTCATACAGGCGACATCTTTGGCAGCAAACGCTGTGACTGCGGTTTCCAACTGGAGCAATCCATGAAGATGATTGCCGCACACGGAGCAGGCGCACTATTCTACCTTGCGAACCATGAAGGCCGTGGCATCGGTCTGTTCAGCAAAGCCATGGCGTACATTTTGCAAGAAGAAGGTCTGGATACGGTAGATGCGAACTTGCAGCTCGGATTCACGGACGATGCCCGTAATTATGACGATGCGATTGCTGTGTTGCGTGCGCTTCGCTCCGCACCGGTTACATTGATCACGAACAACCCACGGAAGCTGGCTGCTTTGCAGGAAGCGGGATTAAATGTGGGCGGACGTGTGCCACTGTGGGGAGATCGCTCTGCTTTCAACGAGAAATACCTGCAAACGAAAGTGAACCGTTCTGGTCACTTGGCGGAAAGTGATGGCTGGGCTGTGGCAGAGACGCTGCTTCCACATGCGCAAGCTTAATCATTATTCATTGAACATATACGATTAGCTGATTAGCCGTTGTTGTACTCTCCGATATGGAGAAGTATGCAGCGGCTTTTTTGTATGGATCATAACGCAGTGCTCAGATTTTTCTGATTCACGGAATGCTTGCCGTTCGCACAGTACGGATTATACAATATAGGCATCTGATGAATGCGGGAGGAACGAAGGTGCCATTTGAGGGACAACGTATGTTGCCGGCTGCGAAGAGCATGAAGCAGTTTGAAGCGATAATTGAAGGCCCTTATACCTATGGGGTGATGCTGGAAACCCATATTGCACAGCTTCAGAGTGTAATGGACGAGGCTCGGCGGTATGACAAAAAGATACTTTTGCATGCAGATCTGGTACAGGGATTGAAGAACGATGAGTATGCGGCAGAGTATCTGTGTCAGCACATTCGCCCGGCAGGGCTGATCTCTACACGTGCAAGTGTCATTCAGAAGGCGAAGCAGAAAGGCATTACAGCGATTCAACGTATTTTCCTGCTGGACACCCATGCATTGGAGAAAAGTTATCTGTTGCTGGCCAAAACCCAACCTGATTATATTGAGGTACTACCTGGCGTCATTCCGCATATTATTGCGGAAGTATCTGTACGCACGGGCATCCCCATTATTGCGGGGGGATTGATCCGTTCACCGGAAGAGGTTGAACTTGCACTTGGCGTAGGGGCTACGGCAGTGACCACATCCAACGCAGATCTGATCCGACACTTTGAGAAATCGCTTACACCGTAAAAAGAACCCACAACAGGAGGTTGTCTGTATGGAAAAATATATATTGGCTCTGGATCAGGGAACGACAAGCTCCCGAGCTATTCTGTTTAATCGCGGCGGGGAGATTGTGCACATTGCACAGCAGGAATTCCCTCAATATTTTCCCAAACCGGGCTGGGTAGAGCAGAATGCCAACGAAATCTGGAGTTCCATTCTAGCCGTGATGGCCTCGTGTCTGGCAGAGAGCGGGATCAAACCGGTCCAGATTGCCGGAATTGGAATTACGAATCAACGGGAGACCGTCGTGGTATGGGACAAAGAAACAGGCAGACCTATCTATAATGCGGTCGTATGGCAGTCCAGACAGACCGCAGATATCTGTGAAGAATTGAAGATGCAGGGACTCGGAGACCTTTTCCGAAGCAAAACAGGATTACTGATCGATCCCTACTTCTCGGGAACGAAGGTCAAGTGGATTCTGGATCATGTCCCTGGTGCCCGGAAGCGAGCCGAGAAGGGTGAATTGCTGTTTGGCACGATTGATAGCTGGCTGATCTGGAAACTGAGCGGGGGGACACATGTCACGGATATATCCAATGCCTCACGTACCCTGATCTATAACATCTATGATCTGCAATGGGATGACGAATTGTTGGCTATCCTCGACATTCCCAAGGCCATGCTGCCAGAGGTGCGAGGTTCATCCGAGGTGTATGCACATACGACAGATTATCATTTCTTCGGTCATCGAATTCCGATTGCGGGAGCGGCAGGAGATCAGCAGGCAGCGATGTTTGGTCAGGGCTGTTACACCAAGGGCAGTATGAAAAATACATATGGGACCGGTTGTTTTATGCTTATGAATACGGGAGAGAACCCGGTACAATCCGATCACGGACTGATTACGACGATTGCCTGGGGGATGAATGGCAAGGTTGAATATGCGCTCGAAGGCAGCATTTTTGTTGCAGGGTCTGCGGTTCAGTGGCTGCGTGACGGATTAAGGATGCTTCGTTCATCAAAAGATAGTGAGGAATACGCCTCACGCGTGCCTTCGACAGACGGCGTTTATATGGTACCTGCATTTGTCGGACTGGGAAGCCCTTATTGGGATAGTGAGGTTAAGGGTGCGGTGTTTGGCATGACCCGAGGTACGACGAAGGAACACTTTATCCGTGCTACGCTGGAGGCGTTGGCATATCAGACCAAAGATGTATTGGAGGCAATGGAATCCGACTCAGGTATTCCCGTGCATGCTCTGCGTGTTGATGGCGGCGCGGCGGCCAATGATTTCCTTATGCAATTCCAGAGTGATATTCTGGGCATTCCTGTCGAACGACCGACCGTGAATGAAACGACTGCATTGGGTGCGGCTTATCTGGCAGGGCTGGCGGTTGGATATTGGACGAACGCGGATGAATTGACCGATCATGAAAATACCGAACGTGTCTTCCGGCCTGCTATGGCTGAGCAACAACGGACAGAACTGTATGCAGGCTGGAAGCGTGCAGTGAACGCAGCAATGGCTTTTAAATAAAAGAAAAGAAATGAAATTGAACTGCAATCCTCTTGATGTGGGTATTTGTACTTTTTAACTAAACTTATGTTATAAATGATATTTACTGGTGGAAAATGATGCACAATTTACAGGGTTATTCTTCCTGGAGAAGCAAAACCATATGCCCACTATAAGGAAAATACTAAGGTTAGTGGATTCATTTGAAATTCCATCCTTTGGCAGAACAACTTTTTGAATTTTTTTTGAATAATGTGTCATTTCAGGACTTCACGCCGTCAAAAATCTGTGATAGGATAAAGGCACAAGTTAAAAAATGATGTCTGGAGATCGGGAGGGACCACGTGCCGCTCAGCAATTGCTGAGCGAATGACGTGGTCCTTTTTTTGTTTTTTTTGCGGAAACATAAAGGGAATCAATGGGAGGTTCAAGGATGGCAGAAACGTTCTCGTCAGCACACCGAACTGAGTATTTGCAAAGTATGGCGAATGCACATTTTGACGTATTGATTATTGGCGGTGGAATTACAGGCGCAGGGATTGCATTGGATGCGGCTTCCCGTGGATTGAAGACAGCGCTTGTCGAAATGCAGGATTTTGCAGCAGGTACATCCAGTCGTTCGACCAAGCTTGTCCATGGCGGATTGCGTTATTTGAAGCAATATGAAGTGAAGATGGTTGCGGAGGTAGGACGGGAGCGGGCTGTAGTGTACGAGAATGGGCCACATGTGACCACACCAGAACCGATGTTGCTACCGATCTATACGGCAGGGACGTTTGGCCGCTTCAGCACATCCATTGGACTGATGGTGTATGATCGGCTCGCCGGGGTGAAGCGCAGTGAACGGCGCCAAATGTTGAATGCTGGAGCGGTGTCAGATAGCGAACCTTTACTACGTAAACAGGGGTTGTTGGGTGGTGGGCTCTATGTGGAGTACCGGACAGACGATGCCAGGCTTACCATTGAAGTCATTAAAGAAGCTGTCAAACGTGGGGCACAGGCAGTGAACTATGTGAAGGCAACAGGTTTTCTGAAGGAGAATGGCAAAATTACAGGTATTGAAGCCATGGATCAGATCAGTGGTCAAACCTATACGCTCAAAGCAAGCAAGGTGATCAACGCTTCTGGTCCATGGGTGGATGGGCTGCGGGAATTGGATGGTTCGCGCCAGGGGAAAACGCTACAAATGACCAAAGGTATTCATCTGGTCTTCGATGGTGAACGATTCCCGCTAAGACAGGCGGTTTATTTTGATACACCTGATGGTCGAATGGTGTTTGCTGTCCCGCGTGATGGCAAAACCTATGTAGGGACAACCGACACCGTATATCAGGACGATCCTGCACATCCCCAAATTTCCGACTCCGACCGTGATTATGTCATTAATGCAGTCAATGACATGTTTCCAGATGTACGGGTTGGTACCGAGGATGTGGAATCTGGATGGGCGGGTGTACGACCACTTATTCATGAGGAAGGCAAGAATCCTTCCGAAATTTCACGTAAAGATGAAGTCTGGGTCTCTGATTCCAATCTGATTACCATTGCCGGGGGCAAATTAACCGGATACCGCAAAATGGCCGAGATGGTCGTTGATCTGGTCGCGCGTCAGATGGAGCAGGAGCATGGACATTCCATAGGACCTTGTGTAACGAAGAAGATGCCCATCTCCGGCGGTGATGTAGGGGGATCGGCTGGATTCGTATCGTATGCGGAGCGCAAGATCAAGGATGGCGTCGCTCTGGGGCTTGCTCGACCTGCTGCAGAGCGGCTGACTCGCACGTATGGTTCCAATGTGAAGGCACTGTATGAGCGAATGCCTGATCCACGGACCAAGGCCGAGCTTCATGGCATGCCACAGGAGCTGCTGCTGATGCTCTGTTACGCGATCGAAGAAGAGATGGCAGTAACTCCATCAGATTTTTTGGTGCGAAGAACAGGAGCTCTATTTTTCCGTATTGATGAAGTCCGCCGTTATAAGGCAGCGGTTATCTCCTATATGGCCGGGCGTTTGAACTGGTCTGAAGAGCAAGCGGTATTGCATGCACAGGAACTGGATCAGCTGTTGTTGGAAGCATCCGGCAAAATCTAAGGCAGGATTTCAAGGCTGAGAGTCGAATGGAACATGTAAGCGTGTAACACAGAGAGGGGATTACATCCATGACATTACAGATCGGAATCATTGGAACAGGCTGGTTCAGTAAGGTACATGCGGATATTCTCGCACGAATGGAAGGTGTTCGTGTTGCGAGTGTCTGTGGAACAACGTTGGAAAAGGCAGAGGCTATGGCCTCCGTCTATGATGCTGTTGGTTACGGTGAACTTAAACATATGCTGGATGGTGAGAAACTGGATGCGGTGTATATCTGTGTGCCTCCGATGTCTCACGGATCGATTGAGTCTGAATTGAATCGTCGCGGAATTCCATTCCTGGTCGAGAAGCCGCTGAGTACTGGAATGGACGTTCCACGTCAGGTGCTCGCTCAGGTGCAGAAGAGCGGATTGTTAACCTCTGTCGGATACCATTTCCGTTATCAGGAGGCTGCTCAGGTATTACAGCAGGCCATGAAAGAACAGACGGTCGGCATGGCTCTTGGCCGCTGGATGGGCGGAATGCCAGGAGTTGCCTGGTGGCGGCGTCAGGATGGTTCAGGAGGACAGTTCGTGGAGCAGACTACACATATTGTAGACTTGCTTCGGTATTGTGCAGGAGAAGTCACGGAGGTATATGCCGTAGCAGCTCAGCGTAGCATGCATGAGAAGCATGAGCATGTCACTGTTGCCGATGTGGCGAATGTGACGCTCAAGCTGGAAAGTGGAGCGATTGCCAGTATCGCCAATACATGTCTGTTGCCTGACGGAGAGGGCGGCGCAGGGCTACAGTTCTACACGGATGCAGGCGTGTGGGATTGGACGCCGGAACGTTTGCTTCTGCCAAGTGCCGCAACACATGCGATGGCAGGTTTGGAGATTCCGGCAGGACATAATCCGTATGAGCGTGAGAATGAAGCTTTCATTCACGCCTTGCGTACGGGAGACCGTTCACGGATTCTGTCCGATTATGCGGATGCCTGTCGTACACAGGAGATTACGACGGCGGCGCTGGCATCGGCAGATTCCGGCCTGCCTGTACAGCTTCAGCCTTCAAAGCATCTTTCTCATTAATAAAAGTTGAATGTAATATAAATACGCCTGAATCGGGAACTGATCCGCAGATCAGCCTGATTTAGGCGTATTTGTGTTTGTGTGGAGTGTAATGTCATGTCATGGAGTAGGAATTTAACTACTCGGATTTCTGCTGTTTCAACCAGTCGGAAGACCAGCTGTAGATCTGATCAATGACAGGTTCAATGGCTCTGCCTTTAGGTGTTAATTCATACTCTACACGGGGAGGTATCTCGGGAAACATGTGCCGGGTAACGATACCTTCCGTCTCCATTTCCTTCAATCGCTCCGATAAAAGTCGTCCACTGATCGCCATCTCTGCTTCAAGCTCCGTAAAGCGCTTGGGTCCGGACAACAGTTGGTACATGATTAACAGTACCCACTTCTTGCCTATAATGTCTATGGCCTGAGTGATCATACAGGGACTTGGTGCTTTTACTTTTTTCAGCTTCAACGTGTTCACCTCGATTCATGATCATTTTTTCCGCAGTGTATATGAAAGGACATGGTTTCTGCCGCTCTAAGAATGGTAGAACATTCAAGTGAATGAAATGAGGGTTACTACAAAATATACTGTAACATACCTTTTGTATGTATTATACATCATTTAGTGAAAAATTACTTGAAGAAATTATATTATTATTATATACTTACTTCACAAAAGTAAGTTGGTGATAAATAATGCGTATAATATGAACGCGTACTATTTTGAAATTGAACGAGACTGACCCTGTGAAAACAGAGTTCCTTTGGGAACTTTTACATAGATCCTTTTTTACTACTTATCGCAAACTTAATCATCCCATAGTAGGAACATACAATTCGTTATAGGAGGATATACATATGAACAAAATTTTGGGTTATGTTTTTCTGGTTGTGCTTGCAGGGGTATTCGTCATGACAGGGTTTAACAAGATTAGTGGAGCAGACATGATGATTCAGACATTCGAAAGTTTCTCTTATCCGACATGGACCATGTATCTGCTTGGTGCTATGGAACTGCTCAGCGCAGTGGGGCTGCTGATTCCACGGACTCGCATCCTGGCTTCTGGCATACTGACATTCATTCTGATTGGGGCTGTGGGAAGTCATCTGATCTATGCACAATATGCTGCTGTTCCGTTCCCGGCTGTGTTGCTGGTAGCTAACATTATTGTCCTGATTGTGGGCATGCGCAGATTGGAAGAGGAAGAAGAAGGACAGTTGGACGCCATTCAGGCGTAAGCGAAAGATATCCCTTCAACAGGAATGCAATACGTGGATGCCTATACATAAGATGACCACTGCCAATGAGCGATGGTCATCTTTTTCTATGAAAGACTTCGTTTGGCGCGTGTGACGATTCGCAGCGTATGCTTGGTATCCGACTGCTGAATCCAAGTGTCACAGATCTGCCGCACCCACTCCGGGTTCGTCTTGCTGGCATCGTTCAACCAGTTGCTTACCGAATCCTGTACATACTTATGGGTATCGGATTTTACTGCGTCAAGCAAGGGAAGGGCCATTGCGGGATGTTCTTTTAGCTCCTGAATATGTTTGGCCCAGACGCCGCGAGGTCTGATTGATTCTATGGCAAACCGACGGATCATTGGATCAGGATCAACGCTCCATGGGATTAAATGTTGCAAGGCTGCGGATAATTCGACAGAGATGGACTCTCGTACAGCCATCCAGGCGATTTCTCTTACACCAAAGTGATGATCTGCTGCAAAGGGTCGAATGTACTCCAACTTTTCAATCAGGTTAAGACTCGAATCCAGCCCAATGATATAAGCTGCCCAGCAGCGAACACTGTCTGAACGATGTTCTGCAATGGAACGGAAGAGATTCGTTTGTTCATTGACGGTTAGACGCTTCAACAGATCAAGCCATTGCATAGCTATGGCCGGGATGATTTTCATGATCCGCTGCTCGTTCATCTGTTTTAACTGTTCGGTAATTGCTCTAGTTTCGGCATCCATGCTCCATTCATGGGTAACCTTCTGAAAAAGAAATACATGATCTACTGCCAGCCATTCGGTCAAATTGACCGATTCGATATGTCCTGCTTGTAGCCAATTGCGGATATGCGCGGGGATTTCCGTTGCTTTACGGGCACCTTTGCGAAGAAGAATGTCTTCAGGGATAATCAGATCTGACTTAGCAGCCAACGGTATACTCCTCCTTAATTGTATAGACTCATGAGTTATACAATACAACTAGCCGGAGAACAGAGATGTAAGGCATCTTACAAGTGGGCAGTGATTTTCCGGAAGGTAGCGATTTCGTCACGATGGAGAGAGACGGATTTCAATCCGGTACGAATCCGGCCTGCTCTTGCTAACTCTTGCATGACAATCGTAACCGATTCCCGTGTGGCTCCCGCCATCCAGGCGATCTCCTGATGGGTAAGCGCGAGTTGAATCCGGCAGTACTCATCCTCTTCGATCCATCCCATCTGTTCGGCCAGCCGGAAGAGATTATGTATCACCTTTTCATGCAGGTTACCCAGTGCGAGCGTATGTGTTAACTCACTCATTCGTTTGATCCGCTCGCTTAGTACGTTCATCAGTCTCATCATGAATTCTGGATGTTCAATCAGAAACTGCTCAAAACGTAGCTTGTCCATCAGGCAAATATCACACTCCTCCATCGTTTCAATATAAACGTTACGTGTTCCGAGTGAGATTCCGTTCATTTCTCCAAACACGTTACCTTCTGTCAAAATATCGAGAGTGAACTGCTTGCCCTCCGGGTTCAATGTATATATACGAACCTTTCCCCGTTTTACAAAATAGAAACCTTCTGTAAACGTATCCGGAGTCTGGATCGGCCTGTTCTTAAGTATGGTCGTGATAGAAGTCATCCCATCCATTTCAATCAGGTCGGCTTCTGATAGGGAGGACATCAGGTCGAATTGTGATAAATATAAGATTTTATCCATAGAACTCCTTTCCAATCCGATATGAATATAAAAAAAGAAGAACCCACGAAACACAACGGGTTCTCTTGCAGCGGGACTTCCTGAATCGGAAGGTCTTCTGACTATAAATGATCGAATACCATTCTTATTATAGTAACTTTTTTAATTGAGAGACGCGTCCTTGGCTAATGCCAAGCTTTTCCGCAATTTGCTGTTGAGCCAAACCGGGATTCTGTTCAACAATTTCTTTCATCTGTTGCAGCATGCGTGCCGTCTTCGGCCGCAGGTCCGGATATTCTGGGTTGTCAGCTGTGGTCCCTTCTTCCCTAGCGGGAGATGAGACTGAGGCGGATTTGGTAGCAGGACGCTCCACGGGTGCAGGAGCCTGTTTGTTCTGAGGTACGAACCAGTCGGGAGAGTCATCCGGGTGTTTTAATTGAATTGCACAAGTCCGGCAGATGAATTGCTCTTTGAAATACATTTCCGTATCTACATCACCGCAAAAAATACATAATGTTGATTTGTACTTTCTTAAAATCAACTCTTTCCCTTCAATGAAAAACTCAAGCGGATCGCCGATATGGATTTCCATCGTATCCCGCATTTCTTTGGGAAGGACAATTCGTCCAAGACGGTCCAGAGATCTCTTCATTCCGGTTCTTTTCATCGCATCTCCCCCGCAATATTCACAATTAAAACCTGTCCTTATTGTAAGGAAGAAAGGGCTTTAATACAACAATAATATTTCAAAAAAGTGGGATAATTCCATCTATTATGGGAAAATAAGTTTGGAAAGGATGGGTGCAACGGCTAAAGTGAACAATGCGGCGAGCACCATGGAGATACTGGAGATGGTACCGGTCAGGGAACTCAGTTCAAATGCCTTGGATGTCCCTGTGCCATGGGCACCGGTTCCAAATAGTGTGCCTCGTGCAATCTCCCCATCGATGCGCAGCATCTTAACGATCGAAGGTCCCATAATCACTCCGAGCAGGCCTGTCATAATAACAAAAACAGCTGTCACTGCGGGAATACCACCAATGGTTGCTGATACGTTCATGGCAATGGGTGTTGTAATGGAGCGCGGGATTAAGCTGTGGATCAGCCCTGAATCCAGGCGTAACCATTTGGCAAGCAGGGCAGAAGAAAGTACGGCTACGACCGAACCGGTCATCACACTGAAGACAATCTCGGAAATATGTTTTTTGAGTACATGGAAAAAGGTGTAGAGTGGTACGGCAAAAGCCACGGTAGCCGGTTGAAGCAGCAAACTCAGCCATTTGCCACCACTGCTATACGTGGTATAATCCGTTCCGGTTGCGAGCAATATGCCAACGACAAGCAGCGGCGTAATGAGCAGTGGAGACAAATATACTTTCGGCAGATTGCGATACATTCGTTTGGTAACCCAATAGATACCGACGGTTAACAACAGGCAGAGGAATCCAATCATCCGGTGTGACGCTCCTTTCGTTTGGCGATTCGTGTAGCAACCAGTCCTGTGCAGGACATGACCAGGAATGTACTAAGCAGGACGATGAATAAAATTTGCAATCCGTCATGCTCCAACATGGGCATATAGTTCATGATGCCAACGGCTGACGGGATAAAAAATAACAGTAGTTCACCGAGCAGCCAGGCCGCTCCAACTTCAATCCAGCGCAGCTTCACGACACGAGTCTGAAGCAGAATGAATAACACGACCATACCGAGGATCGAACCCGGTACAGGAAGATGGAGAGTACGGGCCAGCAGGTCCATAAGCAGTGAAAAAACCATTAAGAGCGCAACCTGTGCAATACCAAGGCCCCATTTTTTCACTTCAATCCCTCCTTGTATAATCAACGTAATCGTTTAAGTTATTATGAAAATGAAAATGATTCATTTGATATCACAAATTTTACATGGCATTCTTTCATGAGTAAAATGCATATTAAGAATGTTTACTATTCCATTTATCTATGAGAGGTGGGAACCATGCGATGGATATCCGCCATTTGCAATATTTTCTGGAAGTCGCCCGGCAACAAAGCTTCACGAAAGCCGCTGAAGTTCTATATATCACCCAACCTACGATCAGCAAGACCGTCAAGAGTCTGGAAGAGGAATTGGGTATCACGTTGTTGGACCGATATGGTAAGAAAGTGGAATTAACCGATGCGGGTCATGTGTTTTTTCGGCAGGCACTGGAGATTGAAAAGTCGTTCCGTAATCTGTCGTCTGAATTGGACGATCTGATGAACTTGAAGAAAGGCCATCTGCGGATTGGCCTTCCGCCAATGATCGGTTCCAGCTTCTTTCCGATGATTATCGGTGAATTCCATAAAGCCTACCCCCAAGTGACCATTCAACTATTCGAGGACGGTGCCAAAAAAGTGGAGGCCGATGTGATCAGTGGTGCACTTGATATCGGTGTTGCTGTTCTACCCACTGTGGATGAACTGGTAGATCACTTTGTTTTTGTGGAAGAGAAACTGAATCTGATCGTGCATCCTTCGCACCCGCTTGCGGGTAAAGCGTCGGTTGCCTTGCGTGAACTCGAACATGATGCATTCGTGCTGTTTCGAGAAGATTTTGCGTTGCATGACCGGATTATTGTCGCTTGTCAGCATGCAGGGTTCCAGCCCCGGGTGGTATATGAGAGCTCCCAGTGGGATCTGCTCAGCGCGATGGTTGCCGCCAATCTGGGGGTAGCCTTACTGCCCGAGACGATCTGTCGTGAGGTGGATCATATGCGCGTGCGGATCATACCCGTGGTGGAACCGGTGATCCCATGGCAGCTCGGTATGATCTGGCGGAAGGACCGCTATCTTTCATTTGCCACGAGAGAGTGGATTAGCTTCACACAGTCGATGTTGGGTGAGTAAGGAAGCGATTGGAAGATTGTTCTGTCATTGTAGTGCCCAGTGTAAATACTCTTTTGTTGACCCCGGATCGTTGTTACAATGGTAAGCATAATAATGGTGGAGGTGTACGAACATGAAACTGCGGGTATCCGCTATACAATACCAATTGCACACAATCAGCTCGTTTGAGCAGTTTGCCGCTCAGGCTGAGCATTACATACGGACAGCGAGCGAATACGGAACCGAATTTGTACTGTTTCCGGAATTTTTCACAACGCAATTAATGTCCATTGGGGACGAACAAGGCAATGCACTGACAATTGAGGATCTGCCGAACTTTACGGAGCGATATGAGCAACTATTCACGTCACTTGCTGCCAAGTACGGCATGCACGTCATCGGGGGAACACACGTTATTCGCCGTGAAGGGAAGCTGTATAATACAGCCCACATGTTCTACCCGGATGGTCGCATCGTGCGTCAGGACAAGATTCACATTACACCAACCGAAGTACAGGAATGGAATATGGCTCCCGGGGATGGACTTGAGGTGTTCGACACGGATAAAGGCCGTATTGCGATGCTGACCTGTTACGATATTGAATTCCCGGAAATTGTGCGGATGGCCAAAGCCAAAGGTGCTGACGTGATCTTCTGTCCTTCCTGCACGGACGATCGCCATGGATTCTACCGTGTGCGTTATACGAGCCATGCCCGCGCGGTGGAGAATCAGGTGTATGTTGTGTTAACCGGAACCGTGGGTAACCTGCCAACCGTTGACTTCATGCGGGCCAACTATGGACAGGCTGCGATTATTACACCAAATGATATCCCGTTCCCGCCACGTGGCATTCTGGCCGAGGGTGAGATTAACAACGATATGATCGTGACCGCCGATCTGGATCTGGACTTGTTGTATGAGGTGCGCGAACGTGGATCGGTAACGACCTGGCGTGACCGACGTACAGATCTGTATACCGATTGGGAGTAAAACTGCAACTTTTATAACCGAATGGAACAGAGCAGGGAATTTATTTGTCAGTGGAAAGGGGCGATCCGGCACGATGTATACCAAAGAAATGCTGATCACCGACCCGGAGCGAAGTGGCAAAAGGGTAAAGGCAGTCGTTCGCAATTATGTTACAGCCGACTTTGAGGAACTCATTCGCATTCAGGCGGAGAGTTTCCCTCCTCCTTATCCGGAAGAGCTGCTCTGGAGTCACGAGCAGCTCACCAGTCATGTACAGCATTACCCGGAGGGAGCCATCTGTATTGAAGTAAATGGAGAATTGGCCGGATCGATGACTTCGCTGCGGATACAGTGGGACCCAGCACATCCGGCGAATCATACGTGGGCGGAAGTAACGGATGATGGCTATATTCGTAACCACCAACCGGATGGCAACGCGCTGTATATTGTCGATCTCTGTGTTCGTCCGAAGTACCGCAAGTGGGGATTGGCTCAGCTTATGATGCAGGCGATGTACCATCTTGTCATTGCACAGGATATAGATCGGTTACTAGGTGCTGGTAGAATGCCAGGTTATCATCTGGTTGCAGACCAACTGTCTGCGCAGGAATATCTGAACCAGGTGGCAGCGGGAGAAAGACGTGATCCGGTGATATCGTTCCTGCTTCGTTGTGGGCGCATGCCAGTTGGTGTGACAGCGGACTATCTGGACGATGAGGAATCCTGCAACTATGCAGCCCTGATGGAGTGGCAGAATCCATTCAGATAAAGAAATGTTAAATGAAATACATCATCGATTGAGGAGGCATTAATCCATGGAATTTACGCGTATTACATCCATTAATGATCCATTGTTTGCCCAAATGCACAAGCTGATGCAGGAGATTTTCCCGCGGGAAGAAGTGCTGGACTTCCCACTGTGGGCAGAACCGTTGGAAGATCCGGGTATCCGGGTGTTCGTGGCTGTGCATGAGGGACAGGTTGTTGGAGCGACAGAGTACCGTTATTACGAGGACTGGAACGTGGCCATGACTGACTTTACGATTATTGGGCGCGAAGGACTGGGGATCGGCAGTTTCCTGGCGAATCACCGCAAGCGTGATCTGCAAAAGCTTGCTGCAGCAAACGGGAAAGAATTGTTCGGCATGTTTGCCGAAATCTATAACCCTTATCAGAGTCAGGATCACGAGTTTGGCGGCATCAAGCCGATGGATCCGTATGTACGTCGCGAAGTATTGTCCCATCTGGGATATCAGCGTCTGGACTTCCCGTATGTTCATCCATCCTGGCAAGGTGACGGCGAAGCGGTTGGCGGCTTGGATCTGTGCTTCATGCCAGGCGATGAGTCGCTTGGTGAACTGCCAGCCAGCCTAGTGGCTGATTTCCTGAATCGATATTATGCAGTGCTTCCTAATAAACCGCAGGAATGGCTTGCCATGGTAGAGCAATTGACTGCTCGCAAGTCGGTTGCGCTACTGCCGTTGTAAACGGGAGCGTGATGGAACATTAGATCATAGTGGCGTTGCAAGTACCTTGAAGAATGATCACAGTCATGCAAAAATCCCGTAGAACAGGCCATTATTGGACCTGCTTTCTACGGGATTTTTCTATTTCACTAGTTCAAGGCTGAGATTGAGCCAATGTACGTTGGGTTTAAAATATTTTTTTTAAGAACTGGTGAATAAGCTCATGGATCTCTGTCACATGTGTTTCGAGAGCAAAATGCCCAGTATCAAGTAAATGTACTTCTGCAGATGGGATATCACGCTTATAAGCTAAAGCTCCAGCTGGAAGAAAGGCAGGATCATTTTTACCCCATACAGCTAGAAGATGAGGTTGATAATTGCGGAAATAAGCCTGAAATTCAGGATAAAGATCCACGTTTGTTCTATAATCGAGGATTAAATCCAGTTGGATTTCTTCAGCTTCCGGGCGTGACATGTAGGCAATATCCAGTGAATATCCGTCTGGTGAAACAAGGCTAGCATCAGTTCCATGAAGATACTGAAAGTTACGGATAGTTTCGGGGGTTAAGGAATCACGACATGCTTCACGATTTTCAGGTGTTGGAGAGTGCCAATACATCTCCCAAGGTCCCCATGCGTCACTAAACCCTTCGATATATGCGTTACCATTCTGACTAATAATGGCTTGAACTTGTTCCGGGTGAGCTACTGCCAATCGATAACCAACAGGTGCCCCATAATCAAACACATACATTACATATTTCTTAAGAGCTAATGCTTCAGTGAAACCTTCAATAACTCGAAACAGGCTGTCAAATGTGAAGTCAAACTGACTACGCGGTGGAGTTGTTGTGCGACCGAACCCAGCAAGATCAGGGGCAATGACACGGTATTGTTCTGCCAGTTTGGGAATAAGATCGCGAAACATATGACTAGAGGATGGAAACCCGTGTAATAGTAAAATAACTTGGCCATCCTTAGGCCCGGCTTCACGGTAAAAAACGTCGACATCTCCAACCTTCTGTTGCTGATAACTAATCTTCATTTTTTACATCTCCTTTGGATTCATTAAGAAATCCACTATTATTTCTCTTACTTGTACAACTGGTGATGACATGTTTTTATTGTATAATCAATCTATTCATTTTAATAACGAATAGATTGAATGCTAGCTATTTCAAATCAAAATACAAAAGGGTGAAAGATGTGATCAATTCCTTAGAGGGTCGTTTTTTTCAGGCATTTATTGCTTTGCTTGAAGAGAAGAGTTTCAGCCGAGCTGGGGAGCGCTTAGGTTATGTCCAGTCCACAGTAACAACTCATATTCAACAGCTGGAGAAGATCTGCGGACAGAAGTTGTTTCATCGATTTCCACGAGGGGTGGAACCTACGGAAGCTGGAAAAGTATTTTCCAAATATGCTTATCAGTATGTCCAATTAAGTGAATCGCTTAAAGAAAGTATGATTGATATGGATCAGCCGTGCGGAACAATAAATATTAGACTACAGGAATCCTTTTTTCTTACACGCATGCTTCCATTTGTACAGGAATATACGAGAAACTTTCCAAGCGTAAATTTACGTGTTGAACAAGGGGCGCATCAAGATATTCTGAAAGGTGTGCTGGATTATGCCCTGGATTATGGCATTGTTCCTCAAAACCCTGAGCGACATGACATTCTTTTTTATCCGATTATGGAAGAGACTATTGTTTTTGCTGCATCTGAGGAGTTGGTTCGGAAAGTGGAAAGTGAAGGGGCGCAGATTCTAAATGACGAGGTGTTTATCAGTAACGGCACATCTTGTTTGTATCATACGACTGCTGTAGATGTTCTAAAGAATGAAGGGATTGTGGTTAAGGATGCGTTAGAGCTTTCAAGTCTTGAGATGATCAAGGAACTTGTATGCTGTGGAAAAGGTTTTGCCTTGGTCCCTAAAATAGCGATCAAAAACGAACTAAAGATGGGTAAATTAAAAATTCTTCCTTTTACTTCTAAAATAAGCTTTACGCATGGTCTAATTGTTCATAAAAATCGAGAGCGTAGTTTTACGGCTGAAAGTTTCCAATCGGAACTACTGAAATATTTTAAAGAATATTGATTGATCAGCTCTTGTAGCCTTCTGAGACGGAAAAGGGTTGGATGCCGATTGCGTATAATTCAAATAACGCACATGTTCATCCTCGTAAGATGGATCATGTGCGTTATAGTTGTGTAATTTTGAAGAAACATCAGTACTTGGTGATTCGCTATGAAGCTCTTTTAAAATATATAAAAAAAATCAGTTCGCGTCATTCCGATCTGGTAACTGGCTCAAATAACTGTTGGACAAGTGTGCAAGATCCAATGCCCGATCATATTGTTCCTTCGTTATAAACCGTGAAGAAGACGGGCCACTGTTATTGGGTGTGGTTACTGTTGGAGATCCCTTTTCTCCCGAAATTTTCGGCGTCTCTTCTGAAGGAACACTTGTCTGTTGTTGCCCCGCATTCTTCCTGCCCGCATCAGCTAGGGAATAATGCGTCCCATCCCCGTATCCTTTCGCCGGAATGAAGAGAGAAGCATCGTTAAGCACCGACCCGGAAGGGAGGTAGTAGCGTTCGGGTAGCAGATTTCCGCCTTCATGCAGCAAATCTTGACCAAAGTGCAATTGATCCTCCAGTGATATTCCAGTTAATCCCGCAATCGTTGGCAGAATGTCCACCTGGCCTCCGATCTGCTCCAGCTGTACACCCGGAGTAACGCCTGGGGCCGAGATAATGAGTGGAATGTTAATCATATCTGCTGATGTGTATTCCCGGCCATATAACTCTTTCATGAGGACCTCGTCATCCCGATCAAGCGAATAGATGGGAAGTCCCAGGTGATCCCCATAAAAGACGAGCAGGCTATTTTCCCATAATCCCCGTTCTTTCAATCCTGTAATTAACTGTCCAACCGCCTGATCGGCATAATGCTGTGATATCAGATAATCACCAGGCAACGTATCCTTGTAACGCTCAGGCAGCGTCAGCTTCACCTTGTTTTCAGGCAGCGTGTACGGGTGGTGGGCTGACATGGAGATGATATGGGCATAGAAGGGATCACCCGAAGACTGCATGGATTCCAGCTTATCCAGTGTTTTGGAATACAGAACCTCATCCGAGGCCGAAAAGGCGATAGAGTCCTGTGTGCCAAAATAATCGATATCATAATACTGGTCGAACCCAAGTGCCTTGTATAACTGATCCCGATTCCAGAAATGAACATCATTCGTATGGAATGTGGCTGTTTGATACCCGTTTGCTGACATCAGCTTAGGTAGACTTGGCAGAGCTTTATCCGCATATACAGTCGTTGCTGCCCCGTTCGGCGGGGTGTAGAACGATGTATTTACAACAAATTCTGCATCCGATGTATTTCCCTGTCCCACTTGCTGATAGAAGTTCGGAAAATACACGCTTTCTCTAGCCAATTGATTAAGATTAGGCGTGATCTCCTGTCCATCTACCTCTAATCCAATCAGGAAGTTCTGGAACGATTCCAACTGGAGCACAATGACGTTGCGTCCGCTCGCAGCTCCTTGCTTCACAATCGCAGGAAGTTCAGTCGTTTGCTTTAGCTGGTCGATGTCAGTCTGATCAATGTGAGCAATGGGCACAGGTTTATCAGGTCGATCAAGGATGGTATATGCCTCGTAACCGAGGATACCCATTTGTTCTGCTTGTGTAATTTCACTCATGCTGGCCCGATTGGGGTAGATGTTGAGCATGCACAGGATCATGGACAGGGTCAGAATGACCGAGGCAACCCGCCTTCTGGCACGTCGTTCAAGCGGGATTCGGTCCGGGCGTTCTGTACTCCCGAGCTTGATCCGGCGCCGAATAAGTATCCCCCCAATGATCAGAACATCTGCAAAAATAAACAAATAATAGGGGTCAAGCAAAGAGAACATGCTGCTCTTGACCGAGGTCACCTGATTGACCTGTGCCAGAGCGTGATAGTTAACGATTACGCCGTAGTATTTGTAGTACATGATGGCTGCAAAGAAAATACCCGAGAGTAGCAGATTCACGGCAAGGTATATCCACATGCGCCGTTTGGCAGCAAACCACTCAATTAGACAGAAGCCGATCCAGATGAGCGGCAATTCGGTCAGCAGTGGCTTCCAGACAGGGATGTCATCGAATATAACAATCCAGGCCAGTGAGCTTTTGATCATCATAATGATGGTGAAGAATATAAACGGTCCGCTTAGAAACCGGGTGAGTGAACTGCGTGACAAGGTACCGCCTTCCCTTCCGAAGTTTCATTTAACAAGTATTATCCTATCTCAGCAAGTCCGTGTCAAAAAATGAAAGCCGCCATGAATCGACAACAAAAAACCTCTTCCAAGCTGGAAGAGGTGTGGCGGGTGCGGGTTGCTGTAAGGAAAGCCAGACCGTACCCGATTCGTTATTCTATAGTGTACGTTGTAACGTAAGAAGGTCTGGGGAACATGGATGGCTTCTGTGCGGTCAGGCCTTCGCTTGTACTGCGGTTACGGTGAGCGTGACTATATGCTTGGGATTCCTGCCAGCCTTTGAAATGTTCCTCGGACTGCCAGAGTGTAAGTACAACATAGGTGTCATCCTTGAGTGGACGAAGGACACGAATACCAACAAAGCCGGGCTCGTCTTCTACCTTGCGGGCACGGTTCTTGAACCGTTCTTCGAAGTCGTTACGACCATCCTCTGTGACAGGGATATTGTTCAAAACAGCAAAACCTCCGCCAGTCCAGGAGCCTGCGGCATCGAAAGCTTCATATGCGGCTACTTTATCATCAGACTCGATATTCATCAGGCGTTCTGCGGATTCAATAGCCAGGCGCACCTGCTCTTCGCTTCGCAAAGTTAGATGCGGGTATGCAGCAAGTGCATCCGGAATCGGTGAAGGAACCAAATAGATATACATAGAAGCTGCCTCCTTATATAAATACATTCCATGTAAGTTAAACTATACGTTTACACGAGAACGCAGAGGACAGAAATAACCTGAAGAAGCGAAGTGTGCGCCTGAAAGCTTTCTGAAAGAAAGCTACATCGGAAGCATACGCTATCACCGGATTTTCCCCATGAAGAGGGGATCAAAAAAATCTGGGGATAACAGCGATCGGAAGGTTGTTCTGTCATCGGAGTGGTAAGTGTAACATTAACTAGTTCAACTTATATACCTCAACATAGCATATGGGAATCAGTGAGTCCAATCGGTGCATCAACTGGTTTGAGCACGTCTTTTCATGATAAAGTATAGTCACTACAAACAGAACGGGTGATCGTATGACAACAACAATTCGGATATCGGTTAGACCTTTGGTGGAGTATGTGTACCGCAGTGGCAGCATACGTCCAGGGTTCCGGACCAATGCCTCGATGCAGGAGGGAACTCGAATTCATCAGAGGGTACAGAAGGAGTACACCGAAGAGGATCTGAAAGAGATTGTACTCGAAGCTGAGATTCAACATGGCGATCTGACCTATGTGGTGGAAGGCCGATGTGATGGCCTGATCCGGTTGGAGGGTCAGTTAACGGTAGATGAGATCAAATCGACTGCGGGCAATCTGGATGATCTGGGAGAGGGTCTTCCCGTACACTGGGCGCAGGCCATGATGTATGCCTACATGTACGCCGTTCAGCAGGATGAACCACGTATGCAAGTGCAGTTGACGTATGTGCATTCGGTAACCCATGAAGAAAGACGATTCCGTCGAATGGCAGAGCGACAGGAACTGGAGCAGTTTGCGGAAGAAGTGATTGCCGGTTATGCGCCATATGCAGAGATGATCGCTGCATATGAAGAAAAGCGTGATATCAGTGTGAAAGAGCTGCCGTTTCCTTTTCGCAAATATCGGGAGGGACAGCGGAAGCTGGCAGGAGCCGTATACAAGACGATCCGTGAGGGTCAGGGATTGATGGCCAAAGCACCAACAGGCATCGGTAAAACGATGTCCGTGCTGTTTCCCACGGTCAAAGCGATTGGTGAAGGCGAAGCCAACCGATTGTTCTATCTGACCGCGAGGACTACGACACGGGTGGCGGCAGAAGAAGCTTTTGCCCGGATGCAATCGGAAGGATTGAAGATGCATGTGATCAGTCTGACCGCGAAGGATAAGATTTGTTTTAAGGAAGAAGAAGCTTGTGATACGGGGCAATGCGGCATGTGCGAAGGATATTATGACCGTATTAACGGGGCCGTACTGGATATGCTGGAACATGAGACATTAATGACACGTCCGGTCATCGAGCAGTATGCGCGCAAACATCGGGTGTGTCCGTTTGAGTTTTCACTGGATGCGGCGTATGCAGCAGATGCGGTGATCTGCGATTATAACTATATTTTCGATCCGAGGATCTCTTTGAAAAGAATGTTGGAGGAGCAGAAACGCAAGACGGTGTTACTGGTGGACGAGGCACATAATCTGGTCGATCGTGGCCGAACGATGTTTTCCGCTGAGTTGGAGAAGGCGGTGTTTCTGGATGTGAAAAGGGAGTTCCAGACGCTGGGCAGCAGTGTGCCAGCTGCGAAAGCCATTGTTGACTACACGGGAGCCATTGATAAGTATCTGATTACCCTTCGCAAAAATGGTGGGGAAGAAGGAAAGATCATACAGCAGGAGGCACCAGAGGAACTGATAGAACGGCTGGAGCCTTTTGTCATGGTTGCGGAGCAATGTCTTGTAGAAGGTGGATCGGGGAATGCTGAAACAGATCAGCTGCTGCTGGATGCCTACTTCACGGCACAGAATTTCCTGCGTATTGCCAAGCTGTATGATGAGCGTTTTATTACGTATGCAGAGTGCGTACGAAGCGAAGTAAGAGTGAAGTTGTTCTGCCTTGATCCTTCCGTGCTGCTTCGTCAGACGGCCAAAGGATTCCGCTCCCTCATTCATTTCTCGGCCACATTGTCACCCCTTCGCTATTATCGGGATATGCTGGGTGCAGAGGAAGAGGATTATACGTTGCAGATTCCATCGCCATTTCAGCGTGAACAGTTGGATGTGAGACTTCTGCCCTTATCTGTGCGTTATAAGGACAGGGAACAATCCAGACGCCCCATTGCAGAGATGCTGCAACAGCTGGTAAGCGAATGGCCGCGCAGTAATCTAATGGTGTTCTTCCCTTCTTATCCTTATATGCGAGAAATCTATGAAACCTATGCACAGCTTCCGAATGAAGCGGATACGGTCATACAGAAGCAGGGCATGAACGAATTGGAACGAGAGCAGTTTTTGGATGGATTCCAACCAAATCCTGAACGAACACGATTGGTGTTTGCCGTCATGGGTGGCGTGTTCTCGGAGGGTGTCGATCTGCCGGGAGACCGCTTGAATGGCGTCGTTGTGGTAGGTGCGGGGCTGCCGCAGATTGGTCTGGAGAACAACGTGCTTCGTGATTATTATGATCGGACAGGACGTAACGGATTCAATTATGCCTATATTTTCCCGGGTATGAACAAAGTGCTGCAAGCGGGTGGACGGCTGATTCGGACGGAAGAAGACAAGGGTGTGCTTGTGCTGGTCGATGATCGTTTTACACAGGAACCGTATCGTTCGCTACTGCCCGAGGAGTGGCATGATTATAAGCGAATTTGATGAATAAACTATGGATGAAATGATGCATGTAGCATATATTTTTCGATTTTCTTTCTTTTACATGATTGAAGGGTAGGGTGAAAGGGTTATAACTTGGTTAGCAACGAACGAACAACGGCGAATACCCTATCCGTTCCGCGGTCCGCTTCGAAAGCAATCAAGGAGGTCGGTTATAATGAAGAGAAATCATACCATGATGCAGTTTTTTGAATGGCACCTGGCTGCAGACGGAGATCATTGGAAGCGACTGGCTGAAATGGCCCCGGAACTGAAAGCCAAAGGCATTGACTCGGTATGGGTACCTCCCGTAACCAAGGCAGTGTCTGCAGAAGATACAGGTTATGGTGTATATGATCTGTACGATCTGGGCGAATTTGATCAAAAGGGTACCGTGCGCACCAAATATGGCACCAAGCAGGAACTGGTGGAGGCCATTGCCGAGTGTCAGAAGAACGGAATCGCCGTCTATGTGGATCTGGTCATGAATCACAAAGCCGGAGCAGATGAGACGGAAGTGTTCAAAGTGATTGAGGTTGATCCCAATGATCGAACGAAGGAAATCTCCGAGCCGTTCGAAATTGAGGGTTGGACCAAATTCACATTCCCAGGGCGCGGGGATCAATACTCCTCCTTTAAGTGGAACTCCGAACATTTCAATGGTACGGACTTTGATGCCAAGGGAGAACGGAGCGGTGTATTCCGCATCGCAGGTGAGAACAAGAACTGGAATCAGAATGTCGATGATGAGTTCGGAAACTACGATTATCTGATGTTTGCCAATATAGATTATAACCACCCGGATGTCCGGCACGAGATGGTCGAGTGGGGGAAATGGCTGATCGATACTCTCCAATGCGGTGGGTTCAGGCTGGATGCCATCAAGCATATCAACCATGAATTCATTAAGGAATTTGCAGCAGAGATGATCCGCAAACGTGGTCAGGATTTCTACATCGTAGGTGAGTTCTGGAACTCGAACCTGGATGCATGTCGTGAGTTCCTTGATACGGTAGACTATCAGATCGATCTGTTCGATGTGTCTCTCCACTACAAGTTGCATGAGGCTTCTCTTGCCGGCAGAGACTTCGATCTATCCAAAATTTTTGATGACACCTTGGTTCAGACACATCCTACCCATGCGGTAACCTTTGTAGATAACCATGACTCACAACCCCATGAAGCATTAGAATCATGGATTGGAGATTGGTTTAAGCCGAGTGCTTATGCGTTGACGCTATTACGTCGCGATGGTTATCCGGTTGTATTTTACGGGGATTATTATGGTATTGGTGGACCTGAACCTGTGGATGGCAAAAAAGAAATTCTGGACATTCTGCTGTCTGCCCGTTGCAACAAGGCCTATGGAGAGCAGGAAGATTACTTCGATCACGCGAATACAATTGGCTGGGTACGTCGTGGTGTAGAGGAAATCGAAGGCTCAGGTTGTGCGGTGGTTATCTCTAATGGGGATGACGGTGAGAAGAGAATGTTCATCGGTGAGCACCGTGCTGGTGAAGTCTGGGTAGATCTGACGTACAGCTGTGAGGACCAGATTACCATTGAGGAAGACGGCTGGGCTACCTTCCATGTATGCGGTGGAGGCGTCTCCGTATGGGCTCTTCCGGAGCAGGATGAGGACTGCGCTGAAGCTGAGTAATGGCATAGTGCTAGGCAATATAAGAAAAGATAATCAGATCGCTATGCTATGAAAAAAGTATATAGATCGTTGAACCACCTGAACAGGAGGGCTAGCAGGCCTGTGTTCAGGTGGTTTTTTGCATTTCTATGTACATCTAAACTCAATCCTAACGAACCTAGCACACCTTATTTCCACTGAATTGGCGGTATGGGAATTCTAACGAATCTCAGTAACCTTATGACTCCCAAAAACGATTGAACTAGCGCCAATTGGAGCAACATCAGCAGATTAGCGCGTCTGAGATTCGTTAGAATATTGAAACCTTGAATTTAACCCGAATAAGGTCTCTCAGATTCGTTAGCTTAACGAGGGTTAAGGCTCACCACATGTAAAAGAATCACTGCTGTAATTAAAAGCATGAAATGAGAAAGAAATAGTTCGGTTTCACATCTTAATACATGGTACAATAATCCAAATATGGATCAATAAAAAACCAAAAAAGAGAAACTAATGAGCCAAATATTCATGATAGAGAATCTGAGAAGGAGGAGGGATGGCATGAGCCCCAAAAGAAAGATGAACCATTTCTTCCCGTTGGTGGTGTATCTATTTGTAATAGCCATGTGTCTGGGGGCTTGCAGTTTGGGAGCAAACCAGGGGCCGGCGGGTGAACCGAAGCGAACTGATGAGTATACGCAAAATTCGGAGCGAAGAGATTTGAATGAGCGGGTTACGAAGAGACCTGAGTCCTTTCGGAAGAATACGCCGGATGAGTATACTTTGACTGCAACAGTGGATGTGAGTCATGAATCCGGAGTTGATCGGATTTCTTATGATATTTTGGTGAATGAGGCTCGAGTTCCCATGGTTAATGTCATTCAGTCCTTCACCCTCGATCCAATTATGATGAATCGAATCGATGCCGGAGAGCTATTTCATTCCAATGTGAGCAATACATACGAGATAAGTCTGGAGCCAGATAAGGAACCGCTTGGATTGAGTTTGGGCAGGAATTATATTTTGAAGTCGAAGGTAGAGATCGACAGCAATGGTATAAAGCGTTTTGCAGATATGTATATCAAAATTTCCTATGGGCCGAATGATCAGCGAACAGAAGATTATTTTCATGTTCAGGCCGAGCCGTCTCTGAGAACGATTGAGTATATGAAGTCATGGGAGAAAGAAAAATAGGAAAAAGCAACGCCCACCACTTCCATCAGAGGAATCTGAGTAGACGCTGCTAGTTATCTATTTGAGATAGTAAAATTATTACCTTTCAGAATACTGATTCATCGTATCCCACATTCAATTGAACTCACTCCAGTTCAAATGATTCCAGCGTGCCAACCATCCGTAGATCATGCTCGCGGTTGAACTGTTCCCGGTTGTCCGCATCCGCGTATTCATCATGATAATGCATCAGTACGGTTTTCCGTCTCACTTCCGCGGGTAACTGCTCCAGTTCCTTTAATGAAGTATGGGATTTGATCACCAGATCATGCATATGACATTCATGGAAAATCAGCTGCACATCAGCGGCAGCTTGTTCCACCCGTTCCTGGTCGAGTGTACTGTCTGCACTGTAATAGAAGTAAGGCTTGGCGAGCAGCCCATTGCTTACCATACCGGGAACATGCTGCGTTCGAAACGTCTCAAACGTCACGCCGCCCAGTTCAAATGTGCCTCCATCTGGCAGTGGAACGACATCGTAGTAATCGCTCATGGTACGCTCACCATCCGTTGTGTAGCGCATGCCCGGAGATAGAATGTTCCAGAGTGGCTCTACCAATTGTTCGTGGATGAACAGACGGGGTTTGCGGTCGCCTACGATCTGTGCGTAATAACCCAGCATCTGTACACCATTAATATGATCCTCATGCAGGTGGGTAATGAACACATTTTGAATATCTGTCATGGCGAATCCATATTCCTTGAGTGCTTTTGCATTAGATTCTGGAAAATCAATGACCAGATGCGTCTCTCCGAATTCAGCCAGCATACTATTGTGATGCTGTTCCACGCTGAACATATCTCCTGTGCCGAGAAAAGTAATTTTCATTCAATCTCCTTGTGTGATCTTCAGATCAGCATCCTTGCGTTAAATCCAGTATACCTTGTTCGCGAATATATGCCTAAATCAACCTTTTTTGATAACGTTATCATTTTATATTGAACTTTGGTGACAAACAGTGTAGCGTAAAGGTGGGAAGTGAACCCATATGAACGTAAACTCACCTAAAGGGAGCGTGCGAGGCGAATGAAATCTTTTCTGGATGAACAATTTTTGCTGCACAATGAAACGGCGGTCAAGTTATATGAGGATTATGCGAAAGACATGCCGATTATTGACTATCATTGCCACCTCAGTCCTCAGGAGATCTACGAGAACAAAACCTTCGGCAATCTTACAGAGGCCTGGTTATACGGTGATCACTACAAATGGCGGCTCATGCGCGCGAACGGAATTGAAGAGCAATATGTGACCGGCGGCGAAGGAGTGACCGATTACGATCGTTTTCTGGCTTACGCCAAAACGGTACCCATGATGATTGGTAATCCACTTTACGCGTGGTCTCATCTGGAATTACAGCGTTATTTTGGCGTCTACGAAGTATTAAATGAGACGAGCGCACCAGCCATTTGGGAAAAAGTAAATGCCAAACTGAACAGTGACGGATTCGGTGCACGTGATCTGATTACCAAATCCAATGTCACTGTTGTATGCACAACCGATGATCCTACCGATTCTCTGGAGTATCATCTGAAGATTCAGGAGATCGAAGGCTTTGATACTGCCGTATTGCCATCCTTCCGTCCGGATAAAGGGCTGGAGTTGAACCGCGATACCTTCACCGAATGGGTGGGCAAGCTGTCACAGGCATCCGGAACCGCGATTTCCGATTATGAATCCTTCCTTGCTGCGCTGGAGTCCCGGGTAGAATTCTTCCATTCCGTAGGCGGCAGAGTCTCTGACCATGCACTTGATTATGTTCCTTACGGTGTGGCTACGCGAGAAGAAGCGGCTGCGATTTTTGCAAAGGCACTTGCAGGCCAGAAAGTAACTCGTGAAGAAGAGGACAAATACAAGACGGTAACGCTGACGTTCCTTGGCAAACTGTATGCAGAGCGAGGCTGGGTGATGCAGTTCCACATCAATGCAGCACGTAACAACAACACACGCATGTTGGCTAAGCTTGGGCCGGATACCGGTTATGATGCCGTGAATGATACACCGTTGTCGTCAGCGATGATTGGTTTACTCGATGCGTTGGAGCAGCAGCATGCGTTACCCAAAACAATTCTCTATTCCCTGAATCCACGCGATAATGAAGTGTTGGCAGCAATTATCGGCAGCTTCCAAGGCGGGGGTATTCCTGGCAAAATCCAGCTTGGTGCAGCATGGTGGTTCAATGATACGAAGGACGGCATGCTCGCTCAGATGAAGGCACTGGCGAATGTTGGTCTGCTCAGCCGATTTGTCGGCATGTTGACCGATTCACGCAGCTTTCTGTCCTATACCCGGCATGAGTATTTCCGTCGTCTGGTCTGCAATCTCATTGGTGAATGGGCTGAACAGGGCGAGGCACCGCAGGATATGGAGCTGCTCGGACAGATCGTACAGGGCATTGCCTACAACAATGCGAAAGAATATTTCCCGTTTGCCTCAGTGCTTAAAACGGTCTCTGCTTCACAATCTTGATGCTCAACAAGTGCACCTAATCATGTAAGTTATGCAATAACAGAGCTAGCTTTTTTTCTTCTTTTCCATGGTAATAAAAAGCTCCCATTATATATCTGGGTCTTCATCCACCGGAGTATAGAATGGGAGCTTTTTTTGTAGTTTGGATTCAGGGCATTGCACATAATAAGTACAACGGGCTCCAATGACGGCAAAATGACAACCCCCATAACAAGCGCATGTAAGCTCTTGTTATGGGGGTATATTGGTTATTTTTAGATGTTTGACATTGGCTTCTTTCGAGAATATACTTAGTACACCTAATTAATTGTAATGCTATTTAATAGATGTCCTATGATGTTGGATGTCTATGGAATGATAATGAAAGAAGGAGGAAACCATTATGACTGGTGGTATAGATCCGGTCGCTCAAAAGCTTTTATACTCCATCATGCAGTTTAATAAAGGCAAATGGAGGCAACATAAACCTCATGGGCGCAATCACAATGAAATTATGGTGCTCGGTTGTTTACTCCACGGGATGCATCCGGGAGAACGATTGAATTGGCAGGATAACCCGCCTGATTTCAATGACACGATCCAATCTAATCATCCCGGGATGAAAGTCTCGGAAATCAGCGCCTTGCTACGAGTGAAGTCCCCAACCATTACACCGGTTATTCGGGGTCTTGAAGATGAGGGGTTGGTCAAGCGGACGATGGACCCGGAGGATCGACGTGCTGTCCGCATCACGATTACTGAAGCAGGCCGTGAGATCATTCGGGCTGCTCATGAAGAGCGCATGGAGATATTTAACAAACTCGTTAAACACCTGGGGGAAGAAGACAGCACTCAGCTTGCTGAGCTATTGACGAAGGTATATACCTTTTTTGATACACTGCCTTCCCTGCATAAGGATGATTCGACACAAGGAGATGATACGCCATGATGAAACTGTTTCGCATGTTGAAGCCTTACAAAATACCCATCTTCTTCATTCTGGGTCTGATCATGTTACAGTCTTTGGCTGAACTTTATCTGCCTACGCTAATGGCAGACATCGTGAATGATGGCATTATTAAAGGAGATATCCCTTATATCTGGCAGATTGGCGGTTGGATGCTCGTCATTGCGATCGGCGGAACAGCATGTTCGGTAATTGCCAGTTACCTCTCATCCCGCACAGCGGGTGGATTTGCCAAACAACTGCGTAGCAGAGTATTCCGTCATGTGGAGAACTTCTCGCTCCAAGAGTTCGATAAGATGGGTACTGCTTCACTGATTACGCGTACAACGAATGACATTACGCAGGTACAGAACGTACTTACCATGATGCTGCGCATGATGATTATGGCTCCGCTCATGTGCATCGGGGGTATCTTCATGGCGGTATCTCAGGACGCCAAATTATCCACGGTCTTCCTGGTTGTACTTCCTGTACTGGGTGGAGCCATTGCGCTAATTGGTGCCAAAGGTTTACCTTTGTTCAAAACCATTCAGAAAAAGCTGGACCGACTCAATCTGGTGCTGCGGGAGCAATTAACAGGGATTCGGGTCGTTCGTTCCTTTAACCGCGGTAAGCATGAGCGTGTACGTTTCAATGGGGCCAATACGGAACTGCGGGACGCTTCGATCAAGGTCAATGTGCTCATGGCGACTATTATGCCTGTTATGATGCTAGTTATGAACTTTTCGATGATTGCCATCCTTTATTTTGGTGGAATGCGGATCGACAGCGGCAATATGAACATCGGTGCGTTGATTGCCTTCATCCAGTATGCAATGCAAATCATGTTCTCACTGATTATGGTTTCCATGATCTTTGTCATGATTCCAAGAGCTTCAGCATCGGCAGAACGGATCAACGAAGTGCTAGATATGCAGCCGGATCTTAGCAATCCCGAGCAGCCGAGTGGCATGAAATCGATGCAGGGTATGATTGAGTTCGAACATGTAACCTTCCGTTATCCGGGCGCAGAGAATCCAGCTTTGTCCGATATATCTTTCACAGCTCGCTCAGGTGAGACAACAGCCATCATTGGCGGTACGGGTTCCGGGAAATCGACATTGCTCAGTCTTATTCCACGATTTTATGATGTGACCGAAGGCAGTGTTCGGGTAAATGGTACGGATGTGCGTGAAATTCGGCAGGAAGATCTGCGTGCCAAAATTGGCTTTGTACCACAAAAGGCAGTCCTCTTCACGGGTACGATTACGGAGAATATTCGTCACGGGAAAGAAGATGCCACAATGGATGAAGTTGTTCATGCGGCCCGTACAGCTCAGGCGGAGAACTTCATTACCGAGATGAAAGATGGATATGACAGCCTGATCGCGCAAGGTGGTAACAACGTGTCTGGTGGACAAAAGCAACGTCTGTCTATCGCTCGCGCACTTGTTCGCCGTCCAGAAGTTTATATCTTTGATGACAGTTTCTCTGCCCTCGATTTCAAAACGGATGCTAAACTTCGTGCTGCACTGAAGACCCAAACGACAGAAGCGGCTGTGCTGATTGTTGCCCAGCGCGTAAGTACAGTAATGGATGCTGATCGTATTCTGGTCATGGATGAGGGCCGAATTGTCGGTTCAGGAACACATAAAGAGCTGCTGGAGCACAATGAAGTGTATCGCGAGATTGTATCCTCCCAGCTGACAGAGGAGGAGATCGCATGAGTGAACGTACAGAGCGCAAGTCGTCTCGTCCCCCTGGTGGGCCGGGTCACCCTGGAGGCGGAATGGGTATGCGGCCTCCCGCTGAGAAAGCGAAGGATTTCAAGGGCACACTGCGGCGCTTGATTCGTTATCTCCAGCCCCACAGTTCTCGCCTATTGGGTGTGCTGGTCGCAGCCATTCTGAGTACCGTATTCAGTATCATCAGTCCAAAGATCATGGCAGAGGGAACAGATATTCTCAGCCAAGGCGCCATTGCCATCCTTCAGGGTGTACAGGGGGCCGGGATTGATTTTCCTGCATTGATGAAAGTATTATACCTGCTTGGCGGACTCTATCTGTTCAGTGCTGCATTTATGTATGTTCAGCAATACCTGATGGCCGGTGTGGCCCAGCGTGTTGTGTATGACATGCGTGAGCAGATCAGTGCGAAGGTCGGACGCCTTCCTTTGAAATATTTTGATTCCCGCACGACTGGGGAGACGCTTAGCCGTGCCACGAATGACGTGGACAATATCAGTAATACACTTCAGCAAAGTTTGGCACAGTTCATTACGTCTATCGTCACGATTGTCGGCGTAATTATCATGATGCTGACGATTAGTCCATGGATGACCTTGATCACGATTTTGACGCTGCCACTCAGTGTGGTTGTTGTCATGCTGGTCGCATCCCGTTCGCAAAAACACTTTGCGAGTCAACAGAAATCCCTTGGGGAACTGAATGGTCATGTCGAAGAGATGTACACGGGGCACAAGGTCGTCAAAGCATTTGGACGCGAAGAACAATCCGTACAGCAATTCGAGAAGGTCAATGAAGAGCTGTATGAATCCGGCTGGAAAGCCCAGTTTATCTCCGGTATTATTATGCCGCTCATGAGTTTTGTGGGTAACTTGGGTTATGTGCTGATCTGTGTGGTTGGTGGGATTTTTGTTACACGCGGATCGATCTCTATCGGGGATATTCTGGCCTTCACACAGTATTCCCGTCAATTCACACAACCGATTAACCAGATTGCAAATATCTCCAATATCATTCAATCAACGATTGCTTCGGCAGAACGAGTATTCGAGTTGCTGGATGAAGAGGAAGAAGTTCCAGAGTCCAAACAACCCGTGCAATTACAACAGCCTAAAGGTGCGGTTACGTTCCAAGGTGTTAATTTTGGATATAAAGAAAATGAACTGCTCATTCATAACATGAACATTGATGTGAAACCGGGACAGACGGTAGCCATTGTTGGACCAACGGGAGCCGGTAAAACCACCTTGATCAACCTGTTAATGCGTTTCTACGAAATTCAGGATGGTCAGATTACGATTGATGGTGCCGACATTAAGGATATGGAGCGTGGCAAACTGCGCAGCCTGTTCGGCATGGTGCTTCAAGATACCTGGTTGTTCAACGGAACGATTCGGGACAACATCGCCTATGGTCGAGAAGGTTCTACGGAAGAGGAAGTCATCAAAGCAGCCGTGGCGGCACATGCGGATCACTTTATTCGTACACTGCCTGATGGTTATGATACGGTGCTGAATGAAGAGGCATCAAACATCTCTCAAGGGCAGAAACAGTTGCTGACGATTGCAAGAGCGATTCTGGCGAACCCAGCCATCCTCATTCTGGATGAAGCGACGAGTAGCGTGGATACACGGACCGAAGTATTTATCCAGAAAGCGATGAATGATCTGATGAAGGATCGCACGAGCTTTGTCATTGCACACCGTTTGTCCACTATTCGCGGCGCCGATCTGATTCTGGTTATGGATCATGGTAACGTAATTGAACAGGGCAATCATGAAGAATTGATGGCAAGTCAGGGCTTCTATGCGGACCTGTACAATAGTCAATTTACGGAGCAACAACCACAGGCGATCTGATACAGAAGTAACTAACAAGAATAGCCGGGAGCACCCTAGTAGGGGTTCCCGGCTATTTGTCGTATCTCCAGAGGATTGACGCTGAGATATGAATTATTTATTTACTGATCCTTAGATTCCTTGGCAGGTTCATCTGTACCGTTGCTAGAGATCGACTTCACTTCTATCTTCGTGTCGTCGCCATTAGCTTCCTCCAGTGCAGATGGAGCGGGTTCACCGAGGATCAATTCGCGCTGCTCAATCATGCGTTTGACGACTTCATAACAGTCATCCACATGTTTGTTACCCACATAGCGCATGGCTGTAAAGCTGAGTGCGGCAGCCAATCCTTGTCCTGCAAAGGGAACAAATTTAGCGACTGATTTGGTGGCGACGCGTACGCCGACTCTTTTCAGAACCTGTACCACCAATTCCTTGGTAATCATACGCCCGATGACTTTGCTTCCGATGGACATCACGAATCCATAGATCATGGATTTGGTCTCGGGGTCCATGCCGTCCAGCTGTTTTTGCGATAATCCAAATTTATTGTTAATGGCAGGCAACAGCTGCATCAGCATCCCCACATCAGCCAGTACGTCTGTACCGGGCAGTGGAACGAGTGTTGTACCGGCGGAAGCGGTAGCTCTTTTGCGAACCATGGTACGGCATTCCTTGCGAACTTGCTCCAATTGTTCCAACGTTGCCGGAATCATAGGGAATCCCTCCATTCGTATATGGTATAGATATAACCGTTTTGACTCATTTTGAATGGGTTCTCACCAGCAAAATTTGCAACCTTATCACATAAGGTGTGGAGAAACCTTTTTCTCATGCATACTATTACGAATGAATGCCGATTAGGATGCATACTTAATTGGGAAACCTATTCTGGAATCATGATGAGTGCTTAGCGCAGGTTTGTTTACGGCTTCAACCTTTGTGGGTAAAGGGTAACAAGCATTGGAATGGAGGAAGAGAAGGATGGAATTTAACAAAGCGTTGTTAATTCATCATCATCATTCGGGCAAGGCTAATCGTGAGAATACAGTGGGTCTTGTGGCTGGTGTGCTTGCTCCTGCTGTTCGCGATCTCGTCATTGTGCGCACGGATGAACCGGGTGAGGGAGAGAAGCTGTGTCGTGAGCGCGGGGAACAATTCGATGTGGTATTTATCCTGGGTGGGGATGGCACGGTGCATGAATGCGTGAATGGACTGGCTGATCTGCAACATCCTCCGTTGATTGGTGTATTGCCTGGAGGTACCTGTAATGATTTTGCACGTTCGCTCGGCCTTTCACCGGATGCAGAGACTGCTGCACAAGAAATGCTTGCAGGTCGGGTGGTATCCATTGATGTTGGACGAGCTAATGATCGGGTGTTCACGAATTTTTTCGGTATTGGCTTGATCAGTGATGCATCGCAGAATATTAACGAGAATTTGAAAAGCGCGCTGGGCAAGCTCAGTTATTTTATCAGCACGTTGCAGACCATCAGTCATACGGAACCGTTTCGTTATCGATTGGAGGCGGATGGGAAAGAGATGGAAGGCGAAGCGGTGATGATCTACGCAGCCAACGGCCGTTTTCTGGGAACAAATGCCCTGCCCTTTGCACCGAATGCGTTGCAGGATGGGGAACTAGACGTGCTCATTATTCATGAGACAGGCATCCCGCTACTGCGAGAGATACTATCGCACAAGCCGGAGGGAGAATGGCAACCTCAGAGTGAGAGCATTTCCTACTTCAAGGCATCTACTTTAAAAGTAAAGACCGATGCGCCGATGTCAGCTGACACGGATGGCGAATTGTACATGAAGACACCCGCTGAGCTGTCGGTGCTGACGGGTCATCTGAAGTTTCTAACCGGCGAGGGTTATTAAATCCCCCGGTTTTTTAGTTTGATTTTAGCTGATCGGAAACTCAATCATTCCCTGTCTGATCTTTCATATGACGTTGTCTGAACTCATCCTCCAGTATGCTCATCTGAATGGCATCATGATATTGGTGATTGTAGAACAAGACATCCCGCTTCACACCCTCGCGCTGGAATCCAAGCTTCTCATACGTGCGAATGGCTCGCTCGTTGAAGGCGTACACCTCAAGCTCAATTCGATGCAAGTTACAGATGCCGAAGCCGTAGTCCAGTATAAGCAGTAACGCCTCGCTACCGTAGCCTTTTCCTTGCTGCTCCGCCTGATCGATGGCAACCCGAATATGTGCACTGCGATTCTTGGCATGCATATCCATCAGGACGACATCTCCGATGATCTGGTCATCTTCCTGCAAAGCAATCAGTAGCATCAATCTGGAGTCATCCTGTGCTGCATTCTCAACGTAACGTTCAACCTGAGTGCGTGTGAAACTGGTCTGTGTACCCGTCAGCCTGCGCATTTCGGCATCAAACAGTCCAGGGTAATAAGCATCCACATCTGTAATCTCGAAAGGACGCAGATATATGCGCGACGTTTCCAGCAGACGGGGGGTGCGGGGTGATGGTTTTGGTGGTGATATAAGTTGTTTCCTCCTATAGGTTCAAGGCTAGTGTTATTCATGTTATGTATCGTATTAATCAACGGGAAATAGATAATTAACAACACTTTACCATATTTTCTCATGCTTGTAGCTATAATGGTCGATATAAGTATTGTCGTGCTTGCTAAGTCGAAGAGAAACCTAGTTTGAAGATTCGTATTACTCTGCTCGAATTACATATTTTGATTTGCTGCACTGTATACATAGTTGCGTTGTAGTATACCAGACATTCATAGTCTTAAAGAGACGTATCAGTTTACCTTAGCAGGCCGATAGATTTTATAAGAATAGAAATGGGGATTTAACGAAATGCGAAAGTTAGAGAATTGTTTGAAGTGGTTTACTGTTTTTTTAATTTTGGTTACACCGCTGTTTACTTCACCTGGACAGGTCTCAGCAGCGAAAAAAGAAATCTATATTACTCTTTCTGGTGAGAAACACAGATATGTGGGAGAAGTCAAAAATGGTGTTCCTAATGGTAAAGGAATATCCTACTTTCCAAATGGGAAGAAGAGCTTTGAAGGTAAGTTTGTAGCGGGAATGCCTCATGAAGGAAAAAGGTATAACTCTGATGGGAAGCTGTACTCGGATATTTCTAATGGACAGGGAAAGACTTATTACCCAAATGGAAAGTTTAATTATGTTGGTAAGGTGGATAAGGAAACATGGCTTCCTTCAGGTAAGGGTACCGAATATTATCCAGATGGAACGGTTAAATATAAGGGCGATTTTTTGAATGGTTCGTTTCATGGTCAAGGTAAGTGGTATACAGAATATGGTGAAATGTTCTATCAGGGTACGTTTAAGAATGGATTGCCACAGGGACAAGGTAAAGCATATCAATATGGAGAAATTGCCTATGTTGGTGCATTTGATAAAGGAGTACCCACGTATTCTGGCAAAATTAAATTGTACGAAGATGGTGTAATCATCTATGATGGGCAGGCTAAAAATGGAGCTATTACCGGCAAAGGTAAAGGGTACTTAAACGGTAAGTTAGTCTATGTGGGCATGTTTAAAAACGGAAGACCAACGGGTGAAGGTAAATTCTATACGCAGAATAGTAGTGATGGCCCTAATATATCTATTTATATCACTGTCGATTAAGTAACAGGTAAGTAATTACAGGATCAATTCAAAACTTTCAGGAGCAGAGTCCTATAATCATGATTAGATTTCAACCAATAAACCATCGGTAGGTGTGTTCATTACATCGCCCGATGGTTTTTGGCATAACTGCTCTTGAGATACAGCTATATATTTTAGTTCCGCTTAACCGCTCCATCCAGAAACAGGGCCACCAGTTCCTGCGCAAGTTCCTCAATGCTGCCGCCATTCATGTTGCGTACATCTTCGCGGTTCGCGAGCATCAGCAGTGACGTAAATGCATGGGCAAGCAGCATAGGGTTCCCGACCCGCAAATAACCATTATACATCTCCTTCTGAAAATGGGTGGCTAGTACTTCGAATATGCGAACCTCTGCTTCCCGAATCTGAGCGAGTTGCTCCGTATCCAGATGTTTCTCGGCTTCTCGCATCATGGTCTCCGTTTCAATATGGGAATGCTGCATCTTGGCTTCGGCAACCTTAACCAGTCGTTCTTGCAACGTACCAGGTTCATCCAGACGGAGCGAAGTCTGCTGCATGCCCATCGCCATCATGCGGGTGATGGCAACGGTGAACAGATCTGCTTTGCTGGAGAAGTGATAATAGATTGATGCTTTGGTTACATTGCATAGTGAAGCAATCTGCTGGAGAGAGACGGGCTCATACCCGTATTCCATAAACAGACGTGACGCGGTCATCAATATGTTGGATTGCACAGAGGCTTGATCCACACCTGCTTTGGGTCTACCCGGTGAACGGGGAATGTTTGTTTTTTTGCTCATGGGTACATACCTCTTTACGTATTTGATTGCTTGTTAGACGTGTTCACAAAAATAGGGATTGCATAATTAACCTTCCGGTATATATAATTAACTCGATTATACTATGACCCGTGGTTCATTACTACAACATCACATAAATAGGGCTTCATAGAAACAGAATAGGGAGATGAAGAGACAATGCAGGAAGGTTCGGGTTATGGCCGCTGGGTTGCCGGCAAACGAAGCAAATGGATTACACTGTTGGTATGGATCATTATCGCGGTTGTGCTTGGTATGGTATGGCCTGCTGTAGGTGATCGTGAAACCAATAACGCGCAGGATCTGAGTGAATCCAAACCATCGGTTCAGGCAGCTGCACTTGCTGAGAAGGAATTTCCTGGCGGTGAAGGATTGCCCGCGCTGATCGTATGGCGTCAAGCCGGCGGTCTGACGGATGAGCAGATTCAGAACATTCAGGCATTAACGGAGCGACTGGATCAAGATCCGGTAGAGCAACAGCAGTCCGTTGTGCCACTCTATCAATTGCCACCACAGGCATTGAAAGGCCAGCTTTCGGAAGACGGAAGCACGTTGGTTATGCCACTTTTCTTCAATGAAGGTGCCGATTCGGAACAATTGAAGGAAGGTATTGAAGCGCTTGAGCAAAAAACACAAGACATCTTCGTGGCGAACCCGTTCGATGTAACTATAGATGATACCAATACATTGGTTGCCCGTGTGACAGGGCCAGTAGGGATATCCATTGACGCAAGCGGACTGTTCTCTTCCGCCGATGTATCCTTGCTGATCGCTACCGTTGTACTGGTATTAGTCCTACTGTTGTTGATCTATCGTTCGCCGGTATTGGCGATTATCCCGATCATTGCCGTTGGATTCGCGTATATGGTGACAAGCCCCATTCTCGGATTCATGGCGGATCAGGGCTGGATCACGGTGGACGCACAGTCGATCTCGATCATGACCGTATTGTTATTTGGAGCAGGAACGGATTACTGTCTGTTCATGATCTCCAGATACCGCCAAATTCTCTATCATGAGCCGGATAAAAAGAAAGCCATCTTCCAGGCAATTACCGGATCATCTGGCGCCATTGCCATGAGTGGATTCACGGTCGTTGCAGCACTACTGGTGCTGTTGCTGGCTGAATATGGTGCATATCATCGCTTTGCCGTACCATTCAGTCTGTCCATCTTTATTATGTTTATTGCAAGTCTGACGCTGGTTCCAGCGCTTCTCGCAATCTTCGGTCGGGGTTCATTCTACCCGTTCGTACCGCGTACCCATGAGATGGAAGTGGAACGTGCGAAGAAAAAAGGAAAACCAGCTCCTGCCCCGCGCAAAGTGAAGGAAAGCTGGATTGGCCGTGTTGTAGTAACGAAGCCATGGACCGTTCTTGCAATTACGTTGGTATTGCTGGGAGGACTGGCGGCGTTCTCTACTCAGGTGAAATTCACCTACGATCTGTTGTCTTCATTCCCAGAGGATGTGCCTTCCCGCGAAGGTTTCACCGTCATCGGCGAACAATTCTCTCAAGGTGAGCTGGCTCCTGTCAAAGTGATCGTGGATGCCGAAGGCAAAGAAACTGATCTGAAGCAACGTCTCGAATCGCTGGATTACATTAGCAAAGTAGGCGATGCTCAACAGGGTGCCGAGAATGCCAACATTACCGCCTTTGATGTGGAGTTCAATCTGAATCCATATTCCATGGAGGCAATGCAGCATATCCCGGATCTGCGAGCTATTGCGGAACAGACGCTTCAAGATGCCGGAGTAACCAATGCGGACAGTAATGTCTGGCTCGATGGTCAGACGGCTGAACAGTATGATATTGAAGTCGCCGGAGAACGGGATGCCAAGATCATTATTCCGGTCGTCATCGGCATGATTACCTTGTTACTACTATTATACTTGCGTTCAGTTGTAGCCACGGCGTATCTGATTGCAACGGTCGTTCTGTCGTATTTCTCTGCACTGGGTCTGGGTTGGATCATTATTCACTACGGACTTGGCGCAGATGCCATTCAGGGAGCGATTCCGCTGTATTCCTTCGTATTCCTCGTGGCACTGGGTGAGGACTACAACATCTTCATGATCTCTAGCATCTGGCAGAAACGCAAAACGATGCCGCTCCGTCAAGCGATTAGAGAAGGTGTTGGCGAGACAAGCTCTGTTATTACATCTGCAGGTCTGATTCTGGCAGGGACATTTGCCGTACTTGCTACATTGCCAATTCAGGTGTTGGTGCAGTTCGGGATTATTACGGCTGTAGGTGTCATGCTGGACACCTTCCTGGTTCGTCCATTCATGGTGCCAGCGATCACAACACTGCTAGGCAAATGGGCTTTCTGGCCAGGCAAGTATGTTCCAATTGCAGAGAAGAATGAAGAGAGACAGAACCAGTCCATGTAATGCATGGATGGGGTGAGATGGACGGCGGGGCTTCAAGCCTGCTGTCCATTTCTTTATTTTTATAGCCATGAGAGTAGAAAGGTGTGTCCTCCTGAGATGGAATGGTGGAACTGTAAAATATCCGCAGGATGAGGTGTGATCCTTGTTTTCTTTGTATGGGGAAGGTTTACGTAGCCAAGTGTTTTGGGACATAATAGAGGAAGCGTCGGCCTAGGGCAGACGGATGAATCAACAACAACGGGACAACCAGGGGAAGGATGAAAGCAATCATGACGAACCAACTTAATGTGTATTTTAACCATGACGGCGGCGTGGATGACCTCGTATCGCTGTTCATGCTTCTGCAAATGGACAATGTAAATGTAACCGGGGTATCGGTTATACCGGCAGACGGATATCTGGAGCCAGCAACAGATGCCAGCCGCAAAATCATCGATCGTTTCGGTACATATTCCGTAGAGGTATCCAAATCCAACTCCAGAGGGAAAAATCCATTTCCTGCGGCGTGGAGACTGCACTCCTTCTATGTAGATGCACTTCCTGTACTGAACGAATCCGGCAAAATGGAAGCGCCACTCTCTGCCGTTCCAGCACACCAGCATCTGATCGAGAAAGTGCGCAATACCGAAGGCAAAACGTTGCTCCTGTTCACAGGCCCACTGACTGACCTTGCGCGTGCACTGGACGAAGCACCAGACATTGAAGAGAAAATCGACAAGCTGGTATGGATGGGTGGCACATTCGAGCGTGGTAACGTAGAAGAGCCTGAGCATGACGGCACAGCTGAATGGAACGTATTCTGGGACCCGGAAGCGGCTTACCGTGTATGGCAGAGCGGCATCCAGATCGATCTGGTTGCACTTGAAAGCACGAACAAAGTACCTCTGACTCCAGCCGTTCGTAACCGCTGGGCAGCAGAGCGTCGCTTCGAAGGCGTTGACTTCTTGGGTAACTGTTACGCAGGTTGTCCGCCACTGGTGTACAGTGAGACAAATTCCACATACTATCTGTGGGATGTGCTGACAACGGCTTCCGTTGGACGCGAGGACATCGTGAAGAAGAAAACCGTAAACTGTATTGTCATCCCGGATGGTCCTAGCCAGGGCCGCACGGTGGAGCAAGCAGACGGACGTCCAGTACAACTGGTGTATGATACCGATCCGGAAGCGTTCTTTACGTACATGACGGATTTGGGTAAAAAAGCTGCTCCGCAGCGCTACTAATTCAGGCAGCCTCTGGGCTTGCCATCCTTAAAGGTACAACAAAAATAAAGCCGCAGGCAGTGTCCGGAAATGGGGTTGAACCCATGATCCCGTCCCTGCCGTGCGGCTTTTTTTGTTGTGGGCTGATTCATATAGATTGAACTAATCAATTTACACGAGAACGTAGAGGGCAGAAAAAAGCTGGAGAAGCGAAGCTAAAAGCTTTCTGCAAGAAAGCTACTTCGTAAGCATATACTTCGCCTTTATCCTCAGATTTTCACCATTGTAAAATTGAATCAAAAAATCTGAGGATAACAGCGATCGGAAGGTTGTTCTGTCATCGAAGTGGCAAGTGTGAATATTCTTTAGTTCAATCTATATAACAATCTAAGCTGCCCGCTATATTTTAAATCGACTAATCAATCCGTTCAGCTCACTGGACAATACCCGCAGAGACTCTGCGGATGCACTCATCTCATCCATGGATTGCAGCTGGCTTCCGGTAGCATGTGACACCTTCTGGATACTCGAAGAGGATTCACGCGAGATATGCTCCATGTCCTCCACGGAAGCGGACACTTCTTCTGCACTGGCAGACAGTTGCTCGGATGCTGCGGATACTTCATGCAGACGTTCATTCATCGTCTCAATCCCGGTATGAATGGATGTGAACGAACGGCCTGCCTCCTGAACAACAGCGAGACCGGATTGAACTGCTGATGTGCTGGCAGACATATGTTCTGACAACAGGGCAGTCTGGCGTGTCATCTCGGCGATCAGTTCGGTTACATGCTGGGAAGACTGCTCCGATTCCCCCGCAAGCTTGCGAACCTCTGAGGCAACCACCGCAAACCCGCTGCCATACTCTCCTGCACGAGCGGCTTCAATACTTGCATTAAGTGCAAGCAGATTGGTCTGTGAAGCGATACCTTTCATTAGATGTGCCACTGACTCAATTTTATCGGAATACTGCTCCAGTTGGGAGGTGGAGGCCACCATCTGCACATTCGCCTGATGAATTTTGTCCATACTGTCCATTGCTGTGTTGATGTTGGCTTGACCTTGCACCGCGTTATTGGTCGTTTCCTGCGAGACATCGGCGACCATGGAGGAAGAATTCGCAATGTGCTGCATGCTGCGCGTAATCTCTTCCATGGCTACTGTAACTTCGCCCGCACGAGCCACCTGTTCAGCAGCCCCACTGGCCGTATGATTGGTATGCTCAGCAATACGCTGGCTGGCATCCGCAGTCGCTTGTGAATGTTTCGATACTCCTTCTGCAGCCTGTAGCAGAGAATCGGAGCTTTGACGAATGCCTGTCATGACATCGCGGGTACCTGTGACCAGATGTTTGAATTCGGAAGCGAGCTGTCCGACCTCATCCTTTCGTCCAAGTTCGACGTTGACGGTCAGGTCGCCTTTTCCCACTTCGGTAATCAACTTCTTCAGCTTCACCAATGGACGGGTCAAGTAGTGGGCGAATCCATACACCAACAAAACACTGAGCAGCACGATGGAGAGGGCTGTCCAGATCATCGTCATCCGATTCCGTGTCATTAGTTCATAGACAGCGGTGGAGTCCAAGTCAGCACCAACCAGACCAAGTAGTTCCCCATTGGCTCCATGAATAGGTACATAAGCTGTAATGGTTGCCCCGTATTCATCTTGGGTCAGATCACCTCGTACAGGTTCATTTTGCTCAAAAGCCTGCAACATGCCTTCATAATGGTTCTCTTCAGGAGAACCGTATGGCGAGAAGTCATCCTCTACCACATCCGAAGCCGCGCCATCTACAACATAATAGTACGATGTGGCCCCGTTCTCTTGCCGTTTACCGAGCGTGTACAGATACTTCAACCCGTTGGCCTCACGAAGTTGGCTAAGCTGTTCGCGTAATGTACCATAATAGTCCGTTTCGTCTTGTCCCGTGCTTAGTGGTGCATACAGGGAGGTGTCGATGGACTGTGCTGCCCGTTCGGCTACAGCCTGTGCCTGCATCCCCATGGATTGCTCGACCAGTTGAGCCGATGAACGGTACATCGTAATGCCAAGAACCGCACCCGCGGCCAGCATCAGACAGGAAAAAAATAAAAAGATCCGCATAAACAAACTGTTCATTGGTAAAAGTGTTCCCCCTTGATCTGTTGGATGAATCGTCTCTGTATCTCTTTACTTTGGTGCTGATCGTTCTTTTTTGGTTCATATGTATTCTATTTCAAATGTACAGTTTTCTACTTGAAATATCGGCATCTGGACGATAAAGAATTAGCTCCCGAGTCAATTTGATTCGGGAGCTAATCACGTTTGATTCTATAGGTTATTACATCGTTCCGCCGCCCTGGCGAACAGAGGCGGGAATCTTTTCAGGTCCCTGATTAATATATTTATTGATAAAAGTACCCACTTTGGCATCGTCGAATTGGTCGAGCTTCATCGTTTTGGTCCATGCAGTTACGACGACTTCACTGCCTTCGGGAATATCCTTGTTTGGTACGGCGAGTATACCTGCCCCGGCTTCGCGGAATTTGGCAAGGTATTTCAGATGCTCTTTCAAATCTTCGCCTGCGTTCTCACGATAATAGATGATGATATCCCCATGCTCGAGATTGTGTACCAGGTAATTATAGCCCGGGAAGTCGGTGTAGAATCCAAACTTGATATCATGCGGATTATGCGGTCCTGAAGTCGGGATCTTCATCTCATACTGGATCGGGTCCTCCGTATGGTCTGCCCCATAATATTTATCGTCAGTCACGTCGATTGTCGCATTGGCGTCCAGATCGGCTACATCATATGTTGCTCCTGCACCCTGTAGGAAGAATAGACCAAGCGTAACAATCGACACAGCCATCAATGCATGTGCAACCAGCCGAAGGGAGCGACTTTTTTTCTGGATGTCCGCCCGTTCTTTCTTTTTCATGTGACCCAGGATTTTGCCCTGTGTGCGTGATGCCCAGATATAAGCGGCGATGGAGAACAGCAACACGATTGCACCTACGATGAGCCACAGGTAGGATGTACCTGCTTCGTGCTCCATTTGCATATGATTCATATGAGACATGTCCATAGAGAGTTCCTCTGCTTTCTGAGTATAATAATTGATCAGTACACTACATAATGTAGTGTTAGTGGCAATGGTGAATCCTCATTACGTAACGGGAGTTGCTGGGTCCATGTTTGTTACGTAAATAAGAACATACCTATTGCACTACACATTATAGTGTATGAAACATGCCCAGCGCAATGCTGCCTTGGAAAACCAAAAAAAAGGCGCTCCCCGCATGAGCAGGGAGCGCCTAGTATGAATCTAAAGAGTCAGGAAAATTTTCATTGGAATAACCATTTACACGAAAACGTAGAGGACAGAAAGAACCTGAAGAAGTGGAAGCTAAAAGCTTTCTGAAAGAAAGCTGCTTCGGAAGCATATGCTTCGCCTTTATCGCGATGTGTAAACAGCTTTATTCCAACTGAACTATTTTACAGACGTCCAAAAGGCGAAAGCATCAGGCCGATTAGTCCAATAATAATTTCACCCAACAATTGATACACAATAAAGAACACGACCGCATTGGCGATCAGTACGCTGTACATACTGTCGATGGCTGCTTTGGTGCGATTCAGTGGATATTGGAATAGCACCGAGTTCAGAGCGACAAAGATAATGATATACGAGACAGCGAGCAATGAGATCGCGATGGAATACGAGATGATGATAAACAGATTCGCCAGAACAAGGGATACGACAGCAGGAACAAGCAATGTACCGAACTGGGCAACCAGTGTTTTGGGACGGAATGTTATTTTTTCAATCTTCAGAATAGCGTACATCAATGCAATAGAGGCAATCAGGATAATGACGGTGAACAACAGCGGCCGGATAAATCCACCAATGAACAATCCGTCCATGCCTATGCGACTAAAGGTAATTAAGAAGTATGTAGAAGATAGGACTGCAATCAGCGCCATCGTCAGCCATCCGTTAAGTGAGTGTTGGTCACCAATGGTTTTCATCGTTTGATAAGGACGGGCCAATACACTGAGGAAATAGGATAGATACTGTTTGCTTACTTCTTTGGCTTGCTGAACTTTCTCATTCTGCACGATATTATTCCATTGATTGGAGCTACTATCTCCTGCAGAAGCATGGTCATTGGTGCCTGTTGACTCTGTTGTTTGTTGCTTGTGAGTAGAGACCGATGGTGTGTTGGATGGAACGGGTGCCTGAGAAGATGTGGTCTGCGTACTGGACCAACGGGTGTATTCGGGTTCGGAAGTAGCAGCAGATTCAGGGTTCGGTACAGGAGTGGGCGAAGAGGTTGTTTGCGTTAGATTAGAGCCGCACCTCTCGCAAAAATGGGCATCTCCATTTTCATGATTACATACTGGACATTTCATGGGTTAAGCCTCCAATTTCTAGAAAATAAAAACAGGTAAACATTGTGTCTCATTTTAACGGTTGATGACGAAGTTTGTCTATGTTTCGCAGGAATTAATACCCCAATTACACGACGTGAAATCAGGGATGAGCACATCTCTTATTTTCATATTGACATAAGGATAACACGGACTTATGATGTCATTACCGAAATTGATAATCATTATCAATAAGAGAACGTTTATTCAAGAGGTTGAACGTCGTGACATTTGTGCACAGAAGGTTGACCTAATCTGCATATTTAATAGGGAGTGTATCGTGTTGAAAAAAATATTGGCATTGCCAGCTGTTGTGCTGGCTACTTCGGTTTTGCTCGCCGCTTGCGGCAATAATGAGGCTGCTTCAGACCCATCTTCAGAGACACCGGCTGTTGTTACTGAAAGTCAGACTTCTGCGGAAAGTGGAAATACAGCGGGTCAGGATACAGCGGCAGACGATTATACCACAGCTGTTGACGGCTATCGCACGTTTGCTATACAACAGATCGATGAGTTCGTGAAGGAAACGGAGAAGTTCACCGATGCAGTAAAAGCCGGAGATCTGGACACCGCCAAATCATTATATGCTCCAGCTCGTATGTGCTATGAACGAATTGAACCGGTAGCCGAGGCACTGGGTGATCTGGACCCGAACATTGATGCGCGTGATGGAGATGTTGAGGCGGCTGACTGGCGCGGATTCCACCGGATTGAGAAAGCATTGTGGGAAGATAACACAACTGAAGGCATGACGGAATATGCGGATACACTGCTGAGTGATGCGAAGCTGCTGCGGGCCAAGGTCGAGACGATGGACATTGATGCCAGCCTGATGGTGACAGGAGCGGTGGAATTGTTGAACGAAGTATCCTCCAGCAAGGTGACGGGGGAAGAGGAACGATACTCGCATACGGATCTGTATGATTTTGCAGCGAATGTGGAAGGTGCACGCGAAATCTATAATCTGCTCAAAGATGATTTGGCTGCCAAAGACAAGGACCTGAACCAGCAGATTGCAGACCGGTTTGATGCACTGGAGAAAGAACTCGCCCCATTCAAGGATGGAGACGGATATGTTTCCTACGAGAAGCTGAAGGATGAGGACGTACGCAAACTGAGTCAGAATCTGGACGCGCTTGCGGAGCCACTGTCGAACATGGGACAGGTACTGGGAGTGTAGAACGATGACCGACAAGAAGGAAGATTCGTTGAAAAAGCCGTTGTCACGGCGTGAAATGCTAAAGCTGACCGGCGTAGCTGGTCTTGGTCTGCTTATAGGCGGGGGCGGAGCCAGCAGCCTGATGGCGCTGGGTCGCAAGAGTCAACCGGCGTCTGCTGTGGAGCAAACCTCGCCGGATGACAAGGGCTTGCCCTTCTATGGTAAGCATCAGGCGGGCATTATCACCCCGGCTCAGGATTTCATCTGCTTTGCCGCCTTTGATGTGACCGCGGGCAGCGTGGAGGAGTTACGCCGCCTGTTCCAGAATTGGACAGCGGCTTCCGCCGCCATGGCTGCCGGACAGATGATCGGCGAACATAATACCACGCTGAATACGCCGCCCACCGATACGGGCGAAGCGGCAGGCCTGACACCGTCACGTACTACGTTGACGTTCGGTGTGGGGCCCTCTTTGTTTGACGGGCGCTTCGGATTGAAGGGCCCGAAGCCCCGGGGTCTGCGTGATCTTCCGGCTTTTGCCGGTGATGCGCTGGACCCGCAGTGGTGTGGTGGCGACCTGTGCGTACAAGTCTGCGCAGACGATATGCAGGTCGCCTTCCATGCCATCCGCAACCTCGCGCGCATTGCGCGAGGGCATGCGGTATTGCGCTGGACCCAGGAGGGCTTCCAGCGCACGGGCCGAGCGGATCCTGCAGGTGGAACACCGCGCAATTTGCTCGGCTTCAAGGATGGCACCGGCAATCCGGATACCACGGATGCGGTGCTCATGGACCAGACCGTCTGGGCACAGCCAGCGGATGGTCCGGGGTGGATGGCCGGCGGCAGTTATATGGCCGTCCGCCGGGTTCGCATGCGTGTGGAGGTCTGGGACCGCTCCACACTGAAGGACCAGGAGGCGACTTTTGGTCGCCACCGGGATAGTGGAGCGCCGCTGGGTAGCCGGGGAGAGTTTGATCCGGTGGATCTGCAGGCGAAGTCGTCCGACGGACAACCCATCATTCCGGCAACCTCGCATCTACGTCTGGCCAAAGGAGATGGCAGTCAGCAGATTTTACGCCGCTCTTACTCCTATTCAAGTGGATTGGATGCCAAAACAGGACAGCTGGATGCAGGGTTGTTATTCATCAGTTACCAACGAGATCTGGACAAACAGTTTATTCCGATTCAGGAACGACTCGCGAAGAACGACAAACTGAACGAATATACGGTGCATGTCGGCAGTGCGGTGTTTGCCTGTTTTCCAGGGTGCTCGGAGGGAAGATATATTGGGGACACACTGTTCTGATGGAGCAGCAGGATCAGGCTAGGTTCCAATCATGAGGAGGAGCGAAAATAAGATGAACATGGGAATCGCACACAAGCAATCGCTAATCAGGAAACGTACAAGAAGAGGATTGCTGCGTATACCATTGATTATGCTCATATGCATGATGATCACGTCCGGGGTGACAGGCTATGTGCCTGACAGTAACGTCGCTTATGCTAACAGCTCATCTTCCAAGGCAGAGCTTGCTGCGGAAGATCTGCTAGATTCCCTGCTCCCGCCTGTGGGAAGTGCGCTGGTGGAAGCTGGTCAAGGCAAGCTTACGGAAGCGATTCGGGATGTAGGCGATTTCCAGGAGTTGTGGAAGCAGGCAGGTACGTTGCAACCGCAACAAAACGCAGATCAGGTAAGTGGCTTGGCGGTTACCGTAGACAATACCTTGGCGAAGGCCCAAGAGGCTTTGCAAAACAAGGATACCGATACAGCCAAAAAGGCACTTGCGGATCTGGCTCGTGCAACCAATCAATATATGGAGGCGTTTCAGGGGGCTGAAGAGAGCACTGATGCAGGTCGGAAAGCAGCTGAAAAACTGCTTCCTGATGCTCGTAACAGTCTAAGCGCAATGGAGCAGGGGGACTGGACTCAGGCCGAGACCACCTACAAACGAATCGTTACCGCCTGGAAGGGAACAGAAGCGCCGATTCGTCAGGATCATTTTGGCGTATACAGCCAGTTGGAGAAAGAGATCAGCTTAATTCGTGTTGCGATGCAAGCTGAGCCCCGCAAGGAAGCAAAAGCAACCGAGCAGATGCAGAATCTGGTCACGTTGCTGACTGACTACAGTGCCGGAACACTCAAGGAAGGTGAAGTTGAAGACACCACAGCCGTCTCGGGCGTGTCCTCACTGACTGAACTGCTGAAATTGCTAGAACAAGTCCAACAGCAGATTGGGACGGGAGACACGACTGCGGCTTCTACGGGGCTGGAGCAGTTTATCATCACTTGGCCATCGGTGGAAGGGCAGGTGCAGATCTCTTCTCCCGCTTCATATACAGCGATTGAGAACGAGATGACAGAAGCATCCGGATATCTCGTGTCGAATCCACCAAACACAGTGAAAGCAACCGAGGTGGTCTCTCGCATGATAGACCGACTGGAGCCATTAACTGCCTCTACCTCTTATACCGCATGGGATGCAGCGTTGATCCTGCTCCGTGAAGGCCTTGAAGCCATTCTGGTGCTGTCTGCTTTATTGGCTTATGCCAAGAAAAGTGGACAGGCCGCTGCCCGCCGCTGGATCTGGGCTGGAGCAGGTAGTGGTCTCGTGCTTAGTGCTGGACTGGCGGTCGTTCTCACACTTGTTCTGGCTGCGGTAACTTCAGGCAGTACTCGGGAGATGATTGAAGGGTACACTGGCCTGGCAGCAGTTGTTCTCATGTTGACCGTAGGGCACTGGATGCACAGTAAATCCAACGTACGATCCTGGAATAGCTATGTGCAGCAACAGGTGGGTGGTGCGCTGGCACGCGGAAGTTTATGGTCTCTTTTTGCCGTAGCAGGACTTGCCATATTGCGAGAGGGAGCGGAGACCGCCATATTTTATATCGGGATGGCACCTGCAATAGAGCTGTCACAGCTATTGATGGGAATTGGTGCAGCATTATTGATCCTGATTGTTCTGGCTATAGCCATCATTCAGTTCAGTGTGCGTCTGCCTGTACGCTGGTTCTTCCTGACGGCTACGTTGATGATCTATTATCTGGTATTTCGTTTTCTTGGGGAGAGCATACATGCACTTCAAGTATCGGCAACGCTTGGCGCACACGTTGTTCCTGAATTGCCTACACTTAGCTGGCTTGGTATGTATCCAACCTGGGAAACGTTTATCCCGCAGATGTTGGTGCTGATCTTCATGATCCTCAGCTTGATTCGCACGGAAAGACGTTCAGCAAGAGGTGCCTCGAAAGTCTCTGCCTGAACAGCACGCTAGAATTTCAGACATACTATGATGATGTTCAACCGTATCTGATCTCTTTGGAAGGGAGGGGAAGATGCGGTTTTTTCCATTGATTAGATTCTTAAGAATACGATGAATGCGCGGATAGAAGCCGTGGATATAGGATATAATTTCAACTGTAGTATGCTTCGGTAGACGTTTATGTAAACATATGAAAAAACGATAAGATCATGGTAATGTTCGCTTCTGTGTGTGATTTACATGTTAAGTATATCTTTTGGGTTGCTCATTTCAGAAGATTTATGTATAATCAATCGTGTTAACACGTCGAATGTACGGTAGTAAGAGATGTGGGTGAGTTCATGGAACTACTGGACAGCAACGAGAGTAAGAAGAAGATGTGCCAGTATTATAACGAAATTTCGAAGGAACTGTTCGGATTTGGCACCACTCTCCTGAGAGTGACCATTGACCAGAATATTGTGACCTTCTACGCGAAGCACCGACGTTCACCGCGCTCTGACGCCCTGGAAGGGGAGGCCCCTGGCTTAAAGCTGGAAGTGGACTTCCGCATGTCTGTCTTATATAAGAAGAAATTCCGGGAGAAGCTCGAGCAACACATGGGTTTGCCAATTGAAGCTATATTGCGGGATTATGATGCGTCCACCCAGTGGGCGATCACGAATGTGATTCTGGAACAGGCCTAAGGATGGATCGGCAGGATTGATTCTTGTTGATGCATACGGAGGTTATGGCCCGAATTCATGAGCAGGTTCCGTACAATTTCATATGATGGCGTCTGTCTTCGGATTGATTCTGAAGCAGAAATCGATGATGTACCGGCAGCGGGTGTCGCTTTCCTTTGTTTACGAAGAAAAGTGTTCTTGTTTATACAAGAATGCTTTTCTTTTTGTTTTTTTCATACACATCACATATATCAGGGGGAATCAGGATCATGATGAAAAAGTGGATTAGCGGTTTGGCAGCAGTGGCAATGACATCGGTATTACTTGCAGGTTGTGGCAGCAGCACAGAGGATGCAACAGGCGGATCAGGCAGTGGGGGAACAGCAGCTACCAAATTGGTTATCTCCACTTGGGGCTTCTCGGAAGATTTCTTCAATGAATCGGTATTTGGTCCTTTTGAAAAAGAACATAATGTAGACATCGTGCTCGAAGTCGGCAATAACGCTGAACGTCTGAACAAAATCCGTCAGGGTACATCGAATGTCGATGTCATCTACCTGTCTGACTACTATGCACAACAAGGTATTGATGAAGGTTTGTTTGAGAAAATCGATCGTTCCAAAATTCCAAATGTAAATGACATATATGATATTGCCAAAGCACCACTTGGTGAAGATTATGGCCCTGCCTACACGGTTGGACAGCTCGGTATCGCTTATAACCCGGACCTCGTATCCAAAGAAGTGACTTCATGGAGTGACCTGTGGGACCCGGCGTTTGAAGGTAACTTGACGATCCCGAATATTACGGCAACAGCTGGCCCGATGGTTGTGGATGCAGCTTCCCGTGTAGCCGGAAACGATACGTTTAATGAAGATGCGGCATTTGCTGAACTGAAAAAACTGAGCGGCAATGTGGTGAAATTCTATAGCCAAACGTCCGAGTTCGTGAACATGTTCTCCCAGGAAGAGATTGCAGGCGGACCAATCATGGAAATGTATTTCAAAGATCTGAAAGCAGCTATTCCTAATGCGAAGTTTGTTACACCTAGCGAAGGTGCATATGCCGTGATGAACACGATCAATGTCGTTAAAGGCAGCAAAAACAAAGAGCTTGCTGAAGAGTTCATCAACTGGCAACTTAGCCAGGATGTACAAGCGAAATCTGCCAAAGCTAAAGTTGACTCCCCAGTAAACACCAAAGTTGAACTGACTGCTGAAGAAGCAGAAGGCGTAACATATGGCGCTGACGTTGTGGAGAAGCTGAACAAGCTGGATATGGAATTTGTGAATCAACAGGTTAAAGGTTGGACAGATCGCTGGAACCGTGAGATTGCACAATAAAACACGTAATAGACTAAATAGTTATCTTTGATCTATATAGGTTTAACTGAACTTTTTACACGAGAACGGAGAGGGCAGAAATAACGTGAAGAAGCGAAGCGTTCGCCTAAAAGCTTTCTGAAAGAAAGCTGCTTCGGAAGCACGCGCTATCCCCGGATTTTCCCTTTGAAGAAGGGAATTAAAAAAAATCTGGGGATAACAGCGATCGGAATGTTATTCTGTCATCGGAGTGGTAAGTGTAAATATTCTTTAGTTGAACTTATAACATTTGCAGCAAGCAACCATATCACCGCATAGGAGTTGAGAACGGATGAGTGAAGCGCTGAATCGCATCATTCTGGATGTGGACACGGGGATTGACGATGCACTGGCGATTTTGCTGGCCGTCAAAAGCCGGAAGCTGGACATCCTCGGTATCACCACGGTCTGCGGGAACGTATCACTCCAGCAGGCAACAGAAAATACATGCAAAATCCTTGAACTCGCGGGTGCACCAGATATTCCAGTGATTGCCGGAGCAGCTGGACCACTCACTCGCAAGTCGCATTATGAACACCGGGTACATGGACAGGATGGATTGGGCGGTGCGCTGCCTGATCCGGCCGTGTCTAAGAAAGCCGAGGAAGGTTTTGCGCCAGACTTTATCGTGGAACAAGCCAAGCTCTATCCGGGCGAGCTGACCTTAATCATGACCGCACCATTAACGAACTTGGCACTCGCGCTGATGAAGTGTCCTGAATTGCCTTCTTTATTGAAGGAAGTCATCTTCATGGGTGGTGTTGTTCGCGGACATGGCAATATTACACCGACAGCTGAGTACAACACATATGCTGATCCAGAGGCCGCACGCATCGTACTGCACGCAGGCATCGAGAAGCTTACCCAAGTCGGACTGGATGTAACACGTCAAACGCTGCTGAATGAAGCAACGATTGAGCGTCTCACTGATCCTTTAATGCGCGCATACGTCGCTCAAAGTACGGAGATTTACATCAACCGTTACGAACAAATGAACGGCGTCCGCGCTTGCGCGTTACATGATCCACTAGCCGTGGGCGTAGCCCTTGCCCCTGAACTGGTAGGACGTAAATCGTATTACGTCGATGTCGAAACCGCCAGCCGCCTGTGCGATGGCCAGATGGTATGTGACTTCCAAAAACGTTTGGGCGAGCAGCCCAATACACTCGTCTGCGAAACCGTAGACGCAGAAGCATTCCTTGAACTGTTTATCAACGCATTAAACGCGTAGTTGCTCTGCCCCAATTAGATATTTATACGATTGCGGAGAGTGCAGAACCGATCTGGAGAAGCGAAGCGTTCCCCTTTATCCCCCGATTTTTACCTATGAAAATGAATCAATAAATCGGGGGATAACAGGGATCGAAGGACGGTACTGCAATCGGAGTACTCAAGTATCAATCTCGAATTAAATTTACAAGTCAGGAGTATCGCGATGAAGAAATCAGTAATCTACTGGCTATTGCTGCCGGGGTTCGTGTTTTTGGCGGCATTTATGATCATTCCGATTGTCCTGACGATCGGGTCGACGTTTTTCCAAGAAAACTCCTTCACGTTTGAAGGATACATGCATTTTTTCAGAGACCCATACTTTTTGAAAATATTGCTTACGACGCTGCAAGTCAGCGTGGTCACCACTATCGTCTGTGTGGTGCTCGGATTCCCGACAGCTTATTATATTTCGCAGAAAGCGCCGCGCCGCAAAGGCATTTTGCTGGCACTGGCGATCTTCCCACTGCTGACGAGCCCGGTCGTGCGCTCGTTTAGCTGGATGATCATTCTTGGACGCAAAGGGCTGATCAATAACACCCTTGTTGGCCTCGGTATCGTGGACAAGCCGCTGGATATTCTGTATACGCCGGCAGCGATGATGATCGGTCTGACGCACCTGTTCCTGCCACTGATGATTATCTCTCTGGTGGGCGTGCTTGAGAACATTGACGGTGACCTGCTCAAAGCAGCACAAAGTCTGGGCGCATCGCGCATTACGGCATTCCGCCGGGTCGTGTTCCCGCTGGCTGTGCCAGGACTTGTGATCGGAGCTGTGCTTGTCTTTGTCGGAAGCCTGACGGCGTATACCACACCTGCCCTCCTTGGAGGCAAACAGCGCGTGATTGCTACGTTCCTGTATCAGAACGCCATGACCCTCAACGACTGGTATCTGGCCTCGGTTGTTGCCGCGATTATGATTGTGATTACATTTGTCGTCGTCGGTGTCATGAACAAAATGGCCAAAACTTTAAATCCGAAGGGGTAGACATATGCGGGAGAAACATATCGGGCTGGGCCTGTTCAGTCTGCTGGTCTTTATCTTTCTGCTGGGCCCGCTTCTGATCATATCGGTCACTTCGTTTGAACCGGGAACGGTACTCAAATTTCCGCCGGAAGGGTTCTCCTTCCGCTGGTATGAGAATATTTTCAACACAGGCGGTTTCCTTCGCACATTCCAGACGTCCATCATCATTTCCCTGTTGGGGAACCTGTTGGCACTGGTGCTCGGAGTTCCGGCTGCGTATGCACTTAGTCGTTACGATTTCAAAGGCAAGTCCGTGCTGAACGCACTGTTCCTGTCTCCGGTATTGATCCCGGGAATCGTGCTTGGTTTTACATTGATGAAATACCTGATCGTAATCTACCATCTGCCGATGTACCTCGGATTGTTGATTGGTCATACGATTATCATGCTTCCATTTATCATTCGAGTTATCGCGTCGAGTCTGTCGAGCTTTGATTTTGCAGTGGAAGAAGCTGCGCTGAGTCTTGGTGCGGGACGGGTAAGAACGTTCTTCACGATCGTGCTTCCTAACATCCGCTCAGGAATTATCGCCGCGGTGCTGATTGCCTTCTTGGAGTCCTTCAACAACGTGGACATCTCGGTGTTTATGACCGGACCAGGGGTAAGCACATTACCGATCCAGATGCTGACGTATGTGGAGAATTATTTTGACCCAACGATTGCAGCGATTTCCGTGCTATTGATGGTACTGACCGGACTCTTAATGTTCGTGATCGAACGGATCATGGGCGGATTTTCATACTTTACTAAACGTTAATTGGAGGCGCAGAACGCTATGGCATTGCTGACATTAGACCACGTATCCGTGGCATACGATAAGCAGACAATCCTGAAGGATTTTCAGTTGGAGCTGGAAAAAGGTAAACTGCTCTCCCTGCTCGGACCGAGCGGTTGCGGCAAAACAACTACGCTGCGCCTCATCGCCGGATTTCTGGAAGCATCACAGGGTAAGTTTATGTTCGGCGGCAAGGATTATACGAAGGTTCCGGCGAACAAGCGGAACTTCGGATTTGTATTTCAGAGTTATGCGTTATTCCCGCATCTGTCTGTCTATGACAACGTGGCCTTTGGTCTACGGATGCGTAAAGTAAAAGACAAGGACATCTCTTCCCGTGTGATGCGAATTCTGGAAGTGGTTAACCTGAATGGATTTGAGAAACGTTTTCCACAAGAACTGTCCGGTGGACAGCGTCAGCGTGTAGCCATTGCTCGTGCATTGGTGATTGAACCTGACCTGCTCTTGTTCGACGAACCACTCAGTAACCTGGATGCCAACCTGCGCCTTAACATGCGGGTGGAGATTCGCCGTATTCAGCAAGAGCTGGGCATTACAACGCTGTATGTCTCTCATGACCAGGAAGAGTGCTTCTCGATCTCGGATCAGGTAGCGATTATGAACAAAGGCGTGGTTGAGCAGCTCGACCGCCCGGAAACGATTTTTAAATATCCGGCAACGGAGTTTGTAGCACGATTCATCGGGTTCCATAATTTCATTGAATTCGCTGAGCGTACTGATGCAGGTGAAGTGATTACACTGACCGCAGGTGGACGCACGTTTACAGCAACAGCCCATCCTGGAACTGCACGTCCTGGTGCACGTAAAGGCGCGATTCGCCCGGATGATCTGATTGTTAGTGGAGATACCTCTGCGAATGTGGTGAATGCTTTGCCGGGCATTATCAAAGTTAGCACATATCTGGGACGCAGCTATCAATATGTGGTCGAGACGGAACTCGGTGATTTTACAGCAAATCAGGAGATGGAAACACCGTACCTTAGTGGGCAGCGTGTTAGCCTGATTTTCCCACAGGACAAGCTTGTACTGGTGGAGTAGCCGTGAATGTAGGGAATAGCTTGAGGAAATAAGAGCAGTAAAGAAGGCAGCTCATGCGATGATTCCGGACGAGGGCAGTGTTGCGCAGTCATGTGCAGTACAGCAGATTAAAGTGCAGGTTCATTGTCCGGTTCGCATCGCCGTGAAATGCTTGTGAAGAAGGAGATTATGCCCCATGCGTGCAGATCAACTAATTGTGAATGTACATGTGTATAACAGTTATTATAAACGGTTTGAAATGAACAACGTCGCTGTGTTGGACGGCAGATTTCTATATGTTGGACCCGGCGGACCTGAGTTGATTCAGGCAGACGAAGTCATTGATGCGCGGGGAAGATACATGATTCCTGGCTTGATTGATATCCATCTGCATATCGAAAGTACGATGGTAACACCGGAAACCTTCTCTCATGGTCTGATTGGCTGCGGGGTAACGTCCATTGTCGCAGAACCGCATGAGATGGCAAATGTGTTTGGGCTGGAAGGTGTGCAGGAGATGATGACTGTGAGTCGGGACACCACCGTGGATATGTTCTATGCGATCCCGAGTTCCGTTCCGGCAACCCCGATGGAGACAACAGGCGGTTCAATCGAGATTGAAGATATGGACGTGCTGCTCGCCACTGGCGAGATCATCTGTCTGGGCGAGATCATGAACTATGTCGATGTCATCCGTGATCCGGAGTGCAAGACGAACCAGATTTTACAGCATATCCGCAAAAACTACCCGGATCTTGTGATCGAAGGTCATACACCGAAACTGCTTGGACTCGATCTGCACCGACTGATCTACGCAGGTATTGATTCCGATCATACCCATCAGAGCATTGAGGGATTACAGGCGCGGATTGCGGCAGGTATGTTTATTGAAATTCAGGAGAAATCAATGACCCCGGAAGTCATGGAGTACCTGATTCAACATGATGTGGCGCAGCATTTCTGCTTCGTAACGGATGATGTAATGCCGGATTCACTGGTGGAGCATGGTCATCTGGATCATATCGTACGTAAAGCAATTCAGATGGGGATGCGTCCGGAAGATGCGATTTATGCAGCAACATCAACCTCTGCCTCCCGGATGAAAATGACCGATCGTGGCAGCGTGGCCCCAGGCAAAGTGGCCGATTATGTGTTGCTATCCAACCTGGAAGAGCTTTCGATTGATCAGGTGTACAAAAACGGCCGCAAAGCTTATGACGGTTCCGAACCGTATAAGCAAGAACGAGTAATCGGGCAGTTCCCACCTCACTTCTATAAGAGTGTACAGTTGGAGAAGCTGGGCGTAGCAGATTTTACAATTCAGTTGTCAGATCCAAAAGTCAGTGGATCAGGTGTTGAAATCGCTGGTGAAGGTGAGCACCAATGCCGTGTCATGATGGTGAAGGATGGTTCTACTTTTGTAGAAGAACATATTGCACCGATTCAGTCTGCAGATGGCGAATTGCTATGGGAACAAAGCGGATATGCGCAGATCGCGACCTTTGAACGTTATGGCGTGAACGGCAATCATGCACACGGTCTGATCGGTGGAGATACCATTAAACGCGGTGCTATTGCGACGACATATTCGCACGACAATCACAACCTGCTGGTTGTAGGACGTAATCGTGAAGATATGATATTGGCAGCTAACACAGTGATTTCGAGCCAAGGGGGCTTCTGTGTAGTGGAAGACGGCAAGGTGCTGTCCCATCTGGAACTTCCTGTAGGTGGCATTTTGACGGAAGAACCACTGGCAGTGGTGTCCCATCAAGTGAAGGAACTGAGAGCAGCCATGCTGTCTCTTGGATATGTACATTACAACCCGATCATGTCGATCAGTACTCATTCTCTTGCGGTAAGTCCGGCTCTGAAGATCACGGACCATGGCCTGATTGATGTGAATGCAGGTAAGGTTGTATCGTTAATTGTTTAAGTGTGATAGATACATCTGGTGGTCTGCTTGCGATGATCCATTCGATTATTCGTTATTATATCGTTTGTGTGTTCTATAAGAAAAAGAAGCCCCAGTTCACTCAGGTGAGCGGGGCTTCTTTTTCGCGGATTCATTTTCGTATTATCATGTTCGTGTAATTATATATAATCGGAAACCCACTTATTTTAATTTCTCTGGATTCTTCACCTTAATGGAGACCACTTCCCCGCAATCCAAACAAACGGTATATACTCTTTCCGAACCAATTGATAATTTCTTATTCAATGGACGAAGATTGATGAAGTCGGATGCCTGTACGAAAGACGTGCTTCCACAATCGGTGCAATTCTTTACAGAAGTACTCATATGTTCATTCCACCTTTGTATCATTTTGGATGTGTTCTTTAATAATTATATTCCAGTAACTGGGATGGGGCAATCATTCATTATCCACAGTTATCATTTGAGCAAGACTATGTACTCCAATGGAAAAAGAGTCCCCCATCATCGTGTCCTGCTATTCATGATAATTAGCAGGACACGATGATGTAAGGACTACTCTTCTATATTTGATCTACCAGGTAAGCCAACCGCTTGTACGTTTATAGTTGTACAGAAGATCATACTGCTCATAGTACATGAGACGCTTCATTTTGGTTCTATACAGACGATAATCATGTTTACGAGCGGCTTTACATTCTTTGTTGTAATGCGTGCTCTTGATTCCTTTACGGTGATCTTTCAGCTTTTCTTTTCTTGGATCAATGAACTTCTTGTTGTGTCTCTGTGCGAAATTTGTTTCATTTTCCCATGATTGAATCTCTTCCTGTGTGAACATCTTCATCCCCGTTGTACCGGGCTAGATTTTGGCTTGAGTAGCCAGTGCCTTGAGCACAACTAATAGAAGAAGAATTTTGGGTTGAACATCGTCATCACCTCAGATTTAATCATCCTTATTTTAACATATAAAGCCGTCCGATCAATTCTAGTCTAAGCGTTATTATGGGCACTGTTCTGGAGTAGAAGTGATAACGCAATAAATCCCTTTTGGACGAGGCATAGGATTACATATATAGTAGTAAGAAGAGAATGCTTGAGACAGGAGCAGGAGGATCAGTAACAACTATGAATATAAAAAATGAAGCTAAAACGATATTTTTCGATGTGGATGATACGTTATATGATCACTTGGAGCCGCTTCGTGGCGCGTTGCAGGACGTTCTCGGCCTGCCGGATGATTTCCCTTATGCTGAGGCCTATCACCGTTTTCGCTATTACAGTGACTGGCTGTCTGCACAAGAAGATCTATCCGCTGTACCAGAACCGGATGCAGTAGAGCGAATGCGTCGTCGGAGGTTTGAGTTGACGATGGAGGAGTTTGGACTCCCTCTACAATCGGGACAGGCTGAAAAACTACAAGCACAGTATCTGAGCAGACAGTTCGAGATTGTACCTTTTGAAGGAGCATATGATCTGATCAGAAGGCTTCAGGCAGAAGGTCACACCGTTGGTCTGATCACCAATGGAGAAGGAGAGCACCAGCGGCGCAAGCTTGAAGCACTGGATGTGCTCAGTCTCGTTGATGAGCATCTGATTTTCATCTCCGGTACAACTGGGTATGCGAAGCCGGATCGCAGGTTGTTCGAATATGTGAGTAAGCAGTCCGGGACAGATGCCCGTTCCAGCTATTACATCGGAGACTCGTGGCGTAATGATGTGGTAGGTGCAGTGGATGCAGGCTGGACAGTTATCTGGTTCAACCATCGGGCGGCGCTACCGGAGTCCGATCATCAACCTCATTTTGTAGCATCGAGCTATGAAGAGATCAGTCGTATTCTGACTTTTGAGTGTGTTCGAGTTTAAGGAGATTTATGTTTAAAGGAGCAGTCCTGTTACGGTTTTAGGTGCAGGTCTGCTTTTTTTTATAGAATAACTTCTAAGGGCATCAATAATGAGGTGTCTAACTCTTCGCTTTCAATTACAATTGCCATGAGTCCAGCTTCTGTTTTGGTTTCGTGCCATTCATCTTTATCCCAGAGTACAGCCTCGCCACAATGCACTTTGATGTATTCATTTGCTTCCCCTCTAACCCAGCCCTCTCCACTTACTATTAAAAGGAGTTGAGGAACCACAGCTTGGTGATAACCTACTACTCCACCTTCAGCTAAATGCATACATCCGATATGAGCTGCGTTGTCGGTCTGCGTAATACGTGACATTACGAAATTAGATTCGAATTTGGTAATCTTCTTACCTGACTCTTGTTTAAATTGAAATATCCTCATGTTTACCTCCGCAATAGTGACTAAGTTAACTTCCTACAATGGTAACTGTCCTTATGATGGGTATCATCCTATTCAGAATTTATGGAAACCCAATCAGATGATTTTATCATAGCTCCAATAGGTTTGGGAGAATTTGCTTAAAACCATCCTTTTTCTAAATTGCCTGTGCCAACGTTTCTATGAAGCTGTACTTCATGGAATCTTCATTTACAAGACAGTGCATAAGCCTTCCCAAACAGGATATGCAGTGCTATAATTAAAACAAGATTTAGATTAAGTCTAAATTAAAAAAACAAATCAAAGCAATCCATAACAATCATTCAAATTCTATTTTTATATTCGAGAGGGGATAAATTCCATGAGCACAATCCAAACTAGAAACAACACTTTTGCTAACAACGCCACAGCACTTCAAGATGTCCTGAACCGTCAGATCGCAGGTTGGTCCGTACTATACACGAAACTGCATAATTTCCACTGGTATGTCCAAGGACCTCATTTCTTTACACTGCATGCCAAATTCGAAGAGCTGTACAACTTGGCTACGGCGAATATGGACGAAGTTGCAGAACGTTTGCTTGCTATTGGTGGACGTCCGGTGGCTACGATGGCTGAACAGCTGCGTCTGTCTCCAATTGAAGAGGCACAAGGCCAGTTGCCTGCTGAGCGTATGGTAGAGTCGGTGGTTGCTGATCTGCGTACAATGGTGGAAGTGATTCATCAAGGCATTCACGAAGCGGGAGAGGCAAGTGATAATGCAACAGAAGATATGTTGATTGGATTTACCGCTGCGCTGGATAAAGAGGTCTGGATGTTAAACGCATTTTTGGGCAAATAAGCAAAGTTACCCTTCATCCTGACAACGATATGTAGAGTCCGTGAACAAACTGTCCGTTCGCTTACAAATCCGGTGCGCTTGCCGTATAATGATGGCATCCAAGATGTACAGAATGGTGGAATGAATGATGCGGTCAGACCTGGAACAATTGCAGGAAGAAGCTGAACGGTTTATATATACATGTTATGCAGAGCTGGGTCATTCGCGTGAAAACGCGCAGGCCCGGCTTGTTGCCGTTATGGGCGAGATCGAAGTAACGGGTACCTATGTGCATACCACAGAGGAATTGGAACAGGGTTGTAAAATGGCATGGCGGAACAGCAACCGCTGTATCGGGCGGCTGTTTTGGGATAAATTGCGAGTCGTTGATGCGCGTCATGCCGATACGGCAGGAACGGCAGCGGAAGCTGTGATGAATCATATTCATGTGGCATCCAACGGTGGCAAAGTAATCCCGATGATTACCATTCTTCCACCCAATGGGCCGAATGGAACTCCGGTACGACTCTGGAATCATCAGCTGATCCGTTATGCAGGATATGAGACGGAGCAAGGTATTATTGGAGATCCTGCTTCGGTGGAAATGACCAAAGCGGCGGTGTCACTTGGCTGGCAGGGGGCAGGTAGCCCCTATGATGTGTTACCGCTCATTATTCAGGCACAAGGACAAGCACCAGAGTGGTATGTTATACCCGAAGAAGAGATTGTGGAAGTGATGATTGAACACCCGGAGCAGAAGGAGATTGCTGAGCTGGGTATGCGTTGGTATGGTGTGCCGATGATTGCTGATATGCGACTGGAGATTGGCGGTATATCTTATCCGGCAGCACCGTTCAATGGTTGGTATATGGGTACAGAGATCGGCGCCCGTAATCTGGCGGATACGTTCCGGTATAACAAGCTGCCTGCGGTGGCGGCAGCATTTGGATTGAATACGTCGAGTGAAACGACATTGTGGAAGGATCGTGCGTTAGTTGAGCTGAATGTGGCTGTGCTGCATTCGTTCAAAAAAGCAGGCGTGAGCATTGTGGATCACCACACGGCGGCAGCGCAATTTGCGATGTTTGAACAGCGGGAGGAGAAGGCTGGGCGTGAGTTGACCGGGGATTGGGTGTGGCTGATTCCGCCAGTTTCCCCGGCGACAACACATATTTTCCACAGCTCCTATCGGAATGAGATCGTGAAGCCGAACTTTTTCCATCAGGATCAGGCGTATACTCTGAAAGATGGCGTTGCATCTGCCGCAGAGCTGCGAAGCAGCGAGCAGCAGAATGCACAGGTAGAGCATCCCCAGCCACAGGCCGGGGATACACCAATGAAATGCCCGTTTGCACATTAAATTGTGCAGACGGGTTATTTTTTGTGATCCTTTTTTATCAAATTATGGGCTTTAAAATAGGAAAAAAATGAAAATATTCTTTCTCTATATGGAAATATATAACACAACTATAATGAAGCCATGACTTTGACTTCACATAGGGGAGGGAACAATCCATGGGTTACATTGAAACGTTGCGAGGAATAGTTGGCAATGCTCCTGTTATTTTGGTGAGACCGAGTATATTGATCTTGAATAAGACGGGTGAGATTCTATTGGTTCGACATCTGGACGATACGTGGGGAGTACCGGGTGGATTTATGGAGCTCGGCGAATCGGTGGAAGAGTCTGCAATAAGAGAGGTCAGAGAAGAGATTGGTATCGAGATCAAGAAACTTCATCTGTATGGCGTCTTCTCAGGAAAAGAGTTATATACGAAATTAAGAAATGGGCATGAATACTACAATGTGGTCATTGGGTATATTTGCACGGAGTATGAGGGAGAACTGAAGCCAGATGGGGTGGAAGTTTTTGAAGCAAAGTTTTACAAACCAACAGAATTACCTGATAGTACAGACCCTTACTTAAAAAGAAAAATCCAAGAAAATGCAGAGCATATAGCAACATTATTAGGAAAAGCAAAATCGAGAGATTGCCATCGAAATGGTTTCTCTCACGAGTTGTAGAGTTGACGAGCCGAGCGCCTCTTAAAAAGGCGGATTCATTGTGGAATTGTAATTTAACGAAGTGGAAATTGAAGCGAATAACACTTGTGCAGTTTGTTAGAAAAAAAGTATGCCAAAGAGGGATGTCCTCCGTCATGTTAGTGACTTGGGGGACATCTCCCTTTTGTTTTTATACCCGTCTTGTCTTATACCGACTGCGCATCACGGCCTGAACTACAATGGCAGCAGCAATCAGCACCAGGTTGAACACGAACACAGAGTAGAGCGATCCAACCTCCATAAGTAGTGCTGCAACCAGCGGAGATAGGATGGAGCCGATCTCGGCGGCAGATACAATTTTGCCTATGACTGAGCTTCGACTCTCGTCTGGAATATGGTCACCAATATGAGCAAAGAACGAGTCCATGTAACATGCACCACCAACCCCGCCAATCAGCATACCAACGTAGACCCATAGATGGGAGGACGTGCTTAGAAATACTACGACTTCGATTCCGATTAGGAACATGCCGAGCATGCAAAGCAGCAAACGATCGCCCATTCGGTCAGAGAGATAACCGACGAAGGGAGCAGCGGCAAGCGTAGAGATCCCGGATACGGTGAAGGCGAGACTGGTGGCAAACGGGTCCCACTGCATGATATGAGCTGCATACAGTGCGAAGTAGGTGAGGAATACGGCATAGGCGCTCATCTCCAGAAAATGTACAGTGCCATAACCAACAAGTTGTTGACGCCGTGTAAGCCCTGTAGTTGGGCCAGGTATTGTTGATTCGAGAGTTTGGTTGGATTGGGAGGTTAAGGAGGTATCCGCAGCTTGTGTATGCAGTGCATCAGATGTTGTTGAAGGTAAAGGAGGGGCGTCATCCGTGTGAAGCACCGGGTGTGCTGAGTTGACCAGAGGTTTTTGTGCCGTCGTCTTCATCCCCATCGCAGCGACCACGGCCATCAGACAACATACCGTAACGAGCAGAAAAGGCACTGACAATGGCCAGTGCAGCGCCAGCCAGCCACTTATGACCGGACCGAGCACCATGCCGCCACCTTCACTGCTGCTGATATAACCATTGTACAGGCCGCGGTTATCTACATTGCCCCCATCCCCGATGATGGAACGCACGACCACGGTAAGACCGGTGGAAGCCAGCCCTTGCAGCAACCGGAGCAAACCGAATAAAACGGCAGCAGAAGACAAAGCGAAGCCACCCATACAGACCGCGAGCAGTAACAGCATCAGGATGAGCGCCTTTTTCCCTCCGAGCTTTCTATAGATTGCCGCTGCAGGAATGCCCCCAAGGACTTTCCCCACATAAAAGAGTGCAAAAATAACTCCCATCATCCAGCCAGCCAGGCCGAATTCTTCAATAAACAAAGGAAACAGGGGCAGGATCATGAATCCGCCCATCTGACTTAGGAAACAAATCGTCATCAGCAAAGGCAAGTTACGACGAATATCCAAGAGCCAAGACTCCTCTCACACATAAAATGGAATCCCAAACGTGCTTCATTTCCCAAAGGAATGCGTAGATATCGACATATACCCGTAATGTATGCAGAATTTTTGAAAATAAGAAGAAATCACACGCGGCGTTTACATCAAAACCATTGCGGATATACCTGAATCATATATAATAGATGGGTTATCTATAAGGATGCATGAACGAAAGTGTACAGTATTAAGAGGTACCTCAAGTATAAGGGGGCGATGTGAGGCATGTCAGAACAACAACCGATTATCCGCTTCGAAGCGGTGACTCAGCAATACGATCAGGATGAAGCCGTATTGAAAGCAGTCAGCTTTGAGATTGAGCGGGGTAAATTTTATACGCTTCTCGGCCCATCGGGCTGCGGGAAAACAACGATATTGCGGCTGATTGCCGGTTTTGCGGAGCCGACACAGGGCAGTATTTATTTTAACGGTGCGCTCATCAACCGGGTGCCTGCCCACCAGCGGCAGGTGAATACCGTATTTCAGGATTACGCGTTATTTCCACATTTGAATGTATTTGAGAACGTAGCTTTTGGTTTGCGGATCAAAAAGATGAAAATGGCTGAAATTCGCAGCAAAGTGTTGGAAGCCCTCAAATTCGTCAATCTATCCGGTTACGAAAACCGTGAAATCGGCGAAATGTCCGGCGGACAACGACAACGTGTTGCGATTGCACGCGCCATTGTGAACGAACCTGAAATTCTGCTGCTGGACGAGCCGCTCTCAGCACTTGATCTGAAGCTGCGGACCGAAATGCAGTATGAATTACGAGAGCTGCAACAGCGACTGGGCATTACATTCATTTTTGTTACGCATGACCAGGAAGAGGCCTTGGCGATGTCCGACGAGATCTTTGTCCTGAATGGTGGCGTGATTCAACAAAGCGGTACACCGAATGATATCTATGATGAGCCGATTAACCGCTTTGTAGCAGACTTTATCGGGGAATCGAACATTGTATCGGGCAAAATGAAGCAGGACTTTGTGGTGGAATTCGCTGGCGCACAGCACGAGTGTGTCGATCAGGGTCTCCAGCGGGACGAGCCGGTAGAGATTGTCATTCGCCCAGAGGATCTGGAGATTACAACCGAAGACCAAGGCAAGCTCAAGGTTAATGTGGACTCCCAGTTATTCCGCGGGGTGCATTACGAGATATCTACGTACGACGATGCGGGCAATGAGTGGCTTGTTCATTCAACCAAGAAAGCCGTTGTCGGCGCACGAATTGGGCTGTATTTTGATCCGGAAGCGGTGCACGTCATGCGCTTTAACGAGACCGAGGAAGAGTTCGACAAACGACTCGAAGCCTACCAAGAGGCCGCTCATGCAGACTAAGGCCAGCACACGCAATGCGTATCTGATTCCATATGTATTATGGATGGTGTTGTTCGTTGTGGCGCCGGTTCTGCTGGTCATCTATTATTCGTTCTTCGATGTGGAGGGCAACTTCACATTTGGCAACTATGCCCGGTTCTTCACACCTGTGTACTTGCAGATGACGCTCAGTTCGTTCTGGTATGCATTTCTGATTACGGCGTTCTCGCTGCTAATCTCCTACCCGACGGCGTATATGTTGACCCGGACGAAGCACAAGCAGCTGTGGTTGCTGCTGATCATTCTGCCAAGCTGGATCAATCTCTTGTTAAAAGCATATGCCTTCATCGGCCTGTTCGGAACGTACGGTCTGACCAACTCCCTGCTTGAAGTCGTGGGGATTGGTACACAGCAGATTTTGTTCACCGACTTCAGCTTTATCTTTGTCTCGGTGTACATCTTCATTCCTTTCATGATCCTGCCGATCTTCAATGCGCTGGAAGAGATGAATCCATCGTTGATCTACGCGGCGCGCGATCTGGGGGCCTCATCGTGGCTGACTTTCCGCCGGGTTATCTTTCCACTGACCATTAGTGGAGTAAAATCAGGCTGTCAGGCTGTATTTATTCCGGCGCTGTCTCTGTTCATGATTACCCGACTGATTGCGGGGAACCGTGTAATTACGCTGGGAACAGCAATTGAACAGCATTTTCTCGTCACCCAGGACTGGGGGATGGGTTCGACGATTGCCGTCTTTTTGATTATTGCGATGGCGATTATTATGTTCCTGACTGGATCAGGCAAGAAGGAGGTGCGTAATGGGAAGAAACGGAAAGCTGTCTAACGTCTATCTAGCCGTTGTATTCGCCATATTGTACGCACCGATTGCGTATCTGATCTTCTATTCCTTCAATAGTGGCGGCCATATGCGCAGCTTCGAAGGATTCACGCTCGAATGGTACAGAGAGGTGTTCGCCGATACACGACTGCTCATCATTGTGCTGAATACATTTATCATTGCGCTCCTGTCATCGGCGATCTCGACTATTCTTGGCGTAGCAGGAGCACTGGCGATCTACCATGTGCGTCGCAAACGGACCAAGAATACACTGCTGTCACTCAATAACGTGCTCATCGTTAGTCCGGATGTTATCATTGGTGCGTCATTCCTGATTCTGTTCACCATGATTGGCATCAAACTGGGTTTCACTTCGGTTTTGCTGTCTCATATTGCGTTCAGTGTGCCGATCGTTGTAATCATGGTGCTGCCAAAGTTGCAGGAAATGAGCCCAACACTGATGGATGCGGCGCGCGATCTGGGCGCTGGTTCATGGCAGATTCTGACCCGTGTGGTGCTGCCATACGTGAAACCGGGTATTTTTGCCGGATTCTTCATGGCATTGACGTACTCGCTCGATGATTTTGCAGTAACATTCTTTGTCACGGGTAATGGGTACTCTACACTTTCTGTAGAGATATACTCGAGAGCAAGGCAGGGTGTATCCTTGTCCATCAATGCGTTGTCTACCCTGTTATTCTTGCTCACGGTGCTGCTGGTGGTTGGATATTACTTCATTAACCGCCGTGCAACACGGATACCACCCGGAGGAAAGGGGCTGCGTCCATGAAGCAACTGGTACGGACATTTGCAATTGTATTCGTGGCAGCCTTTGCCCTGATGATCCTGGCTTCGTATCTGAACAAGAGTCAGGGGTATTCTGGCGGCAACACACTGACCATCTACAACTGGGGCGATTATATCGACCCCGATCTGCTCAAGGAATTTGAGGATGAGACAGGCATTAAGGTCATCTATCAGACGTTTGATTCCAATGAAGCGATGCTGACCAAGATTGAGCAGGGCGGTACCACGTTTGATGTGGCGATTCCTTCTGAATATGCGATTAGCAAAATGAAAGAAGAGGACCTGCTCGTTCCACTCGATCATAGCAAATTGACCCATCTGCATAACATTGATCCGAGGTTCATGGACTTGTCCTTTGATGAAGGCAACAAGTACTCGATCCCTTATTTCTGGGGAACGGTGGGGGTTGTATACAATCCCGAACTGGTGGATGGATTGACATTTGATAGCTGGAATGACCTGTGGGACCCACGTCTGAAAAACCAAATCCTGCTCCTTGACGGTGCACGCGAAGTCATTGGGATGGGATTGAACAGTCTCGGGTATTCTCTGAACGATACCAACGAAGACCATCTGCAAGAAGCGCTGAAAAAGCTGTCTACCCTCACGCCGAACGTAAGAGCGATTGTCGGAGACGAGATCAAGATGTTGCTCGCGAATGAGGAAGCTGCAGTTGGACTTGTGTGGTCCGGGGATGCATCCGAGATTATGGATGAGAACGACAAGCTGGATTACATGGTGCCGGAAGAAGGCTCGAACCTCTGGTTCGACAACATGGTTATTCCGAAGACAGCGAGTAATATTGAAGGGGCACACCAGTTTATCAACTTCATGTTGGACCCTGATCATGCCGCTCGCAATGCCGAGTATGTCGGGTATTCCACACCAAACGCCGAGGCGCTCAAGCTGCTGCCAGAGGACATCTCGGAGGATGAACGCTTCTATCCGGACGAGACACTGACAGGTAAGCTGGAGGTCTACGATAATCTGGGCAAAAAAATGCTCTCGCATTATAACGACCTGTTCCTGGAGTTTAAAATGCACAGTAAATAAGAGGTAATAGCATCTGATAACGATCCATCGTGGCTTACTAAGTAGAGTCAATAGCGTGTGAACATTTCGTTAGATTATGAAAAAAAACAAAAAGGGTTGCTGCTCGTCATTCAACTGAAATGACGAGCAGCACCCCTTTTTTATTACCTGCTTCAGAGCAAAAGGCTCAGGTCATATTTTTTCGTGCACACGTTAACGGAGGGGACAGAACAAACGAAGGAAGCGAAGCGTTCGCCTTTATCACCGGATTTCCCCATTTCAGATGGGATTCAAAAAAATCCGGGGATAACAGCGATCCGAAGTTGTTCTGTCACCGCAGTGATCAAGTGGAAACGAATAAAGGGTTACATGCGCTTTTTGCGACCTACCATGATCCATGCCCCACCCATAATCAGCACAATTGCCACGAACGGTTGGATAAAGCTCAAGCTACTCAGCATCGTGCCAATCGACATTACGGCGAAGAACAACAGCGATATCACCGTTAGAATGTTGATGGGGATCAGCAACCATTTGTTCCGACCACCGAACCAGTACAATTCAAACAAACCAACAGCTACCGCCAGAATGAAGCCCGGCCACATCGTACTCCAGTTGTTAAACAGCATCGCGATCTGACAGACAATACCCACGGTGAGCAGCAAGCCACCGGGAACCAGCAGTCCAACCCCTCTGCCAATCATGGAGAAGTACAGCCAGTGGAAGAACAGTCCCAGTGGAATCACGAATAACGTGGGCCAGAAGGTCGCAAAGATCGTACCCGGACCGAGTGAACCTCCCTGGTTCAGAATCAGGTACACGCCCAGCAAAATGAGAACAGGCGCAAGGATCGTACGTTTAGCCATAATATCTCTCCTTCTCAATCAAACATTAATTTCCGAACGGTTGTATGTAGAGCAATACTTTCGTTACTCACAGCATACCATGAACTGGAAAAGTCTATCCTCCGTCTTTGGAGTTAAAGTGAACCTAGACCAAAGTCTAGGTACGTAAATTTGAGAAACTATACTCCCTAGATGAGTGTGTAGTTGAACATGCTAAGAACCCACTCTGTTGAAGAGTGGGTTCTGTCTTTCTTTTTATAAAAAGAGAAGCTCGTTATTTCAACACATCCGAATGTTTCTTACTCCAGCTGTTCACGCCGTCATCCTCAATAATGGAGATGGCTGCGTCCGCAATGTCGGGATCTGTCATCAACTTCTCCTGAATACGGAACTTGATGTCATCTGCATCGGCAAGGCTGAGTCCTTTGGTCAGTTCAATCAGACCTTCCACATGATAATAGCGGCCTTCCTGGATGATACGCATCATCTGAATATCGGCAACGTGCGTGTCTGCGAGAATGGTTTGGGACACTTTATCCTCAATATCCTGCGGAGCCGCAACACCGATCAATCCGATCATATTATCGTAACCAACCCGGAAGGCTACAGCGATCATCAGACATCCAATAATCGTCGTCACAATGCCGTCGAGCAATGCAAAATTGGTCAAGGCAATAACCACGACAGAGATCAGCGCAAGCAGGGCACCGAGTACAGCGACAACATCTTCGTAGAATACGAGACGTGTTGGTGGCGCAGCCCGGCCAACATTTTTGATGGCAGCAGGGACCAAGGCCAATCCAGCCGCTTTGGGTGCGCGTGCTTCTTTGAGAATTTCCTTCATGGCTTTGATCAGAATGGCCCCGTCGATCAGAATGTTCAAGACGAGCACACCGATGTTAATCCAGAGACCCCCGGAATGACCGGCAGGATGTTGGAGCAGGTGAATCCCCTCATGAATCGTTTCATAGGCCATAATCGTCACGACAATAACGGCGATCATGCAGAAAATGTTAATGACCCGTCCGAATCCGGTCGGGAAGCGGCGTGTAGGTTTTTTCTCGGACAACACACTTCCGACAAAGACAAACCCTTGGTTAATGGCATCAGCGAGTGAATGCATCGCCGAAGCGAACATGGCGCCACTGCCACTGAATAGGAAGGCTCCCCCCTTGCACACCGCAAGAACAGCATTACCTGCCATCGCTACGGCGGAGGATGTGTTTCCTTTTTTGACGAGAGACATAAAGCTCTCAGACTTCGGTTGTTCAGCCACTTCGGTTGTTCCTCCCAGATCAATGTATTAGGTGTAGAAAAGGCAGTTTATCTATACAGCATGTGCATTTCCACTAAATGTTATTATAACCGCTTTGACATATCCCAGCATTATGCAAAAAAGGTCATATCATCATGCTTATCATGTGATCCATAGGGAGTAGGCTGATTCCAGTTTGGATACGTTATACTTTCTCAGTACTCGATGGCCTCAATGGCACGTAAATTCCGGTTGGATTGTTCCAAAAGCTCGGTAAACGTCCCGGCGACGTAATATATAAAATCCGGATCATGCACGTACATAATAATCTGCCCAACCGTTCCTTGCTCTGTCGGATCAAAGTCGAGCATCAGATACAGCGAACCGCCTCCAAGCTTGCCAAAGGTAACCCATTTCTTTTGAAAAAGGTAGGGTTTGATTCGGGGATCAAGCTCACGGATCTCTTCTTCGGTAAAATAATCATCCATGCGGTTCTCCACCAGCGTGGACTGCTCCTTTTGAATCTTTTCCAGGGATAACAGGTAAAATGGCTCGGATTCCCGACCTTCTTCAAGGCTTGGATACAAGACGTGAAATCCATAACCGCTCCCATTTTTACGTTTATAGAATGCACGAAAATCAGCAGGCAATTGAATACCTTGTTCACGCTCGAATGCGTCGAGCTGCTCATCCGTCACGCCATCAAACCCGTGATACGCCTCTAAGAGCTCCCGGTTTTCCTCATCCTGTACCTTTTCCTCCAGCAAAACATCCAGTTCATCCATCAATTCATATATACGTTGTTCTGGCATCCAATTCCCCTCCGTATGAGCTATTCAATTAATAGGGTGAGTGATATGCGAGTAAACTGTACCTAATTTCACCTCATATTATAGTTATAATCCAAAAAAGCACACAAGAATCCGGAGTCCTTGCTTACGTACTACAATGGTCTCATTATTCAAAGGCCCAATCGATTATGTACAACCATCATGACAGTCGCTTCTAACAACAAATAAAGCGTGAGCAACAGGGGCATTCCCTCTAACTCACGCTTATTGTTTATCTACTATATAAGTAGTACTAACCATTTACAAAGTCCTCTTTAATCAAACTTCCAGCAGGACAGACTAAGGTTGCCATACTGATAGGCTTTGAACAGGAGCGATGCTCGCTTGTTCTGATCTCCGGCACCCATGGCGAGTAACAGCGGTACAAAATGCTCCGGCGTAGGCACGGCAGCTTGAGCTGAAGGTGCCAGTTTATCATAGGAGAAGAGAGACTCCGTATCCCAACTCACCAGCTTGTCATGCAGCCAGTTGTCGAACTCGGATGCCCACGGGTCAACGCCATTACTTTCCCAGTTCAATTGACGTAGATTGTGGACGGTTCCACCACTGCCAATCACGAGAATGTCTTGCTCACGCAAAGAAGCGAGTGCCTGTCCGACCTGATATTGCTCCTCACCAGTCAGATAGCGATTCACCGACAAGGCAACCACGGGAATATCTGCATCCGGATAGAGCAGGCGCAGAACGACCCAGGCGCCGTGATCCAGGCCGCGAACATCATCCGTCTGTACCGGAATCCCAGCTTCTACAAATAAACGCTCCACTTCAGCAGTGGTTTCTGCCTGTCCTTGAGCCGGGTACTTGATCTGATACAGCTCGGGTTGGAAACCGCCGAAATCATAGATGGTCTCGTAATTGGCTACCGAGGATACAAGCTGAGTTGTGGATTCCCAGTGAGCAGAGAACAATACGATTGCTTTAGGTTTTGGCAGTTCCTTTCCAAGTTTTTGCAAAAATTCAGTGTACACATTCTCCTCCAGTGCCAGTGATGGGGCACCGTGAGCAATAAACAGAGATGGCATCATTATGAATTCAGTCCTTTCGGGTCTTCGGTAGTCAGATTTGCATCCGTCCGAAGCCAGTGTTGGAATTGTTGATATAGATCGGGGGTCACCTGATGCCCACCGTTGTAAGGTACATATGTGACGTGATTGGTATGTTGACGGAAGAAATCGGCGTTATCTTCGCCCAGTTGCAGCGGGAATAGATGATCCTGATCTCCATGTGAGATGAACACAGACAGCTCCGAATCAGGTTGTAGCTTGTACTCGTCTTTCACAAATTGTGGGATGTACCCACTCATGGCTACTATACCTTTAATCGCATCTCCCATGATTAGCGATAAAGTCATGGCCATAATGGCACCCTGGCTGAATCCGGCGATATAACGCCGCGTGGGATCAATCGCATATTTGGCGGACAGATCAACAATCAACTGTTGCAGTCCCAGCACGGAGGCATCATATAATTCACGGATGGGATTGCCAATGCTTTTGATCTGAAAATAAGCATAACCTCCACCCTGAACGATAGGTCCACGGATGGCGACGATAATAAAATCAGACTGAAGGGGTTCCATCAAACGAAGCATATCTTGCTCATCTGATCCCATGCCATGTAAGGCGAAGATTACAGGATAACGCTGATCTGAATTGTAATGGGACGGTAATCGGACTTCATGTATATAAGGAGAATTCATTGAAAACACCACCTGATGAGGATTGAGTTACAACTATCGTTCTGACAATAAAGTTACAATGAAAGTTCACCAATATGAAATAAATATTCTTATTTATGAACAAAATTTATCATGGTTTCATTGTAGGGTCAATACTTTTTTTGTATGATGAATATATGTTGTTTATAAGAAACCCTGAATAGTTTTAAAAGAAGTGTCGCTATGCATGGTTCATATCTTATTCCCGAGGACGTGATCAGGATGTTAAAGAGTATCGTGCCTATTTTGAGAATATTTGATGAAAATAAAGCTAGAGAGTTCTACCTTGAATACCTGGGTTTCCAATTGGATTGGGAACATCGGTTTGAGCAAGATATGCCCTTATATATGCAGGTTTCGCTCGATTCCATCGTGATTCATCTGTCCGAACATCATGGAGATTGTACACCTGGAGCTGCCTTGCGCGTGGAGACGGATAACTTGGATGCATTACATGGTGCACTTCGTCAGAAAGAGTACAAACATGCGAGGCCCGGTATCGAGGAGACACCGTGGAATTCAAGGGAGATGACCGTGACGGATCCGTTCGGCAATCGGATTATATTTGTGGAGGCACGCGCCGAATAGATAACCTAAAGAAGCGAAGCGTACGCATGGCGTTCGAAAATAAATAGAAAAGGAGGGACGCGATATGGATATTGGCTTGGCTATTCGTACGATCCGCAAACAGAAACAGATTACGATCATGCAGATGTGCGAGGGAACCGGTTTGTCCAAAGGTTTTATCAGCAACGTGGAAAATAACAAAACGTCCCCTTCCATTGCTACACTTGAAAGTATTGCGGATTATCTGGAAGTGCCACTTCCCTATCTGCTGCTGACACCAGAGCAACGGATGAACGTGGTACGCAAGAACGAGCGTAAGGAAACGACAGCCGGAAGTGGACAGATTAAAGTGCAGCAGCTTACCGCTAAAGGTGCAATGCGTATGTCCATTGTGGAGTTACCGCCAGGTGCATCGACTGGGGTTAGCAAACATGCCGGGGAGGAAAGTCATCTGGTGTTGCAGGGCAAGATTCGTGCGGAGCAATGCGAAGATGTGGAAGTTCTTGAAGCGGGTGATTCGTTCACCTGGAATGCAGTTGTGCCCCATGAAGTGACTAACATTGGTGAGGAGCCTGCGGTGGTGCTCATTGCGGTGTCCAAAGAATTAGGTTTGGATCATTTATAGAATAAAAAAAGGACGGCTCCCAAGTCATGAACATGCGAACATGCACATGTACAATGGGAAACGTCCTTTTATATGTTTAACGAACAATAAGGTGCGAGAGGTTCGTTAGAAAGATAGAGGAAGACTCTGTTTATTGCGGATTGGTCGTCCAGATGCCTGCCGCTTTGACGAATACACGGTCGGACAGCTTGAGCGTTGCGAGTGCAAGTTCAGCTACATCTTCCGCTTGCATCATGCGATCTTCGTCACCAATTTTCAGTCCGGCATTGGTCGCAAGTTCCGTATTGACTGTGCTTGGTGTCAGCGCCGTTACACGAATGTTGGACTTACGCACTTCCTGCATCAGGGATTCGGTCATGCCGAGCAACGCAAACTTGGATGCACAGTAAGCTGAACCTGTAGCGAATCCACGCTCACCTGCAGTGGAAGCAATATTGATGATGCTACCGCTACTTTCCTTGATCATGCTTGGAAGGACTGCGCGTGTAACGTAATATGTACCCATAACATTGACATGCAGGATGCGTTCCCACTCTTCTGGGTCCATATCCAGCAACGTACCGAAGCTTGCGATACCTGCATTGTTGATCAGGATATCCACTGCGCCGAGTTCCATCTCAATGGCTGCTACAGCGGCTTCCGCCTGTGTGCGATCCGAGATGTCTGCTACAGCACTGGTTACTTTCACGCCGTATTCTTGACTAAGTGACTGTTGAAGAGCCTGAAGATCCGAAGCGGTACGTGCAATAAGTCCAAGGTGCACACCTTCTTTGGCAAGTGCTTCAGCGATGGCACGGCCGATACCTTTTCCGGCTCCTGTGATGATAGCTGTTTTATTTTTAAGTTCCATGTGGGTAATTCCTCCTTAGAAATGGACTAGGGCGTGTCTGAAAACTCCGAAGGAAGCAGATTTTTCTGAATTTTCGTTCCAAGCAAGGAAGTTTTCTGCAGGCGTGCCGGGGCACGTCAAGGGAAAGTGACGCAGCATGGGGCGAAAAGGCGGTAAAAGATGCACTTCAGCGAGTTTTGAGACACGTCCTAGCACTCAATTATACTATTATTACCCACAGTTCGGAAATTGGCTTCATCACTATTTGGTAATCTCGATGCTGCCAGAAGAAGTACGTGCCTTGATCACTTCCCGGCTTACCATTGGGGATTCAGGTACATCCACACTTCCGGAAGTAGCCTTAGCATCATAGATCCCGTCAAAATCAGGTGCAGCTTGAATGAAAATATCTCCTGATGTTCCGGATGCGTTGATTGGCGCAGAATGGGACTGTTCAATATGAATGCTACCGGAGGTGAATTGAACATCGGCCGCACCATTCAATTCAGTGATCTCAATATCTCCTGATTTAATCTCACTGTTTACTTGACCGACTATCTGATCAGCAGTGAAGCTTCCGGATGTCTGTTTCACGGTCATGTCTCCATCAATCATGGAAGCGTTAATGTCACCCGAAGTTAGAGCCAATTCAATATTGGGCGCCTTGATGTTTTCCAGACGAATGGAACCTGAGGTATTGTTCAGCTCAAGCTGATTGGCATTCAGACCTGTCAGATCCCAGTCACTTGAAGAGGAGACTAGCTTAACCTCATTTAACTGGTGTCCTTCAGGCAGAGCGACGGTTATTGTGGAGTCTCGATCATTCCAATAGAGGGTGAAAAGTTGCAATCGTTCACGCTCTGTCTGAGACAGTTGGAATGTGCCGTTGGATAAAGTGGCTTGTTCGAAGCTTTTGACTACGGCAGGGTCCCATTTGCCATCCACTTCGATATAACCATTCGAATCCGGGCTTACGACAAATTCAATATCTGCACTGAAATTCGCATTCATATTGATGTTCTGCAATTCATTCGCTTTGAAATCCCATCGTTTGGAGTAATGCTCTCGTTCATCTCCGAACTGAACCCCATATATGGATGTCCCTAGCAAACCTATACCGATACATATCACGGCCAAAGCAAGCCATTTCTTGGTACTCATGCAGAAACATCTCCTTTCATCGTGTTTTTATTCCATCTAATATATTGAAGAGTGACGATTTTGAAGGCTTTAAAAACGTAATTGGATGCAATGGCAAAACAAATGCCGACACCGAAAGCGCCAATCGCAACGAAGATTTCTGCTTTATCGAGTTGGCTCAGGAATACGAAATCTACAACCGCTGCTACAGGAGCCAATACCAGCAAGGAAAGGCTGGCAATGATAAGCCATACCGACCACATCATGAGACCAAGAGGGATACCAAGGATCAGATTCAGGAACAACAGCCCGATGGCTGTGAAGAAGTTGCGAGTGGCTCTGGTGCTGTTTCTAGATGACCGCATGTCGCGATACGTCGGTGCATAGAACGCATCTGAACCCGGGGTATGCACGTCATATCGATCACCGAGTGCTTCCTTGGCGATCTCTTCCGGCTGACCGAGTTCCCGAGCGATCTCTTCTTCCAGTCTGCCTTCTCGTAGTCCAAGCTCGAAATGTTGATCATAGTCGGAGAGTAATTCCGCCCGTTCCTGCGGGTCCATCGGCCGTAGATGAACTTCCATGGCCTTCATAAATTGTTGTCTATTCATTGGGGATTCCTTCCTCAATCAGATTTGCGACATTGCGCACAAAGTCATTCCACTCTGTCGTCAGTGCCGTCATGTAGTCGCGACCTGTATCGGACAGTCGGTAATACTTGCGCGGCGGGCCTTCAGTTGATTCTTGCAGGTAGGTGGTGCAGTAACCGTCATTCACAAGCCGGCGAAGCAAGGGATACAGTGCACCTTCAGCAACTTCGATATGTTTGGAGACAGCCTGAGCCAGTTCGTAGCCATACCGATCCTGGCGGTTAATTAATACCAGGACGCACAGCTCCAATACTCCTTTTTTGAACTGGATGTTCACATTCACACAGGTTCCTCCTTAATGGCTTCATTTATCGCTAGTGTATATTGTTCAGTAGTAGTGAAATCATCATAGCATTCAGTACTGTTTAATGCAAGGTAGTGATTTTAAAATAGTTCCGTATCACGATTGATCGATAATAAGTTCGTTTAATACGGATGCTTAGCTGAAGCTGTCTGTTTAGCTATAATTCAGCATACGCAAAAACCGGATCGGTTACTTCCGTCTGGAGGCGGATTCCGATCCGGTCTGAGAGATGAACTTTTGGTTCTGCGGTTTACAGATTAATCGCTACCCGTAGGTTACTCTTGTGCGTCGAGAACTTTAAGGTCTTCCACAGCAGGACCCTCAATGACATGGCCTGCATAATCGAAGCGGGAACCATGACATGGACAATCCCATGACCGCTCCCCCTCGTTCCATTCCACTTCGCACCCCAGATGGGTGCAGGTGGTATCCACCAGAAACAATTTGCCACTGGTGTCCTTGTAGGCGCCAGCACGTTTGCCGTTATGACGAACGACAGCTCCTTCATCTTCGCCAATATCACTAAGGTTTTTGTGCACAATGCCTACTTTACCGGAGATTAATTCCTTGGCTACATTCACATTTTCCACAATAAAATGCTTCATGCCAGGATCGGCTTTGAATCTTGCCGGATCGAATATAGCAGCATGAGGATTATCACGTCCTGTAATGCGATCGGCGAGAAGGTGTCCTGCCATCGTGCCAGTCGTCATTCCCCATTTGGCAAACCCGGTCGCCACATAGACACGTTCATGTCTTCCGGTAATCGGTCCAATGTAAGGCACCTTGTCAATGGAGATCAGATCCTGAGCTGACCAGCGAAAAGGAATGTTGCGAATGCCAAATGTCTCCGCTGCGAACTGCTCCAGGCGTTCATAGTGACCGAAGGTGCAGATGCCTTGTCCGGTTTTGTGATTTTCGCCGCCGAAGAGGATAAGTTCCTGTCCTTCATGTAAGACGGTACGCAGGGAGCGGTACGGTTTATCGTCCGAAATGTACATGCCACCCGCATACGGTTTTTCCGGTTCGACTAGTACGGCGTAGGATCGTTCTGCGTGTAACCGCGTGAAATAAAATCCGGGATCATAGACGGGAAAATGAGAAGCCACGACAACATGTTCCGCTGTTACAGATGGGCCATCTCCATAGGTTCGTACATGCAGTGAAGCGTCTTCCTCTACATCCGTAACTGTCGTATGCTCGTAGATCTGTACCCCGTGTTTCACAGCGGAATCGAGCAAGTAGTGAAGATAGGCCAGCGGATCAAATCGTGCCTGACCCGGCATGCGAATGCCTGCTCTGGCGGGAACCGGAATGGGGAGGGGATCGACCCACTCACCAGGAATGTGGAGTTTGCCATAGGCGGTCAGCTCGATCTCCAGTTTTTTGATGTTTTCCTCTGATTGAATATAGACGTAGGCATCTTCCTCTGCCCACTGGCAATCAATCTGTTTTTCCTTCACCAGATTACGTATCCACTTCGCGGCATCGGCATTGCCTTCATAGTACATCCGAGCCTGTTCTTGTCCGAAGTGATGCATAATTTCATCAAATATGACGCCGTGCTGTGCAGATACCTTGGCCGTGGTATGGCCGGTTGTGCCATCCAGTACTTTTCCAGCCTCCAGTACGACCACACGCATACCCGTCTGTGCGAGCAGATAGGCTGTAGTGATCCCGGTAATACCAGCTCCAATAATCGCTACATCGGCGGTGATATCTTCGGTTAGTTTTGGATAAGCGTCGAATTCATGCGTCGCACGCCACAGTGATTCCGGAACGGGCGGCAGACCCGTCTTGGGCTGCTGATTGTCACTCATTTTTCTTCCTCCTTGATCATCTTCAATCTATCGAATGGGATGTTGTTCAGCGCACGTCGTTGTACTCTTATTCATGATTGCCAGACTATGCCAGGAAAAAACGGTGCTGTTCAGATTTTGCAGGGGCGATGTTCACAATTTCCTGCGCAGCACCTCTGTTTTTTTTGCTAAACATGCTTTATGATAGGATTATCGAAACCGTTTTAGGTGTGAGAGTGAAAACGAAGTTACTCAGCAATAAACGCTTATTATAAAAGGATTAATTTATTTGTTGGAAGAACGAATGCAGTCGAAATTATCCAGGTTTTTTATTCGGATATGTATTCGCTATCATTTTAATTAACTACCGATAACCAAAGGAGATTCCATATGACGACCAACCAAACGAAATATCCGTTTCAAGATACAGCAGTAGAGTTAGACACCCGTGTGAAGGACCTTGTATCCCGCTTGACTGAGGATGAAAAAATTGAATCCATGCTGCAATATCAGCCAGCAGTAGATCGCTTGGGTGTGCCTGCATACAAACACGGTACAGAAGCGGCCCACGGCTTGGCCTGGCTTGGAGAAGCAACATCTTTCCCACAACCGGTGGGGCTGGCATGTACATGGGATGCGGATCTGATGAAGGAGATTGGTTCCGTACTCGGAGACGAGGCACGTGTTTTTTATAAACGCAATCCGGCAGTGAACGGCCTTACGCTGTGGGCACCTACAGTGGATATGGAACGTGACCCGCGCTGGGGACGGAATGAAGAGGCGTATGGTGAAGACCCGGAACTGACAGCCGAGCTGACGACAGCATTGGTCAAAGGAATTCAGGGCGACCATCCGAAGTATTACAAAGCGGTCGCTACCTTGAAGCATTTTCTTGCGAATAATAACGAAGTGGATCGCGGAAGTGGTTCGTCCAGCATCGATCCGCGCAACATGCGTGAATATTATCTGAAAGCGTTCGAGAAGCCGTTCAAAGAAGGCGGCGCACAATCCATGATGACTGCGTACAACTCCATTAATGGTACGCCAGCGTTGTTGCATCCATTTGTGAACGAGATTGTCAAAGGCGAATGGGGCATGGATGGTTTCGTTGTCAGTGATGCAGGCGACGTAATGGGCATCATGAATGATCATAAATACTATGATTCCCACACACCAGGTACGGTAGAGTCTGTTAAAGCCGGAATTGATAGCATCACCGATGATGCTGATCTGTCCAAACAGGCACTACGTGAAGGATTGGAACAAGGTACACTCACGATGGATGACATCGATAAGGCGTTGTTCAATACGTTCCGTGTGCGTTTCCGCCTGGGTGAGTTCGATCCGGAAGAAGGCAACCCGTACGCTGCTATTGGTGAAGAGTCCATGATGACGGAGAAAGCAAAAGAATTGTCCCTCAGAGCTGCGAGAGAACAAGTAGTGTTGCTCAAAAACGACAAAGGCACGCTCCCGCTGGACAAAACAAACGCTGGTAAAGTGGCTGTGATTGGTCAATTGGGCGGAACCGTCTATCGTGACTGGTACGCAGGCACCATGCCGTATAACGTATCCCCGCTTGAGGCGATCCGTGGCAAATTAGGCAGCGACAAAGTGGCGTTCAAGGATGGAAATGATCGCATTACGTTAACTTCTGTAGCCAATGGGAAGAAGATTGGACTGGCAGATGGAGAGAAAACACCTGTTATTGCTTCCGGAGAAGCGGAGACGTTTATGGTGTCCGACTGGGGCTTCGGAAGTTATACCTTGCAGGCGGAAAGCAACGGCAAATATCTGACCACAGATGAGGAGACCGTAACGGCTTCCGCAGATGAAGTGTACGGATGGTTCGTGAAGGAAGTATTCCATCTTTTGCCACAACAGGACGGAAGTGTAGGTCTGACCACTTGGAATGGCAAAACGGTGACTGCACCTAATGGTGGAAACGATGCAATCGTAGCGTCCGAAGAACTGAAGTCTTTCGGTGCTACAGAGACATTCAAGCAGGATATCATTGTAAATGGACTTGAGGAAGCGGTAGCAGCTGCCAAGGCTGCGGAAACGGCGATTGTCTTTGTCGGTAACAATCCGCTTGTAAATGGTAAAGAAGAGATTGACCGTCCAAGTCTGGATCTCGCCGAATCCCAGCAACGTCTGGTTGAGGCGGTCTATGCCGCGAACCCGAACACGGTTGTGGTCATTGTGGGTAGTTATCCGTTCACATCCAATTGGGTTCAGGAGAATATCCCGGCGGTATTGTATACTTCACACGCAGGACAGGAACTGGGTAACGCAGTGGCTGACGTATTGTATGGCGACTATGCGCCAGCAGGCCGTTTGAACATGACATGGGTACAATCGGCAGATCAACTGACCGACATCAAAGATTACGATATTATTCAATCCGGTCGTACGTATCAATATTTTGAAGGCAATGTACTGTATCCGTTTGGACATGGTCTGACGTATGCAGCATTTAAATACAGCAATCTGGAGTTGAGTCCTGCACAAGCGGGTACAGATGGCACCATTACGGTAACAGTAGATGTGACCAATACGGGTTCAATCGCCAGTGACGAAGTAGTACAGTTGTATGTTCGTGCAGGCAAATCCCGGGTGAAACGTCCACTCAAAACGTTAAAAGGATTCCGTCGTCTTCATATCGAAGCTGGAGCTACAGTGAAAGTTAGCTTCACCTTGCCTGTGCAGGAACTGGCAATCTGGGATGTAACTCGTGATCGCTATGTCGTGGAAAGCGGAACTTACTCCATCATGGTTGCCAAGTCATCCTCCGATGTTCAGCTGGTTGCAGACCTGACGGTAGAAGGAGAGACGATTCCTGCTCGTAATCTGGGCGTAGCTACCCGTGCTGAGAATTATGATGCTTATCTGGGTGTTGACCTGGATGAGAGCAAAGAGGGCGGAAGTGCTGTCCGCGTAATTGGAGAGCAAGGATGGATTGCCTTTAAGGATGCGGATCTGGGTAGTGGGGCAGCAGCAATTGAAGCGCGTGTCTCCGCAGAACAAGCAGGCGCTGTGTTGGAAGTGCGACTCGGCTCACCGGAGGGTTCACTCGCAGGACGTGTGGAACTGGCGCAAGGTGAAGCCCAACAGTGGTCTACCGTTAAGGCAGAACTCACGAGTGCAGCAAGTGCACAGGATGTATATATTGTGCTGTCCGCAGGCGTACGCATCAGCCACTTCGAGATTCGTTAAGTCAAATAGCTAATGAAAAGCCTCCGAATGTATTCGGAGGCTTAGTTTGTTTTTTGATAACCATTAAACGTATTTTTATTTTCCGTCAAACGAAATCATTTTTTGCACATATTGCTTCAATTGCTTGTTGGTTTCATTCAACTGCTCAATCGTGCTCATGAAATTGTTTACGAGTTCAGCCTGCTCTTGGGAGCTTGCGGTGATCTCGCCAAGTTCATTTTCCATGCCCTGAATGGATTGCCGAACCGACAAAAGAGAATCTTCAATACGGGCCGTCGCTTCCTTGGTATCGACAGACAGTTTGCGAATTTCTTTGGCGACAACGCCGAAACCTGCACCTGCTTCGCCTACACGAGCAGCTTCTATAGCTGCATTCAAGCCGAGCAGATTGGTTTGTTCGGAGATTTCACGTATGAAGCTGGCGACCTGAGTTACATTGCCTGATTTCTGCACAGCTTGTTTGGAGTTGTTCCGGATCTCTTCGGTTGTGGCACTGAGCTCCTCGGAGTGTGCGGCTACATGCTGTACACTGTCAATTAACTGGTTGGTCAGATTCTCGGTAGCATCCATGAGCTGTTGCAGCTGATCCTGGTCATCCATACTGTAGAGCAGATTAAACAGGGCGATGACTTCACCTTGTTCATTTTTAATGGGAATAAATGCTACGTCAAAAGGAACACCGAATATATCCTTCGAGTAGTGATCGAATCTTTTGACTGTACCGCCGTTCAAATCTGCAAAATTTCGATTTCCATCTAACAGAGGGTCTCCGGGTTGATAATTCATTTGTTTTAACGATTCACCTGCTGAGAAATATAGGAATTTCTCGTGATCAATAATGGACAGGGTTACATCCTGGCGGATGGTGTCTCGAAAGAAAGGCATACATGTAATTAATGCTTGAACAATATCCATATAAAAGGTTAATCCTCCCTGGCTACCTTATGTAAACGGTTAAATTTTAAATGCTAAATTACTAACTACCTATATAATATATCGTCATGCAATAGAGAAGAAAGTAGAGAGAATGGATAAAACTTATTTCTTTAAAAAAGATGGTTATACGCCAAAAAGACACGAGTCCGCTGGGGATCCGTGCCTTGCTCATTACTTATGGGAAATAAAATTAATGTTTACAGCATACTGAGCTGCATCGTAACGATGGTTTGAGTGGCTAGTGTTGCACTGACATCAATCAAACGCTGATTTCGACTGCCGCGGAAGGGCAGGGAGACATCACGTTCCGCTTCAACATATCGCCCGTCGATAATGACGTCGCACAACCGGGCAAGCTCTGCTCTCGCAGGGTCGGTGACCAGCTCTTCATATTCGAATCCTGTGTAGGCCCATACCGTCATATCAGGACGTGCAGCCCGAAGCCGTTGGACCCACGACGTACATTCTGCTGCCGAGAAAAAGGGATCACCACCACACAACGTAATGCCATCCAGCAACGGATGGTTCGTCACTTCATGCAGAATCTGCTGCTGCCGCTCCTCTGTAAAGGGCTCACCCGCTCGAAAGCTCCATGAATCCGGACTGAAGCAGCCCGGACAGGCGTGACGGCATCCGCTGATGAACAATACAGCACGCAGGCCTGTCCCTTCATTCACCGATTCCGGGATGTAACCATACAGATTCACCGGTGCTTCACCCGATCCCGCACTTCGGCCTGTTTCGCAGCATTGAAGCGTACTTTGTAATCTCCGGTCAGATAGCCGGTTACGCGGCGTAACCGCTGGAAGTGTACGTGGTCCTCATGGACTTCACAACCTGGGCATACGTCTCCGATGACCCCTTCATAACCACATGCAGGGCAGCGATCAATCGGATGATTAATGGAGAAATAACCGATATCTTGCGCCAGTGCATATTGTACGATCCGCAGAAAAGCAGCGGTGTTGGCTCGAACGTTCCCGTCAAGCTCCACATAGGAGATTGCACCCGCATTACATAACGTATGGAACGGAGCCTCCAGTTCAATCTTCCGATATGCCGGAAGCGTGTGATAGACCGGAATATGGAATGAATTCGTATAATACTCCCGATCATTAACTCCAGGAATAAGGCCGTAATGCGCTTTGTCGATCTTCGTGAATTTGCCGGACAATCCTTCAGCCGGTGTGGCAAACAGGGTGATATTCAGGTTATGCTGCTCGCTCATCCGATCACAGAACTCTCTCATGGTGCGAATAATGTTCAGCGCTTCCCGATGCACATGAGGGTCCTGCCCATGATGGCGCCCATAGAGAGCGGTCATACATTCAGCCAGACCGATAAAACCAAGGGATAACGTGCCGTGTTTCAGTAGATCGGCAACCGGCTCATTCGGGCCAAGCTGTTCTCCACCTTCCCACACACCCTCCCGCATCATGAAGTCCGATGCCTTGGCAGGCTGTACAGTCTGGATGCGGTAGCGGTGCAACAGACCGGAAGCGGCATTATGCATCACGGATTCAAGGGCAGTGTAGAATCCGGCAAGGTCAGCGACAGCTCTGGCACCTTGGCAGATACCAAACCGGATGCCGAGCTTGACCAGGTTAATGGTATTGAATGACAGATTCCCCTTACCACTCTGACGATTGCGCCCAAACCGGTCAGCCAGTGTACGTGTGCGGCATCCCATGGTGGCGATGATCGTATCCGGATCTTCCGGATGATAATAGGGCAGGTTGAAGGAGGCATCCACATTGACAAAATTCGGATACATCCGCCGGGATGAACAGGTGACTGCAAGACGGAACAAGTCATAGTTCGGCTCGCCTTGAGCCTGATTAATCCCTTGTTTGCACTGGAAAATATGTTGAGGGAACACAGGAGTCTCCCCGTTGCCCAGACCACGGATCGTGGCTTCCAGCAATGAGTGTGATACCAACCGACCTTCCGCTGATGTGCATAATCCATAGTTCAGTGAAGTGAATGGAATCTGTCCACCTGCACGGCTGCTCATCGTATTCAGGTTATGGATCAGCGATTCAGCAGCTTGTCCTGTCTCCAATTCAGTCTCTTCATAGGCGAAGGCATACGCCCGCGGACACTGATTCTTCGCTTCGATGCTGTCCAGATGAAGCTGTTCATCCTCAAGCATGACATTCTCACCAAAGAGGCGTTGCCCTTTGCGGTAATGTTTGCGGAACGATCGCTGCACATAAGGAGCCAGATCCCAGTCAATTTTATTGGCCGATACACCGCCATATTGACTGTTTTGCTGGGATTGGAAGATGATCGCAACCAGAGCCATGGCAGACATGATCGTCTGAGGTGTGCGAACCGATCCGTTACCTGTGTTGAAACCCGCTGCGAGGAGACGGTCAAACGGGATAAAGATACAGTTGGTCGTGCCGAGTGCATACTGATCCAGATCGTGCACATACAGATCCCCGTTCTCCACGGCTTGAGCAAGCTCTTCCGGCAACACATGACGCAGAGCATGCCACTTGGCGGTCTCCGAACCGAGCCTGCTCATTTTACCGCTGAAGGAGTCTCCGTTCAGATTGGCATTTTCCCTCAGCGTATCGGCGTCTTCAGCGCCAATAATTCGTCGTCCCAGGTCGGATAATAGATCGGATGCCGGTGGAGTGGCATACTCAAGCATGTTCATGTAAGGTTCCTCCTAAAATGATTTCGGATATCATTTAATTTTCGTTAAATACTATATGTAGGTTTGTATTATCCATTTATAAACTATATGTGGTTTTTTGGGTGTGATAATGATCACATAGCTCACTTGGCAATATGGACTTTCCGTTAATTGCTGCGGGATAAAGGTTCCCAAAGTCTGAGCGGAAGCGTATAATTTCTAGTTATTCTGCAAGTATAATATCCGAAGTCGGACAAGATGGACTCTGATCAATCTGAAAAGGCGATTTGATATGACTTTTCGGTGGTTTACCATTCGGTTAAGATCTGTTTTTGACCGCAAATGAGCAATAGACAGGGAGTATGATTCTCTTATACTTCTACGGTGTTAATCATATAAGTATAGATTGTGACAGCTATTCGGATTTTTGATGACCCCTGTACGTGATTAAACATTCTGATATACAGATTTGAAAGTGCAGCTAAGATAAGAGGGGTGAATCATGGGGACGGCAGAAGGCATTACGAGAGGCTTCTATGAAGATATAAAGGAAGCTGCGGCCCATATCGTAGACGTATTAAGCGGCATATTGAAGGTCAATACCATCTTCGTTGCCACGAATGACAGGGTGACAAATGTCATTTTGGAGGCTTTTAATCGTACGGAAGAGTTAATCGTTAAAGGCAGTGTACTTCCATTTACGGATTCATACTGCAGTCTGGTATTAAGAGACAAGGGCAGCGTTCTTACCATCCAGGATACTTGTGAACATCCGATGACACGAACGATGGACGTCACGAGTGAACTCGGAAATCGATTCTTCGTGGGCGTGCCCATTATGCGAAGATCCGGTGAAACATTCGGCACCATCTGTCTGATGGATAATCCTGATTACGTGATCAGCGAAACGGACATGAAGACGCTGAATGCGATGGCTGTCTTTCTAGGATATGTTGTCGATCTGGAGAGCACGCTGCATGTACAGGAACGGAAACTGAGTGATTCGGAACAGATGCAAGAGCAGCTCCAGGCAGAGAAGGAACGGGCCGAATCCGAGGCTATGACCAAAACACAGATGCTAAAGCTGATGAGTCATGAGATTCGAAATCCGTTGAATGGGATCTTGGGACTGACGGATCTGATGCGTACTCCGGATATGTCTGAGGAACAGTCGGAATATGTGAATATGATCGAGACGAGCGGCAATATTCTGCTCTCCTTACTGAATAATATGATGAATTTCAACATTAATGAAGCAGGGAAAACCGTTATACATGATGATCCGTTCGATCTGGTCGGCACCATTGAGAATACCGTTTATCTGTATGCCGGGACTGCGATGGGCAAGAACATTGAGCTTGGATTGAATCTTGAACTGAATGTTTCGCAAGTGTTCGTTGGTGATGAAGTCAAGATTGGACAGTTGCTTGCGCATGTCATTCAATATGCTCTTGATTCAACGCGTGAAGGGTCGGTTCTTATCACGGCAGTGGTGAACGGAGAAGAGACCGAGGAGACCGGCACACTTTTGCTCAAGGTAAAGTACACGGGCCAGATGTTATCGGACATCCAAAAACTGATTGGAAGCAATTTGGGTCTGGCGGTAAGTCAGAACCTTGCCATTCTCATGCATGGCCGTATTCAGGTGGATCGTATGATGGAGAATGAGACGGAATTTCAGATTAGCCTTCCTTTACGCAGGTACTGGGAGTTGCCACAGCTTGCAAGTGTTCAGCAGCGGTTAAAAGGCAGAAAGGTATTGCTTGCCAAAGACCCTGATATTTTGCAAGGCGTCTCTTCCCTGATGCGCAGATGGGAGATGGATGTGCATATGACCTCCGGTTCGACCGTAGCGCATGATTGGATCAAGGAAGGCTTCAAGCCGGATGTGGCCGTTGTAGATATGGGACTACTGGAAGGTGGCGCAGTCGATTTTGTACATGAGCTAAAACAGCGGTTGGTGAATCTGCCCGTGATTGCTCTGGTTCCCTATGGTATGCATATTGACCTGCATGAGGCGGAAACCTTTGATGCTGTTCTGACGAAGCCGGTCAGACAGGCGGATCTGTTGAACGCATTAAGTATTACGCTGCCTTAATTAAGTAGATAGACGAATATAAATATTTCAAAGAAGCGCACCTATCGTAGATGCGCTTCTTTGAATTTTCCATTTTCTGAGCCAAAGCCCTTTTATTCCGAGCTGGTTACGTTACAATAGAATGTGAACTTCATCTTTATAACCAACAGAGGAGGATGCACATTGGATTATCGTAGATTAGGTGGAAGCGGACTGAAAGTGAGCGAGATCAGCCTGGGAAGCTGGCTGACGTACGGAGGGTATGTGGAACGTGAAAATGCGGTGAAATCAATTGAAACTGCATTCGATGAAGGCATTAACTTTTTTGATACAGCCAATGTATACGAGCGCGGTGCAGCAGAGGAACTGCTGGGGCAGACGCTCAAAGCGTACTCCCGTGACTCCTATGTGCTTGCAACCAAAGTTTTTGGCAAAATGGGCGATGGTCCGAATGACCAGGGGCTGTCTCGCAAACATATCAAGGAGCAATGTGAAGCCAGCTTGAAGCGCTTAGGCGTTGAATATGTGGATATCTATTATTGCCATCGTTATCATACAGAAACACCGATTGAAGAAACACTTCGTGCGCTCGATGATCTGGTGCGTCAGGGCAAAGTGTTGTATGTTGGCGTCAGCCAGTGGACTGCGGCTCAGATGGAAGCTGCGTTGGGTACAGCAGATCGTCTGCTCCTGGATCATATCGTGGTCAATCAGCCGGTGTACAACATGTTTGACCGATATATCGAAAATGAGATTATTCCGCTGGGTGAACGTAAAGGCATCGGACAAGTCGTATACTCCCCGCTTGCTCAAGGTCTATTGACCGGGAAATATACGTCCGTTTCTGATATTCCGGAGAACAGCCGTGCTGCCAAGCTTGGCTGGGATGAAGGAAAGATCAATGCGGATCGCATCGGGAAAGTTCGTCAACTGATTGAAGTGGCGGACAAGCTGGATCTGAAGGTTGGCCAATTGGCCCTTGCCTGGATTCTGCGCCAGAACAATGTATCCAGTGCACTTGTAGGGGCGAGTCGTCCCGAGCAGGTAAAAGAGAATGCAGCTGCATCTGGTGTGAAGCTGGATGCTTCCATTATCGAGGAGATTGAGGGCATCCTTGCCTAAATATCCTGTCAGCACACAAGCTCGGATGATATATAATCATCCATAAGCAAAGGGATGTCCTGTACGCCTGAATGGCGAACGAGACATCCCTTTTTGTGAAGTCGAACATGGCAGGTTGATAACAGGCTTTAAAGTGTAAGAGGCAGAGGGCGAAGTGGTAAGGCACACACGCGATTACGCCCTGTATTCTTCGCCTCATATAATGCACGGTCGGCCTGTTCGAAGAAATCGTTATCATCATGATCATCACAATGATCCGGATACACAGCTACACCAATGGAAATGGTTAGACGTATCGTGTGCCCGTCAGGAAGGGCAAATTGATATCTCTCTACCCCTTGGCGGATCGATTCAGCGATAGCCATGGCCTGTCGGTGGCCACAATCGAGCAAGAGAATAGCGAATTCTTCACCACCGTTTCGTGACACGATATCGGCAGAACGTGCATGTTCTACGAGCAGTTGTCCGAGTTGCTTCAGGACCGCATCGCCGGCGGAATGACCGAAGGTGTCGTTTACCTTTTTGAATCGGTCAATATCGATGGCCAGCAAGGACAGCTTTTGTTGGTAATCCCGCGCATGCTGAAGCTCCGATTGAAGTGATTTTTCGAACTGTCGTCGATTGCTCAGGTTGGTAAGATGGTCGGTAGATGCCCTTCTTTCCAAAAGAAATAACATTTCATTGGATTTATTAATAAATTCTGCGATGAAATAGATAAAGATCCCACCGACAAAGGAAATGGTCATCTGTAAAGGATATACCTTCATTAATGAATTCATGCTGTCCGTGTTCAGCATAAGGATGATAAAGATCAACGTTATGCCCAGCAGATTCATCGTAATAATTTTGGTCAGTCTGGACCAGGAGGCATAGGCGAAATATACACCGGACAGTCCGATTAGCGTCATGACAAATCCTGCATCAATAGCAGAGGAAGATATGCCAAACATCAGAATACGAAGGATCGATATAACGAGTCCCGTAATGACCGAAGCCAGTCCTCCAAGATATACAGCTGCCGTTACGATGGCCAGATGCCGTAGATCTACAATCGTAGTCTCGTTCAGAGGGAAGGAATAGTTCATGAGTACTGTGCCATATATGCCGAATAATAAGCCGCCGATCATCTGAACACGTAATGAGGGAAATGGCAATCGGATACTATAGAACTTGGCGATGATTCCGGACACATACATAAACGTAATCATGACACAGATATTAATGAAAAAAGTGCTAAACAACCGACATTCCCCCTTTTTACGCACATCTCTATATTTTATCTGAAAAATGATGCAGTAGCGAACCATATTATCCCAAATTTTTGAGGGGATTGCTGGGAAAGGGCTTTTTAATTCCATATCCGGGTTATTGGCGTGGATATTGACTTCATTATACAATGAGATTTATACTTAATCTAAATCAAAATTCATTCTTTCCTTTTTGGGGAAACTATCGCAAGTAGAAAATCAGCGTCTGATTTCATATAAAATGAATCAATAATAAAGGAGAAATGGTTGTGAGAACTTTAAATCTGACGATACAACGGCAAGCGGTATATGATGTGGTGCGCCATTCGGAGGATCACCCGACAGCTGCTGAGGTCATGAATCGACTCGTGGAACAAGGATATAATCTGGCCTATGGTACGGTATATAATTCTCTTCGTTATCTGACGGACAAAGAATTGATCCGGGAGCTTAAGCTTGGGGAGACAGCAAGCCGATACGATGCCCGTATGGATGATCATCAGCACATTATGTGTGAAGTGTGCGGCAAAGTGGACGAGGTGATGACGGAGGTTCCTCCACAATGGATGAAACAGGTAGCTGAAGAAACCGGATATGCAATCGACCATGCTCATGTGGTCTTTGGAGGTGTCTGCGGGGAATGCAGAAACAAACGGATCAAGTAAAAATAAAGCTGCCTGGCCGTCGTTTACCTCTGCGGGTTAAACCAGCCTTGTCCGATTCAGCGCCTCTTGTGGACAATTGTCCTGTTACACGCCGTGTTATTCTAATCAGCCCGATGCCGGGGCAAGTACATGAACTGGTAAAGGCCTTGACGGATAGCTGCTTCGATGTGCTGGTCTTTCACCGCTGGGAACCGGATCTGCATGAGCGTCTTGTCTTCGATCTGTTGATCTATGATCTGTCTGTTGCAGGAACCATTGATGCATTCGCGGGGATCAGCAGCCGATTGAACCGGGAGGCGGAACATACCACGCCTTGTCTATATCTGGTCGGTGAGAAGATGATAGGCAGCGCGAGTGGACCGATGCTTCAGGAGGAATTGCTGGTGTGGCCTGCACGCCCGCAGGAAGCTCTATACCGGGTGCAGCGTATGATTGGCAACAGTCCTGCTCTGCCCAAACGTGGATTTTTGCCTGAGGAAGGGCAGCGTATTGGATTCAAGGATCTGTGGCTCGATCGTGAACGCATGAGTGTACAGCGCGATAATAACCGAATTCACTTGACCAAGACCGAGTATGATCTGTTGCTCAAACTGATTGATGCCAAAGGCGCAGTCATTTCCCGTGAGGAAATGCTCAGTGATATCTGGGAGACGGACTTTACGGGTGGAAGTAATGTGGTCGATGTTCATATCAAAAGCTTGCGCAAAAAATTGGGCGATAACGCGTCTTCGCCGCAATATATCGTAACAGTAAGAGGAGTGGGCTACCGCCTGGCGGATTAGTCCGCTTTTTTTTTGCCCAATTTTATCGTTCACTCCACGCTTTTTCGGGTATTACCTAATAGATAGGCAGATCAGAATCATTCCCTTAAAAATATGTTCATGCTTCATTCATGAAGTGTGTGTGAACCTCATCTTAAACTCATGTGAACCTCATGCAAGAGCAGAGTTGGACATGTTAGAATCAATTTAACAGTTAGATCAAGTCTAAATGTATATTTAAATCGAAGCCGAATATGATTTTAATAGTAGATATATAGCAGCCGTGAAACCCATTAGAGGAGGACGACATGATGACAGAACGTATGACAACCAATCAGGGCGCACCCGTAGGTGACAATCAGCATTCCCGCACAGCAGGCAGAAGAGGGCCGACACTGCTTGAAGACTACCATCTCATTGAGAAAATTGCCCACTTTGACCGTGAACGTATTCCAGAACGGGTGGTACATGCAAGAGGAGCAGGTGCTCATGGCGTATTCACGCTGGAGCAGAGCATGAAGGAGTATACAACAGCGGACTTCCTGCAAGATCCGGGTACGGAGACGGATGTACTGGTTCGTTTCTCAACCGTTATTCACGGTACAGGATCACCAGAGACTGCACGAGATCCACGTGGATTTGCTGTAAAATTCTACACGCGTGAAGGCAACTATGATCTCGTCGGCAACCATCTGCCTGTGTTCTTCATTCGTGATGCGATGAAGTTCCCCGATATGGTTCACTCCCTGAAGCCAGCTCCGGATACGAATATTCAGGAACCGGCGAGATATTGGGACTTTATGACCCTTTCACCAGAATCAACGCATATGATGACCTGGTTGTTCTCTGATCTGGGCACACCGGCGAGTTACCGGGAGATGGATGGATTCGGCGTGCATGCTTTCAAATGGATCAATGCACAGGGGCAGGTACACTATGTAAAATATAAATGGGAGTCTGCACAGGGGGTTCGAGGCTTCTCTCGTCAGGAAGCTGCCGAAGTACAGGGGCAAGACTTTAACCATGCTACACGGGACCTGCATGAACATATCAAGAATGGGCAGTATCCGCAGTGGAAGCTTCAGGTACAGCTGTTGAAGCCTGAGCAGATGGATGATTTTGCTTTTGATCCGCTCGATCCAACCAAAACGTGGCCAGAAGATGTATTGCCGTTCCATACGGTGGGCACGATGACTCTGAATCGGAATCCGCAAAACTTCTTTGCTGAAGTGGAGCAGGCGGCTTTTTCTCCTAGTGCGCTTGTACCTGGAATTGAGCCTTCCGAGGACAAATTGCTGCAAGGACGCTTATTCTCTTATCCGGACACACAGCGTCACCGGCTTGGAACGAACTATTTGCAAATTCCAGTGAATTGCCCGTACGCACCTGTTCGTAATCATCAGCGTGATGGACTCATGAATGTGAATCAGGACCCATCTCCGGTGAACTATGAACCCAACAGTTCCGGAAACAGCCCACAGGAAGATCCGGCATACCGGGATAGTCAGGTTCCGTTGCAAGGGCATGTTACACGCGAGAAAATCGAGAAGACGGATGATTACACGCAGTCAGGTGAGCTTTTCCGTTCATTTACCCCTGTAGAGCAGCAGCATTTGCTGGATAATCTGATTAATGACCTTAAGGGCGTATCTGTTGATATTCAAATGCGTGCCCTGTGCCACTTCTTCCGGGCGGATGGACAGCTTGGCGGACGTTTGGCTCATGGACTCGGTGTGGATATTTCTGCACATATGCCGTCACAGGATGGAAAATAAAGTACAGTTTGTCCATGTTCTACAATAAATATTGACTGATATTCGGTGAAGATCGGGCAGAACCGCGAACGTGCGGAACTCCCCGATCTTTCGCTTTTTTTCTGAAATGGAAAACAAATTTACAAATCATTTACATAAAATAGCTGACATAGAGGTTGACTTCTCATTTGATGGCACTACAATGGGTAGTGTGAGGGGTGTCAGAAAAATGAGAATACACAATTTCAAAGTGGGTGAGCGTGGGCTCAACCGATTTTTCGGTCCGCTGGAGGCCAAGATCATGGACATTTTATGGGCTTGTCCTGGCAGCAGCATCCGTGAAGTGCAGACCGCACTTGAACAAGACAAAGACGTCAATTTTAATACAGTCATGACCGTGATGAACCGGCTCGTAGACAAAGGACTGCTTGGCAAGTCTCAGAAGGGCAGAACATCTATGTACCAACCGGTACAGAGCAAGGAGGAGTTTATGAACGACCAATCCAAGGAACTGTCACATGAGTTGGTGGATGAATTCGGAGCTCTGGCATTGAATCATATGCTGGATGCGCTGGATGAAGCAGATGCGGGTCTGATTGAACGCCTGGAACAGAAGATCAAACAGTGGAAAAAGGATAGCGATTAAGATGTGGAAGGCCCGCTCGAAGCTTTTGTTTACCGTCGGGTTTGGCATTCCGTTACTCGTGTTCATGCAGATGTTCATGTACGCGATGTACAAAATTTTTGGCTGGGATATCCCGTTTAATCTGCTCTGGCTCTGCAATCATTGGATGAGTCGTCTGGGCTGGTTATCCGTGGGACATTTCCTGCTGGCACTGGTCTTGCTGACATTTGCCGGAACAGGCTGGCTGCTAACGGTTCGTATGATGAAAACCAGGGCAGCTGTGCGTAAACTCCGCTCCATGGAGGTTCGTGCGTTATCCCGTGAATTGGAGTCTAGGTATCTCCATCTCGGACAGCCCGGATTCATTGTGGTGGACAAGTCATCGCCGGTTGCATTTACAATCGGTTTATGGAAACCTTGCATCGTACTTTCCACAGGACTTCTGACGATGCTGGATGCTGAAGAGGAGACCGCAGTTGTGTACCACGAAGTCCATCATCTGTGGCACCGTGACCCACTGAAAACGACGCTGTTGTCGGTGTTTGCAATCATGATGCCTTATATTCCCGTATTGAAGCATACGTCTAAACATTACAATATTGTGAGAGAAATTCTGGCGGACAATGAAGCCATCGAGCGTACAGGCAATGTGGCAGGCATTGGCAGTGCGTTGCTCAAGCTGCTTAGGGCTTGTCCTGAGCCTTGGGGAGCAAAAGAACTAACCGTTCAATCTTCATTTGCAGATACGTCGGTAAATGTACGGATTTCACGTCTTCTGGACCCGGAAAAGGACGTAACGCTAAGATTGCCACGCTATGCTGTTCTGATGTCGGCTACCGTTTTCCTGTTGCTGTCTATCTTGTTTGTTTGGTCCATTGGATAAATCAACTTGGCTAAATGCGAGGTTGAATATAACACTAGGGAGGAAGATGAACATGAATAACAAAAGTGTAGAGATAGGATTACTTTTCTCAAGGATTATGATCGGTTTGATCTTTGTATTGCACGGTTGGAGTAAATTCGAAGGTGGAATCAGCGGTACGGTAGGTTTTTTCGAAAGTATCGGTATTCCCGGATTTCTTGCATCGGTTGTAGCCATCATTGAGTTGGTGGGTGGTGCGGCGATGATTCTGGGTCTGGGAACACGAGTGTTTGCTGCCCTGTTTGTCATCGTTATGGGTGGCGTGCTGCTTACAGCCAAAGTGGGTGAGCCGTTCATGAGTGGTACCGAGTTCGATTACCTGCTGCTGGCGGGTTCCCTGACACTGCTCTTCACAGGAAGCCGCTTCCTGGCTGTAGATCATCTTTTCTCCAGACAGGGGAACGCTCGCCAGAATGTGAGTGCTTGAACTGACTAACTATCGCTTAAAAAAATATTGAATTGCAGGATGAGTTCTGCAGCGAGGCTCTTTATTGACCAGGCCGGTTCGGGATATGTATTCGCGAACCGGGCTGATCGGTAGAGAGCTTTTTTCAAAATATAAGGAAGTATATTATTTCGCCATCCTTCTCTATATTTCTTCGGAATGAAACACGCTGAGTCGCTAGAGGACGGTGACAGCCGTTTCACCTTGTTTGGACGATATGCCTCTGTTCTGATACAATGAGAATAAGTATGTTACTAAATAAAAATAAGAATGTAAATTTGAAGTTGAGTACATCAAATTAAGATGAGGAGGATGCATTTTATGATTAACGTCATTCCATCCGATGCCCGCTCCAGCTTTGATCGAGGCTGGCTCCGTGGCAGTCACAGCTTTTCCTTTGGAGAATACCAGGACCCGGAGAATACGGCGTTTGGACCGATGCGGGTAGCGAACGACGATGTGATTGCTCCAGGTCGCGGTTTTGGGGCTCACCCACATAGTGACATGGAGATTGTATCCATCGTACTGAACGGCAAGCTACGACATGAGGATAACCTGGGCAACGTGGCCGTTACTGCATTTGGCGGTATTCAGCGAATGTCAGCTGGCAGTGGCATGATTCATACCGAGCATAATGCCTCCGATACCGAAGAGGTACGTTTGCTTCAGCTCTGGTTTATGCCGCATACGAAAGGGCTGAAACCCTCCTATGAGACCACATCATTTGATCCAGCAGCACTGGCAGGAAAGCTTGTACCTATTGTATCGCCGGATGGGGGTCCAAGAGTTGCGACCATTCATCAGGATATGACGATCTACCTTGGACGTTTGGCCAAAGACGAGACATTAACCTTTAATCAGGATATGGGCCGCCGGATGTACATTTTCTCCATTGAAGGCAAGCTGGGATTGAATGGAGAGTACCTGTTGAATGAAGGAGACACAGCTCGTGTGGAACAGCGGGATTCAATAGAGCTGCAAGCAAACGAAGACACGTTCTATATGATTATTGATCTGCCGTAAATGGCTGATGGAGTGAACTCCAAGATGAAGGAGGATATGTACTTATGGCGCAACAGGAATGGTTTATGGTTAAACATGCGGTAACTGGACGAGGACTGGCGAATAGCAAAACAGATGCGCTATCCTATCGGTTCCAGCAGGAGGGCACAGGTTTTATATTTACCGTTACGGGTCTGGACGAGCTGATCGTGGAACAGATTGTGGAGCTCAGACAGGAATTGAATGTATTTCGTTTCGTCCAACGCAAGGATCAGCATCTTTTGAAGCACTGGTACTACGTGGAAGGTGAACGTGTAGAGTATGACAGGGAGCGTCACACGCTGAGCATCTATGCGAAGTCGGAGATTCGTTATGTCCCTGAAGATTATTTTGCCGATTAACTAGGACGTGTCTGAAATATAGGTTGAACAGCTTCTGGAATAGTTAAGGAGGTCTCTGTTAAATACAGAGGCCTTTTTTGCTGTCTGGATTCAGAGCATTCATTCGTAATTTTGCAAAAAAGACCACATAATTCCCAGCTGTCTGGCACAAGCTACCTTGTATAAAAACAAGAACGGAGGGGCGGCATATGGCAGACAAAACATCTGGGAATGACAAGTCCCGACAACCCGAACAAGCTCCAGAAGAAAAAAAACATATCCCTCTGGGATTGCCGTCCCCGCCTTTTATTCGGCAACCCATCAGCACAATACATGAAACTCAGATTAAAGCAGTAAAGGAGATCTTCTCCGATTGTTCTGATGTGGTTTTCCGCAACGTCATGATTACGCCGGAAGTCAAAGGACTTCTGGTCTATATTGAAGGCATTGTTAACTCGGCTGATATCCAGGAGCATATGCTGCGTCCGATTATTCGAGGTCTGGTGCAGCAGCGCACAGATGAACCCGATGTTCCACTGGATGATACAACCGTTGAGCTGACGCAGGTGAAGCGGGTTAAAACCTGGGCTGCTGCGACAGAAGGGGTACTGGCATCTTCCGCACTTCTGGTAGTCGATGGAAGTGACGAAGCTTGGATGTTCAACGTTAAAGGCGGCGTCAGACGTGGGGTGGAGGAACCTCAAACGGAGTCTGTAATTCGGGGACCACGGGAAGGATTCACCGAAACACTCCGTGTCAATACAGCTTTATTGCGCTTCAAGCTGAAAACTCCATCTCTCAAGATGGTGAGTATGACCCTCGGCACAGAAACCAAGACAGATATTGTTCTGACTTATATGGAGGATATTGCTGATCCGAAGTTGATCCGGGATGTGAAGAAACGCCTGGAAAAAATCAAAATCGACGGCATTCTGGAGTCGGGTTATATCGAGGAACTGATTGAAGACCACCCGTATTCTCCATTTCCGCAGATGCACTATTCCGAGCGTCCGGATACGGTGGCAGGCAATCTGCTGGAAGGGCGGTTTGCCATTATGGTAGACGGTACTCCCTTTGCGCTGATTGCTCCTGTCACGATGTGGCAGATGCTTCAGGCCAGTGAGGACTACTACGAACGATTCTTCATCAGTAATCTGGTGCGCTGGATTCGATTTTTGTTCGTAGCCATCGCACTATTTTTGCCAGCCTTATATATCTCGATCACGACATTTCATCAGGACATGTTACCCACCACGCTGATTCTGAGTATTGCCGGTGCACGGGAAGCGATCCCTTTCCCGGCTTTGGTGGAAGCTCTCATCATGGAGCTATCGTTCGAAGCCCTCCGGGAAGCCGGGGTCAGGTTACCCAAAACGGTGGGTCAGGCCGTCAGTATCCTCGGTGCACTCGTGATCGGACAGGCCGCAGTTCAGGCGGGGATTGTATCGGCACCGATGGTTATTATTGTATCTATGACAGGTATAGCTTCCTTCACGATTCCGCGGTTTAACTTTGCGATTACAGTGCGTTTGCTGCGATTTCCCATTATGTTACTGGCGGGTATGCTCGGACTGTACGGCATTGTGATTGGTTTGGTTCTGATCTCGGTGCATCTGACACAGATGACTTCGTTTGGTGTGCCATATCTGTCAGGTCTTAGCCCGTACAGCAAAACAGATACCAAAGATATTCTCATTCGTGTGCCGTGGTGGAAAATGATTAATCGTCCTTCTACGGTTCAGGATAACCAGAAACGGATGAATGAAAAGATCAATGGTTCGCCTGAAGCTGAGGAAGGATGGTGAACACATGTTTCTGATTCGAAAAATTCGCGCCGTATTGATGTTGCTGCTGTGTACCCTTTTCATAGCAGGTTGCTGGGATCGAAAGGAAATTAATGATATTGCCTTTGTGATCGGCATTGCGATTGATAAGGAAGGGGAGAACTACAGATCCAGTCTGCAGATTGCTCTTCCTGGTCAATCCGGTGCTTCTGGCAGTACGGGAGGTGGCGGAGGTACAAGCGGGGACAAATCATGGTTCATGTTGTCCAACACGGCGAAGACGCTACGGGGGACTACACTTGAGGGCCAAAAAGCGCTATCTCGCAAGATTTATTATGCGCACCGTCGTACTATGCTCATTGGGGAAGATCTTGCCCGTGACGGCGTTGCCTCCATGCTCGATTTGTTTACACGTTACCCGCTTAACCGATTCTCAGCATTGCCAGTCGTTACAAAAGGTGAAGCATACGCCGTGATGGATACGGATGCACCTATAGAGAAATTCCCATCCGAGATGGTGAGAGAGCTTTGCTTTCTAAATATGCGGAATCCACGTTCACTGAAAACGTTCATCGATTCTATTCTTAGTGATGGTGTAGATCCATTCCTGCCGGTTGCTTCGAAAGTGGAAAATGTTCCAAAAAATTGGAAGGACGCCAAAACAAACATCAAGCTGGATGGATTGGCCGTGTTCAAGAAAGACAAGCTGGTGGGCATGATTGACAAGGCTCCCGCAGATGCACTGATTCTCGCTATGGGGGAAGCCAATGCGCCGGAAGTTATGGTCAAGGCTCCACGCGGAGAAGGAGATATATTCATCAAGCTGAACGAGAACAATTCTTCACTGCACCCCACTGTCAAGGATGACAAGGTTACCGTGACCGTTCAATTGTACGCCAAAGGAGTAGTAGTAGATAACGAATCGAATTACGGTGATCTGCGTGAGAAAGAAATACTGGAACTAAATGACGCGATCCACAAAAAAATAAAAGAGGATATCGTTGAAGGAGTTCGATTAATTCAGCAAAAATATCATGCCGATATTCTCGGGATCGGTCGATCTATCCATCAGCACTTGCCTAAAGAGTGGGACAAAATGAAGGATCGCTGGGATGATATCTATCCTGATGTTGAGGTGAACGTTATCCCGCATGTCATTATTGAAAATGTAGGGGTAGTTAATAAACCGATCGGTGTCGTTGAGGAGGATATCGTACATGATTAAACCGCTTTTGTTCACCTATTTGGGAATGGTCATCGTTGTTATTGTGATGGATTTCAGACATCTGAAGCAGGCGGCAGTTATTAATCGCTGGTTATCCTATGGGCTGATTGCATTGGGAACAGGCATTTGGTTATATATAACCCATTTGAGCAAAACCTTTTTTGTAGCGGTATGGATTAGCCATGTTATTCAGCGATTCTTACCGTTACCATAGATGCAGACTAAGGATGTTGCGGAGTACAGATTGAATAATAAATGATGGAAAGGAGGTACTGTATGAATCAGAGTGTGACTCATCGACAGATCGTGTTGCTCGTGCTGCTGCTCAGCATTACGGGCACGTTGATTCAGCCCCATGCACAGGCCATTTTTTATGCGGAACAGCACGCTTACCTCTCGTATGTACCAGTCGTTCTGGTGATGATTGTATCCATGTGGATGATCAGCCGGGTTCAGCGCAGATTTCCGAACCAGGATTTGTTTGAAGCGCTATCTGACCGGTTCCCCTTGTTGGGAAGGCTCGCAGGCGTAATGTACATTCTGTTTTTTTTCTTCGTATTTGCAAGAGATATCCGATTAATTGGTGATTACGTCAGCATAACCTTGCTTGAAACGACACCGATTTCGATTGTGGTATTGTCACTTATGATTATGGCGGTATTTATCGTCAGAGGTGGGCTTGGCTCGTTGATCGGTATGGCAGAACTGTATGTTACCCTGTTTCTGTTGAATTCTGTAATTGTGCCTTTCATGCTGATTCAGCAAGTGAATATGGATAATCTGATGCCCTACTTTCATGTCGATGCGGCGGGTGTGGGCAAAGGAAGCTGGTACATATTTTCTTTTTATGGAGAGATGATCGCATTGCCTTTTGTTGTCAAGGGCAGTGATTTTCGCTTCAAGCCTGTGCTGTGGGGGATGATCATCTCGGGATTGGTGATGATGCTGATTATGGTGGAAACCATCACGTCAATTGGTGTGCCTATCGCCTCCAGACTGGTCTACCCTTCGTATGAACTGGCAAGGCAGTTGCAAATTAGTGACTTTCTGGACCGGTTTGACCTGGCGCTGGCAGCGGCAACCTTACCTACCATGATTACGAAAATTGCATTTGATCTGTATTTTGTCTGCTGGGGACTGAAGCGAATGATCCCGAACGTATCGGGAAAGGTCATGACAGGTCCGGTCGCGCTGGTGGGCTTTGTCTGTGCCTTCTGGTTTTTCAGAAACGCAATACAGCTCTATCGATTTACTCGGGAATGGACATGGATCGCCATTGTATTTGAAGTGATGTTCCCTCTAGTGCTGTTTTTTTTCCTTCGTCCTCGCAAAAAGGATAAAAAAGAATCTACCCAACAGAGATCGGGAGACCAGTCCAAAAAAGAGAAGCATGAACAGGGACAAGAAGCCTCTGATTCGGAGAAGAACGGAGAGAAAAGAACGCAGGATTCTCTTGGTGGAGAACTCCAGCCTTCCTGATATATTCCATCAAAAATCGTTATAGATGAACGGGCAAAAAGAGGGGAAGTGCAGTTTCCCTTCGCAGAAGTACCCTGTATACTGTAGTCAGACTGATGAACATTCGGCTGAACTAACGGGGGGGAACATGAATGGCTCAACATTTGGCAGGTGTACGTGTAGCATTGACAGGACCACGAAAATCGAAAGAAATGTCCTTACTGGTTGAAAAAATGGGTGGAATCCCGCTTGTGCGTCCTGCACAGGGAACGGTATTTCTGGATGACCGAAATATCAGGGACGGGCTGGTATCCTGGATCTCGGACCCGCCGGACTGGGCGGTATTGACCACGGGCATGGGATTGGACGCGTTGTTTGAGATGGCCGAGGATATGGAAGTGGCGGGAAAATTACTGGATGCATTGTCGGAATCTCCGATTGCAGCCAGAGGGTACAAGACGGTAAATGCACTCAGAAAGCGCAAGTTAACGCCACTGGTACGGGATGATGATGGTAGTACGGACGGGCTCATTCGTGAATTCGCATCCCATGATCTTAAGGGTAAAAAGGTCATGTTGCAGCTTCATGGGGAGACAGCTCCCAAGCTTGTAGCTTGGTTGGAAGAACAAGGGGCAATCGTTCGGCAAGTGCTCCCTTATCGCCATGTACCGCCGGAAGAGGCAGAGCTGGAACAGCTTTTGAATGAGATTATACAGCATGAGGTTGATGCGGTTGCCTTCACGAGTGGACCTCAGGTCCGATTTCTGACCGAATATGCGGCATCGCAGGACAAGCTTGAACCAATGCTCGCAGCCTTCAGACAAGGTGTAATCCCTGCCTCTGTAGGGAAAGTCACAGCAAACTCCATGCGTGAAGAGGGCATTGAGGCGCTGGTCATTCCAGAGGAAGAGAAGATGGGTGCACTCATCGTTGAACTCGGACGTTACTTTGCGGCGGGTCATGCGGACAAAGTTCGTGGCCTGCAATAACAGTTGATCAATGTGTATTAACGTGCATTCAATCCTAAGGTAGTTGGATGATTTAAAACGAATCGTATATGCATATGTTACTCCTGGTTCTGATCCGATTTCTGGATCAGGACTTTTTTCTGTTTTGTCTGAAAATAGAAGAATGGACAAGTATCATAAGCATGGACATTATTTCCTGAGCGGTGTTATTATGAAAACAATATTGAATGAAAACAAGCAAGGTGCTCTTGCGTGCAGCAAGAGGTAACAGGGAATCGGGTGAAAGTCCCGAGCGGTCCCGCCACTGTAATGGTGAAGCCCTTTTTGATCCAAGTCACTCGCAAAAAGCCGGGGAAGACAGAAAAGGAAGCTGATGATCCAAAGCCAGGAGACCTACCTTGCATGTGTCACCGAACCCTTCGCGGAAAGGAATGGTGTACGAAGAATCAGGAATTGGGCGAACAAGCGGTTCGCCCGGCTGGCCCCCTTGGGCCACATAGTCACAGGATTACCCTCCGGGAGTCTGGGACTGTGTTCTTGAGTGTACGTACATGCGTATCCCATCCGTTATAAGGATGGGATTTTTTTGTTTTTTTAGATAAATGTACATCCTTGCGAAACCCAACCATATGTCGGGAAATTGCAGGTAGAGGAATAGATTAGTTTGATCATGCAGTTGGTTTAGAAGAGCTGGGTTCGATGATCTGCGTTGACAGGACGACGAATTGAACACGCTTTACAGTTAGGGAGAAGGTCGGCATAGCCGCCCTTCTTCACTGTTTAATCCGTAGGACAAGTGTGATGGAGGAGGAGAAGCAATGCAAGGTCAAGGCAAGCTGCTGATTATCGGGTTTGGTCCGGGAGCGATGGAACATATCACGAAGCGGGCACTCGAGGCACTTCAGGAGAGCGAGGTTATTATCGGATACAATACTTATGTGGATCTTATCCGACCTCTGTTGAACGGGCAAGCGATTGTACGCACAGGCATGACGGAGGAAGTAAGCCGCGCACAAGAAGCGGTCAGACAGGCGGAGATGGGCAAAATTGTTGCCGTAATCTCCAGTGGTGATGCAGGCGTCTATGGTATGGCAGGTTTGGTATACGAGGTGCTGATGGAGCAAGGCTGGAAGCCGGATACCGGTGTCGCCGTGGAAGTTATTCCGGGCGTGTCGGCCATTCAGTCTTGTGCTTCACTGCTGGGTGCTCCCGTCATGCATGATGCATGTACGATCAGCCTCAGTGATCACCTCACGCCGTGGGAGACCATTATTCGCCGGGTCGAAGCTGCAGCGTCCGCTGATTTTGTCATTGCTCTGTACAATCCACGCAGTGGACGGCGTACACGTCAAATCGTGGAGACGCAGGAAATGATCCTGCGTTATCGTGACCCGCAGACCCCGGTAGGTCTGGTGAAAAGTGCATATCGTGAGCGTCAGGACGTCGTCATGACCACACTGGAGGATATGCTGAATCATGATATCGGCATGCTGACGACGGTGATCATCGGCAACTCCTCGACCATGATGTACGAAGGACTCATGGTCACACCGCGCGGTTATCAGCGGAAATATACGCTGAACACCGCGGAACAGTCGCTCAGACCTCATGAGCGACTGCGCACGGAAGCCGAGCCATGGTCGCTCGGCGCAAGGGAAGCCCGCGCTACCGCCTCCGGCGAGGCAGCGGGTGAGAGCGCGGCCAGCGATGCAGTGGCCGCGCAGCCACAGGCGGAGCCAGCCCTGCGCGGCGCAAGCGCCGGAGCGGGCACAGCCCCGCAAGGGCAGCCGCCCGCTGGCGCCGGGGCTGCTGCCGCTATGCCTGCGGCAAGCCCGGCGAGCAGCACTGGCGGCACCGCCGTGCTGGCCGGCGAGCGACCTGAGCCCGTTGCGGCAGAGGCCGCTCCGGGCCGAGTCGCGGAAAAGCCACGCGCCGGCGCAGCTGCGCTCGCCGCAGAGGCGCTGACGCGGCTCGCGGCAGGCGGAGCGCTCGCGGGCGAATCGGCGAGCCGCTGGCTGGATGCAGCAGCGCCGAGCCGAACGGCAAGTGCGCAGCAGGCCGCGACCGCAACGGCGGTACGCACTGCGCCCGAGCCTGGGCGCAAGGCGCCGCTGTTCGAAGTCGGCGTGTCGCCCGGCGTGGGCAACAAAAAATTCACCGCCGCCCAGATGGCGCTGCTGGCGCAGTGTGCAAGTGAAGACGGCGAACTGGAATACACGCCGGAGCACCAGATTATTTTGAGAGTGCCGACGTTTGAACCGGACTCGTTGGTTGAAGAGCTGCGTGCAGCGAATTTTATCGTTGTGCCGATCGGCGATGTCATCAAGGTGAAGGCCTGTGACTTCTGCAACATGGAGAAGGACGATGCTGTCCCGATGGCTAACCATCTGCAGGCCGTGATTGGCGGACTGGGTGCACCCAAAGAAACGAGTGTGGCATTGAATGGTTGCGGTATGGCATGTTACGGGGCAGTGCTGGAGGATATCGGCATCGTGTACCGCAAAGGTGCATATGACCTGTTCCTCGGGGGCAAGAAGTTCGGCCGTAATGCTCACCCTGCCCAGCCCGTAGCGGAGGGAATTCCGGGTGACCAGATTGGTGGGATTGTGGAACGGATTGTAGCCGATTACAAGGAAAAAGGCCATCCGAACGAGCGATTCCACAAATTCTTCAAACGAGTTGGTGTAATTCAGGGCTTCCGCCATGTGGATGCACCGGTCACGGTAGAAGTAAATCCGATATGTGGTGACTAATTCCTTACTAAATCCTGACTAAGCCTTGATTAAGTCCTTGACTGAATCGCTTCCTTCGGGAAGACGTGATGGTGTAACTTGTCAGGCGTATCTAATATTTTGCAATATTCGCTGAATTTCAGCTGACATAGATGGATTGATTATTACGAGTAATGTAACGAATGGATGGAATGATTGGTTTGACGTCGTTTTTGCCGGATGAACTGGAATGCCAGAACAATGAATATGAAAAGTCTGATCTGCGGGTCAGACGGGGGAGGAATAACAGAAGATGGATGCAATATTATTGGTGGGACACGGGAGTCGTGATCCTGAGGGGAACCGGGAACTGAAGGAATTTGCAAGTGAGGTAGCGGCGAAGGCGCCGGAGAATACGTTGGTAGAGACCTGTTTTCTGGAGTTAACGAGACCAAGTATTGCGGAAGGTGTTGCCGCTTGTGTGGATCGAGGGGCAACACGTGTCGTGTTGGTACCGATCATTTTGTTTGCTGCCGGTCATGCCAAGATTGATATTCCTAACGCTATTGACCGTGCTAAGGCACGTTATCCGCAGGTGGAATTCGTATATGGTCGTCCCATCGGTGTTCATGAGAAAGTCGTTCAAATCATGCAGACCCGTCTGCAAGAAGCTCAACCTGTACTTGTCGCATCCCAAGGCGGAACAGCGGTAGCGGCTCCACCTGCTCCGGTAACGGATGAAGAGACCGCAGTACTGGTACTTGGACGGGGAAGCAGTGACCCGGATGCCAACAGTGACTTTTTCAAAATGACCCGGATGTTGTGGGAGAAACTGCCCTACAAGTGGACGGAAAGCAGCTTTATCGGCGTGACTCAGCCATCATTCCCAGATGGATTAGAGCGCTGTCTGTTGTTGGGTGCAAAGAAAATCATCATCATGCCTTATTTCCTGTTCACAGGTGTACTGATCAAGCGCATTGATGAAATGACTGCGGAATTTGCAGCGGCACATCCAGACATTCAGGTCGAGGTTGGCGGATACTTTGGATTTCACCCGAAGCTGGTTGAACTCGTACTGGAGCGGGCCCATGAGGGGTTATACGGACGTGTAACAGCCAACTGTGACAACTGCCAATTCAGACTTGAAGCAGCCAAACACCATCATCACCATCATGATCACGACCATGGGCATGACCACGATCATCACCATGATCACGACCACGACCATGATCACCATCATCACGATCACGAGCATAGTCATGATCACCATCATGAACACAGCCATGCGCACCATCGCGATCATTCGGATCATGATCACACGCATCATCATGACGAGCATGACCATAAGCACGTACATGCACATGATGACCACTCGCATAAGCATGACCACGATCATGATCACAATCAGACTGCCGTCGATCGTCAAGCGTCACTCGATTATCATCATGATCACGATGAAGAGCTGCATCATACTCATCACGAGCATGAAGGAAATGCACAAGAAGATGCTTCTCCCGATCAGGCACAGGTTGCAGCAACTTCAGAGCAGGTGAATCGTCCATGATCTTCATGTTGTGTGGCACAAGTGATGCACGGGAACTGGCTCTACAGATCCAGCAGCAAGGTGCAGACGTGCTGACTTCTGTTGTAACCGACAGTGCGGCGAATAGCCTGACAGAAGCCGGATTACCTGTTCGGACAGGCCGTTTGACTGTGGAAGCCATGGTGGAACTGGTGCGTGAAAAAGGTAGCCGTGCCATCGTGGATGCAAGTCATCCGTTTGCCGAAGAAGCACATGCCAATGCGATGGAAGCAGCCAAACAGGCAGGCATTCCATACATTCGTTATGAGCGTACGGGTTTGGCGTACGATGATCATGCGTTACTACATGTCGTATCTTCCTATGATGAAGCAGCACTGAAGGCCAAAGAATTGAAGGGCTCGGTCATGCTGACGACAGGTAGCAAAACGTTGCAGATCTTCACCAAGCACCTGCTCGGTGATCCGGACATTCGTCTCGTAGCCCGCATGCTTCCACGTCTCGACAATATGGAGAAATGTGGTGAGCTTGGCGTGGAACAGCGCAATATTATTGCGATGCAGGGACCTTTTTCCCGTGAAATGAATGAAGCCTTGTACAAGCACTATGCGACGACCGTAATGGTCACCAAGGAGAGTGGCAAGACCGGAGCAGTGGATGAAAAAATCCAATCTGCACTGGAGCTGGGCATTCATGTTGTGCTGATTTCACGCCCGGAGGCTGAATTTGGAACAGTGTTTGATCATTTTGAAGGTGTACTGGATGAGTTGAAGCGCGTATTGGTGCAGTAGAACGCCCCAATAGTCTTAATTTGAATAACGAATATTTGAATGACACCACTACTTGAAGGAGTGAAATGCACATGGATTTCAAAACGGATTTTAAACCATTGACCGTACAACCACAGGAGATTGAAGGCAAAAGCTTTGAGATGATCACGGAGGAACTGGGTGAGCATCCTTTTACGGATGAACAATATCCAGTGGTACAACGTGTCATTCACGCCTCGGCAGACTTCGAACTGGGCCGCAGTATGGTGTTCCACCCGGATGCCATTCAAGCAGGGATTGCAGCGCTTCGCACCGGCCAATCTGTTATCGCTGACGTACAGATGATTCAAGCTGGCGTAAGCAAGGATCGCATTCGTGGTTTTGGCGGAGATGTGCATGTACATATTTCCGATCCCGATGTGATGGAGGAAGCCAAACGCTTGAACACCACTCGGGCAATCATCTCGACGCGTAAAGCAAATCAATTATACGAAGGCGGAATCTACGCCATTGGTAATGCTCCAACAGCACTGCTGGAACTGATCCGTCTGGTCAAAGAAGGCGAAGCCAAACCGGGCCTGATCATCGGTATGCCGGTCGGATTCGTATCTGCAGCCGAGTCTAAAGACGAGCTGCGCAAACTCGACATCCCGTTTATCACCAACATCGGCCGCAAGGGTGGAAGCACCATCGTCGTAGCAGCCCTGAACGCCATCTCCCTAATGGCAGTGAAGGCGTAGTCGTTTAAATAAACGATCACAGGTTAGTAAAGGCAATCGTGACGCAAACGAGCCGTTAACGAATTTCAGGAAACTATAACGAACTTTAACGAACCTTACAGGCCTTATATTGCCGATTATCATCCGTTTCATATTTTAACGAACCTGAGTAACGTTATTCCGCTGGAAAACGCCAAAAGTAGTGAGAGTAACGTCTTTTAAATGAAATAACGTCGCTGTAATTCGTTACAATTTTCTTTTGTGGAATTTGGCCCAAATAACGTTTCCTCGGTTCGTTAAAAAATAGACATACCATATATAAGTCTACACAAGCGCAACACCGCGTAACTACATTCCAGGCCAAGTACTACTGGCATGGAATGATCAGTTACCCAAAATAAACCTCAGGGCACTGCTCAGCCCAAGAGGTGGCATTTCGTACTGTGACAGGTGGAAGCAGACGGAGGTAGCAGCGAGGGGACAACCGCGATCATAAAAATGATCCGGCCCCGGAGTGGACCACCAAAGGCGGAGTTCTAAACAAGCGCAAAACCGTGTAACTACATTCCAAGCCAAGTCCTACTGGCATGGAATGATCAGTTACCCAAATAAACCTCAGGGCATAGTTTAGCCCAAGAGGTGGCATTTCGCACTGTGCCAAGTGGATGCAGAAGCAGGTAGCAGCGAAGGGGACGGAATCGATTCTGAAGAAGCGGAGCGGTCGCGTTTGTCTCCGGATTTCTCCCTTTGAAAAAGGGAATCAAAGAAATTTGGAGACAACAGCGATCATAAGAACGATCCGTACCCGTAGCGACCACCCAAGCGCCAAAAGTCCACCCACGTACGCAGGGGTAATGCCACCTCATTTAAACTAGCTAATTAAAGGACGGGAGGTTCAAACCCCATGATAGGCGGCAATACACCAGACCCCGACAAACCAATGCGTTCCGGCTTCACCACAGGAGCATGCGCCACAGCCGTTGCCAAGGGAGCGACGCAGCTCCTGTTAACAGGTGTTACGCCGGCACAGGCCGTGGTTTCATTGCCCGCGGGCTTTGACCACTCGTTCGAACTGATCGAGCAGGAACTGACCGATGGCGTAGCGACCTGTGCCACGATCAAAGACGCCGGGGATGACCCGGATGCCACGCATCGGGCAAAGATCATCGCACATGTGTCCTGGCGGGACGAGCCGGGTATGGAGCTGGACGGAGGCATCGGCGTAGGCCGGGTCACAAAGCCTGGACTGCCCGTGCCTGTAGGTGAAGCGGCAATTAATCCCGTTCCGCGCCGCATGATTACCGAGGCCGTCACTCAGGTGCTTGCCGAACATGGCACAGCCAGAGGAGTGCGGGTTGTGATTAGCGTCCCGGATGGCGAAGAAATCGCCAAGAAGACCCTGAATTCCCGGCTCGGGATTCTGGGCGGCATCTCCATTTTAGGTACACGCGGCGTGGTCGTTCCGTTCTCTACCTCTGCCTACAGAGCGAGTGTGGTGCAAGCTATTTCCGTTGCTCAGGCATCCAGCTGTGAGCATATTGTGCTGACCACGGGCGGCAGTAGTGAGAAATACGCGATGAAAATGATGCCCGAACTGCCGGAGGAAGCTTTTATCCAAATGGGGGACTTTGTCGGCTTTGCGATTAAACACGGTAAACGACTGGGCATGAAACGCATTAGTCTGGTCGGGATGCCTGGCAAATTTGCCAAAGTGGCTCAAGGCGTCATGATGGTGCACTCCAAGAGTGCGCCGGTGGATTTTGGATTTCTTGCGTCCGTGGCCCGCGAGACCGGAGCCGGCGATGAACTGGCGCAAGCGATCGAGGAAGCCAACACGGCGACTCAGGTGGCAGATATGATGACCGAGGCCGGGTACTTGCCCTATTTTGAAAAGTTATGTACATATGCTTGCCAGCACTGTTTGGAGCATGCTGGCGGCGGCGTGACGGTGGAAGTGGTATTGGTAACGATGAAAGGAATGGAACTGGGGAGGGCGGAAATCAGTGAACTCGAAGACAACAACTGGAGCAAAGAATCGTAAAATCCGCATTATTGGCGTGGGTGAAGAAGGCGCGGCAGGATTGACAACGGATAGCCTGAATCTCATTCAGGAGGCAGATGTACTCGTGGGCGGAGAGCGCCAGCTGCAATATTTCCCGGCATTTGCGGGTGAGAAGTTAGCAATCAAGAGCGGTTTAAGCGATCTCGTTGTGAAAATAAAAGCGTTGCAGGCCACACACAACGTCGTTGTGCTTGCCTCGGGAGACCCGCTATTCTACGGCATCGCCGGGTATTTAGCGCGCAAAATCGGTCCGGATCAACTGGAGATCCGGCCTAATCTCAGTTCGCTGCAGCTGGCATTTGCCCAGCTTGGCGAGAGCTGGCACGATGCCGTGCTCGAAAGCGTGCACGGACGCCCGCTCAAGGGCCTCGCACAGCGCATCGATGGCAAAGCCAAAATTGCGCTGCTCACGGACGAGCACAACAGCCCCGCTGCGATCGGGGCTTACCTGCAACAGTTCGGCATGACCGAGTATGATGCCTACGTTGCCGAGAACCTGGGCGGGGCAGATGAACGTGCCCGCCATTACACCTTGGGCGAGCTGGCGGCAGCAGAATGCAGCCCGCTGAACGTCGTGATTTTGCTGCGCCGCAAGGATGCACCTGCGCCGCGCCGGGGTTTCGGTTTTGCCGATGAGGAGTTCCATCAGCGCAAACCGGAGAAAGGCCTGATCACCAAGCGCGAGGTCCGCGCATTCAGCTTGGCTGAACTGCGACTAGGCGTGGACAGCATTGTGTGGGATATCGGCGCTGGCTCCGGCTCGGTGGCGGTAGAATGCACGCGGCTCGCGCCGCAGGGACAAGTCTTCGCCATCGAAAAAAACGAAGGTGACCTCCTGAACATCGAGGCCAATCGGATCAAATTCCGGACAGACTTCACCGTTCTTCATGCCAAAGCACCAGCAGGGCTGGACGAACTACCGGATCCGGATGCGGTGTTCATTGGCGGCAGCGGCGGCGAACTCGCGCAGCTGATCGCCTTGTGTGCGTCCCGGCTACGCCCGGAGGGACGCATTGTGGTGAATGCAGCGACCATCGAGACGCTGCATGACAGCATGAAGGCCATGCGCGAAGCGTGCCTGGACCCATCGGTGACGTTACTTCAGACGGCGCGCAGCAAGCCGATCCTGAACATGACCCGTTTTGACGGATTGAACCCAATTTACGTGATCACAGGAGACCATGGAGTAACAGAGGAAGCAGAAGCTGGAGCGGCAGAATGACTTTTCAAGGACAGGACAAGGGGGAAAACAACATGAGTACGGCAGCAGTAGGTACGCTGTATGGCGTGGGTGTCGGGCCGGGTGACCCGGAGCTGATTACCGTGAAGGCGTACCGGATGATCCGGGAATGTCCCGTGGTCGCTTACCCGAAGAAGCGCAAAGGCGGTAAATCGTACGCCCACGAGATCGTAGAACTGTATGTGAACCCGGAAGAGAAAGAGATGCTCGGACTGATTTTCCCGATGACGAAGGATCCGGTTGTGCTCGAACGCGAGTGGGGCAAGACCGTTGAAGCATGCTGGGGTGCGCTCAAAGAAGGCAAGGATGTTGCCTTTGTAACCGAGGGGGACCCAAACCTGTACAGCACATTTATTCATCTGGCACGGTTAATGAGAGAGTTGCATCCTGAAGTGCCCATTAGTTCGATTCCAGGTATCTCTTCTGTACTCGGTGCAGCGGCAGCACTGGATATCCATCTGGCAGACGGAGACGAACAGGTGGGCATTATTCCGGCTACGGCAGATAAAGAAGCGATGCGGCAGGCGATTGAGCATCACGATACGATTGTATTTATCAAAGTGGCAAAGGTGCTTGACCCAATGCTTGAATTGCTGGACGAGATGGGACTCGGCGGCAAAGCTTCGGTTGTTACCAAAGTCACTTCTCCATATGAACTCGTCTGGCGTGATGCCCGTGAACTGAAAGGGCAGGAGCTGGAATATCTAAGCCTGATGGTGGTGAGCAAATGAAGATATTGGAAGCAAAAGTCTATATCGTAGGCGCCGGCCCGGGTGACCCGGAACTGATTACGGTGAAAGGTTCCAACATTTTGAGAACTGCGGATCTGGTGCTGTACACGGATTCCCTTGTGAATGACGAACTGATTGCAACTGCGAAGCCTGAAGCAGAAGTGCTGCAAAGCTCAGGCATGGATCTGGAACGTCAGGTCGAGCTGATGTGTGAAGCGACTCGTGCGGGGCGCAGCGTAGCTCGTGTACATACTGGTGATCCGGCGATGTATGGCGCAATTCTGGAACAAATGGTACTGCTGAAACAGCAGGGTGTGGAATATGAGATCATTCCGGGTGTGAGTTCGGTCTTTGCTTCGGCAGCTGCATTAGGGGCTGAACTTACCGTACCAGAACTGACGCAGACCGTAATTCTGACGCGTGCAGAAGGACGTACCCCTGTACCTGAACGGGAGAAGCTGCGTGATCTCGCATCCCATCACTGTACGGTGGCGCTCTTCCTGAGTGCGACTTTGGCGAAAAAAGTCGTCGTTGAATTCCTTGCCGCAGGCTGGAGCGAAGATACACCGGTAGCAGTCGTGCAGCGGGCAACATGGCCTGATCAAAAGATTGTACGGACCACACTTTCTAATCTGGCAGCGGATCTGCGTGCCGCAGGCATTACAATGCATGCGATGATTCTGGCAGGCTGGGCGCTTGACCCCGATCTCGTGAACCGGGATGCCCACCGTTCCAAGCTGTACGACAAATCCTTCACCCATGGCTATCGCAAGGGAGTGAAGTCCGGTGAGTAATCCATTTGCAGCTGTTGCCATTACGAAACATGGTGTGGAGATGGTGCGTAATCTGGCGGGGCAGTTCCAGGGCACTGATGTCTATTATATGAGCAAGTTTGCCCGTGGAGATGAAGAACAGTTAGGTTATGAGCTGTTCGAAGGTTCGGTGAAGCTGATTTTACCTGACTTGTTCAAGCGATATAACGGCATTATTCTATTCATCTCTTTGGGTGCGGTTGTGCGTATGATTGCTCCGATTCTGGTGGACAAAAAAGTCGATCCGGCCGTGCTGGTCATTGATGACCGCGGCGAAAATGTGATCAGTGTGCTGTCTGGTCATCTAGGCGGTGCCAATGAGTTGACACGTCAGGTCGCTGAAGTACTCGGCGCACGTGCAGTGATCACAACGGCTTCAGACGTGCAAGGCACCATTCCGGTGGACATGTTCGGCCGGGAGTTGGGTTGGATCGTGGACAGCTTCGACAAAGCAACACCTGTCAGTGCGGCTGTTGTAAACGAAGAGCCTGTAGCTCTCATTCAGGAGACGGGGGAGCGGAACTGGTGGAAATATAACAAACCTGTGCCAGATCATATCCGTGTCTTCAGCAGCCTGGAGGAAACGGCATCATTCCCGTTCAACGCTGCGCTGGTCGTCAGTGACCGCCTGCTTTCAGCAGAAGAAGAGGAACGTTTTCTCACCAATGGCGTACTGTATCGCCCGAAAAGCCTCGTGCTCGGTATGGGGTGCAATCGCGGTACATCTGTAGAGGAATTAGAGCAGGAAGTCCTCGCCACCTTGGAGGAGTTATCCCTCTCCGTGAAGAGCGTGCGCAACATTGCCACGATTGATCTGAAAAAAGATGAAGAGGGCCTGTTGGCCCTCTGCGCCAAATACGGCTGGGAGCTGGTGACCTACACCCCTGCGGAGCTGAATACGGTGAAGCTTGCGAATCCTTCGGAGACGGTGTTCAAATATACCGGAGCATATGGCGTAAGTGAACCTGCGGCGTTGCTCTCCTCGGGAGCCGATCATTGGCTGCTTGAGAAGAAAAAGAGCGGCAATCTGACGATCTCCGTTGCCCGGGTTTCATTTGAGTAGAGATATGCATGAAGTTAATCTACTTTACACAATAGCACTGCGATGACAGAACACCCTTCTGATCGCTGTTATCCCCGATTTTTTTTGATTCCCTTTTCAAAGGGCAAAATCCGGTGATAAGCGTATATTTCCGATGTAGCTTTCTTTCTGAAAGCTTTTGGCGTTGCTTCTTCAGGTTTTTTCTGTCCTCTACGTATAGTGTAAACATTCATTTCATGAATAAAGAGTATGCATTAATCTTAACCGCATCGCTATTATGATGCGGTTTTGTTATACCGAAGAAAAGGTGGAAATGACAATGAACATTTCAGATCGTAACGCCAGACCCCGACTAATCATTGCAGGCACCGGAAGTGGTGCAGGGAAAACGACAGTAACCCTGGGGCTGATGAGAGCACTCGCTGAGCGTGGATTGAATGTACAAGGGTTCAAATGCGGCCCTGATTATATTGATCCGACATACCATACCGCTGTTACGGGCAGACCGTCCCGTAATCTGGATGCATGGATGACATCGCCTGAATACGTGAAGCATACGTTCGAGAAAGCATCGGCGGGACATGATATTTCCATTATCGAAGGCGTTATGGGCCTCTACGATGGCAAAGATCCGCTCAGCAATACAGGCTCGACTGCAGAGATTGCTCTGGTCACGCAGACCCCTGTGATCCTGGTCGTGGATGTACGCAGCATGGCTCGCAGTGCGGCCGCGATTGTTCTTGGTTTTCAACAGCTGGAGCCCGAATTAAATATTGCCGGAGTGATCGTCAACCGGTGTGGAAGTGCGGGGCACTATACGATTGTGAAAAAAGCCATTGAGCAGATGTGCGGCATTCCGGTGGTCGGCTGGCTGAAGCGGGACGAAGACATGTCCATCCCAGAGAGACATTTGGGACTGGTGCCTGCCATCGAGCGCGGTGAATTGGAACCATTATTTCAGCGGGCTGCCGATGTGTTGATGGAAGGTACCGATCTGGATCTTCTGCTGGAGCTGGCAGCAAGCGCCCCACCTTTGAATGAAGAAGTAGAAGTGAGTCCTGCGACTATTGCCCGCACTGATCCTGCTAATGCTGAATCAGGCCCAAATTACGATTCACTTTCCAATTCAGCGATCAACGATAATAATCGACATGTATCATATGCGGTACAGCCTGTCATTGCCGTTGCGCGCGATGCGGCATTTAATTTCTATTATCCCGATAATCTGGAATTGCTCGAAGCGGCCGGGGCTCGATTACATTACTTCAGTCCGCTCGCTGGTGAAGGTATTCCAACAGATGTAGATAGCGTCTATTTGGGCGGCGGGTTTCCAGAGGAGTTTGCAGCGGAGATTGCCGGTAACCAAGGGTTCTTGGAAGGAATTCGACAGGCGGCACAATCCAACATGCCTTTATTTGCCGAGTGTGGTGGTTACATGGTGCTCGGGGAAACATTGACCGACCGTGAGGGCGTCACCTTCGATATGGCGGGTATTATCCCCGCACAGGTGCAGATGCAGAAGAAGCGCGCTGCGCTTGGCTATCGTGAAGCGAGTAGCGTTCAGGATTGCTTTTTGCTGAAAAAGGGTGAGGTGCTTCGTGGTCATGAATTTCATTATTCCACGATGACCTATCGTGAAGAAGAAACAATCCCTTATGCATATGAGACCAAGGGGTTGCGTGGCCTGAAGCAAGAAGGGTATGCGGCAGGCAACATTGTGGCGGGGTATACACACGTTCATCTGGGCTCTTACCCGGCAGCCGCTCGAAGATGGGTGGAGCATTGTCTAGCCTATCGGCAGGAGCGATATATGCAGGGATTATAGCAGCTATTTATAGCTCAAATAGATAGCTGAATTCAATAAGCAAATTGGCTCTAATCTCGCTTTTACCTCCTGAGACTTTGGTCGTGAAGTTAGCGATCCCCATTCTTAATTAAAGGTTTTCAGATGAATATGTGGAATGAGTTAAAGACAGAATCATTATGCGAGGGAGGGACATCGTGATGAGAACCGTATGTGTAACTGGAGCTGCACGGGGTTTGGGATTGGCTTTGACGGCACAGATGCTCAAGAGAGGTTATCTCGTGTATGCGGCGGGTCTGGACGTGGAAGATACCGAGGGGATTCGTGTGCTTGCAGAAGGGTATCCCGACCATTTGCGTGCGATCGAATTGGATATCGCGGACGACCTGTCGGTAGCTCTGTTCACAGAGACATTGAAGCTGGATACGAATCATCTGGATATGCTGATCAATAATGCGGCTATACTAGGAAGTATTACGGATCATATCCGCGGGCCGTTGAATATGGCGGAGATGGCTGAAGTATTTAATGTGAACACCTTAGGTACACTGCGTGTGACTCATTCCTTGTTGCCCCTCCTTCTTCAAGGGCAGACCAAGCTGATTGTTGATATCTCTTCCGAGGCTGGAAGTATAGAGCAATGCAGTCGGGATGGCTGGTATGCCTATTGTATGTCCAAAGCTGCTTTGAACATGCAGGCCCGTCTTGTGCACAATGGTCTGAAGGATGAAGGCGGACAAGTGATGCTTGTGCATCCTGGTTGGGTACAGAGTTATATGCGGGGAGAATTGGATGCTTCTGCGGATCTCACGCCCGAGCAATCTGCACAGCATATCGCTGTACTTATCGACCGCCATGAACAATTTAAAGGAGATCAGCCCGCATATGTGGACTACAAGGGAGACACGCTTCCCTGGTAGTTGGTTTATACAGTGAGGTGAACAAGAAAGGAGATTGATTGAATGGATCATCGTAAAAAAGCATTACTACTTGGCGATTATACACATCCGGATTGGCACCCGCTTCAGGGGGTGGATGCGGAGATTAGCCGAATTTTCCATGATACTATGACTGTGCAGTGCAGTGAGAATCGGAATATGCTACTGCAAGAAAATATAACCGGGTTTGATGTATGTATCTCATACATGGACGATTGGAAGGGTAAAGTCTCTCCACAGCAGACAGCAGGTTTGTTGTCTTATGTGAGTAATGGGGGTGGACTGGTCATTATACATAACGGCATTTCGCTCCAAAATCGTTATGAACTCAAACAGATGATCGGTGCCAAGTTCCTGCATCATCCAGCTTACGCACCGCTTGAATTCACCGTAACGGAGGAAAACCATCCGGTGACGGAGGGCATTACCAGTTTTACGATGGAGGAAGAAGCATACCAGTTCGAGTTTGGTTCTTTTGCCGAAACGAAGATATTGCTGGAATATCAGTCTGAAGAAGGACCGAAGCCCGCGGTTTGGGCGCATCGATATGGTGTTGGCCGGATTGTTTATCTTATGCCGGGTCACCATGTGCCGTCTTTTGCACACGAGACGTACCGTAAATTACTCCTGCAAGCAGGCAAATGGGCTGCACGTTACGTCTAATCGAACGGACATTTTTGCATGTGGAGTATAAGGGGTATAATATAGAGATCAACGAAGAGGAGGATGACAAAAATGAGCGATTTGTTCAAAAAGGCGATCTCGTTAGGGCTTGGTCTTACTGTCGTAAGCAAAGAGAAAATTGAGAAAACCGTGGATGATTTGGTCAAGCGCGGGGAACTTGCGCCCGGTGAATCCAAAGCTTTGGTTGAACGCCTGCTGGAACGGGGCGATGAAGAGCAAGGTCAGCTCAAACGGGTGATTCAGGAACAGGTTAAACGAGTGCTTCAGGAAGCTGGTGTGGCATCCGAAAGTGATGTAACCAGTCTGGAACAGCGCGTTGCCGTCCTGGAGAAAAAACTTGCCGAACTGGGCCACTCACCACAGCTTCAACCTGATGAATCCCCGGCTCCGCTTGAAGTTCCTCCTCCTCTCAAAGGAAACGAGATCGAGTAGATGGCAGTGCGAATCAAACATGTCGGCAGATACCGTGAAATTGCCATGGCGCTCGTGCGTCATGGCTTCGGTTATATGGTCGAGGAGCTGGGCTTGTTCCAGTTGCTGGCTCTGCCCAGACGGTGGATGTCGCGTGAAGCACACACCACCAAAACGTTGAGTGAACGCATCAGGCTTGTGCTGCAGGAGCTGGGGCCAGCTTTCGTTAAGCTGGGGCAACTCGCAAGCACAAGGGCAGATCTATTGCCTGAGTCTGTCATTCGCGAGCTGGTGAAGTTGCAGGATCAGGTCCCACCGTTCTCTTCCGAGACGGCACGGGGTATTTTGGAACAGGAATTGGATACACCGCTGGAGGAGATCTTTTCCCGGTTCGAGGATACCCCTGTAGCTGCGGCCAGCATTGGACAGGTGCATCTGGGCAAACTTCAAAGCGGTGAGTCGGTAGCCATCAAGATTCAGCGGCCGGGCATATCGCGTATTGTGCAGCGTGACCTGGATATTTTGCGTGAGCTGACAGCGATGGCGGAGAAGCGCTGGGACTGGGTGAAGCAATATCAGATTCCGCAAATGGTAGAAGAATATGCTCAGGCATTGATGGCTGAGCTGGATTATACGGTCGAAGGACGCAATACGGAAAAGATTGCACAGCAATATCAACAGGACAACAAGGTCAAAATCCCGACCATTTACTGGGATCAGACTTCGTCTCGTGTGCTCACGATGGAATATATCGAAGGTATCAAACTTAATGATCGTGAAGAGTTGGTCAGACGAGGCCATGATCTGAATAACATTGCGGAGCGGCTGGTGGATTCCTTATTGAACCAGATCTTTATCCAGGGATTCTTTCACGCTGACCCACATCCGGGCAATCTGATGGTACTAAAGGATGGCCGTCTTGCTTTTATAGACTTCGGTATGGTGGGCAGTCTGAGCGATGAGATGAAACAACAACTCGCTTCGCTTATTATTGGGTTAATGCGCAAAGATACAGACAGTATGATCCGGGCAATTGAGAAACTCGGCATGATGCCAGATGACATGGATTTGCGTGGGCTTCATGTGGATTTGGACAAGTTGCGTAGCAAATATTACGATATTCCCTTTTCCAAGATTAGTGTGGGTCAGGCGTTAAATGACTTGTTCGGCGTAGCCCAGAGGCACCGGGTTGTCATGCCTGCGGATATTCTGCTGCTCGGTAAATCGTTGCTGACGATGGAAGGAGTGATCGAACATCTTGATCCTTCCCTGAGTATTGTAGATATGGCCGAGCCTTTTGGACGGAAACTGATCAAGGAACGTTTTAGCGCCGGAAGAATCAAGAATCGGTTGTTCCGCAGTGCGGCTGATATGGCCGAAAGTGTCATCGGTCTGCCAGGACAGTTAAGACAGTTATCATCCATTATTAGCAAAGGCAAGCTGAGGCTGGAGATCAGTGTCCCCGAACTGGATGCACTCATGCGTAGAATGGACCAGATTAGTAATCGACTGTCCTTTAGTATCGTGTTACTCGCCTTTTGTATCATCATGGTGGGATTGATTATCGGTTCGTCGATTAGTCATCAATCCACAATGCTGTGGGATATTCCGGTCATTGAGATTGGTTTCCTGGTAGCGATTCTGATGGTGGCTTTCCTGCTCTATTCAATATTCAAATCAGGAAGATTCTAGCATAACAACAACAAAACCCGTAAAGAGACTTTTATCAAAGGATCTTTGCGGGTTATTTTTGTATTATTTTGCATAACTCTATAGAGATGAAAGGGTGGGGTACTTTGAAAAAGATGGTCAGTAACCTTGTTCTAACGTTTTTAACCGGGATTCTTGCATATTATCTGGTGACACAGACCCTAACCCTAAATGCGATTTGGGTCAGTCTGATAGCCACGGGCATTGTCGCTATGTTCTATCTGCTACCGTATTGGATCAGGAGAGGCAGGCAGACCAGAAACTAGAGCCTAGATACCAATGCAGAAATATGTGAAGCGCCAAAGATCCGGATCATCTGGGTGGCGAAACCTTTTGCAGCAGTGAGATTATTTGTTTTTGAATAGAGCATGGGTGAGTAAATTATAGAAAGATTAAGATAATAGGAGATAAGGTTTAGTTTTTTCGCCTTAATTGTATTAGTACATATCCAGTCCAGTGACTATAATAATAGGTCAGTACATTAACGGACCCGGTTTTTCTGAGAGGGGAAAACCTATTGGCTTCAGGATCAGCTCCTGTTGTCGCACGAGTAAGTCAACTGAGGCAGCAATGGAATGCTAGCGGTACACACTGGAACGGAAACGACGTGAGCGCTCATTAACCCGTCAAGGCTATATGGATGGTGAAGAATGATGCAACTCAGGCAAGAGCATAGGCAGATCATGCGGAGAGGAGTCCGTTGTTTTGTGCTGTCCTGGATAGTTGGTTAGTGTGGACGGCTTCAGTTACTCTTCAGCAGGATTGTCCAATATGAGGAATACACGTAGGAGGAACGGCTAAGAACATATGAATACTTTAAAACAACAATGGTTTGGCAACATTCGCGGAGACGTGCTGGCAGGCATTACGGTAGCGCTGGCGTTAATTCCGGAAGCCATTGCGTTCTCCATCATTGCTGGTGTCGATCCGATGGTCGGATTGTACGCTTCGATTACGATTGCGATTGTGATCTCGATTGCTGGTGGAAGACCAGGCATGATCTCGGCGGCAACAGGTGCGATGGCGGTACTGATGGTTGGACTCGTCAAGGATTATGGCGTGGAATATCTTTTTGCAGCGACGATATTGACGGGCATTATCCAGTTTCTACTGGGCATATTTAAGGTTGGACGGTTTATTACGTTTGTGCCTCATTCGGTACTGACCGGATTCGTGAATGCACTGGCTATCCTGATCTTTATGGCGCAGTTAACCCACTTCACGGGAGCGAACTGGATCATGTATGCGATGGTAGCGGGCACGCTGGCGATCGTCTATATTTTGCCACGATTTTTCAAAGGTGTTCCAGCTCCACTGATTGCAATCATCGTGATGACGATTATTACTTTGGTGTTTCATCTCGATGTAAGGACAGTCGGTGACATGGGAAATATAACGAGTACTCTGCCGATGTTCCACTTGCCGAATATTGCATGGACTTGGGACACGCTGATGATTCTGCTGCCTTACTCATTCACCATGGCACTGGTTGGATTGCTGGAATCTCTGCTGACGGCAACCATCGTGGATGAAATGACCGAGACGAAGAGCAGCAAAAACCGTGAGGTTCGTGGTCAGGGTATCGCAAATTTCGTGAACGGTTTGTTTGGCGGCATGGGCGGCTGTGCGATGATCGGGCAGTCGGTCATTAATGTGAAGTCTGGCGGACGTGGAAGATTATCTACGTTTACTGCGGGTGCGTTTCTCGCGATCCTGTTGTTGCTGTTTAGCGGTGTGGTGAAACAGGTACCGATGGGTGCGCTCGTCGGTGTAATGTTTATGGTGTGCATCGGGACATTCGACTGGAGTTCTATCAAAAATATTGCTCGCGTGCCGCGAGCGGAAGCCTTTGTCATGATCGTGACGGTGGCGATTGTGGTCTATACCCATGATCTGTCGATCGGGGTCATGGTCGGCGTTATGCTCAGTGTGCTGCATTTTGGCTGGAAACAGACCAAGATCCGCGTACAGGCGAGCCAGGAACAAGGGCAGAAAGTATACCGGGTTCACGGACCATTCTTCTTCGGTTCTTCGTCCCGCTTCGTGGATGAGTTTGATGTGGAAGCTGATCCGAAGGAGATCACGATTGATTTTGGAGGGTCACATATCTGGGACAATACCGCGGTTGTGGCTATTGGCAAAGTGAAGTTCAAATACGCGAAGCTAGGCAAAACCGTGCACCTGCGCGGGTTGAACGAAGAGAGCACTCGCATTCTTGAACGAAGTGGATTTGCCACAGCCGGAGGGCACGGTTCGTAACTTGGTTGGACGAAGGTTGTTGTAAAAAGGTGCAATGTCGAAACGTAGTTACGCAGACAAGGTGAAAAATGAACGGTTTAGTAATTCTGGAGTTAAGGATTTAAACAAGCAATGAAGTTATGAAGGCTACTTTCTTAAAGTAGTGTTAAGCAGACATGTGACAGCCCTATGAGGAAGACAACATATAAAGATACTTTTTAATCAGCGGCGCACTTTTTCCCAATGTAAATCGGGGAGAGGGCGTCGTTGTTTTTATTAGAGAATGTGGTGTGTACAGCGAAGAAGAGAAAAGAAAAAGAACGAAGAAGAAGTAGTAGTTCTAATGGTGGTAGTGGTAGTTCTAGTAGAAGTTGTATTTGTAGTTGATGTTCTGGTTCTAGTAAATGTTGTTCTTTCTCTAGCTGATATTACTGTGTTGATGCTTGTGTCCTTCCCTATGTGTAAATTCTAACGAACCTGGCACGTCTTATATGGGGTTATTTCATGTTTTCGTTATTTTAACGAATCTCAGACATCTTATTTTGCTGATTCCACCTATACTGATGCCGTTTCGCGGGTATTTCCGAGTAATAAGGTGACTGGAGTTCGTTAGAAAATTCAAACGGTTTTAATTGGCGTAATAGGGTGTGCTGGATTCGTTAGAATTAGTGGTACGTGGGAATTGCATCGTTAGAGCTATTTTCGAACCGCGAGAAATCTTGAATCCTGATCTCAATGTACAGAGTTATGTAAGGTACCTTTCAATTCCTGAAACTTTTGCAAAATAGCTTCCTTTTGATCATTTTTTAGGATGACCTTCACAACAATTTATAAAATCATAGCAGCTATTTCAATCTCAACGATATCACTAAAACTATCTTGGGTTATGAACATAACGATCCATTACATCTTTCTCAAGGAGCACTATTAGACAGTGTAACCCGTTATAACCTCCGCCTGACCACGTACAGTCAAATCCTCAATCCCACTCACAGAGTCAAAATCGTACTTCGAGCTAACAACTTAGCTTGCCCCACTCATCATCATTCTCAGAGAAGCTCCAATATTTACTCTCAAAAACCATCCTCAAACTCACTTGGTCGATACAAGTCACACTGATCTTGGGATTTTGTGCTACAAGTTGGGGGTGTAACGCTGTATCCCCTTTTGTTTTGCTTGACTAACGTGTAAACTACAGGGTATGGAGAAGAAGAGCAACGAGTGGATTGCTTTTTAAAAAATTCATTTCATAATCATGATTGATATAAGGAAAACTAGTCTTGATGGCAGATACTGATACTAAGGTCATTATGAAATGGACTTATCTAAATGAATATACAGAGGTGTAACGATTGGCAAACTTTGAACAACTGGGCATTCGCCCGGAATGGTGCGAGATCCTGAAACATCAGGGCATCGCCGTGCCGACTCCGGTACAGGAGCGTTCGATTCCGGTACTGCTGGGTGGACGTGATATTATCGCTGAGGCACAGACAGGCACAGGGAAAACGCTGGCTTTTTTGCTGCCGATTATTCAGAAAATTAACGTATCCGACCGTTCGCCACAAGCGCTGATTATCGCGCCTACGCGTGAGCTTGCGCTGCAAATTACGGAAGAAGCGAAGAAGCTTACTGCTAACGACGATAAACTGCACGTGCTTGCCGTATACGGCGGGCAGGATGTGGACAAGCAACTGCGTAAATTGCAGAACGGTACCCAGATCGTTATTGGTACACCGGGTCGTCTGCTGGATCACCTGCGCCGTGGCACGTTGAAGCTGGATAATGTGAAAAAACTGGTGTTGGATGAAGCCGACCAAATGTTGCACATGGGCTTCCTGGACGATGTGGAGACGATTCTTAGCGAGCTACCACACAAACGTCAGACAATGCTGTTCTCAGCAACGATGCCAAAGGGCATTCGCAACCTGGCGAAGACCTACATGAAAGATCCGGAAGATGTGAAGGTATCTTCTCAATCTGTTATTCCGATCAAACAAATTCGCCAGCAAGTATTGGAATGTACGGATCGCGGCAAGCTTGAAGCGCTTCGCGGCATGATTGATACGTATCGCCCATACTTGGCGATCATTTTCTGCCGGACCAAGCGTCGTGCATCCAAGCTGAACCAAGATCTGCGTGAAGCAGGTTATGCAAGTGATGAACTTCATGGAGACCTGTCCCAATCCAAGCGTGAGAACGTAATGAAAGCGTTCCGCGATGCCAAACTGCAAGTGCTGGTTGCTACAGATGTAGCTGCACGTGGACTTGATGTTGAAGGTGTTACGCATGTATTTAACTACGATATGCCGCATGATGCGGAAAGTTATATTCACCGGATTGGTCGTACGGGCCGTGCGGGCGGTACAGGTCTTGCTGTAACGTTTGCAACAGAGCACGACAGACCGGAACTTGCACGTATTGAACAAGGGATCGACCAGAAGCTGTCTCGTATCCAGTGGACAAGCGAAGGTCCAATTGCTTCAACTGGAGCAGCTAGACGTTCCATCAACAGTCAAGGAGATGACGAACGTTCAGGCGGACGCTCTTCCGGAACTGGCAGTGCCCGTCGCGGTGCAGGCCGTAACGATCGCAGAGATGGCGGACGTGGGGGTCGTGGTTCCCGCGGTGGCGAAGGTGGCCGCAGTGAAGGCGGACGCAGTGGTGGTCGTAGCGGTAGCCGCAGCAGCGACAGCAGTCGTGGTGCAGCGGGTCAAGGTGGACGCGGTGCAGGTCGCAGTGGCGACGAGCGCAGCGCAGGTCGTGGTTCCGCACGCAGCAGCGACAGCAGTCGCGGTGCAGCGGGCCAAGGCGGACGCGGTGCAGCTAGCAGCGGCTGGGCTGGCCGTAGCGCCGACAAGCGCAGCTCCGGGCGCAGCGGCGAAGGTTCCCGCCGTCCGGAATCCGCAGGACGCGGACCGGCGAAGGGCGACCGTCGCGATTCACGTCGCGGACGGTAAAGCTGTCGGCGCAAGCGGCGATGTAGCCGCAATTGCGCAGGCACCATGCCATGCCACAGTGATGGGCATGGCACATTATGAGAGGGTTCGGGTACATATGTACCGAACCCTCAGATCAAGGGTCGCGACGGAACCACGTCGCGGCCCTTTTTCAACAGGACAGATGATCATTTCGGCTTATTCTTTTTGTCATCTGAGATTGCCTGTTGGCGCGCCTGCTTGATCCATGGAAGATACCATTTAGGTATTCCCCATCTAGTTATTCTTTTTTTTCGTGTACTGCGTATAGCACTTGGCATACTGCCATAAACTTCAAAACACCTCATCCTAGACCTAAGGATGGGGTGTTTTTGGATTATTTCTTATATCATTAGAAGCATAACCTTCGATCTGTGGTGCTGACGCGCATGCAGGGGGGGATGAAATTGCATTCGTCTATATACACGGAGTGAGTTTGCACTAAATTACGTTTTTCTATCTCAATATATCATCACTACACGTGAACATCTGCGTATTGATCCCGATATTTCTCGTTATATACCCGGCCTACTGACTCCGCCATACCCCCGCGTGCCTTGCTTGGATAGCGTTCAATCGTGTGATAAAGCCGCATGAATCGATCCTTGGGCATAAAGCGGGCGTAGCGGGTAATAAGACTAGGGAATAACTCAATATATTTGCTCTTGCGCACGGCAGCAGCAGCAACGGCTGTAAGAATCTGAATTCCGTTGTGGAGCTGTAAAATGTTCACTTCATAGGTCGCGATATAACGAATCGCATCTTCCCGGATCAAATCCGGCTTAAGCCGTGCAATCTCACCGATATATTCAGCCAGCAGCCGCTCGAAACTGCGTAGCAGCAAGGGCTTGAGCTGCAGATCCATATCACTTCGCAGGACAAAGGATTGTAACAGCGCAACCTGTTGCAGTCGAATCCGGTCATTGTAGACGAGTGAGCCAATCTCGCGGAGCATCTCATAGGCAAGTGCTTCATCCTGCTTTCGGGCTTCGGCGACCAGAGCCCAGTTACGGTTGATGCCCTGGCGGATGAGTTCCTCATCCTGTTGCAACATGCGCTTCAACTCACGCTGCTGCTCTACCTCGAACGAACGTTTCTGCATGAAGATCAGTAAGGCCAGAAGCAGCAGGGAAACGCTGGCTGCCGCCATGGTCTGATCTATGGTCTCACCGAAATAGGTGGCAGCTGCACCGAACAGTATCGTAATGAACAGGTCGCGTGCAATCCGGCGTTTCACACGGGAAGTCGCTTTCTCCTGAACGTAATTCAAGGTACCTCGGCCACAGGCCGTGCACTCATCTTCCCACAGGCAGGTATATTGTCCACAACGTGAGCAGACTTGCAACTTTTCATAGGCATAGGTCGTTCGATGAAATGGTCGTATGGATACAACTAGTTTAGTACTCATGCTCAATCACGCTCACCATTCAGAATAGTGTAGAGGGTACGATCCGTGTCTTCGCGGGAGACCGGTTTCCGCCGATGAAGCTGGAGTGCAAAACCCTTTATCATGACAAAAAGAAACAATATGGCGAGGCATCCGTATGTAACCATAATCCGTTCCCTTCTATAGCTTGGTAAACAAGCGCTGTTATATTGCAGTTTGCTGGCAATAACTATATCATATTTCCATAGTTGGTACTTTTGTGCCAGTTACAGGCGTGAAATCGTCGATTTTTGTCAGTCATTACAAAACTGTAACTCAAGATAGGGGTGCTTTTCAGAATTTATTAGTAGACTGTTAAGATTTCCTTAAGGCTTGACGCCTATAATAAACTATTCCCATTTTAATCTCAAACGTGAAGGAGTACACCTAATGCTGCGGACACGCAAAATACGCTGGCTCAGCGGAACGATGGTTCTGCTGGCAATTCTAACGCTACTGCTACCTCAAGCGTTGCTGCCACAAGCTGCAGCGGCTCAGGCACAGACGAGCGGAATCGATGCGGTACTTGTAGCCGATGTAAGTAACTCGATGAATACAAGTGACCGTGACAAGATCAGTAATGAAGCCATGAAAATGTTTATTGATATGCTGCCCGTCCAGGGGGACAAGGTAGGGATTGTCGCTTATACCGATCAGGTGGAGCGGGAAAAGGCTATGCTGGAGATTCAGTCCGATGCGGACAAGAGTAGCCTGAAGGATTTTATTGATCAGCTCGGCCGGGGGCCATATACCGATGTCTCAGTTGGTGTCGCCGAAGCCGTGAACATACTGAATCATGGTGCAGACCCATCTCACTCGCCAATGATCGTTCTGCTGGCGGATGGCAACAATGACTTTAACAAAACCAAAGGCCGTACACAGGCACAATCCGACGCTGATCTCGCGAAAGCTGTGAAGGAAGCACAGGATCAGGGTATACCGGTGTATACGATTGGACTGAACGCAGATGGCAAGCTGAATAAGGAAGCACTCGCAGACCTGGCGCAGCAGACTGGAGGCAAGTCATTCATTACCGATACGCCGGATGATCTGCCACAGATTCTGAGTGAGATCTTCGCCGATCATGCCAAACTGAATGTGGTGAAGCTGCCCTCTGTAACGGGAAACGGCAGTTATCAGGAAGTTACCGTGAACGTACCGAATGATAGTGTACTGGAAGCGAACATCTCGATTATGTCCTCGAAGCCAGTGGAAGTGCAGTTGACGGATCCTTCCGGACAAGCCGTGGATCTGAACTCGGATGCAGCCAAGCTCTCGACGTCGAATAGTTATTCCCTCGTGAAGCTGTTGAAACCGCAAGAGGGAGACTGGAAACTTCGGGTAAAAGGGGCTCCGAAAGACAGCATCGATATCAACCTGTTGTTCAACTATGATCTTCAGCTCGTTGTGGACCCAATTAAGACCAAGTCCTATACCAAAGGGGACAAGGTTGATCTAGCAGCCAAACTGGAGAATGGCGGTCAGCCACTTCAGGATAATGATCTGTATACAGATATGAAGGCCACGCTGGTTGTGAAAGATGTAGATACAGGGAAAAGCGAGGAGCAACCACTGGAAAACACAGGTTCTGGTTTTGCTGGAACGTTTGAAGTACCGGACAATCATAACTATGAATTGGTCATCCGTGCGGAAGAAGACAGCTTCTACCGTGAAAGTGCGCCAATCACGATTAATGCGAGCGGAGCAGCCGGAAGTGGATCTCAACCAACAACGTCAGGCGGTGAACAGGACAAGCCGTTTCCTTGGTTACCTGTCATCCTGAGTGTTATCGCTCTGATTGTGGTCGGTGTTGGTGCCTGGTTCCTGATGGGCTGGCTGAAACGCAAAAACCGGGGATTTGTAGGTCAGATGGTGGTGGAGATTCGTGATGAGAACACGGGAGACAAGTCATATCCACAATATAAAAAGCTGGTATCCTTCCGGGGCAGATTTCATCTGCATCAGTTGTTGCAACTGGACCCTGAGCTGAAGGAAACCGAAAAATATGTATTTACGCCCAGCAATGGGGATCGAATTATAATCCGTAACACCGCAGGCGGTACGCTAGAGAAATCCGGTCGTGCAGTCGATGCAAGCTCAGGCGTTGAACTGAAGAACGGTGACCGACTGAGCATCCCGCTGCAACAGGCGGACAAGACCATTTTAATTGAGTATTTGGTGTAAGTTGATTGTTTGGTTTAAAAGGAATGCAAATTTAAGTTGGATATAATTGTTTACACGAGAACGGAGAGGACAGAGAAAACCTGAAGAAGCGAAGCGCTCGCCTAAAAGCTTTCTGAAAGAAAGCTACATCGGAAGCATACGCTATCCTCAGATTTTCCCCTTTAGAAAAGGGAACCAAAAAAATCTGAGGATAACAGCGATCGGAAGGTTACTCTGTCATCGGAGTGGCAAGTGTAATGAGTTTGTGCCCAACTGGTCTAACTAAAGGGAGGACATGGAATGAAACCGATTGTTAGAGAACATATTCAGCAACTGGATGTATCACTTGGCGGAGGGATTGTCAGTGAGAAAATCAGAGTCGATACGATTGATAACCCCATTCTGATTATTGGTCTGGGAGGAACAGGAATTGATGCGCTGTTGCGCCTCAAATATCAGATCAACCGTCGTTTCAAGCTGCCACAGGACCCGGTATCCAAGAAAAAAATGGACAAGCCGGACAATGTGGAGTTTCTGGCTTTTGAGACGAACGAACAGGATCGTGCCAAAAAGTATAAAGGAATCGGGCTCGATCCGATCAATGAATTCGTGCTGCTATCCAATGCCGAGATTGGCGGACTTCTACAGAACCGCAGCGTGCTGGAGCCGTACATTACAGACTGGCTGTCTCCGGAACTGAGTATCACGGACGGTATGAACGGCGCCGCAGGTGTGCGTCAGGCTGGACGTCTGCTGCTGTTCACGAAGATTAATCAGGTCGTGCAGGCCATCGACAAAAAGATCAAAACCTTATCCGTAGGCACCAACAAAAAACTGATGGTGTTCCTGCTGACAGGTCTGTCCGGCGGTACTGGCAGCGGCTGTTTCCTCGATATTTCCTATATCGTGCGCGGCATTATCGAACGTGATCACGGCTCAGCCGGGATTGACCGCGTCAATACGCTGGGATATCTGTTCACGCCAGACGTGAACCTGTCCAACAAAAGCTTGAGCGAACATACGCGTGAATACATTCGCAAGAACGGATATGCAGCGCTCAAAGAGCTGGACTACTGGATGAACGTGGATAGCCGCGGTGAGCGATTTACACAGAAGTACGGCAATATTTTAACAGTCAACTCACCACTGCCACCATTTAACCTGTGTCACCTGATCTCTGCAACGAATACCGAAGGCAAATTGCTGGAGAACGCCTACGATTACTGCATGAACGTCACGGCCGAGAACATTACCAATTTCATGGCAAGTGAGGAGAAGCAGTCGGGTGAGGAGTTCGCGATCCATGACTATATCAGCAACATTCGCACCAACATTGCACAGATGAACAAGGTGTACCCGGCTAACTATGATTACAACATCATCGGTGCCTCTTCGGCTGTACTGCCGATTGAAGAGATGACCACGTATCTGGCTTACCGGATGTTCGACAAAATGAACACCATGTTCTCCAAAGCACCGAACCAGGAGGATACCGAGAAGTTTGCCCGCAAGCTGGGCATTGATCTCGAAAGTGTGGTCAAGTCCTTTGAAGCACGTGTGCCTGAGCCGCTCCCTGGTTATCAGAACAGTGAGCGTCTGTCCTATGGAAATGTGGTGAAATCACAGGTTGTGAATATGGATACTGAGCTGGAACAGAACTTCCTGGCTCGTGCCCGTGAAGAATATATCAAGGCGAAGAAACAGCTGCCGGGTGAGATTGCCGGCCAGTTCACCGAACAGATCCGGCGTATGTTTTTGCATCCCGAACAAGGTCCGTTCTATGTCTCCCGTCTGATTTATACGGAAAAAGGTTTCTGTGTACTGAAAATGATTCAGTCGTACATCGAAACGTTGCGTGAGAATGCCTTCCGCATTCCGCGTGATATTGAAGCAGCTCAGGAGCAGTCCGAAGAGAAGCTGGGCGATGCAAAGAGTGCTTTTGTCTCCAAAGAGAAGAAAAAGAATGCTTATATTGAAGCAAAAATTCATGAGTACTGGCTGCACGCTGACGTGGAACGCAACGATCAGATGATCGAGTTCTATGAAGATCTGTATGAGTTGCTGAACCAGGAAAACAGCCGCATTTATAACGTATTTACCGAAACGCTGAATGCCCTTAGCTCGATATTCGCCAAGAACGGTGATTTGCTGACACGTGGTGAAGAACAAGCCGATCACAAAGGCAACAAAACATATTACTGGAACGTCGTAAGTGTACCGGATATCGTCAGTGTGGTGGATGGACTACTGGACAAGCGCGATACGGATGATCTGATTCGTGACTTCTCTCGTGAATTGCTGGAAAACTCCAGCCAGTGGGTGAAAGAGAACGAGATTGATATCGTCAGCTCCATCTCCGACTTCCTGAGTGAGAAATTCGGTGATCTGATTACTCGATCCATGGAAGATTTCCTGGTAATCAAATACGGTCAGGATGAGTCGGTCGAGAAATTCGTGGAACGTTTCATTGCTGGCAAGCTGGATGATGAGGCCGTTCCGGTGTTCAATCTGAGCAACAGTACAGGCAGTCTGCATTTCCCTTCATGGGGGTTTGTATCGGTACCGGCACAGGCACCAGGCATTCTGAAAGGGATTCGTAATTATCAGAACAATGCGGTGGGCAAGTCTCATTTTACCGTCAAGGAAAGTGAAGTGCGTAATCGGATTTTCTGGCTGAACACCCGCAACGGGGTACCACTCTTTGTGTATACACCGCTCAAAGTCTATGAGGAAAGTTATGAACGTACCATTTTGGACAAAGAAGGCATTGGTCGTCACTTGGTGCAAACGGAGAAAAACAACTGGACCTATCTGCCGTCTCCGATTCCGGAGAAATCATGGGGAGATGTGTACGAGAACGCCCGCGTGAAGCAGTATAACGCCCGTGTGCGTAACGAGTTTGAGCAGGCGCTCGGTTACAACATCGTGACAGCCAAATCGATTGATGAGAATACAAGCAACCGGTATGCGATTGTGACAACAGAAGCGTTTGACCTGTCTGCCAAACTGGGAGCCTACGACATGCGTCTGACGTCCACTACGCCGAACCTCGGTGAAGTGAAGCGGGCCGTGATCGAGCTGAAGCGTCTGCAATCCGAAGGGTTGCCGCGTGTAGGCGTTAAGGATATTTTCGGCAGTATTAATGAAGATATGGCCAAAGAAAACCTGGTACGCTCCCCACAACTGATCGCACGTGTACGTGAGGAACTGGCGAAGATGAATGCCATCTCGGCCAAAGTTGCCGAACTCGAAGGCATTCTTGCCCAGTACCAGGACGAGGAGCAATGGTATGACCGCTTCATCGAAGCACTATATACCGACACCATCGTCAAAAAAGGTGCGCTCTACGTCTATGACCGTGACCCGGAAGAAGACGCATGGGAGCCGTTCGCGAACCTGATGAAGAGCCGTAACTTTGCCGAGTATGAAGTGTTTGGCAACTTCCGTGGTCTGGCGGAGAAGGATCGCAGTACATTGCTGCGCAAAGCCTCCCGCCGCGATAACGATCTTACGGCCTCAGAGGATATCACGCCACTGCTGACAAAGCTGGATGATCTGGCTGCACTGTTCATGGAATCACGTGATCGTCTCGAATACGAGCGGGTAGAACTGGCTAACGGAGAAGACATCTATCAGTTCTACAGAACGATGTCGTCCAAGCTGAACGACATTCGCAGAAGGCTGAAGTAAGATGGTGACCGGGATGGAGTTCAATTCGAACAATACCCTGAAGCGCGATCTGGAGGAGTATGCAGCACAGTATGCAATAGAGCAGGAGCGTCAAGGCAGCCTGGGTGATGGACGCAGCAGTATCCATTACCCGGCTTTGTTCCTTTTCGTAGGTGATCTGGTTGCGCCTGCGGTGTCTGCCGTGCAGGAGATCAACCGGTTGAAGTGGGATAACGGAGACGGTGTGGTCTACGTTCAGATCGGAACAGAAGATCAGGAAGCTCGTCCGGTTGAAACGAGGAATGGTGGCTCGTCCGATGATGGGCAGGTAACTCGTCATCGCTTGCCTCTGTCTGCTGGGCAGACGGAGCGACCGTCCAAAACACGGCGCAAGGATGTCCACCGCAGTTTCCATGATTCCGATCAGGCGCTCTTTGACCTGAATCGTACGCTTCGGCGGGTTGGTAACCGAATTGCCGAATATGGACGGTTGTACTCGTCATTTGATCGGATTTACGTTACGGTGGTAACCAGAGCGGATGATCCGCTGAATGTATTGTTGCCAGAACTCACCAAGCTGACGGAGACGATTTTGTCCCAAGCCTTCAAGTCAGTGCAGACGGATCTGCATGTATTGGTCAGCGAGATGGAACAGGTGGACTCCTTCGGATATGCTAGCGCAGCAGGCCTCGCTTTTCTGCGGGAACTGGATTATATGCAGTCACTGGACTACACGTTCAGCGGTAATCTGCTGGTGACGGAGGATGGGATCTCCATTCCCGTTGCACATCCTGCTTCGCCGTTGTTTGATCTTGTATATCTGTTGTCTGACAAAAATGAGCGTGGAACCGGTGTCCCTGGTGGCTGGATCGAGAATGCCGAGATCATCTGCCGGATCTGCCTGCTGAAGAATAGGAAGCAGGATGGGAATCACTCGGGCACCGTTTCAAGTACGGGCGCGAACACGTACAACAATACATCCTTTAAAAATAATATTCGTACCACCTCTGATCAGCATGGTTATGCAAGCGCAGGTTTTGCCGAGATCAGGCGGCCAAACAAGCCAATTGCACTGGCGGTTTTATACCACCTGTATCGGTATCTGCTCGCACGCATGCGGCAGGAGCCGGATTGGAGCATTAAGGACAAACTCGCTTTCTTTGGACTGGACGCGGCTTCGGTGGAACGCAAAGTCGAAGGCCTGCTGCCCGATGAAGATCTGGTTAGTGGCATGAGTGGCATCATGACGCATAACGTCAGTTTTTCCGATCTGAAGCCGCTCTCGCTGCGTGAAGCGGAGAGAGCATTGTTCGGACAAGGAGCCGAGGCGTACTTCCGCGATAACGTCGTTCGTCTTGTGGAGGAGCGTGTGCGCGAGCGCAGCTCTGGCGGCTCTCTGCGCCGTCAGGCTGAACAGTCCCGAGAGGAACATTCAGAGGTTGGCTACTTCCAGTGGGCAGCCTGGAGTGACAGTGAGCCTGGCAGTGTACGTGAAGCGCTGCTCGGACTGATTCGGGATAAATCGATGCAGCTTGAATCGGCACGTGCTCTGCTGGAGCAACGTCAGCAAGAGCGAGTGGAAGATCAGTCGTTCAAACGAGCGTTGTTCCGTGATAAACAGAATGTGCGCAATCTGATTGACTGCATGCTGGAGCGAGTGTATGTACCAAAGGTAGAATTACTGCGACTGGAAAATGAGTTACATCTGCTGCGTATCTACGATACGGAGATGGAAGAGCTTCACCGTTTCAGTCGCCACGTAACAGCAGCACTTGAATCGCTGGAACGCACACTGCGAGAAACGGCTGTCCAAAGTATCGCTGCTGCGGATGAATACATCGGGCAGAACGTGATGGAGTACTACGGCAAAGTGACGGAAGAGCTAATCACCGATTTGGAAGCCAAGCGCGGACGGGACGTATGGTTTGAGGACCGTTACATGGGAGACATGAACCGGCTTGCCACAGAAGGCGATGACCGTCTGCTGAAACGGCTGATGGAGGTATGTCACTCGTTGCTGCTTACGGCAGAGCCATTGCGATTACCATTTGAAGAAGAGCTGTTGCAGCGGGCCAATGTAACGATTGCCTACGGAGACAAAGACGTATTGACCCGGGATGATCTGTTCCGCAGGTTATACCACACGCTGGAGGATCAGGCGGTCGTTCGGGTACGGGTATTCGATTATACGCAGGAACATCGGTATGAAGAGAAGTATTTCTTTGGTGACCATCATAGTGCTTTCATGGACTACGCGGCACATGCCGAAGAGACGTCACGCATCTACAAGCTGGGTGTGGTGTACGAAGAACGCAGCAGTGGTGTGGAAAAGCTGAATCTGATGGGAGGTTTCCATCTGGAGGATCTCATGGTGTATCGGAACGGCAAGGTATACTATGACTCGTACACGGAGAATGGCTATGAACTTCACCCCGCAGGTCTGGTGGAGAAGTTGTCACCCATTCGTTAAGACGTCTGGATGGAAGGGAGGTACAGATTGGCTACTGATGCGAAGTTGCGCCGAGCAAACCCGATGTTTGTCTGTGACTCCGTGATTAGACGCGGATCTGTTTTCCATCCAGGACACCGAATAATTACCCGAATCAATTTTGTATTAACTCAGCCTGCTTACGGCTGGTATGGAAAGGATGCATGTGGACATGCAGCGAAAAATCAATCTTCTCCTGGTCCTGTTTAGCCTGATAGGCGGGGCAGTGGGCTTTGCGGCAGGAGAAATCATGCTGCGTCAATGGCTTGGGGAGATGCCACGTCTGTTGCTGATGGGATTATACTTTGGCGTACTGGCGCTGAGCGTTGGATTGTTCTGTTTGATCGCAGAGATGATCTCACCCAAGCTGAATGGCGCTTCATGGAAGCTCCGCTATCTGGGACTGTCTTGGAAATTGCTTGTTCCGGCAACACTTGCTCTGTTGTTTGTTGTTGGACTCGCCCTGCAATTGCTGTATCAGATCAATCCGGGCGGTGTGAAGCAAGTCAAGGACATCGTACTAATGATCGACAACTCGGGCAGCATGAGCGAGACAGATCCGGATAACGGACGTTTTGAAGCAGCCAAGACACTGATCAGTCAAATGGAGAGTGACAAACAGGTAGCTGTCATTACATTTGATGACCAACCGCAGTTGTTGCAACCGTTTATTGCGCTGGATAGTGACGCGGCGAAGAATGAGGTTTATAGCAAAATCGATGGCATTGTTACGACTTCAGGCGGAACCAATTTTGATGCCGTGCTGCGTGAAGGCATGGAACAGATTCAGGGCAAACAGGACCCGAAACGCGGTACCGTCGTCATCTTGTTATCCGATGGCTTCAGTGAAGCGGAGACGGCAGATATTTTGTCCCAATATGCGAGTGAGCAGATATCGATCAACACGGTCGGTCTAAGCCTAGTGGACCCATCAGGTACGGATTTGCTACGTAATATTGCCCAGCAAACGGGTGGTATGTACTATGATGTACCGGATTCCGGTGGTCTGAATCTGGCATTCCAGCAGATTTACGATACGATTGATGAACGGACGCTGGTAACGGAGCGTACAGGCAAGATGGAGCATAGCGTTTATCTGGCGATTTTCCGTGTAGCAGCTGTGTTACTGATTGGCGTGGCGCTGGGTGTATCACTTGGACTCGTGTTCGATAACCGTCATCTCGCACTCAGCTTTGGTATTGGTGGTGCGGTGTCGGGTCTACTGGCAGGGTTGCTGCTGGAATGGGGCCTCGACGGTTCAAACGTGGGTGATACATTCGTACGACTTGGTGCGATGCTCATTTTGTCTGGCGTACTGACTCTCTTCTCCTGGATTGTTCCGATTAAGGAGAACACGCCGCGGAAGAGCAGGGGGCGTCGTGAAGCTGGTGGCGGAACTTCTTCAACGGAAGGGTTCGGTCAGAGACCAAGAGATACACGCAGCAAAGGATTCTAACGTCGGGAGGTCAATGGAACATGCAATTTACGGATGCAGACCCTTCGACACCCTTGATTCGAAAACTGACACTTGCGGTGGACGAAGGACGTTGTACACTTCGCTGGCTCTGGCCGGAATCAGTAGAAGCTGTCTATGTGGAGCGGCTGGAGCTGGATATGATGAGCGATGATCGTACCGGAGAAGAGCCTGCACAGGGCAAGCTGAAGCTGTACACGAGAGAGGAATATAAGGCGAGCAATGGTTACACGGATCGGATCACAGGTTTTGGTGCCATCAAGTACACGGTTTATGTGTGTCAGATGCAGGAAGATGGGCCTGTGCTGATCCGTCAACGAGACGAGGACAACATGGTGATTGCAAGCGCAGGGAAGGCGGACATCCGCTTTTCTATTCGCTACAAGAGCGGTTTTTTTCAGAAACGAAAAAGTGTATTGATCACCGTCACAGCGGAAGTACCTGTTCCGAAGGAAGCACTCTGTTATGTTCGCAAACAGGGCGGGGTTCCGCTGAATAAGGAAGATGGTACGGTGTATCCTTTTGTGAGTGATTTTGCTCCCGGAAGAAATGAGATGCCGCCCGTTGAAGTTGCCAAGGATGATTATGTGCGGTTATTCTTCACGGACGGACCGAGATATGGAGCCGCCTATCGGCTTATATCAGACTAGATAGTTGGACTAGCGATTGGAAGGTTACTCTGTCGTCGTAGTGCAAGTGTAAATCACCTTAGTCTGACTGATCAGGGGAGGGGAGTGGCTATGAGCTTTTTTAGTCGGTTTTTGAAGAGACAACAGCCGGAGGAACGTCCGCTGTTTTACGATATTGTATGCCCTTATTGTTTCAGTAAGTTTTCACCGGAAGAGGTCGTGTTCCGCGCTGCCCATCATCGTGATGATGATGAGGACTATGCACTCGGGGAAGATGCGAAGCTGAATCGGTATCGTGAAAGGTTCGGACTCGACACGGTATTTGATATGGAGGCCGTATTAGCTCCGCATGATGTACCGGAGGAACATCGGATTTATTCCGATAACATCGTAATGGGTCTGAACGATCGGTACGGTGTCGTTACACGCCGCCGGTTGTGCCCGCAGTGTCACAATGAGCTACCTGTTACGGCAGGTAAAGCACCGAGCAACATCATTTCCATTATTGGTGCGTCCCAGGTGGGTAAATCCGTCTACATGACTTCATTAATTCATACATTGCAGCATTATACAGCCGATCATTTTGACGCGGCTTGCATGCCACTGAATGCGGAGATCAGCCGCCGGTTCCGTGCGGATTATGAAGAACCGTTGTTCGAACGGGGCGATCTGCTGGATTCCACACAGAAGGAGAAATTGCAAGAACCGTTTATCTTCCAGTTTGTGTTCAAGGACGAAGATAAAGCGCCGCTAACCTTGGTGTTCTTTGACGTTGCGGGTGAAGGTATGGTGGAGCAGGATTATCTCGGACTTCACGGGCAGCACATCAAGAACTCGGCAGGTATTCTGTTCATGGTGGACCCGCTTCAGATTCGTTCGATTCGGGACAAAATCCGCATTAACCTCGGCAACGAGCCGGGAGAGTGGACACCACGATACGATGAGCCACGCGACGTGGTACTGACAATGTTCGGAGATTTTATCGCTTATCAGGATAAAGCCAAGACCAATATTCCAACAGCCGTTGTGCTCACGAAAAGCGACATGCTGCATTCCCTCAAAGATGAAGAGGGGGATTATATCAAATCCAACAGCAATGTGTTCCGCAACATGGTGCACCGCGATTGGTTTGACTTAACTGAGTTCGAGAATATCGACGGGGAGATCCGGCGTTTTATCGAGAAGGTGGATCGTCCGTTCAAGGGCACGATGGATGTGTACTTCAAGGATACAGCCTATTTCGCAGTATCTGCGCTGGGCAGCAATCCGGTGGATATGAAATTGCAGGGTGTGGTTAGCCCGATTCGCGTGGATGAACCCTTCCTGTGGTTACTGTACAAGCTGAAGTACATTGAGGGGAGAGTGGGATGATGCGTTCTTCCGTAACCCCGCCCATTGAACAACAGTTGTATACCCGAGAGCGGCGCGGGGTGTTTCGCACAACAGAGGGGTTCGATACGGTTGCGGCATCGCCGGGACTGGACCCTTCTTTTATCAAAAAAGTGCTTCACCCTTACTGTGTCTATGACGCTCCAGCGGAGCTGACAGGCCGTAGTGAGAAGGACGAGACGAAGTTTCCGGCTTCCATTCACCTGCTTCATCTGGAGAGTGGAGAGACGATCCTTGGGCAAAATGTGTACCAGTCTGCGGATTTCACCGGGCTGCGCAGCGCCTTTTTCGCTCATAATTACGTCTTGTCTCCCGAACGCTCGGAAGAGCAGATGAAGCAAGGCGGCTGGCTGGATGCCGTGTTCGCCACGTCCTATGACATCGAACAAGGTACAGTCCTGCCGGCGCTTGCTGAATTGCCTATCTCATCTAGGGACGGACAGGGTGCGGCGACCGATGTGGGTGTAGGATCACCAACCCAAGTGCTGAGCGCCTTGAAAATGAACGAAGTGCTTTTCAAGCGTTTGCTCTACGCCGTAATGCAGTCTGTAGCGACACGCAGAAAAGTATACATTGCGCTGGACCTTCCCGCAGAAGAAGTCACCGCAGGGGCCAAAGGATTGCTACGTTTGCTGTACACGGCTTTACCATACGCATTCCGGCGGCAGCTGGGATTCATGACGTTTGCCAAGGACCCGCAGGCGAAGAAAGGCATTCACGTTCAGTTTGTAGAGCGGGGGACGTTGCGTCCGAAAGACCGGAATACGGAGAAGGATTTCACCTTTGATCTGGTATCCGGCAGAGTGACGCATGCAGATGCATCTGTGGCGAAGTTACCTTATGCGGAATTCGCTTGGGCCTTATTGCAGGAACCTGCGGCGGCGGATGCGTTCTATACGTTTGCCGATGAAATGCTATCTGGCATGGAGCCTGGAAGGGATCTTTCCATTGAAGCTTACGGCGAACTTGCGGTGTTCTATGGTCTTGAACAAGGCGTGGAAGACCTGTATCTGGATAACAAAAGCCATGTCCTGAGTGGTTTGTTGACCTATCTGAAGCCGGAAGGTGGATCACGGCAACGTTCACGTCTGAACGAATTGTTCCTGACCTTACTCAGCCGAGAACTGGACAGTGTGAAACGCGAGAACGTACCCGAAGAAGACGTCGCTGCTCGTATTGGAGAATATTTCAGTGTTGCCGCGCCCGTGGTGCAATCCTGGATTGTTGACTATTTCATCTACGGTATAAATAATGCCCGTGCCCAGAAGCGGATGCGTGCTGTACAGGAATTGTATGCTGTGCTGGATCGAGATCCGCAGCTGAATCGAGCTTTCTTTGACAAAGTGCTGGCCAATGAATCGCTCACGAAGTTGTTGTTCGAGCCTTATCTGGACAATCAGCTGAAACGCACCGAATCGGCAGCTGGCGTCGTGGAAGTGATCCGAAGATGGGTTACGTCCCATCCATCTGCGATCCACTACAGCTTCTTGCAGGAGCGGGCAGCCAATGAGCTGCGTGAACGGTTATGTTCTGCGCCTAATTCGGTACAGTCTGCGAATGAAGCTCTCCAGCGGGTTAGCATACTGGATCGGGTATCAGCTGATGATACCTATGATACAGGCATTACGGCACGAATAGGCCAATCTGAAGCTACAGTTCGCCCTAATCGAAAAGGGGGATCTCCGTCTGCCAGTCAAGATCCGGCATATCTGGAGGAGTTAACCCGCCTTGCAGACAAGCTCGCATATGTCATTAACCTGTTTATGATTCAGGATCTGGATCTGGAACGGGTTAACCGTGAGCAGCTGTTAAGCATTGATATTTTGCAGCATGGCAATGAAGTTAGGGATTGGGCAGCACGTCAGGGCTCTGATGTATCTGCTCGAACGAACATGATGCTGGCTGCGAGAGCATGGCTTAGTGGCGAGGGGAATGAAGAAGAGGCATTGGAGGCACTTTCCCTGGCAGAACGCAATGAACTTCAACGCTGGACGCGTCGCTGGCTTGCTGGAGAGCTGCAGGCTCATCCGGGGATCGCGGCTTATGAAGCTTTGCCTATGGCCTTCTACCGGGGAGGAAGCGGTAGCAATCGGTTGGATTATCCTGGCCTGATTGAATTCATCCGCACCAATGCAAGTCGTGCTGAAGGGTTGTATCCATTCTTCGAATGGTCAGGAGATCAACGAATGTTTGTCCGGGGTTCCAATGCGCATAAAGGATATGCAGATGCCCTTGTGGCTTATTTCAAGGCCCATGACCGTGACGCTTTCAAGTCGAAGTCGACTTTCAAACCGTATTATGCGAGAGCGAGCAAGACAATGAAGCCGGTCTATGACCGTGCCAAGACAGAATTGTCATCCCCACTGGTGCGGATGCTAACGGGTAAAAGAAAGAATCTGTTTGGATTAATCCTCTTAATCCTGGTTCTGGGTATTGCTGGCGGTACATATGCATGGATGAATAATTCCGAGGAGCCGCCAGCGGCGTCCCCACCATCTACCGAGGAGCCTGGCATTCCAGCTGAACCTGAGGTACAGCTCGCGGAGAAGATTGCTTATATGATTCCTGCGACTGAACAGGAGGATACGGAATCCGCTGCTCAATTGGTGATCCGTTTCAGGAATGAAACGGGAAGTACTGAGTTTGAGCAAGGCTCGCTGCAATTGACGATGAAAGATGGCAGCACGCAGGAGTTGGATGCTACAGGTAAGTGGGAGAGCTTTAATCGGAATGAAGAGCTAGATACCCAAGAACCCACCGATGATGGTTCAGGAAGTACTTCCGAAGGAAGCACGGGTGGTTCCTCAGCGGGAAACGCGGGGAACGCAGAGCAGACGGAGGATGGCGATCAGCAAGCAGATTCAGCCACATCGGGTGATGCCACTTTAGATCCTACTACCGATGCAACAACGGATACAGGGACCAATGCATCATCCAATGCTGCGAGTGGAGACACGGATCAAGGTACCGATGCAGACCAAGCTACAGGTTCGGCATCGCCTGATACATCTGTATCCAATGAACAGGATGCGGATGCGACGACTTCTTCACAGATGTCTATTGGAGAGGTGGATCGCCTCTATCCGTATGGATTGCAGATTGTTCTTCCAGCGGATATCGATGCTGAGAGCATTGCCAGTGTGCAGAGCACTCAGGGCGGGATGACGGTAATCCAATTGATGCCGCAGCCTAATTAAGTTGTAAACCATATTATGTGAGCATGTTGCATAGATTCATTGAGTGCCTTTTGATCCAATAATGAAAAATGCTGACCTCATACCTTATTAAACGAGCGTATGTGAGATGACCTTGAACTCTAGATTCAAGGTCATCTTTTTTTATTTGATATGGCGGATACAGTCATTGCATGAAAATAATTCAGTCATTCACAATTCGGACACAAAATTTGCGATTCAAGAACTCGAAAGAATGTCAGAAGTGGTGAAGTGCGCGGAATGAATGAGAAAAGCTCTCATATGTAATCGGAAAAAGAACGAAATCTCTGCTTCAAAAAGACCGAATAAAGCTCGAAAAAAGCAGAAGATATGGTTTTTTATGTTGACAAATGATAATGATTATCAGTATCTTTAGTGTATAAGATTTTTGCGCCGGAAATACTCAGAATTACAATTTCGTTTTCGTTGTCGATAGCCGGATTACATAACCGGGATAAATGAGAGAGGGATGATCGCATGTTTCGTCTGGAGACGACCAAGCTGGATATCGCTTATGAGGAAAGACTAATTGTAGAGGATCTGAATATTCAGATTCCCCAAGGAAAAATTACCGCACTTGTTGGAGCCAATGGTTCAGGGAAGTCAACCATCCTGAAAACGATGGCACGTATTATGGCTCCAAAAGCAGGTAGTGTATTGCTCGACGGGAAGTCCATCCATAAGCAGTCTACGCGTGAAGTTGCCAAGCAGCTTGCGATTTTGCCACAGAACCCGACAGCCCCTGAAGGACTTACCGTTACTGAACTGGTATCCTACGGACGTTTTCCTTATCAAAAAGGATTTGGTTCCATGCGTCCTGAAGATAAACGCATGATTGAATGGGCTATTGAAGTAACAGCCATGACGGAATTCCATGATCGTCCGATCGATCAACTGTCCGGTGGACAGCGTCAACGTGCCTGGATTGCCATGGCACTTGCTCAAGAAACGGACATCCTTTTCCTGGACGAGCCGACAACGTTCCTGGATATGGCTCACCAGCTGGAAGTACTGCAATTGCTGGAGCAGCTGAATGCCACAGCCAACCGTACCATTGTTATGGTTGTGCATGACCTGAATCATGCTTCCCGTTATGCTCATCACATGATTGGTATCAAAAAAGGTAAAGCCATTGCACATGGTTCACCCGTAGAAGTTATGAATACGGATGTACTTCGTGAAGTATTTAACATCGAAGCAGACATCGTAACTGATCCGCGCTCTGGTGTGCCGCTTTGCTTGCCATACGCTCTTGCAGGTGAGCGTCAGCAATCAAAAACGCCAGATCCGATGGTCATGAACAGCGCGATGGTTCATGCGGGCGGACGGACAGAGCAACGTGCTCGTCAAGCGACAGGAAGTTAACCGAATGGGCCATACGTGGTCCTTACATTATAGAATGAAGCCGCTGTGCATAATGCACGCGGCTTATTCGCATTCATGAGAGCAAAGGAATGTGGATAGATCCGAGATTTGGTAATCGCATCCGATCAGGTTTATAATAATAAGACAGGCTGTAGGTTCATTGGTTATGCCAACGTGCTCGCAACAGTCCAAACTAACATATGTCATGGGAGGAATCAGTCATGTCCGTATATTCATATCAGGCGGTAACTACCGCGAACCAGGAAGTCTCACTGGATCTGTATCAAGGTAAGGTATTGGTCATTGCCAATACAGCCAGCAAGTGTGGACTGACCCCGCAATACGGTGAATTGCAAAAGCTCTACGATCGTTATCGCGATCAAGGCTTGGTTGTACTGGGTTTCCCTTGTAACCAGTTTGGAGGGCAGGAGCCAGGTACAAGTGAGGAAGCCGAATCATTTTGCCAGATTAACTATGGTGTGAATTTCCCGGTGTTCGCTAAGGTAGATGTGAATGGTGAGGAAACACATCCTCTATTCCAATACCTGAAGAAGCAACAACCCGGCGTAGGCGAAACAAGCGACATCCAATGGAACTTTACCAAGTTCCTTGTTAACCGTGAAGGTGAAGTGGTAGGTCGTGTTGAACCGAAAGAATCCCCGGAGACCATGATTGCAGATATCGAGAAATTGCTCGGTTAATACATGAACGTTGAGAAGCCTATCCTTGCATAAACGAGGATAGGCTTTTTTTAAGTGACTTCGTATACGACGTGGCTTTAGCTATCAGTAGGTAGAGGTTGGTTCCAGGATTAAGGCAAGGGCTTGCTTAGCATGTAATAGCCTTGTTCAGAGGCCAACTTAAGCAGGTTACGAGCATAGCTTCCGGCCCAAGAGTAGCCGTGTCTCCGTTCCTCACTGATGTCCAGAATGTTCATATACTTCATACCATCCCGATCCGCGTAGAAAGGCACATCTTCATCCACGTTATAGAAACGGTACCAGATCACACTCCCTGCATCCGGTTCAAAATACACGGGTCCTTGCCGGTTATACTTGGTTCCATTCTCTCGCACCATATCGAACCATCGCAGGGCCCCTTTGGCGGCTTGTTCAATCTCGGGAGTCTGGGGCCTGGACATGAGAAAAGCAGTAATCGCCACTGACTCTGATCCCGACTTGGAGGCTAGTTCATACGCTCTGCCCGGCACAGGAGCGTAGGTCACAGGATCATGCTGCGCACCCCAAACGGTGGGCAAACCATCATTGATAATTTGTGCTTTCAGTGTATAATCAATTCCTTTGTCCAGAGCTTTCTTGAGCTTGCTGCGGTCATTGGTGGTCAATATATCGTTGTTAAAGCCACTTCTTCGCTCAACCATGTCATCTAGCAAAACCATTGTTTGCACCATGGCATTGTCGTTGTAAGTCACCGCGTCGGAGTAATTACTGCGTTTGGGATAGACCTGAGGCCATCCGCCGGATGGATATTGGGAAACCAGGATAAAGTCCACCGCTTTACGAACACTGTTCTTAAAGGCCAGATTGCCTGTTTTCTCATACATGTCTGCCAGGAAGCGGATTTCGGAAGTTGTCGCATCATTATCAAACGTACCAAGTTCAATGCCATTTGGGTCTTTCCAGCCTGATCGTGCTGTTACACCATCCCAAGGGACTGCATATTGCTCTTCCATGTCTTTGTAAAATCCACCGTGCGGCATTTGCCACGAAACGATATTTAGGGCATAGGCCGTATCCTTGACCAGATCGCCAGTTGCAAAATGACTGACATCCCTAAACTTTTGAAGCAGTGAAGACACATCGGCACCTGCTGGGAGTTTGGAGGACAAAACTTCCGTTTTAATCGTAACGGGTGGAGAATCGACAGATGCAGCAGCAGAGGGGATGGATAATCCAGTTGTCATCATAGTGATGGCAAGCGTAACGGGAACCATGCGGAATACGACAGGCATTGAACGTTTCTTCAAATGAACGCCTCCTGAACGAAATGAGATTTGGTTGTTAATTTACATAAAATCCATTTAAAGGATTGATATTATTGTAAGCGCTTACCAATTTAAAAATCAACCCTGTGATTAAAATTGATGCCAATTATTTTTGTACAAGTAAAACATGAATGCAGGGCACGCTTCTAACTTTATGCTTCCTTACAGGGAACGCGGAAGCCTTTGCATAGCATAAATCGATTCGAATCCGGGGAAAATGAAATCAATAAAATGAAGGGAAGAAAGGCTTGAATACAGGGAAATCACTTCTTTCGACAAACTTTTTTTGCTCAACCTATTGCAATGTGAAAAAGATCACATTATAATGAGTGTATAAAGTGAAATAAATCACATACACAGTATCGATTAAGAAGTGAAATATTTCACAACTACAACAACCTTATATTCAAACTCATTTATATATTTCGAGGAGGAACTTTTAATGAAAATCGCAGTTATCGGATGTACACACGCAGGGACCGCAGCCATCGTAAACACCGCCAAATTGTACCCGGATGCTACCATCACGGTGTATGAGCGCAATGACAATATCTCCTTCCTATCTTGTGGCATTGCGCTCTACGTAGGTGGAGTTGTGAAAGACCCTGACGGTTTGTTCTATTCTTCGCCTGATCAATTGGCAGATCTCGGCGTTGTAACCAAGATGCTTCATGAAGTTACAGCAGTTGATGCCAAGGGTCATACCCTTCGGGCTAAAAACCTGCAAACCGGGGAAGAATTTGAAGATACGTTTGACAAACTGATCGTGACAACGGGTTCGTGGCCTGTCGTTCCGAAGCTTGAAGGCATCGAGATGGACAACATTTTACTTTGCAAAAACTACAATCACTCCAACACGATTATTGAAAAAGCCAAAGATGCCAAACGCGTTACCGTTGTGGGTGCAGGATATATCGGCGTAGAACTGGTTGAGGCGTTCCAGATGAACGGCAAGGAAGTTACCCTGATCGATAGTGTCGACCGGATTTTGAACAAATACCTGGACCCTGAATTCACGGATGCAATCGAAGATACGCTGACTGGACGCGGTATCAAGCTGGCTCTCGGTCAAACGGTACAGAAGTTTACTGGAGAGAATGGCAAAGTGACTAAGGTAATCACGTCCAAAGGGGAGTTTGAAACCGATCTGGTTATTCTGTGCATCGGCTTCCGTCCGAATACAGAGCTGCTTAAAGGCCAAGTGGATATGCTGCCGAACGGTGCAATCGTCGTGGATAAATATATGCAAACCAGTCAAAAAGACGTCTTCGCTGCGGGTGACAGCTGTGCTATTCATTACAACCCGACAGGCAAAGCAGCGTACATTCCACTGGCGACTAACGCCGTGCGGATGGGTACACTCGTGGCCCGTAACCTGGTTCGTCCTACGACACCGTATATGGGTACGCAAGGAACATCGGGTATCAAAATTTATGAGCAAAATATCGCGGGTACAGGCATGACGGAAACGTCTGCTGCTGACGAAGGTCTGATTGTGGAATCCGTGGTACTGGAAGACAGCTACCGTCCGGAATTCATGCCAACGGCTGAGAAACTGTTGCTTAAAGTGGTATATGAGCAGGCAACTCGTCGGATCGTCGGAGCACAGGTGATGTCACAGGTTGATCTGACCCAATCGATTAATACGATCTCGGTCTGCATCCAAAACAATATGACCGTAGATGAGCTAGCCTTCATCGACTTCTTCTTCCAGCCACATTACAACAAACCGTGGAACTTCCTGAACACGGCGGGTCTGCAAGCACTGCCTCCAATAGAAGTAAAAGCACCAGCAATGGTGTAAGGAAGCAGAATTAATAAATCATAATAGATGAGTATAAAGACGCGAAGAAGACTGGCGAGTATATCGTCAGTCTTCTTCTTTTGTGTGTGTATTGCTGCTGGTTGTATCACAGCTAGAGTACCTGAATTTATATGAATTTACATATCACATAAGTTGTCAAAATAAATAAGACCGGCCCACTCTTATGAAGTGGGCCGATCTTCGAGCTAACTCATAATCTTTAGATTAGATCGGATTTGCTCAATAGACGCTGAATCAGAGTCGCTACTTCTGCACGTGTAACATTGGCTTTTGCCGCAAGATTACCATCACTACGTCCACTGATGAGGCCTGCTTTGGCTGTCAGTGCGATGTTATCCTTCGCCCAGTTGCCGGCATTAGCGCTATCCTTAAATGTAGAGAGAATCTCGTTAGCATCCAGAGTAGCGTATTGGTCTGCAAGACCTGTCAACTTCATCGCTCTCGCGATTAACGTCATGGCCTGTTCCCGTGTAATCGTGTCATTCGGACGGAACGTACCATCCTCAAACCCGTTAATCAGTTCGTAGGAAGCCGCAGTCTGAACCGCGCTGGAATACCAATCCTTCGTAGTGACATCCCGGAATGGTTGTGCACCTTCACCTAACTTGAGACCCAATCCGCGAACGATGATAGCTGCGAATTCAGCTCGTGTGATCGCTTTGTCAGGGTTGAAGGTCGTATCGTTAACGCCATGGATGATCATTCGGGAACCCATATCGTTGACGGCTTCTTTCGCCCAGTGTTTCTCCACATCCGCAAATGTCAGCGGGTTCCATACAATCCCGTACGTGCTGTTCGTCAAACTGTTAATCTCCGCATAAAATGTCCCTTGCTCCAAAACAACCTTGGTTGGTACATGTCTTACTGTACCGTCAGGCTCTACGACAATGCCGGTTGTAATCTTATTCGGATCGATCTCGGCAGACAATGCAATTCTGCGTTCAACGTATGCGTTGAACTTGGTTATTTCAGTCGTTTGGCCGTTGTACTCTCCAGTTACTGTGAAGTCAACAGGTGAGGCAACGAGTGTAAAATCACCTTGAGCTGCTGCATTCACTGCAACCTGATTCATTGTATCCGAAGATTTAGCTATCGTAATACGAACTACAATATCTTCCAGTTTCAGGCCGCTGCCGATACTCTCGGCAATAGCATCAATGTTAATCTCTGAAGCAGGGAGTGTGTAACTCGCCTGGTCTGTCTGGAGAACCAGCGTTGCGGACAGACGTTCCATGTTTTTCACCGACTGGCCGTTCAACTCGCCAACGATGACATTGGAGGATGATTTAACTGGAATGGTGACGATCGCCCGAGGGCCTTCGGCATCCAGTTTCGCCTGCAACCTCGCCGGATCAACGATAAGTACTGTGGTTTTAACACCATTGGCTTCCGTTGTTTTCATCTTCCCTGCATTTTCAGTTTTGCCGTTTACGATAATGATGACATCTTCGTCGCTTGCATTATTATTACTATTGTTACCGTTATTGGTGTTCGGACTCGTCGTGCTGTTTCCCCCTGAAGGCGGAGAGACGACGGGAACATCAGGATTATTGGTTCCTGGTGCAGGCTCATTCGTTACTACAGATGAAGTCCATCCGAATTTTACAATCTTACCTTCGACATCTACTTCGGCAACAGCGATTTTATCTCCGTTTGCCGCGTTGATTAGACCATTATTCGGCCAGTTTTCGTAGCCTGTAGCTACATCACCAATAGTTGGCACGTTGATATTTCCGGTACCGAAGTTTTTGTAAACGAAACGGTGTCCATTACCCTGAATTGCAGGGGTTACAGTAATGAGTGTTTTTCCGTTATTTGTTGACCCGCTAGGATCAACCGCGACCACGATCAAGTCGGTTGCAAGATTCGCTGTGAAATGGAGTGTTTTCTCCGTTCCGGCAGGAACTGAACCGTCCGCAGCCACACGTACATTAACCGTATGTTCACCACTAAGAACTGGTGTACTGGAGCCATCAAACCGGATGTAGGCTCCATTGTCGATTTGGTATTCCATGGTAGTGTCCAAACCGATAATCGTGTTGTTCTGGTCATCCGCAGTGACATTCGGTGCAGCAGGTACCGAAGCATTGGAACCTACGGTCACTGGTACTTCTGATGATGCAAACGTAGAGGATGTTGCCTTTGTACGAACATAGTACGTACTCGGCGCCAGCCCTGTAACCGATGTGTTAGCGATAGTTATCCAAGAACCGTTAACGTCTTTTTTGTATTCCATTTGATCTGTTACATTCGTGATCGTTCCATCATGAGCCCCATTGGAGGTTTCATCCGTCTTGCCTACTTCTGTTGGAGCCGCAGGACGCGATGGAATTGCAAGTGTTTGAGCTGAGCTATCTGTAGTTGTGGTGCCATTGCCTGTCTTAACAATGGACAACGTCGTTCCGATCCAGCTGTTGTCGATAGTGATCTGACCTGAAGCATCTGCAGTAGCATTCACTCCGTTGATGGAATATGGAGCGTTAGGCACGAGTCCTGTCAGTTGCTCGTCCACATAGCTGATAACAGCGGCTGGTGTCGTTTCCGGTGTAGCAGAAGCAGAACCAATGGTCACGGGCGCTTCGGCGGATGCAAACGCAGAAGAGGTTGCTTTGATACGCACATAGTATCGATCTGGTGTGAGAGCCGTAACCGATGTGTTTGCGATAGCTGTCCATGCACCGTTGACGTCTTTTTTGTACTCCATCTGATCCGTGACATTGGTGATTGTTCCATCATTCGCTCCATCAAAGCTTTCATCCGTCTTGCCGATTCCGGATGGAGTCGCAGGACGAGCTGGAATGACCAAGGTTTGAGCTGAGCTGTCTGTAGTTGTGGTGCCATTGCCTGTCTTCACGATGGACAATGTGGTTCCGATCCAACTATTGTCGATAGTGATCTGACCTAAACCATCTGCGACAGCATTAGCTCCGTTAATGGAGTATGCAGCGTTAGGAACAAGCCCTGTCAATTGTTCGTCCACATAGCTAATTACAGCGGCTGGTATTGTTTCCGGTGTTGCGGACGTTGAACCAACTGTCGCTGGGGTTTCTGCGGAAGCAAATGCAGAAGGAGTTGCTTTGGTACGAACATAATACGTACCTGGCTCAAGTCCTGTAACCGTTGTGTTTGTGATAGCTGTCCATGCACCGTTGATGTCTTTTTTGTACTCCATCTGATTCGTTACATTTGTAATCGTTCCATCATGAGCGCCGTTCGATGTTTCATCCGTCTTGCTAACGCCAGTTGGAGTTGCAGGACGAGCTGGAATGACCAATGTTTGAGCTGAGCTGTCTGTAGTTGTGGTGCCATTGCCTGTCTTCACGATGGACAATGTGGTTCCGATCCAACTGTTGTCGATAGCGATATGCCCTGAAACATCTGCAACAGCATTAGCTCCGTTAACGGAGTATACAGCATTAGGAACGAGTCCTGTTAATTTCTCATCTACATAGCTGATTACAGCAGCTGGTGTCGTTTCTAGTGTAGCTGTACGGTTCACCGTTACTGCATAATATTTCACGGTTGTGTTGTCGGCTGCCGTCACCTTAATGTATGCAGTGGTACCTCCACCTGCGGTGAGTGGGATCGTTGAGTTGCCAGTAACTGCACCAGTGGTATAGTCACTATTGCTGAACAACTCAATCTTGGCCTGATTATCTGCAAGTACAAGATCGGCTAGTCCCAGTGTTGAGCTCGTGTTAGGCACGGTAACTGTCCAGCTAACTGCTGTCCCAGATGTCGTTCCATCTCCGCCTCCTGGAGCACTGTCAGTCTGTCCAAGTACATGTGTTAGACCCGTGTTATTGCTACCCGGTGCAGCACTTCCAAATACAATTCTTGCGTTGTCGTTACCTGCAATATAGAAATTACCATCATGATAATAAACGGTGTTTAAACCTTTCCCGACCATGCCCAGTGTATTCTCATCGTACGGTGTCCAATTGATCAGGTCCGATGAAGAATACATCATGTAGTATTCGTTATAGTATTCGTCATACTGTATGCCTGGTGTTACGTAGATACCATCTCCATATGCGATTGATTTTAAATTAACTGAGTTGACATTATCAACGTTATGTTTGGTCCACGTTGAGCTAGTGTTCAAGACACCTGTCGTTTCTAACATGATAGGAAACGAATAATCATCTGATCCGACAATTACATATTTTCCATTTACATAGATGATGTCATTTAACGCGTAATATTTTTTATGAATTTCATCATTGGAATCAATGATCTGGTTCCAATTCAATCCATTTGCATCAGACTTCCAAATTACTCCGTAACCTGTTGCGATATATGCACCGTTAACATACTTCACATTAAATATATCTCTATATGGAAGTGCGATGTTTGTGCCCTTCGTCCAAGATAATCCGTCAACGGAGTTGAGCGTATCACCCGTATCAGTTACTGCAACAAAACCTCCACTTGCACCATAGGTCAGCGCTACTACTCTGCCCGTTACACCGGCGGGAAGATTGCTGAGTGTCCAATGTTCACCATCGGCGGATACCCCGATTTTTTTACCCATGGCTACAAAAGTGTTGTTGCCGTAAGCTACTTTGGAAAAAGCCTCTGTAGGAAGAAACTGACTATTTGTACTTAGATGTTCCCAATCGCTAGCCGAATTCAATATAAGGCCATCTGTTGTATCACTTCCATAGAGTGAATCACCGACAACCACCCAGTTGCTACCGTTATAAGCGATGCCCTGCAGATTTCCCGCGATTTTTTTCCAATCGGATTTGTCCGCGGTGACGACAAGGCTGTTTGAAGCCGAGGTGACAAGGACCATACCCGTTCCATTCGAAGCTGCAGATTGGATGGTCATATTGGTTACTTTGAGTTCCGGGGTCCAATTGACGCCGTTATCTGTGGATGAATCCAGTTTACCCGATGTACCGAAACGATAGAGTGTCCCGCCATCTTTCAGTACGCCGAATGTACCATTATAGGAGGAGTCAGCTGTAAACGTTATCCCGTCACTACTGGAGTAGCCATTTGTTTGGCTTTCAAGCATGTGAAGCTTACCGTTGTAGACAGCGAACCCTCCCAAGTCATAGTTGCCTTTGAACCCGTTCGTCCAGCTTGTCCCGTTACTGGAGTAGGCATATCCGCCTAATACGTTACCTCCAACAACATATCTGCCAGAAATATAGGCCAGGTCCATCAGATAAAAGGGGGTGCTTGTTGTGGTACTTGGTGGCCAAATTTTTGGTACAGTACTCCATAACGTCCATGTCACCCCATCCGAAGATGAATAGATAATGCCGACATCTTGCGCTCGGTCACTGGCATGCCATTTTCCACCAACAGCATAAAAGTTGCCGTTAACATAAACGACTTTTTGCAAAATGTCACCATTAATTCCCGATGATTTGTCAGCCCAAGTTTCGCCATCAGACGAAACGATCAATCTTGCTTTATTGGGAGTAGATTCCACCCCGACTGCGACATATACATTGTTTGCATACACGAGGCTTCTCCATGATGTTTTTTCGTTAGAAACTCCTGTATTCACTACAGCCCAGTTTAATCCATCTGTGGACTGAACAATACGTCCCTTTTCACCCACTGCAGTGTATTTCCCGTTAGCATAAACGACGTTTACCAGATTACGATCGACGTTGTTATTGACTGCGGACAGTATATTCACATTTCCGTTAGCGGAAGCATGATCTTGGGGAAGAAGGACATTGGGGAGAACCAGAGTGAATATCAAAGCATACATCATAAATGTTCTCCAGCGTAAAGAATGTTTGAACATGTTTAAACCTCCTATTGTCCGTAGATATGCTATGAAATTACCTACAGAACATCATTTTGATGACATACAAACATGTAACTGTTTCTAACCCAAATCTGACCCTGCCCAACAGATGTAAATTCAATATGTGTGCCTATTATACAAATTGATTCTGAACAAATTCTGAGCAATTTTCTTCATATGTATAAGTTTCTATAACAGTCGCATTTACCTGAAAACGATAATTTTGAAGTTTCTTTATAAACAGATTTGTGATAATTTGCACAAAGTTTTGCGCGGCACCGAGATACAATTGTGATAGGGCGTTAAACGCATAAAAAATGAGTTTCAGGTCGTTTTCCCAAACGATGAACAATGAAGGAGAGGATGAATGATATGGCAGCAAAAACACCTCTTGAGGTTGCACAATATACGGCGCAAACAGGCATGAAGAAGGCTCAATATCCGGTGTCTTCTGTACTGGTGCTCAGTTTTCTGGCAGGGGCTTTTATCGCGCTGGGTTTTCTACTGGATATTCGGGTGATTGCATCTGCTCCGGCAGAGTGGGGAAGTCTGGTTAATCTGATTGGAGCAGCGGTGTTCCCGGTGGGATTGATCATGGTACTCATCGGTGGTGGCGAGTTGCTGACGGGAAATATGATGGCTGTTCCACTCGCGACGATTGCACGGAAATTATCCGCAGGTAGCATGTTGAAAAATCTAACCTTAGTGACGATTGGCAACTTTGTTGGAGCTTTGTTTGTTGCGTACGCGTTTGGACATGTGCTTGGTCTGACTGGTGAGGGTGTTTATCTGGCGAAAGTGGTGGATATGGCTGGACATAAGTTGCATGATGGCTTCCTGCAAGCTTTCATCTCTGGTATCGGCTGTAACTGGCTAGTTGCGCTGGCCGTGTGGCTATCTTATGCATCGGATACGATGAGTGGCAAGGTACTGGGCATTTGGTTTCCAACGATGGCATTTGTGGCCATTGGATTCCAGCACGTTGTAGCCAATATGTTTCTCATCCCGGCAGCAATCTTCGAAGGGTATTATTCGTGGGGACAATATGTCATGAATTTCATTCCAGTATGGCTCGGGAATCTGACTGGGGGAGCTCTGTTTGTAGCTGCAGCCTATTGGGTGGTGTACCTGCGCCAAGCTGAGCCGAAAGTGAAACCAGAGGTAGCAACATCGATCGAACCTGTGGAGACTGAGGCCAGAGCAATGTGGAGCAAACAGGCATAGAGGGCGCAGCGCGGTATATATACACCTTATAGTAGAAGTGAAGACGATTCTGATCTTGCTCGTTCATGGCGAATATGCTGTGATGGAGCAGGGCGGGATCGTTTTTTGTATGGAGGACATTATTGGAGTTTAACGCAAAATAAATTCGCCATGACAAGGTTCGGGGGAACGAAACCTGTTCATGGCGAATTTCGGGAGTGGTCCATGATATGGCATGAGGAGGAAGTGGGGAAACACTAGCCTAATGCCTTATTTTTAATTTACCCCTGAATTCTGAAGTTGAATCAAACTCAAAAACAATTTTTTGAGAATAATTTGAAGCTGCTATAGCGGAGAATATTAGGCGAAAATATACTGTTCTCTTTACGTGATAACCTCGAAGAAGATATGATATAGGGATAGCTTTTATAGAGGGGGAGCCTTACTATGATCGATCAGGAGAATGGAGTTTTCGCAGCGGTATGCCCGCTCGATTGTCCGGATACTTGTGGTCTGTTACTACATAAAGAGAACGGTAAAATTGTGAAGGTGGCAGGCAATCCGGATCATCCGATCACCAAGGGTGCCATTTGTAATAAAGTCAGAAATATGACCGAGCGGGTGTATCACCCTGAGCGTCTACAATATCCGATGAAACGTGTAGGAGCCAAAGGGGAAGGCAAGTTCGAACGAATGAGTTGGGATGAAGCAATTCGCGAGATTACGACCAAATTCACTGCATTGTCCGAGACTTACGGCCCGGAGAGCATCCTGCCCTACAGCTTTTACGGTAACATGGGCATTCTCGGCGTAGACGGCATGGACCGACGTTTCTTCAATGTGCTTGGTGCGAGTGTACTGGAGCAGACGATCTGTAATGCGGCCGGAAATACCGGCTGGAAATATACGATGGGCGCCAACCATGGAACGGTGCCGGAAGATACGGAGCATGCGGATCTGATCCTGGTGTGGGGCGGTAATATCGTCAGTACGAATATGCACCAGGTTGTTTTGGCGGAGAAAGCCCGCAAGAAAGGCGCCAAGATCGTCGTAATTGACGTTCATCGCAATCGTACGGCCCAATGGGGCGACTGGTTTATTCCGCTGTATCCGGGCACGGACAGTGCACTGGCGCTCGGATTGATGCATGTGCTGTTCGAACGGGGACTGACGGATGAAGCGTTTATGCAAAAATATACGGTGGGACATGAGAAACTACGTGATCATGTCCGCAGTTACACCCCTGACCGCGTTGCACGCATTACGGGCGTGCCGGAGGAAACCATTGTGGAGCTGGCCGAGCTATACGGCAACGCACAGGCAGCCCATATTCACATCGGCAATGGCCTCCAGCACCATGATAATGGGGGAATGAACGTGCGTAGCGTTGCTTGTCTGCCTGCCATTACAGGGCAATGGCTGAAGCAAGGCGGCGGTGCTGTTCGCACCAACAGCTACGCGAGCACAAATAGCGACGCGCTGGAACGTCCGGAGCTGCGGCAGAATCCGGAGCCGCGAGTAGTGAACATGAACCGGATTGGTGAAGCGTTGCTGGAAGCAGAGCAGCCGATCCGGGCTATGATGGTTTACTGCAGCAATCCACTGGTGGTGGCACCGGATACCGAGCGGGTGGAGCGAGGTTTTGCACGTGAGGATCTTTTCACGGTTGTGCATGATCTGTTCATGACGGATACCGCGAAATATGCAGATATCGTATTGCCAGCCACGTCTTCATTTGAAGCGACAGACTTGTATACCTCTTATTGGCATCAGTACGTTCATCTGCAAGAGCCGGTAATTGCACCGATTGGGGAGAGCAAGAGCAATGTGGAACTGTTCTCACTGCTTGGGCAGGCTATGGGGTACGATCCTGCAATCTTCGGAGAAACGCCGGAACAGATGATTGAGGACGCACTTCAGGGCACAGGCAACCCCTACATGAATGGAGTCACGTTGGAGGGACTGAAGCAGCACCGATTCGTGAAGCTGGATATGACGCCACATGCTGCATTTCTGGATCAGCTGCCCACGCCTTCAGGCAAAATTGAATTGTACTCAGAGACAATGGAACAGAGAGGTCTTCCGCCGCTCCCTACTTATAGTGCTTTGGTTGAAGGATATGATGGGGAGAATCCTGCTGGACCTGCCGATACGTATCCTTTGATGTTCCTGTCACCGCCTAACCATAATTTCCTGAACTCCACCTTTGGCAATTCAGCCAAACATCAACGTTTGGAAAAGATGCCTCTATTGCAGATACACCCCGAAGACGCCATCCGTAGAAACGTGGAGGATGGAGATGCAGTAGTGGTATGGAATGATCGCGGGCGCATCGAACTTACTGCCAAGGTAAGTGAAGCCATGTTGCCGGGAACCGTCATCAGCCAAGGCTTATGGTGGGATGGTGACGGGAAGAAGCAGCGAGCCAATTCACTCACTTCCAATCGGTTGTCGGACATGGGTAACGGGGCGACCTTTTTCTCGGCCACTGTTGAAGTGAAGCGTCAATGAGTGTGCTTGCAGCGTGATTTTTTTGAGGTAAGATAAACAAAGAACAAAATGTATCAGGATCTAAAGAGCAATAAAAAGTAACACTTCCAAAGGCCTTCGCTCTGGCTGGTTATGCCGTCAGGGCTAAGGCTTTTTTTGTTTTGGTATGGTATCACGTTTTGTAGCGTATTAAGGAGAATGAACTAGAGATGATGAGATGGCTGGATAACTATCCAAAAGAAGTGAGAGTATTTTTACTGGCAAGTCTGGTTAACGCAACCGGCAGTGCCTTGATGTGGCCGCTGACCACCATGTATGTATTTGATGAGCTTGGGCGGACGATGGCAAACGCGGGTTTTGTGATCCTCATTCAGTCCCTGGGTGGCATCTTCGGACAATTGCTTGGAGGTTCGTTGTATCACCGGGTGGGCGTGAAGAAGCTGATTATTGGCTCACTGGCGCTTAATGCGTTAGGTTTGTTCGCGTTGCCCTGGATTAGCGCGTATTGGGTCATATTTATATGTGCCATGGGCTGGATTGGCCTGTTCAGTTCATTGTCGCTGCCAGCGATTCAAGCCTTTATTGGCTTCCGGTTTGCGGAGCGACGCGGTGAATTATTCAATATTATCTATGTGGCGAACAATATCGGGGTGGCGATTGGTACGGCGCTGAGTGGTTTTCTGGCTGACTTTTCCTATCACCTCAGCTTTGTACTGAACGGAGTGACCTCAGCCGGGTTCGCGATTTTCTTCTGGTATTATCTATCGCGGGTTGAGCCGGATCAGGGGGAAGTGCATCTGACGAAACGCAAAACCGTTCCCGATGGGCCGGGCGTCTGGGCATTGCTGGGCAATACCCGGTTATATCTGTTTATGAGCTTGGGCGTGCTGTTCCTGTTATTTGGTAATTCCATCTGGAATACAGGCGTGTCCCCGTATATCATCTCTGAGGGTATGGAAAAAAGAATGTACGGTCTGCTCTGGACCCTGAACGGGGTGCTGATCTTTGTAGGCCAACCTTTTACCAGCTGGGTGAAACGGACCATGGCCCGTACCTCTACGGCCCAGATGACCGCGAGTGCCGTGTTCTATGGCATGGCCTACATTGTCATGATTACCATGTACAGCTATCCAGGCATGGTGCTCGCCATGGTACTTGCCACGTTTGGAGAGATGTTGATCTCCCCTGCAACACCTGCATTTATCTCGGAGCATGCCGGCAGGGCTGCACCTTTTTACATCGGGATATCTGGTGGGATCGGTGCGGTTGGACGGGTTATCGGGCCCTATGCGATGGGGGTTATGTATGACAAACAGGGACTTATTCCTGTAGCGTGGCTGGCAACAGGCACAGCGGTGATTGCGGTACTTGGTTTTGTATTGCATGCGGTGTTGAACCGCAATCGTGAAGTGAAGGAGTATGGGATGGATACGTAATGTTATGACGTTATTATAATCTTCCCGTACCCCAATGATATTGTAAAATGAAGCGAGGATAACCTTCACCCTTTAGCGGGTGAGGGTTGTTTTGTCTTTGCAGGACCAGCTCCAATAGCCGGCTAGTGAATGATTTTTCCGATGAGATAAGACAGGATTGTTCAGAAATCAGACTTGTTATGCTGCAATTCCATGTCATTCAACGTTCTTCCCTCTATTTGTGCATAATGCCCATATAATAGAATGGAACTGGTTAAAGGCAGGGGGATGCATACGATGTACAAGGTTTTGTTGGTCGATGATGAATTTATGATCTCGGACGGGATCTCCAGCGTCGTGAACTGGTCTCGATTAGGAACAGAACTGATCGGCATCGCTCAAGATGGATTGGAAGCGCTTGCTTCAATCGAGCGGCAACGCCCGGATATCATTATCTCGGACATTCGCATGCCGGGAATGGATGGGTTACAGCTGGTTGAAGCTGTGGCGGAAAAGTATCAGGATATCTCGTTTATTATGCTCACGGGTTTTACGGAGTTTGAATATGCGAAGACGGCCATGCATTATGGAGTGAAGCATTATTTGCTCAAGCCCTGCAGTGAAGAGCATCTCGTACAGGCTATTAGTGAATTGGTCAGTGAGAAGCGAGAGTTGACCGATCAGGAGTGTTTTGTGCAGTCGATCCAATATAATCTGGAGCGTGTACTGCCGCATGCCAAGGAATATTTTCTGAAGGAGCTGGTGACCAACAGAACGTACGGGGTCAAGGAATGGAAGTATTTCGAGGAGTTGTTTGATGTACAGTTTCAGGATCAGCGTGTGCGGTTGTTGCTGGTAGAGATTGAGGGAGATCATGAGTATTTGCACTTGTTTGCGGTCAAGAACATTGCCGAGGATATTTTTCATAATCCGATCTTAAGTACCACGGTTGGTGGGCATGTGTTATTGATGATGGAGGACAAGTTGTCTGAAACACAGTTGTTCCATAATATCGATGAGATTCGCGCCACATTTACCCGATATTATCATGATGATCTCACGATTGCGCTGAGCGAGCCAGGAGACCTTTCGCAGGCACGCCATTTGTACATGCAGACGCTGGTGTATCTCAATTACCGTTTTTACCTTGGTGAGGGCAGTCTCATTATGGAGCGGGATGTCTACTCTCCCGGGGAGCGCACTCTTCCCGAATTTGAATATGATCCAGAGCGGATGGCTACTGCAATTAAGGCTGGACACTGGCAGGAAGTCGGAACAGAGTTGAACTGGATGTTTCAGCTGCTCGCCGACTTACGATACGATATATCCCAAACGAAGTCCTATCTTATTCAGATGTTTATGGAAATTATTCGGCTCAGCGGCTCTACCGAGATGAAAAGGTATATGGACCAGTTGCCAGGCATGATTGAATCGAGTACCTTACATTCTTTTCAACAGTTTCTGCTTGCCGTCGCCAAGGAAATCACCCTGCGCCGCTACGAACAACACCGATCCAGACAATCACAGATGGTGGGCAGTGTGAAGCAGATCGTGGAGAATCGCTACAGGGACGAAACACTGACACTCCAGTCCATCGCCGGGGAAATATACATGAATCCAGACTACATCGGCAAAATGTTCAAAAAAGAAACCGGTGAGAAGTTTACGAACTATGTGTTAAGCTATCGCATCCGAAGAGCATTGGAGCTTCTGGAGCAGGACGGGAACTGCACCGTATCCTCGCTTGCAGAACAGACAGGCTTTGGTGCCAACTGGCCGTATTTCAGCAAAATGTTCAAGAAATACACTGGATTCTCTCCTTCCGAGTATAAAAAAGTTCCCTAGGACAGCGTTGCTGTCTCTTCTACATAGCTTCCTGATATCCGATCTACATCTGATCTACGTTCTCGCCCTGTACGCCATTCATCGGCAGCAGGGTCTTTTTTTGTCGGACGGAACTCGGTTTTGAACATCCATTTATCGGAAATGAGCATGGGAAGAAAAGGCGCTCGCTTCTATCATTAGAAGTGTCATGTTAGTGAATGAACATCGAGTGGAGGTTGAGTGGATGGAGCTGAATCGAAGCCGGGGGATTGAACCTGGGCGTTTGAAGCCAGCTGGTAAATGGAGTTTGGTGAAAAAGGAGCTTGTCCGCAACAGATACGTGTATCTGATGCTCGTTCCTGTTGTAGCCTATTATCTGATCTTCAGCTATGGGCCGATGTACGGGCTGCTGATGGCATTTCAGGAATCCTACAGCCCGATCAAAGGAATCTTGGCAGGCGAATGGGTCGGATTTGACAACTTCACCATGTTTTTCGAGAGTTATTATTTCTGGCGACTGATTAAGAACACGCTGATTTTGAGTTTTTACAGTATTGTGTTTGGTTTCCCGGCTCCGATTATTCTGGCCCTGTTACTGAATGAAGTACGGAAAAAGTGGTTCAGAAGCACGGTGCAGACGATCAGTTATATGCCACATTTCATCTCGGTTGTCGTCGTGGTTGGAATGTTGAAAACGTTCTCATCTCTGGACGGTGGGTTATTTAATGTCATTCGTGACTTTTTCGATCTGCAGCCGATTATGTTTCTGGCGGAAAAGGATATGTTCCGTCCGATGTACATCCTGTCCAACATATGGCAGGGCGCAGGCTGGGCCTCCATTATCTTTTTGGCAGCACTTAGTGGAATTGATCCACAGTTATATGAGGCTTCCAAAATTGACGGCGCAGGCCGCTGGAGACAGCTGCTTCACATTACATTGCCGGGTATCATGCCAACGATTGTGATCATGTTAATTCTGCGCATGGGGGCGGTGATGAACGCTGATTTTCAGAAAATATTGTTGATGCAAACGGCACCGACCTATGAGACATCGGATGTCATATCCACCTTTGTCTATCGATCCGGTATTTTGGAAGGCAACTATACGTATTCAACCGCCATCGGACTATTTAACGGCGTCATTAATTTCGCGCTGCTCATTATCGCAAACGCGATTAGCAGAAAGCTTAACTCAACCAGTCTATGGTAATCGGAAGGTGAAGCGATGAAACAGTCTATAGGGGAACGTCTTTTTGATGTATTTAATACCTTGCTGCTCTTGGTGATCATGGTTCTATGCTTGTACCCGATGCTGTACGTGTTCAATTCTTCAATCAGTGATCCGGATCAGATGTTGCGTTCCCGTTCACTCATGCTTATTCCTGAAGGCTTCCAGCTGGGCGCGTACAAATCGGTATTTCAGGATACTCGCATCTATACGGGCTACATGAACACCCTATTCTATGTTGTGGTGGGTACAGCCATCAATCTGCTCATGACTTCGCTGGCTGCCTATGGGTTATCACGTAGTGATCTGATGGGTAGAAAAACGCTGATGAAATTAATTACGTTCACGATGTTCTTTGGCGGTGGCATGATTCCGACGTTTCTGCTAATTCAGAATCTGGGGATGGTGGATACCCGTTTCGCGCTTATTATTCCGGGTGCCATCAGTACGTTCTATTTCCTCATTATGAAAACAAACTTCGAAGGCATTCCGATCAGTCTGATCGAATCGGCGAAGCTTGATGGTGCCAATGACTTTCTGATTTTGTTTCGAATTGTACTGCCTTTGTCAAAGCCAATCCTGGCGGTCATGATGCTGTATTATGCGGTTGACCATTGGAATGATTATGTCGGACCGATGCTCTACCTGCGCAGTCAGGAGCTATATCCGATCCAGATTATTATGCGTGATATTCTGATCAGCAGCAGTACGGAGGCCATGGGCGCTGGCGCGGATACCGGCTTTGCCATTGGGGAGAACATCAAATATGCGACGATTATTATCTCCACGCTGCCGATTATGCTGGTATATCCGTTCATCCAACGTTATTTTGTTCAGGGTGCCCTAATCGGTGCTGTGAAACAATAAAAAATGTATCCTATGGAGGCGAATTACGTGAAAAAAAGAATGGGGTCCATCCTGTTGTCATCGCTACTTACCATGTCTTTACTGGCGGGCTGTACGGGTGATAATGAACCAGGTAGTGCAGAGCCAGCAGAGGGAACAGAACCTGCGGTTCAGGCCTTGACTGAGATACCGCTACCGATTACAAGTGAGCCATTTACCATTGATTACTGGCGCGCCAATGATGCCAAACTGACAGCTTCCATGAACAATTTTGGCGATATGGCGGCTTATAAGGAAAAGGAGAAGCTGACGGGTATCAAAGTGAAGTTCACACATCCTCCGCTTGGACAACAGCGGGACCAGTTCAATCTGCTGATCTCCACGAAGGAGCTGCCGGATGTCATTTATTATAACTGGGCGGATGCCGTTGGCGGACCGGAAAAAATGATCAAGGATGGCCGGATCATCCGGTTGAATGAATTGATCGACAGTTATGCACCGAACCTGAAGCGGATTATTGAATCCGATCCAGATGTGAAGAAGCAGATTGCACTCGACGATGGAACGATCTATATGTTCCCGCTGCTGAAGCTGGATGCACTGAAGCTGAATGCCACTTCCGGTTTAATTATGCGCCAGGATTGGCTTGATAAATTAAATCTCAAAGTACCTACCAACATCGATGAGTGGTATACGGTACTCAAGGCATTCAAGGAACAGGACCCTAACGGCAACGGCAAGCCAGATGAGCTGCCATTCACCGGAAACTGGGGACCGGGCAACCTGACCAAGCTCCATGATTTTGCGGCGGCATTTGGTGTAATTGGTGGCTTCCAGATGAATGGGGACAAGGTGGAATTCGGACCGATTCAGCCGGGCTACCGTGATTTCTTGGAGACCATGGCTAAGTGGTACAAGGAAGGGCTGATTGATCCCGAGATCATGACTAATGACGGTAAAGCATTTGACTATAAGGTTACCAGCAATCTCGCAGGCGCATATCAGGGTGGCGTGTTCAGTGGTATGGGGAAATATTTCAATCTGATGAGAGATACCGATCCGAACTTTAACGTGACTGGCGTACCATGGCCTGTATCTCAGGATGGAACGTCCTATGCGACATTTAATCTGGATGCTAAAGTGTTGACTTATGGTGAGGCGATTACGGCTTCCGCGGACGAAGACAAACTGAAATATATTGTACAGTGGATGGACTACAACTATAGCGAAGAGGGTAGTGATCTGTTCAACTTTGGTATCGAAAATGACAGCTACGTTCGCGACGGGGAAGGTGTCAAATTCACAGATACCATCATTGATAATTCGAACGGTCTGACGTATGATCAGGCACTGGCTTCCTATGCCTTATCCATTATGGACGGTCCAATCAATCAGGATAGTCGTTATCTGGATGCATTATTATTTGACGACGGACAGCGCGCGGCGAATGCGGAATGGATGAAAGCAAGCTCGGCATTAACACTTCCACCAATTCGTTTGTCAACGGATGAGGTAAGCACGAGTACGTCCATCATGAGTCAGGTAAATACGTATTTGAATGAGACGATGACTGCCATTATTAGCGGACAGAAACCGATTACCGAATTTGACAAGATGGCCGAAACAATCAAGAGCATGGACATTGACCGGGCGATCGAGGTTCATCAGGCAGCCTATGATCGATATCAGTCCAAATAATACGTGAAAAATCGAGCGCTAAAACTTTGGGAAAACCTTCCTGTATGTGATATACCTAGTAGTATCACGTGGTTCAAAGGAGCGCTTTGGTCATGACAGCCTACCGCAAACTGAGCATCAAAATGAAAATGTTTCTGATGATGTTGTTCATGATGGCGTTTATCATCATCCTCGCTTTTGGGTCCTTGTACTATACGTACTCGGTGTATGACAAACAGCTGTTTGATAAGTCGTCCCGACTGCTGAACCTTTCCTCGTCTACAGTGGATGTTGAACTTCAGAAGTTGGAAGCGTTATCATTAAACATGATCTCCGATACTCAAATTCAAAGGGCCTTGAAGTCGTTGCTGGATGACGATAGCGCATATTCAAGCTTTATTGAACGGAAGAAGATCACGGATCGGCTATGGGAGCATATAAGTGGGGCTGCACGATATGTGCAGTCCGTTCATCTGATTGATTCCAGGGGAAGAGTGAATAAATATGGCGAAACGTTAACCGTATCCCCGGAAAAATATGATCGGATGATTGAGGCTGCGGAGCAGGCCAATGGTGCAGTACGCTGGCTATACCCGGATGACGATGACCCGATGCTGGTTATGGTACGTCAAGTGCGAGCCTATGAACCGATGACCCTGGAACCGGTAGGCATACTGTTTCTGCGTATTAATATCGAGCGACTCGTTGAAGAGTATGCGGGTATTGATAGCCAGGACAGTGACATTATTTTAAAAGCAGGCAGTGATGTGGTATACCCTTATCGCCAGCTTCCAGAAGCGGTGTCCACCGGACTGAATCCACTTCCAGGCAGTGGGGGATATGAGATCAAGAATCTGGATGGGAGGGAGATATTTCTTTCCCAGAAGAAATCCGCCTACACCGGCTGGGTTTATTATAATATGGCCTCTTATGATGAAATTTTTGAACGTATTATATGGTTGAAAAATATACTGATTGTCGTCTATCTTATCGCCATTCTGGTTGTTCTCGCGCTCGGTATGGTGTTCGCACGCAGTCTGACGAGGCCGATCAGGCAACTCATCAGTCAGATGAAGGAAGTGCAGTATGGAGATCTGGAGAACATAGATGCCAATCTGATCATTCCCACACACCAGCACATGGATGAACTGGGGTTACTACAGCGTACGTATCGACTGATGATTACACATATTAATACTTTGATCAAAGAAAATTATGCAAGCCAGCTGGTCATTAAGGAAACCGAGTTCAAGGCGCTTCAGGCGCAGATCAATCCCCACTTTTTGTATAATGCGCTAGATTCAATCCATTGGCTCGCTAAAAAGAACAGGCAGGAGCAAATCTCCAGCATGGTGCTGTCACTCGGATATTTGCTGCGCTCCTCCATTAGTTTCAAGCAAAATATCATTACCATTGCGGAAGAGCTGGAGATCGTCAATCATTACATCACCATTCAGACCTACCGTTTTCGGCAGCGGCTGGATTTCCGTATGGATGTGTCTGCTTCTTATCTGGGTTGTACCATTCCCAAGTTGACCCTACAGCCACTCCTGGAGAATGCCATTCAATACGGATTGGAACCACAGGTTGGATCATGTCTGATTCGAGTGTCTGCCGAGATATCAGGTGGCAAGCTGGCCCTTATCGTGGAGGATCACGGTCCCGGCATGGAGCCCGAATATGTGGAGCAAGTGCTTCGCGGAGAAGTGAAAACCAGAGGAACAGGTATTGGCCTGCTGAATATCAGGGAGCGGGTACGTCTGGCTTTTGGCGAAGAATATGATGTACTGCTGGAGAGCAAGCCAGGGCTTGGAACGAGAGTAACGGTATTGCTGCCACCCCCATCACCATGTAAGGAGGAGAAGCTATGAGAAGATTATTGCGAACGATAGGCATGATCTGTCTTATGCTGACTCTTCCTGGCTGCGTGAACCAGCTGAATCAAAGGCCAGGCATGATTGTGGACGAAGAGCCGATAACTTTGCGCATCGCTTGGTGGGGTGGGGAGTTCCGCAACAATGCAACGATTGCCGTGATCGACCTGTATGAGAAACTGAATCCACATGTGAACATTGAGTACGAATATAGCAGTTTCAACGAATACTGGAGAAAACTTGCACCACATGCAGCAGGTAATGCGTTGCCCGACATTATTCAGATGGATATCTCCTATCTGTCCCAGTACAGTTCGTTGCAACTGTTGGAGGACATGACGCCGTACATGCAGAGTGGGCTCATCGACACGACGGATATTGAGAAGGAACAGCTGGAAAGTGGAAGCCTGAATGGGAAAACCTACGGCCTCAGTTTGGGGGTAAACGCCATGCTCAGCATCTATGATCCGGAAGTGTTGAAGGCCAATGATATTGAATTGCCAACGGATACGTGGACATGGGCGGATTTTGACCGGATGGGCGAGCAATTGTTGGGGAAAGGCATTTACCTGGGAACTTATTTTACGCCCGAACAGTTTTTCGCGTATTACTTGAGACAGTACGGTTCCAAGCTGTACGCCGAGGACGGCAAGAGATTGGGGTATGAAGATGATGGGTTGTTTATTGATTACTTTGGCAGGATGCAGCAGCTCGCGGAAAAGATGCTTATTTTTGCACCGGATATTTGGACTTCAGACATTGGCAAATCGGACAACGACCCGTTCTATCTTGGAGAGGCTTTGTTTAGCTGGGGGTATTCCAACCAATTTATCAGCACCGCTCAGCGGTATGGCAAGCCATTAACCATCTCCCCGATGCCTGGGCCAAACAGTCAGGATGGGTTATTCCTTAAGCCAGGGATGTTTTTCTCCGTGGCGGGCAATTCCAGACATAAGGAAGAGGCAGCCAAGTTCATCAGCTTTTTCGTGAATGATTTGGATGCCAATCTGCTGCTCAAAGGGGAGCGGGGTGTGCCTGTCTCATCCAGTGTCAAAGAGCGGATGAAGCTGGTGGTTGAACCAGAGCTGGCGCAGGTGTTTGATTATATTGATTGGGTTGCAGATAACAGCACTCAGATGGACCCCCCTGATCCCGTGGGTGCGCCAGAGGTCACTGCGGTATTACGTGAGTTGTATGATCTGCTGTTGTTTGGCAAAATTACGCCTGAGCAGGCGGCAAAGGATTTTCGTGAGCGGGCAAACACAATTTTGAATGGGAAGTTATAAGAATGGACTAGATCATATATGTATATAATGGGCTTGGGGCTGTTGTCGTTCACAAGCTCAACCTTCATTCTACTCGGGTGAGGGTTTTTGTTATGGAATGGTGTATATTTCCTCTAGTATAATAAAAATGGGTAGTCGTCTATCTGTAGATCAGATAGATTCTATCCATATATTATTGGATGAGGAGTGTCAGGACATGTCCATACATCAGATAGGTCACAAGGTGTCTTTTGCTGATATCAAAACGAAGTTGCCTCAGGAAAGTTGGATGTACACTCAGAATGAAGCGCACAACGGTGAATTTGAAGCCGAGGAAGTATGGTTACATTCTGGTGACCTTCATATCAGTGAACTGTTGTTGGATGAAGGACCTTTTTTGATCTTGGTTGAAGGAAATCTGACAGTGGATCGTTATATTGGAAATACAAGTTCCGACGCGGCCAGTTCAAATCTGGTTGTACTTGGGAATCTCACAACGCCCTATATGATCGTGGGTGGGCAGGAAATATATATTACAGGTAATCTCTATGTGGAGGATATGTTCTGGGGGGATTATAACCATGGAGAATTGACAGTGAGAGGGAATGTAGAAGGTGGATTGCTGGTAAGTACCGAGCAATATATGATTCAGGTTCAAGGACAGCGTAATGTGAAGCGTCAGCTTGAAGAATGGGAGGATCTCGGACCATGGCGGGGCTTTGACATGTTGGCGTTATTGGTTCCTGAATGTGTGATTGATGAAGATACAGAGCCGTTTCCTTGGCGAGAGGAAATGTTAAAGAGGCTGCAGCAAGGACGACCTGTAATCAACCGAAAGTACATTCACGCTGATGAATCAGAGCCAGATGTGCCGGATTGGTTCGAAGATCATCGTATTACCGCTGAGAACATAGAGCGTCTTACTCATCCATCTTTGTTGCCTGTAAGAGAGGAGGATGAGTTACTCAACAGCTATGAATTTTGGTTGAATGAGCAATTTTGCCGAGTATCGGTCTATGGAGATGAGCATAAGGAGGGGTATTTCCGCAGTCTTTATTTTCAGGATGACCATAACTGTGCATTGTTGCTTAAGATGGAGCCATCAAATCAAGGTTCCAACTCTCCTGATAAACATATCCTACAACCGGGTAAACCTGTCTGGATGATCTCAGGTGCATATCGTTATCTGCACAATGAGAATTCGGAATGGAACGTATTTTCGGAGAACTCACCTGCTGATATTCAGCAGTTAAGCGAGCAAGGATGGAGCACCTTGTTGCAGTCTGTATCGAATTATCAGTATGCCCGTTCCTTAATTTCGCATCAACTGATCCGTGATTTATTAGCTTTGCCGATCGTGGAGCCATATGACGATTATTATGATGACGACCGGCATGGGCTGTGGATTGGAGACTTGTATTATGCATTTCGACAAGCAGGTCAGCTGAGTGATGGTGTTCCCCAGCCAGCTATGCTACGTATTGGAAGAGAGTATAAGGATACTCAAGGGGAGACGCAGGTGGAGAAATACTATTATACCCTGCACCAACATGAGGACGGCACGGAAAGTGTGTTGATCGAATACTCGGCTCAGAAGGACGAGGATGAGGAAGAAGAACCGGTGTTGCTTGAACTTCATTATATAGGCGGCTCTCAATTACTACATGCCGTTCAATTGCTCGAACGTGGACGCCAAGTGCTCATTCAAGCAAATGAGGATTTACTGAATGGGGAGCTGCCGTACGCTGCTGAATCATTTGCGAAGCGATTCTGGAAATCAAAAGGATACCTGAAATGAATAAAACAACCTTCACCTCTAGTTCTGAGGGAAGGTTGTTTTGTCGTTGTATTTACCCAAACTGTGCTTGATGCAGACGGCTGTACGAGCCTTTACGCGCGAGCAGTTCTTCATGGCTACCTTGTTCAGCGACGCTACCGTTCTCTACGACCACGATACGATCGGCGTGTCTGATGGTCGCCAGTCGATGGGCAATCACTAATGTCGTACGTCCCTGAGCTAGTTCAGATAAGGCCAGCTGGATGGCTGCTTCCGTCTCGGTATCGAGTGCGGAGGTGGCTTCATCCAGAATGAGAATAGGTGGATTTTTCAGGATCATTCTGGCGATGGACAACCGTTGCTTTTGTCCGCCGGACAATTTTACGCCACGTTCACCAATCATGGTGTCCAGTCCGTCTGGTTGGGACTGTACCAGCTCTTCCAGTTGGGCTCGGCGAATGGCTTGCCAGATTTCTTCATCCGAAGCATTTAGCTTGCCGTATGCAATATTCTCACGAATCGTTCCGTCAAACAGGAAAATATCCTGCTGCACAATCCCGATATGGGAGCGCAGTGATTCCAGGGTCATGTCCTTCACCGGAATGCCATCGATGGAGATATGTCCTGCATCCACATCGTAGAAACGTGGGATCAGACTGCATAACGTCGTTTTACCCCCGCCCGATGGTCCAACCAGAGCCACCGTCTGGCCGGCCTGAACATCCAGATTGACCTGAGACAGCGTAGGTTTGTGTTCTCCATAAGAAAAGGTAACGTTATGGAAGGCGATATCGCCTTTCACATCCGGAATCGGTTTTGCCTGTGGTGTATCTTCTACATCAGGTACAGCCTCAAGCAACTCTAGGTAACGTCTGAATCCAGCGATGCCTTTGGGATACGTCTCGATGACAGAGTTAATCTTCTCGATCGGTCCGAGGAATACATTGGATAACATCACAAAAGCGATGAACTCCCCATAAGTCATACTTCCTTGAATAACAAACCAGGTTCCGCACACCAATACAAACAGCGATACGAATTTCATCAGGATAAAACTGAGTGAAGAGTTCCAGGCCATGATGCGGTAGGTGATTAGTTTGGTGAGTCTGAAACGTTCGTTGTTCTCAACGAAACGTCCTACTTCATGCTTTTCATTGGCAAAAGCTTGTACCACACGGATGCCGCTCACATTGTTCTCGACCCGTGCGTTATAATCGGCGATATCCGCAAACATGCGCTTGAACGCCTTGGACATTTTGCGACTGAAATACAGCGACAGGTAGATCATCAGCGGCACAATGATGAACGTCATCACAGCGAGTTGCCAGTTGATCCCCAGCATGATACCGAAAGCTCCGGCGAGTGTCATGAGGGCAATGAACAGGTCTTCGGGTCCGTGATGCGCAATCTCACCAATATCCATCAGGTCGTTGGTCATGCGGGAGACCAGGTGCCCGGTCTTATTGTTATCGAAGAAACGGAAGGACTGCTTCTGTACACGCGTGAACAGTTCTCTCCGCATATCGGATTCGATGTTAATGCCGAGCTTGTGCCCCCAATAGGTGACTGCATAATGGAAAAAGGAACTGAGCAGGTAGATGCCGAGCAATCCGGCACACGCCGCTAAGATCATGGACCAATTGCCAGCCGGAAGCAATTGATCGACCACCCGGTTCACGGCGAGTGGAAAGGCCAGCTCCAGCAGAGCGGCGGCGATCGCACAGGAAAAGTCCAAGATAAAGAGCCTTTTGTAAGGACGATAATAAGACATAAAACGGCGAAGCATATGTAAGTCCTCCTCGATATGACACAAATGCCCGATCAGGCGCATTAGGGCGTGTCTCAAAACTCGCTGAAGTGCATCTTTTACCGCCTTTTCGCCCCCTGCTGCGTCACTTTCCCTTGACGTGCCCCGGCACGCCTGCGGAAAACTTTCTTGCTTGGAACGAAAATTCGGCAAAATCTGCTTCCTTCGGAGTTTTCAGACGCGCCCTAGCCTGTCCGGACACCTGTATTCTTGCTTGTGTTATTTGCGGTTTTGCTCGGCACGTTCTACGATCATATCGGCGAATTCTTCAGCCTGACCTTGAATCGCAATCGGGTCAAAGTACCAGTAACGGTCTTCCAACAATTCGTACACCTGATTGTTTTTCACAGCCGGGAGGGATTGCCAGATAGAGTCGCCTTGATAATTTTTATTGTTCTCCCCAACGGTTAAGAAGATATGATCCCCTGCATAATCACCAACGACTTCACGCGAAATCTCTTTCCATTGGGTATCACCCATCAGTTCTTTTTTTGTGATTTCGAGTGGGGCAAGTTGCAAAGCACTGTAGACCGCTTGTCCTCCTCGACCAAAGTTGTCTCCATATCCATAATAACTCTTGTCGGATACTTCAAGGATGGAGAAGGTTTCCTCCGGTTTGATGACGGTTTTCACCTTAGCGCGAGCGGCTTCAATCCGTTCATCATATGTTTTTAGCCAAGCTTCGGCTGCTTCGGATTTGTTCATCAGCTCTCCGAATCCCCGAATTTCGTCATGTACATTGGTGAATGTACCATAAGGGATGACCACGGTAGGTGCGATTTTTTGATAACTCTCAATTTCGCTGGCCTGGTCAGAATAGGTAATGATCAGATCCGGGTTCAAGGCTATGACCTTCTCCATGGATACCGCCGCCCGATCACCGATACTCTCTATTTCGGTCACCTGATCCGCATAGAACGGGTTTTCCAAAAAATATTGAACAGCACCAACGGGTTTCACACCCAGTGCAAGCAGATCACTTACGTACATATCTGTGACGATCCGTTTCGGTTCAACCGGAATTTCAACATCCCCACTTAATGACTTGTAGATTCGTGTAGCATCCGAATTGTCTGAACCGGACGACGTGTCTGTGTTCGTTTCGGAAGAGCCGGCTGTGGTTTCTGTTCCCGTCGCCGATGTCTGTTCCGTGGCCGTCGAGCCTGTACCGCTGCTACATGCCGCCAGAATCATAATGATGGCGAGCATAAGAAGCAAGCCGGAAAAGCGTTTTTTTGCAGCAAACATATCATTGTTCCCCCTGTATATAATCAATAATGATTATTATTCTCATTAATAACATAGAGGAAGATGTGATATTTGTACATGGACAACTATGATCACTACTGCATGGACAAATATGATGTCAGGTGACGCATGATATGCTGCAACTGCTCCATGATGGACAGGGGATCGAATCCATAGAACATATCGGCATCAATCTCGTATACGCGGCCTTCACGAACCGTGGAGAGAGTACCCCAGGATTCCTGATTCAGCAGGTTATCCAGCATTTCTCGCTCGGCTGCCTCCATAGGATAAGCGATGAACATGTGATCTGCTGCATACAAGTGAATTTCGGACAACGGAACATGAACGTACCCCGTGAGTAATTGTCCATCCTGCTCCATCCGTGACGGTGGGGTGAAGCCCAGCGATTGATACAGCACATGAGAAGCTCTGCCCCAGCCATGACCATAGATATAAGCGCCGTCCTCTCCAATCATAAACATGCAAATAGCGGACCCTCGTGTCCCTTCCATCCATTGATCCAATGTATGATTCGCCTCTTGCTCAAGTTGATGATATTGATTTAACAACGTCTGTGCATTGGACTCAAGCCCTGTGATTCGGCCCAAATGAAGAAGCTGCTCCTGCCAATCGAGTTCCTCAAAAGGCATCAGAATGGTCGGTGCGATCAGACGTAGTTCATCGGAAGCGGGATGCGGTGCATAGCCGACAATGACATCGGGCTGAGCGTTTGCAATCAGATCCGTATGTTTAACTAGGTTATATTCGGAATGTTGCTCAAATGGTTCATGACCATCCTGACCATGTTCACCCCGTTTCTCTTCCATCCAGCTGGCTACGGCGCCCATGTGGGGAGTGTGGCCCAATGCCAGAAGCGAGGCCGTATAATTGTAAGTCAAAGATACAATCTTCTTTGGCATTTTTCGGTAGTGTGTTGGTGCTGATCCAACCATCTGTTTGAATTTGCGACTCAGATAGAAGGTGTCCCTGTAGCCTGTCAGTTGTGCAATTTCCTGTAGGGTAGGGTTCGCGAACAACAGATGTTCTTGAGCCATCCTGATTCTGAGACGGGTCACATATTCAACAAACGTAAGACCTGTATGCTTCTTGAACTCCCGTGAAAAATGCTCAGGACTCACATTTGCATCCCGTGCCAATTGTTCGCGGGTCAGCGGATGGGTATACATCTGATGGATATGTCTAAGCACGGCATCAAGCCAGGAGTGATCTTCATGAGCAGAATGAGCCACATGATCCCGCAAAATATCCAGTAACTCATAGAAGAGCATATGTGGCCTGAATGGACTGGAATCACGGCCTGCCGTACTGGCTTGAACTAATTCTACTGCCCTATCGGTGAGAGTACGACTCGCAATGGGAGCTGGTATCCCGAACGGCCAGAACAGCTGTTCATTTTCAGTGGAATCAAAAGCAATAGCAATGCCCTGTATTGGTGATAGTGAGCCTCGCTTGTTCTCGTGCTGAAGCAGGCTTCCGGCTTGCCGAACCACTGCGGAGCCCGCATTTAATGTCAGTTTACCCTCTGCACTGATCAGTCTGGCCTGGCCAGCAGTAATGACGTATAGTACATGAAGTGTGCTCCACATCTCATCTGTGCGGGAGAACGCCTCACGGTCATGAAGTTGCACCAGATGGCGCAGCTTGAACAGGGCATTGGGGATGGACTGAATTTTCTGCGAGGAAACGGCGCGTGACAGCGATTTTTTATGATAAATGGGCTTGGATATATTCATTGGATAACTGTCTCCTTACATAAGTCAGCAGGGGCATCTTTCGTCTCATGCCCTTGGTGTACTGGCGTAATTCTCAAATCTCGATTATTATGCAGTATATACTATAAACGAAGTAACGTGGATGGACAGATTGAACAAATCAACTTTTTCTGTGAAAAATAGATAAAGTGGTTGAAATCGCTATCAACACCGACTATAATGAAAATGTCGAAACGTTTCAATCTGGCGTTTAATGCCAGTTTCATTGTGTTAGACACGAACTGTTTATAGAGTGCAAGATTGAAAGACGTGTCATAACCATCAATTATGTATGGACTGGAACGGGATGCATTCAACCCTGTTGCCATAAGGATGGAAACAAGGATTTTTTTTGAGAACAACTCGAAACGTTTCGATTGATATCCATCGCATTGATATGTACAAAGATCAATAAACGATAATACAGGATTTAGTGGTTGTTCTAACCATGTATCGTATAAAATGTAGATAACCTTAGAATTTGTTTTAGTTTAGAAGGAGCGAACGTGGAATGGCAACGATTAAGGATGTGGCAAAGCTGGCAGGTGTAGCACTCTCGACTGCTTCCTATGCGCTGAGCGGGGATAGCAAGGTTAGTGCCAAGACCAAGGCTAAAGTGCTTGAGGCAGCACGAGAATTGAATTACCGCAAGAACGGCTTTGCCATGGACCTGAAGCGGAGCCGGACGAACACGATCGCTTTGATCCTGACAGATCTGTCGGGCCCGTATTACTCTGAGTTGATCCGCAGTGTACAGGATGTAGCCCTTGCGAACGGGTATGACCTGATTGCGTGCAGCTCCATGGGTGGACGGGATTCAACGGCAGTGCGATTTTTGCGTGAAAAAAGAGTAGACGGAGCCATCGTCCTGGCACATAACATCCAAGATGATATTCTGGTGGAATCTGCTGGTCATCGCTTTCCGATCATCGTGATGGATCGTCAGCTATCGAGTGACCATCTGGTCAACGTGCTGGTGGATGGAGAGCAAGGTGGTTACCTTGCTACCAGTCACCTGATTCAGGCAGGGCATCAGAAGATTGCTTATATCAGCGGTCCAGCCAACTCGTATGACAATGCGCTCCGATACCAAGGGTATCTGCGAGCGATGCGAGAAGCTGGACTTGAAGAAAAGTCCAAATGGCGTTTGAACGGTAACTTTGTACGTGAGGGCGGATACAGTGCAACCAAGATGATGATCATGCAGGGTGAGCTTCCCTCGGCGGTATTTTACGGTAACGATGAGATGGCGATTGGCGGCCTGAAGGCTTTGGAAGAGCGTGGCATATCGGTGCCGAATGACATTTCCGTAATCGGATTTGACGATATACAGTTGTCCGAATATGTTCGTCCACCGCTGACAACGATACGCCAGCCGAAGCATGAAGCCGGGTCGCTCGCAGGACATCTGTTATTCCAGATGCTTAATGGCGAAGCGGTAGATCCATCGTATACGTTAACGATTAATATGATCGAGCGCAGCTCTGTACGTTCGGTCTAGACCGAGTCTGAACAACAAAGACTGCCTGCATGCTGAAGTAAAAGTTCAATGATGGGGTTATCGTCCGGACGGGCTGTAAAAGGCCGGTTTGAAGAGGCCCCTATTCTTTTTCAGATTTATCGAAACGTTTCGATAATATACTAATTCAAGGAGTGAACCTTATGACAACGATGATTAATGAACCGATCCGGTTGAGTGCCGGGGAGTTATCCTTTACCTTTTTGAACAGTGGAGACCTGTACCAGGCTACATCTGGTACGACGATGTTGAACCAGTTGCTAAGTAACCAGATTGATGGATCTCTAAATAACCTGTACCTGCGTGTGCACGAAGGAGAGCAAATCAGCTCGTTCCCGCTGCTCGGTGTACGTTCGAATAGCAAGGTGATTACAAGCAAGGCTCAGTCCAGCAACCAATTGATCTGGGAAGGCACAGTCCAGCTCGAAGGCAGTGAACAAGGCATTGGTTATCAGGTCGTATTTACGGCTACACCGCAAGGTGTCTGGTTCTGGGATGTGAAACTTACAGGACAACAACATAACGTAGATGTAGTATACGGACAGGATGTAGGTTTGGCTGATCCAGGTGCGGTACGCAGCAATGAAGCTTATCTGTCACAATACATTGACCACACGGTATTTGAAGATGAAGCCAAAGGATATGTCGTTTGTTCCCGTCAAAACCAGCCTCAGGGCGGTGCATTTCCATATATGCAACAAGGTTCCCTGACCAAAGCAGTCGGTTACTCCACAGACGGATTCCAATTCTTCGGTCTGTCTTACAAGGAAACCAATCAACCAGAGAGCTTGAATCACCAGACGCTTGCGAACGAGACGTATCAGTATGAATTTGCCTACACGGCATTACAATCGGAACTGCTGAATCTGAACGGAGAAGCACAGGTAGTCTTCTATGGACTGGCGAAGCCTAATCATGCCGAAGGAATCTCTGCACTGGAATTCGGAGATGAAGTTGAAGCAGCGTGGAATGAAGTACAGGCTCTGACTGTGGAAAATGGTGACACGTTGGAACAGGTAAAACTGTCCTCCTTCCTGGGTGAACCGCTGGTTACGCTTGATCTGACGCAAGATGAGATTCATGATCTGTTCCCTGACCGTCATCAGGAAGAGCATAGCGGTGAGGAACTGTTGTCCTTCTTCACAGGCAGCTATGAGCATATCGTTCTGAAAGCAAAAGAATTGCTTGTGGAGCGTCCGCATGGTCACATTCTGATGAGTGGTGGCAACGTGCAACTTGGAGCACAGGTTATTACGACGACATCGTATATGTACGGTATTTTCAACTCACAGCTCGTTATTGGTAACACCAATTTTAATAAAATGATCAGTAATGCCCGTAATGCATTGAACGTGCCGAAGACGGCGGGACAACGCATTTATGTGGAAATGGACGGACAATATCGTCTGCTGACGATGCCTTCCCTGTTCGAGATTGGCTTCAACTATGTACGTTGGATCTACAAAACCGAATCCGATACGATCATCGTGACCAACTATACAGGGGCACATACTACGGAAGTAAGCATGAATGTGCGCTCCACAAGTGGCACGGCATACCGTTACCTGGTAACAAACCAGATTACGATGAATGTGAATGAGTACGAATATCCGCTGCATATGACGCAGGATGGCGATACTTTGATCTTCAAGGCTGATCCACAAGCGATTAGTGCAGGAACGTACCCAGATCTGCAATACCGCATGTCGGTGGATGGCGCAGCTGTAAATGTAGGGGACGAAACGCTGCTGGCAAGTGGTATCCGCAGTGGTTCCGCATCACTGGTTACGCTTAGTCTGGAAGCAAGTGCTGAATGGACGCTGAAGGTACAAGGGGTATTGGAAGGCCAAGCGGACAGCGGAGTGGTAGCAGGTTCAAGCCTGACATTTGAAGAGGAAGTGCAGGCATACCGCGAGTTCTTCGCAGGTGTGATGAACGGGTTCCGTTTGTCCCGTGGCGAAGGTCAGAGTGCAGAGGATCTGTTCAAAGTAAATGCGCTGGCTTGGTGGTACACCCACAACATGCTGGTTCACTACTCTGTGCCTCACGGTTTGGAGCAGTATGGCGGCGCGGCTTGGGGTACACGTGATGTGTGCCAAGGTCCGGTGGAGTACTTTATGGCAACGCAAAAATATGAGCAAGTTCGCGATATCATCAAGATGGTTTATACTCACCAATATGAAGATGATGGCAACTGGCCACAATGGTTCATGTTTGATAAATACTTTGCGATTCAACAGGAAGAAAGTCATGGCGATATCATCGTATGGCCTTTGAAAGTATTGGCGGACTACCTGACAGCGACTCGCGACTATGCGATTCTGGATGAGAAAGTACCTTATACCGTCAAGCATAGCTTCGGGTTCACGGAAGAGACGTCAACTGTATTAGATCACGCGAAAAAAGAGATCGAATATATCCGTTCGCACTTCCTGCATGATACGTTCCTGTCTTCCTACGGCGATGGCGACTGGGATGATACACTCCAACCAGCCAATGCACAGCTGAAGCAATACATGGTGAGCAGTTGGACGGTGGCATTGACGTATCAGTCCGTGAACGTGCTCTCGCAAGCGCTGAAATTCAAGGATGCGGACTTTGCACAGGAGCTTGACGTGCTGGCTCAAGGCATCCGTGAGGACTTTAACCGTTACATGCTGGGCACAGATGTGATTCCAGGCTTTGTATACATGGAAGAAGCCGACCAAGCGAAGCTGATGCTTCACCCAACGGACATAGAGACAGGCATTCAATATCGTCTGCTGCCAATGACGCGCAGCATGATCGGTGAGTTGCTGAATGCGGAGCAAGCAGAATCGCATTATGCATTGATCCGTGAGCAGTTCCTGTGCCCAGATGGCGTGCGTCTGATGAATCGTCCAGCTCAATATGCTGGTGGTGTAAGCACACACTTCAAGCGTGCAGAGCAAGCGTCTAACTTCGGACGTGAGATTGGTTTGCAATATGTACACGCCCATATCCGTTATGTGGAAGCGATGGCGAAGCTCGGCAAGACAGATCAGGTGTGGAATGGTCTCGCGATGATCAACCCGGTTGGCATCGGCGAGGTTGTGCCTAACGCGGAGATTCGCCAAGCGAACTCGTACTTCAGTAGTTCGGACGGCAAGTTCAATACACGTTACGAGGCACAGGAGCATTTTGACCAACTCCGTAAAGGTACTGTACAGGTGAAAGGCGGATGGAGAATCTATTCCAGCGGCCCTGGAATCTACATGAACCAGCTGATCTCCAACGCGCTTGGCATTCGTCAAGAAGGTGGCGATCTGGTCATTGACCCGGTGTTGCCAGCCGAGCTGAATGGCATGCAATTCGAATTCGAGTATGCGGGAGAGCCAGTGACGTTCATCTATCACTTGAATGAAGGTGCTGTGAGCCGTGTAGCGGTGAATGGCAAGGATATTCGTACTGAGCGTACAGCAAACCGTTACCGTCAGGGCGGTGTAAGCATCTCGCTTGATGAGTTCAGACAAGCACGTAGTGCGACTGAGCGTACGGTTGTTGATATTTATATGTAATTTCGTAGCATGATGTATACCAAGGTCATCCTCCTTTATTCAAGGCGGGATGGCCTTTTTGGCATATGCTCATGAAAGCTCACCGCAGTGGAACAGCCAACAACGTATGTAACAGCTCATTATGCCGAACATGCTTTGTTACGTAGCCCTGTTGCTCCAACCAGCCGCATAGCTCATCGAGCAGAGGGAAGTGACGCTCGCGCAAGGCGTTCAGTTGTTCTTGGTGTCCTGTGGTTTCGGCCTGCCGAATATAGGAATCACGGTGAGTCGCATCAACAAACATCAGATCGGTTAGACCGATACGTCCGCGCGAGGTTAATACCCGCTGCATCTCCTGTAAGGCCAGTCCTTGCTGGTCTGGACTCAGATGATGGAAGGCAAAGCTGGACACAACAAAGTCGAAGGAATGATCGGTAAAAGGCAGCGCCAGAAAATTACCAAGCTTCACATTCATCTCGGGATATTTGTTGCGACATCTACGCAGCATCTCCCGGGACTGATCGATAGCGGTCATGTCTGCGCCGTGCTGTAGCAGTTTCCCAGCCAGATTACCTGTGCCTGTACCAATATCAAGTCCTTTCTCACCTGGGGCGGGAGAGATCCATTGAACTGTCTGTTCGAGCCCCTCATCATAGTTGTGATACAGATAAAAGGTAGACTGCACCACATCCTTGGATTCGCTCAGCGTGGAATGACCTGCATTATGGTGTGGGTGTGGAACTTCAAGCTCATCGCTTATGGGAAAGGCTTCATCCGAAGAATGCCTGTCCTCTGAAATGAATTGTCCAGTACTGACGTTGTCCGCTGCCTGCACTCGTTGATCGTGGATAGCTGCCTGCGTATCATAATTCCACCGATCATGCCAGTTCTGCCGTGCTTCACGCAGGCGACGCGCACTGTCTGCCAGGTCGTGCAGATGGCTGACATCCAGTGGACCATCCTGACGATTCAGGTCAATCATGCGCTGGGTTGTATCCATCATACGTTTCAACTCAATCCACTGGGCATACATGACGGCCTGTTGCAGCTCCAGATATTCTTCTAGCCGTTGCTGGTTCCCCTGATCAATCTCTCCGAGCGCGTGTGTTATATCCTGCAGGGACATGCCAATCTCACGTAGCGCAGCAATGGTCTGAAGCCGCCAGATATCATTTTCGGTATAGGTACGATACCCGTTATTGGACTGTTTGGCGGGTACAATTAATCCTTTTTCCTCATAAAAACGAATGGCTCTCGCCGATATACCAAGCCTGCTTGCTGCCTCTTTGATATTCATCATGCATCCCCTCCTTATCGAACCAGTATAAACCATGACGTTACGGCAAGGTTAAGTGTTTATCTCATTTTGCGAAAAGGTTCAATACCGAGTGGAATTTTAGTCAAAGCTGAGGCTATGCTACAATATATAGAACAAAGAAATCTAAACAGTGAAGCGAACGAACGATATATTCTAAGTTTCTTAACAATCTTAATTTTCTAAACTTCCCCGACGTTGTAACGTACAGCGTTTTCGACTATAGCACGAAAGGTTGAATCATTATGCTTACCAGCCATACATTTACGATTCGTCCATCCGAAATCAAGGATGCAGCTCAGCTAATGGAGTTGGACACCTTGGTATGGGACAAATACACCTCTCCTGCACCGATGCAATGGCGCTCCAGACAGCAATATCTGCAGCATTGTCCGCCAGGCAGCCAATTGATTGCGGTGCAGGGAGAGCGGGTATGTGGTTATGTGGGCTTTCAACCAGCCACAGGTATGCCCGTCAACCGTCATGTCTACGAGATTCATATTGCGGTTCATCCTCATGATCGGCGTTGTGGCATTGCTACAGCGTTGATGGATGCCATCAAGCAGCATGCGATCGAACAAGGCGTTCGCAAGCTCAGGCTGCGCGTGCTCTCCAGCAATCCAGGAGCGATTACGTTCTATACACAGTGTGGATTTGTGACGGAAGGCAGATTGGTATCCGAGTTTTATATCGGCGGCAAGTATGTGGACGATATTCTTATGGGTTATTTTATCCAGACCAAATAGAAACATAGCTGACTGAGGAGGAGGAACAACGATGGACATGGGACTTCAAGGAAAAAAAGCATTGGTGCTGGCTTCCAGTCGCGGGCTAGGCAAAGCGGTGGCTGCTCAATTGGCAGCAGAAGGTGCTGACGTCATGCTCGCCAGCCGAAGCGAAGAAAAGCTCGCAGCAGTTAAGCAGGAGCTTCTGGCGCTTGGTGGTGGCGGACGTGTGGAATATTGTGCAACCGATGTGACACGTAAGGAAGATATTGAGGCTCTGATTCACAAGACAGCGGAGTTGTTCGGACAGATTGATATTCTGGTGAACAATTCGGGTGGTCCGCCATCGGGTTCATTTGAGTCACTAACCGATGAAGATTGGGAACGTGCATTTGAATTAAATGTGCTCAGTTATGTAAGGCTGATTCGCGGCGCACTTCCTTATATGAAAGAAAGCGGAGGACACATTGTGAATATCGCTTCAACTTCGGTGAAGCAGCCGATTCCGGGTCTGGTGTTGTCCAATACGTTCCGTACCGGCGTTTTCGGATTGGCGAAGACCTTGTCTCAAGAGCTGGCTCCATACGGTATTTTGATCAACACGGTAGCGCCGGGTCGTATTGCAACAGACCGCATTCGTGAGCTGGATGAAGCACGGGCAGAGCAAAATGGAATCAGTGAGGAAGAGGTTTCTGACCAATTCCGTAAAGAGATTCCACTCGGCCGTTATGGTCAACCGGAGGAGTTCGCCAAAGCGGTGGTATTCCTGTTATCCGGGGCCAATACTTACATTACGGGAACCTCGCTGATCGTGGATGGTGGCATGGTCCGAGCCCTCTAAAAGATATGGATACAATACATAAATACCCTCTGTCACCACATTCCGTGGAGATCGAGGGTATTCATATTGATCCGATATGTTGGGAGAAGACACTCCTGATTCATTATGTAAGCGAATTAGCGCAAAAGTTCCCATTCATGCTGAAGCATGCCGTACACCGCATGGTTCACGTATCCTTTAGGCAGCTTCTCTGCTTGTCGAATGACACCTTCCAGAACGAATCCGAGTCTTTCAGGGATGGCGCGACTCCGTTTATTGTTCGTTGCCGAGCGAATCTCGACGCGATTCAGATCCAGGGTTACCAGTGCATAGTCTACCAGAACGCGACAAGCGCTTGTCATCAAGCCTTGACCCTCAAAGCCTTTTCCAAGCCAATATCCGATGCTTACGGAGCGGTTGGTCCAGTTAATTTCGTGGAATCCGATGACGCCGGCAAGATCCCCTTTTGACCATACTCCAGCGGTGAAGCCGCCATTTTCAGCACCTTGTTTTAATGCGTTAGTAATGAAGTTTGAGGTGTGTTCCACTTCTGTCACATGATCCACCCACGGCAACCAATGTCTCAATTGATCCCGCGAACGATCCGTCAGTTCGAACAGCGGTTTGGTATGTTCCATGGCCAGTGGCCGGAGTTCGGTATATTCATCCAATGAATAGGTAAACATGAATGCAACCTTCTTTCTTTGTATAGTATAGGTTTATTTGTAGTGATTAACGTGAGGTCTTGGGCAATTTTTGCTCCAGTGCAAACAGATCTTCTTCCATCGAGGCCATGCGTTGATTGACCGTTGTGCGTGCGTCACGGAGTGCCTGATTATATATGTAGGGAGCGAGCTGTGTCATGAACAGGTCGAGGACACCCCAAGCGGCCAGATCACCCAGTTCTTCGCCACGTTCCTCTTCGAAATACGACTGGATGGTGCGAATGGCTTCATCCTGCTGTTCTTTGGTCAGTTTAAGCGAGTTCGATGGAATGGGAAACCCTCCCTTTAATTTGTTTTTACTATCATGCTACATGATTCGAGCGAACCCGTCAAAATGGTTTTGGGCCTATTTATGCACGGCTGATCCTGACTTTGGTGCCGTTCTTTATTGAACTCCTCCCCCGTTAAAGGTATATTTAAATGAAACGCGTACGAAACTTTCCAAGAAAACAGTTTTTTTCAGGAAATGACTTCGTTATAAAGGAATTATAGCCGGAATTGCTGCAATTCCCGAAAGCTCCAATCAATTCATGAAAGGTTTGATACCTGTGGACAATCGTACAACCCCACCTAACTTTATCAAAAATATTATTACCGAAGATCTCCGGTCAGGGAAAGTCCAGGAAGTTATTACCCGTTTTCCTCCGGAACCGAACGGTTATCTGCATATCGGCCATGCCAAGGCGATCTGGATTAACTTTACGCTGGGCGGCGAATTTGGCGGCAAAACGAATCTGCGCTTTGATGACACGAACCCGGTCAAGGAAGATGTAGAGTACGTTCAATCAATTCAGGAAGACGTGAAATGGCTCGGATACGAGTGGAACGAGAAACGTTTTGCCTCGGATTATTTTGATGAGATGTACAAGCGTGCTGTCTTGTTGATTGAAAAAGGAAAAGCCTACATCGACGACCAAAGCGCCGATGAAATCCGTCAAATGCGCGGAACGCTAACGGAGCCGGGCAAGAACAGCCCGTACCGTGATCGTTCGGTGGAAGAGAATCTCGACCTGTTCACACGCATGCGTGCAGGCGAATTCAAGAACGGGGAGAAAGTGCTGCGTGCCAAGATCGATATGTCTGCACCGAATATCAACCTGCGCGATCCGGTTATTTACCGGATTTCACATGCACACCATCATAACACTGGCGACAAATGGTGCATCTATCCGATGTACGCCTTTGCTCACCCGCTCGAAGATGCAATTGAAGGTGTAACGCATTCCCTCTGTTCATTGGAGTTCGAGGATCAACGCCCGTTCTATGATTGGGTTATTGCGGAATGTGAGATGGAGAGTCAACCACGTCAATACGAATTCGGCCGCCTGAACCTGTCCCAGATGGTGACAAGCAAGCGGAAGCTGAAACTGCTCGTGGACGAAGGTCATGTGGATGGATGGGATGATCCACGTATGCCAACGATTTCAGGTCTGCGCCGCCGGGGATATACACCGGAAGCGATTCGTGATTTCGTATTCGAGACAGGAATTTCGAAGAGCCAAGGGGTTATCGACCTGCAAACGCTGGAGCATTTTGTACGTGAAGACTTGAAACTGAAAGCTCCGCGCACAATGGCTGTCCTGCACCCGCTCAAAGTGGTCATTACCAACTACCCTGAAGGGGAAGTCGAATGGCTTGAAGCAGAGAACAATGTGGAGAACCCAGAGATGGGCAATCGCCAAATTCCGTTCTCCCGTGAGATTTATATTGAACAAGACGATTTCATGGAAAATCCGCCGAACAAATACTTCCGTTTGTTCCCTGGCAACGAAGTTCGTCTGAAACATGCATACTTCATCAAATGTAATGATGTGATCAAGGATGCAGAAGGTAATGTAACCGAGATTCATTGTACCTATGATGTAGAGACGAAGAGCGGCAGTGGCTTCACTGGCCGTAAAGTCAAAGGAACGATCCACTGGGTAGAAGCGACTCAAGCGGTACCTGCTGAATTCCGTCTGTATGAGCCGTTGATCCTGGATGAAGCACCGGAAGCAGAGGTGGAAGTGGCAGTAGCTGGGGCTGAAGCTGAGGTTGTGGAAGAGCAACCGGAGAAAACGTTCCTGGATCAATTGAACCCGAACTCCCTTGAGATTGTTAACGGGTTTGTGGAACAAGAGATGAAGGAAGCGAATGCTCAGGATAAATTCCAATTCTTCCGTCACGGTTACTTTAGTGTAGATCCGAAACACTCCGAGCCAGGTCGTCCAGTATTTAACCGGGTCGTATCCCTGAAAAGCTCGTTCCAACTGCCGAAGGCATAAGACCGTTGGAAGAACTTAAGGTCTGTTCACCAGCGTGTTGGTAAGCAGCCAAGTTATAAGTAATAGTAAGGGCACCTTCGTCATGATTATGGCGAAGGATGCCCTTTTGTTTTTCTGGGTATAGTCAGGTCCAGTTTTAGACTTAGTAATACAATTTCGCATGAACATGAACATGAACATGAACATGAACATGAGCGTGTGCAGAAGGATGAATGTACGTATGGGATAAGAATCAAACGAACCTAGGACACGCTATTTAAGTGTATTCGGGCATTCCAGCAAACTAACGAATCGTAGACACCTTATTTCCTTATTTGGCTTGTCTTTTTTTGATTTTCAGCATCTTTTATGCGAAATAACGTGGCTGAGATTCCTTAGCTTTAGAATTTCGTGAAATTGCTATAAATAATGCGTCTAAGGTTCGTTAGGGCAACAAACCTTAGACGCCTTTTCTCTTTACTGCACCTATTCTTAATCTTTTGTTTGAATGTTTGAACTTTATATTTACACCCTAACGGAGAGGACAGAAGAAAGCTGGAGAAGCGGAGCGTTCGCCTAAAAGCTTTCTGAAAGAAAGCTACATCGGAAGCATACGCTTATCCCCGGATTTCACCCTTTGAAAAGAGAATCAAAAAAATCCGGGGATAACAGCGATCGAAAGATTCTTCTGTGCTCGTAGTGCTCCAGTGGAAACCTTTCAATTTTTCTAACAAAAGATTAACCGTCCTCATCCATATTACCCATCTCTGTCAACACAACCGGCTGATAGCCGTTACGTCGATTCGATAACCACATGATGCCGAATCCAACCGCGCCGATGAGCGAGAAGAATACGCCGATGCTATACATGATTTCCGCACCGAAGCTCTGGAATAGCCAGCCGCCGAACAGACCAGCAATCACGCCAGAGAGACCGCCCCAGGCCATCGTATAGACCGCTTGACCGGAGGAACGATAAGGTCTTGGTATGAACAGCATGGTCAGCTGTGTGCCTACATAGAAGTACCCACCGAACGTAATGGAGTGCATCAGCTGAATGAATACAATCTCCATCGGGTTGGTAGCCAGGGCCATGAGCTGCCAGCGCAGTGCAAATAGTAGACTGATCAGGATGAGCGATGCCAGGAGCATGCTCATTTTGCGTTTGAGTAAGCGGTCGAGCAGCAGGAATACACCGACTTCGAGAATGGATGAGGTGAAAATGGCCCAGCCGACCATCTGTTTGTCGCCACCCATCTCTACTATGTATAGTGACATAAATGTACTGTTCATGGCATTAGGCACCGATACGAGCACACCCAAGCCGATAAAAGTCATAAAATACGGATTGAACATGACTTTGCCAAACCGCCGAAAAGTAACCACGGGTGTATCCGAAGCGATCGGCTGTCTGGGCAGAAATACGGATAATAAAAAGGCTGCGGCAATCATGCACGCAAATATAATGGATACACTACCGATGCCAAAACGGTCAATGAGCGGTCCAGCAGCGACAGCAGTCAGCGCCCAACCGAGTGAACCCCAGAGCCGGAATGCTCCAAATTTCTGGGTCGTACCATCGATATATCCGAGAATCAGACTGTTTGTTTGGGCGAATAATGGACTTTGAAAAAAATAAAAGAAAATCATGGCTACATAGATCCACGTATAACTGGGCGCATAGAACACACCCTGGGCGAGCACAAATGTGCCTCCCATCATAATCATCAGGATGATCCGAATATTGCGAGATTTATCGCTCCAGAAGCCCCAGAACGGGTTGGCGAACAAGGATACAAAGGGTCCAATCGCCATCAGACTGCCAATCTCCAGTTTGGTCATACCAATCTCTTGCAGATAGAGCTGCAGGAAACCGGCAAAGATAGAAATGGCGCCATATATGAAAAAGTTATATAGTTTCAGAGAAACCAATGAGGAATTTCCTCTTGAAGGTACAGGTCTGTCCAATTAAGCCATTCCTTTCAAATGCATATTGTTCAATGTATCATTTGTTGAAAGGGGATTCAATCTATAGAAAATGTTGATCGATTGATATAACAAGCCCACATCGTTACCAGAAGGGAGCAATACATCATGAGCGCGAGGGAATGGACAGGCATCATATTAGCAGGAGGATTATCCAGTCGCATGGGGACCAACAAGGCCATGCTGGAACTGAACGGTTCCGTTGTACTGGAACATGTGACGAAGGCGTTGAGACCCGCAGTATCCCGTATCATCGTGGCTGCCGGACCCAACGTGACATCCTACGGTGAAATGGGCTATGACTGCGTCCAGGATCACTATCCGGGCAAGGGACCACTCGCGGGTCTTCACGCGGCACTGGAGGCTTCCGTTACAGAATGGAATCTGGTCTGCGCCTGCGATATGCCGCTCCTGCAAACGTCCTTTTTTGATGGGATAAAAAAGCTGGCCGAGTCGCATGACTCTTATTCTGCTATCGTTCCACGCGTGGATGGGCGTGTCCATCCCCTTGCTGGTGCGTATCACAGGCATGTGCTCCCTGATCTGGAGCAGCGCCTGATGCAGGATCATCTTCGAGTCATGCGATGGCTTGAAGAGATCGGTTGCCGATATGTCGAAGCTGAAGAGCTTGAGAGAGCGGGCGTTCATCAAGTTGCGATGCAATTGAGTAATATGAACACGCCGGAAGAGTACGAACGTATCCGTAATCAAGATTCTGGGCTCGATTCAGATCTGTAGGATACAGGATCGCCAGAAGCATCTGCATGATGATTGCGATATTGAAGCGGGCTTTGGCCTGTCCAACGTTTGAATTGTCTGCTGAAATGAGACAGTTGAGTATAGCCGAGCTTCCACGCAATTTCACCGAGTGACAGCTCGGGCTGTTCGATCAGCACTTTGGCCTCCTGCAACTTCAAGCTGGACAGGTATGCCCTGGGCGATCTCCCATATACCTTTCGAAAGACCTGCAAACCATATCCCGGACTGATGCCAAACGAGGAGATAATCTGCTCTACTTTGACCGTGGATACACTGTCTTCCTTGGTTCGAAGCTGGGCATAGAAGGCCTGCTTGATCGCCTCGGCTATAGCTCCTGCATAATGCATGGCTGTAGGGGCTGGCGCGTGTGAAGCAGCAACGGAAGAAGCGGCCTCCGGTTTGCTATCAGCGGCTTGGGACAACAGGGCGAACAGTTCAAACATGCGTGCCTGCATGATCATTTTGTCGGTGGATGTATAGGCCTCAGATACGTTAATCATGCCCATCCAACTCTCCAGCACAACGCGCATCTTCCTGTTATCTGTCGTACCTGCTGCGTAGATTTGGCTATGCTGTGACATCAGCTTCAGAGTGAAGACCGGATCATCCACATTAAAATGAGCGCTGAAATAAGTCATGCCTTTCGTGGATACACATTGATTCGTATGTTTGAACCCGGGAGGGATGAGAAGAATGGAACCTTCCTCTACGGTATAGGTATAACCATGAATCACACTTTCTTGTGTGCCTTCGATAATCAACATAATCTCAAAGCCCGGATGTGATTCCTCCGGCATCGCCCATCCATATGGAACTTGTTGGCTGTGCGCGCCATAAAATTTGATGTTACAGTCGATAATAGGTAGCCAATGGGCCAACGTATGGTGAGGCATTTCTCGGAGCTGTGATCGAATATCCATAACATTCACCTCGGAAAAGGGTAAAAACAACTCGCCTTGTACAATCGGCACCCTTAGTATACTTCATTATAATCAGTTTAACGCGAGCATGGATAATCCATGGAGCGCATCAGCGTTCGAAGAGGTTATTGACCATTCCAAGTTCTTCAACCGATAATATTGTAAACGCTACCATTATGGGTTGGAATATGTCAACTCGTGCACATGTCAAGATCATTACATTTTCCCGACAAAAAGGAGATTAAATCATGGATAAATTATTATATGGCGTAGCCTACTATGATGAATATATGCCTTACGAAAGATTGGACAAGGACATTCAGATGATGAAGGATGCAGGGATCAACGTGGTCCGCATTGCAGAATCAACCTGGAGTACCCATGAACCGCAGAATGGCGTATTTGACTTCTCTTCCGTGGATCGTGTGCTGGATGCCATGCATGAGGCAGGAATTCAGGTCATCGTTGGGACACCAACGTATGCTGTTCCTACATGGATGGTGAAGGAACATCCGGACGTGCTGGCTACCACCTCACAGGGACCTGGCAAATACGGCGCAAGACAGATCATGGATATTACACACCCAACCTATCTATTCTATGCCGAGCGGATTATCCGCAAGCTGATCTCTCGAGTGAGCACACATCCAGCAGTAATTGGTTATCAGACAGATAACGAGACGAAGCATTACAATACCGCAGGAGATAATGTACAACTGCAATTCGTCAAATATATGCGTAACAAGTTCAGCTCCCTGGATGAGCTTAACAAGGAATTTGGCCTCGACTACTGGAGCAATCGGATCAATAGCTGGGAAGACTTCCCGTCTGTTGTAGGAACGATCAACGGGAGTCTGGGCGCTGAATTTGCCAAGTTCCAGCGACAGCTGGTAACCAACTTTTTGGCTTGGCAAGTGGGGATCGTGAATGAATACAAACAGGAAGGACAGTTTGTTACCCAGAATTTTGACTTCGATTGGCGTGGATATTCGTACGGCATTCAAGGGGATGTGGATCATTTTGCCGCATCGAAACCTTTTGACATCACCAGTGTGGACATCTACCATCCTTCCCAGGATGATCTGACAGGCATTGAGATTTCATTCGGCGGGGATGTGGCGCGTTCGACCAAACAATCGAACTATCTGGTACTGGAGACCGAAGCACAGGCGTTCTGGCATTGGGTTCCCTATCCGGGACAGCTGCGTTTGCAGGCATTCAGTCATCTGGCATCAGGGGCGAACATGGTCGCTTACTGGCACTGGCATTCGTTGCACAACTCCTTTGAGACGTACTGGAAAGGATTGCTCAGTCATGACTTTGAACCTAATCCGGTGTACAACGAAGCGAAGACGATTGGCAGGGATTTTGCCCGTCTCAGTCCAAAGCTTGTGAATCTGAAGAAAAAGAATCGGGTGGCTGTGCTGTTCAGCAATGAGGCTCTTACATCAATCAAATGGTTTGGGTTTAACTTCACCAGTGACAAGAACTACAATGACGTGGTGCGCTGGATGTACGATGAATTGTACAAGATGAATATTGGCTGTGACCTGATCGATCCATCTGTTGAGAGTTATGCTGGGTATGATGTGCTCGTTGTACCTGCTCTGTATGCTGCTTCGGATGCATTGTTGGAAAAATTAAATCAATTCGTACAGGATGGCGGACATATCGTCTACTCGTTCAAAAGCGGATTCGCAAATGAGCATATCAAGGTACGCTCTACTCGCCAGCCCGGCCTGATCAGTGAGGCATGTGGAATCAGCTATAACCTTTTTGTAGAGCCAAAACATGTCTCGCTGCGCGATGATCCATTCGAGGTTGGTGAGGAGCAAAACCAGGTTCACACCTGGATGGAACTAATTACACCCACAACGGCTGAAGTACTCGCTTGGTATGATCATCCGCATTGGGGTGAATATGCGGCAATTACCCAGAATGCTTATGGAAAAGGCAAAGCAACCTATGTCGGATGTTATACCAGTTCTGCGGTGATCCGTAAGGTATTGGAACGTGTTATGAAGGAAGCGGGCGTATGGGGAGCTGATCAGGAGCTGGCTTTTCCTATCATTGTGAAGACAGGTGTGAACGATCAGGGGAACACGATTCGCTACTATTTCAATTATGCAGATGAGGCAACATCCTTCGTGAATGCTTATGGGGAAGGGACCGAACTTCTGGCAGGAACCCCGATTGCTGCGGGAGAGAAAATCGAACTGGAACCATGGGGAATACGGATTATTGAACAATAATAGGAAATAATAATATAGGTATATAAGTTGAATTCAACATGTACACGTTAACGGAGAGGGCAGAAGAAACCTGAGGAAGCGGAGCTAAAAGCTTTCTGAAAGAAAGCTGCATCGGAAGCATACACCTCGCCTTTATCAACGGATTTTCCCCTTAGAAAAGGGAATCAAAAAAATCAGGTGATAACAGCGATCAGAGGGTTGTTCTGACCACGTAGTGATCTCGTGTAACCATTCATTCTATTGTATAACGTGATATTTTAACATTTCCAAACGAATATAAAGACCAAAGCGCCCTCGGCTTCCATGCTGGGGCGTTTGTCTATTTTAGCTCAGGAGTGGATGCGCTGTGTTTACCGAATGTTATCGGAAGCTGACAGATCCTTTCAAACGCAGCATTCGCAATAAATTGATTTTGACTATGACGCTGCTGGCTGTTCTACCTGTCATTGCCATGACCGCCATGGCAGCCGAAAATACCCGCTCTTCCATGGAAGAGGAGATTATGGAGACCAACCGGGCGAACATGAACTGGGCCTCTATTTATCTGGGTGAACAGTTCGCTCGCATGAACAATATTATCTATTCCATTCAGATCAGTGACGAATTGCATCAATATCTGGCGCTGAATCAGGAAGCGCCGACAGCCAGTCGATTCGATGAGCAGAAGGCCGTTTTCAATATGCTCAACAGTGTATACTATTCAGCTGGCAATTATGTATTTGGCGTTGAACTGTACTTGAAGGAATTGGACACCCTGTTCACCTTCAACTCCATGGATTCTCGCATCAAAGCGGTATCGGAAATACCGGAAGGATATCATGAGCTTTTTGCACAACATAAAGATTTTACGATTATCAATGATCCGGACGATCCGCAAAAGTTTCACATGACTCGCAGCATGAACCGCTTCGAGGATCAAGCACAGATTGGGGCCATCAGTCTGGAGGTCAAGTGGGCTGAGTTCAACCAGACCCTAGAGCTGCTGGATAGCCGGGGAGCCTATGCGGTATACATTGCGGACAACACGGGCAGTCCGGTCTATCAGCCAAATCAAGAGATTAAGCCGTCTGCGGAAGCACTGGAGAAATTGGCAAGCACAAAAGAAACTTCGGGTTTCATTCGTACAGCCAAGGAATACGTATTCTTTCATTCCATTGAGCCGTCAGGACTACGTGTGATCAAGGTTGTACCTGCCCACGTCATTAACGAAAGTGCCTTGGAAACGATGAAATACGGCTTGGTTGTGGGTGGCCTAGCAACCGTTATTTCTGTAGGACTAGCTGCGCTCGTAGCCTGGCGTACATCGAAACCCATTGTCAGACTGGCGAACTCCATGAAGGGTATCCAGCTGATCAAGGACAGGGAAGTGGTACGAAGTGGCCGGGTAGATGAGATTGGTCTGCTGGAGAAAAATCTGCATGGTATGGCAAGTCGTATTCGGGAACATATTCGCGACAACTATCTGATGAATCTGGAGAAGCAGACGGCCGAGCTCAAAGCACTGCAATCCCAGATCCATCCGCATTTCCTGCAAAATACGTTGCAGATGATTGGCGGCATGGTCTACTCGCAAAAACCGGCAGACAGTTATAAGGTCATTCGAGCCTTGAGCGAGATGTTTCGTTATATTGTACGAGCGCCGGACGGGCTCGTGCCCCTACAGTCTGAACTGGACCAGCTGGAGCATTATATGCTGATTCAGAAGCAGCGTTTTGCTGGCAGGCTTGAATATACCTTGGAGATTACCGGGGAACTTCGGGCTTGTTATATTCCCAAGTTGTCTCTGCAACCGATTGTGGAGAACGCATTTTTACATGGATTGGAGAAGAAGCAGGGCGAGTGGAAGCTGGGCATTGAGGTCGTCTGTGAACCTAAAGATGTAACCATTCGAATTCGTGATAACGGCGTGGGTATGGATGCTGAGAAATTAGCGGAGATGCAGTCCAGACTGGAGCGGCTTACCTGGGAGGCAGATCGGGTGTGGAGTTCAGGCACAAGTATTGGGCTGGTTAATGCGGCCTCACGAATGGTGATGCATTTTGGACCTGAATACGGGATGAGTATAGAAAGTGAATACGGACAGGGGACGAGCGTTACGGTACGAATCCCCTGCAATACAGGAGGCGAAGCCTTGTGAACAAGGAACTGTACAGAGTACTGCTGGTGGATGATGAACCGTGGAACCGGGATATTTTGCGCAACCTCGGAGATTGGAATGAACTCGGCATGACCGTTGCAGGTGAGGCAGAGGATGGTGAGCAGGCCATACAACTGGTCAAACAGCATCAGCCTCACATTATCATTACGGACATGCGGATGCCAGGCACCGACGGTGTGGAGCTTTTACAGACGCTGAGCGGAGAATACCCACAGATCAAGGTGATCGTGGTGAGTGGATATGACGACTTCAATTATGCAAAACACGCGATCCGGCATCGGGCTGCGGATTATCTGCTCAAACCGGTGAATCCGGATGAACTGAATGGTGTACTTGCCAAATGTGCAAAAGAATTGGAAAAGGTTGAATCAGCGCCAGAATCTTGGGAATCGTATCCTTCTGCGTTTGCGGGTGATTTCTCTTTGTTTCAGCAGCAGGCTCGCTTGCGGTTTAATGACCTAAACGTTCAGAGTTTGCGGGAATGGTTCCAGCAATTGCAGCAGAAGCTGGAAAGATGCGAGATTAACAGACCTCGGCAACTTGGGCGCGTAGCCTATGAACTACAGGCGTTGTTGGATGAACTGTGCGTCTCCAACGGCTTGTACGAGCGCCCAGTGGCAACGGCGCTACCTCCTTCGACAGCGCTGGCTTCCATCGAATCTACAATCGATTGGATATCCACGCCGTACTACCAGGCTTTGGAGCAGCTGATTGCGCAGCGTAAATTCAAGAACAAGCTGAACCTAGACGAGGTGAAGCAATACATTGAGCAGCACTGCATGGAGATGATTACACTGGAGCAGCTCGCCCAAATCTTTTTTGTCAGTAAAGAATATCTCAGCAAGGTATTCAAGAAAGAGTATGAGGTGAATGTGACCGACTATGTAGTCCAGTTACGTATGACGCGAGCGAAGGAATGGGTGATGGATGAACAGATTCCGTTCAAGCATATTGCCGAGATGGCGGGTTATGAGGATGTGTCCTACTTCTATCGGGTATTCAAGAAGCATTTCGGAGTTTCACCGGGGGAGATGCGGAAGGGACATACTCGTATATCAGGCAATTTAAGCAGTAGCACGGAATGAGTCGTTCGAGAGAGCATTTGCGGCAGGATTAAGGTTTAAAATAATCCAATACACGAGTCTAATTTTGTCCAATGAAGCGCTTTCATTTTCTGATATATAATGAGCCTATGAAAGACAAACCAGTTACACACCGGGAGGTCATAAGAGATGAAAGTATGGAAAAGCGTAGCAAGTGCGGTACTGGTCAGTGTTCTGCTCGCAGGTTGCGGCTCCAATGCAGGAACGGACAATGGGCAGGAAGAATCGGCATCAGGCAGCACGGTATCACTCAAAGTATTCGTTGCACAACCTCGGCTGAAAGAACATTACGATAAATATATAGAACAGTTCAAAGCCAAGGAGAAAGCAGAGAAAAACATTGAGGTGAACGTGCAACTGGAAATGCCGCCAGCGGACAATGCACCTCAGATTCTGAAGACACGACTCGCCTCCAATGATGCACCGGATGTGTTCGCTCTTCATGCGGTCAACGAGATTCCACCATTCAGCAAAGCTGGGTATCTGGAAGATCTGTCGGGCCAACCTTTTGTAGATAAGTTGCTGGATTCAGTCAAACCTTCCGTAACGGATTCGGAGGGCAAAGTCGTGGCTGTTCCATTGGAAACGTTATCATGGGGCTATCTGTACAATAAAGATATTTTCGAAGAGCAGGGGCTGGAAGTACCAACGACGTTAACGGAAATGAAAGCGGTCGTGGAGAAACTGAAAGCAGCCAACATCACACCGTTTGAACTGTCCTACAAAGAATCCTGGATTCCGCAATTATTCCTGCCACTCACTGTGGGTGCATTAACGCAGTCGGAGCACAAAGACTTCGTCGACAAGATGAATCAGGATCAAGGCTCCTTCTCAGATATGAAAGCATTGTTCGATATCTTCGATCTGGTCAATGCCAATGGAACGGACAAAGCTTTGGAAGTGGGCGGAGATGATGGTTCAGCAGCCTTCGCTTCAGGAAGCGCCGCAATGTGGATTCAGGGACCATGGTTTGCCGAAACGATCCTGAAGTCCAATCCGGACTTGAACTTTGGTGTAGCACCAATGCCGATCAATGACAATCCGGATGATACCAAAATCAATCTGAGTACCTCTACTTCACTGGCGGTATCGTCAACAAGCAAGAATAAAGAAGTGGCACTCGATTTTGTGAACTACATTCTCGATGACAAGGATTCAAGCGCATTCTTTGAAGCACTAAAGTTCAATCCGGTTGCCAAGATCCATGACTTCAAGAGCTTCCCGTGGGTAGATGATGCCCAGAAATATGTGAGTGAAGGTAAAGCCTATCAGGACCCATCCATCCCTCAAGCGGTGAAAGACGAATCAGGCAAAGCGTTGCAAGGTTACTACTCTGGGCAATTAAATCAACAGCAGGTTATCGATGCGCTCGACAAGGCGTGGAAATCGTACAACAAAGTCAACAAGTAAGGAGTTGCGAGGAATGTAGTACCCGCTTCTGTTGGCAAAATCTCTACAGTGTTGGGGGTTTTGCCAACCAATTAGCGGTACTTTATTCCGTCGCAGTCTCCAAGCAGATGATACGGCAGGCAGAACGTTCTTCGTTCCCTCGTTTACAATCATCCGCTTCGAGTGAAAAGGGGGAGAACCAATGGCTACGAATGTGTTCAAGAAGTATCTGTCACTGCTCGCGTTCACTGCGCCTGCCTTTGTCATCTATGCGATTTTCCTGCTGTACCCTACGTTTAGTGGCATGTTCTATAGCCTCACGGATTGGAACGGACTTAATCGGGATTACAGCTTTATCGGTCTGGGCAACTTCGTGGAATTGTTCAAAGAAGATCCCGACTTTCTGAACTCCCTGTGGTTCACGATGAAATATGTAATATTTATGCTGATTCTGCAAAATGGAATTGCCTTGCTGCTCGCCGTATTAATTGAGTCACGGACGCGCAGCAAAGGGCTCTTCCGGACCCTGTTCTTCATGCCTAACATGATCAGTACGATCATCAGTGCTTTCATGTGGACCTTCATCTTCTCTCAGGTGCTGCCACAGCTTGCGGAGAAACTGGCTATTTCGTTCCTCGACCAGCAATGGCTGGGTGATCCGAAGTTTTCATTTTACTCCATTCTGATCGTATCGCTCTGGAACGGTGTAGGGTATATGATGATCATCTATCTGGCTGCTCTCCAGGGTGTGCCGAAAAGTCTCAAGGAAGCGGCTGTTATTGATGGGGCTAACGCATTCCAGGTGCTGCGCAATGTGGTGTTGCCGATGATTACTCATGCCGTGACTATCTGTTTCTTCCTGACGCTGAACGGAGCATTCAAAGTGTTCGAAGTGGTGTATGGACTGACTGGTGGTGGACCGGGCCGGGCCACGCAGGTTATTACAATGAACATCTATGAAGAAGCATTCTCCAACAACTTCAGATACGGCTATGCGAGTGCTAAATCGGTTGTGCTGTTCATCATTGTACTCATCTTTACACTCATTCAGATCACCGTCATGAAGAAGAAAGAGGTGGAAGCATGAGGATGCAACGACTGAACAGTTATCTGATTCGACTGCTGCTGATTCTGGGCTCTCTCGTGGCCATGCTACCGATCTACATGGCGGTGGTGAACTCTTTCAAAACACAAGGTGAGATGTTCCAATCCTTTATCGCGCTGCCAACAACGTTGCACTGGGAGAATTATTCGGACGCGTTTAACAAAATCAATCTGTTGGGCAGTTCGATGAACTCGGCGATTGTATCCTTTCTGGGGATCGGGGGAATCGTCTTCTGTGCCTCACTCGCGGGATACAAGCTGTCACGTACCTCTGGCCGTTTGAGCAACCTGATCTTCTTCCTGTTTGTTGCATCCATGCTGGTGCCGTTCCACTCGATCATGATTCCGCTGACACGGGTAGCCAAAGGCATGGGTGTACAGGGAAGCACGTACGGTTTGGCCCTGATCTATATCGGGCTTGGTGTGAACATGGCAATCTTCCTCTATCACGGGTTTGTGAAGTCCATTCCGCGTGAATTGGAGGAGTCAGCCCAGATTGACGGATGTAATGAGTTCCAGACGTTCTTCCAGATTATCTTCCCGCTCTTGCTTCCGATCACAGTCACCATCGCGATTCTGGACTTCCTGTGGATCTGGAATGACTTCTTGTTGCCACTGCTCATGCTGACCGATGTGAATCGCTATACGCTGATTCTGTCCACGAACATGCTGTTTGGGGAATACAACAAGGAATGGCCGTTGATTCTCTCCTCCTTGGTACTGACTGCGATTCCGGTTATTCTGATCTATGCTTTCTTCCAGAAGTTCATTATGGAAGGTATCGCGGAGGGTGCTGTAAAGGGGTAAAACATTCGAAAGAATACCTCAGCTTCGCGGGTAACTACGCGCTTTTGGTATTCGAACACACTTAGGAAACGTACGCTAATAGCCTTGATCTGAAGGACATGGTCCTTTCAGGTCAAGGCTGTTTGCGTTATGAACTCAGGAACCAACATTCGAAGTCAGGAGCCAGAATCCATGAGCCTGTGGACAGCCTCTGCCAAGCATTGCAGTCCACGCTCCATCTCATCAGGGGATGCATAGGCGTAGGAGAGCCGAATGTGACTCGCGTCCAGCCTGTCATACAGATAGCCCGGGTGGATTAGTACATTTTGCTCCAGACAGGTATGGAACAATTGGCGGATGGAGAGAGGCGATATAGTGAATTGCAGCCAGATATAAAACCCGCCAGCAGGTATCTTCCACTCCGCAATGTCATGAAAGTACTGTCGCAACAGATCCAGCATGAAGTCTCTTCGTTTGCGAAGTTCAGGGCGAAGGCGTTCCATATGTCCTGCATGATGTCCTTCGGCGAACCACAGGGCAGCGGCTTCTTGGGCGAGTGAACTGGTGCCGTAATCGGTCTGCATCTTGATATCTGCAAGTCGGCGTATAACCGGTTCTGGCCCAACCAGCCATCCGAGGCGCAGACCGGGACTGACTGCCTTTGACAGAGTACCCATATGCAGCACCCGTCCTTCCTGATCACGCGCCTTCAGCGATGGTGGGGGAGGTGTATCCAGCCACAGATCACTGTAGGCAGCATCCTCCAGTATGGAGATGCCCAAAGTTCGAGCGGTGGTCATGAGTTCTTCCCGGCGGTGATCACTCATCACAGAGCCGGTAGGATTGTGAAAGCTCGGGATCGTATAGAGAAGCGAGATGTGGTCCTGATCTTTTACATGCTGCGCCGCGTCTTCCAGACGTGCAATATGCAATCCTTCGTCATCCATCGGGATACCACTCATTTTCAACCCTGCCGACTGAAAGGCGTGAATGGAATAGAGATACGACGGTTTTTCCAACAGAACTGCTGATCCGCGAGGCAGAAGTCCTACCGAAATCAAGTGTAGCGCCTGAAGAGAGCCGGATACGATCAGTATGGAATCTGGAGAGGCCTGAATGCCAGTAGTCTGCAAATGGACGGATAAAGCCTCCCGAAGCTCCAGGCTTCCTTGAGGTTCCAGGTAGTTGAGTGTACGAGAACGATGGGACAGGGCATACAGAATGTCGTTAAAAGCATCCTGAGGCATCAGCTCCGGGGCAAGCTCCCCTGTACCAAGACGTATGATGCCAGGCCTGAATTCAGCCTGATTAATCTGCTGGATCTCGGGCAGATTGGGATAATACCAACCCTCCTCGATGGCTTCGTTCCAGTTGGGCATGGCTCCGTGAGCCATGCCATGCCAACCAGAGCCGGAGATATATGTTCCCCCGCCGTGTCTGCCCTCAATCAGACCAGCGGCGGTCAGGTTATCCAGGGCAGTGACCAATGTACTGCGGTTCACCCCCATGGACTCAGCCCATATTCGCTGTGAGGGGAGACGGTAGCCAGCTGACCATTCGCCCGTTGTGATTTTCTGCCGGACATAGGCTTCAATCTGGCGATACAAGGGCAAGTTGAGAGACGGGTTAGGCTTCCACCCCATGCTTAGCCGAGAATCAGAACGTTCCATAACTGGCAGAATCACCTCCGTTTGTCTTTGTAACCAACACTATATCATTTGGTTGGGTATGATGCCATCCAAGTGGTTGGTTACGTCAGCCCTCATCTGCTCTACTATGGAATACAGAGATAAGGGGGAAGCATAATGGAGGTTGTTATTCACGCAGTGGTTCTGGCCTTTGGCCTGATCTTGCCACTGGGTGTGCAGAATGTATTTATTTTTAACCAAGGCATGAGACAAAGGCGTTATATTGATGCCCTACCTGCTGTAATAACGGCAGGGGTCAGTGATACGTTCTTGATTGGGGCAGCGGTCGGAGGGGTGTCGCTCATTTTACTGCAATGGCCAGTTCTGGCGAATGTGTTGTATGCAGTAGGAAGCCTGTTTCTGCTATATATGGCATGGAGTATCTGGAGGTCGTCCGAATCTGTGGAAGGTTCCCAGACGGTATTGTCAGCAGGGCGACAGATTGCGTTCGCCGCATCGGTATCTTTACTCAATCCCCATGCTCTGCTGGACACGGTTGCCGTGATTGGCACCAGTTCACTTCAGTATGAAGGGGTGGAGCGCATGTATTTTGCCCTGACAGCCGCGGCTGTATCGTGGATATGGTTCATGGGACTTGCAGGTGCGGGCAGGTTAATTGGCAGAACGGATCGTACTGGACGCATCAGTCTGGTGTTCAATCGGTTGTCTGCTCTGATCATGGTCGGTCTAGCGTGTATGATGCTGTGGAAGCTCGTTTATTCCTAGAAGGACCCTGATGTGGCTCATCTTGTTTGAAATAAATAAAACTCCCCGTGACGTTAATCGCGCGGGGAGTTCAATGTGAGTGCTGAATTTGGTGATCAGCATAGCTTGCTGATCTAATTATTGAGTTGGAACATGTAGTGCTCGATATTGCATCGGTATTGCATCACTTATATATGGTTGGTCATCTGAGTTAAGGTCAGCGTAATCGAATCTATTCTGCTTTCAGCAGCATGGATTCAATGAACACTTTCAGATCACGGCTTACGCTATTCAACTGATCAATGACCTCGCTGAACTCGGTTACCATCACAGCCTGTTGGTTGCTCGACTGTGAGATCGATGTGATCTCCTGCTCCATCTGTTGGATGGAATGCTGAACATCCTTTAAGGAACGTTCGATATTTACCGTAGCTTCTTTGGTACCTGTAGAAAGTTTACGCACTTCAGATGCAACGACGCTGAACCCTGCGCCTGCTTCGCCGGCTCGGGCTGCTTCGATGGCCGCATTCAGGCCGAGCAGATTGGTTTGTTCTGAGATTTCGCGAATGAATGCGGCGACCTTGTTCACTTCACCTGAGTTCTGCACAGCCATGCGCGTATTGTCCAAGATTTGCGTGGAGGAGGCCGTCAATTGCTCAGATTGAGCAGCTACTGTCTGTACCATATCGGTCAGTCTGCCGCTGATTCCGCCGATCAGCTCGGTGAAGTGCTCCAGTTTTTCCTCATTCTGAAGGGAGAAGCCGATGGCAAGTGCGCCCGCGATATTTCCTTGCTCATCCCGAAGCGGAGTAGCTGCCGAGACAATGGAGGTGCCATAAAATTTAGCATCAATGCGATTGGCTGAAGTCTCCCCATGTATCAGGGCTCGGCGGAGTGTAGGGTCATCCGGCGAGATGATATCTCCTGCTTTGATGCCCAGATCGAGCTCGTTGCTCGGAACATAATACCAGAACTTCTCGGTATCGGTTACTGCAATCATGATATCGTGTTCTTTCAGCATAATTTTAAAATACGGGCTTGCTGCAACGAGTGCTTCAACAATGTTCAATATGGTCATCTCCTATGTGTGCATATCATCTAGATGTATTGTATATACATCGTCAGAATTATGAGAATCTTGAAGACCCAACAAGGGCATAACGTATATTACTTTCATTTTTAACAAATGAAACAGCAGAATTGATAATTTTCAGAAAAAAATGAAAAAATAACGAAAAAGCAGACGAGAACGTGATGTTCTTGTCTGCTTCGGGTATTCACCTATTCCTTGTGACACGCTCCACTTCACGTTATGAATGCTGATTGACGTAAGGTTCATCGCGCCAGTATTACCTCATCCGTTGTGTGCAGGGATTATCCTGACAGTAGAGATATATATCCGTACCCAGAAATACACTGTTGAGTTAATATTGCGTACGGTTGCTATCCGCCAATCTGGGACATGCGCCGTACCGTCGGCGTGTGGGATTGCATTTTTTGTTCCAAAGCCAGAGCCATCTCATGATTCTTCGGTTTCGTACCCAGCGCTTTGAGAAAGAGCGCCGCCATGGCATTTGGGTCATCCACGAAGCGGCGAACATTATACTCATCCGACCAGTACAGGCAGGCTTTGATATGTCCGTCAGCGGTCAGCCGAAGTCGATTGCAATTGTCACAGAAGTGATCGCTCACGGGATGAATCAATCCGAAAGTGCCTTCGGAGCCTACAATTTTCATATTACGTGAGGGGCCATTCCCCGCAGGGCCTGTTGTATTCTCAACCGCCCAACCCGCTTCAGCACATACATCTGTGACGGCTTCCAGTGGCAAATAGGATTTGCGCCACGAATCCGATGCCTGTCCAATCGGCATATATTCAATGAAACGCACATGAAGAGGCTGATCGATGGTCATTGCAATAAAGTCCTTGATCTCATCATCGTTGATACCCTTCATCAGTACGACATTCAGCTTGATCGGAGCAAGGCCAGCGGCAGTTGCAGCTTCAATGCCTTTCAATACCTTGTTCACATCTCCGCCGCGAGTAATCATGGAGAAGCGATCAGCCCGCAGTGAATCCAGACTGATGTTAATTCGGTTCAATCCCGCGTCTTTCAATGCCTGAGCTTGCTTATCTAGTAGAAGAGCGTTGGTTGTGAGTGCAATATCGTCAATCCCGTCGATCGCCGAGATCATGCCGACGAGCTTGTGCAGATCCTTGCGCACCAGCGGTTCGCCCCCAGTGAGCCGAACTTTACGCATACCCATCGGAGCAAGCACCTTCAGCACCTGTGCGATCTCTTCGTAGCTCATAATCTCATCATGTGGAGCAAACTCCATACCCTCCGCAGGCATGCAATACACACAGCGTAAATTACAGCGGTCCGTAACAGAAATACGGATGTAGTCATGTATCCGGCCAAATGAATCCTGAAGCAATTCCATGCAGACCACCCTTTCATCGGTTCAGATTGGAAATCTTCTATTATAAATGATACGACAATTTCAAAAGGAACAGTTGCATCAAATTTTAGCTATTTCTCCAATCCGCGTCAACGATGACGTCAGATGACAGTATTTTTAGCGGGGTGGTTCAGATGGAATTGTCCCACGAGTTGTTGCAGGAAGACCGTAATGGCTTCCACGTTATTCGACGAATGCTGAACCTGCAACATATCACGGATCAGCTCCATCATCTCTGCTTCTACCTCAGCGGAAGTAGCCCGATTTTGATGGCTAATTGCAGCAATGTTCTCCATTAGCATGACCACTTGATCCACGACTTGCGTGCGCTCAGGTTCTTCAGCGGTAGCATTTTGCAGAAGTTGCGAAGCGGCCTGAACCAGTGTCGTTCCTTCAGCCAACACCTGATCTCCCTCTGTGATTAATTGGGACGCCGCTCCTGCTGCAGTTGAGATTCGGTCCAGAATCTGATGGATATTTTCAGTGGAAGAGCGGGATACATCGGCCAACTTACGGATTTCACCCGCCACGACCGAGAAGCCTAGGCCATGTTCGCCCACGCGTGCAGCTTCAATGGTAGCATTCAGAGCGAGCAGGTTGGTCTGAGCTGAAATTTCATCAATGACAGCCAGTGCACGGTAAATCTCTTTCATGGTATCCATGAAGGACAGGATGGTACGGTTGGTATCGGACACCGCTCCGGAGATTTGGGTCATTTTGTCGCCGATTCGTTCCACTTCCTGCTGGGCCACGCCGATCTGTTTAGTGGCAGAAGTCTCCAGTTGTTGCAGCGTTAAGCGCATGTGATCGGCAGCGATCTTGGCCTGATCGAGATCCTCCAGTTGGGTGCGAATGGCCTGAATCATCGAACCAAGCTTATAGTTCACACGCTCAGTCGTACCCTGGGTTGTCTCGGTTGAGGTTCGCATCTGATACTGATTGTCCATAACGTCTACCGTGGCAAGTTGTACCTTCAGCATAATGCCTTCCAGAGAATCAATCATGTTATTGATCCACTTCGCCAGTTCACCTGATTCGTCTTGGGCAAAATCAGACGTGTTCAGGCGCTGAGTCAGATCACCTTTGCCTTCGGCGTTGATCCGAATAAATCGGCTGATGCGGCGCAAGTCATCATGAACTCGTCGATATTGGCTGCGATGCAGCTGTAATGCAGTGAAGAATCCAAACAGCACATTAAAAGCCGCCATTGCTGCCGCACTCCATCCACTGCCAGTAAGGGCATAGACAAGGGCCGCTCCTGCAACGCCTGACAAGAGCGTGAAGAGACTGTGCTGCTTGAACTGGCGCCAGCCGATGCTCCGTATCCGGTATACTTCCTCCAGATCTCCCTCACACATCATGCCCCAACGATCAGGACAGTGTGGCAACTGAAAGGTGATGCCCTTGCCAATGACAGAGATATGGCGGTAATCCGAGTAGCCGGGAAAGGCAACGAACAGATTGGAGCCATTCTGAATGGTGTTCGCTACTCCGGGATGTAGCTGCCCGGTCGATGGATCGGTGAACATGAGCTCCAGCTCCGTATGCTCCTTAACGGAAACGATACCCCATTCGGTGGTGACGCCATCTTTCAGATTTTCCCCATGTGTAAAGGTACGATCCTCGAAGCGGCTTCGGGATAAGGCGGTGCCGGGCTGCAGATGGGGCCGTAATTTCGACTCAGCCATAAAGAGATAGTTATCACCCGAATCGGGATAGATATGGCCTGATTCTCGTTGAATCAGGTCACCCAAGACATCCCCGGGAACACGGCTGCATAATGAACCAACATATCGACCTTCCTGTAGTATGGGGTTGATAAACAACAAGGTGACATCATCGTGAAAAGCGGACGAGCGCGGACCAATATCCAACGTCAATGGATCGGAATATGGGCCATACAAACACTTTTTCCCATGAATATCTGCCCGGGAGTACTTCAATCCTGGTCCAATCAAAGCTTCGTGATCTGTATAGATCTGTCCAATATGTTTCTTATATGTAGAGAATACCACCTGATTCTGTTCGTTCAGCATAAATAGCTCTGTACTATCAACGGCTCGAATATAACTGGATTGAAACCATGTATCTAGTTTACTTATATGAGATGAACCTGGCAGTACATCTTGTGGTCGAACGGGCTGTATTTGATGAAGCAAGCGATCCAGGTGATTCCATTGTTCATCTGCCCAGTCCATCATGAGCTGACGTCTCGTTTCGGCAATCCCCTCAAAAATCTGTTCCACATCTTCCTTCATATGTGCGTTCAACCGATACGATCGCCACAGCGGCAATCCTTTTCTCCATCCCAGCCAATCAAACATCATGACCACCCCGATTTCTGGATTCTCTATTCAATCTTTATACAAGAAAACGAACAAGAATACGAGGGCATATGTCATATTTTCCGAATATTTATTCAATAAATACAAATGATCGTGCGTTTGTTGTTAGGTGAAATTCATGTTAGCTATCTATCAAGGAAACTTACATAGATGTCTCTGAGAATCCATCTCATTTTACATTGTGTAACATGAACAGGCCCATACTCAAAACACACTGTATAATGTAATCCCCGCCCAAAGCGATATAGTATTATCTAACAAGCAAAACCTGTTACGTTCGTGTATATAAACCTCCCATTCAGCCTTGGTGTGCAATGAAAACAACTTCCCACAAAGGAGAATGCCCATGTCCTCCATATCCTCAGCTACAGTCCCCGAAGCCTGCCATATTGATGTTGATCATGTGTCCGTTGTCTTTGGTACAGGGACACAACAAGTTACTGCCTTGTCGGATGTTACATTCCAGATCCAGTCTAATGAGTTTGTCTCTCTGCTGGGCCCTTCCGGCTGTGGCAAGTCGACCTTGCTCCGGCTGGTGGGTGATCTACTTCAGCCCACTTTAGGCACCGTTCGCATTGCAGGCCAAGAGCCTGAGCGTGCTCGGCTACAGCGACAGTTCGGCATCGTCTTCCAGACACCTGCTTTGTTCGATTGGCGCACGGTGCGGCACAATGTGGAATTGCCCTTGGAGCTGCTTGGTACCCGGCGGAAGGAGTGCCGCCGCATTAGCGGTGAACTGCTTGAAATGGTGGGGTTAACCCGCTTCGCAGACCATTATCCATGGCAGCTCAGTGGCGGGATGCAGCAACGTGTATCCATTGCACGTGCGCTTGCACTTGATCCACCATTGCTGCTCATGGATGAACCCTTCTCTGCCTTGGACGAATTCACGAAAGAAAAGCTTCAATTGGAGCTGCTTGAGATCAAGCGCTCAACAGGCAAGACCTTCCTCTTTGTCACACATAGCATCCCCGAAGCCGTATTTCTGTCCGACCGAATCATTGTGCTCTCGGCGCATCCAGGGCAGGTGCATTCCATTCATTCCGTCAACCTGCCTTCCGAACGTCATAGTGAACTGAGAGAAACGGAAGACTTCTATCACATGATTACAACCATTCGCAACTGCTTCTACGAGGAGCGTGATGAATCTCATGTCCCTGCGGTTCTTTAAACCGGGATATCGATCCTGGGTCATCATCTGGATTATGGCCATATTGGTGCTGTGGGAAGGAATCGCGTGGATACTCCAACTGTTTTTGTCACCCCAGCAGGCGGCGTCTCGCCTTCCTTATCTGCACGAGGTACTTGGAGCGCTCTTTCGCTACTCGGGTACGCTGGCAGAGCAGGGGGCTGTCACGTTCGGCAATGCAGCCATTGGTTTTGCAGGGGGAACGATGCTTGGTCTCGGTCTGGCTCTGCTCATGAGCGGTGCTGTCTGGCTGGAGCGCACGTTATCGCCATATGTTGTCTCCTCACAGATGGTTCCGGTTATTGGTCTCGCACCAATTGTGTACGGTATTATCCACAATGCAGAGTGGGCTCGAATTGTTATGGCGGCTTATGTCACCTTCTTCCCGATCATCATCCATACGTTGAAAGGGTTGAAAAGTGCAGCACCAGAGCATCTGGAGCTTATGCGTTCCTGTGGAGCTTCACTGACTGCACGTTATATCAAATGTCTACTGCCTTCAGCACTACCGGGACTATTTTCCGGTATGAAAATAGCTGCTCCGCTGGCGGTGACTTCCTCCATCGTTGTGGAATTGATGGGGGCTCCCGACGGACTCGGCGTCCTGATGGTCAGTTCGTTATATTACGGTCATGCCCAAGTTGGCATGTTCTGGGCGACCATCATGCTTAGCATTGGCATTGGCCTGATTTCATATCTGGTCATCAGCCTGGCCGAACGTTGGCTGACCCCCTGGCAGCCTGAATTCAGGGCTAAAGGAGGTGATGCCACATGAGTGACGGTAGAGTGTTGAGCCGGAAAAGTGATGAAGGTGTGACGATTGCTGCTGTAACTGGTGCAGCTACGACCCTCACGGGTTCACAGATGGCAGCTGCTCCCGGATCGGAAATCCATGGACAACGGGGACAAGCCGGAAAGGCCAGACCGGGCACCGGCTTTCGCGGGCGCTCGATTGCACTGAGCATGCTTCCTTGGGGTGCCGGGATAATGTTTCTCGCCCTCTGGCAGCTCAGGTTGTTTCATTGGATATTCTCGCTGGAAAGCTACCAACTGCCTGTACCTTCCACGATTGCGGCATCCATTCAGGAAAATGCCAATATGCTCTTTCGATACGCGATGTACAGCGGAACCGAAATGCTGGGTGGTTTCTTGCTCGGCTCCCTGCTTGGTGCTCTGGCGGCGGCAGGTGCATCATTCTTCCCAACAAGCGGCAGGGCTGCGGTTACGGTTTTGTCTGCACTGAATGCAGTTCCCATTGTAGCCCTTGCCCCGATTATGAATAATTGGTTCGGTGACGGGATCTGGTCGCGTATTGCTGTCGTTACGGTGATTACGATGGCAGCGATGGCTGTCAGCCTTTTCAAAGGGCTGACTTCCATTCAGCCGCAGTACAGTGATCTGCTGAGTGGCCTTGCCGCGAGCAGGATGCAGTTTTTTTGGAAGCTGAGACTGCCTCATGCCCTGCCTTCCCTCTTTGCCGGTCTGAAGATCAACATGTCGACCAGTATTATTGGGGCCATTGTGGGTGAATTTTTCATCGCCTCCCAGGGGCTCGGGTACTTGCTCTCGGATCAGATTCGACTGGCGAACATGCCCTTGGCCTGGTCCTGTATTGTCATCGCCGCCGCGCTCGGTATTGTGCTGTATGAAGCGGTTGTTCTGGCAGAAAAGCGAATCATTCCGTGGAATCGTGCACGCACAGATCACTAACGTACATCAGGGTATCAACCATAGATTGATAGGGCTGGTGAGTAGAGCCTCACACTACCTGATTGAAAAATCGTATATAAACAGGGGGTTGTTCTGTACATGTACAAAACGTTGAAGCCGGGTTTGCTGGTGTTGGTCCTGTTGGTTGTTACGATGCTGAGCGCATGTTCTACGAAGTCCGAGCCGGCGGCTGAGCCTGTCGCTGCGAGTTCAGGAGGGTCGGGAGAAGCAGATAAACCCTTAACCAAAGTTAAAATTCAGCTGAAATGGGTGCCGCAGGCGCAGTTTGCCGGGATCTATGCAGCGAAGGAAAAAGGTTTTTTTGCAGATGAAGGCATTGATGCCGAGATTATTCCGGGTGGTCCGGATATCGTGATTGAGCAGCAGGTGGTCAATGGCGCGGCTGATGTCGGGATCACAGGAGTAGATAGTCTGCTGGTCAGCCGGGACAACGGTCTGCCGCTTGTCTCGCTCGCCCAAATCTCACAGAAGAGTAGCTATCGCTTGATCGCCAAGAAGTCTCTAGGCATTACTGATCCGGCTCAGATGAAAGGCAAGAAGGTAAGTACCTGGTTCGGCAGTCAGCAGTTTCAGGTGCTCGCGTTCATGGAGAAGAATGGCCTAGATCCGAAGAAAGATATTGAATTGGTGAAGCAGGGATTCACAATGGATCAGTTTTTCAACGATCAGGTGGATGTGGCTACGGCGACGATCTATAACGAATATCACGTTGTACTGGAAAGTGGAACGAAAGAATCCGATCTGGATGTGTTCAACATTGAAGATGCCGGTGTTGGCATGCTGGAGGATACGCTAATTGCCAAGAAGGATTGGGTAGACAGCAACCGTGAGCTTGCGGTTAAAGTGACCCGTGCCATTCTGAAAGGCTGGAACTACGCCATCGACAATCAGGATGAGACGGTGGATATCGTGATGAGTAATGTGACGGAGGGCAGCACCACCCGCGAGCATCAGGTAACGATGCTGGAAGAGATTGCGAAGCTGATTCGCCCGGAAGGATTTACAGAGCAGCAAGTCGGTAGTTTTGTTGATGAGTCATTTGCCCGAACTGCGGATATTGCACTGAATTATGGGCTGATCAAAAAAGCCGCAAATCTGGATGAAGCGCTGGAGAAAAGCATCTATGAAGAAGCGGTGAAATAAGCGTGTGGAGGAGGATGACGAATGAGTTCTGTGGATCAGCAGCCGCAGCCGTTTGGCAGTACGAAGGAAGAGTGGCTGGAGAAGGATCGCAAATACGTGTGGCATCACATCTCGCCTCATAACGATCATCCGATGATTGCAGTCAGCGGGGAGGGCAGTTGGATCACCGATCAGGATGGTACGCGTTATCTGGATGCGATGTCGGGGCTCTGGTGTGTGAATGTGGGGCATGGCCGTGAGGAGATTGCGAGAAGTGCCTATGAACAGATGAAAGCACTCGCTTATGTACCGATGACGCAGAGTCACGAACCGGCGATTTTGCTGGCGGAGAAGCTGAATGACTGGCTGGAGGGGGAGTATCGGATATTCTTCTCCAACTCAGGTTCAGATGCGAATGAGGTGGCTTTCAAAATAGCCCGTCAGTACCACCATCAGAATGGTGAGCCTACTCGGCACAAATTCATCTCCCGTCACCGTGCCTATCACGGCAACTCCATGGGCGCACTGGGCGCTACCGGGCAAGCCGCCCGCAAGATCAAATACGAGCCGCTCGGCGTAGGTTTCTCTCATGTTCCACCACCGTATTGCTACCGCTGTCCGTTTGGACGAAACAAGGATGGATGCGGACTCGAATGTGCAACCATCTATGAAGAGGTGATTCGTTGGGAAGGTCCTGAGACGGTTGCCGCAGTAATTATGGAGCCGGTGATCACAGGGGGCGGTATGATTGTGCCCCCGCCGGATTATATGCGTACCGTACAAGAAATCTGTCAGCGCTATGGCGTGTTGCTCATTGTAGATGAGGTCATCTGCGGTTTTGGCCGCTCTGGGCAGAAGTTTGGTCATCAGAACTATGGCGTACAGCCTGATATTGTGACGATGGCAAAAGGCATGACCAGTGCCTATTCGCCGCTATCGGCAACGGCTGTGCGAGCAGATCTGTATGAGACGTTCCGGGAATCCGGACCGGATACCCATTTTCGCCATGTGAATACCTTTGGCGGGAATCCCGTATCCTGCCGGGTGGCACTGGCGAATCTGGAGATTCTGGAACGAGAGAATCTGGTCAGCCGGGCGGAAGAACTGGGATACCTGCTTCGTGAGAAGCTGGAGCCGCTGCTGGAGCTGTCCATTGTGGGGGATATCCGTTCATTCGGATTCGCCTGTGGGGTGGAGTTGATTGAAGCAGACGGGTCTCCTGCAGAAGCGGATAAAGTAATGAAGGTACTCGCCAGTTGTAAAAGGGACGGCATCCTGATTGGCAAGAACGGCGATACCGTACCGGGTTTTGCAAACATTTTGACGATCTCCCCACCGTTTGTCACCACCGAGGAGGAGTTGGATCTGATCGCTGGAAGTTTGCTCGTTGCGCTACGTAGTCTGGACGCAGGGTAGTTGCCATACACAGGTACGACAGACGTTTACGGTTTAGCAAGCAAAATGGAGATTTCCACATCATTACTCGATAAATAAGTGCAAGGAGGTGAGGGAGGATGCAGACCACAACAGGCAGAATCATTAATCAGCTTCGGCTGAATGAGCGAATTGAGCAGTTGTCACGCATTGGACGAATCGCAGAGACGGGTGTCTGCCGACTTGCCCTGACCCCGGAAGATATGGATGGCATCATACAGGTTCGTCTATGGATGGAAAAGGCCGGTCTGACGACGCGACTTGATGCCTTCGGCAATCTGATTGGTCGTCTGGAAGGGGCGGATCAGGCCCTGCCGATCCTCATGATTGGTTCTCACATCGACTCTCAGCCGTATGGCGGTCGCTATGATGGAGCAATTGGTGTGCTAGGCGCGCTCGAAGCGGTGCAATGCCTGATCGAAAATGGCATCCATCCCCGAATGCCGATTGAAGTGATTGCCTTTTGCGATGAAGAGGGTTCCCGTTTTAACAAAGGCCTGTTCGGCTCGCGTGGCATAACCGGTCAGTTGGAAGAGGGCGAACTGGAGCGGCAGGATAAAAACGGAGTGACTCGCCGGGAGGCGCTGGAAGCCTTCGGCTGTTCTCCTTCGGATTTTGAAGAAGCGACCTATCCGCCAGGTTCCATAGGCAGTTATCTGGAGCTGCACATTGAACAGGGACCAGTGCTGGAGGCGCTGAATGCACCAGTAGGTCTGGTGACGGGCATCTCCGGCCCGCTGTGGCTTACGGTAACGATGAAAGGCATGGCCGGTCATGCCGGCTCTGTTCCGATGGGAATGCGACATGATGCTTTGGTAGGCAGTGCCAAAGTCATTGCGGCTTTTGACGATATGGTTAGAGAAGACCCGGAAGCACCAACCGTAGGCACGGTGGGAAGTCTGAGGGTGTTTCCAGACTCACGGAATATCATTCCGGAGGAAGTCAGCTTTACGGTGGACTTGCGAGATATGGAGATGGAACGCAGAAACCGACTTGAAGCCCGATTGATGAACATGTTGGATGACGTGAGTTCCCGATATGGTCTAACTTACTCGCTGACAGAGGATACGAATAGTGAGCCGCGGTATTGTGCAGAGCTGATCATGTCGGTGATTCGTACATCCGCGGAAGAGATCGGGATTACTTTGCCAGAACTGATGAGTGGTCCGTTCCATGATGCGATGGCCCTTTCGCTTGTGTGTGATTATGGCATGATCTTTGTCCGTAGCAAGGACGGTATCAGTCATCATCCCAGCGAATATTCCTCCTCGGAGGATATTGGGCTGGGCACGGAAGTGTTGTATCGCACCATTCGGAGGATGTGCAGTGGAATGAACCAACCAACCAATTTATCTGAGGAGGCGTTGTGACGTTATGGGCAAAATCAGCATCGGACTAATCCAGGCTTCTCATGAGATTGAAGGTTCGGCTCCCGTTGAGGTGCACAAAGAAGCTGCGGTTCAGAAGCACATTGCGCTGGTTCGTGAAGCTGCTGCAAGAGGGGCCAAGATCATCGGATTGCAGGAAGTATTCTATGGACCGTACTTTTGTACAGAGCAAAGTCCCAAATGGTATGCATCCGCTGAACCGGTACCGGAAGGACCGACGACCAGACGTTTTCAGGAGCTGGCAAAGGAGCTTGCGGTGGTGATTATTTTACCCGTGTACGAGGTGGAGGGCATTGCTTCGTATTACAATACGGCGGCTGTCATTGATGCAGATGGTTCATATCTGGGGAAATATCGCAAACATCATATCCCGCATGTGGAAGCAGGTGAGGGTACGAATGGGTTTTGGGAAAAGTATTATTTCAAACCAGGTAACCTTGGGTTCCCGGTATTTGATACGGCCTACGCCAGAGTCGGCGTGTACATCTGTTATGATCGTCATTTTCCGGAAGGGGCTCGATTGCTCGGGCTAGCGGGGGCAGAGATTGTGTTCAATCCGTCCGCTACGGTTGCGGGGACATCGGAATATCTGTGGAAACTGGAACAGCCTGCTCACGCGGTAGCTAATGGGTATTATGTAGCGGCCATCAACCGAGTTGGTGTGGAAGCGCCATGGAATATGGGTGAATTTTATGGACAGTCGTACCTAGTTGACCCACGAGGCAGAATGGTAGCGATCGGCAGTCGGGATCAGGATGAGGTCGTTATTGGCGAGATGGATACGGAGATGATTCGTGAAGTACGTAATGTATGGCAGTTCTACCGCGATCGCAGGCCGGAAACGTACGAACATCTGGTTAGTCTGTAAAAGTAGCTTGAAACTAGCTCGGATAAAACTTCAGGAGGTGCATGACATTGATGAACAGCTCAGGAACAACGTTATCCGATTATGGGTGGGAGAGTCGGTTTGCCGAGATGAAACCCGCCATGACAGGCAAGGAAGCGATGGAGGAATCAAACCGCTGCCTGTACTGTTACGATGCACCTTGTATCAAGGCCTGTCCAACCGACATCAACATCCCTTCTTTTATTAGCAAAATATCCACAGGGCACCTGAAAGGTTCGGCCCGCACCATTATGGATGCGAATCCGGTTGGAGCCAGCTGCGCACGTGTCTGTCCCACAGAGGAACTGTGTGAAGGCGCATGTGTGCTTAACGAATCGTCGAAGCCGATTCGAATTGGTGACTTGCAGCGTTATGCCACCGATTGGGCACGGGCGAAGAATGAGCCGTTATTCCAGGAAGCGCCCGCCAATGGGAGAACCGTCGCAGTTGTGGGAGCAGGGCCTGCGGGATTGTCGGCGGCACGTGAACTGGGGCGCGCAGGGTATGAGGTGACGATCTATGAAGCCAAACCCAAAGGCGGCGGGCTGAATACGTATGGCATCGTATCTTTCCGTTTGCCCGAATCGGTTGCACTGTGGGAAGTGGAGCAGGTGGAAGCGCTTGGTGTGCAGATCCGTTATGGAGTGCGTATTGGTGTAGATATCCCTGCTTCGCAGCTGCTGGAGCAACATGAAGCGGTCATTCTAGCCTGTGGCATGGGTTCAGTACCTATGCTGGGCATTGAAGGGGAGACACTCGAAGGTGTCTATGATGCGATTGAACTGGTGGAGTCTACCAAGCAGGGTGTTCCGCCAGCGTTAAATGGTCTGAAGGTCGCCGTTATTGGCGCGGGTAATACGGCGGTAGATGCAGCAACCTGTTCGGTACGGCTTGGTGCCGAGCGGGTGCAGATGTTATATCGACGCGGGGAAAGCCAGATGACGGCGTATGCGTTTGAATATACGTTTGCCAAGCAGGAGGGTGTGGAGTTCCGCTGGTTTACGATGCCACAGCGTATTATTGGAGACGAGAACGGTCGGGTTCAGGCTGTGGAATGCGTGAAAATGGAGTTGATTACCCCGCCTGGTGGTGGGCGCGCGTTGCCTGTGCCCGTGGAGGGATCGGAGTTCATGATTGAATGTGATACCGTCATCCGGGCGATTGGGCAGCATCGGCTACTACCATTAATCGAAGCGTTCGGGCTGCGTCACCACTGGGGCGTCGTCGAGATCGAGCCGCATACGTATCGTACCTCACAACCTCAGATCTATGCGGCAGGAGATGTGATTTTTGGTCAGGGCCAGGGTGAGGCGATGGTTGTCTCGGCTGCACAGCAGGGTAAGCTTGCTGCTGCGGCAGTCATGAAGGCATTGCCAGGACAGGTGGAAGAGACGGCGTGAGTTGTGAGGGAGACAAAGAAAAGTGGAGAGTGCACGGAAAGCGTGGAATGAAAGCATGCAAGGAGAGTATGGGTGGGAGGGCGTAAGGGACTGCTAGAGTGTTGATGAAGTTTAGATCTAAGCAATTGGTCTGGTGTGCATCGAAACCCTGTGTCCCTGACGCGCTAACGAACCCTACACACCTTATAGTGGCAATTATGGTTGATTGAAAAATCTAACGAATCTCACACATCTTATTTTGATAAAAAACCGTCGAAATAAAGCCGAAATGAGCTATTACAGCCCAATAAGCTTTCTACGATTCGTTAGATTTTGAAATTGCCCCATAGGGCCCGAATAAGAGCTGTACGGTTCGTTAGAATTTAGTTACGTGCTATCTAGAACCTATTACTACGCAGAAGTCCTGAGCATGACCAAATATTTCAGTGTAACTATATAAGTTGAACTAATCATTTACACGATAACGGAGAGGACAGAAAAAACCTGAAAAAGCAAAGCGTTCGCCTTTATCCCCGGATTTTCCCTTTCGGAAAAGGGAATCAAAAAAATCTGGGGATAACAGCGATTGGAAGGTTATTCTGTCATCGTAGTGTCAGTGTAAATAATCATTAGTTCAACTTATATAGTAAGTTCAAACAACACCAAGGAGGGATCGTTATGGCTGACTTATCCATTAATCTGGCAGGTATTCGATCACCCAATCCATTCTGGCTGGCTTCTGCACCACCGACCAATACGGGATATCAGGTTCAGCGTGCGTTCGAGGCGGGCTGGGGTGGCGCGGTGTGGAAGACGCTGGGTGAGCCGATTATCAATACATCCTCCCGTTTCGCGGCGGTCCATTTTGGTGGGCAACGGGTGGCGGGGTTTAACAATATTGAATTGATATCCGATCGTCCGCTGGAAGTGAACCTGCGTGAGATTGCCGAGACCAAGAAGCGCTTCCCGGATCGTGCGGTTGTCGCTTCACTCATGGTGGAACCTACGCGAGAGAAGTGGCATGAGATTGTCAAAAAGGTGGAGGCCGTCGGCGTCGATGGCCTGGAGTTGAACTTTGGCTGCCCGCATGGCATGGCTGAGCGTGGCATGGGAGCTGCCTCTGGTCAGCAGCCGGACCTGGTCGAGCTTCAGACGATGTGGGTGAAGGAAGTAGCGACCACACCGGTGATCGTGAAGCTCACGCCAAATATCACGGATATTACGGCGACTGCCCGTGCAGCTGTACGAGGTGGCGCGGATGCGATCTCCCTGATCAATACGATTAACTCTCTAGCTGGTGTGGATTTGGATTCGTGGAATACCGTGCCTCATGTGGGCGGCAAAGGAGCGCATGGCGGATACTGTGGCCCAGCGGTGAAGCCAATTGCACTGAACATGGTTGCTGAGTGCGCGCGTAATCCTGAGGTAGGTGTACCGATCTCAGGGATTGGTGGCATATCCGACTGGCGAGATACGGCAGAGTTCTTGCTCATGGGCGCTACAGGAGTCCAAGTATGTACAGCAGCCATGCATCATGGATTCCGCATTGTGGAGGACATGATTGATGGGCTGAACGATTATTTGGATGAAAAGGGTCTGAGCAGCGTTGCAGAACTGGTAGGACAGACGGTTCCGCGTTACTCGGATTGGGGCAATCTCGATCTGAACTACAAAGTGGTCGCCCGCATCAACCGCGATGTCTGCATCAATTGCAACAAATGCCATATTGCTTGTGAGGACACCTCGCATCAATGTATTGATATGTTGACCGACCCGTCCGGCTCCTATCTGGAAGTGGTGGAAGAGGACTGTGTTGGCTGTAATCTGTGTTCGATCGTTTGCCCGGTGGATGGGGCAATTGAGATGGTCGAACTTGTACCAGAGCAGGAACCTGTAACCTGGAATGAACGTCAGTCTGCAATTGCGATGCTGCAATCGGTTAGAGATCAATCAACCAAGGAGGCGATATCATGAGTACCCGCAAATTGATTCGTAACGGTGTTTTGGTCACAGCGTCAGATACCTTTGAAGCAGATATTTTGATCGAAAAAGGTAAAATCACACAGATTGGCATTGGGCTCATCCCTGACGAACGAATGGAAGTCGTGGATGCAGCGGGCTGTTACGTCATTCCGGGCGGTATCGACCCGCATACGCATCTGGATATGCCATTCGGTGGAACCGTAACGGCGGATGATTTTGCGACCGGAACGACAGCAGCGGCCTTTGGCGGTACAACGACGATCATTGATTTCTGTCTGACACAAAAAGGCCGTCCATTAATCGAATCTCTTCAGGAGTGGCATGCCAAAGCCGAGGGTAAAGCCGCCATCGACTACGGTTTTCATCTTATGATCGGGGAGATGAATGATCAGGTACTGGAAGAGCTACCGCAGATCATTGAAGAAGAGGGTGTGTCATCCTTCAAGGTGTTCATGGCGTATAAAAACCAATTTCAGGCCGATGACGGGATTCTCTTTCAAACGTTACAAAAGGCAAAAGAGTACGGCGCACTCGTCATGGTTCATGCCGAGAACGGGGATGTCATTGACCTGCTGGTTCGACAGGCGCTCGCCGAAGGGCGCACGAAGCCCATTCATCATGCGCTGACTCGTCCATCCATGTTGGAGGGAGAAGCGACAGGCCGGGCGGCTCGTTTGGCTGCACTTGCGGATTCACAGCTGTATGTCGTACATGTGACCTGTGCGGAAGCGGTGGAGCAGATTGCGCGCATGCGTGAAATGGGCTATCGGATCTGGGGTGAGACTTGCCCTCAGTATTTGACGTTGGATCAGTCGATTATGGATCAGCCGGACTTCGAGGGTGCAAAGTATGTCTGGTCCCCACCGCTGCGGGAATCAGCCCATCAGGAAGTACTGTGGAATGCATTGAAAAGTGGTCAGTTGCAGACAATTGGCTCCGATCATTGCTCATTTAATTTCAAAGGGCAGAAGGACCTGGGCAAGGATGATTTTAGCAAAATTCCAAACGGGGGGCCTGTCATCGAAGATCGTCTTAGCATTCTGTATTCGGAAGGTGTAGTCAAAGGAAGAATCACGCTCAATCAGTGGGTCGATCTGTGTTCGACAAGAGCGAGTAAATTATTTGGATTATTTCCGCAGAAAGGAACTCTGGCTGTCGGGACAGATGCGGATATCGTTATTTTTGACCCCTCTGTAAACAGGGTAATTTCGGCAGAAACTCATCATATGAACGTGGATTACAGCGCATTTGAAGGTATGCGGGTACAGGGATGTCCAGTGACGGTGTTGTGCCGCGGGGAGTATGTTATTCGTGATCGGCAATTTGCCGGATTGGCAGGGGCGGGGCAGTATGTGAAGCGTGATAAATATGATGCGGGTGTACCTATTCCGTTGAGACAGCCCGTGACCGCAGTGAATGGAGGGATAAGCTGATGTCGGATCATGATGTGTTTGAGGCGGAGAGGAACACCATAGAGCGAATGGTTGCACAAGGTTATCGGATCTATGCAGTACGGGAACATCTGGAGGGTGCTCACGTCATATGGGGGCACCCGGATCTTCCCGAAGAGAAACAAGAGCAATATGTGGGCACGGCGTCTGGGCGGAAGTGGTTCAGTCACATCCTGATTCGTCAGCTTCAGGAGCAGAGGGGAGCTTAGACCATGCCCGGCTCTTCACGCGATTGGGCCATGAACATACTCATAGGCATAGATGGCAAGTTCGATCGCAACCCTTTTCTCAGGGAGAATATAGTCTTCTCCCAAAAGGGCTTCGATTTTGTCCAAACGGTGATACAGCGTCTGTCTGACAATATATAGAGCGGTGGCCGTCTCTTGCTTGGAGCAGCACAGGACCAAATATTGCTTGAGGGTGCGCAGCAGCTGACCTCCTTTCTCTACATCGTACCGGATGAGCGGCCCCAGATATTCTTCGATGAAATCATCCAGATTACCGCTCTGCTTCATGCTGGCAATGATGCGATAACAATGAAGGTTACTGTAAAAGGGCTGCTGCATCTCGCCGATGTCCTTCTGGATTCGCAGTGTTTCCTTCGCGGAATCCAGGCTATCCTTGAGACGGGAGAGGTCCGCGCAGCTATGACCGATACCGAACAGGCCTGAGAAGAGGCGGTGGGTCTGTTCCTGCTCGTGCTGCTGCAGCTGTTCGATGCAGCGCCAGAGACTGCTTTTGCGCTGAGATCCAGGTAGTGGGTCGAGAATGATAAGAATGATCTGGTGGTTCAGAACTGTACTGTAGAGGGTGAAGTTCTCCCGAGCGAACACGGAACGGGCGACGATGTTGCGTTGGATCAATAATTTCTGAAGTCTGAGGCTGTCTGTGTATGCGGGGTTGCTGTCAAATAAGATAATGGTGGCTTTGCTCGTTGCGAGTAGGGGATTAACGGCAGATACATATTCATGAATTTCCTTCGTGGAGTGGTGTCCGTTAAGCCAGTCAATGACCCACATATCTTCTTTGTAGCGACGTTTCTCTTCCATGTACTTGGTTCGCATCCAGTCCTGGGCAATCGCGGCTGCGCAACGTTCCAGTGCCTGAATGATGAATTCATTCGAGGGTTTGATCGATATACTTGAATCGTGATCCGACAGTTTTTGGTGCATCAGCACAAGATCGGCAAAGATGTAGTCTAGCGCCTGAACAGGCATGCTGATCACATCCAATGCGCACTCCGTATATGCTTTTAACGCTGTAATATGTTCCCCCGCCGACTGTCCTCGCTGTAAAAACCAATCCTGCCGTCGAGTCTCCAGCTCCTCTGGAGGGCAGTAGGGAACGGCGCTTGCTTCCCCTTCAAGTGGATATAACGCCACGGCACATCCGGTTGTTCGTGACAATAATCGAAGCAGAGGTTGTACGCCATCTCCATTCAGAAGAAGTTGGTTAAAGGAGGTGGTGAGACTATCGAGTTCGGCAATCATCCGCTGATGACTGCGAATCAAGGTGAAATGCAAGTCTTGCGTAATATCAATATAACGGACTTGTTCGTGGAACCAGATCAGCGGGAAATCCGCGGCGACTGCAATTTCTTTCATCGCACCGAGCTGCGATTTCGTGTGATCCCCCAGTTCCATACAGAGTCCGGCAGCTCCACGTGCAATTAACTGACGCAAAAAAGACAGGCCGTGCTGCTCACCTTCCTGCCAGCCAATGCCTGTCGTAAGTACCAATTCCCCGCCATTGAGCAAGTCCCCTACCTCAGGAACCTCCATGATATGAACCCAGCGAACATACCGCTCCAGCGCGCGATCACTAGCCAGAACTTCCGCCTTGCGAAATACGGGACGTTTTAGCATGTCTCTGATCTGAATATGAAGCATTGTCTCCCCCACACAACCACCATCCTTCCCCAATCACATGTGATCTATCTGAAGTCTGGAATCCGTCAACTTACATAATTAATCCATATTATAAGTTGATTTACAGCAGATGGGCTGAAATCTCACGCTCATTTGTTTCAAATGACAAACGGATCTATTCTTTTTGTGATTTTGATTAAAATGCAGCATTTCTATGTCAGTCTATGTCTCGTGTGAATTTACATGAAAAAAAGCCCCTTAACATCACATCGGAATTCAATCATTCCAATATGTGCTAAGGGGCGAGAAGTTAGATAGTATAGTCTACTTTTGAGTTGTACTCAAACCGTTACATGAAAACGACTCTCTAATTCTTAATCTTCGATTCTTTTCTTTTTAAATTTCATCAGGAACTCATATACAATCGGTACGATAACCAGTGTGAGCAGCGTGGAGCTGATCAGACCACCGATTACGGTAATTCCGAGTCCTTTTGAGATGATACCGGCACTCTCTTCGAGACCCGTTACCAGTGGCAACAGGGCACCGATGGTCGCGAGAGCGGTCATCAGAATTGGACGCAGACGTGTTGCACCGGCTTCCAGCAAGGCTTCACGGGTAGGCATACCCTCTTTTTCTTTGTGAATAACACGGTCGATCAATACGATGGCGTTGGTGACCACGATCCCGATGAGCATCAGTCCACCCATCATGGCGGAGACGTCAAGCGTACCACCAGCGATGAACAGACCTACCATAATACCGATAACCGTAAATGGCAGGGAGAACAGGATTGCGAATGGTGCCAATCCGCCGCCAAATGTAACTACGAGCACGAAGTATACAATGGCGATGGCCGCCAGCATGGCGAGACCCAGTTGAGTGAATGTATCATTAATCTGTTCGGTTGTACCGCCGAACTTCACTTCAACGCCATCAGGCAGATCCAGTTTGTCGATCTCAGCCTGTAAGTTACTCGAAGCTTTCGTTACATCCGAAGCCAGGATGTTGGCTGTAACTTGCACGACAACCTTACCATCAATTTGCATGATGGAGTTCGGGGACGTACCTTCTTCCACTTTGGCAACATCTTTGATCGGTACTTCGATACCAAGCGGTGAAGTGACGGTTTCATCCTCAATCTCATCAATACTGCTGAATGTTTTGTTGTCTGTTTCTACATATACTTTATACGTTTTGTTATCAATATCGACTTCCGTGAGCACCGGACGTTCACGTGCCGGGCTCAGCGTCATCGCCAGTTGGCCTGCAGTCAGACCCAGAGAACTTAATTTCTCCTGATCTGCCACGAGTGTATATTGCCCGTAGGTGTCAGCGAGTGTAGTGTCTGCTTTTTCAAAATTATCCGTATCCGCTTCAACCAGTTTCAGAATTTCGTCCGATACAGGTTTGAGTTGCTCTACATTATCGCCATAGATGGAGAGGCTCAGGCCGCTACCACCCAGACCGCCGGACATATCAAGCTCACTCCAGGTTCCTACGGTAACTTCCTTCTTCAGACCTTCGACAAGCTGTTCCTTCACTTTGGTAAAGTCTTTCGTGTCTTCATTATATTCGATATAGAATAGAGCCGAGTTTCCGCCACCGCCACCCATACTGCTCAGTGGGTTCGTGCCGCCGATGGAATATTGCATTTTCTCCAGACCCGGTTGTTCCAGCAACCACTTCTCGGCAACAAGTGCTTCTTTTTCGACATCTTCGCGCAAAGATCCGGTTTGCGGGCTGTACGTAATGGTCACGTATTTATCCTGTTGTTCTGGCAAGAAGCTTGCACCGATGAACGGGTACAGGAACAAACTGCCGACCAGCAAGATTACTGCAATACTGACCGTGATAAGTTTGTGTGACAGGGTCCAGTTCAGCAAGCGTTTGTAACCTTCCGCCATCTTGCCTGGTTTTTCTTCGTGATTTTGCTTGTTCTTCAACCCTTTACGGAACAGGGTATGCGCAAGCATTGGCACGATGGTAATGGCAACGATCAGGGATGCCAGCAAGGCGAATACCATGGTCAGTGCAAATGGCAGGAATAGCTCGCCCACCATACCGCTTACCAATGCCAGTGGCAGGAATACTGCAATCGTTACGATGGTGGAAGAAAGGATTGGCACAAACATCTCGCGCGTTGCTTCGCGAACCAGTTCACGGCCTTTCAGCTTCTCACCTTTGAGTGTTAATCTGCGGTAGATGTTCTCGATAACAACGATGGAGTCATCGACAACCCGTCCAATGGCAACCGTCATGGCACCCAGCGTCATCATGTTCAAGGTAATATCCATCATATTGAGCGCAGTCAATGCCATCAGCAAGGAGAGCGGGATTGAGATAATGGAGATAATGGTTGAACGAATATTACGCAGGAACAGCAGGATGATCAGGATGGCAAACAAGGCGCCAAATACGGCTTTGCCCAACATTGTGTTCACCGAGTCCTGAATTGGCTTACCTTGGTCAAGCAGTACAGTCAAATCAGCATTTTTGAACTGCTTTTGCAATTCTTCCGCTTTATCTTTGACTGCGTTAACGACATCAACCGTGTTGGCATCGTTGGATTTTACAACGGAAATACCGATCGATTCCTTGCCGTCGGTCCGGGAAATGGATTCCGCTTGACCGATGACTTCGATTTTGGCAATTTCACTTAATTTTATAGTTGGAATGCCAGGCGCGTTGGCAGCGCCTGAAGGACTACCTACACTGGCATTACCTCCGGCAGCTTGACCTGCAGCCTGGTCTGTTCCTTGTGCAGAGCCAGGAGTGGTACCTTGACCAGCTTCACCAGTTGGTGCTACAGAGCCTTGTGGGGCTGCGTTTGCACCATTGCCTGTAGAAGCTCCAGCACCGCCGGGAACTACTGGAATGGCGAGATTTTTCAGATCATCGATGTCGATGATGTTTCCATCCACGACAACGGCCTTCTGGGATTTATCCAGTTCGAACAGTCCAAGGGGCACACGAATGGATGAACCTTGAACGATGCCGTTTACCGTATCTTCCGTTAGGCCCAGCTCGGCCATTTTGGCTTGGTCAAACTTCAATTGAACTTCTTTCACATATTGGCCGGACACCTGAACCTGAGCTACACCGTCAATATCTTCGAGTGCAGGCTGAATATCCGATTCAACCAGTCGTGTCAATTGTTCCAGGTCACCGCCGTCCTTGTCGGACAGGCTTAGTGATACAACCGGGAAAGAGTTAATGCTGAACTTGGAAATGGTCGGCTTCTGCACACTGTCAGGCAATTGAACTTCATTCAGTGCCTCGCGAACGGTTGCAGTTGCGTTGGTCAGATCTGTTCCATAATCAAATTCGAGTGTGATTGAAGCTGCATTCTCCATGGAAGTGGAGGTAACCGTCTTCACGCCATCTACATTGCGTAGTTTTACTTCCAGTGGCTTCGTGACATCTTCAACAATTCCCTCCGGTGCAGCCCCCGGATCAATGGCAGTGACATTCAGAAACGGTACGTTGATGTTCGGGATTGTCTCTTGTTTCATCGTCAATCCGCTGTACAAACCTGCGAAAGAAATGATAATCGTCAGAATCCAGATCGCAAACTTGTTGTTCAGTGAAAAATTAATAATACCTTTCATACGATGGTTTCTTCTCCTCTCTGTTTCTCCTGTTTATGTGTGTGACGAGTCAGCTGGGATGAACCGGCTAAACATGGCATCCAGAATATGCTGAAGCTCGGAGTGCAAGGATTGAATGGCAGTAACGTTCTCCAGATTGTGCATCATGCCCAGAATAATGGCACGCCGCGGTGTGAATTCCATCATCTCCTGCCTGAGAATGGCAATGGTTTCAAGCGCATCATTCTTCGGTTGCCCTGCGGGCAAATCAGAAGCAGCGATATCCTGCATTTGCTTGATGATATGAATGGGATGCCGCATCACGGTGGAATCTGGATGGGGTTCGGTAATCCAGGCAGGCCAATCCTCCAAAGGAATTAAAGGCACAGGTCGCTGGTTAAGGAATCCGTGCGCTGCATAGTCCATCATTTGCAGCAAGTTTGTTGCCATTTTGGTCACGGTAAGGGAGGGCATCTCTGTAAACCAGATCTTGACGTAGGAGAGGAACAACCCGTGTGTGAGCAAAATAAGGTCAATCGTATAAGGTTCAATCTCCGATCCGTACTGCTCCTCCAGCTTATCCTTGAACCAATGTAAGGTACGGATCTCCAGATCTCTCTGCTGCGGATGGCAGTGTTCCTTGCGTTGCTGCTCATCATCCATCATCATGCTGCGCATCTGTACCCGTAAAAATTCCTTGAGCTCGGATACATGGATGAGCAGTGTCTCAATCTGCTTGTGCAGACGTTCTCGCGAGGTGAGGCTGGTTTCATGCTCAATCTGCGTCATCTCGTCCATTAGCGTGTACATGCAGTACTCCAGAGTACTGGCTTCTAATTCCTCTTTGGATTTGAACATAATGTAGAGGCTGCCTTTGGACATCCCACATAATTCTGCAATCTCTTGCATGGATGTTGCAGCACTGCCTTTGGATGAGAATAACTTGAGTGCTGTAGTAATGATGAGTTTTTTCTTCTCATTCATCTCATGTATAGGGTTCATTAACGATACATTCACCTCATCAGGGAACTTGTGAGTTCTTGAATTGACTTTAAGGTCAAACCAAGTATAAACGATCTTCATGAAGGAATTCAAATGGGAGTAAATTGGAAAATAAGAGCGGGTTAAGAAGGGATATCTGTATAGTGACATGAGGGTGAATCAAGAAGTAGGTATAACCAGTAAGAAGTTGCAGTCTGTATGTACGGTATTGATAAGCTATCAAGAAGGATAAGCTAGTTTTCTCCAGTGAAAGCGTACAAAGCGAGTATAATAATGACGATAAGTGCGATGAGATAGAAGATAGCCATGGCGATCAGGAGGGTATACCCTGTATATGAACCTATCCGTGCCAATAACTTTTTCATGATTACGACATCCTTTCTTACGTATCAGAGTTTAGAGAGGTTCCCTATTTATATCATATCCCAAAAAAGACGACTTCCTGATCGAAGTCGTCTAATTTATATTGCTGAATATATTAAATTAATAATGGAGGCTAAGAATTACACGATAACGGAGATTGGAAAGTGGTACTGCAATCAGAGTTGTAAAGTGTAATTCAGTTGTTCCATTACGTGATCAGTTTCAGACCAACTGCTGCCACCAAAATCATCGCGATAAACAGAATACGCTTCGCTTCTTTCCGTTCACCGAACAGAAACATGCCTGTTAACGTACTGCCGACCGTCCCGATCCCCGTCCACACCGCATACGCTGTGCCCATGGGAATGGACGTCATGGCGTAGGACAACAGCGAGAAGCTGAACACAAACGATACTAACATCAGGACGATATAAGGCCATCCTTTGCGAGTAGAAGCACCATTAATACCGATCACGCCGAAAATTTCACATATCCCTGCACCTACAATTGCCATCCAAGCCATTATACTGCACCTCCTTTGGCTTCTTGCTGATCGGTAACCAGCTTCAGTCCGATTACGCCGCAGAGCAGCAGCCCAATGAGCAATACTTTGGCTAAGCGGAACGGCTCACCGAACAGTACCATTTCCGTAAGCACGGTACCCGCTGTACCAATTCCCGTAAAGACGGCATACACCGTACCCACAGGTAGTCTTTTGGAAGCGGCAATGATCAGTCCAAAGCTGATCACGATGGCAATCCCCGTCAAAGTCCACTCCCAGGCATTGGAGGCGTGTTTCAGCCCGCTTACCCAGACAATCTCAATAATTCCACCGATAAATACATATAACCAGTTGCGGTTCATGTTGTTGAATCTCCTTCCGGCACAACGCTTTGTGCCTCTTCGCTCAAATGATGAATGCCATGCCAAAAGACAGGCCAGGATGCTTCCAACCGTCTCTTGTACCGACGGGAACTTCCATAGATAATCTCCACGGTAATACCGTCGAGAAACGTCATGAATGCAATGGCAGCCTGCTCCGCGGGAATGGCCGGAATATCTCCATGACGCATTGCCCGTTGTAGCAGACGAGTTAGCGCGCGTTCCATTCCGTCGATAAACGGATATACCAGATCCATCACTTCGCTATACAGGGAAAGTGGTGGGTAGAAACAATTGCGCAGCATCAAGCGAGCAGAGGCGTGGGCATTGTACTCTTGTTCAAACCAGACCAGTAAACCCTTCAGCCTGTGCTCCAATGGCATATCTGCATGATCACGGAAATACTCCAGCGTGTGCCGCTGCACTTCTTGAAATGCAAAGGCCAGTGTGTGTAAAAATAAGTCATCCTTGCAGCTAAAATGTGCATATATGGACGGTTTTTTAATCCCGACTTCATCAGCAATAGCTCTCAGAGAAGCCCCCTCATAGCCATCTCTCGCAAAATGGAACAGGGCCGCATCCCGAATGGATTGTGCAGTCAATCAATCACCTTCCTAACGGTCGTTAGGTAATTATATTTTCACACTTCACATCGCCTGTCAAGATGAAAATATCCGCCTGCACAGTAAAGTACAGGCGGATATGACAGGTATGAATGTGGTTTCTGATCAGAAGGTCGTAAGACCCAGAATAAGCTGCAGCTTATATAGGATACCTTTCAAAAACGTAGTCTTCTCCTGGAATTCATCCAAGTCTAACGTAAACTCGGCATCATCATTATTCCAAATACGCTCAAAATAATTCGCGATATCAAGCGTGAACTTATTGTCTGGAGGTGCAGCAACCCATAGATCATTTTCCAGATTGTAGTCATTCATGTTTCGGGGTGTAAAGTTGGTTGAACCGCCAAGGACAATATGATCTCCGGTCGCTTTGGCAATATAAATCATCTTGGTGTGGTATTGCTCTTTGGTGGTGTTATACCAGCGGATTTTTATTTTACCGTCCGATTTATCATGCAATTCGGCGGCGACAGGACGGTTCGGAATGCCGATCTTTTCCTGACCAAAGGCATTTTCATTTGGATCAAGTACAAGCCGGATCTCGGTTCCTCGTTTGGAGGCTTCCAGCAGGGCTTCCAATACTTTCGGAGAGGCCACATAGAACATGCCCATCCATAAGGTGTCACCTTTGCCAGTCTGATTGATCTCATGGAGAACGGCGTCATTCACTTTACCTTCAGTCAAATAGCGAATTCGCAAGTCTCCTGTGTTCGAATCCGTGGAAGGGGCAGTGTAAGCAGGAATCTGGCCTCCGCCTGAGATGTCGAGCACAGCTTGCTCTGACTGAAGAATATCCCCAATGACCGGGCCTGTTACTTCAAAAGCAATGTTCGAGTGGTAGGCACTCGCATCATGGATATTGCCAGAAGAGACAATCGCCGTCTTCTCACTAACAACAACTTTGCGATGATTCGCCTTCACATTGAGCAGCTTCAGATAGGAACGCACAGTGACATCCGGACCATCCGTGGCCATCAGGTTTTTGATCCAGCCATCCCCGGATTGACCAAACCATTGAAAGAAAGTCCGCCAGACCGCAGAGTATACTGGAGTTGAATCACGCAGAGGGTCCACATCGGTGATGACCACGTGAATGCCTGCTTGTGTCATTTGTTCCAGCAACGGATTGGGTGCTGAGTTATAGTTGGTATTTACTTCATCTGTAATGAACCAAATATCCATGTTGGGGTGCTGGTTTTTTTTGGCGACCAGCGCTTCAGTGAATTCGGAACTGACAGGTGGGAAGCTCTGGCCTTTATGTTGATAATTGTTGAACAGGAACATATCGACCACGACAAACTGCTCTGCTTCCTCCACAATCTGAAGCATGCGCTGGAAGATCTGTTGTTCATGCTGCATCTGTCCGTCCGAGGAAGGATAGGTGAGGTCATGCAGAAACTCGACTTGATTGACACGATACTCTGGACTTTCATAGGAAATGCCCGCAGGTAAGGGTTTGTAGGTCTGATAGAGCATGACGGCGATGAGCCATAGTGCCAATAGGGCAAGCCCTGTTCGTATGTATGGAAATTTGCCGCGTGAAGATTTGCGGTCTGATGTATGGCGGCGCATTGAGACCAACGGTGGACTCCCCCTTCTGTACTAGCTGACTTCTATTACCACACGGATGTTAACGTTGACGCAGTATAGACCGGAAGGAGAGCAAATATATCTGTAAAATGCAGATCACAAAATTGGCAGGATGGGGCAGGATGCAATCGACAGGTCTGTGACCGTTGTGTATAATGAGTGTATTATTTTTGTAGAATGTTGGGGTTTTCATATGCCTGACAAGGACGGGAACTAATGTTATAACCTGTGCATTATGGACACATATAGGAAAGAAAGTGGGTAATAAAGTGTATTCCATCAAACAAGTCGCTGCCATGCTCGGTATCAGGGCGGTAACAATCCGGGCTTGGGAGAATCGGTATAGTGCGGTCACCCCTGAGCGGACGGAATCGGGTTATCGAATGTACACCGAAGAGAATGTTGCGGATCTGCGTTGGTTGAAAGAGCAGGTAGAGCTGCATCAGACCAATATTTCGGAAGCGGTACGGATGTTGAAAGTAAACAAATTAAATCCGCCCGAGGCTGTGCCCACGCCGATCATGGCTCCGGTGCCTACGATGGAAGAAGCCTATGCACGCATGGCAGATCAGATCTATGACTCGCTCTACAACTTTCAAGGTGAACGTGCCAATGGTCTGATCGATTTTGGTTTTACCATGTATGGGTATGACTCGATGTTCTATCATGTGCTGGTACCCATTCTGGTTCGTGTTGGAGATGCATGGGAGCAAGGCAGGGCTTCGGTGGCGCAGGAACACTTCATGACACAGCTGATATCACAGCGCTTTTATCAGTTTTTCCATCTGTTCCCGATCTATCCGCATCTGCCCAAAGTTCTGGCGTTATGTCCGGAAGGGGAGCATCATCAGGTGGGGTTGCTGCTGTTCTCTCTCTTTATGCGCAAAAATGGAGCGGAAGTATTATATCTCGGTGCCAACACGCCAGAGGAAGGCATCTTCCCGATTATCCGGGAGCAGAAGATCAAGTTGGTCTGCCTGTCGATTACAAGTCCAGGGCTTCTTGAAAAATGCGATCAACTCGTCGAGCGTATTATGAACGAGTTCCCGCATATTCGCTTTGTACTTGGAGGTAAAGGCTATGAGCGTGCAGAGCATGCACGTTATCCGCATTGGATTATGCCAGAGAGTTCTGCTGACTGGCAGTCATGGGTGGAACGGGAATATCTTGCAGAGCGACCACTTGGTTCAAGGTTCGGACAGGCCAATAATTAAACATAATCTCAAATGATATGAATAGGTTAGTGTATAAAGGACATCCTTTGACGAAAGTGATCAAAGGGTGTTTTTTGTGTTTATAAATGGATTACCAGGTAATTTGACCGACGGGTCATTTTTTGGTTTACAAGCTCGTATAATATTTGTATTATATTTGTATAATGTTTTTGCTAGTTACCCGCTTAAAGTGTTCTTGGGCGGTTTAATAATAGGTTAGGGGCTAGAGAACTATAGGAATTCCCTACATAGAAAGGTGAGTGGCATGATACCGAATCAACAACGCAAACGTGCAGCTGTCATCGGCGCAGGTCCGGGCGGCCTTGCAGCAGCGATGCTATTGTCCGGTCAGGGATACGAAGTAGATGTGTATGAGAAACAGCCAGTCATCGGGGGGCGTTCTGCCAGACTGGAACTGGGCGAATATCGATTCGACCGGGGTGCAACGTTTTTGATGATGCCACAGCTGATCGAAGAGATGTTCGATGTGGTGGGACGCAAATTATCCGATTATGTGGATATGAAAGAGCTAACCCCGCTTTACGCACTGAACTTTGGTGACAAGGTGTTTAAGCCTTCTCGTAATCGGGAAGATACAGCTGCACAGATTAAGGAATTGTTCCCGGGCAATGAAGACAATTACCTTCGGTTCATGCAAGAAGAAGAAGTGAAGTTTGGCAAAGTCATGCCTTTGCTCCGTCGTCCTTTTGGCAAGCTGACTGACTATTTGCGCAAAGATGCGGTAACAGCTCTACCCAAGCTTGATGTCCACAATACGGTCTATGGAATCTTGTCCCGCTATTTTACAGACGAGCGTCTGCGCTGGGCATTTACATTTCAATCCAAATATCTCGGCATGTCTGCCTGGGATTGTCCGGGCACCTTTACCATACTATCGTTCATTGAGCATCAATATGGGTTGTTCCACCCCATTGGCGGTGTGAATCGGATTTTCCAAGCCATGGCCGATGTTGTGGAAGAACACGGAGGACGAGTACATACTTCCACTCCGGTGAAACAGGTCATCGTTCACAATGGTCGTGCAGAAGGTGTGTTGCTTGAGAGCGGTGAACGCATCGAAGCGGACCATGTGGTTGTGAACGCCGATTTTGCGCATGCAGTGAACCATCTGTTCGAACCTGGCGTACTTAAGAAATATACCCCGGAGAAAATGAAACGCAAAAAGTATTCCTGTTCTACAGCGATGCTGTATCTGGGCGTGGATGGTGAAGTGGATCTGCCACATCACTCGATCTATTTTCCCGAGGACTACCGGTTGAACGTCGACGAGATTACGAAGCACAAAATGTTGTCTGCCGATCCATCTCTCTATATTCATAACCCTTCCAGACTCGATTCGACGCTGGCACCGGAAGGAAAATCTGCTTTATATGTTCTTATGCCTACGCCTAACCTTACGGCAGACATCGATTGGGAGGCAGAACGGCAGAATGTGCAGGAGGCCATGATGAAACGCATGGAAGGCATTCCTGAGCTGGCCGACATCCGCAACCGCATTGAAGAATGTATGCTGTTCACTCCACTCGATTGGGAGAATGAACTGGATGTGTACCGCGGAGCAACGTTCAATATGGCGCATAATCTGGGTCAGATGATGTATCTTCGTCCCCATAACCAGTTTGAAGAGTTGAAAAGTGTATGGCTGGTGGGCGGTGGAACACATCCGGGCAGCGGGTTGCCAACGATTTTCGAATCGGCACGAATCAGTGTCAGATTGATTCAGGAAGAGGACGCACGCACACGTTCGAAACCATCCTCTTATGTGAAGACAGCGGAAGCCGGAGGGCATTCATGAAGCGGGCCGCTATTGTAGGTGCAGGGATTGGCGGACTCACTTCGGCACTGTTGTTGAACCGTCAAGGGTGGGATGTCACCGTGTATGAACGGGGCTCCCGCGTTGGCGGACGCATTGGATATGAGCAGGAAGGGGAGTATCGGATCGATCAGGGGCCGACGATTGTGCTTCTGCCTGAGATGTTACTTGGCATCATGGAGGAGGCAGGCGTAGATCGTTCGAAGATTGAGCTGCTTCGCTGTGATCCGCTATACAGAGTGCACTACCACAGTGGTCGTGTCATGACCAAGATGACGTCACGTGAAGAGCAGACGGCGGAGATTGAGCGTTTGTTCCCGGGAGAGAGCCGGGGATTCACACGGTTCATGAAAGACATGGACACGTTGTTTCCGGCAGGCCGGGCCGCGTTTCTGGAAAGAGCTTTTCCGCGCAAAAGGGATTTCTTCACACCTTCGCTCATGTCACTCATGGGCAGATTGCGTGCACACAAAAGTGTCCGGAAAGCCGTAGGCGATTATTTTCAGCACGAGGAGTTGCTCGACGCGTACTCTTTGCAAAGTCTATACATCGGTGGATCACCGTTTGGGACGCCAGGTATCTATTCCCTTTTACCTTACGCCGAGCATGAATATGGCATCTGGATGGTCAAAGGCGGATATGCAGCATTGCCGGCTATTCTGGAACAGGAACTGATATCGCGTGGTGGACGTGTCGTGCTGAATTCGGAAGTTACCGGGCTCACGATAAAAAATGGCGTGTGTGAAGGTATAGAAACGGCAGCAGGCGCAGAAAATGTGGATGCAGTTATCTACAATGGCGATTTCCCCCACCTTTCGGGTTTGCTTGGTCAATCACCAGAGGTAGCGCGGAAAAGAAAGCCGTATCGTCCCTCTTCCGGATGTGTATTGCTCTATGTCGGCGTGGACAAAACCTGGGAAGATGCAACAACACACCAGTTCTTCCTGCCACCGAGTCTGGAAGGTAGTTTACAGGAAGTCTTCAATCAGCGACGCATTCCGGCAAAGTCCTCATTTTACGTTTTTAATCCGGTCGCATTGGATGAAACTGCAGCGCCTCAAGGACAGAGTGTATTGTATTTCCTCATTCCCGTACCCGATGCCGAAGGTGTCGACTGGGATCAGGAGAGCGAAGCATTGGCAGAACGGGTACTGGAAGAAGCGGAGCAACGTGGATTCCCGGGACTACGTGCAGCGATCAAGTGGAAAAAGGTGCGTACACCCGCTGATGCAGAGCGAGACGGGCTCTATGGGGGCGGAAGCTTCGGTATTGCGCCAGTATTGTTCCAGTCTGGTGTATACCGACCACAACCCAAACCATTCCCTAATATAAAGGGATTATATGCCGCAGGAGCATCTGTACATCCTGGAGGCGGGGTGCCGATTGTGATGCAAAGTGCACGTATGGCCGTCAATCAACTCATGAAGGAGATGGAAACATGAATGAAGCGATTTTGAGCAGGTGTGAAGAGTTGATGCAAAAGGGTTCTTCCTCTTTTTATCAGGCCTTTAGAGGGCTGCCTAGTCCACGTCGGGAAGCGGTATATGTCATTTATGCCTTCTGCCGCATGATTGATGACAGTGTAGACGAGCCGGAGCATTCGCCCTATACGATTCACGAAATCCATGATTTGTTTGATCAGTTGGATGACGCGGAAGGACACTTTATCTGGCCAGCACTGAGATGGTTGTTCAGCAGTTTCCCTCATCTGGATAAGGGACCATTCTTCCGTCAGATGGAAGGGCAACTCACGGATCTTAAAGTGACACATTATACAACGATGCAGGAACTGGAGCATTATTGTTATCTTGTGGCTGGAACCGTAGGCGAGATGTTGTTGCCTGTATTGCGGGATGATAACGGCGCTGAAGTAGCCATGAACGGGATTGCTTTGGGTAAAGGGATGCAGATCGTTAATATTATTCGGGATGTTGGTGAAGATCGGGCCAGAGTGCGCCGGTATGTTCCGCTGGAGATCATGGAGAAGCATGGTTACACCGAGCAGGACTGGGAGGACGGGATCGTGGACGAACGCTTTATTGCCATTGTTCACGAATTAAAAGCGGCAGCATTGAACTGGTTCCGTATTGGCATGGATCGCCTGGATACGTACCCAACGGAAAGTGCGTTTTCCATCGAGCTGGCAGCAGCCTTTTACTCCACCATTCTACACGCGGTTGAACGCAACGACTATGACGTATATACCAAGCGGGCATATGTGAGCGATGAATTGAAACTGGAGATGCTGGGTGCGATTGTGAAACGTTACCCGATGCTGGCCTATCAAGCTTCCCGAACGGCGGTATCCTGATGATCCAGTGGCTTTACTGGGCGTGGTATGTCATTGGAGCCGTCTTGATGCTTACGATTGGCGTGCCTGACGTATTATCCTTTTCGAATGGTTTATTTCTAATCTTCTACGCGTTGTATGTGCTGGATCTGATCTACCAAGGGCGTAATCGGACAGGTCTGTCCGACCAGTCAGTCATCTGGCTGAAGCCCGGACTCTGGATTGCTTCTGTAATTATCTGGCTTGGAGGTATGGGCGTAGAGTGGGTAGGGGTGCATACGCATTGGCCTTTTGGTGAGTATGCGTACTCGGACTTCTTCGGGATTCATCTCTTCAGTGTGCCAGTTACGCTGGGTTTCGCCTGGATTGCAGTGGTCGGTAACTCCGCGCTGTTAAGTGGTGGTGGTTCAACTTGGACTGGCAAATTGCTTCGAGCAGTGAAAACCGGGTTCTGGGCGATTGTACTCGATCTGGTACTCGATCCTGTTGCGCATGCGAGGGGATTCTGGGAGTGGCAGGCTCCAGGTGGATTCTACGGTGTTCCGTGGACCAATTACATAAGCTGGTTTATCATGGGTGCATTCCTTTCCCTCTTCCTTCCGGCCATGCCTAATGACCGTAGCTCATTGCTGCGTGCCAAATGGTTGTATCAGCTGTTTATTCTTCTGTTCGGCCTACTGGCCTTAAAGGAAGGAATTACGGGCAGCTTTATCATCGCTATTGCTGGTGTGCTTCTTGCCGAAGGGAGCTGGCTCTATGATTCGCGCCGTAAAATCAAAACCGTTTAATCAGATTTTTGCCTTATACAATCACTATTATCTACTGCGTCGGCGCTTCCGCTCCTTCACTCTCTCGGGGTCACTTGACCCGCAGGTGGATATTAGGGACAACTCTCCGATTGAGCCAAACCGCCCGGTGATTTACTTCATGAACCACAGCTCCTGGTGGGATGGTCTGCTGCTCTATCATGCGGCCAGGCAGACATCGCGAGGAGATCATTATGTGATGATGGAGGAGCAACAGCTTCAGCAATATGCTTTTTTTCGAAAATTAGGTGCGTATTCGATCAATAAGGAGAGTGCGTCCGGTATTCGGACCTCTCTACAGTACACCAGTGAACTGCTGGATTCGGGCAAAAGGGTCTGGATTTTTCCTCAAGGGGAAATATTGCATCAAGAGGCCAGACCGATTCAGTTCCGTCCAGGCATCGGATTGTTGCTTCGTCGCTCCCCGAATGCCATCGCCGTACCGGTAACCTTGTGCCATGGGATGGTGCAGCATGATCTACCGGAAATATCGATGCAGGCAGGACCTCCTGTAATGGAAGACTGGAAGGCGCTGAAGAGTGAAGAGATTGCCTTCAGACTCGGCCTTTTGTTGGAACAGCAGTTAGACGATCATAGATCAGCGCTTGTACGGATGGGGCAGGGAAGTTTGCCAGATGCGCTTCCGTTGATTCGTCATGTACGTTCGACAAGTGAAAAATACGATGCCACGCGAAAGCGGGTGAACCGTTAGCATGAATGCAACTGAAATCTTCTGGATTGTGCTTACTTGTATATTAGGCATACAGTTGCTGTTCGCTCTATGGAACGTCTCCTGTCTGCCCAAAGTGCGTTCATTCCGAGCAGACCGAATACAACCGCCAGACCTGTTGGTCTCGGTGCTGATTCCAGCCAGAAATGAAAGACTACATATCGAAGGATGTCTGGAAAGTGTGCTCGCAAGCGATACGTCAGGATTCCGGATGGAAGTATTGGTACTGGATGATCGCTCCGAAGATGAGACAGCGGCCATGGTACAAGGGATTGCGGATCGCGATGCACGTGTGCGTCTGTTGCATGGCGTCGATCTTCCCGAGGGCTGGATGGGGAAATCCCATGCGTGTCACAGGCTGGTTCAGGAGGCCGAGGGAGAATGGTTTATGTTTGTGGATGCGGATGTGCGTCTCGAGCCAAGTGCCATTCGTCAGACTCTTGCGGCAGGGTGTGAGCAGAGCGGGGGGCTGGTAACCGGTTTTCCTTATCAAGTAACGAAGACGTGGATGGAGAAGCTTGTCGTGCCGATGATGGTCTTCACCATCATCAGTCATCTGCCCATTTTCATGATACGCAGATCATCCAGTCCGATGTTTGTGGCCGCTACGGGGGCTTTTTTGCTGATTCATCGCTCCAGTTACGAAGCATCCGGCGGTCATGCTGCCATTCAGGCGCATCTGGTGGATGACATGAGTCTTGCCAAAGCGGTCAAGCGTGCGGGTCATCCGGTGATGCTGACAGACGTGCATGACGTAACAAATACCCGCATGTATCAGAACGGGGCAGAAGTATGGAACGGATATAAGAAGAATATGTACGAAGGTATGGGACGCAAAGACGTACTGCTGCTTGGCACGATGCTGATGTATACGCTAATGTATATTGTGCCTCCACTGGGCTTGATTATTGGACTCATAACGGGAAGTTCGATGTCCATTCTGTTTGGATTGATAGGAACTTTATTAGGTATGGCTGTGAAAAGAGTAGCGGATCATGCTGGCGGACAACCGTGGTGGCTGGCCCTTCTGCAACCGGTCAGCATGGCCTGTGTCATTGCCATCGGACTCGCTTCCTGGCAGGCAGGTCGCTCCGGCAAGGGGTACGTATGGAAAGGTAGGCGGTACAGTTGAGAGGTAACGTCATTATTATCGGTGCAGGATTCGGAGGTCTGTCGTGTGCAATAAGACTGGCTTCACAAGGTGTGCAGGTGACCATTCTGGAACGGCAGCAACACGTAGGTGGCAAGCTACAGCAGATTGAGCAGGACGGGTATCATTTTGACCGAGGACCGAGCACGATCACGATGCCATCCACCTTTCGCTCAGTGTTTGATCACGCGGGTGTAGCAATGGAAGACTACGTACAGCTATATGAGTTAGAACCGCGCACGCGTAATATATTCGCAGATGGCACAGTGGTAGATTTGTCAGGTGATCGCGGGTGGATGAAGGAGCAGATCGCGGCGTACAGTCCGGAGGATGCGGCTCGTTATGATGCATTTATGGATGAGTCTGCTGCACTGTATGCGGAAGCCAATCGTCATTTTCTGGGTAAGTTGCTGCTGTCTCCTTCTGACAAATATAATCTTCAGATGTTGCGCAGCCTGCTCCGCGTGCGGCCAACGGTGAAGCTGGATAAGTTACTGCGCTCATATTTCCAACATCCGCATACGCTGGCTATGTTCGGACGGTACGCGACCTATGTGGGATCATCGCCGTATCAATCGCCTTCCATCTTTGCCATGATGGGTCATGTGGAAGCAGAGGTGGGCATCTACGGGGTCAAAGGTGGAACCTATCAGTTAATCGAAGGAATGACTCGTCTGGCACAGGAAAAAGGTGTACAAATCATGACCGGCATAGAGGTCCGGCAGATTGTTGTCCGGAATGGCAAAGTGGCAGGCGTGGATACGGATCAAGGCTTCCGCGAAGCCGATCAGGTGGTTGCCAATGGAGATGTGCTTAGTGTGAACCGACTGCTGCTCGCACCGGAACATCGGAAAGAGATGAGCGACGCTCGCATACGGAAGTATGAGCCATCCATTTCGGGATTTGTGACGCTTGCAGGTGTGCGAAGACAATATGATGCACTGCTGCACCATACAGTCTTTTTTCCGGAGCGGTATGAACCGGAGTTCGACCATATTTTCCGTGACCGTAAAATGCCCGAAGATCCCACGATCTACATCTGTTATTCCGGTTATTCGGAAGCAGGTATGGCCCCGGCGGGAGCCAGTAACCTGTTCATTCTGGTTAATGCCCCCTACTTGTCAGATTCATGGAATTGGGAGCAAGAGACGGAACGTTACGGGGAGTTTGTATTGGAACAGTTGGCAGCGCGGGGAATTACCGGGTTGAACCAATCCGATGTACTGATCCGGTACACGCCGCGAGATATCGAACGGGATACGTTGGCGCATCAAGGATCGATCTACGGCATCTCCTCCAACTCGGTGAAGCAGACCTTCATGCGACCAGGCAACCGAAGCAAAGATGTCCAAGGACTCTGGTACGTCGGCGGAACGACACATCCCGGCGGTGGAACCCCGATTGTGACATTGTCCGGACAGCTTGTTGGTGAGCAATTGGCATCGGAAATTTTGAGATAAGCTCGTTTTGCAGATGATGGAGTGAAAATGTATTTCTTCGAGCCACACCTATGTGCGTTGTCTGTGCTAACCAGAACTTTGAAGATGCGCCGGATGATCCGTGCTGTTGAGTAGGTATGAGATAGTGGTGCTCCGGGATTTAAGTGAGACATTTGGTGTCGGGGCATCCTTTCAATAGATGGTTTGGAACGTTATACTGGATAGAGTTAAACTGCTAGCTGCAATGCTTATAGGAATAATGTTTTTGTCTTTTGCAAAAAGACGTATACATAGAAGTAAGGGACGGGCAGGTTATCCTGTCGATCCGCACGATTCTCACATAGGAGGTCTCATCATGAATGAACAAGAGCGAGCCGGCGAACGGCTGCTTCCCGAAGTGGCTACGGGAGAACGGAAGCTGGAACACGTGCGCCTCTGTCTTGAGGAGAATGTGGCAGGAGAAGGGGTAACCAGCGGCATGGAGCGGTATGCGTTTCGCCATCACCCACTGCCGGAACTGGATTTTGAAGAGGTGCATCTGGAGACTTCGTTTATTGGCAAAAAAGTGCGCACACCCTTGCTCATCAGTTCGATGACGGGTGGAAGCAAAACAACGGGCGCCATCAATGAGCGCCTCGCTCGAGTAGCGAACGCCAGAGGCTGGGCACTCGGTGTAGGTTCGATCCGGGCTGCCGTGGAACAGCCGGAACTGGCGAGTACCTTCGATGTGCGCCGCTGGGCACCGGACATCCCGGTCATTGCCAACCTGGGTGCGGTCCAGCTGAACTATAGCTTCACCACAGCCGACTTCCAGCGTGCCGTAGATATTGCCGGTGCGGACATGCTTGTGCTTCACCTGAACACGTTGCAGGAAGTTTTCCAGCCGGAAGGTAACACCAACTTCAGCGGATTATTTCATCGGATTGAGAACTTGTGTCGTGAGCTAGACGTGCCTGTTGGTGTAAAGGAAGTAGGTTTTGGCATCGATGGTGTTACTGCGAAAGCGTTGTATGAAGCGGGCGTGTCGTTCATCGATGTGGCTGGTGCTGGTGGCACAAGCTGGGTACAGGTGGAGAAGTACCGCAACAATAACCCGGTACGCCGGGCAGCTGCTGAAGCTTTTGCCGACTGGGGCATTCCCACAGCGGAGTGTATTCAGGAAGTACGAGCGTTGAACCCTACTGGTGCTCTGATCGGCAGCGGCGGACTGCACACTGGCGTGGATGCGGCCAAAGCCCTCGCGCTCGGGGCAGATCTCGCTGGTTTCGGTCGATCTCTGCTCGAATCCGCAGTAGCTTCCGATGATGCGCTGAATGAGCGGTTGGAACAGGTTGAATTTGAACTTCGTACCGTGATGTTTGGCATTGGCGCAGGCCGGATCGAGGATTTGCAGCAGACGGAGCGACTGGTGGAACGGCGTTAGGTCGAGGGTGAAAATGAAGATGATATAAGCTTAATTGGGGCTCTTTAATTATATATTTTGAGTCTACTCATATTGCTTCCTATATAATCTGCAACAAAAATAGTGTAGAGGCTACTTCATTAATAAATAGCCTCTACACTATTTATTATATTAAAATTGTCGGACACTTATATTCATATCCATTTTATGACCTGTTGAACTATAGATATAAATTTTGACGTTTGTTGTTCCTATGACACCTATTCTTGTTGTTTTTTGAGTCCCTTTCTTGATTGGAATGTCAATTGGGGAGAGACTGCCCACGGTAATTTTGGCATAAACAGTATCCGTACTAGTATTGTTAATCCAAAGATTAGCAGTCTCTCCATTGTCAGGATCCAATGTGAAGGATTTTTCGTATGCATTGTAACTGCTGTAATTAAATGGTCTGATAAGCTGTATTTCCATTGGAGTAATATTCGGATCCTCAGTGTTCTCCACAGTGATTGGAGAGGTGGTAAGAGCATCTTGCACTCTATCCTCTAATTCAATAGCACTAGCTGGATGTGTAGAAAGTAATATAGATAGAGCTAACCCTGCACCTAAAATTACGTTGAATATCAATCTGATTTCCTCCTCTATGCTAGTAGTATGTAAAAATGTTTCAGTAATTCACATAATGGTATTTCTAAATTATTACATACATTCATCTTTCACGGTGACATTCTCATTGGTTACAGTAACGTAGGATTTGCCGGACAAGTATTCGGTATAACCGCAAACTGTTTTGTTATAGGTTTTTCCACGACTGTCCGTGAACGCCAAGGAGACGACCCCCTCCCCGGAAAGTTTCAGCTGCGGGGCGAATTTCACTTTTACTCCGCTGGGAATATCCTTATCAAATACGTAGGTGGAGCCACTCTCATTGTTGTTTAACGAGTTGTCGCCTTGGACTAGGCTAGCCTGAATATGGGTGAGGTCATAGTCGGATTGATTGTGGATTGTGATCCTTAAGTGGCGAAATGGATCCATTGCATTCAGAAAGCTCATAAAAGCGACGATGGCGATTCCGAGTATGATAGCAGACAAGATAATCATTTTCTTTTTGGAGAATCGGCGACGTGTGTTCAATATGATCCACTCCCTTCCTTCATGAGGTATAAACGATGGGAAGAGATCAAAAGTTATAAATAAAATGGATAAATATGAAATTGAAGCTCGAATCGTCAAAATAACTTCATGCGCTAAGCGGGAGAACAGGATACAATAAGATACTAGTAGTGCAAAAAGGATTGCACAGAGATCATACATAATGAAGATCACTCGAAATAAGGAGGGGAAAAAGTTGAAACTTTCTCCAATGAATCAGGAAGATTATGCGAGTTTTCGTGTTCGCTCAATTAAGGATTTTGCAGAAGAAAAAGTAGAAGCAGGTACCTGGGCGGAGGAAGAGGCGCAGCAACTGGCGGAGGAATCTTATGAACGTTATCTGCCAGAAGGCTTGAACACACCCGGAGCGTATCTCTACAATTTGGTGCATCCTGTGGATGGGAATGTGGGGTATATCTGGTTTAACATCACGGATAATCGCCGTGGAAAAGATGCTTTTTTGCTGGATATTGTGGTTGAAGAAGCACACCGTGGTAAGGGATACGGAACAGAGACCATGCAGGCGCTTGAACAGACGGCCTTGAGTCTTGGCGTGGATCGCATTGGTTTGCATGTGTTTGGACATAATGTGCGGGCGAGCAGCCTGTATCGCAAGATGGGATATGAGGTAACGGATCTGACGATGTATAAGGAAATTAAAGGATAAACCTAATAGCGGATAATCTAGGCCGAACTTAAGATCTGTGCAAAACGAATTATCCGCAGTAACCGGGGATTTCGGGAAGCGGATGGGACTCTGGTCGAATTGGCGAAGTTCCTTGATGCCTTGAGGTTTGTCATATATAATGTATAGGATTATCCATACCGAACAAGTAATCAATGAGGAGTTGTCATATACATGGCTTTGAAAGCAGGAATTGTAGGGCTTCCGAACGTCGGAAAATCTACGTTGTTTAACGCAATTACACAAGCAGGTGCCGAATCGGCAAACTATCCGTTCTGTACGATTGACCCTAACGTGGGGATCGTTGAAGTACCCGATGAGCGTTTGGACAAACTGACAGAACTCGTTGTACCTAAGAAAACAGTACCAACGGCGTTTGAGTTTGTAGATATCGCTGGTCTTGTTCGCGGTGCGAGCAAAGGCGAAGGTCTGGGTAACAAGTTCCTTGCCCACATTCGTGAAGTAGATGCAATCGTACACGTGGTACGTTGCTTTGTAGATGAGAACATCACACACGTTGATGGTAAAATTGACCCGGTGAGCGACATCCAGACGATCAATCTGGAGCTGATCCTGGCCGATATCGAGAGTGTTGAGAAGAAAATCGATCGCTCCAAGAAAAACATGAAGGGCGGCAACAAGACTGCCTCTCAAGAAGTAGAAGTATTGGAGAGAGTGAAGGCTGTTCTGTACGATGACAAGCCGGCACGCAGCATGGAACTTACGGATGACGAGCTTCTGATCGTGCGCGATCTGCATTTGCTTACCCTGAAGCCTGTTCTGTACGCAGCCAATGTAGCTGAGGACGAAATCGGCGACGTGGCGAACAATGCTTACGTGCAAAAAGTAAGAGAATTTGCAGCTGCTGAAAACGCAGAAGTGGTGCCGATCAGTGCGAAGGTTGAAGAAGAGATCTCTGAGCTGGAAGGCGAAGATAAACAAATGTTCCTGGAAGAACTCGGTATCGAGGATTCCGGTCTGAACCTGTTGATCAAAGCGGCTTACAAATTGCTCGGTCTTTACACATACTTCACAGCAGGCGTACAGGAAGTTCGTGCGTGGACAATCCGTAAGGGTACTAAAGCACCAGGCGCAGCGGGTGTCATTCACACCGACTTCGAACGCGGATTCATCCGTGCAGAAGTTGTTTCCTACGACGATCTGGTTGCAGCGGGTTCCATGAACGGTGCCAAAGAGCGCGGACAACTTCGTCTTGAAGGTAAAGAGTACGTTGTAAATGACGGCGACGTTATGCACTTCCGTTTCAACGTATAAGTTGTTACACCTTGATATGTAGATTCAATAACCAAAACCCTACGATCTTCTCGTGAAGATTGTAGGGTTTTTAGTATCGATGTATGAGGCCACTTCAATCGTAATGTACTTATGTACTCTTCAGTTCATATGAGGTTTGCTTAGTTACCAACAATAGTCTTGAAAGAATAGTGTTCTTTATTTATATCAAACGAATCCGCAAGCATTCTTTCGCCATTTCTAGCTTGATTAAGAAGATCGGGGTCTAATTCAGCTATGAGCAACTCAACGTTGTCTTGCGAGGCATCAATTATATTATCACCTAGAGGGTTCCATACACCGCTATGTCCACATGTATCCCAGATTCCGGTTGTTCCAACGTGATTACACATCGCTGTGAATATCGTATTATCCAGAGCGCGCGCAGGAAACCATACTCGTGACTCTTTGTACCCCATTCCTTTACTAAAAAGAGAGCTACCCATATATAAATGACAGCCATTCTGTGCTAAAAGACGAGAATGTTCAGGGAAACCTGCGTCATAACAGATGGCCATCCCAATGTTCCAGCCCTTTAATTTGATGATGACCTGCTCATTATTGGTTGAAAATATTTCCTTCTCCGTTTGAAACAAATGAGACTTGTCATAAACGCCTACTTCATGTCCGTTGGAATCTATTATAATTGAAGAGGTGAACACATCCTCGCCTCTTCTTACAGGCGTTCCGATGATTGACCAAATGCCGTACTTTTGACATGCTTGACGCAACTTTGCAATCCTCGCATCATTAATGGAGAGCGTATATTCAGTTAAATTGGATTCTACGATTTCTGGCACATACCCTGTAAGATATTTTTCTGGAAACATAATAATATCGGCATGCTCTTTTCCAGCTTCTTCAATCATCTCATAAGCCCTGTTAACGTTCTCTTCAATATTTCCGTCGATCGAAGAACACTGTGCCAAAGCAATCTTTAATTTTTCTGTTGGAAAAACAGCTGGGGTTAAGTTCATATCATCCATTCCCTCCTAAAATATCAGAACCTTGAATTATAGAGTCCATTGTATATATTTTACAACATTAGAAAGAAACTTGAATGATCTATTTGTTACAATCATTTCAGGTAAGCTAATCCATGAGCAGGATGGCAACGAGTGAAGGGTGATAAATTTGTATTATAAAAATTAGTTCATCCGCCTGCGGAACAGTTACTATTCAGAACCATAAGAATATGCTATAATTAAGAGTCGTATACCACGTTGGATTTCGCGCTCGAACGGATGAGTTGAAGCGGGCTTCACACAGGGTACACGATTTCTTGATATCACTTTAAAAGTAAAGGATTTGATGACGTTGTAGCGATGTTATACGTCGATCATACATGAATGTGAATACATGCTGCGGTCAGGGGATTCGGTGAGAATCCTGTGCGTTGTGGAATATAGATTATAGATGTTATGAATAATGAAACCGAAATAATTATTGAAAACGATATTTGCATGGACAAAATAATGCGTGAGGTGACTATACATGTTGGATAAATTACAGGCGTTAGCCGACCGTTATGACAAGTTGAGTGAGTTGCTGTGTGACCCGGATGTAGCAAGTGACAACAAAAAGCTGCGGGAATATTCCAAAGAACAATCGGATCTGCAACCGACTTATGAAGCGTACAATGAGTACAAACAGGTAAGTGAAGATCTGGATGCTGCCAAGGAAATGCAGGGCGAAAAACTGGATGATGAGATGCGCGAAATGGTCAAAATGGAAATTGACGAACTGAGCACTCGCCAGAAAGAACTGGACGAATTGATTCGTGTGCTTATGCTGCCAAAAGATCCGAATGACGACAAAAACGTTATTGTGGAGATTCGCGGAGCAGCTGGTGGAGATGAAGCAGCGTTGTTTGCAGCAGATCTGTATCGGATGTACACACGTTATGCAGATGCACAAGGCTGGCGTGTAGAGCTGATGGACGTTAACACGAATGATCTCGGTGGATTCAAAGAGGTTGTTTTCCTGATCAACGGACGCGGCGCTTACAGCAAAATGAAATACGAAAGCGGCGCACACCGTGTGCAACGTATTCCAACAACTGAGTCTGGCGGACGTATTCATACGTCAACTTCAACGGTTGCGGTTATGCCTGAAGCCGAAGATTTTGATATCGAAATTCATGATAAAGACATCCGTGTTGATACGTTCTGTTCCAGTGGTGCCGGTGGACAATCGGTTAATACCACGAAATCCGCAGTACGGGTAACGCACGTTCCAACGGGAATCGTTGCGACATGTCAGGATGGAAAATCACAGAACTCCAACAAGGAAAAAGCGTTGCAGGTTCTGCGTACACGTATCTTCGATATGAAACGTATGGAAGAGGAAGCGAAGATTTCCGTTGAGCGGAAGAGCAAAGTGGGAACGGGCGACCGCAGTGAGCGGATTCGTACGTACAACTTCCCGCAAAGCCGTGTGACGGATCACCGTATCGGTCTGACGATGCACAAGCTGGATCAGATCATGAACGGGGAGATTGAAGATATCTTGTCTGCACTGACAATTGCTCAGCAGACCGAGTTGATGGATAGAGGAGAATAATCTGTGACCCGCGCGCAGTTTGTCATGACGCCGGAACAGAGCTGTCGGGAAGCCTTCGTGGAGGCTTCCTCTTTTTTGGAGAAGTGCGGCGTGTACGAGCCGCAAAACAATGCTCGGCTGCTGCTGGAACATGTACTCGGCGTCTATGGCGCCGCGTACTACATGATGCAGCCGGAGCCTTTTCCCAGCGAGCATCGCAGCCGCTGGGAGGACGCCGTCACGCGCAAGGCTGCGGGTGAGCCGGCGCAATACATTATCGGCAGCCAGGAATTCTATGGGCTGCCGTTCGAGGTCACGCCGGCCGTGCTAATTCCGCGGCCGGAGACGGAGCTGTTGGTCGAGGCTGTGCTGCGCGAAGCCGACCGCGTGTTTCCTGACGGCGCTCCGCTCGCCGTCGATATTGGCACGGGCAGTGGTGCCATCGCGGTGACGATGGCTTCACTGCGCCCGCGCTGGCAGGTAGGCGCCGGGGATCTCTCGGCGGCTGCCCTGCAAGTGGCCGCGCGGAACGGGGCCGCGAACGGCGTACAGATCGACTTCCGTGAAGGCGATCTGCTGGCCCCGTTCGCCGGGGCTCGGGTGGACATCCTGGTGTCCAACCCGCCATACATCCCGGCGGCGGATATCGCCGGGTTGCAGCAAGAGGTGCGCGATCATGAGCCGCGTATGGCACTGGATGGCGGTCCGGACGGGCTTTCACCGTACCGTATCATGCTGGAGCAACTGTCGCTGCTGCCTGCGCCGCCGCAGATCATTGGTTTTGAGCTGGGTCAGGGGCAGGCTCGCGACATCGCAGCTTTGCTTGAATCAGCGGGACATTGGCCGGAAATAATCATTGTACCGGACCTTGCCGGAATCGAGCGGCATGTCCTGGGTGTTCGTACTTCGGAACAGGTGACGAAAATGTAAGGTTCCGCGGGTTTTCTTTTTGCCGTGAAATCCTCTACAATGAGATATACCGAAGATTTCTGAATGCTTGGGGGAACATAATTACATGCTGCACAAATTTAAAAAGATAGACTATTCTATTGTCTTTATACTCGTTATTCTGATGGGTATCAGTATTTTGTCGATTTACAGTACAACGTTTGGTCGTCCGAAGCTAGAGGGACTCCCGAAAAGCGCAGTGATCTTTTATATTTTGGGCTTCGTAGTCTTTTTTGGGATGTCGATGATCAACTATAAATTCATAATTAAAAATTATTTATATATCTATGGCGTGGGTATGCTCCTGCTCATATTCGTTATGTTCTTTGGTAAGGAGTATTACGGTGCAAAAGGTTGGCTGTCCATCTTCGGGGTCAGTTTGCAGCCTGCTGAATTGTTCAAGTTATGCCTGATTGTGTTTTTATCGGCCTTTTTGGCCCGAAAGAAGAATCGTCCGCTCTATTTCGGACGTGATGTTATTCCGATCTCACTCTGTGTTCTGCCGCCGTTACTACTCGTATTACTTCAAAATGACTTGGGAAATGCGTTAAGCTATGTAGTCATACTTGTGGGCCTACTATGGATCGGTAACATTAAATTTACGCATGCCCTCATTGGCTTTATGATCGCAGTGGCTGCTTTTATCGGTGGTACACAGGCGTATATTCATTACCATGATGAGATTGTTAAATTTCTGAATGACATTGGACGTTCGCACTGGGCGGATCGTTTTGACCCCTGGCTTGTACCAGAGCTGACCTCAAGAGATGTGCTCTGGCAGACGTATAATGCGAAGCTTGCGATTGGTTCTGGCGGTATCACGGGCAAAGGGTATATGGAAGGCACGACGATTCAGTCGAATCGGGTGCCACTGGCCTATGCTGACTCCATCTTCGTACAGATTGGGGAGGAATTCGGCTTCATCGGTGCCTCGGTATTGCTTCTCCTGTACTTTATCCTGATTCACAGGCTGGTGCTGATTGCACTGGAGTGTAAGGATCGCGCGGGGCCTTATCTAATTGTAGGTATTATAGCGATGCTGCTTTACCAAATCTTTGTCAATATTGGTCCGTTCATTGGTCTGATGCCATTGACAGGGATTACGTTGCCGTTTATAAGTTCCGGTGGTACCTCAATCATGATCAACATGATCAGTATGGGGATTGTGATGAGTATCAAGGTTCACACGGAAGAGAACGAGGATATTCTCGGCTCTGCGGAACAACCGAGTATTACCGATTTGGTGATGAAATTGCTAAGACGCAAGCCATCCCAGCAGGAGCAATAATGCTATCGGATCAAACCGTGGAATAGCGCGTAAAATATTTGCATATGAGTCCGTTAACTATAGAACCCTGGAACAGATCAGCCCAAGTCACATGGGGATGGATGTTCTAGGGTTTTTATTGGTTTTACGGTGTAATTCAAGTCCATTGAATAGTTCAATTTTTAAACTGAAGCGATCCAGATTTCCATTTTATTATCCAATTATATACAATGGTAATATTGAGTTTAATTGGAAATGATAGAATGCTAGAATTCAGGGGGCTGGACGGAGTCATGTTGAGAATGCTGAAAAAGATGGATGGTGTGATTCTTTTTGTAATGCTGTTGCTCATGATTATAAGTATATTTGCGATTTACAGCGGGACTCAGACAGATGCCAACCTGGCGAATCATCATGTCAAAACGCTGTACTTCTATGTGGCCGGGTTCATTGCAGTGCTCGTCATGGGGCTTGTGAATTATAAGTTATACGTGAAATATGCGTTCTATTTGTATGGCTTGGGGATCATATTGTTGATCCTGGCCAATGTACTAGGCAGTTCGATCAATAATGCCAACGGCTGGCTGAAGCTGGGCGACAATTTTTCTTTTCAACCGGCAGAGCTGTTCAAGATGATTCTGATTCTGTTTCTCGCTCATTTGATCGTGAAGAGACAACGAGGTACGCTGGAGTTCTGGAAAGACATTGTGCCGATTGGCTGCTGGGCGTTTATTCCGTTTGCCCTGGTTATGGCTCAGAATGACTTGGGTAATGCGCTGGGATATGTGGTTATTCTGGCTGCAGTGTTATGGATCGGGAATATGAGACTGAAGCACGCATTGATTGCGCTGGCGATTGTGGGAGTGGCGTTCTTTGGCTTTGTTAAGGCTTACACCTTCTATCATGATGAAGTATTCACTTTTCTTGAAAAGATAAAACGTGAGCATTGGGCGGAACGGATTGACCCGTGGCTTGTACCGGAAAAGGCTACTTCCAAGGCTTCTTGGCATACGAAGAATGCAGGTTTAGCCATTGGTTCAGGGGGCATCATCGGCAAGGGTTATTTGCAAGGAACATCCGTTCAAAGTGGACGAGTCCCCTATACGTATTCGGATTCCATTTTTGTCGTGATTGCAGAGGAATTTGGGTTTGTTGGTGCATCCATACTGATTCTGTTGTACTTTATTCTGATCCACCGCATGGTGCTGATTGCTCTGAGATGCAGAGATCGCGCGGGACCCGTCATCATTGTAGGCATTATCGGGATGCTATTGTATCAGGTGTTCGAGAATGTGGGTGCGTTCCTCGGGCTGATGCCGCTCACAGGCATTACGTTGCCGTTCATCAGTTACGGGGGAACCTCTTTGCTTATTAATATGGCTTGTATTGGTGTAGTCATGAGTATTAAGTTGTACGGGCAAGAAGAGGAGGATGAACTTCTGATGGGGGAGCAGCAACCCCGGTTATCGGAACGTTTATGGAATATGCTCAAGAAAGAGAAAAGTGCGGTGTAACTGTTGAGTTGGTGTAGGTGAAAAGTAAAGCGGCGGGACGTATAGCGTAATCGTTCGTAGGAATGAAGAGGTTGATTTGCCCTGTAACCTGGTGCGGATCAGCCTTTTTAATATGTCTGGTGAGAAAGTGTTAATTATAGATGAGAGAGGCAATGCATAGGTGTCTTCGAGCCTGCTGTAAGCAGAGGCGTAGCTGTAAGAGCCGGGAACAGAGTGTCGGCATGGTGCGGAGCTTCAGGTGCCAGCTGTGAGGGGGTTAGGAGTTAAGAGTTAGAAGCTAACGAACCTGACGCATCTTATTCAGGGATTTGAAGTGCCTGGAGAAAACTAAGGAATCTGAGACACGTTATATCAGCATAAATAGTCTTTTGTAGCGTGTTGATTAGATGATTTTGGGAAATAACGTGCATCATGTTCCTTACAATTTCAAAAGAAGACCTAAAGGGCAAATAGGACGTCCTCGGTTCCTTAGAACATCGACTGGTCATTCGCGAGAGTCATTCGCCTAGGGTCAAGCCAGTACAGTCTTCCGGACTTTTTTGAAGCTGATATTTATCATCGTATAACTTGCCTGGGTTTAAACACACATTCTAGTAGTACGTGTTCAAATAGTTGGGTTTTCAGTACCGAGAAGATGGGATGAAGCTAGAAATGGAGTAGTGGAACGTAGGATAAACTACGTGAGCAATCAAAATGGTTCATTGGTAAACATACTCCTTAAGTCTCCCGCTTATTTCCGCTGAATTTGATATTCGACGTTGATGATGCAGCTGGGCATCCTTCGTAATCAAAGCGGACTTTTTGAACAACTTCTAGTAGATTTATTACAAATGCTAGGTTTACTTCCGTCTCTACCGGGCATACTGATAGACATGAGAGAGTTGCAGGCAACGTGATCAGAGAGCCGAGGGGGAGAACGGAATGAACAGACGAATCGTAAAGCAAATTGGACTTATTGTTGTATGTCTTATGATGATTATCATGATGTGGGAAGGTCAGAAAACGGATGCAGCTGTGGCGGCCACAGCGATTCCGGAACAATCGATTCGCTTGCGTATTCTAGCAAACTCGGATGCACCGGGAGATCAATTGGTGAAACGCGAGATTCGGGATGCTGTCGTTGCTCAGATGGGCGAGTGGGTAGCTGAGCTGGAGAATCCGCAAAGTCTGGAAGAAGCACGCAAGGTCATTCGTGAACATCTGTCCGAGATTGAGGATCGGGTGGGAGAAGAGCTGACGAGTCGTGGCTTGCATTATGCATATCAGGTGGAGCTGGGATCTGTTCCATTCCCGACCAAACTATATGGTGGCACCGTGTATCCTGCCGGAGATTATGAAGCAGTTCGGATCACGTTGGGCGAAGGCGAAGGTCAGAACTGGTGGTGTGTGTTGTTCCCGCCGCTGTGCTTCATTGATGCAGGGACTGGGGATGCCCTGGCGAAACCTTCAACGGTATCGGCTGCAGCAGCTGAATCTGGAGATGCAGAGGCAACCGTACAGGGCGATACACCGGAGGCGAGATTCTTTCTGTGGGATATGGCTGTGAAACTGTGGAGTTGGGTGACTGGTTTATTCGCATAACAACGAACTTATACTATAGATAAGGGCGACTTCGATTCATGAAGCTGCCCTTTTGATATGAAATGGTGGAGAAGTTACATTGAGACTCATGCGTGGAGTGAAGTGTGAAGGGCATCCGAGTTGGGACAGGTATGTTATAATTACTTATAGTGAATATGGATATGAACTAACCTACTTGAAACTTAGGAATGATGATATATGAGCAGAGAAAACGAACCTGTGCAACACACCTCTGAGTTGAGGAATATTAGAGAAGATCGCGAGATGAAAACTCCGGGAGAGCTGGTCACCAAGATATGGGATGTATGTGTTTTGTTGGCCGCAGAGAATGATCAGGGATTGGGTGATGTTGAATTGTTGGCTGTGAAAAAGGGGAGCGCCGATCAACAGGCGCTCGCCGACTTGCAGGCTGCCGCAGCCTGCATTCGTCAAGGTGAGACGGTAGCCTTCCCGACCGAGACGGTCTATGGCTTGGGTGCTGATGCGCGTAGCACGGCAGCCGTGGAGGCTGTATTTGTCGCCAAAGGCCGACCTTCTGACAATCCACTGATTGTGCATATCGCGCACCGTGACCAGTTGGATGCTCTGGTCACGGAAGTGAACGAAACAGCGGAAGCGCTGATGGCGGCCTTCTGGCCGGGACCACTGACGCTTGTCCTGCCGGTCAGGCCGGGGGCGGTGTCCCCGCGTGTCACCGCCGGTCTGGACACGGTGGCCGTGCGCATGCCGGACCATCCGGTGGCCTTGCAGTTGATCGCGGCTGCGGCGTGCCCTGTGGCTGCCCCAAGCGCCAACCGCTCCGGGCGGCCAAGCCCGACACTCGCAGCCCATGTGCGCGAGGATCTGGATGGCCGCATCGGCGGCATCGTGGACGGCGGCCCCACCGGGGTGGGCGTCGAGTCCACGGTTGTGCAGGTCGGTGACGACGGTACCGTCACCATCCTGCGCCCTGGCGGCATTACGGCGGAACAGCTGTCCGCCGTTGCCGCCCGTGTCGCCACGGACCCCGCGCTACTCGCGGAGGGGTCCGATGGCGTGGGCAGCCCGGCGCCGCGCTCGCCGGGCATGAAGTACACGCACTACGCACCCGCAGGGGCGCTGTGCGTGGTGGAGGGGCCGCCCGCAGCGGTGGCGGCCTGGATCAGCGCCGCCCTCGCAGAGGCGGCGCAGCGCGGAGAGCGCACCGCGGTGCTGGCATTCGCCGAGCACGCGGAGCAGTACCGCGCCGATGCCGTGTTCTCGCTGGGCGACGCCAGCGAGCTGGAAGAAGCAGCGCGCCGGCTATACGCCGCGCTGCGCAGCTGCGATGAGCAGGGCGCCACATATATTGTGGCTGAAGCCTGCTCACGCGAAGGGCTGGGAGCAGCCGTCATGAATCGGCTGCTCAAGGCTGCGGGGAACCAACTCATACAAGTTGGCAACCAGCGACCCTCCTAACCTCTCCTGATCATACAGTCAGGAGAGCACTCAACTTTTTTTAAAACAACATCAAGATACCTATAAAGCCGGTATCCAACCATAGATCCGTCGCCGTTTACCTTTCATCGGTCATGTTTAAGTCCTTGTCCGCATAACGTGTACAAGAACCTTTACGTGACTTGGGGGTATGGGGATGTGGGATGTGTCTGCCCATGTAGGGCAGTTGGTAACCATTTTGATCATGGCTGTTGCGCTTGGCCTCGATGCGTTCTCGCTCGGAATCGGAATTGGCATGAAGGGCATTCGGCTGCGGGATGTAATGCGGATCAGTACAGTAACAGCGCTGTTTCATATCATCATGCCGCTCATCGGCATGTACATGGGCAAATACGTCAGCTCGCTGCTGGGTGACATTACGACCTATGCGGCAGGTGGATTGCTTATCCTGCTGGGCGGTCATATGATTCTGAATGCATTCCGAGAAGGCGATACGAAGCTGGTGGACCACCGTTCCCTGCTCGGCGTCGTTTTGTTCTCCCTCAGTGTAAGTGTAGATTCGTTTTCCGTGGGTGTTTCACTAGGAATGTTCAGCAGTGATCTGGTATTGACCGTACTTGCTTTCGGGGTGTGTGGCGGGCTGATGTCGGTTATGGGCCTGCTATTAGGGCGCCGGGTGAGTCATAATCTTGGTGATTACGGCGAAGCTATTGGTGGCGCAATCTTGCTTGCGTTTGGACTTTTGTTTATATTTTAGAATAAAACTTGAGAAATCATATCATTCGCATCATATGTAAAATGGGGAGGCTAACACAATGAAACATATTTTATTCGTATGTACAGGAAATACGTGCCGCAGCCCCATGGCAGAGGGGCTTTTGCGAAAGTTGGCATCGGAACGCGGCATTCAGGTAGAGGTTCGCTCCGCAGGTGTGGCAGCAACGTCGGGTATGCCGATTTCCCGTCATGCCGAAGCGGTGTTGAGAGATCACAACGTTGAGGGTCCACCTCATTCCACACAACTTAGCTCCAACTTGGTAGGTTGGGCTGACCTGGTTCTTACATTAACTCGGAGTCATAAGCAGCATGTCATGCAGGTGTTTCCCGACTCGGTCCACAAAACCTATACATTGAAAGAATATGTGGAAGATGATGAACAGGTATTAAATGATGTTCAGGAATTGGACAGCCTGTTTGCGACGCTGGAGATGAAACGTGCCCTTGGGCAAGAAATCTTGGCATCAGAGCGTGAGCGAGCTATCGAGATCAGGCAACGGATTCCAAGTTTCGACATTTCTGATCCGTTTGGCGGCAGCCGTGATGATTACAATATCGCTGCGGCCGAGATTCGGACTGCATTGGACCGGCTTTTGGATAAGCTGGGATAATTCTGATCCTGCGGGGCAGGTTATAAAAACAGGACACATGATGTAAATTAACCGTTGATTTTAGGCGCGGGTTGTTTTATGATGAAGGGGAAAACAGGGATCCGGTGTAACTGGCGACGAAGTGGGCATAACCACGATGGAGCACCGGAACAAACGGCCGGTCGCCTGGGCAAAAGAGCAATTCTGCGTTACCCGCAGACTGCTCTTTTTTTCGTCTTTCATCTGATTATTCGCTATAATAGTACCTGAGATGCCGTGCAAGAATACGAAGGACAACCAAGAGAAAGCGGGCATGATTTTATCGGGAGGCGATGATAGGATGACTATTGAGTTAGATTCGGAACAACCCGGATTGCAGGAACAGACCGCATCCATTCTGCATGAACTGGCGCTTGCCGGACAGCTTGGGCCTGGACAGATCGTTGTGATCGGTACAAGCACAAGTGAAGTCGCAGGCCAGCGGATTGGTACGAGTGGTGCCATTGAGGTGGCGCAGCAGCTTCTTGCGGGTATACGCGAGGTGCAGGAGGAGTTCGGTTTTGACACAGTATTCCAATGTTGTGAGCATCTGAACCGTGCGTTAGTAATGGAACGTTCTGTGCTTACTCGTCTTGGATTGACTGAAGTTATTGCAGTACCCGTGCCCAAGGCCGGAGGTTCAATGGCATCCGCAGCATATCGTTCGCTGACCGATCCATGCCTGGCTGAACATGTGCAGGCCCATGCGGGACTGGACATTGGGGAGACGATGATTGGCATGCATCTAAGGCATGTAGCCGTACCTTTTCGTACAGCGCTCCGTTATGTTGGAGATGCACGTGTGACCACAGCGTTGACTCGTCCGAAGTTGATTGGCGGCGAACGCGCGGTGTATCGTATGGAAGAACAACCAGATTCGACATTTTGTGACTAACATATTCAACCTACTTCACTATACTTGGGAGGAATTTAATCATGGAACAATTGCGCAAGAATGACCCGGCAGTACTGGAAGCGATGAATCTTGAACTGAAACGTCAACAGAACAACATCGAACTGATTGCATCCGAGAACATCGTAAGTGAAGCAGTAATCGAAGCATTGGGATCTGTTCTGACCAACAAGTACGCTGAAGGATATCCAGGTAAACGTTACTATGGCGGTTGTGAGCATGTGGACATCGTTGAAGACATCGCGCGTGATCGTGCAAAAGAATTGTTCGGAGCAGAACACGTGAATGTTCAACCTCACTCCGGTGCACAAGCAAACATGGCAGTATATCTTGCAGCGTTGAAACCTGGTGATACTGTACTTGGTATGAACCTTGCCCATGGTGGACACCTCACACACGGTAGCCCGGTTAACGCATCCGGTTTGCTTTACAACTTCGTAGCATACGGCGTACAGGAAGATACATTCCTGATTGATTATGATGAAGTGCGCAAAGCGGCTTTTAAACACCGCCCTCGTCTGATCGTTGCAGGTGCAAGTGCATATCCGCGCACCATTGATTTTGAAAAGCTTGCTTCCATCGCAAATGATGTAGGTGCGTTGTTCATGGTGGACATGGCTCACATCGCAGGACTGGTTGCAGCTGGTTTGCATCCAAGCCCAGTTCCACATGCGCATTTCGTAACAACAACAACACACAAAACGCTGCGTGGACCTCGTGGTGGTATGATTCTGTGCCGCAAAGCGTGGGCAGCAGCAATTGATAAAGCCGTATTCCCTGGTTCCCAAGGTGGACCTCTGATGCACGTGATCGCTTCCAAAGCGGTAGCGTTCGGTGAAGCTTTGCAACCATCGTTCAAAACGTATGCAGAGAATGTTGTGAAAAACGCACAGGTTCTGGCTGAAACACTGATCGCTGAAGGATTGAACATCGTATCCGGTGGTACAGATAACCACTTGATGCTGATCGACACACGCAGCGTGAACATCACTGGTAAGGAAGCTGAGCATGTGCTCGATTCCATCGGCATTACCGTGAACAAAAATGCAATTCCATTCGACCCTACAAGCCCGTTTGTAACGAGCGGTATTCGAATTGGTACACCTGCTGCAACTTCCCGTGGTATGAACGAAGAAGCTATGGTAGCGATCGGTAAGATCATTGCCAAAACGCTGAAAAATCCAAAAGATACAGCGAAGCTGGATGAAGCGCGTGCAGAAGTGACTGCACTGACAGACCAATTCCCGCTCTATACAGATCTTAAATACTAAAAAAAATTGCTCATGCTGTTTGTATTTGAGTTTCTCTAAAATGTAATACAAAATAACGAAGCAGACAGAATGAGGCCGTAGAAGCGAAGCGTTCGCATTTATTCCCGAATTTACACCTTTATAAGGTGATTCATAAAATTCGGGAATAACAGCGATCGAAGGAGCATTCTGGTGGCGGAGTGCAATTGTATTTATCATTTCCTTATCTCAATAACACAACAGCATGAGTAAAACAGGACCGGATGGATCATTTTCCGGTCCTGTTTTTTATAGGATTCGGTATTCTGTAATGATTGCGTGCCCTTTGATGGTGTAATTCGTTGTTGGTGATGATATAATATACAGGATTTATCGAGCCCATGAATGGTGGCTAGGTATATTTGGAAATGCTGAACATGAAGAACTTACCGGAGGGACAAATTAGATGGGAAAATTAGTAATATGTGATCACCCTTTGATTCAACACAAACTGACGTTTATACGCGACATGCGTACGAATACGAAAGATTTTCGTGAATTGGTGGATGAAGTAGCAACGTTGATGGCTTATGAGATTACAAGAGATGTGGAACTGGAAACGATTGATGTACAGACACCTGTAGCTGCAACACAAGGTAAAGTCATCTCTGGACGTATGCTCGGACTGGTGCCGATTCTGCGTGCAGGACTCGGAATGCTGGATGGCGTTGTGAAATTGTTGCCAGCGGCAAAAGTTGGACATGTTGGTCTGTTCCGTGACCCGGAAACACTGCAACCGGTAGAATACTACACCAAACTGCCTACAGACGTGACAGAGCGTCAATTGATTGTGATTGATCCGATGCTCGCGACTGGCGGTTCGGCAATTGCAGCCATTGACGTGCTCAAAAAACGTGGCTGTACTCAAATTAAGATGATGAACCTGGTGGCAGCACCGGAAGGCGTTAAAGCTGTACAGGATGCACATCCCGATGTGGATATCTATGTAGCAGCACTGGACGACCGTCTGGATGATCATGGTTACATCGTTCCAGGACTTGGAGATGCAGGAGACCGTCTATACGGCACTAAATAAGCATATTGCATGCTTGTAATCGGAACTTATAGAAAAGGGGCTTTGCTCGAATGTCCAAAAAAATTAAAGTCATGACGATCTTCGGGGTGCGTCCGGAAGCCATCAAGATGGCTCCGCTGATTTTGGAATTGCAAAAACATCCCGAGTCTATTGAATCTATTGTTTGCGTAACTGCGCAGCATCGCCAAATGTTGGATCAGGTACTTGAAGTTTTCGACATTCATCCCGATTATGATCTGGATGTGATGAAAGACCGCCAGACATTGAATGAAATTACAATTCGTGTACTTGGTGGTCTGGAGCCGGTGTTAGCCGAAGCTAAGCCAGATATTGTACTGGTTCACGGAGATACATTGACTACCTTTGTAGCGAGCTATGCAGCATTCCTGCAACAGATTCAGGTGGGACATGTGGAAGCGGGGCTACGGACGTGGAACAAGCTGTCTCCATATCCGGAAGAGATGAACCGTCAACTGACGGGAGTACTGGCTGATCTACACTTTGCGCCTACGGATTGGTCTTCTTCCAATCTTGCCAAAGAAAATAAATCGGAGTCTAGTACGTACGTCACAGGCAACACGGTAACAGATGTGTTTCAATATACAGTACGGGAGGACTACAAGCACCCGGTACTTGATTGGGCCCAAGGCAAGCGCCTTGTGCTGATGACAGCTCATCGCCGTGAATCTCAAGGCGAGCCTCACCGCAACATTTTCCAGGCCGTCAAACGGATTGCCGACGAATTCGAAGATATTGCCATCGTGTACCCGGTGCATCCAAGTCCTGCTGTGAAGGAGCCGGCTCACGCGATCTTGGGGAATCATCCCCGTATTCAATTAATTGATCCACTAGACGTGGTGGATTTGCATAACTTTTACCCGCATACTCACTTGATTTTGACCGATTCAGGCGGTTTGCAGGAAGAAGCGCCTTCGTTTGGTGTGCCTGTACTCGTATTGCGCGATACAACAGAGCGCCCGGAAGGTATTGAAGCTGGAACGCTGGAACTGGTTGGTACCGAAGAGGAACGTGTATATGAACGGACCAAAGCTCTGCTTACAGACGAAACACTGTATGCAAGCATGAGCCAGGCTGCTAATCCATACGGTGATGGACATGCTTCGGAAAGAATTGTCAATGCGATTTTGCATCATTTCGGTGTAAATAGTGACCGTCCGGAATCATTTCACAGAAAATTCAAAAAATAATACATTTTTTCTGACGGATTTATAAAGGGTATAGCATACAGTTAAACTGTACGGTTTACGCGGGTTTATGGGCTTTGAGGGTCTATATTCCCGTCGTTTTACCCTTTAAAACGCTAAAATCATTCAATTGACAAAGGCTCTCATCATTCAGTAAAATTAACTGGGATTGCAAGGGTGGCGTGGAAAATGGCCGATTCGAACAAACCAAATTCATCCCGTAACCATGACGATAATGTATGGAAAGCGATGGGACTCGTGACAGCTTTTGGGATCGAGATTGCCATTCTCGCTGTTGCCGGATATTACGCTGGCTCCTGGTTGGACAAGACCATTGGAGGTAACGGAATATGGATCGCCGTAAGCGTTCTCTTTTTTCTTGCGGCAGGCGGTGTAAGCATCTACTTTATCGCGAAAAAATTCATGGGGGAAAGTGATGAGTGAACTAACCAGATACCGCAGATCGATGACTGTTTTCATCATGTACTTTCTTATGATTTGTTTTCTCGCAGCGGCCTTTATGCCACGTGTGGAGACAATTGCTTTGGGACTAGCCCTGGGTACAGGAATTAGCTGGATCAATGCATTTTACTTGGGCTACAAAGTAAGGAAAATGTCTGATGATGCGGCAGAAGGTAACTTGAAGCGTGTGAACCTGGGATTTTTGACAAGAGCGGCACTCGCTGTGCTCGGTATATTCATATCGATGCGCTTCCCGCAGTACTTCAATACATATGCGGTTGCAGGCGGTCTCGTCATTGCACAATTTTCCTTACTGATTATAGGGATTGTCCATTCCCGCAGAGCAGAATGATTTAGGTGCTGCAGCTTTCAAGTCGAGAAAGGGGTGAGAAAAATATGCATGAAGCTCCAATTATTATGCTTGGCGGATTTCGACTGGATCTATCGGTTCTGTTGATGCTGGTTGTTACAGGTGCAATTGTTTTTATTTTTGCTGTTCTGGCAACAAGAAGATTATCCGTTGAAAACCCCGGCAAGCTGCAAAATTTTATGGAGTGGGCAGTAGAATTCGTCCGCAATCTGATTTCCAGTACAATGGATATGAAGAAAGGTAAACATTTTATCTCTCTCGCTCTTTCCATGATTATGTTCATTTTTGTAGGGAACATGCTCGGTCTTCCGCTCGTGGCTGTATCTGAAGTAACAGATGTTAATCAGGCACAGGTATTCGGTCAGCCGATCGTTACAGCGGTGGAGGCGTTTGAAGAAGCGCATGCCAAGGACCCGGAAGCACACCCACACGTTGAACTGGCCTGGTGGAAATCACCGACAGCCGACTTGTCTGTAACGATGGGACTCGCTCTCGTAGCGTTCCTTGTATCTCATGGACTCGGATTGTTCCGCAACACCAAAGGATATCTCCAGCATTACCTTAAGCCATTCGCTTTGTTCTTGCCAATCAACTTGATTGAGACGGCATCCAAGCTGTTGACACACGGTATGCGTCTATTCGCGAATATCTTTGCGGGTGAGGTACTGATCGCAACGATCCTGAAACTGACCACATTCAAAGTGTTTGGTGCTATTGCAGCGATTCCGCTACTAATGGTGTGGCAAGGCTTTAGTATCTTTATCGGTGCGATCCAGGCATTTGTGTTTGTTATCTTGATGATGGTGTACATTTCACAGAGCATCGAGACGCACGACGAGCATTAAGTTTCAAGCCCTACGAAGATTTCTTCACCAGGCTGAACAATAAAAAATTCGATTTATCATTTTAAGGAGGATATACAAATGGGAGCAATGGCATTAATCGCAGCAGCAATTGTTGCAGGACTGGGCGCGTTTGGCGCTGGTATTGGTAACGGTATGGTAATCAGCAAAACGGTGGAAGGTATTGCCCGTCAACCGGAAGCAAAATCCACTCTTCAAACAACAATGTTTATCGGTGTAGGTTTGATCGAGGTATTGCCGATCATCGGTGTGGTACTCGCGTTCATGTTCTACGGTATGGCTTAATTAAATTTTAAAGGTTTGGCGGGGAAGGCCATAGCCATCCGCGCCTTCTTTTTAGGTAATGTCTGCTACGTGCAGATGAATGTTCCAAGGATACCTCCAGGAAGGAGTGAACAGATTGAGTTTCATATGGGAAAATACGCTTCTTGCGATTGTTGCATTCGCAATTTTATATTGGCTGCTTAGCCGTTATGCTTTCGGTCCTTTGTTCTCCATTATGGAAAAACGTCGTGAACTCGTGTTGACGCAGATGAATGAGGCTGCACAGACTCGGGAACAGGCCATCGCCTATGTGGAGGAACAAAAACAAGCTCTTGAGCAAGCGCGCCAAGATGCTTACGACATCATTGAACAATCCAAACAAACGGGTGGCAAACAAGCTGAATCGATCTTGGCTGATGCGAAAGCAGAAGCTAATCGTCTGAAAGACGATGCAGTACGCGAGATCGAGAGCGAGAAGAACAAAGCAGTCGCAGCACTTCGCAGCGAACTGGGTACAGCTTCCGTTCAGATTGCATCCAAGTTGATCAAAAAAGAAGTTGAGAACGGTCCTGCACAAGAAGAGCTTGTGAACCAATACCTCAATGAGGTAGGAGGCCGACAATGAGCCGCGATACGATTGTTGCCAAGCGTTATGCGAAAGCATTGTTCGAAGTTGCTCTTCAGCAACAGCAGGTGCTTGAGGTTGAACAGGAACTGGTTGCAGTAGTCAGTGCATTGACCGGAGATGCAGATATCGAGAAATTTATCGTATCCCCTAATATTTCTGATGAAGCCAAACAGAACGTGCTTCACTCAAGTCTTGATGGTAAGGTATCCGAGTCAGTCCTTCGTACAGTCTTGTTGTTGATTGAACGCGGACGCGTTGAATTGCTGGGAGATTTGCTGAATGATTATCGGAAGATCCAAGGTGAGTCACTCGGCATCGCTGATGCGCGTGTCTACTCAACTTATGCATTGAATGATGAAGAAAAAGAAGCGGTAGCCCGTGAATTCGGAGGCCGTGTGAATAAAAAGATTCGTATCGAGAACATTGTTGATCCGACTCTGCTGGGCGGATTGAAAGTCGCCATTGGCGATACGATCTATGACGGCAGCTTGGCTGGCAAGCTCGAACGTCTTGAGCAGTCTTTTAACAGACGAGTACAGTAGATTGGGGTGAGGACACTTGAGTATCAAACCAGAAGAAATCAGTACATTAATTAAGAGCCAAATCGAACAATACAAGACCGATATCGATGTAGTCGAAGTCGGAACGGTAATCGAGGTTGGTGATGGTATCGCTCGTGTTTACGGACTTGAGAACGTCATGTCCAACGAGTTGGTTGAATTCCCAAGCGGTGTTATGGGACTCGCCATGAACGTGGAAGAAAGCAATGTCGGTGTCGTTATCCTGGGACCTTACTACGATATTCGTGAAGGCGACCAAGTGAAACGTACTGGACAAATCATGCAAGTGCCTGTAGGCGAAGCATTGATTGGACGCGTTGTGAACCCACTCGGTATTCCAGTAGATGGCAAAGGGCCAATCGCTACAACGGAATTCCGTCCAGTTGAAGGTAAAGCACCAGGCGTAATGGATCGTAAATCGGTTCATGAGCCGATGCAAACAGGTATCAAAGCCATTGATGCAATGGTTCCAATCGGTCGTGGACAACGTGAGTTGATCATCGGTGACCGTCAAACAGGTAAAACATCCATCGCAATTGATGCGATCCTGAACCAAAAAGGTAGCGGCATGAAGTGTATCTACGTGGCTATTGGTCAGAAACAGTCTACGGTTGCTCAAGTTGTGGAAACTCTTCGTCGTAAAGGCGCAATGGAGTACACGATTGTTGTAACTGCAGCAGCTTCCGATCCATCACCACTCTTGTACATCGCACCGTATTCCGGTTGTTCGATGGGTGAGTACTTCATGTACAAAGGCGAGCACGTTCTGGTTATCTATGATGACTTGACCAAACAAGCCTCTGCATACCGTGAGCTTTCCTTGTTGCTTCGTCGTCCACCGGGCCGTGAGGCTTATCCGGGTGACGTCTTCTACCTGCACTCCCGTTTGCTGGAGCGTGCTGCGAAGCTGAATGATGAACTTGGTGGTGGTTCTTTAACCGCACTTCCGTTTATTGAAACACAAGCTTCCGACGTATCTGCATACATTCCAACGAACGTAATCTCCATTACGGACGGACAAATCTTCCTGGAAGCTGACTTGTTCAATGCTGGACAACGCCCGGCGATCAACGTAGGTATTTCCGTATCCCGTGTCGGTGGTTCTGCTCAGATTAAAGCGATGAAAAAGGTTGCAGGTTCCCTGCGTCTCGACCTCGCTCAATATCGTGAGCTTCAAGCGTTCTCCCAGTTCGGTTCCGATCTGGATAAAGCGACTCAGGCCCGTCTGAATCGTGGTGCACGCATGATGGAAATCCTGAAGCAAGGTGTTAACCAGCCTTTGCCTGTTGAACAACAGGTTGTCAGCTTATACACCGCGGTTAAAGGATTCCTGGATGAGATTCCAACAGGTGATGTTACTCGTTTCGAGCGTGAGTTCCTCGCGTTCATGGAGAGCAGCCATCCGGAGATTCTCGCATCCATCCGTGATACTAAAGAACTGACTGCAGACAACGAAAATGCACTGAAAGGTGCAATTGAGAAGTTCAGAAAGAGCTTTGCTGTCTCTGTCTAAATAAATGATTGCAGGTGCGGAGTTGTCTAACTGATTCCGCATGTCTGCATGTAATACTTTGACTCTGTCAAAAAAGATGATGCTTACGAAGTAACTTTGGCTCTGCCAAAGTTTTGAGGTGGTGAAATCATGGCAAAAGGCATGCGCGAAATTAAGCGGCAAATTAAAAGCGTACAAAGCACCAAGCAAATCACCAAAGCAATGGAGATGGTAGCTGCTGCAAAACTGCGTAAAGCGCAGGAAAAAGCGGAAGCAGCCCGTCCTTATTCGGAGAAGCTGAAAGAAGTTGTAGCTAGTATTGCATCAAGCACGCAAGGTATACAGCATCCGATGCTGGAGAGCCGTCCGGTCAAAAAGACAGCTTACCTGATCATTACATCGGACCGTGGTCTTGCAGGTGGATACAATGCGAACGTTTTGCGTCAGGTTAATCAGACGCTCAAAGAGCGCCACAACTCTCAGGATGACTACGAATTGTTCGTCATTGGACGTAAAGGACGCGATTACTTCAGACGTCGTGAAATTGCGATGGCATCCACAACAACGGATCTGTCGGATTCTCCTTCATTTGCAGATATCAAATCCATCGCACACGAAGCTGTTCATGGGTTTGAACTGGCTGAATTTGATGAATTGTACATTTGTTATAACCGCTTTGTGAATGCGTTGACCCAGATTCCTACGGTAGAAAAACTTCTTCCGATGGAAACACCTGAGGTAACTGCTGCGGAAGGACCAACGGCAAGCTACGAATACGAGCCGTCTGCTGAAGCTGTACTGGAGGTTTTGCTTCCGCGTTACGCGGAAACGCTGATCTATGGTGCACTTCTGAACGGTAAGGCAAGTGAGCTCGGCGCGAAAATGACGGCAATGGGTAATGCAACCAAAAATGCATCCAAACTCATTAATGACTTGTCATTGACTTACAACCGTGCCCGTCAAGCGGCGATTACGCAGGAGATTACGGAAATTGTGGCAGGTGCCAACGCAGCACAAGGCTAACCGTTTTTTATTAATGAAGGCTTGCAGAGCAAAGATAAACGAACGGTACATTATTTTTGCAAAAGTAGCAGGCTTGTAGGAGGGGAACGTTAAGATGAACAAAGGACGCGTTGTGAGCATCATGGGTCCGGTTGTTGACGTCGAGTTTGATCGCGGCGGTCTGCCGGAAATCCTCAATGCCATTACGATCACTACAGTAAGTGAGAGCGGCGTTAGTGTAAACCTTACACTCGAAGCTTCGAAACATCTGGGTGACAACCGAGTACGTTGTATTGCGATGTCCTCCACGGATGGACTTGTTCGTGGTATGGAAGCTTTAGATACAGGAGCGCCAATCTCTGTACCCGTCGGAGAAGCAACACTGGGTCGTGTATTTAACGTACTCGGCGAAGCAATTGATACTGGCGGTGCTGTAGCTGCTGAGCACAAGAACCCGATTCACCGTTCAGCACCTGCATTTGATGAACTGACTACCCAAGCAGAAATGCTGGAGACAGGAATCAAAGTTATCGACTTGCTCGCACCTTACGCTAAAGGTGGTAAAATTGGCCTCTTCGGTGGTGCAGGTGTAGGTAAGACGGTAACGATTCAGGAATTGATCAACAACATCGCACAAGAGCACGGCGGTATCTCTGTATTCGCGGGTGTTGGTGAGCGTACACGTGAAGGTAATGACTTGTATCACGAGATGAGTGATTCCGGCGTTATCAACAAAACAGCAATGGTCTTCGGACAAATGAACGAGCCTCCAGGCGCACGTCTTCGTGTAGCCCTCACAGGTCTGACGATGGCGGAATACTTCCGTGATGAAGAAGGCCGTGACGTGTTGCTCTTTATCGATAACATCTTCCGTTTCACCCAAGCCGGTTCAGAAGTATCTGCCTTGCTTGGACGTATGCCTTCCGCGGTAGGTTACCAACCTACGCTGGCAACAGAAATGGGTCAACTGCAAGAACGTATCACTTCAACGAAAAAAGGTTCTGTAACATCCATCCAGGCCATCTACGTGCCTGCGGATGACTACACTGACCCGGCTCCTGCAACGACGTTTGCTCACTTGGATGCAACGACGAACCTGGAGCGTAAAATTTCCGAGATGGGTATCTACCCTGCGGTAGATCCGCTGGCATCCAGCTCCCGGATCTTGTCCCCTGAAGTTGTAGGTGAAGAACACTACAGCGTAGCTCAAGGCGTTAAACGTATCTTGGCACGTTACAATGAATTGCAAGATATCATTGCGATCTTGGGTATGGACGAGTTGAGTGAGGAAGACAGAGCGCTTGTATATCGTGCTCGTAAAATCCAACGTTTCTTGTCCCAACCATTCCACGTTGCTGAAGCATTTAACGGTATTCCGGGTAAATACGTTCCGGTTAAAGAAACGGTGCGCAGCTTTAAAGAGATTCTCGAAGGTAAGTATGATGATCTTCCGGAAGCAGCTTTCCTCTTTGTTGGTACAATTGAAGAGGCAGTGGAGAAAGCCAAAACACTGGTTTAGTCTGAATCCAGGATTGTCCTTATGTGGGCTATCCTTCGGATAGTTTCAGGAGGGATGGAATTGAGCACCTTTTTGTTGGAAATTGTAACACCTGAGCGTCTGGTCTATTCAGAACAAGTGGATAGTATCACGGCTCGTGGTATTGAAGGAGAACTGGGCATTCTGCCTGGTCATATTCCTATGGTTACACCTTTGCAGATTGCACCAATCTATATTCGTAACGGAAAAGAAAATAAACAAGTTGCTATCGGTGGCGGGTTTATTGAAGTACGTAAAGATAAGGTTGTTGTACTCGCGGAGAGTGCTGAATTCCCGGAAAGCATTGATGTGGATCGTGCGCGTGCGGCGAAAGAGCGGGCAGAACGTCGGCTTGCAAGCCAAAGCAATCAGGACCACTTTGATCACCGTCGTGCAGAGATTGCATTGCAAAAAGCGGTTAACCGGATCAATGTATTCGGCAAATAAACGATTCTTGGAAGCCCGGCGGCTTAGTCTGCCGGGCTTTTTTGAGTTTGTTTAATAGAATTGTTTTATCGAATATAGTAAAACAGCTGCCCTCAAATTCAATGACATTCCTTCATTAAACAGATGTTTCTTAAGAAGATTACTCACCGATTAGGAGGATTTGAATAGAATGTAGGACTAAAGTAGTGGGCGCATTTACCACTAGGAGAACCATTTTTTTCATGGAGGAATACAAATTATTTCCGAGGAAATGACAGAATCGATATCGAAATAGCGCTCTTTTATGTCGTTTTAGTCACAAAATCCCGGCATTTTAAAATTAAAATATTTTAGAAGTGGAAATCAATGTAATTGACAATGTATGATGAAAGAGCCTATATTCCATAGAGTCAGCAGAAGCAGGAAGCTGCGTAGTAGATTCCATAGTCATGCACAGCCGGATTGTTGCTGCTCGCCCTTTGGGCATCAGGAGATTCCTGCATGGCAGGAGTAAAACTGACAGTACGCTCAGTATGTTATGCTCAAGGCATTCCAGTACACTAACAAGTTATGGGTGCTGGGCATATGATATGCTGATCGCTGCAACAAATGTGGAGGTAATGAATATATGGATACTGATCTGACGAATCAGGTGAACCAGGCGCTGAGCACCAACGGCTTGGTCTCAATTATCGTCTCCCTGTTATGTATAGCGTTATCTTGGTGGGCTTTGCAGAATCTCAAACTCGATTTAATCATCAGACAGCCACGAGGTGCTCAGGGAAGACTGTTACATTTGTTGCTCGCCATCATTTTGGGGCACGCCGTTGCTGGCTTTGTCATTGACTACTTGTCTTGGACCCAAATGTTGAAGAATTTGTTTTAATGTTGAGATGGTTGGTTAATCATCTGTTAGGATCTTCAAGGAGCTCATTGTCGAATAACATCGATTAATTGTGTTAACAATTAGAGTATGAGTTGTCGGTAAAGAAATTAAGAAAAAAATGTGACGTGAAATTGGATGAATTTGAGATGTTTTATGTAAAAATGCTTGTATCGTACAATTCAACAATGTTATGATGGAAGTTAGGGAATTCACAATTGATCACTTATTTTGTAGTTATAAACGGGATATCCGGTTGATGCCGGCTAATAACCATCCCACTCTGTCTGCTCTGATGCTCTGCTGGCTTGTAAGACACTGATTTTACATGCTGAATAGCAAGATGCACGGCACATGGTATCATTGATATCGATTATAAAAACCAATTCTTTTCTGAACAGACATCTGTGGCAATATGCCAAAATATGTCGAAATTCCACACACAGCAATAGTCCTTTCTAGCATAGTGGGGCTTACGTATTCCGGAATGAAGAAAAGGGAATAAAAGCGCGGAGGGAACCATGATGAGCAAATTTATCGTCCGCGGTGGCAAAAGGTTGACCGGAAGTGTCAAAGTTAGCGGCGCTAAAAATTCTGTTCTTCCGATCATCGCTGCCTCTCTCTTAGGGGAAGAAGGACAAAGCGTTATTATTGACGCGCCTCCTCTAGACGATGTGATGACGATTAACAAGGTGTTGGAATCGCTGGGAGCGGGAGTTACATACCGGGACGAAGTGATTACCGTAAATGCGGAGAAACTTACTTCCTGTGAAGCCCCGTATGAATGGGTAAGTAAAATGCGGGCGTCTTTCCTGGTCATGGGGCCTTTGTTGACGCGAATGGGTCATACAAGAATCTCACTTCCTGGTGGATGTGCCATCGGTACACGACCTATTGATCAGCATTTGAAAGGTTTTGAAGCCATGGGCGCAGAGATCAGCTTGGGCCAAGGTTATATCGAAGCTCGTAGCCAAGGTCGGTTGCGTGGCGCGAAAATTTATCTGGATGTGGCTTCCGTAGGTGCCACTCAAAATATTATGATGGCTGCAACATTGGCCGAAGGTGTAACTGTTCTGGAGAATGCGGCAAAAGAACCTGAAATTGTGGATCTTGCCAACTTCTTGAATGGAATGGGTGCCATTGTACGTGGTGCTGGTACTGGAGTGATCCGCATCGAAGGTGTGGAGAAACTGACAGGCGTTACACACACAGTTATTCCGGATCGGGTAGAAGCTGGTACGTATATGGCTGCTGCTGCAATCTCTGGTGGTGACGTGTACATTGAAGGTGCGATCTCTGATCACCTGGGCTCCGTTATTGCGAAGCTTGAAGAGATGGGTGTAACGATCCAACCGGATGAGAATGGCGTGCGTGTAATCGCAGATCGTCCTCTTAAGGCTGTGGATGTAAAAACATTACCATACCCAGGATTCCCAACCGATATGCAATCCCAGATGATGGCACTCTTGCTCGCATCTGAAGGAACAAGTGTCGTGACAGAGACTGTTTTTGAAAACCGATTCATGCATGTGGATGAATTCCAATTGATGAATGCGGAGATCAAAGTTGAAGGACGTTCGTCCATCATCACAGGTAATGCCAAACTGAAGGGTGCCAAAGTAACGGCTACCGATTTGCGTGCGGGTGCCGCACTCATTATCGCAGGTCTTGTTGCTGAAGGTACAACGGAAGTGGGCGGTGTTCATCACATCGACCGTGGCTATGTACATCTCGCTGAGAAGCTCAACGGACTTGGCGCTGACATCTATCGGATTTCGGTTGATGAGCCCAAGCTGGAAGCAACCAAAGTACCTAGTGAAAAAGTGGAGAAAGAAGTACCTATGTTTAAGGTACAACCGACTTTGGCTTAACACTGGATTGATTTAAAAGAATACTGTTCTGTAATATGAGTCACACGGTTGTGTGGATTACGAATGCGACGGAACATATGTTGTAAAAGATGATAAAGCTAAGCCATCCGGCTTGGCTTTTTTTGTGTTTATTTTCAAGAAAATAACGAGACATTTAATACCTGATTCTATTAATAGCTGGTCCTAACTTGTATAGCATAACATCGTATTCTGTACCGATTCTGAACAAATTGAAAGAGCGTAGTTTTTAAGAAGTTTCATTTTCGAATAAACACCTATAATCAGCGACGAGTCAACGTTTTTTAGACCTACACGGCGATAGAAAGGTTGTAATTTAACGGAACGAAAAGGGCCTCGTTTCTCTTAAATCAGGTTCTATCAGATCGAGCCAGCTCATACTCTAAACTATGGATTTGAACAACACGACCGGCACTTAACCGGCCATAGACAACGGAGGGTTATATTCGAATGAAAGAAGCTCGTGTACAGGTAAAGGTACCCCTTGTCCCTCGCCCGGGTATGCAAGAGCCAGAGGAGAATGCCGTTGCTGGAGTGGAACAAGACAAGCTTGCCTCAGCGAACTTGAGGAATATTGCATCTCAGCCTGCAAAAATATCAAGTCCAAGACGGGTGTCGACAGATGAGCTAAACCGACAGGCAACCGAGCACATCCATATACCCGTTATTGAGCTGGACCACTTCCGCCGAGTGAAGCGTCGCCGAATGAGGACATTCGGACGAAAGCCCCGATGGGGACGCAATACGACGCGATGGCAACCTGCTGCCGCTGTATCTGCCTTATTGGCAATGGCATTACTGATTCCGGTAATTCTGGTATGGCCGCGGGCGAGCGAATCACCAAAGCCGATCCCTGCTCCAACAGATGCCAGCAGTACAAGAACCCCAGCTCCTGCGCCAGCGGTTCCTGTTACCTATCCCGAACCCCAAGTACGCGTATACCTGTCTGCAACGGGCACAACGATGAATCTGCCACTGGAAGACTATGTTACCGGCGTAGTGGCTGCTGAGATGCCAGCGGAATTCAGACTGGAGGCGTTAAAAGCGCAGGCCATTGCAGCTCGCACATTTATCGTACGAAGACTCGCTGCGAGTGATACAAGCGGTGTTCCATCGGGTACGGCGGATGTGACGGATACGGTCAGCCACCAGGTGTTTATTCCGCCAGATCAGGTGAAATCGGAATGGACTCGTCTGGGGAAGGCGAAGGAATGGGAGAAGCTGCAACAGGCTGTACGCGAAAGTCGAGATGCGGTCATGACATATCAGGGCAAAGCGATCACAGCTTCCTTTTTCTCTACAAGTAATGGATATACGGAGAATGCAGAAGATGTGTGGGGGAACGCTGTGCCATATCTGCAAAGTGTAGACAGTCCCTGGGATAAACACCTGGCACCCGGCTTCGAGCAGACGGTCACCATGAAGCGTAACGAGATTCTGCAGAAGCTAAACTTGGATGCCATTCCGGTTACTGCTCAGAAGGATGGATCATGGATTGAAGTATTATCTACCACCAAAGGACATCGGATTAAGGAAATGCAGATCGCCGGTGAAACATTCAGCGGACCCGAGGTCCGCAAGCTGCTTGGATTAAGATCCAGCCAGTTCAGTTGGAAGACCGCAGGTGACGAGGTGCAGATTACAACGTACGGATACGGACATGGGGTTGGTATGAGCCAATGGGGAGCAAACGGCATGGCGCAAGAGGGTCACACCGCCACCCAGATTCTCAAACACTACTATACCGGCATCTCATTCGGACAGGCATCCAAGATGCTGGCATCGAAGTAGGAGAGAAGTACAGGGATGGATAAAGCGAAATAATTCGAATGGGTAGGAATATGTGCGAATGTATGCAAATGTATGGGAATGAGAGCGGTTTAGGTTCGGAACTCATCAGACTTCCCATATACCATTGGCGCGCTAACGAATCTGAGAGACCTTATCAGGCGTTATCACAACGAATTGAAATTCTAACGAATCTCAGACACGTTATATCACGATATACCACCGAATTGGAGCCATAATAGCTCCCATAAGAGTAATTAGCGTGTCTAG
>NZ_JAPDOE010000007.1 GCF_026013365.1 Paenibacillus sp. LS1
ACGATTTGTTTTACTCTTCTTTCGTCTCAACCAAGTTTCGGCGGCGACTTAAATAATGTATCACATTTCGTTTGTTTTCGTCAAGAACTTTTTTTAATTTCTTTTTTTGAAGCTTTTGTTCTTCACTTTTCCTCTGAAGAATTTATCGTTTGTTGACGATAAGCTCGTTTGAGGAACGAAATATAATGTATCATATATCACGAATGAGAGTCAATATTTTTTTATAAATTATTAAACAAACAAAAAAGGAAGGTTTCCCCTCCTTAATGTGATTCATATAATACCAAGCTATTGGAGAATATTATGCCTCAATCCAATACCGAATTTCTCGGCCCTCTCCTCCGATCGATGGCCATCCTGCAGATTCTTTTACAATAGAACGAAAGACCAGCTTGCGCAGAACCAAAGGCAGATCTTCTCGAACAAATCTTAACTGAGGATGATGAACAAGTTCATTCATGCTCCACGGCTCTTTGCGACTTCTTAACACACGCAGCAGCAACTCTGAGCATTCACTCATTTTGGACATTACGGAAAACTCACACGCAAGCAGGACAAGCTCTACTCGCTGCTCCAGCGTCTCGGAGCTCACGGTAAGCTCCTGATATAGTTTCCACAAAGCACGATCCAGATTCTGTACATGAGTCCAGACGGCATGATCCGGGTATATCCCTTGTTCAATCAACACAATTCTTGCCCAGTTCCCCAGAGCCTCTAATACATTGTAATAGGCGTCTACAACATGCCCTTCCTGGATATGACGCTTGGCCTCCACATACATTCTCAAGAAACTGGTGAATTCATGAAGCAGCTTCTGCTCACGCAATTCTGTGCCAAAGGTAGACAGTTCTTCTCGCAAATCACTTAAGGTGCTGTCCGCTTCCCAGATGATCTCACCTTCAATCAGACACTGAGTGAGGTTATTATGATTCCCGGTAACGACACTACTCTGTAACTCATGACGGCTCGCATAGATCATTTGATAACGAAGATCACCATATCTATAATGTCCCACCGTCGACTTCAATTGGTCATCATTATGAACAACAAGTACTAATAATTCAAAATCTTGAACTAGGGAGCCGTGGAATCGCTCTCCCGGGTGGGAATAAGCGATAGCCCCAACTGCCCCCGTCTCTTCCGACTGTTCGGACAAAAAAGCAAGGTTCTTTAATTCCACGATTCCCTCCATACATTTCATGGCAGATAAGCGCCAAGTCAGTTATAATGTAATTCTACATCCAGACTGAAGTTTCCTTCTTTTCCAGGTCCGATACTACTCATACGATAGGAGCATTTTTCATGATTTTTAAATCAGCAAAAATTAATGCTTTTCGCACTTGGGGATTACTGCTAACCATGCTAGGTATGGGCCTAATGATACTGGGGACAGCCGGGATTGTATTCTGGGGACACGCAGGCAAGGTATTCGCAGCTGTAGGACTCGTCATCGGACTGATTGCCATGATGGCCAGTCTAGCCATTTATTTTTGGGCCGGCATGCTCTCTACCAGTGCTGTACAAGTCGACTGCCCGGAATGCGGGAAGTTAACCAAAATGCTGGGCAAGACGGATCGTTGTATGTTCTGTCATACCATCCTCACCCTTGACCCTAATAAGGCCAATACAACAAGTCAACAACTGAAAGCGCCTTCTACAACAGCTCCCCCCACCGAAGGATAGTACGAATCGTTCTCCAACCGCTAGATTTCTTTCACCTTAATTTCATTGAAGAACAAAAAAAAGGCCCGGTATGTCTACCGGACCTTTTTTGACTTGAGTTATAAATGTCTCCGTTTTACTATTATGACTAACTAAGATACGAAGTTAAGTTATAAGTCCTGTAGCCAATAAATCATTAGATTGCAAGTATGATGATATCAAACAGGAGAAACTTTTGGCTTTGCGAAACTAAACAAGGGAAGCGATTATTCGATACCGAAGCAAAAGGATTTTATTTCTGGTAACCGGCCTGTTTCAATATCTCCCACGCAGAAGCATTGGCAAAACTACGATTCCACGCCGCTACTCCGCCCAGCTTCAACGAAGCAATCAAATCCACACGCGCCTGAAGGGACACGGCATCTTCGATCCATATTTTCTTGGTCGCTCCGTCTTCCTCATATTCCACATAGTTCTGTCCACTTGCCTGATCCAATTCGGGTTTGAGTTTCTTTTCTTGAATCAGATCGACAATGCTATTCATGCCTACCGCTTTGGAAGACACCTTAACCTCCCCTTGATCGTTCGTCTCTTCCGTCCAGATCCGAGTATAAAGCGGCACTGCCATAATCAACTTGTTAGAAGGTACTTCATCTTCCTCAAGTATGCGTCTCATGGAAGCCTCAGTCCATGGAAGAGACGCTACCGAACCCGCCTTGGGACTAGCCGCCCAATGTTCATCATAGGCCATCACAATAACATAGTCGGCAAAAGAACCTAATGCACGGCGATCCAGAAAGGCAGACCACATTTCACTGTTGGATTTCGGTGTTACATCGATTGATAACATCAATCCATGTATGCGAGCCATCGCCTTGATCTCACGCACAAATTGCGTAATATTTGGCCCGTCATCTGTATACACGTTCTCAAAGTCGATGTTGATACCGTCCAACTGATATGTCTGTGCATACTCTAACATCTGCTCGATAATATGAGTTCGTGTCGCGTAAGAAGCTACGGCTTCTTTGGTAATGTCCGGGTCAAAGCTGTTATCCATGAGCCCCCACACTTCCATACCCGAACGGTGAGCCCAGTTCACATAAGCTTGGTCTCCCTTGCTTTTCACAGTGCCCTGTCCATCTGTAATGTGGAACCATGTGGGGCTAACCACATTCACACCAGGCATTTTACCAATAGAACCCACATCAGGCTGACGATTATACACGGCTTCCCAAACCAGGTTAACCGGTTTATTTTGCCACTTCTTCTCTGCTGCAGTCAGCGTATACTTGGGCATGTCCACCTTCTTTTTCTCGGTGAGCGCAATATAATCATTATCTACGTATCCGGCATATCCATTATCGAGTTGAACAAAACTCTGTTTATCACCCGTCTGCCATACACGTACTCGTGCATTCTTTTCCATATCGGCAATGATTGGTGAGGATTCTCCCCCACGTTTATATAACGCCACCGTTTTGTCCGCTTTGGATGACAACGTATCAATCTCTGCATATTGTATCGTGTCTCCTCCACGCATCAGCAGCACAGCACCTGTTACCGAATCTTCCTGTATGGCGATGCCGTATACTTCTTTCAAAGGTTTTAGCGGAATGTATGCTTCCCCATCCTTAACCTCCGGCTTAACCGTCATAGGATAATCTTTGTGATTAAGTTCTGCTTGTGTACTGCCCTCCTTCATATGAAGGACTCGCTGAGGAGAAGCAATAATGATATCTCCCGACTCTGGTTCATAACGTATGCCCGCATCAATCGCCTCTTGCAGCACCTTTACAGGTAACTTGAGTTGATCTCCTGTACCCGAAGCGTCTCCGTCCATCAGTTGCCCATCCACAAAAATAGGCTGGTTTCTTCCTACCCAATCGGGGTCTTCATGAGTCTGGTTCAACCATACATTCGTTATAAGCCAGTAAGCCCCCCCGGCGATCAGACAAGCCCCGAGAAAACCGGGCCAAAATGAACGTCGCTTCTTACCTGTATATCTGCTTTTTCTACCCAAAAACGTCTACCTCCGTTAATTATGCTGAATCATAAGGATGTGCGCATAAGTTGTTATAGAAATGAGCATTTTGCATAAATGCTAAAAAAAAGCGTGAAGAATCCATACTGAATTCTACACGCTAATATTGTAATTCAACTCTCTTAATCCCTGCAACTTTTACAAACGCCATATACTTCCAATCGGTGACCGTGCACTTCAAATCCTGTACTAGACTCTGCTTGAAGCTCTACACTTTTGAGTGAAGGATAGCTGAAGTCTTCAATCTTGCCGCATTGATCACAGATAACATGATAATGATCCGTCACATTGGCATCGAAGCGGCTTGAATTATCTCCGTATGTCAATTCCCGGACCATGCCAGCTTCCAGAAACATCTTCAAATTGTTATATACCGTCGCCACGCTCATACTGGGAAATTGGGGTTCAAGCGCTCGGTAAATTTCATCGGCTGTCGGATGCCCCATGGATTCCATCAGATAGTTCAATATGGCATGACGCTGGGGTGTAATACGGACACCGGTCGTTTTCAGATGCTCCAACGCATGTTGGACACGTGTTGCCATAAAACCCACCGCCTTACCTTTCATTCTCTGCTGACGAGTATATTGCTGGCTCATCGTACAGAGTTAATTCCCGGCCATTAACAACGACAACACATCTTTCGTGTCGTGTAATCTTGCCAGTGTACATTTATTGTACGGCGATTACAAGTTTATTGTCAACGCGGCCGTCAAGGAACCTCTGTAGAATCATCCTGGGAATTTGCTCCGTCTTCGGTCGTTTGTTCCATACCTTCAGCGTTATCCTCAGATTCCTGTGTGACTGTATCCGGTGTAGACACAGCGGGGTTGCTCTGAATGGTGAGATCGCTGTTACCTTCGATTTTCACCCTGTACTCACCCTCACCGAGCTGGCCTTCTATGGTTTTATTCTGCACTTTGAAAGGCAGATCCGTGCTTAAATCTCCGTAACTGCTGGAACCAGCCAGACTGTAGTCGCCCCGATCAGGCAATAGCACGTTAATAGCACCTACAGCACTGTATACATCCCAGTCCCCTCCGACTTTAGCAGATACGATGTTAATACTGCCATTGAGCGATTGGGCTTTGATTCCCAGGTTGGCACCATCCAGCGTAATATTGCCGTTACGTGTCTCTGCCGTGAATTCGCCGACAGAGTCCGCGATACTGATACTTCCCACTTGTGTGGTCAGATCGACATCACCGGAAACGCCGCGGGCCTTCATATCCCCACGGTTACTGTCAAGATCTACATTGCCAATAGCGTTGGCAACAATGACGTCCCCGTTCAACGTTTTCCCCGAGATATCTCCAACGGCATTGGTAATACGGATACGGCCGTTACCCGTTTCTGCGAATATGGTACTAATGGCTTCGGGACGGTTTAACAATATGGCTCCATTGGAAGTTCGAATATCCAGATTAAAGCGACGATCATCCGGAATTGTTATGGTGAGATTCATCCGCGGCTGCGTTTTTTCATTTTCTCCATACGTTTTGCCTGTAGCCTTGATATGAATCACTTTCGTACCATCGGTCTCCACAAAAGAGGCATCCGCTACAGCCTTCGCCTGTACTTCCGTCGTCTGATCCACCCAGATAACCGTTCGTACTTCAATCTCCTCCGTGTCTCCCCGTTGTACCGAGATATCCCCGTTGACACCTTCGACTACCAGATCTGACGTATCCATACCAACAGGTACACGAATCGTGCCCTTATCCTCCATATATCCTGCAGCTTGACTGTAGTCCATGGAGGCCGCACCTAGATTTAGACTCACTCTATTCCATAAGTGCATGTAGTGATCCTGCTCTGTAACAATAAATACCGAAGCCGCCAAAATCAACGAAGTCAGAATGCCTTTGGCATCGGGTCTGAAACGTACTTTTATGGGTTCGTCAGGATTACCCGAATGATTTGATTGCACTTTTTTTCTTCTGCGTGTCCACAGGAACAGCATAATATATTCCACACCCAAAACAACGAGCAAAAATGGCCACCAGTCCACCATATCATATACATAGTCAGTTCCCCACCGTTTATCCAAAATCAACAGCACACCGACCGCTATGATTAAGGCGGCAGCCGTATAGCGGCCAACCCGGACTTTACGGTTCATCACGTTCCCCCCTTATATCGTTTCAACTACATTTTTTTCTTGTTCAACATTACCCAAAGCTCACGCCCAAACAGAAGTAATCCTCCTAGGATCATGAGAATCGCAAAGGAATAACCGCCATACATGGCGAGGATCTCTTGGAACCAGCGTGGTTTGCGGAAGAACAGCACCATTAAAGACCCTCCCACAATCAAAAGCAATCCGAATGATATGCCTTTCTCCCAGACCATCATTGCATCCCGTATAGAACGTTCATTGGATATCGGCTTGTCCGAAGTTGCTTGGGTTACTGCTCTGCGTCTACGCATCATGACCCAATCCGCCGATTGCAGCACATCATATACATTGTAAAAGTAAATAACTGGGATACACAAAGCCAGCAAGATGAGCAGTGGCACATTGATCTGTATACCAATGGATGAGAAGTACAACACTGCTGACAGATCAAGCAAAACAAGCAGCATAAAGGTCAAACCTCTCATGTACAATCTCAGATAAATATGACCCAGGCCAGGGATAATAGCGCTCAGTAAACCTGCAATAAACTTATGAGTCCGATTCCTGACCGGTTTGGTCCGAACTGCACTGCCCTTTTTGTTCGATTGACGTCTCCGTTTCATAAGATACTCCTCTCTTCTAAACTGACCTTCCGCTCTTTATGCATTTGGTTAGATAGTACCCTAAAGAGCATGGAGAGTAACTGGAAGAAATATGGATATGACCAAAAACCCTCCGGCACAGCTGGCCTGGGGAGGGTTGTAATTCATTTATTCGATCGACACCTTGGTAACGTGTTCCCATTGTCTTAACTTGGATACCAAGCCTACCGTTTGGAAATCATGCGGTACCTGAACATGTAACACAATCTCAATTTTACGTTCAACCGATACCATCTCTGCATAAGCGAGATCCTGTTCATTCACCGTAATTTTACGAATTTTGATCTTCTCTTGCTCCATACATGAAGACAGCTGTTCCAGAAAACCGGGTTCTGATAAGGTATGAAGTGTAACGACATGCAGTTTGTTCCCTCGTAGATACCTTAGCTCTAATTTGTTAAATACCCAGAGATTAAGCAATACCAGAACGGTGGATACGATAGAGGCAAAGAAGAATCCCGCACCTGCTGCGAGCCCAATGGCTGCAACAACCCAGATTGAAGCTGCCGTAGTCAGTCCAGTAATGGATTTTCCCGTGAAGAGAATAGTCCCTGCTCCCAGGAATCCGACACCAGTAATTACAGCTGTAGCCAGACGCGCTGGATCGATCCTTACATTTAATTCATTAGCAAAATCTTTAAAGCCATAAACAGACAACATCATAATCAGTGCAGAACCAAGACATACCAGAATATGGGTACGCAAACCGGCGGCATGATTGGACCGTTCCCGCTCCAGGCCTACGAGCCCTCCAAGCAGCATGGCCAGTAATAATCGTAATAAAATGTGCCACTCATCAATGAACCAGGGATCACCCAAAGTCGGTATTCCTCCTCGAAGTTGTTAATATGATTAAAGTTTATTCTTGTGAAAAGTCGTTAATTCCACTCCAGGTGCAATCTGTGTGACTTCCACGGGGTTAAAACCGAATTTGGTGTACAGATTCACAGCGGGTTGATTCAGCGTTCCTGTGGAGACGATATAACGAGGAAGATCCGCATGCTGTTCCAACACATACGTCATCAAAGATGCAGCAATTCCCTTGCGAAAGTGATCCGGGTGCACCATCATTCGTGTAATGGTCAGTGTGTTCTCCTCTTCCTCTGCTACAGCGACAGCCCCGATAAGCTCTCCGTCATCATGGATACAACCGTAAAAGCTCTCCCCACAATCCCGAAGTGTCTCCATCGTATCCATCAAAGGAGGAATCTCCTCAAATCCGATGATTTCGGCTTCCAATCGATAGGCTACATGTTGAAGTCTCCATAGCTGTCCCAACATCTCCAGATCACTCAGTGACAATGGTTGAATGTTCATATCCGTTCCCCCGTCCGAAATACATTTGTCTCCATAATAACAAAAAGAGGCTGTCACAGGGACGAGCCTCTTTCTGTCCGGCCTCACCGGAAGGATTAGCGGTTCAGTACATCTGCAAGCAGTTGGTTGGCCAGGGCGGGATTCGCCTTGCCTTTGCTTTCTTTCATAACCTGACCAACGAGGAAGCCAATGGCTTTCTGTTTACCAGCTTTATAGTCTTCCACCGATTGAGGATTATTCGCCACAACCTGCTCAACGATGGCAAGAATAGCACCTTCATCACTAATCTGCACAAGACCTTTCTCTTCAACGATCTGCTGTGGAAGCTTGCCGCTCTCCAACATTTCCTTGAATACCGTTTTGGCGATTTTGCTGTTAATGGTACCCTTCTCCAGCAGTCCGATCATCTCACCCAAACCTTGACCTGTCAGTGGAACCTGAGTCACCTCAAGATTGCTCGTATTCAGGTAACCCAACAAGTCGCCCATGATCCAGTTGGATACGGATTTGGCATCCTGAGTGAATTTCAAGCTATCTTCAAAAAGATCTGCCACAGCTTTGGAGGAGGTAATAACCTCTGCATCATAGCTAGGCAATCCATAATCAGCCGTGTAACGCGCCTTGCGCTCGTCTGGAAGCTCAGGTATGGTAGCTCTGATCCGCTCTTTCCAGGCTTCATCGATATGCAGCTTCACCAGATCCGGGTCTGGGAAATAACGATAGTCATGCGCCTGTTCCTTGCCACGCATCGACAGTGTTTTCCCTTGAGCTTCGTCCCAGCGACGCGTCTCCTGAACCACTTCGCCGCCATCATCCAGAATCTCAGCCTGACGATATTGTTCATATTCCAGACCACGCTGAACACCACGGAAGGAGTTCATGTTTTTCAGCTCGGCTCTCGTTCCCAGCTTCTCCTGTCCATGTGGACGCAAACTGATGTTAGCGTCACAACGCAGTGATCCTTCCTCCATCTTCACGTCTGACACATCACAGTACTGCATGATCGCACGCATTTTTTCAAGATACGCACGCGCCTCTTCCGGAGAAGAAATCTCAGGTTCGGATACAATCTCAACGAGTGGAGTACCGACACGGTTAAAGTCCACCAAAGAAGCGTATCCGCCATCGATATGCGTAAGCTTCCCTGCATCTTCTTCCAAGTGAAGACGCGTGATGCCGATTCGTTTCGTTTCACCATTCACTTCGATATCAATCCAGCCATTCTCACCGATCGGTTGATCGAATTGCGAGATTTGATAGGCTTTGGGTGAATCGGGGTAAAAGTAGTTTTTACGGTCAAACTTGCTGACATCAGCAATCGTACAATTCAGAGCCATAGCTGCCTTCATTGCGTAGTCTACCGCCTGACGATTCAATACAGGCAGTACACCCGGATGTCCGAGACAGACCGGGCAGGTATGCGTATTCGGCGGAGCTCCAAAAGCTGTGGAGCAGCCACAGAAAATTTTGGAGTTCGTATGCAACTCCACGTGGACTTCAAGTCCAACGACCGTTTCATATTTAGATGCGGACATTTCTATATTCCTCCGTTCCGGGCAGTCTACAGCTGCGGACGCTGCTTATGGAATTCTGTATTTTGTTCAAACGCATGCGCTACACGCAATACGGTTGTTTCATCAAAGGCTTTACCGATAATCTGCAGGCCGACAGGCAGTCCATCCGAGAATCCACATGGAATGCTAACAGCAGGTACACCAGCCAGGTTAACCGGAATCGTCAAAATATCGTTCAGATACATCGTAAGTGGATCATCCACCTGTGAACCCAGTTTGAATGCCGTAGTTGGCGCAGTTGGTCCAATAATCACATCATATTTGGCAAATACATTGTCGAAATCCTGTTTGATCAATGTACGCACTTTCTGTGCTTTCAGATAATAGGCATCATAGTAACCCGAGCTGAGTGCATACGTTCCGAGCATGATACGGCGTTTCACTTCTGGACCAAAGCCTTGGCTGCGGGACTGATGATACAGATCCAGCAGGTTATCCGGATTGTCTGCACGCACACCATAACGCACGCCATCAAATCGAGCCAAGTTGGAGGAAGCCTCTGAAGATGCAAGCAGGTAATACGTAGCCACCGCATATTCGGTATGCGGAAGGGATACTTCTTCCCATGTTGCCCCGAGTCCTTCGAGAACTTTCAATGCAGACAAAACCGTTTCTTTCACTTGTGTATCTACGCCTTCACCGATGTATTCCTTCGGAACAGCAATGCGAAGCCCTTTGACATCACCTGTCAGTCCGTTCAAATAATCCGGAATCTCTACTTTTGCAGATGTCGAATCTTTGGCGTCATAACCAGCAATGGCTTGCAATACATAGGCAGAATCTTCAACATTTTTCGTCAAAGGACCAATCTGATCCAGGGATGATGCAAATGCAACCAATCCAAAGCGGGAAACAAGTCCGTATGTCGGTTTCAATCCAACAACACCACAATACGAAGCAGGCTGTCTGATGGAGCCACCTGTATCTGATCCAAGCGTGAAGTACGCTTCTCCCGCAGCCACAGCTGCTGCAGAACCACCGCTGGAACCTCCTGGAACACGATCAAGTGCCCATGGATTACGTACAGGGGAGAAACTTGAATTCTCATTGGAGCCGCCCATGGCGAATTCATCCATGTTGAGTTTACCAATAGTTACGGTGTCCGCAGCTTTCAATTTCTCGACAACTGTCGCGTCATACACCGGGTCGAAATTACGAAGGAATTGGCTACCACACGTCGTGCGCAGTCCGTTCGTAACGATGTTATCCTTAATACCTACAGGTAGACCAAAGAGCAAACCTTTCTCCTCGCCGCTAACCAGACGGTCATCCAGTTGACGTGCACGAGCGCGTGCTTGTTCTTCATCCAGTGCCAAATATGCCTTAACTTTATCGTCATGCGCGCCAATGTTCTGATACGCCTGATCCACCAGATCGGTGACCGACAGCTCTTTGGCATGCAGCTTGTTATGTAACTCAGGCAACGATTGTTCAAATAAACTCACAGTTTTTGTCCTCCTTCCGGTTATCCGTTATTCCATTACTGCAGGCACTTTAAACTGCCCATCTTCTTCTTCCGGTGCATTGCGCATCACCTGTTCAATGGACAGGCTTTCTTTGGTCTCATCATCACGCATAACATTGCTTACGTGCAGAACGTGAGTGGTGGGCTCGATGTCTTCTGTATCCAGCTCATTCAGCTTTTCTGCATATTTTAAAATCGCGTTCAGCTGACCTGTCAGGGTCTGTTCTTCTTCAGCAGTCAAGTTGAGCCGGGCCAGCTTGGCCACATGCTGAACGTCATTATTCGAAATACTCATTAGCGGATGCCTCCTTCATTCGTTCTGATTCCCGAAACGACCTGAAACGAATCGCTCGTTTAACGGGCTAAAGTCTCAAGATAACTTTTTTCATTATAGGTGAGATAGTTCGACAATTCAATGCAAATGACCCGACTAGCTTCTGGGAAGCTAAAAACGATCTTATAAAATAAAAAAGAGCCGGCATCAGCCGACTCTTAAAATACTAAATCCATGCACGCAGATTAACCTGCTTTATAAAATCCGCCTGTGACATAACATCGTTCGCGGTTTCCTCTTCCTCTTCCACAGCTTGAAAATCTCCGTTCATCAGATGATGAAACAGCTTCTCATTGTGTGTCGCAAGGGCGTAATCTATCAACGCTTCTCGCTCGACCCGCTCAGCTTCCTGCTTCAGCAGAACCTCTTCCAGATCGACGTCGCCGGATGGAACAAAAAAGTTCCGGTTCACCTGCGGCACTCGAAGCACGTAATCGAACGCATTGTCCGGATTCCGGTCATAAGCGATGATGAAACCATATTCCCCCACAGGAAGATTCTGCTCAAACGCATCCGCGACGATGACAACCTTCTCTCCTAATCGCAGCATCGTCTAACCTCCTGGTAGTCTATCTTAATATTTATTTGTATAGTCTACTAGAAAAGAATAACGATGTCTAGGAATACTAGAATTAAACAACATATTTGTGCAAAATCTTTTTTTCCATTTTTAAAATGATGCTATTTCTGATTTCGTGCACCTGGCTTGTGCTGTGATCGAATCACGACAAACCAGTAAATAATGAGCGACGTGGGAAATTCGGTGATTCCACATAACCAAGGGAAACGTCCACGTCTGCGTGCGTCCTGAAAGATACATGTGCCTTGAACCATCGTCTCCCGATACTGCTCTGCGTACTTCTTCGAGTTCAGCTGCCTTTATCATGATCATCATCTACTTCCCGTTCAATCTGGAGTTAATAAGACAGGCTATGCAGAAACGTTCAATGGAATGATAAAATAATTAAACCCGACAATTTCCCGGGCAATCAGACTTGATTCCGGTAATCTTGCAGCTTGTCGAACCACGGTTGGTTGCAGGCTCCATTTCTCAATACACGGCTTGTCCATATATTCTGCTTAGACTTCATCGCTTCACTGGTCACGCTTGGGTTATGTATTAAAGCTCGTTTTGTACCAGTTTCTCTTTTTCCACTTTCCATTATGCGACGGTTTTCTTCAATAATCGGATACTCGACACGCTGTCCCAACGGAATAACTCTTGTTTCTTCCACTTTGATATTCCCCGCTCTCATGATCTACTATTTCTTGAACTTTCTATTCTTAACCTTTACTTGTACTTGCTAATACTTGCTGTTTGAACCTAAACGACTTGTGATTAAGCACATGATATATCTGTATGTAGAGTAAAACGGGATGCTTTTTCGATAAAAAAACAGCTGAAAACAAAAAAAGAACGCAAACCGGGTATAGACCACAGTCTGCGTGCTTCGCAAGGTTGGGTGTTTCTTGGTAATGCTTCAGTTAGATGATGCCTTAACGCTTGTAACAACTAATTGCTATTCTAATGAAAAAGTTGTCACTTGTCCAGACTTTCTTCACATATCATGTCGGATTATCTTGCGGACACGTAAGGATTGTTCTGTTTCTCATAACCAATGGTCGTTTTGGGTCCATGACCTGGATATACTTTCACTTCATCAGCAAAGGTGTAAAGCTTGTTCTGGATGGAATCAATCAGATCGCGTTCACGACCTCCTGTCAGGTCTGTTCTGCCCACACCCATGCGGAACAGCACATCACCGGCAAACAGGTCGTTATCACAAAGCAAACTTACACTGCCAGGTGAATGGCCCGGTGTATGGAACACTTTAAACGTATGACCAATCAGATTCAGCTTCTGCCCTTCGTCCATGGCATATTCAGCAGGATCTGTCGAAAGCGGCGGTGTCGCCTGCGGCCAATTCAAAGATCCATTTAATTTCGGGGTTGTAAGCCAGTCACTCTCCAAATCATGAAGATAAACGGGACAACCCTTCAATTTACGGATCTCATCTACCCCACCCATATGGTCAAAGTGAGCATGAGTCAGGAGAATGGCTTCAATCTCCAAGTCTTGGATCGCCTTAAGCAGCGGCCCTGGATTCATACCCGGATCAATAATGACGGCTTTACCCGGATCATCTCCTTGTAAGAGATACGCATTGGTTTGAAGTGGGCCTAATGAAAACGTACGAATGTTAAGCATATCGGCTTAGTAACCCGAAATCAGTTCACGCAGCTCATGGATAATGGCCGCATGTGACTCCGTTCCTTCCCCATAACGTTTGCCAATCTCTTGACGTGCTACAGCCAAATTTTCTTGATAATCTGCTGCTTCACGATCCGGATTAAGACGTTTGAATTCAATCATAACTTCCTGTACATGCTGCGGACGAGGTCCCCACTGACCGAGCACATGGCCACCTGTATCTGCGAAAATAACGACTGGCACGGAACGTCCACCCATCGTCAGGAACTCATCCATCACTTCCGGATGGTTCTCCATAATCAGAACTTCTGTTGGGATTCCTGAGATTTCAAGGGCCTGGAACACAACCGGAATATTACGGACAACATCCCCGCACCAGTCCGCAGCCAGAATTAACACACGCAGATCATCGCGATGGTTCAGGCTCTCAAAGAACTCACGATCCTCTTCGTTCGACCAAGTAAAGCTATCATAGTTGGCCTGGAATTCACTTTGGTTCTTGGTCATACTCTCGATAAAATCTTTCGGTGGAAGACCTTTACCGAATTTGTGAGACAAGTTGGGTTTACCCATGACTAGACACTTCCTTTCTTTTTACGAGCATTCATCCATTTAATAAGTACATAAACGATCATAAGGGCGAGAGCGACCAGCAAAATAGGCATAACATATGGCGCCGCTTTCTCATCAATATTCTTCCATTGATCTCCAAGAATCATCCCTAAATATATAAACAATGCAGTCCAAGGTATAACAGCGAGTGTAGTCAGCAAGATGAATTTGCCTGCGTGCATTTTCGTGATGCCAGCCGGGATGGAGATTGCATGCCTTACCACCGGAACAAAACGCGCCGTGAAAATGACACCTGTACCATACTTGCGGAACCACTCCTCGGAATGGTCGATGTGTTTTTTCTGGATGAGTATGTATTTACCGTAGCGTTCAAGTACAGGTCTGCCGCCATAACGGCCAATCCAGTAAATAAATAACTGGGCAATCACACCGCCCACCGTACCGAAAATCATAGCACCGAAGAAGTTGATATTACCTTGTGAAACGAGAAAACCTCCATACGCCAGCACAATTTCGCTCGGGATGACTTCCAACATTAATCCAAGCATGATTCCAAAGTAACCAAGACTTTGAATCCAATCGAACAATTGGCTGACAAGGTTATGAATAAAGTCCATCTCAACCCTCTTTCTCCATCCTGATTGGCGGTGCCCCTCCGCACCATGGATGTTCGTCCCTATTTTATCACAGGGCTGTAGACGTTGCTACTTCACGAGGTTGGGATAGTGTCCCGTTTGCAGCGGTCCGCATATGGTATGGGGAGAGGAGCGTGAAAAGATGTCACACAAGTCAATACCCGGTTCTCCACCGGTCAAACATACGCAATCCGGTCAAAACCTTCCTTCCGCCAGGGGGATTCGCAGGGCATGCAGCAAGGAATTGTATCGTACAGCCAAAAGGCTAAAAGTGTATGTCTCCCCCGAACGGATGAAGCAGGCGGAAGAATGTTATTACGGTAAGGTGATCACGAATCTGCTCTGGATCGGTGAGAATCGCGACAACCGCAAAAAATTATGTGAGTGGTGGAACACGGATGTCAGTGCAGAGATCGCCGCGCTATGGGAAGTGGATGTTGAACCATTAAAAGAGGCGTTTCAGCACGCATTTGGCGGGTATCGTCTGTAGGAATGCAGCAATGAGGCAGGTAGCTGTATCTTCAAACCTACTGAAAGACGCAGCAAAGCTGAAGCGAATCTGAACATGTTAGGAACAGGCATAATCGTACTGTGTCCTTAACGTGTGATGTTAATGCCTACTTCACGTACGGGCAAGAGACAGAGACAACATAAATGCGAATTTCTTCCTTCGGATGTAAAGCTTCGCTCTGGTGGATTCGAGGGCACCACATTGCGGTTGAAGCAGAGCATGGAGCCGCCCTCCACGTGGGCATGAATATAAAACTGTGAGTATATATCATGCTCATACTCAAGCCCACGAGCGGTAACGAATCTGAGGCGTCTTATTCAAAGATTTTAAGCAATCTTAGAAATCTAAGGAATTTGAGACACGTTATATCGGAATTTTTGGCTTTTTATAGGGTCTTTGTTAGTGAGTTTCAGGAAATAACGTGTCTGATGTTCCTTACAATTTAAAAGGAGGAGCTAGAGGCGATATAAGACGTCCTGTGTTCCTTAGAAAATCGTATCCCCATCCACCAAGAGCAGCCAGCTTGGAGTTCCAGACTTTTTAGACGCTGACATCCATCATCATATCGCTTGGGTAAGCATCAAGATCCAGCCGTGATTCAAGGGCTCCGCTTGGTCAACTCTGGAGTAAACGGAGGAGAAGAAGCAGAGGCGGAAGCAAACCTGCGCAGGTTCTCTCCATAATCTTGAGCATGTTCTTCCAGTACAAAACGACGATCATTGCGAACGTTTCCTGCTTCCACTTCCTTAGCCAGCAGTTGATAACGTTCATACATCTGTACACCAGCGGCGGCAGTCTGTTGGGCTCGATCCGTGAATCCTGCCTCCCATTCCCGCCGCGCTGCCTGCTCCATCCAATACAAAGCCACGGATTGGCCGACGCTATCATACCGATTCAATCCGATCGCTTGTTCAAAATATTCTCCAGCTTGCTGTCCCTCTCCGAATTGGGCTGCCAAGCGTCCCAGTTCGATGTAAATCTGAGGGTGCAACAGGGAATGGGACAGGCTGTTCAGAAGAATTGATTCTGCTTCTCGTCCTGGGAGGGTTCTGGCAAGGGATATCAGTATATCCGGTCGATTCGGGTTCGATTGAAAGGCAGCCATAAGATGTACCTTCTGTGTTGAAGTGCCATCCGGTTCAGACATCGCCTGGCGGTACTGCACTTCTGCTACAACGTATCGGGAGGTCAGCCACACTGTTCCACCAAGCCAGAAAAGAATGATCATCACTGTCGATACCTTTATTACACGAACAGTAACTCGCTGAAAAATATGAAAGAAGGAGCGCATCGGGAAAGATAATGGACGAGATTGCGCTGGTAGGTATGGGAAGAAACGAGCTTTGGATCTGGAGGAGGTGTATTGAGCAATTCTACCGGATCGTTTGACTCCCTCTGCTTCCGTCTTCAATGCGCCTGCCCAAGCACCGAGCCAGATGAAGAACATCCAAAATAGCGTGAAGCTCCAGTCAAAGTCCATCGCCCCATGCAGGCCAAAAATAAGCACGGAGGGCATGAGCTGCGGTGCAAAGTGAAAGATGCTCCGCAGGGTGAAGATAAACCACCCTGCGACAACCAGGATGCCGATCACGCCCGTGTCCAGGGCAAGATCGAGCAGACCGTTGTGAACCTCGCCTCCAACATAAGGCGAGGATTGAATGGCGCGAAACATGTTGCGCCATGTATCTCCCCCGTGGCCGAGCCATGCGGCCTCGGTCCACAGCTGGAGGGCGTCCCGCCACATCTGTAGGCGGGACACCCCAGTGCCGACACCTGCCGCGAGGCGATCGGCGGTGGAGGCCACGGCCATCAGTGCGGCGGCGGGCACCGTCAGCACGATGGCCGTCAAGGCAGCGGCGCGCGAAGCCTTGGCGGCGACGCTGTGCCATAGGCGGCACAGCAGCAGCGTGCCGAGCAGCGCAGCTGCCCATGCCCCGGCCAGTGCCAGCAGGCCGGGCACTGGTGCAGGCGCCAGCTGAGCAGCAGCCAGCTGGCGGTACAGCCAGGCCGCGCACGCCAGTGGCGCGGCTGTGGCCAGCAGCAGCGGCAGGCGGGCACCTCGCCGCTGCAAAGCGAAGGCGGCGACCGCGGCACAGCCGGTCGCTAGCCAAGCGCCGCGCGACTCGCTCAGCAGGAGCGCGGCTTGCGCGGGCATGAGCGGCAGCACTGCCGCGATGAGTCGCCCGGCCGACACCGGCCGGGCTATGACTCGCGCGGCGGCTATCAGCCGCTCCAATGCGTACATGCCGACAACGGCACCGTACGCATTAGGGTACTGCAATAATCCGCCGAGCCGTGCCCCGACGGAGCTGATCTCGGGGTCAGCAGTCCGCATCACCCCGAAGGGCAGCGGCAATATCCCGCACACGGCAAGGATGCCGCTTAGCACAAGCAAGCCGCCTGCCATCTGCCAACCGCAGGCTAACCAGCGCGCACCATCCGTGCGCGCAGCCAGTACTGCGGTGAGCAGGGTAAACATCGCAAGCAGGCTCCACCGTAGCATTTCATCCATACTGCCCTGTTTACTCACCGAGCCTGCCCATGCATGTAGCCCAAAACAAATCATCATCCCCAGCGGCCACAATACCCGCCACATTCCCGGGATTCGAATCATTCGCCCAACCGTTCGTTCATCGTTCCCTAGCCAATGTACCGTTGACAGGGGTACTTGTTTTCTCGCTTGCCCTTTCTCTTTCTCTGGACGAAAAACTGCAAGAAATAGCACAAATATAATTAAGGTACTTCCTGCTGCAATCAGAATGAGAGGATACAAATCAGCCGAATAGTAAAGCCCCCGACTCAGACACCCTGCGAGTAGCAAGACAATTATGACTATGCCCAACCCAACAGTCCATCCTGACCCTGAATAATGTTCACATCTCAATATCCGTGAAAAACGACCTGCCCCCTCAGTTTGGATAACTCCATTTGATTGATATGTACTGTCTCTACTGCCCTTACTGTCCACATTACATAAGTCCCTGTTATCTACATGTTCTATACCATCTGCATGGTGAGACTTGTCAAACGCGTGTTCCATCCTTTCCTCATTCTCCGCATTTCCTCGTCTTCGTCTATCCCTTAAAACTCCCTGATCCTTTGTCAGATTCTTCATTACCTTCCACCCTTCTTCCACCGCTCCACATGCATAACAAAAAGACAGAAGATCCCGATAACGGGGCCTTCTGCCTGATATTATCTGACAGTTATGATATTGCTTGCTACAAAGTATATGCATTGTATTGAAGTTTACTTTCAGAGACCCTAATTGCAGTATGTCCCTCGATTGTCATTGGCACACTCAGCAAAGGTCGCAATTTGCGGAATCCTGAACGGTTTCTTTGCTCGATTTTGATTTCCCGCCGGCCTGCTTTCCATCGCCAGGAAGCAAATCTGCACAAGCCCGCTCCAAATAGGGATCGGCATGAATGAAATCACGGAAAGCCGTATATTCGTTCCACATCTCCGTCACTTCGCCGGCCTGACCGCGAACAGCACGAATCAATATGTTTTTAGGCGTATTCTCCATATCGATGAATTCAAGTAATTGTGTTTTGTATCCCATCAGATCAAGCAACTTGGCACGAATCCCATCCGTAGCAAGTGCGGAAAAACGTTCCTTGAGGATGCCATGGGACAACAACGGATTCATCACGGAAGCCTCTACCTGGTCAAACAGTTCATGCTGACAGCAAGGGACAGACAGAATAACAGAAGCCCCCCAACGAACCGCCTTCTCCAAAGCAGCATCGGTAGCTGTATCACAGGCATGCAGCGTGACAACCATATCCACTTCGTTCAATTCATCGTAGTCCGCGATGTCTCCAACCAGAAACTTCAGATCGCCATAATGCAATCGATTTGCCAGATCATTACAGTGTTCAATTACATCTGCCTTCAAGTCCAGCCCAATAATCTTGAGTGAACGCCGTTGTTGTACAGACAAATAATGATATAACGCAAAGGTCAGATAAGACTTGCCACAACCAAAATCAACGATGGTCAGTGGACGCCCCTCCGGCAGATGCGGAATAACATCCTGCACCATTTCGAGGAAACGGTTAATCTGTCTGAACTTGTCATACTTACGAGCCAGCACACGACCTTCTTCGTTCATGATACCAAGTTCAACGAGGAACGATACAGGTACGCCTTCTTCCAATACATATTGCTTTTTGCGATTATGCGACAGATCCACTGCAGTCTTGGAAGCAGATTTGGTCAAAATGGATACTTTATATTTTTTGCTGATCAAAATTTGATAGTCTGCTTCGGTCGTACAGAGCAGCCCTTGACGAAACGTCTCTTCGCATAGCAAAGTCATGCGCTCAGCCGCTTCAGCCGGAGTCAAATTCTCGTGCAGCACTTTGTTGTTATAATGAAATGCAAATTGATAATGCAGCTGATTCTTCAGTGTCACTGGCTTGACTTGCACTTTGGTATACGAGACATTGTCCCGTCTGCGCAGCTGGCTCCAGGTCGCTGTAATCAGCGAATTCTGTTCAAAGATGTCTTGTATAAGCTTTCGCAATGAATCCACGGGGTACATCTCACTTTCGGTTTGATTTGGTCAACCGTTACCATACCACAATTCCGTTCCCTCTCCAAGTAAAGGCAGGTAACAAGCCTTGATCCAATCCATATTTTATGAGCTCATCTCTTGACGACTTAGTTCAGCTAGTCCCTCTTCAACTTCGTTCCGGGGCAGACCGCCCTGCTCAAGTTGTTCGTCCGTGAGTTGGCCTAACCTTTCATAGAACGCCTGTACATCATCTCGGTAGCTCACCGGGAATTCACCACCAAGCTGTAGCAGCCTGTACCAACTGTTCTCTGCCTGGTCGTAACGTCCTTGTTGTTCACGATACAGGGCAAGCTGTCTCTCGGTTCGAGCAGGAAGTTCATATTCTTTCGTAAGCCCCAACACACCCTCCACCCGTTCCGGTGCGTCCAATAACTTGGGATTAGCCCCATGATTCAATGCATACAGGTAAAAATGAAGTGATCTCATCAATCGAATAAGGGCGTCATCCTCTGCGTCCATTCTCTCCTGATCGTCGATGCCTTCCACTCTGGCCTTTTCTTGATAAATATATGCCTCTTCTTCAATTAGCCTGGCGGCTTGCTGTAGATTGTCCACTTCAATCATTCCGCGAAAACGGAACATTTCAATAACATCCTCCGCTGGCAATGAGTTCAGTAGAGATAGGTTCAATCCAAACTGCCTGCGCATCAGCTCATCCAGTTCGGACAATGCCTCGGTGTGCTTACGCTGCTGTTTGAGCGTGAACACTTTGCCAATTGCTTCTGTCATTTCCTCCATCATGCGGAGCAGATAATCTTTTCTGAACATGCTGTATGCCCCCTCATCATTCGACCCTATACATTCAATCGTTCTCATAACGTTCCTTTATAGTTATTTTAATTCATGCCATGACAAAAAGCCAAAACAAGACGCGCGCGTCTAAGCTCTGTCTGTAAACACACTGAACCCCTGCTATCCCAAAGGGACTTTGCAGGGGTTCAGCTGGAATGGAACTGAGTCCCCCTCCTCTACAAGAGGGTAGAATCATCCAGAAACCAAACTATATTCTAATTTCTAATGATATCAACATAAATCACTTCATAAATTACTTCGATAATCCAGCCATAAATTGTTTAATGACCTGAATTAACTCTTCAGGCGCTTCATACATGCTCATATGACCTGCACCAGCAATAACAGCTTGCACAATATGTGGCTTGTCACTTGTAAATGTGCGTTCTGGCGGGATAACAGCGTCCTTCTCTCCCGCAACCAGCAATACAGGTAATGGTGTGGCTGACAACACATCACGGCGATCCGGGCGTTCTCGCATAGCAAGTGCAGCGCCAACAGCACCTTGAGGGGCTGTCTGGTAACCAATCTCCTTCACACGTGTGACTTGCTTAGATAAGGAGTCCACATGTTCCGGTGCAAACAAGCCGGGAACCAGTCCATCTACAAAATTTACGATACCTTCGGTTTGAATGGTGGATACAGCGCGAAGACGTTTCTCCTTGGCTTCTTCACTGTCCGGATAGGCTGTGGAATGAATCAGGCCAAATGCATTCAAACGCTCCGGGTGGCGTTGTGCGATCGAAAGCGCAATATATCCCCCCATGGAGTGTCCCAGAAGGACCGCCTTTTCCACGTTCAGCTCATCCATCAGCTGTAACACATCGTTGCCCATCTGTTCGATCGTATAACTTCCTACAGGTGCATCTGTTTTTCCGTGTCCACGCAGATCAGGTACGATACAGCGGTAGCTGCGTGCCAGCTCAGGTACGACCTCATCCCAATACGATGAACTGCCACAGTATCCGTGGAGCAAAATGAGTGCTTCTCCCTTACCTTGTTCGGCATAACAAATCGTCGTTCCATCACACATCACTTTTTCCATATGAATCCCTCTCTCTGCGCGAATTAAATAATTCAGGTTGTATATTATTAAGCCTACATATCATGAATGAAACGTTTGTCTCCATTTCCATGCTTCAATTGCGGCGTCTGCAATCGTTCGTGACATGCCCATAACCAAGTGAAGCGAGGTCATCTGCAATATGGAATAGGGTCTTGGTCCATTGGCATTAACCACAGCTGCTACACTGTATTGTCCGACAGGGGGCAACTGGCCCCCAACTGATTGAGCAGGAATGAGTGGGTTATTCGAAAGATAGTATGTACCTACGGCATTCTTTGGACCCAGACACGCATCAATCGCTATGATGGCATGGTGTGCCGGAATATGTGCCAATTTCTTCTCCAGCGTATCTGCATCACAAGGGGAAGACAGCGTGCCAATCACGTTCTCCATTCCGTTCTCTTGCAATAAACTTCCTGTCAGTGGACCCAGAGCATCCCCGGTGGAACGATCGGTACCAATGCAGACAAACGTGATTTCATCTGGAGTATGAAGTTGAACGATGTTTTTGAAGAATAAGACCAGATCCTCTCCAGGCAAACCTTTACGGACTTCCCTTCCTTGATGGCGAACCATTTCTCGCTTATACGCTGCCAAGCTGTATTCCCTCCAGTGCACTCAGGTCTCCATTGACCCCTGTTGTTGTATCCATCATTGTAACCGATGCATCGTTTCCCCGCAAAAGCATTGGCCTGAGCGCTTCCAATCATGATACAATAACAAGAGTTTCCGATACGGAAGGGATGAAGTTAACGATGGATTTAACACAAGCAACAGCAGCCAATATGGAATATATGATTGAAGCGATCAAAACCAAACTTCGGATGGCAAGCGGTGCCGCGATGCAAGCTTCGTCATTTCCACTTGAGAAATATGAAGATCTGTTTGATCTGTATGAAATGATTTTGAGCAAGGAACATCTCAGTATCTCTGAAGTGGAAGCTGTCGCTTCGGAACTGGGTAACCTTCGTAAATCCTAAGCCAAAAAGGACCTGTCTTCCACAACAACGTGGGGAACAGGTCCTTTTTCGCATTTTATATTTAACGACTATCCTTACTAGATACACATGATTATTAAGGTAGGTCAATCAGAACAAATTCAGCAGGTTCACTGCCTGTGCTCGTCATTTGCAGATCACAGCTTTTACGAATTCGCGCAGCATCCCCAGGCTTGAGATTGAAGTTACCGTCCGAACAATGAATCTCCACATGTCCACTGATCAGGAAAAGATGTGTACGCCGATCTTCGTGTTGCGGGTACATCAACTTCTTCCCGGATTCCAAATGGGACAGGTAACAGGTTACATCCTGGGAAATAGGCAAGGCTCCCTCGGTTCCCTCGCCCTCTTGACCTGATACAATCGGACATAGACGATTCAAATGCTCCTGCGGCTCTACACTCCGATTCGTATAGGACGGTTTCAGCATACGCTCCGATGGCAAAAACCACATTTGGAGAAAACGTACAGATTCATCTGCTGACGGATTGGTCTCGGAATGTTCAACTCCCGTTCCCGCACTCATAACCTGAACCGTTCCCGGTTCAAGCAATTGTTCTGTTCCCATACTATCCGTGTGCTTGAGTGTGCCTGATATGACATAACTGACAAGTTCAAGATCATGATGTGGATGTTTCTTAAAGCCTTCTTGCGGTATCAGCGTGTTGTCATTATGAGCCAGCAGACAGCCAAAATGGGCGTTGCTCGGATCATCATAATCCGCAAACGAAAAGCTAAATTCACTGTGTATCCAACCTCGATCCGACGTGTGCCTTTCTTCCGATGTCACCACTTTAATCATGTTCATCCACCTCCAAGGGTTTAGAACTGCCACATTACCGCGGCAGTCCATGCGTGTATATGAATTGTATAGATGAATACCAGTTGGTATGTCATCTTTACCCGGGGTCCGGCAACTCTAATCACGCCCCTTCTTAAGGTTATACGCTATCTTCAAGTGAGTGCAGAAGGAACTCACTATCTGCATGACCCACAAGGGTACCTGCGTCATTTCGGATGTCCGAAGGGAAGACTTCAGCCAATCGTGCAATGGTTCTTTCATTGGAATAACCAATCTGTTTCAGAATGGATTGGGTAATGAAAGCCCACTCTTCCTCAGAACCATCAAGCACCTTGAAGGTGATTCCCAATCGTTCTTTTTTCAGACCAAATCCGAAGACCCCCTTGAATCCACCCTTGGCTACAATGTTATCGTCTTCCAGCAGCACTGAATCTACACGCTCCGTGCCACCTACCATCAACGGATGTTCATTCATGGCCGATGTGATCGTCTCTACAGCTGTTCTTGTGGAAGGATCAGCGATAAGATCCGGACAAGCGAGCTTCAGATAGGCGTTCGACAGTGCCGATAACGGCAAAGAAAATACCGGAAAGCCGCAGCCATCCGTCCCAAGCTCAATCTCTTTTTCCTCAATACCTGCCAGGTCGGCAAATGTTTCGAGAATTTCACGTTGTACCGGATGATCCGGTTCAGCGTAACTGCCCAGATCCACCTGCTTCATCTGACTGTATCCCAGGATTCCCAGATGTTTGCCGGAGCAGTTGTGCAAAATGCGACGTTTTTCCCCGTGTGCACGTAACCATTCATTACGGCTTTCTTCATTAAGCGGATAACTCGGCGCACAGATCAGGCATTCTTCTCCTAATCCGATTTTACCGGATAGCTGCTCCAGCACTCGGATATGTTCCGGTTCCGAACGGTGCGAAGAGGACATGATCGCAATCTCCTGTGCTGAGAGGCCATAGTGACTGGCAATCCCTGCCCGAATTCCTGGAATAGCTTGAAAAGGTTTGGCAGATGAGCGAGTGAACGCTCTAAAACGAGGATCGCCAGCCGAGTATACGATCCGACCATGCTCATCCGTAATACTTATGTGTCCGTAGTGGGCGCATTCCATAACGCCTGCACGGTATTCTTTAATTAACAAGGCACTCTCCATGCGAGTTCTCTCCTTTGTGCTCCCGAATTCATCTCTGCTTTGCGTCACGACGCCGCATGGGATATCTTAAATAGTATAGTACAAAAGCGACGTTTTTACAGTTTTTTCGACAGGTATTTCGGGTATAGCTTTATCAATCTACGTTCATCTACTACAACTACTGAAGGAGAAACTCACTATGCCGCGCAAAACATATTCACCAGCCTCATTCGAATCAACTCCCGGCACGTTGTTACGTCCACTCCTCAACTGGGGTTTGGCTGGTCTGGCCCTCAGCGCTTCGGTCGTATTTATCCTGGCAGGTCTGGGTGCCTGGCTGGGTGCTGATGTTATTATTCGTCTGGATGATCAAATTCAGCAATTATTTTATCTGAATTCGGATTCACGTCTTCATCTATTCTCTTACACTGCATTCATAACCGCATTGGGTTCATTCAAAATCTCTGCTATGGCCGCAGGAGGTTTTGCTCTACTTTTCTTCGTGCAACGCAGTCCAAGGTTTGTTATATATGGATATGCGATCTCGGGAAGTTTTGCCATGATGTGGATTCTGAACACGTTATTGAAGGAATTTTTTAGACGAAGCAGACCTGAACTGGATCATCTGCTGGTCGTTCACGGGTACAGCTTCCCTAGCGGACACGCCATGATCTCCATGGGCTTCTACGGCATGCTCTTTGTAATCTGGGCCAATGAACGACAGCGGCATACCACTTCCGGTGTGTGGCTACCTGTTCTATGCGGCATCAGTTTTATTTTCTTGATCGGTCTCAGTCGCATCATGCTGGGTGTTCATTATCCTACGGATGTATTTACGGGATTTGCCGCTGGTTTGGTATGGATCTTCTGCATGATTAAAGGCATTAAACGAATCCACTAAACAATGAATTCCTCCAATTTCCAGTTCATTCATCCTCATCTTTATTGTTTCACAGGGTTGCACGGCGTTTATATACGAAGTAAGCAAACGCGAACAGACAACATCCTACATCAAGTTTAAAGGAGGCGGTTGTTATGTGGGGCATCATTATCAGCATTGTGATGGCGGTCATCATCGGTTTAATCGGAAATGCACTTGCCGGTCACAACATGCCTGGAGGCATCATCGGTGCAATGATTGCCGGATTTGCCGGAGCCTGGCTGGGAGCACTTTTGCTTGGTAACTGGGGACCGGTTATCGGTAACTTTGCCATTATTCCTGCCATCATTGGTACAGCGCTCTTTGTTTTCTTGCTGGGGCTTGTGTCCAGACTGCTAAGACAGGCTGCCTGATTCGGGCAACAAGGTGTTCGTTGTTTCGTATTTGTTTCTTAATTTGAAGAAGGAGTGATTAGACATGAATAAAGCAGAAGAGCAATATCCTGTACAGACTGGTTCGACTTTCGCCAAAGGAATTTTCATCGGGGGTTTGCTGGGAGCAGCTGCAGCACTACTCTTTGCTCCTAAACCAGGACGTGAATTGCGTGGTGACCTTTCCGAGAAAGTGGGCATCGTAACTGACCGCACCAAAGAAGTGGCAACGGTTGTAGGTGATAAAGCCTCTGAACTGGCTAAAACGGTCTCTTCCAAAACTTCTGATATTGCAAAAACGGTAAATCAAGGCCGCAATGATGTAATGGACTCTGTGAGAAAAGCGTCCGCTGATGTGGCTAACGAAGCATCCCGTGCATCTGATGAAGTGGCTGCCGCTTCCGTGGAAGCGAAGGAAGATGCACGTAAAGAACTTAACTCGACTAGCCTGTAAGGCTATACAGATCGAGTGACCAATAGCCAGCTGCACTCCAGCTGGCTATTTTTTATCCAATGCGAGTTGAGGGGGAAGAAACATGAGTAAAGTGACAATCAACGGCAATACTCCAATTCCGGGAGGAACACCGGCGCAGCAGTATGATACAAGCGAGCATCCTTTTGAATTGCGGCATGAGGTCAAGCGATTAAACACACGTCTGGACCAGATTGCGGACAGTCTGGAGAGAGCACAGATCAAGGATATTATTGAGAATTACAGCAGTCCCAAAAAGCGGATTATTACGAACTTTACAGCGGGTATGGCTCGAGGACTCGGTCTGACCGTAGGTACCTTTGTCGTTCTGGGTTTGCTGGCGTTCATTCTCAGTCAATTCGTCAATATGCCGATTGTGGGACAATATATCGCTGACTTGCTTGGATATATTGAAGATTACAAAAACTAAAATGAATTAGCAGAGTAGGTCAAGTATTACGCTTTTTGGTCGCTCCTCTGCTCTGTCCTTCTTCGGCAGAAGACTGTGAGGATTTTACTTTGAGCAGATCTCCTGTCCATCCTTTCATCATCAGCCATACATACATGCTGATCATGCTTAAGATAATGACAATTAGGACCAGGACAACTCCCCATGACTTGTCGATAAAGGGCAGGTTCTCAAAGTTCATCCCCCAGATCGCACCAGCTGCTGTGGCGGGTATGAACACAGCGGTAACAATGGTCAGCGTCTTCATGATTTCATTGCCTCGTACACCGGAGATCGCATTATCAATGGAGATTAACGTATCAATCTCTTTCTCGTAGTGACTAAACAAACGTTCCATTCGCTCTACTCGATGTTGGAGCTGTTGAAAGTACCGATTTTCGTTTATTTCACTGAGGTAAGCCTCATGGGCAGCAGCCATCAGTTCCGAGTAGGGAATAAACAAATTGCTCCAGTACAACAATTCAAACCGGGCGGCGAGAATCTGGTCCATCAAGGTGCGGGCATTGCGGGATTCCATTTTACGTTCCAGATCACGCAGGTTCATCTCAAAATGATCCATCCCCACATGGTAGTAATGCAGTATAGCTCGAAAAAGTACAAACATCCCGTCCCTGGCCTCACTACATTGCTGTAACATATGAGCACGTTCATCCGTCTTCATAATGCCTCTTGTATTGTCATCCATATTCAAGGTAACCAGGTTATTGCGATCCACATAGAAAAACATCTGATTATCTTGGCGATTGTCGTCTCTCTCGTTCTTGATCGCATACAACAAGGAGCCAAATATAACGGGCTCTGTACCATTCACGAAACGGACGGACAAATAATTTGATTCGATTTCCGGAATTTTATGAAGCCAATACTGCATATCCGGAAATGCCTCTGTCAGCTCCTCCAAAGCATCGTTCATGCTATCGGTGTCAGGTGCAGCCCAATCCCACCATTGCCAATGGTCCGAGCAAGATAACTTGTCACGGCGAGCTTCCAGCTTGATTTTGTCCACAAAACATCCACTCCTGCACTTATGTTCGTTCATTCATACCCATCTTTTTGATCCCAAAAAGGACACGTATGCATTTCAGTGCAATTACGTGTCCTTTTTTATGCCGTACTCAACAACATTAGGGATTCTTTTTTCATAACATTGAAGCATTCGACATGATCTGTTTCAGCTTCTCTGTAGCTCGCTTCTGAATTCGCGATACACTCATCTGTGAAACACCAAGCTTTTGTGCGATTGCCCGCTGAGATTGACCATCTTGGAATGCTAGAATAAGTACCTTCTGCTCTTGTTCCTTCAATTGTCCCAATGCCTGTTGCAAGTCCATCCGTTTTTCGACCGAATCGAAGTCATTCACATCTGCACTGATCAGCTCACCCAATGTCGCTGCACTGTCATCCTGAGATAACGGAGAATCCAGTGACACATAGTGATAACATTCCCGACCAGCCAGAACTTCAATCGTCTCTTCCGCGGTCAAATCAAGGTATTCAGCAATCTCGTTCACACCAGGTGAGCGCTCCAGCTTCACGGTTAACTCATCGATGGCATGTTGCACAAGTGCGCCCTTTTCCTTGATCCTCCGGGGCACCTGAATATACCAGGATTTGTCTCGCAAATAGTTCTTCATATGACCGATCATGCTCTTCATGGCATAAGGTTCAAACGGAATACCCAGGTTGATATCGTATTGCTTGAGCAAACGAATCAATGCCATCTGCCCGGTCTGATACAAGTCTTCGTATAGATCGGGGCGATTCCGAGCAATTTTACCTGCTGCCATCTTTACCATCGGTTCATATTTACGGATGAGAACTGTTGCAATTTCATTATCTTGGGTCTGCTGGTATTCCCAGATCAAACCTATAGCTTCAGACATGGACTCTGGGGGAGTCACTTTTTCATTCATACTTTCTCCTCACTTCTTGCAAGACGTTTTACGAGTACTACCTTCGTACCTTTGCCCGTCTCACTTTCCACACTGACATCGTCCATCAAGGCTTGCATCAGGTAGAACCCAAGTCCGCCAATCTGTGCTTCTGTCAGTTCTTTGTCGTGAAGACCGGCACGTGACACAGCAGGGTTCATATTCTCGAAGCTGGCACCTTCGTCTTTGACAGTAATGGACAGTGTTTCGCCATCCACTTCAAATACGACTTCAACCATGCCGCCTTCGTGTGAGTAGGCATACAGTACAGAGTTGTTACAGGCCTCGGATACAGCCACTTTCATATCCTCAATGTCTTCATAAGAGAATCCCATCTTGGATGCTACTCCATAAAGATTGAGTCTTACAATATCAACGTAATCAGCTGTCGCCGGTAGATTAAGGGTGACTCTTTGAACTTCTGCATTCATTCCTTTTTCGATCCTTTCCTATTGGGAATTCTTCTGTGTGACAAAGAATTTGGCGATGCCCGTCATATCAAAAAGTTTCTGGATTTGCGCAGGAACTTCCTGTACTTCAAAACGAGCTTCCATTCCATGTCTTGCCTTCAGAACAGATAACAGGATACCAATCCCTGTACTATCGATATACTTCAATTCTTTCATGTTAATCAAAAGATCCTGTTCCTTGTTATCCACGAGCGGCTCCATTACCAAACGGAAGTCAGGAGCAACCGACAAATCCAGTTCGCCAGTCAGATACACCGTGCATACGCCATCCTGTGTTTCAGTTCTTGCATTGAATTTTTCATTCTTATTTGTATTCATTAGACATCTCTCTCCTGATCAATGGTTTCCTTACCTAATAACCCAACTTCAGCACGAGTGAAACAAAAAGAAGTTTGGAAAATGTTTCAATTTGCCTGATTCATGGCAGATGGGCCTGAGTTTAACATCTGGTGTTGTTGCTGAAACTGGGATATTTTCTGTTTTACACTGCCCATTTTAACCGGTTTGCTAATATAATCATCCATGCCTGCGGCAGTACAGCGTTGCTGGATCCCTTCCATAACATTAGCCGTCATCGCTATAATGATAGGCTGACTGGACTGGGGCAGGCTTTCTCTAATCCGCCGTGTACATTCCAGACCATCCATAACAGGCATCTGCAAATCCATGAACACATAGTCATAAGGATGACGACTGCCTAGCACCATGTCCAATGCACTCTGCCCATCTTCAGCAATATCCGAGAGAAAACCAAGCTTACTGAGCATAATCGCCATCAATTTCTGGTTAATCGGATGATCATCTACAATCAATACCGTGGGATATTTATTCTCATTCTTCACATCCGTCAGCTTTTCTTCCCCGTTCCTCTGAAGCAGTTCTGTTTCTACATACCGTTTCGCCTGAATCGTAAATACAAACGTTGCTCCCCGTTGCTCCGTGGTGTCCAGATAGATCTGTCCACCCATCATTTCGACCAGTGTCTTGCATATCGCCAGGCCTAGGCCTGTTCCGCCGTACTTGCGTGTCATGGATGTATCCAGCTGAGAAAACGGCTGGAACAGCCGGTCAACTTTGTCTGACGCGATGCCTATTCCGGTGTCCTTAACAGCAAACTCCAACGCCATTTGTCCATCCTTTTCCTCATTCACTGAAACGATCAGATATACCCCACCCTGATCGGTGAATTTGATCGCATTAGCAATAAGATTCAAGAGGACTTGGCGTAACCTTGCCATATCTCCATAGATCAATTCAGGGACCGAATCTTCCAGGAAATAATCCAGTTCCAGATTCTTTTTACCTACTTCTGCCGCAAACAATCCCAGCACTTCCCGAATACAGGAGACAAGTTCAAAAGGATGCTCCTCAAGTTCCATTTTGCCCGATTCCATCTTGGTGAAGTCAAGAATGTCGTTAATGACTGTGACGAGTGCATCCGCACTGCGACGAACGATGTCTGCGTATTCCTTCTGATCGTCCTTCAATTCCGTCTCCATCAGTAGATCCACCATGCCGATAACTCCGTTCATCGGTGTGCGAATCTCATGGCTCATCATCGCCAGGAACTCGGTCTTCGCATTAGCTGCAATCTCCGCTTCTTCCTTGGCCTGAATGAGTTGTTGGTTCATCTTCTCCAGTTCCTGTGTCTTCTGGTGAAGCAGCATGGTCTGTGTCTTCAATCGTTTATTGGTGATAAACATCTCCACAAAGCCCTCGATCTTCGATTTCAAAATCTGAGGAATAAACGGCTTAACCATGTAATCAATGGCCCCGGCTGAATATCCGGCAAACAAGTGCTCAGCCTCTCTGCTATTGGCAGAAATGAATATGATCGGCACATCCTTGGACTTGTCCCGTGCCTTAATTAACTTTGCAGTCTCAATTCCGTCCATCCCAGGCATCTGTACATCAAGTACGATAACCGCAAATTCGTCTTTCAGCAGACAACGGAGTGCCTCTTCTCCGGAAGTTGCCTTAACGAGTTTGTATTGTTCTGATTCCAGAACTGCTTCAAGCGCAAGCAAGTTCTCAGGGCGGTCATCTACCAATAATATATGGATTGGTTCATTGAGCCCCATGGCTAACCCTAACCCCCTATTTGATCTTCCGGTATATTTTTTCGGTCCGGTCTAATGGCTCATAGGTATCACTGAACTCTGTAAAATGTATCGATTCTTTCGAGCCCAGAACCAGAATCCCAAAGTGGCTCAAGCTCTCGTGAAACAGCCCATGCACATGGTTGCGCAGTTCATCATTGAAATAAATCATGACGTTACGGCAAAAGATAACATTAAACTCATTAAATGACCGGTCTGTTGCCAGATTGTGCTCGGCGAATATGATGTTCTTCCTTAGAAAAGGATGAAATATCACCGAATTATATTTCGCTGTATAGTACTCGGAGAAGGCTCTGGTACCCCCTGCCTCCAAATAATTTGTAGTAAAAAGTTTCATCTTCTCAATACCGTAGACGCCTTCTTTGGCCTGCTGCAATGAGCGATCATTCATATCTGTTGCGTAGATTCTTGCCTTGTCATACAGCCCTTCCTCATGCAACATGATGGCCATGGAATAGACTTCCTCTCCTGTAGAGCAACCCGCATGCCATATTCGGATATACGGATAGGTTCTCAGAATAGGAATAATCTGTTCCCGAAACATTCGGAAAAGCGAGGGATCTCGAAACATTTCCGTCACAGGGATGGACAAATTCTGTACAAAACGTTCAAACGCGGAACGGTCATGAAGCACACGCTCCTGCAAGCCGGATATGCTCTTAACACCTTCGGCATGTGCATGATGCCAGATTCTTCGTTTCAGGGATGGCAGTGCATAGTTTCTAAAATCATATCCATATAAACGGTGCATGCCTTCCAACAACAACTCAATCTCGATCAGCTCGCGCTCTTCATCTTGCGGCATACGGACCAAATCTGCCCCCGTCTCGGTAGGTTCCCACGGTGTCATAAATTCTCTCCACTTCTTCATTTGTTACTTGCGTATTCGTCGTATTGTCTTTCATTACCCAAACAATGTACTTACGAATAATGAACTTACGAATACAGCCATACACGCATTAAGGATAATAATTGATCCGTCTGGATCGGTTTTTTCACATAATCTGATGCCCCGGCCTCAATACACTTGCCTCGATCCTCTTTCATGGCTTTGGCCGTAAGCGCAATAATCGGTAACTTTTCAAACTGCGGGATCTGTCTGATTCGTGTCATCGCTTCATAACCATCCATTTCTGGCATCATCATGTCCATCAGTACCAGATCAATTTCCGGATTTTTGTCCAGAATCTCCAGAGCCTCACGGCCATTCTCTGCAAACGTTACATCCATGCGATAGCCTTCCAGGACACTTGAAAGGGCAAATACATTACGAATATCGTCATCTACAAGCAATATTTTCTTGCCTTCAAACAACGTTTCTTTGTTGTGCAGCTTCTGCAAGATTCGACGCTTGTCTTCCGGCAAATTGGCCTCTACCCGATGAAGGAACAATGTCGTTTCATCCAGCAAACGTTCCGGTGACTTCACATCCTTGATAATGATGGATTCCGCATATTTGCGCAGCTTCATTTCTTCCTTGGAATCCAGTTCTTTGCCTGTATAAATTATAATCGGCAGATCGTTAAGATATTCATCATCCCGAATCTGGTCGAGCAACTCGAATCCGGTCATATCCGTTAACATCAGATCCAGTACCATGCAGTCATAACGCTGGGTGTGTAATTCATTCAAAGCCTCACTGCCTGTGGATACTGCCGTGATTGCCACATCATCATGACCAATCAATTCAATAATGGCTTTACGCTGAATCTCATCATCTTCCACAATCAACAGTCGTTTCAACTGATTCTCGGTATAGGATTTGATATGCGAGAAAGCTTTATCCAGTGAATCCTTGCTGGAAGGTTTTTTCAGATACGCAATAGCGCCCATCATCAAACCTTGCTTCATATCATCAATGACCGAAATCACATGTACCGGGATGTGGCGTGTTGCCGAACTGCTCTTCAGCTCGCCCAGAATGGTCCAACCGTCCATAACCGGCAATTGAATATCCAGAATAATAGCATCCGGGAGATATTGACGAGCCATTTCAAGTCCTTTATCCCCTTGCAGGGCAACAAGTGCCTTGAATCCTCTTCCTCTGGCCATATCCATCAAAATATGTGCAAAGTTCACGTCATCCTCAATAATGAGAAGGATTTTGTCACCTTCCATCAGATTGTCTTGATCATCTTCGATCTGCGTTACTTCAGGCGTATGGGTAGGAGATAGGTCCGTACCTATGCTACGCTCCGGATCAGGAGAGAGAATGGACTGATGACTTGAAAGCATGGTCCGTGTTTCCATGGACTGTTCATACAGCGCCTCTGAAGATACAGCCGCTTCTCTTGAAGCACCTTCCTCGGCCAGGGCTTCCTCTTCATGATTATCCGGCAGGTACAAGGTAAAGCAGCTGCCTTCGCCCTCCGATGATTCCACCTGTATTGCACCACCAAGCAAACGTGCCAGTTCTCTGCTGATGGACAATCCCAGACCAGTTCCGCCGTATTTCCGACTTGTTGTCCCATCCACTTGCTGGAACGCTTCAAAGATCAGATCCGTTTTATCCGATGGAATTCCAATACCGGTGTCTTTTACACTAAATCCGAGATATTCCTGATTCGTGTTCATGTAACCCGGCAGTTCTTCCGGTTTCATCCGTCGTCCAATCAGACTGACCGAACCACGATTGGTAAACTTGAACGCGTTCGACAACAAATTCCGTAGAATCTGTTTGACGCGATGACTGTCGGTGTAGACCCATTCCGGTAAATCGCTGTCGAACTCGATGTTCAAGTTCAGTTCTTTTTTATTCGCCATTGGTCCAAAGTTTTGCTGTACAAAGCTGGTCAGCTCTTCCATTCGAACCGCTTCATAATTGATATCCATCTTACCTGCGTCCACTTTGGACAGATCCAGTATCTCATCAATCATCTTCAGCAGATCCGCACCTGACATGTAGATAGTTTGCGCATATTCCTGCTGCTTGTCAGTCAGATTGCCACCCTTGTTCTCCGACAATAACTGAGACAAAATGAGTAGACTGTTCAATGGTGTACGAAGTTCATGCGACATATTGGCCAAAAATTCGGACTTGTACTTGCTAGTCATCGACAGCTGTGTAGCTTGCTGTTCCAGCTGTGTCTTTGTTTTCTCAATTTCGTCATTCTTCTCTTCGACTTCACGTACCTGCTCTTCAAGCGCCCGCGTCTTAGCGATGAGCTCGGTATTGAAATGCTCCAGCTCTTCCTGCTGACGCTGCAGCAATTCCTCGGAACGTTTGAGCGCCTCTGTCTGCTCCTCCAGATTCTCATTGGAACGGCGCAGTTCTTCTTGCTGTGTCTGCAATTCTTCCGATTGAACCTGCAATTCTTCTGTCAGTGCCTGGGATTCACGCAGCAGCTCCTCCACACGCAAACGACGTCGAACGTTGTTCAGAATTACGCCCAGGTTCATGATCAGTTGAGCGAACAATTGTTTATGAAGTTCATTGAACCCTTCAAAGGAAGCCAGTTCTACTACACCAATCAATTCATTTTCGAACACGACAGGATAGATCATGATACCCGCAGCACGTGTTGAACCTGAAGCTGAACCAATATGCACGTAATCTTCCGGCGTATTTTCCAGAACAATCGGTGTCATATCCAGCGCAGCTTGACCAATCAGACCTTCACCGATCCGATACATTTCTTTACCAACGTCTTCATTCTCTTCAAATGCATATGCACCATAGCGTCTCAGTTCGTCGGGATGTTTCTCCTCATCGACCAGATACACGACACCCAACTGAGCACCAAGCACAGGTGTGAACTCACTGATAAACATCTGTGAGATTTGTCGAATGGAACCAATGCCCCGAAGCAGCTCCGGAACTCTTGCGATGTTCGAGCTCATCCAGTTTTGATCCTGTTGAGCCTGCACATAGGCTTTCTCGACTTGCAGTTTTTCTTCCAGATCGCTGGATACATCTTTGAACACTGTGGCAATCTGACCAATTTCGTCCGTGGACTTGACCTGAATGCGTCTGATTGTACGATAGCGCCCTTTACCGAAACTGGTGATCATCATCGATACGGTATTCAGCCCCCGCGTAATACTCGGTAGTACCCACATAATGACACCCAGCGCAAGCAGCAATCCGGCGATCATGATACTTATCGTGATCTGCACTGCTCTCGTATACGCCGCGTTAGCATCTTTGATCTCGGCATCAATCTCTTGGTCCTGATAGCGGGAAAGAGCATTCAAACTATCCACAGCTTCTTTTTGCACCGCGAGTCCTGTTGCATTGCGGTAGTTATTCGCATCTTCAACCCTGTTTTGGGACATCAGGCTGATCTGTCTCGTTGCATAGGATGTATAAGCGGCCCACGCCGAATTCACACGATCCACCAGCTGATGTTCAGGTGCACTGTCCGCCCGGTTTCTTACTTCTTCGAGATAACCGTCACCCCGATCTTTCATCTCCTTCAGGTCACCGTCAGCTGCACTAATGGAATTGTTCGGATTTAATAACAAGTTAGCCAGCACTTTGGCAATGTCATTGACCTCTCCACGTGCAGCAGAAGTGAATCTTACTTTGAGATAACGTTCCTGATACATCTGATCGATCTGCTGATTACTGCTGTTCAGCCGTTCATAGCTCACAAAGGTGAGTACGATCAAAATGGCCATGAGAGCGGTAAATCCAATCAGCAGTTTATTCCTGATCTTCATTCAGCCCCCGCCCCTTTATCCAAAGTAATCCAGACCAAACATTTATCATCATCCCGTTCCTGGGGAATTTCGTCGTCGAAAAATAGTGCCTGCATAGCAGCTTCATTCCACTGATGTGAGCCAGTCAGTTTTTCGACCAGGAATTCGTGTTGTTCCTCCTGCCCGCCCTGAACAGCTTCCAATAATCCGTCCGTATAGAGTGCTATATGCCCGTCACCCTCGTAATGGATCGTTTGTGGTTCGATGTCCATCTTGTCAAATAAACCAACCGGACAGCAGACGCTGTCAAATGTAGTCACACTGCCGTCGTTTCGGAAAAACAAAGCAGGTGGATGCCCTGCGTTAACATAATCAATACGCTTCATCCGTGTATCAACGACCAAATAAATTGCCGTGAAATAATACTGCACCAATTGTTTTTCCAAATGGAGCTGGTTGAAACGACGGTTCAACTCCTGAATGACCTTCTCGGGATCGACATAGGTCGTAACCGTATCTTTCAACACAGAAGCAATAAACATGGTAAACAGGGATGAAGATATTCCATGTCCCATCATGTCGAGCAAGAGTACTCCGTAACGGCCTTCCCCGAGGGGATACCATGAATACAGGTCACCCGCAAGCTCAAAAGATGGTTTATAGATGGCATGCACTTGAAATAGAGGGTCACGGATTGCCGGACTTAATACGGCATTTTGGACCATTGCTGCAAGCTTCAGCTCATCCTGAATGCGTTGATCACGCTCTTTATGCCAATCCTTTTCCTGTTTCAAACGAAGGGCGAGTCGAATTCTGGCCATCAGTTCGACTTTGTTAATGGGTTTGGTCACATAATCGGATGCGCCTGCATCCAATGCTTCGGCAAGTTTCTTGGAGTCGCCGATGGCAGTCACCATAATAATCGGTATATCCTTCAGATTTTCAAATTTCTGCACAATACTGCAGGCTTCGATACCATCCATCTCAGGCATCATCATATCTAGCAAAATCAGGTCAATATCCGACGGTCTTGGACGAGGTTCGTTGCTTTCCTCCCCAATTCCCAAAACTTCAAACATTTCCATGGCGGAACTTGCCGTTACAATGTCACGATAGTTTTCTTTTTTCAGAATTTCTCGAATGATAATGACATTCGTCGGATTGTCGTCAACAATAAGTATTCTCATTGATATCTCCTTATCTGTGGCGTCCGGGTTTGTCGATTCTTATTAGGTTAAAACGAACGTTGATTATACAAATTTTGCATACAAAACGGCAGTAGACATAATAATTCCTAGTATAACTATAATCTTAAAAACAAAAAACTTCTATCAGTAAATGGCACCATCGTAGGGGATTTCCCCCGCGACCACCCTGTTTTTGCAGCGTCCTGATCCCGCTTCCAAACTTGCAAAAACATAGATAAGGAATGGGGAAAGCCCCATTCCTTATCTATGTTTTTGATTAAGCATTTTACAGAAGTGATTCAGAAGCTCGTCCATGTTCAGCAAGCTTCAACTTGCGGCGTATATCGGTTAATCTTTCTTTTTAGCAATAACAAGCACTTTACCCTTGTCGAGTTCACTCTCGTAGAAGTCGGCCTCGGCTTCGGTAAAGCCCATTGATACAATTTTGGCCCGGAGTTCATCTCCACGTGAGCGGAACAGATTCGCCAAGGAATCAAATACGCCTTCTTCCTTAATGCCAATTTCTTTGGCATCTGCTGTATCGGCAATTCGATCTGTACGATCCTTCTCATGGGCGAGAACAAAGATATGATCAGCAAGGTATCCGGTAATCTGCAATTCTTTCACCGCTTCTACCGCCTGGACTCCGTTTTCTACCACTTTTGCATAAGCTTGCGCATTGGTTGAATTCATCGTTTCCACTCTCCTCTGATTTAATCTTCTTTATCGAGCTACTTAGTATATAACCATACTATTTGGGATTGAAACGATTCGGTAATAACCAATCCTAGGAAACCGTGTCATCAAAAAGATCAATGCCATCGATTTGGCTAGAGCCTGACTTCATGTATACCTTTAGCGCCTGGTCTCCACGGAGAAACACTTCTCCGTCCTCAGCGACATAATACGGTTTACCGAGAGCTTGATGGATCGCTTCAATATTCATCTTGATTCTTTCTCCATTTAACATGATGTGATTCTCAGATGCATCGATATGCACATATTGAATGACATCCGTATCTTCACACAAGCCAACCTTCACATCATGAAAGTGATATTCAGGACACCCCAGATAAGGATCTTCCTGCTTATGCACCGGCTGGCCCTTCGTGGCCAACAACTCGTTCATGGTGTCATCCAGAGAAACGCCATTCAGAGTCCGAAAATGCTGGAAAGTCTCGGATCGATCAACAGCCAGAGTCACCTCTGACGCCTTCTCTTCCATTGCCGTCCATTGCATATCGTGAGCAGCGGGTACCGCTGCCGGTTGAACGGAAAAGGGAGAAATTACGCTAAACATCACAAGCAGTAGTTTCATCATGATTCTCACCCTTTCATCAGGTTCATCACCGCTCTGAAGGTTTCTTTTTGGATTACAAAGCGATCATGTTATTTACGCATCCGTTGCCATACATTCGCTGCAACATCAATATACTTCATCCAGTTTTTCCCGCCCTTAGCATCACCATTATATGTAGCTTCATAGGATTGCAGGGTACGATCCGTTGATGTAGCAGGCGGTGCAGTTACATGAACCTCTTCAGCATGCTTGGACTGTTCAGTGTTGTTACGTTTGGTCTGAAATTTCGCCATCAGCGTCGTGGAGACTTGTTTCGCTGCTGCCGTCACTTCATTTAACACTTCTCCCAGATTCTCAACAGATTCCATAACAGGATCGATTTTTTTCATTTTGTGCTGTACATCCACCGTAATATCATTGGCGTGTCTTACCGTCTGCTTCACTTCATAACTAAGTTCATCAATGGTCTTCTGTACCTCCTGCAATGTTTGTGAGACATTGTCCAAAGAACCTTGGGCGGATTTCAAGGTACGAATTAAAAAGAAAACCAGTACTGCAAATGCCACTGCAATCAGGGCCACGCTAATTTGATAGATCATAGAAGAACCTCGCTTTCCATATGTGCATCAGTTTGTTATTGCTATAGTTACCCGGCGATTTCCCGGACGAAACAAAATAACTTGTTACTTCAACTATGCTCGTGGTTGGAAAAAAAACCAATGTTTCAACCGGATAGCCCCCGGTTAAAGTTAGACTACACAAGGCGGTGAGGTGAACACAACTCACTCCACAATTTAGTAAACGAAAGGATGAAACCTCATGTTGAAATGGTCTGTATTATTTCTAATTATTGCACTGGTTGCAGGTATCTTCGGATTCTTCGGTATTGTTGAAGCAGCTGCTTCAATCGCTAAAGTACTCTTCTTCATCTTTGTAGTACTGTTCGTAATCTCCCTCATTACGGGACGCAGCCGAATGCGATAACCTCAAATTCTGAACTGACTGAATGATGATCAACGAATACATACAAAAGCCGATCGTGCTACCAAGCCGATTGGCTTTTGTGCGTTTCAGGCATAGGTCAACTTTTCTATATTATGTATTGCACTCCCTCCTGCTTTATTCCAATTGGCTCGCCCACTGAATCGCTAAAAACAGGACTTTTTTGAGATAGCCAACCCGGTTTTATCCCACCGAAGTATGATATTTACAGGCTTGCTATATACCCACAATTGCGCCAGTTGACACTGGAGAATGCAAGAAAATATTGTTATAATTTGTGATTCATAGGGGAGCTCGCTTGGTTACTTTTAACACAGGACAACAAAATTACATACAAAACCGAGGAGGAAAAACAAATGAAAAAAATCGTAAGTTTTGCCGCTGCTTTAACGTTGATGGGTTCGATGGCTGCCGCTGCTGGTGCTGAGGAAGCGGTTACTGGAACAGTGACTCCGGAAACAGGAACGGAAGCTACTACAACGACAACAACTCCAGCTGTTGAGGTGAACAAACCTGCTGTTGAAACGGTAGAAGGTTCTGCTGAGACGGTAACAGGTACAACAACAGAAACGACAGCCACAGAAGGCACAACAGAAACAGAAACTCCAGCTACGACTACAGATGACAAAATGTTTGAAGAGCCACTTGTAAAACCAGGCGATGAAGTGCTGGTACCTACGATGTTGCTGAACTTGCTTGAGCGCACTTGGTTCTATGATGCACCTAACGGTAAACCAATCGGCGCACTGGGCTCCCAAATCATCGATACAACAGGTGAAGTTGTTGACGGATTCGACGGTGGTGAGTGGGTGCAAGTATACACTTGGAAAGGCAAAGCGTGGATCCACGTTGCCATTCAGTAATATCGTATAATCGTTCTAACGATAAGTAAAGAGGACAGCGCGTATAATCGCAGCTGTCCTCTTTTAATTTCCCAACATGTTCACGCCCTGTTCAAGGGTTTCACGTGACCTCTTCCATCTTCGGTTCCACATGTACATGAACATGCATGATATTATGTGAACGTTTCAACCGCTCTTCCACTCGATCACAGATCTGATGACCTTCAATCAAACTTAGGCCTCCATCCACTTCAATAACCACATCCACAAGTACATGACTGCCATGCACACGTGCCTTCACATCCTTGATCATCTCAACGCCGGGAACCCGAGCCACAGAGGATCTGAGGTCCGTCAGTTCTTTCTGATCAAATCCATCGGTAAGGCGATGTGTTGAATCGCGGAAAATCTCCCACGCCGTCTTGCAAATCAACAGACCTACAGCAATGGCAGCTACTTTATCCAGCCAAGGAAGTCCGAACTGCGCACCTATAATCCCAACTGCAGCGCCTATGCTAACCCAGGCATCCGAACGATTATCTTTGGCAGCAGCCATCAAAGCCTGACTGTTAATTTGTTTAGCCAGACGGTGATTGTAACGATACACACCCAACATCACGACCGCACAGACCACAGCCACCGCTGCCGCCCACAGATTGGGAGCAACAAAGGCTCCTTCATACCAGGAACGAACAGCTTCAACCAACACTTGCAGACCAACCATAGCCATAATAAATGAAGCCACCAAGGCAGCAACAGTTTCCGCTCTAAAATGACCATAGGCATGATCCGAATCAGGTGGTTTCTGGGAGATCCGAAGCCCAATCAGTACAGCAACGGACGCCACAATGTCCGTAAGGTTATTAAAACCATCCGCCAGCAAAGCGCTGGATGCAAATAAATATCCACAGATCAGCTTAAAGGCGGACAAGACGAGATAGGCTACGATGCTAACCCAAGCCCCTCTCTCCCCTTTTCGTATTTCTTCATAAGCGTTCAAACCGGGCGACACTCCTTTAACGTTTCGTATTACGGTTTTTCCATGTTACCAAATGCATAGCGTGTGGGTCTACAGAAACAGTGTTGCCAGGCTGCATTGCTGTAGGCAAGCCGAAACAAAGTTGCCAGATGGCAGAGCTGTAGGTGATGAGAAAGAATGTTGGCCCCGGTAAAACCCAAGGGATTTGAGCATTTTATCAGGTTGCCCTTGTGGGGCTTTTGTAAAACGTATAAAATAGGTACATCCCGTCCAATCTGGACGGCTTACTGTAAGACCGGGAGGGAAATAACGATGAGCGAAAATAACGAACCGAAAAAGGTCAGTTTGCAGGATGCTATACGCCAGAAGCTGGCGCAAAAGAAAGAACAAGCAAATTCCGGTAACCAATCCAGCGCCTACTTTGAAGGCGGACCGAAAGCGATGAAGAGTCAAAACAACAAGAAGCCTAACAACCAACGTCGCCGTACTGGTGGATCTTAGGTCTTAGGACCGCAGAGAAACCCATTGACTGCAAAAAGAACCGCAAGCCCTCTTCACAGAGGCTTGCGGTTCTTTTATGTTCCTATGCATAATGTGCCTGTAGATCAGACTTCGTTTAAGCTTCTACCGGATACATTTTTTTGCGCAGTTCTTTGATTTCATCACTTTCCAGATATTCGTCATAGCTCATTTGGCGATCAATGATGCCGGTCGGCGTAATTTCGATAATCCGGTTAGAGATGGTTTGAATAAACTGATGGTCATGGGATGTAAACAGCATGGTGCCGTCAAAATCAATCATACCATTGTTCAATGCTGTAATGGATTCGAGATCCAAGTGGTTCGTAGGCTCATCCAGAATCAATGCGTTCGCACCAGTCTGCATCATTTTCGCGAGCATACAGCGAACTTTCTCTCCCCCGGAGAGTACACTTGCCTTTTTCAGGGATTCCTCACCTGAGAACAGCATACGTCCCAAGAATCCACGTAGATACGTTTCATCCTGATCTTTGGAATATTGACGGAGCCAATCGACGAGAGTCATGTCTACACCGTCAAAATATTGGGAGTTGTCTTTCGGGAAATAAGCTTGAGTTGTTGTTACGCCCCAAGTGAATTCGCCGCTATCCAATTCCGTTTCACCCATAAGAATATCAAACAATAGTGACTTGGCATTCCCGTTCGGTCCAACAAATGCAATTTTATCGCCTTTGTTCACCACAAAGCTGATATCATTCAGCATGTTCACACCATCAACCGATTTGCTGATGCGATCTACGGTCAATAATTGTTTACCCGCTTCACGCTCAGGCTTGAAGTTGATAAACGGATATTTACGGTTCGAAGGACGAAGGTCATCCAGCGTGATTTTGTCGAGCTGTTTCTTACGGGAAGTCGCCTGCTTCGATTTCGAGGCATTCGCCGAGAAGCGTTGAATAAAGGCTTGCAAGTCTTTAATCTTTTCTTCTTTTTTCTTGTTGGCATCACGCTGCAAAGCAAGTGCCAATTGACTGGATTCGTACCAGAAATCGTAGTTACCTACGTACAACTGGATTTTACCAAAGTCGATATCCGCAATGTGCGTACATACTTTGTTCAGGAAGTGACGGTCATGGGATACGACAATAACAGTACCTTCATAGTCCATCAAGAAGTTCTCCAGCCATTGAATGGATTCGAGATCCAAGTGGTTGGTAGGCTCATCGAGCAACAGGTTGTTTGGACGACCAAACAAGGCTTGTGCAAGCAGAACACGAACTTTTTCGTTTCCGCTCAGTTCAACGATTTTCTTCTCATGCATATCACGATCGATACCCAGACCGATCAGGAGTGCCGCTGCATCCGGCTCAGCATCCCAGCCATTCAACTCGGCAAATTCACCTTCAAGCTCACCTGCACGCAGGCCGTCTTCTTCCGTGAAGTCCGCTTTGGCATACAGCGTATCTTTTTCTTTCATAATGGCATAGAGACGACTATGACCCATAATTACGGTTTCGAGAACCGGATACTCATCATATTCAAAGTGGTTTTGCTTCAAAACGGCCATACGTTCGCCCGGGGTGATGTGCACCTCTCCCGAGTTGGATTCAATTTCACCGGACAAAATTTTCAAGAATGTTGATTTTCCGGCTCCGTTGGCACCGATCAGGCCGTAACAGTTTCCTGGCGTGAATTTGATATTTACATCTTCAAAAAGTGCACGTTTTCCGTAGCGGAGCGTGATGCCGCTTGTACTGATCATTAAGCATACCATCCTTTATTGGTTAATCTGCATACTGCATGAATAGCAAGTTGCGTAAATCATGGATTCAATATCCCGATGCCTATTCTGGCACCATATTATAACACAAAAAAGCGGCAAATTCGAAAATTGGCCGCTTTTTACTTATTAAAGATTTGGTAAATATACTGTTCATGCAGGCATACCCCTACATTAACATATTTGGATCACTTTTGTTAGCCCCGTTTACCTTCCTCGTGGTGAATGCGGAGCGTCTCTCCATGACCAAGCACCCGAATCCGCTCTTTGCCGATGCCAAGCCGCTCACGTTCGACTTCCAGCCGATCCAATGCTTCCTTGGGCGTATCATCCGCCAGCTTGAACGTGCCGTAATGCATCGGCACCATGAGCTGGGAACCGGATTCAACGAATCCTTGCAGCGCTTCTTCAGGTGTCACATGTTGAGAAGTCATGAACCATTCCGGATCGTAGGCACCGATGGGCATCAGGGTAACACCGATGTCAAAGCGCTCTCCAATCGTTTTGAAACCTTGGAAGTAACCTGTATCACCCACAAAATACAAAACAGGCGGGCCGCCTGATGCTTTGGCTGTTTCGTTCTTCCTTGATTCCGTTGATAATTGGTCCTGGTCGCTCGTTGTTGCAGCACTTTCCGCTGCTGAAGTCGTTGCTGGATGATTCAGTTCCAACACATAACCCCCCCAATGGGATGTATTGGTATCGAACAGCGTTCGTCGCGTCCAGTGCTGTGCCGGAACAAAGGTTATTTTGACTCCGCCAAGTGTCATATGATCCCACCATTTCATCTCCTGGCATCGGTGGAACCCTTTGCGAATCATTTTGCGCTTCAGACCATCGGGTACGATCAGCAACGTCTTGGCTGTAATCAGCTTACGCAAGGAAGCCAGATGCAGATGATCATAGTGGGAATGGGATATGAGAATGACATCCAAAGGTGGAATGTCCTGAATCGGAATGCCGGGGGCACCGAGCCTTCGTTGAAATCCCATTTTTTCGGCCCACACCGGGTCAGTCACGATGTTCAATCCATAATATTGAATGAAAAACGTGGAGTGACCAATCCAGGTAATACTCGTGTCATCCCGGTTGGCATGCAGATAATCCAGTTCAGGCGGGTGTTTGGGCACGGTGTAGGAATAGTCCTTCACTTTGCTCCGCCGTTGCTCCCTCCATTGCTTGAATTCCTTCAGCGTTTTGTCCGTACTTACATTATCAATGTTGTTATAACGGATTTTAGGCATGAAAGGGCCCTCCTCCCTTCCTATTTCTTAACAACAGATTACCCCAAATGGGAATGCACGTACCAGCCAATCAATCCTGCGGATTTTTGCATACAGCCAGATACACGAACAGAAAGGCAATCGCAGCGATAATAATGAGTGGTGGGGCGTACATAATGGTGAATGTCTCAAAAAAGCTCAATCCGGTTATACCCGGTATGCCCGTGACTCCCTCAGTAGATAGTGGATGCAGCAAGGGAGACATGAGTAAGAACATGTTCAGCAGCATGAACAGACTCATCCTTTCTTTTTACCAGAATTACCGCGTACATAATTGGCATCAAACAGGAATAGCTTCATAATCAGCACAAGTGAAGGAATGAGCACAAGCAGCCCCAGGCTGAACGCCGTAATCAGCGCAATCCCCATCGTTCGATTCGTAAAGCTGTCGTAAATATTAATGTAGGGATACAGGATATACGGAAGGTGAGATCGCCCGTAACCATACCAGGCAAAGGCGAACTGAAGCATGACAGAGATAAAGCACCAGCCCAGATATCTGCGTTTCCACACCAGCGACACCGCAATGACAAAACATATAAACGAAGCGATGAACATCCATGAGATATTCACCATCTGCTCAAAGTGTGCGGGATTCTGTTTGTTAATCTGCAGAAAAGCTAGAAAGCTCGCGAAAATAGTCGGCAAGCTCCAGAGCAGTGCATACTCTCGAAGTACCTCGAATGCCTCCTCATCCCCCGCTCGCTTCGCATAGTAGGAAAGAAACATCGCCGAGATGTACAGCACACTAACCAGTGCAAGCAAAACAACCGACCATGTATAGGGATTCGTCAGAAATTCACGCCAGCGAAAAAACACCTGATCGCCCACCTCTTCAATGATCCCGCCTTCGGATATCGCCAAAATGGTGGAGAACACGGCTGGAATCAGTAATCCCGTCGCTCCATACAATGCCATGTAGATTCGGCTGTTCTTCCCATGGTTGCCATAAGTATTGTAGGCGTAATACACGCCCCGGATGGCAAGCAGTACAATGGCCAGGGAACCTGGAACCAGCAAAGCTGTCCCGTAATAAAAGGCGCTGTCCGGATAAAATCCGACCAGTCCGACCACAAAAAAGATCAGAAACACATTCGTCACTTCCCACACGGGAGACAGGTAGCGTTGAATGATGTTATGAATTTTGTTCTCGTGCCCGGTCAATATGCTGTAAAAGCTGAAAAAACCAGCACCGAAATCAATCGAAGCGACGATCAGATATCCGAACAAAAACGTCCACAATATCGCAATGCCTGCAATTTCGAAACTCAATGCACGATCCCTCCTTCAAGCCCCAGAGACTCCAGTTCCTTCTCTGCTTCCTTGTTACGGAACAGCTTGCTAAGTACCCGGATGCACGAGAAACACAGAATCAGATACAGCAAGATGAACAACACCAGCATCCACCCTACCGAAGTAGACGTCGTGGCCGCTTCTGACACCTTCATGTACCCTCGTAAAATCCAGGGCTGCCTGCCGACTTCAGCGAACATCCACCCGAGCTCGATGGCAATCATGGCGAGTGGACCCAGCAAGACAATGCCGAGCAGCAGCCATTTGGGATATGGCTTACGCCCTGGCAACCAGCGCCGCAGTACATATAACACAGGAATCATCAGGATGATCACTCCGGTTGTGACCTTCAGATCGAACATATAGTGAATAGACAACGGTGGTCTCAGATCCGCCGGAAACTCTTCGAGACCCTTCACTTCCGTATCTGGTCGATTTCCCGCCAAAATGCTAAGGGCATAGGGAATCTCAATGGCGTATTTCACCTCATTGTTCTCATCCAGAATGCCGCCATAGACGAGCGGTGCCTTCTTCATTGTCTTGAAATGCCATTCTGCGGCAGCCAGCTTCTCCGGCTGATACTTCGCCAGAAATTTACCGGAGGAGTCTCCGATCATGACGGTGCTGATGGCAAATACGAGGGCAGACACCGTCGTGAGTTTCAGTGCTTTTTTGTAATAGACATGGTCCCGTCCCCGGAGCAAACTGAAGGCGGCGATCCCCGCTAGGATACCTGCACTCAGGGTGTAGGATGAGGCGAGTACATGGGACACCTTGGTTGGTGTCGCCGGATTCAACATCGCAGCAATCGGATGGATATCCTTCATGATGCCATTAATCAGGGTGAATCCCTGAGGCTGGTTCATGAAAGAATTCACCGTTGTAATGAATATCGCAGATGCAGATGATCCGAGAGCTACCGGAATTAACAGCAGCATATGCGTATATTTCTTTTTGAAACGATCCCACGTATAGAGGTAAATCCCAAGAAATATCGCCTCGATAAAAAAAGCGAACGTCTCCATAAACAGCGGCAACGCAATCGCCTGACCCGCTACCCGCATAAACATCGGCCACAGCAGACTGAGTTGTAATCCGATGGAGGTGCCTGTAACGACGCCAACGGCAACGGTGATGACAAAACCTCGGGCCCAACGGCGTGCCAGCAGGGTGTAATGCATATCATTGGTTCGTAGCCCTCGCCACTCGGCCAAGGCAATCATGAGGGGAACGCCTACACCAATGGAGGCAAAAATGATATGCACAAACAGGGTCAGACCGGTCAGTATCCGGCTGAGCAAAACAGGGTCCAGGGATGACATGGTTACACTCCTCTTTCACATAATCGTTTATGTACGACAGCAGATCACTCTGCATGAACGTGTATCTCAATAACTCATGATTCGAATAATGCTTTTCACCACGGCATACAGTACAACCACAGCTGCGACCAGACAGACGATGATGAGTGTTTTCTCTTGTTTACGGAACATATAGCTGCCGTCCTCCTTTGGCATGGGATGCAAATTATGGCTCTATATACAGTGTGCAAAAGAATAGGTTTTTTTATCCGGGACAATGAAAAAACAAAAAAAGCCTTTACCTCTCATCACGCTTGCGCGCTGAAAGGCAAAGGCTCTCTATCCAGTAGATTATCGTAACCAATGTTCATAAAAAGTGAAACGAAACCCCTTAATCCGTAATAATCCTGTTTACAGCACGACGTCCTGCTTCGGCAGTCGAACCTTGAATGTGCTTCCTTTGTCGGGTGCAGATATGAAGGACAGTGTACCATTGTGATCCTCTACAATTTTGCGGGAAATGTACAATCCGATTCCTGTTCCACCAATCTGTCGATGATCCGAATTATCCACACGATAGAATTTGTTGAACAACATGTCCTTCTCTTTCTCGTCAATACCTATTCCGTAATCACGCACATCGATACATAACCATTCCTCTTCTTCCCATAACGTAACATCAATTCGGTCCGCTCCCGGAGAGTATTTGACCGCATTACCCACCAGATTGTGAAGAACTTGAACCATCCTGTTCTGGTCAGCATAAGCAAAAAAGTCCCCATTAAACGTATGAACATGGATTCGCTGAACGGATTTCATATTCCACTGATCAACTACGCCTTCTACCAGTTCAACCAGCGGTACATAAGTCATATGGTAGGTCATACCTTCATTGTCGAGGCGCTGAATATCAAGCACATCATCCAGTAAACTGCTCAGCCGCATGCCCTCTGAGGAGATGGTCTGCATGAATTCCTGCCTTTGAGCTGCCGGAAGGTCATACATCATCATTAATTCCACATATCCCATAATGGTGGCTACAGGTGTTCGAAGCTCATGAGATACCACACTGATCAGCTCATTCTTCATCCGATCCAGTCGCTCCTCTCCTGTCCGGTCACGGAAGACCAGCAGGAATCCATGATTTTTACCCGGGACATCCATCTGCTTCATGTACAAGGAAAATACACTTTTCTCTACATTGTTAAAAATAAATTCAGTCTCGATAAATGCCGTTTCCCCATTCAGGAATGCTCTCGTCTGTTCCATCAGATTAAAGTTGTCCGTCAACACCATCGTGTCAATCGCCTGAGCCAAATCTTCAATGGATCTGCCCAGAAAATCACCCAGGCCAAACATCTCTTCTATCCTTCGGTTGACGATGGTGATGGTTCCTGATCGATCAGACATGACAAGACCTTCCCGCACGGATTCAATAAATTGTTCACTGATATCCCGCTGTTCCTGAATGGCAATCTTTTCATGTAACAGCTCCGAATTCAGCTTTTCCAGCGCAAGGGCATGACGCACACGGTCTTCTTCTGCTCTGGTCCGCTCCGTAATATCCTTAATAAACAGGTTATATAACGTCTCATTCTTGCCGAGCTGGATTTCAACAATTTTGTACTCAATCGGAAAGACGGAACCATCCTGGCGAATACCTGAAATCTCATCTACAATCGTGTATCTCTTACCTTCAACATATTCGAATCGCTCCAGTAATGACTTGATCTCCATGCAGCTTGCGCCTTGAAAAAGAGTCGGTGCTTCCTTCAGCAGGATCACTTCTTCCCGAAGCAATCCAAACATTCTTTCGGCCTCCGGATTAAACTCAACGATGATTCCATTGGAATCCACAGCGATAATCGCATCAATTGACGATTCAATAATGGCACGTTTGACTTCTTCACTATTCTTGAGCTCTTTGGTTCGCTCTATGACCCTGTCCTCCAGCGTTAACTTGTCATGACGGATCTGTTCGAATTGTTCCAGCAGTACATCAGCCATTTTGCGCAAATTACCAATAAGAATCTGCACTTCGGTTACATGGCTGGTTGGCCATTCCATCTTCCCATTTCGAAACAGCAGTCTCGGAAGAGAACCTGTCATCCTGGTTAGTCTTAACAGCGGGCTAACCACCTTGCTGCTCAGAGGAGCCGCCACAATCATGGAAGCAACGATAATGATGAACAGGGATTGCAGCGTGGACAGGTAGATCGATTCTATTCGGGAATAATACTTGGACGAGCTGGTCTCAATGAATACCCGATAAGGCGTTAGATTTGTCATCTCCGCTTCATAGATGAAAGATGCCTGTTTCCAATGATTCAATACATCGCTGTAATGGATATTTTCGGATCTTAACAGGATGAGATTATCCCTCGACTTTAGAAGACTGAATCTGTCCATGTCCAGGTACTCGCCATCCTGAAGTGTATTCAAACCAGAAGCGACGACTGTATCATTTCGATCCAGCAGAATCACATTCACGCCCAGAAGATGATGATAACGCACCATATTCTGATTCATATTCTCCGAGGTAACATACTGTTCGTCCAGATCCTGAACAACGGCACTCGCGGCATGTTTCATATCACGTATAATGGCATCATTCATTTGACTCAATTGTCTGCGGCTATCCGCGGATAACAATAGAAGAGAAACAAATACCACGAAGGCGACTACGTATTTAAACGCAATTCTGGTGAGTGGAATGGTTCCTGTGCGCTTTGATTTGTGCTCACCCATAGTAATCCAGAAATCCACCACAATACCCGCGATCAGCGCATTCACCATGCCAATCACGGCAATATACATATACTCATACTTCAAATCTCTTATATCCAGGCCCAATAGATAATGTCCGCAATAAATGACGGGAAGAAGCATCACTACCCAGAAGACAGCATTAGCCTTGATTAGGCTGCCATTCTTCCAACGCAACTGCCAACCGAGCATCCAGATCAGTTCAATGAAATGAGCAATCGTTACCGTCAAATTCCGCGGCTCGAAGCCGACAATCGTGGTATTCAGCAGATGGATGACTGTAAGGGTTACAAATCCATAGATAGCCCCATGCAGACGAAGAGCAATGAGTGCTGCTGCGCTACCAACCATAAACTGTACACCATAGAATAAGGTCAGTGGAAAAATAGTGCTTAGTGAGCCAAGAATGATCAGAATGCTGGTTCCAAACCAGGGTATTCTTAGCTTCAACACGACCCACTCCAGCAGTTGGCTTGCCTTTATACGATCCATAAGCAACTGCCCTCGAGGCTGATTTTTTGTTCTGTATTTAACAACAACGTTGGTTCCCCCTATAAACTTAAGCGGATACAATCTACTTTTTTTCCCTCAAATCGTTCTGATCCATTATACTGTAATTAGTACTTGTTGTAGCTTTGGGAAATTCTGATCGCTCGGCAAACAAACTGCATTCATGCTAAAATATTGAAGTTCATCTAAAAAGCCTGCTTCCTACCTACATATACTTCCTATATTTTGGGATAGAAACATTAAAAATTTTGCAGTATTTTTTAGCAAATCACAGCTTTTTTTTAGTATTTTCTTAACACATTATTTTCACCAGGAGTGTGACCCTATGACGATCAAAGTACTTCTTATAGAAGATGAGAAAAATCTGGCTGACATGATTGCTTTCTTTCTTGAGGAGGAAGGATACATCACTGAACGGGTTCATCATGCCCGCGAGGCACTTCAACTGTTCCCACAATTTCAGCCGGATATTGTTGTAACGGACCTGATGCTTCCTGAGACGGATGGAAATGATCTCGTAGAAGCATTCCGCCAGCACTCCACTGTCCCCATTCTAATGATCTCGGCAAGCACGATGCTGAATGATCGACTTCGCGCATTACATAATGGAGCGGATGACTTTCTGTGCAAGCCATTCAGCTTGAAAGAGCTGGACGCCAGAATTAAAGCACTGCTGCGCAGATCCATCATTTCCTATCACGACAAACCAGTTAAGGAAGACAAGCAGGCAGAGGTTACTGGACATGTGAATGTTAATGAGTACAGAAGAACGCTGTTTGTGGATGGTGTTGAAATCGAGGTCACTCATATTGAGTTTGAAATTATGAAGGAATTGTACCGGAATCCGGGTAAAGTGTTCACCCGCAATGAACTGATGGATCGAATCAAAGGCTCCGAACGCGCCTATCTGGATCGTACCATTGATGTTCATATCTCAAGCCTGCGTAAAAAAATCGAGCCTGACCCCAAGAACCCCCGTTATATCAAAACGGTGTGGGGAACAGGCTATAAATACGTGATCTAATTCGATCGTAACGATTAAACTTACTAACCTATGGCTATATTCCCTCTCTTATCTCATGGATAAGATGGGAGGTATGGCTATTTGTGATTCATATACGGAGGAATGCAACCACTGCTCCATGTCCTTGATCAGCTGATGCGGTTCTTGCTCGTTCCAGAGAATCATCTTCACCTCACCTGTACCTGTTATCTGTTGCAAGTGTCGCTTCCGAATCAGCGATTTGAAATCCGTAATGACCAGTAACGGAATCTGAGGCATAAACGCCCGGATGGCCTTCGCCGCCGCCACCGCTTCTTCGGCAATCTGATAATCAACAATACAATAACGGGAGTTTTCCCAACTTCCCCGGTGTGTTTCTATCACTGAACCGGATGGTGCATCCTCCATCCATTCCCTGAACAATTGAATAATATTTTCATATGCAATACGACGTTTTCCATCCGAGAGCACGGTAATAGGTTCCATAGGTATAACCTCCAGTTGATTCTTACCTTTATATTGTGCCAACTTACGTTTAAAAATGTTACTGCGTGAACATGAAAGAAGTGTTAACAAATTTCGTACTTCTTCACACTAAGTGTCAGTCTCGTCCACTTCGCTACTCGATGATTTCGCAGATTCCACACATTGATGTAAAATAGAGAAATACCCGTGTGATTTAATTTACGGGAAGTTAAAGATGAATTTGGTATTATAGGAGGTTACACACTGATGAATATTGTTTCCATTGAACCAACACCAAGTCCAAATACGATGATGCTACATCTCGATGAACGTCTGGAGGACGGAATTCGCAAAACATATACACTGGACAACGAACGATCCGCTCCGGCTTTCATTCGCCAGATGCTTCATATTCCCGGCGTAAAGAGTGTATTCCACACAACAGACTTTGTAGCGCTCGATCGTAAAGGAAATGCAGACTGGTCCGTTATTCTGGGCGAAGTCCAGAATCGCCTTGGACAACAAGGCATTGATCTGGACTGGATTGAATCAGAAGATGGTTCAGGCGAGCACTTCGGAGAGGCACAGGTATTCGTACAATTTTTCCGTGGCGTACCCATGCAGATCAGGGTCAAGGCCGGAGCCAAGGAAGAACGAATCTCATTGTCGGACCGCTTTGTCAAAGCCGTAACGGAAGTCGCCAGTGCGACGATGATCAAAGAACGCAAACTGAGTGATTATGGTGTTCGATATGGCGATTTACCGGACATTGCACGTGAAGTCGAACAGGAACTCGAAGCTGCTTTCCCGCCAGAACGACTGGAGCAGGTCATCAAACAAGCGATTGAACATGGTACCAAAGCAGAAGAGTTCGTTGAACGCCGTCGTGAATTGGATGGAGCTGAACTGGAAGAGGCCCTGCGAAACGAGGACTGGAATGTCCGCTATGCGGCATTTGACGGCATGGAGCCTACGGCAGAAAGACTGCCCCTCGTAGCCCATGCCCTGCATGACAACAAAATGCAGATTCGCCGCTTGGCCGTGGTATACCTGGGTGACATTCGTAAACCGGAAGCGATGGAATTGCTGTATGAAGCACTCCAGGACAGTTCACCTGCGGTACGCCGTACGGCCGGGGATACCTTGTCTGATATCGGTGATCCTGCCGCTACTCCAGCCATGACAGCAACGTTATCCGATAAAAGTAAACTTGTACGCTGGCGTGCAGCACGTTTCCTATATGAGGTTGGAACAGAAGAAGCAGAACAAGCGTTACGAATTGCAGCCGATGATCCCGAATTTGAAGTCAGCCTTCAAGCCAAGATGGCTCTGGAGCGGATCGAATCGGGCGAACAGGCTGCTGGAACGGTATGGCAGCAGATGGCTGGCCGTAACAAGAAAGAGGAATAGTCGTCCCCCAGACCTCACATCCAACAATTGTTATTGCACTGGAAAACCATGCGCGTTATACTAATTGTCTGTTTACTAAACAGGACACAGCGTGTTAAGTTGTGTTGATTATAATTTCATAGACAATAGATACACCTCATCCATTGATGGTGAGGTAGAGGTCGCGGGTGCGATCAGTACGCTGAAGGAGGCGCTAAGGAGCCGCTTATGATATCAGCCGAAAGGTGTACCCGCCGAAGCTCACTGGACGTTCCTTACACGGTCCGGTGTGCTGGGGCTGCTGTCGAAAGGCGCAGAACTGTCACGGAAGTACATTTCCTTTATATAAAGGTATGAATTCTTCTGTGTTGAGCTATCTTAATCATCTGGGACATGGTGCGGACATTGAAATATTAAAGACCGCAGGCTGATGCCTGTGGTCTTTTTGTTTATGAATTCAGTATTGCAAACATCAGTATATCGAATGAAGGAGTGTTTCCATGCAAGACCGCAGTAACCCAACAACAACCGGACCTTCCCTGAAAAAAGGATTACGCGCACGCCATATGACCATGATCGCCCTCGGTGGCTCCATTGGTACCGGGCTGTTCCTCGCAAGTGGTACCGCCATCTCAACCGCAGGCCCTGGTGGAGCTTTAATTGCCTATGCGGCTGTCGGCATTATGGTCTATTTCCTAATGACCAGCCTTGGTGAGCTTGCTACCTTTATGCCGGACTCCGGTTCATTTAATACGTATGCCGCACGTTTTGTCGATCCCGCCCTCGGGTTCGCGATGGGCTGGAACTTCTGGTACAACTGGGCAGTAACCATTGCAGCAGAGCTTGCTGCCGCTACTGTACTCATTAAGTACTGGTTCCCCGACAGTTCATCCATGTTATGGAGCTTATTGTTCCTCGTACTGATCTTTGCCTTGAACGTACTGTCGGTCAAAGGCTACGGGGAGTCCGAGTACTGGTTCGCCATTATCAAAGTTGCTACCGTAATCATCTTCCTGGCCGTTGGTGTGCTCATGATCTTCGGTATTATGGGCGGAGAAGCGGTTGGTTTCAGTAACTTCACCATCGGTGATGCGCCTATCCATGGCGGATTCTTCGCCGTGCTTGGTGTATTCATGGCCGCGGGATTCTCATTCCAGGGTACAGAGCTTATCGGTGTAGCCGCTGGTGAAAGTGAAAACCCGCGCGAGAATGTCCCTCGTGCAATTCGTCAGGTATTCTGGCGCATTCTGATTTTTTACATTTTGGCGATTACCGTGATCAGTCTGATCATCCCGTACACTCATCCGAACCTGCTCAAAGGTGATTTGGAAAATATCGGGGTTAGCCCGTTCACGTTGGTGTTTGAAAAAGCCGGACTCGCCATTGCGGCTTCCGTCATGAATGCCGTTATTCTAACTTCCGTACTCTCTGCCGGTAACTCAGGCATGTATGCTTCGAGCCGGGTTCTCTATGCCCTTGCCCGAGATGGTAAAGCTCCTCGTTTCCTCGGCAAGTTGAACAAAAAAGGCATTCCCATGAATGCCCTGTTGCTCACGACTGCCGTTGGTATGTTGGCTTTCCTTGCCTCCCTGTTCGGCGATGGCATCGTGTATACCTGGTTGCTGAATGCATCCGGTATGTGTGGTTTTATCACGTGGCTCGGGATCGCCATAAGTCATTATCGCTTCCGCCGTGCATATGTTGCACAAGGCAGAGACCTGAGCGATCTGCCTTACCGGGCACGTTGGTTCCCGTTTGGGCCCATCTTCGCTTTTGTCCTCTGTATCGTTGTGATTATTGGACAGAACTACCAGGCATTCACCGGTGACCAGATCGACTGGAGTGGAGCCATCGTCGCCTACTTGAGCGTACCGCTGTTCCTGGTGTTGTGGCTCGGTTACAAATGGATCAAGAAGACCAAAGTGGTGCCGTTGCAGGAATGTGATTTCACACCTACCGATTCACCAACTGATAAATAGTGGCTTTTTAACAAAACATCCCCGTGGCGTTGCAGTTTTTCTACTGTGGCGATACGGGGATGTTTTGTTTTTGGGACGGCTCTCCACTATAAACATTCCCGTATGTCCTTTCGTCCCTGTCCATATTTTGTATAGGTCGGTAAGTAAAATAGAGAAAGGTACACTATTTTTCTTGGACAACGGGAGTTGATGCATAATGAAAAAATTCTCTATTCTGCTCATCCTGCTGGGCGTTCTGATCATCAGCTTGCCTTTCCTGCGGGAAACGTATTATGACTGGCAGCAAACCCGTGTCATGAACGATCTGGAGCAATTGCAAAATGGCTTGTCTACGCTTAATCACTCCTTCGAACAAGGCATACAGGATGCAGCTTCTGACGAGCCGACTACGGACAATACAGCTAAAGCGCAGGAGGCCTCTTCCAATACGTTGGGGGTACTATTGATTGACAAGATTGATGTCCGCTTACCGATTCTGGAGGGTGCAACGGAAGACAACATGAAGGTAGCTGCAACCCATCTTGTGGAAACTACCCGCATTGGGAACAAAGGTAATGCAGCCATAGCCGCTCATCGCGCCCACAAAAAAGGACGACTGTTCAATCGTCTGGATGAACTCCAGATAGGTGATTTAATGGAAATCACCCTGGCAGATCAAACGATTATCCAGTACAAGGTAGATCAGATATCCGTTGTGGAGCCGAATGACTTGTCTGTATTGGAAGACCCGGGGCTCGGGCAGGTCCTGACCTTGATCACCTGTGATCCACTCATCAATCCAACCCATCGGCTCATTGTAAGAGCCATTGAAGTGAATCCGGATGTTGCCGGTCTTGACCGCCCCAAAGTTCAACCAAATTAAAATACCCTCTAGTATATTCACACGGTGACTTTGGGTCTCCGTCGTGAATGCTAGAGGGTATTTTTATCTGAACATGATGAGTCTTGGATTACGTGTTATGACCTAGCGTTGAAGCGGTCTTCTGCGTCGGAAATATACGTATCCCGCACTGCCTAATGCCATCAGCATCATGCCTGCGACAGTGAAAGCCAGTGTGCTCTCTTCCCCTGTCTTCGGCAGCATTCCCTGTAATGGAGAATTTCCAGACTGCTGTGATGTAGAATTTCCAGTCCCCTGTGATCCATCTGTGTCTGTTCCAGCAGGAGGTGCCAGTGCACTATCCCCATCAGGTTCATCTGTATCCCCAGTTGGAGGTGCAGTGTCATCACCGTTGGAAACGCCCGGTGACGGTGTGGCTACCCCGGAATCTTCATCTGTCGGACTTTCAGTACCACCCTCTGGTTCCGTAGGATCAGGAACCACAGTGCCTGGAATCGATGGTCCTGGCGTACCTGGTTCCGGTGTAGTTGGTTTATCCGGATCTGGTGTTATACCCGTAGTAGGTGTTCCCGGATTATAAGGTACACTCGGTACACCCGGTACTACTGGAATGGCGCTGTTCGTTTTTTCAACAACGATTGCTTGTGTTTGTTTATCTGTAATCTCAAACTCGACTGGGGCTGTATCCAGCAAATAACCTGCAGGTGCTTTAACTTCAATCAAGCGATATGTGTTAGGCTGCAGATCGTTCAACTTAATCTCACCTTGAAGGTCCGTTGTCAGGAGCGCTTGGTCAATTCCGGTAACGACGTTAAATTGCCAATCTCCATTTGGATCCATCAACGCACTCTGCGACCATAATTCAAAAACAGCTCCCTGCAGATGCTGAGTACGACCCGCATTGTATTTAATTAATTTCACGGAACGATCATTTTCTTTATTTTCAATAGTCAATCGGGTTTCCGGTTTGGTAATAGATACAACCGTCTCGGGCTGTTCAATCACAAAGCCTTCTGCCTTGGTCTCTACCAATGTATATGAACCATAGGCCAAGTTATCAAATTCAATGACCCCATTGATATTCGTAACCCGTGTGTTCACCACCGCATTTGTACTATCACGCAGTTCAAATTCGATTCCAGCTAACACGGATTGATCCTTGGCGTTCACTTTGGTCACCAACAGCTTAGCATCCGTACCTTGCGTATTGGTTTGTGTAAGCGTAACAATCTGTGTTTGATTGGCTACAATTGTAAGAGGTATAGGTGTTGAATCCAGTTGATAGAATTCAGGTGCCTCGACCTCGATCAATTCATAATCTCCTGGCTCCAGATCTGTTGCTCCGATCTTTCCATCCACACCTGAAGTTATCGTTTCGATCAACTGTCTGGTTTGACCATTTTTCAGGTACAATTCGAATGTTGCACCTTTTAGCGTTTTTGTACTGTCAGCAGCATCCACCTTGGTTAATTGGAAACCTTGACGAATTCTCTCGTTAACCACTTCAAATGATGCGGTAGCATCTCTAAACTGAATCGTTTTACCTGTAGCAGTACCATAGTCTGCATCAATCAAGTATCCCGCTGGTGCTGAAACTTCCTTCAACTTATAGGATATACCATCGGTCGCATGTAATCTGTAGTTTCGAGAGGTCGTCGTCTCACCCTTCTCATCTGTCGGTTTTAACGTTTCCAGCAGCGTCGTTCCCGAAGCATTATAAATCGCGAAGACCGCTCCCTCCAGTGGAAGACTTGCATCATCGACTTTGTGGATTTTCAATTTACCTACACCCGTAGATGCACCACCGCCAGCACCCGCCATGGAAACACGAATCCCACTCTGCTGATCTGAACCCGTCACTGAGGACGATTTACCCGCAAACTGAACTTTATTCTCTATTCTTGCACCACTATCGGCATTAATAAAGGATTGATATTCCAAAATAAAAGCGGTTTTCATTTCATTCTTAAAGGTGAATGTAAAAGTGTTATCCTCCACAACCAGTACATACTCATTGGAATCAACTATGCCTGCCTTGGTCGATACGTTGCCGGAGTTGTCTGCGGGCAGATCAGTCGCATATAACTTTAACGTATCGGCAAGCAAAATCTGGTTATCCGATAACGTGTCTGTTAATACGGAACCTGCTGCAATATACGATTGGCTTGGGTTGATATTTACAGTCCAGGAAGCTTTATCACTTGAGCCAATCTGCTGTCCTGTTTTGTGTACGTATATCCCACCATGAGCGGGTGTCACAGGCACTGATTTTTCGAATCGCAATGGGCCGCCATGGCCATCGTTCAGCGTTGCATGATTGGAGTATGTGCCCGCAACATCAAATTCCCCATCCAAACTTGTCTTATACACGATCCGATAGGCTTCTTTTCCAATGTTGCCGAGGTCTAAAGTAAAGCCTTTTCCGTCAGTGTTCAAATTAAAATCCCCTGCTGTAGGTGTAACCTCATCACCAATAGCGGTGACATTATTCTCTCCCTCCAGCTTGAGCTTGTTCACTTTCAAAGATCCGTCTACAAAAGATTGATTACCTGTGTACGCATCTTTAAGAATAGCATTCTGGATATCATATAAATTATAATTCACATCGATCGTCCAGGTGATCGTTTTGTCTTTAGCGCTATATTCGCCTTTTTTATTACCGTTCTCAATCGTATAACTTTGTGGTTTAACCACAGCCGATTTGGTAATCGAAGCTTGAGGTACATTCGCTTCGTTCCAATTCAAAGTAGCTTCGTTACGATATTCATTGTCGACGGGCTTGTTAGCCGCTGTTGGATCAAAGCTTGTCGTATAGGTGATCACATGCTCTTTATTGATCATACCGTTTGGCTTCATTTTAATAGTAAACCCTTTTTCAAAGTTCACATCATTTGGATCAGCAACTGCCACAAGTTCAAACTGATCCTGCTGATCCCCGCTAATTTGAAGACTGCCCGGAATCAGTTTCATATTTCTTCCTTCGTAATTGTCCGTAATGACGATGTCCGTCATTTCCTTCAAATCACGGTTCAACACAATCTGCCATTCGATTTCTTTTGTGTTGAATTTTTCGCTTTTTACACTTTTTGCAAAAATAACTTCCTGAATGCTCTTTTCTCCTTCTTTCGAAGTGTCATCATACATCTTCACCGTATTGGATACGGTAGTGTCTGCATACACACGGTCAATCGCTTGGGTTTGATATTCAATTTCATAAGCCTCGGCGATGCCATTCTTAAATTGTAGCTTTAATCCTTCATCGAAGCCTGTTCCGACTCCTTGCAGTGTATAGGATGCTGGAGGTAACAGAGTAGTCCCCGCAGGCTTTCCGCTAGAATCAATATTCACTTGATTTACTTTTACCGAGCCTGGAACCAATTCCTGTTTTGCAGTATCAAAACGGTCTTCAATCCATGCATTCGTTTGAGCGATAGCTTGTTGATTGTAATTGTATTGTACTTTCCATGTGATCGTCTGGGTCACCGGATCATAGGCACTATCCTGCCCTGATTTGTTCAAGGGCTCATTAAAGCTTACCGTCACTCTACCGATGTCTGTTTCTGTATCCATCTGATCCCCTGTAAGCTCTACCTTATTTTCATAAGGAACGTTCGTATAAGGTTCGCTTGTTGGCGCCTTAATACTTGTTGTGTACGTCACCCGGTAAGCTTTCTCGATATTGCCGAGGTTAATTGGAAATTGAGTTGCGGTTCTGTCTATAGCTCCTTCTTTGACAGTTCCGTTCAATTGAACCTGCAATTCACGAATCTCAATATTCCCTTTGAGCTCCAAACCTGCCGGGAGTGTATCATTCAGAATGGCATTTTTGATTTCCTTTTCCCCTTGGTTAAAATCAACCGTCCAGTTAATCGAATCAGAGTTGAAACCACTATTATTTGCAAGTCCTGATTTCGTGAGTTCATCCTTGGCTGTATTGGCAAAGTGTACATTAATTATGCCTTGCCCAATAGAGCTAAAATCTATCGGTTGCTTCAAGCCACCGTCCATCTTGCTCTCGTCAAACTTGATCCAAACGTAAAAGTTACCTTTTAATTCCGAACCAATGATTTGATCATTAAACGTAAACGTGACCGTACCATTGGGATTCACCACATATTCCCCAACATCACCATCCAGTGTTCCTGTTAATTGCGATTCAATCTTGAACTTGTCTGGGAGGTCGAACGTGTACGTAGATCCGTCTCCATAACCATGGGAATCGTTTGGTAGTGCCCATGTAAAGAAAACAGCTACCTCATCCTTGATACTTGGTCTGACTGTCTCAATCTCATCCCCTTGAGGCTGAACCGTTCCGTCTACCACTTCAGGTACTTGATTGTAGATTTGCACACTTGTAATCAAATGTTCTGTGATCACCGGGCCTGCAGATGCATTAAGCAAACGCATCGCAATTCCTTCCTGATCTCCTGGAGTTCTGGCATTCTCATCTTCTTCCGGATTGGCAGCAACATCAACGTTTTTCCCCTCTGCCGAAACTGCCGAACCTTCTTCTGACGCTGTATCGCTCATTGCACTGGCTGGCAAATTAGTCATTTCATCCTGAGCATGCATCGTTGGTGTAAATATCCAACCCTGCATCATTTGCGTGACCAGCAATAGAGCAATGATCACTATGCTCACTTTTTTCCTCATTTTTTGCATTTCCTCCTCTAACGTAGTGTTGGCTTACGCCGAAGATTAGAATAGCAAAGCGACATATACAAAAAATAGACAACGTATAAACCTTCACCATTGAACGCAAAAAAGGATGCTCCTCAAGCGGAGCATCCTTTTTAAAACGGTTGTTATAATGTCCAGTTAATTTTAACACGCAGATCCGTGGTACCTTCCATTTTGGACACATAATAGGATATCGATTTCATACCAAGCTGGTACAAATCTTGCAAATCTTCAATCAGCCCAGCCTCAGTACCCTTATACCTGAACGTAAGCGATGTTCCGCCTTCCTTCAGTGTACTTTGAACCTTGGTCTTCAGCGCAGCATGGCCTTTAACGGCATCCTGTTCATCATACAGAGAGTAGTCCAGCGCATGGTACAGTTTCTGATAGGCAGCCTTTTTGCTATCTCCGGCCTTCACCAGCTTCAATAAAGCTTCCCGATAAGGAGCTGGCGCAGCAGGATACTTGCTTTTGCCTGTCCAGATATGGTCACGTGCCATCTCATCATCGCTCAGCAAATAATAGCTGTGGCTTACCTTACCTTTACGGTCAGGAGTAGGATCATCCCAGGTGGTATCCATGTGATACCACTTGCCGTCCAGGTTCACGATATTCCAGGCATGAAGCTGCCCACCTGCTGTGCCTTCCACAATTCGGTTATCAATGCCTACTCGCTCCAACATCCGATATGCCAGCAGTGAATATCCCTGACAGACGGTACTGCCCGTAACAAGACCGTCGTAGGCGGTATATTTCTTCAGCGAGGTATCATAGGAAAGGTTAAGCACAATCCAATCATGGATAACCTTGACCTTCTCATGATCCGTCATGCCTGGTTTGATGATTTCTTTCAACACGTTCGTGACTTTACGATTCACATAATCGGTCTGTTCCTTGGTCTCCCGGTAGGAGAGCGTCACATGTACTTCGGCCGACACATTGGAACCTTTATAATTAAATGCATAACTTTTAACGGTATATTGAATATAGGGGTCACTCTTCATTGCCTCATCGATGGAGGTTTGCAATTGTTTTTTGAGGCCTTTCACATTGCCTTTGTATGTAAAAACAAGTTCCTCCGTTCGCTGTGACATTGCGGTAAGCAAGGTCTGGCGCAGATCCGTAGTCGTAGAGATATCTGATGTTCCCGATGCGGCATACAGCTGATCCAGATCAACTGTGCGTGGCAACGCTACAGCGATCAGACAGCCTGCCAGCAATATGGTGATAATGCGTTTCCCGTTCTTGCCCATGAAAGGAACCCACCCCTCTTTGCAAAGTTCTCACGCCCTATTGTATCACAAAAGGCTCTGTCGTCATTCTTCTATATCAGTTCAACTAAAGAATATTTACACGAACACTCCGATGGCAGAACAACTTTCCGATCGCTGTTATCCCCAGATTTTTTTGATCCTTTATTCAAAAGGAAAAATCCGGTGATAGCGTATGCTTCCGACGTAGCTTTCTTTCAGAAAGCTTTTAGGCGCACGCTTCGCTTCCTCAAGTTATTTCTGCCCTCTCCGTTATCGTGTAAATGTTAGTTGAAATGATATGATTTTTGTAAAAATTAAATCAAAAGAGACCTTCTATAGAAGGTCCCTCTGATCTTCAGTTCAATGAATCACGATTACCCGTTATCTTCATCTTATGATTCACACGGGCAATAATATGCATCATTCCTCGTCTAATACAGACGATTACCACTCATAAACGTATCTGTCTTGCCTTGAAGCTTGGCAAGCCGTTCCAATACCTGTGACGCTTCAGCTACCGTCACTTTGCGTGCAGGCATGAATCGTCCTTCAATCGAAGGAAGCAAGCCCAACTTCAAACTCAGGGAAACCGCACCTTTGCTCGTAATGGCACTGGCATCCGCAATGTTGGGAAGATCCGATGGCAACGTATAGAATCCAGCCAGCTTCTCATAGCGTAAAATACGTACAAGCAGCACTGCCAATTCTTCACGTGTCATCTCTTCTTGAGGATTCAGATTCTGTTCGGGGTCTGCTCCGGCAAGCCAGCGCTGATTGATTAATGCCCGAACTGCCTTATAATACGGGCTGTCAGGTGCAACGTCGGCATACAGCTTGTCATCTCCGTCCCCACTATAGTAGAGATCCATATTCGGGTTAATCGCTCTTGCCAGATAGTTAAACCAGTCACCTCGGGTGATCACACGATCCGGGAATACACGTCCCTGCTCATCCGCAAGCAATACGCCATGCTGTGTCATATTCCGCAGAGCTGCTTCAGCCACATGGCCAGAAATATCCGTAGGATCAGCCTTGGTTGCAGAGCTTGTATCTCCGTATAACAACGTCCATTCTCCCGTATTAGCATCCAGCACTTCATAGGTGCCGTAGATCGAATGATCATCTCGTGTAGGCATATAAGCTAAGTTAACTCCCACCGGGATGACTTCACCGCTGTTCGTACCCCATCCACCGTAACGAGAATATGCCAGAACCAGCTTGAACTCTTCCAAATAGATTGCCTTTGCCTCTTCGTAACTGATGGCTGGTTCTTTCTCTACTGGCAGTTGTTCAGGCGTTGCGGCAATACGCGTATAGAATTCATTAACTGCCCCGTTGTTCAACACCTGTACTTGTGCCGTATCATCATTGACCGGGATGCCGTTCAGATACCGTTGGAACATAAAGGTGCGTGCATCGTCTATCTCAATAACATTAGCCAGCCGGAACTGCTCCGTTGCATCTGGAACTAGCGCAATGACTGTGTTCATCGCCAGTTTCTCAGCCTGTTTCCGGGTTACCAATATCTCTGCCTTCTCTTCAGTTGGCTTCTCCTGCTCCATCTCCGGTCCAATTCGTTGCATCATTGTATAGCTGTAGATCTGTCCTGTAACTGCATCTACCTGTGCTGAGATATCCCGCATGAACATATAGGACATATTGGCACTTCGATCGCTCCAGCTCAGACTCCATACCTGATTGTTCGGACTTGCATACAATCCCTTGCTTAACTGGCTGTGCTCCAGCTTGTAACCCTTCGGTATATCAAAGTTCGTTGCCACCCGATTGGCAGCCTGCTGTACATTTAACCTCGTACCATTGGCCGGGACAAAAGGAGTCACATCACCTTTCAACTTCGTATCCTGCTGTAGAGAATCTTCATCTACAGCTTTACCTGTTAAAGTATTAATCCGTTCCAACGTATTCGCCTCAATCGGAACGATACTGATATTTTTCGGTGTGTAGCCAAGGTAATACTGCTGACCCTGCTTGGAAGACAGACGATCTTTGGAGATATAAGCCAACTCCACATCGAACTGTTCTTCAAACTGCTTTCTGGCTTTCTCTTCTGAAGCTGCCGGTTTCGATGAAGGATACTTAGCTGAGGTAGTACCTCGTGAGTAACCTGTCACCAAACCACTTTCATCCACATTTATGTAGACTGTCTCTGCGTCAGATAACAATCCGTCATGTTTTAACTGGTAAGCATATCGATACTCTGTTCTGCCAAACAATGACTGTTGTTCAATGGAAGAATACAGATCTCCAAGCGGAGCATACTCCGTGTCCTTCAGACCTGGAATCGCTTGGTACAACAGTGCCACGGCCTTTTCTTCGGCTTCAGCCTTGGTTAGCTTCACATCCGATTCCGAGATATGCTTATCCATGACATCCGACGGCAAATGTACACTCAACACTTCCCCTGTGCCTGCATGTACAGTTGCATTGAATCCTGACGTATGATTGCCTTGTGTGATCTGGAACCCGATCTCCCATGCCTTGTAGTCTGGCGGTGGATAAGAATTAGGTGAATCGAATCGGGCAGATGAGATCTTTGCTTTCTTTAACATTGGAAATAATTTCAGTATATTTTCACTGGCTTGCCTGGATGAGATTTTCGCTCCCTCAGGCACGTCATTGCTCGTTGCGTCTAGTTGTTCATTCTCCCCCGTTGTCGCTTCGGTCACCTGTTCAGCTCTCGCGGCTGATGCACTGCCTGCAAAACCTGGTGTTTGCGAAGCAAGCAGCAGTGTTGCCATCGCTGCGGTTGTTGCTTTGGTTGCGAACATTTTGAAACGTACATTAAACTTCAAATTCAAACTCAAATCTGGACCTCTCCCTTCAATTTCATACAAAGAAGCATAGCAAATAACCTCGCATGAATATTGCCAGTCTATTCTATGATACCATAAGCTTCCTTTTTAATGGTCGTTTTCGGAGCAATTTTACAAATGTGAATTTCTGCATATTGCTCAGAACAGCAAAAAAAACGCCAACCACGTTGGCGTTTTCTCTGTTAGCCTGCACTCTTATGTAGGCTGATTCTACCCTGTCAACTGCTCGCTATAGACGAATCGTTCGACTTCGTCCGACCTTGGACATGGATTTTCAAAAATGGGATAACGGTGTCCCAGAAGGCGGGATCTTCCTCGGAACAACTGTGTCCTCCGCTGTTGACCCATAGATGTTCTACAGGCGGATCGGCTTTGGACATAAAATATTCAAGCTCGCTCGGGGGAATGAAATTATCTCCCTTAGAGTGCACCATAAGCATCGGCAATTGCATCCCCCTGCGCCGTTCATTCAGCATCATCACCGGATCACGCTGACGATAGGACTTCAGAGATTCACCCATTCTCCAGAACCAGATTCTCGGAATTAACTGGGCCAGTGGAAACAAGGGCAGACGCCGGCGTCTCAGCTCCGAACTGACGATTACCTCAAATTGCGATGGCATCGAGTCCGTAATTACCGCTGATACAGGGATTCCCTCCGTCACTGCAAGAATCGTACCCAGTCCACCCAAAGAATGTCCAAGTACACCGATGGCATCCGCATCAATCTCTGGTCGTGCAGTCGTATACTGCAATGCCGCAAGCAGATCATCCCGGAACAGGTAGGCAGATGCAGCACGAACCGGATCACTGGCCCCATGACTGCGAACATCATACATAAACAAGGCATATCCTGCTTCCCAGATCGGACGCGCGTAACGAAGAACACGGGAGCGATTGGAGCCCCAGCCATGTGCAATAATAACGAGCGGCCATGGTTTCGGAATGTCAGCTCTGGCCGGGATGAACCATCCATGCACTCGACCTCCTCCACTGTCAAAGGTCACATCCTCAAATGGCATTGGAGGCGTCAGGGTGATTGGAATCTTCTGGGGTGTCTGGCTCTTCACAGCGGCCTTCCATAATCCACCTGCCGTTACTGCGGCAACGGCCAGCATGCCGCCAATCATTGTTTTAGCTTTCACAGGGCATCTCTCCTCTCCGAATTCTGGCATACATCCATCATAAGACAATAGAATGAACGGCACGTTAAACGACATCGGTTTTTATGATAACGATTGATTTGAAATTACTTCCACAAATTTCTGTGCGCAAGCTGCAATCCGCTCATGATCTCCTGAGGCCAGAGCTTCTCGTGGCAAAAGTGCACTTCCCAGACCCACTGCAGCTGCACCTGCTGCGTAATAGTCAGCAATGTTCTCCAGAGTTGCGCCGCCTGTTGCCAGCAGTGGAATATGATTCAGTGGGGCTTTGATCTCCCGCAGATACGGAATGCCCAGACTTGCCATCGGAAATAGCTTCACAACTCGTGCTCCCGCTTCATGGGCAGCGACAATCTCCGTGGGAGTCATGGCTCCAGGCCAGATCTCGACACCATGTTCTACAGCATATTCAATGACAGACAGATCGACATTGGGGGACACCAGAAATTGTGCACCTGCAGCAACCGCTTCCTTGGCCATCTGCACATTTAGTACCGTACCCGCTCCAACATAAGCCTTCGCTTCATGCCGCTCACGCCAGTCTGCAATAATATCATGTGCTCCCGGCGTGTTCAGTGTGACCTCCATCAGTCGGATGCCACCACTCGTCATACCTTGTCCAGCTGTTACCGCCGCTTCACGGCTAATACCCCGTACAATCGCGACCAGCCTCGATTCCAATAGTACTTCCGTCAGATTCATATTCCAGTTCCCCTTGCTTCATCAATTCGGTAGCCGAAGACAGGCAATCATGTTCACCGCTTTTCCGTTACTATTATTGTAAAGCATATCCTCCCCTGGATGAAATACATTAATCCATTTCCGAAGTGAATGCGTCTGTCACCAACTCTATGATGTACTTTTATCACAACGCAAAAAAACCTCTTCATGGAACATGGGCTGATTCACCCACTCAATTCCACGAAAGAGGCATCTATTTTGATCGGAAATACTAAGCGTTTTCCAATACGTTATCCTTCTCCAAATCTTTAAAGTAACGATCGTTATATAACATACTTGGATGCGTTGGATGATAGGCGAGTGCAATATCATTATGTTCCCGGGCCTTGGCACGGTTACCCATCCGGTCATAACACACACATAGTTGCAGGTGGGGCATCCAGGTCCAGGCTGCTTCATTCAGCACCACCATAGGATCATCCGGACGTACAGCCCGAGTGGCCTGTTCGTACCAGAACAGGGCTTTGCGATAATCTTCACGGTCAGCAAAATAACCACCCAATCGACAGCAGATCTCGGCTCTTGGCAAATCATAGGCAAACGATCGGAACAACGCCGTGACTTCCTGTTCCGGACGTTCACGTGCGGCTTCACAATCCGCAATTTTCTGGCAAGCAGCGATCTGATCTTCTACCCAACCCAGCCCGGTATCCAGAAACTTCTCATAGTATTTCACCGCATCCTCATGCTGTCCGTGGTCCTTCAATTCATTGCCGAAATAGTACAAGTCGCGCGGTGGGAAGTCCTCTCCGGCCTGCTCCCTTTTGCGATAGATTCGCAGATTACGATCGGTATACTCTTTATCTTTCTTGTGGGTAACTGCCACATCACTATGCAGCAGATTGCCCGCTACAGCCAGATATTCATGCACTGCGCCAATCCAGCGAAATTGCCGGTCCCGGCGCACCAGACGATTCCGGCGCAGGCTGTAGGCGACCTTGCCATCTGCTGTGAATGACAGATTGTAATCCATCGTGACACTATCAACATCCGGGTCCAGCGACCGTTTCAAAGCAATTAGCTTGGCGCGGTCTTCCGCTTCGAATACATCGTCGGCATCCAGCCATAGAATATATTCGCTCTTCGCCTGATCGAAGGCAAAGTTACGTGCTGCTGCAAAGTCGTCTACCCATTCAAAATCAACGATACGATCCGTATATCTGGAAGCAATCTGACGAGTACGATCCGTTGAACCGGTATCGACGATTACGATTTCATCGGCAATACCATTGACCGAGTCCAGACATCTGGCGAGGGAAGCCTCTTCATTTTTCACAATCATACACAGCGTAATACTGATCGTCTCTTCGCCTCGTCTGGCCCTGCGGTTAAAGGCAGATACCCCCGGCAGCTCAGACAGACGATAGATGTGATAGGCTGGAAGATGTGTATCAACGAACAGTCGAAAACCCAGTGCCTGAGCACGGATGCAGAAATGACGATCTTCGCCCCAGAAGGATACATTCGGAATCTGGTCATAGGAAACCCCTGCTGCCAGAACATTTTTGCGAATGAGCGTACATGCCCCCAGTCCTCCAACTTCGTAGCAACCTGGGACCCTCAGCTGAGTCAGAAAAGCAGTCGTTTGCGCGCCCTCGTCTTCCGCCTCGTTCCCGGATGATGATTTGCCGCCGCGGCGATACAAGGCATACTCATCCTGCAGCCATACCTGCGGCATTTCCCTAGCCCCCGGCTGCCATCGTGTCCAAAAGATATTGGATACAATGTCTTTGCCGCTCGATACGAGTTGCTCCAGCGTCCGCGGATGCAGCACCAAGTCAGAATCAATCAGGAACACCGCATCGTAGTGGTTATCGCGTGCATATTGCAGAATATGATTTTTCAAACCAGCTACGCGCCAAATCTGCTCATCCTGCCAATAATGGCCTCCCTCATCCTTGTTGTATACCCCTTTGTTGGCAGGACTGTCGCCATCAAGTTCATCTGTATGAATAACCGTCCCTTCATGCTGAAGCACAAATTCACGCAATATATTCGATGCGGCTTCTTCCTCGTTATCGTCTACAAACAGATAGTTCGTCTTCACCGTTGTTCGTTCCAGTGCATGCAGAGAATCCAGAAATTCACGGAGCACCGCAGCAGTCTGACGAACAGGGCTGGCGATGAGGATTCTTTCCTGATATTGCTCCTGAAGTTTTTCCGATTGACGGGTTTCTTTCGATTTAGCAGAACGTCTGGATGGTCGATGATTATTCTGGCTCTCTTTCTGGTTCTCATGTTGGTTCTCTTTCTCATTCTCCTTCAACGTGCTTACTCCCCCTCTCCATTCTCGGACCATAACAACAGTCGTGGCGCTTGATCCAATATCGATTCGTACTGTTCTTTCCAGCCGTATCTTGCTTCAGGGTCCAGTACTTGATAACGGTCATATTTGCGGATACGGTCTTCTTCCCGCGCCCAACCATAGTGCTTCACCCGGGGAGCATGACAGCCATAGGACCAATGTTGAATCGTTAACGGAAAACGACCACAATGCTGGGGTGTTTCTTTCCATTCATAGCTCATACCCGGGTGATACCGAACCAGAAATGGCCGATAATAGGCATGCGCCTGCCAGAACTCGTCTTCCCGATAATGCGTCTCACTCCACATATCAAACAATCTGAAATAGATTGCATCCTCGTGTCCACTAAGCAACAGATCGCGTACAGCCCCAAAGTCACGGGTCAGAATCTCATCTGCATCCAGATTTAAAATCCACTCCGGTTCGGTCGCCACTGTCTCTTCCCATTGTTGTTTTCTCAGGCTTACCTCATCTGCAAAACGTGAAGCAGAATTCTCCACTAATACGAGTGGAATACCGTCCAGAAGTTCCCGGCACAGTGCGACCGTTCCGTCTGTGCTTCCGTCATCAATGATTACCGCGCGATCAATCCAGGGACGGTGTGTCTCCAAAGCCTGCCTGAGATATCGATTCTCCTCATTACGAACGATCATCGACAAGGTAATATGTGGTCTTCCCTGCTCCTCATGCTCATCCAAAGCTTCACCCCCATGCTCAAGCTTCTACCTATTAAAATCGTCGAACACCTTGATGCCTGGACGAATCACAATCCTCTATTTCCAATCTATGCAGAGCTAGAATGCGGATATGCAAGCCAAGAAAACCTTTCATGAGATTTATCCGGATGAACGACAAAAAAGCACCCGCCTGCGCGGATGCTTTAATGTAATAACAAATTTAATGTAGTGAAATAAATGAATTAACGGTACGCAGCCAGACGATCATTCAGACTACGTGTCTGTCCGTAGACTTCCTGATAGAGTGCGAACAGGCCATCATACACCGCAACCGTTTCCGGGTTCGGCTCATAGGACTTCGCTGGACGAATAAACGCCGTTGCACATTCCTGCAAGGATGGGAACCAGCCACAGCCATAAGCGGCCAGCATCGCTGCACCCATCGCAGGGCCCTGTTCACTCTCCAGCTTCACAATTGTGGCGTTGAAGACGTCCGCCTGCATTTGCAACCAAGCTTCATTTTTAGCACCACCACCAATGGAGATGACTTCATTCACGGTTTTACCTGCACCACGCAAAATATCAATGGACTCACGCAGTGAGAATGTAATGCCCTCCATTACCGCGCGTCCAAAGTGCTCCAGCTTATGCCCGGCATCCATACCGATAAAGCTTCCGCGGATATTCGCATCCGGATGAGGCGTACGCTCCCCAACGATATAGGGTGTGAACAACAATCCGTTGCTGCCCGCTGGCACCTGATCAATGCCCTGCAAGAGAACATCAAATGATTTGTCCGCTGCAAATGTATCCTTGAACCAGGACAGGCTGTATCCTGCCGCGAGCGTTACACCCATAATATAGAAGGCATCTTTCTCTCCGTGGTTAAAAAAGTGAACTTTGCCTTCGAAATCGAGATCTTTGCGCTCTTCGTAGGAAAGCACAACCCCGGACGTTCCGATGCTGCACATCGTCTGTCCTTCACTCAGAATGCCTGCGCCAATGGCACCACACGCATTGTCCGCACCGCCTGCATATACTTTCGTCACAGCAGCCAGACCCGTTTGATCCGCAATCTCAGGCAGCAATGTGCCCACTTCTTCAAACGATTCCACGAGACGTGGACAAAGGGAGATCGGCAACCCGAATGCTTCTGCAATCTCATTGCTCCACTGCTTGCCTGCAACGTCCAACAGCAAGGTACCCGCTGCATCCGAATAATCCATGGCGTAATCCCCGGTCAGGCGATAACGCACATAGTCTTTTGGCAACAGGAACAAGGCTGCTTGTTTTAACAATTCAGGCTCGTTCTCCTGTACCCACAGAATTTTCGGTAAAGTGAACCCTTCCAGGGCACGGTTCTGGGCAATACTTAACAGCTTGCCGTCCAGCACTTTTTCAATGCGGCGGCACTGAGCCGTTGTTCGTGTATCGTTCCACAGGATTGCATTCCGTAGCGGTTTACCTTCAGCATCCACCAAGACCAGTCCGTGCATTTGGCCGGAGAAACTCAAGCCTTCGATTTCCGAAGGTTGCACGCCAGACACTTCCAGCAATTTGCGCAGGGAGACAATTGTTTGCTCTACCCAATCTTCAGGATTTTGTTCGCTGTATCCAGCCTTGGGCTGGTACAACGGGTATGCCTCGGATGCTTCAAATGCCACTTTTCCTTCACGATTGACCAGTACTGTTTTGACCGCGCTGGTTCCTAGATCGACGCCAATTACGTAACTCATAGGTTAACTCCTCTCGTTTATCACAGGTTATATCCACGAAAGATCCAAGTACGCATGAAAGTCACTCCGTAATCAGAAAACCCTTGGATCGCCGTTATCCCCAGATTTCCTTTATACCCTTTAGCAAGGGTGAAATCCGGGGATAAATGCGTCCGCTTCGCTTCCTCGGGTCCTTTCTGCTCACTCCGTTTTGCATGCATGATCCTGGACACACATGGATATGAAACGAGTAAAAACATACTCGTTCTTATAACAGAAAGATTGATCCAATGACCTTGATTCGTCATTGGTTATAAATGAAACCTTGATGCTCATGTAGTCACTCCGTGATCAGAAAACCCTCGAATCGCCGTTCCCCCCGGATTTCCTTTAATCCCTTTGGCAAGGGAGAAATCCGGGGATAAACCTTAGCTTCCGAAGCCAGCTTTCTTTCAGAAAGCTCTTAGCGTACGCTTCGCTTCCTCGGGTCCTTTCTGCTCACTTCGTTTAGCATGCAAATTATTCATTTATATCAAAAATTTAAAAACCGCGTTATTTGTTTATCCAAAAAAACCGCCCCCGTCTTCCCAAGGGAAAGTCGGGGACGGTCCGAATGTCATGCTTATTCAGGCGTTCCATGGTACAAGCTAATCTTGTGCATAGGCGAGCTTGGTTACTAATGTCCAACCACGTATGAGTAACCATCAGTGGTCGGCGTGCACCAACCCTGCCTAATCCGTTTTTAGTCAGCCAGGATGTACTGGTTGAGTTGTGCTCTCAGCAATTCCTGACGTCCGGATTGGTTTTTACGTGGGCTTTCGTTGTTCAGTGCATACTCAGCAAGGGAAGCCAGTGTTGCTTTACCTGCAACTACATCTGCGCCAATACCTTCGCTGAAACTGCTGTAACGTTTTTCGATGAAGTCATCGAATACGCGATCTTCGATCAGTTTTGCTGCCACTTTCAGACCTTTCGCATACGTATCCATACCTGCGATGTGTGCCAGGAACAGATCGTCTGCTTCGAAGGAACCACGACGTACTTTCGCGTCAAAGTTCACACCACCACGGCCGATACCGCCGTTTTTCAATACTTCATACATCGTCAATGTCGCATCGTACATATCAACCGGGAACTCATCCGTATCCCAACCGATCAACATATCACCTTGGTTCGCATCGAGGGAACCGAGCATGCCGTTTGTACGAGCAACGCGGATTTCGTGATCAAATGTGTGACCAGCCAGTGTAGCGTGGTTCGCTTCCAGGTTGAGTTTGAAGTGTTTGTCCAAACCGTATTTTTGCAAGAAAGCAATGGAAGTTGCTGCATCATAATCATATTGGTGTTTCGTTGGCTCTTTTGGTTTAGGCTCGATCAGGAATTGTGCGTCAAAGCCAATTTCCTTCGCGTAGTCTACAGCCATATGGAACATGCGAGCAATGTTGTCTTGCTCCAGTTGCATGTCTGTGTTCAGCAATGTGTCGTAACCTTCACGACCGCCCCAGAATACATAGTTTTCAGCGCCCAGACGTTTACCGACTTCCAGACCTTTCTTGATCTGTGCTGCAGCGTGAGCATACACGTCTGCGTTACACGTGGAAGCTGCACCGAACATGAAGCGTGGGTTCGAGAACATGTTTGCTGTGTTCCAGAGCAGTTTTTTGCCGCTGGATTTCATGTGGTCTTCAATCAGGTCAACGATGGTATCGATGTTGCTGTAGAATTCACGCAGGTTGTTGCCTTCTGGTGCGATGTCCACATCGTGGAAACAGAAGTATGGAAGATTCATTTTTTCCAAAAATTCAAATGCCGCTTCCACGCGAACTTTCGCGAGGTCCAGACCTGAGTATTTATCCCATGAACGAACAGCTGTCTCCGCACCAAACGGGTCACTGCCGCCTGCAGTTAATGTATGCCAGTAAGCCATACCGAAACGGAAATGTTCTTCCATCGATTTGCCGGCTACCACTTCTTCCGGATTATAATGTTTAAAAGCAAATGGATTCTTGGAATCTTTACCTTCGAATGTAATTTTATTAACGGATTCAAAATAGGCCATGTGTAAAATGCCTCCTCAATAGTTTTAAAGAAATCGTTTACACCGTTATCCTATCACATCGATAATACTTTGTCTATTGGTTAAACAAAGTAAAAATAAAAATGTTTTTTGCCTGTTTGTTTACGCTATAATAGTCGAATAACTTGTTTCGGATGTGGGTCAGAACCCTTTTATCAGAAGAATAGGAGTGCCTTAACCATATGAAAATTACCGGAGACCAGATGCTGGTCAAAAAAATAAATAAGTCGATCGTGCTGGATACGATCCGGCGGCATGCCCCTCTTTCCCGCGCACGCGTGTCTGAACTAACAGGACTTAACAAAGCAACGGTTTCCAACCTTGTAGCCGATCTGATTAACGATGAACTCTTGGAGGAGATTGGCCCTGGAGAATCTAGTGGCGGACGCAAACCACTTATGTTACTGTTTCGAGGGACATCCGGATATGCTGTTGGATTAGAACTTAGTGTGACCCACTTGAAGGGTGTGCTTACGGATCTGGAAGGTCACGTCATCACAGAGTATGCAGTAATCTTGGAACATCATGATGTGTCCTCTGTACTGGAGCAATTGAAACTGGCGGCAAAGCAACTCATTGAAGCAGCTCCTCCTTCCCCTCATGGTGTCATCGGCATTGGCATCGGAGTGCCCGGCATGGTTGATGAGGCAGGAACGGTTCTGTTTGCACCCAACCTGGGGTGGGAGAAGGTAGCTCTGCGCTCCATGCTTGAAGAAGAATTTGAACTACCTGTAACCATCGATAATGAAGCCAATGCTGGCGCCCATGGAGAGTTGAATTTTGGAGCAGGTATCGGTGTTCGCCATATGATCTATATCAGTGCAGGCATGGGAATTGGTTCAGGCATCATGGTGGATGGTGAATTATACAAAGGAGCATGGGGCTATGCTGGAGAAACAGGCCACATGTCCATTGAAGCCGAAGGTCTGCCCTGCTCCTGCGGTAATCGTGGATGCTGGGAGTTATATGCATCGGAAAAAGCCTACGAGCATCCGGATCATCAGCTAAAATTACCTGCTCATACCACACGGGAGCTTATTCATTATGCGGAGCAAGGCGACGAGACTGTTCAGGCATTATACGACACGATTGGGCGCAAACTGGGCATTGGCATTACCAACATCGTGAACAGTTTTAACCCGGAACGTATTATCATTGGTGGCCCACTATCTGAAGCAGGTCCCTGGATTGAAACGGCGTTAAAACAGGTTGTTGAGGAACGTACATTACCCTATCACCGCCGCAGTTTGCAGATTGAGTGGGCAGCTCTGGGCAGCCGTTCCACCCGCGTTGGTGCCGCTTACTCTGCGATTTCCCAGTTTCTAGGAAGAATAAGAGTTTCCGTCTAATAACAGATGAAAATTGACATCATTTCGCCCCATTTCCTCCCTTTTTGTTAAAGAAATCCAGATGTATAATGGGGTTATGTGATTTTTGTCATGGCTATGTGAATGCAGCTGTGTTAATTCCGATAATGAAACGGAGTGAAAAAAGCGTGACCTACGTGGATACTTCAGATATCTCGGCGCAAATGTTTGTCACCGTACTCCTGTTCCTGATTGTGCTTGCGCCCCTGTTCAGCCTTGGCATACTCCGATTGTTTCAGAGCAAAAAGAAGGCTGGTTTCATGTACATGCTGTCAGGATTGCTGGTGTATGTTGTATTTCAGACTTTTATGAGCATTTTTTTCTAAATCATATTCTGCGTTGTGCACAAAAAACCGTACCCTTCCGGGTACGGTTCTTTCTATATCCTAACGGCTCGCGAAAACCGGAATTGCATATGAATCGAATCTCTCTTTCATCACATGATGATCCAGATGATCAGCCTGAATTAAGCGTCCAATGCTTTAGCGAATTGGGTTTTGTTCATACCCAGAATGCGGTGTTCACCAATAACAGTCAAAGGCACGGCACGTACACCCATGTCCCATACTTGTTGTGCGAATTCGTCGCTAGTTTCAATGTTGCGCTCTTCATAAGCGATGCCTTTGTCAGCCAGGAAACTTTTTACGGATTTGCAGTTCGGGCAATTCGTTGATGTGTATACAATTACGTTTTCCATGTTTAATTCACCTCGTATGGTTTTATATTAATCTATAGTTTGTTTGAAATCAGCTCATTCTATTACAGAACAACTGCGCTGTGCTCCAAGCTTTCAATGTATTTCTCTGTGTCCATCGCAGCCATACATCCGCTACCCGCAGCTGTGATCGCTTGTTTGTAACGTGTATCCTGAACGTCACCACATGCGAATACGCCTGGGATGTTTGTCTCGGATGTACCCGGTGTAGTCAGGATATAACCGTGTTCGTCCGTTGTAACTTGACCGCCGAGGAAGCCAGTGTTCGGTGTGTGACCGATGGCTACGAATACGCCGCTCGCCGGAATCACTTCTTCTTCACCTGTTTCGTTGTTCAATACTTTCAGACCTGTCACGCCGTTGTCGCCAGCAAGTACTTCGAGTGGTGTACGGTTCAAAGCCATCTCTACTTTTTCGTTGCTACGTGCACGATCCTGCATGATTTTGGAGCCACGCAGTTCTTCACGACGGTGTACCAGGGTTACTTTGGAACCGAAACGGGACAGGAAGCTTGCTTCCTCAAGGGCAGAGTCGCCACCGCCGATGACGATGATCTCTTTGTTACGGAAGAAGAATCCATCACATGTTGCACATGTGCTGACACCGCGGCCCACATTCGTTTCTTCCCCAGGAATACCCAGGTATTTAGCAGATGCTCCTGTAGACAGGATCAATGTTTCGGATACGAGTTCACCCATACCTTCAACTTGAATCTTGAATGGACGCTCGCTCATGTCGATGTTGTTCACCCAGCCTGTACGGAATTCAGCACCGAAGCGCTCAGCTTGTTTACGCATGTTATCCATCAGTTCAGGACCCATAATGCCATCAGGGAAACCTGGGAAATTCTCTACTTCAGTCGTTGTTGTCAATTGACCACCAGGTTGTGGACCTTCAATAACGAGCGGATTCAAGTTGGCACGTGCCAGATAGATTGCTGCTGTTAGCCCTGCAGGGCCTGTTCCAATAATAATTGATTTATACATGTATAGTTCCTCCCCCGGGTTCTACAAAAAGGTCTGGCCCTCCGGCATCAAAAGCTTATGCTTTTGCATACACTAGAACGAAAAGCCTACATCATGTCCACAAGACCTGCCTGTGTAATGACAATTGCCCTATGCAGAAACGGAATTCTAATTTATAATCATTCTAATCTGTTGTTCATTATGATCTCTTTTATGTACGGTGTCAATGCTCGGCAGCGATTATGAAGAAGTCTTCATCAGGAGGGAAAATGGAAGCATGAACGATGCACTCATTGGCAGTTTTATATCAGCCATGTCTACCGGCCTAGGGGCCGTACCGATTCTATTTATGCGCAAAATATCGCACCGTCTGCGTGATATCTTGCTGGCATACGCCGCAGGTATTATGACCTCGGCCTCGGTGTATAATCTCATTCCCGAAGCGCTCGGCCAATCGAACCTCTTTGTACTCGCATTTGGTATTATGCTTGGTAGCCTGGTGCTACTGGTGCTGGAGATGAAGATTCCACACGTCGATCTGGAGAATCCCGAGAAAATGCCTTTTAAAATTGAAGCCAAAGCCTTCATGATTATTGCAGCCATCACCATGCATAACTTGCCAGAAGGGTTATCGGTTGGAGTCAGCTATGCAAGCTCGGATGAGAACCTGGGCAATCTCATTGCCTTCTCCATCGGATTGCAGAATGCACCGGAAGGATTCCTGGTGGCCCTCTTTCTTGTGAATCAGAACATTGGCCGCTTCAAAGCGCTGGGTATTGCCACCTTGACCGGAGCGGTAGAGATTATTACGGCTATGATTGGTTATACTTTAAGCAGTCTCGTATCCGGTCTTGTCCCTTATGGACTGGCTTTTGCAGCCGGTGCGATGATGTTCATCGTCTATAAGGAACTCATTCCCGAGAGTCACGGTGACGGCAATGCACGTGTGGCGACCATCTCGTTTTTACTCGGACTCATCACGATGATCGGTCTGACCGAACTGTTTTAATTGAAGACTAAAGAACCCGAGCGAACAGTCCAAGACTGTCGACCGGGTTCTTTGTTTAGCCACAAATGAAGATTCCATGAAATTACTGGGAGTGCCTGTATGAGGCATTACTCCTTACATAATCAGGATTGAATAAATCGGATCAGTTCCGAATTGAATTTTTCCAATTCATCATAGAATGCGCCATGACCACTCTCTTCAAAAGTAATCAATTGAGACGAAGCAATGCCTTGGTGCATCTGCTCGGCGAATTCGAACGGACAGATCTCATCCTTTTTCCCGTGCAAAATAGCTGTCGGCACCTGAATCGAACTCAGTTCATCACGCAAGTCCTCATCCCGCAACGCAATTGCACTGCGAATGGTACCATAGGATGAAGCTTCCATGCCCAGTGCATGGAACCAATCCATGAATGGCTGGCTGTGTTCCTTCGCAAAGAACATGCCGCCAAACGTCTCCAGCAACTTCGGACGATCTGCGAAGATCGGCTCAATAATCTGCTCGTTCAGTTGCTCCGGAGTCAATCCATACGGATATCCTTCGCGCTGTGTGAACACAGGTGCTGCCGCAGATAACAAGGCCAGCTTGGATACACCATGTCCCTTATGACGAGCCATATAATGTACTGCAATTGCTCCACCCATGGAGAACCCTGCGAGTACAGCGTCTGTCAGCTCCAGATCATCAATAACGGCACGAACATCGTCTGCCATTCGATCATAATCATACCCGGTGGAAGGCTTATCCGATAAGCCATATCCTCTAAAATCTATCGCAATGGCACGAATGCCATGGTTAGGCAGAACATTCAGCTGATATTCAAACATTTTATAATTGACAGGCCAGCCGTGCAAAAAGACAACCGGGGTTCCTTCGCCAATATCTTCAACATATACTTTTACATTCGGTTCCACTTGTACATAACGTCCCATATTTCACAACTCCCTTATTATCAAATCGTCTCTTCGAATCATTACCCGCTGACCCAAGGTTCAAACGTGAGCCGTTCAACCAGCCGCATACTACCAGCGAAACCAATTAACCATTTTCCTCTCCAAATCTGATTACCGTAGCAGCCTAAGCCCATTCAGAATAACCAGAATTGTACTGCCTTCATGACCTACCACACCCAGAGGCAATGCGACGTCTTGGAGGAAGTTACCAGCAATTAAGGCCAGAATAACGGTGATGGCAAAAAACATATTCTGCTTCACCGTTCGCTGTGCTCGACGAGCCTGCCCAATCACCCAAGCGATCTCTTCAATGTTATCGTTCATCAGTACCGCATCGGCGACCTCCAGTGCAGTTCCGCTGCCGGACAATCCCATCCCCATACCCACAGTAGCTGCTGCAAGTGCTGGTGCATCATTGACACCATCCCCTACCATCAGCACAGGACCATACTGTTTGCGGAGTGCCTGTACCTGCTTCACCTTATCTCCAGGCAGCAAGTCTGCATAGACCATGCTTACTCCTGTTTCACGCGCAATCACAGAAGCTGATCTGACTTGATCTCCTGTTAACATCGCAACTTTAATACCCATGGCTTCAAGCTTTTTCACTGCAGCTACTGCCTGTGGCCGTACCGTATCCCGCATGGCAATCAGCCCGACGAATTCACCATCAGCCATAACAACGGAGACGGTTTTCCCCTCCCCCTCAAGACGGGAGCGTACATCGCCCCACTTAGAAGATACCTTCACATGGTTAGCACCATATTCATCTGGATCAACGTTGCTGCCCTTCATCTCCCCTAACTGCACCTCTCCCAATACATCTGTTTTGCCAATGCTCCAGACCACATTGTTCACAGTGCCTTCGATACCCCAGCCTGTTAGAGCCTGTACGTGCTCCGCTTCCTCAAGATTGATATTCTCCTTGTTCGCCTGATCTACGATGGCACGAGCCAATGGGTGCATGGAGAGGTTCTCAATGGCCGCTACCGCAGCTAACAGCTGGGCGCGATCTACATGTTCAGCCGTAATAATATCGGTGACTTGCGGGGTACCCATGGTCAATGTACCTGTCTTGTCAAAAGCCACAACCCGCGTGCGAGCCATATTCTCCATATGGGCACCTCCCTTGAAAAGAATGCCACGGCGGGCGCTACTGGACATCGCGGACAGCATAACAGGCATGATGGAAGACACCAATGCACAAGGCGAAGCAACAACTAGAAATACCATCGCTTTATAAAATGCCTCATTCCATGCCCAGCCAAGCAGTAGCGGAGTTCCTGCAATGACAAGTAAGGTCACCCCTACAACAATACGTGCGTAAATTCCTTCAAACCGCTCCATGAAACGCTGAGAATCCGGTACTTCCGCCTGCGCTTCTTCCACCATTTTAATGATCTTTCCGAACAGTGACCCTTCAGCCGATTTTGTGACCTCTACGTATAATGCGCCTTCCCCGTTTACCGTACCTGCATAGACTTCATCCCCCGCAACTTTGTCCACAGGCAGGGATTCTCCAGTGATGGACGACTGATTGATAAAAGAACTCCCTCGGTACACCACCCCATCCGCAGGAATCAGTTCTCCCGGTTTGACCAACAGGAGATCACCAGGTTGCAGATCATCAATAGCCACGAGCTTCATCTGTCCATCCTCAATACGCAGTGCATTCTCTGGCTTGAGCGCCAGTAAAGATGAAATATCTTTATGACTGCGCTCTGTCGCATAACTTTCCAATGCACCACTGAGTGCAAAAATAAAGATCAGCATCGCGCCTTCGTTCCAGTAGCCAATGGCTGCTGCCCCGAGGGATGCGGCAATCATCAGCAGGTTTACATCGAGATCACGGTCCTTCACCAGTGTCTCGATGCCCTCCTTCGCTTTGGTCCAACCGCCAACGACATAGGCCACAATGTAGAGCATGATGGATAGGGTACCAAAATACGGTGCAGTTCCCCAAGCAATCAGCATCAACAGCCCGCTGCCCAATGCAGATTGCATCTCTTTATTGTGCAACATGGCTCGAAAATCAGGCTTACGTCCCCGGTTTGGGTCTGGTGTTTGGGATGAGCGCTGTTCTGCTTGTTTCTGTCTGTGTAGTGGTTGATGTATCGCTTGCATATGAATCACGTTCCTTTCGAATGGTAGGTTTGCGGATGACGAGTCTGCTGAATTCCGCTCCCAAAAATGAAGTTGTATTGAGAATGAGAGCCATTGTTAATGCCCTAAAAATGACACATGCTGCTGCGGGAATCCCGCAGCAGCATGGTTTTGTGAATGATTTTGAAATAATCTCGAATGAGAATGATAATCATTTTTGCACTTATGCAATTGTTTTTACTTAATACAACTTTTAATTAGTATATGCCTGTGATCCACATTTGTAAATGGGCTTTTTTCGATGGTTACTCAGAAATGCTTGTTCAAAAAGACAAAAAGCCGCTGTCCCGAAGGACAACGGCTTTAACCATATATTGATATTCGTTTGACCTTTTTATGGCCTATCGCTTAAGAGATTGTTCGCACATCCACTCAATGCCATTTACGCGCCTACACTTGCTCCCTGACTTGCTTTGATCGCTTGCTCCAGATCATAAATAATGTCTTGAATGTTTTCCGTACCCACAGACAGACGAATCAATTCCGGATTAACCCCTGCGGCGGTTTGTTCATCTTCAGTCAACTGCGCGTGAGTTGTGCTTGCCGGGTGAATGATTAGTGACTTGGAGTCACCCACGTTTGCAAGGTGAGAGAACAGTTTGACACTTTCAATTAATTTGCGACCCGCGTCCGCACCACCTTTGATTCCAAAGGTCAGAATGGCGCCCTGTCCTCTTGGCAGATACTTCTGTGCAAGCTCGTAAGAACCATGGCTCGGCAGACCAGCATAACTTACCCACGACACATCCTCATGTTTCTCAAGGAATTCTGCAACAGCCAGAGCGTTGCTACTATGACGCTCTACGCGCAGATGCAATGTCTCCAGTCCTTGCAGCAGCAACCATGAGTTGAATGGAGAGATCGTTGCACCCAAGTCACGCAACAGCTGTACCCGAGCTTTGATAATATAAGCAATCGGTCCAACCGCTTCCGTATATACCACACCGTTATAACTGGAATCCGGCTCCGTCAATCCAGGGAACTTGCCACTTGCTTTCCAGTCAAATTTTCCGCTATCCACGATAACGCCACCAATGGATGTACCATGACCGCCAATAAATTTCGTCGCAGAGTGAACGACAATATCTGCTCCATGTTCGATGGGACGAAGCAGGTACGGACTCGGGAACGTATTATCCACAATCAAAGGAATTCCATGTTCATGGGCGATGGCTGCCACCGCTTCAATATCCAATACATTCCCCTTCGGATTACCGATCGTTTCGGCATACAATGCTTTCGTTTTCTCCGTAATCGCTGCCCGGAAATTCTCAGGATCACTGGAATCCACAAATTTCACGTCCAGACCCAGTTTCGGCAACGTAGTCGAGAACAGATTGTACGTACCCCCATACAAACTCGCCGAAGACACGATCTCATCCCCTGCACCAGCAATATTCAGAAGTGAAAACGTAATGGCTGCCTGACCGGAAGCTGTAGCGAGCGCCCCAGCTCCGCCTTCCAACGCAGCAATCCGTTGCTCAAACACATCGGTTGTTGGATTCATCAGACGGGTATAGATGTTGCCAAACTCTTTCAAACCAAACAGGTTAGCGGCATGCTCGGTGTCCTTGAATCCATAAGAAGTTGTCTGATACAAGGGCACAGCTCGTGCGTTGGTGGTTGGATCAATCTCCTGGCCTGCATGAATTGCCAATGTTTCAAATGAAAGCTCACGTTCGTTTGACATAAATCTGAATCCTCCCTTGATATATACGTTCTCTGAGTCCCTGATGTATTCGCATGGTGGCGTATGTTTTCCATATTCTCTCACAAGATGTCGCATTTGAAAAGAATTATTTCCGATTTCTCCGATAAGAAATATTTAATATGTAAATTATCGATTTCTCTACCAAAAAAACCTTTGCCCTCGCAAAGGTTTTTTCAGCTATTTTGGCTTCGATATGCAATACCTCATCCAAGCTTTTGTTAGACCCGAACTGCACTCCATACTTCACGCAAATGTTTGGCCGCAGGCACAGCTTCCTCCGCAGTTACACCTTCAAGTGAAATATCGATATGTGGCTTATACGTTTTTAGCAATTCAAAAAATAGCGGGTAATCCAGTATGCCTGCCCCAGGTACCGGATTGAACTTCTCTCCCTGTTCATCAAAGGCTACATCCTTGGCATGAATCACGATCATGCGTTGATACAGAGATTCCATCACCTCACGCAAGAAAGCCCCTTGATCTGCTGCATGTGGCTGTTTGATCAGATTACACGGGTCGAATAGCATTCCCAGATTGGATGAAGGAATCTCTTCAAACAACCGTGTCATATGTTCATGGGTATGAAGGGTGTGGGTAGATACAGGCTCAATCGCCGCATGAACGCCCCACTTCTCCGCTTCCTCAGCCAGTTCCTCAACTGTTTCTTTCAGCACGCTCCATGCCTTCTCTTCATATCCATCGGGATGTGTATCCTGATAGGTATCCAAGCCCCCGGTCTCCGTTGCCACCATGCTGCAACCAAAATCCCGGGCATAACGTAGATGCTCCTTAAATCGATTAATGTCTGCACGTCTGCTTACCGGATCAGGGTCTATCGGATTAATATAACAGCCCAGTACTGCAATCTTCACCCCGCGCTGTGCAAATTGATCTCCGATCTCATTCGCTAACCCTGGGCTCAGCTTGCCATTCGATGAGTCCACATCGGATAATGCTTTGGCCAGCGCCAGCTGTACGGAATTGAATCCGTTATCTGCAATCGTCTGCGCAAGCTGTGCTGTAGGCTGTTTGCCAAATGTATGTGCCAGAATACCAAGTTTCATCTCACTGCCTCCTTATGCTAATCCGATTATCAAGCGATTAACGTGCCATCCAGCCGCCATCGACATTTAGCACATGACCATTCAGATAATCCGAAGCGGCAGATGCCAGGAAGACAACGGGCCCTTTCAGATCTTCAGGAGTACCCCAACGTCCAGCAGGAATGCGGGCTGTAATATCCCGGTAACGATTCTCATCTGCACGAATCTGGGTTGTATTATCCGTTTCCATGTAACCAGGTGCGATACCGTTAATCTGAATACCCTTGCCTGCCCACTCATTAGCGAGAGCTTTGGTTAAACCAGCAACGCCATGTTTACTTGCCGTATAACCCGGCACATTGATCCCGCCTTGATAGGACAACATGGATGCAATATTAATGATTTTACCGCTTCCGCGTTCAATCATATGTCTGCCAGCCAATTGGCTTAGGAAAAATACAGTGTTCAGGTTCAGGCCGATCACATCGTGCCAGTCCTGCCCTGCATGATCAGCCGCAGGTGTGCGGCGAATGATTCCGGCATTGTTAACGAGAATGTCAATTCTGCCCTGGAAGGCAAGCGCCTGCTCGAACACAGCCGACAACTCATCTTCACGACTTAAATCCGCTTCAATCACATAGGCTTTGCGCCCAAGGGCTTCAATGGCACTTGCCGTTTCCGCAGGCTTGGAATAAGAGACCAGCACCACATCAGCGCCCGCTTCTGCCAGACCAATGGCCATCCCTTGTCCCAGTCCGCCCGATGTACCTGTAACTAGTGCAACTTGTCCGCTTAAATCAAATGGGTTCATGAATGATTCCTCCGCATGGTTTGATATGCAAACAATAGATCCGTCCGTTCTTTAATCCCATGAATTATGAATGAGGTTAACTTTGATAATCCACTGTGACACCGCTCTGCTCATATAAGGCAGCCGTCTCTTCATCCAGACGACTGTCACTGATAATGTAGTCCAGTTCCGAACACTGGGCAAAAGTCCGAAGTGCAAATTGTCCGAATTTATAATGATCCACAACGCCGTATACTTGCTGCGAGGCAGATATCATTGCTTTTTTCAAAGGAACCAGATCTCCCGTGTAGATTGATAGCCCAAATTCCGGATGAAGGGCTGTCGTGGATATAAAGGCTTTGTGAATGTTTAGACTGGATATAAAGGCAGCCGTATCATCGCCCACCAGCATATTCCGTACACGAGCCCCGCCAGGCACAACCAGTCGCACCTGCTCCTTCTTGGTTAGCTCCGCAATAATGAACAGATCATTAGTCACTACCGTGATGGGCTGATTGTCGAGACGTTTGGCCATCTCCAGCGTGGTGCTGCCACCATCGAGGGCAACGATATCTCCAGGTCGAATGTAAGCAAGGGCACGTTCAGCAATCTCCGTCTTCTCCGGATGATGCTTCTCTGTAACTCCACGACTATTCAAGATGCCATACTGGTCATTCTGAGCCAGCATAGCCCCACCATGGACACGTACGAGCAGTCCCATACTCTCCAACTTGTCGAGATCCTCTCGCACAGTCTTCCCCGTCACCTGCAACAGTTCACTTAGATCACTGACGGTTACTTCCTGGCGCTCCAGCAGAGCCTCCATAATTTTTTCATGTCTTTTCAATGGATTCATCATAATCAACTTCCTATACCACCTGAGTCAAATGAATAGGTTCTAGGGTCTACCCTGTCTATTCAAATTAACTCAGACATCTGTAATTTATTATTTCAGGTCTTTCATCGCTACGCCGTCCATATCTTCGAATGTCTGGTTCTCACCAGCCATCGCCCAACAGAAGGTGTAATTGCTTGTACCCACACCACTGTGAATGGACCAGCTTGGGGAAATAATCGCCTGGCGATCACGTACAACCAGATGGCGTGTTTCGTTTGGCTCACCCATCATATGGAATACAACACCGTCTTCAGGCAAGTTCCAGTACAAGTATACTTCGGAACGACGGTTATGGGTATGTGCAGGCATCGTGTTCCACATGTTACCCTTGTCGAGTTCGGTAATGCCCATCACCAGCTGACAGCTCTGGATTCCACCTTCTCCTTGGTGAATATATCGATAGATCGTACGCTCATTGGACGTTTCGATGCTGCCCAGATGATTCGGCTGAGCTTGTTCTTGTGTTGCTTTTACCGTTGGATAGGTATGGTGAGCCGGTGTGGATACAAAATAGAATTGGGCAGGTTGAGCCTTGTCACTGCTCGTGAACACGACTTCCTTCACACCTCTACCGATGTAGAGACATTCCTTTGCTCCAATCTCATAACCTTGTCCATCCGCTGTTACTGTTCCGTGTCCACCTACATTAATGATACCGATTTCACGACGCTCCAGGAAAAAGTTCGTTCCGATATCTTTCAGGTTCACCTCAAGGGTGATGTCCTTGCTCTCAGGTACAGCCGTTCCCACAATATAACGATCTACATGAGAATACACCGTTACCAATTCATCAGTTGTAAACAGTTGCTCCATCAAAAATTCCTCACGCAGGCGAGATGTATCATACGTTTTCACTTCATTGGGGTGTGCAGCATAGCGATTTTCCATTATTAATCCATTCCCTTCGTCATTTGAGTTGGTTGACATTGATGTTGAATAATGTTCATATAAGTTCATTTTAGTTCATTATGTATCTTTTGTGTACCTTTATTTTCAAAATAATTGATATGATTAATTATTAATGCGATATATTTCTTAAAAAAGAGCAAAAAAAAAGATCCCACAGTCTGTAAAACAGACCGGGAGATCTTCTTTAATTCACATATTAATGTGCAACAGCGTTGTTAAGCATGATCCAGATCGAACCAATCACGATAGTCATCATGATCAGCAATCCGAAGATAAGAGCCATAACGTTCCAGCGTGGTTTCTCTGTTTCACGAATATGCATGAAGAAGAAGAGTTGAACCACAAACTGAAGTGCTGCTGTGCCAAGAACAACAATGAGTGTTCCTGTTCTTTCCATCATATCATTGAGAACCACCACAAGTGGAATGATTGTCAGAACGACGGACAGAATGAAGCCGATGACATAGGACTTCAGTGAACCATGTTGCTCATGACCGTGGGAATCATGTGAGTTGTGCCCTGACATCTACATCACCCCCATGAGATAGACGATCGACAGGAGGAAAATCCATACGACGTCCAAGAAGTGCCAATACAAGCTGATAACGTTGATTTTACCGCGAGTAACATCGGTAATACCACGTTTTTTCAGTTGGAACATGAGTCCGATCATCCAGATCAAACCAAGCGATACGTGAAGTCCGTGAGTTCCCACAAGGGTGAAGAATGCGCCAGAAGCAGCACTCGTTGTAAAGCTAAACCCTTCGTGAATCAACTCAATAAACTCATATACCTCAAGAGCGATAAAGCTCGCACCCAGAACAGCTGTAACAGCCAACCAACTGATTAATTGTTTTACTTTACCCTGATTCATTGCCAGAACGGCAAGGCCGCTCGTAAATGAACTTGTGAGCAAGATAAACGTCTCGGCGATAACGCCAGGCATTTTGATCAATTCAGACAAAATCGGTCCGCCCGCCGTATTGTCACGCAACACAATAAAGGTTGCGAACAATACGGAGAACAGGATAACGTCGGAAATCAGGAAGAACCAGAATCCGAGAATTTTCATTTCCTGTGGATCATGGTGGCCATGGTCATGACCATGTGCATGATTCTCACCGTGCTTAGCGGCTGCTTGAGCCATCTATACCGACCCCCTTAACGACGCTTCGGTACGCTTAATTTCGTCGACCGGAATGTAATAATCCGTATCGTAAGAGAATGAACGGGCGATCATGCAAATGCCGACGCCAGCAAGTCCGAGAATCGCCATCCACAGCCAACCGAATACGAAGCCAAAACCGGCAACGAACCAGAAGACAGACATGATGAACGGAATCGAGGAATTCTTCGGCATATGAATCGGCTCAAGCGGTTGCTCAGGCGGATAGATGCCTTTGGCACGACGTTCTTTCTCTTCCCACCACTCATCAATATCATCTCCGCGCGGTGTAACAGCGAAGTTATATTCAGGAGCTGGTGAAGGAATCGACCACTCGAGCGTACGACCATCCCAAGGATCGGCGGAAGCTTTGAGTGTTTTATATTTGCGAATACCGTCTGCGATTTGTGCAACTTGGAACAGGAATCCGACACCCATCAGGAATGCCCCGATTGTGGATACGAAGTTCAGTTCCCACCAGCCAGTATCCCAGCCGTATGTGCTCAGACGACGTGTCATACCCATCAGACCGACAGCGTACTGCGGCATGAAGCAGACATAGAAACCAATATTCCAAGTCCAGAATGCCCATTTGCCCAGTTTCTCTTCGAGTTGGAAACCGAACATTTTAGGCCACCAGTAATACAGACCTGCGAAGTATCCGAAGACAACGCCACCGATCAATACTTGGTGGAAGTGGGCAATCAAGAAGTAACTGTTGTGGAACTGGAAGTCAGCAGGAGCAACGGATAACAGAACGCCTGTCATACCCCCGACAATAAAGCACGGGATAAAGGCAAGTGTCCACATCATCGGAGTCGCCATGCGTATCCTTCCTCGATACATGGTAAACAGCCAGTTAAATATCTTAACTCCTGTTGGAATAGCAATCAACATCGTAGTTACGGCGAAGAATGCATTCACGTCCGCTCCAGAACCCATCGTGAAGAAGTGATGCGCCCATGTGAAGAAGGACAGGAAGCTGATGATTAACATCGCAAATACCATCGACTTGTAACCAAACAGTTTTTTCCGAGAGAATGTACTTACAATCTCGGAGAACACACCGAATGCCGGCAAGACGACAATGTATACCTCAGGGTGACCCCACATCCAGATCAAGTTGATATACATCATTGGGTTACCGCCCAAATCAAGTGTGAAGAAATGCGCCCCGGCAAACCTGTCGAGGAATAGCAATGCAAGCGTCACGGTCAAGATTGGGAATGCAAACAAGATGATGATACAAGTGGAGAATACCGACCATGTAAACATCGGCATTTTCATCCATTTCATGCCTGGCGCACGCATTTTAATGATGGTAACCAGGAAGTTGATACCGGTAGCCAGGGAACCGATACCCGATATCTGTATACCCCATATATAGAAGTTCTGTCCTACCCCCGGACTGTGCGACAGCTCCGATAGAGGCGGATAACTCAGCCATCCCGCATCCGGTGAACCACCGATAACGAAGGACAGGTTAAACAGCATTGCGCCCAAGAAGAATAACCAGAAACTCAGTGCATTCAGGAACGGGAACGCAACGTCCCTTGCTCCGATCTGTAGTGGCACAATGACGTTAAATAAACCGAACATAAATGGCATCGCCATAAACAGGATCATAATCGTACCGTGAGTTGTGAATACCTGATTATAATGTTCAGGATGTAAGAAATCCATATTAGGCATAGCCAGCTGCAGACGCATCATCAATGCATCCACACCACCACGGAACAACATGATAATGGAAGCAATGATATACATAATACCGATCTTTTTATGATCGACAGTAGTTAACCAGTTACGCCAGAGCCAGCCCCATTTTTTGAAATAAGTCAGCACCGTTACGATGGTAATCAACGTAATTCCGATCGCCACGTCCGCACCATAAATCAGCGGGTCGCCGGTAACGAAAAACTCCGATGCAAACTCTTTAAGTCTCTCTAACATTGGGGGCCTCCTTTCGAATCTTTAGTTAGCACTCTTGTCCTCGTCTTGATTGGACTTGTCAGTTGTACTTTGAATGGCTCCAGCAGCTTCGTTTGAAGTACTGTGCTTACTGTGAGCACTTTGACCATCTACAACGTATTTCGTCACAATATTTTGGAACAATCCTTCTGGGAACGCAGAATAATAAGCAACATTGCTTGTTCCTGGTTCAGCCAGTGCCTTGTAACCTTCTGTGGTCAATTCCTGGGAACTTTGTTTAACTTCAGCTACCCATTTGTCAAAATCTTCGTCCGATGTAGCATTCACATCAAAACGCATTTCTCCAAAATGTTCACCTGTGAAGTTAGCGCCTGAACCCCAGTACTTGCCTTCATGATCTGCCTGCAGATACAAGGTCATCGCCATACCCGACATCGTATAAATCTGTCCTCCAAGTTGCGGAATCCAGAATGAGTTCATCGGTGAATCCGCAGTGAGTTCAAATTTCACGGGCCGGTCTGCCGGAATATTCAGCGTGTTGACCGTTGCAATCCCTTGCTCAGGATACATAAACAACCATTTCCAGTCCAGTGAAGACACTTGAATAGTAATTGGTGCTTTCTCGTGAGCCAACGGCTTCGAAGGCTCCAGATCATACGTGTAACGAACAGTAACAATGGCAAGCAGTCCAATAATGATAATTGGAACCGTCCACCAGATTGCCTCCGCCTTCGTACTATGAGACCAGTTAGGCTCATAAGCAGCTTTGTTATCCGGCTTGTCGCGGTAACGCCATACGATTACGGCAGACAAAATGAGTACTGGCACAATGATGACAGCACACAAAATTGTCGAGATGACAATTAAATCTCTCTGCGAAGCGCCAATTGGCCCCTTCGGATCCAGAACAACGTACTGCCCGCCTGCCAGCATTGGCCAGACAATCAATGCAATTGTAACCAACGTCAGGACAACCGGAATGATAATCCGGATTAGCGACCTAGGTTTCTTGTTCATTTTGATCCCCTCTCCTTAAATTCGCTCATACTGAAAAATCAGTATACTACTCTCTTCCTACTAAAGATATCAGAAATGAACAACTTTTTTGTTCTTGTTAACAAATTTGTCGATTTTACACCTTAAATGTGTGAATTTTTTCTCACAAATCGCTTGCATGGTTGATATTTGCTTATTGTAATCTTTACACATCAAGTCACAGAATAAAACCCTTTGCAGTCCCGTTGAACAGTGTCAACGAATCCGCAAAGGGCTTTATTGACTGGATTCCGGGTACTTATCCAGTCTTATTATGAACGAATTAACGCAGGATTATTATCAATCGGCGCCTTCGTCTTCCCGGCGTGTATGAACAAGGCCTATCGCTTTGGCAATAACGTAGATAAACACACTACCTACAAGGAATCCAATACCGACCATCAAGCCAAGATTACGATCATTAAAATCATTCAGATTGATCAGACACATGACCACTCCTGTAATGAGTGCGACCCATGCCAGAACTGTCATCGTCAAGACGGCGCGCCGCATATTTTTGTCTTTGCGCTCCAATTGGCTAACCATTGCTGTCTTCGATGCCATAGTAAACACTTCCTTTTCCCTTTTTGTAAGTGCTTTCCTTATACCAATATACCACATCAGTATGATTTTTAGTCAACAAATGTTCAAATTTTCTTCGCAATTTGGACACTTTATTTTAAATTCACCCGTTGACAAAACATTATTCGTTTCTTCCTTACTTCTTATAACCCAAAAATAGCCTCTTCATAACAGGAACTACACTTGACCTGATCAAACCTTTATGATCTCATCATTTTCACCTGTAATAAAACACAAAAAAGACGGCACATCGGAATACTCCAATGCTACCGTCTTTCTCATCTTTAATAAGGTATCTATATAATTAGGAACTGCTTTTCCCTTAGAACCTGCCACCCAATCTATTGGGGATTATGTTCGTTCCGTGTTTCCAACCAATTATTCTTAATGACATTCTGATACCAGTAATAGCTCTCCTTCGGCGTTCTGACAAGTGAACGATAATCCACATGAACGAGACCGAAACGCATCCGGTAGCCTTCTGCCCATTCGAAATTATCCATCAGTGACCACGCCATGTATCCTTTAAGATTAATGCCGTCGTTAATGATGCGGTGAATCTGAGCCAAGTGCTGTTCATAATATGCAATACGACGATCATCATTAATTTTGCCGTTCTCTAGATCATCATTGATGCAGGCACCATTCTCCGTGATATATACATCTACATTGCCGTACTTTTGCAGATAATGCATGAATTCATACAAGCCGCGTGATTCCACTGGCCAACCAATATCGGTTTTAGTGAGGCCCATATCAACTTCTTCCGACTGCAGAGCGCCTGCCTCCGGATTAAAGCGATTGATCCCCATGGTGTAATAGTTAATGCCTAGCAGATCGATCGGTTGCGAGATGATCTCCATATCGCCTTCCTGGATTGGCACCGTAGCTCCCGCTTCTGCGAACCAGTCCACCATAAACTGCGGATATGAACCTTTATAGATCGGATCAAGGAACCAATCCGTATTGAGCGCGATTGATCGATCACACGCAGCCTGGTCCTCAGGAGATTTGCTGTATGGCTCAGCCCAGCATACGTTCGGAGCAATACCGATCTGTCCGGTTGTACCCAAACGACGGAAGGATTGAACCGCTTTACCGTGAGCAACTAGCAATCCATGAGCAACATTGATTGACGTTTGCAGGTCTTTGTTTCCTGGCGCATGAATCCCGAGAAGGTTTGACAGGAACGCGATACACCAAGGTTCGTTGAATGTCAGCCAGAAGTTGATTTTGCCCGAGAATTCTTTGAAGATCACTTCGGCATATTTCACAAAAGCATCCACAGTTCTACGGTTGCCCCAGCCTCCGTCATCCTCAAGCGTTTGCGGAAGATCCCAGTGATACAGCGTGAGGAACGGTTCAATTCCAGCTTCCAGCAATGCATCCACGAAACGGTGGTAGAAGTCCAGACCTTCCCGATTGATCTCACCATCTCCGTCAGGAATAATACGCGGCCAGGCAATGGAAAACCGGTACGTGTTAATCCCGAGTTGCTTCATCAATTCGATATCTTCTTCATACCGATGGTAACTGTCACATGCAACATCACCATTGTCTCCGTTATATACTTTACCTGGCGTGCGCGCAAACGTATCCCAGATGGATACCCCGCGTCCACCTTCCTGTGCCGCTCCTTCTATTTGATAGGAAGCTGTTGCTGTTCCCCAGCGGAAATCTTGCGGAAATTTAAAAATAGTCATGGTTGGCTCCTCCGTCTCATGATGACACGCGGATCGTCTGTCCTGCGGTCATGGTTAAAATAATTACATAATCGCCCTGAGGCGTAAGCTCTGCCTTGGCTTGTTCATGTCCTTCTACTCTCAGAGGATATGCACTGCGAATGTTCAGCGAGTCACTTCGGTCTGCCTTGATGATCGCTGACGCAAGCTTATTGTCCGCCCACGTTATGCCCACTGTATAACCACCTCTTGCACGAAGCCCTTCCACACGACCTTGAGTCCATAGGTCAGGCAGTGCCGGCAGTAAATGTAACTCTTTCAAGTGACTCTGCAACAACATCTCGGCCATTCCAGCCGTACCCCCAAAGTTACCATCGATCTGGAACGGTGGATGGTCGTCAAATAGATTCGGATGGGTGGACCGGGCCAGCAATGTGCGTACAAACTGATGTGCCTGGCTGCTATCCAGCAGTCGTGCATACAGATTGATCAACCATGCACAGCTCCAGCCTGTATGCCCGCCCCCTTGTGCGATACGACGTTCAAGCGATATCCGTGCAGCTTCCACGAGTTCCGGTGTGTGTACTCGATTGATCTGCTCCCCCGGATACAGTCCATACAGATGGGAGACGTGACGATGTCCTGGCTCGGATTCGGCAAAATCCTTAAACCACTCCAGCAACTGTCCTTCGCTTCCAATTTGGAATGGATAGAGCTTGCTAAGAGCCTCACTCCACTCACTCGCCAATGACTGATCTATTCCAAGTTGTTTTGAAGCCTCAATACAGCGGCTGAACAGCTCACGAATCAAGCTCATATCCATCGTTGAAGCCATAGATATGCTGCGTGCCTCTCCAGCGTCTGTCAGGAACTTGTTCTCTGGTGAAGTGGATGGAATCGTGACCAGATAACCATCCGGTCCTTCCACCAGCCAGTCGAGACAGAAGAGTGCAGCCTCTTTCATAATGGGATAGGCACGTTCCTCAAGAAAACGCTGATCACCAGTAAATTGGTAATGCTCCCATAGATGCGAGGTCAGCCACACGCCACCCATCGGCCAGAATGCCCAGCTTGCATCACCGCCTGTTGGTGTCGTGGTTCTCCAGATATCCACGTTATGATGCGCGGTCCATCCACGGGCTCCGTAGAGAATTCGCGCCGTTCTACGCCCTGTATCACTGAGATCTGTCAGCATATCAAACAGCGGCTCATGACATTCACTGAGATTGCAGACTTCTGCCGGCCAGTAGTTCATTTCGGTGTTGATATTGATCGTGTAATCACTGTGCCATGGCGGCTCTACCTGATGGTTCCAGATTCCCTGCAGATTGGCAGGCTGGCTGCCCGTACGCGAACTCGCCATTAACAGATATCTTCCATATTGAAAATAGAGTGCCTCCAGCCCAGGGTCTTGTTCCCCTGCCTGATAGGCCTGAAGCCGCTCATCCGTAGGCAATTCGGCGTTAGCCGATACACCGAGATCAATAGAGACTCTGTTAAACAAAGCGTTATGATCTTCTACATGTCGGTCACGAAGCGATTCCGCACCATGTGTGATCCCTTTGGAGATCGTATCCATGCATTCCTTTTCCAGCACCAGGTTGTCCTTTACAGGCAACACATTGTAACTTTCAAAGGACGTAGCTGCTGCCAGATAGAAAACAACCTGATCAGCACCCTGAATATGTAGCTTGCCTTCCAGCTTGGAGACCTTCGCCTGCTCTCCTGTTGCCGTAACTGCCACACGCACAGCATACGCGGTTCCCCGATCCTCTTCATAGATAACGGATTCAGGGTGATCCCTGAAGTAATTGGACTCCACATGACTTGGGCACCGGCTGAACATGGTGAGTGCATCTCCCGAAGTCTGAACCTGATAAGGATGGGGACTGTCTAAAGTAACAATTACATTCACAGCACCCTTCTGATCAGCTTTCAATGTGCAGACCATCAGATCATCCGAAGCGCTGGAATATACTTCACGTACATAACGAGTTCCTTCCCAAGAATACGCCGTGGTGGCAATACCCGACTCCAGATCGAGCTCACGCTCAAATGCATCATACGAAAGATCATCCAGACCCTCATGGTGTAGTAGAAAGTGACCCATCGGCTGATAAGCCTCCACATCACGACCCAGCATTTCACGGTTCAACAAATCCTCGGCTTCGCCATACTGCCCAGCCATAATCAACTCACGCGTCTGTTTCAAATACCGCTGACTACTGTATTGAATCGTATCCCGTGGAAATCCTGACCATAATGTATCTTCATTGAGCTGAATTCGTTCATCTGCTGCGCCACCGTACACCATGCCTCCAAGACGGCCGTTTCCGATGGGCAATGCTTCTTCCCAGCGTTTTGCCGGTTGTCGATACCATAGACGATTGATTTTAGTTTGGTTATTGTGTTGGGACATGATTAGCTCCTGTTCCTAAATCAGCTATAGAATTCTTTAGTATATAAAACGTTTTCGGTAAGTGCTTACAATAATAAAATTATATGTGATTTCAAAATTTGCGTCAATGCAAATCATCACATCATCCACAAAAAAAAGGCCCTATATAGGGCCTTTCCTTGTGTAACCATGGATTGCAGACAATCCATATTATTTTACGTCTTTTCCTGTCCACAGGGAGACACGATCTTTAACCCAAACGGTATATTGTTTCTCCATCTCCACTGCACCTGCTTTGTCCAATTCAGCCAGGAAGGCATCATAAGTTGTATCAAAGTTAGCTGGTGTAGTCAGAACAGCTTCCGGAATACGTTTACGTACGATATCCTGCGTTTTCTGGAATGTTACGTTGTAGTCCGTGTCGGAAGGTACGGGCATATTATATGCTGCACCCCAGTCTTTCAGCTTCAGATCTTCTTCGGAAGGATAGAAATCTTTCCATGTTGTAATACCATAGGCTTTCAACGTTTCCTTCTCAGCTGCAGTGTAGCCTGCTTGAATCTGCTCAGGGAAGTTCGTTGTATAGTAGTTATCCGTAGAATCTTTCACACCATCACCGTATCTCGCACTAAAGGCGCTATACATCCCGATTCCTGTTTCCTTGCTGAAATTCGAGTTGTCATTCGTTTTGCGATCCTGAATCTCTTCAGGGATCACACGTTTGCCATCTTCCACGTTATAGTGTTCGCCTTCAATACCCCAGTTTCTTAGAACTTGTCCTTCATCGGAAGCAAGCCAATCCAAGAATTTAATGATACGTACCGGATCTTTCGCCGAAGTTGTGATCCCGATGCCATATCCGTCAAATCCAGTTGGTTGGAACGTATGATCCACAATATCCTTGTTCAGGGACACGGAGAAGTGAGCATATGTGGCATCGTCTTTGCCCGCTGATTTGAGTGCATTTTCAGCTTCTTGATAATTCCACTCTTGGTCGATCAGACCTAGTACACGGCCACTGGCAATTTTAGACTTATATTGGTCATCCTTTTGGACAAATGCATCTTTGTCCAGCAGTCCTTCACTATACATTTTGTTCAACCAACGGAAGTATTCTTTCTCCTCTGGACGCTTGTAGTGAAGCGTCGCTTCATACGTTTCAGGGTTGATGTAATATTCTCCATCATCCGGTGCACCTGTTGCCTGGAAGGCTGGGTTCGTTACCGTGATCATGATCTTCCAATCATCTGCATTTAATGTCAGTGGAATGGTTGGCTGACCATCAATGGTTGGATGTTTTTCATAATAGGCTCTCAGTACATTCTCATAATCCTCAAGTGTCTTCACTTCAGGGTATCCGAGCTCTTTCAATACTCTTTGTTGAATTTCGAATCCGCCACCTGCATCAAATACAACATTATCTACACCCATGTTGGTTGGGATCGTATATATTGCCTGATCTTCCGTGTTATATTTCAAACGGTTCATCTGGTCGCCATAGATTTTTTTCAGGTTCGGAGCATGCTCTTCAATCAGATCCGTCAGATCCAGCATCGCGCCTGCATCCACAAGCTTAGACAAGTTACCTTTAGGGAAAATGAGATCAGGGTAATCACCGCTGGCCGCCATAAGTGCAATCTTCTGATCGCCACCGTTGTTCACATCATACTCAGCTTCAATCGTAACGCCTGTTTGCTTGGTAATCTCTTTACCGACTGCATCTTGCATCTTGTTCCAGGTCGGACTAGCATCCGCCCCAAAGAACGTGACTGTAACTGGTTCGGTTCCGCTGGACTCCGTAGTCCCTTTCGTTTCCGAATTCCCGCAGCCAGCTGTGACCAACATCGCACTTGCGAGCATCAACATTGCAAACGTCTTGGGTGTATTACCTTTCATTTTGCCTCTCATTGTCTAGTTCCCCCTATTATTTATGAAGGTTTTATCTGTATAACAGGCCTGGGCCTGAGGATACCACTTTTATTGAATGCGCTTTCGATACAGTCCACTATGGCTTTTTGTAAAGCTAGCATCTCAATCGGATTAAGCGATACAACATTCTGCTAACAAGCATAAAACGTTTTCGTAATAACTATAAAACGCTTACTGAAAGTGCTTACATGATAGATTATATGCTATCCACCACCCTACGTCAACAACAAAAAAAGCCCTTTCTCAAGGGCTTTTTTTGAAATGAAAACCATTGGCTTTTATGCCTTGTTTTCAATCTTATTTCACATCTTTTCCAGTCCACAGCGCAACACGTTCTTTGATCCAAACGGTATATTGTTTCTCCATTTCTACTGCACCCGCTTTATCGAGTTCAGCCAGGAGACTATCATATACGCTGTCGAAGTTCTCTGGCTTGGCAAGGATGGCTTCCGGAATCCGTTTACGGATGATATCCTGCGTTTTCTGGAACGTTACGTTGTAATCCGTGTCCGAAGGTACAGGCATGTTATATGCTGCGCCCCAGTCTTTCAGCTTCAGTTCATCTTCGGAAGGATAGAAATCTTTCCATGTTGTAATGCCATAGGCTTTCAACGTTTCCTTCTCTGCTGGTGTGTAACTTGCTTGGATCTGTTCAGGGAAGTTCGTTGTGTAGAAGTTATCTGTAGAATCTTTCACACCATCACCGTATCTTGCGCTGAAGATATTGTACAATCCGACACCGGTTTCTTTGGTGAAATTCGAGTTGTCATTCGTTTTGCGATCCTGAATCTCGTCAGGGATTACACGTTGGCCACCTTCTACGTTGTAGTGCTCGCCTTCAACACCCCAGTTTCTCAACACTTGACCTTCGTCGGAAGCGAGCCAATCCATGAATTTGATGATACGTACCGGATCTTTAGCCGAAGTTGTGATCCCGATGCCATAACCGTCAAACCCAGTTGGCTGGAATGTGTGATCCACAATATCCTTGTTTAGGGACACGGAGAAGTGAGCGTATGTGGCGTCATCTTTGCCCGCTGCTTTAAGCGCATTCTCAGCTTCACCATAGTTCCAGTCCTGGTCAATCAGACCGAGTACACGACCACTGGCAATTTTGGATTTGTATTGATCATCCTTTTGAACAAAAGTATCTTTGTCCAGCAGTCCTTCACTGTACATTTTGTTTAACCACCGGAAATATTCTTTTTCCTCTGGACGTTTGTAGTGAAGCATGGCTTCATACGTTTCAGGGTTAATGTAATATTCACCATCATCCGGTCCACCTGTTGCCTGGAAGGCAGGGTTCGTTACCGTAATCATGATCTTCCAGTCATCTGCATTCAATGTCAGAGGAATGGTTGGTTGACCATCAATCGTTGGATGTTTTTCATAGTACGTTCTAAGAACGTTTTCGTAATCCTCAAGTGTTTTCACTTCAGGGTATCCGAGCTCTTTCAATACTCTTTGCTGAATTTCGAATCCGCCACCTGCATCAAATGCAACGTTATCTACTCCCATATTCGTTGGAATAGCATAGATCGCCTGATCATCCAGACTGTATTTCAAACGATTCATCTGCTCGCCATAGATTTTTTTCAGGTTTGGTGCATGTTCTTCAATCAGGTCAGTCAGGTCCAGCATTGCGCCTGCATCCACTAGCTTCGACAAGTTACCTTTAGGAAAGATAATATCAGGGTAATCACCGCTGGCAGCCATCAAAGGAATCTTTTGGTCGCCACCATTGTTCACATCATACTCTGCTTCAATTGTAACACCTGTTTGTTTGGTGATCTCTTGGCCCACTGCATCTTTCATGTTGTTCCAGCTTGGACTTGCATCTGCACCAAAGAATGTAAAGGTTACCGGGGTGGTCGTATCTCCAGAATCAACCGGCTTTTCTGAAGCGGTAGTTCCTCCTCCACTGCCACTGCATCCTGCTGTAATTGCAAGAGCACTGGCTAACAGAAGCATTGCGAATGTTTTTGGTGTTTTGCCCTTCATGTGTAATCCCCCTTATGGATATAATGAAGCTGTATATTTGTATAACAGGCTGACCTGCGCATACCGTGACCAGATGAAACGGATGTAACTTTTTTTATCTAACATTAAGAGCGCTTTCGTTATAACGGTGAATGGATCTTCCAGCACCTTAATTCACTCGTCATCCTCTAAGTTGCCTTTGAACGAATAGGACAGAATGTATGTCGTTTTCCCTGATGTACAAGCAAATGTAAGTGCTTTCATAATTGAATAATAATCGCTCCCATAGTCCTTGTCAATAGTGAATATACAAAATTGAAAACGTTTTTTAGAAAACGTTTTAGGTATATAAAAGAACCCGGTTGCCCGGGTTCTTTCTCTGTTTGAATCTAACCTGACACGTACTTATTTAGCCTCTTCACCGCTCCACAGCTGAACACGGTTTTGTACGAGCTCTGTGTATTGTTTCTCCATATCCTCTGCTCCTGCTTGGTCCACTTCTGCAATCATGCCGTCATAGATAGCATCGAACTGTTCAGGAGTACTCAGAATGGCTTCCGGGATACGCTTCCGGATGATATCCTGTGTTTTCTTGAAGATAACGTTGTAGTTAGAGTCACCTGGTGTTGGCAGATTATATGCTGCTCCCCATGGTTTGATTGGGAACTCATCTTCACTTGGGAACAGATCTTTCCACGTAGTAGCACCGTACGCTTTGAGTGTTTCTTTCTCTGCATCCGAATATGCTGCAACGATCTGTTCAGGGAAATTCGTAGTGTAGTAGTTATCCGTTGAATCCTTCACACCGTCTCCATAGTGACCGGACATATTGGTGTACAGTCCGATACCCGTTTCTTTCTGGAATACGGCTGCATTATTGGTTTTCTGGTCCTGAATATCGGCAGGAATCACACGTTTGCCGTCCTTCACTTCATACTGTTTGCCTTCAATTCCCCAGTTCATCAGCACTTGCCCTTCTTCAGAAGCCAGGTAATCGAAGAATTTGATCGTACGAACCGGATCAGGGTTCGTGGTTGTAATCCCTACACCCCAACCAGATACAAAACCAGGGTCTTGGAAGGAATGATCCTTGATATCCTTAGACAGGGTTACCGGGAAGTGTGAATACGTTGCTTCAGTCTTACCAGCGGATTTCAATGCATTTTCTGCATCGGAGTATCCCCAATCCTGGTCAATGACACCAAGAACACGTCCACTTGCAATTTTGGATTTGTATTGGTCTGTTTTCTGGATAAAGCTGTCCTGATCCAGCAATCCAGTGTTGTACATATGGTTCAACCAGCGGAAGTACTCTTTTTCCTCTGGACGTTTGTAATGCAGACTTGCTTCATACGTCTCTGGATCGATGTAGTATTCACCATCATCCGGTGCACCTGTTGCCTGGAAGGCCGGGTTCGTTACGGTAATCATGATTCTCCAATCATCCGCGTCCAGTGTTAACGGGATGGTTGGCTGACCATCAATCGTTGGGTGTTTCTCTTTGTAAGCCTTCAATACATTCTCGTAATCCTGAAGTGTATTCACTTCTGGGTATCCGAGTTCTTTCAGTACACGATGCTGAATACCAAATCCACCACCTGCATCAAAGTACTTCTGGTCTACTGCATAATACGTCGGCAGTACATAAATAGCCTGATCTTCATTACTGTATTTCAACCGGTCCATGTAATTACCATACAGCTTCTTCAGATTGGGAGCATATTGGTCGATCAGATCTGTCAGATCGAGCATTGCCCCGGCATCCACCAGTTTGCTGAGTTCTCCTTTGGGTGACACGATATCCGGATAGTCTCCGCTCGCCGCCATTAAGGATATCTTATCTTGACCACCACTAACGGCAAATTCACCGTTAAGGGTTATCCCTGTTTTCTCTGTAAGGACTTTGCCGACTTCATCCTTCATGCCATTCCAGTTCGGACTGGGATCGACACTAAAGAAATCGAACGTAAGTGGAGTTGTCTCTGCGCTTGTATCCTTAAAGGACGTATCACCGCCACTTCCTCCACCGCAACCTGCGAGTAAAGACAATGCAAGCACTGGTGCCAGTGCAATCTTCATTTTGGAACTTGCCATAATGGTAATCCTCCCTGTTTCATATGTCTGTTTTGTCCGGGACTTTTTTGTCCCTGTCTATAGCTTCATGGATACCACACCGCAGCCCTATACGGTGAAGCGCAGACCACATGGCTGCGCTTCGGGTATCCTGATGCTTCATTTGTAGATGTACGGCCGCTCTATTTGGCAGCCTGTACCCAGTTGTTTAACCTTTTACTGCGCCCAGTGTCATACCGCCAACAAAGTACTTCTGAAGGAATGGATATACAATGAGGATTGGAACCGTTACAACGATCGTAATCGCCATTTTGATCGATTCCGGTGAAATCTGTGTCATTTGCTGCGCCATATCATTGGCATTTCGTCCAGCACCTGAGCCTTGCTGCGTACTTTGCAGTACTTTCATCAGCTCATATTGAAGCGTGGTCAAATGTGCCTTTGAACCATTATACAGGTACGTATCGAACCACGCATTCCATTGACCTACAGCCAGGAACAATGCGATGGTAGCAAGCACTGGTTTACACAGTGGCAAGATGATTCTGTAATAGATTGTAAAGTCATTCGCTCCGTCCAGCTTCGCGGATTCCTGCAATGAGTATGGCAGGCCATCAATGAATGAACGGATGATGAACACGTTAAATGCACTGATCATGCCAGGCAATACATATACCCAGAATGTACCGATCAGGTTCAAGTCACGCATCAGAATGTACACCGGAATCAGACCACCGGAGAAATACATCGTGAGTGCGAGTGTTGTGGATACAAATTTTCTAAGTCCAAAATCAGGTCTGCTCAGTGTAAAGGCGATCATGGATGAACTGATCAATCCGAGCACGGTACCTACAAGTGTACGCAGAATGGAGATCTGCAAACCTTGTAACAATCCATCATATTGGAAAATCGTTTTGTAGTTCTGTAATGTGAATTCGCGAGGCCACAAGTAAATTCCGCCACGTACTGTATCTGTCGAGTTATTGAGTGAGATAGCTAGTACGTTAAGGAATGGATAAAGTGTTACAACCAGCACCATGGTCATCGCGAGGATGTTGAATATATCGAACAGTTTATCGCCCCGAGTAGCATTGAATGCTTTGTTCGCCATAATGTCGTCCCCTCCCTACATGATGCTTTCTTTTGTGAATTTTTTGAACAAGCCGTTCGCAGTAAACAGAAGGATGATACTGACAACGGAGTTGAATATACCTATGGCTGTACCATACGAGAATCGTCCCATATTCAAACCATAATTGAGCGCATATAGATCAAGTACTTCCGAGTAGTCTGTGACCAGACTGTTGCCAAGCAAGAACTGCTTCTCGAAACCGATACTGATAAGATGTCCAATTGACATGATGAAAAGTACGGAAATCGTGGTCCGTATTCCAGGCAGCGTAATATGCCACATCTGTCTCCAGCGGTTGGCTCCATCTACACGGGAAGCTTCATACAGCTCATTGTCGATACCTGTAATCGCCGCCAGATAGATGATGGCATTCCAACCCGTTTCCTTCCACATATCTGAAGCGGTTACAATGTACCAGAACAAGTTCCCCTTGGCCATGAACTGGATCGGCTGATCAATAATGTTCAGGCCTACCAAAAGATCATTGATAATCCCTCCATCGGTGGAGAGCATCTTCGTAATGATCCCGGCTACAACAACCCAGGATACAAAGTGAGGCAGATATGATACCGTTTGCACGGCACGCTTGAAGAACATGCCTCTCATTTCATTCAGGAGAATAGCGAAGAATATCGGCACGATAAAACCGACAACTAGTCCCATCAAGCTCATTGCAAGCGTATTTCGAAGTACCAGATAGAAACGATCATCACTGAACAGCTCTACAAAGTGTTTAAAGCCAACCCACTCTTGATCACCAAACGATCTGGCAGGTTTATAGTTTTGGAAAGCCATCGTCCATCCCCATAGTGGCAGATAGTTAAATACGAAAACCCAAGCTACGAATGGCAATGACATGAGATAGAGATATTTCTGCTGCTTCATTCTGTCCCAAATTCCGTTCCGCCGATTCTTTAAAGGCGGTTTGGGGTCACTGCTTCTGTTCGCGGAAGCGGATTTTTTTGTTAGCGTTTCCATCTCCGTTCCCCCTCCTCTGTTTTATAAAATAATCATACTCGATAGAGCGTTTTCAAAATACCATCTGGATTTTAGAGAAAATCATATAGAAATTAGATATAGACATATATAATCAGACATTATTTAGTTAAAATCAGTGATAAATTCTACTTCTTAATGCAATTAAAGTAACATAAAGGCACTATATATAATAAAATGGTTAATACCGAAAACGTTTTATAGTAATCGTTTACTCCAATTGAATAACACACAAAAAGGACCCTTTCGGGTCCTTATAAATCACAATGTGAATTGAATCGTCTGCAGTTTAGCGATCCCGAGCAGTTGTGCAACAGATATGGAGATCTCCGGGTGGAAGTGATCGCCATGCAGATACGAAAGGATCTCCTGAAATAAGTAGGCGGCTTCCGGACGCTTCATTAATGACAGGTTAGTAAAAGGAAGTGAGGATACCAAAATCCTGCCCTTTCCTACTTTTGCCTCAAAAGCATAAGCGAGTCGTTTAGCCCGATGGAAATGGTCCACTACCTCGATCAGCGGCTCTACCCCGGGCAACGTATCCAAACATATCGCCGGTGTACCGTTCACCAGGTGATACCAATGCCAGTCTGAAGCCCCATCATGCGGGAAGGAGCCCAATAGTGGTACCTGATCCCTCAAAAACATGCCCATCGTTGCACCAGGCTGTGTAGCGAACATGAGGTAATTCCAGAATACAGGCAGGTACTTGGTCTCCACTGAATCATATAGCCCTTCTGCCGTTGGCTGTAGCCACACACTCCCCCCATTAACCACATAATCAATGACATTGGGTGTTAACGACTGAACGATAATCAAGTCAATCTCCCGATTTTTCAACAAACGAAATCCATCGATGTGATCAACGCAATCATCATGCGCTTCACCCAGGAATGGCTGCAACTCTGCCACGGTATTCCAGAACCGATTCGAACCCGGGTGAGACTGATAAAAAGGAAACGACCAGCCCTGCCATACATTGGCTACATGTCTCTCCGAATCACCTGACCGCAGCTCTGCTTCGATCCGAAAAGCAGCTGCTCCTTCATGAGGTGCTCTAGTGACAATGCTTCCCAATGACATGACGGACCCACATTGGATTTCTCCGGTTTTCCATTCTCCTTCGGTAAGTATCACATCATCGCTAATCAACTTCCACTGTATGGATGCATCCTTAAGCGGATCTTTACCATAGTGTGATATGCGGACATCAACATGAATAGGTTCTCCGGCGTAGAATGTACGTTCCTTGCAGCTTAACAACAGCACCACATCTGCGTTGAACCGCATGAATTCTTCAGGTGTTGTAATGCCTTTGTCGTCCCAGAATACATCCAGAATGCCCGTCGTAGCATGTCCCTGCCCTGGAAAATCGCGGATGTCCAGCAGCTGCACGCCTGCAGCATCTGGTGTTCGTCGAATCCGCTCCATGGCTTCTTTTAAGGAACGCATCAAATGTGTGCCGGTGGCCTGTTGAAAATGCTCCAGGTCCTCCATCATGCCTTTGTTAGACAATGATTCTTCGATCGGGCCTAACCAACTAGGGCGCAGAACGCCAGTATACTTTGCTCGCTCTTGGGGCCGCGCATACATGGTGAACTGTGCATGTTCGTGTCCAATAACAGGTTGCTCCGCAAGTCGGGTAACCGCATGATAATCCAGCGTGGTATCCGGTACAGCTGATAAAGTGGACTCCAGTGGGGGATGCCAGTTCAATGACTGAATATAATAATCTCCTTCCCGCCCTTGCGCCGGAAGCTGTCCAAAACCTGTATTGTCCGTATATAACCGTGTGGGGTCCATATCCCTTGCCCTCGATACCAAGGCATTGAGTTCAGGATGGCCATTCGGACCAATCAGTTCATTCCCCATGGAGAACATGACGAATGAAGGATGTCTGTGCAGCGATTGCAGCAACCCGTCCAGTTCTTGTGTCAAATAGGACAACACTTCAGCGGGCGCAGACTGATCGGGTTGCTCAAAAAATCGAGACCAATGTGGAAGTTCTGCCTGCACCAGCATGCCCTCTTCATCAGCGGCGTCCCAGAATGGTTCTGGCGCACTCCACCCATGCAGACGGACATGGTTGAATCCGTACGATCTGGCGACTCGAAACTGCTGAAGATAATGCTCCTTGTCCCAGACGGGATAACCCGTCAGTGGAAAGATACAGCAATCAACGTACCCGCGCAGATACACCGGCGTTCCATTCAATTCAAGCTGCTTCCCATTAGTTACAAAGGAACGTACACCAAATGATTGCTCCTGCTGGTCCAGTTCCTGTTCACCGTCATGCAGACGGATCACTGCTCTGTATAATTGAGGGGATTCATCCGACCATTTTGCGATAGACTTCTCTATTCCAAGCTCCAATCGCCACTGGTCTATTACAGCGTTGCTTTCAGTTGAAACTACGGAGCTTATATCAGCATGCACTGGAGCACTCAGCTCCACATGACAACTGTAGCGATCAAGCCATGTGCCGTCTGGATGCTGGATATCCACATGCAATTGCATCGCTCTGGCCGATTCATTTGCGGTAGCGCTTACAGTACAATCAACCAGAATGGCTCCAGTTTCAGCATCTGGTTGAATGCGTAACGTCTGAACTCGGCATGGGGGCAGAATGTCCAGATAAGCACCACCCGTGACTCCCCCCCAGGCTGTAGCTGTATGCAATGAATGAATATGGCTGCCGGCCAGCGGAAGTTTCATCGTATTATCCACGCGAATCTCTATCCGATTCACTTCTCCCTGTTTCACCAGAGAGGTAACATCCCACTTCTGTTGATTCACCAAACTATCTTGCTGCCCAGCATACTGTCCATTGATCCAAAGATTCGTGGTCCAGCGGACTCCTTCCAATCTGAATACATACTGGCAGCCGGAATCGTCTGATGGAACATGAATATCCTGAGCATACCAGGCTGATCCTTCATACTCACGTACCTTGGTCCAGGTATCGATTCGTTCGTATTCAGGCTCATCTCCGTACCCTTGCTCTTCCCATGAACCGGGAATCTGAATGGTTTCCCAGGATGTGGTTTCACGCCGTGAAGGCCGTGTTATTTTTTGTTCAATGAGCTTATCGGACTTATCGGACTCCAGATCCAAGCGAAACTGCCATGTTCCATTTAAGTTCAATGTATGACGTACAGCACCTATATCAGACAAATTCATATCGTATAGCCATCCCTTCATCTGGATTCTTATAAATCCAGTCTAAGATGTGAAGCATTCCGTGACCATTGCTTATCATGGGAAGTGCATGGACAATATGATGAATCTGGAGAATGTCCAGTAATCCCGAAAACGTTTTATATAACAAGCATGGGCAAAGCCCAGCACTTCGTACTTATTCTTCGTTTATATCGGTAACCGATTCTTTGGAAAGGGATTGTGTTCTTGCTTGTTTGTAAGCGGATGGGGATTCCCCTACATACTTCTTGAACTTACCGTGAAAATAGTCCACGTTTGCATATCCCACTCTCGCCGCAACCTGATGGACCTTCAGTCCTTCATCCAGCAATTCCTTGGCCTTTTCCATACGAACCTTGTCCAGAAATACATTGAAGTACTCTCCTGTATGATTCTTAAACAACTTGCCGAGATAACTGCTGTTATAGTTAAACACTTCTGCCAGTACTTCGAGCTTGAGATTTTCACCAGGATTACGCTGGATAAATTCAATCATCTGTTTCAGTACAGTATCCTTGCTACCTCCACCCATACGTTGAATAAGTCGATTCAAATGCTCGGCTGCCATCACTTTGAGATCGGACATCGTGAATTGATGATAGACTTCGTTAATCAGAACCGAATGTTCCTGCATAATGGAGTGCATATGTTGATTCGTCGCTGCGAGCTTGTTGATTGCCAGAGAAAATACCTGTGAGAACGCCGTCTTGATCGCTTGCTCTGTTCGATGATATGGAACCAGACGCTCTTCCATCTCACCCAGTACCCGCATGACTGATTCACTACTGCGGATGTCCAACGCATAATACAGCTTGTCCGCGAGTTCTTCCTCATCTGGTTCATGCGTTCCATCCACAGCTTCAACTCCTGGCACAATAACGCCTTCGCCTTCGTTTCCTTCATTCCATAGAATAATGCGCTGCTCCGTGAACAAGAATCGTTCCCCAAGAGTACGATTGGCCTGAGTGTATGACCGTGCAATCTCAGCTGTAGAATGTACGGGTTCTCCTGCAGCACCATACATGTGAATATCCCATTCTCCCAGTAGTCCTTCCAGCTCAACATAGAGATTCCTTGCAGATGACTCGGATGTGATCGTTTCCTTCCTTAACAGACCCAGACCGGAATGGAAGGAGAATACGATGCCTCGATCTTTCTGGTCAAATGCTTCAATCAGTTTGCGCTTTATGACACTGCCCCGTTGAAGGTCGGGAGCCGAATGCATCTCCAGCAGCACAATCTGATAGTGAGGCCAATGCAGACCCAGGCTATCATCTTCCATGCTGCCCGCACCCTCCAGACTGTCAAAGAGCAAAGCCTCGATCTGATGCTCCCTATAGACGGTATCCTCACCTGCATGACGTGCCATCGTCTCCCGTTCACGGGTCAGGATCGTAGCAATACGCTCCAGCTCGCCAATAATCTCTTCTTCATCCACCGGTTTGAGCAGATACCCATCCACACCGAAACTGATGGCTTTTTTGGCATAATCAAAATCCGCATAACCGCTCAATATCAAAAAGTGCGAATCCGGATGATTCCGGCGCACTTCTTCAATCACATCCAGCCCGGTCATACCGGGCATGCGAATATCAATAATCGTCAGATCAGGCTCCAATTCCTCAAACCGGGAGATGGCCTCACGCCCGCTGGCAGCTGTAGCAATGACCTGGAATCCGTATTTTTCCCACTCGATAATGGTGGTCAGTCCCTCACGGATGCTCGGTTCGTCATCCACCAAAAATACTTTATACATGTTGGTCCCCTCCTGCTGGCAAAGTGAAAGAAACCTCTGTTCCTTCCCCATATACACTCGTAATCTGCAATCCATATGGCTCCCCGTACGTCAGTGTTAAGCGTTGATGTACATTACGCATGCCAATCCGGCTCTTCTCCTGTTCCTCTGGTCCACAGATGAACTTCATCACCTCAGCCAGTCGTTCCGGCGTTATGCCTGCACCATCATCTTCTACACGGATCTGCACAATGTCCTCTACTAAACGAATACTTATATTCACACGAACTGTACCCTCTTTGTTCTCCAGACCATGGACAATCGCATTCTCAACCAGAGGCTGAATAATCAAAGGCGGAATGTACATCTTCTCCACCTCGGGATCGATATGGATCTGGAACGCAAGTCGGTCGCCGTAACGAAATTTCTGAATTTCCAAATAGGAACGTACCATTTCAAGTTCAGCCCGGAAGGTTGTTTTTCCACTACCAATCTCCAGACTCTTGCGCATTAGCTTGCCCAGCAGCCTGACGATGTTGGCAATCTCTGCTTCGCCCTTAATATGCGCTTTCATGCGAATGGACTCCAAAGCATTAAACAAGAAATGAGGATTGATCTGACTCGCCATCATTTTCAGTTTAATCTCTTTCTGGGCGATTTCCAATTGATTGTTCTGTTCGGTCGCTTCTACCACCTGCGTCATGAGTTCATTGATGCTTTTCACCATATAGTTAAACTGTCGTGACAGTTGTCCGATCTCATCGTTGCCATCAATTCTCGAAGTCACATTCAGGTCTCCTAATGCAAGCTTATTGAGATGTTTACTCAGCCGCAGCAATCGGTTCGAAGTAAGGAACGAGATGATATATACGAATAATAGGGCGATAACCAGCACAAGGATAATAAAAATCATACCGATCATGCTGACGGTATTGGCGTCTTTGACTATATTTTTGGTGGCAAAAACTGAAATCACCTTCAGGCTGTTCATGCTTGATCCAGGGCCCAGCTCATCTATAACAATGTTGGAGGGTTCCCCCTGAAAATCAGCTTCAATGGTACCTTTTGCCTGATTCTGCAGATCGACGCCAAAATCAAGTTCGTCCAGCGTTTTACCCACTAACTCGGTATTCTTGGCTGCAACCACATAGCCCTGCTCGTCCGTAATCAACGTCTCGAACTGCTCTTGACGCAACAATCCATTCAGCTCATCCTGATTGATCACAATCATCAGCACACCCTCGGTCCGATATTCGGCAAAAGGTACTTTGCGTACCAAACTGAGCTTGTGTACAGGATTATCACCCTTGTCCGGAATGTAAAACCACCCGATGCTGGTCGTTTTCAGTGCCTGCTGATACCAGTAACTCTCTTCGGTCTGCTTGTCTACAGGAATGAATTCGAGGTTGTTGATCAGTGTCGGATTAGTCGAGTAAAACCGAATGCCGGCGACTTCACGGTACAGACGCCTGTATTCTTGAAAATCTTTGTATGCGAGATAAGCCGATGTCAGCTGCACAACACTCTCGTAACGTTTGTTCACGATCTCCTTGAGATCCGCATTAAACATTAAAAGGTTGGATATGTCGGTTGGCACACGCAGCATGGTCGCCGTCTGGCTTTTGATCTTGTCCACATTAATGATCGTCTGGCCAATCGCATTGTCCAGAGCCTGCTGGCGAAAATAACTGGTCACAGCCAGACCGACAATCAGGACTGGAATCATGACAACCAATACATAGGAAATGAGCAATTTATGCTTTAATTTGAGATTATTCGTGGTTCGTATCAACCTTTTAAACATGTCTGCACCTTCCTTCATCTGTATAAGCGCTTACATATAAAGAGCAGGATCAGGATGTCCTGTCCCTTTAATTTATCATACCACATAACCGTCAGAATTCGGATTGTCATTGAACCTCGAACAGAAGAGGCCGCCATTAACATGGCGACCGGGCTTGCCGAATTATTTCTGCTGACAAAAGTTTAGTGACTCCTAGATGGGCGAAATCCATGTCCTTTGGCACGCCATGCTACAATCAAAGCTACCAATGATAAAGCCAAGATAGCCCAATTAAATGACGAAGCTCCCCATTGATTCAGAAGAACACCTCCCACCATTCCCCCTAGCGCAATAGCAAGATTCCAAACGGTTGTATTAATCGGCATGACGAGATCCACACCCTGTTCGCCCGTAGCTTGAGCAAGTGCAGTCTGCAACAGGGTAGCCGCACCGCCAAATGTCAGAGCCCACAGGGCAACAGAAGCAAAGACGACAGCAACATGCTCGCTCCAAAGACCTAATACAAGGGAAACCAAAGCAAAGCCCGCAAGGCTCATCAGAACCAACATACGTAACCACCGATCAATGAACATACCTGTAACCCAAATGCCCACCAATGCCATCAGACCAAATACAAGTAAAATGAGTCCAACCTTGGATTCCAAACCGACATCAGCGAGAAACGGAGCAATATAGGTGTATAAAATATTATGAGCCAGCATCCAGGCCAAGACGACAGTCAAAATGGGAATGATACCGGGGGTGAACAGTACTTGCTTGACGGAGATCCGCTTATCCGCTGACTGCCCTGGATAGTCGGGTACTTTCCAGAGCACCCAGAAAATCAGTACAAACGCCAGCAACGACATCAGCCAGAACACCGAGCGCCAGCCCATAAATGAACCCAGCAGCGTACCTGCCGGAACACCAAATGATAAGGCAATCGGCGTTCCAATCATAGCCACAGCCATGCCCCTTCCCTTGAGATGATCAGGTACCATGCGTAATGCATAACCGCCAATCAGGCCCCAGGAGACACCAGCCGCAACACCTGCCAAGAAACGAGCGAAAAGTGTCAGCACATAGTTTGAAGAGAGCGCAGTAATGGTATTGAAGACAAGAAAACCAATAATGGACAGGAGTAAAAGCGGACGCCGCCGCCAGCCCTTTGTCAGTACCGCCACAGGTATGGCAGCAACCAGCGACCCAACAGCATAAAAGGTGACAAGTTGCCCCGCCCCTGCCTCAGAGATCTGCAGCCCTTCTTTAATTTGCGGCAGCAACCCCGCAGGAAGTGTTTCGGTCATAATGGCTATAAAACCCGCCATAGCCAGGGCCAGCAACCCTAACCACGGAAAACGATGAGAAGATATATCCGACATCTGTGCAGCTCCTTTTAAGGTAGTATAGAATAAGTAATCGAATTATGGATCGATCATTCCTTATATTATTCAGACTGTCTCACCTTGTCAATGACTTTTGGATCGATTAGTATATAATTAAGAAAAAAAGGGGGAAACTCTTATGGCAAGAACGGGACGTCCGCGTATTTTCGATCGGGATGAAACTCTATTACAGGCGATGATGCTCTTTTGGGAGCAAGGATTCGAGGCCACTTCATTACTTCAGCTTCGAGCAGCCATGGGGGATATTTCAGCAGCCAGCTTCTATGCAGCCTTTGAATCCAAAGAAGCGCTATATAAAGAAGTGGTAGAACGATATATGGGAACGTTTGGACGTGTCACCGAAAGCTTCTCGGATCTCATGCTGTCACCAAAAGAAGCAATTGAAACAACACTAAGAAGTACCGCAAAAATGCAAACTGACAGCGCACATCCATCGGGCTGTTTAATTGTGCTGTCCGCCAGCACATGTTCTTCCAAAAACAATCATATCCGTGACATTGCCGCTGAGAAAAGAAAGCTGACTCGTAACCGCCTGCAGGATTGCATCCAGCGTGCAGTAGATATTGGTGAAATTCCATCTTCCACGAATGTAGCCATGCTAACCACCGTATTTGATACCTTTATGCAAGGCATCTCTACACAAGCCCGGGACGGCGTACCTTTTGCGACGATCGATCAGGCTATCACGGAATTCATGGGCATCTGGAACCTTGTTCAACATCCAGCCTGACTTTATTTACGAACTGTTGATGGGTTAGAAAAACCAAAAAAGGCACTCCCACGATTGGAAGTGCCTGCTCAGTATACGATTTACTCATATGCTGTTAAGGACGAGGTGTACTTACCCCATTCAGGATCAGTTTTGGATGAATATCGGCGCTCAGCGAAGCGGAGACTGCACAATATTTCTCTTCGGCCATTTGGATGGCTTTCCAGATGCGATAATCCGGGATATCTCCATCGACTTTGAAGATCAGATCAATGGATGTGAAGCCTTTAGGCATCTCTTCGCTGCGTGTGCCTTGCGCTTCAATCTCAATCGATTCAATTTTGTCCAGGAAAGCGTCCAGAATCATCGTAATATCGATTCCCATACAGCCGCCGAGACCAGCCAGTAACAACTCCATCGGGGTCGCACCCTTGCTGTCACCACCATAAGCAGCAGTGGCATCCATACCAACGGCGTAGCCAGAGGGTCCTTCGGAAGTAAACGCGCGTTTGCCTTTCCATACGGTTGTTACATTCATGATGTTATCCTTCTTTCTTAGAATAAGTTAAGTTCAAGCGAAAAAGGTTTGCACTTGCCACTCCGATGACAGAATAACCTTCCGATCGCTGTTATCCCCAGATTTTTTTGATTCCCTTCTTCAAGGGGAAAATCAGGGGATAAAGGCGAACGCTCCGCTTCTTCAGGTTTCTTCTGTCCTCTCCGTTCTTGTGCAAAAAGTTTAGTTGAACTGATATCGTTCACGACCTTAAATACCCGCTCCGGTACGTTCGTTCTTCCGATCGCTTTTATCTTCATTAAAATTCAGTAATTTGCTGCAGGAAACGACGAGTGCGTTCTTGCTTCGGATCCTCAAAGAAAGCCTGTGGACTTGCTTCTTCCACAATCGATCCATCCGCCATAAAGACAATTTTGTTCGCCACATTACGGGCAAACTTCAATTCATGCGTCACGACCAGCATCGTCATACCTTCCTCTGCCAGCTCCTTCATGACGGAAAGTACCTCTCCGACCAGTTCGGGATCAAGGGCTGAAGTCGGCTCATCAAACAGCATCACTTCCGGCTCCATTGCAAGTGCACGTGCAATAGCAACCCGCTGTTGTTGTCCACCCGACAACCGGGATGGATACGCATCTTGCTTGTCCGACAGCCCAACCCGATCCAGCAGAATCCGGCCGCGTTCGGCCGCTTCGTCACGTTTAATTTTTTTCACCGTAACGAGACCTTCCATCACATTGCCCAGCACTGTCTTGTGCGGATACAGATTGAACTGCTGGAAGACCATGCCGGTCTGGCGACGAATCTCCAATACCCGCGCACGCTGGACACGCAGCGAATCAGCACTGTTGACCACTACACCGTTCACTTCGATCTGTCCTCCTGACAGCTCTTCCAGTCCATTCAGGCAGCGCAGCAAGGTGCTTTTGCCGGAACCACTTGGGCCAAGCAACACAACAATATCTTTGGCATCGACATGCAGATCGATGTTCGTAAGCACTTCATTTTTCTGAAAACGTTTGGTAAGTCCAGTTGTTGTAATCATCGGTTCTCTCCTCCTATCAGTAAGCGCGGGCCAGCCGGCGCTCCACTTGTTCCAGAATGGCCGAGAAGCCGATACTCATAATCCAGTAGATCACACCGATGGCCAGATAAAACGGCATATTCAATGCATATTGTGATACCAGCAGTTGTGCTGAACGCAACAACTCGGTAACACCGATCGCCGCCACAAGTGACGTTTCCTTCAACATGCCAATAAAGGTGTTCCCCATCGGCGGAATTGCAATGCGCACAGCCTGCGGAAAGATAATACGTCTCATCGCTTGAGCCGGTGTCATTCCCGTTGCGTATGCAGCTTCCGTCTGCCCTTTAGGTACAGCCTGAATGGCTCCACGGAACGTCTCGGACAGAAACGCACCTGCATTCAGACTCAGTCCCAGACATGCTGCGGTGAGCGATCCCAAGGTCACTCCATAATCGACCAATCCGTAATAAATGACGAATAATTGCACCAACAGCGGGGTTCCCCGCATGATGGATACATAAAACCTTGCGATCAACCTAAGCCACATCGGTCCCTTCAGACGAGCAATCGCAACAAGCACGCCGATGATAAAGGCAAAAAACATGGAGATCACAGTTACATACAGCGTATAATAAGCCCCCTTCAGAAAGAAGGGGATATTCTCAAATACCAGTTCCATGGGTCAAATCTTCCCTTCGCCTTGCAGGTTCATTATTGCGCAGGCTCTTCACCAAACCATTTTTTGAAAATGGTATTGTACGTGCCATCATCTTTCATGCCTTTGAGAGCATCATTCAGTGCAGTTACGAGTTCCGGGTTGTCTTTACGTACAGCAATTCCTGCTTGGTCACTTTTAATCGCTTCACCTACAGCTTTGATATTGAGTCCATTGGCATCCACAATTGGTTTCAGTGCGTACATGTTGTTGATTGTTGCATCAATCCGCCCAGCATTCAGGTCTTTAAGTGAAGAAATGACATCGTCATAGGTTTTAATCGTGAAGTCGCCCACTTTCGGCAACACTTCATTACGCAAATATGATTCATCATTCGTACCCAGACCTACGCCAATGGTTTTACCTTTGAAATCTTCCAGCTTGGTAATATCGTTATTGTCTTCTTTGACAATGATTTTAACTTGGTTCGTGATATACGGATCACTGAAATCCAATACTTTCTTACGATCATCAGTAATCGTCATCTGACTGATGATGGCATCCAGCTTTTTAGCTTGCAGACTAGGTGTCAGACCGGAGAACTCCTGGGATACAAATTCAACCTCAACTCCCAAACGCTTCGCAACCTCACGTGCGATATCAGCATCGTAGCCATCCATTTCTTTCTTATCGTTCAGGAAGTTGTATGGTGCGTATGTGCCCATCATGCCCACTTTGATAACGCCAGCAGACTTGATCTGCTCCAGTTCATTACTTGCCTGCGCACCGTTCGTGCCTCCATTGTCTGTTGCCTTACTTCCACAAGCGCTAAGTACCAGCACGGTCATCAGCAGAATCGCTGTCAAAGACCAGCCTTTACGAGTTTTCGATCCATATGTGTTGTTCATTACGTTAACTTCCTCTCATTCGTGTATTCATCTCTTGGTGTACATTGGGTTACTTCATTGTCATGAAACCGCAGTTGTACCATTATTCCCTGTTACTTGCTTAATCATGTGAATCTTATGTGCCCAGGAGTCCGTAAAACTCAAAGCTTGCTGCTTCAGCTGCCAGTGATGAAGCTGTCATGGCCGAGAACTTGCTGTGCAACTCATCCGAGCCGAACAACCATCGCGATATCATGCCTTCAATCATGCTTACCAACAATGCGGCCCGAAGCGGCACATCCATGTCCTGAGGCAACATGCCGAGTTCGATGGCACGTTCCATATTGTGACGGAACGCTGTCTCGACGGCATTACGTGTCTCCTCGACCAGACGTTGTACGGATTCTTCGGTCACGATGCCTTTGAGCAACAGCTCCATAAAATAACGATTCTGCGCAGCAAATGAGAACAAGTCGGTGAATAGCCTTTCCGATGCTTTCACCATATCCTCTACTGATCCGGCATCCTTGCGGTATCCTTGCCCAATTGACTCAAGTAACTTCTCCTTGCCCGTTAATACAATCTCCGAAGCAATGGCTTCTTTACTCTTGAAGTGCCAGTAGAACGTTCCCTGCGCAACACCCGCTTCACGGACGATATCGGAAATTTTCGTCTGATGGTAGCCCTGGGTTGCAAATCGCTCCATCGCTATGCGAATTATTTGGTCCCGGCGTTCTTCACCGGGTTCCAAACCGTTAATTTTGGTCATTCATGTAACCCTCCCGATTGATCAGTCAGTCAGTTAAGTTATATCCTATGGGATAACTAGGTTTTTGTCAATATAGTTTTAAACAAATGGTTACAAGCATAAGTTGAAGTTGAGCGCATTTGTGATCATAATAGGTGATAGTCTTGTTCAAATGAACAGGCATGGTCAAGCAGGATAGCCTGTGCTGTCACCTGCATTTCAAGGAGGAAGAGAATTGGACATTATATCATCCATTATTATGGGCATCATCGAAGGTTTGACTGAGTTTTTGCCCGTGTCCTCTACTGGACACATGATTCTGACCGCCCACTTGCTGGGTTTATCGGAGGACAACGAGTCAGTCAAAACGTTTGAGGTGGTTGTTCAACTCGGAGCTGTACTTGCTGTTGTAGTACTGTACTGGAACAAATTCATTGATATGTTCCGCTTCACCGGAGGGACAAGGTCATACTCCCGCCGCCTTAATCTGGGACATATCTTCTTGGCGATGGTTCCTGCCGTAGTCATCGGACTTGTATTCCGCGACTGGATCAAAGCACATTTATTTGGTCCGGAGACAGTGCTGTACAGCCTCGTTATTGGTGGTATATTGATGATTGTAGCCGAACGCTGGAGTCGCAAGAGTGCCCGAATTACTACCCATGATGTCGATGATATTTCCTACAAACAGGCATTTGTGGTGGGACTATTTCAGATCTTGGCGTTGTGGCCAGGCTTCTCCCGTTCCGGGTCAACGATCTCAGGCGGTCTTTTTGCAGGGGTAAGCCGTGTAGCCGCTGCCGAGTTCACATTCCTCGTGTCTGTGCCGATTATGATTGGTGCTACGGGATATGACCTGTACAAAAGTATCGATCACCTGAACGGTAGTGATTTCCCAATCTTTGCGATTGGATTCATCGCTGCGTTCATCGTCGCCATGCTGGCGATCAAGACGTTTTTGTCCATTTTGAAAAAATTGAGCCTGACCGTCTTCGCTGTATATCGCTTCGTCTTGGCAGCCGTGTTCTTTATTATTTTGATGTAATCATTACAATTCAATTTAGTAGACAGGCAAAATCAATGGCGGCCTACATTCCATTCGGAACGAGGCCGCCATATTTTATATTCTGTGCTATGCTTCTGTTTCTTGATGGTTCTGTTGGTGCTTCAGAGACAGGAATATCTGTAATTAGAAGAAGTCGTATTCTTCATTACTTCCTTCTTTTGCTCGGGTGGATCATTGATAATATCGATTAGGTTTACTATGTATTATGGACATCCAGATTCATATTCACTTCTGAAAAGCAATCTGACTTAGTACCACTCTTTCACTTGAATATTCCGCTGTTTCTTCCGAGCCTTTAATCTCTCAAGCAGATTATATCTATTCTCTTTTTGTTCCTGTAGTAACTGCTTTACTCCGATCATCAATAATCGGTATCTTCGGTCATCATTGTGACTTAATTGATGCATTTCTTCAAAAATTTCATTCTTCATACGGATCTTGTTCACTCCAAATATTCAGTTTGTTCTCACAGTATACATGGGAGCACTGAACAAATTCTAAACAAGCGTTGTTCCTCAGCTTCACTTATTCGGATGCATGTCAGGCAGGCTGGAATGAAACAGAAAAAACCCTTCCTGTCACGGGACAAGAAGGGTCTTCGTATGCTTAAACTTTGGATTCAAGCGTCTCCAGATACTCGGAGATTTGAGCAGGTGTTTTTGCCCATTTACTGTGCAGATGTGCGATCTTCTTGCCGTTCTGGAAAACGAGCAGGCTTGGAATGCCGCGTACGCCATTCTCTTCGGCAAACGGCTGGAACTTCTCTGCATCCAGAGCATAGAAGGTTTTATCCGTATGCTGGTCGATAACATCCCCGATAAAACGATCCAGGTTTTTGCAATCCGGACACCAGGTTGTATCAAATTTAATGACGGTAAAACCATCAGAGTTAATTGTATCGAGATATTGTTGTTCACTTTGAATTCTTTCCATATGTCTTCTCTCCCTTATATGTTCCTTTTTTGGCTGATCTTCATTGTACCTTGTATAGTTACAATTGAAAATAGTCTTACTGAAGTTAACGATGCTGCTTGTACAGATTAGCGGGACTTAGCTCCCGTATTTCCTGAATTTCCGCAGCTGTGAGCGCGGGTGAATTCGAAGCGGCAATATTGTGCAGCAACTGGTCTCTTGAACTGGCACCAGGGACAACTGCTGCTACGGCAGGATGGGATAACGCGTAGCGAATAGCCGTCTGAGCCATGCTGCGTTGATCCGTGACCAGACGACTTAGCCCTTGCCGAATGGTATATAGTTGCTCTGGTGTATAATCCAGATAACCTTTATCTGCCTTGGCAGATCCGGAATCAGCGAGCACACCGCTAGCTACAGGTCCACGGGCAATTACGCTGATCCCCTTTTGTTCCAATAAAGGCAGCACTTCTTCTTCTGCTCTGCGGTCAGCAACACTATACTGGTTCATTACACTGACGATCGATGCCCTCTTCACATATTCCCGAATCACATTGGGGCGAATGGAAGAGATACCGTAATACCGGATGAGTCCTTCTTTCTTCAACTCCTCAAACGCTTCGATCGTCTCTTCGATGGGGTCGTCCACGGTTCCGCCATGCAGCTGATACAAGTCGATATAATCGGTCTGCAGTCGTTTCAGACTTTCATGTACAGCGTGCTTGATATAGGCTTTGGATGGGTCCCAAGACCAGCCCTCCTTGCCAGCAATACGACGATTACCTACTTTGGTCGCCACAACGACTTGGTCCCGACGTCCCTTAATAGCTTGTCCTACAATTTCTTCATTACGCCCTTCGTCATACAGATCCGCTGTATCCAGCAGATTGACACCGTGATCCAGAGCTTCATGAATTAGATCTATAGCGGGCTCCATATCGGTTCCGAGCGACATACAGCCCAGCCCAATCTCAGACACCATTAGTTCGGATGTGCCCAGACGATTTTTCTTCATATGTGTATCTCCCTCCATACGTTCTGCAAGTATCCATTGTACCATTCTTGCTGGCAAAAATCGCATGCCTCACCAAAACAAAAGGTGGCTTTCAATTGCACAAAAAAACCTGGAACGACTTCATCTCCAGGTTTCTCATGATCATCATTTTAATTCAATCGATAGGTGAACTATCGCAATCTATTTCACTTCCACACGTGGTCTGGTTTTACTTGTTCCATTCGACGAATTGGAGCTTTTCATCATACCCGAAACGGTGCTGAACAGCTTATCTCTTGCTTGTTTGTTCCTCATCAGATAAGTTACACCTGCTCCGATAGCCGTCATAAGTATTCCTCTTCTTTTAGACATGTGCTTCTCCTCCTTCAGGATAAATGTACATCGTGTCTTGTTTGACAATTACCCTGTGGGAGCAAAACGAAACGAAGTGCAAGCTTGATCGCGCAAAAAAAAGATGACCACGGAATTCAATTCAGCGGTCATCTTCCAATCGTCCTGTTGAAACATCAACCGAACGAGATAAGTCAAACAAGCTTTCACACAATTAAGACATATGTCCATGTCCAATTAATCAGACGGCGCTGCCACATGAGTCATTTCTTCATGTTTGTAGGTCGAACCATCCGCGGTCAGATAGAAGTGACCGATGGGATGCAGATCTTCATCCAACTCATAAACAAGCGGAATGCCTGTTGGGATGTTGAGCGCCATCACGTCTGCTTCGGACAATTGGTCCAGATGCATGACGAGTGAACGGAGCGTGTTACCATGCGCAGAGATCAGCACTCTTTTGCCGGCCGACACCATCGGTTTAATCTCCGCATTCCAGTACTCCAGCACACGCTTCGATGTATCCATCAGATTCTCCGTAAACGGAATGGTGCACCCGAGCCGCTTGTACTTGTCTAGATCCTGCACATATCGATCATCGGTTTCGTCCAGTGCCGGGGGAGATACGCTAACGGAGCGTCTCCATTCCTTCACTTGCTCTTCCCCATACTTCAGGGCAGTCTGCTGTTTGTTCAGTCCTTGCAGTGCACCATAGTGGCGTTCATTCAGCTGCCAGGTCTTCGTAATGGGAATCCACATGAGGTCCATCTCATCCAGCGCAATATCGAGTGTTCGAATAGAACGTTTCAGCACAGATGCATAGGCGTAATCAAAATCAAACCCCTGTTCCTTCATGATCTTCCCTGCTTTACGAGCTTCTGCGTAACCATCCGTCGTCAGATCCACATCTGTCCAACCGGTAAATCGATTCTCTACATTCCACATGCTCTGTCCATGGCGAATCAAAACAACTCTGTACATAAGCGTGAACCTCCTTCCATGGAAACATTACCCGCAAGTCAAACTAATTAGCACAGTGAAACATTCATCACATTAATAATATGGTGCCATCATCAGGTATACCACGACACCTGTAGAGCTCACATACAGCCAGATTGGCATCGTCCAACGTGCAATTTTGCGGTGTTTCTTCAATTGATTCGTCCAACCCCACACGAGTGTGAACAACGCCAATGGAACAATGAGGGCTGCCAGTATGCTATGGGTGATCAGGATGAAGAAATAAATGGAACGAATGATGCCCTCGCCGCCGTATTTGGACGTCTCTGGAGAAAGGTAATGAAACGTCAGATATGTCACGAGGAATAACAACGTTGTTGAGAATGCAGCAAGAATAAATCGTTTGTGCAGCTTCACATTCCGCTTGATAATAGCAATAAGCGCTGCGAGCAAGAAGATGAAGGTAAAGCTGTTAAACACGGCATTAAACCTCGGTAACACCGTAATATCAAAGGTTACATCACCTTTGTAACCAATGGACGGTGCGAAGAACAGTAATAAAATAATGACATTAGCAAGAATGGAAATTGTGATAATGATGCCTGCGAAATTTTTATTGCTCGTCGGGGATGGAATGTTCGGTTCCCCTTTGTTATTTTTGCCCAATGCAAAATCCTCCTCATATCCTAACTTCTATGTTCTATATCATTATATCTCGGCAATTCCGGGCTGTTAAGTGACAACACTCTGAACAAAAACCGCTGCACTCCCCTATAAAATGCCCCTTTGCGGCCATTTTCAATCAAATCCAATCTGGCTGCCATTTACCCCAGCCTGCTTTTGTGGTATAATTAATGCAATTAATCACATACGCGTTGAAACTGGAGGAGCCTGTCACCAAGGGCCCTCTTTGTCTTTTTTCAGGCATAAAAGCGGCACTCTTACAAGCGCCGTTTTCATGCCTTTTTTTTGTTCTAAAGGCTTGGAATGATCCCCCCTTGGACAGGTAAACCTATAAACGCTACTGCTGGAGAGGAGCACATCTATGGAATTTATTTTGGTTCTTGCACTTATTTTGATCTTTACGAAGCTCGCCGGAGACTTGTCTGTAAGACTGGGTCAACCTTCGGTATTGGGGAAACTGATTGTTGGTGTCATTCTTGGACCCGCCCTGCTCGGATGGGTTCAACAAAGTGATTTCGTGCATTATATGGCGGAGATCGGGGTATTACTTTTGATGTTCATTGCCGGACTGGAAACAGATCTGGAGCAATTGAAGAAAAACTGGAAAGCAGCCTTTGCGGTTGCTGTGGGCGGTATTATTTTACCATTTATCGGAGGATACGGTTCGGCCATAGCCTTCGGTATGTCACAGACACACGCACTGTTCTTTGGACTTTTATTCTGTGCCACATCCGTCAGTATATCGGTTCAGACACTGAAAGACATGGATCAACTCAGCTCTCGTGAGGGTACAACAATCCTTGGTGCAGCTGTCGTCGATGATGTCCTAGTCGTCGTTATTCTCGCCGTGATGATGAGCTTGTTAGGTACAGGTGGAGGAGACACTTCAATCACTCTGCTCATTGGTAAAAAGCTGTTATTCTTTGTTATCATCATCGCTGCCAGCTGGTTCCTTGTTCCACGCATCATGAAGTGGATGGCACCACTGAAGGTAACCGAAACCGTCATTACTGCGGGACTGATCATTTGTTTCGGATTCTCCTACTTCGCAGAGTGGATGGGTGTTGCTGGAATCATTGGTGCATTTGCCGCTGGTATCGCCATCTCTCAAACTAACTTCAAACATGAAGTCGAAACCAAACTGGAACCGATTGCCTACGGAATTTTTGTTCCGGTGTTTTTTGTCAGTATCGGCTTAAATGTCACCTTTGATGGTGTAGGTTCACAGATTTGGTTTATTATCGTTATAAGCCTCATCGCCATTGTAACCAAACTGATCGGTGGAGGAGCCGGTGCACGACTGACCGGATTTAATATGGCATCTTCATTGGCCATTGGCTCAGGAATGATTTCAAGAGGTGAGGTTGCGCTCATTATCGCTTCAACCGGACTTGCTTCCGGATTACTTGATCCGGAATACTTCACGAGCGTCGTGATCATGGTCATTGTAACTACACTGGTCACTCCACCACTCCTCAAAATCACCTTTGCTCGCAAAAAAGGGGAAAAGCGAGTTGAAAGAGGAATTGAAGAATCTCATTTAAGTGGGTAACTGTAGTTAATTGAGAGGTATTGAAATTATTCTGTATTTAAAGCTATACTTGCTTTAGATATGCAATATATTGGTCGTGAAGCACACGCCGCTTTGATCCATTCTCTCCTTCAACGCGAAGGTTGGAAATGGTCAGAGCGGCTTTTTGTATTTTCACATGACGACCTGAAGCCCTGTTCACATTCGTTTTATTTTATTTTTAGAGGAGATGAAGACGATGAGCATTGATTTTGATGAGGCTTACGAAGTTTGGATGCACTCGCTTTTGGAGAAGGAAACGAACCCCAGAGTGCTGTCCAGACTAGAAAATGGACTTGAACATGGCACATTGGAATTTTTGCGTTCAGTCTGGTTTCCGGTGATGAAAAACTTTAATCATTTGCAACCGGAATGGGAGGTACGGGACTTTCATAACGGCTACCGGTATCTGGATCTGGCTTATCTGCCAGGTAACGGCGTTAAAGGAGGTATTGAGATTCAAGGATACGGGCCACATGCCCGTGATCTGGATGTACGGCGTTTTAAAGATTTATGCTGGCGGCATTGTCTGCTAACGCTTGATGATTGGATTTTTCTGCCGATCGCTTATCTCTCCATAAAAGACGAACCGAAACGGTGCCAACAGCTTGTGCTGTCTTTTATGGGGAAATTTATTGCTACGGACGTTCCGGTAACGTTAAATTGGCTTGAAGCCGAAACTGTTCGTTATGCCAGACGCATCATCCGTCCATTTGCCCCATCAGAACTAGCAATTCACCTGCGGATCACAGATCAGCATGCTCGAAGAGTTCTTCATAGCCTGATGGATCAACAAGTATTAAATGTCGCTAGTGGCACTCAACGATATCGAACCTATATCTTACGAACCTGAGACACTCTATTTCGTCGATATGGGGCATATCCATTTTTTAACGAACTCAGGACACCTTATTGTAATGATATGGAGTAAAACTGGACACTTTTGCGAGCTTTTTCGTGAAATAAGGTGGCTGAGATTCGTTAGAATTTCAAAATTGCTCAAATCTAGGTAATAAGCTCATCTGAGTTCGTTAGAGTTTTGAAGGAGTGTCTCCGACCATACATAGAAAAACAAAAAAAGACCACCTTACACTCAAGAGGTCTTCGATCTTTGCCCGTTGTTGCAACAGGCTGTCCCATTTTAAGTTAACACACCGACATAAAAACCAATGGAGATAAAGACAACACACCATACAAATGCACCAATGCCTGATACGAGAACGTACCTGCCCATTGCCATCTTGCTAATCCCAGAGAAACAGCACATCAGATGACGAATGCCTGGAATGAAGTAACCCAGGATGATGGACCAATATCCATATTTGAGGAACCACGACTCCACCCTGCTGAATCGTTTGGCGTTGACGCCGACCCACTTGCCGTATTTTTCAACCAGCGGCCTGCCCGCTTTCTTGCCGATCATGTAGCTGAGCAGCCCACCGGTAAATGCGCCACCGAAACTGACGGCGATGGATACGGAGTAATTCAATACCGAGATGGAGGCGAGATATCCGACAAACGTCATCATCACCTCATCCGGAATCGGCATGCCAATGACACCAAGAGCCAGTAGTCCGTATATTGCGAAATAACCATATTGACCAATAAATTCTTTTGCAAATTCCATACTGACTCGCTCCTTATTTCGGTTCCACAATATCCTTCTCATGAGAGGCTAGCACTTGTTTTAGTGATGGGAATCGGATTTGGCTCACCATGAGACCGGATAGTACAATAATGACAAGATAAGCTACACCATGCGTGAAATAAGGACTCCAAAGCGCGAAAAAGGACATCAGCCCCCCTGCAAATGTAATCGGCATCCCGACAAAACCACTGCTTGCTGTCTTCTGACAGTTATAACGAGCCAGCCGCAATGCACCGCAAACCGGAAACAATGCGGTCAGTGCCATCCCCAGCACGCTCACTTCATTCATGGAATTCAGATACAGAATCAGCACAGGAGCTGTTCCGAATGAAACTACATCCGCAAGCGAATCCAGGGCTTTGCCGAACTCACCCTCACAATGCAATTTGCGGGCCGCAAACCCGTCAAACAGATCAAAGAACATCGCTACCCATATCATCATCACAGCCAGGGCAAATTCACCATGAATAGCCATAATGACTGCCAGCATGCCTGAACTCAGATTCCCCAAGGTTAAAATCGATGGTAAAGACTTCATAAGATTTGACTCCCTTTCGTACTAGGCTTTAGGAAAAATAATATAAAAACGGACTCCATCCGGTGTATTCTCCACTCCATAACTGCACCCGTGCAGATCAAGAATCTGCTTCGCAATGGCCAGCCCGAGCCCGGTTCCCCCCATTTTGCGATTACGTGAGCGCTCTACCCGGTAGAACCTCTCCCATATATACTGCCGCTCAGCTTCAGCAATCTGCTCGCCCTTGTTCTCAATGGAAATGTGAACCAAACCGTCACGTCTGCTGATCTCAATAGTTATATCGGTATGTGGTATCGCATGGCGTATAGCGTTCATCATGATATTGAAAATAACTTGCTCAAGCTTGCTCCGGTCACCTTCCACCGTCTGCTCTGTTGTGGATACAAGCACCACATCCAGTCCTTTGTCCTTCAGTTGCGGACCCAGACGGCCGGCGATATCTTCAATCATGTCAGCCAGTGCAACAGCATCCGTATTCAGCTGAACCGCTGAAGATTCCAGTCGCACCAGATCCAGCATCTCTTCAACCATTGTTTCCATTTTGATGGTCTCATCGGCGATGATCTCAATGTAACGCTCCCGTTTGCTCTCACTCACGCCATCCTTCAGCCCTTCGGAGTACCCTTTGATAATGCTGATTGGTGTCTTGAGTTCATGCGATGCATCGGCAAAAAATTTGCGTTGACGCTGTTCAATCTGCTGCTTCATTTCCATATCTGTACGCATCTGCGTGTTGGCCTGCCTCAACTCTTCCAATGTCTGACCCAAAGTCCCCGATAATGCATTCAAACTATTGGACAGACTGCCGATTTCGTCATTACGCCGGATAGGTGATTTCACCGTGAAATCCAGCGTAGACATTTTCTTGGCGACATGGTTCAGAGCCAGCAGCGGCTTTGTTACGATTCGGGACAGAAGCAATGCCAGTAACAGAATCAATATAAATGCGCCAATACCAAAATACCCATAGAACAAACGTGTTGCCTCGTTCGCTTCCCTCATCTCTTGTAGAGAAGTAAGCGAGAAGATCAGTTGTTGCTCAGGTCCTGAACGATGCACTGGAGCAATGGTGATGACATTCCGAACACCACTCCAGCTATCCGTCCATTCTTCATTGAGCATTTTGCCATTCGCCAAGGCAAGCTGGTCTTCGGTGGACAAAGGGAAGCGGCTATCCAGTGCCTGCACCAGCAGTCCCTGTCTCTGACTCCACGTTGCCAGATTGGGAAGAACCACCTCGGTCAATACACCTGACCATTCCTTCACTGGCTCAATCGATTCCTGAAAGCTTTCTGTTCCCCATGCAGCAGAAGTGGCATCCTGGATTTTGAATGGGTAGACCATGGACCCGCTCGCCGGGCCTCGCACCTTCAGTTCCTGCCCATATTTCAGATGGGATGTAATCCAGCCTGCATTCTCACTATTGATAAACAAGGACAAGGACACCTTCACCTGACTCCCGTCCTCCTGAAGCAGCGTAATGTGGAACGGGTCATTAACCAATCTTCCGGTATTCGTCAGAATGACCAGATGTGACTGATTCTGACGCATGAACTTCCCGGTTTCCTTCGCAAGCTGCAAATCATTCCAATGTCCATTGGAATATTGCTGTTCGAACTTGGACAGTTTTTTCTTCATACTGCTGACCTTCTGATGCTGATAAAAGTCGGGAAACCAGACCAACTGGGCAAAAACCGTCGTTCCGTATAAAAGTACCAGACATCCTGCCATCACCAGAAAAAGCTTCATTGTTACGCCATTTCTTCTCATGCTTCTGCCTCGAAACGATATCCGGTGCCAATTACAGTCCGAATGCACTTGGCTTCATCACCTAATTTGCTGCGCAGCTTCTTGATGTGAGTATCCACAACACGTGAGTCCCCTTCAAAATCAAATCCCCAGATCCGATTCAGGATGGCATCCCGGGACAATACAATGCCTGCATTTCGTACCAAATAGAGCAACAGATCATACTCCTTTGGTGCAAGCTCCACTTCAATGCCGTCCTTCTCCAGTCGCCGAGCCCATGGATCAAGGGTTACCTGTCCGAAGCGAATCACACCCTGCTCTCGTCCAAATGAACCTTCAACCCGCTTCATTAATGTCTCTGCACGTGCAACCAGCACACGTGGACTGAATGGCTTCGTGACATAATCATCTACGCCCAGCTGGAATCCATGAATTTTATCGTCATCCTCAGACCGCGCAGTCAGCATGATAATAGGTACGGTCGATTGGGAGCGAATATGCCCGCATAATGTCCATCCATCCATTTCAGGCATCAAAACATCCAGAATAACCAGATCTACCTCATGCAGAGCCAACAGTTCCAATGCCTGTACTCCATGTTCTGCTTCTATGACGTTCCATTGTTCTTTTATGAAATAATCGGCCACAATCTCACGAATGCGGCTTTCATCTTCCACCAGAAGCACCGTTCTGATCATGACCGACTCTCCTTTTCAATTTCTGTTGATAACATACCTATTCCATGTGTCGTTCATGTGTCCAGACATGTTTTGGAATGAACTCCATGATATATACGATTAATATAAGCCAAAAGTTACTAATTTTTATCAAAATTCGCACAAAAAAGAAGCCGTCAACGAGCAATCTTCCTGCTCGTTGACAGCTACTTGAATGAAATCGAAGTGTGTTAACCAGACGTGATGCACGACTGCGTGCTCACTGGTAACACTTAGTGTTGATGCTCCAGACGGTGTGCCACATGCAGTGTCGGACCAACAAAACGGTTCAGCGGGAATCCGCCGGCAATCGCTTTGGTCACGAAGGCTTTCCCTTCACGAACAGCCTCTTTCACTGAAAGACCACGAGCCAAACCTGCGGTAATAGCCGCAGACGTCGTGCAACCCGCACCATGCGTATATCCGGAGCCGACAACATCGGCTTCAAACCATTCGTAGTTGGTTCCATCATAGAGTAGATCCATTGCTTTACCCGGATTGATCACACCTCTGTCCTTGATCAGAACATGCTTCGAACCATGGGCATGAATTGCTGCTGCTGCTGCTTCCATCTGTTCCTTGGAGCGAATCGGTCCACTCTTCGCCAGTTGGGATGCTTCGAACAGATTAGGTGTAACGAGATCGGCACCTGGCAACAGGAATTCGATCATTGCTTCCGTATTTTCCGGTTGCAGTACTTCGTCCGTACCTTTGCAGACCATTACCGGATCGATAACGATCTGTGGCAGGCCACTGCGGCGGATATGCTTCGCTACCAGTTCAATAATATCTACAGAACCGAGCATACCTGTCTTCATTGCATCAAAACCGATGCCGTCCAGAACAGTGCGAAGCTGGGCTTCAACTACATTTAATTCCACAGGAAAGACCTGGTGATCCCATGTATCGGGTTCCATTGCCACAACCGTAGTCAGTACGGTCATGCCATACACACCCAGCTCCTGAAAAGTTTTCAAATCAGCTTGAATCCCTGCACCGCCGCTCGTGTCCGAACCAGCTATTGTTAATGTTTTTGGAATCGTCATGGTAGTTGTATTCTCCTTTGTGTCTCAGTTGACATTATCCTATCCCTTGTACGAGCGGATGTCAATGGCATCTGAAGCCACACAGAGCATGGTTTTCCTAATGATTCAATTCACATCTTTGGTCTCCAAACGTACCATGGACATCGAAGCAATCCATATACCTACAGCTCCAAGGGTCAGCGGGATAACAATAAGCGAATGAATGGAACCTCCCGACCCGCTGAATCCGGAGCAGACAATCAATACCAACAGAATGGACGAGATCATTGTTGTTGTTACTGAATGCTTACGCATACCGAAGAATAAGGGAATGAGTGCCATGCTCGCAGCCGATAAGGAACTTATACCATACTTCAACAGAAATCCCAGTGTATCCTGATTCGTTAATGAGCCAGGAATGAAGCTGTAGAATTGATTAGCAATGAATAGTAGTGAACCCATCAACAGATCGCTAACCACAATCATCACAAATGTAAAAACGAACACGATAATCAATTTGGCAGCGATGATTTTATGACGCTGGATTGGATAGGTGAACATGACGTTCATCGTTTTATTTTTATACTCACTGATCACCAGCTTGGATAATAAAGTACCTGCAAATATGATAAACGTCGCTCTCACAAACGTATCGATAATCATAAAGGCGGTCTCGTAACTGGCATAGGCATAATCTTCTGCTCCCATATCCACAAATCCAATCATGATCAGAAAAAGAAGAATGCCTACATTGGCAATACCTGCAACTGCAAAATTCCGTGCAAAGCGGTGCTTCCGCATCTCAAGCCTGATCAATTTAAGCAACGTCTTCATCCCCTTTCACCAGCTTCATGAAGTGTTCTTCCAGGGAATGAGCCCGTTTGGATATCGATTCGATCTCAATGCCATGTTGAATCAGCTTGGTGTTCAATTCCGATGGAATGATTCCCGGATCATAGATGCGTAACGTATGGTCATCGACCAGTTTATAATTACTCAAATCAAGCTGATGTTCAATGACATAGGTCGCTTTGCGAATATCTACCGCTTGTAACTCGATGTACTCATTTTGACTTCCACGAATGCTCTCCATCGATACTTCCTCCACCAATCGACCGTCGCGAATGACACCAACCGTGTCGGCAATCTGCTCTATCTCGCCAAGAATGTGACTGGAGACCAACAGGGTAATGCGATACTCATTGCTAAGGCGCTTGAACAAATCTCGCATCTCCCGGATCCCTACTGGGTCCAATCCGTTGATCGGTTCATCCAGAATGAGCAATTCGGGTGTGGTTATAAGTGCACGAGCCAATCCCAGCCTCTGTTTCATACCCAGGGAGAAGTCCTTGACCGGTTTCTTGCCCGTATCCTTCAGCCCTACCGTTTCCATCGTGTTGTCGATGATCTTTTTATTGTGGAACCCCATGTATTCACAATGAAGCTCCAGATTCTCACGAGCAGATAGTCTATCATAGAAAAAAGGATATTCAATAATGCTGCCCATTCGTTTCAACACTTCATAGGATGTAGGTGTAAGCTTTTCCCCAAACAGTTCAATTTCCCCTGTTGTTGGTTTGACGAGATTGGTCAGCATCTTCATGATGGTTGTTTTGCCTGCACCATTCGGACCGAGAAACCCATAGATCTCACCTTGCTTAATATTCATATTGACGTTGGATACAACCTCTACCCCTTCATATACTTTGGTCACATCTATCGTTCGTGCGATATAAGTCATCGTCTTGTTCTCCTTTACGTCCCCTGTCCGGGTTCCTATATCTGTATTGTAAAGAGAAAAGTCTGCTTTTTTATTAATCAAATCTTACAAAAACCTTAAGCTTGACTTGAAACCCCAAAACAGGCTCTACCAAGCCTTTAAGATAACCGAGAATACAGTCCGTTGATATGGCACACTATGTAAATGAATACTTCCACCCATCCGCTCCACTAGCCGCTTCGTGATCGTCAGACCAAGGCCACTGCCCTGATAGAGTCGATTGCGGGAATCCTCCAGGGTATACATGCGTTCGAACACACGACTATGCTCACTTTCAGGAATCCCCTTTCCTTGATCCCAGATTTGTAGCGTCACAGGTCCATCTGTCGAATGTTCGAGCGATAGCCCCAGTACTTTACCTTCTGCTCCATATTTCATCCCATTGGTAATGAGATTATCCAGCACACGGTCCAGAGCTTCTTCATTCGCTTGCACGAAGATATCCCCGTCAGGTATCTCCAGCTCCACATGTAATCCGAGATTGGTCAACATTTCATAAAAGGAGAGCATCTTCAGCCGACTTAATTCACTTATATTAACTCGACTAAGCACCAGCTCCGTGTCTCCAGATTCCAGCTTCGCCAGATCGAAAAAGGAATGGATCAAATGCAAAACTTCCTGCGCCTTATCTTGTATTTTCTCCGTCATTACTTTCCGTTCCTGATCGGTCAATGATGGACTGTGCAGCAAGGTCTCACTATAACCCAGCACAACTGTGAGCGGTGTTTTCAGATCATGCGAAATGTTGGAGAGCATGTTACGCATCTCCTTCTCCTGGTTCGCATAACCGGCCTTCGCGCGGTGCGCATGGTCCAGCAGCTGGTTCATGTCTTTCAGAAGCTGGCTAACTTGATCATCACTATTGAATACGAGCAACCGCTCAAAGGTACCTTGATCCAAGATAGTGGATATTTTCTGATGAATATAAGACAGGTGTTGGTTGCGCTCCCGCAATCTCATCCACAATCCAATGACCACAATGGCTAGAATACCTGTTGTAATGGCAAAAATCAGTGTCATGCCTGCTCCGCCTCCAGCTTATATCCGATGCCCCAGAGTGTCTTGATATACTGGGGAGCCGAAGGGTCCACCTCTAGTTTTTCTCTCAGGCGACGCATATGCACGTTAATGATATTTTCATCTCCATAATAATGATCATTCCAGACTGAAGCGTAGATTTGGGCCTTGGTGAATACTTTACCAGGATGGGTAACCAATAGCTTCAGAATGCCAAATTCCTTGGACGTCAGCTTGACGGGTGTACCTTCACGTTCCACCTCGTATGTCTCCATGTCGACCACAAGCCCTCCGAGGTAAATACGCTGATCTTTAACCACTTCAGCCACAGGCTGAGCGATATAATTGGCGCGGCGAATGGCAGCTTTAATGCGAGCAGTCAACTCAATTAATGAGAAGGGTTTGCTCAGATAATCGTCAGCGCCGAAGCCAAGCCCCAGTGCTTTGTCCACTTCCCCATCCTTCGCAGACAAAATGAGCACAGGCACCAAACTGACTGCCCGAATGGTTTGCAACACATCCATCCCACTCTTGTGAGGCAGCATTAGGTCCAGAATAACCAGGTCATACCCCGGTTGTGACTGGCTGAACTGACGTTCTGCCTCTAAGCCGTCATATGCATACGTGACGTCATAGCCCTCTTTTTCCAAATAAGGTCCGACCATCTCACTGATTGAACGATCATCTTCCACAAGCAACAAGCGGTGACTTGACACGAGTTCCCCTCCAACATGAACATTTTTTCCTTTATTACCTCACAGTTTGTTTGAATTGGCAATGACATACGAAAAAACCTGACAGGATCACCACTTTGACATCAAGTGTGTTTCCTGCCAGGTCTATGAGAGTCTATAGATGAAGGTTTGTGCGTCTAATCTCTATATCCGTTCTCGCTGTGTATCCAGCACAGTCCAATGGTTCCTGCGCCTGCATGGATACTTACTACAGGGATGAATGGCATGATTTCGGTCTTTAATTTAGGGAGCAGACTGGCAATCTGCTTCTTGATCGTGACGGCTTCTTCCTGATTGTTCGCATGCATAATGCACACATGCTTTACTTTCTCCACATCCAGCTTGAGCATATCCAGCATGCGCTCTTTCGTCCGCTTGAACGTGCGAATCTTCTCATTCACAACCACTTTGCCCTCTTCGAATCGAAGCAACAGATGGATCTTGAGCAGTTGACTGATGATCAGCTGTGTGCCCGACACCCGGCCACTGCGGTGAAGATGCTGGAGACTGGCCGGTATGAGGTAAAAGGACATGTTATCAATCATCTGTTCAATATTTACTTTGATCTCGGCAGCCGAACATCCCTGCTTCTGCCATTCCAGTCCTTGCATAATCATCTCACGGTGAGGGTAGGCACCTGCCTTTGAATCAATTGCGGTCACCGTCACTCCTGCAATCTCTGCAGCCTGCATAGACGTATGCAGCGTTCCGCTAAGCGCAGTAGAGCAATGAATCGTAATAATCTCATCGTACTTGTCTTTGAGCGACTCATACAGTTCAATGAACTCGCCAATGGGCGGCTGCGAACTGCTCGCACGTGAAGCCTCCGCAAGTTTCTCATAGAACATTTCAGATGTAATGTCATCGGTTTCCCGGTAACATTCTTCTCCAAATACGATGCGCAGCGGTACGATGTAGATATGATTCTGCTCCGCAAAAACGGGATCCAGTGTACTGGTACTATCGGTGACCCATGCAATTTTCTTCATGACATCCTTCTCTCTTGCCGGATTGTTCGTTCTGTATCCTCAATCGTCAGGCACAGGCCCGGCGGTTTATTTAAAATTTGAATATTTCACATTGTAAACGTTTGCGATACTACCTCTCAATTATAAAGGAACGGACAGACCGTTGTCTTGTGGCGCAATCATGAACAACCCTGTTAATTCCATTTTTAGCTAAAAAAATGTCTTGCCTGTGAAGGAATAAATTGGTATGCTGTTGTCCTTCTCTCTTTTTTCGCCTTGACTGAAGTGAACGGAAAAGCCGTTCAATCCACTTATCGGAGGTGTCACATGCTTTATTTCACTCTGGCTTCCAAAGCCTACTCCCGGAATCTGCAATACCGCGGGGCACACATGGTCCATAACTTGGCAAGCGCCATGTTCGGTTACATGTACGCCTGCCTCTGGATCGGCATCGGGGCCGATCACACGCTCGGAGAATACGGGACACAGGGGATGATCAGTTACATTGCGTTCACGCAATCCTCTCTCTGGATCTCGGGTTTTCTCACGAATGGATTAGGTATTCCCCTATCCGTCAGGACAGGGCAGATCGCACTGGATCTGATGAGGCCTGTTCACCTGTTCACCCACCTTATGGCACGCGAATGGGGGCAAATTGCCTACCAGTTCGTGTACAAAAGTATTCCGATCTACCTGCTCTTCTCCATTGTCTTTTCCCTGGATTGGCCCTCAGACGTTTCAACGTTGTTCTATGCCGCACTTGGTCTTGCCGGCGCCGCATACTTGTCCATCTGCATGAACTACATCATTGGTGCTACGTCGATGTGGACCACGGAATCTTCCTGGCTTCACTGGGGCAATCACGCCATGATGAATCTGCTGGCTGGTTTCTTCATTCCGCTAGAATGGTTGCCGGACTGGCTGGAACAACTGGCCTGGCTATCACCCTACCCTTTCCTGCTCTATGTACCTACCCGAATCTACCTTGGTTTCGAAGATGGCTCCTTGCTATGGGGAACCTTGCTTTGGTGTGTCTTCATGACGTTGATCTGTCTTGCGATCACTCAAGTGTTACGTCGTAAAGTGGAGGTGCAGGGCGGATGAAGCAAACTTCCTGGTTCAATTTATATAAAATGCTCATTCAAACAAGCATCCGCAGCCGGATGCAATACAAGTTCAATTTTATCATGGCGTCCGTACTGGCCGCTTTAATACAGATCTCCGAGTTTCTGATGGTTGCTCTGGTGCTGCACAAATTCGGAGCCATTAAAGGCTGGTCCCTGCATGAAATTGGTTATCTCTTCTCCATCATGACGTTATCCAAAACACTGTACCGCACATTCGGCAACGAGGTTCATCATCTGGAAAAATACTTGGTAGGCGGTGAGCTTGATCAACTGTTAACCCGTCCCATGCCCGTATTGCTGGCACTGCTACCGCAGAACTTTCGCATCATGGCTGGGGAAGTCTTGCAAGGTGGGTTCATTCTCTGTTGGTCTCTGGCAGGCATGATGCACAGCGGACAGATCGGCTGGACTGCCATTCCTTTCTCCCTGTTCATCATCCTGACGGGGGCAGTCATTCTCTTTTCCATTGGACTCGCTACCGCCACACTCGGATTCTGGACCACACGCATTGAGGAGCTACAGACGATCACGGAAGATGCAGCACGAACGGCTGCCCAATATCCGCTAACGTTATATCCCAAATGGATGTCTGGCATTCTGCTAACGGTGATTCCAGTGGGCTTCGTCAACTACATTCCGTCACTCTACCTGTTACGGGGTGAAGGTGGAGCTTGGGTTCTTGTAGCTGTTGCGGCAGTTGCCATACTGAGCTTGGCTGCAAGTCTGCGTTTCTGGCAATTCGGAATGACCAAATATCAAAGTACAGGTAGCTAAGGAGGCGAAACGAATCATGAACATGATCACAGCACGGCATCTGCAAAAGGAATTCAAAACTCCTGTTATTCGCGAAGGACGTTTCTCCGGGTTACGTACGTTATTTTCACGTGAATATGTGTCCAAGGAAGCGGTACGCGATATCAGTTTTGATATCGGCCCAGGGGAATTTGTAGGCTACATCGGTCCGAACGGGGCTGGTAAGTCTACCACGATCAAAATGCTGACAGGTATCCTCCACCCGACCTCGGGTGAGGTACGGCTTGGCGGTATGAACCCGCATCAGGACAGGCGCAGGACCGTTGGTCGACTGGGCGTTGTGTTCGGACAGCGAAGCCAGCTCTGGTGGGATCTGCCCGTGAAAGATTCATATGATATTCTGGCCGAGATGTACGGCGTCCGTGCCGAGGACAAAAAGAGACGGCTGTCCCAGTTCGCCGAGCTGCTGGACCTTGAATCGTTCTGGGCCACGCCTGTCCGGAAGCTCTCGCTTGGACAACGCATGCGTGCAGATCTCGCAGCTTCCATGCTGCATGATCCGGAACTGCTTTTTCTCGATGAACCGACGATTGGACTGGATGTAAACGCAAAGCGGAACATTCGCCAATTTCTACGTACATTAAATGAAACGTTTGGCAAAACGATTTTGCTGACCACACATGACATGGACGACATTGAGCAGTTATGCAGCCGGGTCATGGTGATTAACCATGGTCAACTGACATATGACGGCACGATCTCATCGCTTCGCGAAACCATCGGACTGCCTACGTTGATTCGGGTAACGTTCCGGGGCGCGTTTCACATCCCAGATGTTGTGTCGTCTGCGATACAGATTACAGGAGTGGAAGGACAGATCGTCACCACCCAAGTGAACCGTAAGGAATGGAGCACAATGGACATTCTCAAACAGTTGGAACATTGGGGTGAGATTGAAGATGTAGAGATGAAAGAACCTGATTTTGAAGATATCATTCATCGGGTGTACTAGTCGGCCCATTTTGTGATGAAATTGGATGAAGACCTGTTCTTCTGCCGTTACATGAAAGAGGGACATGACGTACTGTAATAGCGGAGGTGAAGCGTCATGCTTGTGACCAAACATGTACTGGCAGCATCCAGCGCACACGCTACTCCCTATTACATCGTACGTGGCATGATGCCGGGACCGGTGATGTTCATTACATCCGGGGTTCACGGGAATGAAACAGCGAGTATGGCCGCTGCACAAAAGCTCGCAGATGATTGTGCGACGGGTCGCCCTGTCATTCAGCGAGGGCTGCTGATTATCGTGCCACGGGTGAACCAGCAAGCCTACGCAAAGAAAATCAGAGGCAAGCCAGATCTAAATCGTACGTTTCCACGTCGTATGTCGGGTAAGGCCAAGCATTCATTGGCTGCAGCGGTTTTTCAGCTGGCGCGTGAACATCGGGCCGACTGGTGGCTCGATCTGCATGAAGCCAACGGCCTATCGCAGCTTAGTTCGCGAGTGCTCGGACAAACGCTGATTACCAATCCCGGCAGTCGGACGATTCCGGCCTGCAGGAGAGTTATCGAACGGATGAACCGGTCGATTGCGATGCGTGATCGTCATTTTAACCTCAAGCAGCATGAATTACCAGGATCTGCTCGTACAGCAGCTTCAAGAATATTGCAAGCCCGCTCTGTTACGGTTGAGACCTGCTGGAGTCTGAAACGCGCGACACGTATCAAGTATCAGACGGAGATTGTGCACCATTTTCTACGTGAAGCGGGCATGTCTTGATTGAGATCATGAAGATACAAATAAAAGAAACCTCCAAGCAGAGAACGCCCGAAGTACATCCTCAGTTGCTCTCTGCTTGGAGGTATTAAAATTTTGTTCCTCGTTTCCCATTACTTTGGACCATTTCTGCATTTATCTCTGCATCATTGATTCTAGTATTTGTTTACCAATAGGGTCCAGCGGCATGAGTGGATAAAGCTCTTTTTTAGTTATAAACTTGAATATCACATCCAGATACTCATCCATAATAGAGGCTGATGCAAAACAATAATTGGACAATAATACGACGCCTATCCCCTGTTCCTTATGTATAGCCAATCGCTTGTTTTCTCCTAAACAGGAAAAGAGCCGTGATTACGGCTCTTTCTGTGTCACCCTGAACGACTGAATATAGTTGTGGATATCATCTTCTGGCGTCTTGAGCAATCTGGCCAGATGAATCTGCATCTGTTCCAGGTGATCGATATGCTTCTGAATATCAGCGATTCGGTCAGAGACGAGTGTTTTTAACGTATCACTTTCCATATCTTCCTGGCTGAGCAGTTGCAGGGTCTCTTGTATTTCCTTTAAGGAGTAACCCAGTAGCTGGGCATCCTTAATGAACTTAATTTTGACCAAATAATCCTCAGTATACACCCGGTATCCGTTGGAGGAACGACGGGGAGCAGGCAGAATTCCACTATCCTCATAATAACGGAGGGTTGCCATACTCACACCGGTACGCTTGGCCAACGTTCCTCTTGTCATGGTTTCCATGCCTACTCCTCCACCCTTCTGCGGATTTATTGTGTTTGTTCGTTGCGTATCTTGGTATACGTAGTATCATAGGTAGCCTCGGGGAATTTCGTCGAAGACTCTTGCAGCAACGGCTGCTCTTCCCCTTTGAGGTAACGGTCAAAGAATGCCAGCGCATAGGATCTTGTTATATCCACATTATGTTCTGGCGTCATGCCTCTGGCAAACATTTTCGGTGAAATTAACGAAATATCCGTAAAGCTCTGATGGAAGAAATTCTCCACCGTCAGATAATAGGTATCATTCAGACTGCTCGTCATCACTCGATCCAGATCCGGCTCAAACTCGGGGTAAAACACTTTATCTTTGGACGAAGCATTCGGATCAAAGCTTTTGGCCGTTCCACCCGACATGATATACATAAACGGCTGTTTCAGGGCTGTCGTAGAGACTTTTCCCCAGAATCCGCCTTCCAGGCTAAGTCCTGCTTGAAACCGTTCATCCTGCGCCAGTGCTTCCGCTGTCGTTGCCCCACCATAAGAGTGTCCCATGATGCCCACATGATCCAGATCAAGCTTGCCCTCGAGCAATTGATTCGGGTCATGTGAATTCCACTGGGTAAGCGTATCAAGCACAAAACTTGCATCAGCTGCACGGATACCTATGCCTTGTACATTATATTGATACAATTCCTCTGACGTTGCAAAATCTGGATCGGCTTCATAGGAGGCTATACGTCCATCGGGAAATGTAACCCGTGCTGACGTATACGGATGATCTATCCCCACCACAATGTAACCGTGGCTTACCAACTCCTCAATCATTGTCATACTCTGAAAACGGGCTGAGCGGATACCCGGCGAGAATAGCAGTACCGGATACTTGCTCTGGACGGCGGACATCTCAGCTCCTTGTACCACATGTGTTGGAATGGTATCCAGATAACTGAACACCTGAGACGGAATGCCGAACACCAGACTAATCGCTTCGCCCAGTTCACTCGGGTAATGCTCCAGTGGCAGCCCTTGAGCGGCCTCCTGATCTAATGGGTACCACACATTAATCATAAGTTCACGCTTGTCTCCTTCCTCAGGTGTTTTGGTCTCTTCACGAGATTCATCCACCAGGTGTTGAGAAAACGTGCCAATCGCAAATGTGCCGGTAGGTTCAGGCATCGTAAAGGCAGGTAACAGCCAGGTCAGTATGAATGAACCTGCACTGAAAGCCAGAACCAGAATCGATGCCAGCGTCATCTTAATCCATGAACGACGGTTGGGTTGCTGCACGCTTTGAACATAACGGCCACTGCGGTATGATTTCATGAGTTGAATGATTAACGTTATGAATAATACAAGTGTAACGATATAGGTTGGTATCATCTGCAGCCGAAATGAATTGATTACGCCATGCAGAAGCACTGCCAGAACCAGAGCTGAAAGTATACCCACTGTCATTGCTCGGCGCTTCGGAAACACCAGCATGGATACCGTTGCAGCTACGCTTACCAATACTAGAATCCATTCTAAAATTCTCATTATTCAGCCTCCAATATTCTTGATAAAAAAAGAATAAACCTTGAAGTATACTTCAAGGTCAAGGCTGAATATATGAACGAAAAATGGATGAAGCAAGACAAATGAAACACACGGTAAATATACCCTACATTCAGCCCGAATGCACTTATACGGTATATTCATCGGGTGACCACAAATGACTACTCTACGGTTACCTTTGTTCGAGGCATTGTATGCATCGCTCCTGAGGTCACATGCGCCTGAACGACGTACACTCCGGGTTCCTGAAACGCATGCTTCACTTCATATATACCATCGCCTATAGATACAGCCTTCGTCGCTCCCCGAGATTCAAGCTCTTCGGCACTCATCATTCCTTGATCAAATGAAGGTGCTTCGGGTTCATCCTGTTCATTCCATACCTGAAACTGTACATGATCCGCATCATTTACAGGCTGTTCTCCCTGTGTCAGTTTGATCTGCAAGGCAACCTCTTCATTCACTTTCGCCTTATCCGGCATCATGAGTTTCACCCGGATCATCTCCGGCATCTCCCCAGAAGCAGATTGCTCCTCATAGGAGCAGCCAGCGACCAAAAGGATTAGCACCAGGAAGGGCATGAACCAACGAGCTTGTCCGCTCATCACCATCTATCCTTTCTTATCAAGAAGATTTTGGTGTTTTACCGATGCCCCACAGCATCACGATGATGATAATAAATGCAATTAGTGCCAGTAGCGGAATGGTAATGAAACCAAACCAGTTCAAATAGTCGGTATAACATGGAACCTTACCGCATGCCACGGCATTACCTGTAGCCGAAAAAATACGCTGGATCGTTACATGATATAACGAAATGCCGCCACCGACGAAACTAAGTGGAAGTACATATTTCGTGATGCCCACGTCATCCTTAAAGTAGGCAATGCCCAGCAAGATCGTTAGTGGATACATGAATATACGCTGGTACCAGCACAGATCACATGGAAGAAAGCCCTTGATTTCACTGAAATAGAGACTGCCCCCTGTTGCAATAACGGAAACGGCCCAAGCAACAAATAAGCGGGTATCCACATTTTTCGCTGGGCGCTCCGATTTTGATGATGTACTCATTCCTCTGTCCCCCTTTTCATTTTGCTTATACCAAATTATCATACCTCATTCTAGACTCCATCGGCTATTCAAGCTGTTATGTAGGTCATTACTCGATGATTATACCAAATATTTGAAACTTTTGGGTGAATACAAAAAAGCTGCCGTATGGGGCAGCTCTTTTGCTTGATTCATATGCAACACTTTGTATTACATGGATTTAGTCAGTGTAATGGAGCCATCTTTTTGGGCCCATTTCACGTCCCAGTTCAGAAGTTCAGCAATGAAACGCAGGGGTACTTGCGTACGTCCATCTTTGTTTACAAATACAGTTGAACCCACGTTTTTCTTCACACCATTCACTTCCATAACGTTGTTGTTCACCCAGAATTCAAGGGTATCATCGCCAGCCATTACCGTTACTTGTTGTGCTTTTTTGTCCCATTTCACTGTCGCGCCAATACCTTCACTCAGGAAACGCAATGGAATGTATGTTGTGTTTTTCCAAAGTACTGGTGTTGTGTCCATGTTGGTTGTTTTGTCGTTAATTTTCAGCATTTTGCTGTTCAATTGCATCCAAACCGTTGTCATCTCTGGCGCTGGTGCAGGTGTTGTTGGCTCTTGGAATTTGTCATTGAATTGAGTCACGATGGCGTTACCAAGAGCTTGACCTACACCGAACATCACTTTGAAGCCTTCGCGATTCGTTGTGTAAGAAGCATCATAGTTACCTGCCGCATATTGATTCAATACATTTTGTACTTGATTTTCATGCGTTGTCAGTGCTTGTTGTCCTGCTGCTTTTGGCAGATTGCCAGCTGTTGCAGAATCCAGGAATGTAGCGAACTCTGTTGTGAATCCAGCAATACGTTTCTCTACTGCTGCACGAGCGGTAGCATCGTTGTTTTTAACGGCTTTTACATAATCGCTTTGCGCATTAACATGGTTCGTTACCCAAATTTTTTCGAAAGCATTGGCACCATCGTTACCGTAAACGGAAGCAATCGCTGCTTTGAAGTCAGCTGTGTTTCCAGCTTCAGCTTTAACCAGTGCGTTGGAGGCTGCTGTGCGTCCATCGAACTCCTCTTGCATTTGCAGAGCCGAAAGCGCAAAGTGCTCGGAAGCCAAGTGGTTGAGTGCAGATCTCAGATCAGCTGCTTTTGTATCCGCTTTGGTATTTTCGAATTTCTCAGGCATTTGTGTAGTAATGGCCGTGGAGAGCGCCTTACTTACGTCGAACATTTCTTTGAAACCTTCACGGTAAGCCTTGTATGCATCAGCATAATCTCCAGCTACATACTCATCGAATACTTTTTGCACGAGATCTTCATGTACTTGCAGAGCCTGTTTGGCTGCTGCTTTTGGCAACTTGCCTTCGGTAGCTGTGCTCAGGAATGTGGAGAATTCATCCACGAAACCGTTGATGTTTGCCTGTGCTTGTTTGATCCCAGCCTGGTTGCCCATTTTGGTTGCTTTCACCAGATCATCTGTGTATTTATTATGAGCGCGGAAGATACGTTCGAATTCTTTGGCACCAGCGTCACCGTATAGGGAGGCGATTGCCGGTTGCATATCCAGTGCATTTTGGTCGAGTGCTTTGTAAGCTGCGTCTGCGTCTTTTGCTCCATCATAGGCTTTCGCCATTGCGGTTACTGCGAGTGCAAAGTGCTCGGACAACAGATGATCCAGGTTCGCTCTCAGGTCAGCTGCAGGTGTGTTCACGGATGCTTTCATCATGGTCATCGGTGTCTGTGGCGCGGAAGCAGCTCCAGCGATACCCGGCATCAACAGTGTCAAGCTAAGTACAGGTGCGATAAACTTCTTCATTTTCATTTTCATTACGTGTTCACTCCTCGATTATGTTTTGTGTATAATTTCTTTCCTCGTCGTCGTCTTCATAGGGTGTAACGCAGGGTTCTCTATTCTGGATCACTCTGTGGGCAAAAAAAATCGCAGCTTTCAGTGAAGAAAGCCGCGAATGCCTTTGATATCAAGGATTTTTCGGATTAAAAAAATATAAAATTGCAGTGATCTTTCCTATCCGAGACGATATACCTTCTGTAAGATAGGCACTTCATTTCCCTTTATTTCTCAATTAAAGCTTACATCAAAGGTTAACTTGAAGTACAATGAAGAGAATCATATTATTCGTGAAGGAGGTCCATTCATGACCTGGTTGCCTTATATTTTAATTGTGGGTATCGCCTTATTTGGAGGTGTTGCTACCATGATCATCGGAAATTCGAAAGCCAATCAGACCAGTAATCCCGAATATGATCGCCGCACAAAGCAAAACCTCAGTAAACTTTCCTATGTATACGTCGGTGCGATTGTACTTGGTTTTGGCGGACTAATCCTCTATCTTTTTAACTAAAATGTTTCGATTCGGCAAAGAATACATTCCAACAGGCTGAGCAACTTCAAGTTTCGTTCTACATTTTCCATGTACATGCACATGTTTACAAGTTGGAGATAATTCAGAATTATTCTGGATATGTTCGGGGTTTAATATAAAGCCATAAGGGACAGCGAGCCCATTAAACAAACCAAACCCCAACTTGAAGGAGAGATATATGATGAAAAAAAACATGAAGAAATCCGTAGCAACGATGATGGTACTAGGCATGACATTAACAGGAGCAACGGGCGTATTTGCCGGAACGCAACTGGAGAAAATCTCTGCATACCTTAACCATGGAATCACCTTTAATGTCGATGGAGCGGCTTACTCACCAACCGATGGCAATGGAAATAAACTTGCGCCAATTACCTATAACAACTCCACTTATCTGCCCGTACGAGCGCTTGCTGATGCACTGCACGTACCTGTATCCTATGATGGCAAAAAAGGACAGGTCATTATCGGCCAAGCGACAAGCAATCCTTCAGCCTTGACGAATGTAACGTATAGCGCAGCACAGAAAGAGGCGATTCAAAAGGCTTTTGCACAATTCGATGGTTTCGAGACCGCTTATGCACCTCAGCAGATGATCGCAGGTGACATGTTCAAAAGTGTAGGTGCGGGTGGCGATGGCGTCAGCTTTGTTTTCAACCATATGAAAGTGGATGTGTCTCCAAGAGATTATTCGGACGGCTATACAAGCAAAGACGTGAAACTGTCCAATGGCGTGATCGCCAAATGGTACACACCAGATCAAACGGGCATGCTCACATTCCAACTGGATGATCGTTTCGTTACCCTTAGCTCGCCGGATCATAAGCTGAGCCAAGCTCAGCTGCAACAAGTCGCTGTCTCTGTTCAGAAAGCAAATAGCAACAACGATCAAGGTATCACTGCATTCGCAGATGTGAACTACAGCAAGCAACAATTGGATAACATTCGCAAAGCATTTGCGAAGTTTGACGGGTTCACAACAGCCTATGCCCCACAACATATGGTTGCTGGAGATACGTTCCAAAGCGTAGGTGCTGGCGGTGATGGTGTAAACTTTGTTTTCAATCATATGAATGTAACGGTATCCCCTAAAGACTACTCGTTCAGCTATGATGGCAAAACAGTTAAACTGCCTAATGGCGTATCAGCCAAATGGTATACACCAGACCAAACAGATATGCTCACATTCAAGCTGGATGATCGTTATGTAACCATCAGCTCACCGAATAACCAATTGACTCACACTCAACTGGAGCAAATGGCAGTGTCCGTACAAAAAGTGAAATAAACAAAAATAAACACACATCATTTCGGTCCCGCTCTATGAGTTGGGGCTGATTTGATGTGTGTTAAATACGCTCAAGCTCTGCTACAAAGACCTTTTCATCATCGTATATGCAACCACAGCTTGATGGAAACTTTTCGTCATAATTACAGTGCCATTTCCGTTAAACGAACAACCCTGCGATACACCATCGCATCCATCAAATCCTCCCAGTCGAGTTCAGTGGCATTAACGTCTCGATAATAGACCGCAGCAGCAGGCAAGAAACCGACCAACGGCCCTGTTCCACCACATATCAGGCTCCCACCGTCTCCGCCTTTGGGCATCACGTCTCCAGCCGAATCTAGTGTAAGCTCATACTTGTAGGGATCACCAGCAAACTTTATCCCAAAGAAATTCGGTAGTTCCAGATCGTATGGAGGATCATCTTCTTTAACCAGTGAAGCGTCTATATCTATCGATCCATCCACAATCTCATCCACGCCTTCCGGACTTCCAAAGTGCCTCAGTCTCATCGTATAGTCGAAGCTGTCCCCCCAGGGAAATAACGTGCGACAACCGCCACCATAGATATACTCCCATTCGTCTTCGGTCAGCAAACCAAAGCCCGCTGCAGCTTCCTCCCTCACAACATCTTCTAATTCTATTCCTTCGTTGAACCACAGAATTCGGACTTCATTCTCACTTTGGCGAATCAGACGGAATTGTTGATGCAATTCATATTCACGTATTTCCGATTGTTTAAACTGCTCCAGTGCTGACGGGAAATCAGGATCTTCCTGCGCGTGTGCTTCCTCCTCGGACACTTCAATCCAGCCAAGCAAGATCAGTTCGCATTCCACGAGCATCGGCGCAATAGTAACTTCTCTCACAGGTGACATCTGACTCGCCAGAAACGAATCCACGTCCTCCACACCATACTCACTGACCGTTTCATGCAGGTCGGTTGAGGTCTCTTGGTTCATACCATGCTGCCAACGATCCCAGCCTAGTGTTACTTGATCCCCAGGGACAAATACAAATCTCAGCCCATCCTCCGTAAATACACCTGTCTCCATCCGCTGACCGAATCGTTCAAATGTCTCGAGACCCTCATATACCATACCTTCCGGTAAATGACGAACAAGCTTACGCATCCATTCTTCTTTGTCCTGAGCGTTCAGCCCCTGCCACACGTTTCGCTGCAATGCTTCCATAACTTCTCCCGCCTTTCCTTATACACTTTCTCTTCTCTGAAATGCTTATTTGTGCGACGCAATCTTACTTGTTTATATTTTTATTTCCCCGCGGCCTGCAACAGTTCCAGCAATAATTCCTTCCGTCTTCCCTCAGCCTTGCGAGCGAGCGTTGATATCTTCTCCACCTTGCCGAAGATCGGAAAAAGTACACGTTCTACTTCATAATGCTCGAGTCCTTGAATCTGTCTAACCAACTGTTCGAGTATTTCCTCATTTTCCAGCTCGGGCTGAATCTTTAGCTTCAGACTATCAGTCGCACGACGCAAGCTGGCGACTAACGCAGGTACAGATTGGGACGTTACACCCTGTTTTTCTACAAATCCAGCAATAAATTTATCCTGAATTAACTGATGCTCATCATCCACTTCACCCATGTAATATTCAACCAGCGGGAAATACCGCTCATCCACGAGCCCCAATCCAAAGGTTGCATAACTGCCCGGCATACAGCTTTTCTCCCCCTCGGTATCTTCGTAAAACTCGAACTCTTGGATAGCTTCACGTGCATACTCTTCTAAGAGTGGGTACAGCTCCGGGTACTCCAGTGCATTAGCAAAGAAACGGTGGGTATCCGACTTCGCGAGTCCTTTGATCGGCAAATACTGCTTAACACTGGACTTGAGCTTGATCTTATAACTTTTCGGAAAGCCCTGCTTCAATAAATGAGTAATAAAGGTAAGTGCCTGCTGATAGGCACTCGCCTCTTCCTTACGAATGTGAATGGTCATCAGAGCAAATACATCATTCGCTTTGCATTCTACTTCTTCCGTCTTCACATGAATATCTTCCTTTGCATACGTCCCGCTACCTTCCGTCATCATGCGTTCTGCACGAGGGCAACCGAGTTGCTTCGCCAGTTCCAGGAAAGTCACACCTTTGGATTTGCTATAACTAGGCTCAAAACGTAGAATCATGACCGCCGCGTATAACAGCAGATCTATTGGTTGAGCCCCGGGTGTTTGTTGCTTTCCGTGCTCGTCCGAATGTTGACCTGCCTGTGTTTCGATGTTCAATTGAAGCGTTGCTTCTGGCTTAAGCGAATATTCGTTGGTACGATAAGCCGAAGACTGTACATCATAATACTGTGGTAAAAACTGATTCTCCGCCCATCCCGTCACCGCACGAGTAATCTCACCACGATGCTCCGCAAGTGCATCCGGACGACCATGGTTCAACTCTTGAATCCGGTCATACTGCCTGATCGTCCATGCCACATCCAACTCTGGGAACAGCTTCGGATCGAGCAGATGACTCGTCAAAAAGAAAGATTCCAGGCGCTTCGTTGGATATGTACCGTGTTCCAGTTTCTTGTCTGCATAGCTATGAATACGTTCAAGGAGTAGCTGTCTTTTCTCTTCATTAATACATTCCAGTAACATCAATTGCAGCCTACCTTCGGTTGTTGGAAATTTCCCACGAAAGGTAAATCGATAGTCAATCAATGGTGTATTAGCCAGCTTGTCCAATCTGCCTTGAACAACCTCTACAAGCTTTGGCCCGATCTCATTACGTACCTGTTCCTCTGTAAAGGCTCCTGCCTGCTTCGATTTCAAACCATCATCCAAACCTAAATCCAGACTGTCTACTGTGGTCCGTCCAGGTCTGTAATCCAGCACAATATCATTGAAGATGCCCATTTGCAGCGTGGTTCGCTTCACAACACTTTCCAGATCATCCCGCTTTTCCTGTTCATCAAACCATTCGTGGATCGTCGTAATCATCTCTTCCATTGCCTGATCATAAAGTGTACTCATCTAATCTCCTACTTTCCCATGCATCTAATGTTCACCAACCACACTTGAACCTCTATGAATCCCGGATCAATCCAAGGCATCTATGTTATAAATACGTATTGATGTTCGTATATTACCTATTATTTTACTCTCTCAAGCTCACCCGGAACAATAAGGCTTACGCACGGTTACTTGCTAGTCAAGGAGATCTACGGATCGCTTTCACATCTATGTATGCTCTCGCTATCATCATCCCCACGTTGTATAATCATTGTATTCCTTTTTAGGAGGTCCGACTAAATGAGCTACAGCAAATACTTTCCCTTGGAAAACTATTTGAATCAGGTTTCAATCACCCTTACATATGCAGAGCTTGAGGAAATCCTCGGATTTACGTTACCCCCTACAGCGTATAATCGCGAACAATGGTGGGTGAATAATTCCAATAATCATACACAGGCACTATCCTGGTTAAATGCCGGATGGAAGGTGGAAAATGTGATTTTAGGAAAAAACGTTACCTTTGTCCGCTGTGAGTCATAATCGATCTGTACGATATAGATTGTTAGTTATAACTCCAAAGGATCTATTTTTCCATAAACGTTAATCGAGACAAAAAAGCAGGGTAGACTGATGAATTCATCAGTTCTACCCTGCTTTTTTGATTAATTAACTGTCTTATACCACTCGTTCACCTCGGCTGTAATATCATCGCCGCCCATGGACTTCCATTTCGTCACAAACGCATCGAATTCCTCAATGCCCACCTGACCATAGATGATCTTGCTGAACGTATCCTTCTCCAGCTTGTCGATCGCATCCTGTTTCATTTTCATCGTCTCGGTCGGTGCTCCCGTGAACTTGCTCTTGATCGCATTATCTTTATTTGCAACGACGACTTCAGCAGCTACAAATACTTCGGGTTTGTTGGCAATCTTGGTATTTTTCTCAAAAGGAGTCTCCGGCTCCTTACCCTTCGCAAGTTCCGCCAGCGTATCCATCATGAGATTCGGAATTCGAGCACCATCATACGTAATCGTATATTTGAGTGGTGATACGCCATCCTTCACTTCAGCTTCACCAACGACTTTGCCATCCACGATGTCATAGTCATACCCTTGTGCAAAGCCATGTTCGAACTCGCTGCCCACTTCCGGATTAGCAAAGTTGTCGAACAGATAATTTTGGTACGTGAAGAAAATCTCCGGGTTCGCCATGTCTTTGTTAATCAGCACCACCCCATTGCTTGCACCAGAACCATGTTGGTGGCTCTCGCCTGTTGGTCCTGTAGGTAAAGCAATGGCCTTGTACGTGGCACCATCCACATTTTTCTTCACATCATCAATCGGCCAATTCGGCATCCAGTGTGGTCCCACGATAATGCCAGCTTTGCCTGCGGTGAACAATTCTGCTGCTTTGATCTCGTCATAGACACCTGCTTCTTTGGGCAGATAGCCTTTGGACAACCAATCTTTCATCGTCGCAAGACCTTCCTTCACCCCTGGCTGGATGGAGCCATATTGCAGCGTTCCGTCTCCAGCATCATTCCACTGTCCAGGCATCGTGTTGTACATGCCGAAGATCCAGCCAGATTCCGTCATCCAGGTATTGAGCGCATTCTTCATGCCGACAGTCAGACCATACGTATCTTTCTTGCCGTTCCCATCGGGGTCTTGATTCGTAAAAGCATCCATGACCGTAACCAGTTCATCCATTGTTTTCGGTTCTTCCAGTCCCAGCTTCTTCAGCCAGTCTTCCCGGATAAACATGACCGAATCGCCGTTGTAGGCATAATCGAAGATCGGAATACCGTAACGCTCGCCCTCATACATGTATGGATACCATTCTTCCGGTGCCGATTCAGATGCCTGTTTCCATGTGTCCGAAGCATATTGGTCAAACAAATCACCCGCATTGGCAAACTTGCCCGATTCAATTAATTCCCTTACCAGATTGTAGTCCCCCCGAATGGAGACGATATCCGGCAGTTCCTCGTTAGCCGACAGGGACAAGCGCAATTTCGTGTAAAATGCATCATTGGTCACCGATACGGCCCACGGTGTGGTCAAATCGATGCCAAGTCGTTCCTTGGCCCATTTGGTATGCACATTGTTTTGTGCCGTTTCCCCGTTCTTGAATTTCGTATCATCATTCCAGGCCCGCAAATAACTCATCTGTACCGCCGGTTCATACTTCCCGTCTTGCAGAGCAAGTGGTGCAGCGGCTTCCTTCGCCGGTTCTTCCTTGGCCCCCGAACTGCATGCCGTTACGGCAACCATCGTGATTGCGAGCAATGCCGTCATCATTTTTCTATACATGAACTAACCCCTCCTCAGGTAACTTGGATACCCTTTTGTGCCAAATGCACCTCTGCATGTGGCATTATGCACCTTACATGAAAAGGATAGTGCAGCCGGGGAGGCAAACATATATCACAATTTCAATGTTCATATTGATTTGTTAACCGTTCCGAAAATCTTGCGGGGTCAGTCCATAATGTTTGCGGAACACCTGAATGAAATAAGGCGTGTTGTTGTACCCCACCTCCTGACCGACTTCATAGATCTTCATCGCCGTATGCTTCAGCAAGTGAACCGCACGTTCCATTCTGGAACGGATAATATAATCACTAATGCCTTCACCTGTGGATTGCTTGTACATTTTCGACAGATATACCGGGTGCAGATGCACCTCTCCGGCAATGACTTGTAACGATAGATCCTCACCCAGATGATGGTCGATCCATTGTTGCACCTGCCGGATCAGCGTTGATCCGGCATCCTGTCCCGCATCACTTGTACTCTCTGCCCACTGCTGCATCACAGACCGAGTCCATGTTTCAAGACTGCGTAGCGAGATGCCATAACCATCCTTGAGCAACTGCTGGTACTGCTCCCCAAGCACTTCGGCTAACTGCCTTCCTTCCCGATGAGCCATATAGGAGAATGCCGCCGCCAGATAATGAAAAGCCACATAGACATGCTCCGGGAACACACTGTTCGACAGTTCGGCAAAGATCTGATCAATCTTACGGTGTGCATCCTCCATGCGCCCGGCTTCCAGTAACGTCGTCAGACCCGGCGGTTCATACAGTGCTGCAAGAGACTTCAACGTGGCCCCATTGGTTCCTGCCGCCGCATTCAGATGTAATCCTTTGCCAGCCTCAGCCTGCTTGCGAAGTGCACTGACGGCTTGATGATATAGCTGCGGCACCTGATCTGGGAAACGCCCCATACGACTAACGGACAGGGAAATGGTCGCGTTCAGATACTGCCTCACACTGTGGATCAACCGCTCTCCAAGTCTGCCCATTAACATTTCCGGTTCGGCTTGAGTTTGTTTGGCACTGGCCATGAAGACCAGATCATCGTAGGCGTCATCCGTATGGCAGAGATGATAGGTATTTCCGTAGATCTCTTCCACCACATTCGAGATGGCGTATTTCATCAGTCGAAATGCTTTATGTGTGGGTTGATGGTCATCATACCGGATGAGCAGCAGCTGCATTTTATCCTGTGGACGGAACCCGATCTCCAATTGCTCCAGCTTGCCTTCGAGTTCAGCATCCGCAAATTTATGCCCTAACAGCACATCCTTCATCAGCTCCGCCCGCTTCTCGGGCAGATGTTCCCTCACCGAATACATGGCCCGCTGATGCAGCATTTGTTTCTCACCCTCCAGGCGAATCTGCACAGCAGCCTGCTGCACGGATTCAATCAGTTCCTCATCCCGGACCGGCTTGAGCAGATAACTGACTGTCCCGTGTTTGAGCGCCTGCTTCGCATAATCGAAGGAAGCATGCCCCGATAAAATAATACATTTCGTCTGTTCCCACTTTTGCCGGATATGACTGACCAGATCCAGACCGGACAGACCCGGCATGCGAATATCCGTGATAATAATATGGACCTGGTGTGTTGCCATATGTTCCAGTGCCTCTTTGACTGAATAGGCTTTGAATACCTGACCAATCCCGTGTTCCCTCCATGGTATGGAGACGGCTATCGACTCCACTGCCGAATGTTCATCATCTACCACCATCAGATTCATCATGCGGTTGTTCCTCCTCAAACCATCGAATTTCTACACTAAGTCCACCATAGGGAATCGCTCCAAAATGAAGCCCGGACGACAGCCCATATCGCGTAACGAGACGCTGGTGCACATTCCACGTGCCTGTTCCGATCTCCTCGCCCATTGGTTCATTGATCTCCCGTTCCAATTCGGTAATCTCTTCCGCTGTCAGCGTGACACCATCATTGTCAACAAACAGGCTATATCTTGTATATTTCCGACCCTCAATATTTTCGGGTACTGCCATACCCGTTACAACGACATGCCCACTGCCTTCCATCGGCTCGATGCCGTGGATCACCGCATTCTCAACGATCGGCTGAATGAGCAGTCGTGGAATGTGAAGCTGCATCAGTTGCTGCGTTACAGCGATTTCGTAGGTCAGCCGGTTGGTCCGCATCTGTTGGATGGACAGATAATGGTCCAGCAGCCGGATCTCTTCTTCCACAGTTGTCATGTCATTCTCGCCCCGCGTAATGTAGCGATAGTAGTCTCCCAGACTTAGCGACATGGCAATAACCGCTTCACGGTTGCCGAGCTGGGTCATATTTTTGATATAAAACAGGCAGTTATATAGAAAATGCGGATTGATCTGTGATTGCAGATGCTTCAATGTTGCTTCACGTGAGCGAATACGTTCCTCGTATACCTTCTCGATCAGTTCCTGAATCTGCTCCGCCATATGGTTAAAGCTCTGGGTCAGGTACGCGAATTCATCACGAGAGTGATCGACTGGAATCCGTGTGGACAGCTGCCCTTTGCGAATCTGTTGGAGCCCTCTCATCAAACGGTGGATTGGCACCTGGACTTTTCGATACAAAAGCAGCGCAGCCCCGATACTCAGCACGAGCAGTAGCAAAATGGAGGTAATAAACATATTTCGGCTCTTATCCATCGGGGTTAGCAAATCATCCAATACCAACGGATTCACGTATACTGCCTGTAGCTGTTTGGAGTGCACGTAACTGACCAGATATTGCTTGCCGCCTACCTCCAGCTGATGATTACCTTCTCTCTCCGGTCCGTTAAAGGGGATATCACGCATGATCGCTTCAACCAGTTCGGAGTCCGCCGTACGGTTCAGCAACGGCTCATTGCCCGGTACTAACAAGAAAGGATCTCCGCCCTGCGTTTCTTTAAAATCATCCAACATGGCAACCACGTTCATCGGGTCAAAATTAATCTCCATCACCGTTCGCACGCCTGTGTTCACTGGTTTTTCATTCCACTCGTAGTTATCCGTGAAAAAGTAGGTGAAACTCCCCTGCTCCAACTGCCATTGGCCTGGTTGCGGAAACGTCAACATCTTCTCATCGTAGACCGTTCGGCTGGACATGGTGGATAACACAAGTTCCGCTTGTGGCAGCACAATGGTAATATCGTTCTTCCAGCGGCTGGTGGACTGGTACAATGATAATTTGTCGAGAATATCCAGATAGATGCTGTTTTTCTCATATTGGCTGGTTGAATCCGTCATGTAACGGTAATGCAGGATACTCGGATCTCGCAGCAAGGTCAGGCCATACAGCGAGAGCTGCTCGATATTTTTATCCACCTGGGAACTGAAATAATTGAACTGGTTCAGACTCGACTGTTGTTTCTCTTCAACGACCATATCCACATTTTCCTGGTTCGCGTATGTATAGAGCAACAGAATGGGTACCAGCAGGCAGATTAAGAGAATGACCGTTTTCGCAAATACTGTGAATTTCATCGTTTCACCCTGTCCCTGAATTTGAAGTCGTTCTACACCGAAGTCCTATTTTATATTGAAAACCCTTACATTTCTATATGATTTTATATTCACACGCTTTCCTGCGACTTGTAATTCCCTTATACTGGGAGTGAATCAACATTTCGTGAGGGGGCCCTATGATGAAACTGACAGAACAAGGCATTTTGCACATTGAAGAGGAAGATATCTCCACGATGTATTGTTATCGGGATCGGGATGGGATGGCTTTTGATGCTACTTTCCTGTTTGAGTTACAATTTCATGAATTAACCTTATCTCCAGGCAGTGTTCGGGCGATTCAGTTTGATTTTGAGGAAGAGGAAGCCCCCCTCTATGAAGAACGGGAACGTCTGGTGGCCGAGGTGCAGTCAGCGCTTCGTACCGTTGATACGCAGTATGATGGCTCGATTGTGAGATGATATAGGGACGTTCAGCATGAAGGGCATATCGGAAGCAGATAACATATGGCAGGAACACAACCTGAAGACAGGGCATTGGACTTTACAGTCGGATGCTCCTTTTTGTCGTTTCCATCAACAAGTTAATATTTCAACATCCGCATTGAAATGTTGTTCTATAGTCCGCCCTTTTCCGTTGTTATAATTCAGTTGCTCCACTCCGTGCAGAGGCTTGCTCGCCTCATGTTGCCCGGGGTTGGACGAGATAAAGGAGGGACCCTGATGGCTATGGAACAACCGTTAACAACCAATACGCCGGTGCGAAAAATGACACCCCATCCACGCAAACGTACCCGCTGGAATTTCAAACGCACGTGGCCGCTGCATCTGATGCTGCTGCCTGCTGTACTTCTCACTTTGCTGTTCGCCTATGTGCCCATGGGCGGCATTATTATTGCTTTTCAAGACTTCAAACCGTGGCTGGGGTTCACTGGCTCCAAATGGGTCGGCTGGGACAACTTCCGGTTCATGTTCGAATATCCCGACAGCGTTCAGGTCATCTGGAACACGGTACTGATTGCTTCGATGAAAATTGTGGCCGGACTTGTTGCCCCCGTGGTGTTCGCCATTTTGCTGAATGAGGTTCGGAACTCCACGTTCAAACGTTTCTCACAGACCTTGGTGTATCTGCCCCATTTCCTGTCCTGGGTTGTCCTGGGTGGTATATTGCTCGACATGTTATCACCGGAAGGCGGGCTGGTAAACCAGGTGTTGGCGGCGGCTGGCGTTGAACCGATCTTCTTTTTGGGGGATGGCGACTGGTTCCGTGTAACGGTAGTTGTTAGTGATGTGTGGAAGGAATTTGGATTCGGAACGATTGTATTTCTCGCAGCACTTGCGGGTATTAACCCCGCATTATATGAGGCTTCGGAGGTAGATGGGGCAACACGACTTAGACAGACATTACATATTACCCTGCCTGCACTCGTGCCGATGATTATCGTAGTAGGTACGTTATCGCTGGGCAATATCCTGAATGCAGGCTTTGACCAGATCTTCAACCTGTACAATCCGCTGGTATATGAAAAAGGCGATATTATCGATACCTTTGTCTACCGGATGGGAATTCTGAATGGCAAAATGAGCTTTGCGACAGCCGTTGGACTATTCAAATCATTTGTCGCGATGTTCTTGGTCATCTCTGCGTACCGGATGGCGTACAAAATCGCCAATTACCGTATTTTTTAAAAGAGTTAGCATAACGCATTAAGGAGGAATCAAGGTGTATCACAAAACAACCGGGTACCGTATATTCAATGGTTTCAACCTGATATTCATCGCGGCCGTCTCGATCCTGTGCATCCTGCCGCTGGTCCATATTCTGGCGGTTTCCTTCAGTGGTAAAGCGGCAGCATCCGCCAATCTAGTGACACTTTGGCCAATTGATTTTACGGTGGACGCCTATACCAAAACATTTGGTAACAGTAACTTTCTCAGTGCACTCTGGATTTCAGTCCAGCGTACTGTTCTGGGAACACTGCTCAGTATGACACTTGTTTTCCTGACGGCTTATCCGTTATCCAAGGAGAGTCTGCACTTCAAAGGGCGTTCGTTATATGCGTGGTTTTTCATCTTCACGATGCTGTTCAGCGGGGGATTGATTCCGTCCTATATTTTGATCCAGAAGCTTGGACTGATTAATACGATGTGGGCTTTGATTTTGCCGGGAGCGGTAGCTGTTTGGAACCTGATTCTGATGATGAACTTCTTCCGTAACGTGCCAAAAGAGCTGGAAGAAGCCGCATTTATCGATGGAGCCAACCATATAACGACGTTATTCAAAATCTATCTGCCTGTATCCATGCCCGCCATTGCGACGATCTCCTTATTCACCATGGTAGGTCAGTGGAATTCTTGGTTCGACGGGTTGATCTATATGAATGATGCTTCCAAATATCCACTCGCTACGTTGATGCAGACCATTATCGTTCAGCAGGACTTCTCCAACATGAACGTGGATGCAACGCAGCTTCAGAACATGTCTCAGCGTACGGTGAACGCAGCTCAGATCTTTATCGGCGCTCTCCCAATCCTGCTCGTATATCCGTTCTTGCAGCGTTTCTTCGTGAAGGGGATTGTGCTGGGGGCGGTAAAAGAGTAAGGCAAACACAAGGAATCCCGTCATGGGATTCTTCTTCATTTTAAAATTGCATACTACAAGTTCATTATTTCAATTGATTCGCGATTGTTCTCCCGCGAGTTGCGTTGTTATACTCATTAATTAACTCATCCAGCACCATGGATTGGCGAATAACCTCCGGATGCCATAGTTCCGGATACTGAGCTGCAATCTGGTAGAGTCTTTGCCGTGCATGTTCGATACATTCCTGAATGGTTTCCGGATTATGTACCATACTCCCGCCCCCTGTTGTCCTTAAATATCCATCATCCAAAAAAGACCATCTAATATAATATTCGGAACAAGAGGGGGTTTGGATTACCCCAAAATTAAAATTTTGGTTATTTTTTCTTGTAAAATTTATTATTATTGTGGATTACATGACCTGATCTGCATTTATGTTCAATGCAAATAAACCGGAGAGGCCACGACCTGTCCGGTTTTATAACGTTTATCTCTTTTCCAAAACGACGTCACATGCCGAGATGAATATGAGCGTACTCAGCAGCTTACGTACGCTAATCCTCATATTTCGCAAAAAAAACATCCTCAAGAACGGCCTTGGCCTTCTTCAAATCACGGGAATTCAACGTATCAAGCATCCCCATAATTTCATTCATTTCCTCGTTAATGGTCACTGCTTCCGTATTCTCATTATCGTTATCGTTTGAAGCTTCATCGCCATAGGGCATCCTCTCACTAGAAACGATGGATGGCCCATCCTTTTCCGAATTGAACCAGGACGCCTGTGCCGTGTCACGGAGAGCATGAACTAAGAACTGCAATTCATCTTCGGTATATCGCTGCAAAAAACGGTTTGCGCCAAGATCAATTTGTTGATGCATGGCTTGATGCAAACGATAGATGTCTTGACCCCGTTCTGTCATGCGAAACAAGACTTCTTTTTTATTATCAGGCAGGTATTCAGGCAGAATGATATTTTTCTGTACCAGCCTTTTGGTGATTTTAGAAACCGTGCCTTTGGAAAAGCCGAATTGCTTCGAAATGGTTATGCCATTTACAGGCTCAAGTGTTCCAATGGCATCCAGCACATGCAGCATGGTAACCGTCATTTCTTCGACTAACTCCTGAACTTCCGGATTAGGGCTATTCTTGAGCAGCCATTCCTTCTCTTCGTCATCTTCCGCTTGGAATTTAATCTGTATGTCTTTCACAGCTTCCAGCACTTCATCAATCAGGTGCTCTTTATTGTGATAGTTTGATGGCTTGATCATCCTTTTTCCTCCAACACTAATGAACTTCATCCCAGTATATCAAGGACAGGTTCACAAATAAAGTTTCCAGGAAACAATATTGACAATTGAATAGAATTTAAACTAATATTGTTGCAAGGAAACTTATTGTTTCTTAGAAACAATAAGTTGTAATTTTCATAGTCCGTTAGTTATTAGAAACAGAACTTTATTTCAGATCCAATTTAGAGAGGAACATTACAAATGACAGATATACGATTTAATCCATCGCAAGAGAAGCAAGAACGAAATGTGAGTCCATCGAGGGAAGATTACAATATCGACGTATTGGTTGCAGGCGCTGGCCCGACCGGATCTACATTAGCAGCAGATCTCTTGCGCCGCGGCCTTCGTGTCCGGCTGGTTGACAAGGCTCCCCACGCCTTTAAAGGCTCTCGTGCCAAGGGAGTACAGCCGCGAACCCAGGAGGTTTTGGAGGACCTCGGCGTGCTGAGTGATGCTCATACAGAGGGAAGTTCTTATCCTCTCGCAGGTATTCATCTCGGGCCGATCACCGTGCCATGGCGCATGCAACAGCGAAATAAACCTACACCGGATGTACCTTATCCGAATATTCTTCTGCTGGCTCAACACCGCACGGATGCCATCCTGCACCGACTTCTCAAACGTCAGGGACTGAATATTGAATTTAACAACGCGGTGGATTCTTTTGAACAGGATGCCAATGGGGTGACAGTGACGCTCTCTTCAGGGGAGAAGATTCGCAGCAGATATCTGGTGGGGGCGGACGGTGGTTCCAGCACCGTTCGTAAAGGTGTTGGCATTCGTTTTGTGGGAGAGACCACCGAATCGGATCGAATGCTTATCATCGACGGTACAATCGATGGGTTGTCGCGCAGTCGTTGGCATATGTGGCCACGCACAAAAGGTAAATTTGTCGGAGCATGTCCTCTGCCACATTCCGACCAGTTCCAAGTCATGATCAGGTTGGGAGAAGACGAGAACCCAGACCTCGACGAGGCTGTACTTGCCGCTCAGTTCCACAAACTCACTGGTTTACGGCTCTACGATATTACCTGGAGTTCTGTATTTCGTCCCAACGTGCGACTTGCCGAGCATTATCGGTCGGGCCGGGTCTTTCTTGCAGGCGATGCAGCCCACGTCCATACCCCAGCCGGTGCGCAAGGACTCAATACCGGTGTACAGGACGCTTACAACCTCGGCTGGAAGATAGGTCAGGTCATTGCTGGCGCACCCGATCGCTTGCTTGACAGCTATGAAGCTGAACGTCAACCTATTGCCGCACGCGTACTTGGAAAATCCAGCGAGTTGTACGCCAAGCTCGATAGTAAACGCCTTGCCAGTCTCAAACGCGGTGACGAAGAACGTCAGCTCACACTATCGTATCATGGTGGTCCACTTAGCTCTGAGAATTCATCAGCGACCAAGTCACTTCAGGTCGGAGATCGAGCACCCGATGCTCCATGCATCGGCCCAGGCGGGGTAAGACGACTTTTTGAAATTCTCCGTGGACCACAATTCACATTGCTTGCTTTTGGAGCCAATGCCGCTCATATCCTCCCTGACCTGATCTGGCCGGCTAGTGGTGCCGAATTGCACAGATACATCGTCGGTACTGGTAATGAAGCCGAACAGAATGTTATCAACGACACCACCCAAAAATTGACTGACATCTACGGCATTAACAGCGACACGCTGATACTTATTCGACCCGATGGTTACATCGGCAGCATCATCAAGAGCGACTGGCAGACGGAATTTGAGAATGTAGTCAGCATGGTTACCCCGCCACGTTAAGTGTGAAATATTAAAACTGCGCTTTAAGCATCAAATGGCGCTTCGGCCCGGTTATCACATCAGATAAACTACTTGTTATATTTATCTTAATCCAACATCCTTAAAACGATTGCCTATCGTCTCAGGAAAGGCATGTTTGATGGAATCAATGGCACGTTGTTCCGTAGCCCCTGCCTTCCGGATAAGATCAATCACGCTTTGTACAGATTCTGGTTCTCTCGAATCCCAAGAGATAGAGTCATCTATCACCTCAACGATCATTGTATACAGATTTGCGAGTAGCTCATACTCGTTTATAACCCGGTCCATTTGAATGGACAGATGCTTAAGTCCTGCCACATAAGAGGCAATATCCCATCTTGATTTGGCATAATAGCGAAGTACAATTGCCGCTTGTTCTGCGTCATATGCTCCTGACTGTAAAACAGCAGCAATAGTGGCATACGCAGCCGCTCCACAGGCATAATCTTGGGGCGGCAGCATGTAGTCATGGGTTTCCCATTTGTAAACGGCCTGGATTAACGATTCCTTGCAGACTTCCCATAGATCTATGGGTGCACAAGCTTCCAGCACCTGATAGTACCAGTAGGGTGAACTGTTCCTTCCAAACGAATCATAGGGCAGACGAATAACTTCATTGCCTTTACTTTCACAGATGAATAACACCCGTTCCACATCATCATATCCAGTAACAATGACAAATTGATCGTGCCAGAGAATCGCACCTACGCCCCGGTCAATGGAAGCTTTAATGTCCAGCAGAGCCTGCTTCTGATACAGGGGAAAGGTTGGTTCGAACGAAAAGCCCGCTGCCTGGCTCGCCGTCACGCCAATGAAGTCAGCTGCGACAAAGTTCTCTGCCATCCAGTTGTATGCGGAGATTGACTCTGCCGTCAGACGCCGATCCACCACTAGTCTGAATGCACTTGCTGTCATACCTGCAATCATGTGGTGTGGGAAATCCGTCCACTGTTTATGTAATAAAATGCGATACATCGCATCTGTATACGTACTCACACCGCTCCATGATCTATTTGCATCAGCAGAATTCATAGTTTGCGGGGAGTGAATCCAGTCCTGCAATACTACTTTTGTCGCCATCATCCTTCACGCCCTTCATTTCTCATCCTATCGTGCGGAATGTGCTCCCCACCGTGATATCGTGGACCGTTTAAGGTCAGGATACTTCCTGGATATCACTCGAAAATAATCAATAGCCTGCTCTTCCAGTGCTTTCGCCTTCACTAGTACCTGGGCTAAATCTTCTGTGGTGTCTGGCCGCAAGACACGTCTATTTTCCTCCTGAACCATATATCCCTTCATTTGGTCAATTAACGTCCCAAGCTGTTCATAACATGCACAAGCCTGGTCCAGTTCGTTCCATATCCCTCGAACATACTGCAAATACATTCGTATTTCGGTTCGAGAATGGCAGAAGGATTCCAATATATAAGCCGCACCCGATTCATCGAAATTCCCACTCCGCAGGGCCTCCACCCACACATCATATGCCTTTTTACCTGAAGCAATATTCTGATCAGGTAACAGACGATAGGGAATATCCCAATCCTCAATCGCCAGTCGCAGGGATTCCAGCAGCATCTGCTGTTCAGGGATGCGGACTTGATCACCAAACATTTGACAATACCAAAATCCAGTAAAGTTTAAGCCGAAATTGTCATACAACAAAATCTGCGGTTCCTTGCTCCATCCGTCTTGCACATAAAAGATGCGGTCACTGTCATCATATCCATGAATAACACCGAACTCAGGAATCCAGTAAATCACACCAGTGCCTTCATCAATACTCCGTCTCACCCAATTCACTGCATCCTGCTGATAATAACCAAACGTGGAATGACGTGTACGTCCCCCATCCCAGATCGTGAATATCCCCAGGTTATCGACTCCGGGACGATGTGCCTCCCCCCATTGTCCATACGCTGTAACCGACATGGGAAGTAGTCTGCGATGTACTGACAGCTTGAAAGCCATGCCCGTATATCCGGCAAGTACAACCTTGGAACCTTGAAACTGGTCCGTATGGGTTAGTATCGCATGCAGACTATCCACGTACGATTTGGACTCCCGCTTCATGATGAGGTTATCTAAAATATTCTCAGCCAAGGACGGATCTTCTCCTCTCTACACTGGTTTATTCCACGTTTTGCTTACGTTGTATCGCGAGCCTGTCCATTAATCCTTCTGCGCTTTGCTGAAGCTTGCGTCTAAGCCATGCAGGAGACAAAAGTTCCTCCCATTCGCTAATAAACAAATGCTGCAAGAAAGCCTCCGTGTCATAAAATTCAATCGAATAAATCAGATCTTGCCTAGTTCGAATACGATATCCTTGCCATAGGTCCATGTGCTGCAATTCCTTCAAGCGAATCTCAGCTACAAACGGTTTACGCACAGGCAGTGGTTCTTCCCATCCACCTAGGAGAGCATCTGACCTGTACTCAAATCTCTCATCCAAGATCGCTATATGAACAATGCCCTCCAAGCGAATTGCCACTTGCTGCACAGGATCTGCTTCATAACCCACTACGTAATCGGCGTTAAACTGGGATATCATCTTCAATGGACACAAGGAAAACTGCCGTTCTCCATCATGATCCCTGTAATGAATATGTACTCTGCGCAAGTCAGTTATGGCATGGGACAACAATTCAAAGAATTGCAGTTGCTTCGGTTGCGCCGAAAACACCGGAAGCTCGCTACTTCCCAGCTGTTGTTCCTCCAACGTAAAACGCTCCAGCAAATGTGCTACACGTTTCACCGCGTCCGATTGATCATAATCATAATGCCGATAGCGATGCGCCAGATATTTCAGCACACGCTGTTCTTCTTCGGTCATATACAAATGGGGCAATCGAAAAGTCTGATCCTCATAACAATAGCCCCGATATTTCGCCATATATACCAAAGGAGCTCGTAGGGAGCTTGCCATATATTCAATATCACGCTGAGCCTGACGACGGGAGATTTCAAATTCACGGGCAAGCCAGCTGCTGTTCGGAAAACGTCCACCCCGAATCTGTTCGTCAAACCAGTGAATCCGATGCATGTTACTCATCTTCCCGCCCCCATCTCATCCATTCCTAATATATTCGATTATATCAAAAGAAATGGCCCATTCCGAAGAACAGGCCCGTTATGTTATACGTGTGCCTTATCCACTCTGGATTGCACTGCTTTGGAGCATTTCTTGCATACTTTCAGACTTGTACCGTCTGTTTTTGTTTGCGTATACAACAATTTTATTCGGGTACTGCTGCACACCGGGCATGTTCCCCGGCCCCTGGAAGGAAGACTCCACAAGATGCGTCCTCTTTTGGTTTTTGCCAATGGTTGTGAACCTCTTTTCGATATGGTTTGTGTGTTCACCGTTATTATATAGGGCATGGTACGACACAGAATGTCGCAGCAGTATTAGAGGTAGTTCAAAAGAAAATAAAAATGTCCCCTCTTCGACCTGAAGAAAGGACAACATTTAGGAAAGATCTGTGCTCGTCTGAGCTGCGGCCTGCAATAATGGTTGCAAGAGTCCTGGAAATCGCGTTTCCAGATCTTCGGACCGCAGGGTGAGAAAATGCTGTGTGCCCTGCACTCTGACCCGAATAACTCCGGCTTCCCGCAGGGTCCGAATATGGTGCGACATCGTTGACTTCACAACAGGTGCATGAAAATGACTGCACGGCTGCTCCCCGCTTCTCGCTGCTTCCGCAACAATCCCAAGACGGGTCGGGTCGCTTAATGCATACAATACGGAGGAAAGTTCAATATCTGATACTTGTGGATGATGTAAAATCTTCATATTGTAGTCTCCTTTTTTCAGACTATCCATTGTATTTTAACACAGATCCATGATATATTTCTAATGTTCGACACCAATCGAACTTTAATGATTTCGTTATGTATCCCCTGCTGTCAGGCACGGGATTAACATCATACTACATTTTGCAAATGTTACACACCGTTTCTGAAATGTTGCGAAATACACATCACTCCAGGAGGTTTTTTATGAACAACACCGCAACCGCATCATCAGGGGAACGGACCGGAATACAGGAAGGATTGATTGTAAGCTTGCTTGGCTTCACCGTTGTACTCGTTGTTATGAATACAATGATGTTTAATCTGGCCTTGCCTAAAATTGCAGCCGAATTTATGCTTACATCCGTCGCTTCATCTTGGATTGTTACAGGGTATTCCATTGTATTTGCCATTTCCTCGATTACGTTCTCACGTCTATCCGATTTCATACCCATCCGTACATTATTCACGACTGGGCTGACTTTACTTGGTGCTGCATCCGTTCTAGGATTCTTCAGTAATCACTTCATCATTTTGCTCATTGCACGTCTGATTCAGGCTGCGGGTGCTGCATCGGTTCCGGGGCTTGCCATTGTGCTAATTACCCGGTACATTCCGAATGATCGTCGGGGTAAATCGATGGCTGTCATCATGTCCGCCAGTTCACTGGGTCTTGGACTTGGTCCCGTCATCGGCGGAAGTATTACACAATTTCTGGGATGGCATGATTTGTTTATCGTTACAGGATTAACGTTGTTCTTGATTCCTGTATTCTTCAAACTGCTTCCTCGGGAAACACCGCAAAAAGGTTCATTTGACCTGCTGGGTGCCGTGCTTCTCGCCATCGGTACTACGGGTGTGCTGTTATTCCTGACTTCCCGTCAGTGGTTCACGCTTGTCATCGGTGCTGCGGCACTGCTTCTGTTCTGGCTCCGAATTCGGCGCGCGGCAGATCCATTTGTTCAACCTGCTTTGTTCAAAGATAAAAAATATATGATGCTCAGCTCGCTGGGGATTGTATCGTACATCAATAACTTCTCAACGCTGTTCCTGCTGCCGCAAATTTTGGCGCATCTGTATGGACTGACACCTGCTCAATCCGGACTTGTCATCTTCCCGGGTGCAGTCGTGTCTATGCTGCTCTCCAACCGGATCGGCCGCATGATTGACCGACACGGCAATACGTTGCTGCTGAAGTTTGCACCATGGCTGCTACTGGCAGCTGCCGGGCTATTCGCCTTATTTGCAGACAATAACATCTACGCCATTATGGCTGTTTATGTCCTGCTCAGCGTTGGCTTCTCTTCCCTGACCACCAGCGTGTCCAATGAATTGTCAGGCAATCTGACCATGGATCAGGTCGGTGCAGGTATGGGGCTGTTCCAACTCAGTCAATTCTTCAGCGGTGCTTTCAGTGTTGCTGTTACTGGTGTAGCATTGACGGCGATGCAGAATATGCCGCTATCCTCAGCGTACACCAATATTTTCTGGGGAATGACTGTGGTCGCACTCGCATCGGTTATTTTCTCTCAGGTGTATCTGAGAATGCAGTCACGGAAAGTCACGGAAAAAAGTAGCCGGATCTAACATCTCATTTAACCGAAAGAAGTCAGGAAGGGACCCTCGGGTTCTGAACCTGGCTTTTTTTCTGCCTATTTTCTATATATGTGTCAACTGGCCTCTCCCACAAACACAAAAAAGCCCCAAGGACGCATTCATCACGCTCCTCGGGGCTATTATTTTAATATTGCTCACTTCGATATTCTGCTAAAAGATTATACTATTCAAACAGGTCCAGACGAAGACGTTTCAGACTCGTATGTTTGATGTACCACTGGCCGTCGATTTTGACAAAAGTTTCATGATAGTGCCCAAATCCGTGGAACGATTTGTTCTCATTGCCCTCCGGGAACGTTACCCAATCTTCCATTGGGGAGATGACCTTCGCTTCGTTCTCGGATACAAATTCAACTTCGGCGCTATGCACATGGTGCACGGTTACGGCAACATCCACCAGATCACGGAATACTTGTACAATCGTATCACGGCCTGTTAATACCGGAATCGGATTGCCTTCTGTGCTGAAATCAGCGATTGCATCCGGAGCGAACACGTCACCCAAGGTATCCCACTGTTTCGTATCAATATAGCGGCAATAGCGCGCCTTGGTATTCCGAATGTTTTCCAGTGCGAGCAATTGTTCCAGTCCTGTAATCGTTGATTGGCTCATGTGTTGTCCCTCCAGAGATGTAAAATGTGATGTAAGATTGAATCAAGTATGTATGCAACTATACCTTCCTTATTGTACCATTCGACTTCTATGAGGTACAACGAAATACCTACAATACAAAAAAATCTTTCCTTGCCTCTCGTGAGGATGGGGAAAGATCTAGATATACTATGTTCCAGACGAGTTAACCACGGCGATTGAAGCTTCACTTCTAGCTGCAAGTTTTAAATTACAGGGAATGTGCACCCTTCATCTGAGAAGCCAGTTCTGACATTTTCTTATTGTTCAAAAAACTTTCCATCTCTTCTTCCGCCTGCACCATTACCTGCTGGATCAAGCAGCCTGCGTTATGATTCTGGGAACATTCGAACAGAGACGCCTGACCTTCAATCGCATGAATAATCTCCAGGAAGGAAGGGTCCGGATTTTTACGACTAAGACGATAGCCACCATTGGCGCCAGAAGTAGATTCGATCATACCCGCCTTAACCAATTTGGTCAGTATTTTGGACAGATAGGTTGGTGATACCTTCTGCAGTTCTGCAAGTTGATGTACACTAACCAGCTGTTCAGGGGCAGTGCTTACAAGATGAAGCATCGTATGCAAAGCATAATTTGTCGCTTTTGAATATTTCATGAGGGCACCTCATTATACACGGATTTAATTTATCCATAATAGACTTGATTAAGCTCTCTGTCAAACCATTACTCTTCAAGCGCTGGCAACATCGAAAGGATACCGGTTAATTATGATACAATCCGCGATAATCCGTAGGTGTCATCCCCTCATGGGCCATGAACTGGCGGTTAAAATAACTGGCATTGGGATACCCCGCTTCCTCCGCGATCTGTCCAATGTTAGCCGCAGGCCTTTCCAGCAGCCATTGCTTTGCCATCTGTAGCCGTGAACGAGTAATAAATTCCATGGGCGTCATCTCCACAGCACTCTTGAACATTTTGCAAAAGTAATACGAACTCACACCTGCGAGATCCGCCCAGTCCTGTAACAGGAAAGGTTGGCAGGCCTCCTGCTGCATCTGTGGAAGCAGCGCAAGAACCCGACTTTCCGCCTTACTTGTGGTGCGTGTGCTCTTTAAAGGTACCGCATGCTGTACGAACTCGGCGAGTACGGCATAAGTCAGTGTGGATAGCTGAGCAGGACGCAGCATGGTGTTCTGTTCCGCTTCAGTCAACAAAGCCAGATGAGCCTCTTCCCATGAGCTACGCTGCCGTAGCGTCCACAGCAGATTGCGATGCAACCCCCGCTCGATCATATAATCATGCAGACGTTCACCGTAAAAATGAACCCATCTCACATCCCATGGGTCATCTTCACTACTATAATAATGCTGTCGCTGTTGCGGGAAATAAAGCACGGCCTGACCTGCGCGAAGCTCATGCACCACCCCGTCCACTTCCACGTATCCCTTGCCTGCAGCGACATAGTGAATATTAAAATTGTTTAGTACGCCTGCCTCCCGTAATACGGAATGCTGGGGATGTTCCATATAATGTCCAACCGATTCCGGATAACAAAAATATGGAATATCCTGCAGGGTTAGCAATACCGTTTGCCTCATCATAACGACTTCTCCTTACTTAACAATATTGTGTTAACTAACTTCAATATATTATCATTTTAATTCGATCATCTATTCCTTATAATCACAATATACATTTATACACAGGAGGATACAACACATGAATTCAGTTCAAAAATTGCGTTGGGGAATTCTTGGTAGCGCTAGCATTGCTGTGGAATCCGTCATTCCAGGCTTGCAGCAATCCGAGTTGAATGAAGTCACCGCGATCGCTAGTCGGGACGAAGATAAAGCCAAACAGACGGCCGATCAACTCGGGATCGACAAGGCCTATGGCAGTTATGAAGCTTTGCTCGCAGATGATTCCATCGATGCCGTATATATCCCGCTACCGAATCATTTGCATCGGGAATGGACGATCCGGGCTGCTGAGGCAGGCAAACATATTTTGTGCGAAAAACCACTGGCTCTGACTGAGCAGGAAGCTCAGGAGATGGTTCAAGCTTGTGCAGATGCAGGTGTGCAGCTGGCTGAAGCATTCATGTACCGCCATCATCCACGTTACGATCAGATCAGGGATATCATCGCCAGCGGTGAGATCGGTGAGATCCGCGGTATTCATAGTACATTTTCGTTTAATAATTCCAATGCTTCCGGCAATGTTCGCTTTCGGCGGGATTGGGGTGGAGGTGCACTGTATGATATCGGATGTTATTCCATCAGCGTAGCACGTCTGCTGCTTGGTCAAGAACCAAGTGCAGCTACCGTGATTGGCATGTTTTCCCCACAGCATGATCAGGTCGATATGATGGCATCCGGACTGCTGGAATTCGATAATCACGTTGGCGTGACGTTTGACAGCAGCATGTGGGCAGCCTTCCGCAACACACTGGAAGTACTGGGATCCGAGGGCATTATTGAAGTCCCTTCCGCATTTGTCAGCGAGCAAGATAACAGTTCGAACTTCTATGTAACAGCTGGCGGTGAACGCAGAGAGATTGAGGTTCCGCAAGTGAACCACTACTCTCTTCAGGGAGATGATATGGCACGTGCCGTACTTCAGGGCAAGGATCTGCGCTTCGCTCCTTCCGATGCGGTAGCTAATATGAAAGTATTGGAAGCTTGCCTTCGTTCAGCGGAACAACGTACACGAATTACACTATAATCGAGAGGATGAACTGACTTATGGAATATATCGAAATTGCTGGTGCAGGTAAACCCGTCTCCAGACTGATTAAAGGAACCGATTATTTCGTGCATGATGCCTACGATAAAGCAGCTACGAACATGGATGCTTTTCTGTCGATCGGCGGTAACACCGTAGATACAGCTCATATTTATTGTGATGGAGAAAGTGAAGAAGTCCTTGGTCGTTATATGAAGGAACGCGGTAACCGCGACCAGATTGTCATTCTCACCAAAGGCGCACATCATGACCAAAATGGACCACGTGTTAACGCCGATGCCATCCGTAGTGATTTGCTGGAAAGTCTGGAGCGTCTTCAGACAGATCACGTAGAGATGTATGCCTTGCACCGGGATGATCCAAATACCCCTGTCAGTGTTATTCTTGAAGCACTGAACGAACATATTGATTCCGGCAAAATCGGCGCGATCGGCGCCTCCAACTGGACCTGGCAACGGCTAGAGGAAGCCAATGCGTACGCTGCGGCGAATGGCCTGAAAGGTTTTACCTTCAGCAGTCCGAATCTCAGTCTCGCCAAAGCAAACGAACCTTTCTGGGAAGGCTGTGTGTCAGCAGATGCAGAGACGCTGGCATGGCATGAGCAAACCAAGCTACCATTGCTGTCCTGGTCCTCCCAAGCACGTGGTTTCTTCACTGGACGATTCACACCTGAAGTTCGAGATAACGCCGATCTGGTGCGTGTATTCTATAGTGATGGCAACTGGGAACGTTTGCGCCGGGCTGAACAATTGGCGAATTCGAAGAAAACAACACCAATTCAGATTGCACTCGCTTATGTATTGAATCAGACGTTCCCAACCTGTGCGCTGATCGGTGCTCAGAATCAGGCAGAACTACTCTCCTGTGATGAAGGTTCCCGTATCACGCTGACTCCTGCTGAAATCTCATGGTTGGATCTGGGCAGTAATGTGCCAGCTGGCATCTAAAAGAAAGTTAAACATTCTATCATTCAATTTAATGACTCTAAGAGGCTGATATTCCGCGATAGCGTGAAATGTCAGCCTCTTTCTGTTCTGCACAAGCGATTAGATGCTTTAACCTTGTTGCACAAATTACCATATATACTGTTCACTTTCCCACACTTGCCTGGGAAGAAATAGAGAAGGACTTACCCCAGAACACTTCTCTGAGATAAGTCCCTTATATCATAGATTAAGACATATAAAATGTTAGAAATTGCACTGTCATTCGGTTGAATTACAGCTTAATGATCTGACCTGTTTTCTCGGATTCGAATGCTGCCAGGATAACTTGCAGAGAACGCAAACCCTCTTCCCCGGAAATTGCTGGAGGTGTTTGGGTCACAATCGACTCTACAAAAGCGTCAATTACGCCACTCGGCACTTGTTTCTCGTTGGTAGCCATGGCACCGACTTTGTATGTCTCAACTGTACCATTGGTCAGCTCAACAATAACTTCATCGCCTTCGACTGTTCCGATCTTCATAACACCATTCTCACACCACAGAACTGTACTATTGTCTCCGGCTCTGTATTGTGTCCAGCTCGCTACCAGCGTTCCGATCGCTCCGCTCTTCATGCGAAGCAAGCAAGTCGCGTTATCGTCAACCTTAGTACCTTCTTTGTGCAGTGTGCTGATGAAACCAGCTACTTCAGATACTTCATCGTTCAGCAAGTAACGGATGAAGTCTGATTTGTGTACGCCCAAGTCGCCCATAGCGCCCATAATGGCTTCTTCTTTGCGGAAGAACCAGCTTTCAGCTCCGTCCACACTCCATGCTTCCGGACCCGGGTGACCGAAGGAAGTACGGAAATTCAGGACTTTACCGAGTTTACCGGAGTCGAGAATTTCTTTTGCTTTCACGTGAGGAGGCATCAGGCGCTGGTTGTGTCCAACCATCAGATACACACCGTTTTTCTTGGCAGCTTCGATCATTTGCTCGCCTTCTTCAGTGGATACCGCCATTGGTTTCTCAACCAATACATGCTTGCCTGCATTAGCAGCAGCAATCGCCATTGGCGCATGCAGATAGTTCGGTGTACATACACTAACGGCATCTACCGTTTCGTTAGCAAGCAATTCTTCGTAACTGGAGTACGCTTTACCGCCGTAAGTCTCGGCCATCTTCTCCGCACGCTCCACGATCGGATCGGCAAAAGCGATAAGTTCTACGTTCTCATTGGCAGCGTACTCTGGAATATGTCTGCGCTCGGCAATGGCTCCACAGCCGAATACAGCAACTTTAATTTTACTCATGTACATAAGTCTCCTTTGACAAATAGATTAGCATTTTTCATGGTTCGATGGTCCATTAGAATTGGTTCAGGTAGTTTTCTTTCAACCAGTTGTAGCTATTGGATACGCTCTCAAGTGGAGGATTCTGACATACGTCTTGTTCCACGATCAACCACTCCACGCCGGCATTCGTAGCGCCTTCAATGACAGCTGGCAGGTTAACCGAACCTTGTCCCAGTTCCAGTGTTTTCATCTGGCCCTGTTCGTCTTTGCTGAAGTCCTTCAGATGAAGCAGCGGCAAACGACCCGCATATTTATTAATATACTCGATCGGATTTTGTCCCGCAAATTGTACCCAACATACGTCCATTTCCACTTTTACCGCTTCCGGTGATGTTTGAGCAAACATGGCATCAAAGGCATTGGCATCGCCAACCTGACCATGGAATTCAAAGTCATGGTTATGGTAACCGAAGATCAATCCTTGCTTTGCTGCTTCAGCTCCATATTGTTGTAACTCAGCGAATAGCTTGGTCCAGCCTTCTGCATTCTCAGGACGATCTTCTGGCATCAGGTAAGGGCAAATGATATATTGTGCACCAATTGTTTTCAGGTAATCGATCTGTTTTTGCAAGTCTTCGCGCATCGCATGTAGTGAAACGTGGCTGCTGAATCCTTTCAGTCCAAGTTCATCTAGTAGCGCTTTCATTTCCTCAGCTGGAATATCGCCATATCCGGCAAACTCCACGCCTTCATATCCAAGGGCCGCTACCTTACGCAACGTACCACGAAAATCTGCTGCAGTTTCATCACGGAGTGTAAACAATTGCAAACCAACATTAAGTTTTTTCATGTAGGATACACCTCTGTTCTCAAATTTGCTTTCATTGCTCTATCTGGTATCATCCTAACGCAAAACAGGCTAGAATGAACATATACAATATAGTCAGAACATGAACTATCTGATCAAATTTTATTTCCATCATTTTGCATCTATTGAATGTAGCCCATTTGAATGCATGCAGGATGTACATATTGGGGGATTTTATCTTTGGATACGTTAGAGACATCTGTGCTGATCTGTGACTACTCATACCACTATAAGGCGTTCACTCATAATATGAAGGGCGAGCTGCAAACCTATCTGTTCCGTCTGCAGACCGAAGGCTCGTGCAAGGTGTATGTACAAGATAAAGAATTCAGGATGACCAGTGGGGATTTGTTGCTGCTCAAGCCTGGTGACGATTATCATCTCGTGGTCGATGAACCACATAAAGAAGGACGTTTGTCCAGCGGAGATTATTATCTGTTCTGCGAGGGAAGCTGGATTGAGAACTGGTGGAAACGGCAGCATCGATCTACCGTGAGCCGGATAGGACTTGATGATAAGCTGATCAGCCTATGGCGAAATATGTTACTTGAGAAGCGTCGAGGACCTCTTGAGGAAAATGCGGAGCTAAAGGATGCGTTACTACGTGGATTATGTCTGTATATCGACCGGGCAATCACGGAGAATATTCAGACGGATCGGGCAGTTTCCTCTGCGTTGAAGTTAAAACGTTTTATTGAGGAGCATGCCACGGTTACCTTTAAACTTGAAGAAGCGGCACGTTATGCCGGACTCAGCCTGTCACGTGCAGTGCGTTTATTTAAGGAGCATTACAATCAGACCATGATTCAATACGCGATTGAGATCCGTCTGAATGCGGCACTGGAACGCATGAAATACAGTGAAATGACACTGGAGCATATTGCGGAATCCTGCGGTTTTGCAAGCTACTCCTATTTCCATCGGGTATTCCGCGCACACTTCGGTTTGTCTCCCGCGGAGTATCTCAAATCCAGACAGCATGAGCCTATTGATGATCTGGAGCATGTATGACGTGCAGTATCAGATCAGAAACCCATGACCTTAAACAGGTTCATGGGTTATTTTGATACGGTAAACTGTGAACAGCTACTAGTAAGCCTGAAAGTCAGACCGTTTTTTATAAGAATGAATTTCACTTCAATATTTTTTCATGTGACTCCCACAGAACAAGGCTGTACAATTATAGAGACAGTTATCTTACAAATTCATACATATCCCATTAAACTCACATCTATCATACTGGAGCGATACATATGCTAACCCACCCGCGCAAAGTCCTCATCATCGAGGATGAACCAGATATTTCGCGTATCCTGCGAGATTATCTAACCAAAAATCAATATGAAGCCGCCGTGGCAGCGACTGGTCAAGACGGGCTTCAGATTATGGAGCTTATTCAACCGGACTACATTATTCTAGACATTATGCTTCCAGATATGGACGGAATTGAGGTGTGCCGTGAGATTCGACGACGCAATAATATCCCCATCCTTATTCTGAGTGCCAGAGGCAGTGATACCGATAAGGTACTTGGCCTTGGATTTGGAGCAGACGATTATATGACGAAGCCCTTCTCGCTGAGCGAACTGTTAGCACGAATCAATGCCCACTTTAGACGTTACGACAGCATGACATCAGATCATGATAGAACAGATCTATTGCATCTTGGAAACCTTATGATTGATAAGAAAGCCTATAAAGTTACATTGAACGGATCAGAAGTATCTGTGTCTGCCAAAGAATTCGAATTACTTCATTATCTGGCAAGCCATAAGAATCAAGTTTTCTCCAAAGCCCAGTTGCTAGACGCAATCTGGGGATATGCAACCTATGGTGATGAAAATACCGTAACCGTATACATTCGCAGACTGCGTGAAAAAATCGAGGCGGATGCCTCACATCCGACCGTTCTGAAGACGGTATGGGGTGTCGGCTACAAATTCAATTATGAATAAGCGAGATAGGAGACATGGGCATGTCATTAAACACCTGGTCCAGACGCTGGTTGTTAACAACACTCGGGCTTCTCATTATTATGGTTTCAAGTATCGTCGCACTGTCGATGATGCTATTACAAGATCAAAATTCAGACAAATCCAGTCTGTCCATGAATCTGGTTCGCCTCAAGGTCAATCCGATCTTACTCGCTTTGGAGCAAACTCATCAACATCTCACTGAACAAAACATTCGTGAAGACATACGTTCCATCGCAAGAGAGAGCGGGGTTCTGTTTAACTATGTGAACTTGGACGGAACAGTAATGCTGTCCTCCGACCTCAGCTCTGAAGGAGGCCAAGTTAATCTGCGTTCATCCCTTCATTATAATCTGCATCATGCCGCGCAGGCTGCGGATGGTACCAAATCACTTAATATTGCGTTTCCCGTGATGGACGGACCCGTGGGAAGTCAGATCGGCAATGTCCTTTTTTCCATCCCCCAAGCTATGGTTACGGTTCAGAAACCGATGACTGTTCCAATTATATGGATTAGCGTACTATTGCTCGTGTCACTGATCTTGGGTTTATTACTATTCTGGATGAAACAAAAACTGGACAAGCAGCTCCTCTCTCCCATCCATCAATTAAAGCTGCATGCAGAATCCATCCTCAAAGGAAATTATGAAGAACAGATTCAGTACAACCGGACCCATGAACTGGGCGAAGTGTATGCCATGTTTGACCTGATGCGTACGGAAATCAAGCATATGAACGAGCTGCGCATCCAGCAGGAACAAGCACAAAAGGAACTCATCACCAATATATCTCATGATATTAAGACACCGATTACCACGATAAAAGCATACATAGAAGCAATTGAGGAAGGACTATGCAACGATCAGGAAACGCTAATGGAATATATGAGAGTCATGCGGACCCATACGGATAAAACAGCCCGGCTTGTGGAGGATCTGCTGGTTCATGCACTTCAGGAACTGGGGCAAATTTCGGTGGAACCCCGTGAAAAGTACAGTGGTCCTGTACTTGACGCTATGTTGAAACCTATTGAACATGTAATACTTACAAGAGGTCTTGTCTATGACGGGCCCAAGTCCAACCACATTCCCAATGTGTTAATCGCTATCGACACTATCCGAATTGAACAAGTCATCTCCAATCTTGTCGCCAATGCCCTCAAGCATACAGCTCGGGGAGACACGATACGTATAGACTCGGAACTGGAATCCGGGCACCTGAAAGTGACCATCGCTGATTCGGGTCAGGGCATACGTGTGCAGGATATGCCGTTTGTTTTCCAACGTTATTTCAGAGGACAAGCGAGTCATGCAGACCAACGTGTTCAGGAAGGTACGGGACTGGGACTTTCTATCTGCCAAAGCATTATTGAAGCACACGGAGGCCATATTTCTTTCACGAGTAAAGAAGGACAAGGTACGACCTTCCGGTTCTATCTGCCGATCTGCTGAGCCACACTGGCGTGGCTATTATACCAAGTGCCTTTAATTTCGCTTCAACTCGGAAGTCAGTAATACTTTATTCATAATTTGATAAGGCTTCCTCAACATCCCTCCTCTAGAATGAATCCTATACTGCACTCGGGAGTGATTCGACTTGTCCAAAAAAGTGATTATCCGTGCACAGAATCTGTGCAAGACGTACAACAGCGGAAGTGATCAACATCATGCCATCCGTAATGTTGATCTCGATATCTATGAAGGGGAATTCACGGTCATCATGGGTAACTCTGGCTCTGGCAAATCAACCCTCTTATATCTGCTTAGCGGACTGGATCAGATTACAGCTGGTGAGGTTTATTTTCGTGACCAGCGGATCGACGCTTATCGTGAACGAGAAATGTCCGACTTCCGCACGCGCCGAATCGGTTATATCTATCAGAGCATCAATCTTGTCCCAGACCTCTCCATCAAAGAGAACATTGCTTTACCGGGATATATTGCAGGAAACAAAAAGAAGGACATCCAATCCAGGGCTGCTGAGCTGATGAATGCCATGGATATTGATGGACAGCGTAACCGCCTCCCCTCCCAGACATCTGGAGGACAGCAGCAACGAGCAGCCATTGCACGGGCTTTGATTAATTCGCCGGATATCATCTTTGCGGATGAACCGACTGGAAGCCTGAATATGGAACACGGCACAACCGTTCTCGATATCCTTACGGATATCCACCGCAAGGGACAGTCTGTTGTTATGGTTACGCATGATATAAAAGCAGCCTGCCGGGCAGACCGCCTAATCTATATTCAGGACGGCAAGATTGGTGGAATCCTTGAGTTCGATACCTATGACGAACATCAAATTCAAGATCGTGAAGCGATTATCTTCGCTTTGGTTACGGGGAAGGAATAACGATGGCAGTCATGTTTAAACTTAGCTTGTCGTATCTGAGTAGGAACAAAATACAAAATACGTTGATTGCCATACTCCTGCTACTCTCGACACTTCTTGTATCCACAGCTATTGTCATACTGGCGAACACGGGCAATCAGTTTCAGGAAATGCATTCTCGCACCCATGGATCCCATCAGATCCTGACGTTTGAGAAAGGACTGAATGATCCGCACGCTGTACATGACTGGTGGGCTGCTCAGAACGGTGTTCAAGTCTCACCTTTGCTTACTTATCGCATCTTGTCGGGCATCACTTTTGGCGGCACTGACATCCCTAACCTTTATCTGTACATGATGAATACCCCGCCTCCTCCGTGGAGTGTAGATGAACTTGTATTTGCAAGTGGTACACAGCATTCGGCTCCTGAACAAGGAAGCGTATGGATCCCAACTTCCATGGCGAATGGCTATCATATCTCGGTAGGCGATACCATTGGCTTCAAAACCGGCTCACAAACACTGAATCTGAATGTGTCTGGCATTGTAATCGATGTACCGTACGGAGCCCCTTTCTCCAATACAGCACGGGTCTGGATGAATCCAGCCGATTATCAACGTGATCTCGCGGCGCTCGCAGGTAACGAGAATCACATGATGGGCATCCATTTTAACGATTACAGCATGAGTTCAGAATATTGGGAAAGGTACAATCGTGAGACAGGCACTCCGTTTCTGGAATCCAAAATGGAGTTCGAGGCTATTGCCTCTTTCTATCTGATCATCAACCAGGTTATTGGCTTCATTATGATATTCATGGGTTTTGTCATGCTCTCCATCGCTTTGATGACCATCGGGTTCACGATTTCGGATGCCATTCTGGCCAATTACAGAACGATAGGTATTCTCAAATCACTCGGGCTAACTTCCCAGAGAACGATAGGCACCTATGTTATTCAATATGCGTTACTGTCCATCACAGCGATTATCCCAGGTCTTGCTCTCAGTGTATGGATATCCAAATGGATTATTAATATATCCGTATCCTCTCTTCGAGTCGATAATCAGAATATTCCAGTCCAAGGGTTGGAAGCGGCCATACTGGCTGGTGTACTTCTATTTGCTCTAGTGATTTTGTTCACTGTGTTATACGCCAAAAAGGCACGCAACATACAGCCCGTGCAGGCTATTCGTTATGGTATGTCGGAGACAGATCACAGCCGGGTGGCTAGTAAAATGAATTCCCCATGGACACACTGGATGGGGTTCACAAGACTACCTGTGACTGCGGTCCTTGGACTTCGACATGTGTTCAAAAACACCAAAAGTTCTGTTCTCACACTTTTACTGACCACCATGGCTTCCTCTGTACTGGTCTTAGGATATGTGCTGCTGTCCAGTATAATCGGAATTGAACAGACAGCAGCTAAATGGGGGTATGACAATGCCAACATCGCAGCAGTAGTGGTAAACAGAAGTACATTCCCGAAGGCTGAGCTGAAGCAAGCGTTAGAAGAGGACTCAAGGATCAGCAATGTGGGCTGGCAAGGGAACATCTCTGGTGTAATTAGCCCGGAGTCTTCGGCAACAGTAAAGGGCCAATCCATCAGTCTCAACTTGAGTGTAATGGACGGGAGCTATCAGGAACTTGGATTCGAAACGTTGAGAGGGGATAACCCACAGCACGCAAATGAAATTGCCATTGGTGTAAGTGTCGCCAAAACATCAAACAAAGATCTCGGGGATCTCATCGACATCTATATTGAAGGAGAAAAGCGTACATTCCTCATTACAGGCATCTATCAGGCGATTGCCAACATGTCTGTTTCAGGCCGAATCACCATCGATGCCATGAGAAGTGTAAACCCGGGTTATGGTGAATTTGATGCCATATTCATTAATGTGAAGGATCTCGCACTAGCAGATAAGGTTGTTAGGGCGTTGAATGAGCAATTTAAGGATTTTGCTTCAGTAGTTACCCAGAAGACATTGCTTGATTCAGTTTACGCTGAAGCTGCGAACATCCTGATCTATCCGATGAGCCTGATTGGATTGCTGTTCATCATTGTGACGTTCATCATTATTTTCAGTACCTGTCGAATCAATATCCGCAAAGAGAGCAGAACGTACGGGATATACAAATCGCTGGGAATGACATCCCGTCAAATCCGATTATCGCTCACCATGGGAATGGTTGTGCTGTCCGCCATGGGAGCGATACTGGGTATTTTCGTAGGCGTATATGTACTACCTCTTCTGCTCGAAATGGTGCTTTCCAATTATGGTATCGTAGAGCTTCCACTGATTATGAATTGGGGTGGAATGATATTGTTCGCCTGCCTAAGCATCATTGCAGCAGGTCTTGGATCATGGTTTTCTTCCCGAATCATTCGAGAGACATCGCCACGTATGCTGGTTATCGAATAATGTAATACGATGCCATTACACAATAGAAAATCCCTTCCACGCCTCTATAGAATGTGGAAGGGATTTTCATAATGATATGAGCTATTTCCGCCACTTCTTCGCAAGTTCACCAATCTGATGTGGCGTCGTGCGGCAACAGCCGCCAATAATTTTCGCACCCGCTGCAACCCACTGCTCCGAAGCATCACTCATGCTGCCACAGGTCCCCTGTCCACTCCACGTCTTCGTTGCTGCATCGTATACTTCTCCCGAGTTCGGGTAGACAATGACAGGTTTGTCGCTGGCACGGCTGAGAATACCTACGGCTTCCGTCACTACTTCCATTGGAGCACAGTTCAGGCCAATCGCCGCAATCTGCGGCTCGGAGCCAAACTTCTGTGCACATACCTCAAGGGGTGTGCCCTCGCTGATGCTTGTCCCGTCTTTTAAAGAAAAAGATAGCCAGGCATACGCATGAGGAAACTCCTTCAGTAAATTAACCAGCACCTGTGCTTCCTGCAAGGATGGAATCGTCTCAAAAGCCAGAATATCAGCACCCGCTTCAAGCAACGCCGCTATACGCGGACGATGGAATTCAGCCAAGGTCTTATCCGATACGCCGTAATGTCCCACATACTCCGATCCATCCGCCAGATAGGCGCCGTACGGCCCAACAGACCCGGCAATAATTGGACGTGAACGAAGACATTCTCCCTCACGATCCCCTGTACGATCTGTTATATGCTCCCCATTCTCCAGCATCTCTGCACGTACCGAAGTAGCTTCTACAAGCTGATCTGTCGGGCTTTCTCTCCCTACTAAACCACTCTGTACTTCTGCCCATACGTCATCTCTCGCCTTTGCAGCCAGCTCCACCGTCTTGCGAATCAGGTCTAACGCTTCCTGCTCTCCAATTCCTCTCTTGATGAAGCCATCCACCGTCGCCTGATAACTGGATGTAATCGCACAATCGGCTCCTGCTCGAAAATAATCCGCATGGACCTGAACAATTACATCCGGATTCTCAAGCAACACACGAGCCGACCATAACGGGTCGTCCAGATTACATCCATGCTGTTCGAGTTCCGTTGCCAGCGCTCCATCCAGAATCATGACCGGATGTTCACGAAGGATCTGTTCTATGGGATTAATCTGTTTTGCTTGCGTCATGTACTTGTCCTCTTTTCTTGTTCGCACGTTCTGTCAGATAATAAGCGGCGTAACACACTGCGATAAATGGAACCCCACAATACAGCGCAATTCGCTGTGTCGGGTCAAAAGCAATACCTATGCATGAAGCCAGGCATAATATAAATGAAACAATCGGTACCACGGGGTACAACGGTGTGCGATAAACCAGATCTTTGACCGCATGTCCTTCGCGTACATACTGTCTGCGGAACATGTATTGTGAAGCACTGATGCTCATCCATACCGCAACAACAGCCAGACCTGAAATGGAAACCAGTGTAATATACACGGTACCAGGCGCAATGATGCTCGATAACAAAGCCAGCGCACCACCAACCATACTGATCAGAATTGCATTCAATGGCACTCCGCTTCTGGTCAATTTGGCAAACCAAGGGGAGATCGTTCTTTTATCCGCCAGAGACCAGAGCATCCGTGAAGATGCATACAGGCCTGAATTGGCCGCAGAGAGAATCGCCGTCAGAATAACAAAGTTCATAATGTCTGCTGCATAGGGTACACCTACCCGCTCCATTACCGCTACAAATGGGCTTTCCAGTACACTAGCATCCGACATAGGAAGCAAAGCAGACAAGATTACAATCGTTCCAATGAAGAAAATAACCAAACGCCACAGCGTCGTATGAATGGCTTTCGGTATCGTCTTTTCCGGATTCTCCGTCTCTCCGGCGGCAATGCCGATTAACTCGGTACCCGAGAATGCAAAGTTTACAGCAAGCATGGTCATCAGTATCGCCGTAGCCCCATGAGGGAACCACCCGGATGCCGTAATATTCGATAGAAATGGAGCCGGTTCAGAGTCTGCCATCGGAATAATGCCGAACATGGCTGCGCCACCGATTATAATAAAGATTACGATAGTAACTACTTTTACAGATGAGAACCAGAACTCGGATTCCGCAAATAATTTCACCGTTAATGCATTGAACAGAAAGATCATTAGTGCAAAAAGCGCACTCCAGATCCATACATTTACCGATGGGAACCAGCGTTGCATCAGCAATCCGGCGGCTGTAAATTCGGAGCCAAGCGCAACAGTCCAGGTTAACCAGTATAACCAAGCCACCGTGTAGCCTGTTGCTGGTCCGATATATTTGGCTGCATAACTATGAAATGCTCCTGTCTCTGGCATGTGAACAGATAGTTCACCCAGACAGAGCATCACCAGATATACGACGATGGCTCCAATCAGATAGGACAGAATGGTTCCCAGTGGTCCCGCCTGCTGAATGGTGTAACCTGAGCTGAGGAATAATCCCGTTCCAATGACTCCTCCGAGAGAGAGCATGACCACATGTCGTGCCTGCATTTTTCGCTGAAAATGCCCTTTGTCGTTGTTGTTCTCCATACCTGCTGCTCCCCTACTTCTTCATCCAGAAAAAACAAAAAAGACCCACTCTTCCTAAAGAGTGCGCCGTTACTGACAAATAAAAACAAACGCTCCTATCTATCAGGCTTTCACCCGCTGGAATTAGCACAGTATCCTTCAGATCTGTTGCTGAGGTTTCTAAGGGCCAGTCCCTCCACCTCTCTGGATAAGAAAATGATTTTTTATAAATATAGCGATCTATCATGAATGTGTCAACATTTAAATAATAAATGTTCCACGCTGCACTATTCGGTGGAAGACCCCGGATTGGTGATGGTGATCTTCACATCATACGTAATTGGCACGTTGCTGAAGATTTTGTCCCAATCACCTTTGACCTTTTTCCATGTTTTAGGTTCTTTAATACGCAAGCTATCCCGAAAATCCGCAACATCCACTTTATAGGTATGCTGGAGTTTGTATAACACCTGTCGAATCTGTTGTTCAGCCAGATCAGCAAATTCCTTTTCCAGTTCTCTGAGATAAGCACCTTTTTCCTCTTCCTCAGGAGCACGCCAATCCTCCATCAGCCAGCCTTCAGATTCAGTTTTTACATGGAATGAAATATCATTCCCCACCACCTTTGGGGTGATTTTCACTTTTTTCTTCTTCATTTCGTATAACACAGTGAATCCTTCTTTGTTGTGTGTTTTTAAGACGCCCCCCTTTTTCTTGGGATTGAGCCATGATAATCCTTCTAGATCCGTTTGACTAAGCTCCCCGATGAACTTGGTTGTTTTTCCATCAAAGATGCTGCCTCCTGAGAACTTGTCCTCCCCATCGGAGTTTAATACGTTCTGGAGCAGGAAGCTCGATCCGGACTGCATTTGAGCGTCTAACTTAGATAGTAGAACCGGATCAAGTATTTTATTGGATATATAAGAATTGTTCGTAATGCCTGTGAGATAAAATGCTGGTATTCGTGAAGGGTCCTGTGATGTCAGCACATCCACTGCACGACGATGACTAATTAACACTAGACAGTTGGGGCGAATATCATTATCTCGAAGAACAAAATCAAGCAGTTGGTCCAAACCATATTTTTTGGCAATATCCTTGGAAACGACGATCACCTTCAGATGATGTCCTATGAGAGGCCGATCCCGCCTTAACGCAAACTGGCGGAAGATTTGCAACAAGGAATCTCCGGAAAGCTGTTCATTGGCATAGGATGTTTTGCCGGAAGAAGGCGAACCGGATTGCTGACTCGATTGACTGTTGGAGAAGCCCGGAGCGATCTGCACCGTAGCAGTCAAATAGTTCTTCTTGGGATATGAGCCTCCCTGAGCAGCGATGTCTTTCTCGAATTCAGTCTCTTTGCCGACATCGATTCCAAGACCAACATAGAGACTTAGATCCTCTATTTCTCGGCTACTCCAGCATCCGGACAGCATTAACAGAATACACAAGGCAGAGACTACACGTATGAGCATATGGAATGGAATCATGCATGCTTGCCTCCTTTTTTGCGAATCAGACTTATTAAAAGTAACACCAGAGGTAAAATGCCAAATAAAAATACAGATGCATTGCCCAGCATATCCCCAAGTGCAAAGGTATCGTCCACCGTTTTGGGCATCATTGCCGTCAAATAAATGAACGGAAGCAGACCGTACATAATGCCTTTGATTTTTTTGGAACGAAACAAATCACGAATGCCCACCGAAGCGCAGTAATGTGTAATCGCTGTAGTCGAAAAAATTTGCATAATCCAGATGACCAGTAATAAGGATTCAAATCGTTCAAATATCAGACCTTGAATCTCGAAGCTTCTTACCAAATCAAGCGTTGGCCAGGTTCGAGTTTTGATCCCATCGAGCGATAAACTGCCTATAACCATCACAACCGTGATCAAATAAATAATGGTGGATATGAGTATCCCCCAGCTCATCGCCTTATTGCTTTTCTTCGGATTTTTCATATAGGCAGTCATGATTAACATCACCTCATATCCCGTATATGACAGTAGTGAGGGCTTCAGTCCTTTGAAAACAGGCATAATGCCATCTCCGAGCACAGGTCTCAGATTACCAATCTCGAATAGTTGGTTACTAAGTAGAATTTCAATGACAAATATAATGATCGTAATCGGCAAGATGATCTCAAACACGCGTACAATGACGCCAAGCCCTCCTGAAATCAAATATATACCGATCCACATGAAGACCATTACAATTGCCCAGGTGGGAGTACGTTCGAGCAGATACATTCCGGTTACATCAGCCATAACTCTAATTTCAAATGCAGCGATAACCATAAAATACATAATCATGGCACCGCCCAGTATGTAAGCGATCCAGCTCCCCGTAATTTCACGGGTGAACTGGAACACGGTTTTCCCCGGAAATCTCCGACACAGGGTAACCAGAATAATGCCGACGCCCGTGATAATGAGCCCAGACAGAATAATGGATATCCAGACATCCGGTGTTCCGACAGCCTTGCTGGTCGTTCGAGGTAAAGTCAATATTCCGGCGCCAAGCATGTAATTTACAATAATTACAACAGCCTGTGTCGTGGTTATCTTTTGTTGGGAGCCATTCACTTTAGTTCACCTCCAGACCTTTTGTCCATGGAATTCAATTATTCTTTTCGGTCCTCGTCGATTGGATTAGTCATATCAGGACGCATTCTCATCATGTTTAACGGAGCACGGATAACAAAATCCTTCCAATCATTCAAATGATAAGGAACCGCTGGAGCTACATAAGGTACACCAAAGCTCGAAAGTCGTGCCAGATGTGTACACACAAGCAGAAAGAACATTACAACACCATATAGTCCGAGTATAGCTGCACTAAACATGGCGGCAAATCGCAGAATCCGCAATGTTAACCCTGCACTATAGACGGGGATCGTAAAGGAGGAGATAGCTGTAACCGCAACGACAATAACCAAAAATTGGCTTATGATACCCGCCTGTACCGCTGCTTGACCAATAATCAAACCTCCAACGATACCCATCGCAGGCGCAATCGGCTTAGGTAGCCGTATCCCTGCCTCCCTCAGAATCTCAATCGAAAGTTCCATGATCAGTACTTCAATGATCGAAGGAAATGGTACTCCCGTACGCGTTTCAATAATCGTCAATACCAGCTTGGTCGGGATAAGTCCCGGATGGAACGAAATAAACGAGATATACAGTGCAGGAGCAAGCAATGCCAGCATAGCCGCCATAAAACGCAGCATTCGCAAAAAGGTTCCAGGAATCCAGCGTTCATAATAATCCTCAGGAGATTGGAGCAACATGCTAAAGGTCACCGGTACAACTAGCACAAATGGTGTTCCATCCAATAGAATAGCCACTCGACCTTCCAGCAAAGCGCCGATGACCCGGTCAGGTCTTTCCGTATTCAGTACCTGTTGAAAAGGACTCAGAGTATTGTCTTCGATGAGCTGTTCTACATAACCTGATTCCAACATCGAATCCATATCCATCTCTTCAATTCGCTTGCATACTTCAGCAACAAGATTGGGATCTGCAATATCCTGGATATAGGCTATCGCCAAATCTTTTTTGATCCGTGAACCCACTTCATACTTCTTAATAAACAGACTCTGATCCGTACCATAACGACGCAGAATGCCTGTGTTATCGCTTAACTGCTCTGTAAAACCAATACGTGGTCCACGAAGCAATCCCTCTGACAAGGGTTCATTCATACCTCGTGATTTGATCTTATGAGCGCCTATTAATAAAGCTCCTGGCAAACCATCAACCAACAGTGCATTTTTCCCAAAAAGCACGCCAATTGCGAGTTCTTGGAGAGACTTGGTTTCCTCAACCAGACTGACAGGCAGTAATTGATCTTGCAGGTATGCTGACAGTAAGTGTGCGTTGTCTGGATGAAGAAAACCCTCTTGCTTGAGTAAAGGAACACCTTCTAACATCAACGGTGTAATCAAGTGATCATCAACTAAATCCTGATCTACCAGACCTTCGGTATATACAACCGCAGCCCTTGTATTCGTACCCCTAATGGTAAATTCCCGAATATGCACGTCTGAATTGAGTCCAAAACTTTCTTTTACACTAGTCAAATTTGTATTGTACTTATCGGTTAATTTAATATTGGCATAGTGCCCTGTCTCGGTTCCCTGTCCCTGCCCTGCGGCTGCTGGCGAGATATCCTTCGAGGATACGGAAGGTCGCTTCGTACGAGAGAAGCTTCCACGCTTAATGGCAGCATTGATCCCGCGCATGGTCAAGGTAATGCCAATCGGAATGATAAAGACCAAAAATGCCTGAATCCATATGGAACTTTCCGGCACGTAGGATACAATTGTTGACCACATCACCCTCACCCCAACATTTCTCTACTTGATAAACCTGCAGGTATTCCAGAGTATTGTTTCCCGGATTGTTCACAAAAATTCCCGTTTCTTTGTGTACAGAACGACAAAAAAACGGTTCCTGTATAAGGAACCGCTCTGCTATATATTATTATACGATTCTGGTCACATGCTCTGCCTTGGCATCCAGCAAGTGAGCTGATGAAGCAATGGCCGTAAAATCATTCAAAGCGATCTCAATCCGCTTCTGGCTCTGCTCCACATATTCCTCTACCTTTTTTGTACCGCCTGTGATATTACTAATCTCCTTCGTTATCCCCGTTACGCTATCACGAATCTCATTAATTGAATTCTCCACCATAGCAGACAGCTTCCTTACTTCCTTGGCCACGATATCGAATCCTCGTCCGAATTCTCCTGCATGTGCGGCCTCAATGGCAGCATTTAACGCAAGCAGCTGCGTCTGTGATGAAATCTCGCGTATGGTTCGTACTACGCCCTGAATCGACCCAGCCTGTTCCTGCAAATGAGTCAGCGTTGCACGGTTAGAAGCCGACACCTCTGAGATATAAGAAATACTGGACATTAATTCCTGGCTTCGCTCAATACCTACATCTGCCTGCCCATTTAGCTCATGGGACATGCTTTTCAATTCATTCACCACGACTGAAATATTGTTCTGTCGATTGGTAATGTTAGTGGCGATTTTGGAAACACCCAATATTTTTTGATTCGTCTCATCAAAGACTGGCATATAGGTCGCCTCAAGCCATACCGGATTTCCCTTTGCATCCTTGCGTTCAACCTTGTCCTGGAAGCTGACACCATTAAATATGCTATTCCAAAAAGCGTCATAGTCTGGGGTGTTCACAAAATGCCCGAAGCATAGCTGCTGATGCTTCATGCCATACATCTCATCTACCGTATATCCCATCGTCTGGGCAAAGACTTCATTCACATAAGTTACCCGTCGATCCATATCGAATCGAATGATCGCCAGACTTTTCTCCATCGCCTTGATGACCAGTGCATCGGTGACAACATCTTTCTTTTCCATATCTAATATAGGCACTTCATAACCCCCACAGTTTATTCCATAATAAACAGCCTTTAACCAGCAAAACAACGATCACAGCAACATATGTATCCATCAGGTTCTAAATGACTCTACTATTGATACCCGATTTGCAGAACTTTGGATCACCTGTTGCCGTTTATTTTTTATGTGTCATTTTTCAGAACGTCAATACTTTACCCGACCGCTGGGGCAAAAAGAAAATCTGCTCCACCTCATCCGCTGGCAATGGCTTGCTGTAGTAGTACCCCTGCACTTCATTGCAATCCTGTTCGGTCAGAATATCCAGTTGTCCCTTCGTTTCAATGCCTTCTGCAATGACATCCATATTCAATTGTTTCGCCATTGTAATCATAGTCGAAACAATGGCTCTATCGCTATGATTAACCGCAATATCCTGGATAAAAGAGCGGTCAATTTTCACTTTGTGAATCGGGAACATTTTTAGATAACTAAATGAACTGTAACCTGTTCCAAAATCGTCCAGACTGATCCGGATTCCAAGCTTGGTTAACTGGTTCAAAATTTCAATGGAAGCCCTCGCATCCATCATCATGCTTTCCGTGATTTCCAATTCCAGATACTGCGGGCTCAAGCCCGTTTCAAGTAAAATCTGATGAACCTGTTCCACCAGATTGGATTGATGAAATTGCTGAGAGGACAGATTTACGGACACCGGAATCAAAGGTCCCCCTGCCTCATGCCAATTTCGCATCTGGATACAGGCTTCCCGCAGCACCCGGTTACCCAGCTCAATAATCATGCCCGTCTCTTCTGCAACCGAAATGAACGTGCCGGGATACAATAATCCACGGGTCGGATGATTCCACCGTACCAAGGCTTCGACACCAATCATGCTGACTTCACTTGTCTGAATCTGAGGTTGGTAATGTAACACGAATTCCCCTCGATCCAATGCTTTTCTAAGGTCATTCTCCAGCACCATTCGTTCCCGCAGCTCGTGATGCAATTCGGCAGAGAAGAATTGATATCCGTTCTTGCCATTCTTCTTCACTTCATACATGGCCGTATCCGCATGCTGCAGCAATTCTACAGCATCTTGCCCATGGTCCGGAAATACGGCGATACCAATACTGCCCGTAACATAGAACTCGCTCTCTTTTAGATAACAAGGCTTCGCAATCGCCTGAATGATGCGTTCCGCCACGCGGGTGATATCTCCTAGACTAGTGTACTGATGAACAAGAATCGCGAACTCATCTCCACCCATTCGGGCAAGCGTTACATCCTCACCATTCAGTTCATCCTTAATCCGTCGGCTCATCTCCTGAAGAAACAGATCTCCATAGATGTGTCCAAGAGAGTCATTAATAACTTTGAATCGGTCAAGATCAAGGACCATGACGGCAAACTGTTTTTGCTCATAACGATGAGATTCAATCGTCTCCGATAACCTCTGATTAAACATTCTGCGATTGGGCAGTCCGGTCAACTCATCATGAAAAGCCAGATGATAGTTTCTCACCTTTACGCGTTTTTCGTCCGTGATATCCTTCATAATAATATAATTTCCCACGACTTGTTCATCTACAATGACAGGTGCGAGCACAACGCCAAGTTCAACCCGTTCTTGCTTGGCGCTATAGATGACAGTCTCGTACTTCATCTCTTCACCATCCGTAGCACGTACGAACATATGCCTGATGCGTTCCCGATCCTCCTCCACAACCATGGTTAATAGAGTACTTACGGATTGATCCTTTAATTGTTTCTCCTTAATACCACCAATTCGAGCTGCTGCTGGATTAATTCCGACAATTCGCATGTGAAGATCGATAGAAATAATACCATCCTGATTATGCTCATAGAGCGATTTATACCATTTTTCATTCTCTTGCTTCTCCGACTCCTGTTTGGAAAACAGTCTTGATATGTACAGACCAACAATCGACAATCCCAGCGTAAATAACGTACCCATGGAAATAAAATAGGCTAGACGCTTCTGGTCGAGAATTGTGTTTAGCGAAGATATCACCCGGTTCGGGGGCATATCCGATTCGATGTGCGCTGCCATCATGCCTGTATAATGCATACCCGCAATAGCCCCTCCCATGATGAGGGCACTTCCAACCTTTTTCCAAACATCATGACGTGTATCCGATTTAAGAAAATATAGCGATAACCACAGTGCTGTAATTGAAGCTGCACATGCAATCATAATCGATAACATGACATACATAGGATCGTATCGAATCTCCACCTGCATCGCATACATCCCGATATAATGCATCAACACGATACCGAGCGCAAACAGACAGGCACCACCCAATAACTGTAACAGTGGCAGCCTCTGCCGGGAGACTACAAGCAACGCCACAAAAGATGCCACAATGGCTACAGCTACAGAGATCAGCACAATGACAAGATCATAAGAAACGGGAAATGGCAGTGACATCGCCATCATGCCAACGAAATGCATGGACCAGATGCCCATACCCATGATAATTGCTCCAAAAAATAGCCATAACCAACGACTTTTACCGCTGGCTTTGTTAATTCTGCTGGTGAGGTCCAGAACGTTATACGAAGCCACAACAGCAATCAAATATGAAATCAGGACAAGTACGTTATCATGTGAACCCATGCCATGTTGAATACTGTGTTCCAGGGTATGTTCCATTATCGATGCCTCTCTCTACATGTTACTTCTTTCATTATAGAACATCGATTTGAAACATTTCTGAAACCTGAACCATAAGTCCCAAGCAAAATGACTTCCGCAGGCAGTGGACCGTAAGAAAAACCCACTTGCTAGGGCAAGTAGGCTTAGGTTGAACGATTGGATTTCCAGCTTTCGAACCATTCCTGAACAGCGGGATGAGGGAGCATATCCATTTCCTGACTCAACATACGACATAGCAGGCTATACTGAACCTCGACCGAACGTCGATCACCGAGTCGATGATACAGGTTCATCAGAACCACATATATATTTTCCTCATCAGGCAACATGCGCTGTATTTTGAGATAATGTGCAACCGCATCTTCATCCTGATGGGCAGCGATATAATAATCTGCAATTTGTTTCTCATGGCGAAGCCAGAGATTGCGCAGTCGGCGTCGCTCCATTTCGGCCCACAGATACGTTGTTTCCCCCAGATATGGACCCTTGTAGAGAGATGAAATTTGTAAATGAAGATCCATCGTTAACGCTGTAACGGCAGGCGCTTCGGCTACCCTTTTCTCCCACATGTCCATATCCAGGGATGCCCCGTTCAATTGCAGCATATATCCTTCATCGAGATTGGAAATCTGGATATTAACCTGCTCAGCCTGCAGTTGTTTGCGAATCTGGTAGATGGCCGTATAGAGCTGGGTCACTCCACGTTTCCATTCAATCTCAGGCCACAGTTGTTCAAGCAGCACCTGCTTGCGAACAGGTTTATCTCGATATTGCAGGAGGAACGAGAATAGTTCCTGGGCTTTGAACGTCTTCCAACGTATAGTGATCGGCGGACTCCCCGCCTTTTCAAATTGCAATGGACCAAGGCAATGAAGTATAACCTGTGAATCCGGGAACCGTTCAGTAGGATCTGATGTGAGCAACAATCGATGAATCGTCTTCTCCAGCCGCTCTGTCTGCAACGGTTTCAGCAGATAATCCAGAGAATTGAGTTCAAACGCCTTGACTGCATATTCATCATATACCGTGACAAACACAATTTGGGTCGCTGGAAGTTGTTGCAGAATGCGCTCAGCCAGCTCAATTCCGCTCATCTCAGGCATCTCGATATCCAGAAAAACCACATTCGGTCGAACCTGTATGATATACTCCAGAGCCTGTCTGGGACTGCGGTATTTCCCAATAATGTCCAGATCGCTAATGCGCTCCAGTTCCTCCGCAAGATGATTCAACGCGAGCGGTTCATCATCCACCAGTATCGCTTTCATGAAATCCCACCTTTTCTATTGGAAGCCGGACTTGAATCTCGGTTCCCTGTTCCAGGGAACTATGTATGAGCAGTCCCCATCCGAATAGCTGTTTGAGTCGACGCTCAATATTTCGGATGCCGATTCCACTTTCGACCGTCGGCCCCTCCATAATCCGTTCCAGTGTTTCCGTCGACATGCCTACTCCATCATCCTTCACCGTAATCAGAATGAATGGTTCTTCCCGCGTAACCCGAATCAGAATGCGTCCTCCCTCAGCACGTCGCATAATACCATGCCGTACGGCATTCTCCACCAAAGGTTGAATGGTCAGGGGAGGGACCCGGAAGTTAGTTGAGGTCAACACTTCAATCTTAAAGTCCAGCCAATCGTCAAATCTAACCTTTTCAATATGTAGATAGGATTGCACCAATTTTAACTCCCGATCAAAAGGCGTCAGTGGATTCGTGTTGTCAAATCGGAAGCTTTCCCGCAGGTAATTGCCCAATTCATTGAGCAGTTCATTCATCTGTGCAGGTTTGCTTTTGCTTAGTGCTGCAATGGAATTCAGAGTATTGAACAGAAAATGCGGCTTGATCTGCGCCTGTAGAAAGGCCAGTTCCATGCGAATGCGTTCGGCAACTGAACGTTTCATCTGTAACAAGGTACGTACACGTACACGAAGTTCGGAACCTTCCACCGGTTTGCGCAGAAAATCGTTAGCCCCGGCCAGACCCGTTTCCAAAGCGCGATCCCCTTGCCATGCAGAAATGAGTAACAGGATGGGCAGCTCAAACATAGTGTACTGTTCACGGATTTTGCCACAGATGACGGTACCTGATATGCCAGACAACGTACGATTCACGATAATCAGGTCCATTTCATCCAATGGATGCATGCTCTGCATGATTTCTTCTGGATTTCTCACCACAGTCACACGATAATCATCCAGATTCAGAATAGGCAGCAAAAGATTCAAATTCAGCGCATCATCATCCACAATCATAATATGGTACATACTGGATAGAGATCGATTACTTCGGTTCACTGGCAAATTCAGAGCATGGTTATCAACCGATTGAACTGCCGCCTTCTGCTCAACCATAGGTGACAATACAACTTGTGTTTCATTTCTGAATGAATCTGCACTTAACGGTAGCGTAAGTATGATGTCCATTACTCCAGATGCACTGTCGGGTACATGTACCGTTCCATGATGCAATTCCGTTAATGCCTTGACCAGATATAACCCTGGAGCATCCGGATTTTGATGCATATGTGCATGATCCTGATCCAGCCTGGATTCGAACAACGCACGGGTAAGCGCGGTCTGCTCCAATGAAATGACATCCCCTTGCATATGGACACGAACTTCAACCATCCCGTTCACTACTGCAGCTTCAACCTGGATCGTCCCCGTAACGGTAACCTTCAAGCTATGCTGGAGCACACCTGCCAGAATCTGATGCAAGCGTTGCTCATCGGCAGCTACGCGTGGCAGTGTCTTATCCACACGACTTGTAATTTCTATGGAATGGTCATATACCATATATCGGACACGTTCCACCACTTCATCTACTAATGCGTAGAAATCAACGGACCGGATCGTCAAATATATTTGTTGCTCACGAATTTGCGAAAAGTCGAGTAAATCATCCACCATGCTGCGCATCATCCAGCCGACCGATGTAAGCAATTGCAGGTCCTGTCTCTGGTCGGCTGTAAGGTGATGGTCTGATTGAAGGCGTGCATCCGCGATACTAATTAACGCCTGAAGCGGGGTCTTCATTTGATCCGAAATATTGGCCATGAATTCATTCTTGAACCGCTCGACACGCTTCATCTCAATGGATAGCCGCTTCAAGCGTCTATAGGTCAGTACAAATTGCTGCACAAACATTAGAATAAACAAACCCGAGAAGAGAAAGACCTGAATAAAGTACCAGTCACCCATGTGGGTGAGACCGAGCTGTAATAATAGATTGGACAAGCTATGTGCGGCAAATATAAAAAAGGCCAAAAAACGATGTCCAGCAACAGGATCGCCACCTCGGAAACTCCGAAGCAGGATTACTAAAGAGTAGCTATATACGGCTACATTTTGGATCACCAATGTCACGACCAGATGTGACACCATGTCAATTGGCAAGATAAATAGCAAGATAATGAAGACCGCGTTGAAGATGTACACCGCGTATCTCACCCAACGTCTAATCACCGTTTCCAATTGACAGGCGACAAACATAAACATCCAGAACGTGAGACCGACTATGGACAGAAAATATACAATGAAGCCCGTAGCATATGTAAGGTCAGGCCATAGCCAGAATAATAATCTGGTTCCCTGATACGAGCTGGTGACCATCATGCTAATGAAAAAAAGAGACATATAGATCCAGCCGCTTCGCGGTGACTGATAATGCATGAATCCAAAAATCATACTCAGAAAACCAAATACAACCAGAATACCAAATTCAAAAGCCACATTCCTCTGCTGCAATTGGTATATAGCATCCATACTGCCGATGTGAATGGGTTCGATCATTCCCCCGCTATTCGCAAAATCATAATTGGCTACCTGTACATCAATATTCACTTCGGAACCGCTTATCTCCGTATGTGAGATATAGGGCTCTACTTGGGGAGTATATTGTCCAGCGCTTGTCGAGACAACTCCGTTCGAACCAATCTGTATCCCATTAACAAACAACGTGTGGGCTGTACGAATTAAGGGAACACGCAAGGCAATCTGCTGTGCAGATTCTCCTTCGGCATCCAGCAATATTTTCAAACGATAAGTCCCATACCCGAACGCACCCTGGTGAAGATAAGGTTCAATGACGGACTGCCAATTGCCAGGAACGGTCGCGATATATTCGTGAGCACTCGTCTTCTCTGTTCCATCCAGTAACTGCCCGGGATAAAACAACCACTCTCCATTAAGGGCGATATCGCCCTCCTTCAAACCTCCGACCTGACGCAGATCCAGTACCCCTTCATGCGCCTTCGGAGCATGCTCATCCTCCAGAAAAGAGAGCACATTTAGTGCGATAAACAAGGCAACGACACCTATAATAAATGTAATAAAACGTGTGCGACTCAATAGCTTATCCCCATCCGTTAAACGTACCTGTGATTAATCATGTGATGACAGAACAACCTTCCGATCGCTGTCTACATGTACGTATCGTAACACAAAGCATAGGAGCATACACTTCTACATTGCTAACATTTTGCCTATTCTTTAGGGGCTGTTCTTACTCTGTAAACATGAGAAACAGGACGATTTATCATAACATCGTCCTGTTTCTTTAATTAATTTCATCTTTAACGTACTTCGTTCTTTCGGCCTGCATTTACTTGGTCTTTCCTCATATCGCGCTGCCAGGTGGTGTCCAGCGCTTTGCTTCACTGTGTTTGGGATATTGTATGCCTGCAGGGTAGGAGATCAGCTCGATCAGCATCCCCCACGGTGCCCTTCCATACACAAACTGATTGCCTGCTCCATATCCGGCACAGTTATTCCAATATGGTCGATACCTCTCGTAATCCTATTATCCCTTCTTCCTTTATCCATAGAACATGCTTATACACTGCGAAATCCTTACCTATATGATTTACACGAAAAGAGGTCCGCTATAACCATCACTTCTTCCATCTGCGCCTAAGTCTGCTATTTTTTCATGCCAAATGATTCATAACTTATACTCTGCTCCATAAATGTAGACAACATGAATTGATTGTGATTTATTTCACTTATAATTTATTGCTGAACGTTTACGATGGGTTTATCACTTATATTACTCGCGAGTAACCTGTACTTCTATCCAATATTTCTGTCTATTCAATTCATCCAATACTTATTAACAACAGGAGGACACACACATGAATTATCCTTATGAAAAGCTGTTCACCCCATTCCGCATCGGAACCATGGAAGTGAAGAATCGAATTGTCATGTCTCCTATGGGAACCAATTCGGCTAGCCCCGATGGCCGCATCTCCCTGGAAGAAATCGATTATTATGAGGAACGCGCCAAAGGCGGCGCGGGTATGATCATTCTAGGGGCACAATTTTTGACGGAAGATCTGGCCCAGGGTGTATTGGAAGGCATTGTGGAGAAGGATTATGTCATTCCATTGCTCACGGATCTGGTCGATGCAGTCCAACGTTATGGCACCAAAATTATCGCTCAGCTCAGCTGCGGCACCGGACGCAACGCGCTACCAGACCGTTCGGGGAAACCTCCCGTATCGGCTTCGGCCATCCCCGCCATATATAATCCGGAAGTTCTATGCCATCCACTTACGGTGGAAGAAATAAAGACCATTATGGAGCAATTCGCCGATTCGGCAGCCAGACTGAAACGGGCGGGCTTTGATGGGATCGAAATTCATGCCCATGCCGGTTATTTGATCGATCAGTTTATGTCGCCGATCTGGAACAAACGTGAAGATGAATATGGCGGCACGACAGAGAAACGGATGCGATTCGCGGTTGAGATCGTAAAGGCCATACGCCAAGCTGTGGGTCCGGACATGCCCATTTTGTTCCGGATGGCACTGGATCATCGCTTTGAAGGGGGACGTACAGTCGAGGACAGTCTGGAGATGCTGCAGATTCTCGAACGTGCTGGCGTAGATGCCGTTGATATTGATGCAGGCTCCTACGAAAGAATTGATTACATTTTCCCGCCAGCTTACTTGGGTGATGCTTGTATGGACTATATGTGTGAGCCTGCTCGTCAGGTTGTGAACATTCCTATTTTGAACTCGGGAAGCCATACACCGGAGAGTGCTGTCCGCTTAATCGAATCCGGGAATGCGGACTTCGTCATGTTTGGTCGCGCATTGATTGCCGATGCCGAGCTTCCAAACAAACTGCGGGATAATTTGAGGGAGGATATTCGTCCTTGTATTCGTTGTAACGAGGAATGCATCGGTCGGATCATCGAACGGAATACCAAAATCAGCTGTGCGGTCAACATTCAGGCAGCCAACGAAAAACGCTTCGCCATTCATCCGGCGGAGACTGCCAAGAAGGTCGTTGTTGTAGGCGGAGGACCATCCGGTCTGGAAGCGGCACGTGTAGCAGCACTCAGAGGGCATGAAGTTACACTATACGAAAAAGAGGCCTCTGTCGGTGGACAGGTCACCAGTGCAGCAACCCCGGAATTCAAAGGCCAGTTACGCGCCCTGATTGGCTGGTATGAGCGGCAGTTAACACAGCTTCACGTGAAAGTGAAGTTAAATCATGAGATCAAGCCGGATGACCCGGCACTTGAAGCCGCTGATCATATTTTCATCGGTGCAGGAGCGGTACCTCTTGTGCCTCCAATCCCTGGAATCGATAACGATAATGTCGTGGGAGCCATTGAGGCCCATTTACAAAAAGAACTTGTGCGCGGCGAACATATTGTCATTACTGGTGGGGGTTTAACCGGTTGCGATCTGGGACTTGAGCTGGCTATGGAAGGCAAAAAAGTCACCATCATCGAGATGCGCCCGGAAGCGGGGCAAGATGTGATGTACATTAACCGTGCAACACTGATGCCTATGCTCGATCGCTACGGAGTGACCATTCTCGGTGGACACAAGGTCCTCTCCTTTGAAGCCAATGGGTTACATGCAGAGAGAGCCGATGGCTCCAAAGTATTCATTGAAGCGGATACGATCATTAACGCCTTTGGGATGAGAAAGAATACAACGATCGCTGAGCTGATCCGGGCCAAGTATGGAACCAAAACCAGCCTTATGGGCGACTGCGTTAAGATTGGCAAAGTAGGTACTGCCGTTCGTTCGGGATTTTACGCAGCGAGCGCCATTTAGCTCGTATCCAAAAAGAGCCAGACTCCGATAATACGGGTCTGGCTCTTCCTGTTGAACTCATTTAGCTTCGCTGTTGCATGTCCAATATGCCGTAGAAAAAGAGATCCTGCGTCTGCCGTGCCAACTGCGAAGGCGTTTCGTGACCCGGCAACAGCTTAATCAGGGTTAACCGTTCAATAATGGCCAGCAGACATTCCGCAAAGAAAATCGCATCAAGATCCTGCCGATAATATCCGGCTTGCTGTTCTTCAATCAGATTCTGTTCCATGAGTCCGGCAATCTCAGCCTTGATGCCCACGGACTCCGGGGACAGATACAATCCAATTCGGGTCAATGCCGGATTCCGTCCGAGGAATCGGTAGATCTGCTCCAACGAGGCCACGACCGCTTCCTTAAGGTCCTCCCTATTCTTTCCCGGCCCGATATGACTATCGCGAACTGCTTGACTGAGGCCATTGCGAAAATCTGCCACCAGCTCTGCAAAAGCAGCTTCTTTGCTCTCAAAGTACAGATAAAATGCAGGTTGTGTTAACCCTGCCCGAGCAACAATTGAACTTATTTTTGTTTGGTAGAACCCACTCAATGCAAACTCCTCTGCTGCTGCCTCCAGGAGACGAAGCCTGCTCTCTTTGCCAATAGCTCCTTGTTTTCTCACTTCAACCCCCAGCCCCTCTCTGCTCAGACATCCTGCTCTGTTGTCCAAACCTCTACTGTAGATTATACCTAATCTATGGGGCTACTGAAGTGAAGCTTTAGTGATGAATGTTCACTTGAGGCATAAATGAATGAAACGACTCCTCACCTCATTCTAAAAATCATGCACCGTCACACACAGCTGAATCGCAATGCCATACGGATCACGCACAATGCCGTATCCTGGGCTGAATTCATTTTGCTCGTAAGGTACCAGTACCTTCACACCCTCATGTTGCACCAGAGAATGATACAGTTGATCGATTGTACTTTTATCCTTGGATTGGATACATAATGATGTGCTGTTTCCCAGCTGCCATGCTCTCTCTGTGTCCATTGCTTCTTCCGCAATCATGATTTTGTTGACCCCAATCTCCAGTACCGAATGTGTAATATATTCATCTTGACCGGCAGGGTACTCGAAGCCCGGGTTCATCTCCTTCATCTCTTTATAGCTTTTCTTGAATATCACCTTGGCGCCCAGAAACTCCTCATAAAAAGCAATGGCTGCCGCCGCATCCCCGTTCATCGACAAAAATGGTATCACTTCAAAATTCATTATATTGCCTCCTTGTTCCTATTGGATTACACTTATCACTATAACTACGAAAGGTGCCAACTCATGGCACCATTAAGAGGGTTCGATATGAAAAAATCAGAACGCATGAACCAGATGCTTCGCTTTATTAATCAAAAACAACAGTTCACCCTGCAAGATCTCATGCAGGAGTTCCAGATTTCCAAGCGGACCGCGTTAAGAGATATCGCTTCATTGGAAGAGTTGGGTGCACCCATCTATGCCGAATATGGACGCTACGGCGGATACCGACTGCTGCAACAGATGCAGCTGCCTCCCATTTCGTTTAATACGGGTGAGCTTCATGCCCTTTATTTTGCAATGCAGGCCCTCCGCAGCTTCACCAGCTTGCCCTTTCAGGTTTCTTTCCGGACCATTCATGAGAAATTTATGAGCGCACTATCCGACAAGCAGCGACAGGATATTGAGAACATTCAACATCGGGTTTCCTTCCGACATACGGAGCAGATCCGCGATAGTGCGTATTTGGAGTTTTTGTTGATGGCTGCTGTGCAGAATATAGTGATCCAGATTACGTATCCTGGACAACGGAGATCACCTGATCAAAGGTCATCTGCTGCAAACCATCCTGATACTGAGCAATCGGATTCATCTTCGCGGCCACCCAACTCCAACATCCGCACGATCCAACCCATCACGATCTATGCCAGGAAAGGTTATTGGTATTGCCAGGCGTATGATCTGAAAAAGCAAGCATATCGTGTATTCCGTTGCGACCGCATCACTTCAGCTGAATTGTCCGACATCGAACCTTTGGCCCCTGTTATTGAACTTCATGTACAGGATACCCATTCGTTGTGGGAACCATCACAAGATGCTATTCCATTTCAATGTCGGATCGACGAAGCCGGGGTTGAACTTTTCCAGCAAGAACATTTTCCATCCATGCAGATCATACACGCCAACGAATCGGGCAATGAACCGGGACAAATGCTTCTTGTAGGTTCGTATGAACCTCATGAGCTTGATTTCATTGTGAGATATCTTGCGAGTTATGGTAAATCGATGAAGATTATGGAGCCCATCATCTTACAGAAAGCGTTAAGGCAGTACTATATGGACTTGTTGGATCATGTATAAAGATCATATTTCTATATCCATTTTACTTTACATGCCTTTTAGCTCCTGCTCATGGTCAACAACTTTTGAGATTTTCTTATTACCAATAGCTATTTGAACGATAATCTGCAGCACGATGATGATAGCCAAACCATAAAATGCTTGTATGAAGCTGCCTGTCAGGTCGTGGAGCCAACCAATCGCAAGCGGCCCAAGTGCTCCAAGAATGTAGCCACCGGATTGAGTCATAGCAGACCAGCTGCTGGCTTCCTGAGCATTGCTTGTCTCATCGATCGGTAACATCAGTGCAATCGGGAACAGTCCACCTGCACCAATACCGAGCGGGATCGCCGCGAGCCACGGGCTGACAGAGAGATTCAACATCAGGACACCAATCAACTCCAACATTGCACATCCGACAAGCCAAAATACACGTCTTTGGTACCGATGTAGAAGCATCGGAATGAATAACGTTGAGGGCAACGATATCAATGTAAATAACGTTTGGATGTTACCAGCAGTCTCCTGGCTATATCCCTGGCTTTGAATGACTGGCGCAAGCCAAGCGGTTAATGAATAGAAGATTGCTGCCATCAGCCCGAAGAACAATGTTAGCACCCATGCACGCCTGTTCTTTACCGGAAGTGATGCATGAATGACAGCTGAAGTTTGTCCAGATTGTCGCTCTGTGCGCGCAGACCAAGCTAATTTCAACCAGATCGGCAACGCAATGGCTGCGAGTAATGCCCATGTGGCTAAAGACCCTCTCCAAGATCCATCCAGCGTATGCTGGAGCGGAACCGATAATCCCACACTAATGCTGGCCCCCATCACCATTGCAGTAGAGTAGATGCCCACCATGGCTGCCACTCGGTTAGGGAAATACTGCTTAATGAAGCTGGACAAAAGCGGACCTGCCAATGCAATCCCTACACCGGACAGAAAAGAAGTGAACATCATCAATGGAGTTGCGCCCACGAACAAACGTAATCCTGTCCCTATCCCAATAAAGATTAAAGCCAGCACAATGGCACCTTCGTTCCCCCACCTTCTACTTAGTCTTACAGAGAACGGAGCAAATATGCCCATACATAATACAGGTAATGTCGTTAACAGACTGGCGGTCATACCACTCAAACCCAGATCATTCTGTATGGTGCTCATGAGAGGAGATATGGAGGTAATCGGTGGTCTTAAGTTCAGTGAAGCCAGAATAAGAGCCAAGACAATATAGAAAATTTTCATTATGAATCACCTCATGGTAGTAGTATTCTTGCCTTCACCAAAGATCCTATTTGTTAATACCAGGATCTTTGAGTGGTACATGACTAAGTATAGATTCATCATAATGATTGAACAATACTATTGTTTCTATTAAAATGATTACTAAAACCAATGATTAGAGGTGATTACATGGAGTTTCGTCAGATGGAAAACTTTATTACCGTGTGCGAGGAGCTTCATTTTACTCGGGCAGCTGAGAAACTTGGCATATCTCAACCTACGTTGAGTCAACAAATACGTGGGTTGGAGGATGAGCTTGGTGTTCCTTTATTTGACCGTGTCGGCAAAAAGATTGTGATGACCCAGGCTGGAACTTTGTTTCTGGAGCACTGTGTACAGATGATTCGGCATTTACAGAATACTCAGGATGCGCTAGCTGAATTCCGCAATGATCAGCGAGGTCGATTAGTTATCGGTGTTCTTCCATCAGATTTGGATTACCGTCTCACTCCACTGCTCGTTGATTTTCATGCCCGATTCCCCAAGGTACAATTGAAGGTGATCTCTTCGATCTATGTCGTGAATCAAGTATTGGAAAATGAAGTCGACATTGGCATCGAGATCACGTCTGCCCCTGATAATCGGCTTGTCCGCATTCCTTTGTGCAGTGAAGAATATGTACTTGTCGTTTCCGAGAATCATGATTGGGCTGAACGCAGCACAATTGAAATCCAGGAACTGCGTGATATCCAAACGGTGATGTTCCCCGAAGGATTTACGGGCAGAGAATTGGTCGACGGTTATTGCCGTAAATATGGATTCACCCTAAACACCATCATGGAGACCAGCTCGGCGACCTCCATCATTAGCCTGGTCAAAGCCAACGTGGGAGGAACACTGCTGCCTTATCCTCTGATCCAGGCCATGAATGAGCCCACGCTACGTTGTATTCGAATTACAGACGATCCGCCATACCGACACTTTGAGATCATCCATCGCTCCGACCGTTATCTGACACAATCAGCAAAAGCATTTATTGAGAAAACGATCGAGTATTTCAATTAAAGATGAGTTTAAAGGGAGAGAGACTGAAATGATAATAAGAGAAGTGTGTTTGTTGGCACATCAGATCGAGGCCATAAAGGAGTTTTACGGTACACGACTGGAGTTGGAGCTTGTGGAGGATGATACAACATTCGTTTCATTTCGTGTAGGAGACTCGGTCCTTTCATTCAAGAAGGCTCCAGAAAAGGAGAAGCCGTACTATCATGTAGCGTTTACGATTCCAACGAATACACTCGCTGATGCGAAAACGTGGGCCCACGACCGTAACCTTACGTTGCTTTCCAAAGATGGACAAGATGAATTTTATTTCCCCTACTGGGATGCAACAGCCTTCTATTTCTATGATCCAAATGGTAACTTGATGGAATTCATCGCTCACCACTCACTCGATAATGCAGTCAATGAAGCTTTCGAAGCGAAGCATCTGCTATGTATTAGTGAAATTGGTCTGCCTGTCGACGATGTTCCTGAGACGATGAGCACATTGAATGGGCATTATCACCTTGAACCCTTTGCCGGAGACGGGAAGAAATTTTCCCCCACGGGTGATGCAGAAGGCATGTTTATTGTTATTGATAAACAGATGCCCTGGTTCCCAGACGGCCGCATGCCCGGTATATTTGCCACTAAGGTGAAGGTTGAAACGGGACAGCCCGGTAGTCTACATTTACAGGACGGTTTGTACACAATTAAATCGATCTGATGTTAGAACGTACTAAGACAAGCTCAAGAGGGAGGTCCGGCTCAATACTTACCAAAACCATCCTCACACGTGATATCCGATTTGAGAATTTCGTACAGATTTTGTTTGGAATTCTCTAATTGTTTTTGTGCTTCTTCAATTTCTGATATTTTCGCTTGGATAATGCTCGCTTGATCATTACTTGAAAACCCGTCTTTAGAGATCATGGATTCGATCTCATGGATCGTAAAACCAACAGCTAAGCATTGTTTGACCACTTCTAGATGCTGAATAATGCTATCCGCATATATTCGATAATTATTATGATCTCTCAGCACATGTTCATCCGTGATAATATCTATTTTCTCATAGTACCGAATCGTGGATATCGGAAGGTTTACCCTGCTCGCCACTTCACTAATTTTCATATGGAACATCCTCATTTCTTTTTCTTGCTATAAAGTATACTTCATAGTTTACAATCCTGATAGTGAGACAGACGGAGATATAATTTATACCCCACTCTCACCAATATAGATACGAGGAGAGATTTCAATATGAACACGATTACCGGCCAATTCAACAAAACAAATGATTTTGATAACATCGTCTTGGAGCGCCATTCCATTAAAGTCTACGACCCTGAAGTGAAGATCAGCCGCGAGGAGATGACCGAAATACTGGCGAAAGCTTCACGTGCCCCTTCGGCCATTAACATGCAACCTTGGCGTTTTCTTGTTATCGACAGTGCTGAAGGCAAAGAGAAGCTTGCACCACTGGCCTCCTTTAACCAGACACAGGCACTAACGTCTTCCGCTGTCATTGCCGTGTTTTACGATGCCAACAACGTTGAATACATGGAAGAGATTTTCAGCAAATCAGTCGAACTTGGATATATGCCACAAGACATCATGGATATTCAGATGCAGCAGGTAAAACCTTATTATGCGAACATAAACGCATCCGAATTGCGTGATATGAACCTCATTGACTCAGGCCTCATATCCATGCAGCTCATGCTCGTTGCCCGTGCTCATGGCTATGATACGAACCCTATGGCCGGCTATGACAAAGACCAGATTGCTGAAGTTTTTGGCTTGGATAAAGAACGCTTCCAGCCCGTGATGTTGATCTCCATAGGGAAAGCAGCCAAAGAAGGCTATCCTTCCTATCGTCTCCCGGTTGAAACGATTACGACTTGGGCGTAACCAATAGTAAATTTCAAAACAAACATGACAATGGAGAACGCTATTTATGAGCATTACTCACACTCATTGCAAATCATCCTGTTGCTCATAGGCATACCGTTAAAAACTGATCTTGTGGAGAGTCATTAATATGTATTATCTCTGAATTAAGGATATAAGTTCATATAACAACTATTTTTGTATATTATTCTTGAGAAATAGATAAACTCTCTGTGCGTCCCTATAACATCAGAGTACTTATCCTATAGCCTCTGCTATCAGTCTTAGGATTTCATAAATGTGCCCTCTCCTCTACTGATTTCGACATAGGAACTTTAATGATAGATTCATAATGGATATGCTCATAATGGAAAGGTTTCATAACAAAAAGGGTCCTAATGACAACTGTCATCAGGACCCTTTTTACATAACTTAAATGTTCAGTGACATTATAGTTGGTAAATGAAAAATCGCGTATTATCGCACTTTTTCAGCGTTTTGACTCAAATTACAGTGCCATTATAGTTGGTAAATGAAATTATTCCATATTGAAAAGTTACATTATAGTTGGTAAACCCATAATAATACAATTTTTCAATTAAATAAATACGCTAAATTAAGTGCTTCATTGAGAAACGACATACTCATCACTCTTTTAACGAAAACAACATTTTAATCCAATTCTTCAGTAACTGATACTTATATACATCATTATTCGTTACCGATGTGAAATATTTTACAGAGCTTTTAATCAACAGATAAGTTTACTGATATTACTTACTCGCTGTATCCTTACTCATACTCTTAAGTTCATCCCTATACTCACCCAATAACAATTCGTTCAACTCTGAAAAAGACTCTAATTTCCCAATCCTGGATTCTATAATCTTTCGCTTCCTTTCATTTTCTTTTTGCCCTTCTCCCCAAATATCATCAATATCACTATGCAATTCTCGAAATATTAGAGAGAAGTTGTCTTCTTCCTGGAGTACTGCTGAATTTTCTAACCATTCAATTGTAAAATCATCAGTTGCAGCTAAGGCAGCTTGTTCAAAAACATATTTTAGCCACACACGCGTTGCTTCATCAATTCCATCGGCAATATCTAGCCACTTCTGAACTTCTTCCGGGAATTTGTCTGTTGTATCCTCTCTATTTTCAAAGAAGAAATGACGATCATTCTCAGGATCAAGTCGCGCTAGTGTTCGAAGTATAGGATCAAAACTTTCAAATGGCCTTGAACCCCTAGGGAAAGCTGATCTATGATTCCATAATTTTAATATCGTTTCAAAGCAACGTTCTTCTGCCTCTTGTTTCTGAATACCTGAACTATTTTCGGCGATTACAATTTGTTCCGAAATATAGTGCGCCATCCAACGAGCAAGAGTATCTACACCGTCATCCAAATTAAGCTCTTTGACTAGCGATTTGCCTAAGTTCATAGTACGTTTCTGTATCTCTGAGTCTTCCATCGGCTGAGAAGATAAATAATTTGCTAAGCGGTGGCTTATACTCATCTGATTCACTCCCTCTCATGTATGACTTCTGTCTATATCTTCTTTGAATTTGAACTTCAATAATTAATTCACTTTGGAATTCAATACAAAGTCTTTTTAGAAATGAGAGTGATGCTGTTAGTCGATTACCGTTGCGCGCTTCCTCATTTTCATGACTATCATGAATAGGCGCCCAGATTTCGCAAACTATTGATGCTCCACTCTCATCAGCCAAAGTCCATTCTCTCTTCTCATAGTCAGAAGATATCTTCATTCTCTCAGTGATTGAGCTCCCTATTTTATAAGGCGGATAGTCTACTTTAGCAGAATGTGGATCGAACTTTTCCAGACGCTTATATGCTTCTTCTTGATATACCCAACCTTTAAGCTTATGAGAACCAACTTCTATTTCCATTTCATCTTCTTCGTAAGCAGGCAACTTAAAATCATGAGGATTTGAACATGTGCTCAATGCATACAAAAGGGATTGAGCAGTGGCAGATGATACGAGAGAGCTTGCAATGTTGAAACTCTCGGATCTCTCACTATCTCCATCCTCCCAAGATCCGAACACGTTTAGCCATAGTTCTCCGTTTCTTTCAGACAATACACCATCAAGAAAATCATCAGTTGATAACTCTTCGCGCCAATCTGGATTTCTCACTTCATTAATCCAATCCCTTCTATACAGAGGAATAGGATCTCTACGGTCGTATAGCCAATAACCATCAATACGAGTCAATAAGTGCCTGTGTAACCACTCATACCACTCATCTTGGTAACAATCTGAACTGTGAACAACGGGCATCTTCTCCAACAGCCTCGAAGCTACGCCAAGCATAGCATGATATGACAGATAAAAATTATAATTGTCTATTCTTGGATAACTTCCTTGGCTATGATAAGTTTGTTGTTGTTCACTAGACGATCTCCACAATGAGTGACGCGGATCATTTTTATACCCTCCATCATGTTCCACATTCCATTCGTTAATAACAATATCGGTAACAAGATCCTCCACTTGTTTATTGGAGATACCAAATACTCTCCCTAATGGTTCAAACCAGTAGCTATCAATATCGTACCCATGATGAAAATCTAAACTAGTATCAATCGTCTCATTAGCATGCCAATAACTATCTCGCTTGTCCCAACGTCCATCTAATTCAACCTTATCGAATTGACTCTTCCCCACTTTTTGCAAAGATTCAACCACATCTTTGGAATAAGTCCCTGGGTAAGCCTTCTCTATATTGAGTGCAATATCAGTTGCATATTTTTCAATAAGCATATGAGGAGAAGATTTCAAGGCATATTTGTAGAACACATTGCTATGACGTAGTAAAATTTGCGGGTTATCCATGGATACTCGAGCAAATGAAATGAATAAATATAGTCTCGCATGTAAGTTATAGAAAGGAAATTTAGCCGCCCCAAATAAATCAACATTATCCCTTTCTAACCACTCTATTAATGCATCGATTTCTCCAGTACATTGAGCTTCTGCAAGTCTACGAACGCAATGAACTGCACACCATCTAGTTGAAGATTTTGGAGAACCTAAAGCCGACCAAATAAAACCTGCAAACGCACTATCCATTTGAACTGACGGTAAGAGCGTTTGTGTAAAGGGTCCATCAGCGTAATCAGAATCAATATGAAGTTCAAATCTTGATAATGCAAAGTCAAGTAAATCAGTTGCTTCCTGTGTCGAGATATGTTTTGAAGCAACGGCTACAAATCCAAAAAATGTACTTGCATGTACCAAATCTCCATGGGTTGCTAACCCTTCGATTATTCCTTTTTGAATAGAGGGTATGTTTTCCGCTCCTAGATGAAGTCTACTAGTGAAAAATGAAATTGATCCTCTCTCGAGCAGATACATTGCAAATCTTTTCCCTACGAATTGTAAGATTTGAGACCACTCAATTTTAATACTCATTTTGCGATGCCACTCATCGGGCACTAACCAAAGTGCATTTTCTATATCATAGAAATCAGCTTCATCAACTTTTATAAGCTCATACAAAAATTTCTTCGCTTCACTGTCCGGAATTCGTTTGTAGACTTCACTCCATAAGGATTTGCTGTTTCGCAAAGTCTGAGGAATTCCTTCATAACGTAGGATAGCTTGTCTTAATCCATTAGATGAGACCAAGTCCAAATCATGAAGTAGTTCGCTCCAATCAATTGCTGCGCTTTCTTCCAACTGAACAGGGAGCGAGAAAGTACTTTCACTTTCTTGCTTTGAAGCATTAGATTCTTCTTCAATAAACTGGCGATTATAAGCATTAACTTCATCCAACAGATCACTTTGTAAAGAATACTTTTTCGCCGTTTCACTAATTCTCTTCCAAACTTCCCCTTCTACTCCGTTTATCCTTAGTTCTCTAATGACTGAATCAAAAATATACTTCCGGTTTTCATATTCTGTTTCCTTCTCTATACAAAGTCTTGAGAAATCCCCTATTTCAAACTCTGTCATAAACGCAGACAGAGACCATGCTACAGCTGGTCCAACATACCCTCTTGTTACAATTTCCTCAGATAAAGCATTTAATTGTTGATTAAACCAACCAACTTCCCGGTCTCTCCATCTACTCAATGCTGCTATTCCAGTTATCGGAGACAATCGAATACAAGTTCTAATAGCCTCGTCTCTGTTCCAATACTTTTCTCGGGCTACATTTTCTCCAATAAGCTCTGCACAACGTATAAATCTGTAAGCTAAATCATTAGATGCAAATTCATCTACCTTTCTTTGGTTAGCTAGAGAAACAACTGCTTCCCATCTCTCGACCATCTCATCACCAAATTTAGAAACAGCATCGATGGCAAAATTGAAATAAACCGCCGCATCATCACGATTTACACTAATTAATGCTCTTGCAAGATCAATGTAGCAGTTTGCCCTTTCCTCTGGGCCAATGTCTGTAGCAGAAAGGATTGCTTCATAAGCACTTTGTTCAAAGTCTCGCTTTTGTTCAGCTAAGTGACTTAATCGAAAAGCAGAACGAACTAATTTCAGATGATCAGGAAGATATATTTTTTTATTTTTTATATAATCTTCATAAAAAGTCTTGATTGACATTTGTCCTAAAAATTCATGAAACATCAAGATGTCACAACATATTCTAGCTATTTCCGTTGGTAAACTATCATACTCTCTATATCGAATTGATGTTGCTGATCCTGACTTCTTTTTTACTTCCCCTACTTCATTATCAAAATCAAGAATGTCCCCTGCTAAACAGCGTATCCGCAGCACATACCAAGGTAATAATCCTCCAATTACCTCTTTTATTTCCCGTATCTCTTGTTCATCCTTATATTTTCTATTCTGTTGTAGATCCTTTGGAAGCAATTCATTAATATCAAATTCGAGATCTGAAAGTAATACTTTTTTTAATGCCAGGGCACGCATAAAAATTGCACGATCTTTATTATCGTAATCGCCTGTAATAGACCGTGAGGCACTTTGAGGGAAATAATGATTCAGAACCCTGATGATTTTCCCCTTCGGTAATTTGTTTGCTGCGCAAGATTCAAGAAATGAGATAAGAGATTGAAGTGTCGTGTCTTGAAAGGTATTTTGTATTTTTGAAATTCTAGCCCGTTTTGTAGTGAGTAAATCAAGGCAAGAGCAGATTACATCAGAATTGGGAATATGTCCGATATCTAAGGACTCATGTACAAAAGCAATTATTAAATACTGATTACGTGAACCAAGTTTTGCAAACTGCATTGCAGCAGATAGTTCCCCTAGGTCCATAAGCCGTCTAAATAGTTGCCTAGAAACATGATAGATAACCTTCTTCGGTCGCCAACTCATAAGAAATTTGAAGGCCCTCTCTACCCCATGTAAATTAAAATGTGCGTATACGAGTTCCATAATTTCTTCATTTTTTAGTTTTTCATGATGAAATGGAATATCTTCTTCTTTTTTCTTATCTCTATCCTGGAAGTATAGACTTAACCAGTTCTCAGCAGCCCTAAGAAAGCTTCTGGCTTCCCCTCTAAAATTATTGACTGTTGATAACAACGCTGCTGAGTAAACATTCTCTGATCCTCTCCAAGAACCACTAAACAAACGACGAAAAGCAAATTCCTGTACACGTTGTTCATCTTGTAAAGGCGCAATCAGATCAATATTGCTTACAAGAAGTTCGAACTGTCGTTTATCACCGGCTGCTTCTTCACCTGCTCGTAAAGCTAATTTTATTGCCTCAACAAAACTTTCTTGTTTCAACGAAGCCTTAAACGCAAATTGAAGACGAAATACTCGAATATTTCGCTTATCAATGGGATTATCGGGAAGATAATTATCGGATAAAGCTAATTCAACAAGATCGGTGTTCTTCCCTGCTTGTAATAACAGAGAAGGCATAGCAGAAGCGACATATGAATACTCGTTAGCAAATGGTTTGATTTGTTCAATTAAAAACTCTATTTGTTCCTTCGATGCTGCATAAGTTTCCCTAAACCAAGTTTCCGTAGGCTCATCTCTAAACTGAACTGAGGAATCAGAAAGCCATAAGGGACGTCCTATATCTGCAACAAAACTTCTTATAGTAGATTCCTCAACATCAGCTGCTCTAGATAGCACCTTCAGAGGAATAAAGGGAGGTAATGTCGCAAGACCAATACATATGGAATCGATTTGTTTTCTGTAGTTATCATGAAGTTTATCTCTTATTGAATCGATTGCTGACATTAATTGTCCTTCAATTTGTTCATCGACAGTGGATCCCATTTTTCCAAGACTGGCGAATACTTCAGTAAGCGTACTACCATTTAAACTTAAGGCATTTGACTGTACACGTGGATTGCCACTGGTAAGCCTATGAAATTCCAATCCATCCTCTATAGATGCTTGGATGTGATAGGACCTTAAATAATCAAAAGACTCTTTCTCCGAAAATGGCTTCAACTCAAGCCTTATGATGTTACTAGGCGGCTGGAGTAAATGTATGCGCTCAGTTCTACAAAGGGCAACTACTTTAACTCCTTCTATTATACGTTCACGGAGAAGCTCATGAGCAAAGCAGTTATCATTAAATTCTGCCGCAGCCATTTCAGCATTATCGGCTGCATCTAATAGGAACACCAGTACTGCCTTGCTATCTGATTTCTTCATAGCAATAACTGCAGTTTCAATTCTATCGAGGAACTTCCTCAATATATCTGTTTCAGATGCACCGGAATTCACTATAAGTGGATCGCAAAGACCTTGTACAGCCAATTCATTAACAATTTGAACAAATGCTTGGCGATGATGATGCCTAAATTCGCTTCGGTTACGATAACGTCCACCACCAAAGCAATCATATACTATACCCAAAGATCCAACAGGTAATGATTTAGCTAGCTGACGAGAAAATGTCGTTTTTCCTACTCCTCCAGGAGCGTGTATGATTATGGGGTCAGATGATTCTAAGATGGTTTTCAACAACTCTTCATGTTGTTCTCTATGTACGAAGGTTTCAAGTTCCTCAAACTCAGCTGGAGCAGGAAAAAGATCACGTTCGGAGGTTATGTTAAATTTCTCTAGTATTTCTTCACGGATAATGTCACCGTTGGTACCAGGTAATGCCTTATCGCGAACTAGCCCTGTTATACTCTCTATTTCTGGGTTATCAATGATTCCTGCAACTAACTGAGAGATTTCTACATGAAGTTTATACTTCTGTGTATTGTAGTCCCCTTCACCGTCAACGAATTTTATACAAGAACAGAATCTTTTTAGATCTTCACCAGTTAACTGAGTATATTTTGCTAATGTCTTTATATAATTCAAACTGGATTTTTCACCAGCAGATATTTTCTCAATATTATTTTTAAGATTGCGATTAATCGGTCTGTTTGTAACAATAGCAAAAATGACACCATCAATTTTTGCTGTGGAACCACTCATATCTAGGAATCTCTGAGCAAATCCTTCAAATGTTCCCTTAAGTCCACTAAGATCAAATGGATTATTTTTATGAACCGTAGTGTGTTTTAACTGATAGTATGCTACATCTTGAAATCCATCTCTCGTTAAAGAGCTAGAGTACTCAGCAACATCAATAACATACTCTCCTGCAAGTTTATTCTCCTTAGAACCCTCAATCACAATTCTATTGATTCGAGATTGGGGTGAGATTAATTGCAGACAACGGCGGGCAGCCCATCGATAGTGAAAAACATCACCAGCCCTTGAATATCTAACAAGTTCGTTCTCCATAAACTATCCACCCAACTATTCAGTATTTTTAATTATCTATGCATCCGAAACTTATGCGGGATCCCCTTCTGCCGTTTCACCTTCCAAAGAAAGTCACCAATTGCAAAAATTTTCGCATTTTTGATATTTACAGAATATTTTTTCTCTCGTGCATCCACTAATAGAAGCTCAAATACGTATTCCTCAGCACATATTCCGTGTTCATCAATATTTAGTCTAAATGGGTCTGATGATTCAAAGCCCACCATTAAGTGTCCAACTTTTTCGGTTTTTGGTGATAACACTAATTTGAAGTCTGCACCTATAAATTTATCAAATCCATATACATGATGCCTTGAGAGTTCTATTCCTTGATCATTGCGGACATATAAGGTGCCACCAATTATCGTAATAGGCAATTCTGTTGTATTTGTTAATACAACTTCTATAGAAGCACAACCTTCTGTAACGTGTACGGCGTGTAGTGTCTGTTCAAGAAAACTTATTTCAAATTGTCCTTTGTTTAAATACATATAGTCGAAGTCACTTCGTTTAGCAATTGTATTCATACTTCCTTTACGAATTAAGCAAAGTCCCTCTTTCAATCCACTGAAGTTCTTTCTCATCATATATGGTTTATTGTCTGTTTCGTAAATTTTAAAAATACCTAACACTAGACCCTTATATTCGTATTTGAAATAATCAAACTGTATTTCGGGTTCGATATTATTTAAAACCAACTGCACATAATTAGATGAGTCTATAAATTCTTTTGGATCAATTCCTTTTATATCCTTGCCTTCTGGTCGATCCTTGACTCCAATAATAATGAATTTATCTCCATTATGCCGAGAATTGGCCATTGCCATTATATCCATAAGCAAATCCATACTTTTGTCTTTATGGTATTGTCTCTCTTTAAAGTCCAGGAATTCGCACTCATACCCTGATTCAATTAACTCAACAATCTTATCCATAGGCACCTCACTATACATCTATGTACAACAAACTATATATTTACATCTTTACTGTAAAAATTCGACATCATGCAAGAAAATCCTACTTTATTCACAAAAGTTCTCATCTAATAAGAACTATAAAGTATTTTGAAAAATTGAGAATTGATCTTGCTAATGTACTTATTGCTCTTCTAATTCACTACTTAGTTGATAAATAATTTTCATTATAGTTACCCACTAATAAAGAAATGTTCTACAGCTCTCTGCGATGTTCATTTCGATACTTATATCTCTCTATGAATCAGCACTTTTGAACTCAATAAGACGTACAATATATTTTCAAAATTTAAAAAAGGGAGCCCAACTTAATGTCTCGGACCCCCTGTTTGAATATGTTGAAATTTTCAATTCAGTTGTACAAATTTTAACCATTATAAAGTAGGAATTTGATTATGAATTCGAATCAATATTTATGTCTCACCGGTTCAACTTCTAATCGTGGCATCAAAGACATACGAACTGACATGCTTGTTAAATGCACCAGACAAATCCTCAGCCTGCTGACTAAAGAACTGTTTGGCGTCGTTAATTTGCATAGCTGGAGTCTTCTTGAGTCGGGTATCAGTAGGGTCCTTCCATCCAGCACATAGGAACCACCCTATCAAGTATATGCCGTAGTCACAATGTTGGTTCTCCATGTAACGGCTGACCAATTGTTTCTCCATTGCAGTCTTCAGTGAGTCATTCCAGCAACCTTTTACTTCTATTATCAGTGAGATCGTTTCTTTTTGGGTCGTACACAAATCTACTTTAATATCGATCCTCTCTCCCCTTCTCCCTCCTGCGTAATCATATCGACTTTGTTCCACTTCCCGACTGACGATGATTCCGTATTCAAGCAGTTTATCTGCTAGACGCGCTTTGATTAAATCAGAAAACTCGTTTTCTGTCTTCGGAACTTGCTTGTCGTCAATTTTATTCCACATTGTGAAGATGAGCGGATTATCTGAGTGAAGCATTCTCTCGTAGTCCTCCAAAATGTCTTTGACGACTTCAATAAGTTGCTGCCCATTAATTATCGGCATTCTCTTTTTCCCGTGAACCGTCTTTATAATTGCTTCAGGTAGCGGAGGATTCCACGATTTTTTCAAGTAGTCATTGCGTATGAATGACCACACTGATTGTACATGTTCCGAATTCGGCAACTTCTTACTAAGAAATTTGATCTGTCGATAGGACTCCTCCGTGTTACGCTCCTTCAACTCACTAATTAACAGTGCTTTTAAATTATTAAATGTATAGGAGTAATCAATTTCGTTAACGTTTAGCCATTCAAACAGCTCGGCAATTGCTTCCGATGACCACTTTTCCTGAAAGGAATAGTTTCGGAATGTTGCTAAATAACGTTCGATGATGCTTTTGCCGTATTCCTTATCTTCTTGCATGATTGGCCTCAGTAGTGCCCAACCTGCGTCTTCAGAGAAATCCATCATAATTGCCAGTGCCTCTGATGCACGTTCTCTTACTTGTACGTTGGAAGGGTTCCGTCCTTTGTCCACAAGTGACTCCACGATTTGCTTTATCATAGGATGACGCTGCTCAAGTAAGATGCTGATGATAAGCCCGAAAGCTTCTAGATCAATCGTTTCGTCCTGCATTAGTGTTAGCAACCGCGTAGCAGTATCCTCGTCCCAACAGTTCACGAGTTGACTGATTACTGTATATCGAGCTCCCCATCCCCAAGATAACTGGCGTACGTAACGAAAAATACCATTTAACGTCTCCAACCGATGGAGACAATGAAACATCTTGAGGATCTCCATACCATCCACATATTGACTGATTCGTGGGTTGGTGACGGCATCTAAGGATCGATGCACAGCTTCTGGAGACAACGTTTCAAAAAACATCCTTTCATTCATAAAAACAAGCTGAATGGCGTCAAGCATGTTCATTATGTATCCGTACCGATCGGAGTTTTCTATACTTGCAGAAGGAGTGATAATGAACTGCTTTGCTGCTAGCAGTATACGCGCTCTCAAATCCTCGTTGGCTTGTTTCCAACCTAAGAATTGCGAGAAATCACTTGGATCAGAGCTGAATAAATTACTCCAATCACGAGGATTTAATTGTTTTATTAATGAGCCCCAGGCATTGGTTTGTCCACTTTCCATCCGATCTAATAGTTCCAATGCTGCCTCTTGCTGAAAAACTGGCGGGGTATGCGACCATTTTGCTGGTTTTTCAGTGAACTGTTCCTTTTCAGGCTTACTCGCGCACTTTAGGAAATTGTTTTCTCTTAAGCTGTCCTCTAGCCTCACAATACGTTTCTTCAACTCTTCTTCACTTTCGTCAAATTTACTGAGCAATACTTTGTACACTTCCAAATAGACAGAGGATGAATTTTTCCGATTCACATATTCGGGTGAATCAAGTATCGTATCACTAAGCGTTACTAGTTGTTCCGAGCATAATGATTGGACAATTGAACGAATATGCTCAGAAACTGTATCTTCTCGTACGTATAAGTCGAGCATGTATTCCAATAATTCCATTAATGTCAGATGATTCGGATACAATCTTTTTAACAGGGGAAAGCACATATGATCGTACCGATAGGTATAGTTATCAAGAAAAAACTTCATCGGCCGCAACTGCTCATCTGGACATAATTTATACAGGACGGGGAATACTTCGTCTAGCAAGTCTCCATCCCAGTTGTGGAAACAATCAAGTATCGTACTTATCGTCTCGGTCATATCGCTGTAATAGACAAAATTCAGAGCAGTTCTTTTAGCCAAATCCGAACTTGCCGGATCGCTAAGACAATGGTTTACGATATCTATGATTTCTGGAATCCTAAGCTCTTTAATGAGATCACTATCCCAATAATGCCTGGAGTAATCCGGATCCGACTTGTTGAACACCGACAAAACGAATTTTTTCTTTGTATCAACTGTTAACTGAAACCGATCGAAAAGAAACAGAAGCTCCGGCTGTTTGTCAACAAGTTCATTCAGAAAAGACTCATTAAATTCACCGAGCCAGGCGGCTGTTTGATGAAGTTGAGGAACGAATTGGCCTTCAAAATCGCCGGGGTGCATAAAAAAATGTAGTAGTTGCTTTGTCTTCACTCCACTAGCATTCAAATAATAGGCGGCTAAAAACTCTTCATACGATTTGTGGGCCCACGTCAACTGCTCGGGTCCGTTATCGACGAATAGCCCTGTAGTCAGTACTTCATTCCAATCGGCTTCAGTAATCACTCTCGTGTCATATTCGTTCTGCACGTCCCGTAATTGGATGGTGCCGATCTGGTGCGCTCCTCCTTCCAAGCCAGTGTGAATGATATGTCGGTTCGTCAACATACAAACCGCTGCCATCTTCGCTGCGTATTCCAGTTTTTGCGCCACGGATAGTCGCCCAGCAATAAACCTCTTTGCTCTTCGATCCGGGTTTACTTCCTCACAAAGCTTATAACAACCTCGATCGTATAGCTCCTTCTTGACTATCGGCTGATCGTTCCATGTATTCAGAAGCATGTGCAGCGTAACTGGTCGGCTAGCTAACGCTTCAATTCGATGCTTTTTCACTTGAGAAACAAATGTTTGAGACGCATGCTCGTGATTAATGCTAGCTTCTTTCACGTCTTTCTCCCTGAGCGGCGCAAGTCTATAAAAATGGACGTTGCCTTTTGAGAACTTACACTCCAGATTATATTCCAAGCCACTCGGAAACGCCCCAGTTCTGCAAGCGATTCGGAGGTATAGTCTGGAAACGTCCAGTTGATCCAAAATGTCTTCCAACAAATTGCATAGGACTTGTAGTTGCATGAATCCTTCATCAAAGCTGTCAAACACCAAATATAATTTACTGTTCTGCTCTTGCTTCCAATCCGCATACTTTTCGTTGTTAATGATGCTGTTGTTTAAGAATTGGTCGGTGGTAATCTTTTTTAGATCTACGAAAATTACGTATGAATTTGTATTTTCTAACTGATCTTTCATTTCAACGAAAACGGTGCTTTTACCGCTGCCTGGCTCACCCAGCAAAATTAGACATTGCTGGTCCTGCAGTTCTGATAACGTCACCAGTTCAGGATGTTGCTGTGCCGTAAAGCTCTCATCTGGGTCAACTAGAAAACCGTCATGCAAAAAAGAGTTGGGATCTATTCCTCTTGGATAACAATAACGGGTCCAATTATATTGAGTCGTGCTCATAGTAACTCCTTTTTCATATCCATATTCTCAATCATCATGCTAAGTTTGTATTTCGACAAAAAAATGCTATCTACCTTCAAAAGACAACAAAAAGAAAACCTTGTTCCGCAAGGTTTCTTTTTGTTTAGTATGGTGAATCAAAAAGGAGCAAATGTGGGTGCATCTATAGGACTAATCCAAGTATTGAATTGAAATTGAAATCAATGAAAGACATCGCTTATAAATATAATCATGGTGTCGAATTCTAAAAGTTATTCTTGGTTTGAGTAATTTCGAGATATTCATTATCAAATAGATCCTTATAATGAGCTTTTTGACCACTCATATCTCTAATGATCTTACTTACCGGATGACTTGTCGTCATTAGGACCATTATTTTGTTTTGACATTATTTATTTACTGATTCTTTTGATCTAACAGTTACCAATGTCACATATAAGTTATATTATATTTATTCATTTTATTGCGCATCCATGTGTGCTACACAACCATCACAAAGTCCGTCCTTTTCTTGGTTTAGAGTTTTATCGCATCTCATACAAAAACCTAGTGTATTTACTCTTCCACAATTCAGGCATTCCCCGGTCTTATATCTTAACGTACTCTCTGCGTCTGAATCTTCCTCACTAAAATAAACCGAACGGGATTCACAATAACGACAAGGTACACTAGCGATCTGATCTTCTGTGATTTCTGGAAAATCTGAAGATACCAAAGATGAGATGAACTTTTCCATTTTAGATAATCCAGATGTGACCTCCCAGTGATCATAAACTAAAGGCATATAATTGGTTTGCTCGTCGTTATACTCTGCTTCTCCATTTGTATAATATATATCAAACATTTCCTCTTTATCATTTGTTATCACTTGTAAAGTTATTGTACTTAGTTCCCCTGCAGATGAATTGATATCCGGCAGAACACTCACTTTTATATCATCTCTTGTTATATTATGCTCAATGATGAAGATAATAGCTTCCTCTTTAAGAGTAGTCTCAAAATATGAGATCTCCAAATCGGATCGATAATAAAACATGTCTCTCAGGTGATCAAAAATGGTGCTTAAATGCTCATCGAATTCATAAATAATCTCACTCTCATCAAGAATACGAATACCAGTTGCTTCTTCTATAGTATCTCTCCAATCATCAGCTTGTTGCCTTTCCATAACTTCTGCTTCAAATCTTATTTCTTCCACGTAACTTGCTGCCTCAGTCTCCGTGTATGCATCAAACTTCTCCTCGGCATCTGCGATCAATTTTTGGAGCTCATTCATGCTTTTATTGAACTTATCCCTTAATCTTAAATCTATAAGTTTATTATGAGCTACATGATTACGATCTGTCTTAAACTCGCTCCAAAGACCATCAAATTTTCTGAAATCACATGAAAACCATGGAAGAAAATAATCTTCCCAAAAATTTTTATCTACTTCCATTTGTTCTTTTAATTCCCTTATTAAGGTAGGGTGTAATTTCTCAATTGATTTAGTGTTAAAAAAGATACTGTTCATTAAGTTCTGGAAAATAAAAAGCCTTTCTTTTTCGTCTCGAGAAAAAACATTTATCGGTTCAGCAAAATCTTCAAATGGATTCAAACCATCAGGATCGCGAAAAAAACTATTTCTCTTGATCTTATATGTCTTAAAATTCAAAATTCGAGTTAAATCACCTGTATCAATAGACATCAGGTTTGTATGTATATTGTCAAAACTAGGAGTTCGACGTCTGTATTTGTCACTTCTTTCGTTATATTTATTGATCAAGTCAGCTGGCATATACTTCTCCCACCAGTCCCCCCCGAGCTCAAAGAACATTATACTGTTGATAAGTCTTCTCAGAGAATTCTCTACATTATGTACTTTCTTATATAATTCTTCGGCAAAAAGTTCAGATTGAGTATCCTCCAACCAAACACATTGCTCCCAGTCATCAATCATCAAATCTTTAATTTTTATCTTTAAATCATGTAATTCAAGATTCGATGGATCTTTAGATGGAAGAATAACATCTACTTTAAGTTGGATGGTTTCATAAGTAGCAAGGACAGTAAAGTTAACAAAAAAATCCGTTTGCTTGTATTCAAAGGTCGCTTTACGTATTGCCTCTTTATTTGAATAGAACTCTAAACTATTTGAATTCAAATCTAATTTCACTTTTTCCATAATTTGTTCTGTATAGGAGTAAAAATCAAAGTTACTGCTGTCTTTCTTATTAATCATTACAAACTTTATCATCAGCCAATTCTCCTTTTGAAAATATCCAGAATGATTATTTTAATCATCATCACAAAACTTTAATTTTCTCTTACAAACATCGCATTCTACTTGAATCACAAGACCAATGGCTGTGGGAATAAAAATGTACGAGAACTTCGCCCCTGAAACATCAATAGGTTTACATGAATCCCAATTTTTAATTTGTTCTATCATATCATCAGTTATTTCGAATATCACCTAATTCACTCCTAATATTGTTATTATCATCTGAGTTTCATTAAAAAACAGATCTAGACAATACATACATTGCTCATTTAGATTGTTGTAGACTCATATTATCCCATCAAACGCTTACGCTCATGATACTGTTCCGTTGTTTCAATTACCTGCTCAAGCTTCGCACGGCTAAGAGGTAATTTTTCTCGTTTAGTGTGAATCATCGTCGTACAATGAAGCTTTTGTACGATTATTGAACGCGATATCCGACGATTGTATTTTGATTTCAATGTAGTAGCTGCTTTTTCAATATTCTGCGCTAAAATTTCATCTCTTTTTTTCCAATCTACACGTTGGTATGGCACTCTCTTGTCACCATAATTTTTCCTTTGACGCTTAGGTTTGTGACGAATACTTCGATTAGTACTTGAACAATCCTTAGCTGACTCTGAATAATTCAAGTATTTTTTGACGGTTCCGGGATCAACCCCCAACCTTCTGGCCTTTTCTCGTAAGCTCAAAGCAGGATTCAGAGATAATTCATTTAATTTCTCCATCCATTCGGCACCTAGCTGCTTAATTCTGCCAACTCGAAAAATATCCGTTTCAGATTGATCCGGCCCTCTACGTGAATATATAAAGCCACAGCTACACTGGAACGTGCCAACAGGTTTTGAGGTATCCGAACACCTTGTCACACGGACAGATTCAATTACTTTGCTCCCAAAGTGGGATGCTGCTTTGTTTAAGCAGGGCCATGGACCATTACCAAAAGCATTAGCCTTACTGTACTGTTTCTTCTCCACTAGGTCCCTAGTATTCATATCTAAAAAATACTGCATTAGAATATGCCTTAAAGGATGTGTTGCATGCCGAGGTTTCCTCAACATTTTGTGTAGCCATGTACACTGGCTACCTATATCTAGAGGGCTGCCTAGATTTCTAAGATAAGCTGAACCATAGAAGGAATTCAACTCGGGAATAAGATCCATAAATCTGATGTTTCCTCCAGCAGTTAGAAATCCCATCTCTTGAAGCTTGTATAAGTAGTGTTTTCTGACTGCTTCAAGCCCCAGTGGCTCATAAGTCATTGTTAAAAGATCAATAGATCTTTGAGCAATATCAACTTCCTTATTACTTCCTTCGAGAGCGAGCGGAATATTTTCTGGAAGTATAGATTCTAGTGGTATAAACTCATGTTTCTTTCCTTTTTGTGCATAGTGAATCGAAGAATCTAAAAGGTAACACTGATGTTCAATACACACCGAAACACCAGTTAGTTGATGAGAACGATGCCAGTAAGCAACACCAACCTTTAAACGATCCGCTGAAACACACTGACCACAGTACCTAAGAAAAAGAGGCCTTTCTACTCCGCTTGGAGGTAGTCCTAGCCACATATAAATAGATTGACAATTGGAGTGTACCAACGTGTAAAATATTCGATTAAATCGAGCTTCTTGAATAAAGGGACGATAATATGGAATTAGCGTGTGATGCTCCAATAAATACACAATAGGTATTGCCCTCCCTGGTATGTGAGTGTTTAACGTATGAAGATAACCAGAGTAGGCAGTTGTAGCAGAAACATTTGAGTTAGAAAATAGATCTAATAATGTTTTTCTATTATTTTCATTTCCAGAATTAACATGGTACCTAGCAAAAATGCTGTATAATAATTCATCCGGTAAAGGAGTAGGAAAGTTGATCATGGTCTCTTTTTTCCTTCCTATGTTTGTTTGCATTGCTTAAAGGATAAAAACTCATCTCATATGAGAATTCCTTACTTTATACATTTCATCTGTTTCGATATTTGATTCAAGAAGGGCTCTACTACGCGGCAGTAAGGACAAGTTTCGATTGTACTGGATTCTTCTGATTCTTGGGAGGAGTTCAAGAATGGAATCTCTAGCGATCCATCTAACCGGATTAGCATTATAAATTGTAACAATTGCTCGCTCTAGTTCAACATAAATTTCACTGTCTAAGATTTCAGTGTTAATCTCTTTAGCAGATGCTTCTTTTGAAGGAAGATGCATCTCCATCCAATCACTTTCATACTTCATTAGCCAGGAAAATTGAGTTTGTGTATATACAGAAATTTGAGATCGAGTTGTGCCAGGACCAAGTGCCCCTATGGTTTCCATGACAACCTCTTTGTATTTTTCTGCTTTATCTGCTTTTTCAAGATTTGCTTCAGCATAAGCTACTTCTAATCTGACATCCTTTTCATTATCTAAAAGTGCATTTCTTTTTAAATCAACAAAAGGCCTCATGTATTTGTATAATATACTCTTTTTAATTCCTAGCTCTTCACTAATTTCTGTGTAATTTAATCCTTTATCCCAGTATTCAATTACTTTCTGTACAAATAAAGATCCCCATGTTTCAATAACATATTCAGATGTCTCCATTTCATTAAATTTCATCTTTTTAATATAGATACAACCGCAATATGAACATTTAAATTTCCCAGTGACTAATTCATGTACTTGGCGTTTTATACTGGTAATTACAGGTTTATTATAATAAGTACATACTGGATTGAAACATTGCCAAGGACCCGTGCCAAAAGGGATTTTATTTGAATAAATTTCGGTTTGACTTAGAAATGATTGTACTGATCCGGAAAAGAATCGCATCAATAGAATGTATATAACAATAAAATTCCCCATGTGACTTTTGTTAAATAAACGTTTTTCCCTAAACTCCCGAATTAATTTTTCTTCTGATAGACCAAATTTAGATAAACAATTTTCACCGTAGAACTCAGTTAAATTGGATATTATGTCTTTATCTGAATTAAACTCTCCTCTAAAATCGATATAATTTCGAGCCCCGAGACACATCATAAATTTATAGTATAACAAGTTTATTCCTGTCTCTTTTTCATTCATTATTGTTTCAATATCGTCTCGTATTCCTTGATCTATATTTTCAACTCTTACATCCCTATCTATCGGGATATAATGATTACAATAGTTACAATTAAGACTTATTAACATTTCTTTTCCATCTTTTTGAACCAAACGTTCTCCGCAATGAGTACATACAGAAATGAGTTCTCCACCATGTTTTAAACAGTGGCTTAGAAAAACAAATTGATGCATCCTATGAAGATAAACTATCTGATACTGAGTAAAATCTCCCAACATGCATTCAGGACAATATCTTTCCACTTTACTGATTTGAGAATTGAATTTTTTGTTCAGTAGTTTTTTTCTTAATGAATATATTTTCATTCCTTGTAATAAATTTTCTTGTTGTATCTTTGTGAGAAAAATCTTAACTACGGGGAAGAAAGTGTGATTTTCAATGATCTTATCTGTAAAATCTTCTGATACCCCTAATTCTAGTGCTATTTGTGTAAGATTTATGGGATACACCACCTTTTTTGGTGAATTTCCGCCTAAAAGTTCCATTTTACACTTAGTGAATGTTTTTGCAGATCTCAAATAATACCTATGAAGAATACTACGGAAGTCCTCATCTGGATATGTTGGTGGGAAATAAATAATCTTCCCCATCTATTGTTCCTCCTCAATAGCAAATTCAACAAACTCGTCAAATGCTGCGACAAGTCCAGCTAGCTTGAGAGCTTCATCAATGGTTCTCTCTTGTCTATTAGCCCCATAGGAAATGAAACGTATATCATCTGCATCTAAGGTTCCTTTAGTTTTCATTTTGGCTTTTCGAGGTTTACTTTCTGTGATCGGATCTACTTTATTTTCTGTTTCTGAGTCTTTATATGCAAGAACCTTCTGCGCGATCAGGGAATACAGAAGTTCTACATCGACTTTTTCATTTCTATTCTCTAATTCAATCTGCTCTGAAAAAGCCATCGCTTTCTCAGACGTAGTTCCCATCTTCATTGCAAAGGCACATAATTGGTCAATTAATACTTTGCGGTTATTTTGGATTAAAATTAACTTGTGTTCTTCAGAAAGTTGACCGTCAATCGTTATTCGATGCTGAGCATCCATGATATATTTTTTGAAAACAATCCAATCGGGCTTCAAATCTTCATATTCATCAGGATCAACTTTCTCCTCTCCCCGTATACGTTCAAATATAGGTTGAACCAGTCGGAAAGTCTTACTTGCTACCGACTCTAGCATCTCTATAGTGATTGATTCTGTTTCCTCATACAATATTGCATGACACTGAATATGCATAAACAGTTTCACTGCAAAATCGGGAATTCCTAAGGTATGATAATACAACGCTGCCTTTAATTCAGGTGTAAGAGGAGTGAATTTTTTGGTGTACTGCAGATCCCAAAGACCTTGTACAAACAAATCCCATTCAACGCCATCCTTCATTCGATCTGTTATATTTTCTGCATAACCATCTGGTATCCCCCTCCTTGTGTTTGCCAAAGATGTCTTAAACAGATACAACGCTTTAAATGTCCCAATCATAATAATCGGTATCCCAATAGAATTGGTAAGTTCGGTGATGAAATCAATCATTTTTGCTTCTCCACCAGAATGTCCTTTATGAATTCGTTGGATTTCGTCAATAACAAGCACACCTAAATTAATTTGACCAGCTACTTTTGACATTCTTTTCGCCAGCACCTCAGCTCGACCATCCTTCTCCGCAAGATCATCATAATAAGAAGTGCCTAAGAGTTTATCTACGGCAAAATAGAAATTACGACAAAGTGCACCCACAGATTTATTACTTGGGCACTCGATATGAAGCCATAGTACCTGCTTGCAAGCTAAATAGTCTGATTTGTATCTGGTATGGTGAATAACTTGAGGTATTAGACTCAGAACTCTCTCGTAGGATTTAGATTTCCCCATTCCACTCAACCCTATATCAGCCATCTGTTGAGCTGTTTGAACATTGCCCATTAAATTTTCTCCATATTCATTGGTTCCAGCGGACAATATTTTATCTAAGCCAATGGAAAGTTGTCTTTGGTACATGGGACTAATGGGATTTCTAGATTGATATCCAATTTTAATCATTGTGTATAGATTTCTGTATTTTTCGAAATGGGATACTAGGGGTTGCCAATACATCGGTTTAATTTGTTGGACAAGTTCTAGTCGTTCTTCATCATCAAGTTGAGATAGATCACCTGTAAATCGGGGTACCGAATATAAAAGTTGATAAAGTTGCTCTTGAGTTAATCTAGGAGGAATAGCTTCTATGAGTGGATTATTTTGATATGCATCTATGATTTGTGGATAATACTCTGCCTCTATTTGTCTTCCTTTAAGATATACATATCGATCCGAATTATTGTTCATTCGGTAACCGCCTCTCTTTACTTTTACTTAAGAGAAAAAGTTGCATTTTACTCAAAGGGGGATTGGAAGTATCTTCCTGTAACGTTGATTTAGATTCAGTACATGTGAAAACCTTCTCATCCGTTTGACGTCGGGCAGTCCAAGAAGTCTCACTTCCAGTAATACGAGACTCTAGTTTTCTTTTAGCCCGCTTATTTTTATATCTATTAGACTTTGGCATTCCCTTTTGTTTCTCATTCATTTTTTCTCTTTCCAACTTAGTCAAATATTTAGCAGCAGCATCTAATTCGGACTCAATTTGGTAACGCTCGTTTTTTGCCATTTGTAATTTTTTCTTTTTGAAATTTAGTATAGATTTCACATCATCAATATGCATACCTTCATATTCCTTAAATTTTGCCGTTAGACTGCATTGCACAATAGAGCCATTTTTGAGTCGAATGAAAATACTACTGGAATTTCTAGGATCGTAGCTAACTTCAATTTGATGTTTACCCTCTATTTGTTCATCTTCGAACCAACCTTCCTTAACCCCAAGCTCACATGCATAATTTAGTTGATTTACATTAATCCCTCGTCTTGTTACAACTCCCTCTTCTTTAGGTAAGAGAACATATCGAATCAGCTCTCGAGGTTCTTCATGGAGTAAGCTTCGCTTAGCTCCCCAATTCCACATGGATATTGGTGTTAAATCCACATTATCTCTAGCCATTTCACTGGTTACTAGAAAATCATCACTAAGCGCTTTGCGATTATACTCCAGTACAAATAAAATAACGATCTTGGTAAATACCTCGAAGGTATAGACACTCTTTTTGGAAGGATCAAGTTCCCCTCTTTCACGATGTTCCTTATGGACCGCTCCGGGTATCAGTTCTTTTACACGTCCACAAAAGTTTCTAAATTGCTGTTCGATATATGGTTTCAGATCTGCTCGATACGAAGGAGGATTAGCTAAGCGAACATTTAAATTCACTAAATTATTCGAATTCTTGCTCTTCATCTCTCCACGATCCCCAACGATCTTTTGAGGAAGATGTTTAGATGGCCAATCCTCTTCATTAATGCTCACTCCATATTTAGCACAAAACTCCACCTTATCCGTAGAAGCATTTTCTAACGCCATCATACTTTCTACCCAGGAATTCGTTTTAGATATATGCATGCCCGCAATTAAACGACTCATTACATCTTTGACAAAATAAACATGAGGTCTCCCAATGACTGTAAGATAATCAGAAGAAAGTAAAAGTACATCAGCAGGTGTAGAATCCGTTTCATACAGTGCTCCCGGATTATGAATCTCCTCAATAGGTGAACCCAGTAAAGCTCTCGCTTTTATCTCTGCTTTTCGGTTGCCTACTTTAGCGGCCAAACGACTTTTTTTGTTATACTCTTTTTGATACCAATATCTGAATTGCTTTATAGATGGACAGTTAGTCATATTTATAATAGGGACCTTAACCTCATGCTTTCTATAGAATCCTTCATTATAATGCTCTTCACACATATGTTTGTGCGTAGCAGTTAAATTCATTTTCAATGCCGAATGATATTTTTGTATAGCAGACTTAAATATTTCTTTATCTTTAGCTGTCACAATAAAGTTGTGGTCTTCTGTTTTTGGCCCTGTTTTTATGTTTATTTTTCTATTGTCCCCCGTGACCCCTACATCGTTATAGTCATGTAATAAACCATTAATTGATTTCCCATAGAACCAATACCTTTTCAGTAGTCGATAAATCGTTTTCTGTGGTTTTCCTGTTCGATCTGATTCACTTCTAATTAGCTTCCCCCTTGATTCGCTCCAGAAAATTTCTGGTTCTTTATTCGCAATAGATTTTATTAATTCAAATTTCTGGTCTCTCTCAGCTCCATATTTGTTTAAATACTCATCAGTAGGATTTAAAAACAATAGATCCGGTTCATAAGAGGAAATACTCACTTCCTCCATCTCAAGTAAACGAAGCAGTTCTCCATAATCTCGAAAATAGGGTAATTGTAATTTATGCTTATCGTCTATGTTTACTAATACCACGTATGATTGATCAGGAGAAATCCAGAGAACCCGTTCAAGCGAGATCTCCTCATGGTCATCCGAAATACACTTTTGAAAAGCAACAACAGAGTTAATATAAATCACGATTTACACCACCTATTTACTTTTTGAACGTTCAATATGAAGAGGCGCACTCTCTCGTATAGGTTCCATGATTGAAGTTGTCCATTTCTTATTAGCTAACATGTGTTTTATCATAAACATCGATGTCCCAGGTTCTACACCCAGTTGATTATCACAGTTAAGACACTTTTTACTTATCGACATTGTCCGACTGAGAGATTGAAGTTTATACAGTAGAGGTTCTGCTAACATGTTAACCACTTCAAGATCCATACCCGGCCTACCTTCCAATCGCTTCGCGTCGTATAACCAATCAATGTTTCGTATGAATGAAATAGGCCTCCCAACATCAAAAACAACTTTCCACCCTAAATTCAACTCTTTATAGTACTGGCGCTCAATCTCGAATAGTTCCAATGTTCTTTTGTTCAGTTTATGAATAGGTTTGATGGTACGTGGATGCTCCTGAAGCTCACCATGTACACTCATCGTAGTAAGCATAAAATCAGTGGACATAACTACATCCTCTCCTTTATGTTGAGGATGTTTGATATTCAGCCTAGCTGCAATTTTCTGAGTAGCTTCAATGGGTGTTAGAGGGTATTGCTCCCTAATATCTACGACTTGATCAGACCAATCCTGAACAAGTAAATACTGATATTCATAATTTGAGAGTGTGTGGTGTATCCGATTAGAGTGCCACCCTAAAGTACGGGTGAGCCATCCCTCTGAAGCTACTTTATTGTCATTCGCTTGGATGAAAGGAACATACTGTTCACCTCTACCTTGCCCTCGTCCATCCTTCAATCGATTAACGTGAGTCTTATTAACTGACAATTCTCACACTCTCCTTAAAAAAAGACACATAACTTTGATGTTATGTGTCCCTCTAATGGTGTATATTTTCCTCATCATATCACAGATAAATAGAATTTTTAACTCTTTTTGTAAAAACTTGTCTAATGGGCAAGTTAGATATATTCTCCTCACATCTACAGCTTGTTACGATCCTTTCTCTGCCTTTTTCTTCGTGGCATCCTCTTGAGTTGTTGCATTTGTGTAAAGTATGCATCCCTATTCTTTGTATTGATTTCTACATCGTGGATACGACTACAAATAATATCTGGTTTGTTTTGATTAGGTCTTAGAATCAGTTTGTCTTCATGTACATTGTATTTAGAAATAGTTATCATCCAGCCCTTAATCATCGCTTTCTCGTACCAGCGTTCCCTCAAGGCTTCTCTACAAGAGTAGTATTGATCTCGGAAACAAATCCCTTGTATTGTGACTAATGCGAACTGTTCCTGGTCCACAACTCTATCATCCATCCTTCATCCTCCCCTATCCTTTATTACTATTTTTATATCCGCATTCGGATAATTTATACATAATTATCGTGATATCGATTAAATTGTTTTTGTTTTGCTTTCATTCCAACAGTAATTTTTATATTATCTTTCTCCGATAAGGTATATAAAGGAGAGTTGATAGAAATGTATAGACACTCAGTTCAACATCAAAAATTAAAAAGAGAATTGTACAAAATTTGCTTCGAAGATGTTACATTGCAGAATACGCTATTCAATAAGCGTACAAAATGGTTTGAAGGCATTTTTCTACTCTCACTAGCGGCTTGTATTATTTTACTCATGGTTTCTGGAGTGTTAATGGCTTTTTGGAACGCGGATCTAAGCCCTATGTACGGAATAACTATGGTTTCTTTATTGGTTATTTCTCTTTGTTGTATGTTAGCTACCATTTCGTCTTCTCGTATACATATCAAATCACAGTACAAGGATTTAGCTTTTATGATTGGTAAAAATAAATTTAAACTGGATCGAGAGGTACTCTTCTCTATTCGATGTGATCAAGTTTACTATTATCTGAAGAACAATGATTACGATTATAATGCACTAGATGATCTCATTGCTTATTATTCCATTGAAGGAGAATCCATTAAAAAAAATGGATGGGTTCCTTTTGCTATTTTTACAGCTTTCATCTTTCCCTTCTGGAATGAAACAGTAAGCAAATACTTAAATTGGACAGAAATTGATCAAATTGTTCCTTTAGTTTTGTTTGCTATTCTCCTTCCTATGGGGATTTGGGTCTGGAGACAAAATGTTGAATTGTTCATCTTCTCTAAACCAAACAACTATCTCGAACTTGCTAGGATTTTACGAACAGCCAAAACATTCCCTAAATTTTAGATAATATATACCAATGTTCTTCGCAAGGAAAGGGACATTGGTATTATACAATCCACTATTAGTTGGTTCAGTTTCAAATTATTTAATAAATGAGTTTAATTATTCACCTCTTAATGTGGAATGATTTAACACATAGGTTTCTGAATGTATGAAACTTAAAATGACAAAATAAACATATCTTCGTTTCTCCTTCCCTTGATTGGCAACACTCAGCAGCCTTTAAGCTTTATGTTCTGTTTAAGTCATCTGCTCCAGCACCTTCTATAGAGCAATGAATCTGGTTTCTTTTTGTATAAGTGAATGATAATATGTTTATATAATAATTAAGGAGGATGAATGATGAAGATTGTTATTGTAGGTTCTGTCGCTTCTGGAACATCCGTGGCAGCTAAAGCTAGGAGAAATGATGAATCAGCTGAAATTATTGTTTATGAAAAGGGACCGGATATTTCATACTCCATATGCGGCATCCCATATTTCTTAGGTGATGAAGTGTCTGAAATATCAGAACTGATCCCTCGTGATAAGAAATGGTTTGAAGCACGCTACAACGTCCAGATGAACATTAACCATGAAGTCAACTCCATTGATCCGGTGAAACAGACCATAACTGTAACTGATTTGACTAGTGGAGCAATACATGAAGAATCATTCGATAAGTTGGTTCTCGCTACAGGTGCTAATGTAGTCATTCCGGATGTTTTTAATACCCGATATTCAAATGTTTTCCCTGTACGAACGATGGAGGACACGCGGCAAATTGACTCGTTTATTGAAACCAACCAGCCGAAACAAGCCCTAATTATTGGTGCAGGCTATATAGGATTGGAGATCGTCGAACAGTTTACGAAAAAAGGGATTCAGTCTACTCTCTTGCAGCGAGGAAGTCAAATCATGTCTTCTTTTGATCCAGAGGTTGCTTTCCGGGTACAGGACTACGTGCAACAAAATGGTGTAGAAGTTCATACGAATGAAGAGGTCAGCTACATCCATAAGGATGAATCTAATCATATTTATGCCGTTGAAACGACAAGTGGTCATCGTTACGATGCTGATATGGTCATTCTGGCGACTGGGGTTAAACCTAACGTGACACTTGCGAAGCAAGCCGGTCTAACGCTAGGCGTGACAGGTGCTATTCAAGTGGACAAGCGTATGCAAACAAGTCATGAACATATCTACGCAGTCGGGGATGCGGCTGAAAGTTATTTATCAATTACTGGGAAGCCGTTCTACCATCCACTCGGTTCCACAGCAAACAAAACAGGCCGGATTGCTGGGGATGTGATCACAGGGGGAGATTTAGAATTTCAAGGAATTCTAGGTACCGGCATTTTCCGCGTGTTTGAACTAGCTGTTGCCACAACGGGTCTGACTGAAAAAGCAGCACGTGCAGATGGCTGGGACGTTGAAGTACTATACAATCTCAAACCATCCAAGCCTGAATATATGAATGGCAGTGAATTGTTGATTAAAGCCATAGCGGACCGAGCAAGCGGCCGTTTATTAGGTGCTCAAATCGTGGGTAAAGAAGGAGTCGACAAACGCCTGGACGTACTAGCGACAGCATTACATTTTAAAGCTCATGTCAAAGATCTCTTTCATCTGGATCTGGGATATGCTCCTCCCTTCTCCACAACGAAGGACCCTGTCTTATATACTGGGATGGCACTAGATAATGCTATCCGTCATGATCGTTCCCTCTTATCTCCTTCTGAACTAGTGGGTAATGAAGCAGATTATCAAATTATTGATACACGCTCCAAGAAGCAATTTAATGTAGGTCATGTTCATGGTGCTCAGCATATTCCCCTAAGTGACCTCAGGGAGAAGGCCGGAACATTGGATTCCAAGAAGCCAACGATCACCTATTGTAATAAGGGGACTACCGGGAATGCAGCACAGAACATACTCATTAATCTGGGGTTTGATAAAGTATACAACCTGTCCGGAGGCAATAAGAATTATCAGCAGTACCTCCGTTACTTGGATTCCGCGAAGAAGAAATAAGTCCAGACTAGCATGGAGGTGTTCAAATGGAGAGGTCTTCCTTACCTGTAGCTATCATTGGAGGTGGCCCCATTGGATTAGCCGCAGCTGCACATTTGGTAGAAGCAGGGGAATCGTTTATTTTGTTTGAAAAAGGGGAGCATATCGGTACTCATTTTGAAGAGTATGGGCATGTTCGCCTGTTCTCACCCTGGATGTATAATATGGACCCTGCCATTAACCGATTACTTGGATCCAGTACAGAATGGAATGAACCCAAAAATAACCTGCTGCCTTACGCCAGAGATCTTGTTGAGCAATATCTGGCGCCTTTTAGTCATCTGCCACAGATAAAACCCCATATTTACGTCAAGGCAGAAGTTCAAAGCGTGAGCAGGAAACGGATGGACAAATTGAAATCTACTACAAGAAATGAGCAGCCATTTGTACTTCATATTCAAATTCAAGAAGGAATGCGAATCTTTGAAGCCAAAGCTGTTATTGATGCTTCAGGTGTATGGCATAATCCAAATCCGCTTGTCTCAAGTGGAATTTGGACCAATAATGAGCGTGAAGCGGCATCATCTATCTTCTACACCATTCCTGACGTGCTGGGAAAGGATCAATCTTCATTTGAAAACAAACATGTGGTTGTCGTCGGAAGTGGCCATTCGGCGATTAACTCATTGATCCAATTGAACTCACTGCGTAAAAGAAAACCTGAGCTCGCGCCGTCTCAAATTACCTGGTTGAACAGGAAGGCCACTGCGGAGGAAGCTTACGCTAAAATAAATCATGGTTTTTTAGCTCGTTATCGTTTAGGTGAACAGTTGCAGGAATTGTTGAACAACAGCATCCTACAAATTTGGAATCCTTACGATATCGAACATATCAATCAGGACCATGACGGTCAACTTACCATTACAGGCACTATAAATAATGAGAAGAAAGAGATTGGTCAAATTGATATAGTCATTGCCAATACGGGTAACCGTCCGGACCTGCATCTCTTCCGAGAACTGCGATATGACCTCGATCCATCCATGGAATGCACCAGGTCGCTAGCTGCCACGATTGCAGCAAAAAAAGGCGTCGTGGCTGCACATGGTGAGAGAGAATTAAGACATCCGGAGGAGAATTTTTATATTATAGGAGCCAAAAGCTTCGGTCGCTCTCCCTCCTTTTTCTTAATTAACGGGTATGAACAAGCTAGATCTGTGGTGGCTTCAATCACAGGGAATCAAGCAGATGCTGACCGTGTTGTTATTTCTTTTCCAGAAGAATGGATGACCCCCTCTTAACCTTCTCCATCTCTAATAATATGGAATAGGTCATGCCAGTTAACAACTGGTATGACTTTTTTTATTCCTCCTCTTAGAGGAGCTGGAGTAGATCATTCATAATCACTACTTCATTCATATCCAGAATATCCGTATAGAACATAAAGCTGTGTCAAAATCCTTGTTACGAAGACAATCTCAAGCGAAGGATTAATTCGACTACATTCATAACATAAACCCCTTGTCTTTGTGCCACAACATCTGTGTATCCACCTGTAAGTCCGAATTGTGTTGTATTAGCCTTAATGTATTAAGTAACGTTCTTGGTCTCACCAATGATTTATGCTTCCTAAGGATCTTTGTCTGCAATCAGTTCATGCTCTCCACTGACATGTGTAAAAAGTATTAGCAGATAATTCCCTAACAGAAATCCCGAATCTCGGGTAGTTTAACTACTCTACTGTGAGTACCTAGAGGAATACGGAAGCTCTCGGTCAGATTCCTTCCCTTCACTCCGCAATTACACGAGGATGTGTTGTGTGCTTTTTTCTTTTATTTAGTTACAATGCGACCAGATTGCTTCGCTTATATCTAAAATCCATTGCACTTCTTCAAAAATAAACCACCTCTGATATCTCAAGGAGATTACAAAGGTGGTACTAACGTTCTCGATTTAATAAAAGAATGACTAGTTCAAATTGAGTTGACCCCACTCATTCATGCTTTCCAGAATAGGAACGAATCCTTTACCTAAATTAGTTAGGGAGTATTCGACATGAGGAGGTACTTCTTTGAATACTTCCCTATGCACCAAATTGTCCTCCTCTAGCTCACGCAGTTGTTTTGTAAGCATAGATTGGGTAGTGTCAGGAAATGCACGTTTAATCTCTCCAAACCGTTTGGGGCGATCTAATAAATACCATAAAATCAACAACTTCCATTTACCACCAATTACTTTTTGCACTTTATTAAGCGCACAATTTACTACGTAATCCTTTTTTTCTTCCATTGAATTGTTTCCTCACCCTCTTAAGTTAGACCTTTTTTTGTAATAGTGAGATCAAGTATTACTAGTGTACATTGGTTAAGTACAGCAATGATAACGTAAAAAATCGATAGTAGTCAATGGTACTATAAATGATAGTACGTATGAATAATGATACTACGTATCATTAATCGTAGTAATTGCGTTTTTGATTTATAGAAAGTAATATTATTGTAGTCTTTATTAGGAAAGAAAATAACCATAGACGAAGGGGCATATAAAATGAACGAAGTACTGTCCGTATTAAACAATCATAAATCCACTCGTAAATATACATCTGAGGATATTACTGACCTGCAATTGGAGACAATCATCAAAGCAGCTCAGTCTGGGCCTACTTGGGGTAACAGTCAGCAACTAAGTATCGTAGGGGTTAGAGATGATTCAACAAGAAAGAAAATTGCTGAACTAACTGGAGGTCAGCACTGGATTGAAGAAGCACCCGTATTTCTATCGTTCAACATGGATTTTTACAGAATTAGTGAAGCTCTTAAACATAACGGCCAGGAGTTCGTAGCTAAAGACAATGTAGATACTTTGTTAGTAGGATCAACGGATGTCGGGATTGCAATGGGATTTGCAATAGCTGCCGCTGAATCAATGGGTCTTGGTGTTGTACCTATTGGCGCCATTCGAGCTCGTACAGTTGAGATTATAGAATTGTTGGGTTTACCCGAGTACGTATTTCCAATCGCAGGATTGGTTATTGGACATCCGGCTGAGCAAACAAATGTAAAACCGCGACTTCCCTACAATTCTTTCTTCCATCAAGAAACATATAACACGGAGCAGCTGCCATATATTGAGGAATACGAAAAAACGTATACGGAATACTTGAAACACAGAGAGAATTATCTTCCCACTAAAACATGGACCGGTGGAGTTGCAGCTTATTTTGCTCGCGAACAAGGTCTGCCTAAATCCAGCGAAGTGCTCAAAAAACAAAAATTCAGTTACAAATAAATATGGATTTCATTTAAGTATCCTTCTCGAAGGATTCAGAGATAAATAAAAAAACTGACATCGGCACTACGCTGGCGTCAGTTTTTTAATCTATACAGAGTATCTAGATAGCAGCATTCAAGTTCATTATTCTTGAGGCTAAGTAAAATCCGAAAAGGTCTGCGATCATTCCCCTCCTCTTAACTAGTCTTTAGGGTATCATCAGCTCGAAAAAAAGTTCTCTGCATTCCTAACTTCCAATGATCATTTATAATATCAGCAACTTCCGCTGCAGATGTTGTGGGTGATATCTCATACCACCACTTCAGGGTACTCATCGCTGTAGATGCATATAACCGAGCAAGAAGTTCAGTTCTTTCTAAAATTTCACCTCTATTGCCCTGGTCCAAACTTTTTCTTATTTTTTCTTCCAGTAAGGACTTCATTTCATTAAATACACAAAGTTCCATATTCTTATTCCATAACACCTGATACCAGTCCTTTTGACTCCATAAATACATAAGATGCTGAGTGATCAGAGTATGTGTCAGCTGAGAATTTTGAGTAGCAAACGTGAACATTGGCAGATGAATTGTACTATTTAGCTCTTCCAGTGTCGATTGGACGAGCTCATCACGTAGTTCGTACTTGTCACTGTAATAAGTATAAAATGTAGATCTATTTACCCTGGCAGCTGATGAAATATCTTTTATCGTAACCGCTCGAAATGTTTTTTGCATCACACATAAGGAGAACCCCTCTTTTATGTGCTCACGTGTTTTTAGTACACGTAGATCATGTTCAGCTTTCATCAATATCCCCTCCTCCATCCGACAAATGAGTGTATATATGTCTATTATCCTACAAATCAGACTATCTCTGCTTATATAAATTTTATATATAAAATTTTATAATTATAAATGTGACTGATTTATGAATTTATATGTTTGGGGTTAATCTGTCTTCTTTAAGAAATGATATGATTCCAAGCTAACTTGAATTCAGAACTAAAATCATAAGAAGTACAGGAGGATCACAATAATGTTAAATTTAAACTTCACAGAACAAGCAGGATTAGTGACCGGAGCAGGCTCTGGAATTGGTCGTGCAAGCGCAATAGCATTTGCCCAAGCTGGTGCAAAAGTTATGGTAGCAGATATCAACGAAAAAGCAGGTCTAGAAACCGTACAATTAATTCAGGCCGCGGGAGGCGTTGCAAGCTTCTTCAAATGTAATGTAGCTGCAGAAGAAGATATCCTCGGACTCGTAGATGCTACTGTATCAGAATTTGGAAAACTGAATTTCGCTCACAATAATGCAGGAATTACATTACCTCCGGCTCCAATAGCTGAATCTTCCTCGGAAGACTTCGATCGCCTGGTCAAAGTCAATTTATACGGAATCTACTATGCCATAAAACACGAAATCCAAGCCATGTTAAAAACAGGAGGTGGTGCTATTGTTAATACCTCATCCGGTTTCGGTTTGATTGGTGGGCAGAATCAAGCGATCTATTCCACTACAAAATTCGCCATAACTGGTATGACAAGAAGTGTGGCCATGGAGTATGCCAAATATGATATTCGTGTCAATGCAATTTGCCCGGGAATGACAGCAACTCCGATTCTTAGTTGGCTAGATAGTGCACCAGATCAGGCTGATTTCTACAAATCCAGTATTCCATCAGGAAAACTGCAAACAGCTGAGGATCAAGCCAATGCGGCCGTTTTCCTGTGTTCAAACCTAGCTAAACAGATTACAGGTGTAGCTTTGGCTGTGGATGGGGGATATGTTGCTGGTAGATAAATTGCTACATTAAGAGCGATAATCCCCACGGTTTTGGAATCGCTTTCTATGTGGTAAAGTGTGTCTATTGCACCGTAACACATATTCTTAATCAATACTTTGCAGAAACTAAGAATCAAAGTTTAATAGAATTTTCACACCCCCGCCTTTGGAGAACTTCAATTCGATTAAAAAAGTATTACATCCTGTAAAAAATAACGATAACATTGGAAAAGTAGCCTTAGTCCTGATTTAACCAGGACTAAGGCTACTTTTATTTTCGTTTTTCACTTACCCATTCATAATAGAAATATAAAAGTAAAGCTAGACTAATTACAACCCTATAGTCCGATCTGGATCAGTAACATCCGCCTGTTCCTTAGTAGGAAACGGCCACCAGTTAGCCCGGCCAAACATCTTCACCATCACAGGGATGAAGAATGGTAGGAACAACAGAGAGTACAAGATCAGTCCGCTAAGGACGACTGTGGCAATTTGCATCATCGAGAGAACACCGGATGGATACATCGCAGCAAATGTACCGCTCAGAATGACCGCTGCTGATAGAATAACGGTTCCCATGTTCTTCATCGCGTACAACATCGCATCCTGTACTTTCATGCCTTTGTTCTCGTTGAAACGGTCCATCAGGAAGATGCTATAATCCACACCGAGTGCAATCAGCATGACAAATCCGAAGAACGGAGTAACCCAGCTGATGCCTGCAAACCCAAGAATATTAACAAATATCACTTCGGTTATCGCCATTGATGTGAAATATGCCAGTAACAAGGAAATGATCAGATACAGTGGCATAATAACCGAACGGAGCAATATGATCAGAATAATAAATGTGCCCACTAGCATCAGCATCACAGTACGTGTATAGTCCTTATTGGAGATCTCCTGCAGATCTGCAAACGTACTGGTAACTCCACCTACGGCGATGTCTGCTTTTTCAAGCGTACTACCTTGTACCGCACGTTGTACTGCCGCCTCAATGTCAGGAACACGATCAATGGCTTCAGTTCCGTATGGATTTTCGGCGAAAATAACATCAATCGTCATCGTCTTCCGATCTTGAGACAAATACGTATCAAATACCTGTGTGAAGTCTTTACTGCTCAATGCTTCTTCAGGAACGTACCAGCCTGCCAGATCCGAATCTGGTGAATTTTGCAATTGTGTCAGGTAGTCCTGTGCTGAATCCAGTCCACCAGATACCTGTTTAATACCATCGACACTTTGATTCAAACCATCTGTCAATTGAGTCAGCTGACCACTCAGATCTGTGAAGCCTTGCTGAATTTTCTCCTGTCCACCCTGAAGCTGACCAAGCCCGTTCTGGATGGAAGGTATCTCCTTGATAACTTTTCCTTGACCATCAGCGGCTTGCTTCAGTCCTGTCTCAAGCTGGCTTATTCCTGTTACAATCTGGCCCAAACCATCGGCAAGAGCCTTCTGTCCGGCTGCTGCGGAGGCAAAGCCTTCATTCGCCTGATTAATTCCAGCAGCGGCTTCTCCCAGTTTGGTCTTAATCTGACCCAAACCTTGAGCGAGCTGCGCTGTACCAGAACCTGTTTCACCTATCGTACCTTTGATACGCTGGTAGTCCGCATCCTGCTGCAATTCAGGATAACGTTCTTCGAGTGCTGTGAAGGATTCCGACAGACTGGTTAAAGCCGTTGAAACCCCGTTCAGCTGTTGCTCCAGTTCCCGGGTTCCATCCCCCAATGCAGCGACTCCTGCTCCCGCCTGACGATAGGCTTCAAGCAACTGATTGTTTGCCTGCGCAAGTTGATCTGCGCTCGTTTTGGCTTGCTGAAGTCCCGCTTTCAGATCACCCGCACCTGCGGAACCATCTCGAATACCTTTTTCAATCTGCCCAAGTCCCTCACTGAGTTGCGTGATACCCGATTGCAACTGGGTAGTTCCTTTGGTAAGTTCACCTACTCCATCGGCAGCTTCTTTTAACTGTGGTTCATTTTTACTTAGCTGACTACTGGCTTCACTCAGACCATCACGAATTTTGTCCAAACCCGTCTTGCCTTCACCCAGCCCATCCGATAATGTTCCCACTTGCTGTGTAACTTCAAAATCTTTGATCTCGTCACCCGTAGGTCGTGTCATACTGCGGACACCAGAGATGCCTGGTACCTTCTCCACTTCCCGGCTAATTTTCTCAGCAACGGCCATATACTTCGCATTATCCATCGCTTCATCGTTCTGAATAACGATTTGACCTGGTAGTGACTCCCCTGGACCGAAGCTGTCGGAGATGATGTTGAATGCTTTTACTGAATCATATTTCTCACCAATTTCATCCATACTGTTAAAGGACAATTTACCATCGTAGGTTGCTAGAAGAGGCACACAGACCGCTGCAACGATGAGCAGAGCAGCCCATGGGCGTTTCAGGGAGAAGCGTCCTGCCGCGCCGTAAATTTTGCTTTCGGCATGTTCCAGCGAACCCTTCGATGGCCAGAATAACTTCTTACCCAGCACCGCCATGAAAAAGGGTACGATGGTAATCAGGGCAAGCATCATGACAGCAACGCCAATTGCGACCGCCACCGCTGATCGGTAGAGTAGAAACTGTGCAAAGCCGATGGCAATGAATCCAACCAGCACAGCAAGTGCTGAGAAGAATACCGTTTTACCGGCAGTACGATAGGTGGCAATGATGGCATCCCACGTATTCTCATGATGTGCCAACTCTTCCTTATAACGACTCAACAACAGGATACAGTAATCCGTTCCAATTCCGAACATGACTGCGACCATAAAGATCTGTGTGAACGTGGATATCGGGAAATCGACCGCATCCACCAAAAATGCAACAATCTGTTGTGATACAACGTAACTGATCCCGACTGTTAACAGCGGTATAAATGGCGCTACAAACGAACGGAATACTAGGAACAGAATAAGCAAGATAAATACAACCGTAATATATTCTGATTTTTTGAGTCCCGCTTGGGAACTATCTATTGTATCTTCGTCGATTAGACCTTTACCGGTTATGTAATGATCTACGTTGACCGATTTCAACGCATCGTTCAGGTCATCACGCATTTCTTTGATTGTGCGCTCTCCTTGATCAACAGAAAGTGTTGTCAAGATGGTTTTCCCATCAGCGGAGACCATTTTATCTGCCAACTCGGGCTGAGAAAATGGCTCCAAAATAGACAGAATGCCCAGCTTTTCCTTGTCCTCCTCTAATTGCTTAACGGCCTTCTCTACCTCTTGTTTCCCCGTGGTACCCAGACCCTCCGGATTATAAAAAACAAGCGCGATCTGGCTACCCTGCTGTTCTCCTTTTTGCGCAGCAGCTTCATCCAGGATCGCTGCAGCACGGGTTGAAGAGTACCCTTCTGGAACTGTAAACTGTCCCTTTTCTCGGATCAGTTCACTCATATTAGGGGCAGTAACCATCAATACGGCAGCTACAACAACCCACAACCCCATGAACCACCATCGTGCCTTTAAAATCGTTCTCATTTGTCCTCCGTACCTCCCTCATGTGTTAACAACGATGCAAGCTTTTCAAAGGATTCAATGAAATTACGGACCTCTTCCGGTTTAAAATGAACCAGATACGGCTCAAGAAGCATCTGAATTTCCCGCTCGGTCTCCCTATATACCTTTCGTCCAGTATCCGTCAGTTTCAGATAGATCACCCGGCGGTCACGTTCATCACCTTCCCGGTGTACCAAGTCCCTGCCAACCAATTTGTTGACCAAGGCTGTAATGCTACTCTTCCCTACACAAAGAAGTTCCGCCAAGTCGGAGGGTGTGCATGAAGGCTTCTCTTCAATTAGACGAAGTGCACAAAATTGGTCTATCGTCATCGTTTGTCCTACCTGTTCACGTATTCGGTTATCAAACTGCTTAGTCACCAGAAAAGATGCATCTAAGTATCGATTCACCAAGTTTTTGGCATCTGGTGTGCTCATCTTCATTCTCCTTTCGTGATTAGTTCATATATCGAACTGTTCTCTTCTAAAACTATTCTATAATAAAACCATCTCAATTAGCAATACTTTTTTCCTACTTTTTTGCTATAAATCGACAAAATAATAGGACATTCAACTTATAACCAATTCTGATGTCCCGTTTTCTAGATATATCAGATGAGCGAATATATGTATTTCTTCCCATTAACCATATTTTTTCGATCTCACCAAAATGTTCCTATACTTTCGTCATCTAATATCTAACGAAATTAACTTACTTAGGTAATACTAGTGTTGCTGTCACCAAGTGCAAACGTATGGGATATATTCAAATTTGTTGATACCCTCGTTGTACTTGTTGTGTGCCTCGTAACAAAGACTGTTATGTTGACCATCTTTTTAATGTTCAGGTTTTAAGGCCGGTGGATCTTCCTTCACAAGCTGATCGGAAGGAGTAATTTTTAATAGGTGCGTATCATGTTTGAAGAGAGGGACATTAATTTAGCTGAAGAGAACGAACACCCCCCGGTCATTATCCATTCAAAACACAGTGCGTATAATGCTCCCATATCGCTTCAAACTTTTTCACGGTCTGATTCGTCTTGCACAATGAAAAGCGGATAATAAAGAAATGCGCACAGTAAAAAGGAAGAGAGGCCTATTGATGGATAGCAAGCTATTTCATAAGAAATTGACAGAATTTATGATGGATTATAAGGATAATGTATACCGACTGGCTTATAGCTATGTAAAACATCCGCAGAACGCCATGGATGTGGTACAGGATGCGATACAGAAGGCCCTGACTAAGAGCGATTCGCTGACAAAGCCTGAATCCATGAAGAGCTGGTTTTACCGCATCGTGGTCAATACGGCGCTCGATTATTTGCGGAGAGAAAAAAAGCTCGTTCCCGTTGCTGATGAGGTTCTGGAGCAGCACGGAGTGAATGATCACGATGTGATTCAGGATTTGCACCTGGCAGAGAACTTGGAGGAGTTGCCTATGATGTATCGTGAAGTCATTATTTTGAGGTTCTTCGAGGATATGAAGCTGGAAGATGTGGCTGTCGTCCTCGATATTCCGTTAAGCACAGTTAAATCGCGTTTATACCAATCACTGAAAATTCTTCGCATCAACATGAAGCAAGAGGAGGCCTACTAATATGGACAAAAAAATGAAAAAGCTTAAGCAGGAGTATATGAATGTACAAATCCCCGCTGAATTGGAAACGCTCGTCACACAATCGTTGCGGCCTGCCCAGCAGCGCAAACGCGGCATTACATGGTTCCTTGGCTCTGCGGCAGCTGCTATTGCGCTGTTCGTGTCCGGGGTGAATATAAGCCCAGCGTTTGCACAATCCATGTCAGAGATGCCGGCTGTCAGCGCATTGGTGAAGCTCGTAACTTTCACGGAATATACAGCGAAGGGAGACGGCTACCATGCGGATGTGAAGGTTCCTGCAATTACGAATATGCCCGATAATAAGTTACAAGACATGCTGAACGAGAAGTATATTGCGGAGGGTCAAAAGCTGTACAAGGAATTCATGGCAGAGATTGATCAGTGGAAGGGCAAGCCTCTAATGGGGGTAGACAGCGGATATGAGGTTGTCACCGATACGGATCAGCTTCTCTCGATTCAGCGCTGGGTCGTACAGACGAAGGCTTCCGCGTATGAAACGTTGAAGTACGACACGATTGACAAAAAAAATCAAGTGTTACTCACCTTGCCAAGCCTCTTCAAGGATGAAAGTTATGTATCTGTTATCAGCGAAAATATCAAGGAGCAAATGCACGGGCAAATGAAGACGGACCCCAATAAGGTTTATTGGGTAAAAGGCGCAGGTCTGGATGAAACAAATATCCTTATGTTTGACAGCATTTCGAAGACTCAGAGCTTTTACATTAATGTAGACGGGAAATTGGTTATTGCCTTTAATGAATCTGATGTTGCTCCTGGAAGTGCAGGACCTGTTCAATTTGTAATACCGACAGAAGTAATCAACTCGCTGTTGGTCAGCCAACAATATATTAAATAGAGTATAGCGGCAGGACGGCCTGAATTAGAGACATGCGGTGACATCTCCTCTACAGGCCGTTTTAAATATCAGCTCTGCTTACTGCTCCTAAGAGCAAGAATAAATCACAGAAACAACTTTAAATTCCACTACAACATCCAGGTTTAAAATAACAGAGGGGTTACATTTCTGTTCAATGGAAATTAACATATGGAGGATGCTACCTATTAAAGAATTACACGGAAGAGAACTGTAATTCTTCGGAACCTCGCGGCGTACGCGTAGGTGGGACACCGGACATAATTCAGTATTACTGGACATCCAAACTACTAAAAGCGGACTTTTGGCAATTCTACTATTATCAAACGATCCAGCATACGAAATTTTGCCGTCTGCTCTGTAGAATCCCTAAGTCCGCAATGAATAGCTACCTTCTACTTTGGTTCGTATCTCAGATATATTTATGAGATGTATTGATATTCAGAATAATTATAAAACAGCACGGCCGCCATCAATAATATAGACCTGACCTGTAATATACGAAGCCTCATCCGAAGCTAAGAATAAAGCCAAGTTAGCCATTTCATCAGGCTCCCCAAGTCGACCCATTGGAACCTGGGCGTCTAAATAAGCACGTTGTTCAGCAGATGCACCTTTCAAGATGGCAGTATTAAATATACCAGGAGCAACTGCATTTACGCGGATACCTTGCTTGACATATTCAGCAGAAGCTTGTTTTGTCATCATGACATTTGCACCTTTAGAAGCGATATAAGCAGCAGAATTAGGACTTGCACGGAAACCACCGATGGATGCCGTATTTACAATGGATCCCCCACCTATTTTAAGCATTTCCAGAATTCCACGTTGCATAACCATGAAGTAACCCCGAACGTTAATATTAAAAACGACATCCCAGTCTTCCATTTTGTATTCATGGATAGGAGCATTCTTTCCACCAATGCCTGCATTGTTACACAGGATATCTAATCGACCATACTTTTTAATGCAGTCATCAAACATTACATCCACTTGTTCCTGAGAAGATACATCACCAACAAATGGTGTAATATCCCCATCTAATGTTTTGACTGCCTCAAAGATATTAGCACTGACATCTACAGCGAATACTTTTGCCCCTTCTTGAGCAAAACGTTTAGTCATTGCCAAACCAAATCCAGAACCTGCACCAGTAATCAGTGCAATTTTATTAGCTAGTCGTGGCATAATCATTTCTCCTTTTATCCATTTATACTATACAAACTAAAGCTCTCGACTATTGTTCTTTACAATTGGCTCCGCAAAAAATAGCCAAGGTAATTGAACTTGGCGTTTCCTCAGAATACCGTTACAATAAACGCTTACATTATATTCTCTCACTTGTAAGCTGCTTGTCGAGAACAGTCGTACAGCTTATTTACTTATTTTATTCCTATCAGATTTTTAAACAATCACCAAATAACATATAAATGTATTCAAAATAAACACTATATTTAACGATGTCTATTATGAATACAAAATATCAATAAATGATGATTGAAGATTGAGGTTTAATGTCTAAAATGAAGAGTAGGTCGATACATTGAATCGGACATTTAAATATAGAACGTCTAATCATAGCTTAAGATTCAGTAACTTTACCTATATTAGAGAGGAGTATATGGTTTGAAAAGTAATGAAAATGTTAAAGTGCAACGCTCTAAGCAAAACTTTAAAAATGCATATATCGAGCTAATTGCACTCAAAGGATACTCTCAAGTTACTGTTAGCAATATAGTGGAGCAAGCAGGATATAACAGAAGTTCTTATTATAAATACTTCGATGGAAAAGAAGCCATAACAGCAGAAATTATGGACGAGTTCATGGAGGGTTTTATTGCTGTAGCTAAGAAAAACTCAAACTCTAGAATATCCCAACTGGAAGATGCCACTAATCATACTATAGAACTTTTTGAGCACATTAAAAATAATAAAACATATTTTAAGTTGTTAACGTTTGAAGATACGTTACCTCATATACAAGATAAATTCATTAGTGTCATTGTAAATATTTTAGATAAAGAGATTGTTTTCCTAACAGGAGATAATGATGAAAATCATAATGACTATCTGAATAGTTTTAGAGCGTTTGGAACATATGGGTTTATCTTAACGTGGATCAAAAACGATTTTGATATCTCACCAAGTCAAGCAGCTAAACATTTAATTAATTTTTATATTAAAAGCTACACTAGCGTAATGCATGTAAAGTATCATGAAGAACCTTACAGTGAAATCTAACTACTCAAAAGCATTAGTTCCAAACTAGCATCACAATATTCATGTGACTGTATAGATCAACTTTACAGAAAATGATTATTTTATTTAAAGCTACAGTTCTCTCTTACATCAGCATAAAAAAGACGTTGTTATCAACGATAACAACGTCTCTAAAGATAGCCATAAAATTAGTTTGTACTTTCTTCTTCAAACATTCTTTTGAGTATTTTTAACATTTCAGGCTTAATTGAAATATCCGGGCGTCTTTCCATCGCCAGCTTCTCTGCTTCTTCCACCGTAGTGGCTTCATTTAGATTAATGAGTAGGGCTGTCGCTACAGTTCCGGTTCGATTACGTCCTCCAGCACAGTGAAAGAATACTTTTTTATCCGATTGAACAGCCTTAGTAACGGCTAAAATCGCAGCTTTAATGAAATCTTCCTGATCATCCCGGTCTTCCATAATCGGATAATGATGGCGAGTTGTCGTTTCTGGAAAGCCCTCTTGTTTTTCCCCATCTTCCCGGAGATCGAACACATCGGTGATACCTTGTTCCTTGATGGCTTGTACAGCCACATCCGCCCCACCAATAAAGACTTTACCTTTGATTAGTTCATGATAGTTTGACATGGTTGTTTTTCACTCCTCTACGGTTCTGATCAGCAACTTTGTCCTCCACTTACAACGAGGCCAGGTCCATCCGGATACTGTTCCACGTCCAGCGTGATGGACTCAATCGAAGCCGTTAGTTCCGGATCTATAGCTACACGAATCGCATTGATTTCCTGCACTACATCACTCTCCTGACTTTCGGCAAGCCCCAGTTGGAAAGTAGGTCCACAACATCCCCCACCAGCCACTGCAAATCGCAATGTATTCACACCTGCTTGTTTCATCATTTCCTCAATATAAGTTTTTGCACCATCCGTAATGATCATGTTCATTTTGCTCCTCTCTATTTCCTACTCGATACAGCCACTTCAGTCCACTTTTTCAAGCTATCGTAACCTACGGCTTCTTTGGGTTCCCACGGTATGATGACGGTATGACCATCTGAAGCTGTTTGAATCTTCTTAATCCAATCTCGCTCCGCTATTGCCCGACCTCGCAGAATGGGATCTGTTGTGTCCGTTGCAGCAAAACTCTGGTTAATCGCCCACCACTTGGTTGGAATACTTGCCCGCTGCAAATCCTGCTCCAATCGGGTAGCCTCATAATACGGTGTAGCTTCTGCCAAGGTAACAATGACTACACTCGTCTCGTTTGGATTCCGAAGACGGGGAAGCAGATGCTGAACAGCCGCCGGAATCGCACCTGCTGAACGTTCAATCTCCTTGTGGTACTCCTCTGTTGCATCCAAAAGAAGTAACGTGTGACCCGTTGGCGCCGTATCAATAACGACAATCTCATCACTGCTTCGTTCAACCAGATTGGCAAATGCACGGAAAACTGCAATTTCTTCCGTACAAGGAGATCTTAAATCTTCTTCCAAGTAGGCAAGAGCATCTTCATCTAATGAATCCTTGTTCTGCTCCAAGACTTCCTGTTTGTATCGCTCCAGCTCTATCTTTGGATCAATCCGGCTCACGCTAATGTGATCTGTCTCTTGTTCAAGTACATGACCGAGGTGGGATGCTGGATCAGTTGTACTTAGATGCACCCGATGACCTCTTTCTGCCAAACCTACTGCGATAGCCGAAGCCACCGTTGTTTTGCCAACCCCACCTTTTCCCATGGTGAAGATCACTCGGATACCCTGGCGCTCCATATCTTCTATTAAATGTTGCAAAGGTAAAGTAGATGATGTATTCACACTACCTTCTTCCACTACACGGACTTCAGGCGTATCGAAGAAGCGTCGTAAATGCTCAATCCCGGTGATGTTGAACGGTGCAAGTGGTATTTGATACGTTGGTAGTTGTTTGACAGCTTCAGGAAGCTTCTCAAGTGCACCAACCTGGCGACCATAGAAAGCGGAAGACACCGTATCCTGTTCCACAACGGAAGAAAGTAACCCATTTACAATCAACAACTGATTCTGAATACCAATCTCTCGAAGTTCTTGTGATGCCCGAGCTGCTTCTTTCAGCGGAGAATCCTCTGGACGAGTAACTAGGACAAGTGTCGTTTCGTTGGGATCAGATAACGTTTTGACGGCTTCCTGATATAACGTTTTTTTCGCTTCCAGCCCAGCAAGTGGTCCCAAACAGGAAGCCCCATGCGAACTTTCGGATAAAAACCCACTCCAGGCTGTAGGCAATTGCAATAAACGTAGCGTATGTCCAGTTGGGGCTGTATCGAACAGGATGTGATCGTACTTCTCACGCAGTACCTTATTGGTTAACATGGAACTAAATTCGTTAAATGCAGCAATTTCCACGGTACAGGCCCCTGATAACTGTTCTTCCATCGTTGCAATAACCGTATCAGGCAGAACGCCGCGGTATGGATCAACGACCTCAGCTTTGTACTCTCCCGCAGCTGTTTCAGGATCCAGATTAGCAGCATCTAGATTTTCAATCCCCATAACAGGTACAGGATGATTGGATAAGGTCATGCCAAAAACATCTTGTAGGTTTGAAGCTGGATCCGTGCTCACCAGCAAAACACGCTTCCCCGAATCAGCAAGCGATACGGCAGTTGCACAAGCCGTCGATGTCTTGCCTACGCCCCCTTTACCAGTAAAAAATAAATAAGGCGTTAACGTGATAGATTTCGGTTCAAATCGGTTTAACATGTTGAGACCCTTCTTTCCTAGTGTTCAGATTTGGTGTTTATGTCGAGGCGCATTCTCGGTTTGGCTACCAGTTCTTCTTCCGTCAGACCAGTCCATTCCACGAATTCCTGATTGGTTGGGTAATTTTTTTCCTTAACGACCTTGCCATCGACAATGATGATGGGCAATACTTGAGGTCCTTTTTCAGCTAAAAGTTGTCCAACCAGCGGACTTGCTACAAAGGCATCCGGCTCACTGGTCAAATTATAGCGAGAAACCTGAAATTGTTTCTTTTGCAAATTATGCACGACTGCAGATACACGAATAAGTTCTGGATCAACACCTGGACCGCATACACCTGACGAACAGCACATGGCAGGATCATAAATCTCCATGGTTTTCATTTCTAATACGCCTCCTTAATGTAAAGAGCCGGGAAAAGTAATTCTCCCGGCTTCTGGTGTTATTTGCCGGTATCAGCGAAAGTCTTGATGCGCTCCCCAATCTGGTCACGAACCTTTTGGAATACAGCCCATTTCTCTTCTTCTGTCCCTTGCGCTTTGGCGGGATCATCAAATCCCCAGTGTTCCCGCTTCACATGTGGAGGAGTCATCGGGCATTTGTCTGCCGCATCTCCACATAACGTGACCACAAAATCTGCATTGTTCAACAGCTCGGCATCAATAATGTCTGATGTTTGATTCGAGATATCCAAGCCGACTTCTTTCATCGCTTCAACTGCTTTGGGATTCAAACCATGAGCTTCAATCCCTGCGCTATAGATATTCCATTCATCACTGAGATACTTTTTGGCCCAACCTTCGGCCATTTGGCTACGGCAAGAGTTGCCTGTACAAAGGAAATAAAATGTTTTTTTGCTCATGTTCATCGCGTCTCCTCATTGTTAGATTTATACAATGTTCAACCACAGATATAGACCAATTAGTGTAATTAACAACGTCGGAACTGTAATAATTATCCCCGTTTTAAAGTAAGTGCCCCATGAGATTTTGACACCTTTAGTGCTAAGCACATGAAGCCAAAGCAGGGTTGCCAGTGAACCAATCGGGGTAATTTTAGGCCCGAGATCCGATCCAATGATGTTGGCATAAATTAATGCCTCCCGGACCGTTCCGGTTGCTGTTGTAGCATCGATGGCCAAGGCATCAATTAACACTGTAGGCATATTGTTCATCAGAGATGAGATAATTGCCGCAATAAATCCCATACCTATCGTTGCGGCAAACAATCCTTGATCAGCCACAGCCTGAATGACCACAGCAAGCAGATCCGTCAGCCCTTCATTCCGCAGACCATATACGACGACATACATGCCGATAGAGAAAAATACAATGGCCCATGGTGCTTCCTTAACAACCACTTTGGTCGGTACAGCAGAACTGCGAGAAGCCATAATCAGAAAGAATATTGCCACAACTCCTGCTACAATAGACACGGGTAGACCAACAAATTCACTGCCGAAGTACCCAACAAGCAACACTCCAAGAACAACCCAAGACATCTTGAACATCTTCAGGTCTTTGATTGCTGTTGCTGGAGCTTTCAGTTCGCTGGCATCAAAGCGTTTTGGAATACTTTTTCTGAAAAAGAGATACAGCACACCAATACTTGCCCCGAGTGAGAACAGATTGGGAACAAACATTTTGCCTACATACTCCATAAAGGTAATGCCAAAGAAATCGGCTGATACGATGTTCACAAGGTTACTTACAACCAGTGGTAATGAAGTGGTATCAGCAATAAATCCGCTGGCAATAATGAACGGAAACACTTTCTTCTCATCGAAATTGAGTGCTCTTACCATGGCTAGAACAATCGGTGTCAGAATCAATGCTGCGCCATCATTGGCAAAAAATGCGGCAACCACGGCTCCAAGAAGTGAGACGTAAACAAACATTCGAACACCTCTACCATGAGCTGCCTTCGCCATATGTAAGGCTGCCCATTCAAAGAACCCGATCCGGTCCAAAATCAGTGAGATGATTATAATGGCCACAAAAGCGAGTGTGGCGTTCCATACAATTTGCGTAACATCCCAAACATCCTGGAAATTAACCACGCCCACAAGCAACGCTAGAATGGCTCCTCCGCAAGCAGACCATCCAATGGATAGATTTTTAGGCTGCCAGATAACGAGGACTAACGTTATCAAAAAGATCGTACAAGCCATGACGACAGAAAACACAAATTTTACCTCCTCTAATCAGTTGCATTGTAGCTATAACATTCTCCTCAACCCTTCATGTCATTCAATCATTATATAATGATGTTCTTATATAATGGTCAAAAAAATCAACTACAAATGAGAGGTACGTCCACTTTATTTAACGTACGGAGAATTTCTTTCGAATCAGGCATGGCATCCAGTACCATCTTAATATACGGAGTATCATCCACATGTAAAGAATAGTATACCCACTGTCCACGTTTGTTCTCTTTAACCATCCCTTGATCTTTCAATTTTCGTAAATGCTGACTAATCCCTGGTTGAGACATTTCCAACACATCAACAAATTCACATACACACCATTCCCGATCTTTAAGGAGCGCCAACATGGTTAGACGGGTTTTGTCTCCCAATAACTTTAGTTTGTCTGCCGCTTCATAAATGGTCTGCATTTCAATTCCTCCTTTCAGATAATATATAATCGAATAATTATATTGTAATATGTTGATGTCATTTAATCAACCCTTTAACCAAAAAAAGAAATGCGTTGACTCTATTTTGTAGAGTCAACGCATAATCATTTCATTCGGTGTAAGACGCTGGCTCCAGTTAACACTGGGAGCCGACTCCCTTTTTCCCCATAGACAATAGTACCGTTTCATGATCTGGCATCTGATCGAGCACCGCTTTAATATATGGTTTATCTTCAATAGCTAAGGAATAATAAACCCACTGCCCCCGGCGTGTTTCACTAACAATCCCATGTGACTTTAATTTGCGTAAATGTTGGCTAATTCCGGGCTGTGACATATCAAGTAATTCAACAAAATCACATACGCACCATTCTTTTTCTCTTAATAGAATAAGCATGGTCAGGCGAGTTTTATCTCCAAGCAATTTTAACTTATCTGAAATTTGTTCAATGGATTCCACATGCGTTCATCCTTCCCAGCGTTCAACAATCCTAATTGATATATAAGTTTATATTTATATTCTAAAGCAAGGATATGCTGAAATCAAGAAATCCTGTGCAATGCTTCTTCCCCCAATATAATATTTATCCAAAACGACCTGCAACATAGTTTTCCGTTTTTGGATTTTTCGGATTACTAAACATTTGACTGGTGTCGTCGTATTCAACTAATTCTCCATCGAAGAAAAAGGCACATTGATCTGAAATCCTTGCAGCTTGATGCAAATTATGAGTTACCATTACAATGGTATAGGATTGTCGGAGTTCTTTAACTAATTCTTCGATTTTAAGGGTGGATAGCGGATCTAATGCAGCTGTAGACTCATCCATTAGCAAAATTTCAGGATTCATCGCCAAAGCCCTAGCAATACACAACCGCTGTTGTTGTCCTCCTGAAAGCTGCAGAGCCGATTTTTTTTGTAAGTCTTTCACTTCTTCCCATAGTACTGCAGCTTTGAGGCTTTTTTCAACAATGTCATTCAACTCGGATTTACGAGTGATTCCGTGCAACCGAGGACCATAAGCAACATTATCATAAATCGATTTTGGGAATGGATTAGGCTGTTGAAACACCATCCCTACTTTCTTTCGGAGTAGTTCCACTCGGACTTGATCATCATAGATGGCATGTCCTTTAATGTGAACATTCCCTTCAATCCGAACCCCATCAATACGATCATTCATCCGATTCAGTGTTCGAAGAAGCGTTGATTTCCCACATCCTGAAGGACCAATAAACGCAGTAATGGAATGTTCCGGCACATCTAAATTAATATTTTTCACAGCCTGTTGCTGTCCATAAAATACACTGAGGTCTTGAATTTGAATGGCGCTCATACAGTACGTCTCCTTAAAATTACAGGTTTTTCTGATATTTATTCCTCAGTACGACCGCAATCATATTAAGCGTCAGTAGCAAGATCAGCAGGACCATAATCCCGCTAGCGGCTAAATCATGAAATGCCGTTTGCGGTTTGGATATCCAGTTATATATCTGAATAGGAAGAACCGTAAACTGATCCATCAAATTATTAGGTAAAAATGCTACATAGGTTAATGCTCCAATCATTACGAGCGGAGCTGTTTCTCCAATAGCCCTGGACACTGCTAAAATAATTCCTGTTAAAATGCCTGGAAAAGCGGACGGAAGAACCGAACGCTGCACGGTCTGCCACTTACTGGCTCCCAGTGCAAAAGAAGCATCTCTGCGGGAACCAGGGACGGATTTGATTGCTTCTTGTGCAGACACGATAATTACCGGAAGAACAAGCAATGTCATCGTTAATGCCCCTGAGATCAGACTACGTTCCAGGTTTAACCCTCTAACAAAAATTGCAAGTCCCAGAATGCCATACACAATGGACGGAACGCCGGCAAGCGTACTAATATTAAGTTGAATTAGTCTGGTAAACTTGTTCTTCTTCGCATACTCTTCCATAAATATAGCTGCACCGACACCAATAAGAAATGAAATGGGAGCCATAATACAAACCATATATAGCGTACCCACGAGAGCCGATTTTAAGCCAGAGCCGGATGCCCTGCGAGAAGGATAGTTAGTAAATAACTCTGGACGAAATGTAGCAATTCCATCAACCATAATATCTATAATAAGAAGCATGAGGGCAAGTACCCCAACGGAGGTCGCTGCAAGAAACAAGATTTTCATAAACCGGTCTCTTTTTTTTCTTGCCTGAACCTGTTTTGTTTCTACTGCCTGAATGCTCTGCTTCTCCGCCTTTTCAGACATTTAGTACACCTCCCTATATCTTTTCGATACAGCCGCTGCAATAATATTTAATAACAACGTGATTACAAACAGTGTGAGTCCTACTGCAAAGATAGAACCATATGCCAATGATCCATGCGGGGTATCTCCCAAACTCACTTGTACGATGTAGGCTGTCATGGTTTGAATACTATTGAGTGGATTTGCAGTAAGCTGAGGTGTAGCACCTGCAGCCACAGTTACAATCATGGTCTCTCCTATGGCACGAGAAAAAGCAAGGACAAAGGAAGAAATGATCCCTGAGAGTGCTGCCGGTAAAACGACCTGAACCGCCACTTCAAATCGTGTGGCCCCCAGCGCATAAGCCCCATGTCGCAAACTGCCAGGCACAGCTCTCATGGCATCTTCACTTAAGGATGAAACCATGGGAATAATCATGACGCCCACCGCAATTCCTGCACTCAGTGCATTAAATAAACTCGTACCAGGCAGTAACATCTGAATGACTGGAGTAATAAAACTCAAGGCAAAATATCCATACACGATAGTCGGAACTCCGGCTAGAACCTCTAGTACAGGTTTCACGATGTTCCGTACACGTAAACTCGCATATTCACTCAAATAAATTGCTGTTGCCAGTCCAACAGGTATGGCGATACAGCAAGCAATAAACGTGACCATCAATGTTCCAAACATCAACGGGACAACCCCAAAACTTACAGGTTGAATTAACGGTGCCCATGTCGTACCTGTTAAAAATTCAAGAATGGGTACCTGTTTGAAAAATCCGATCGATTCTGAAACGAGTGTGTATACGATGCCTATAGTTGTAAGGATGGACACCAATGCACATAAGAATAAAAGGAAAGGCATCACGTAATCTGCGTATCGTACCTTGTTAGAGCGAAAAGGATGATCTCCTTGGGGTGTTGTGTTCATATCAGCTCTCCTCATTAAATAAATAAAGCGTGTGTGACACCTCTAGGTCCCCAAGAAGTGCCACACACGTCAAGGTTTTACGCGGTTACTTCAATTTCTCCAAATCTTCTTGATACATTTCTTCTGGCAAACGGATATATCCGACCTCTTCTGATAATTCAGCAGCATTCGTCAAATAGTATTCAACAAATGCTTTGACTTCTGGATTCTCCAACTTTTGTTTATTTACATAGATGTAGAGTGGTCTGGACAGCGGTTTATATGTTCCATCATTAATCGTGTCGTGAGTAGGCGTAATTGGACCTTCGCCTCCGTCAATCGGTACAAGCTTTAACTTGTCCTGATTCTCTTCATAGTAGGCAAATCCGAAGTAACCCAGAGCATACTTTTCACCTGATACACCTTGAACCAGTGTATTATCATCTTCACTGAAAGTAACTTGTGCATCATTTCGACTTTGCTGTGCTTCTTCATTAATTGTTTCTGTGAAATAATCAAATGTTCCTGAATCTGCACCTGGGGAGAAAATTTTAATCGTTTCATTTGGCCATTCACTACGTATGTCACTCCATTTCGTGACTGTACTTCCTGGTTTGAAGATGCTGTGTAACTCTTCTACAGTCAGATGATCTACCCAGTCATTCGCTGGATTGACCAAAACGGAAAGACCATCATAAGCAACTTCGAGCTCCAAATACTCTACACCATTCGCTTTCGCATCTTCAGCTTCTTCCGGTTTAATCGGGCGTGAGGCATTATTAATGGCCGTCTCTCCATTGGCGAATCGTTTGAACCCGCCTCCTGTACCTGAAACTCCAACTGTGACACGGACGTCACCATTTTCCTTACCGAATTCTTCTGCTACTGCCTCAGTAACCGGGTACACTGTACTAGATCCATCAATCTCTACAGTTCCTGTTAATTTCTCCGATGCTCCCTGTTCATCTGATACAACAGTTTGTCCATTTCCTGTACTCTCGGTACTACCGTTCCCCCCTGTACATGCAGACAAAGATAGTGCCCCCATTAGTAACAACAGCATATAAAACCATTTTCCCTTTTTCATGATCCCATCGCTCCCTAAATAATATAATGTTTATATACATATATCATTATTAGTTTATATGATTAATTGAATTCTCCTTTTGTGTTAAATCTGTGTAAAGGTTTAACCGGCAGTCACCTCTTGAACGGACTTCACAAAAGTTGTCAATGAGAAGGGTTTAATTAGACAAGCATCTACAATACAACATTGAGTCATGCACTTATTGTCCACCGTTGTTGTCATCATCATAGGGATATCAGGAAAGGAATTGCGAATTACACGACACCAGTCGGTATCACTTTCAGTATCCAGTTCTAAACTCACGATAATTAAAGCTACGTGTTTAAGGGCTTCAATTTTTTGCAACATATCTTCAGTACTCAAAACATGGGATACCTTAAATCCTGCCGTTATTAGATGATGTGTGTATAACATGGCGTGAGCCGGTTCATCCTCAATTAGCACAACCGTCTTGGATTCAAAACGTCCGGAGTAATCCATATTCGCTAAGCAGCTCCCTCACGTACACTTTGATTTCATCTCTAGTTTGACGAACCGCATGAATGGTTGGCTTATTTTCACCAAGCGGATCGGTTATAGGCCATACTCGGAAATTTAGACCAAAAGGAATTATGGGACAGGCTTCTCTTGTCTCATCGCAAAGTATAATAATAACGTCAGAGTCCACAAAGGAGATCAAGTTCAGAATCTTGCCAGATTGCTCATGACAAGGTACATTTTCTTCCTTAAGCACTTGGACAGTGAATCGGTGAATAGGTTTAGGATCGATTCCTCCACTATCCACTTGCACCGTATTATCCGCATAGAATGAGGTATAGGATGCAGCGAGCTGACTTCGACAACGATTATGTTTACACCAAAAGAAGATTCGTTTTGGATGATTCATTTTAGCTCACTCCTTTAAGTTTCAGGCAATATCCACGTCTTCGTTTCGTTTGAATAAGAATCTGATCCTCAAACACCTCTATTTTTCTTCGCAGTTCATTCACGTAATACTCAACACGCCTCCTGTCCAGTACCATGTCTTTCGCTAGCAACAGCTTTAGCTGTTCAGCCGATGTGTACTGCTCAGGCCGTTGAAGAAGTTGCATCAACAGGTAAATCTCTGCCTTGCGTAATGGCTGACGAACAGGACCTGAACGTATCTCCATGCAATCCAAATAAATCTCAATTTCATTTAGTTTAAATGCTTTATGCTGAACGGAAACTTGCCAGTGATAAGGTTGAATTTTTCCCCTGTACTCCTTCCAAATTGACTTTAGTCTTGAGTTCAATTCCTCAAATTCAAAAGGAACGTTAAGGTTCTCCTTAACAAAGTATAGTCCTTTCCCAGCTTCATTCCTTTCAACATCTGCGGACGACTCAGCGAGCAAGAGAATCGGTGGTGAATGTTGAAAAGACTGAATTGTCGAAAGAATATCCCTCTCCTTAGCTTGCTGAGAATCTAAAATAATCAGATCCAGATGGCTCGAATCTGTATAGTGTCTATCTTCATAGCTTTTGACGTGGTATCCTTGCTTGGATAAACCGAATTGTAATAAGCTGATCATCATTGGATTATGATGAATAACTAAAATTTGTTTTGGCACAAAGTCTATCCATTCCATGGGCAAAATCACACCTGCTTTCCATAGACAATAATCAATCCTCTTGGGATACTGGAGTGTTCAATGAATCACTCCTAATCAAACACTCATAAGCCTATGCTTATATTGTAATACTCGGTTTACCTAAAGCAAATGGTTTTACAGAAATTTTACAAAAAGCTGTTTTTCAGTAATGCATGAGCAACGATGGAATTAGCTAAAACAACAATATTACCAGCTGAATACATAGATAATGTCAAGATCACCTTGGCGGAAGTCTGCTAATTCAAGAAGAATATAAAAAGGTACGCCAACAACGAGGTTGTCAGCGTACCTTTTTTTGAATTTCAACGTATGTCATTCTTCATTAGAACAGGAAGAACTGCAATCTGAGGCTTGGACTTGCTTTGCTTGTGGGCGACTAACACTGCATACCCCAGTTTCAGGTAGATCGAGCTCTACTTTTGCAGCAGCCTCCAAATCACCTGCTAGAAAAGCAACTACAGATCGAACTTGCTCGTAACCTGTGGCCATCAGGAAGGTCGGTGCACGGCCATAACTTTTCATTCCCACAATATACAGTCCTTGTTCTATATGACGCAATTCCTTTTCCCCATGAGGTCGAACAGTGCCGCAACTATGAACGTTCGGGTCGATCAGTGGAGCCAACGTTTCCACACTCTCTGTTGCCTGGTCAATGCTCAAACGTAGTTCGCCCAGGAAGGAAAAGTCAGGTCGGCTCCCTGCATTCACAATGATTTCATCAATGTGATGCAATTCGCGATTTTGCCCAAGTTGCTCTCCAGCAATAGAGATGTTTTCCCCATCTTGCTTTAACTCCTGAATGTGGAACGGAGTGACTACACTAACCTTTCCGGAATCCACCAACTCATGCATACGACTACCTAATTCCCCCCTTGCTTCAAGCTGATCACTCGCTTCCCCACCATAAGCTTCTTCCACATGATCTCTTCGCATAATCCAAGTCAGTTTCGTATGAGCATTCGTTTCTTGCAGCTTAGCTAAATCAAGTAAGGTATTTAAGGCTGAATGGCCGCCACCTACGACAGCAATATGTTTACCCGAATAGCGTCCTTGATCGCCCCCAAGTACATCCGGTATACCATAGAATATTTGTTTTTGGAGAGATTGCTCCTGCAAAGTCAGTACTCCGCTCGAAAGCACTGGGTTTGCTTTTCCCCAGGTTCCCGAAGCGTCAATGACAGCCCTCGCCTCATATCGCTTGGCCTTGCCCTCTTCTTCTACATAGATGATAAAAGGTTGTTGTTCTCGACCCGCTGTTTTCATTTTATCCGTATTTTTGCGACTAACCCCGACAACGCGTGTATTCAAATGAAGGTTGGACTTTATCTCAGGTAACTCAGCGAGTGGTCGTAGATACTGATCTCGAAGCTCATGCCCTGTCGGTAAATCATCTGGATTCGGGGCAATCCATCCTGCCTCGACCAATAATCGACCCGCTGCTTTATCTACGTTATACTGCCATGGTGAGAACAAACGGACATGGCCCCATGTAGAGATGTTCTCACCTACTTTCGTTCCTGCCTCCAAAATAATAAAAGGTTGCTTCGCTTCAATTACATGCGCGGCTGCCGCCAAGCCTATGGGACCTGCACCGATGATTACAATCGGTAATCGATTTAATTCTTCCAGCTGTACTGGATCTGGTTTAAACATTTGATCTTCGTTCACGGCAGGAGTTGCACAGCAAGACTCAACTTGTTTGAATTCAATGGGTTTCATATTTATTTACCTCCACATAGAAATTTATTTGTAAAATACAAGTATTGAATATACGCAAGGGGGAATGCAGCTCCATCACCCCAAAGGCGTACAACACATTTTAGATTTTAGCATGCTCTCATTGAGTAGTTTCACGGATTGAATGACGGTTTGTTTTTCCGCATCCGTCATGAAGGAGAAGACCTCATCCAGATGTGTATTCATCCGATAATCAATAGCCGTTGTTACAAATTTCCCTTCGACCGTCAAACTGAGAATGTATACTCTCCGATCTTCAGGTAGTGGGGTTTTTCGAACCAAATTTTTCTTAATTAATGTCTGAATTTGACGACTAAAGGTCGTAATATCCATCGCGAGGGTTTCGGCAACTTGTTGCATGGATGGCTCATATTGATGATCAATTTCGTATAGAATATGGCTTTGAATCAACGATATTTCCTGCTCTCCAACCGTGCAACAATTTTTATCCAGCAGGCCGAACCGGCGCACCATGATTTGCAATAGCTCTCTTGTGTTTTGAAGTTCTGGCAACATTACCACCTCTTGAACCCCATTATAGTTTTTATATTTGCATTTTGCAACTATACAAGCGCAGATTGTGTTCGTTGTTCTCTAAACCACTATATTTTGTCTACAGGTTTCCATGCCAGAATGACGAAGTGGTTATTAGACTGTTGTTGTACCCGAGCAATCCAAGTACTTTCATTTGCAGCACGATTCATAAGAACAGGGTCCGAGGTGCCTGTAAGTCTCAAACTCTGATTAATAATCCACCACTTCGGCAGGATTCCGGCTCGCTGTAGATCAGCATGAAGCCGCTCGGCCTCCAGAACAGGTGTATTCTCTGCAAGTGTGACAAGAACAATGGCTGTTTCCTGTTCATTTTTTAAACGAGGTAGAAGATTCTGAACGGACAACGGAACTTCCCCGGATGAGTTGGATATTTCTCTGTGGTACGATTGCGTTGCATCAAGTAATAACAATGTATGCCCCGAAGGTGCTGTATCAATAACAACTATTTCCTCATCTGCACGATCGACAACTTCAGCAAAGGCGCGGAATACTGCAATTTCTTCAGTACAGGGTGAGTTTAATTCTTCTTCTGCATAAGCTACACTCTGTTCATCCATTGTATTTCGAACCTTTTTCAATATTTCCTCACGGTACTTCTCCACTTCCAGTTTCGGATCTATCTTGTCTATAGTGAATAATTGCTTTAACTCTAGAGGTAGCCTATGATTCTGGTCTGTCGCAGGATCCGTAGTCGTTAAATGAACTTTTTTACCTCGCTGAGCTAAAGCAATCGCAATGTCATAGGCAATCGTTGTTTTACCCACGCCGCCCTTTCCCATGGTAAATACAACGCTCTGTCCTCTTTCTACAATATCATCCACAATAGAAGAAAGACCTCTCGCCTTCATTTCCGGTAAGACAACGTCAGGAAGCGGACTGATTTCTTCATTTTTATATAATTTACGGACGTGCTCAACGCCTGTTACATTGTACGAAACGAGTGGGACAACATATTGGCGAAGAAGTTTCAATGAATCAGGCATCGCAGTTAATGCTTCTTCTTGTCGTCGTGAATACGCAATAGCCGTATCATCTCCACCCACAGGAGAAGGCTTCAAGTAACCGTTAATAATAAGCGTCTGGTTCTTCATTCCTGATTGAGATAGTTCTTTTGATGCCCGGGCTGCTTCTTTCAGTGGTGCTGCATCCGGTCTGGTTACAAGTATCAAAGTCGTTCTCTTTGGGTCAGTTAACGTTTCTACTGCTTTTTTATACACTTCTTTGCGCCGATTAAGACCTGCTAGAAGTCCTCCCTGTGTTGTTCCTTGATCACTATTATGAAGGAATTCATTCCATGCATTAGGGAGTTGCAGAAGGCGAAGGGTATGCCCTGTCGGTGCTGTATCAAAAATGATGTGGTCATAGGACAATAATAAATTCGGATCCGTTAGCAAATTGGAAAATTCATTAAAAGTGGCTATTTCGACGGTGCAAGATCCGGATAGTTGTTCTTCCATCTGATGAATGACGACATCCGGAAGTTTGCCACGGTAAGGGCCAACAACATCTTCACGATATCGAATTGCAGCTGCTTCAGGCTCCAAGTTCGTAACATACAGATTTGGAACGGTTGGAATCGGCTTGTGACTCATATCCAAATCAATTTCAAATACGTCCTGTAAGTTAGATGCTGGATCCGTACTGACCAATAAAACCTGTTTACCTTGATCTGCCAGAGCCACGGCTGTTGTGCATGCCGTAGAGGTCTTGCCTACACCGCCCTTGCCGGTAAAGAAAAGATAAGGTGTGTATTTCATCACTTTAATATCATAACCATATTCCATGTGTACTCCTCCTCTATTGATTGGTGATGACTACTTCATGGATTTCTTGCCCGTGAGTTCCTCGATAGATACTCCCGTCCACTGAGACAGTTCCTGGGCAGTAGGTAAAGCATGTGTCTTTACAACTGTCCCGTTCACCAGAGTTATGGGTAAACTGTGGGGATCCATTAAGAGCTGATCCTTCACCTCGTGATTCGATTCAAATTCAGCGGTATCTTTAAGCAAACTGTATCCACGTACGTCATACCCGTTCTGAGATAAATTACTAATCGCAACTGCAAGTTGTATCGATGCCATCTTACCTTCTGGGTTGGTTAAACCCGTAGAACAGCAAGCGCCGGTATCAAAAAGCTCTATTGTAATCATCTTATTCCCTCCACTCAAATTTACTATTTAGTTTTTTGCTCTAAATGATTGATCACGTATGCAGCATCCGGCCCAACGCCACGAAGTGTGGCTGAAGCAAAGGAGCGCTGACCAGACAGACCTACGAAATAGAGTCCCGGCACAGTCGTGCTAATTCCATTCTTTTGCAAGGGTTCTCCTTGTGCATCGAGCCCACCCACGGCTTCAATATAAGAAACATTAGAGCGGTAACCTGTAGCAAAAATCACGGAATCCACTTCTTCTTTCTTACCATCCAACCAGATAACTCCGTTCTCATGAAAAGCCGTGAACATTTTCTTCTGTTTCGGATTCCCCTCTTTAAGTCGCTGCTTATATCCATCCAGATCCAAAACGGATGACCCATTGGCGAATGATTTCCCAAACTTCCATACCGTATCCACGCCAGTGACCTTAAACCAAAAGTGAATATCTTGACCTAAGATACGTTGCGGAATGAGTGCTACCGGTTCTCGCACAGCAAGTGTGGTATCGGTTATCTCCGATAATTCCATAGCAATCTGAACTGCTGAGTTCCCTCTTCCTACGACAACAACCTTTTGATTTCGGAATGAATCTGGTGTGCTATAGGTCGCAGAATGGATAATGGAACCTTTAAATTCATCTTGTTTATCGATTAAAGGCGTGTAGGGTCTGCTGTAAGAGCCAGTTGCTGAGATCAGATTTCGAGCAAAATAGGTCTTTCCGGTGGAAGTCTCCACTCTGAAATAGTCAGATTCTTTGGAAACTTTCTCAACACGACTATGATAAACCAAAGGTAAATCAAAGTGAGTGGCATATTTCTTCAAGTATTGAATGACTTCATCTCGATTCGGGTAGCGTTTACCCTGAAATGTAATGGGTAACCCTGGCAGAGATGAATACACTGCTGGGGAAAACAATTTAAGGCTATCATAATACTGGGGCCAGGCCCCGGCTGCATCTTCACCCGCCTCTAAAATTAGAAAGGATATCCCTTTCTTTTTCAGATGATAACCCGAAGCCAACCCCGCTTGGCCCCCACCAATGACAATAACATTCCAGATCTGTTCCATATCCTATCTCCTAAGAATTATTTGTATTTTGCAAGTATTTAATCAAAAAAAAATGAATACCTTTCGAATCATTAAGGATCTAGACAAATTCTAATGGATTGTCGTGTCCATAATTTTTTCTACAATTACACAGTTCAGCCATTGACCATCTAATTGGCCATGTTTCTCATACACACCTACTTCCCGAAAACCGCACCGTTTACAGAGAGCTCTACTTGCTACATTAAAGTCAAAAACTCGGGAGACCAGCTTCCAATACCCTATATTCTTACATTCAAGTATCAACTCTTCAAGCAATCTACGGCCCACGCCCTGCCCCCGTGACTGACGATCAATATACACGGAGAACTCACCAACTCCATCGTAACAATTTCGTGCACGGTAAGCTGAAACTGAGGCAAATCCGAGTACTAGATCATTCAATTCTGCGACCAGAATCGGATATCGTTCCCCTTGATTTAATATCCACTGCTCTCGATCCTCAATACTACGAGATTCTGTCTCAAACGTTGCATTTCGTTCTTCGATAGCCTGGTTGTAAATAGACGCTAAAGCATAAGCATCCTTTACCGTTGCTCGTCGTATCAGCATACACTTCTCCTCCCCTTATTCAAACATCGGTATATAATCATTCATTATACCTATTTAATTGCAAAATACAACTAATATTTCAGAACACTCCTATATCTTAGATTCTCGACTTAACTTTGAATATACAATATGTTTCTGATGCATATGAGCGACTAGCCTCCGCTCCCTGGTGAGTTCCATTAAGCTATATGCGCTTCGTACATCTGATATTTTCTGAAGCTGCTGAATCTCAGGTAGAGAAAAAAATCCTCTTGCCGCATACTCTTTTACTTTCGACATATCCACACGACCGCGACTTATAAGTGGTTCATTTCCCAGATATTTTTGCACGTGTAAAGAGCTTATCTCGGGATCGGACTGAATCAAAGAAATACTTCCGACTGGTAAGATCTCTTTACGTTTTTCTTGTTCCAATAGCTCCTGAAGAGCTCGTTTACGAATAATCACCCACGAGTCGAACAAACGGTTATACAGCCATTTATTTGATTTCCATTCGATTAACTGCGAGTGAATCGATTGGCTCGCTAGTTTGGACTGATAACCATCAAAGTCATCAGCAGAATCATTCTTGGTTCTTTTTGGAGTGAATCGTACATAGGGCTCTTTTGATTTACATAGGCCTGAAATAAGCAACTGTTCATCCGGTAGTAGTTCCCTCCATTTTATGTTCATGACTTGACCTATTACCCCATGATTATCGAAGCACTCCATTAATTCCTTATTGCGCTTTTCATATACATTCGTCGAACTAAATGAACCGACAATCCCTAATTCAGTCCACTCCATTCGCTTTAAGCCTCGTTTGATTTGATCTTCTCCTATAGATACTCGAAGTAGATCCATACATTTTTTTAGCTTTACCATCTTACTGTACTGTAAGTTCTCTACAAATTCCTGCAAAGCTTTGAAAGGCACTCCCAATCCCCCCCCCCTTTTCCTCAAGTTAGGATCATGTATTAACTAATTTCTTATTTTTAAACCTTTTTTTCTTACAAAAAAAGCAACCTCATTAGAGATTGCTTTTTGCTTTAGATTACAAATGCATGTTGATATCTAGGTGTTTCCTTATAATTAAAATTGTAAAGAGAAACTTGTGGCCACATACTATGGTGAATACTACGTCCCAGCTCAATCGCTAAACCTGCAGGTCCTGAATAAAATAAATGAATGCGATTATACCTCTTCTGACCAAATAACTTTTCTGTCTCGTTCTTGAACAACTTCTGAACTTCTAGAACCTGTTCACGGTAAATCAATCTTTTCAAGTGCGGATTGTCTATTGTAATTTCCAACCTGTCTTTATCTTTTCCTAACACTTCCTCAATATCTTCATCAAATATAGCACTACTTACAGCTATGGTAACTACCAATTCATTGGAATCATTATTGGTAAAAGTGGCCTTCGGATCAATTTTCTCTAGCGTTTCTCCTTCAGGAACTCCGCTCACCCAGAATGCTGATTCTCTGTCATATTGATACACAGTTAAGGGAATCGTGTCAGAGAGTAACTTGCCTAAATGAATCAATAACGGGATCGGTGATAGCGGATAGACCTCAGCTACATCGTACTCTCCAATTTGGGTGAGATCCATGAATTTACGATATATTTGTTCGTTAGCGTGTCTTCCCTGCTCCCAACCTTCAACTGAAGGATCATCAAATACTGTCTGGTCTTCAATTGCTTCAAGAATGATATTAGAAGAATTTGTAGTGATTGGTAAAGTGGTTAGAGGTGGCCCTAATCGTTTATGCACAATTGCTAAACTCTTCTTCTTTTCATCGGTCCAACTACGTACCCTAGCTTCATGTTTACTTTTCATATCAAACAGAACCTTTGGCGAATAACTGTCTTTAGAGTGCTTATCATCAATAAGTTTGGCATGCTTATAACACATTAACATCAGATTCTTTACATCCTCTAGGGATTCATCGGTGAAACCAAACTCTTCAGCATATTCATGACGTGGCCCACCTTTACTGTGACCAATGATATGTGCTGCCTGACCCACATTGGTCAATTTCCCATCTGTCTCAGCAACGAGTCTTTCAGAGCAACCTTCAAAAGTACAAATCCCACCACTGACCATCCAAAGATGATTCCTTTCAGCAGAAACTAGTGTTCTACGACTATTTTTACGGTCTTCACTCATTGTTATCATCTCCAGATCTATTTAAATAGTATTTTCCCAACTAGTGTTATTTTTACTTTTTCTCGAGGTTTTTTTCCAACTTTCCAGACTTTTAAGCATTCAGTGCCCACAATAACAAATAGTAGATAATCGATGCTCTGATTGCTGCTTAAAAAGATTTTCCTCCAATTTTTTGTGTCTGTTGATGAAGGAGTTGGGACTCGTTCAGGGTGTGTATGCCACTCCCCTAAATAGAATAGTCTTCCTTCGTTTTCCTCCCATTTTAGAGTAAAGATTTGTTGATGATGCTCTGCTTGTCGTAAAAAACGTGTTCGACTCTGGATATCCCCTTCCATTGGAACAGTTATCTCATCTATCATTGGAGATGAATTCTCTTCGAGAATTCTACCCATCATGATACCACCAGACTCGGGAGTTTCGGATTCCATTTGCCTGAAATGCAACATGAGCGCTACTGCTGCTGAATCTATTTTCAGCTTTTGTTTATTTCCCATATCAAGTATGACTGGATCCAGATGATTAATCATGCTTTACTCCATCACTGCAGTGGGGACAATGCGGATCTATATACTCGAATCGCTTCTCATACAACATATCTTCACTCATACGGTAACGTGCACTAACTCTATAATGGTTTTTCAAGAACAAGTTATCTTCGCCTTTCCAAGACAAGATCGGATTGCCCGCGAGTGTTCCATCTAAAACTTTATGAGCTGTTCGCAGTACAAGATTAGCCGTTTGTTCACTATCCAGAAAATTATAAGGTGTAAAATAAGATCCGCATCCTGTTAATGAAATCGTAAAGGATTGGTTAGGTTCTGCAAAAGAGGATAGATTAGAAATGGGTACATGATCACTGATTGGTCGAAATAAACACTTATAGCACCCTTCTTTTTGACCATTATTTGTGACAAGTACATGCCCGCCTATTCCTAAGGGTTCGAGCCATGCATGAATTACAGGTGGGGGATGTTTTATTTTTTTCAAGAATTGGTTAATCATCATTTCAGTATTAGGTGCCCCTATACAAACAACAATAAGATCGATACGTTCCCAATCCATCTCTGATAATATAGCTCGAATGTCTCGAACTATTGGAAAAACTTCAGTAAATGGATACCTGGCTTTAATTTCGTTATGCATAGCCCAGACTTTAGTTTGGTAGTGATAACTGGAATCTCTTTTATGATAAAGACGATTGACTCCAAGTTCATGTCGATATACATTATCTGCATCTAAAAAATCATAATCAATTAAAGTCAATTTGTTAAAACCGGATTTAGCCAACCCTACTGCCACCGGACTCCCAACAGCACCAACACCTATGATTACAGCATGTTTACTGTTATAAGTAGAATGCCCACCTGTCCGTTGTAACATATATTTCTGATTATGACGCGAAATGTTAAAGCTTCTAAACGTGGACTGAGTTAAATGAGCGGGGAATGTTTTTCCTGCTGTAGATTTAGTAATCACCGACGGGTAATTGATTGAGAGATGTACACCAAACATTGAAGTACGTTTATCATCAATAGGGATACTGATGACAATAAACTCTTCTCTGAGCTCAGCTTTTGGAGTTCGATGAAGAAGTCGGAACAACCTACTCTTATTCTCTTTAGAGAGTTGAGGTATAATATAATCTTGAAAATCATCAAGCGTCCATGGTTTATCTGTCTCAGGTGGGGGAACTTGACTCCCCATTTCAAGTGAAACAAAAATTCCCCTCTGTGTTTCAATACCTTCAACATCCCCATTAAAAATAGCGTGTACATAATCTTTAGGATTGTGATTCACTTCAGATATTAGAATAATAGAAGCCCCTATAGAATTCGGCTTTTTGTAAACTGCTATTTCTCTTGTTTTTTTCTTACTATCATCAAGCATACAAATTGCACTGAAATAAGGTTTAACTCGGGACCAGTACACTTCAAATTCTTCTAAAAAATCGTTTTTGTTTTCTCCCTTAATTCCTTCTTCCAAAACCGATTTGACCTTTTTTAGACATTCTAAAACGATTGCACCAGGAAAACGTTCGTCAATTACCATGTTTTCGTTTTGTGTAAAACAGATAAATCCATCCTTTTCCACATGGGGAATGAATCCACTTTGCTTATGATGGTCAAAAAAGCTAGGGAGACAAGAGGGAAAATACTCAGGAAGAGCAACTACCAGTGTAAAGGGAGCATCCAGAATCATAGTTTCTATCTCAAATACATTAGATGCATATCTATAATCAGACTCTTCGAATTCATTCACTCTCTTGAGTGCTGTAACTTCATCTTGCCCATACGCCCGGATATATTCTATTGTAGTCTCTAATATTCCCAAACACTTGTCCTCCCTAAAGTGCCGATTCAGAAGATGGGATTAAGGCCGGTGTGAGAGCTCTCTTGCCTGTATCTTTTTTAACAGGAACAGGAAAGTCCGTACCAAACTGTCCTTTTAAGATTTCTGCAGCTTCACTTGGCTCTACACACTCTCTTGCTTCTTCTAATACCAAAAGGAGCTTCTCAAGCTTCTCTTTCCATATTTTCATTTGCTTGAGAGTCATACGTTCACATAGATCTGGTTTAGGTTCGACAGGAAGATAAATATTAATGCGAGGATAAGCTACAAAATTACCATCTTCCATCACGTACTCATCCGTAAATTGAGCAATGATTTGTTTAACTAGATAAATTAAGGCATCCAAATCACGATATTCCGTTTTACCTGAAAATGAGTCTACAACTTCTGTTTTAACATCCAACCAGTGATATGCAGCAGCTGTGAGAGCAATACCTGTTGGTCGTCCGTTTGCCGATTCACTAAACTGTTCATCTTTCCAGCGTTTCAGATATCGAATAACTCTCCGGAATTGTTTTCGATCTTCAGCTTCCGTAAAATGACAGCGAATTTCTTCAATCAAATCCTTAGGATTTGATTCATTCCAGCTTTGGTTCTCTTCTTTAGTAGTCAGTTTCCCCTTTGCTAAGTAAATCTTCTCGTCTTCATTAGACGCAGCATAAATGGTTACATCTACATGATAACCAGCCTGGTACTTAACAGTTACACATGGATGCTTCATCTTCACGTCATTTGTATGACCTTCCAAGGCATCGTACACCCATTTTTTCGCAGTAACTGGTGTTGCCACATCATCTTTAGACATATCAAAATACAGCCCTAGATCAATATCATAACTATTTCCATCTAGTGGCTTAATGCCTGTTTTCATCGCATAACTCCCTTGATTAAAGGCCTCAAACGAATAGGCACTACTAGGCATTTTATCTTTGAGTCGGTCTAAAATGATCTTTCTTTTGCTTTGGAGTGTTTCGTTTTCATCACTTAATTTAATTGCATCATGAAATCCAATGAATTGAGTTTGACAATGAACCATTAAAGACCCACTCCTATTATCGTTATTTTATTCCGTTAACTGTTAAGTACATTATATCATCGCAACAAAAATAAGGGAACAAAAGTTCCCTTATTTTTGTTAAATATTATGTTTTTATTTTCATCTCTTTTTATAAAAAAAGAATCTTCAATGTATCCCTGTAAGTTTTGTTTGTAAGCCCAATGCACATTTAACTTAACTTATCTTTTCCTAGGAGAACGATCTGATCTTTTTCATCTCTAATTCTTCTTATATCGATGAATTTTCAATTTAATAAAGTCAAGAATTTCATCCTGGTCCATTAGTGTTAGTTTCCTATAATCTGATAGTAGTGTAATTTCTGTTTCTACAAGTCCTTTAATAGCACTTGGATCATTTACTTGTTCTGAACCAAAAATTAACGTATAGATATCTGCTTTAAAAATATTATGAATTGCCATAATTATATCTAACGATGGTTTATATTTATCTTGTTCCAACTCACTCAGTGTTCCCTGAGAAACCCCAATGATTACAGCAAACTCCGTTTGATTTAACTTATGTAGCTTACGGATGCTTCTAATTCGTTCTCCAATAGTGGACAAATCAACAGCCTCCTTAAATTAAAGAACAGTCCTGATGACATTTAATCATCAGGACTGTTTAGTATTACACTATAAGTTATTAGTTTTTATTAATCTTGATTGTCGTTTTCACTTACCAACTATAATGTCCATTTACCAACTATAATGGCAATTGTCAAACTATAATGTCAATTTACCAACTATAATGTAACTGAACATTAAATGCTATAAAAATTTAACAGCCAATCTTACTCAACCGTTACGCTTTTCGCCAGGTTACGTGGTTTATCCACATCGTGACCCAGTGCCAGGGAAGCGTAGTATGCCAGCAATTGCAACGCAACTACAGACAGAGCCGGGCTCAAGAGTGGCAACGTCTTAGGAATGGCAAACGCTTGGTCTACGGATTTCAGCAATGGTGCTACATGCTCTTCGTACGTAATTGCCAATACATCCGCGCCACGTGCTTTCACTTCTTTAATGTTGCTCACTGTTTTCTCAAGTACGTTCTCCTGCGTTGCCAGGGCAATAACAGGGATACCGTCTTCGATCAATGCAAGCGTACCGTGTTTCAACTCACCCGCAGCATACGCTTCGGAGTGAATGTAAGAGATCTCTTTCAACTTCAAAGATCCTTCTTGAGCTACTGCATAGTCAAGACCACGACCGATGAAGAAGAGATGTTCATGTTTGGAGATTTGCTCTGCATATCCTTTGATTGCTTCCGCTTGCTCCAACATGGATTCCACTTGCTCAGGCAATGCTTGCATCGCTGCCAGCGTGTGTTCAATCTGTTCTGCAGATTGAGTACCACGAACTTGTGCAAGGTACAGACCAAGCAAGTTGAACGCGATCAACTGCGAAGTATACGCTTTGGTAGAAGCTACTGCAATTTCAGGACCTGCCAATGTTGCGATAACATCATCTGCATCACGTGCAATGGAGCTGCCCACTACGTTCGTGATTGCCAGTACATGTGCGCCATTGGATTGTGCTTCGCGCAATGCAGCAAGCGTATCGGCAGTTTCACCGGATTGGCTCACTACGATTACGAGTGTATCTTTGTGCACGATTGGGGAACGGTAACGGTACTCGGAAGCCACATCTGTTTCAACCGGAATACGCACCAATTGCTCAATCACTGTACGTCCAACCAGACCTGCATGGTACGCTGTACCACATGCAATGATTTGAACGTTACGGATATTTTTAATTTGTTCTTCAGTCATTTTCAACTCAGGAAGTTGAACCTTTTTACCTTCATTATCGATGCGACCCAGCATTGTATCACGATATGCTTTTGGTTGCTCATGAATTTCTTTAAGCATGAAGTGCTCGAATCCGCCTTTTTCTGCGGTTACAGCATCCCAATCGACACGAATCATTTCCCGAGAAATAAAGTTGCCTTCAATCGTCATCAATTCGACAGCATCATGTGTCAATACAGCCATTTCACCATCATTCAGAATGTACACGTTACGTGTATGTTCCAGAATTGCCGGGATGTCGGAACCAATGAAGTTTTCGCCTTCACCAATACCAATAATCAATGGGCTTGCTTGACGCACAGCTACGAGTTTTTCAGGCTCATGCTCTGTCAATACACCCAGTGCGAATGCGCCACGCAACAACGTGATTACTTTTTGCACTGTTTTAACGATATCACCATTGTATTCACGTGCGATCAGGTGAGAGATAACCTCAGTATCTGTCTCGGAAGTGAACGTGTGACCTTGAGCCATCAATTCGTCCTTCAGATCCAGGTAGTTCTCAATAATACCGTTATGCACCACAGAGAACTTCTGGCTTCCATCCGTGTGTGGATGAGAGTTCTCATCCGATGGTTTACCATGAGTTGCCCAACGTGTGTGTCCGATTCCGGCATTACCTACCAGTGGTGCACCATCCAGCTTGGCTTCAAGATTCGCAAGACGACCCAGAGCTTTCGTGATTTGCAGACCTTCCGGTGTGAATACCGCGATACCTGCAGAATCATACCCACGATACTCGAGTTTCTTCAACCCTTCGACCAATACCGATTGAGTGTTCTTATTACCAATATATCCAACAATACCGCACATAATTTATTTCCTCCGTTTGTATATGAATACTGTGTCACGAAGAGAAACAGGCAGAGGCGGCATATCGGAAAAATGAGTGATTGCCTAACGTTTCATGAATACTTGTTACCTATTCAATTATCAATGATTAGAGCGACCTCGTGTCGCCCCGCAGTCATCATAAGCTGTTATGAATGCAATCATGAATGTACATCATTTTCCCGTCCGCGTACTGTTTACGCTCTTCACGCACATTCATTTGAATTTTAGTTTAACTCTTGCACCTACACCGGCGCGTTGTGTGGACAGTCACCCATCCATTTTCCGCAATCCGGTTTACGGCTCTGGTGCTTCACCGGGAGGTCCCCGCCGAACAATCCGAACACCTCCACCTCGTCAGCTTGATTGCCGTTGATGTTAATCAGCCTTCCTTCAACCCAGGATGATTGTTGATCGGTTACTTGAACCGAACAAACATTCATCCCTCGAAGAAATCCTGATCAACATCTTCCCGCGCAACTCCAAGCTCTGGCGCTTGTGTAACTGTAACCTTACGTCCCTCACTTTCTGTGTCTGAATGACGACTCCACTCATTATATGCACGTCAGGTCCATTTTGCAATGGAGCAAAGTACCTGTGACAATTTCAGCATATTTACCCACAATCCCGACCGGATAAACGGACCCATGGTCTCATCAGGCCGGGACGCAGGTATATTCCACTATAAGTCCTAAATCCTGTTATATTATCACCTTTATACACAACAATTCCCTTTAGAGAACCGTATGCAGAAGGGATTTCTTCCAGTCCTATACCAGTTCTTTTTGCACTACATCTGCGATTTGAGACACAAATTGTTCAAGTTCGTCTTTATCTGGTCCTTCCGCCATAACACGGATCAGGGATTCAGTACCTGAAGCACGCACGAGTACGCGCCCATTATCGCCGAGTTGTTGTTCTACTGTAGCAATAGCTTGCTCAATCGCAGAATTGCCTTCGTATTTACTCTTATCTTCAACACGCACATTGACCAATACTTGTGGGTACTGGGTCATTAGCGCTTTGAGTTCACTCAGTTTTTTACCGGAGGCCTTGAGCGTATCCACGAGTTGAATCGCAGTCAACATACCGTCTCCGGTTGTATTGTAATCCAGGAAAATAACATGGCCAGACTGCTCTCCGCCCAGGTTGTAACCGCCGCGTCGCATTTCCTCCATCACATAACGGTCACCTACTGCCGTTTTAGCTGTTTTCAGTGCAAGTTTCTCCGTTGCTTTGTAGAATCCGATGTTACTCATAACGGTCGATACAACGGTATTGTCCTTCAACTTGCCTGCACGATTCATCGCATCACCACAGATACACAGAATGAAGTCTCCATCCACCTCAGCGCCTGTCTCATCAATAGCAATCAGACGATCCGCATCCCCGTCAAAAGCAAGACCTAGATCCGCTTTATGTTTGAGCACTTCCTGTTTCAGGTTCTCTGGATGAGTTGATCCACATTGCTCGTTAATATTCAGGCCGGTAGGCTCCGCGCCAATGGCAATGACTTCTGCACCAAGTTCACTGAACAATTTCGGTGCCAGCTCATAAGCTGCTCCGTTTGCACAGTCCAAAACAATTTTAAGACCAGAGAACGACTCATTTACAGTCGTTTTCAGGAAATCAAGGTAACGATAACGGGATTCTTCATCCGTCGTTACGGTACCCAGACCGCCACCAACTGGCCGTGGCAATTGATCTGTCTCCGCATCCATCAGTTCTTCAATCTTGTTCTCTGTTTCATCAGACAGCTTGAAGCCATCACCGCCAAAGAACTTGATTCCGTTATCCTCAACCGGATTGTGGGAAGCCGAGATCATCACGCCCGCGTCAGCCTTCAACAAACGTGAAATATACGCCACTCCCGGAGTGGATACAACGCCCAGACGAATCACATCAGCGCCAATGGACAACAGACCTGCAACCAGTGCGGATTCCAACATCAATCCCGAGATACGAGTATCCATGCCGATAACCACTTTCGGTCTTTCCACACCACCTGCAAGCACGTAACCACCACAACGTCCAATGCTGTAAGCCAGCTCTGCCGTTAACTCTTTATTGGCAACCCCTCTTACACCGTCTGTACCAAAATATTTCCCCATGATTTAACTCCTTCTATTCGCATCATATACGAGCACTATTATTATTTTTAAGAATTTTAAAATTAGAACGTTTACGGATTCGAGCCACTTTTACTGCCAGTACCATTGTTATTGTTGTTTAAATTTCCTCGATTGGTCGTGCTTCCCTGTTGGCCCTGATCCTGATTATCCGTATTCGATTCCGTTTCTTCCTCATCAGGAACAGGGTCCGTTTGCCCATTTTCGACCTCGGCTGGTGAAGGGTCAGGCGCTACCGTTCCTTCGTCAGTTGGATCTTCGCCAGGAGTGGTCGTTGTGTCTTCAGCCTTTTCGCTAATTTTGACCGTCGCACTCAAAGCATTGGATGATTCATCCAGTTTGGCAAAACGAGGCAGGTCCGCTTCAAGCTTGATCTCATGCGTTCCAACCGCAAGTCCAGCAAGATCCCCGGTCAACGTTAGATCATCACTACTTAGACCCTCAAGCATACTTGCTGAGCCTGTAAGTGTGAGGTTCAGACCACCACTTCGCGGTGTAACCAGCGTACCTTCCAGTCCATTCCCCGCACCGGTAAGCGTAATGGGGACGTTCGGAAAGACTTTAGTCGTCTCCTCTGCCTCATCAAATGGGGATATGGTTACCTTAATCTGAATCGAACTAGGCTCGATTTTCTCAAAACCGGAAGGCGGCGTCAAGTCCACGTTAACTGTCGACGTACCTGACTGATCAAACTGCGTCAGATCAAGGGTTACTTGGTCGTAGGACTGTATACCCGCAAGCGCATCCTCTGATCCATAAACCGAGACTTCTTTCACGCTTGGCTCTACCGTGGAGAGTACCAGGCCTTCCGGCAGCTGTCCCGAATATTTGATCCTTAAGGGTACAGATGTATAGGGCTGATTGACCGGAACCCGGACTTCAACCGTTTGAGGCGTTATAATCGCATTTTCAAGGACTTTGCCTTCAGCATCGTATGCCTGAAGCTTTACTTTTTTCTGTATAATATCTTCCTTGGCATCCTTCACGCTCACACTGCCCTGGACCTTCGCTACAGCCTCAAGTTGCCCTTCGGGCAGAGTTACCTTAACCGGAGCTGAAGGCTCAATAACGGGCGTTCCAGCGCTGTATCCGGCGGATGGTTCCCCTTCGGGTACAATATTCACATTAAAAGATTTGGTGCCCAATTTCTCTACATTCACAGTAACCATAGAAGGCTCCATGCTGACTACTTCTACCCCGGAAGGCAGATCAGGTACCAGCGGCAGTGTATTGGACCCATCTTTCACCTGGCTTAGATCGACCAGTACCTTATAATCGTCATTGGTAAAAATCGATGTTAGCATCGAGCGCTGCCCTTTGATCTCCAGCCGAACCTCATCCGTACTTAATGAAGTAAGCACATAGCTGTTGCTGTCTAATCCATAAGGTTGAACAGACACCGTACGTTCCACAACTTTGTTGGTTGAGCCTGTCGTAATCGTAGGAGTGGTCGGTACTTCATCCAGATGGATCATGAACCATAGCAGCAGACTCACCGCAAGTGCAAGTATTTTGGCAAAGTTATTATTGTTAAACCACTTATCCATTGTTACGTCCTCCCTTCCGTTTCCAGAAGGTTGTCCAGCCATTCTTTTTCAGATTGGATGTAGGGCGCAACTCCTCATACAGTTTGGCAATCAGCGATTCTTCCTTAATATCACGAACGACCTGCCCATTCATCGCCAGCGACACCTGTCCTGTCTCCTCAGAGACAACCAAACAGATCGCATCTGCAACTTCGGTAATCCCGATTGCTGCACGGTGGCGTGTTCCTAATTCTTTACTGATAAACGGATTTTCTGATAATGGCAAATAGCACGCTGCCGCCGAAATCTGTTTTCCTTGTATAATGACCGCTCCATCATGGAGCGGTGTATTTGGAATAAAGATGTTAATCATCAGCTCGGAGCTGACCAGAGAGTGCATCTTAATGCCCGATTCCGTGTAATCGTTCAGACCCGTTTCGCGTTCAAATACGACCAATGCGCCAATTTTACGCCGTGACAAATAATTAACAGACTTAATAATCTCACCAATTAACACCGTTAATTCTTCGTCACTCGCTGCCGCTGAACGTCCAAACAGCTTACCGCGCCCCAATTGCTCCAGACCACGGCGCAGTTCCGGCTGAAAGATAATGAACACCGCAACGACACCAAACGTAAACATCTGGTTCATCAACCATTTGAGCGTATACAGGTTTAGCCACGTACTTAATGCCCAGATCAGCACAAGGAACAGAATGCCCTTTAGGAGCTGAACCGCACGCGTACCCCGCACAAGCAAAATCAGTTTGTACATAATATAGGTAACGATCAATATATCGATAACGTCCTTAATGGACTCTGTCCACGTTAAGTCAGCAAAATAATTCATAAGCCAGCCCCCGCTATCCCCATTGATGAGTAAACCCTGATCTCATATTAACCCATTAGGATTTTATATAATCCTTTATCTTCGCATTTTTGCTTCATTCGATTTGTGCAAAATGCGTATCTATATGTAGTAGTATGTTCTCTTTACTATCTAGGTTATAACGTTAACGTTCAGGTTGCAAGTTACGGCAGTCTCAAACTGCACATAAACATCACATTTACCATGAATTACAAAGTTTTCGTATAAAAAAAGAGTACCCCATGCAATCTGGAGGTACCCTGCTTGGTATATACCATTGAAGATTTTACCCTGTTCTAGCGATAAGCCACTTCATTTACCATATTGGTTATTTTGTACCAGAACCAGTCCAGCGCCTGATCAATACTTTTCACCTGACCTGAAATATGCGCCGTTGAAGCCTGAAACAGTTGTCCGTCGATAACCGTCAGATTGCCGTTCACATCACCATATACTTGTGCGGTTCCATTTTCTATCGTAAGATCGCCAGCAATTGACTTACCTTCAGGAACAATAACCGTGTTACCTTGAATCACGATCTGGTCCAGATTATTTCCCTTAACGACCATTTCGTTGTTCTGATTCCAGAAATTCAAGGCGCTAAAGAGCATCACGACCAAAAAGAAGGCTGCCGCCGTCAGCGCGGGATGTCCTTTGACCCATTTGAGCCATACTTGCTGTCTCTTGGGCTGGGGCAGAGCATTCATAATTCGATTGGTCAGCTCATCAGAGGCAGACGGTGAATAGTGTTTCATGGCAAAGAGTAGCATTTCCGTCTGTTCCAACTCTTTAAAGCGCATGCGACAATCCGGACAGATCACAAGGTGACTTTTCAGTTCAACCTTCTGGGCCGGGGACAACGACTCATCCAAACATTCATGCATTAAAGAGACGGCCGAGTTGCAATCCATATGAGAGCCAATCCTTTCTTAAATCACTTAGTCCATGAGCCATTAAATAGCACGCATAAGACTTGCATACATTACATACGCATCCGTTTCGGATATGTTTCAAATAATTTCGCCCAGATTTAAAGGCGTTTAACATTTATAACTTATACTCCAATTTTTTACGTAGAAAATCACGGCCCCGATGAACGCGTGTCTTGATCGTTGTTACGGGCATACCTGTCACATCACTGATTTCCTGTAGCGACAAGTCCTGTAAATATCTCAGAATCATAACGGACTTATACTTGGCTGGCAAACTGTCAATGGCCTCACGAATGAGTGTCTGCGTTTCTGACAGAAGCGCTTCACTCTCGGGTGTACGATCATCACTCGGGAGCATCGCATAACCATCAGATCCTTCCTGATCATTCAGCTCAGCATCCAAAGAGTATGAAGGTTTCTTTCTGCGCAGTCGGTCAATACACAGATTGGTCGCAATCCGGTAAATCCAGGTTGAAAACTTCTGGTTCGGATCGTACTTCTCCATATTACGAAACACACGCAAAAACGTCTCCTGCACAACGTCTTCAGCTTCATGACGATTGTTCAGCATCCGGTATGCCAAATGAAATAGCTTGTCCTTATATAGTTCAACGATTTCTGCGAAGGCTCTCTGGTCGCCCTTGAGCACCAGTCTCACAAGCCTGTTCTCCAAATTGTCCACCCTTATTCCCCCAGACATGCTGATGGGTCTTCCGTCTTCTGATACCCGTCCACACTTGTAATTCACCAATCAAATCGTAAATCAACTTTGGTCAAAAATCAAGACTGTATGACAAATATCCGCCAAAAACAGTAAAAACGGGAACTCCCGTAGGAGTCCCGTTTCACCTCTCACTCCGTAGAGCAGAGAATGGAGCTTTTTAGTTAACAAAATAATGAGTAATTTGTTACATATGAATCATTCATATGCATCAGTTCAATAATCAACCTGTATTACGCAGCCCTGCGGCAATACCGTTGATGGTCAGCAATACTTCTCTAAGCAGCTCCGTATCATCCTCACCACGTTCACGCATATCTCTGAGCTCGCTCAAAAGTTGAACCTGCATGTAGGACAACGGATCTACATAAGGGTTACGAAGACGAATGGATTCTTGAATAACCGGTACATCATCCAAAATTTCAGCTTCTCCGGTAATTTTCAGAATCAGCTCTTTTGTGAGCTTGAATTCGGCTTCGATCTGACCGTATATACGATCACGGGCTTCCTTGTTCGAAGTCATTGCTGAATATTCTTTGGCAATTACAAGGTCTGCCTTCGCTACAGCCATCTGAACCGTATCAATCAGTGTGCGGAAGAATGGGAAGCTTGCATACATTTCTTTCAGGACAATCAGATTTTCCTCTTTGTCCTGATAGTAACTTTGCAGTCCTGTTCCTGCCGCATACCATGCCGGAAGCAGATAACGACTTTGCGTCCATGCAAATACCCAAGGGATCGCTCTCAGATCTTCAAATTTATCGCTACCCTTCCGCTTGGACGGACGTGAACCAATATTCAGTTCACCCACCTCTGGAAGCGGTGTGGATTCCTTGAAGAAAGTGAAGAAGTCTGGATCACGGAAAATCAGATCCTGATATTTCGTCAGGGAGACTTCCGAAATCTCTTTGATGATGCTGTCCCAATGACGCTCGGATTCTGATTCTTGCGGCTCAAGACCATTCAGTGCTGCTGTAATCAAAGCCGAGGTTGCCTGCTCCAGACTACGGTATGCAATCCCCTGAAGGGAGTAACGAGAAGAAATAACCTCTCCCTGCTCTGTAATCTTGATGCCTCCGCCAATAGTATGCGGTGGTTGAGCAAGAATACTGCGATTGAGTGGCATGCCGCCACGTCCAAGAGCTCCGCCACGTCCATGGAAGAACTTCAGCTTAACGCCGTGTTCATTACCTACAGCCGTGATCGCATTCATTGCTACGCGCAGTTCCCAGTTGGCTGTAACCACTCCGCCATCCTTGTTACTGTCTGAATAACCAAGCATGATTTCATGCAGTTCATTCCGTCCTCTAACGCTTGCGCGGTATACAGGAAGGTTGAACAGCTTCTCCATAATGTCCGAAGCCGCATGTAGATCATCAATCGTTTCAAACAGTGGTACCGCTTGAAGTGTAGATACAACGTCACCATTGTGTCCTTTGGTGAATAAGCCCACTTCCTTCGCAAATACCATAACCTCCAGCAAATCACTTGCGCCCTGCGTCATACTGATCAGGTAACTTGTGATACAGCCGGTCCCAAATTCGTTCTGGGCACGTTTAATGGTACGGAAGACATCCAGACACTCTTTGGTTCCTTCCGTGTATTGGTGATAAGGAGAAGTAAGTGGACGCGGATCATCCAGCAAACGAGCAAGCAGATCAATTTTACCGTCCTCTGTCAGACGTGCATAATCTTCTACAATGTTCATTTTCGCCAAAATCTCTGACATCGCATTTTCATGTTCCTTACTGTGCTGACGCACATCCAATGCTGCGGTATGGAAACCAAACAACTCGACTTGACGAATCATTTTGCGAATAGTCGTATCCGCTACGTAATCGGCAAAATGATGGCGCAGACTTCGATCAATAATCATCAGATCATCAATCAAATCCTGAGCGCTATGATAACGGTCAGGTTGACCTAATTTGTTCTCATCCAGTACATTGTTCAACTTGGCAATCATATAGGCCAATTTGATGCGGTATGGCTCTTTTTCATTCCGCCAAATATCCACTTTTTTCAATGTAACAGAATTGCGGTCCTGCTCAATCGACTGCACCAGCTCATCCGATACATGGATGATGTTCGTGCTGAAGCTGAGATGGCCCATAAGTTCAATCATAATCCGTTGGTACTCACGCAAAGCCAGCTTGCGTTGCATCAACAGTGTCTGCCATGTTACATCTGAAGTTACCGAAGGATTTCCATCCCGGTCTCCACCGATCCAGGAACCGAACCGCAAATACGTCGGCACATGCCAGTCATGGTCAGGATAAAATTTGTTCAGGCAGCGTTCCAACTCCTGATATACATCCGGAAGTACGTGGAACAACGTTTCATGAAAGTAATACATCCCGTTCCGCACTTCATCAAGTACAGTCGGTTTACGGTCGCGAAGTTCATCTGTTTGCCAGAGGGTAATAACCTCGTTCAGCAGCTTCTCTCGCAACTGTTCACGTTCACGAAACGTCAGCGTAGGATTATCAAGTAGCATGACATCTTCGGATATCCGTTTGTGGATGTCCAGAATAACCCGGCGCATGGCTTCGGTTGGGTGAGCTGTCATAACGAGTTCCAACGACAAATCGTCTAGAATCTCTTCCACCTCTGTATGAGACAATCCACGTTCCTTAAGATCCTGTACTGCTTTCTCAATCGATCCTGGCTGCACAGCGTCCCCTGCAGAACGTTCATAATCCCGTTTACGCCGGATCCGATGGTTTTGTTCAGCAATATTAACTAATTGAAAATAAATAGCGAAAGCCCGAATAACCTGATGACGATTGTCCGAGTCTAATTCCTGGATCATCGTTTTAAACTCTGCATAGAGTTCTGGCAAAAATTCTGCACGCAACGATTTGCTCGTTTCCCGAATCTTCTCAACGATATCTAGAAGCTCCGTGCCGCCTTGATGGACAAGAACTTCCCCGAGTATATTGCCCAGGAACCGCACGTCTCGCCGAAGCAGGTTGTTGGATTGGCTTTTGCTGGCGGTTACCATAGTTTCAGTCATGCTTATCCTCCCATCTGATCGTTCCATTCGTACACGTAAATTTGACACCTTCATAACATCATACAATAAAATGGTACGAAAATCTTTATTTTTCTACTAGAAAAAATGGGGATTATCCCCGATTTACAGCACAAAAACACGCTTTTTTATTCATTTTCTTGTTCTGCTTCAATTAATGGTCATATGCTGTTGCATGATACCTTTTTCACGTACTTTAGATACTCCAAAGTCTCATACCTATTCTTAAAAATTCATAATTATACAGTTCTTATAGATATGATCCCATGTACTTGATTGTAAAGGTTAAACCGCATAATTTCATTGATTGAGAACAGATGATATACAAAGAAACATGACCGGCAAAGCAAGCTTTTGTATACTTTACCACAGTGACGCAATAAATTAAAGATTTAATTATAAATTTTCTTCCTACTACAGTCTGCTTATTAGGCGAGTTTCTTATGTACTTTGTTACTCCTCTATAGTCAAAGGGATATCTTAACAGACCATTTCTACATATTGTCCTTGTCTTCTTGGGCAGATTAATTTATAGCTCTTACCAAAAAGGAGGAATCCAAATGATGAAGAAAGGTACTACAATTATTGCTTCCGTGCTTCTGGTAGCCGCGATGGCTGGCCCTGCTGCTGCTGATGGTCATATGACCAAAGGTATGGATACAACCGGCTCACGTGTCCAGTCTTATCAGGACACCAACTACATCGATCGCACAAACACCAACTTGAACATGGATGGAAATTACCGCAACAATGGTGACTATCGCACCAACAGTGTTCGTGCTAACGCCACAACAACCAACCGCGACAATGGTATGAGCTGGGGATGGCTCGGTTTGCTGGGACTGCTTGGATTAGCTGGCATGCGTAAAAGAGTGACCGACCATAACGAACGTTAAATTGTGGTCACATCACGTAACAATAGCAGATGCGTCTTAGAAGCATCTAATCCACAGAGGTAAACAAGAAGAGCCAAGACCTCCCTATTTGGATTGCAAGGGGTCTTGGCTCTTTTCAGTAACCAAATACTCTACATAAATATGTGCTACTTCGTGCGAAAGAATATAAAATAAAAAAGCCTCTGCATCTGCAAAGACTTCTTCATAACATAAGCGGGTGATGGGAATCGAACCCACGCTATTAGCTTGGAAGGCTAAAGTTCTACCATTGAACTACACCCGCATAAGCATAAAATCGGGATGACACGATTTGAACATGCGACCCCCTGGTCCCAAACCAGGTGCTCTACCAAGCTGAGCTACATCCCGATACTAAAAAA
>NZ_JAPDOE010000008.1 GCF_026013365.1 Paenibacillus sp. LS1
ACTTTCCTTGAGAAAGTAGTATGGAACCGTGGTGTAGTTGGCCTAACATGCCTGCCTGTCACGCAGGAGATCGCGGGTTCGAATCCCGTCGGTTCCGCCATTTTTTAATTAAATATACACCGTGCCGGTGTAGCTCAACTGGTAGAGCAACTGACTTGTAATCAGTAGGTTGGGGGTTCAAGTCCTCTCGCCGGCACCATTTTTAGTATTTACATATGAATTTGTGATAGAATGTATATTACAAGAAAAAATGTTAATACTAAGATTCTCTTAGTGGATGAATGGCTTACTCTATGGCGGTCGTGGCGAAGTGGTTAACGCACCGGTTTGTGGATCCGGCATTCGGGGGTTCAATTCCCCTCGATCGCCCCATGATTTTTTAATGGGGATTAGCCAAGCGGTAAGGCAACGGACTTTGACTCCGTCATGCATAGGTTCAAATCCTATATCCCCAGCCATTTCATTATGAGTCATTAGCTCAGTTGGTAGAGCACCTGACTTTTAATCAGGGTGTCGAAGGTTCGAGCCCTTCATGACTCACCATTATATTTTGCGGTCGTGGCGGAATTGGCAGACGCGCACGGTTCAGGTCCGTGTGGGCTAACCCCCCGTGGAGGTTCGAGTCCTCTCGACCGCACCATATGTTTTGCGGAAGTGGCTCAGCGGTAGAGCATCGCCTTGCCAAGGCGAGGGTCGCGGGTTCGATTCCCGTCTTCCGCTCCAATTTTTGCGCCCTTAGCTCAGCTGGATAGAGCGTTTGACTACGAATCAAAAGGCCGGGAGTTCGAATCTCTCAGGGCGCGCCATTATTTTCATAAGTATCGGGATGTAGCTCAGCTTGGTAGAGCACCTGGTTTGGGACCAGGGGGTCGCATGTTCAAATCGTGTCATCCCGATTTTTTTTATTTGCGGGTGTAGTTCAATGGTAGAACTTTAGCCTTCCAAGCTAATAGCGTGGGTTCGATTCCCATCACCCGCTTCCTAGTAACATACAGAAAAGTCTTTGCTATAAGCAAAGGCTTTTTTTGCGTTAAAAAGAATAAGTGTATTTCTTTCAAAATAGGGTCAAATGTCATTTGATTAAGGATGGAATCTTTGTTTAAATAAATAGAACAATTCGTATCTGATTAACCGTATTTAGTTATAAAGGAGGACAAACAGTAATGAAAAGAGCTCTGGTCATTGGTGGAAACGGAACGCTAGGTAAGGCTGTTGTTGTGAAGCTGAGAGATTATTCCGTTGAGGTTATTACAGCAGGTAGACAATCCGGAGATGTTCAGGTGGATATGACGTCGACAGAGAGTATTACTACCCTCTTTGAAAAGGTGAGTAATATTGATTACGTCATAGTGGCGGCAGGCCAGACCCATTATGCAAAATTGGAAGAACTGACACCTGAGAACAATATGATTAGTGTGCAGGGCAAACTGCTTGGACAGGTCAATATTGTGTTGATTGGTCAGCACTATATTAACGATAAGGGGAGTTTCACGCTGGTCAGTGGCATTATACAAGACCACCCTATTGAGCAAGGTGCATCAAGCGCTATGGTCAATGGGGCTATTGATTCGTTTGCCAAAGCGGCAGCGTTTGAGTTGCCAAGAGGAATTCGTTTGAATTCGGTTAGTCCTAATCTGTTTGTAGAGTCCGCGGAAAAATATAAGAATTTCTTTATTGGATTTAATCCCGTACCTGTAGAGAAAGTGGCTAATACGTTTATCCAGAGTGCACTTGGGATTGAAACAGCCCAAAATTTTAAAATATATTAAAAGCTGGACAGTTATATATGATTTGATGATTACCTATCCCTAATTAATTGCAGGAAGAGAAGGGTGTAAATGAAGTGTATTTAAATGTTAAGCATGTAGAATGATTTTCATGAAACAGGACTGAATGAGACCCTTTGGAATATTAAATATAAAGGAGATCCACCGAAAATTCGGTGAATCTCCTTTTGTTTGCTGTGGATGAAACAGAGGTATATTGACTATTATGGAGCAGGTAGTCCAAGAACTTCGAGCATTTCATTACGTTTAAGCGATTCTGCAATTGGGCCGTCAATGAGCCATTTCTTTGCATTGAGGACATAGACATGACCATTTTGAACAGCGGGTAGGCTTTTCCACACTTGGAGTTGTTGGATTTCGTTGAGTTCATCTTTTGTTTTTTGCAATGCTTCAGCTGACCCATCTGAGCTAATGGACACGATAAACAGATAGTCTGCTTTGATTTCAGGCAAAAGCTCAACCGAGATACTGGCATTCATCCGTTCCGGATTCTCTGCCTCGAGTTTGGTAACGAGAGCATCGGGGGTGAATCCAATCTCATAACCCGCTCCTACATAACTGGAAGCTGGGAATGGCGTGGATGGAATGGACGAGAAGAACAAACGCATATCTTTCTCTTCTAGGCGCAGGAATGCAGCTGTAGGTTTGGTCTTGCTGATATCAGCTGCGAGCTCCTGAGCTTCAGTTAATTGATCTTTATTTTTTTGTAAAAGCTGTTCAGCCCGCTCTTCAATATCCAGCGCAGTAGCTACCTGCACGATAGACTCCTGCCAATTACGGCGATCATAAGTGATCGTAGGCGCGATCTTCTCGAGTTGTTCGAGAATTTTGGCATCCAAACTGGCATTGGCAATAATGAGGTCGGGATTGGCGCTGACTACAGCTTCAAAATTGACACTTTCATTGATGGGTTCTACAGCCACGCCTTGAGCTTCAAGTTGCTCATTCAGGTAATCTTGCCGACCAATAGGTGTAGCAAGTACCAGTGGTACCTCTAAGGAGAGGAGAATGTCCTCCATATTAATGGACACAATCCGTTCGGGATGTGCCGGGATTTCTTTGCTGCCACTGGAGCTCTCCACGGTCTTAGTAGCTGATTCAGTGGATGCGTCGCCATCTGTCCCCGCAACTGATTTCACGCCATCTGCAGATGGCTGCGAAGTGCTTGCAGGTGTCTGTCCACACGCAACAAGTAACATCGCGAGTATGAACAGTATCCCCGTTATTTTGACATAATGCTGTTTGTACATCATAATCCCCCTGTGTTTCTAATGATATTGATTCTCAGTACACTTTATATTGTAGCGGTCTAATGTTGGGGGAGACATAGCCTTCTGTGCTATCCAGTCATGGATTAATGTGCTGAGTTCTACCAAAAAGTTTGATGGTTTCATCAATAATTTGATCATGGGCATATGGTGAATAATCCAACCAAGGCATTTCATCTAGCAGATATACATGCTGGTTCTGCACGGGCATCAAATCTTGCCATAGCTGAGTATGTTGTAGTTTATACCAACGTTGCTGGGATTCTGAGTCTTGGTCCACAATCAGTAACATGCGATCTCCAACCATTTGAGGCAACTCCTGTTCATCCAATGCACGATAGACTTGCCCTGGAAGCAGATCGTGTGAAGGGGACACGCCCAGGTCGTTATATAGAACAGCGCCCCCATTACGTCGGCCGTAGATTAACAGATGACCCATCATGATATGAATGATGGAGACCGTATCCTCACCTATAAAATGAGCAAGCTGCTCTTTGGCATGGATTACCTTGTCATCATACTGCTCCAACCACTGCTGAGCATCCTGTTGCTGTCCTACAATGGAGGCAACTTGTACGAAGTGTTCCCGCCAGCTCAATCCTTTCCAGGGGATAACGATGGTAGGAGCAATTCGCTGCAGCGTTCTTTTTAACGTATGGGCTTCGTACTCATTACAGAGTATGAGATCCGGGCTCGCTTGCATCAACAACTCAACGTTGGTTTGCCAGATACGAGGATTCATTCGTTTGCTACGTCCCAGATGATAAGGGATATTTGAGAAAAACAGATTCCTATGTTGATCCCGTCGGTTATCGATCAATGCCGCATGGGGGATGATCTGCAATGCCAGCAGGTGGCCAGTCGTTCCGAAGGAAAGGGCAGCGATTTTACTGCGTTTCTGTCGTTGATAGGTAGAGGGAGACACGCCAACATATTTTTTGAATTTGCGGCTAAAGTAAAACTCGTCCTGAAAACCAACCTGTGAGGCGATATGTTTGATGGTTTGGCCGGGGACGAGCAGCATCTCTTTGGCCCGGTCCATACGAATGCTATTCACATATTCCATGGGACTGATGCCAGTGCGGTTTTTGAATACCCGCGAATAGTGCCATACACTCATGCCTGCCACTCCGGCAAGAACTTCACGAGAAAGATGCTCAGCATATCCAAGCTCAATAAGTTCAAGCGTTTGATCCAAAGCAGAGGTATGTTCGGAATCTCCTATTGCACTTTCTTTGGGAGGAGCATACACATGGGTCAACAATTCATGCATCAAAGTCTGAATACGAAATGGACGATTTTCTTGAGGTACAGAGATGCATTCATGGAGCTGGGAGGCAATTCTGGTACATTCCTGAAAAAGTTCATGTGGTAATTCATCGGCGTAAGACGAACGAAGTAACCCTTTTTGGTATACCTCCATTACAGTAGAATCCGAAATGATTTTGTTCATATCTGAAATGGGCTTTAACAGATCAAAATATATCGCGAGTCCCTGTAAAGGATGAATTTCATCCGGTGTATATTCTATCGCTGTTCCTGGCAGGATCAGATACATCTTGCCGAGTGTGGCATGATTTTGCCTGTGCCCAATACGGATATCGGCTTCACCGCCAGTACAGATGAGCAGAAGATGTGAGTCCGTTAATATGAATGGGGGAACAAAAGACGCTTGATCGAGAACTTCGGATGTCTTGAATCTTGCATATAGGTCACGGGTATGGTCACCGTTAGATATCAGTGGAAAGACTTGTAAAGTCACCAGAATCCCTCCTTAACGTGCAATAGTAACATTACATATCATGTATTTGAGAATAATTATCAATTATCGCATATTGTCATACAAATAAGAAGTCCATTATGTATAAGTCGAACTATCATTTACACGAGAACGTAGAGTACAGAATTAATCTGAGGAACGAAGCGTGCGCCTAAAAGCTTTCTGAAAGAAAGCTTCATCGAAGGTTGTTCTTCATCGGAGTGGTAGTGGAGAGAATACGAAGGAGGTTTTAGGGCTTCTAGATGTTGAAGAAGGTATGCAGATAGAAGTTTTTAGAGCATGGAACTACATGAAACATACATAACCCTTGGGCTTTATAGTTCACTACGCAAAAAAAGACAAGCCCTCTCCTACGATGTCCGCAGGAAGAGGAACTTGCCTTTTTAGTTAGAGTTAGCGATTAGTATCTTTCCAGAATAGTCTGTGTCTTCAAGCCATCGGCCGGAATCAGCCAGTTTTTGTTCTCCAGCAATTGCAGTAGTTGGGTACGCAGTCCGGATACGGCTACAGCATCATCGGTTTTGAAAGAAACTTCTACGATATTCTCAATACCTGTACCTGCTGCGTTACGGATCGGCCATACTTCGAGTGTAAGCTCTTGACCATTCCATGTGCCTTCATATCGTTGGAACGTTATCGGACCATAAGCACGGGATTGTGTAAGCTGCTGTTTGCCCCAGTTGGAGGAAGTCCAGTTTTTCAATTTGCCCGGAAGCTTGTCCAGTAACATGTTCAAGGCTGCCTGCTCCGAAGGCAACTGAACGCCTGTGGCACTGGTATCTACTTTTTTGGTATTGGAGAAGCTCAGCGTCTGTTTGCCATATCCCCAATCAATCTCAGCCTCGTAATTATCATCCGATTTATCAAATCCTTCTTGGTTAGCCAGAGTCAGCGCTGCGTTGATGTCGCCATTGATCACAGGGTAGCGTTTTTTATAAGTCAATTCGTAGTTATTTTTGTCATCCTTTTTGCGAAAACGAACGTTCCATCCTTGTTGATCCAATCCGAGAGCATTGGTGTCGAAGTACTCTACGTTAATGTTTCTTGGCGTGGAATTCAGTCCGAGTGTCTGAATCACTTCACTGCGTGGTGTCCCATCTGTATTCAATACAAGTTCCGGCTTAGCCAGAAACTTCACTTCATAAGCAGGAACGGCATTGGCAGCAGCAGAAGCCTGTGGTGCTCCCACAAATGTCATTCCACTTCCCAATGTTACGATGCTCAGCATCAATGAGGCAGTTACCTTTTTCCACTTTTTCAAAACCAATCACTCTCCTAATCTGGATTAACGTACAGACTCACTTTATCGCCCGAATATATGAAAGCGATTAAAGGGAAGCGCACATTGCGTTAACCCTGCATAGATTTGATGAATGGCAAACGATAGTTTATAGCGGATCAGGGCAATCAACCATGGAAAATGGGGAAGCCGTGACTCACCTCTCGCAGCACTTCTTTGAAGCGGTTTACCTGAACGGAAGGGTGGCGGTCCTTGTTATGTACCGTATAGATATGGCGCGGCGCTTGCTCTCCTGGAATGGGAAGAACTTGAATGAGCCCCTGCTGTTCCTCCCACTGTACCGCCATCCGAGACATGAATGAGACATGCCCTCCGATTAACACGAGCTGTTTGATCGCTTCCAGGGAATCCATCTCCACGGTGCTCCGCAAACGAATGTCATGTTGCGCGAGCCATTGATTGGTCAACCGTCGAGTACTGGATTCATTGCCATGTAAGGCAAAAGGAATCTGTGCGATATGATCGGGTGTTAATACATCCTTCTGGGCCAAACCATGCTGCGGAGAGCAGATTAATACCAAGTCATCTTCACACAACGTCTCGGCTTGCAGGGCAGGTCCAACAAACGGCTCGGAAGAGATCACCCCCAGATCAATCTGATGCCGAATTAACATCTCGCGAATAACAGGAGAAGGTTTGACGGATAAGACGATACGGATGCCCGGGAATTCCTGAGAAAAGGTATTGAGCATGGCGGGCAGCAGATATGTAGCTGGTACATAGCTTGCCCCAATGTGCAGGGTGCCCCGATAGAGGCTGTCATATTCCTTCACTACCCGCCTTGCCTCTTGGGTCAGAGCATTGATTTTAACGGAATAATGGAGCAGAGCTTGTCCAGCCTCGGTTAGAAAGGTCTTCCCACTGCGTGATTCGAATAATCGCACACCCATCTCTTCCTCCAATGACTTCATATGAAATGTAACAGTTGGTTGCTTGATCCCCAGTAACTCGGCCACGCTTGTCATGTGATGATGCTTGTCGATCAGCTCAACAATTTGCAATTTGATCAGATTCAATGTCCCAACACTCCTCTCACTTCTAATATAGATTTAATCTATGAACATCAACAGAATTCATCTAAAAAGTTAATTCCAATTTTACATACAAGACATACAACTCGCGAAAGCGGACGTTAGACTGAGAACAGTGCAAGAGACAAGTAACAGAAGACAGGCAGGGATGCTTATGAAATTAGAGATAACGGGAATTCAAAAATCATTTAATCAAACACCCGCACTGCTGCCGACAGATCTAACGCTGGAACATGGAAAGTTCACGACACTGCTCGGCCCATCAGGCTGTGGCAAAACAACACTGCTCCGCATGTTAGCCGGGTTGGAACAGCCGGATGCGGGGGAGATTCGTGCAGATGGTCAGTGTATCTACTCTGCGGCGAAGCGGATTGATATACCAACACACAAGCGTAATCTGGGCATGGTGTTTCAGGATTTTGCATTATGGCCGCATATGACCGTATACGAAAATGTAGCGTTTGGCCTGAAGGCCGGAAAACAGAAATCTGATCTGCGGCAAAAAGTGAACGAAGCACTTGGCATGGTCCGCCTGCAAGGCATGGAAGATCGGTATCCTCATCAGCTGTCGGGTGGACAGCAGCAACGGGTTGCTTTTGCCAGAGCCGTAGCCGTCAGACCTGGTGTGATCCTGTTCGATGAGCCACTGAGTGCACTGGATGCTGTACTCCGGGAAGAGATGCGGATTGAGATGATGTCCTTGGTTCGGGATATGGGACTGACTGCGCTGTACGTCACACATGATCAGATTGAAGCGATGTCGATGTCGGATGAAATTGTCGTCATGCAGAAGGGGCGGATATTGCAAAAGGGCAGCCCGGAAACGATCTACTCGGCACCAAGTGATCCGTATGTCGCTTCGTTTATCGGAAAGTCCAACTGGCTCACGCCTAATCAATCGATGGTACGTCCGGAGCATGTCACCTGGAACAAAACAGGTCATGACGATCTGTGTTATCCGGGGACGGTACTTAGTGTCAGCTATGTCGGTGAGCGTTATGAAGTACGAGTGCAGATGGAAGGACTTGGCGTATGGACAGCCTATATGAATCAAAGAGTGCGTGTGGGAGAGCTGGTTCAGCTTCATGTAACCCCTGAACGGATATGCCGAATGGATGGTTATGACAACCCGAGTGTGAAGCACAGAGAAGTTATAGCAGCGGCTAATTAAAGTAGTGAAAATCAAACAGAAACCAAGGGAGATGGAATGATATGTTGGGTATGAAAACACGGAAAAAGAGCGCAATGCTGTTATTAACTGCGGTAATGAGTATCAGTTTGTTCGGATGTAGTACGGGGAACACAACTACAGGCAACGCAGCACAACCCGCGGGTGAAGGAAACACAGCAGTAGCGGCGGAAACAACGAAACCGGCTGGCGGCAAGCTTGTCTTGTACAGTGCTGGCCCACAGAAGCTGGCAGATAACATCGTGAGCGGATTTACGGACAAAACGGGGATTGAAGTAGAGATGTTCCAGGGAACGACAGGAAAAATTTTGGCTCGTATGGAAGCAGAGAAATCCAATCCGGTTGCAGACGTTGTAATCCTGGCCTCTTTACCTTCAGCACAGGCTCTAAAAGCCGATGGACTGACTATGCCTTACCCGGACGCAGCGAATGCAGACAAGCTGAACAAGGATTGGTCGGATGCAGAGGGCAACTACTTCAGCAGCAGCGCATCCGCACTGGGTATTGTATATAACACCAAACTGGTATCTACACCACCAACAAGTTGGGCAGAGCTTGCTACGCCTGCGTGGAAAGATGCAGTGAACATTCCCGACCCTACATTATCAGGTTCAGCACTCGACTTCATCACAGGATACCTGAGTGCGAATGGTGAAAAAGGATGGGATCTGTTGAGTGCCTATAAAGCTAATGGTGTAGCGATGGCAGGCGCTAATCAGGAAGCACTTGATCCGGTCATTACGGGTGCTAAAAGCATCGTAGCAGCAGGTGTGGATTACATGGCGTATTCCTCCAAAGCAAAAGGTGAACCCCTGGATATCGTATATCCTGAGGAAGGCACGGTAATCAGCCCAAGACCGGCAGCGATTCTGAAATCCAGTCCAAATGTAGAAAATGCCAAAGCATTCATTGACTACCTGTTGTCCGATGAAGCACAGAAGCTTGTTGCAGATGCTTATCTGATCCCAGGCCGCGAAGACATTGAAGCGACCAACCGTGCCAATGTGAAGGATATTCCACAACTTAAAGTGGATTGGAACTGGATGAGCGAACATGGCGAAGAGACAGCAGCACGTTTTTCGGAGACTTTTAAATAAGAAGAAATAGGATAGATACAATTAGGCAAAAGGAATACCTGCTGTCTGTGGAAAGTCATGTGAGGTGAACGTAGTGAAACCTGTTGGAATGGACAACAACCGAATTTTTCGGAGAGTGGGCGTGATTCTGGCCCTCTTTCTGCTGACCATAAGCATTGGCGTGCCGCTCTTGCTGATCTTCTGGCAAAGTGTGTATCCGGACGGGCAATGGGACTGGATGGCCCCAATTCGCACGATTACAGGTCATCATCTATCAGGTGTATTGCTGAACTCCATCTGGCTTGGCATCTGCGTTGTAGCGGTAACCACACTGCTGGCGCTGCCGCTTGCCTGGATGATGGCGAAGACCCGGATGGGCGAACACCGCTGGGTCGATGTGATCCTGATGATTCCGTTCATGACTCCGCCGTATATCGGCTCGATGGGCTGGATTCTGTTTATGCAAAAAGGGGGATACCTTCAGCAATGGGTGCCTTCATCTGCGAGCTGGAGTGAGCTTTTCTTCAGCTTCTGGGGCATGGTGCTCATCATGAGCTTGCACCTGTTCCCGTTCCTGTATCTGCTGCTTCGGGATGCATTAATCCGCATCGGTGGCAATCTGGAAGAAGCGGGAGCTGTGCACGGTGCACGTGCGGGGTACCGTTTCAGACGTATTATTTTACCCCTGTTGTTGTCGTCCTACGGCATGGGAATTATGCTGGTCTTTGTCAAAACGATTGCGGAATTCGGAACACCGGCAACCTTTGGGCGCAAGATTGGCTATTATGTCATGACCTCTGAAATCCATAAGTACATCTCCAGTTGGCCGATTGATTTCGGTAAGGCGACTTCGCTGGCATCGGTGTTGCTGTCCGTCTGTCTGGTGATGTGGTATATGCAGTCAGCCATGAGTCGAAAGTTCACGTATCGTCTGGTTGGGGGCAAAGGGCAACGTTCGAAGCGATATTCTCTTCGTGGCGGAGCGGGATGGTTATGCGGGGCGTATCTTGCGATCCTGTTGATCCTGTCGATAGGTATTCCGTATTTCTCGATCATCGCCGCTTCGACCATGAAGCTACGGGGATCGGGACTCGCATTTGATAATCTGACCTTGGATCATTACAAGGAGCTGTTATCTTGGGGATCGGTGAGTATGAAGGCCATCGGGAACAGTCTCGGGCTATCCCTTGCGGCTTCAACGGTCGCTGTTATTATCGGTACGGGGTTTGCGCTGGCGATCGGCAGATCATCTTCATTCATGCAGCGTGTGATTGACTTGTTCAGTCTGTTGCCTAATACGGTGCCGGGCATCGTGATGGTGGTGGGTCTGATCCTGTTCTGGAACTCACCTTGGATGCCAGTCACGTTGTATAACACCTACGGCATGGTTGTTCTCACGTACGTTGTTCTCTTCTTGCCTTACACGGTGCAGTATGTAAAATCGAGCTTTACCCAGATTGACGGAACATTGTTCCAGGCTGGGCAAGTCTTTGGCGGGAAGCCGCTGTATATTCTGCGGCGTATCCTGATCCCGCTGATCCTGCCTGGCATGCTGGCGGGCTGGATGATGACCTTTACGATTGCTACCCGGGAGCTGGTAGGTTCGTTGTTGATTCTTCCGCCGTCGATGCAGACGTCGGCTACGTATATTTTTGCCCAGTTTGAACAAGGTCAGGTGTCGTTGGGAATGGCGATGGCCGTTGTGACTGTAGGTATGACGGTGCTGATGCTGCTGGGAATCGAACTGCTGAATTCAAAGAGAAAGTGGAATGCATCATGATCAAACTGAACGTATGGGGCGGTGCAGGGGAACATGGACGTTCCGCCTATCTCTTGAGTGGGAGCAATGTTCGCCTTTTGCTGGATTGTGGTGTGAAAAAAGAAGGTACGGGCGAGTATCCGATGATTGACCCGGAGATTGTCCCGCAACTGGATGCGGTCTTCTTGTCCCACGCCCATGAGGATCATTCTGTCGCCATCCCATTGCTGTATAAGATGGGCTACCAGGGTGAAGTGTGGACGACGAGAGAGACGAGGGCACAGCTGCGTACGTATTTTGCCAACTGGCGTAGGTTTGTAGAGCGTGTAGGCGAAGAACTTCCTTATGATGAAGCAGATGAGCAGGCTATTCGTTATCGGTATCTGGAGGATGAGATGGTATCCCAAACCTGGTTCGAACCCATTCCTGAAGTTAAAGTGATGTGGGGACGGAGTGGACATTTGGCTGGATCGGTGTGGTTTGGGCTTGAAGTGGAAGCTAAGCGGATTTTTTATTCCGGGGACTACACGTCCGAATCGATGTTTTTACAGGCGGATTGTCCAGCAAAGGTGTTCTCGCAGGCAAGCATGATTCGTGAAAATCTGTTGTTTGATGCTCCGAGTAGCGAGCGGTGGGGTACGGAGGAACTAATCGCCATGAACAGTGGGCAAAAGGCTGGAGAATTCATAGCGTCACAGGATCGGATATCTGTTGCATCAGAGGCGTCGCCAAGCACACTCGTATCCATGGAGATATCCATCAAGCAGGGAAATTTCACATCCAACGGAGCAGATGGAGCAGGCAGAGCAAACCTAACAGACGTAGCAGAAGTATCTTCTGTCGGGCTGGTGGATCTGGCGATCGTTGATGCGGCCTATGGTACGGACCAAGATACACAGGCTGACAAACTGGAACAGCTCGAACGGGCCATTCGCCAGACAATTGCTCGAGGCGGAAAGGTGCTCTTACCCATGCCTGTCGTAGGGCGTGGACAGGAGATCCTACTGTGGGCACAGCAACAATTCCCGGCTGTTCCAATCGTAGTGGAGCAAGGGCTGGTGGACGGTATGAAGCAGCTTATGCATGTTCCATACTGGTTGAGGGAGCAGGGAGCGCATGTCACTGGAAGTCCGTTACAAGACGAAATAGATTTCTTTCTGACTGGACGAGGATGGGATCTGCCTACGACCACTCTAGAGCGGGAACAACTGTTGAATCAACATGCTGCTTCGCTATGGTTCATTCCGGACGGCATGATGCAGTCCTCGCTTGCCCGCTGGTATTATAGCCAATTATCAGACAGCGAGGAGAACCTGATTCTGCTCACCGGGCATGTTGCTCATGGTACATTTGCTGATAAGCTGCTACAGGTTCCTGACAACTATGGAGCATGTGAGGTGCGGAAAATACGCTATAAAGTGCATCAGGGCTGGAAGGATGTTGAGCGGATGCTGCTTGGAATTCCAGCAAGGCATACGGTCCTTGTGCATGCTGAACGAGCAGAGACGGACAGATTAAAAGAAGGTTTACTCAAGAATAGCCCATCACCGGGAACAGTGATACATTCACTGTCTGCTGGTGACGAGCTATATGTGTGAATTGTGCATGAAACGAAGTGTTGCGTTCGTTATCTGAGAGCGTCCCTGGGGACGTTCTTTTTCCATTGTTGTCTGATCAGTTAGGGTTCGCGATGAATGGGGTGCTCCAGTTCGGCATGACCCATCAAACTATCCACGGCTTCACCGTCCACCAGTATATCCAGGCTATTTACTTCATCAAATTGAAATATCGTTGTTGTTAAAGCTTCCAATGCGAGCAGTTCTCCACTGGTACCGAGATTGGCTTCAGCGGGGATATGAACATCCAAAGTCACCGTACCCTCAGCATATTGGATAGACAGCAATTCCACCTGCTCCCACAGGGAAACGAGCTCTGAATCGGTGTTTGTTTGCATAGCTGCAAATGTTTTTTCATATTTTTCGGAATCTTCCTCGTATTCAATTTCCTGCTCTGTTTTCTCAAGCTCCAGTACCTGAGAGTCTGCCAAGTAAATGTCGACGACTTGTGTATTCATTTTGTCTAGATCCACCTCCGGTTCAGATGGGTTTGGTGACTGCGCCTGTCCTCCCTGAACAGCAGGTTGATTCGATCCGGATTCACTCACTGGCTTCTGGGCACATCCGACTCCGATAAGGATCAAGCATGATAATATAAGTGCACAACCTAGCTTCTTATTCAAAGAATCACTTCCTTCATCTGATTTATTTGATGATTTATAGGCCCAAATACTCCTTGATTCCATCGGCAATCGCTTGAGCGGCTCTCATCTGAACAACATCGGACGACATGAGTTCTTCATCAAGTACATTACTCAGGAATCCCACTTCCAAAAGCACCGCAGGCATATTCGTATCTCGGATTACTTCCAAGTTGCCATTCTTCACACCACGATCTCTGAGCCCCAGGGCTTTCACCAAACGTTGATGAATGATAGTGGCTAGTTCCTTGCTGTTACTGCGCTGGTAATAGTATGTCTCCGTACCTGTCGCCTGGGGTGCAGACTTCACGCTATTGCCATGGATAGATACGAATACATCCGCATTTAATTGATTGGCAAGCTGAACACGCTCAGGGCGGGTTGGATAAGTATCACCCTCACGAGTCATGACCAATTCGATATTTGGTTCATTGAGCAGCAGGGCTTGTACTTTGTGAGCCAATGCCAGATTGTAGTCCTTCTCAGGTTTGTTCGTGATGCTAATCGTCCCTGGATCACTGCCACCGTGTCCTGGATCGATCACAACGACCTTGCGTCCTGAATTGCCTACGGGAGTTACAGGAGCAGGTGCGACGTTGTCTCCCGCAACATTCAGATCAATAATCAGTTTATCGGCGATGACGTTCTGGCTGTACTGGACATCCTTCACATTATTCAATTCTACAACAATTCGAACTTGCGCCGGTTCTCGTTTGAAAAGTGAATATCTCACTTCTGTCACATTGGGATAACCGCTCACATCCAGCTTGTCATTGAATCCCTGATCCAGCGGTTGGGAGATATCACCGAAGGTGGCTCCCGGCAAGTCCACAACCAGACGATCAGGGTACTTGAGGATCGTTACTATCGGTTGAACGGCCCCATCCGTGGATAACACGAGCTGATCATTGGCAAATTGGATATCGGTAACCTGGGCGTTAGACGTTGAGTCCCCTTTTCCAGAACTGTTGCCTGGGTCGATAGCAGGTTCCTTACTAGTGTTCGTTAAGTATACGATCTTGTCCTGATTGTTCCATCTTACCTTAAGCCCCATTTGTTCACTGACAAATCGAATGGGCACCACCAGCGTTTTATTCAAAATTTGCGGTGCTGTATTCAAGGTGACTTGTTTGTCAGCAACCATGGCTTGCTTTTGATCCACGGTTAGCGAAATGGTCTGTTGATGCTGAATTTTTACAGTGCGTGCTTGTTGGTTCCAATCGACTTTGAATTTCAAATTTTCGGCAACGACACGAATCGGGATCATCACGTTCTTATTGATGATTGTCACCTGTACATCACTTGGGAGGACTAATTCTTCACCATCGATAAAGATTTTTGACGTGCTTGCAGCGGCATTTCCCTGATTAGGAAGCAAAACGATTAAGAACAGACTCAAAAACAGTAGTAAAATGGTTTTCTTCATTATGCACCTCGACTAGTATTAGATCTATTTTCCACTTCCAAAATATACCTACATATTATAAACGGTAAAAATGTAAAAATGTTTCTTTTTTGATCTTTAATTATCTATTAATGAAAGAAAATAATATGTGTGTTCGCAAATAGGGCGGATATCTCTCCTTTCATTTTCCGCGTTGTAATTAAATTTCACGTAATGTTTGACTTGTGAAATTTAATATCATATACTGGGTGAAATTATGGCAGGATGACGTGTTCATCAAATCTGGCGGGAGGTTGTGAATGGATGGATACAGGCAGCTATCCGATGTGGGAACAGTATCGCTTGAAGCGGGAGCATTACATCATCGGGCTGATGTCAGGAACGTCACTCGATGGAACGGATGCGGCATTGGTACGTATTTTGACGGATAATAATGGGGCATTGGAGCAAATGGATCTGGTTGATTTTTTGTGCGTACCCTACTCCAACGAGCTGAGAGAAGCACTCATTCGGCTGTGTTCACCGGAGACGGCGCGAGTGGATGAGCTGACAACTGCCCATTTCGGTGTGTCGGAGTGGTATGCGCATAGCGTCATGAAACTGATCCATTCTTCAGGTATCTCACCCGGACAGGTGGATGCGATTAGCATGCACGGGCAAACGGTATGGCACGCACCTGTTGATTCTGCTTTTCCAGGACCCGCAGGAGGTAGTCTTCCCGTGATATCCACGCTGCAGATCGGTGAATGTGCTGTCGTTCGAGAGCGGACTGGACTGCCAGTAATTGGCAACCTGAGAGCAAGGGATATGGCGGCTGGTGGGGAAGGTGCTCCGCTTACACCTTATGCGGATGCTCTGATGTTCCGCAGCCCGACAGAAGGACGGCTGGTGCAGAATATCGGCGGCATTGGAAATGTGACGGTGCTTCCATCCGAGTCATCTACCGAAGGTATTTCGGCATTTGATACGGGACCAGGGAATATGGTGATGGACGCCATTGTGCGGCAGGCAACGGATGGGCGGCAGCATTATGATCCGAATGGAAGTATTGCCGCACAGGGGAAGTTCGATCAGGGTCTGGTAGACCTGTGTTTGGAAGATGAGTATTTCAAAAGGCTTCCGCCAAAAAGCACCGGGCGGGAAGTCTACGGTGCCGCGTACGCAGCCCGACTGATGGAGATGGCCGCAGCGCGTTCCTTAACGCTGGAAGATACGCTGGCTACTGCCACCTGTCTGACCGCGGAGACAATCGTGCGAGCGGTTGTGGATTTTGTATTACCGAAGGTGCAAATATCGGCCATGCTTGCCTGCGGTGGAGGCACTTCCAATGCCACGTTGATGGAGATGATCCGTCATAGACTTCCAGAGGGTATCCGTTTGGAACGAACAGCAGATTATGGTGTACCTGATGATGCTCGGGAAGCCATTGGATTTGCTTTACTTGGTCATGAGGCTTTAATGGGCAGAACGAACACGCTCCCGGCAGTAACCGGCGCGAAACACGCCGTAATCTCAGGCAATCTGACACTCTAGTGAGGTCTGACTTTTATTTGAGTTCAGTTATGGAAGGGCGAGGAATTCGATTAGACGCGAGTGGAATTATAAGATAAAATGCTTGTACATGAATGCAGTACGGAGAGGAGGAGCGGATGGAAGGCATGAAAGGTGGACTTGTACGTTTACGCGCATTAATGGATGACTTGACTCCGTCGGAACGAAAGATCGGGGCTTATATTCTGGATCATCCCCAAGAGACGGTTCAGTCCTCGGTGGCTCAGTTGTCTGAACGGAGTGGAGGCAGCCCAGCTGCCATTATTCGTCTTTGTAAATCGCTGGGGGTAACGGGGTTTCAGGAGCTGAAGCTGAAGATTGCCGGAGATTTGCAGACGAGTGAGCCATATCAATATACGGAGATTCGTCCCCAGGACTCCATGGAGAGCATTATTCAGCATGTGTCCGCAAACAATATTCAGTCGGTGAAGGATACCGTTCATATTCTGGACCCACGTTTGGTGGAAAAGGCCGTGGACGTGCTTCATCGGGCGAACCGGATCTTTTTCTATGGAGTGGGGGCCTCCAACCTGATTGCGCTGGATGCACACTACAAGTTCATGCGAATCAATCGCACAAGCTTTTCGTTCGCCGATCCGCATATGCAGATTTCGTCCGCAACGACGCTTCGTGAAGATGATGCGGTCGTATGTATCTCGTATTCAGGGGAGACTTCGAACGTAATCTCCTGTCTCAAGCATGCTCACGAAGGCGGTGCAGCGACAATCAGCATTACCAAGTGGGGCAGCAATACACTCAGTAGTATGGCGGATGTGCCCCTGATGATTACTTCCACCGAAAGTGATATTCGGAGCGGAGCAACATCGTCACGGATTGCTCAGTTGAACGTGATCGACATTTTGTATCTGGCGATTGCCAGTCGGGATTACAACCAGTCGGTGGAGTATTTGGAGAAGAGCCGACAGGCTATTCTGGAACATAAATGAGAATGGACGAGTCCCTTTACTGTTTTTAACAGGAGGGATTTTTTAATGGATAGAGACGTTCGCTTTACCTATAAAAAATCAAAAAAAGGGCCCAGACCAATGTCGGGCTCCTTTGTGTTCAACCATATATTGCTACGTTATTTCCCGGAAATAGCGCTGCGGACAAATCCGTCAGCCAGATCAAGCCTGCGCTGAGCTTCCGTTGCGTCCACGTCTGCCATCAGCATGACGATCGCCGTTTTGACATGCCCATCAGCCGCGATAAATACCTGTTCAATGTCTGCTTCACTCGCGCCTGTTGCCAGCTGGATCATTCGTTTGGCACGATGGACAAGCTTTTCGTTTGAAGGGTTCAGATCCACCATGAAATTGCGGTAGACTTTGCCCAGACGAATCATGGCGGTAGTGGTTAGCATGTTCAGAATCATCTTCTGGGCGCTGCCTGCCTTCATGCGTGTTGATCCCATGACAACCTCCGGCCCCACAACGGCCTCAATACTCACATCAGCCAGCAGGGTCATCGGCGTGCCAGCGTTATTGCTCAAGCTGATTACTGTAGCTCCGATCTGCTTGGCATGTCTCATGGCACCCAGCACGTAGGGAGTTCGTCCGCTGGCGGCGATACCGACTACAACATCGTTGTTGTTCAATCCATGCTCATCCAAGTCTGCAGCTCCCAATTCCTCACTATCTTCAGCACCTTCAACGGGGTCCTTTACTGCCCGGAATCCCCCTGCAATAATACCCTGCACCATGGAGGGAGGGGTACCATAGGTAGGTGGGCACTCGGAAGCGTCCAAAATTCCCAATCTTCCACTGGTACCTGCACCCACATAGAACAGTCTGCCGCCTGACTGAAAGGCATCTACAATCCGGTCAGCAGCCTGTGCGATCACAGGAATGAGTGGTTGAATTAACTGTGCAATTCGTTGGTCCTCGCTATTAATCAGTTCCATAATATCTGCCGAGGGCATTTCATCTATATGATCTGTCAGTGGATTAGGTTGTTCGGTTATCAATGAGTTAAGCATGTGATTCATTCGTATGGCCTCCTTCTCTCTTTCAAAATGATCCATTCTGGGAACAGCGCTGCTTAGCCAACTGCGCCGCACCTACCGCCGGAGCCGGAATATCCTCCCGGTGAACAAATCTCAGCTCTCCATCATATTCCAAAAGCCTCTGAATAAACGTATCTCGGAACAGCTCAGAGTAACGAAACAGTGATCCGGACAGGACAACCTGCGCGGCTGTAAATACATGATGACGGGCAATCAATGCCTTTGCCGTATCTGCCAACTGTCCGGCTTCATCGATAATTAGCATCTGGGCAACCTCATCGCCGGATTCGGCTGCTTCTATAGCGAGACGGGCGATGGATGCCGTTTCGGTTTTTCCCCAATCAGCCTGGTACACCCGTACCTTCAGCTCCAATAGATTCTGAAGATTCAGCTTCTGGATAAGAAGCGGGGTAAGCCGGGTCGGAGGGAGAATCCCGTCATAGCTCTGCATGATGGCTTGAAGCGTCCGTTGTCCAATTCGATAGCCACTTCCTTCATCTCCAAGCAGATGACCCCAGCCTCCTGTGCGGTACCGTTCTCCTTCCGGCGTGAAGCCGTATACGATGGACCCGGTTCCAGAGATACACAATACACCGTGAGTGTGGCCGAGGGATGCCATCAGGGCAATCTCACCCTCCGATACAACCCAGACTGAACAGGTTTCGGATCCTTTCAAATTTTGGTTCTTCATATAGTCATGTACTGCATCAACAATCATCTGACGTTCTTGCACAGTGTCTATACCTGACATACCTAGACATATACCTTTACATTTTGTCGATAAATCATTTATCAGGTTAAAGAGCCAATCCAGCACCCGATGCAGTTCTGAAATCGCCTGTTCGGGCGGTACACTGTGAGGATTGGTGGGACCCCCACGGAACCGGGCGAGTACTTTTCCGGAATCTGAAATGATTGCTGCATCAGTATTGGTACCGCCTCCATCAATGCCTGCATATACTCGCAAACTAGCTCACCTCGCTCGCTTGGGTTTTCTTTTTACATAGTATAGTGGCATGAAATGAAAAAGTAAAATTAAATTTTATAATAAAAAATAATGTTGAATTTTTATTTTACAGCTCATATAATGAACTCAATCTACAATTTTGGAAGGAATTAATACTGTTAATGTCAACTAAGTTGACGTTAATATTGCATTTAAGAGATTTAGCCTGCGTACTGGCAGGTGCAATCTACAGGGAGGTGCTTTTCCTTACTGCCGCGTTTATAGGTGGATGCCGTTTGAAGGCCGAATGATCTCAAAGGGGTAGCATGGTTAGCTAATGAAAGAATCGGAAGACGACACGCGAGGGAGATGAAGGGATGAAAAAGAAGGGTCTGGTATGGACGATGTTGTTGATGATGGTCTGGGTTACTGCCTGTGGGAATAGCGGAGGTGCTGCTTCGGATGATCCGAATGCTGACGATACGGTAACGGTATGGACCTATCCTGTACATGGCACATATGAAGATGAACTGAAGGATCTAATCTCTGATTTTAATAAAGAACACCCGAACATTACTGTAAAGACGGAAATGCTCTCCTGGGCGGAAGGGCCCAAAAAATTCGATGTCGCTTTGAACGCGGGCAACCCGCCGGATCTTTACTTTCATAGTGTAGACGGCACTTATGTGAATACGGGCCTGGGGCTTGAACTGGATAGCTACCTGACAACTGAGATCAAGGATGACTACTTGCCGGGTACGCTTGATTTAGGCCAGATTCAGGGGAAGCAGTATGGATTGCCATTGTACCAATTCCAATGGGCATGGGGTGGTAACAAACGCATTCTGGAAGAAGCAGGCATTGACTGGAAGTCCATTCAGCAAAATGGCTGGACCTGGTCCGAATTCAACGATGCCGCGGCCAAGTTAACCAAAACGCTCGATGGTGGGGCTAAGCAGTATGCGTTGGTCACTGACGGTACTTCGCTCGACTTCATTGAAATGTTATCCCGGAACAACGGCATGATTGATGTTCTTGACAAAGACGGCACGTTCCAATGGAATGATGGACGCATTCTGGATACCCTCTCTTTTATCAAAACCCTGATGGATAAAGGATATATGCCGAAGGAAACGGCGGCTCTCGCTCCAGCAAAACGGACGGATATGTTCTACGCGGGTGAAACGGCGATCATCTCCAAAGCGATTCCTTATTATGATGTGATGATTCAGAACCGTAACAAGGACATCGACGATGGCAAGGTGCAAGGGGAGAAGATTGATTTTGTGCTGTTGCCTGTACCGCATAATGACGATCAACCTGCGGCGACAACAATGGGTGGCGAAGGATACGTAGCCTTCAAACAGAAGAAGGATAAAGGCGAACAGCATGCCAAAAATACGTTCCTGGTGATGGAGGCGCTTAGTGGTGCCAAAGCAGGTAACTCAGCCAATGAACTGGCGCTTCCATTCGTAAGACAGTCCCAGGTGGATCTGTTTAAAGGGAAAGAACTTGGGCAAGCGGATAATCTGGATGCTGCAAAAGTCATGGCAGAAAATATCGCGATGCCGGTTGTATTGGAACTGGATATCGACAAAGCATCTCAGCAAAAACAATTCAAGGAACAAGTTGTGAAGCCTAACATTCAGGCGCTGTTCTCGGGTGAGAAAACACCGGAGCAGATCGCAGAAGACTTCAAGAACAAAGGCCAGCAGATGTTTGGACAATAACTCGGACCATAGAACATAACGAAAAATCACACTGATTAGGAGAGGAGGATTCGCCATGCAGACCGCCCTTGCGCCAAAGCCGTCTGTGCCCCGGACTTCCCGGGTTGCCCGGTTTTGGCGAGACTACGGGTGGGCGTATTTGTTTATTTTGGCGCCTGTCCTGCTGTTTCTCATTTTTACGCTGTATCCGGTACTGACTGCTCTCATTATGAGCTTCCAGAAATACAACATTATGAACTCCACTTGGGTAGGGTTGGACAACTATGAAAGACTGGTAAAGGATGAGACGTTCTGGAAGTCGATCAAAAATACGGTCATCTTTACCTTGGGTACGGTGCCAGTCAATATTCTCATCACATTTGTGCTGTCCTATTTCATCTTTCAGATGAAAAGCAAATGGCAGACTTTTTTCAAAGCTACGATGTATCTGCCTGCGGTAGCATCCGGGGTAACCATCTCCATCGTATGGCTGGCGATCTTTGATCCTACCGATTCGGGGTTGCTCAACCGTTTTCTTGGCTTGTTCGGCCTTGATCCGGTAATCTGGCTGGGCCAATCGGGAACGGCACTCTTTTCCCTCATTCTGATGAACTGGCTCGGATCGCATGGAGCGGGCATTATTCTGTATCTGGCAGCCATGGGTGGTATTCCAAAATCGCTGTATGAGGCGGCGGATATCGACCATGCCAGTGGCTGGACCCAGTTCAGCAAGATTACATGGCCACTTCTGAAACCAACAACGCTCTACTTGCTGGTGACGGGTGTCATCATGTCTTTTCAGGTATTCATCTCTGTCTATCTGATGACGCAGGGCGGACCGAACTTTGCGACAACGACGATTGCCTATCTGATCTACGAGACAGCATTCAAGTTCTATGAATTCGGATTGGCATCGGCTCAGTCATTTGTACTGGCTCTGATCATTATTGTCATCTCCGTCATACAGTTCAAATATTTCTCCAGCGATATTGAGTATTAGAGGTAATTCAAAACACGTACTGTTAGAGCATGTTGCATCAAGCATCCGGGGGTGAATGTAATTCATGAAATCAACACAGAAAAAGACACTGCTCGTCGTTGCATCCATTTTGCTGGTGGGCTGGGCGCTGGTGACGGTCATTCCGATGTACTGGATGCTCGTCGGTTCGGTGCAGGATAGCGCGATGTCAGCTTCGTTTAAACCACAGATGATTCCGGAGCAGTTATCGTTATCACCATATGAGCGCTTTTTTGCCAAAACCGATGCTTGGCGCTGGCTATATAACTCGCTGCTCATCTCGATCATTTTGACCGTCACGAATGTATTCTTCGCCTCCCTGGCGGGATATGCGTTCGCCAAACTGAAGTTTCCGGGAAGTCAGGCGGTATTCTGGACGTTGCTTGGGACGATGATGATCCCGGCACAGGTGACGCTGATTCCTTTGTATATTCTGATGGTCAATGTGTTTGACTTAGGGGATACGTATACGGCCATTATTTTGCCTGCTGCGGTTAGCGTAGGGAACATATTCCTGATGAAACAGTTCATGTCTACGCTGCCCACATCGCTGATACATGCGGCACGTATTGATGCATGCAGTGAATTCGGCATCTTCTGGAAAGTCATTCTACCGATGGCGAAGCCAGGAATCGCGGTGCTGGCGATATTCACGTTTGTGGCTTCGTGGAACGAATTTTTCTGGCCGTTCCTTATTACCAATTCCAACGAGATGCGTACCATTCAGGTGGGGCTTGCCTCATTCGTATTTGCCGAATCAACGGATTTCGGTGCGATGATGGCAGGGGCAACAATAGGTGCACTGCCCATGATCATTCTGTTTTTCTCACTGCAACGTTATTTCCTACAAGGCATTACGATCGGAGCAGTAAAAGGTTAGCTGTTAGTTCAGGACAAGTGACAACGTAAAGGGGGATCTACCTATGGCACGCGTGGAGTTTCGCCAAGTGCGCAAAGAATTCAAAGACGATCATAAAGGAACGTTCACGGCTGTGGCCGGCTCGGACTTTGTTATAGAAGATAAGGAATTCGTGGTGTTTGTTGGTCCTTCGGGCTGTGGAAAGACGACGTCACTGCGCATGATTGCTGGACTTGAAAAGCAAACGAGCGGCGATATTGTGATCGGTGACCGGCTCGTCAACGATCTGCATCCCAAGGATCGAGATATCGCGATGGTATTTCAGGATTATGCACTGTATCCGCATATGACCATCCGTGAAAATCTGTCCTTTGGCCTGAAAAATCTGAAAAAGCCAAAGTCCTATATTGATGAACAGGTGCAGAATGCGGCCTCCATTCTGGGACTGGAAGCCATGCTGGAGCGCAAACCACGCGAGCTGTCCGGTGGTCAGCGCCAGCGGGTTGCGGTGGGCCGGGCGATCGTCCGTGATCCGCAGGTGTTTTTATTCGACGAACCACTGTCCAATCTGGATGCCAAGTTGCGGGTGCAGATGCGGGTGGAGCTGGGTGAACTGCATAAACGCCTCGGTGCCACGATTGTGTACGTGACGCATGATCAGGTGGAGGCCATGACACTAGGGGAACGCATCGTGGTCATGAACCATGGAGATATTCAACAGGTGGCTTCACCGAAAGAATTGTATGCAAGTCCGCGGAATATGTTTGTGGCCGGATTTATTGGTTCCCCGGCGATGAACTTCATCGATGCCCGGATTGAAGGCACGCAGGTTGTCATCGAGGGAGCATCATTCACTCTGTCAGAGGATGTACTTTCTCGTCTTCAGAGCCATCAAGGCAAGCCGGTGATTTTGGGTTTACGTCCAGAGCATATTTTTGGTGAAGATGTGGCTCCAAATATCCCAACAGACCACATACTGCAGGCACGAGTTCAGGTCGTAGAACATTTGGGATCGGAGAATCTGGTGTATTTCCAATCCGGTGCCCGTACTGTTACGGCTAAAGTTCACCCCGAAACACATGCTTATGTAGGAATGGACAAGAATTTTGTGCTGGACTTGCGTAAGGCACACTTTTTCGACCCAGAGACGGAGCTTGCGATTGGAAGAGAGTAAGAGACGAGGCTGGGCGAAGAAGGCATTGTGAGAAAGGAGAGAGTGACGATGCGTAAACTGAGTGAAGTATTGGTCAAGTCGGGCGCGGAGATCTATCGGGATATTATTCCGGTGGCCTTGTACAGTGTTGTTAGCTCCATCGTGATGGTGCCTATTCTGATGTTTGCTCCACTATTGATGGCGGTGCTGCTTCTGGCCGTGATTTATATGCCTATCCTATTCGGTGTCAGTTATGCCGTGTATCACAGGCTGGAACGTAAGGAACGGCGCAATGGGCTTAAGGATATCTGGATTGGAACGTTAAAGGGAGTGGCTCCCGGAGGAGCCGTGGGTGTGCTTTTCGCGGTGCTTGGCTTCATTCTATGGTCAACCTGGTGGTATTACGGTGGACAGGGTGGAATTACAGGTACAGCAGTGAGCGTATTCCAGACGTTCTTCGTTCTCATGGCTCTAATGTCACAGTTCTATACCTGGCAGCTTGTTTTACAAAAAAACATGGGCATTCTTCAGGCAATGGGGGAAAGTGTAAAGCTGTTCTTCCGTCATCCAGGGTATACGATGGGCGCTTGTTTTCAGGCCATGTGTCTGACGGCTTTGTTGATGCTGACTGTCGTTGGTTTCGGAGCACTGTTTGGAGGTATGTTTGCCATCTATCAGCATAAGGTTGCTCTCAATGTGCTGGAACCCGAAGAGGAGCCTTCCGCAACAGGCGGTAATGATCACCAGCATACAGGTTGGATAAGCCAGGGGAATGTGTGATGGGCCTGTTGAATGGGTCCGAGCAGATTCCGGCCGTAAAAACGGGAGTTGATCTTTTGTCCAGAGGGTTGTCACATCCATGGTTAACCGATACTCGAATCGGTTTGATCACGAACCCGACTGGTATTACGGCGGACTTTGTATCGACAATAGATGTATGCGCCGGACTGTCGAATGCCGAGCTTACAGCACTCTATGCCTGTGAGCACGGACTGGATGGAGAGCTTCAGGCAGGTGTCAGATTCGGAGATATGCTCCATCCGCGTTTTGGCATTCCGGTGTTCAGCCTGTATGGAGATTACAAGAAACCTACACCTGCAATGTTGGCTGGAGTGGATACGGTACTGTTTGACATTCAGGATGTGGGCATCCGCTATTACACGTATGTCTCAACCCTGTTCCATATGATGGAGGCCTGCGCTGGAGCTGGTAAACGGTTGCTGATTCTGGACCGCCCCAATCCACTGGGAGGAAACGCTGTGGAAGGCGGTGTGCTGAACGCAGGGTATGAATCTCTCGTTGGCGCTTGGCGTGTACCTGTACGTACCGGAATGACGGTAGGTGAACTGGCTCTGATGGTTAACAGCGAGTTGGAGGTGCCGTGCCAATTGGACGTGGTTGCCATGGAAGGGTGGCATCGCTCCATGGAGTTCACGAATTGTGGGCTTCCCTGGATGCTACCTTCTCCGAATATGCCCACGCTGGACAGTGTGCGGGTATATGCGGGTACGTGCCTGTTCGAAGGCACTAATGTATCGGAGGGCAGGGGCACGACCCGCCCATTCGAGTGGATCGGGGCACCCTGGGTTGAGGGTGAGCGTTTGGCGGAACGATTTCGGGAATACAAGCTGGAAGGTGTGCATGTGCATCCGGTGTATATGTCGCCAACGTTCTCCAAACATGCAGGGGAGCTGTGTGGAGGCGTAAGAATTTTTGTGACGGACAGCAGAAAATTCCGGGCGGTAGAGACAGGATTAGTGCTTTTGCATGAACTGGCGTCGATTTATCCGGAGCAATTTCGCTGGTTGGAGCCGCCACAGCCGGGTTCTCGTTATTTTATTGATCTGTTGACCGGAGGCAGGAAAGTCAGGGAATTCATTCATGACCGTGCGGAATTCGTTCGTTTAATCGAAGCATGGAATGTACAGGCAGCGGAATGGAAAGAGCGGCGAAAGCCGTTTTTGTTATATCAATGAACGGATGTTTGTCATCGGAGGGAGGTATGGAATGAGTGGAAAAAAAGAGTTATACCTGTCGAAGTTGAAACAGATGACCTTGCGTGAGAAAATCGGGCAGATGCTGCTTTGTGGCTTTCATGGCACTGAAGCTACTGGCGATGTGGAATCCTTTCTCCGAAAGTATCCCATCGGTGGTGTAATCTACTTTGCGCGCAACGTTGAGTCGCCAGAGCAGGTAGATCGGTTATCGTTAGGGCTACAACAGACTGCCAAAAGCAGCGGTAATGTGCCGCTCTGGATATCCATTGATCAGGAAGGCGGCATGGTTGCCCGGATTATCGAAGGGATTGCCTTGATGCCTGGGCAAATGGCCATTGCTGCTGCCGGTTCCATCGACGATGCGTATCAGGCGGCATATATCAGTGGGTTGGAGCTGAAGTCCATGGGCATTAATATGAACTTTGCTCCGGTATTGGATGTGAACAATAACGCGGCCAATCCGGTAATCGGTGTACGATCATTCGGCGAATCTCCACAATCCGTTGCAGAATATGGGGCCAGAACCATTGCGGGAATTCAGGACGCTGGCATTGCAGCGACAGCCAAACATTTCCCGGGACACGGGGATACGGATACCGATTCGCATCTGGATCTCCCGATCATCGCTCATGATCGTGAACGGGTAGAGCGGCTGGAGTTGATTCCATTCCAAGCCGCCATCGCCGAAGGTGTCGATGCCATGATGTCGGCGCATATTTATTTTCCTGCACTGGAGCCGGAGCGTCTGCCCGTGACACTATCACAAACCGTATTAAGCGGATTACTTCGTCAGGAACTGGGTTATGAGGGCATGATCGTGACAGATTGCATGGAGATGGATGCTATTGCCGTGAACTATGGGACTGTCGATGCAGCTGTGATGGCGGTAGAGGCTGGAGCAGATCTGGTGTTAATTAGCCATACGGCTAATCTTCAGGCAGAGGCCTTTGAAGCGTTGCTAGCAGCTGTGAGGAGCGGACGGATTAGCGAGAGTCGTATTGATGAATCGGTAACCCGCTTGCTGATGTACAAGGCGAAACGTGGTTTACTGGAGAGTGAAACGGGTGGTGCAGGTGATGAGGAATTGGAAGGTGTAGTATCAAATGCACTTTCGTCAAAGGCTTCAAACGATCTTGCTCTATCCAGTTGGTCGGAGCGCAACAGTTCATTACACCAAGAGGTTGCCCGCCGTATTAGCGAGAACAGTATCACACTGGTGCGCGATGAGCTGAATATGCTGCCTTTGAAGCTGGAACGCACACTGGTCATAACAGTTGCCACGTCGGTGACGACAATTGCTGACGAACAGCTGACTCAGGCGTTCACCTTGGGCGCGGCTTTATCCAATTATGATCTGGACGTTGTCGATCTGACGGTCACGCCCGAGGAAGTTGCCATTCGATCCGCTCGTCTGCTTCAGGCGGCGGAAGAGGATGACATTCGGCAGATTGTGGTGGGAACCTACAATGCGGGAAGCCCCTCCGGCGATCCACAGTGCCGACTGATCGGCTGGTTGCAGCAACTGGGCAAGCCATTGACGGTTGTGGCATTGCGAAGCCCTTATGATCTGCTGGCGATTCCGTCTGCCGAGGTCTATGTAGCGGCTTACGAGAGCCGACCTCTTGCCATGGATAGCGTCGCTCAGGCGCTGATGGGTCGTATTCCTTTTGCGGGGAAACTTCCTGTCACGATAAAGTAAAAATGAAGACCTACAGAGCAAAGAGACGATCCTTTACAGGACCGTCTCTTTGCTCTGTACAAACGAATAATTATGGATTATTTCAATTGCAGTGCTTTAGCTGTTTTTGCCTCAACTTCATCCAAAAGTGAAGTCATGTCCATACCTGCGTGGTTACCAAGCAGGATAATGGTGATGTCATCGGACAGATTACGTGAAAAGGCTGTGGCAAACCCGCCACCACTACCGTTGTGGAAGACGGTACGGTTCGTGCCGTTCTCTTTCAGAATCCAGGCGTAGCCATAGTTTTTATCAGAGTAAGGTTCATACATTTGTTCAATCGTATCCTGGCTTAGAATCTGGTCCGTATACAAGGCACGATCCCATTTCAGCATATCGTCCACCGTGGAATAGATAGTTCCTGACCCGGATTGAGATACATAGTAAGGAGCAGTTACCCATGCATTTTCTTGTTGAACAAATCCACTAATCGTATGCACTTTACGGGAAGCCTCTCCCGAATTCTTCATGCCAAGTGGCTTCAGTATCGTCTGTTGCACGTAATCGCCATAACTCATGCCGGATACTTGTTCAACGACGTATGCAAGCAAAACATACCCGCTGTTGCTGTATAGATAGGCACTTCCCGGTTCAAACTTCAGCGTTTTGTGGCGAATCTCTTCTACAGTCTCTTCCATAGAAGTTCCTTCACCCCGACCGAATGCGGATGGCAGGCCTGAGGTCTGAGATAACAGCATGTGCAGCGTAATCTGATCTCCTTGCGGTATACCGGAGATGTACTTGGAGATGGGATCTTGCACATCAACTTTTCCTTCTTCCACCAGACTAAGAATAGAAGCGGCCGTGAAGGATTTGCTCAGCGATGCGATTCGAGTCTTCTGATCCGGGCGATTCAGCGTCTGCTCGTCGGCAAGTCCGTAGCCTTGCTTCAAAAGTACTTCACCATCACGGGCGATCAGCGCCATACCTGGATAGTTGATCTCGCGCAGATATGTATCTACGCTAGCAACCTCGTTGTTCAGCAGGCTGACTTGATCGGTTACCATATTCACACTCATCTGACCTGTAGCTGTGCGTTGGACTTTAATATCGGCCTTGATTGCATTAGCCATGGCCCGGACAGGGACCATCAACGTACCGTTAACGGTACGTGAATTTACACCTGTGGCCAGATCGACTTGGTTTACCTTAATGGAATTGCTACCAGCTTGAAGTATCAGCTTGTCTCTGCCAACGGTAATGGTAGCCGTCTTGGTGCGATTATCCCATTTTAACGTGCCTTTGACAGATGTGACCACATCCCGAAGTGGAACAAACGTTGAACCTTTGATGATAAGTGGTGCGTTCTTCCAGGATTGTTGCTCACCATTCACTTCAATGTGAACTGCTTGCGTCGTCTGCGCTGCGGATGCATGAATACCAGCTTGTCCCAGAATCGGACCTGCGCACAGGATGAACGCTAACAGAATGCGGAACATGGATGAATATACATTGGACACACGTTGCCTTTCATTTGCCTTGCGTAAGATTTGAATCCTCTCCTTCCAATCGTTTCATGAATAACCAGCTTATGAGCATTGTAAACGATCTCGCTAAGGGGGTCAAAACGAAAAGAAGGATAAGGTGCGTCCATCTAACCTGACCGAAAAGATTAAATTTATTCTAATTTAGTATCGATACATAATATTTTTACAGCGATTGTCCGATAAAAGGATGGGTGAAGATTATGATGGGGGATAGTTAAATGAAGAAAAGGATTCGAAATTGGTTTACTTTAACCGTAAAAAAACGCCTAATCGCTGCATTGCTCCTGTTCCTGATTGTGCCGAGCATTACCGTGGGATGGTTATCTTATCAAAAAGCTGCCGACCAGGTTAAGCTGGAAATTATTCGTTCCGCACAGGCCAAAACAGAAATGCTTAGTCTGCAGATAAATCAAATGCTGGAAATGGAGAAGGATAACGCAGCGCAGATGGCTGCAGGTATTACTTCAAACGATATTATTAACAAGTCCCCTGCGCTTCAAAGGCAGATGGATCGAATGTCTCAGAGTCATAAAGAACTGGGTGTTCTTACGGCAGGTGCCGATGATGGTAGCTGGATGAAATCCCCTGATCCCGGAGAACAGATCTATGATCCGCGTGAACGTTCATGGTATACGATGGGTATGTCTCAAGACGAACCGGTAATCTCGGATACGTTTCAGTCGGCTACAACAGGCGAGTGGGTCGTAACGGCAGCAGCCAAGCTGGCTGATGGTAAAGGGGTATTTGGGGCCAATGTCAGTCTCAATCATCTGAAAGAATCCGTTGATCAGATACGTATTGGTAAAGAAGGAAAACTGTATATGCTGGATAACGGGGGTAAATTCCTGTTCCACTATAGTATTGAATCGGGTACGCAGTCAGATGAAAGCTACATTAATGAGATGTATACGCAGGAAAGTGGGACGGTGAAGTATACATACGAAGGTCGCGAAGTGGAAGCTGTGTATTATACCAATCCGGTGACGGGGTGGAAAATTGTTGGCGAGATGGTTCCTTCCGAAGCAACGGAAGCCGTAATGCCTATTATGATCCGTGCAATTACGATTGTGGCATCTGCATTGGTTATAGGGTTGATTCTGCTTATTTTCATTATCCGCAGCATTCACCGACCATTACTGCAATTAACGCAGGCAGCATCCAAAGTAAGCGCCGGAGATCTCACCGTTCGGGTTGGTTTGCAGCGCAAGGATGAGTTCGGACAGCTTGGAGAAAGCTTCGATACAATGACAACTTCACTGCGTAATGTGCTTGGGGAGGTACATGATACATCCAGTCAGCTGGCAGCTTCTTCTGAAGAGCTGATGGCAAGTTCTGAGCAGACATCCAAAGCGACAGAGCAGGTAGCTGAACTGATGCAGGATGCAGCTGCAGGAACGACGTTGCAGAACAATAGTCTTGCCGCTACTGGCCAACTTGTGGGCGAAATGTCCATTGGAGTCAAAGAAATCTCATCAAGTGCTGAAGACACCGCTCGTATCGCTCTGGATGCTTCCACCAAGTCGGAAGCGGGTATGGTTACCGTAGAAGAAGCGGTTACGCATATTCAGCAGGTGAATGACGAGAGCAAAGCCATGTCTGTGGTCATTGAGGATCTGCGCGCGAAAAATGAAGAGATTCTTGTGATTGTGGCTGAGATTACGTCCATCGCCAAACAGACCAACATACTCGCATTGAATGCGTCCATTGAAGCTTCAAGAGCTGGCGAGCAAGGGCGTGGATTCGCGGTCGTAGCCAACGAAGTGAAGACACTGGCTCACAGCTCAGGCGCTTCAGCCGAGCGGATTAATGAGCTTATGCATGAGATGCAGGAGAAAACCAATGCAGTGCAATCGACCTTTGCCCGTACAGGTGAAGGTATGATCAAGAGTTCGCAGATGGTTACGGAGGCGGGCGAAGCCTTCCATAACATTCGTACTGCCGTACAGTTGGTGGCTGCACAAGCTGGAGAAGTATCCGCGGCTTCCCGTCAGATTGATGGGGGCATGAGTCATATCAACAAGGCAGTAAATGATACGATGGTTCTGTCAGACAGAATTGCCTCTGGAACGGAAGATGGCTCTGCTGCTGCTCAAGAGCAGTTGGCTACAATGGAAGAGGTCGCAGCATCTTCGGCGGCATTGTCACGTATGGCTGAAGATCTGCAAAGCATGATTGAACGATTTAAGTTGTAACAGGGATTGAAATGAAACAATGAGTTATGATGAATACTTAAAGGAAGGCGCTGAAATGCCCTTTCTGCAATGAGACTGCAGGGTTGCAACCCTGCAGTCTTTTTTCTGTTGAACAAGGGGGGTTAGGTATGTCTTAGAACAAAACATCCCTTTGAGTTATATTGACATAAACTAAACAAAAATATATTATGTCTATAAATAAACAAACAATAATAAAATTAAGTTGATGGATATACGGTTGAAATGACCATATCAATAAAAAAAGGAGCTTTTACATGAAATCCTCGGAATCTTGGTTACAAACCGCTTCGTTGGAAGAGATCAAACGTGGTTATATGGAGGAAGGTCCCGCCTATATATGCGTCTGCTGCGGATACAGAACGGAAGCGGGGATTATTTACCCTGAAGAAGGGGTGCTCTATGAGGCTGCCCGCTATATGCGTGTTCATATCGAGAAAGCTCATGAATCGGTATTTGAGTATTTGCTGGAGCTGGATAAAAGCGTAACCGGATTGTCTGATGTGCAACGGGGCTTGCTGGCCCAATTCTATGAAGGCAAGAAGGATGCTGAAGTACAGAAGGCCCTTGGCATCGGGAGTGCCTCCACAATCCGGAATCATCGGTTTGTATTGAAGGAGAAGGAGAGGCAGGCCAAGATATTCCTGGCATTAATGGAGCTTCTCAAGAGTAAGGATACCCAAGCTCCGGCTGAGTGGGTATCACCTGTGACAAGGCATGGACATACGATCCATCGTGACTCATTTGATATTACAGAACAGGATCGGGAGAAGGTGCTGAACAAGTATTTTCCAGAGGGGACTGGCGGTCCACTAAAGACGTTTCATATGCAGCAAAAGCATAAATATATCGTGCTCACTGAGATAGCCAAACGATTCGATACAGAACGCAAATATTCCGAGAAACAGGTCAATGATCTGCTGAAGGAAGTCTATGAAGATTACGTGGAAATACGGAGGTATCTCATCGAGTATGGTTTGCTGAAACGTGAGCCAGACGGCAGTCAGTATTGGCTGGGAAGCCGCGCAGATCAACAGAGCGCCGAAGTTGGAAAACAGGAGCGCAAAGAAGAGGGGGAGCAGGAGAACATGAACCGTCGCAAAGAATTGCAGGAACAGGCCAAAGAAGTCAAAACGGAAGCGGGCGTCTACCAGATTCGGAATGAACGTAACGGCAAAGTTTATATCGACAGCACACTTAACCTGAAAACCATTAACGGACAACGGTTTATGCTACAGATGGGTAGCCATCTGAATCGAAGATTGCAGGCTGAATGGAATGAATATGGAGAGACTGCCTTTGTAATCGAAGTGCTGGAGACATTGAAACAAGACGATAATCCCTATTACGATCCCAAAGATGCGTTGGCTAAATGTCTGCATCGCTGGTTTCAACAGTTAGAGCCTTATGGAGATCAAGGGTACCACGGAGATAAAAAGCCATCTGCTGAATAAGCGGGACATTTTCCTCTCTAAAATGCCTGACCTTTTATAACCCAAAGCCCCTTTGCCAATATGATGGCAAAGGGGCTTTTGGGTTATAAACTACTTGTTATATAAGTTGAACCAATCTTTTACACGATAACGGAGAGGACAGAAAAAACCTGAAAAAGCGGAGCGTTCGCCTTTATCCCCAGATTTTCCCCTTTGGATAAGGGAATCAAAAAATCTGGGGATAACAGCGATTGGAAGGTTATTCTGTCATCGTAGTGCTAGTGTAAACAATCTTTAGTTCAACGTTTACAGCTTGAATTGTTCCACCAGCTTCTGCAGCTTGTGAGCCAGATGTGCGAGCGAGTCAGCAGAGGATGATATCTCCTGCATGGAAGCAACCTGCTCCTCTGTAGCTGCAGAGATGTTCTCTGTTCCGTCCGCATTGGTTTCGGATATAGTGTGGATCTGATCAATGGACTGCACCACTTCGGCTGTACTTGCAGACATCTGTTGTGAGGCTGCTGCAATGTTCTCAAGCTGATGATTGACGACACCCACAGCCTGGCTAATCTGGGCAAAAGCTTCATCTGCAAACTGAACGGCGCGAATGCCGTTGCTTACATCCTGTTGCCCGATCTGTACATTGTGATTGGCCATTGCAATCTCCTGTTGAATCGCTCCAACCATCTCTACAATCTTCTGGCCGGACAGGCTGGATTGTTCAGCGAGCTTGCGGACTTCGCTGGCAACAACGGAGAAACCGCGTCCATGCTCACCTGCACGTGCTGCTTCAATCGAAGCATTGAGTGCAAGCAGATTGGTCTGTGCAGCGATGTCTGTAATAACAGATACCATCTCGCCAATGGATGTGGAATGCTGTCCAAGTCGTCCAGCAGTATCTGCCATACCTTGCACAAAGCGACTGACGGAATCCATCTCGGATACGGCCGTCTGCATGGTGGCATTCCCTTTATCCGCGAGTTCACTTGCTTGCATGGCAGCTTCAGATACTTGTTGCGTACTATGCGTTACCTGTCCCACACCTCCGGCTAGCTCATTCATCTGCTGTGCCGTATGCTTGAGGCTACTTGCTTGTTTCTCAAGTCCAGCTGCGGATTCTTCCGTGATCAAGGCAACTTGCTCTGTTGCTTTGGTTGTCTCCGATGAGTTGACTGCCAATTGTGTTGAAGAAGCAGTTAACTCATCAGCCGTGTGTCGCACGTCCTGAATGACGGTTCGCAAGGATTCGCTCATTTTATTGAAGCTGGTACTCAGCTTGCCGAATTCATCCTGCCCCAATACAGCAACCTCGATGGTCAGATTACCACCACTAATTTCGTCAGATGCCTTCACCAAGCGGTTCAGCGGTTTGGTGATTGACTGCACAATCCAGAAAATGATGATGGAGCTTACCGCAATTGCAATGGCTACAACGACAAGCGTGGTATAGAGAATCGGCCGGACAGATGCTGTCACTTCACCACTGTCAATCACACCGACTACGGTCCAGCCAGTCGTTTCATTGGTGGCGAAAAAGGCGTGTTCCTGGTTTCCATTTAGTGTATAAGTCAGACTTCCATTTTTCTGTGCAAAAATATCTTTATAGGGTTCCATGGTTCCTTCGGTCCCTGGTTTTTCGGTAGGATGTACAATGATTTTGTTGGCATTATCAATGATATAGACATAACCCTTCTCGCCAATCTTGGTGGAATTAACCGTCTTGGAGAGGGCTTCAAGCGACAGGCTGACAGAGACGACACCATGGCCATCCGCTGAGGTCTGAGCTACCGAAGCAACAACATTGCCGGTATTGCTTGATATGTAGGGTGTAATTACGGTAGGGACATCTTTGTTCTGCGTAGCAGCCTGATACCACGGGCGTTCCCGGGGGTCGTATCCTTCTTTGTTCACTGCAGTTACAGGGGAGTTAATATACACGCCCTGATCCGTACCGATGGAAGCAAGTTCCACGTCATCATGGGTTTCCTTATACGCGTCGAGCAAGGTACGGATGGTCTCTGTTTCGTCACCCTGGTTGGGTCCGACATTGCCTGCGTCCAGCTGACTTGCCAAGAAATCCACATTTTTGCGTGTTGCACCAATGATCTGGTCAATGGTCTGGTTAAGTACGGTAACACTGCTGATTGCGTTCTCATACATTTTCTCTTCAACCTTGGCATCGGCTGTTTGGAACGAGATAATACCCAGACTTATTGTTGGAATGAGCAATACAATAGCAAATGACAAAATCAGTTTTTCTCTCATCTGCATTGTTCTTTTGACCCCTTGTTTACGAATCATCTTCTTCATACACATTCCCCCTCTGTGTAACCCATCCCTATGTCTGGTGGACAAGTCAATCTGGTAAAAGATAGTTCATTCCATCCTTTCCAGATGTTTCTGGTGCTATCGTATGACAAAATTCGAGTTTATTCAACAATATTTATGAGTTTTACGAAAATATTTTTCGATTTTATAGGTATTTAGGATTACATCTGTTCTATAAAAAGTAATCTGTCTCTCCCTTAGTGCACATCTTGTGGTATATTTCTGAATTAATGTGACACGAAAAATGAACCTGAATGGATATACATCGATATATATCGGTTTATGGAGACCAAAATTGGAGAGGGGATGTACCGGAGTTGGACCAAAGTACATTACAGATATCTGGACAGGAGAACACAGAAGAGGTCCAGGATCAGGCTACATTCATGCAGGGGGTCAAAGATTGTATCCCAACGCTGCTTGGCTATTTGAGTATTGGCTTTGCTGCGGGGGTCATTGAAATGACAGCAGGTCTGAGTCTGGCGGAAACGGCTCTGCTTAGCCTGATTTTATATGCAGGATCAGCCCAGTTCATTGCAGCGGGTATGCTCGCATCGAATGGGTCAGCAGTAGCCATCATGTTCACCATATTTTTCGTAAATCTACGTCATTTGCTGCTCAGTGCAGCTGTATCACCGTATTTTCGGCATCTGACCCCGCTTAAAAATATGTGGATTGGTTCACTGCTTACGGATGAGTCTTTTGGCGTAGCGATGACACGTGCGATTGGCAGAGAAAGACTCAGTGAACGGTGGATGCACGGTCTGAATATTACGGCGTACTTGAACTGGTTCGTGGCTAATATGGCGGGAGCGTACTTTGGACGCTGGATTACCAACCCGGAACGGCTGGGTCTGGATTATGCCCTGCCTGCGATGTTTATTGGACTGGTTGTACTCCAGTTGGTGCATCGTAAAAATAAAAAAATACACATTAATGTGGCTATTATCGCCGTTGTCTGTGTAATCTTCGCCAGCATGGCTTCACTTGGCAGCATGAGTGTCATTGTGGCTGCGGTCATTGCGGCAACGATGGGAGTGTTCATGGAACGATGGAAGTAAGATGGGATGTATTCTGGATTATTATGGGTTCGGCGCTGTTAACATTTATCCCGCGTGTACTGCCACTGATGCTGTTCAGCAAGATACAGATTCCAATGTGGTTGTTACGCTGGCTGGAGTATGTACCCGTAGCGGTCATGGCAGCACTGATTGGTCAGGAACTGTTCATGTCAGACAACCAGTTGGTGCCGATTACGCACAATGCAGCCCTGTGGGCATCCCTGCCTACGATTGCAGTAGCGATCTGGACACGCAGTCTGCTTGGAACCGTATTGGTTGGTATTGTGGCTATGATGATTCTGCGATACGTGATGGGATAGAGTGTGGATTGAAATATGAAATACCTGAAGGAATAGAATTGTGATGAAAACGCTATTTTCTATTGTGGCCGAAAGGGATAAAATGGAGACTGAGGTGTTCAGTGTTTCCATTTTGCACAAGAGGAAGGAACGATTTCAATCATGAGTACTAGTCCATCCGTTATATTGTTTCAGGGAGACTCGATTACAGATGGGGGAAGATCACGCAATGATGATCCGAATCATTTTCTCGGCCACGGATATGCGTATCTGATCTCCAGCAAACTGGGTATGGAACTCGCGGGCAAGGATAAGACGTTTTATAACAGAGGTATCAGCGGGGATCGAGCATCCGATCTGTACGCACGCTGGAATGAGGATACGATTAGTCTGAAACCAGATCTGATTAGTATCCTCATTGGGGTTAATGATGCCTGGCGCACGATGAATGGTGAGCCTAGCGGGGTAACGGATCGTTTCGGACGGGCGTATCGCCATTTGCTCGAAGAAACACGGGAAGTGATGCCGGATACAGGGCTGGTTTTGCTGGAGCCATTTATTCTGAAAACCGGAGCGACCGTGGAGAAATGGGAAGCCTGGGAAGAGTATATCGGTCAGTATCAGAAACTAGCCCAAGGTCTTGCTGAAGAATTCGGCGCGGTGTGTGTGCCATTGCAGCAAACGTTCAATGATGCTCTGAAGCAGGCGGATGCAGCATACTGGTTGTGGGATGGCGTACACCCAACCGCAGCAGGTCATGAGCTGATTGCACGCCAATGGTTGTCTGTTGTGCAAAAATCTCCACTTGCGATTGTTTAACCAAAACGGAGGACCTGACGAGGGTTCTTCGTTTTTTTGATATAGGAAGGAGAAGGACTTAAAGTTGTGGAAAGGGTTCTTATGGATAATTCTTCAGAATCGCTATCATATCCGGTAAAATGAAATCGATTACATTATAATGTTTGTATGACAATCCATTAACGAAGAGTGGTGAATCCAGTGGTAGATTCCATTCACGAAGTCGAAAATGAAAACATAAACAAGCGTGGAAACGAGAACAAAGCAGTGAGTTCCCTAAGTGCCAACAGACTTCGAGAGAAGTTATCCCGGCCTGAATTGGCTACGCTATACACGGATTTGAAGTCATATGGTGAACGCGCTTTGATTGAACCCATGCCTTCCTTAACGTTCCGTCTATATCGCCAGTTCAGAGATACGGGTGAGCGGAAAGCCTATGAAGAGGCTTATTTCGATCGGAGGGGCCGGTTGGCTGCTGTGGCGATGCTCGCATTGGACACGATTAGGCCGGATGCACTGCAAGCGCTGGAAGAAATGTTGTGGGACGTGTGTGGTGAGTATACGTGGTGCTTACCCGCGCATCTGGGTACAGGTGAAATCAACCAGGTCCATGGGAACATCGATCTGTTCGCCGCAGAGACGGTACATATGCTGGCCGAGATTGTGTCCATTCACGCTGAGCGGCTGGACGGCCTTGTCATAGAGCGGATCAGGTCTGAAGCAGATAGGCGTATCTTCACCCCGCTTTACCGGGATCAACGGAAATTCCACTGGCAGACGGCGGATCACAACTGGTCTGCTGTCTGTGGTGGGTGCTGTGGCATGGCCGCACTGTTGCTGCTCAAGGATGAGTCCACATTACAGGAATCGATCTCCCATACGATCAGCTGTATGAACGCATTCCTGAGCGGTTATGGCGAGGATGGCGGCTGTGCCGAAGGCATTGGATATTGGGTATATGGATTTGGTTATTTCACCTATTATGCCGAGATGCTTCGTGAATATAGTGAGGGCGAAATAAATCTGCTGACGGGTTCAAAAATAGCAGCCATCGCAGCCTTCCCGCTGCGAGTTCATCTGTCAGGCGGCACATATGTGAATTATTCGGACAGTGCCGAGCAGGAAGAGGTCCCTTCCGGATTGCTATCCCTGCTCGCATCCCGGGTTGGGTTGCAGGTGGATCTGCCGCTTCATCTTCCACTGCTGACCGATGATCCCTGTCGTCGTTGGGCTCATCTGTTGCGCAACGTAATGTGGAGCGATCCGGCAGTGTATGGTGATGAAGGAGCCTTTGGACTGGCTGAACGTGGATTTATTTTTCAAAACCTGGGCTGGATGATTGCAAAAGGCTCGCTCGATTCTCCGGATACAAAACGTACGAACGGCGAACCTCTTCATGTGGCTATTTCCATTAAAGGCGGGCATAACGATGAACCTCACAACCATAATGATCTGGGTCAGTTCATTATCCATTGCGGTGGTGAGAATATTCTGTGTGATCCAGGAGCAGGGTTATATACCCAAGCGTATTTTGCACCAGGCAGAGAGCAACTGTTCCACATCTCGTCATCCGGTCATAGCGTTCCGCTCATTGAAGGCCAAGAGCAAAGCTCGGGTAGGCAAGCGCAAGCCCATGTGTTAGAGACAAAGCTGGCAGAGGGTGGCGGTGAGCTGGATACTACTTTGGATCTGACATCCGCGTACTCCGGGGTTGCTTCTCTGGCTCGTTATACGCGCCAATTTCATTGGGAAATATCTCCTGACGGTAGCAAAGATAGAGCAGAATTGCGTCTGATTGACCGTTTTCAATGGAAAAGCAGGAGGGTGTCTTCGGCTGAATCCTTCTCTTCGGTGGACGATTCAGATGCAGGATGTTCAAGCGTTGTGGAGCGATGGATGAGTAGAGTGCAGCCTGAGGTGGTGAAGAGCGGTAATCTTCGCTGGCAAGGTGTACATGGAACGGTCCATATGACGTATGATGCGAACCAGTGGCAAGTCCTTACGGAGGCAATAGACACAGTTGATCATGACAATGTTCCCATCACATTCTATCGGACGTCACTGTCATGGACAGGTGTGATTGATGAGACGGATGTTCGGATAGAAAGTCCTAATCCGCTTGAAACGGTATGTGAAGTGCGCTTCATTATTGAACCGAAAATGGGAGAAACCGAGGTGAGCATGCATGAGTAAATATACATCCGCGTCCACGTATCCATGGAAAGATGAACTCGAACGTTACCGTTCATTGGCAGAACAAGCGGGTCCCGCTCCGGCAGACGGCTGGAATAGGGATCGTAAGCTGGCACTTGTTGAGAGTGTTGTTCGCGCTTACACACCATATCAGGACAGCCAAGGCGCAATTATCGATCCGTTCTCGGGTGTGGAGAGGTATTATTCTACACCAGCCTATGCGATGGCTGCGGCGGTTCTGGTTGATGCGGGACGTACAGATCTTATTGATTCCGCAGCGGCAGCCCTGTCACAGAGCATTAATGTCGTGGTCAAAGGTAGTGCACCAGACAATCACCCCGATTTTTTTCCGGTGCTTATGATGAGAGCTTATATGTTGTTGAAATCACATCTGCCTGAACAAGCACAGATCTGGGCTGAGGCACTTAAGACGATTGATCCAGAACAAGATTATGTATTTACGATGAGCAAGATGAACAATCCCAACCGCATGATTAACTGGAACGCCATTATGATCTCTGGCGAGTATCTGCGGTGGCGTGAACAGCTGGCGAATGAGAGTACTGCGTGGATGGATCGTTATCTAGAAGCCTATCATGTGCCCCGATTTACAGCCCTTGGGTTGTATCAGGATGGACCGCTGGATCGCCCAAATTGTCCATTTTCCTATGATATTGCCACCCGGTATCACCTTGGGGTGATGCTTGAAGCTGGTTACGAGGGAGCTACTGCCGATACGTTACGTGAGCAGTTGCGACATGGTGCGTTCAGCTCGCTACTGACGCTCTCACCGCTAGGTGAGATTCCACCGCGTGGTCGCAGCTCCCATCACCAGTGGAACGAGGCAGCCGCGGCTTATGTATGCTCCACACATGCAAAACTAGCTTTGCAGGCGGGAGATCGGGTGATGGCGGGTGCTTTTGCACGTGCGGCTAATCGGTGTTTTGCTGCTGTAGAGCGCTGGAAAATGGATGATGGGCGCTTGAAAATTGTACGCAATGAATACGCGCCAGAAGATCGCCACGGGTATGAGATCTATACCAACCATACCTGTTACAACCTGTGGACGGTAGCAGCGCTGGCCCACGCTTGTCTCAGTGATCCGGGAGAGGATGTGGGCGAAGTGTACCTTCCTTCCGAGGTGGGCAGCCGAGTTTTGCAGACCGATGGGTGGTTCGAAACCGTGATTGCTTCCATACCTGGTCAGCAGCTGGTATTACAAACGGCGATGAATGATCCGTATACGATCCCTGGTTTGGTACGGATTCAGCAGATGGGGTTACCTGGTCTGATTGGTCCGTCCGCCGCCAGCCATGTGCAGGCCGGATTCACGGAATTTGCCGAAGGGGAGGTCCGTCCGCTCAGCTACTGTCCTGCCTGGAAGACACCAGATGGGGTATGGCATAGCCTTGCAGAGGGCATTCCATCCGGTGGTGCTTATGATCGGGATGTTGGATTAGACCCTGCTCAGGGAGGTGGTTCCATTGTGTATGAGAAGGTGGACTATGATTCGCGGAATGAAGTGGAGCAGCATCTGGCGGAAAGAACGGCAGAAGATGGCATAACTGCCTTGGAGAATGCTTTTGCCGTGACATGGGTCGGTCCATTACCCGGAATTGAAACATTGCGTACCCATTATGTACAACAGGCGGATGTGCTGACCATAACGTATGAATTCGAAGGTGAGATCACGGCGGCAGGTGCACTCATTCCATTGATGTTCCATGATGGTCGTGAACAGGCGGTAATCACCCATACGGATCATAGGGTACGAACGGAGTATCGGGGGGCCTATGTAGAATCTACAGCGCTGGATCAGGGAGCCATTATTCATCTGGAGGAGCAGGCTGTGGCTTCCCGTAATGGGTTGCTGAAGGAAGCGCGAATTGAAGTGAGCGGAGCCCGTAGTCTGACATTTTCGATCCGATTGGGTGAGGTTAGTGATATTTAACAGATAGTTATTGCAGTTACGGCATACGACGCTATAGATAAGTTGAGGATCAGCTGGAGCATCAAGCTAGATGTCCGGTATTGAATCGAGGAGGGATATGTTCATGAACACATCAACGTCGGTAAAATGGCTCGAGGAAGCGTGGCAACAGGGAGCTGCCAAAACGATTCGGAATGCAAAGCGGATCAAGGATACATTTCCACACATTGCCCCGCAAGGGACGTATGACCGGAATGATCCGGAATGGTGGACAGCTGGTTTCTGGCCTGGATTGTTATGGCTGGTCTATGAGGATATGCCAGAAAGTGAAGCGGTGGCTCCGCTACATCGCATTGCCGAAAGTTGTGAGCGGCAACTGGAGGGTTGTCTGCGTGATCCCGAATCGGTCGATCACGATCTGGGGTTCATCTGGCTGCTTAGTGGCGTAGCCAACTACCGCCAGACGGGCAGTGCGGATGGACGGCGGCGTGGCATGCTTGCCGCCAACCTGCTCGCTGCCCGCTTCCACGTGCGCGGTGAGTTCATCCGCGCCTGGAACTTCAGCTCGTCAGCAATGGATACGCGCGGCGTAGCCATCATTGACAGCATGATGAACCTGCCGCTGCTCTACTGGGCATCCGAGCAGAGCGGCGATCCTCGCTTCCGTTGGCTGGCGGAAGCGCATGCGGACACCGTGGCGCGCGAATTCATCCGCGCTGACGGGTCCATCTGCCACGTAGTGGAGTTCGATCCACACACGGGGCAGAAGCTGCGAGAGCATGGCGGACAGGGCCATGCTCCAGGTTCCGCCTGGGCGCGGGGCACCGCCTGGGCGTTGCACGGGTTTGCGCTGTCTTTCCGGTATACGGGCGAAGCCCGATATCTGGAGACAGCGGAGCGCGCGGCCGATTTCTTCCTCGCCATGCTTGGCGAAGAGATCGTGCCGGTGTGGGATTTCCGCGCACCTGCGGAGCATCAGGTGGCGTGGGACTCGTCCGCTGCGGCGATTGCCGCGAGCGGGTTGCTGGAGCTGGCGAAGCTGTCGCCACGCGGGGAAACCTATGCCGCCGCCGGAGAGCGTATCGTCCGCGGCTTGCATGAGAACTATAGCTCCGGCGACTCAGCAGCGGAAGAAGGTCTGATCATGCAGGGAACGGTGCATTACCCGGAAGGGCGAGGGTTGAATGTGCCGATTATATACGGCGATTATTTCTATATGGAAGCGCTGGCGAAGCTGCGTGGACGTGAGGGGTTATTTTAAAAAGAAGAATTGAGAACTACAAGCTGGAGGAACTGAAGGTAAGAGATCCAATTCTTAAATCAGTTATATATTCGGTATTAAATAGTCAGTAGTTATATTTGTAACCATCATCACCTGTCCGCGTGAGGCAGTCTCCAGTATTAGGAATGGTATCCCTTCTATTGAAGGCGAGATGAGCGGGCAGGATGATGATATCTAATAGAAGAAAGATCAGCGAAGATTCTCTTGATACGAAGATGCCACTCGTGCGGTTCCTGTTGGGGTGCAGGCTTAATTAGTATGTTCTATTAGAAATAGAAATAATTTATCTCACTTCGAAGGTGTACGTCTCAGAATAACAAAGTCGGCAGAAGATTGATCCGGATAGCGTTGCGGAATAATCTCATGAACTTTGAAATCAGGATAATCGAAGAGATAATCGAACAAATTACGGTCCTGGATCGTATCGATCCCCGGATTGCCGTTTTCTTTCAAACGCGTGTATAACACCACCCATGCTGTGGAAGCGTGCAGAACATCATAGAGGGTATTGCGAAAATCGGTTTCATCCGTAATGTGATATAACACATCCAAACAGACCGTCAGATCGGCTTGCAGGAAACCACGGTTAATCCACAGACCAGGTGTATATAGCATGAAGCTCTTGGACGAATCCTTGGCAAACTGGGAAGCACAGCGTTTTACCGAAGAGGCAGCGACATCAACGCCGAGGTAATCCTCATAGTTCATATATTGCAACTGGTTGCCATCCCCACATCCAAACTCAATGACTCGATGAATGTCTTCACGCTGGATCAGTCCGTTCACAACCTCGGCTTTGAATTCGGCCAATACCCCGTATGATCCCCTTCCGGAAGTCTCACCCGAACGATACGTTTGCTCCCAATATCCTTTGTAATCAAAAGGCTGACGCATATGTTTCCCCCGATCCTGTGAAATGAAGTTCAAGACAATCACTATACATAGGTTATGCGCAATATTCGCAGGTATGAATTAGTTAGAAAATGAAGAGAGCATGAATTAATTTCCACAGAATTCCCTGAAAATTTCCTGAAAGTCTAAACATCTGGAAAGGACTTGCCGACATTAAACATAAGGAAAAAAATGATGATAATCGGGGGGAAATGATGTTAAAGCCAAGATTGACCAAGTACATGGTGATGATGCTGGTGTTGATACTGAGTATATCCAACGTAGGCTTGGCCGCTGCGGCAGACAAAGAACTGTCCAAAATTGTGGTTTCCAAGAATGAAATGTCGCTCGAAGTTGGTGATTCCAGTTCCGTTACGGTGACAGGGGTATATTCTGATAATACGTCAGCAAACGTAACGATCAGTTCATCCTGGAGTACCAGTGATACTTCGATAGCAACTGTATATAATGGCGCAATTACAGCCAAAAAGGAAGGTACAGCGACGATTACCGCAGCTTACCAGGGTCAAAGTCAAACCGTTCAAGTGAAAGTGACGAAGAAGGTCAAAGCTCTTTCGAAAAACGTGCAAAGTCTGGATTTGCGCACGGGAGATACGAAAGAAATTATTTTGACAGCAACGTATAGTGACAATGAAACAAATAATGCAGCAGCAAGTACCGCAGAATGGTCTACCAGTGATGAGAAAGTTGCTACCGTTGTGAATGGTAAAGTAACTGGACAAAGCGCAGGTACAGCGGTTATCACAGCCAAAGTTGGCAGCCAAAGTGTGACGGTGGATGTTAACGTTGAAGTGGTTAAACGTGTAGATGTAGACAAACAACAGGTTAATCTGTTGTTGAACAAAAGTGAAAGTGTAAAAGTAACGGCTACTTATCCAGATGGTACAACCAAAGATGTAACGGATCTGGCGGAGTGGACATCCAGCAATGAGAAGGTTGCAGACGTTCTTAAAGGCGAAATTACAGGATACTCGGCAGGTTCTGCCAAGATTACAGCCAAATACGGTACGAAATCCGTGTCCGTTGACGTGGATGTGGATCTGACCAGCAAACTGAGTGTGGTGAAACAAAATATTTTCTTCCGTTTGAGTGATACAACCAAAACGGCTAATGTCGTTGTAACGGCTTCATATCCAAACAGCAGCGATGTGAATGTAACGGATCAAGCAACATGGTCATCGAGCAACGAAAAGGTTGCAACGGTATTCAAGGGACAGATCACAGCGATTAGTGCAGGTTCAACAACAATCAAAGCAACTTATAGTGGCAAAACCGTAGAAGTTGCTGTGGATGTAGATACGGCAAGATATTTGGATATCAAAGATGTGACTGACAAGCTCGCCATGAGTGTTACAGGTGAGAACAAGTCCAAAAAATTGGTAGCCAATGCAGAGTATATTGATGCAAGCACAGAAATTGTAACTTCCAAAGCAACATGGACTTCAAGCAATGCAGATGTTGTATATGTATCGAACGGCGATCTGATCGCGTACAAATCCGGTACGGCTACGATCACTGTAGCTTATGGCGGTAAAACGGTTAAATTCACAGTAAATGTAGACGTTCCGGACAAGTATGAAATGGATAAGAAAAAAGCATCAGTAGCTGTTGGTGGAACGACTTCTGCCAAAGTACTGGCGTTGTATGGTGAAACATCCAAAGATGTATCCGAAGATGCAACCTGGAGCAGCAGCAGCGACAAAATCGCTGAGGTAGATAGCAAAGGGGTTATCACAGGTGTTGCTACAGGTAAAGTAACCATTACTGCGAAAATTGAAGGCAAAACGCTGACTCTGCCTGTCGAAGTAGGTATGGCTAGTGGGCTGGAAGCAGATGTGAACTTCGTTGTTCTGTCCGCTAAAGAAACACAGACCATCCTTCTAACAGGTACCGATGAGGACGGCAACACCCTGGATGTTACATCCGAAGCAACTTGGAAATCCAGCAACGCACGTGTAGCTGACGTGAAAAAAGGTGTGATCACAGGTAACAGCAGTGGTAAAGCCAACATCACGGCAGAATACGGCGCTAAAAAAGTAACTATTCAGGTCGAAGTGGATGTCATCTCACGTATTGAAGCTTCCGAACCGGCTCTTTCCCTGAAATCAGGCGATACAGCTGATCTGACGGTAACTGCTTTCTTGAGCGATGGTAGCGAGCGTGATGTTACGGACAAAGCTGAATGGAAAACGAATAGCTACAAAGTAGCTCAAGTGACCAAAGGCAAAGTCAAAGCTACAGGTTCTGGTAAAGCCAAAATCACTGCCAAATACGGTAGTAAGTCTGTCACCATTGCTGTAGATGTAGATACACTGAAATATTTGCAGACGGATAAAGTAACGTTGACCATGAAACCTGGTGAAAAGGTAACTGTAGCGGCTACTGCAACGTATGCCGATGGCAGTGAAGCCAATGTATCCAAACCGGCTCTTTGGAAATCTTCCCGTATTGCGACAGCATCAGTGAAAGATGGAATCATTCAGGCGAACGGCAAAGGTAAAGCAACGATTACGGTGACATTTGCAGGTGTGAAAACCAAAGTAACCGTAGTGGTTGAAGCGAAGTAAATTGGTTTTTCCAATGTGAGCGTAAAACGTGCAATATATTAAACGGTGATGCCCAGCTTAATAGTGGGTATCACCGTTTTTTTTGTATATAAACTATTAAAAAAAGAAACGTCCTGAACCCCTGCATACACCCATTGCAGATGTATAACCAAGTGGTTCTATGACGTTCCCTGTATGTTCTATCACTACATCGTATGAGATAGTACCAGTGCACCATAGGCAAAAGCGATCACGATCAGAATGGCTGGGTGCAGCTTGGTCTTGGTCATGACCCAGAGCGAGATGCCTGCAATGATCAACGTCTGCCAGATGCCGATGGAATCAGTGGATAGCTGACCAAATTCCCATGTGAGCAGAATCATGAGCACAGCGATAACAGGTTGCACAAGTAAGGTCATGCCTTTGACTTTCGGTGACGTGCGATGTTTGTTCAAGAGACGAAGTAATAAAATTAGTGCGGTAGCGGAAGGTACGATTGTAGCAAAGCTTGCGATAAATGCTCCAAACCAGCCTGCCACGTGGTAACCGACGAATGCAGCAATTTTGGTTGCAATTGGGCCGGGAAGGGCGTTACCAATTGCCAGTACATCACCGAATTGCTCTGTGGTCATCCATTGGTAATGGTTCACAATCTCTTCCTGCATTAGCGGAATGGACGCCGGGCCGCCCCCATATCCCAATATGTTTGCTACGAAAAATCCCCAAAATAATTCCCACCATGTCTGGAGCATCCTTAGGACACCCCCTTATCGGATTTGCCTTTGGATTTGAAGCGCTGGACCAGATCCAGATGGAAGACACCATATCCCAGGAAAACCGCGATCACAATCCCTGGATGGATATCCAGTAACTGCAACAGTACAAAGGCAATCACACCGAAGAGGGCGGCAAAAACTTTACCAAGTCCCTTCCAGGCTTTCATGGCAAATTCGTAAGCCATCATGCCCAGCATGACAAAAATGACCGGCCGAACAGCGGCTACCATGCCCGCGACCACTTTCGACTCGCGTAGCGCGTACATGGAACCGAGCAACGCAATAATGGCAATGCTTGTCGGCAAAATGTGAGCGAGTACGGACACAATCGCGCCCAGTACACCTTTGGTTTTATAACCGAGATAGGCGGCCATTTTGGTCGCGATGGGACCCGGCAGGGCATTGGCGATAGCCAAAATCTCGCCGAACTCCTCATCACTGACCCATTTGTAACGCGTAACGGCTTCGTAACGGATCAACGGGATCACCGAAGGGCCGCCGCCATATCCGAGAATTCCGGTTCGTACCATTCCAATGACGAGACCGTTGTAATCTTTCCAACCCATGCTGATTTCCTCCTAGAGTCTCATGCCCATCCGGCTTTTATAACGTTTTAACAACAGTTGTGATTCCACTTTGACGATGCCCGGCATCTTGTAGAGCTTCTCGAGCAAGAACTGCTCCATCTCTTCCATATCCGCAAAAATACCGTGCATGTGCAGGGTACTCGGGCCTGTCATATGATAAAGGCTGGTGACGGCTGGCTCTTCATCCAGTTTCTCAGCGACTTCATCCAGGAAGGGCGGTTCAACATCGACATTGAAAAAGGCCGAGACCTGAAGCCCAACTTTGCTAGGGTTGATCACAACGGTGAAGCGTTCGATGATTCCTTTTTCGGATAACGCATTAATGCGTGCTTGGACTGCTACACGTGACAACCCGATCTGAGTACCCAGATCCGTATAGGATATCCGACTGTTCTTGTGAAGCGCCGCGATGATTTTGCGATCCATCTCGTCGAGATTATACATTTGCGGAATTTCTCCTCCCTTGGAGGAGCGTTTCTCTGACATGTTGACCATCCTTTTCTCTCGCTATATAAAATGAACAATGAAAATATGTTAATCATACAATGTGTATGTGGCATTCATATTTTAATGACGAATCGTAACTCAAGTCAATCTATTTATCATGATTATTGAATTTAACCGATTTTGATCTTTCATTTTGTTATTTTGACCAATTGAAAAAAATAAAAAGGCCACTCGCGCATTCCAATAGCGAGCAGCCGTTAAATAATAGATAGCTGGAGTGTAACGTAAAGCACGATACGAGGCATGTCCGGTTATCCCTGTGCTGTCTTGGGAAGCAAAAGGGTAACGGTGGTCCCTTCGCCAGGCTCGGAAGACACTCTTAACGTTCCTCCTGCACCACGGGCACGCTCTTCCATGCTGAACAATCCAACGCCATTGCCAGCGGTTGCTTCGCTGAATCCAGCCCCCTGGTCTTCAATAATAACCATCGTCATGTCCTCAGCATCTTCGACAGTAACACGTGCCTCGGAAACATCGGCATACTTTGCTACATTCGTTAAGGCTTCCTGAATAATCCGGTATATGGAAATCTCCCGATTCATCTCCAGTCGCTTGCGCAAATTACATTCCAGATCGACTTCGATTCCGTAGTGACGGGTGTAATTCTCAATATACGTCCGAATGGCCGGAACAACACCCAGATCATCCAGAACGGATGGTCTCAGCTCCCATGCCATACCGCGCACATCTTCCATGATGCCCGTGACCTGCTTCCGCAGTGCTTCAACACCTGGTTGAGGCTGGTCTGCCAGCAGTCGGTCCATCTGAATAACCAGAGAGAAGAGACTCTGTCCAATCCCGTCATGCAGTTCACGCGAGATTCGACGTCGTTCCTCTTCCTGAATGTTCATCACTTGGGACATCATCTTCTGTAATTCGGCTTCGACGGATTTCAGCTTGGTTACCTCACTACGTACAGCCAGGTATTGATAGGGCTCACCGTCGTTATCGAGGAAAGGCACGATGGTAGTGTTGACCCAATAATAACTGCCATCTCTGGCCCGATTGCGAATTTCCCCGTTCCAAACCTTACCTGAGGATATCGTGTCCCACAGGTTTTTCATAAAGCTTTTGCCATGGTATCCGGAATTAATGATTCGATGATCTTTACCGATCAGATCCTCGCGATCATATTGCGAAATTTCACAGAATTTATCATTCACATACTGGATTTTCCCTTTGCGGTCCGTGAGGGCAACAATGGAGGACTCATCCAGAGCAAACTTCAGATCACTCAGTTGATGCAGGGAACCCTTCAACCTGCTGCGAAATTCATTATCCGTAATGTGATTGTCGATTTCGTTCAGCAGGAGCCGTACGGGTTGGTCTGCGAGTCCACTTAGTCTGTTCTTGCGTGCACTACTCAAAGTTCAGCAACCCCTTTTTCATGGCGAACTTTACTAGTTCCGGTCGTGTACGCAGGCCAAGCTTCTCCATCAGATTGCTTTTGTGGGATTCGACCGTTTTGACACTGATGATCAGATGTTCGGCGATTTCCTTGTTGGCATATCCCTTCGCAATCCAGGATAGAATTTCTTTTTCCCGCTCTGAAAGTGTGTCATAGGGTCCGGCGTTTTCCTGTTTGGCTTTGTCCAGGTATTCACTCATCAGCCGCTTAGTTGCACTGGGGTACAGATAGGCGCTACCCTCTGCTACGGAACGAATCGCGGCAAGCAATTCTTCATGCGGCGCACTTTTGAGTATATATCCTGATGCTCCCGCGTGGATGGCGCGGAACAGATATTCTTCATCGTCATGCATGGTTAATATCAAAATGGAGACATCTGGCATCAATTTCTTCAATTCAGCAGTAGCGGTCAGACCGTCTTTGCCTGGTGGCATGCTGAAATCCATCAAGACGACATCTGGCTTCAATTCTTGAGCCTTGGCAATGGCTTCATCGCCATCTGCGGCATCTCCAACGATATGTATATCATTCTTTCCTTCAAGTAAGGCGATCAGCCCGGAACGCACGACAACATGGTCGTCTACAACTAATAGTTGAATCACATCATTTCCCCCTGTCCGCTTCCTCAGTTCTATCTATATCATAACAAAAAAAGAAGCCATTCAGAGGTTAATTCTCTGAATGGCTTCTCTCTTTACTTCAGGCTACTTATCCAAACACCTTCGGCTGAAGATGTAGAGCGACTTGCTCGGTCTGCCGGACCATGTCCGGTGAAAAGGTGCAAGGCAGTCTGCTGCCAACGAGCAGCACGGCACCAGGCACGCTTCCTTCCTGGAACACAGGTACCGCTATGGCACTTACCAGCCGCTCAGCAAGCATTAACGGGCAGCGACCGGGTGTATGCTCCCCGGTGGATTGTGCATCAGATAGGGCTGTGCGTCCAGTTCGAAGAGCTGTGCCTACCAGATCTTGTCCGGGGCGCATTTCCATGCGTTTCACCCGTTCATTACTAGCCCCAGAGGTATACTTCCAGCGCAGCATCGTCCCGTTCAGACAGGCAAGTCCGCAGAAGTCGCTGGATGTGTTCAGGCGCAGGCCGTCGATCATCTCCTGAATGCCAGATGGCAGTTCATCATGCATGAGAGGACACTTCCTTTTTCGGATTATATCGAGCATTCCTGTTAAAAAATATCGGTAACCTTGGTTCAAGGATCATCTTCCAAGTAAGGGTATTACGATGTTAGTTCTATTGTAGACCCTTTCTCGTACATTGTAATTCAGGGAAAACCCCTATTTCCGTTCCGTAATCTACTGAACTTGGGCAGTGGAGGACTCCTGAATCAGGTACACCAAGGGCTTGAAGAAATGCGAAGGATGAGGCATATCGGTGAAATGTGACTTTTCTCACAGCAAATTCAGGGAGTTTCTCGCCAAGGATCAGGTAATCCCCCGATAACCCTGAAGCTACTTTCGCGATATGATAGATACATAAGGAATCACCGAGGGGGACGAAGGTTATGGGTACAGTATTTGTAGAAAGAACAACCCAAAGAACAGAGCAGAAACAAACGGAGGCGGGCAAAATGACACGAGAAACAGGCGGAATCCTTTCGTTCGTTACACCTGAGCAATGGGACCTGATTGAAGCGAAAATGCAACCCAAACGGGTGAAGTCGGGGTATAGTCTCTTTCTCGAAGGCGATGAAGCCGGATATCTGTACTACATTCGTTCGGGACGAGTGAAAATGACCAAGTCGACGGAGGATGGCAAGGAAATTATTCTATCGATTCAGCAAAGTGGCGATCTCATCGGTGAATTCGGCGGCATCGGTGGACTGAATCACAGCTATAGTGCAGAGATGGCGGAAAAAGGGGAACTGGCGATTATCTCGCTTAGCGATCTGGAGAGCATACTCAGCAAACATGGCGATCTTGCCTTGAAATTCTTGCAATGGATGGCACTGTCGCAGCGGATTACCCAGTCGAGATTCCGTGATTTGCTGCTCTATGGCAAGGCGGGTGCGCTCGCTTCGACACTGATTCGTGCCAGCAACTCGTATGGCAAGATTACACCGGATGGCATCGTGCTGGACATGAAGCTGAACCATACCGAGCTTGCCGAGATGATCGGAGCGACCCGGGAGAGTGTAACGCGGATGCTGGGAGCATGGAAGGAACAAGGTACGCTGGATATGATGGACGGCAAACTGATGATTCGGGATCTGGCAGCCTTGCGCTGCATGTGCGGATGTCCGACATTCCCAAGCTGCCCAGTAGAGCTGTGCCGGTTATAACATAGCTTGGTTCGAGGCTTCACCTCCATTGGCGATTGGGGTCGTTACGGAGAATAAGAAAAAGCTGGCATCCGTATCAGTGGTGTCAGCTTTTTGGTGTACACGGAGAATGCGAAGAATTATATATGTAACGTTTTGTCTCCATTGGCCTTCCCATATTCACTGGCGAGAATCGAATAGAGCACCGAATCATGATATTCCCCTTTGTAGAACCAATGCTCTCGCAACAGACCTTCACGCTGCATACCAATCTTCTTCATGACATTCTCCGAAGCCGTGTTATGCGGTCGACATTTGGCGTAAATCCGGTGAATGCCAAGTTCGTTGAAACCGAAACCCAGTAAAGCACGGGCTGCTTCGGCGGCATAACCTTTCCCCTGGTAAGCAGGGTTGAGAACGTAACCGATCTCTGCATTGGTTTTTTCCATAACGTGAATGCCGACTCCACCAAGGAGAGTCCCGTCACTTTTCAAACATATCGCAAGTTCAAAGCCCTCTCTTGGATGTGCCTGCTGTGTGTCCAACACAAACTGCACGTATGCTCGTGTATCCTCTTCCGTATTCGGTCCCCATGCTGTATGCTGTGTAACTTCCGTCATGGAGGTATAGGCATGAATCCTCTCCCAGTCGGTCTCCCGAATCTCCCGGATGATCAATCTGTCAGTCTCCAATTGCATCGTTGTTCACTCCTTCGTGTTCTAATAACTTAATGTACATTGTACAACAAAAATAGCCCACAACAGATTCAACGAATGAATCGGTTATGAGCCATGATGTGGATCTATGATGTATGTCGAATGCTATTGTGGTTGTTTACATTGAACTGCGGGATACGTATACGCCAGCTTGCGAATAATTTCCTTTTGCCATTTCGTATCACCCAGATTGGTTGCCAGGTTCAGAAGATCCAAGTAATCGTCAAGCTGCAGGTCAGCCTTTTGCAGAGGTGTATTCATTCGATGTTCGTTCCCCTTTATCTATAAAATCGTAAAATCATATGCAGTAGACAGGTACATAGAGACAAGTTCAAGAATGATAATCATTATCACAGTTATATACTCATTATGCAATGAACGATGGCAAAATGCAATCCCAAGTCCGTAATGAATTCAACTTTTTTCTGAAAAAAGGCTCATCCACAGCACATAGGGGATGTATACACCCAGATATGCAGCCGGATACAGGAACCAGCCATTCAGCAAGAAATGGTGGATCTCGGTGGTGAATGTGGTCATATGAGCATTCGTCGCATACACATCGCCAGCGATGACCGTTGCCGCACTATAGAAGCAGAGCAGCGCAACAATATGAAATAATCGTCTAACCATCCGGGAACGAAGAGCAACATAAGCCATAATCAGCGGGACAATTAATAAAGGCACCAAAAATAGTAGCTTCGTCATTATCTATCATCTACTCCTTCGACATATGTAAGGTATGATCATCAGTATGGGCAAATAGACTCAACTTCTAAACTTTTTCAATAATTTTACAAAAAGATAGAGGAATTCAGCATATGAACAATTAAATTAAAGGAGGATAACCCATTATCAGGTAATTTGGAGGAGGAGAAAGGGAATATGAAGAAGGCGTTATGGCAGCACTGGATCGGGGCATTCCTGGTCTTTATCATGATGGCAACCGCATTGCTGGGGCCGGGTTCGCAAAGTCCGGTACAAGCTGCAGCACCACTTACGGTATCTCAGGCCATCGCTGCCCAGAGCGGTGGAGGAACGGCGACGGTTGAAGGAATCATCGTTGGACATGCTACCGGGTCACTTACAGCCAAGTTTACATCTCCGTATGCCAATGATTTTAATGTTCTGATTGCGGATTCAGCGTCAGAGCGAACCAACGCCAGATTATTGGATGTACAGATTCCCGCATCTTTCCGTTCGCAATATGGACTGGCTTCCAATCCGAGTCTTGTAGGCAAAAAGATCATCGTAACCGGAACCCTCGGTGCCTACAACAGCTATGCAGGAGTCAAAAACCCAACGTCCATCACGCTTTCCTCCGGAACAACCAATCCTGATCCAGAACCGAACCCAGGCACAGCACTGCCGGATGGTACCGGCAAGAAAGTGTTGTTCGATAATACCCACGCCCAGACAGCAGGTGCTGCCGACTGGATTATCGACGGGGCATTTTCGGATTTTGCCAATGGTCTGCGAAACGCAGGCTTTGCCGTGGATCAGCTGGAACGCAGTATCCCGTATACATTTGGTGAGCAAGCCATCACCTATAATAAATTGAAAGATTACCACGTCTTCGTCATCGGCGAAGCCAACGTGCCGTTCAAGGCGACTGAGCAGGCTGCGCTGGTGCAGTATGTACAGAACGGAGGAAGTATCTTCTTCATCTCCGACCACTATAATGCAGACCGCAACAAAAACCGCTGGGATTCTTCCGAAGTATTCAACGGTTATCGCCGTGGTGCCTTCCTGAATCCAGCCAAAGGCATGTCCTCGGCCGAAGCTGAATCACCTGCCATGCAGGGTGTGATTAGCTCCGATTGGCTGGCGACGAACTTTGGTGTTCGTTTCCGCTACAATGCACTCGGCGATGTGAACGCATCGGATATCGTTACACCTGCACAATCCTTCGGCATTACGGCTGGGGTTAATTCTGTAGCCATGCATGCCGGATCGACCATTGCAATTATGGACCCGAACAAGGCCAAAGGCTTGGTGTACGTACCAAGTGGCGTGTCCAAGTGGGGCAATGCCGTGGATCAGGGCGTATACAATGGTGGTGGACGAGCTGAAGGAGCCTATGCCGCCATTGCGAAGATTGGTGCGGGCAAAGCCGCATTTATCGGCGACTCCTCACCTGTAGAAGACGCTACTCCGAAATATTTGCGTGAAGAGACTGGCGCTACCAAGAAGACTTATGATGGATTCAAAGAAGTGGACGATGCTACTTTCCTCGTGAATACCGTGAAATGGCTCGCAGTCAAAGAGAGCTACACCAGTCTGGCACAAGTGCCAGGACTAACATTGGATACGGCAACAAGTCTGCTTCCTATGGAAGCTCCGGCTGCATCGACCGAGCCGCAACTTGAGCCATGGGCTGCACCCGCAGCAGGGTACAAGTGGTATGACCCGACTACATTTAAGGCAGGTTCATACGGAAAAGCTCAATAAGTGAAATAGGCAAAGATCAAATTATTATGCGAATAGGGCCTGACCGTGAAGGTTTGCGGACAGGCTCTTTTTTTGCTTGTTATACCCGTTGCAATAAGAACTTGATTAGCTCATACAGCCTTGCTCCCATTGCATAAATACCTGCTCCGAAGGGGAAGTTATGGGTACTAATGATGTGGTGCGAGGTACAACAGGTCCAACCCAAAAAGGAGGCGACGAATGATGAATCGGCAAGCAGACTGTGACAGTTCTTCGATGAGGCAGAAGCTCAAGGCGGACCTCCATCGTGTGGCGGAGAGAATGAATCTGACGTTATCCCGGTTTGACAATGACAGTGCCTGTCTATTGGGACAATTTGCAGAGATTCGTGCGGAGATCAAGCAGATCGAGGTACTCGCCTCTTCGTTTTATCTGGATTGTTATCTGTCACCCTTTACCGAGAAGTTTGCCGAATTAACATCGAGCGTACAGCATCTATCTGACCGGAGATATGGTGCGCTGATTGTGATTGAACGCGAAGTTCCGTTGGAGTCGATCATCCATTCAGGGGTGGCGGTGGATGCGAGAGTGACACATGCGTTGCTGGAATCGCTGTTCATTCCCGGTGCGCCTCTGCATGATGGAGCTGTTCTGATTCCTGGTAATCAGATTGTATCCGCTGGTAATGTGCTGCCGTTGTCGCAAGCGGAAGTGCATGAACGAAAAATAGGCACTCGTCATCGGGCTGCATTGGGATTAAGTGAATTGACGGACGCCGTTGTGTTGGTTGTCTCTGAGGAGACAGGACAGGCTTCATTCGCTGTAGATGGCGATTTGCATCCAATTAATGTGGTCGAGATCCTTTCTTAATGTGAGTGATTAAGTGGCCTACTTGGGGCAAATATGCTGATGTAGTTAAGCGCAGTGTACCTTTCTCCTGTAAGGGAGAGAGGTTTTTCTATTAATAGCCCCCGTTATACGAGATGCATCATTGGATGCGTCTCTGACATTGCGATGTGATTTTGCACAAACTGGGTATTCATGGGTACAATAGAGGATGGTAATTAAATAGAGAACACTGCGATTGGATCGCAAAAATGGTTGGAGGAGACGGTTAGCACATGAGTTGGTTTGAAGCAATGGAGCATCACGATTATGAGGAACTGGTTCTGTGCCAGGATCGAAATTCAGGGTTAAAAGCAATTATCGCCATACACGACACAACACTAGGCCCTGCGCTGGGAGGCACGCGGATGTGGACTTACGCTTCAGAAGAAGCCGCCATTGAAGATGCCCTGCGCCTTGCCCGTGGTATGACATATAAGAATGCGGTATCCGGTCTGAATCTGGGTGGCGGCAAAACCGTTATCATCGGAGATCCGCGGCGTGACAAAAACGAAGCAATGTTTCGGGCTTTTGGACGTTACATTCAAGGATTGAACGGACGTTATATCACGGCTGAAGATGTGGGAACGACGGAAGAAGACATGAACCTCATCTATCAGGAAACTGATTATGTAACAGGCATATCGGCAAGCTATGGTTCATCCGGGAATCCATCGCCTGCAACGGCTTGGGGTGTATATCGCGGGATCAAGGCAGCAGCCAAGGAAGCATTTGGAACGGATATGCTGGAAGGCAAAACGATAGCGGTCCAAGGTGTGGGTAATGTCGCGATGCATCTATGCAAATATCTGTATGAGGAAGGTGCGCGTCTGATCGTTACGGATATCCATAAGGACTCGGTCAAGCAGGCTGTGGATCGCTTCGGCGCGACCGCTGTGGATCCCGCAGACATCACGGGTGTGGATTGTGATATCTATGCACCATGTGCGCTGGGTGGCACGATTAATGACGATACGCTCAAGACGCTCAAGGCGAAGGTGGTAGCGGGCTGTGCGAATAATCAGCTACTGGAGACCCGTCATGGAGATCAACTGTATGATATGGGCATCGTTTACGCGCCTGACTACGTCATCAATGCTGGTGGTGTAATCAATATTGCAGATGAGCTGAATGGGTATAACGCGGATCGGGCGTGGAGCAAGATCGGAGAGATCTATACCAATCTGGAGAAAATATTCGAAAGCTCACGTACCGAAGGCATCGCAACCTATGTTGCCGCAGATCGTCTGGCTGAGCGACGGATCGAACAGATGAAGAATACGCGTAGCACATTCCTGCAGAATGGTCATCACGCTTTGAGTTCCCGGAGATTGCGCAAGTAAGCTTCATCCATTCATCGTGTAATCTGAAAACTGTCTGTTAGGTATCGACAACTTCCATTCCAGAGATGGATCGTGTCGATCTGACAGGCAGTTTTTTTATACTACTAGTTAGAATTAAAAAAAGAAAAACAGTGGCAATATCTCCCTAATTCATCAATTCCACTATGCATTTTTCCGATAATATAATTACATCGTTCAGATGGAGATGGTTCAGGAAGTGGGGAGAAGTGGAAATGGGGAAAACGGGGGAAAAGCAAGGGATAGGGCATAAGATCAAAAATATGTCCCTTAAAATCAAGCTGCCGATCATGCTTAGCTTTCTGGTGATTGTGGTGCTGATCGGTACAACGGCCACGAGTTATATGATTTCATCTGATGTTGTGGTCAGGAAAAGCAAGGATGAGATTAATGTGATGGCTGACCGCCTTGGGGAAGGGCTTTGGACAGCGATGCAGCTTCAGCAACAGATGAGTCATGCAATATCCGTACATAATACCTTCAAGGAACTCTTGGAGCTACGTAATACAACTGACATGACGGATGAAGAATTTTTCTCGGATGAGAACCCGTATTTCAATAAGGCCAATACGATCTTGACCGACAGTATATCGGAAACGGAAGGAAGCAAACCAGACCTGTTCGTGTTTGATAAGGAAGGTATCATGGTTGCGGGAACCATGCCGGAAGTGATTGGTCAGTCACGGGGAGATCGGGAATATTTTAAGGAGTCCATACAGGGGAAATCCTTCATCAGTGATGCTGTCGTCTCTAAGACTAGCAAGAAGCTAATTATTGCATTCTCGGAGCCCATCATCGATGAAGAGGGGAATATCCTGGGTGTGCTTGCTATGTCGGTGGACAGCAGCTTCTTCCTGGGGCAACTCGGAGACATTAAGATCAATGGTCAAGGTAAAGTTGAAGTACTGAGTCGGAGCGGCATCATTATGTATGATTCACTGGACCCTTCCGTTGTGGGACAAACGCTGGAAGGGGACAAGGACGCTATGGGAATTATCGAGGCCAGAGCCACCGACAAAGTGAAAATCACTTCGATGGATCGGGATAATACCTACTATCGTATTAATCAGATTCCGGGTGCAGATCTCTCTGTGGTCATTATTGACGATTATGATGATATAAGACGCCCGGTGGAGGATATGTTCAAACAGATGCTGATCGTTACCGCAATCGGAATTATTCTGGCAATCGGAGTTGGGTTGCTCATATCTCGTAATATAACGAAACCAGTCATTCGCCTCACAGGTCTGTTCAAGCAACTTGCCGAAGGGAATCTGACTGTAAAAGCAGACGGCAAGTATAACAGCGAATTCAAGGATCTAGCGGAGAGCTTCAATGGCATGGTGGAGCAGAACAGGAACCTGATTACCGATATGAATAGTTCGATTCATGTCCTTCAGGCCAGCACGCAGGAGCTGGAGGAGACATCCAGACAGACGGCCAGATCCATTGATGAGACATCGGCGACGTCCATGGGGATCGCGAAGGCGATGGAGGCCCAATCGGAAGATACGGAGCAGATTGCAGTCAAATTCAACAGCTTCGGCGATAAAGTGGCTGCCATGAACAGCAGTGCACAGGATGTGAAGGCTAGAGCAGATGAGATCGAAAATGTATTCCACAACGGGAATGAAGTCGTCAATGAACTGATGCGTATCAATGAGGTGAACGAACGGGAAGTAGAGAAAATCTCTGAGATTACCGTCAAACTTCAAACAAGTTCGGGCAGTATTAGTCAGATCACGGAAGCCATCAGCCAGATCGCCAAGCAGACGAACCTGCTTGCATTGAATGCTTCGATTGAAGCATCACGGGCTGGAGAGCATGGCAGAGGATTTGCGGTTGTGGCCGAAGAGATTCGCAATTTGGCAGAGCAGAGTTCCCGCCAGTCCAAGGAAATCTCCAGCATTATCGAGCAGAATCTGGCCGATGTAGCTGAGAACAACCAAAGTGTTGCGGAAATTCACACGATCTCATCCAGGCAGGATGAGCTTGTCATTCAGACTCGTCAGGCGTTTGATGTGATTCTGGAGAAGGTAACGGTCATTAATCAACAGATCGCCACGATGGCAGGACAGATGCAAGAGATGTTGCAGAACAAGGATGACGTACTGGAGTCAGCCCATAGTTTGTCTGCTTCAGGAGAACAGGTTTCTGCCTCGGTTGAGGAAGTAACAGCTACCATGATGGAGCAATCCTCTACGGTGCAGCAACTGGCGAATATGGTCGAGACTATTGATCAATTGACGCAAAAGCTGGCTGAATCAGCAGCGAGATTCAAGGTGGAGTAAGAGTCTGTCTCAAAAGGAATTCTGCCTCGCTCCAAGCGCTAACGAACCTACCGCACCTTAAAAGGCGGGTCATCAACGCTTGCAAGATTTAAAGAATCTCAGTAACGCTATTTCGTCAAAAACGTTGTCAAAACCTAAAAAATCGAGCGAATCGACGAAATAACGTCTCTGTGATTCGTTAGTTCTCAGATCTGGGCAAATGGGAGCGAATAGCGTGTCTCAGGTTCATTAAAACAAAATAACACGAACAAGGGATGTCCCCTGTCATATTCATGACTTATAGGACATCCCTTTCTTTTTTTATGCTCTCGATCAATGTGCTCTAGTCCATTTAGTGATCAATGAGATGCATCAGTTGAGGGAGAGGTGTGCGAGGCTTGGGCATAGGCTGATCTTCAGCGTTAAAATACCCCATGTGAAGTGTACCTACTATTTTTTCCTCTGATGTCACACCAATGGCTTCACAGAATAGTGGACTTTCGTTGAAAGGACTTGTCTTCCATACGACCCCAATCTGTTGTTCCCAGGCGAGCAACTGTATGTTCTGGATCAGTGTCGAGGTTGCAGCAAAAGCCTCTTCCCACGCTTTGGAGGGCAGGTTGGCTGTCATAACCACAACCAGATGCACAGGTGTCTGTGAACAATAGGCCGCTCTGATTTGTTGTCCGTACTTTGCTACAAATTCAGGATTGCGTGTACTCAATACAGCGCTTGCGAATGTTTCTCTGCCCTCATTCATAAACAGGATGAAGCGCCAAGGTTCCTTTTTGGAGTGAAAAGGGGCCCAGATCGCGTCCTCCAGAATCTCATGAATCGTTTCCAAGGGAATGGGTAGACCATTAAATTCCTGAATCGTACGTCGTTCGATCACGGCTTGCCTAAGACTTGTTTTGGGTTTCATCATGTCCCTCTATAACTCGAAGGAAGCAGCGATCTCATCAATAATTTTGCTAAGACCGATGGGACCGTATCCTGCAAACCACAGGTTGGCATCACCGATATATACATGATCGTTCTGGACTGCATTCAGATTGGACCAGATGGATGTATCCATGATGTTATTAAGCACAACCTTGTTTTCTTCCCCTGGACGAAGAATGATAAACAGTCGATCCGGGTTCAGATCAGGCAGAATTTCCTCGGAAATTGCCACATTCCATGATCCCTGGAAATCTACACTGTCTACTGAAGCAGGGGTTAATCCCAGCGCACCAAACAGAGTGAAGTTATCATCAGGTTTAATCAACTGAAGCTGTTTGTCCTGCACGCGCATGTAGGCCACCGTTTCGTCTTTGGCTTTTACGGCAAGCTCATCATGGGTTTGGGTCACTTTGGCATCATAGGCATCTTTGACCGCTTGGGCTTCTTTTTCTTTGCCAAGAACGGTTGCCGTTTCCATGAATCGCTCCCAGTCTCCTTTTTCTTCATTATCAAAAAGGATCGTTGGAGCAATCTTGGAGAGCTGCTCATAGTTTGCTTCATTTAACGTTTTGGAGGCCAGAATGAGATCCGGCTCAGCCTGGAGCAATGCTTCAAAATTGGGAGACTCGCCGGAACCTACGGCAGTGGTATCTTTCATCTGATCTGCCAGATATTCAGGGAATCCCAGATCGTTATACGTTACCATGGCTGTCGGTTCAATGCCGAGAGCGAGTAATTGGTCAGCAAAGACGTAGAGCATACCCGCAATTTTCTTGGGTTCAGCAGGAATTTCGATATCCCCTTTGATCGTAGAAATGGTGCGTGTATTCTCACTTCCCTGTTCAGCGGTTGATGGCTCTGCCCCATTGGATTCGGGTGAAGCGGAGTTCCCGCTGTTCTGGGAAGTCCCACAGCCTGCAAGCATGCTGCATAGAAGAAGAACGGTTATAAGGAATCGTCCTGATTTGAAAAAGGTAGAGAAGCGTTGGTTGTTAGGTAAAGACACGTTGTACACACCCTTTGACTGATTTTGATTATCATTATCAAAATAATTATAGGTGTATTCCAAATCGTAATCCATGGATATTCCTGTTTAATGCATGGACGTTTGGCTCAGGAACAATTGATTAACCCGATTCAGAAACAGATCATGGGCCAACGAAGTATAACAGGAGTACGGGGAGGAATCTCCTAATTCATAGACTTGATTGGTACGAACCGCCTCCCATTGCTGCCAGATTGAATTTTGCATAAGCGACGCTACAGTGTGCGTACGCTCTTCTGCGTGACCACTTGTAAACAGAATGAAGTGTTCAATATCAGACTGAACCAGCTGTTCCAGTGACATTAATCGGGAATGGGATACGTGGTTTAGGGCTTGGGGTACGGATAACTGCAAATCATCATAGAGTACCGTACCCAGATTACGGTTGCCGTAGACCCGGAACTGTCCATCCTCGTATTGCGCAACAGCCACAGGACGGTCATCCATGGCATGATGTATGCTGGAGATTTTTCGTTTGATCGATAGTTCATAACGTTCCAGCCATTCCTCGGCAGCTGTTATTTTACCCACAGATTGAGCAATGGAATACATCTGTTTACGCCAATCTCCTGCAAAAGATACGGTACAAGTGGAGGCAATATGCCGGAATAATTCGGCTTTTTTGGGCTCTTCATAATCGGTACCTTCATACCCGATGATCAGTTCCGGGTGTGCGTTCATTAATAGTTCCAGATCAGGCTGATCACTGCCCACTTGAATCACATTTTTGAATTCATATGATGTTCTATGAGCCGGATTAATCAGTGCCGCATAAGGCTCAATACCAAGGGCAAGCAGATGTCCCGTATATGGATGGGCAAGTGAAGCGATACGTGTTACGGAGCGATGCTTTTTAATATAGACCATGGGAGATAATCCGGTGGTTGCTTTGAATTTTCGGCTGAAATAGAATTCATCCTCATACCCGACCTGGTGGGCTGTTTGTTTGATGGTGTTGTCCGAGGCAAGCAGCAGATCACCTGCTTCCCGGATACGTACGGCGTTCAAATATTCGATCGGGCCTTGTCCAAACATTTTCTTGAACAATCTGGAATAACGGGTGACACTCAATCCAGCTAGTTCAGCCAGTTTTTCGCGTGTGAAGTTCTCCTGATAATGTGTATTGATATATTTTTGGCTCTGCCTTACCCCTTCAATCGCGGTAGCTTCCTGGGATTTTTGCTTCTTTTGCTTCAATAGGAGAAGACACAGTTCCTGAAAGAGGATCTGACGTGCCATTCCAGCCCACGGATCTTCCTTTTGCTCACCTTCATGGATTTGAATGGCGAGAACGGGAGCTGAGGGAACAACAGCGGCAATGAATTCAAGATGTGGATCAATAACTCGCTGCATGTTGCCATCCAGTTCTTCGTTGTAGACATTGTAGGTTAAGGTGACACATTCAAAATTATGCTGTACCTCGGTAGCTGCGATACAGGTGTGAGAAGGCGGGACGGAAAGGACTTGAGGGGCGCATAGGGAGATGATTTTGTCTTCGACTTTGACAGTTAAGCTCCCTTTGATCACCACAAGCAGCGTATGATGTGGACGGGATGGAAAGGACACTTGTTCTGCATTGTTGTCGACACGCCGGGCGTCAATGAGCCTATATAAAAGATTCGTGAGTTTCATCTGATCTTCTCCTGACTGCTATGAATGTACATACTATACTGCTGCTTATAAAAGTTATCTATATCAAAACGTAATGCACTTCTGGTTCAGCAGCTTCATGAATTGATCCAGCGCACTGCTGACATACCGATCCTCACCGCGGACAAAGGTTGTCGTGGTATGAGTATAGCGATCAGCCAGATCAAATACGGAGAATTCATCCGGTTTCTTGTGAATAACGTTGCACGGCATAATGGTAAAAGCAATTCCAGACTCCACACAGCTGAGCAGGTTTTCCATCGTACTCACTTCGATGATATTACGTGCGGACAGTCCCTCTTCCTGCAAAAATTCTTCGGTCATTTCACGATACGGACAGCCCTCGGGGAAAACAACCCACGAAACTTGGCACAGACTTTCGGGTGGTGTATCCATCCGCTTGGAGATGATATGAACCGTGTCTTGCATCTCATATTCCACCTTCAGACCTTCTTTCACGCAAGCACCACTGATAAAAGCACCATCAATCTCATAGTCCTGTATTTTCTTGCGCAGTACTTTGGGTGAAGTGGCGTTGACGAGTGAGATGGACACCTTCGGGTAGGTTATTTGATATTCATTCAGGATCTCCATAAAGCGGCTGGATGCCGCCGTTTCCACAATGCCGATTTTCAGCGTGCCAGAAGGTTCCCCGGGATCGGTCATATCCTGCTTCAGATCGTGCAAAAGGTTGTGAATGCGCGTGGCGTACTCAATAAATTGTTCTCCTTTGGAGGTCAGCACAACGCCTTTGGGAAATCGATTAAACAGCTGTATCTGATATTCCTGCTCCAGTTTTTTGATGCGTGTAGTGACATTGGATTGCGCGTAATTCAGTTCTTTGGCGGCCTGTGAGATTTTGCCTGAACGTGCCACCGCGAGAACAATATCGATATCGGAAAGTTCCATGCTATGTCCTCCTGAACGTGGATTATCTTCAATTGCTTCTGCAGATTCTGATGTTAGGTATCTCTCTAAGAGATACATCTATATATTTCAATCATTTTACGATATATCAGAGCCGCCTTACAATATCCCTAATGACGAAGAGAGTAGGGATATGACATGGATAACATGAATACACGTTCAACATTATTAAGCCCGGTGACGATTCATCAGTGGCAATTAAGGAACCGAATTGTGATGGCGCCGTTGACCCGAGGATTTGCTGATGATCAGGAGGGGACCGTGACGGATGAGATGGTGGCGTATTATGAGCAGCGTGCGCGAGATGGTGTGGGGCTGATCATTACCGAGGGCATTAACCCGAATCTGGCAGGCAAAGGGACTTACGGCATCCCTGGTTTATATACAGATGAACAGACGATTTCTTGGAAAAGGGTAACGGATGCTGTCCACAGTCATGGCGGCACGATTATTGCTCAACTATGGCATGTCGGCAGGTTGTCCCACTCCGATCTGATCGGAACCGCTCCACTGGCACCCTCCAGCCTTGCGGCAGAAGGAAGAGTGCATAAGCTGCATAAGCCGTATCAGGTTCCCCAAGCGATGAGTGCACAGGATATAGCGGATACAATTGAACATTTTCAGACGGCCGCCCACAATGCGGTTCTGGCAGGGTTCGACGGGATCGAGCTGCATGCTGCGCATGGGTATCTGATCGACCAGTTTATTAATGAGAAGACCAACCACAGAACAGATGAATATGGAGGAGACACTGAGGGCAGATTGCGGTTCCTGCGGGATATTATTGTGGCTGTAAAAAAAGAGATCCCTGTGGATCGCATATCGGTACGATTCTCTGAGAAAAAGGATGATGATGCATCCTATGCTTGGGTAGAAAAAGCTGGAATGATCGATGCATATCTGAACTTATTCCGCGAGACGGGAATAACAATCTTGCATCCCTCAACAGATCATTATGCGAAAGCGTGGGATGGTGAGCAGTCCTTTCACGAGCGGATTCGAAGTCAGTGGGATGGAATCATCATTGGTGTGGGGGATCTGGATGTTCAGACTGCGGAGTACGCTATTGGCAAGGGAAGTATAGATCTGGCTGCGTTCGGCAGACCGTTTATCGCAAACCCTGATCTGGTGCGTAAATTGAATGCTGGTGAGCAATTGGTCGAGTATGATGCGACTACGCATCTGCCCGTGTTGGTGTAAAAGAGAAAATCGAGTAAGAGAAGAAATCGAAAAAATGAAAGAACACTACTGACATACTGTTGGCAAGAGCGGTCTTGTATGATCAAGATATACCAAATGAAGTTGAGGTTATTTACATGACTTATGACGAAACGAATAACCTAAACAACCCCATATATAAAGGAGGACATTACATTATGTCAGCAATTGGACCGGATTTCATTTCACTTCAAGTGAGCAATCTTGAAGGCTCTGCCGAATTCTATCAAAACTATCTCGGACTGGTACGCTCACAGGCGGGACCACCTCATGCGGTGGTCTTTGAAACAAAACCTATTGCATTTGCTCTACGTGACCTATTGCCGGGAACCGAACTTGGTTCAGGTACTCAGCCGGGACTTGGTATCGCTCTGTGGCTTCATACCCCGGATACGCAAGAAATACACGACAAGCTTGTTGCAGCAGGCGTAAAGATTACATCTGCACCAATAGATGGACCATTCGGGAGAACCTTTACATTTGCCGACCCAGACGGGTACCAAGTTACCCTTCACAGTAAAGCCTAATACGCTAATGTATCCATCTAATAATAGTGATAACTTCCTGTCACAGGGAGCCAATCGATGATTACAACATGAAGGGCAGAAGCTGATCTTAGAGATCACTCTGCCCTTCTTTACATATGAAAGAATCGTTATAGAGGTTGTTCTCGGTACTGAAAAACGCCCTTTTTGAACACGCACTTATAGATGATTGCTGGCGACGGTAGCTTTCTTTTCCGTAAAGTAATACACCAAAGCGAGCAGCGGCATGATTAGGCCAATCAGCGTTGCGAGACTCCAGCCTCCGTTAGCATAAGACCAGCTTCCAAGAGATGAACCGATCGCACCGCCGACAAAAAATATCGACATGAATATGCCATTCACGCGTCCTCTCGCTTCACTTCCTAACGAATAGATGATGCGTTGACCCAGCACCAGATTTCCCGAGACAGCCATATCCAGTGTGATTGCGACGATCACAAGCAGGATCAATGAAAACGTGGAGTGGCTCTGGAACGCATAAGCAAGACCGAATGAAGCAGCAGCGATCACCATGGCAGCACCCGTCAGAATACGCGTTAGTCCGCGATCGGCCAGTCTCCCGGCAATGGGAGCGGCAATAGCACCTCCGACACCAGCCAGAGCGAACCAGGCAATGCCTTGCTGTGACATACCAAAATTGTTAGCCAGTCTGAGCGGAACCGTGGTCCAGAACAGGCTGAAAGCACCAAACAGACTGGCCTGATAGAACGCCCGGCGGCGCAGTAGCGGCATCGTTCTGAACAGTGTGCCCAAGGACACGATCAACTGCCCGTATTTCAAGGTGGGTTCAGGCTGACGAGCAGGAAGAGCACGTGACAGAAGGAGCATTAGAAGTGCTATAACAATGGCGGAGAATACAAAGATCGTCTGCCATCCGAAGAGGCTGGTGATGAAGCTTGCGACAGGACGAGCCAGCATGATGCCCAGTAGCAACCCACTCATTACATTGCCAACGACCCGCCCACGTTGTTCCTCGGATGTAAGATACGTCGCATAGGGCACCAGAATCTGAGCGACAACAGAACCTATGCCAATGAACAGAGAGGCAGTCAGAAATACAACAGCCGTGGGCGAGAAAGCCGCAGCAATCAGGGCAACGACCAGTGCGATGAGGAAAAGCACGACCAGACGCCGATTCTCGGTAATGTCACTGAGTGGCACGATGAACAACAAACCAATGACATAGCCAATCTGTGTTAACGTCACAATTAATCCGGCAGCGGCAGAAGACAGACCCGTTGTCATGCTAATCGGGCCGATAACGGTCTGAGCATAATACAGGTTCGCCACAATCAATCCACAAGCCGATGCCAATAAGAAAATAATCCAGGTAGGCACAGGTGCCTGCTTCACTTGCTGTCTCATATCCATCGTAATCATCCTCCAGAGTTTAAAATTTGTATTCCCTATAAACAGTTAATATTAAAAGTGTTAATTACTAAACGGTGTGTTCACTAATTACAAACATATAATAAACTAAACGTATAGTATTTTAAATAGGCGCTACATAATTCTAATGAAATTTTAAATGAAAACGAAAAGGTAAGCGGAGGATGGAATTGTGTGTACTCATCGCTGTTTAGTATAATGAACGTATCGTTTTTATGAATATTACTGATGATGCTATATATGATTTGCATCCAGGAGGGCTCAAGATGACTGCCAAAAGAGGACGTCCGCGTAACATGGAAACCCAAAATGCCATTCTTACAGCATCGTATGAGTTGTTGTTGGAGCACGGCTTCGGGACAGTTACGATTGAAAAGATTGCTGAACGTGCACAGGTGAGCAAAGCCACCATCTACAAATGGTGGCCGAACAAAGGCGCCGTCATCATGGACGGATATATGTCTGCTGCAACGGCAAGATTGCCAGTACCGGATACAGGCTCGGTATTGGAGGATATACGCATACATGCGAGTAATTTGGTTCGTTTTTTGACCAGTCGGGAAGGAAAGGTGATTACGCAGATTATTGGGGAAGGGCAGTCGGATGAAGGGCTTGCCGAAGAGTACCGCACAAGATACATCCAACCACGTCGGCGTGAAGCTCGGGGAATTCTGGAGAAGGGTGTGGAGCGCGGCGAATTGAAGAGTGGGGTAGACATTGGACTGTACATTGATCTGATCTACGGGCCGGTGTTCTATCGCATGTTAGTGACGGGTGAAGCGATGGATGATGCGTTTGTAGATGTGTTGCTCCGTTCGTTGTTTGAAGGCATTCAGTCCAAGTAGGTACAGGGAGAGCGACGATACAGGTGGGAGGAAGAGGAAAGAGGGCGATTCGTAGGAATCACCCTGAAGGGATCTCGTGTATATTGTACGGGGCAACTAAACCTGAAATATAGGTGAGATGGCTGTGGGCCATGAATCTGTAGTATTAGAGGGAAGGAAGGATGAGTGCTGGGTTAACACCGGGGGTTCATTCCATACCGAACTGGGCAGTTCGCGGCGTAAGACAGGGGCCACTTCCTTGGCAAAACGCTCCACTTGCTCCAGCTGCTCGCTATGCGTCAGTCCATCTACGCTGATACTCAGCACCTGATGTCCGTAAGCGGCATGATAGTCCAGAATTTTCTCAATGACCTGCTCCGGACTGCCGATCAACACAGGACCTCGTGCGATGTTATCCTCCAGATCGGTGAAGGGAGACTGGTTATGCTGGGCGGCAGCAGTGGCATGGAACGCTTCATAATATGGCTTGTAGCGGCGGATGGCTTCTTCACCGGTATCGGCAAGATAGAGACTGCCGGCACCGGAGCCGATCACTGCCTGCTGCGGATCATGACCATAATAATCGAGGCGCTCCCGATAGTGATCAATTAACGCTTTGTATTTGGCCTGAGGGTGAAAAGAGTTCGACGTGAAGAGCGGCTCGCCATATTTGGCAGCGAGTTCGGTCGAGACCGTGCTGGACGCGCTACCATGCCATATCGGGATGGATTGCTGAAGCGGCCTTGGCCAGGTGGTTACTCCCTCAAGAGGAGGGCGATACGTTCCCTGCCAGGTTACATTCTCTTCAGACCACAGCCGTCTTAGCAGATGATAGCGTTCATCTAGTGAATCCCATTGTTGCTCTTCGCTTATGCCGAACAGCGGATAGTGCCGAGGGTCATTGCCTTTCCCGATGATCATCTCCAGCCGTCCGCCCGATAATTGATCCAGTGTGGCATAATCCTCGGCAACCCGGACCGGATCAAGTATACTAAGAACAGTGACGGTGGTTAGTAACCGGATGCGTGTGGTTGCTGCGGCTATTGCGGTTAATACGACAGGTGGCGAGGAAGATAGAAAAGGCGCACCGTGTCGTTCGCCGATTCCATAGGCATCGAATCCCAGTCGTTCAGCCAGCTTCGCTTGCTCTAATATATTGTGGAATTTCTGCTGAGTCGTCAGAGCTTCCCCGGTTACAGCATTAGGCAGATTCATCATGAGACTAAACAAGGCAAATTTCATCTGACCTTCTCCTCGAACTGAATTGATAATAACTGTGTCGTATAATCCTATTGAAATAGTAGGATATGTAAGTTGGATTAAATGTATCATGTTCTCACGAATTCTTCTAATGGATTTTTTCTATAAGCAGGAATATTCAAGCTTCCTTGCAACATGTGAAGGAAATTGCCACGATTTTTATTGACCGCTGTAAAATTTAGGATTAAAATTGTGCTTATCATATAAATTCAAAATTATGGATTTTCATTGTGGAGGTGGGATACATGGAACCTACAACTACGATACGCTCATATATTGAGGACTACATCAGGAAACAGGGATATACCCTGCAGTATTTTGCCGATATATCGGGGGTTAACGCTGGAACGCTTAGTGCGATTATTAAGGGGACTCGGCCCATCGCTATGGCGCAACTGGATCTGATTACCCAAGGCATGAAGCTGGAACAGGGATATTTCTACGAGGTTTATGGGGCTGAATGTTTCGTGGAATCGGCACCCCATTGGAGAAGACTGGAGCCATTCCTGCAGCGCTGTGCTGAATTGGACAAGCTGGAATGTATTCAGAAGGTTATCCAGCAAGTGACGGATGATCGCTCGTATATCTCGGAGTTGTTCGAGATGGCGGAAGGCATGCTTGAGCGTGGACAGACGAAGGCTGCACGGATGTTGTACGAATGTGTGGCGGAATGTGAGAAGTATCAGCACTCGGAGCGTCTAGCCCTCTGCCAGTATCGCATCTTCACGCTATCTCTCGGTCAGGACCAGCATGAGAATCTTCGTGCGGCCGTACATTTTGAACCATATATTAACCGGCTGGATGAGGAACGGCAACTGGATGCGATAAAAGACCTGGCGAATACATACTTGGCTCTAAGATACTGGGACAAGGTATTCACTTTGGCTGAAGATCTAGAGCAGAAGACTAACTTTCTTAACTCGTATAAAAAAAGAAAATTGGAAACTCAAAGAATTACCGCTTATCCTACCTTTGTATATTCCGCATATTCTAATTTGCTGAGGGCAGCAGCATGTGATGGACGGGAAGAATATCCTGAAGCTCTCCGATATACAGAAGCATATTCAAAATTAACACAAATGGATAACCCTAGTGACGAGGAACTTAAATTTATTAATAAATTTAATGGATGGGCCCAGGTCAATAATTATCTATATCGCCTTATGATGGGGGATAAAGAAGTACTTTATTTATATGTTCAGCACATTGAGAAAGACGAAGCTGAGATTTTACCTGCATTGGTCAAAATCATGGAGGCAGCTAATAACCACGATATGGATGTTGATTTTGTTCTCGATAGATTTGATCCATATATAATGATGTATTCTAATACTTATGGTTACGTTGGTAGTTATAATGAACTTATAACCAATGGAAGATACATTCAATTCCTTAAAGAATTAACTATCTATCAACTAGGTAAAGGCAGATTTGAGCAAGGGTTTCAGCATTTATTACATTGTTTAGCTTCAGCTAAAAATATGAAAAACGAATCTGTTGTTATACAATGTGTAGGCTTATTTGAGAGATTTAGAGATAGAGCTTCAACTGAATTGAAGAACAAGTATAGAAACTTAATCGAGGAGGTCTATAGTAATTATGAGAAAAAAAGCAGCTTTAATAGTAGTTTTGTTTAGTGCTGTTTTATTGTTTACACTGTATCCTCAGCCTAGTGCAGGCACTCCAGTGTTGTATAGTACACATACACATGGCGGCGGCGGAGTGTAGTCGTTTCAGGATTCAAGTTTAATGAGCTTAAAAAGGTTTATTTCCTAGTCGGAAGTAAGCCTTTTTGTATTGATAACGTAGTTCTGAAAATACTATTAGCCATAACGAAAAGAGGATTCGCCATTGCAGATTAATATTCAGAAGCTTTATGACAAATATATAACGTTAAACATTCCTAATCCTTCCACTTTAGAGCAGATTCATGATCGACTAACAGAGAAATACTACGCTGAGAAGGTAGATTTAGAAGAGTTTGCTGACTTACGCAACGACCCTTATGCCGGATTCGATCAGGCGATTGCTGCTTACGTATTTAAGGATGAGAGGGGAACTAAGCAATTAATTAGCTTGAACAAGGATGAAGATATCCATGAGCCACTGGAATTTGCATGGATAATCGAATCTACTGTGCGGGGATTTTCTCTTGTATTAAATCTTGAAATCGACGTATTTTATGGGATGGAAGAGAGTGAGATGACTCTTGGCAATCAACGTTTTGAGGAATATCTGATCCTACTCTATTTAACAGGCTACATTGAGTTTGAAAATGATTACTTCATAAATCCATTGCGTGCTCGTTATCGAGAGGGATACAGACTTCGTTATTTTGGCATGCAGAACGGTGATGATAATTATCTATATAAATAGATTACTTTCTGATAAAGTTATTAATTTTTTTGGAGAGAAAGGTACCAAAAACACGTAGGGAAAAAATGATAATATGTCCATGACTCACTTTGGTGTCAATTGATTTGAACTTTCTTGAATACGATATGTAGACATGCTATAAATGTCTTTGCCCACATCTGGTAGAGATGAGCAGAATTCATGTCTCTATGCAAATTGCTTGATGTTGAAAGTATCTCGATGTAAATAAATATTTTATTCTGCAAAGGAATAAAATATGAATTTTTTGGCAATGTATCCTAAAATGTTATACAAAGAGGGGGTGCATGCTATGAGTGAACCGAGGCAGATCAAAGATAAAATCGAACGGAATAGGCAAGAGTTAAGTCGTTTGGCGGAGAATCATGGCATGCAAGACAACAAAGTCCTTCAACAATCGATGGTACTGGATGAACTGATTAATGAGTATAATCGTTTTAAATATAAGACCGGATTTATGAATAGGCAACCGATTGCATAATGCAGTCGGTTGTTTTTAGTTGGAGTATATGGGGTGGAGTAGAATGGGAAAGAGGCTCCGTTCGTTCCAAGCCTAAAGCCAATAGAGCTAATAAAGATAAACAAGACTCCAAAACCACGTAGAAGTGGATTTGGAGTCTTTGGACTGTCTCAATTCATTCGTGCCTCAAGTCGTCTTGCGACAATGGACAGCGCGTAGTTGATGACAAAATATAGTACGGCTGCAAGCAGCAGGGCCGGGATGATGTAATCGAAACTTTGACCGCCAAGGATCTGCACGTTGTGCATCAGCTCCGGCAGGGAGATGATGATCGCCAGTGATGTATCCTTCAGGAGTGAGATGAACTGGCTGACCATCGGCGGAGACATGCGGCGTAGCGCCTGTGGCATGATGATGCCACCGAGAGTCTGCATGTAGCTCAGGCCCGAGGAGCGGGCAGCTTCCACCTGGCCACGCTCAACGGACTTCAGACCGCTACGGACGATCTCAGCGATCATCGCGCCTTCGAACAGACTCAGTCCAACGACCGTGGACCAGAAGACGGACATTTTGATCCCGAGTTGTGGAAGTACGATGTGGATGAAGAAAATGATGAGCAGCAGCGGTAGATTCCGGATCGTATCCACGATCACCGCCACGATCTGAGAAAGAATAGGGATACGGGTAAACCGCAACGTACCCAGCACAGTGCCAAGCACGAAGCTGAATACAATAGATAGCCCTGCTACCTGCAGGGTAATCAGGAATCCTTGAAGCAGGAAACGAAGGTTGGGCCAGGCATAGGCCCCGCTAAAGTCCATATTTTATTAGCCTCCTTCTGTATGCAGGAATGGAATATCCGATATATCGCCCCAAAAATCAACACAACTACAAGTCGATCTGTTACATGGTGACCTGACCTGCTGGTTTGTTCTTCTTTGGTTTGCCCTTGGTGCTACGCGCCTCTGCATCGCTCTGCCCGAACCTGCGCTCCATATAATGCACCAGGAAGCTGAGTGGTAGTGTCAGCACCAGATAGAACAGCGCAACAATGGTGTACACACTTAGCGGCTGGAACGTATCCGAGTTAACGAGGTCGGCAAAATACATGAGATCCATGCCGGCGACGACGGCAAGAATGGATGAGTTTTTGACCAGATTGATAAACTGGTTGCCAATGGACGGCAACACAATCTTGATGGCCTGAGGCAGAATGATCAGGTTCATGGCCTGTACATAGGACAAGCCGGAGGATCTTGCTGCTTCCAGCTGTCCACGCGGCACAGTCTGAATGCCCGCTCGGATCGCTTCAGCAATGAAAGCGGCCGTGTAGATGGTTAGGCCCAGAGTACCGGAGACAAACCCATCCAGCGAAATGCCGAGTGCAGGCAGTCCAAGATAGAAGAAAAATACAACCAGCAGCAGCGGGATGTTTCGGATAAATTCCACAAACCCCGTACCGATCCAGTTCAGCGGTTTTACAGGGGATATCCGAAAAATGGCCAGAATAGCGCCAAGGATAAAGCTGCCGATCAGAGCCATAATGCTCACTTGAATGGTATTCAGGAATCCTTCCAGGAAACGATCCGAGTGTCGCATCAGTACGTTGAAATCCAATGTGCCCATATAGGCGAAGCCTCCGTTCTCCAGATGTAGAAACGGCGATTACGCCTGCTCATGCATCGCATCCAGCAGACGAAGTCGCCGCTTACTCATCATTAATCGGGTTACTCGGGCTTCGCGCCCAGCCATTTCTCATGTAATGTGTCGTATTCCCCGCTGTCTTGCATGCTTTTGAGCAATGTGTTGACCTCTTCGACGAAGGCGGTGTCGCCTTTGCGAATGGCCATACCATAAGGTTCACTTGTGAAATTTCCGCCAACCAGTTGGAAGCTGTTATCCGTCTGTTGCATACCGATGAGGATGATGTTATCTGTGGTCAGCGCTTCGCCTTTACCGGCCTTGAGAGCGGTGAACGCATCCTGATAGTTATCGAATTCAAGCACTTCAGCATCCGGGGCTTTCTCACGAATGTTCTGAGCGGATGTGGAGCCTTTCACCGCGAGCACTTTCACACCGCTAAGGCTTTCCAGGCCAGTAATCGCACTATCATTTTTCACGAGCAGGGACTGCCCTGCTTCAAAGTAAACGTCACTGAAATCCACCTGTTCCTTACGCTCATCCGTAATCGTCATCGTGGCGATAATGATGTCGATGTCTCCATTTTGCAGCATGGGAATACGCGTCTTGGAAGTGACCTCTTTCAGCTCGACCTTCGTTTCATCTCCGAGGATCTGCTTGGCGAGTGCCTTGGCGATATCAATGTCGAACCCTTTAACGTTGCCACTTGCGGGATCTTTCAATCCGAATAGCTTCGTATCATATTTCACGCCAGCAATGAGTTTGCCGCGCTCTTTAATCTGCTCAATCGTGCCTTTCGCCTCAGCATCACCACCACCGCTGGCGGAAGGTGTATCTGTACCTGTACTACAACCTGACAATACAAGCGAGAGAATGAGGACGAGCATAAATGATGGCCATTTCAATAATTTCTTCATGAATAAAGACCCCTTTCAAAATGGAATAGTGGATTATTCTCAATGATGAATCAGACGGCTCAGGAATTGCTGTGCTCGTTCTTCTCTGGGGTTGTCAAAAAATTCAGCGGCGGTGGCCTCTTCTACAATTCGGCCTTCATCCATGAAGATGACCCGGTCGGCAACTTCGCGGGCGAATCCCATCTCATGGGTAACGACGACCATGGTCATGCCATTATGGGCAAGGGAGCGCATAACATCGAGGACTTCCCCGATCATCTCGGGATCGAGTGCAGAGGTGGGTTCGTCAAAAAGCATGATTTTGGGCTCCATGGCGAGTCCCCTGGCGATGGCTACCCGTTGTTGCTGTCCACCGGACAACTGGGAGGGATAACTGTCTGCTTTGTCGGCAATGCCTACCCGGGTCAGATACTTCATTGCCGTTGATGCTGCCTGTTCTTTGGGTTGTTTGCGCACCTTCATGGGTGCAAGGGTAATGTTATCGATGACTTTTTTGTGAGGATAGAGATTGAAGTGTTGAAATACCATGCCGATGTCACGGCGGAAGAGGTTAATGTCCACCTTTTTCTGATGTAGAGGGATCCCACTGACGACAAGTTCACCTTCGGTAATGGTCTCTAGACGATTAATACAGCGGAGTAATGTGCTTTTGCCCGAGCCGGAAGGTCCGATAATGACGACGACCTCTCCTTCTTCAATGTGAAGATGGATATCTTTGAGGACATGAAAATGACCGAAATGCTTTTGGACACCCCTAAATTCAATCAAGAGTACACCCCATCCTTTCTGCAACGTTTGTGTGGAAAAGGAATAATAAGGAATTAATTGAAACTAGTTATTTAATCATACATAGTCATCCTGCTTATGGCAATTGGTTTGTGATAAAACATGACATAAGTAATGGTCTTTCTAGGGCTATAGCCAGTAATTGTGTTATATATCTGTCAAGTTATTAAATCTCTTGTGACGAATCCTGACAGAAAAATGAATCTAATCTCCTAGTTATTTACCAACCTTTGGAATAGATGTATAGAGTATACTGAAAGTGATGTTCGATTTATGACTCTGTTCAACAGAACAAATTCCATCAAGTTCTAACCGTACATGGCAAAAAAGCTCAACCCTGTGCATCATGCCATTGATATGATGGAGCGGAGAGCACCTGTCTGAACGTAAAAAAAGAAGGTCGTAGCGAAATATTGATCCCATAACGATACATTACAAGTAGAGAGGATGATTCTGCACGATGAATACATATCACTCCCCATTATCGACAGGAGCAAGTGCTCCGTCCGATGTTCGAGCTTATGAAGTTAATTTGCCTGTCATTCCTGCTCAGGAATTTCAAATTACAGACTATGGAGCTGTTGGAGACGGTGTAACGGATAATACGGAGATGTTCAGACTTGCCATTGCGTCATGTGCCGAAGCAGGAGGTGGCAGAATCGTAATCCCTGCCGGGGTATGGCTCACAGGCCCGATTGTAATGCGTAGCCGTATCGAACTACATGTGGAAGCAGGGGCACTGGTGACGTTTAGCCGAGATTTTGATCGATACCCATTAATTGCGTCAAGCTTCGAAGGCTGGCAGGTGGTACGTTGCCAATCCCCGATCGATGGGGATCAACTGGAGGATATTGCGATTACTGGTGAGGGGATATGGGATGGTGGCGGGGAAGCGTGGCGTCCGGTGAAACGCTCCAAAATGACCGCTTCACAATGGAACCGATTGGTTGACTCGGGTGGCGTTGTTGAGCAATCCAGTGGAGATGAAGAGATCTGGTGGCCATCCGCATCTGCACGTGAAGGCGGTACCATTGCGAATCGTTTGCATCAGGAGCAAGTACGTGACGTGGCATCTTATGAAGAAGTCAGAGACTTTCTACGCCCTAACATGGTCAGCTTGCGCAGATGCAAACGGGTATTGCTGGACGGTCCAACGTTCCAGAACTCGCCTGCATGGAATCTACACCCATGGGCATCGGAGCATGTAACCATTCGTAACGTGAGTGTACGGAATCCATGGTTTTCACAGAATGGAGATGGGTTGGACATTGAATCCTGCCGTCATGTGGTGGTGGAGAAGAGTGTATTCGATGTCGGTGATGATGCGATCTGTCTGAAATCAGGCAAGGACGCCGAAGGTCGTGAACTTGGTCTCCCATCCGAGTACATCACCATTCGGGATTGCACGGTGTATCACGGTCATGGCGGTTTTGTCATTGGCAGTGAAATGTCCGGTGGTGTACGGCATGTGCGTGTGTCGGATTGTACGTTTATCGGAACGGACATTGGACTTCGCTTCAAAAGCGCACGTGGACGCGGCGGGGTGGTTGAGGATATTCAGATTGAGCGTATATATATGAAAGATATCATTATGGAAGCGATCTCGTTTTCCTTTTTCTATGCGAATCAGGAAGGGTCTGCCCGGGGCAGTGATCTGTCTCAGGAGATTAGCGAAGAGACGCCAGTGTTCCGGGATATTCGAATATCGGATGTGGTCTGTGCCGGTGCCGACACTGCATTGCTCGTGAGTGGGTTGCCGGAGTTGCCTTTGGATGGCGTTAGAATCGAGCGCTACAACGTGCAAGCCCGCAGTGGTGTTCAATGTGGTCATGCGAAACATCTGCATATCGCTGAATTACAGGCGCAGATCACGGAAGGTCCGCTAATTCATTTGCATCAGTGCAAAGGGGCAGAGCTGGAAGATATTAAAGGCAAGGGTGCAGATGGCCGCCTTCTGATGGTGACCGGACACGAGTCCGCTGGCATTGTATGTCGTGAAGGGGATGCCGACACAGACGGTCGTCAGATCTCTGTTGGTCCTGAGGTACGAAGTGGTGTGATCATTCGCAGGTAAAAGGTGTGTAACAGGTAAACGGTATGTATTTAGGTTTATAAAAGTTGGTCCAATTCAGCCGTAGTGGCGTAGCTATAGATCCAGTAATCAAGGCGCTTCTCGCTATAAGAGGTGAGTAATCTCTGGAGCAAGGCTATCCACTCGGCTTCTATATGATGTTATTTAAGGATCTACCGGTGTTCCTTGCGATAGCGCAGCGGTGTTGTACCGGTGACCTGTTTGAATGTTTTGTTAAAATGAGCCGTATGCTCAAATCCTACCTTCTCTGCGATCATCTGGACACGCTCTTGTGTGGACAGCAATCTTCGTTGTGCTTCCCGGACCCGGACAACGCGCAAATATTCGCTAAACCGAAACCCGGTAAATCGGCTGAACATCCGGCTCAGATAGGATGGGCTGATATAGAAACGATTGGCTGCACCCTCCAGCGTAAGTGGTTCCGTATAGTTGTTATTTACATAAGTGACAATTTCGCTGATTTTGTCCTGCATCGGATGCAACGGACCTGGGCATGATTGCCGGATGACCTCCTCCACCCGATGAATACGAATCAAAAGTTGGGCAAGCAGGCTTCTGACCGCGATCTCATAGTGAGGGCGGCGCTCTTTGCATTCTTGCAGCATCTGCCACAATATGCGCTCCATCTCGGGCTGTTCCGCTTCAGGCAGGTGAAGGAGTCTTGAGCAATTAAAAGGCAGCAGGCCACATATGCCGAGTTCCATCCCCGTCGCAAAAGCAGGCGAAAAACCGATTAGAATCCGTTCGAATCCCGGAATGCTTCCTTTGGAGGTGGTATGTACATCGTGTGGATTGATCAGAATAAAATCACCCTTGCGGGCGGATAAAATCTGACCATTCATGGAGTAGACCCGCTCACCTTCAAGCAGATAATACAGTTCATAGAACGGATGAGCATGAGGCTGTGGCATACCGTTCCCATCCTGTCTGCGCATATGTTCAATGGTAAATGAATGTTCCCCGATTCGATATTTGGGTCCAATCCGATCCTCTATGAGACTCATGGTACAGCACCCCTCTGCTTCACGGATTAACAACGATATCCATATCATAACGGAAAATCCATCTTTTTGTAAACGCTATCATTGGAAATGAAATATTTCTTTAATCATATCGTTAAATACCGGGAGAACGAATCTGGCATGGCCCATGTGCGCTGTCAAGGTGACAAAACTTGAATGATGTTTTAGAGTAGGGAGAGAGAGGCAAAACTCTGGTTAAGGAGTGTCTCGAATATGATTTGGAAGGAAGGAAACAGGTTATGACGACACATGAATTATCGCCATTGGTTGCTGCGCTCAATATGCAACCTCACGTTGAAGGCGGTTGGTATAAGGAAGAATGGAAGGCATCCTATCAGATTCCTCAATCCGTTCTGCCGGATGCATACTCCGGCCCACGATTCTCGGCAAGTTCCACGTATTTCTTGCTTCACGCACATGAGATCTCCGAGTGGCATACGGTTCTGTCCGATGAACTTTGGCTGTGGCACAGCGGCAGTCCAGTTGAACTGAAGCTGGGCGGCAACGGGGAGAACCCGGAGAACGAGGAAGTTCTCGTTCTGGGAATGGATATTGCTGCAGGACAATCACCACAGGTGCTCGTTCCTGCCGGCGTATGGCAGACAGCACGCCCGCTGGGCGATGAGCCTGTACTGGTAACTTGCGTAGTAGCGCCAGGTTTCCACTTTGATGATTTCAAGCTGGTATCCAAAGGAGAATAGTAAGTACTTGATATGAGAAATGAAAATCCCGATCCGAGATGCTCAGGGCATCCGAATCGGGATTTTTTAGTTATTTGAATGATGTAGTTAGAAGTTAAAGTTGTCTGGATCCGAACCAAAGCGTTTGTTCTCGTTCAGGCCGTTAATCTGCTCTACTTCTTCCGAAGTTAATTCAAAATCGTAGAGATCGGCATTCGCGTGAATACGTTCCGGCGTAACGGATTTCGGTATGGTCACGATGCCGTTCTGCAGATCCCAGCGCAGAATTACTTGTGCGGGGGACTTGCTGTATTTGGCGGCGATGTCCTGAAGCAACGGATGCTCCATCAGATGACCTTGTCCGAGGGGAGACCAGGCTTCGATCTGAATCTGATGTTTGTTGCAGTACTCACGAAGCTCTGATTGGATCAGTAGTGGATGAAGCTCCACCTGATTAACTGCTGGTTTGATCGTGGCATCGATCATCAAGTCTTCCAGATGGTGAATCTGGAAATTGCTCACACCGATCGCGCGGATGCGTCCTTCTTTATGGAGCTTCTCCAGCGCTCGCCATGTATCTTTGTACTTGCCTTTGACCGGCCAGTGGATGAGATAGAGATCCAGGTACTCCAGTTCGAGTCGTTCCATACTTGCCTCGAAGGCAGCTAGCGTGGATTCATATCCTTGATCACTATTCCATACTTTAGTGGTGATGAACAGATCCTCACGGGCTACTCCGGATTCACGAATACCTTGAGCAACACCCGTTTCGTTGTTATACGCTTTGGCTGTATCGATGCTGCGATACCCGGCTTGAATGGCCGTTTTGACAGCATGAACGACTTCGTCTCCGTCTTTAACTTTGAACACCCCAAAACCTAGCCATGGCATTTTGACTCCGTTATAGAGCGTGGTTGTGTCCTGCACGTGTTTCATGGTCCGAAATTCCTCCTCTGATTGATTCATTGTTCCACTATGTAATTACCCTGCTGTTCCGCGGCCAATCGATATCGAAGAGCCGTCTTGATTGATTATACTAAAAACTTCCTTGTATTGGAAAAGAACACGATCCATCTCGGGAAGTAAACGCCGTGATTATCCTTTTTCTTCAACCAGAGGTTTGGTTTTGACGCTTGTGGGTGATAAGATGAAGTATACGATATATGGAAGTCAAGACTTTGCTATGGAGAGTTTACATAAGAAAAGAAGAAGTGCGGAATCGGGTACAGGCCGGGCCGTACGATTAACGATAAAGGAGCAAGAATACAATGGCTAAACCTAAACAAACCAAAAAAGCAGCAGCCTGGTCTCTCGTGGTGATGGGAGCAGGATTTGCTGCATCCTTGCCTTTCCAAGGCGTTCCCGTGGGCAAGTTGCTGGTAGGATCATTTGAAGCGGGACTCGTGGGTGGACTGGCGGACTGGTTCGCAGTTACGGCGCTATTCCGTCACCCGCTGGGTATCCCAATTCCGCATACGGCTTTATTGCCAAAAAATCGGAATAAAATGACCGAAGGTCTGGTCTCCGCAGTAGAGAATAACCTACTCAACAAAGACAGCATCACCGAGAAAATTGCAGATTTCAAAGCAGCAGAGACGGTGCTCGATACATTGACGCGTGAGCTTCACAATGACGGGATCAAGACGATGATTGATACGCTCTGCAAACGAATTCTGGCGGGTCTGCCGTTAGAGCAGATTGCTCCCCTTGTAGCGCGTGAGATCAAGTCACAGGCGGGTGCCTTTGATCTGGCGCCGATTCTGGAACGGGCTGCTCACCAGATGACGGAGCGGGGTTATGACGCCAAAGCGTTGGACTACGGACTGAAGCAAGCCGAAGAGTGGCTCGTTAAGCCCGAGACGATCATGTTTTTGGGTGAAAGCGGCATGAAAGCCATCAGCGGTATTCAGATGAACGGGTTAATGCAGTTTGCGATGAATGCATTCCTTGGTTATATGAACGAGGAGCGCCTGGGTGGCATTTTACAAGGATATCTCTTCGATCGGGTAGAGGATATGAAACGTGAAGGCAGCGCGCTAAGGTACAAGGTGCTTGATATGGTACGTACCCAGACGGTACGTTTGGCAATGAGCGAGGCTATGCAAGATGGAATCAATAGCTGGAAGAACAATATGCTGGAGGGCTGGAACGCAGAGGAGACGGTGCTGAACAAACTCACCGAACTGAGAGACAAGGCGCTCGCCGCGATGGAAGATGGACAGTATGTAGATACGTATGCACTGCCTGCCATTGAGCGGGTACTGGTTGATCTGCGGGCAGATCACGATTTGATGACAGGTATGAATGCCAAGATTGTGGATGGCGTTACTACACTGCTGGAGAAAAACCATTCCAAAATCGGTAAACTGGTGCGCGAAAATGTGGACAAAATGGATAATGCCACTTTGGTTTCGATGATTGAAGATAAGGTTGGACAGGATCTGCAATGGATTCGGATCAACGGAGCCGTTACCGGATTTGTTATCGGGATTGCGCTGACTGCGCTACAGATGGCATTGGCATAATAGTTCAACATGGCATAAAAAGGGCCGCTCTATCGAAGAGCAGGCTCTTTTTGTCGTGAATCGGAAAAAGCACAATACTCTATAGAATTATGATGCAAAATTCAGGAAATCGGGTAATATACACGCGAACACGCGTATGAATCATTTAGGAAGAAAGATACATAAAAACGATGCTCTCAGCCGATGTGGCGATGTTGATTTTGTACTATGATTCAGGTAACACAAGGTAAAGGCATGAATGAGTGAATATTCCTGATTCTATGGGTACACATATACATTGAAATCATAAGAAGAAGGTGATGGGTATGGGGCCAATACAAAAAAGGGTATGTGTATTCTTCTTAATTACGCTAGCTATCTTTATTTTGGGAGGTTGTCAGAACATGAAGGAAAGCGAGAAACAGGCACTTTTTCAGGAAGCAGAAACAAAAGCAGTAAACTATTTCAAAGACAAGTATGAGCTGAATGTTGTTATTACCAGCAAGGAGTTACTGCCCGAAATGGCACTTGATTCTATTGCAATGGAAGGGCACGTGGTCGAGCAAGAAGAACAAGAGTTTACCATTTCATATGACTATACCGATAAGAAAATCAAAAATTTTGGTATGAGCCCTGCAATCAAAGCAGCCATTATTGCGAAGGGCTATGATCCTTTTGCCAAGTAGATTGTATTGATTCTTTGGAGGTGAACATAACATGAGCGATACACCACGAATTGATGATGAAACATACCGACTGATGTCGGAACTGGCTTACGAAAATGCTAAAGCAGGCACCGAATATGCGAATCTACCAGGATGGCAAGTGCTTGAGGATACGCATGGCAATGGTTATTCCGGGTTTGATGCTGTAACTTTTTACAATCCGGAAACGGATCAGGCGGTCATTTCTTACCGGGGAACGGAGGGAAGTGCCGGATGGGATCGTAAAGGGCTTGATTTTCTGGCGGATGGTCAGATTGCGATCCCGGAACTGGGCAGAAAAATTGAACAGTCTACCGATTTCACACCGGATTGGTTATCAGGTGGCATTCAAAAGGTAAAAGACGTCACCGGATTGACCCATTTGGATAATGCAGTGGGTGAGCTTGATCGACAGCTTGATAAAAAGTTGAATCCTTTTCCGAATCAAATGTATGAAGCAGAAGACTACGCAAAGGATATGCAGAACAAATACAAGAATTTGGACTTCTCCTTGACCGGTCATTCGCTAGGCGGCGGAAATGCCCAGTATGCAGCAGCGCATACGGGAATGACAGCAGTAACCTTCAGTGCGCCATCTGTCATATCCAGCTTGACTCCATCACTGAAACGTAAGGCAGAAGAGGGCGGATTCGATAGTCAGATCACAAATTTCGGTCACCCGGGTGACTTTGTTGCCAGTGGATTCTTTGGTGGCTATGATCGCCATGTTGGTTCCATGTATTACATCAACTCCAATTATGAAGACATGAACGGCAGCATGAGCATGTTGGATAAGATCAATAACACCTTTGGTGGTAAGGAGTACCACGACCTGAAGCAGTATCAGTTTGAGAATGGTTATATTTCCAATGATCTGTACGACCCTATCACTGGTGAAAAAATCAATAAAACGCCTCGTGAGCCTTCCAATATCATGACGGAGCTTGCAGATATTATGCGTAGTTTTGGAGTGCAGACCAATAAGATGGTTGCAGGTGTGGGTGCCGTGGGAGGAGTTTCCGGTCTGATTCAGGTAACGCCGGAAGAACTGAAGAGTGTCGCATCCCGGTGGAAGCAAAATGCACAGCAATGTAATGCGGAGCTGAATCAGGTCCGAAGCCGAATGGCTCAATACCTGCATACGAGCCGCAGTCGCAGACTGGAGCCAATTGTCACCCAATTGGACGCGTCCATTCATGAGCTTGGCACATGGCATATGAAACACACCAGCCAGTTCCTGAACTTTATCGATGAGAAGGCGGATGCCTTCCGGCAGGCGGACGAAAGTCCGGTTCATTTTTAATTAGGATTCCTAGGTTAGCGTTGATATCACGTACATAGGGGGAGGGAACACGAGTGGGTGGACAATTGCTGGTGGAATTGAATGATCTTCGGATTGCGGAAAAAGAACTGACACAGCTGCTTGCCCGTCTGCAAGCCGATGAGCAGGAAGCGAGGGCGCTATACAGTCGCCTAAACGATTGGAAAGGGCAGTCTGCAGATCATACAAGGCAGCAGATTGAAGAGTTTTTTGCGGGCCTGTCCAGACGCATTCAATCCATTGAACAGCAGAAGAAAAGCTTGCTGCAATACATTGAGATTATGATCCAGACGGATCAGCAACGCTAAAGAGTGGTAAGGCTGATGTCATATTGCGGATGGCAATCAGCGTTAAGATGAGTGTGACAGTGGAGAGGCATGATTGAGTGCGTAACCCATGGAGTGAAATGAACATGGGTAGCCAAACAAAGAATTGCACATAGCCAAAAAAAGCCTATAGCACAACGGGTTGGATCCCGTATGCCATAGGCTTTTTTTTGTTATCTGAATTTGTCTCAAGTTATCGTGAACTTAACGTTAGTTCTTAACGTTTTTTGCGACGTGTAGCCAACGCGATCCCCAAGAAGGACAAGATCAGGGCCAAAATGGATACGATCAATGTTGCTTGTTGAAGCTTCAGCGTACCCGGGTCTGTATCCGTGTTGTTCGGCTCACCTGTAACGGTGTCATTGAGTGCATCGCCGAGTGTGGTGTCATCGTTTGCTTTGCTATCGTCGGTAGCTGCATTATCCCCAGCGGCTCCTTCTGTACCTGCACTATCATGTCCATCGTTGGCATGACCTCCACCTGCCGCAGCATTACCAGCAGCAGCTGGATCTTCGCTAATCGTTGTAATACTGTGCGGGTTGGCGTCACTTGGTTGGCCTGTCCATTCTACGATGCTGCCGTCGCTGTAGTATTGGAACGCATCCCAAGCCACTTCAGCTTCAGCCGTTGGGTTCTGTGCAACGAAGTTGAACTGCTGGAATTGTCCTGCCAGAATTCCTTCGTTATCGCCGTCAATTTCCCACGTAATCGATGTTACTTCATTGGAATCGTTCTTCTCGGTGGTGATTTTCCAGCCTGCCAGTGGTTGGTATTGCTTGAATGCAACACCTTCTGGAACTTTCATGGTGATTTTGGTCGTAGGCAGTTCCTTCTCGGATGGAATCTTAATGGTGTACGTCTGCCATGCGCTTGTCTGTGCAACGGATGGGCTAACGGTAACGTGAGCGCTCGCGAATCCGGCGAATAACATGAATGCTGCGGTACCTGTTGCGATAGTGGATGTTAGTTTGGAAATCCATGATGTTTTCTTCAAAATAAATAACCCCTCTCAGTTCTTATCATATATGATGCGGCCCATTTTCTTAAATGAGTGTCTACGTTCTGCAAAGGCGCCGTTTCGGTTACGAATGGTCTTTCGATCACCGTTATTCCCGGATCTTTTAGGCAACTATATAAATTTAACTAAATACGGTTTACACATACACTCCGATGACAGAATAACCTTCCAATCGCTGTTATCCCCAGATTTTTTGATTCCCTTTTCTCAAAGGGGAAAATCTGGTGATAAAGGCGAACGCTTCGCTTTTTCAGGTTTTTTCTGTCCTCTCCGTTTTAGTGTAAAAAATAGTTCAATTTATATAGTAATAAGTTGAAATCCGGGAATAAAGGCGATTGCTTCTCCAGAATCAATTTCGTTCCCTTCACTACATTTGCAGTTTGTAGAAACACTAATTTTAGATTGGGTCACTTTTCAATCTGAACGTTGTGTAACTACGGCTTGGCGGTGTCGATCTCAAATTCGGCATCTAGTGCATCCAACGTTTTGGTCAGAAGATGTACCTTGATATTCCAACGTCCAGGCATGGAGATGTAATCTTCAGCCTTGTACACGCCGGTGTCATTTTTCGGAATGGTGATCTCATAGATCCCCATATCCATGTCCAGATGTGTGAGTGACAGGGTGATCTGTTCCAGATCTTTGACGATACTGCCATCTGCACTTTTGACGTCCACTTCAAATTGGTTCTCTCCCGTTACATTGGGACTCACCTGAAGTGTGATCGCTGAGCCATCTTCTGTAGTCTTCGTCTCCTGATACGGTCCGATTGCTGCTGGTTGCCCTGGAGACAGGTGGGTCAACACGGCAGCCAAAGCGAGAATTACAGCGCCGGTGGCAAGTTCGGCTTTCAGGCTACCGGATAATCTGATTCCCATTGCAGCTCTTGCCAGTCTGGCATGACGCCATGCGAAGACAAGCATCACAATTAGCAGGACAATCTTGCCGATCAGGACAAGACCATAGGCTGTAGTGAACAAGGAGGTCAGCAAGGGTGCAGGCAGAATAATGAGACTGCTGTATATTCCTGTAGCGACCAGAGCGGCTACGGCGCCAATCCCCCAGGCGGTAAACCTGCGAATGGCAACCCAGTATACTTCTCCTCGAACCTTCGATGGCAGCTTATCCGCCAGTGGAGGCAGACATATCGCCATGGCCGTCAATGCGCCAATCCAGAAAGCGGCACCGATCAGATGCACGAAATCCATGGTAATGGCGAGTCCGCGTTGATCGGCAGCAGCCGGGTGTCCTGTCATGGCATGTGTGAACAACCAGCCGAGCACGAGCACAAGTGAGCCATAGGAGGACCAGATGCGCACACGGATGGAGCGATCCCGATCATATCCAGATAGAATGGTGACTGCCAGCAGCATCACGACCAGCATCTGTACCATCCAGATCTGGCCAAAGGATGTCAGCTTGAGCGCACTTCCGATCAGTCCCCAACTCAGCTCACCCAGCGCCACGCCAGATTCGTATAACGTGTTCAGTGGCAGGCTGACCAGAGCGGCAAAAGAAGCGGCAGCATAGCTGATCCACAACAGTCTGTAGCTCCCCGGAACGTCCATAGGTTCTCTTGTCATGGAAGTCGGAGCGATCCGTAGCAACATGAACGCGAGTGTACCCAGAATGACAGAAAGTCCGAGATACTGAATCCAGTCGGTTAGGGATACGATCCATTTCAGCGGTCCACCTGTTGAACCGGAACCGGATGTAAGATCACTCAGCCCGGCAGGCGATCCAGAAGGTTCACCGATATGGAAAACATACACTCCCTGAATCGGATGCCCATCGGCAGATACAGCCTTCCAGTTGACGGCATATGTTCCGTTGCCAAGTCCGGTCTGCAGGCCAGTCTCCAGAATATGAGGGCGCTCCGCATCAATCTGCACCTTTCCATCGTCTGCCTGAGTGCCGTCAGGTCCGGTAATTTTGATATCATAAAAGGCTGTCTGCAAGGATTCGTTGAACTCCAGCGTCAGCCGCTCCGGAGCAGTTACGAGTATCTCGTTCTCTCCAGGCGAAGCCTTAACAATATAAGCATGGGCAGATGCCCACTGTGGCATAACAAGGCAGCACACGAGCATCAGGCAGGTGACTAATGCCCAGTGCCGTTTGCCCCATTTCAGGGTAAAGCTTGTAAAAATCAAAAAATCATCACCCTCAGGTTATAGATTTATAGTCACTCATGGCGTTTGGAACACAATCTAACCCATTATAACTTTGTCCAAAATGACTGCGTATGACTACATTGGGCTATAAAAAAACGATTTGGTCTGCATAATTGTGACAAAAGCATGAATGCTATGACATTCCGCACCTATGCATTCCATTTCGAAGCAGCGAGTTTATTTGCGAAGCTTGCGCCCTGCCAGCCCGCTCTCTAGTGCATAGCGGGTAAGTTGTACCCGATTTTCAAGCTGCAACTTCTGCAAAATGTTTTTCAAATGATTCTTCACCGTCTGGTCGGAAATGCCGAGCTGATCGGCGATCTCCCGATTGGTATATCCTGCGGATACCCATTGCAATATCTCAAGCTCCCGTGCCGTGAGCGGGTTGTCTTGCACATCTTCACTGCGTGGCGCGGGAAACTCCTGCAAAATCCGGTAGGCCAGTTCCTTGCTGAGTGGTACATCGTCACTGACGATGGCGCGCAGGTACTCCAGCCAGGTGGAAGGCGTTAGATTTTTCAGCAAATAGCCTTGAGCACCTTGTTTCAGTGCTTCGAACAGAAAGGTCACATCATCCGATACCGTGACCATCACGATAATAACATAGGGGAATCGCAGTTTGATCTGACGGGTAGCTTCCAGCCCATCCATGTCAGGCATCTGCACGTCCATCAGGATCAGGTCAGGCATCCATTGTCCGGTTAACTCCAACGCTTCCTGTCCATTCGAAGCTGTACCAATCACTTCAAACAGGCTATCCTCGGATAAAATGCTACAAATCGCTTCACGCGCATGCGCATGATCGTCAACAACCAATACACGTACATGTTCCATGTTAGGCATGCTCCTTTCCAATCGTCATTCGTGTATGCCCCGGTCTTGAATCGAGGGTAAAAGACCAACCCATCTCGGCAGCACGCTCTTTCGTAATTCGCAGTCCGTACCGATCCTTCAGATGAAGAGGATCTCCACTTAGTCCATTCCCATTATCCTGAATATAAATGAACCAGGCAATCGGGTTACCCTCCGCATGAATCTGTACGCGGGTAGCCTGCGCATGTTTGCGTACATTTAGTAAACCCTCCCGGATACAGGCCAGCAGTTCCACTTGCTCCTTGGCAGTGAACGTTACACCGCTTAGATCCCAGTGAATCTGTGCGCCAGGTACTGTCTCCTTGACGAGCACTTCAACCTGCGCATGCAGTGAGATAATCTCGGGTGCCGCCGTAGAGGAGGGAACATAACGCAACTGGGCAATGGCTTGCCTCACATATGTATTGACTTCATGCACCGTTTTTTGAATCTCCTGGATCTCATGCTCATGTCCGCTTCCGGCCAGACTGCGGCCCGCTTTATCCGTCTTTACCGATAGCAGGAAAAGGGATTGGGATATGCCGTCGTGAAGCTCTCTGGCCAATTGATCGCGGGCTTCCAGTGCGGCTTTGGCAGCACGTTCTTGCTCCAGAGCAGCCCTGGCACCTTCAAGCATGCGGAACAATCTGCTGAGCAGAGTCACGCTGACGAGGTAAACGATGACGGGCGTTAGCCAGTTTCCGGCATCCATCGAAAGATACGGCATCAGGAACTGATGGCGAATATATTCCCAGATGCCTACTGTGAATGTGGGGATCAGCAGAATCATCCATTTGATTTGTTTATAGGACATGAATGCAGAACTCCTTTGATCTAGGATTAGCTGAATAACGTACTTTAATTATGCAGTGATGGGACCATTATAACGCAAGCTTGTCCAAGACCCTAGTCTATGTCTTTGGAGAAACCTGGGGAGGATCAGGGAGTATTTAGAAGGATATCTAAGAACGACAAGGGGTGAAATGTTGTCACGCTAGGTGAGGGTTGGTGTATCCAGCTGAGGAAGGCTGAGTCCGTTTTCCCTATGGGAGAAGGTCCTCTATACTTAATATAGAACGTGAATTCATTACAAAACATGTTAAGGAGTGACGCAACAACATGAGTCAAGAAGTATTGGAACGTCGCAGTGAATTGCTCAAAAAGAACATTCATCAGATGCTTGTTCAAGACAATCAGCACGGTATCAGTCGCCAAGACAACATGTTTTTGCAGCAGATGATTAAAGAGCTGCATCAGACCTCGCATGAGATGAATACCAAATCTTAATGTAGAATCTGCACGAGAATGAAGTTGTCTGGTGTACGATTCATTCCATGAAAATGAAAATGGCGCTATCTCCGATCAGACCGGGGATAGCGCTTTGACTTTTTAAGGGGATGTAGAAGAAGTTTCGTTCATCTTATAGCAACTGTTGCTGAGCGGTTCTTTTCTCAATATATCGAATGAACAACTCGGCAAGCTCCGGATCGAACTGTGATCCCGAACATGCGCGTAGCTCCCGAATGGCTTCCTCCACATTCTTCGTCTCCTGATACGGGCGTTCTGTCGTCATGGCATCAAAGGAGTCGATGACGGTCAACATCCGGCACAGCCGAGGAATCTCGTTACCCTTCAGACCATAAGGATAGCCTTTGCCATCATAGCGCTCGTGATGCAGCTCAATATACGGAATCAGATCGGCGAAGCGATCGTTCGTGATCACCATTTTTTTGCCCCAAGTGACATGCCCTTTGATTGTTTCCCATTCTTCAGCGGTGAGCTTGTCCTTCTTGTTGAGAATGGACCAGGGAATCTCCAGTTTGCCGATGTCATGAATTAATGCCCCCAGCACGAAACGCCGTTTCTCCGCATTGTCCAGCTTGAGCAATTCACTGATATCCAGTGCGTATTTATAAACCCGTTTGGAATGTTTGAACGTATCCATATCCTTGTATCTGAACAGATTGAGCTGCTGCTCGATGTCACGAACATCCTGTACCAGATCAATCTCGTGCTCCATACCATCATTGCTGCCGTGACGGTGCACGTTGTTCTTGCCTTGTTTCTTCGCATAATACAGTGCTTTATCGGCCTGATCCACGAGCTGGGATTTGTTATACATATCCACCTGATAGGGTGCGACGCCGCCCGAGAAGGAGAGACAACCGTGCGGAAACACTTCAACGCCTTCAAACGGTGTATCGTTCAGTTGCTTGCGCAGCTTGTTCATGAACTTGTAGGATTCGTCCAACTCCATGCCTGGCATGAGCAACGTGAACTCTTCCCCGCCATAACGAAAGGCGGTAACAGGTGTACCTTCCGTCTTTCGCATCAGAAAATCCCCCAGCAGGGCTAACAGGCTGTCACCTTGAAGGTGACCAAACCGGTCATTATACTTTTTGAAATCATCGATATCTAGTAGTCCCAGACAGAGCGGGGTTCCCTGCGTTCGAGCGTTAGTCAGTTCACTCTCTAACATGCTTTCGAAATAACTATGGTTGAACAAACCCGTACGTTGATCCGTGTTGGCCTTTTCCTCAATCGTCTGATACATCACGAACAACTGCCTGAATGCATGGGAGAGCAGAATGCTAAGACTCAGATACAACAACAGGCCAAGTACGCCATTGTGCACAACCAGAATGGTCAGGACCAGCGCCAGAATCAGCGTACACAGATAAACCAGCAGGGATTCGGTAACGAATGCCCGCTTCATCTGCTGTAATGCATCCTTCGTCGAGAAATGAAAGAACAAGCCGAGCGTGATCGTGTTAATAATGAAGTAGGCTGCGAGCGCTGCGAAATAAGGAAACAGGTTATATCCATTCAACGTACCCGATTGACCACCCGTCCACTCAAACACGGCAGCTGCTCCTGTAATCATAAGACTGTAGATGCTGAAGTTGACAATGTGTTTCCACCAGGTGAGCTTGCGCTCTTTGATGAGCAGGATGATGGAGACAGGGAGCAGCACGGACAGACTGAATGCTCCGCCAAACATGAATATACAGGCAAGGTACACCGATGAGTCCATGGATTGCTGATTGCCTTTGGGTGGAATCTGGAACGTGAAATAATCCAGAATCAACGCCGCACCCAGCATGGTGTAGACCATAACCCAATCTGACGTAGATAGATGAAGATAAGACCATTTGTTCATGTACAGAAAAACACCGATACCGGTGCAGCTAAGCAAAATAACATACAGACTGCTTCGATCTGCCTTATGGATAAGGTTACGAATAAAGTTCATAAAAAATCTCCTGCTTGGGTTTAGTCTACTCTTGATGTGTATATAAATTGAGCTGATAGGTATTAACACTTACACTTCGATGACAGAACAACCTTCCGATCGCTGTTATCCCCAGATTTTTTGATTTCTTTTCCAAAAGGGAAAATCCCGGGATAGCATATGCTTCCGATGCAGCTTTCTTTTAGAAAGCTTTTAGGCGAACGCTTCGCTTCTTCAGGTTATTTCTGTCCTCTCCGTTTTCGTGTAAATGTTCAGTTCAATATATAATTGGTGCGCTGGTATAGAGGTATACTATATAGATGTATAACATATCAAGTTGACTACCAAAAATCCAGAAAGAAAAAACAGGCCGCGGGCAGCCTGTTTGTCTTGTTTGGCGGTATGGATACTAGCCGCCCAGCTTGTATCCCGAAGTTAATGCCACAACGACAGAAGCCACGATGATTGCGTTGATGACAATGCGGGAATATTTCACACCTTCAAATTTTTTCATGGAGAAGACCTCCCTTCCTTGGAGTCTGACTGATCTTCTTCAAGCCTGATGAGTTTTAGCCGGTTGAACAGCCTTTTTGTCCCGACTCACCATCATGTACTGGATAAACAGGAATATGCCAACGTTCATGACCACATCACCGATGCTGATCACCTGAGTTCGTGGATAAGGGCTGGACAACGGGATGATATCACCGAGAAAAGGTAGGTGTGTAGACGCATCCATCATGAAATGCTTCGATACGGCTCCGCCTTCCCGAAGCATGTCTACATAATAGGGTCCCAACACAGCTGAAGCTTCCACAGAAACCGGCATGCGCCCACCGTTGACAGCCATCACGGCAAAATTGAGAAACACCCCAATCCAGATGAGCATGAAACCGGTATGGTGTCTGTTGAGCCACAGAAAAGCGAGCCCTGTAATGTAGACGGCAGCAAAGAGGTAACCATTAATGGAAGCCACCCATTCGAATCGTTCCTGCAAATAGAAAATAAAGAACTGGATTAGCAGCAATACAGGGAAAATCCAGCCACTTCTCAATTTGAGAGCTGCAAACTGGTTGAGCCCGTGCCGCAACCCGCCCCGAAAAAATCCAACGATCAAACCGAGCAGAATACCGTCGTATACCATGTGTAACCCCTGTTCGTTCGGAAATGTGCAAAATGATTGCGTGTTTATGTACTTAAGACATTCGACCTTATATTGGTAATTCCTGCATGGAAAAAATGAATATTAGGAAGAAATTTGAAAAATACTAGATAAAAAACCGTCTTTACGAACCTATAGGTCGAAACCCTTGTAAGATTCGGTAAAGACGGCTACTTATGATGCCAAAATACGAGCTTTAATTCGGTTGGAGATGGAATTTATTTTATTCGGAACCACCGTTTAGATAATTGAAGAAAGGCTGGTCCACCCAGAAGTCATAAGTCGTAATATCCGCATCAGGCGCTAGCTTCAGGAAGCCTTCACGAATGGCTTTGGCATTCTCTTTCAGAGAGAAGGACTGAGCATAGTAATTGCCAAGCGCAATCTTATTATTGGAAATGACCGGATAGTTCGCCAAAGCAGTTGGGGAATAATACAGCGGCTGCCACCAGGAGCTAAGGATCAGTGGAGATGTGCTATCGCTGTTCTTTTTGGCATATTTCAGAACAATGTCGTTGAAGCGAACTTTGTCTGCCACATTGTTGAACTCGAATTGAATGTCATATTCCTTCGCAGAGGCAATATAGTTGCCATTCTCGATCTGTGTCACTTTATAGTCAGGCGTTTCTTTCGGCTCGCCCCATTCCTTCAAATAGATGAAGGCAGATGTCTTCGGCTGGAATTGCACATCAGCATCAATACCTTCGCTACGCAGCAAACCAATCAATTGTACAGCGTGCTGGATATTATCGTGGCCGTAAGTAAGTGTCAGCTCATCGATAAAGTTGGAATCAAAGCGGCTATCCTTCAGGTTGTAACCTGTTACGAGATCATCTCGAAGGGCCTGATCCACAATTTTTCTCAATTCAGGTGACTCAATCAGATCCGCTGTGCGATATGCAGCATACAGTTTGGAGTAGATGTCTGCATCGCCGGAACGTCCAATCTCGTGTTTATATTTTCCTTGGCTGATCAGGACGCGTCCAAGCAGCGTATTAGCGAAATCTTTACTTGCTACGCCACCCTTAAGGAGAGCAGGGTACAGGCTTTCGGGAATCAGGCCTGTATCGATCGCAGCAGCCAGTTCCTGTGCGGCTTGTCCCTGAACACGGTTCGGGTTAATGCCCACCTTGGCAAGTGCTTTAGCTGTTTTCTCTGCAGGATATGTATAAGCCAGTTCCTTGAATCCAGCTGCTTTTACCGCGATGAAGACAGCTGCATAAGTGCTCAGTTGATCCTTGGCACGTACTTCTGTACCTGTAAGAACCCCATTATTGTATAAGGATACGGCAGCATCATAGGAAGAATCACCAGAGACCAGATCGGTAAAGGCTGGAGCTTTGGCTTCACTGTCGCTTGCTTGAGCTGCTGTCGTGATGGCTGCAATGGCTTGAATGAAGTCACCTTTGGTAATCTGTTGCGGCAATTGAATGCTGTATTTCGCTTGCAAGAATTGAGCAAAATCCGCTGCGCTTTCCGTATAAGCAACAGGAGCCTGGGCTACCGGTCCTTTGACACTTTGTGAGGTGGTTGGTTTAGCCGGAGTTGCAGATGCTGCAGAAGCAGAAGCGGGCAAGCTTAGGCTGCCGAGTGTTACCGGAGCGGCGAGCAGGGCCGCCAGTGTGATCTGGGTGATTTTTTTCAAATGAATAGCCTCCTTAAAATGGGTTGGAAAATAATCAGCTTTGGGTTATAATTCTGACAAATCCTATATGAATAGAATAATTGGATTGACTTTAGCACGGAGACGCGCTGGATGTCAACGAAAAAAAAGCTTGATACAGAGCGGTTTCCAGAGCTTGGAAGAAAGTAAATCGTCAATTATATTCTAATTGAGTGTATACGCTCAAAGATTTATTGACAAGGATCGACAGTATCCGCTAGGATAAGAAAAAAGAATGTTGAAAAGGGGTATTTTCAAAATGAAAAGAGGTTTATCGTTCGTCTTATCGATCATTATGTTGGCTATTTTGTTGGCAGCTTGTGGAACTTCGGCTTCCAAAGACGAACAATCCGCCCAAGGCAGTGATTCGGAGAAATCTCTTCGGATGGCCCTCGTACTTCCCGAAAAAATAGGGGTTAACCCTTTCTTTGTACAGATGGATGAAGGCTTCAAAAAAGCAGGCGAAGAATTCAAAGTAGATACCAAGACGATTGAATCGACAGACCCGGCAGCATTTGAACAAAATCTGCGTGCTGCGGTTGCCGAGAATTATGATCTGATTATCACAGCCACTTTCCAGGCAGAAGATGCATTGAAGAAAGTCGCTGCAGAAAATCCGGACAAGTCCTTTGCCATTGTAGATACAACCGTTGATCTGCCTAATGTTCGTAGCGTTGGTTTCCGTGAATATGAAGGGGCGTACCTGCTTGGTGCAGCTGCTGGATTGTCCACCAAAACAGATAAAGTCGGCATGATCGCAGCAATGGATGTACCATTGATCAAGAAATACACGGAAGGTTTCAAAGCTGGATTGGAATCCGTTAATCCGGATGCAGAATTCTTCGTGAACTATGTAGGTGGATTTAATGACCCAGCCAAAGCAAAAGAATTGGCGCTGGTGCAATTCGGCAAAGGCGCTGACTTCATCGCTGGCGCATCCGCTGTAGGCGATCTCGGCGTGTTCGAAGCAGCGAAAGAAAAAGGCTTCTATACTTCCGGTCAGGATACGGACCGCACAGTTGAAGACCCGGAACATATCGTATTGTCTCAATTGAAATCAACCGATACCGTTGCTTATGAGACCGTGAAAGATTTCGTAGAAGGCAACTTCAAAGCAGGCGCTGTTAACTACGGTTTGAAAGAAGACGGTGTAGGCCTGACTTACGTTACTCGTGATAGCGAATCTCCGCTGAATGCTTTTGTCGGACAAGAAGTGATCGACCAAGTTAAAGCAATCAACGATGATATCGTATCCGGCAAAATTGTAGTCAAAGATCCATTGCAACAATAGTTTTGAATGTTCTTTTCAATGAATGAGTGATGGAATTGATCAGCCGGCTGCCCGATCAGGCAGCCGGTTTTGCTGCTATTAAATGACCGAGACCGAGGGGAGCGGACGCGAGATATGCTGTTGGAGATGGAGCAGATTACAAAAAAGTACGGCGACTTCACCGCCAACCGTGACATCCGTTTTAATTTGCGTGAGGGAGAGATTCATGCCCTGGTAGGTGAGAACGGAGCCGGTAAAACAACCCTGATGCGCATGTTGTACGGCATGGAACAGCCCACGTCAGGCACAATCAAAGTTCGTGGACGTGAGGTGAGCTTTGCAACACCGTCCCAGGCGATGGCAAGCGGCATCGGCATGGTGCACCAGCATTTCATGCTGTTCCCTTCCTTTACGGTGGCGGAGAACATCGTGATCGGACGCGAACCGGCTAAGGCAGGTGCATTTGACCGCAAAAAAGCAGCGGCTCAGGTGAATGAGCTTGGCAGACAATATGGCATGCCAGTTGACCCGTGGAAAAAAGTTTCCGAGTGCCCGCTTGGTATGCAACAGCGTGTTGAAATTCTCAAGGTGCTGCATCAGGGCGCAGACATCATTATATTGGATGAACCTTCGGCGGTATTAACACCGCTGGAAGTGAAAGAGTTGTTGGCGAACATGAAATCGCTCGCCAAACTGGGCAAAACCTTTGTACTGATTACACATAAGCTTCAAGAAGTTATGGATGTAGCTGACCGAATTACGGTGCTTCGGGATGGTCAGGTGACAGGTACGCTGGAAGCCAAGGATACACATGTGGAGGAATTGTCTCGTCTGATGGTTGGTCGTGAACTTGTGCGTATGGACAAGCAGCCATCGGTTCCAGCTGAAGCGGTGCTTCAGGTCAAAGGAGTCAATCTGTCTGGAGCGAAGGATCGTTCGGCGCTCAAGGACATCCACATGGAGGTACGAAAAGGCGAGGTTGTTGGTATAGCGGGTATCTCCGGTAACGGCCAGTCTGAGTTGATTCAGGTTATTGCCGGACTTCGTAAGGCAGACAATGGTCGTGTCTTGCTCTCAGGCCAGGATACAACGAACTGGCCTGTACGGCGCATTCGGGAGCATGGACTTGCTCATATCCCGGAAGATCGTTATATGTGGGGAGCGGCCAAGGACGCAAGCGTTCGCGAGAATGGACTGATGGGACACCATCATCGCTTGCAGTCACGTGGCATTATCAAAGCCAAAGCAGCAAGAACTATGGTAGAGAGCTGGATCAAACAGTTCAGCATCAAGACAGGTTCTGCGGAGACCAAAGCACAGTTTCTGTCCGGAGGAAACTTGCAGAAGCTGATTGCAGCCCGTGAATTTGCACAGGATACACCGTTTCTGATTGCAGCCGAACCGACTCGTGGTGTGGATATCGGAGCCATGGAGACGATTCATGCTGAATTACTGCGTAAACGCAGTGAGGGAGCGGGCATTCTGCTCATTTCATCGGAATTGTCCGAAATTTTGCAATTATCTGATCGAATTATTGTCATGTATGAAGGCGAAATTGCCGGAGAATTGAGAGCAGAGGAAGCGACTGAGGAACAGATCAGTTTGTTAATGGCAGGAGGGAAAGAGCGGATATGAATCGGGTAAAAGAAACACTTCGCGGACTCGTGCAGCCGCTGCTTGCCGTATTCATCGGTCTGCTTGCAGGGGCTGTGGCGATTCTGATCGTTGGCGGTAATGTGGTGGATACGTATGCGGAGATGTGGAAAGGGGCCTTCGGCAACTTCTATTTCTTCACGAATACGTTGGCTCGTTCCACGCCAATTATCTTGGCAGGACTGGGTGTGGCGCTTGCATTCCGTGCCGGATTTTTCAATATGGGAGCCGAAGGCCAGATGATTCTCGGCGGGCTCAGTGCTGCGCTTACGGCGCTCTATCTGCCAGGGCCAGGCTGGTTCGTGTGTATTGCGGCGATTGTGGCAGGTATTGTTGCCGGGGGAATCTGGTCTCTGTTTGCAGGCTGGCTGGATGCACGCTTCGGGATGAACCTGCTGATCACAACTCTACTACTTAACTATATTGCCATTTATTTTGGCGGATACATGGTCTCCTATCCATTCAAGGATCGGACTGGATCTGCAGCAATGGCACAGACTCCGATGATCGATCAGAGCATCTGGTTGCCGAAGTTGTTTCAGGGTATGGGACTGCATGCAGGCTTCATCATTGCCATTGTAGCGGCTATTCTGATCTACTGGTTCACGCACAAAACGGTGACTGGTTACGAGATTCGCATGCTCGGCAGCAATCCGTCCTTTGCAACCTACGGCGGTGTTCGCCGCATTCGCATGATGATGCTGTCCATGGTCATCAGTGGCGGACTTGCTGGACTCGCGGGTGCAGGGGAAGTGCTTGGTACACAATACCGTTTCCTTGATGGCTCGCTGTCATCTGCAAGTTACGCATGGAGCGGCATTATGGCGACGCTGCTTGCCCGCTCGCATCCACTTGGTACAGCTGTGGCAGCCATTTTGCTCGCTGCGCTACAGACAGGTGCCATGGGTATGGAACGGAATACGGATGTGCCGCTGGAAGTCGGCAGTGTTATCCAGGCCGTATTGACGTTATTTGTATCAGCTCAGATCGGTTATTCATTCCTGAAGCGGAGAAAGGAGAAAAAGTCCAATGCAACAACTGTTTGATGCAGCCATGTTTGGCTCAACCTTGCGGATTATGACTCCAATCCTGCTTGCAGCGCTCGGTGGGGCTTTATGTTCCCGTGTCGGTCTGTTCAACGTCGGTCTCGAAGGACTGGTGCTGATCGGTGCGTTCTCCGCCATTGTCGGTAATTATCTGTTTGGCAATGTGCTGCTGGCTGTACTCTTTTCCATTATTATTGTGATGTTATTCTCGGCGCTCTTTGCCTTTATAAGTATTAATCTGAAGGCCAACGCCATCGTGGTCGGGATCTCGCTCAACTTCCTGGCTGCGGGGGTGACGACCTTTGCACTTCGTGCGATTTTTGATGTAAAAGGTGCATACTACGACAAAGACATGGTGGGACTTCCCAAGTGGGATATCCCGCTGATCAAGGACATTCCGTGGTTAGGCGATGTATTATCAGGACATAGTCCCTTGGTTTACCTCGGCATTGTGCTCGTGATTGGACTGCAATTCTACCTTTTCAAAAGTGTATCTGGCTTCCGTCTGCGCTCGGTCGGTGAGAACCCGATTGCAGCACAGAGCATTGGGATCAAGGTACGTGGCATCCAGTATGGTGCCGTTCTGATGTGCGGCGTGTTGTGTGCTCTGGCTGGAGCGCAGTTGTCGCTCGGTCAGGTGACGATGTTTACCGAAGGCATGACTGCTGGTCGTGGTTTTATTGCGCTGGTGGCAACGATGCTGGGGCAAGCGAATCCGCTTGGCGTCATGGGCTCCAGTGTGCTGTTCGGCTTCATGGAAGCATTGAGTATTCGTCTGCAAGGATTCTCCCTGCCGACGCATTTCACGTTGATGCTGCCGTATATTGTGACGCTGGTCGCGATGTTCTTTTTCAAAGACCGTACCTATGCACAGGATGCACTGAAAGCGGGCGGAAGCTCGCGTTAATTCCTGAATGCCTATGCTAGAGACAGTAAAAGAAGGAGGGATTCCACTTGCATAACAAGGCTGAACGGTTGAAAAAAAGTAAAAGCCCGGCACCCAAAACAGGCAACGATCACGGAGATCGGCTGCCGCCGGGACAGATGCTGACGGAGAAATTCCCAATTCTGCATGAAGGGGAAGTGCCGGAATATGACCTGTCCACGTGGGATCTGAAGGTATTCGGCGAAGTGGAAGAGGAGAAGGTCTTCTCCCTAGCTGAGTTGCAGGCGATGCCCCAGGTGAACACGGTGAGTGATATTCATTGTGTCACACGCTGGTCGAAATTCGATACGCCGTGGGAAGGGATTCGCTTTTCCGATTTTGTGAAGCTTCTGGGGGTTAAACCGGAAGCGAAATACGTTATGATCCATGCGGATCATGATTATGAGACGAATGTACCGCTCGAAGAATTGATGCATGATGATGTATTGCTTGCATTCAAATATAACGGCGAGCCACTAACGCCCAAGCATGGTTTTCCGCTCCGTATGGTCGTGCCACAACTCTACTTCTGGAAGAGTGCGAAGTGGATACGTGGTCTGGAGTTTATGACAGAAGACCGGAACGGATTCTGGGAAGTGAATGGTTTCCACCATTTTGCCGATCCGTTCAAGGAACAACGCTTCTCGGGTGAAGATATTCCGATTCCGGAAGACGAGTGGACGAAGAAGGAGTTTGATTGATATGTTGATGCCTATTTTGCAGATTCATTCGGAAGATATGCCGGCATACGCCATCGTCTGTGGTGATCCGGCACGAGCAGAGAAGATTTCCCGCAAGCTGGAGCAGGTGAAAGAACTGGCGTTCAGTCGGGAGTATCGTACGTTTGTTGGCTTATATGAAGGGGTACAGATGGCTGTCGTCAGCCATGGTGTAGGTTCACCTGGAGCAGCTGTCTGCTTCGAAGAATTGATCCGTGCGGGTGTAACGACTCTGATTCGTGTAGGTACCGCGGGATCGTATACAGCCGATTATCCGGCAGGTAGTGTGATTGTGAGTACAGCCGCTGTTCGATCAGACGGATTGACTCGCCAACTGGTGCCGGATGGTTTCCCAGCAGTAGCGGATATAGGTGTGACGCAAGCGCTGGTCGAGGCTGCTCGTGAGCAGGAGAGCGCAGATGCTGCAACCTTTGCAGGCAAAGTGGGCGTTGGTATCACCGTAACGCTGGATGCGTTCTTTGCAGGCGTGGAAGAGATTCCACACCGCAAGTACAAGCAGGCTGGAGCGCTTGGGGCCGAGATGGAAATTGCGGCCCTCTACATCGTCAGCACCTTGCGTGGTGCTCGCGCCGGAGCCATTGTCGCGATCGATGGATTCGCAGACAGCGATCTGGCTGCCGAGTATGATCCGCATACGGATGCGGTTGGACAAGCGGTGGAGCACGAGATTAATGCCGCTCTGCGTGCGCTAGCGGTGCTTGCTCGTCAGGATCAAGCGTAATACGAAGCTAGTAATTTAATCGGTAAACGTCCACCTGATGTGGACAATAAGGAAAGAGGGCAACCCGTAAGGTCATGAAAATGACCAGTGGGATGCCTTTTTTTGTGCTTTAAAGAGAGTGTATCCACTTAACGAACTCAGCACGTCTTATTCGGGCGGAAATCGTAAGTGTGAAATTCTAACGAATTGTAGGCACGCTAAAGCCTTGGATAGGCCCCTTTTTTCCAACCAATTCGATGAATTACTTTGATATAACGTGTCTGAGATTCGTTACATTTTCATTTCGCCTATATTTGCTCGTATAAGGTGTGTACGATTCGTTAGCTCTGACGCCTGTCCCTCATGGAGAATGATAATGCAGAAAATGGGCACGTTATATAAAGGAACATCAACCATGAACACGAAAAAGGGAGGACTGTACGATGACACAGAACAATCAACCTCAGGACGAGGCGGAAATTCGCAACAAGCTGGATGAAGACGGGGATTCCTTGATGGAGAAAAAGAAGATTCTAAGCGGAGTGGACATTGAGCCGCAGGCGGACGAATGGGCGGCGAAGCCATCACCTGTTGCTTTTAATGAAGGAACTACTTCTTCGAAAAAATAAACAATATGAGCATTATGTGGGCTTGATGGTATGAAGATAAATTTAGCGAAGCAGGTACCCTTATGGTATCTGCTTTTTGGTTGTATAATAATGTAAAATTAAGTAGACGAAAGAGTGATGGGGATGAGTACGGGTACGATTAACATCAGAAAGGCCGAAATGAGGGACTACTCTGGCGTGTCATTGTTGATGAATGAGCTACACCAGATGCATGTCGAGGCGCGCCCGGATATATACAGAGCGTTAGAGGCCAGAATGGAGGAAAAGGAGTTCACCGAACTGCTGGAAACGGACAAGCGTTACCTGTATGTTGCTGAGTCTTCGGAAACGGGCTTGATTCTGGGTTACGGGAGTGCGCAGTTAAGTATTATTCAAGATAACCCATTGATGGTGGATCGCAAGATGCTGTACATCCATGAACTTGTAGTTGATACCAAGCATCGGGGCCAAGGGACAGGTAAACAGTTACTACAAGCATTCATCGAGTTAGGGAGAGAGCTTCAGGCAGACAGCGTGGAATTATCCGTGTCAACGTTTAACTATGGGGCACAGGCTTTCTATGAACAGATGGGTATGGTCGTTCGCAGCAGCAGGATGGAGTATACCTTGTAAGGCAGGACCAGTAGAGTGAAAGGAACATTGGCATGGAGCGGAAGGGAGGTGCATGAAGAATATGGGAAGCGCTAATGAACAAGAACAACTGGGCCAGAATAGCATTCTGCAATCTACTGAGGATGTGGAATATCTTGTTCGCAGTGTGCAAAAACTGCTGGAAGAGCCTGACGCAGTAATACAATCTTGGAAAGCTGAACCCCTCAATCCAGGGCTACTTAATTTCACCACATCAGGTATTTATCGAATTCGTGGAATGGCTACCATAGTTGGAGCATCACTGTCATGGTCACTTATTTTGAAATGCATTAGACCGGACTCAGCAGAGAAGGAAGATGTTACATACCATAACTATTGGAAAAGAGAAGCAGAGATATTCTCATCAGGGCTACTCGATCATTTACCAGGGCGTATCATAGCTCCACGTTGTTTCGCTATACAGGATAGACCGGATCAAACCATTGGGCTGTGGATGGAAGATGTGTCTGGTCACTCGAAGTGTAATCATGTTTGGCCTCTGGACGATTGGGGTTGGATTGCGGAACGCATTGGTGAATTTCACGGAGCTTATCTCACGGGAACTTCACTACCCCAACAAGAATGGATCTGTCCGTATTGGCTCAAATCCTGGGTTAGGGGGTGTCGTCAGTATGCCCCTTCAATCCAAGAGCCTAAATTGGAAAGTGGACGTGGTGATGATGATACTGGAGCTAGAGGAAGGCATATCGGAGTAGGAGATTCTGTGAGGTATGCCTGTGGGGGAAGCAAACAGGAGCAGGCCCACTCGATCTGGCAGTGGTTCAACCAATATAGTGGGCAGATGGACAAGGTTATAAATTCACTAGACCCATTGCCACGAGTTCTATCTCATCAGGATCTGGCGCAAGGCAATATATTTATGCCATCAGAACGTCTGGACGATAGCGTACTTACTCTCATTGATTGGCAATTCATGAGTATTTCTGGCGTTGGTGAAGAGTTAGGAAAGCTATTTGGGGTTAACGCAAGTTTTGGGCACATTACAGCAGAAGACATATTTGCAGCTAAAGAGGAAGTGTTCAATCGCTATGTGCATGGACTTCGGACAGCAGGGTGGATGGGCGATGAAAGACTTGCAAGGTATGGCTACTGTGTCGCAGTTGCAGCTAGAAGTATGTGGGAAGTTCCTGAGTGGTTAAAATGGGTGGAGCAGTCATGTACTACTTCAGATATTAATGAGGAACTTGATCAGAAAATAAGTACCCGTGCCCGGATCATAACTATTCAGAAAGAGATGTCATCTGAAGCAGCTGAGCTGGCTCATACGTTATTTAATCAGGAATGAGCCAATCCATTTTCAACAAAATATCAGAATACTCTTGAATACCCCCATGGGGTATGTTACTCTTAGAAAAGAACGAAAGAAAAGGGGTGTTCATGATGGATCATCAGAGCCATCCCGAGGAACCTTTGCAATCCTCCAAGTCCGATTCAACGGAAGCTTTGGTTACAGTCCAAGAAGCAGTATCCTGTCATGCCGATGGTAGTGATGGGAAGCATGTGCGGAAGAGTCACCATTCGCAGGAGATGAAGAGTAACCTGGTTTCTCGTTTGAACCGTGTGGAAGGTCAGATTCGCGGGATCAAGGGATTGATCGAGAAGGATACGTACTGTGATGATGTGCTGACCCAGATTGCGGCGGCTCAGTCTGCTCTGAATTCCGTAGGCAAGCTTCTGCTTGAAGGCCATATGAAGAGCTGTATCGTTGAGCGTATTCAGGCTGGCGAACATGAGGTTGTGGATGAACTGCTGGTTACGATGCGGAAGTTAATGAAGTAAGTTATATCAATTTACTAGATCAAGTTATCATTTTAATATACCCCAAGGAGGAATTTACAATGTCTAATGTTACGTTGAGCGTTACAGGAATGTCTTGCAATCACTGTGTGAAGTCGGTTGAAGAAGCTGTGAAGAATGCTGGAGCGAGCGGTCAGGTGGATCTGGCAGCGGGAACGGTAGCGGTGGAATATGATGAGCAGACGGTGAACGTGGATCAGATCAAGGCTGCGATTGAAGATCAGGGGTACGATGTAGTCTAACCGAATCACAGGCTTAAACCGAACATGCTCATGGGCGAAAAAAGAGGTCAAAGGCCTTTCCCACGAGCCAGGTTTAAGCCTAATTTTCTGTCTAATATATACCCATAAGGGGTATGTTAATGCAATATACAATAAATTGAATCGATATGAAAGGAGCTGACATGATGGATAACTCAACAAGTAAACCAACGGACAGATCATCTGAACCCACACCAATGCCACCTATGGCAGACGCACCAGGACTAAAGACAACACTGCACATCACGGGGATGACCTGTGCTGCGTGTTCGACCCGAGTGGAGAAGGGCTTGTCCCGTATGGAAGGGGTGCAGCAGGCCAATGTGAACCTTGCCATCGAACAGGCAACCGTTTCTTATGATCCGAAGACAACCAACGTGAATGCATTGCGAGATAAGGTGGAAGCATTGGGCTACGGTACGGTGTCAGAATCCGTTGATCTGAACATCACGGGTATGACGTGTGCTGCTTGTTCTGCCCGGATCGAAAAAGGTCTTTCCCGACTGCCGGGGGTATCTCAGGCGAATGTGAATCTGGCGCTGGAAACAGGGCATATCGAATATGCCGCTGGTGCACTCAAACCTTCGGATATTACCGCCAAGATCAAGCAGATGGGCTACGGTGCTGAACTGCAATTGACGCAAGAAGAGACCAAATCGGTTCGTGAACGTGAGCTGCAACGCAAAAAGTGGAAATGGATGATATCTGCTTTGTTATCGATTCCGTTGCTCTGGGCAATGGTCGGGCATTTCTCGTTCACATCCGGAATCTATGTCCCTGAGCTGTTCATGAACCCTTGGTTCCAGCTGCTGCTGGCAACGCCGGTACAGTTCGTCATTGGGTGGCAGTTCTATGTGGGGGCGTACAAAGCACTACGTAACCGCAGTGCCAATATGGACGTTCTCGTCGCATTGGGTACCAGCGCAGCGTTTTTCTACAGTCTGTATCTGACGCTAACCAGTGGCTACTTACCTTCTACAACCATGGATCATGGGGCAATGGGAACGAGCACAGCCGCCATGCCTTCGGTAGAACTCTATTATGAGACCAGTGCAATACTGATTACGTTAATTTTACTAGGAAAATGGTTCGAAGCTGTGGCGAAAGGTCGCTCTTCACAGGCGATCAAAAGCCTGATTGAACTGGCTCCACGTGAAGCCCGTGTCATCCGGGATGGACAGGAAGTTATGGTTCCTGCCGCATATGTTGCGGTGGGTGACTTGGTTCTGGTGAAGCCGGGTGATAGCATCCCGGTGGATGGTATCGTTGAAGAAGGGCAATCCTCAGTAGATGAATCCATGCTTAGTGGAGAGAGCCTTCCCGTGGATAAAAAGCCAGGAGATCCCGTTACAGGTGCTACGCTGAACAAAAACGGGGTATTACGACTGCGTGCGACCCGAGTGGGCTCGGACACGGCTTTGTCTCAAATCATCAAAGTAGTCGAGCAAGCTCAGGGTTCCAAAGCACCGATCCAGCGGATCGCAGATGTTATTTCAGGCATATTTGTACCAATTGTTGTCGGCATAGCCGCGCTGACATTCCTGATCTGGTATCTGTTTGCAAGTCCGGGTGACTTCGCCGGTTCCCTTGAAAAAGCGATTGCTGTGCTCGTCATTGCCTGTCCATGTGCACTGGGGCTGGCAACGCCGACTTCTGTCATGGCTGGATCAGGACGTGCCGCTGAATATGGCATTCTGTTCAAGGGCGGCGAACATCTGGAGTCGGCACAACAGATTCAGACCGTGGTGCTCGACAAAACAGGTACAGTAACCCAAGGTAAACCGGTCCTTACCGATGTTATCACGGCTCCGAATTGGACGGAATCTGATCTGCTTGAGCGAGTGGGAGCGGCCGAACAGAGTTCCGAGCACCCGCTGGCAGAGGCGATTGTTGCAGGCATTCGTGCCAAAGGTCTGGAGCTAACCCCAACAGAGAAGTTCGAGAACATACCGGGATACGGCGTGCGAGCTTCAGCAAAAGGGCAGGAGATTCTGGTCGGCACACGCCGGTTGCTTGCGGATGCACAGGTGAATGTTTCTGAGGAAACCGTTCAGCAGATGAACCGTCTGGAGGAACAAGGGCGTACAGCGATGCTGGTAGTGGTGGATGGTCAGTGGGCAGGGATCGTGGCTGTGGCCGACACCATCAAGGATACCTCTCGTGAAGCCATTGGTCGTCTTCAGGCGATGGGGATCGATGTCATCATGATTACGGGAGACAATGAGCGAACAGCTCGCGCTGTAGCAGAACAGGCAGGGATCGGTAAAGTTCTGGCTGAGGTTCTGCCGGAAGGTAAGGCTGCGGAAGTGAAGAAACTTCAGGAGAGTGGCCTGAAAGTCGCTATGGTAGGTGACGGCATCAATGATGCTCCCGCACTCGCTACAGCGGATATTGGGATGGCCATCGGAACAGGAACGGATGTAGCGATGGAAGCGGCGGATATTACGTTGATGCGTGGTGATCTGAACAGTATTGCAGATGCGATTGAGATGAGTCGGCGCACGATGGGTAACATCAAACAAAACCTGTTCTGGGCCCTCGGATACAACGTTATTGGTATTCCCATTGCGGCAGTGGGCTTCTTGGCTCCCTGGCTCGCAGGTGCTGCAATGGCGTTCAGCTCCGTGTCGGTCGTATTGAATTCGCTGCGTCTGCAACGCATGAAGCTGAAGAGAAATGACTGACCGACCCATGTTTAATAATATATTCAACGTCTCATTGTAATGAAGTGAGGAAATCAATGCGCGGTTCGCTGCGGCGGACCGTGTTTTTTTGTTGAGAAAATACGGTTTGAATCGCCAGAAAGTAGGCCTGAAACGTTGCTATAAGTGTTCTCTTCTTTGGGAAAAGGATAGCATAATGCTCTTTTGTGAAAATGGATCGATTGTATTCATGAATAAAGCTTATGTTTTCTGAATATTTCAAAAATCAGTTGACAATATGGACATATTCACATAAAATTTAAACGATCGTTTGATTCAAACAACTGTTTAAATCAAATTAGAACTATTTTAGTAATGGAGGACACCTTTTATGTTGCAGGCATTACGTACATTGTTTAAAAAACCGCCAGTGATCGTGGGGATCGTAACAGCACTTATGTTCCAAGTGATCTTTAGCGTGATCTGGATGACCGCATATTCTGGAGTAAATGACCGTACGAAAGAACTAACGGTTGCGATTGTGAATGAGGACGGAGAAATGTCCAAAGGAATCGTAGATTCCCTCGCAGGAACACTGCCTTTCCACACCGTATCCAATCTGAGTGCGGCTGAGGCGTTGGATCAGCTGAATCATCACAAAGTACACATGGTGCTGGATATCCCGGCTGGATTTAACGAATTGCTTCAAACGGCTGGCTCAACCGCTGAGATTAAATACACCATTAATGAAGCGAACCCGGTTACGATTAAAAGCATGATGCAAGGTGTATCACAAAGTGTGACAAACACGATTAACAAACAAGCTACAGCACAAGGGGTACAGACGGTGTTGACCGCTTCAGGCGCACCTGCGGATCAGGCAGCTGAAGCCGCTACGAACCTCACTACCCGAGTGGAAGGAACGACAACGTCCATCAACCCGGTTAACGGGATGAATAATCAGATGGTGCCAATGATGATGGTACTGGCTTCGTATGTAGGGGCCATGATTATGGGGATGAATCTCCAGACAGCGATGGGCATGTTGTCCTCTACTTATTCCCGCTTGACTTTGTTTGGCGCCAGAGTAGTCATTAACGTGGGTTCCGCATTGGTCGTTTCCTTGCTGGGATCATCATTGATCGTGGCATTGGGCGGACAGATTGAACAAGGATTCGTCGCATTCTGGTTGTTCCAGGCGCTCTTCCTGTGCACGTTCATGTTCTTCTCCCAGTTCTTCCTGATCTGCTTCGGACCAGCAGGAAGTCTGTTCAACATCATCTCACTGTCCTTGCAACTGGTATCCTCCGGTGCAATGGTACCGCGTGAATTGCTGAACAGCTTCTATAGCGGCATTGGGCAGTACCTGCCTGCAACATACGCCGTTCAGGGTATTTTGAGCGTGCAATTGGGAGGCCCAGGAGTTCAGTCTGCTGCGGGCTCTATCGTGATTGTACTGTTGGTTGCAGTTGCTTTGTCACTGGTCGTGACATTGTTGAAAAAACAACGCATGCCAGCTGGGGCACCAAGCCCGGCTCAAGCGAACAGCTAATACAGCAGCTGTATAGGATGCATATCATTGCTTCATAGGATAGGACAAGCACCCCGATGATTTTCATCGGGGTGCTTGGTGTAATATAATAGACAGATAGAGTACCTGACTACAGCCCTTGAGCTGGAGCGAATGAAATGAACGGACAAGAGGGAGCGGGACGGAATGACGGAACCGGAGTTGGATATCAAAACGAGGATACTGCTTGCAGCCAAGAAGCTTTTTGCACAGCAGGGGTATGACGGGACGAGTGTTCGTCAAATCTGTGATGAGGCGGGTGCCAATGTATCGCTGGTCTCATACCATTTTGGCGGAAAAGAAAAGGTGTTCGAAGCATTATTCGAGCATTTTTTCCCTGGGCATATGATGAACTCGCTGGCGGAAGAGTCCATGTCCTCGCCTGTGGAAGGTATCCGACGAATTATTGGTGAAGTTGTGAAGTTCACGATGACGGACCGGGAGATGAGCGATATTGTGCAGCTTGAGATTACACTGCGTACACATCGCACAGCTACCGTATTTCGTTTTCTGGACCCTGTTTGGAGCCGAGTGAGGGAACTGCTGCAAGAAGGAAAAGACCAGGGATTGTTCCAGGTCGAGTCCGTGTCTTATGCGATGCTTCAGGTTATGGGTGTGGCTTTGGCGCATAAACGGGCCAAGAATTCACGATTTGGCTTTGATTATCAGGAAATGAATACAGACGAGCTCGCTGAGCAGACGATTGAGTTCGTACTTCGAGGATTGGGAGTGAACAGCCATGAATGAAACGATTGAGTTGATGATGAAACACCGCTCTGTACGCAAATTTAAGCCAGACCCGGTGAGTGATGAGCAGCTTGCAGCCATCGTAGCGGCTGGGCAGATGGCTTCCTCTTCAAGTAGTGTGCAAGCCTATACCGTAATTGCTGTGACGGACTTGGAGCAGAAAGCCGAGCTGGCTGAATTGGCAGGCAATCAGGCCTACGTCAATGAATGTCCTGTGTTTCTTGTATGGTGTGCTGATCTGTATCGGCTGAGTGATGCTGCGAAACGTCATCTTCCTGAGAAGGAATCGTATGCCGATTCCACAGAGAATTTCATGGTAGCCACAATTGATGCTGCACTGGCTTCCCAGAATGCTGCTCTTGCAGCAGAGTCACTTGGCTTTGGAATCGTATATATCGGCGGGCTTCGTACCCGGATTGAGGAAGTAGCCGAGTTGTTGGGATTGCCGGAGGGCGTATATCCGGTGTATGGCATGTGCATTGGTGTTGCAGATCAGGAAACGGGAATTCGGCCACGTCTGCCACTGGATGCAGTTCTGCATCATAATCGTTATAATGCCGAGCAGAGCATCAAAGGTGTTGAGCAGTACGACGAGACAACGACGGCGTACATGAAAGAACGGACCAATGGTGAACGAACGACCCCATGGTCCGAACTGATGGCGAAGCGCCTGACTGAGCCAACACGGTTGCAAGTGAGACCATTTCTGGAAGGCAAAGGATTTTTGAAGCGTTAAGTTATATTATGAATTAGAAGTCAGTCGGGGCGCAGCCGACTGGCTTCTTTGTGTTTTGTTGTAAAGTGCTGTGTTGGCACGGGCAAGCGAGAGTACTTGCGTCTACCAGATTGTAATCAAGTTAAGCCGTAGAAACGCTTCGTATTCTGATAAAAGAGACGGGCGGCCCGCTCGGTTCCCATGCCAGTGATTTCACTCCATGCCTGGATGACCTGTCTGGTCATGGCCGGGTGTGTCATTCGTCCCTGAAATGGTCCTTCGAAGGGCCAAGGTCCGTCGGTCTCGGCCATCACTTGTTCGGATGGATATTGCCGGGCGAGTTCACGAATCTCTTCTTCATACCGAATATCTGGCGTGAAGGAAATGAAATAACCATTGTCCGCCATGCGCCTTATGGTTTGGTGAGATCCTTTGAACCAGTGGAAGTGAGCACGTCGGAAATGATACTGCTCCAGCAGATCACAGACGATATCCGCATCTTCGTATACCGCATGAAGGACAAGTGGTTTGTTATGCTTTTTGGCGAGTTGGATGAAACGTTCAAGTAGTTCGATATACCCGCTCTGATCGAAGTGCTGTCCTGCCTGCTCCGCTTCCAGACGGTTGTAATAGGGAAGCCCAACTTCTCCTATGGCTATGGCTTGTCCCATATGCTTCTCAATCCATTGGAAGAACAGGTCCATTTCTGCAACGGAGGGCAGTTCCTGTTCCGGATGGAAACCGAAGGCCGGATAGATGGTGCGTGGATGTTGCTTTGCAAGCTCCAGATTGGCCTGGGCAGAAGCAAGATTCATGGACACGGCAATGACTGCTTCGACTTGCTGAGACTTGAATGATAGCAGCATCTCACGTTGTTCGTCAGGTGTATACTGATCGAAGTGAATATGAGCATCAATTAAGGGTGCGAAAGCTTGAGCATGCACGAGGGAATTCCTCCTTGTGTTCATTTATATTTTAACTATGTTACGCAGAATTCCTTATGGTGGATCACCCATTAAAGGAAAATAATAACTTAAAAACCCGCGCTATTATGATAGGCGGGCTTTCTGCTGTTCTTCTCTCATCCACTGTGCAATCTGCCGTTTGCGCTCAAGGAATGCGGATTCCTCCGTAATTTCTTCTCGTCTTGGGCGATCAAAAGGAATATGAACCTCATGCAGCACCGTTGCAGGTCGGTTGGATAATACATAGACCCGATCCGCAAGCAGCAATGCTTCTTCGATGTTGTGGGTGATGAACAGCACCGAGCGGCGGTTCTGTTCCCAGATATCGAGCAGCCAGCGCTGCATGTCGCTACGTGTCAGTGCATCCAGCGCGCTGAAAGGTTCGTCCAGCAGCATCAGTTCCTGCGGACTGAGCAGGGCACGCAAAAATGCAGCACGCTGCTGCATTCCGCCCGACAGCATATGAGGATAGGCCTGCTCGAACCCGGCAAGACCAACGCTGCTTAACCACTTTCGAGCCTCTGTAAGTGCTTCGGCCCGAGGAGGAGCGCTTGAAGCTACTTCACCAGCAAGCAGTACATTGTCTTCAATGGTACGCCATGGGAAAAGAGCGGGCTGTTGCGGCATATAACTGATCTTGCCACGTTGGCCCGTCACATCATGACCATTCATCAGCACTTGCCCTTCCTGTGGATTCAGCAGACCGCCGATGATATGGAACAGGGTGCTTTTGCCGCAACCAGAAGGCCCAACGATAGCGACAAACTCACCTTGCTCCACAGTCAGGGACAGGCCGTTCAGAACCGATAACCTGCTCCGTCGTTCGCGGAATGATGCATGCACATTAACAACGTCCAGTGCAGGTGGAACCAGAGCAGGAGTAGCATTGGCAGGTTGATCAGGGGTAGCCGAGTGAAACTTTTCACCATGCTTGGGCTCCATTACGCTTGCTCCTCCTCTAGGCAGGACTTGTGCGTCCTGTTGTCGATTCATATGATCATCACTTCCTAATATACAGATTACATCTTTACTACCGCTTCTGTGGCCGCCAGCGCACGAGCAGCTTCTCCAGCAGCGCAATGAGCAGGAAGAGCAGCAAGCTGAGCGCGACAATAATCATGATTGCCACGAATAGACGATCGGTGCGATAAGCCGACTTTTGCAGCATCATATAATAACCAATACCCTTGTCTGCACCAATCCATTCGGCAATGATGGCACCCATCACGCTATAGGTAGCGGCGATTTTGACACCGGAGAACACGGATGGCAGGGCATGAGGAAGCTCCAGCTTCCAGAAGATCTGGTGACGTTTCGCACCAGCCATGCGCATATAGTTCATCATCGCCGCGTCGGTACGGGTCAAGCCGTCCATGGCCGCCACTGCGACAGGGAAGAAGCAGACCAGGATGATGGTAATCAGCTTGGGCAACAGCCCGAATCCGAACCAGATTAACAGGAGCGGCGCCAGCGCGATGGTCGGGATATTTTGACTAAGAATAAGTAAAGGATACAAGGCTGACTTGAGAAAAGGGACCAAATGCAGCACCATCGCAATCAGCAATCCGACCGCTGTGCCAGCCGCGAATCCGATCAGCGTTAACTGAATGGTTGCGGAGGCATGCATGCCAAGTCGCTCGGCCTGGGATGCTGCTTCGCGGGCGATATCGGACGGTGCTGGCAGCATCCATTTCTCAATATGGAACAGGGAGACAGCTCCCTGCCATATTGCTATAAAGAGAATAACCGCCACAAAGGGCGGCCATACACTTTTGAAATAGGCATGCATTAGCGATATTTCTCCGTCAGGGTGTCCATACTGAAGCCGGTTGGGCTGTGGGCGATTTTGATCTGAGAGATGATGCTTGGGCTGCCAGCCTCCACGAGTACCTCGTGCATTTTACGGACAACCTCGAGCAGTTCCTCCAGTTCCCCCTCCATCGTGGTGTCGAGCGCGTTCACCTGATACTTCAGGCCAGATTGCTGAATAACTTCAATGGCGCGATCTACGTAAGGATAAGAATTCTCGCCATTTGGCGTTTTCGGAATAACCTGAATGCTAAGTAGTGTGCTTGCCATGAGAGTCACGGCTCCTTTCGGGTTAAATTGCATGATTTGAACTAGATCACACTTATCACTTCGATTGCAGTATCCTCTTACGATCACTGTTATCCCCGGATTTCTTTAATGAATTTTAATGGAGGAAATCCGGGGATAGCATATGCTTCCGATGCAGCTTTCTTTCAGAAAGCTTTTAGGCGAACACTATGTTCTTTAGATGGATTCTACACTCTTCGTTCTTGTGTACATAAAGGTCAACTTAACAGTTAGATTATTATTGGGGTAAAAACTCGTTCGTATATGCTTTGCTCACATCGATCTGTTCATCGAGCAGTTTTTTGCTAAACATCCAGTCGGTGTAGTTCTGCCATACTTCTTGTTTTTGTTCTCCCCAGCGCGGGGCGTCATCCGTGTACTTTGGACTAAGCCACTTCTGGCTTGCCAGTACCAATTCCTTGTCCAGATCCGGTACAGCTTTGATTAGAATGTTCGCTGCGTCTTCGGGATGATCAATCGCATATTGATATCCTTCGGAAGTGGCTTTCAGGAATGCTTTCACCAGCTCAGGATCGTTCTGAATCGTCTGCTCGTTCGTTACGAGGACAGGCGTGTAATAATCCAATGCATCTGAATAATCCTTCACATATAACATGTCGATCGGTTCCCCGCGCAGTTCGGCTTCAATACCCGTCCAAGCGTAGAAAATCCACGCGAAATCAATGTCCCGTTTTACTGCGGTAAAAAAGTCAGCGTCACCCATGTTAATGTTTTTCACTTTGGATACATCAGCTCCGTCGCCTTCCATAATGGATTGCATTACGGCTTCTTCAACAGGGGAGCCCCAGCCGCCATAGGTTTTACCTTCAAAATCTTTGGGTGACTTGATATTCCGATCCGCTGGAGCAGCGAACCCGGATGTATTATGCTGAATAACTGCTGCAATGGAGACGAGTGGAACACCCTGTGTGCGGGCTTGAGTTACACTCTCCTGATAGCTTACACCAAAAGGCACTTCATTCGATGCAACCATCGTATCTGCGCCTCCGGTACCTGGTTGAACAATCTCCACGTTCAAGCCTTCGGCCTTGTAAAAACCTTGATCCACGGCCGCATACAGGCCGGTATGATTCGTATTTGGTGTCCAGTCGAGCACCACTTTAATATCTTTCAGGGCGGCAGTGTCACCTTCGTTGCTGCTTTCCGCATTCGTGCTGCCGTTCTGTTCTGTCGGGGCAGCTTCTTTGCCGCCACATGCGGCTACCGTCACCAGTAGTACACATAAGAGCAACAGTCCCATTGTTTTACGCCATTTCATCTGTGGTTCTCTCCTTCGGTATGTCCGGCCGATTGGCACGGGGTACTCCTTGGCTTCATATCCAATCATCTTGCATAAATCGACAGATTTATACCAGTTGAGATCTGGATGACGTTATTTTTTATTCAAAAAGAACATCAAAAAGCGCCCCGTAATCCGGGACGCGTGCAGGCGTTAGAGAGGTGGCGTTCAGCCATAGGGCTGTGCCATTTCGATATACTCCGATTCCTACGCTGGCATGATCCAGATCAGGTCTAAGGGTTAGTATCTTGGTGGGATACACTCTCAGCCGGCCAATTCCGACTCCCCTGGGAAACTATGAAGTTACGGGCATTACTAGGTGTAATTATAGGCCAGCAGGTGGACCGTGTCCAGTCAGGAACTGGATGGGGACACGTATGAAGTTATCAAACAGGCCGTTATATATATGTATAACAGCCTGTTTAAATGTGTTATTTTCAATAATTTATCGTGGTGAATCATATAAGGAAATCTGGCTGAGTGCAAAAGCATCGGATTTCGGGTCATAACCTACCTGTTTCTGAGTGGTTTCCAGATTCAATCGTTTAAACCTATTATTCGAGATCCCATGCAGTATGGTGAAGGGCTCCAGATCGGTAGCCGTAATTGCTTTGAACATCAAATCACACAAGTCAGCCGGACTAATATACGCGCTCATATCCCTTGCCTCCAGCACTGGTCCGTCCGGTTGAAAATCATCATATGCACCTATACGTATTGCTACACTTTGTAAACCTTCGGTATACGCAAAATAGGAAGCGAGCGATTCTCCAAAACATTTGCTAACTCCGTTCAAATTCCGTGGGCGTGTCGGCATGTCCGGATAGACTTGAGAATCAATAGGATACCCCTCGATCGTCTGTGCACTGCTTGCCAGAATGACTCTCTTCACACCTTGGTCCTTAGCTGCACGGAATACATTAAATGTACCTTTGATATTGATGTCCAACAACGATTCATAAAACCCTGCATGCGGGGAGGGGTCTCCAGCCAAATGTACAACCACATCTATGCCTTCGCAAGCATGCTGACAGGCTTCGGGATCTGTCACATCCAGTATCATGATCTCATGGCTGGTCCCTTGATACGTATGCAGTCTGTCGATATTCAAATCTGTTAGTCGCAGGTGAAATGCTTCTGACAAGTGTTGGGACAAGTCACGTCCAATTTTTCCGGCTGCGCCGGTAATTAAAATGTTCATAAATCAGCTCCAATTCTTAGCGCTGGAAGAACTCAATCCATTCCTTTTCAGGTCCATAGATGAAGAAATAACGGTAACCGTTAGGCAGTGTGATAATCTCTCCATCGATAAATTCGGCTTCGGTGGCTTGGATGCGTTTGTACTCAGAATCAAGATCATCCACGTGGATGGCAAAATGGTGCACGGTTCCTTCGGCCGGCAGCTTGTCGCTGTATCCTTGAATTAACTCAATTTCCGTCTCATGGCTACCATTGAAGCCGAGAAAGGCAAGCTGAATGACGCCGTTGGTATGCGTCACCCGGTCTTTCAATTCCAATCCAACAACCTCCGTATAGAAACGGAGTGTGGTCTCCAGATCACGAACGGCAATGCCGACGTGGTCAATGCGTTTTTGAAAACTCATAATCCAATTCCTCCTTATGTATTGAATGTTTCTACCATTTTAAGGGATATCATATGGCTGTATTACGGGGTTGTCAAATATAGTTTTAAATTGGAAAAATCACAATTGTTCACAGAATGTTCACTTATGTGGAGGGTTTCGTCATCTCTATAATTACGAAGGTAAACAGAGAGGATGAGAGAATTGCCAACCAGCAAGAAGGAACAAATTATTTTCGGATTAATGATGTGTACAGGAATGGTCTTGGTCATGATGTTCTTCAATCTATGGCACAGTGGGTTACTCGGCAAGATGTCCCCGCTTGAGATACTGCTTCAATTCATATTATGTTTTGTCATCGCGTTTCTGGTGGAATCCTTCATTGTTGGCCCTGTAGCGAGAAAGATTGCTTTTTCCTTGCCCTATGACAAGTCCAACAAGATTTTGGGTGTACTCGCCATGTCATTTTTCATGGTGATTGGCATGGTTCTGATCATGTCCTTGTATGGAATGATTTCAGCATATCTTGCAGACCAATTAAGTGGGGTATCCGTACTCCGTACGTACCTTCATACAATCGCTCGTAACTTCAGCCTGGCGCTTCCATATCAATTGATCATTTTGGGACCCCTCGTACGATATGTATTCGGTAAATTCATCAAGGATAACGGGCCCGTAATGCCTGTCGTTAACAAAAATGTGTGATGCAACTGAGCCCAGAGTATTTCCTGGGCAATCTTGTGCAATTGAATAGATTGTATTCTCACCTTTAATGAAAGGTGATCAGAGAGGCAAAGATAGTGTACTTGCCACCATGATTACATGGCTAACGAATCGAGGACACCTTATTAGGCCAGTTCTTAGAAATTGAAAAATCTAACGAATCTCAGCGGCGTTATTATGCAAAAAACCTCCGAAAAGGCATTTAATTGAAGCTAATTATCTATAATAACGTCTCTAGGATTCGTTAGATTTCAAATATGCGGAAATGGAGGGGAATAGCGTGTGCTAGGTTCGTTAGAACAGAATAATGCTACAAAAAGATGTCCACTGTCAGGTCATGACAGTGGACATCTCGATTTCTTTAATAGGTAATTCTAATCCTCAGGACTGGATCGACACAGAACTGTTAAGTCGCAGAATTCGCTATATGTTTGTTCTGCCATTGATACGTAATTACGCTAATGACAAGCAGGCCAACCGCAAAGATGGCAAGCATCCATGCAGACTGATTAACCGCCAGATGATCAAGACTCCACCCCGTCGTCAAAGGCAGAATGGCACCGCCAACCCCGCCTGAGGCAATCAAAATGCTGGGTGTGGATTCTTCTGTTCCAGGCAGCAGTTTACTGGCGAAGACAAGGGCGATGGAGAAAATTCCCGACATCGCAAGTCCAAGCAGTAAGATAATGAGAAATGCAGACCAGATTTGGTTTGTAAATGGGAATACCATTAACAAAAGAACAGCCGCGAGACAACTGTACAGGACATACACGCGGTATTGGAATTTCTCTGCGATATACCCGGCGAAGAGTCGTCCCACAGACATAGCAATCCAGAAACAGGTTACGCTAAGCGCTGCTCCGGCTTCCTTCATGTTCATTTTCTCAATCAGGATCGCTGGCATGAAGTTTGCAAGACTCATCTCCGTGCCGACATAAAGGAAGAAGAACAGGACGAATAGGACCAGAAGAGTCAGGTTACGACCACGATAGGTTGGACCAGATGTGCTGGTTGCTGCGGAATGCAGTTCACCTGATATCCCAGCAGTGTGTGTATCTACTGGAGCATGAATTGAACCCCGTCTATCCAGCATGTGGTCTAGCTCACCGAATGATCCTTTTGCCCAGAATATAAAGGTCAGCGCTGCGCAGATCGCAACAACGAGAAATGACAGGCGCCAGTAGCCGGCAGCAATCAGACCGCTGGCCATGAGGGGCATGACCATCGCCCCGATCCCGAATAACACTTCCAGTCGACTCATGGCAACGGCGGTATTGTCTTTGATTGCAGCGATGATAATGGTGCCAATGACAGCTTCAACCATTCCGAATCCGAAGCCGGCTGCGGGTGCGATGACGAACATCCAACCCCACGGTGGCAACAGCATGTAGGATAATTCTGCAATGCAGAGCAATGCTGTGGCGATTAACAGACCTCCCCGTTTACCGTAGCGTCTGTTCAGCCATGGAGATAACAATACACCACCCAGGAATCCGGCAAATTGAGCGAAGATCAGCGTTCCGCCATGGCTATAATCTTTCCCGTAATGTTCAAGTGCAACCGGCAGAATGGAGCCGAGTACAACGTGGGCAAGTCCAATCAGGAAATAGGACAGACATCCGATCCACAGTAATTTTTTCATAACGAACTCCTTCTACTTATATACATAAATTGAGGATCACAATAAAGCGCAATCTTGAAGACAAAGTCTATCATAACAGGACATGTTAAGTTGTGCCATGAATTCCTGATCGATACAGAAGGTTGCAATTTGGTCTGACGTTCGTATATACTGAGACACAACAATTACAGATCGGACCATGCCGTTGAAGAGCATCCAACTCGGAGGCGTTTTCGCCAGGGGAGCGATATTTCCCCAAGTTAACCGGAACCGCCCGTTATCGCGGACCAAGAGGCTGGAAGCAGGATTTCCTGATTCAGCAAGTTGGGTGGCACCGCGAGCAGAGCGCTCCTCGTCCCAAGGGATGAGGGCGCTCTTTGTATTTTTACAGCCAAAGGAGACGGTGACCATGTTGGAAATGAAGTGGATTCGGGCACATGCAGAAGAGGTTCAGGCCGCAGCAGACGGGAAAAAAATCAAGATTAACATTTGTACATTATTAGAGCGGGATGAAGAACGCAGAGCGCTTTTGCAGGAATCGGAAGAAGGACGCAGATTGCGCAATACGTTATCCGCGGACATTGGCAGACTCATGCAAGCCGGGAATCGGGAAGAGGCCGAGGGTTTGCGGGCCCAGGTGAAACAGCTCAATGAACAGTTGGAACATGTGGAAGCTAGGCTTGCCCCTGTGCAGGAGGAAGTAACCAAGCTGCAATGGCTGGTGCCCAATATCGTATCCCCGGATACCCCAAATGGCACGTCGGACGCGGATAATGTGGAGTTGCGACGTGTGGGAGAGGTGCCAACGTTCGAGTATAACGCCAAAGATCACGTGGAAATTGGGGAGTTGCATGATCTGATTGATATTCCCCGTGGAGTTAAGATTGGCGGTACGCGAAGCTATGTATTAAAAGGCGCTGGCCTGTTATTACATCGGGCAGTACAGCAACTTGCGCTGGACCTGCTGCTGAAGCACGGGTTTACACCGATGGAGGTACCGCTGATGGTCAGGGAGGATGCATTGGTGAACACCGGATTCTTCCCAACCGGTCGAGATCAGGTCTACGAACTCGAAGGGGAGAACAAATGGCTGGTGGGGACTTCTGAAGTGCCGCTAGTTTCGTATTATGCGGATGAGATTGTCGATGTTAAGGGTCCGGTGAAACTGGCCGCGGTATCAACGTGTTTCCGCAGTGAAGTTGGCTCCGGCGGACGTGATGTACGCGGATTGTATCGTGTGCACCAATTTGCCAAAGTGGAGCAGGTCATCCTCTGTGCCCCTGATGCAGCAGAATCGGAGCGTATGCTGCAAGAGATTACGGGACACGCAGAGGAATTGCTGCAATTACTTGAACTGCCGTATCGTGTTGTTGCCGTATGTACCGGGGATATGTCGCAGAAAACGTACAAACAGTATGACATAGAGACCTGGATGCCGAGCAGAGGTGCATATGGAGAAACCCATTCGTCGTCGAATCTGCATGATTTTCAGGCCCGCCGTTCGAATATTCGTTGCCTGGATGCCGAAGGCAAGTTGGCCTATTGTCACACGCTCAATAATACGGCGGTGGCGTCGCCGCGCATTCTGATTCCTTTGCTTGAGAATCATCAGCAGGAGGATGGAAGCATCCGCATTCCGGCAGCACTGCGGCCCTATATGGGCGGGGCCGAGAGCTTGATTTTGCCGGAACAGGATGAAATGAAGTAGAGAGGTTATGTGACTCTTTAGGAAGTAGAAAAGGGGATGTTCCACACGTCATGTTGCATGTGACGATGGACATCCCCTTTTAAACGGTAACACTATTTAACGAACCGATCTCCTACTATGTTGGGCTAAATTTTAACTGGTCTGGTTAGTGCTTGGATCTAAGATATAGCTTACTGCCTTGATCACAAATTTCTTCTCTTATGTAAATAAATAAAATTATTTCTTACATGTTAACGCAGCTTCCATTCACGCTCGTTAATGATTTCAATTTGTCCAGATTCAAGGGCTTTTTTAAAACGATTGCGGGCTGTTTTCATCAATAGAACCATCTCGTCTTCAGGACGAATCTTGGTGGATGTCGAAGTGACAATAGCTTTCATACGTTTACGGTTATTTTTAGGTGAAACCATATCAAGCAAATTCTTTTCGATCATACATATCCCACCCCCATCTTTTAGGTTTATTAAAACAGTATTACGCGACCTTCCCATATTATACAATGAAAATCATGAATTGTTCCAAGACTCCCACTTACGTTATTCAACTTTATGCAATTCGTATCCGATATAATATAATAGAAGTAAAATATTGGATTATGGGAGATGGAGATAGAAATGAATAGAATCAAACTGGCGCTTCGAGGCACGCTTGCCCTCATTATGGCATTAACAATATTGGTCCCCTCGTTGGCCTTGGCGGCTACAGGTGATGTGACATTGATTGAAATAACCAATAGCAGTCCGCAGAAGATGAGTGTCTCCGAAACAGCTACGCTTCAGGTGATGGCAACAGTAGAAGGTTTTGATAACAAGCAGGATGTTACCGAAGGTGTGACATGGTCCACCAGTAACGCAACAGTTGCGACGATGGTGAAGGGCAAAGTCAAGGCTGTGGCCGCGGGCGAAGCAACCATTTTTGCAGAGGTAGACGGGGCTAAAGCCCAGTTGGTTGTGCAGGTGCAGGAGAAGATCAAAAGCATCAAAGCTTCACCGAACTCCTATAATTTCGTTAAAGGCAGTGAAAGTACCCTTCCCAAAGTAAGCATTATCCGTGCGAACGGCAAGGAAGAGGATGTGACGTCTGAGATTGTGTGGTCCGTATCCACTTCTTCGGCTGTGCTGGAAAACGGTAAAATCAAAGGCGTTACACCCGGCAGAGTATTGCTGCAAGGCAAATACGGAACAACGGTTGTGAAAGTCCCCGTTGCTGTGACGGATGAGATTACCAAAGTTGAGGTTACCCCTGCCACAATGCAGCTGAACATCAAGAAATCCAAAGCGTTGAAGGTCATCGGCACCTACGCGAATGGTAAAACCATTAACCTTTCTAAACAAGTGATATGGACCTCTTCCAATACGAATGTAGCTATCGTGAAAAATGGAGCAGTCAAGACACTGACAGAAGGACAAGCCACCTTGACAGGAACTTATCAAAATCAGACAATAAAGGCAGAGGTTACCGTTGTGCCTTTGCTCAAAAAGCTGATTACAGGCCAGAAAAATCTGGTCTTGTCCCCACAAGGAAGTACAACGCTGAGTGTTATGGCCCAGTATGATACAGGCAAAACAACTGTTGTGACCAACAGTGCGGTGTGGAGCAGCACGAAGCCGGGCGTAGCAACAGTAACGAATGGCAAGATCGTGGCTGTAGGCAAAGGTAAAACGTCCATCACGGCCAAATGGGGCAACAAAAAAGTGACGATACCTGTTACGGTAAAATAAATCTTCATATAATGAAGCGATTTGCATCAATAAATTAATTCAGTACATGACATATTAAATTTCATCAATATTATCAAGGTAACAGACAAACAAGGGGCGTAGACATACGCTCCTTTTTGGATATATAGAAATCTGACGAAATCAAGGAGGGAGCTTGTTAATGACAGATCCATTGCAACCGGAAAACTGGCCTGCCTGGGCGACAGAGTCGGTAGAGATTGCTCCGGCCAACCCCAATTGGGGCGCACAGGCTCAGGAAGAAATCCGGCAACTCAAACTTCTTCTACAGCAGTTTAACATCCATCAATTCGAACAAATCGGAAGCACATCCATTTCAGGGTTACCCGCCAAACCAATCATTGATCTGATGGCAGAGGTACATTCATGGGATGACATGGATCTGATTGCCGATCAGCTGAATCCGGTGGGCTGGAACTACGTTCCGCCTGAACTGGATGGACGGGAATACAGACGATTCTGGGTCAGGGTTAAGGATGGCAAGCGAGCTGTACACCTTCATCTTATGCGCCCAGGAGAGGAACGTTGGGATCGTCAAATTCGGTTTCGGGATGTACTGAGAAAACGCCCAGATCTGGTGGAAGCTTACGCTGTCCTTAAGACGAAGCTCGCTGATGAGAATAAAGAAGATAGGGAATCGTATACCGCTGCCAAAACGCAATTTATTTTACAAGTGCTTGATGAAGGCGTGTAATCAATTGAAAAACATGCTCATCAAAGACAGACTGATCTATTTCTTCGCAGTCATGATGACCATGGCGGCAGGACTCGCCTCCAGACACTTTGGTGACCGACTACCCAATTGGGTGCATGAACATTCCGGAGACGCATTATGGGCAGGCATGGTTTATTTCGGAGTACGCATGGTGTGGCCTTGGCGCAGCCTGGTATGGGCGATGTGTTTGAGCTGGATATTCAGCTGGTTGATTGAGTTCTCACAGTTGATTCAGACGCCTTGGCTGATTGAGATACGCTCAACCGTATGGGGTGCGCTTATCTTAGGGCATGGTTTTCTGGTGATCGATCTGATTCGATATACGGTCGGTATTCTGTGCATGGTTATAATAGATCGTTATTTCCTGAGAAATAAGATGGTTCGATGATGTACTCAATTTGAATCATGGAGGTGCTCTGAGTGAATGTAGAGAAACTTTTTGCCGAATCGCCCGAATTCGAAACACAACGGCTGAAGCTGAGACGCCTTGCGATGCATGATCTTGATGAATATTATGCGTTTGCCTCTGATCCGCGAGTGAGTCAGCAAAGCTTGTGGAAATGCCATGAGACGACGGAGGATTCGATTCAATATATTCAGCGCGTACTGGATAATTATGAACGGAAAACGGTACATATCTGGGCTTTTATTTTAAAGGAAACAGGGACCTTGATCGGGAGGGGTGGCATCTTTCATATCAACGAACCCATGCAGAGTGCTGAACTGGGATACGCGATAGCCAGCAGTCAATGGGGCAAGGGTCTCGCAGCAGAAGCGATGCAACCCATCGTGGATTATTGCTTTCGGGAAATGGACTGCAATCGGTTGGAGGGGAAATGTAATGCAGGCAACATAGGCTCTGAACGCGTAATGGAGAAGCTGGGCATGTCTTACGAAGGTTTGCTACGCAAACAGTTGAAGATCAAAGGTGTATTTACTGATCAAAAAGTGTACTCCCGTATCCGGGATGATCTATAATACTTCCAATGACGCTTAGGGTACATCGCAGAAATTGAAGGAGGCGGAACCATGATCTACAGTATTATTTCCCGTTCTTTGTGGGAGCAAGTGTCGAAGGGGACTGAGTACGCACCAGATAGCCTGGAGACGGACGGATTCATTCATTGTTCCACCAAGGAACAGATTCCATGGGTAGCCGGGCAATATTATGCAGGTCGAACGGATCTGTTATTGCTCAGTATTGATGAGAAGGCGTTAAAGCCTGAACTGGTGTATGAGGATCTGTACGAATTGAATGAACTATTTCCACATATCTATGGAGAGCTGAATCTGGATGCTGTTCGCAAAGTCATTCCATTTGAACCGAATGCAGACGGTACATTCTCATTTCCTGAATAAAATAACATGTGACGTATCTGTCTGAACGTGATCAGGGGTTATATTACTTTTCCGAAGGGCGGTTAACGAATGGATATGAATCAGGTTTTTCTGGAAACAGCGGAGAAGCAATTTCTGTATTATAAGCAGCTCGGGGAAAAAGCTATGGCACAACTGGATTCCGAGCAATTATTCCAATCCTGGAATGAGGACGCGAACAGCATTGCGGTTATCGTAAAACATCTATGGGGCAATATGCTGTCCCGTTGGACCGATGTACTGACAACAGATGGTGAGAAACCGTGGCGTGAACGGGACGCCGAGTTCGTGAATGATATTTCTTCCCGGGAAGAGTTGCTCTCCAAATGGGAGGAAGGCTGGAATTGTCTACTCGAAGCCATTCGTTCGTTTACTCCGGAACAATTGTCTCATATCATATATATTCGGAATGAAGGTCATACCGTGATGGAGGCCATTATTCGGCAATTGGCACATTATCCGTATCATGTCGGGCAGATTGTATTTGCTGCGAAAATGCTCAAAGAAACAGCTTGGGACAGTCTCTCCATTCCGAGAAACGGGTCAGATCAATATAACGGCGGCAAATTTGCCAAGCCGAAGGCGCGCAAACATTTTACAGAAGATGAACTTCATATAGAAAAAGGTGAGGAACAACAATGACTCAAATCGCATTGATTCGCCATGGAAGCACAGCGTGGAATAAGGAAAAACGTTCGCAGGGACAGACGGATAATCCGCTGGATCAGGATGGAAGGGAACAGGCGGTATTACTTGCTGCGAGACTGGCCGAGGAATCCTGGGATGCCATCTATGCAAGTGACTTGGAGCGTGCAAGTGAGACGGCTCGCATCATCAGTGAACGCTTGGGCATTCAGGAGATTCATCTGGACCCTAGGCTTCGCGAGATGGGCGGGGGACAGGTCGAAGGAACGACGGAAGAGGAGCGTATAGCCAAGTGGGGAGCGGACTGGAGTACCCTGGATCTGGGACGGGAGCTTGCAGATGCAGGGACTGTTCGAGGCAGTGCGGTGCTGGAGGATATTGTACAGCAGCACCCCGCTGGAAGAGTGATCGTTGTCAGTCACGGAGCCGTTCTGCGGAATACGCTGCGAGGTCTTGTGCCTGAGCTTGATATCAGAGTGAAGCTGTCCAACACATCCATTACCCGGATCGCAAAGAATGAGAATGCATGGCAATGCGAACTGTACAATTGCAGTGTGCATTTGGATTCGTCCAGGGAGTCTCAATAGTTGGATGCTCTGACATTAAAACAAAGATTGCAGCATATCCAGTCCGTTAATCTATCCATCGATCACGTGGAACAGCCTTATGAATTGGCGCTGTATATGATGAAGCATATTGGCAGTCCTGATCCTGTTCTGCGAGATGAATTGATCTATGTTACGTTTGCGACCTGGATTGGGCAGGGGGTATTTTCGGAGGATCAGCTAAGGCATGTGTTGCAGTTGGCGCTGGACGATCAGCACCTTTTCTATGGGATCGGAGAGCAGGGAACAGATAGTGTGTTTACGCGGACGTTCTCCGTGTTGTTACTGCCTCCAATTCTGAGTGTGGATCGTGAGCAGTCTTTCCTGAACAAGGAGGATATCGCAGGGATTCATCATCGCTTGACTACATATCTGGAATGTGAAAAAGATGTTCGCGGCTACGCCGATGATAAGGGCTGGGCGCATGCCCCCGCACACGCGGCGGATGCGGTTGAAGATCTGGCACAGTCGCCATATCTGGAGCGGACGGATCTGCTGGAACTTCTACATGCACTCGCTGTGAAAATAGCTGAACCAAGTGTGGTTTATATCCATGATGAGGATCAACGAATAGCACATGCCGTAATTACTATTCTCCGTCGAAATCTGTTGGAGCTGAAGGATATTACGATATGGATCGATTCCCTTCATCAAGGAGATAAGGCAGAGAACAGATCACTTCTTGAAACCAGTCAGAAGAGCCTGAATGTGCGTCTGTTTTTGCAAACACTATATCTTGCGATACGTACAGAAGAAGCCGAACCGTTTCCGGCGGTTCGCACGATGGTATTGCAGGCATTAGGAAGAGAAAAGTAACCGGATACTAGATATATAGGTGTGGGAAAAAGGGGAGGTGGCACATGAGCGAATTGTCGTATTCATGGACGGAGGAGATTCTATCTCCATTGGGTGAGACAGCTGTTATCATCCATTGCGGGGAGCACTTGTCTGAAGCGGTGCAGCAGAGAGTGATGTCTGTATGTGCATTGCTGGAAAAAAGCACTTTGCCAGCCGTGATCGAATGGGTACCTTCATACACGTCCGTTACGCTGTTCTATGATCCGTTCATCTCCCCGTACCCCGAGTTCTGCCGGATTCTGCTTCAGCAGTTGAATCAAATGAAGGAATCCGCACAAGACAAGCCCAGAACAGTCACGATTCCCGTATGTTATGGTGGCGAGTGGGGGCCTGATCTGGACTACGTTGCCAGTGAGCATGGACTGATCGCAGAGGAAGTCATTGCGATTCATACATCCGGGGATTATCTCGTACATATGATTGGGTTTGCACCGGGTTTTCCGTATCTTGGCGGGTTATCCGAACGGATTGCTACGCCCAGACGGGCAACGCCAAGGCTTCGGGTAGAGGCCGGTACAGTAGGTATTGGTGGCAAACAGACGGGAATCTATTCGGTGGACACACCCGGAGGATGGCAATGTATTGGACGAACGCCACTCCGGTTGTTTCGGCCGAGTGAGAACGTACCGAGTGTGCTGGCAGCAGGTGATCGGGTTCGATTTGAACAGATTACGATGCAGGACTATCTGGCGTTGAAGCGGAAGGAGGGCGAACGATGAGCATTGAAGTGATTCGCCCCGGTCTGTTATCTACCGTTCAGGATGAAGGCAGAATCGGTTATCGCCGGTATGGTATCCATCCTGGCGGGGTCATGGATACCTTCGCAGCCAGAGCAGCCAATATGCTTGTGGGCAACTCCCGCCATGCGGCAGTGCTGGAGTTGACGATGACGGGGCCGGAGCTTCGATTTCAGGAGAGCCAGCTCATCTCATTATGTGGGGCCGATCTGACGGCAACGGTGGATCATCTGCCCGTACCTTTGTGGCGTCCTGTGCTGGTGCGGGCTGGAAGTGTACTGAAGTTTGGCCCATGTCGTCATGGCTTGCGCGGTTATCTGGCGTTTGCGGGTGGAATAGCTGTGCCTGAAGTGATGGGCAGTCGAAGTACAGACCTCAAGACAGGTCTTGGCGGTTTGGAAGGAAGAGCCTTGTGTGTGGCAGATCTGTTATCTACGGGTGAACCTTCTGACGAAGCGCAAGGTTGGATACAGCGTATGGAAAAGCACGCAGAGAAGAGTGAGCGGGATCACCGAATATTGGCGCCTACGTGGTTTTTATCTGAACGTGAAAGACCTGACTATTATGGGAGATCTGTTATTCGTGTGATGGAGAGCAAGGATAGTTCACTGTTCAGCGAGGCAATTCTGGGACAATTCTATGCCGAAAAATACGTGATCTCTCCGCAATCCGATCGGATGGGCTATCGCTTGCAAGGCTCCAGACTGGAGCTGGATCAGCCTCTCGATAAGCTGTCTGAAGCCGTTACCTATGGCACGGTGCAGGTGCCACCGGATGGTCAGCCCATCATCCTGATGGCAGACCATCAGACGATTGGAGGTTATCCTGTCATTGCACAGGTAGCTCGGGTGGATATGCCAATCCTGGTTCAAGCTAAGCCAGGAACCCGAATTACTTTTAAACAGATTACGCAGAATCAAGCCCGTCAGTTGTACATGGCACAGGAACGCAACATGCAGCTCATGGATAAGTTGATACGTAGAAGAATGGCAGGAAGGGGGGGCGCTTAATGAATACCTCGAAAACCTTGGATATCAATTGTGATCTGGGCGAAAGTTATGGTATATATCGCACGCTATCGGACGAAGCCATTCTACCCTTGATTACATCAGCCAATATTGCCTGCGGATTTCATGCAGGGGACCCGGCTACGATGCGGATGACGGTGGAGGGCGCATTGGAGCATCAGGTGACCATTGGAGCCCACCCCGGGTTGCCGGATTTGCAAGGGTTTGGCCGAAGACGTATGGACATTACGCCACGGGAAGCATATGACATGGTGGTATATCAGATCGGTGCGCTGGATGCCTTTGTCCGGGCAAGTGGAGGGCGAATGCATCACGTGAAACCGCACGGTGCCTTATATAATATGGCCGCAGAAGATGCAAAGCTTGCTGAAGCTATTGCCGAGGCGATCTATCAAGTACAGCCTGATCTGTATTTGTATGGTCTGGCGGGCAGTGAGCTGATTCACGCTGCGGATCGCATCGGTCTGCGCAGCGTGAGTGAGGTATTTGCGGATCGAACCTATGGGGCGAATGGGAAGCTAACCCCTCGCAGCCAAGCCGGAGCCGTCATTGAAGAGTCGGGACAAGCGATTGCGCAAGTGCTTCGGATGGTAAAAGACGGAGCCGTTGTATCCACGGATGGTACGCTGGTCCCTATTAAGGCAGAGACAGTCTGTATCCACGGTGACGGAGCGAACGCGTTGACATTTGCGCAAGAGATTCGTCGCGTACTGGAATCGGAAGGTATTAAGCTCTCTGCGCATAATTTTGGAATGACAAGGAGTGAATGAACAGAATGAAACCCATACGCAACTCGGCGAAGGCCGTTATTGTGCAGGATGGACGATTGCTGGTGATTCGACTGGAAGATCAATATGGTACCGCTTATGTGTTCCCGGGTGGAGGACAGGAGAAGGGTGAAGAGCTCAAGGATGCGGTCGCGCGCGAATGTCTGGAGGAGATTGGTCAGGCTGTGAACGTGGGAGAGCTGTTACATATCCGAGAGTATATCGGAAAAAATCATGAATTCGCCGAGTGGGATGCAGATATCCACCAGGTTGAATTTTATTTTGCGTGCAGCCTGATCGATCCGGAGGCAATCGTTTTTGAAGGCTCCAATCCTGACAATAATCAAGTCGCGGTGGAGTGGATTGCCCTTGAAGATCTGTCTCAGATTCGTTTATATCCAAAAACAATCGGCGAATTGCTGCTTAAATCGGGTTCTTCCTCAATCTATCTTGGAGATCTAAATTAAATCAGTCATGAAGAAATATCGTGCTAACCCCTTTATGTAAACATTTCTATAAAGAACTTTTCCAATTTTGTCACGTTAGCGTATCGGTTCATGGATTCACCATAGGTGAGGTGGGTACACTATAAGTACAGGCGTATTACTACTAACGTAAGTTGACTGTACTTATACACAACAATGGAGCGGACATAACCTAAAGAAGCGAAACCTGCAAAGTTAAGTACAGGTTTCTGTTCGAACTTTAGCCTACCCACTCCTCAAATTGGAAGAACGGTAGACGTAGTGGAGGGGACGAAATCGATTCTGAGGAAGCGAAGTGTCTGCTGGTATCCTGGATTTTCACTTGTATATCCATTGAATTAAACATTTACACGATAACGGAGAGGACAGAAGAAACCTGAAAAAGCGAAGCGGTCGCCTTTATCACCGGATTTTTCCCTTGAGAAAAGGGATTCAAAAAAATCTGGGGATAACAGCGATTGGAAGGTTATTCTGTCATCGTAGTGTTAGTGTAAATCGTCTTTAATCCAATGTATACGATGAAGAGATCAGGATCATTGCGAGATAACAGCGATCCAAAGAACGATCCGTACCCGGAACGGCTTTCTACAAGAGTCCCCCCAATATCCCCCAAACCGAAAGGAGCACTTCCCATGAACCAGACTGAATTGGAACAAAACATTGTAAAAGCTTTGGAAAATAACCCTTTTTGCAGCTTCTCCACAGTGGAGGATGGTAAACCGAAATCCCGCTATATGGCGCTTTTCAACGATGGACTGAACATTCATCTGGCAACGAACCGCCGTACACACAAAGTAGAGGAACTGGAGAATAATCCGAATGTTAGCCTACTACTTGGTTATGAGGCTGGTGGCTCCAAGGAAGTGGTTGAGATCGAAGGAACTTGTGAAGTGACGAAGAACGAAGGTTTGCGTGAGCAAGTGTGGAACGACGAACTGAAGGCCTGGTTCGATGGACCTAACGATCCGAATTATGTCATTCTGGACATCACACCGGCTCGTATTGAGTATACGGGCAAAGACCATGAACACCACGTGTGGGAACAATAAGCCGAAATATGAAAATAACCTCTGCCAAGTAGCATTCTTATGCGGAAAACCGCGCAGAGTTTAATTCAACCGTGAAAGCCATCTAGGCTTCACGGTTTTTGTTATGAATGAAGAACGCTGAACTGGATATAGTTGTAAGGTTTATGTAATATACGTATTTTGAAACAAACAAGCACTAAATACCTACTAAAATGTTGAAAAAAATGTCGAAATCACGCATGATAATGTAAACTCGGTCTGGTATGTGCGGGTAATGTAAAAAAATAATGCTTTTCAATGGCTGAACATTGCGTTATGATTTGGAATGTAAACGACAAGCACAGACATAAATAGATGTTCATGTGAGATAAACTTACCTGAAATTCCGATGCATGTCATCAGAGCGTCAGTACGCACAACCCATGAAATCTATCTTTTTTCTGCGCTCTTCGTTTGCCCATTAATGCATGATTCAATGTACATAACCGGGAGGGGTTATTTTGAAAATGAGAAAAAAAGTATTATCAAGCCTGACTGCCGCTTTGTTTGCATTAAACGTGCTTGCGGTATTTCCGGTACCTGTGTCGGCTGCGGATGCTGCCAAAGTGAAACTGCGGATCATGGAAACCACAGATATTCATACTAATCTGGTTAACTATGATTATTATTCCGACAAAGAGACAGACCAATATGGACTCGCCAAAACAGCAACACTGATTAAGAAAGCCCGTGACGAAGCGAAGAACAGCCTGCTGTTTGATAACGGGGATCTGATTCAGGGAAATCCGCTGGGAGACTACGCTGCCAAAATTGATCCACTGAAAAAGGGTGAGACTCACCCTGTATATAAAGCGATGAATCTGCTCGATTATGATGCAGGGAACATCGGTAACCATGAGTTCAACTATGGTCTGGATTTCCTGGACATGACGCTGGAGGGAGCGAACTTCCCTTACATTAATGCCAATGTCTATGTAGACGATGGTGATGATGACGAGACGAACGACAAGAACTACTTCACACCGTATGAGATTTTGGATAAGAAAGTAACGGACGAAACGGGTAAGGAACATACGATCAAAGTGGGTGTAATCGGATTCGTACCACCACAAATCATGCAATGGGACAGCGCTAATCTTGAAGGTAAAGTAATCGCCAAAGATATTATCGCTACTGCAAAAAAATTCATTCCTGAGATGAAAGCAAAAGGTGCCGACATTATTGTAGCTATTCCTCACTCCGGATTTGAGGAAATTCCTCAAACGGATCTGATGGAAAACTCCGTATTGTATCTGAGCCAAGTTGAAGGTATTAATGCCATTTTGTTTGGACATGCCCACAAAGTGTTCCCGAGTGCTGATTTTGCTGGCAAAAAAGGGGTAGACCTGGAGAAGGGTACCATTAATGGCGTTCCTGCTGTAGAGCCAGGATTCTGGGGGGATCACCTGGGGATTATTGATCTGGATCTAGAACAAGTGGATGGCAAATGGAAAGTGGTGGATTCCAAAACGGAAGCACGCCCAATCTATGACACAGCCAACAAAAAACCACTGGTAGAAGCCGATCAGGACATCATTGATGCGGTTCACGAAGAGCATGAAGGCACATTGGAGTATGTTCGTGGTCCGGTGGGCGAAACGACTGCACCAATCAACAGCTTCTTCGCTCTGGTTCAGGATGATCCATCCATTCAGATCGTAACGAATGCACAGAAATGGTATGTTGAAAAACATATGCAAGGTACGGAATATGAGAAAATTCCTGTATTGTCCGCAGGTGCTCCATTCAAAGCAGGTGGACGTTCAGGCGCTTCGTATTACACGAATATTCCTACTGGCACCATTGCGATCAAAAACGTTGCTGACTTGTACGTGTATCCAAATACGGTACATGCTGTAATGGTTAACGGCGCAGAACTGAAAGAATGGCTGGAATGGTCTGCAGGCCAATTCAACCAGATCGACCCGGCTAAAGGTGGACAACAACAACTGATCAACAATGACTTCCCAACGTATAACTTCGATGTTATCGATGGCGTAACGTATCAGATTGATGTGACCCAACCAGCCAAATACGATAGCAAAGCTACGATTGTTAATGCATCCGCAAGCCGGATCAAAGATCTGAGCTTTAACGGCAAAGCGATTGACCCAGCGCAAAAATTCATTGTAGCGACGAATAACTACCGTGCTTCTTCATCCAAACTGGCTAACCCGGACGGCAAACGCATCGTTCTGGCTGCACCGGATGAGAATCGTCAAGTAATCATCGACTACATCCGTGAGAATAAAACGATTAATCCGGCAGCGGACGGCAACTGGTCCCTGGCACCAATTAAACCGTCTGCTGGTGTAACTGCAGCAGCGCTGAACGATCTTGAAGTTGTGTTTGCTTCTTCCCCGGATGCGAAAGATCTGGTTGAAGCGAATCCGGCAATGTCATTCATTGGTACGAACAAAGAAGGTTTTGCAGAGTATGGCTTGAAACTGACAGGTGAAGCAACGACAACACCTGAAACAGGTGTGGAGCCAGCTCCGACGCCTAAACCAACACCAACGCCGACACCTAAGCCACAACCTGAGAAACCAGCGACCAACAACAAGGTTGTATATGTGGTGAAAAAAGGGGATAACCTGTACCGCATCGGATTGAAATATGGTGTGGACTGGCGCAAACTTGCGACAGCTAACAAAATCTCAAATGTGCATAACCTGAAAGTTGGACAGAAAATCGTGATTCCCGCTTCTTAAAGTTTAATAAGCGGTGAGGAGGAGACCGACAGTCATCAGACTGTCGGTCTTTTTTTCTGCAATTATGAATATATCTGTTTCAATAACCGTCATATAGGAAGTCATCAAAACAGTAGAGATTAATTTCAAGACCCATGATATAATATTTACAAACTTTGGGTATATACCAGTGAACATTAATGGACATGGCATCATAAATTGGCAAGGGGGTCCTACATGAATTGCAGTGGCTGCAGTCCAATCTATCCTATAGAGGATCAAGGTACCTTGTACCTACGTCCCATTTCCCCCGCTTTGCTGGAAGCGCTGCAAACGCCGGGAAGACATTTCGTGACGTCGGATGACATGATGTGGATGCATTTTGCGAATCTTGAGGCGGTTCAGAGCTTATTAGAAGAGATCGGCGAAGTTGATCCGACTTTACGTGATTCCCTAACCGTTCAGATTACACCTTTATACGAACAGGCTAGTGAAGATAGCTGGATCAGCATGTACATGCAGGAGTCTCGCTTCAAGCATGCAGAACTCGTTTCCATTATTTTGGAGCATCAATTTAGCAGTCATATGCAACCCATCGTTGACGCATCGGAGCAGATTATCGGATACGAGTTTTTGCTTCGTCCTGCGGAGAATGGAAAACCCTTCAGTTCCTATGAATTATTTGAAGTTGCGCGCGAGACCGGATTGCACTCTTTCCTGGATCGAACGGCGCGTATTACCGCCATTGAGACCAGTGCCCTTTTTCTGCCGCATGGTGTCAAACGCTTCGTGAATTTTCTGCCTTCCTCCATATATAATCCCGAATATTGTCTGACACATACGTTTGAAGCGATTGAACGTCTTGCGCTTGACCCTAAAGATTTTGTGTTTGAAGTCGTGGAAACAGAGCAGATTCAGCATATGTCCATCTTACAGCACATATTTGAGGTGTATCGTTCACGCGGAATGTCGGTTGCGTTGGATGATGTGGGTGCCGGATATTCGACAATAGAGCTGATGAGTCGGTTAGAACCGGATTTTGTCAAAATAGATCGAAGTCTTATTGACCGTTGTGATCAGGATTCGACCAAACAACAGAAGATTCTTCATATTGTTGAGATGTCGAGTCGATTTGGGGGCCAAGTACTTGCCGAGGGCATTGAACGAATGGAAGAGTTTGAATTCTGTCGTTCCATCGGAATTGAGCTTGCACAAGGTTACTATTTCGGTAAACCCACGGCACAACCTCCAGACGGCTCGTATTCCAACACTTGACCTAAATTCATGGAATAATTAGTAACGAGTACCCTGTACAAGTCACTTCTGATCAGAGGTGGCTTGTTTGGCGTGGTTGCACATTTTTCTATCAAATAAATACCCTCATTCAGCCGATATATAAGATAAGCCTTTTAGATTGATCCATACATAAAAAGAAAGAGGGCATTTTTACATTTTGAGGGGGAGAAAGCGATGAGTGAAGCTCAGGGTAATAAACCAATGAAAGCAGCGAAACCTGCCAAACTAAAACAAAATAAAAATAAAAAGAAGAATAAAAAGAAAGGTCTTGTCTGGAATATAAGAAACAAACTATTGGTCTCCTTTCTGGCAGTTTTGCTTCTGCCAAGTTTAGCAGTTGGCTTAATCACACTAAAGATGGCTGAAGAGGGCGTACAAGGACAATTGGTGGATAGTGCCCTGCAAAGTGTGAGTACTGCCAATACCATTGTAGAAAGCCAAGTGAATTACAAGATTCATGACATTAACTATTTTGCGGATGCACTTGATCCGAGCCTGATTAAAGGGGAGAACGACAGTCCTGAGCTTCAGGTGAAGCTGGAGCAATATCTGGGCTTGCATCCGGATGCCATGAACATCTTTGTGGGAACGACAGATGGAGTCATGGTTCGGGGTAAAGCAACAGCGAGCAGCACACGGGGAGATGCATATGATCCACGGGAGCGGGAGTGGTACAAGCTTGCAATAGAGAAGCCGGGTACGACTGTCGTGTCACCTGTATCCATTAATACGGATGGCGTTGCCGTTGTGTTTATTTCCAAAACATTAAAGGATCAATCCGGTGTAATCGGTTTATCTCTGGATCTGACAGACTTGCAAGAGCAGGCCTCCATTAAGGTAGGAAAAGAAGGCTACGTCATTATTATGGATGCGAACAAAAATTATGTCGTGTCACCTGTAGCAGATGCAGGCACACAGGAAGCTAGTGGCTTGCTGGATGAAATGTATGAGGGTCAAGAAGGTCAATTCGATTACGTATTTAACGATCAGCCGAAGATGATGATTTTCTCAACAAATGAAGCAACGGGTTGGAAAATTGCCGGCACGATGTTCAAGAGTGAAATAACCAGTGCGAGCAAGGACATTCGCATGATTACATTTATAGTGATTCTCGCGGCTACCTTCCTTACCCTAATCTTTATTATTTGGTTTACACGCTCCATGCTGCGTCCGATCAAACGACTGCAGGAATCTGCGAGAGCTGTAAGTAAAGGTGACCTGACCGTGAAAATGGAAACAGGGCGTAAAGATGAAGTCGGTGATCTGGCGAAGTATTTCGAGCGTATGGTGGATAACCTGCGAATGATGATTCTGGGTGTACAGGAAACGACAGAGCAGGTATCCGCTTCTTCTCAAGAATTGTCTGCCAGTGCAGAACAAACCACTAAAGCGATTGAACATTCAACACTGGCCATTCAGGAACTGGCTGAAGGTGCAGAGCAACAAGTGAACAGTGTGAAAGACGGATCTGGACAGATGAGCCGAATGGCAGAAGATGTTCGAATGATGTCGGAGCGTGTGCAATCGATCACGGCGAATATGCGGAATACATCTGGTGCGGCTTCTTCGGGTAATGAGGCAGCAGGACAAGCGGTAGAGCAGATGAACAGCATCCAGGAAACGGTGGAGCAGCTGGGAACGGTGGTTCAATCTCTGAATGCCCGTTCGGTAGAGATTGGCAGCATGGTTGATGTCATTGCTTCCATCTCCAAACAAACGAACTTGCTCGCATTGAATGCTTCCATTGAAGCGGCAAGAGCGGGTGATGCGGGTCGTGGATTTGCCGTCGTAGCGGGAGAAGTACGTAAACTGGCAGAGGAATCCGGTAGCTCGGCAGCACAGATCGGTGAGGTGGTTCACAATATCCGTCAGGATATGGATGCCGCTCTAATTGCCATGAATGCCGCTCAGACTCGGGTGGGAGAAGGAATTCAGGCCGTGAATACGTCCGGACAATCGTTTGCCCAGATTCGGGAGGCGGTGGAAGATGCTGTTCATACATTGGATGACTTGTCCGAAACAACGAAGCAACTGGAGAGCGGTGCATCCCACGTTGCCAAAGCGATGAGCGATATTTCGAATGTGACCCAGGAATCGGCTGCAAATACAGAATCCGTGTCTGCATCTTCGCAAGAACAACTGGCATCAGTAGAGGAGATTGCATCATCCTCGGCACATCTGAATAGCATGGCAGAACAATTACAAGGACTGCTCGGCATGTTCAAGATGGTGGAGGATACACCGAAGGATAAGGGTAACGATAAATCCTAACGTTGGGACAGCAAAACCGACTATATAAATTGAACTAAACGTTTACACGAACGGAGAGGACAGAAAGAACCTGAAGAAGCGGAGCGTTCGCCTTTATCCCCGGATTTACCCCTTATATAAGGAATCAAAAAAATCTGGGGATAACAGCGATCGGAAGGTTGTTCTGTCATCGGAGTGTCCAGTGTAAATATTTTTAGTTCAACTTATATAGATATATAAGAAAATAAAGATAGACATTGCTCCTGCGGCCCTGTATAAATATATCGTCTGGTTCTTCCGCGCATCGTGCGGTGTAATCTTACAATATAATGATGGAATGAACGATACAATATATCGAGACAGGGTACAGCAGGAGGCTCTATGGTATACGTAGCAATATTGATTTTTGCAGTAACAATCACTTTGGTGATTTGGCAACCTCGTGGATTGGGTATCGGTTGGACTGCCTCAGGTGGGGCGTTGCTTGCCCTGCTATGTGGAGTCGTCAGCTTGAACGACGCCTCGAATGTGGCATCCATTGTATGGAATGCAACGTTGGCTTTTGTCGGCATTATAATGATTTCTCTCATTCTTGACGAGACGGGTTTCTTCGAATGGGCTGCCCTTCACATGGCAAGGCTTGCTGGAGGAGATGGTCGCAGACTGTTCTTCTACTCCATTTTGCTGGGTGCCGCAGTATCTGCCCTGTTCGCGAATGACGGTGCGGCACTCATTCTGACGCCAATTGTACTGGCAATGGTACGTGCATTGAAGTTCGATGAGCGGATGGTGCTGGCTTTTGTAATGGCGAGTGGATTTATCGCGGATACCACATCGTTGCCGCTCGTCGTCAGCAATCTGGTTAATATTGTGTCCGCTGATTTCTTTGGTATTACATTTGTGGAATATGCGGTGCGCATGGTTGTACCGAATCTGTTCTCGATCGTAGCGAGTACGGGCATGCTGTTCTTGTTCTATCGCAAAAGCATACCCCGTCGCTACGACATCTCCGCGGCACGCGACCCGAAGGAAGCGATACGTGATCCCCGGATGTTCCGAATCGCCTGGTTTATGCTCGGGCTATTACTGGTGGCCTACGCATCGAGTGAGTTTCTGCCGATTCCCGTGTCGGTTATCGTTGGCTCCGTTGCGCTGCTGTTCGCTTTACTGGCACGCAAGAGCGAGGCTGTTGATCTGAAACGGGTAATCAAGGAAGCACCGTGGTCAATTGTGGTGTTCTCGGTGGGCATGTACATCGTCGTATATGGACTGCGGAATGCAGGGTTAACAGATCATCTGAGCCGCTGGCTGGATGCCATAGCAGAGCATGGTCTGCTAGCTGCTTCGCTCGGGATGGGCATCATAGCGGCCGTATTATCATCCGTCATGAATAACCTGCCGACCGTGTTGATTAACCTGCTAGCCATCCAGGGCGCACATACCGAAGGTATCATTCAAGAGGCATTGATCTATGCCAATGTCATCGGTTCTGATCTGGGGCCCAAAATGACCCCGATTGGATCACTTGCCACATTGCTGTGGCTGCACGTGTTATCCCGTAAAGGTGTGAAGATCACATGGGGGTATTATTTCAAGGCAGGTATCATCCTGACGATTCCGACATTGTTAATTACCCTAGCCGGGTTGGCATTGTGGTTATGGATTCTGGGCTAGTAAAATTAGATTTTACATTAGGAACATCTTAATCATTCAATGTATTGTAAAAAGGCTGCTCTCACAACTGGTGCTAAGCACTGGCAGTGAGGCAGTTTTTTTGTTTCCTGCTTTTGTACCTTCTATAGAAGAAACAGATTTTCTTTATCATCAAATAATTTATTTACACAAGGTCAGCCTATTATAGGGCTGGCCTTCTTTGCCTACACCCCCCAGGCAGGAGATTGAAATGCCTGAGGCCTAACAAGCGCTGACACAGCGAAGGGAACGGAACGATTGTGGAAAAGCGAAGCGTTCGCCTTTATCCCCGGATGTATTCCATAGAAAAAGTAAATCATATAAATCTGGGGATAACAGCGATTGAAACAACGTCCGTTCCCGTAGCGACCACTTCAGCGCAATTTCTCTCAGATAAATTTCAAAATGCTGTCTATATTTTTAACATTGCGTTTACAAAACACTGATTTTAAGATGACATACCGAAACTACAATGAGTAAAGAGTTGATGGTGAACAAACAAATTCACAAAACGCCATCACCACATTGGGGGAGGAAAACAAAACATGTTTAAAAAGTTGCCGTTTATTTTGATGACCTTAACGTTCGTACTGGTGCTCGCTGCATGCGGATCGAAAAATGACGCTGGTACAGAGGGTGCCGCAAGCAATGGATCAGGAGAAGCTGCTACTGAGCTTAGCGGTAACATCCTGGCAGTCGGATCGACAGCATTGCTACCTCTGGTAGAACAAGCTGGACAGAAATTTATGGCAGTTGATGAATATAAGAACGTAACGGTTCAAGTTCAAGGTGGCGGTAGTGGTACTGGTTTGACACAAGTATCTGACGGACAAGCTACAATCGGTAACTCTGATGTATTTGCAGAAGAGAAGCTGGAGGACGAAGCCAAAGTAAAAGAACTGGTTGACCATCAGGTAGCTGTAGTAGCTATGGCGCCAGTTAGCAACAAAGACACAGGTGTGGAAGATTTGACGAAGCAACAGCTGATCGACATCTTCTCTGGTAAAGTTACGAACTGGAAAGACGTTGGCGGTGCAGATCAAGCAATCGTTATTGTAAACCGTCCAAGTAGTTCAGGTACTCGTGCAACTTTCGAGAAGTATGCACTTGGTGCAAAAATGGATGATATCGCAGGTTCAATTCAAGAAGATTCTTCAGGTAACGTAAGAAAATTGGTAGCTGAAACACCAGGCGCTATTGGTTACCTGGCCTTGTCTTACCTGGATGACAGCTTGACGGTTCTGAAATATGACGGTGTAGAAGCGACTGTTGAGAATGTGGAAGCAGGAACTTATCCAGTATGGGCTTACGAGCACATGTACACAAAAGGTGAGCCGGATGCAGCAACCAAAGCATTCCTGGACTTCATCATGAGTGACGAAGTTCAACTGAATGACGTAACTGAACTTGGATACATTCCAATGTCAGGTATGAAAGTAAAACGCGATGCAGCAGGTAATGTGGTTCAATAATCTTTGACTTGCGCATACAGCGAAAGAGGCGGACTTAGGTCCCGCCTCTTTACGCGGTTTGCTCTGAAATAATCCCATATTTTGCACTAATTCTACTATAGAAGGATGGTTGTTATGGAACAGACCGAAGGGGGAACGGTAATGAATAACAAGTTGAAACCGCGCCGGCCCTTAAAAGAGAAACATTATTGGGAAGAGTGGACGGGACGGATATATACGTCGATTTGTGTCGTTTTCCTGATCGTTGTCATGTTTTCCATTGTTTATTTTGTAGCGTCCAAGGGACTATCAACATTTTTCCAAAATGGAATAAGCATAAGCGACTTCCTTGGTGGGAAAACGTGGAATCCAACGGGGGAACCTGCGTTCTACGGGGCATTGCCGTTCATTACAGGTTCTTTCATTACAACCTTGCTTGCAGCACTGATCGCAAGTCCGCTTGGTCTGTGTGCAGCACTCTTCATGACAGAGATTGTACCTGGTAAAGGGAAAAAGATATTGCAGCCTGCCATTGAGCTCTTATCCGGTATTCCGTCCGTTGTGTACGGATTTATCGGTCTGAGTGTCATCGTACCTTTGCTGCGCAGTATCTTTGGTGGAACAGGCGTCGGGATTGCAGCCGGATGTCTTGTTCTCGCGGTAATGATTCTTCCTACGGTCACAAGTATTATGGCAGATGCATTGTCCGCGTTGCCTAAAGGATTGCGTGAATCCTCCTACGCACTCGGTGCCACTCGCTGGCAAACCATCTACCGTGTCATTATTCCAACGACTTTGCCAGCTTTGTTGACAGGTGTCGTATTGGGTATGGCCCGTGCTTTTGGTGAGGCACTCGCTGTGCAGATGGTTATCGGTAATGCACCGCATGTTCCAACATCCTTGCTTGAATCAGCTTCAACATTAACAAGTGTAATTACACTCAGCATGGGTAACACCACGATGGGTTCTGTTCATAACAATGCACTGTGGAGTATGGCGCTTGTCCTGCTGGTGATGACATTTGTCTTCGTCATTCTGGTTCGCCTGCTTGAAAGGAGGAACCGGGTATGAAAATGAAGGCAAAGACGGTAGATAAGATTGCAACATCCGTTATCGTTGTATTGGCTCTATTCATTGTTATTTTATTGCTCGGTCTACTTGGATTCATCATGTTTAGAGGCATTGGACATATTAGCTGGAACTTCTTGACGAGCGCACCACAGTTACTTAAGGGTGGCGGCGGGATTGGTCCACAGCTTTTTAACTCCGTATTTTTGCTTGTCTTGACCTTGATTGTTACCATTCCACTCGGATGGGGTGGCGGAATTTACATGGCGGAATACGCCAAGCCAGGCAAGATTACCAGCTTCATTCGTCTGGTCGTTGAAGTATTGTCATCATTCCCATCCATCGTTATCGGTTTGTTTGGTCTCTTGCTGCTAGTAAATCAATTTGGTCTTGGTTTCTCCCTGATCTCGGGTGCCTTGGCTCTGGCGATCTTTAACTTGCCACTGATGGTACGGACAACGGAGCAGGCCTTCCGGGCCGTTCCAAAGGAACAAAAGGAAGCAGGTCTGGCGCTTGGACTGTCCAAGTGGAAGATTATCACTTCCATTCTACTACCTGTGGCATTGCCGAGCTTGATTACGGGTACGATCCTGGCATCGGGCCGGATCTTCGGTGAAGCAGCCGCGCTGATGTTCACCGCAGGTATGAGTAGTCCACCATTGGACTTTACAGATTGGAATCCGACGAGTCCAAGATCACCGCTTAATCCTTTCCGTCCGGCAGAGACACTTGCTGTCCATATCTGGAAAGTAAATAGTGAAGGCATTGGGCCAGATTCCAAAGAAGTGGCAGCAGGGGCATCCGCCGTGCTTGTCATTCTCGTGCTGGCGTTCAATCTAAGTGCACGCTGGATCGGTCGGGTTGTATTCCGCCGCATGACAGCTTCGAAATAAGGAGGAACCAACATGGCCATACCTTTTGGTACGGAACAGTTAAGCATATATTATGGACATTTCCAGGCGGTCAAGCAGATCAGTCTGACGTTTCCTGAAGCAAGCGTAACGGCTCTTATTGGGCCGTCGGGTTGCGGTAAATCCACGTTCCTCCGGTCGCTGAACCGGATGAATGACGAGATTGCCGGGTCCCGTACAGAGGGACATATCTGGATGGATGGTAACGATCTAAATGAGCCTGGAACCGATGTAATCAAGCTTCGTCAGAAGATTGGCATGGTGTGGCAGAAGCCGAATCCTTTTCATAAGTCCATCTACAACAATATCGCGTTTGGCCCCCGCTACCGCGGTACGAAGAGTAAGAAGGCACTGGATGAAATTGTGGAAAAAAGCTTGCGCCGTGCTGCGCTCTGGGACGAAGTGAAAGACAGACTGCATGAGTCAGCTCTGTCTCTCTCGGGTGGACAACAGCAGCGACTTTGTATTGCCCGTGCCCTCTCGGTTGATCCCCAGATTTTGCTGCTCGACGAGCCGGCATCTGCACTTGACCCGGTATCTTCGGGTAAGGTTGAGGAATTGATTACCGAGCTTAAGAAAGATCTGCGGATCGTCATTGTTACCCATAATATGCAGCAGGCGGCACGCATCTCGGATTACACGGCATATTTCTATCTGGGCACTATGGTTGAGCACGGGGATACGGAGCACATTTTCACGAACCCCGACAATCGTCTGACGCAAGAATACATTATGGGTCGTTTTGGTTAATTGGATCATGGAGTGTCACATAGAGCAACAGATAGAGAGATAAAGAAATAAAATAGAGACAAGAAAGCACAGTACCTGAACGATTGTTCGGGGGTTGTGCTTTTTTATTTGATTTTGGAAGAATTTGCTGTATATAAATGAATCATGCTACGATAATCAGTAATAAGAAATCGTTTACATAACTACGAAGGAGATGGTGATAATCACTACGGATCAGATGTCTTACGACCATATGGCAGCTCAGATTATTCAGAACTATTGCATGGAGAAACCTGTCGTTTCCTATATTCGGCACAATGAGAATCTGACGTATCATGTCGTTGATGAAGCAAGCGGGCAGAAGTATCTGTTACGGATACACCAGGCTGCATATGCAAGTATGACAGGCATTCAGCATACGCCCTCTGCGCTGGAGGCGGAGATGAACCTGCTTTATGAATTAAATGCAACGACAGCATTGCGCGTGCAGCATCCGGTACGGAATGTATCGGGAGATTGGGTCACGGTATGGATAAGTGAAGCGGGTAAAGAAATCTGCTGTACGGTACTGGAGTGGATTGAAGGAAGAGATATCCAGCAGGGAGAACGCCTGACAACAGAGCAGATCTATGATCTTGGTGCTCAACTGCAGATGCTTCATCAATATGGACGTGTACAGGTGGATGGCAACGATCATCAGTGGACAGGAAGAGAGATGAGCCAGCTAGATCGATCGAAGGTACGGCCGACATATGGAAGCGTCCAAGAAAATCTGGTCATGTTGGAGCAGCTGAGGGAAGGCGTCAGACTTGGAATTTTTACAACGGAAGACTTTGATCTGCTTCGAGAGACGTTCGAGAACATTAATGAGCAACTGGAAACATACCCGCACGATGCGAAGACATGGGGAGTCATCCATGGGGATATTACACGCAACAATCTGCTGATAACGGACAAGGGAATCTCTATGATTGATTTTTGTCTACAGGGTTATGGTTACTATCTTTTCGATGCCGGAGGGGCAGCACTTATGTTCAATCGGGAGGAACGTGACATATTTTTATCCGGTTACACGAAAAAGACCGCACCACTGACGGATCGTGATATCCGATTAATGGAAGGGTTCATGTTGATCTTTACACTAGGTTATTATGCTTTTCAGATGGCGAATGAGTCGAGACATGAATGGATGAAAGATCGCATGCCGAAGCTATGCAGCAAGTATTGCAGACCTTATGTACAGAACGAGAGTATCTTCTACGAACTGTGAATTATAGTCCAGATGTACAGACTCAGATGGGCTACTAAGCAGTGTGGTTTGAAGATTTTGGTTGCCTGAATACCCGAACGTTTTCGTGGACAACATCATAAATAGTAGTAAGCACATCATGGCATTAATTGAAGGAAAACAGAAATGAGCTTTTCTAAAAGCTCTTTTTACCGCATTAATGTAATGAAAGCTGACAAAATATTCTGGATATCATCGGTTCAATCGAAAATAAAGGAAATATACCCAAAGAAATCGTTAAGTTTGTTGACACTGATCTTCCGGTCGATTAATCTTAATGAAGAAGAAATCAACGACTTCCATCACTGTTCTGACATAAGCTCAGAATGGTTCCATACAGCGGATGATAACGAGCGGGAGAGACCTGATCAGACGAGCCAAATGGCTAGTGTTCAGGCACCGAAGGAGCAAGCTGCTGCGCACCCGGCGCAGTGGTTAATCTCTCAGGTAAATGTACCATCGTTGGACGCAACTCTGGAGAGTGCGCGAACTGCGCCACCCAAGGGGTATATGATCAGTCAGTTCGGTTACCTTGTCTGTAATTGCAGGCAATGTACCTTGTCGTGAGACACTGCTGATCGTGAAACTCTCAGGTATCGAGGACAGAGAGAGGGCCTGAGGCCTTCTTCTGTCCTTTTTTGATGTCATCATTCAGTAAATAAGGAACAATATGGATTTGATTCTGGATGGAAATGACGAATACAATTGGAGGGTTACAAGGTGCGATTTAAAGATGTTTTCTCAATTATTGGTCCGTCCATGACAGGTCCTTCAAGTTCACATACAGCTGGAGCGGCAAGGTTAGGAAGAATTGCTCGTCAGTGGCTGGGATGTACGCCAGAACGTGCCCGGCTGACGCTGTACGGTTCGTTCGCGGACACGTATCAGGGGCACGGCACGGATCTGGCATTGATCGGCGGTCTGCTGGACTATGTCACAGACGATCCGCGTATCCCGGATGCAGAGCAATATGCAGAGGAAGCAGGCATGGAGGTTGAGTTTTATACAAGCGGCCTGCCTGCTCCTCACCCGAATACCGTCAAGATTGAGTTGTGGCATGGAGAGCGTGCCTGCTCCTTGATTGGTGCTTCTATTGGTGGCGGCAGTGTATCGGTGCATGCGATGAATGATTTTCGCGTTCAGATCAGTGGTGAATTTCCTACACTCGTTTTGCGTCATGCGGATAAAGCGGGCGTGCTCGCCTCAGTGACGTCTACAATCAGTTCATCGGGGGTTAACATCGGGTATATGCAAGTAGATCGGAAAGCCCGGGATGGCGAAGCGCTGACTGCGATGGAGATGGACGGTGTGCCGAATCCTGATATGCTGAAGCGTCTGCGTTCGCTCGACCATGTGCTGGACATTCGTGTCATTGATTTGAAGAGAGGAGTTTATTCGGATGCGGTTTAAACATTTGCACGAACTGAATACGATCTGTACAGCAGAATCCAAAACCATTGCTCAGCTGATGATCGAGGAACAGGTTCAGGAGACCAATACGCCGGAAGCGGATGTTGTGAAGCAGATGTCGGACTATTATCAGGTGATGAAGGAAGCGGTACACAAAGGATTAACAGAAGATACCACTTCACGCAGTGGATTAACGGGCGGAGACGGCAAAAAAATGGCCGAGTACATTCGCAAGGGTGAGACTTGCTCTGGTGATGCTTCTGCACTTGCCATGGCGTATGCTCTATGTGTATCTGAAGTGAATGCCTCCATGGGCCGGATCGTGGCAACGCCAACAGCCGGTTCCTGCGGTATCATCCCTGGTGTGTTTATCAGTTCACAGGAGCGGTTTGGTTGGACGGACGAACATTTGGTGAACGGGTTGTTCTGTGCAGGAGCGATTGGTTATGTTATCGCAAACAATTCATTTATCTCCGGTGCCGAAGGTGGATGTCAGGCGGAAGTGGGTTCCGCGATCGGCATGGCTGCGGGTGCCATGGTTGAGCTGCGTGGTGGTACACCGGAGCAGGTCGTTCATGCCGTTGGTCTGGCGTTAAAAAATACACTGGGCCTGATCTGCGATCCGGTCGCAGGTCTCGTTGAAATTCCGTGCATCGTCCGTAACGGACTAGGTGCCGTCACGGCACTGGCTGCGGCCGACATGGCATTGGCCGGAGTGCGTAGTGCCATTCCGTCAGACGAAGTCATCGACGTTATGCTGGAAGTAGGTAGTGCGATGCCGAGCCGTCACCGGGAGACAGCCCAAGGCGGACTGGCCCAGACGCCAACCGGTCGCAAAATGATGCAGAAGCTGGCTAAACCGAAGGCGAAGCGTGCCGAGCCTGAGACGGGAACACAGGGTTCTAACACAACTGGCGCAAACACAACGGGGGCAGATACGGATTCTCAGGTTTAATATACAAACAGGTCCTTCCGAGAAACGAGTCTGCGACCTTATGCATAACGGAAAATACACCAAATAAGCGTCCGCAACCCTGAAATTCAGGTCTGCAGGACGCTTATTTGGTTGTTGCTAAGTGAAGCTAAGCTTGATTCTTTAAATGTGACTCTTGATGTATGCGTATTAAGATGATCTTTGATTCACACCTGTACTCAGTACGGCATATCCATACGCAGGCAGTTCAATGGCGAGCACGCCATCTTCCTTGGCGGTACGATGGTTTCCGCCGAATAACTCGGTCCATTGCTCTTCACCAGCCTCCAGCTCGACAATAGCCGTCTCTTCCGAGCGATTGAACAGGATCAGAATGCGTTCCTCCTCATTTTGCCGTTCGAACACCAGTTGGCTGCCATCGGGCCGAGCCTGCAGGAAACGAATGGTGCCTTCCGCACGCAGGGCGGGATGAGCATGACGCAGGGAGATTAGTTTCTGATAAAAGTCGAGCAGCTCACGGTCCTGCTTCGCTTCATCCCATTCCATGCATTTACGGCAGCCTGGATCATGCTCTCCATCCATGCCAATCTCGTCTCCGTAATAGATGCACGGCGCGCCCATGTAACTGAACTGGAATAACGCAGCCAGCTTCATCTTGCGCTGGTCGCCTTCACACAGTGTGAGCAGCCGCGGTGTATCGTGGCTGTCCAGCAAGTTGAACGCTACTTCGCTGGCCTGTAGCGGATAACGGGATAACTGTCGCCCGATGGAGTTTGCGAACTGTTCGGCGTGCATTGTATTTTTTACAAAGAAAGCATTCACGGCATCGGTAAATGGATAGTTCATGGACGCATCGAACTGGTCGCCTTGCAGCCAGGAGGAGGATTCGTTCCATACTTCGCCCAGAATGTAGGCATCCGGATTAGCGGCCTTGACTACACGGCGGAAATCACGCCAGAATGCATCATCCACTTCATCTGCCACATCCAGTCGCCAGCCGTCCGCACCCACTTCTTTGATCCAGTACTCGGCAACCTCCAGCAGGTAGGCCTTTACCTCGGAATTCTCCGTATTCAGCTTCGGCATGTGCGCTTCGAATCCGAAGGTCTCATACGTAGGAATGCCGTCCTTCACGTCCAGCGGGTATTCATGTACATGAAACCAGTCCTTGTATTTGGAGTCTTCCCCGTTCTTCTGCACATCCACAAACGGCGCAAATGTCTTCCCGGAATGGTTGAACACGGCATCCAGCAGTACGCGAATGCCGCGCGCATGGCACAGCTCGACCAGTCGTTTCACGGTATCTGCATCGCCAAAGTGCCGGTCTACCCGCAGGTAGTCTTCGGTATCGTATTTGTGATTGGTGGTGGCTTCAAAAATGGGTGTGAAGTAGATCGCATTAATGCCAAGATCACTGATGTAATCCAGATGGTCAATTACGCCCTGAAGGTCACCGCCGAAGAAATTGAAAGGGGTTGGCTCACCGCCCCAGGGTTCTACGTTGTCCGGATTAATATCCGGGTTGCCATTGGCGAATCGTTCGGGGAAAATCTGATAGAACACCGCATCCTTAACCCATGCAGGGGGTGTGAACACAGCACCGGTATGAATATAGGGGAACTGGAACATACGACCTGGGTCGTCCGGTTCTTCTTTCTGGAAGTCCGTCTCGGTCATCCAGATCTGTTCGTCTCCGTTTTTGAGTAGAAAAGAGTACTTCAGTCGGTGGTAGGGAGGTTTCACTTCACCCTCGTAGTAATCGAACATGGAGTCAGAGGTAAACTTGGTTAAGGGAACCCGCGCTTTGGTTGCATCCCAAGCATATTTGTCACCGGTCAGGGCATGTACCTCGGTCAGATCATTCTTTTTGGCACGCAGGCGCAGATGGATTGTATCTTGGTCATAGGCATAGGCCCAGTTGCGTTTCGGTTGATGATAGATGGCTTCCAACAGCATAATGAAATTCCTCCCGTCAGGTGTAGGTATAATATGTACTTGGTAGACTTAATGGATATGACATTACCCAAGGTAATGGATAAGCTATAATTAGAAATGCGTGCTAACGTGAGACTTCAACATGTTCAACAAGACATGAATCCATATGTTATAGACAGCTTTTGTCATGATGATGCTCAGATATATCATTAACCCAATGGGGGCGGAAAGGAAACGAATATTCGGATGAAAACCAAACTGTTATACATTGAAGATGATACGGAAATCGCGACATGGGTCAGAGCCGATCTGGAGGAACGTGGTTATGAAGTGCAATGGCTGGGAAGTGGTGAAGGTGCAGCGGAGGCTGCTGTTGGTTGCTCCCTCATTATTCTGGATGTCATGTTGCCAGGACTGGATGGATTTACGGTGGGCCAGCGACTGAAAAAAGAATATTCCGCTGTGCCCATTGTCATGCTCTCGGCCAGAACATCCATTGACGACAAGCTGCATGGTCTTGATTTTGCCGATGACTATGTGACCAAACCATTTCACCCCGATGAATTGGCTGCCCGGATTGAGGTCCAACTGCGTAAGGCGGGAACCGCGGTCTCATCGGATACAGCTCTGAAGCTGGATCATCTTTCCATCTATGAGAAGGACAACCGGATCGTCAATGAGGAGACGGGGGAGGAGATTATTTTATCGGGAAAACAGTTTCACATCTTCGCTTACCTGCTACGACATATGGGCATGATTCGAACCAAAGAGCAGATCTATGAAGCTGTCTGGAATGAGCCCTATCTGGATGGGGACAAGACTTTAATGGTACATATTCGGCATCTACGCGAAAAGCTGGAGCTTGATCCGGCCAATCCTGTTGTTATTCAGACGGTCCGTGGTGTGGGATATCGCGTGAAGAAGCCATGATCCGGCGGTTCAGAGAACGAAGAACCATGAAGGGAGAACGGAGGGGGGAGCGAAGCATGGGTCAAAAGCAATCTGGGCGGCGCAAGCTTCGCTTTGGGCGGTCCTTGATGTCCAGATACATTATCCTGATCTTGGCGGCAGTATTATTCGTCCCCGTCGTTCTTCCGATCATATCCATCATTTATGTGGTGGTGGTGAATAACACGAATTCGAATCAAGCGGCACCATACGGTGACGTTACCCGGATCAGTAACCTGTGGTCGCGTGAAGCGGAGAACCTGGATGGTGCTTCGGATGGAGAGGTTAAGGCCAGGTTAGAGCAATTACATGGCTCGTATCCCAAATCTTCCATGTATCGTGTGAATGTGAGCGGTGAGACCCTCTTTATTCTCGGTGGTGAAGATGTACAGCTGGTGAAATCCACATTAGCGGATGGCCAAACAGACACGATATTGAAGTGGTCATTGGATTCCGGGAAAACAGCAGAGACCCGAATTCCAGACGAATGGAATGTGAACAATACGGTGCAATTCATGAAAAAAGCTTCCTTTCGTGATCCGTTGACCGTAGTTTCGTATATCGGCGGGGGTGAGCAGAACAGAGGACAGGGCTTCATGATCATTGAAGTGCCGCGATCGCTTTTGCAAAAGACACAAAATAATCTGCCGATGGAACTCTTGTATCTTGGCATTGTCATGATCATCATCTTCATGATTTTCATCATCATGTCGATTCTCTTCTTTGCACGTATTCGCAAGCGACTTATTCGTCTGCAGACGGCGATGATGACCCCAGGCAAGGAAGGCATCCCGCTTCCGGTGGATATCCGCCGGTCAGATGAGATAGGTCAGCTGGAGGAATCCTTCAATCAGATGGTGCATCAACTGTCCGACAGCCGCTATCGTGAACGCGAGGAAGAACAATTGCGTAAACGTCTCGTTGCCGGGCTTTCCCACGATCTGCGTACCCCGCTAACAGTGATTCGTGGACATATGCATGCCTTACACAAGGAAGCGCTCAGCGAGCAAGGAGACCGTTCATTACATCGCATGGAAGCGAAGATGGAGGATCTCGGCGGGCTCATCGACAACATGTTATCCTACAATCTGCTCACGAGTGGGAAATATACGTTGAAGCTGGAAGAGAAAGATATGCTGCGGATCGTCAGGGAAACGGCAGCGGCCTGGTACCCAGTCTGGGAGAAAGAGCAATTCGACATTGATATCGACCTGCCGGAGGAACCGCTGATCTGGCATATGGATGAACAGGGCATGCGCCGTATTCTCGATAACCTGTTTCAGAACGTGATCCGTCATGCCGCGAGCGGGAAGTACATTGGTATATCAACCCAGAAGATTCAGGGCGAGACAGCCATCGTGATTCAGGATCGGGGTCCAGGAATACAGCAGGATTCCGACACGAAGGGCACTGGTCTGGGCTTATCCATTGTAGACCTGTTAATTCGTGAGATGGGACTGCGCAAACGGGTAGACAGCTCCGATGCGGGTGTCCGGACATATATCTATAGTGGTAAGGGAAACAGGGAAATACCAAACCGATGAAATCTCTTTTTTTAAACTAAACTTAAACTGGAGACTACCTTGGCTTTAACCTTGAAAGGTTACAATAGTTTCGAGGTGATCAGACAGTGAGTGAAAATATTATTCAAACGTCGAATTTATGGAAAACATACCGGGACCGTGCAGCGGTCCGTGAACTTGATCTGCATATTAAAAAGGGAGATATCTACGGCTTCCTCGGTCCCAATGGTGCCGGCAAAACAACTACGATTCGCATGCTTCTCGGCTTAATTAAACCAACCAAAGGTGTGATCCGGGTCTTCGACAAGGATATCCGCAAGGATCGCATGGATATTCTGCGCCGTGTAGGCTCTCTGGTCGAATATCCGTCCTATTACGGACATCTGAATGCGGTGGAGAATCTGGAGACCTTGCGCCGCATTATCAATGTACCGAAATCGAGAATTGCTGAAGTGCTGTCCATTGTAGATCTGACGAAGGATGCCAAACGTTCGGTGAAGGGATATTCCCTTGGGATGAAGCAGCGTCTGGGGATTGCCAGCGCTTTGCTGGGTGAGCCGGAGCTATTGATTCTGGACGAACCGACAAATGGGCTTGATCCTGCCGGTATTCAGGAGATTCGGGAATTGATCAAACGCATGCCTCTGGAACATGGCATTACTGTTCTGGTGTCCAGCCACTTACTGAGTGAAGTTGAACAGATGGCAAGTCGCGTCGGTATTATCCGTGAAGGCAAGATGGTGCTTCAGGATACCATTGCGAGTCTGCATAGTCAGACGGGCAGCTCTATCCGGTTAACGGTTTCGGAGCCGGAAGAGGCCATGAAGCTGGCCAGAGAACAGGGCCAATATGGTCAGCGGCAGGGTTCTGCGTTAACGTTCCCTTATATGGATAACCCTTCGGTGGCACTGCTTGTGCGCCGATTAATTGAGCAGGATCATGATGTGTATCGTGTGGAGGAACAGCGTCAGTCTCTGGAAGATCTGTTCATGCGGGTCATCGGCGAGGGGGCATCCATATGACCGGGCGTGCATTATCATCGGATTGGCTCAAGATTCGGGGGAAGGGGATCTGGTTTCTCGTCTTCCTGGCTCCGATTGGATTGATAGCCATGCAGGCGCTTAATTTTGGGTTACGGCTGGACTATCTGAAAGAACAGTACGCCGATAATCTGTGGGGCGGGCTGTTGGGCAATGTGGTTATCTTTGTGCCTCTGTCTCTGATGCTGGGAGCAACCATTCTCAGCTCCATGATCGCCAATGTTGAGCATGAACAGGGATCGTGGAAACAGCTGCTCGCCATGCCGATCCCCAGACCGGCTGTGTATCTGGCTAAGTTCCTGCTTGCCTGTCTGCTGTTGGTGATTTCCTGCCTGCTGTTAACCGCTGGAATTGTGGGTCTGGGACTGATACTCGGATTCCATGCCAGTGAGATTCCTTGGATGCAGGCGATCAAGTTGGGGTTGCTACCTTTGGCTGGTGCGCTTCCCGTGTTGTCACTGGAGTTATGGCTCACGATGGTAAACAAAAATCAGGCGCTTCCGGTCACCCTGGGTATTGTGCTCGCGATAACCGGCATGTTCGCACTTAGTATCTCGCCGAATTTTCCGCTCGCTTGGGCACAGATGGCTTGGAATGGACCTAATCCATATCTGTATGCAGGCATGGGTGCAGGTCTGGGACTATTGATCCTGTTGCTGGGTATGGGGCACTTTAGCCGGAAGGATGTGGCCTGATATGAGCTTTGCGACAACGTATTTCCGAATATTGTCCGCTGAACGATTGAAAATGGGTAAATCCCCTATCTGGCTCCTGATCCTGCTAAGCCCGCTCATTGCGCTGCTTATCGGACTGTTGTCCACGCCTTCGGGGAATTGGCAGGTATTGATGGGCACCATGGTCTTTCTACATGGATTGCTCCTGTTGCCGATGCTGACTGGGGTGTTTACGTCCTTTGTCTGCCGTTTTGAACATGCAGGAGGAGGGTGGAAGCAGATGCTGGTTCTACCGCTCACACGTTCAGGTGTATATGCAGGCAAACTGACGATTGTACTCCTGCTTCTGGCGGGTACACAAGTACTGTTGCTGATGTCCATTCTGCTGGCAGGGTTGATTCATGGCATTACGATGCCAGTGCCTTGGGGATTTTTGGTTGGCAAATTGCTACTAGGGTTGTTGGCCTGTGTACCACTGGCTGCACTGCAAATGTTCGTTTCATTGGTGTGGAGCAGCTTTGCTGCACCACTCGCACTAAATTTTGCACTGACTGTACCGAATATTATCATCGTGAACTCGGCTACATATGGACCGTATTATCCATGGGCCCAACCGATGATTCTGATGACGCCAATGGATGGCGGAGGTTTCGGAGCTTATAATGTTCCACTGATGACGATGCTGGCGGTTGTTGGAGGCAGTGCTGTCATTTTCATTGGAATCGGCATGATGTATTTTGCGAAAAAAGAAATCTGAATAAAACGTTACACATCTGGTTATCGTAGATCAAGATCCTTCTTAAGCTAAACATGCAAACTCCATTGTATGTAGGCTTGAGAGGGATTTTTCTAATGTCTGACCCACCCATCATGAATGGTTAATTCCCGAATGATTTTGGCTGGCGCCCCGGCTACAAGTGTATTCTCAGGTACATCTTTGGTCACCGTACTTCCGGCAGCCACGACTGCATTTCTGCCAATGGTCACTCCGGGTAGAATCAGCGCACCCGTACCAATCCAGGCATTATCCTGAATGACGATCCTTTTGGCGGTCTGGCTTCCGTCATCCAGCGAGTCAATTCGGTGATAGGCACTGTCAAATATACTTGTTCGAGGACCAATCATAACGTTATTACCGATGGTCACTTCAACGTTAGCCGCAATCCCAACACCTGCATTAATCATGACGTCATCGCCAATCGTTAATCGCGCCCCTTTGACCACGGTTAACTGGGTTCCCCAAGGTTTGCCTATGATGTTAAGCCGTTTTCCTACCTGCAAATCACCCAATTTATTTAGATAAACTTTACCCCTGATTCGTGGCAGCAGCCCCATTGAGGGCTGGATTTTACCGAAGATGGCCAAGCCTCGTAGTTTGCCGTAAACAATTTTAACTCTGTTGGGCAGCATGATTCATCCGTCCTCTCCGTAGTCAAATAACGCTTTTTAACGATTATATCTTTTATGATACAATTTGTATCGTTAATTTTCTGAAGTATAATAAATTGAAAATTAAATTCCAACTATTACATCACACTTCAAGTGAATTGAATCATAGATTGTAAGCAAAAGGACGCGAGAATCTGGTAAAATAAAAAAAGCTGTTTCTAGGCAGGCTTACATGGTTATTCGAGGGTAGGCCCATTTCTACGGAAATAATTAATTCCTGTTGTTAGATGAAGATATTGGCTGAGAAAAGAGGGGTAAGCCTTGGATATTAATAAAACGGAAACCCTGAAGCGCATTATTTCTGAGGGAAGTTCTTACCAATCATTGTTTTTTAACCACCCGGATGCCATTTATGTGATGGACATCCATGGAAACTATATTGATGCTAATCCCTCGGTAGAGCGGATATCAGGGCATACACTCGATGACTTGATTCGTGTGAATCGGAATCAACTCTGTCCTCCTGATAGTGAAAATTCACGTAAAGAATATATTAAAGAGGTACTGGCTGGACGTTCAGTCAGTAATTCCATTACTTTTTATCATAAAGACGGATCTTTGAAACACGCAGAGATAACGTATGTGCCCATCACTGAGGGTGAAGAAGTTGTTGGCATATATGGTATTGCCAAGGATGTTACCGAAACGTTAGAAGTGGAACGTGAGCTTCGGGAGACACAAGAGAAATATCAGGTGCTCGCTGACCATGCACAAGATCTGATTACGACCTGTGCTACGAATGGCGAGTTGTTATACGTATCACCTTCTGTCTATACCTTACTGGGTTATAAGCCGGAGGAAGTTACAGGAAAGTCCTTCAAGGATTATTGTTATCCGGGAGATTATCCTGATCCCATGGATCTTTCCGAGATTGGCAATGGCTGCAAGATGCGTGTGTTACACAAAAAGGGACACTATATCTGGATGGAGACATTGGCGAAGCCTGTGGCTGGAGAGCGGGGCAAGACAACCCAGATTGTCAGCATCAGCAGGGATATTACTCAGCATAAGGATGCGGATAGACGTCTTCGAGAAAGTCGTCAGCGATATAGATCGCTGTTCGAACATAATCCGGCAGCCGTGTATTCATTGAATATGCAAGGCCAATATAGTGCGGTGAACAGCAAGCTGGTGCAAATGCTGGATGTTCCACGCAATAAGCTTATTGGTAAATCGTTTTTATCCAATCTGGATAAACGCGAAGTGCAATACGGCCAAACGAATTTTGAAATGGTGAAGCAGGGCGAACCGCAATATTATGAGACCCGAATCGTCAATTCAAGTGGTCGGAAGATCGAAGTATCCGTTACGAATGTGCCTATTATTGTGGATAAAGAAGTGGTAGGTGTCTATGGAATCGTGTCTGATATTACCGAGCGTAAGGAATATACGGAACGGATTCAGGAGCTTAGCAAGCAACATGAGCTGATTCTTAACACGGTTACGGAAGGAATCTATGGTTTGGATGCGGATGGAATCACCATGTTTATGAATCCTGCAGCAGCTTCGATGTTCGGTTATGAACCGAAAGAATTCATTGGCAAAAACTCACATCCCATTATCCATCACACCCGTGCGGACGGAAGTCATTTCCCAAAAGAAGAGTGCCCGATCCACATGACCGTGTTGGATGGACAGAGACGCTCAATCAAGGAAGATGTGTTTTGGCGTAAAGATGGCAGCAGCTTTCTGGTGCAGTATCAGGTGACGCCGATTATTGAACAGGGACAGATTCAGGGCGCGGTGGTCGTGTTCAATGATGTGACTGGCGAACGTGAAATTGTACGTGCCAAAGAGACAGCTGAGCTCGCAGCTCAGGCCAAGTCAGAATTTCTGTCAATGGTCAGCCATGAGATCCGGACACCCATGAACGGGATCGTGGGCATGACCGAGTTGTTGATCGGTACCGATTTATCGGAGGAACAGCGAGAATATGCCGAGATTATTCAAGATAGCGGCGATGCTCTGCTGAACATCCTTAATGATATTTTGGACTTCAGTAAGCTGGAATCCGGGAAAATGGCGCTGGCTTATGAACCATTTGCATTACGCAAGATGCTGGAACAGGTGGCCGAACTGTTTAAATCCCGTGCAGATGAGAAACATCTGGAGATCAGGTATCGTCTCAATCCAAGTATCCCTGAGTTCATGGTAGGCGACTCCATACGTATCCGACAGATTCTGGTGAACCTGGTTGGCAATGCGCTCAAGTTTACAGACCGGGGAAGTATTGATGTCACCGTAGATATTATCAAGGGCAGAAAGCCCGAAGACAGCGTTCTTGATTTTGCAGTGCAAGATACGGGGATCGGCATCCCCGCTGACAAGCTGGATCAGTTGTTCCAATCCTTCTCTCAGCTGCATCCGGTGATTAACCGGAAGTATGGTGGTACTGGCTTGGGCCTGGTCATCTCCAAGCGACTCGTAGAGATCATGGGAGGTAGTATCAGTGTCGAGAGTATAGAAGGAGAAGGTTCGACCTTCCGGTTTGCTGTGCCTGCGACGAGTGTAGAAGCTTCAGCGGAACAGACAGCAAGTCAGTTCCATCATGATCGCACACGTCAAAGTGACAAGGTCGCCATGCGTATTCTGGTGGCGGAAGATCATCCGGTAAACCGGAAGATTCTGCGAGAATATCTGGAGAAGCTCGGATACCAGGCAGATGTGTGTACCAATGGTGTAGAGGCGATTGATGCCATCTCTCAGAATGCTTATGATATTGTCCTGATGGATATTCATATGCCTGTGATGGATGGATTGAAGGCGACAGACCTTTTGCACCGCCTAATTCCACAGGATCGCATACCGCCCATCATTGCAGTTACAGGCAATGCCAAACGTGAAGACAAGGAAGCTTGTCTGGAGATGGGGATGCGTGACTTTATTAGTAAGCCGGTTATGCTGAGTGAGTTGAAGCGGGTGTTACAGCAATGGGGACCAAGGGACGAACCTCGGCTTGCACCGAATTGAACAATAGTTCGACCGTGAAAAATAATAAACGCAAACACGCCAATATTCCTCCTCGCATGGAGTGTTATTGGCGTGTTTGCGTTGGCAGGCTTTTGAAGTTGAACTGAAGCATGCAAAGTAGAGCTGTATTCGAATGGGTTATGCCAGTGTCAGACGATTGATGTTACCTGATAGGATTTCACAGGAATTGTTAAATTTCTCACGTTCCGTTGCATCCAGATTCAATTCGATAATCTCCTGAATGCCATTTCCGCCGATAATTGCAGGAACACCGACGCAGACGTTATGTTGCTCATACTCTCCGTCCAGAATAGCCGATACGGCGATGATTTTGTGTTCGTCATTGAGGATGGAACGGGTGATGTGCGCCAGAGCGTTGCCGATCCCGAATTGGGTAGAGCCTTTGCGAGTAAAGATCTCCCAGCCAGCATCCTTCGTTTTGCGTGCGATATCGTCCAGATCCAGATGTTTGAAGCGCTCCTTGTGCTGATCCATGATGTGCATAATTGGTTTACCACCGATGGTCACATGCGACCAGGCCACGAACTGGGATTCTCCATGCTCTCCGAGAGCATAACCGTGCACACTGCGAGGATCGATGGAGAAGACTTCAGATAGCAGCGTTTTGAGTCTTGAGGAGTCAATGGACGTCCCTGTACCGATGACGTGCTCGCGCGGGAGGCCGGATAATTTCCATACCATATAAGTTACTATGTCAACCGGATTGGCAGCGACGACAAAAATCCCGTTAAATCCACTGTTCATGATGGGAACCACGATGTCTTTGGCAATCGACTCCGCTTCCTCCAAAATATCCAGCCGAGTCTGTCCTGGCTTGGGATTCGCACCAGCGGTTAAGATAATCACATCCATATTGCCACAATCGGCATACGTTCCTGCATATACTTTGGTGCGGTTATGTGTGAAGTCCATACAATGGGAAAAATCCAGTGCCTGTGCTACAGCACGGTCATACGTCCGGTCCACCATCATAATTTCCCTGCATATCGATTGATTAATCATGGAATACGCACAACTCGAACCGACAAGACCTGCCCCGATCACCGCTACTTTACCTGATTTGCCTAACACTGCCGTTCAGCCCCCATTACATTGATATTTATCCTGACTTACGCGTCCTATGTTAAGTATAGTCCTTTATTTTATGCTGAAATGTACTTCTACGTTACATAAGATAACACATAAAAAAGCTGTGCAGCAATGATATCCGCTATCGCGGGAGCGTATTGGAGTAAAGGAGTTAACAAAATTGACATGAATAATTCACAATCAGTTGATTTGACGGCATTTGCACCTGTCGTATTCGACATGACAGCATTCATGCTCGTTGTCGGATCAAGGGTTATTTGTGCGAATCATATACCTGACAAAAGTTCTTAGGAATCCGCAGAAACAGAACAAAACCGCCAAAGGGATCTGCCGAGAAGCTGACGAATACATACGGACAAGCAAAAGATAAGCATACATGATCATGAGACAGGTTGCCCCGATCCGATGACGGTTCCATAAAGGAACGCTGAAGCCATAATGTTTTTATCCAAGAATTAATTTCATAACTCACTAAAGGTATTATGAAATTGATTCCCAAAAGACTTCATTCCGGGAGGGAATTAATGATGATTGAAGAAGCAGGAGCAACGACGGAAACGGCCAAGAGCCTGGGCATAGGTGCCAGTACTCTTCGTAAATATGCGGCGGCACTGGAAGAGCAGGGATACCGGTTCGAACGTTCCGCCAACAAATCCAGACTATTCAAATCAGACGACATCGAGTGCATTGAACGCTTGATGACCGAACTTAGAGAGCATAATCTGCCATTAGCTGATGCTGTGGTGACTGTATTGGCTCCAGACGTACCTGTCGTAGAAGTAAATGTAGATGTACCCGTGGTGAGAATCGAAGGTCTGTCAGAGCCGGAATGTGCAGCCACATCGATGTCGTCCGTATTCCCTGAAGAACCTGAAGTAACGGGTAATCTGAGATCCTATGAGGGTCTGGGACAGCTGGTAAGTGAGGTCACTTATGGTGCTGTGGAACAACAGCAGGATGACCGGGTACAGTTGCTGCAACAGCGGGTCGATGAACTGGAGTTGACCCTTCAGCATCTGGCTGATACACATATGGCTCTTCAGGAACAGATGGAAAAACAACGTCTATGGATGAACGAGAAGTTGGAAGAGGAGCGGGATCGTGAACTCGTGACCAATCTGCGCAGCTTTCAGGGAAGAAAACGCAAACCCAAAGGAGTATCACTACGTATGTTGTTCGGGTTGTTGCCCAAGAAGCATAAGGAAGCTTGAGCAACAGGCTTTTGCCCATCGTGATTTTACAGTATCGGCCTGATATAATAAGCTCCATACAACATGAAGACTGGTAACGGATTGCTCGGTATAGAATTAGACCGGGGAGATCTGGAAGCTGGCGTGGGAGGATCTGTGGAGCTGCGACGAAGTTGGCAAAGATTGCTCGGACTATGGACTGACCGTCCTAGGCGTCAGGGGACGACCATTGCTGAGCGTTATACGATACAGGAATTGCTAGGCATGGGGAGCTATGGGCTGACATATCTGTGTACAGATGACCGGACTGGTAATGAAGTAGCGTTGAAGGAGTCCAAGCCCAGCAAGGGCAGACTCGCTACACATCTGTTAGAGCGAGAGGCGGACGTGATGGAACGTCTTCATCATCAGGCGATCCCTGATCTATTGGATGTATTCACATCCGGGAGACGAAGTTATATCGTTATCGAGTATATTCGTGGACAGACGCTGGAAGATTGCATATTTGAGCAAGGTCTTCAATATACGGAGCGGGAATGTCTGGAACTGGCAGGTCAACTGCTGGCTCCGGTGGCTCATGTGCATGAGCAAGGGTATATACATGGAGATGTAAGGATTCCCAATGTTATTTTACGTGAAGGGACGGTGCATCTGATTGACTTTGGCCTGGCAAGACGCTTGGGGGAGCCGTTGTTACCGGAGCTGAAGCGACGTATGCGAGAAGTACCAGAGCCTGAAGATGAACCGGCTACCCCGGATCATGATCTGCAGGATATCGGTCACTTTCTACTATTTATGCTGTATTCCGCTTATGAGCCAGAGAAGGGCCGTGAACCCGCCAGCTGGCAGGAGGAACTTAAGCTTACGCCTGAATTGCACCAGATGCTGGAGCGACTTCTTGGACTCCGTCCAGGTTATGGTGGGGCGACAGAGCTACAGGCAGAGATTGAGAATGTGTTGCTGAAATTACAATGAGATAAGCTATGTAGGCGGACCTATATTTGTTATCCGTGACCTCTTCGTATGATAGCTGTAGGGGTCTTTTTCCTTTTTGCTGGTATAGAAACAATAAAGAGGTGTTCTGCAGGCCGTGTGTACGGCTGTCGAACACCCCTTTGTTACATATTCATGTATTGTAGTGTCCAGTAAGCTGGTGCGATCATTGCTCTTTAAAAGCAGTAGTGAAAGCAGCTTAGCTGGAGCTGTATTTTCTGCTTTTGTAATACCCGGAGCCACTGCGGCTATCCCGATATTTCACATCCGAAGAAGAATAGCGCTTGTAGGAACGCTTGCCTGAGGAGCTGCTGTGACGTTTATAGGAGCGCCTGTCCGAGGAGCTATGACGTTTGCGGTGAGATGAAGATTTCGAATCAATCAGTTTGCCAATAATCTTTTTGAACATGAGCTTTCACCCTTTCGACTTCAACTGTTTTAACCATATACGTGGCCCGATATGAAGGGGTTTCGAGTTTTTCATGGAAAATTATATTCATTGGACAGGAGCTTGGCGTATAATAGGATGTTGCTGATTATACGGAATTTTTTATTTTGAGCGTTTAGCGTTACAATAGAGGACAGGATAAGATTTTAACGGACAAGGAGTAGTTGTTATGATTACGTTGAAGACCAAAGAACAGATTGAATATATGAAAAAAGCCGGAGAAATTCTCGCCGCGTGCCATAGAGAAATTGCCAAAATGATTCGTCCGGGTATCACGACACAGGAGATCGATCAGTTTGCAGAGGCTTTTATGAAGAAAAATGGCGCTACGCCGGAACAAAAGGGATACAACGGCTACCAATATGCGACATGTGCGTCGGTTAATGATGTGATCTGTCACGGGTTCCCGGGAAAATATGCACTGAAAGACGGCGATATCGTTACAATCGACATGGTTGTTAATCTGAATGGCTGGCTGGCCGATTCGGCGTGGTCTTATGCCGTAGGTGAAGTGACTCCGGAAGCACAACATCTGCTGGATGTAACCAAAACCTCTCTGTACAAGGGCATTGAACTTGCCGTGGTTGGCAACCGGATTGGAGATATCTCCCATGCCATTCAAGTGTATGCAGAAGGTGAAGGTCTTTCGGTTGTACGTGAGTTTATTGGACACGGCATTGGTGAGAAGATGCATGAGGAACCACAAGTCCCTCACTATGGTCCGCCACATCGAGGTCCACGTCTTAAGGAAGGTATGGTCATTACGATTGAACCGATGTTGAACATTGGTACGTACCGCAGCAAGCTGGATTCGGATGGATGGACTGCGCGTACTATGGATGGAAGTCTGTCTGCCCAGTATGAACATACGATTGCGATTACAGCAGACGGTCCTGTGATTTTGACAGCACAATAATAGCTAAAAGCAGCTACAATGTGACGATATTTGCATATTTCAAGGCGGCCCACGTTTGTGATCCGCCTGTTTCGGTTTAAACTAATAAGAAGTGATAACACAGAGCCAGTGGTGAGTGATCTCAGCTGACAAGGGTTAACCTTGCGTCCACTTGGCAACAAGGAGGTAATTTTGGTGTCTGTAAATAAACAGATCGTACTTGCGTCTCGTCCCGAAGGTGCCCCATCCAGAGAGAATTTCAACTTCATTGATGCACCTCTTCCTGAACCGGAAGCCGGGCAAGTCCTGGTACGTACATTATATTTGTCGGTCGATCCGTACATGCGGGGCCGCATGAAAGATACAAAGTCCTATGCTGCACCGTACGCGTTGAATGAAGTGATTAAGGGTGGAGCCATTGGACAGGTTGTGGAATCATCGGAACCGAATCTGCGCAAAGGAGATCTCGTGTCCGGCATGTGGGGCTGGCAGCAATATGCCGCAGTGAATACGGGCGACCTTTCGCTGATTGATACGGAAGAGGCACCGATCACGGCTTACCTGGGTGCGCTGGGCCTGACGGGGCTGACGGCTTATTTTGGTATGGAAGACATCGGCAAACCCAAGGACGGCGAAACGGTAGTGGTATCGGGAGCAGCCGGAGCGGTAGGCATGATTGCAGGTCAGATCGGTAAAATCGTAGGAGCACGCGTGGTCGGCATTGCAGGCTCTGACGAGAAATGCGAGTATCTGAAAGAAAAACTGGGCTTCGACGTGGTGTTGAACTATAAGAAGGAGCAGGATATGTCAGCGGCCATTGAACGGGCTTGCCCGTATGGCGTAGACGTCTACTTCGACAATGTGGGCGGTGACATCTCGGATGCAGTGTTACGCCACATTAATCGAAATGCACGTATTCCGTTATGCGGTCAGATCTCGTCTTATAATCTGGAAAAGCCGGATATCGGGATGCGCCCACAGACGCTGCTGTTAACGAATACAGCATTGATGAAAGGTTTCCTGTTGGGTGACTATACGAAATCCTTCAAGGAAGGCCGCGCCAAATTGGCGAAATGGATTAAGGAAGGTCATATCCAGTATGAAGAGAACATTGTGGACGGGTTCGAACAGACACCGGAAGCATTCATGGGTCTTTTCTCGGGAGATAATCTGGGCAAGCAGCTGGTTAAAGTTGCAGATCCTGAATAGTTATCGAATAGTTGTACCTATTATAAATAGGTTGAAAACACAAAAAGACACGTTCTGCACACCAATGGTGCAACAGAACGTGTCTTTTTGTCTGTGAATCCGTGCGTGGTTTGTATACAGTGACTAGTGTTCAGCAACTAGCACTTCTTTGTAATGTTTGTACATATATACACGCCAGCGTACAATCATGCCGAAAGCCAACAGGAAGAACAAACCGCCTGTTTGCGGAATGCTTACATATCGCTGGATGACTTCATGCAGGATCAGGCGTACAGCCAGCAATCCGAGCAGAATGAAAGCAAAGCTGCGGGAACGTGTGGCGAAAATCTCTTCGCCTACTCGTTCAAACCGTGTACTGCGAATGAGGGGATACGAGAAGAGAAACCAGCCCACCAGCAACGCAATGAATGCCCAGAGTAGAGGGACATGTGTCTCCGGTACAACAAACATGAGAAATCCTGTGCTCATGCCGAGCGGAGGAATAAGGATTTTGCGAATAGTCACCGGTCTGTGACTGGCTTTCATGCGGATGAAAATAGCAAGCAGGGCCATGACGAGCATACCCACGGTTGCCCCGATTTGCAGGTAGTACGGACTGATTTGAGCCACGTAGAACTCCCTCTTTCTGGAATAATATATTATCCGGAGATCCGGAACCCAGTACGAATTGCCGGAATTTTCAGTTCCTATTATATCACAAACGCATATAGCCGATAGAAAGCTTAGTGTATCATATACCCGATATGTATTCACAGGGTGTATTTGAAAATTTTGTATTATTGTGCCCGTTGTAAGGCCGTTTATTCGATTAAGGGGAAATCATGCAATGATTGGACAAAAATGGATGTACATTCAGCTCATCGGTTCACATCGTACAGGTTGGCTTGCCAGTAATACAGATTGGTTAGTACATGTGGTCAGCCTGATCTGTGCAAGTGTGCTGTTTCTTTTGCTAGTTATCTACGGTTATATCTTATGGACGAAATATAGCAGCAGACGCAGGGAAAAGCTTAAGACAGCACTGATGCAGGAATTACTTGCAGAGGGCTCAGTTTTACAGCGGTACCTGGATCAAGGAGAAAATGGCGTAGAATTATCAAATATGAGTGGAGATCAACAAAGTGTGTTGCAGCAGCTGTTATTGCAACGACTTTCTCAAGGCCCGGAAGAGCACGAGATCTTGCGAATTCGCCTGTTATCCTGGCAAGTCTTTGGCGGTTCATACCGGTCGGTACTAAAGAATGGAAAGTGGAGCCAACGAGTGAACACGTTGTTATATATTGAACAGTTTCATATGGTGGAGCTTCTACCCAGGTTAGAGGATATGCTGCGGGTTAGATCATGTACGTTACTTGAACGCTTCATCATTTTGCGCATATATGCCAGAACCGGTTATTTCAGAATTGTGAAGGAACTAATGCGTGAGCAATATGTATTATCCGATTCGCAGTATCTTCAGATTCTGCTGTTGCTTACCGAGTCATCCTGGACTCGTCTGAAGGATCATTTCAAAGATGTACCTTATCAGGTCCAGTCTAATATCATCCATGCCATTCGCATTCGGGATGATCAGACGGATGGCGTTGTTGCTCTACTGGAGAAGCTCATTCTTGGAGACGATGCGCTGCTGCGTACCCACTCTTATCAGGCACTGGCGCATGTGGGCAGAGGTCGTGAAGATGTGCTGAAGGAGCTATTGTTGGTGTGGAACGAACATGGGGAGGAAAGGAAGCGCTTTGAACGATTAACAGTGACCCAGCTCATGGGCAATGTTCATGAGGAAGCTTTTATCCCACGTCTGAAGGGGCTGATGGGTGATCCTTCTTTTCAGATCAGGCAGGAAGCAGCGAACTCTCTTGTCCGGTATGAACATGGACTTGAAGAACTTCGGGATACGGCTGTGAATCATCCGGATAAATATGCAAGGCAGATAGCGAAAGAAACGCTGGAAAGGATGCAGTATGGACGAGAGATGGATTGAGATGCTGCGGAGTTTTGTTTTGGCGTGTTATGAGGGAATGTTTATCTATCTGGTGCTAGCGATTGTGATGTGCAGTGTACTGGCTGCTGCAGCCGCTCGGACATTGATGCGCGGGAGGGATCTTGACCCGTTGCAATATCATGAGATGCTAGATGAGGAACTGGCTCCGGCGGTATCCCTGCTTGTTCCGGTGCGGAACAGCGAGGATACGATCGTACAGCGAATTAGCTGTCTACTGGATATTCAATATGCACGCTATGAAGTGATTATCATTAATGATGGGTCAGAGGATGGGACAATGCGGCGTCTAAAGGAAACCTATGATCTGATGCCCATTCAGAGTAAAGTTTATTATTCGAGACTCGGCCAGGAGACGACTCAGGTTGATGGGGTCTACCAATCCAGGCTGCATCATCGCCTGATTGTGATCGACAAGGTGTATGGAGGACGAATGGACTCCTTGAATGTAGGCCTGAATATCTCGCAGTATCCCTACATCGCCTCTGTTGGACCCCGCACAATTCTGGAACGGGATGCATTGGTGAAGATCATGAAACCCGTTATGGATGCTCTCCCGGGAGAAGAGGTCGTAGCTTGCAGTGGACGAGTAGATCTCATGGCACCCGGAAATACGAATCATGCGGATCGTGCGAATTCTGCCGATAACCTTATAGGACGGACGGGAAGAACGTTATTTGTGATGCAGTCCATTGAATATGTGCGTGCTTTTCTAATTAGCGGCGTGGGACTCGTTCGTTACAATATTAATGTGCTTTTATTTACGGCTGAAGTATTCGGTGTATTCAAAAAGAACCGGGTATTGGAAGTTGGGGGTTACAAGCGCGATGACCAGGTCGCTCACATGGAACTGGTGATGCGGTTACAGAAACATATGAAGCAGATCCGGGAACGTGGCCGTATTATATATATTCCCGATCCGATCTGCAGGGTAGAAGTACCCGGTACATGGCGTCAGTTGTGCAGACAGCGTATCGGTTGGCACATGCAGCTTGCAAGCAGTCTATGGACTCAGCGGAGCATGATCTTCAATCCGGCCTATGGCTGGATGGGGATGGTATCCATCCCGTATTTTATTTTGATCGAATTGTTGGGGCCTATGTTGGAACTGGGAGCGATTGTGCTGTTCATTGCAGGCATAGGGCTACAGTTAGTGGATATTAACCTATGCATCATTCTCATTCTGCTGCTGACACTCTATGGTTCCCTGTTGTCCGCGGGCACGGTAATGTTCGAAATATGGTGTTCACGCAAGGCATATACATCCCGAGAGGTGACACGTCTGCTGTTGTATGCATGTACGGAGACGTTCTGGTTCAGACCGCTGAATAACATATCCCGAATATATGGAATGTTGCGGGCGATGGGATTAAGGAAGGCAGAGGAAAAGGACAGCAGACATGGATTAGGGTAATGTACCAACCGATCCTGACAATACCTTGGAACAGAGCAAGGAGGAATACGCTTCATGAAAAAAAGTTACAGGCCAGCCACGATGTGGACGCTGGCTTGTTTTACAGTGGTATCGGTGGTGCTGGTTGTCCCCTGGATTATGTGGCAATCCCAGGCCCCGGTTCCGCTTAACATCATGATTATAGACAAGAGCAGACCGGACGAGTCCCACCAGGGACACAAGGGATTGGTCTGGCTTCTGAATCAGCAAAAGATCGTACAGCAAACCGGGGAACACTATTCCTATGAAGAGGATTATTACGGCTATGATCTTCAGGACGGCCTTCCTCAGATGAAACGATTATTGCCTGATGAGGTGACGGACACGGATCTGATCTATCTGACAGCGAATCGGAGTAGTCTGTCTGCACACAAGAATGAACGGAAACAAGACGGAGTCTATGAAGGACTAACAATATATGATGTGCAGAAGATTCGCGAGGCTGCTTATAAAGGCGTAACGATTGTCGCCGAATACAGCGCATTGGCGAATACAGCTTCCAAGATGACAAGGGAGCAGCTATACCCGATCTTGGGCGTGAACAGTAGCGGTTGGCAGGGCAAATCGGTATCTAATCTGCAAAGTATAGAAGAAGTACCTCGTTGGGTACGGGCGAACTATGAGCAGCGGGAGAAGAAGAAATGGCCTTATCACGGAGCTGGTATGCTGCTGGTTCATGTGGATGGACAGGTTATGGTGCTGGAGAAAGGCCCGGATGTGAAGACAGGCAATTTACAGATTGCATTTACACCGGAAGGCAGGGATTGGAGCGGCATAACCCAGGATATACATTATAGTGGCTGGTTCGATATCATTGTACCGCAAGAGAAGAACTCCATACTGGCTTGGTATAAGACGGATCTGACGGAGACAGGCGAGCAGAAGCTGGTGGATGTAGGGATTCCCGCGGAATTTGCTGCACTTGTCCGATATGACGACTATAATCGGTCGTATTACATGGCAGGCTCCTTTGGAGAGATGAAGCACTATTCTTTCTGGCGCCGAATCCGAGGATGGGAGGTCGTCAGGTCCAAGCTTACGCCTGATCAGAAAGAGATTCCTGACATGTTCTACTGGAAGGTGTACGTGCCCGTGATGAAGCATATTCTAGAGGAAGTGCAGGATGATCGCCAGCAATGGCGGTAGAGTGGGTGTAAAGAAAAACGTTCGGATGAAGCAGACAGTGAAAGACCGTTCTACTGGAATGAGGAACGGGAGATGTACATATTAGAGAAGCGCGTAGATGTTAGGGGCAGGAGTTTTGAGCGGAGCACGATATGTATCAGGTGGAAATCGAATTGCAATGTGTAATGCGATGCCGCTATGGCATCATGAACTGCATGAACTGAAGTAACATATATGTGGCAGGCTCTAACGAACGTAGCACGTCTTATTCGGCCTAATTGGGTACGTTGGTAGATGTAACGAACCACAGACAAGTTAAATGACGGAATATGCTCAGTTTGCCTGTCCCACTGCCAGTTTTCTGCGAAATAGAACGTGTGGAGTTCGTTAGATATTGTTATTCGCTCTAATTGGCGTTATAGCGTGTCCTGGGTTCGTTAGATTTCGATCAGAGGAAGAAATCGTAAAGAACACAATACGATGAAAGATGAATTCAAAGTTAATGTGTTAAAAGTATTTGGCGTAACTTTAACATTATTACTGTCGAATTTATGGGATGTACCAGTACACGAAAACGTAAAAAGGACTGCAGCGAATCTGCAGTCCTTTTTTATGATACAACGCGTGCGTACTAGTTTTCGTGAAGATGCCGGAGTCCGTGCAGGAATGCGGATACGGTCAGACGTAGACTTTCGTCTGGATCAAAGTTCATGCCGAAGCCACCTTGTGCCTCGATGGAGGCAAACCCATGGCAGAGGCTGCGCAATCCACGAACGGCATGCAATGCTTCCGCTTCGGTTAGCGGGTAGGGCTGCAAGCTGTGCAGCAGCAACTCCAGCGTGGCTGTGCTGGCCGCGGCGAGCTGTGGCTCCTCGCGGTCCGGGGCATGAAATGAGGCTTCGTAGAGCCCAGGGTGCTCACGAACGAAGCCAATGTATGCCGCAGCGATGGCCTGAATGGCATCATCGCCAGTGCGGTCAGCGATAGCCGCAGTTAATGCGCGGCTAAGCTGTTGTACGGACATCAGCGCCATTTCCTGGCGAAGCCCGGGCAGTCCGCTGATGTGGTTGTAGAGCGACGGCGAGCGCACATCCAGCCGCTGGGCGAGTGCGGCCAGTGTCAGCGCCTGAAAGCCGTCACTGTCAGCAAGCTGGGTAGCGGCGCTAAGCAGAGCGCCGCGATCCAGCCCTTGCCGGGGGCTCACAGCTGCCCCCCGGCGAGACCAAGCCGCTGCTGTGCATCAGCGGCTGCCGCGCGCATGGCTGCCGCGGGCTGGCGCAGCATCCGACCGTGGCCTACAGCCAGCACGGACGGTTCCAGCTCCGCCAGGCGCTTCGCGCTGGCCAGAGCCGTTTCGCGGTTCCACGTCGCCAGCGCGGGGAACGGGAAGAGCGGGCGCACGCGGCCGGATACAGCGAGGCCGCCTTGCAGCTGATACGCGTCGCCGGCGATGAGCACGCGGCTGCGCGTATCCATGAAGGCCATATGCCCCGGCGTATGGCCTGGTGAGGCAATGGCGACCAGTGAACCAATCTGGTCACCGTCATCCAGCAAGTGGTCCGGCTGGGTGCGCACCGCTTGGGGTTTGGGCACACCGCCGCGTACCGGGGTCTGTGGTTCACCTGAAAGCAGGGAGGTGTCTCCCGCCAATAACCGGGCATCCCGTCTGGAGATGAAGAACTCCGCTTCAGGTAGCGCTTCTTTGAGACCATCCAGTGCACCAATATGGTCGCTATGCGCGTGAGTCAGAATAATTTTGGTAATGGGTTTGCCAAGGGACTGGGCAGATGCCAGAATCCCCTTCAGACTGAACGGCATTCCGGCATCAATCAGGGTTAATCCATCCTTCTCTTCAACAAGATATACGTTCACAGGGAAGAGCTTCGGAAGGAATGTAACTTGGACGACATCAAACTCTCGGGTAATGCGCATCGATAAATCCTCCTTAAAACTAATGATATTAGTATAATAACTAATGGCATTAGTTTTAGCAATACCTATGGTTCATTTTGTTTCAATAAAAAAAATTTTAAATAATGATGCACTTTACAAAAAAAGCGTTTTCAAAATGGGGATTACCGATTATAATAATCACGTAAGCCCTTTCATATGTCTATCTTATTGGAGCCCTTCGCTTAGCGAAAGGCTCACTTTTTTGTTCTTTTTGGGTTAAAATGCAGATGGAATGTGAATCCTGGCTTAATTGTATACAGAGCTGTAAGTATTGGTATAACAGGAAAAATCACGTTTGGTCTCCAGCTTGGGTGAAAGTTGACAAACATAACTGTTATTCATATAATGACAGTTATACTTACCTTGGGTTGAAGTTCATCGGTGTTGTATACCGGGAAGGGAGTAAGTTATGAACAGCGAATTTACCATAGCGGTGCATTGTCTTGTTTTTTTATCGATGAGAGATGAGTGTATGGCCAATAGTGAGGATTTGTCCCAAAGTGTGGGTACGCACCCGGCCAGAGTCCGTAAGGTACTTAGTGTTCTGCGCAAGCATGGTTACCTGACAACCAAGGAAGGTGCTCATGGTGGGTACTTGCTTAGCCGTCCAAGTGAAGAGATCAAGCTTGGAGAATTGTACAGACTGGTAGCTGGTGGTTCGCTCGGTCCGAACTGGTGCTCAGGGGAGTCTGGTTCATCGTGCGTGGTATCTTCCAATATGCAGGATGTGATGGGGAACATTTATAACGGAGGCGAAGAGGCGCTCAGCGCTTATTTTGACCGTATATCTATCCAGGATGTGAAGCAGCGTATAGGTCATGGGGAAGAATGCACTTTGTCGTTGAATGGATTGCATACGAATGAGAAGTCCTGACGATTCCACAACCAATGGTCCTTCATGATATGGCCTTGGTTTAGTCAGGCAGGGTGGGCAGGTTATGGCATGGGCGTATGCTCCGGTGAAAGATCAATTGATGGTTCCAGGCGATTCCGGGCATAACGTGAACACAGATGGGGAGAGATCGTCTGCGCTGATGTTATTTTCGGAAGGTAAGTACTTGGTGGAGTTAACTTCAAGATTGCCTTGCGAACGTAAAAGAAGAACAAACAAAAAAAGAGTTTGGGGAGTGGAACACATGTCAGGCATTGAAAAAAATGAAACACTTCGCGTCATTAGCGAACGCCATGCTGTCAAAAAGTACGAAAAAGGTTTTGTATTGCCTGAAGCTGATCTGAATGCGATCTTGACAGCGGCTTCTGAAGCACCATCTTCATGGAACCTGCAACACTGGAGATTCCTCGTGATTGAATCCGAAGCAGACAAAGCGAAATTGTTGCCAGTTGCTTACGGCCAAAGTCAAATCACAGATAGTTCAGTTACGATTGCTGTTCTTGGTGATCTGGAAGCGAACCGTAACACGGTAATCTACGATCAAGCTGTTGAAGCAGGTGCATTGACTGCTGAGATTCGTGACGCATTGGTTGGACAGATCAACGGTGCTTACCAAAGCGCGCAAACAGCTCGCGATGAAGCGATCCGTAACGCATCCTTTGCTTCCCAGAACATTATGCTTGCTGCACGTTCCCTGGGTTACGACACTTGCCCAATCGGTGGATACAATCCACAACAACTGATCGAAACATTCAACATTCCTGCACGTTTCGTGCCAACGTTGTTGATCACTGTAGGTAAAGCTGCACAGCCAGCCCACCCGTCAGGACGTTTCTCATTGTCCGAGGTTGTTGTTAAGGGTTCTTTCTAAGTTAAAAGTACATCTGATGATTGCATCAGTGATATAGGTATACAAACAGCCGCACTTTCCTGTTGAGGGAAGGTGCGGCTGTTTGGCATATTGGAGTTTGTGCGGAAAAGGCCATTCATTGGGACTCCAATAGATCGGATTCCACCATGGAATGATTACTTCTCAGGTGTTTCAGGGATTTGCGGAGCATGGAATGATTCCAGATACTCGATTGCGTTATACATCATAACAGCTGCTTCGGCACGGGTAATCGTTTGTTTGGGATGGAAGTTGCCATCGGCATCCAGTGCATTAATTTTGAGAACGAGTGAACGTTGAATAGCACCTTGATACTCAGGGGTAAGTTCCTGTTCGTCGGCAATGTCCACAGGTTTGATTTTAATCATCGGCAGATCGCCTTTGGCCTCGATGCCTTGCATCAGGAACAACGTGTATTGTTCACGAGTGAGCGCTTTGGATGGATCGATATCCTGTGACATTTGAATTCCATTAAATTGGGCGCGGATAAATGCATCACTGTACCATACGCCATCTTTTACATTAGAGAAGTAGTCACTTGGCAACGGCTGTTTGATAAAACGAATCGTGTCCAGATTCAGATTCAGTCCATCTGCAATCAGTTGAATGCCCTGAGAGGTATTTAACTCCAGTTCAGGCTTGAACAAGCTGCCGCTCACGCCTTTGATGAATCCATCCTGATGGAGAGATTCAATTTTGTCTGCTCCTGCAATACCTTGAATATCCGTGAATTGGGCCTGCGCAGCGTGGATTGGAACTGCACTTAGAGAAAGCGTGAGCAGAGCTCCCGCAGTTAATGTAGCAAGAATATTTTTCTTCATTTCGAATTCGCCTCACTTTTCCAGGAATGATCCCTTTATATAAAAGTTATTTGCCCCTATAGACGACCCTTCTGTTCAAAAGGTTGCTGTAATTTCCCAATAGAATGGACGACAACAATTTTGAAAGAGGTAAGTGAAGCACTGTGAAGGCACTGCCTCTAACCTTTGGATTTATTTCGATAATCCGTGGGGGAACGGCCCATCATTTTGCTAAACAGACGGGAGAAGTAGTACGGGTCCTTGAATCCAAGCTCGGAACTGATCTGCTTGACGGTCCAATCGGTAAAATCCAGATAGCGGCAGGAATGCTGGATCTTAAGCCGCAGGAAATAATCGATGGGTGAATGCCCGGTAGCTTGTTTGAACAACTGAGAGTAATGGGGGACAGACAGCCGGGCGTGTGCTGCCAGTTCCTTAAGGGTGATTCCGTTCTCCAGGTGCTCCAGCATATATTGAACAGATTGTTCAGCCGCACGTTTACTGCTCACGACCCCACCATCTGTCCCTGTCGTCTCCGGTCCATAAGCGAGCATACCAAGCATATAACTGATAATCTGGGAGGCATATGTCATCGTCTGCATGGAGTAACCCGTCTCTAACGCGCCGTAACATTCATGAAAAAGCTCTAGCCATTTTTGAGCCTTGGCCGGTGGCATGGTAGTAATATGATGGGCTAACAAGGGTTCTATGTAGGATAAAGCGTGTTGCCCGCGCAGATGAATCCAGAAGATGCTCCATGGTTCTGCTGCGTTGGCTCCGTACACATGAGGAACATGTGCAGGCAATATGACGAGATTTCCCGGGCGGACATCATATGTCTTGCCGCCATCCATCGTATACCAGCCTGTGCCTTGGGCACAGTACATCAGAATGTGTGATTCACAACCATCGGGACGGTCACGGTAATGATGTTCTGCTTCGTGAAAGTAACCGATATCGGTAACGTATAACCCGGACGTGACTGGAGAAGCTGCAGTTTCTTGCAGCAGCGGGTCCGGAAGTACAATGAGTTTTTGCATACGAAATCCGTCAGATTTACGCTGTAGGGGTGGTCTGTTGTTAGGTCTCATACTTTGTATTATGGTGAGAGGGGATAAGCGAGTCAATGACAGATATGAGAGCGCTCACTGGGGTTATACTCGATTTAGAAAGCCACGTTACAGGAAGTGAAGCAGTTGCTCGTGAATTGGGTAAGTACATACCAGTGGGAAGAATCAGACCAATGAATATATAGGATAAGGGAGAGATTAGATATGGAAACAGTCACAAACCAGGAAACGCTTTTCTATACAGGCACGTATGCTTCAGCAGATGAACCAGGAATATTCCTATGTGCGTTGAATGCGGATACAGGAGAGATGCGAATCGTCAATCAGATGGAGGGCGTGAGCAACCCTTCATATCTGGCGCTATGTCCGGATGGGAATTGTCTGTATGTGGCGAGTGAGACGGAAGAGGGAGAAGTGCTGGTCTATCGCAGAGATGCGGCAACGAGTGAGCTGCACCTGATGGATCGAAAGCAGACCAGAGGGGCTTCTCCATGTTATGTGTCTGTCTCCAAGGATGGTCAGTGGGTGTTCTCATCCAACTATAGCAGTGGCAGTGTCAATGTATTCCCGGTAGGCGATCAGGGGACGCTCGGTGAGATGAGTGCATGGGTGGAGCACACGGGAAGTGGAATCAACGAAGAACGCCAGGAAGGGCCGCATGCGCACTCCATCCAGCCAGATCCGTCTGGACAGTATGCTGTCGTATGTGACCTCGGTCTGGATCAGATCATTGTGTATCGGTTGGAAGAGGGACGTCTGGTTACCCATCGTGAGACGGATCAGCGACCAGGCGCAGGGCCAAGGCATCTTGTGTTCCATCCCAACTCGAAGTGGGCTTATGTAATCAATGAATTGGACAACACGGTTACGGCATTCCTGTACGATGAGCGTAGAGGGGAATTCACTGCGGTGCAGCACATTTCTACACTTCCAGAGGGGCATAAAGGAGAGGGTACGGCTGCGGACATCCGTGTATCTCCATGTGGTCGTTTCCTGTATGCATCCAATCGGGGAGATGACAGCATCGTGCTCTATCATATTGATCAGGAGAGCGGTGAGTTGGAAGCGGTAGAATGGACGTCCACCATTGGGCAGACACCGCGTAACTTCAATATTTTGCCGGGCGGGATTCTATTGGTGGCGAATCAGGACAGCAATAACCTCGTAAGTTTCCAGATCAGTGAAGAAGACGGACGTCTGACGCATAACGGGTTCAAGCTGGAACTGCCTCGTCCGGTATGTATTGCGCCTGTGGTATAAGTTGTAATACGGTGAAGTAAACATGGAATATTACATCTGAAAAGTGGTCTATAAGCTGTGAAATCATGAGGAAACACATGGTTTTACAGCTTTTTTTAGTCTTTTTATACAATTAACTTGAAAATAGTGGCAATTATCACATTTTTTTATTGACCATTGTTCGAACGTTCATTATGATCAGAATATATGGTGATAAAACCTAAAATCTGGATGTTGCACGAAGGGTGGTGCTTTCCTTGGAACCTGCAAATTCAATTCGGGAGCAATTAACCCAGTTTATTGATAAGAACAGCATGACGCTCTCCCGATTCTCGGAAGTATCTGGCATGAATACAGGAACAATTAGTCGTATTTTACATGGGAATCGTCCCATATCCGTGAGTCAATTGATTGCGATCTCATCAGGAATGGGCGTGGCAGCAGATCATTTTTTTGCCGACTATGTGGAAGAGTGTTTCGCTTATTCCGTATCCATGCGGCGGATCAGACCGTTTATTCTCCGAAGTGCGGAGCTGAATAGGCTGGACTGCATTGAGCAGATTCTTCATCGGCTATTGGACGACCTGGATTATGCGACAGAACTATTTGAGATGGCAGAACAGTTATTTGAACGAAATCAGCGGTCTGCGGCGGCATTGTTATATAAGAGTGTGAGTGAAGTCGAGAAATATCAGCATTCCGAACGACTTGCGATGTGTCACTATCGGTTGTTTTTAATTGCACAAGGAGAAAACTTGGAGGAAAATCTAAGGACGGCTATCTTGTTCGAGCCCTATGTTGACCGGTTGGATGAAGGATACCAATTGGATGCGTTGAAACATTTGATTCATGTGTTTATGGCAGTTCATAAATGGATCAAGGTTAGTGAGCTTTCTCACAAAATGCTGCTCTTAGCCCAGATACAGTATGAGGCAAGTAACAACCGTAAACGTAAGAATCAGGAGATGAAACGGACAGAGCGACCACTGTACTTTTATATATTGTACTCCTGGTTGATCCAATCCACAGTATATGAGGAGCACAGGGACTATGTCCGAGCACTCGACTTTGTGAAGTTATATGCTGACGGACAAAGATGGGTGAAAGAGGACGATGAAGAATCCCGTCGTATATTGAAGCAGTTTGAAGAGTGGGCTGTGGCTAATACGTATCTCTATCGTTTAATGTCTGGCGAAGTTGAAGTCATTCCCGATTATGCAGACTATATTGAGGGACGTAAAGACGAAATCTTCATGGCCCTTCGATATATAGTACAAGCTGCAAATAAATTTGGCGTAAACATTGATCACATTTTAGATCGTTTCTCTGACTATATCCCCTTACGCACATACAAGACTGAATTTGGGGAGTACAATCATTCAATTATGGGTGAGACTTACGCACAGTTTTTAAGTGATTTAGGAGTATATAGTCTTACAAAACATCGTCATGATGCAATTAATCTAATTTTGGAAGGTTTGCATTTTTCAGTTAAAATAAATAGTGATAGGAATATTATTACGTGCATGACCCTGTTTGAGCAATACAGGGATCGGGCCGATTCAGTTGCAAAACAAAAATTCAAATTATTATCAAGCGAGGTGCAGCGGATCAATGCAGAAAAAAGTGTCGCTTTTGTTGATTCTGTGTAGTGTTTTAATCGTGATGAACCCTATAATCTATACTTTGATGGGACATGGAGCGGGTGGCGGCTGATTGTAGTAGTAAATGAAAATCGTGTATTCAAGGGGTTTAAACAGCATTCTCAAATTAATTGAGAGTGCTGTTTTTTTATATAGAATATATAATCTACATCATATTTTTCTGTTAATTACTAAATTAGACCTATAGATGGAATTATATGTTTAATTTAAAATGAATATATTAAAGCGCTTACATATAAGATGGCGCTACAAGGGCATCGGGCTTACCAATACAATTGGGGAGGCAATTGTTTATGGGAAATCGATCATCATTGTGGAAGCGCACATTACGTACAGCCGGAGTATCGCTGCTGAGTTCCGCGTTACTGGTCACTTCGCTTGGCTTGGGCAACACGCAGGTAACACATGCAGCGGGAGCAAGGCAGATGGAATATCTGGATCGCGGTGTGGTGGCTGTGAAGACCGGGACAGGTGTGTTTGTCAGTTGGCGGCTTCTGGGAACGGAAGGATCGAATGTATCGTTTAATGTCTATCGGGATGGAACCAAGGTGAACGCTACGCCCATAACAAACAGCACCAACCTTCAGGATGCAAGCGGGACAAGCAGTTCCAAATATACAGTTCGCGCTGTCGTGAGTGAAACGGAGCAGGCTGCTTCAGCGGCAGCAAGCGTATGGGGCAATAACTATCTATCTGTACCGCTCAGTGTACCCGCAGGTGGGACAACGCCCGATGGAGTAGCCTACACCTACAGTGCTAATGACGCCAGTGCAGGTGACCTGGATGGTGATGGTGAGTATGAATTGATTGTGAAGTGGGACCCCTCCAACTCCAAGGATAACTCCCAGAGTGGTTATACCGGAGAAGTGTTTATCGATGCCTACAAATTAAATGGAACACGCCTCTGGCGGATTAGTCTGGGCAAAAATATCCGTGCAGGTGCTCACTACACCCAGTTCATGGTGTACGATCTCGACGGTGACGGCAAAGCCGAAATTGCGATGAAAACAGCCGATGGTACCAAGGATGGTACTGGCGTGGTCATCGGGGATGCAAGCAAGGATTACCGCAATTCCAGCGGTTATGTATTGTCTGGCCCCGAATTCCTGACAGTTTTCAATGGGCAGACTGGCAAAGCGCTCTCCACGGTGAACTATGAACCAGCGCGTGGCAATGTGTCCGACTGGGGAGATAACTACGGCAACCGGGTGGACCGATTCCTTGCCGCCATTGCTTATCTCGATGGGGAGCGTCCAAGTCTGGTCATGGCGCGTGGGTACTACACCCGCACAGTGCTCGTGGCTTATAACTGGCGAAATGGACAGCTGACCAAACAATGGACGTTTGATTCCAATACCTCCGGTAACTCGGGTTATGCCGGGCAGGGCAATCATAATCTGAGCGTGGCGGACGTGGATGGGGACGGGAAGGATGAGATCATCTATGGCGCCATGGCGGTGGATGATAACGGCAAAGGATTGTACACGACAGGACTTCATCATGGCGATGCCATGCATCTGAGTGACCTGGACCCGGACCGTCCTGGACTTGAGGTGTTTCAGGTTCATGAGACGCCATCCAATGCGGGAGTGGAGTTTCGGGATGCAGGTACAGGCCAGTTAATCTGGGGTGTCAAAACAACGAAGGATATTGGACGCGGCATGGCGGCAGATATTGATCCAAGATATAAAGGCACCGAAGTGTGGGCAGACGGCAGTCTGTACACAGCCAAAGGGCAGAAGCTTGGGACAACCCTACCTTCCTCCACGAATTTTGGGATCTGGTGGGATGGTGATTTACTCCGTGAACTTTTGGACAGCAACCGAATCGACAAGTGGAATTATGCCAATAGCACAACGGTGAACCTGCTTACTGCATCCGGCGTTTCTTCCAATAACGGAACCAAGTCTACGCCGAATCTCCAGGCCGATCTGTTTGGGGACTGGAGAGAGGAAGTCGTGTGGCGGACGAATGACAGTTCGGCGCTGCGGATCTACACCACAACAGCAGTGACGGACAAACGCATCTATACGCTGATGCATGATCCGGTGTACCGTCTTGGCGTCGCTTGGCAAAATGTAGCCTACAATCAACCGCCGCACACTGGCTTTTATCTGGGGGAAGGCATGAGCACACCGCCGGTACCCAATATCCGGTATGCGGGCAGATGAGGAATGGACAAGGTGTGGCCGTCCAAATTCCGTTCATGTTTACAATAGACAGCGAAGTGTAGGATTCGCTGAAGGGAACAACGGACGATGGTTCGTTGTTCCTCTTTTTTTTGCCAATAGCGCAGAAATCCGGTAAAAATCGGAAAAAACGTTTGACAGGTATATAGACTGCCTTTATTATACGTATATAACTTACTAAACAGGTAGGAATAATAAAAATGAATCTGTTTTCATCGTGAAAACGGTCATTTTACAGACAGATGCAACCATGCAACCTGAACAGAATAACGTTCTCACCGTATAGACGGAGGAACACCGCAGCGCATCATTTCCGTATGAAGCATACACAGCCCAGGGGCTGGCATGACTTTATGAGGGAGAAGTGCGCGGGGGTTCCTCCGTCTTCTTATTTTTTACGGGGCGTTCCATCCTGTTCAGCCGGCCTGAGGTAGTCATGCAGATCTATATCGGGGGAGTGTTATTCATGAAAAAGAGAATTCACAAGGGTATTTTGGTTGGTCTGGCACTGGTGTTAACAGGGGTACTGGCAGCATGCGGATCGGATAGCGGCGGGTCCAGTGCGACCGGAACATCAGGGGGAGCAGAAGGCGGTACAGAAGGGGCCAAGGCCATCGAGCTGCTGAATGTTTCCTATGATCCAACGCGGGAACTCTATGAGCAATATAACAAAGCGTTTGCGGCGCATTGGTTGAAAGAGAAAGGCCAGGAAGTGACCATCAAGCAATCCCACGGGGGATCGGGCAAACAGAGCCGTTCTGTTATTGACGGACTGGATGCCGACGTGGTGACACTGGCATTGGGATACGATATTGATGCGATTGAAGATAAAGGTCTGATTAACGAAGGCTGGCAGGATAAATACGAGCATAACAGCTCTCCGTATACCTCTACGATTGTATTCCTTGTACGTAAAGGCAATCCAAAGGGCATCAAGGACTGGGATGATCTGATCAAAGGGGATACGCAAGTCATCACACCAAATCCTAAAACGTCCGGCGGGGCACGTTGGAACTATTTGGCGGCATGGGGATATGCACTGAAGCATAACAACAATGATGAAGAGAAGGCGAAGGAATTCGTGGGTGAATTGTTCAAGCATGCGCCTGTGCTGGATTCGGGTGCTCGCGGATCTACGACGACGTTTGTTGAACGTGGTATTGGTGATGTGCTGCTTGCCTGGGAGAATGAAGCTTTCTTATCGGTAAAAGAGCTGGGTCCGGACAAATTCGATATTGTCGTGCCTTCGGTTAGTATCTTGGCTGAACCGCCCGTTGCAATTGTGGACAAAAATGCAGACAAAAAAGGAAGCCGCGATGTAGCGGATGCCTATCTGAAATATTTGTACAGTGAAGAAGGACAGACGATTGCTGCTGAAAATTATTACCGCCCAACGCTGGACAGCGTGGAGGAAAAATTCAAAGATCAGTTCCCGGCGCTTGAACTGTTCACGTTGAAAGATGTATTCGGCACATGGCGGGATACTCAGGCCAAACATTTCAATGACGGTGGTATCTTCGACCAGATCTATGTTCCAGGCAGCTAAGGTTGCTCTGTTCAATGAACACCAGATCAATCGCGCTGTGAGCGGCCAACCAGCCTTACCGGCTGAAGGCAGAGAGGATGAACGTGCATGAGCAAGGTAATGTTGGCGCGGAGACGCACATTGCCCGGATTCGGATTAACGATGGGTTACAGTGTGTTCTACCTGAGCCTGGTTGTACTTATTCCATTGGCAGCGCTGTTGTTTAACTCGACAGGGCTGACGTGGGCAACCATGATTGAGGTTGCGACCAATCCCAGGGTGCTGGCTTCCTTCCAGGTCAGCTTTCTGACCGCAGGTGCAGCGGCCCTGATTGATCTCGTGCTGGGGTTACTCCTGGCATGGGTGCTTGTTCGTTATGAGTTTCCTGGTAAAAGGCTGTTTGATGCGGTCATTGATTTGCCTTTTGCCTTGCCAACTGCGGTAGCAGGGGTTGCCCTTACGGCGATCTATGCCGGCAATGGCTGGATTGGACAGTTTGTAGAGCCTTTGGGTATTAAGCTGGCCTATTCACAGGCCGGGATTACGCTGGCGCTGATGTTTATCGGCATTCCGTTCGTGGTTCGTACGGTGCAACCGGTGTTGGAGGAGTTGGAGGCAGAGGTGGAAGAGGCGGCTGCCACACTAGGGGCAGGAAGATGGCGGATATTCCGTACGATTCTGCTGCCGGATCTGATTCCACCACTGCTGACGGGCTTTGCTCTGGCCTTTGCTCGGGGCATCGGTGAGTATGGCTCCGTTGTATTTATCTCAGGCAATATGCCGATGAAAACGGAGATTGCTCCCTTGCTGATCATGGCCAAGCTGGAGCAGTTCGATTATGCAGGAGCTACAGCTGTAGCGTTGCTACTGCTACTGGTCTCTTTCATCCTGCTGCTAATCATTAATTCCCTGCAACGTTGGAGCCGGAAGGCGGGCAGAGCATGACCATGAAGCATGATGCAATAAGGATACGAACAGATGTCACTCACCCAAACCAAAGGAGGTGCAGCGTATGGCGGGTTCCGTTCCACTGAGCCCTGTTCCACCTGTGAAGACTGGCCGTGGAACTAACCGTGCAACAACGGAAGCTCCATGGGTCAAATGGTTGTTGATTGGACTGGCGAGCCTGGTACTCATATGGCTGCTTATTTTGCCACTGGTCATTGTGCTCATGGAGGCGTTGAAGCAGGGCTGGGGTGTGTACATCGCGGCTCTTACCGAGCCGGATGCCATGTCTGCACTGAAACTCACGTTATTGGTTGCGGCAATTACCGTGCCGCTGAATACGATATTTGGTGTGGTCGCTGCCTGGGTCATTACCAAGTTCCAGTTCAAGGGCAAGGGACTCATGATCACCCTGATAGATCTTCCCTTTTCAATCTCGCCTGTGGTGGGCGGGTTGATCTTTGTATTGGTCTTTGGTTCCAATGGATGGTTTGGGCCGTGGCTGTCCGAACATGATATCAAAATCATTTTTGCGCTGCCAGGCATTGTTATTGCAACGTTGTTTATTACCTTCCCTTTCGTAGCGAGAGAACTGATTCCGCTGATGGAGGACCAGGGAACCCGGGAAGAGGAAGCGGCGGTTACGCTGGGTGCTTCCGGGTGGCGAATCTTCTGGAATGTAACTCTGCCCAATATCAAATGGGGACTGTTGTACGGTATTATTCTTTGTAATGCCCGTGCTATGGGTGAGTTCGGAGCGGTATCTGTGGTCTCCGGACACATCCGCGGGGAGACCAATACGCTTCCGCTACATGTCGAGATTTTGTATAACGAATATCAATTCTCAGCTTCATTTGCCGTAGCTTCCCTGCTCCTGATTCTGGCTCTCGCCACGTTGCTGCTCAAGAGCTGGCTTGGACACAAAGCCGTTTCAGAAAAGTGATGATGAGAAGAAGAAAATACAGATTGACAGCTACTGGAAGCCCTGCTAATGTATAAACCAAGTATATAGGTTGGATAAGAATGATTTATATATCCGTTGGATGACAGCGCACTTAGGAATATGGCGGGCAGTAGCCCGAGAAGAGGAGGCGGCTCTATGGCTAAGCCGTTAAAAGTGGATGAGGTATGGTTGGACCGAATTGCCGGACAGCTGAATGACATGGAGTTTGGTTCTTTGCACATCGTGGTGCACGAAGGTCAGATTGTGCAGATGGAGCGGACCGAACGCAAGCGTTTTGAGAACACACCCTCAGGCAGCGCCTCCAAATCCGGAAGCACGGCACGAAGCAGTTCAGCCCGTTCACTACGCGGATCGAATGCGAGTGCGAAGGGATAGAGAGTGACGTGGCGTGAGGAAAGCGAGGATGGGTGCATAGGAACACACACACGTATACTTTCCAGAAACTCATGGGAAATGTATGTTCCATATCGTCCCACCTATTGCGCGCGACTTGTCTCCTTATGCTCGTTGTACCAATGATTCGCTTCAAGCAGCACCTGCTGCCCACCTGCATCCATGAATTCTTCCACAAAGATATCGAAATACCCCACAGGCTGATCGCCAGTGATGATGGAGATGTACGCTCTGTCTCTCATGCGAATCAGCTCAGATGAATATTGAATCAGGGCAGGGGTTGCAACCTCCAGGCGATTATAGATACCATTCTCCGTCAGCCCTGCAGATGCAGCCCACTGTTCACGTTTATCCGTTGTTGTACCTGGAACTGTCATGCCGATACTTGAACCGATCATATTGGTGTAATTTTCCATTCGGTTGTATGGGCGAAGCAAGTGGAACGATTTTGAATCTTCAGCGCTCCAATCCCAGTGCTTTCCTGGAAGGCCATACTCCATTTTGATCTGCTCCACCGGATCGGGGTTGGCACTTACATAATCGAGTATCTCCAAAATTTTCTCCAGTTTTCCCGGCTCTTTTGCAGCCTCAGCACCTATAGCAATAAAATTCATCAGCAGATTGTTCCCTTTGGAACCGCTTTGTCCATCCGGACCAATAACAGGAGAACCGAATACAACCTCTGCAGTTGCATTCTTCTGTAGTAGCTCATTGACATTAAACGAGGGTTCCACCGGTGTTTCCTCGCCATTTTCATTGAGAACACTGTAATCTCCCTTTTGATTCCAATGATAGTAGTTGCCCATCGAGGTCATCCCAATTTTTCCATTGATAAAAGCATGGGATAGATGCTTATAGCCGCCTTTATTCTCCCCCGTTATAAATTCAGGGTCGATAATCCCGTCCCGGTACCACTTATGCATATAAGTCAGGGCTTTTTTCATCTCAGGCTGCAAAGCGCCGATCACGAGTTGGTTGTTTTTTTCATTAAAATATAGCTGCTCGGTGAAAACCGACTGTCCAAAAGCGCCAAACACAACATTTAAGCCCTCTCTGGATAGACCATACGTATCCTGTTTCCCATTTCCGTCGGGATCACCTTTGGCAAAGGCATACATGACCGTTTCAAATTCCTCTAATGTCTTCGGTACGTCTAGACCAAGCCGCTTAAGCCAGTCCTCTCGATATACGACAGGAGTTCGATAGATGTTGGTCTCATTGATGGCCGGTATTCCATATAAGCTGCCGTTTATTTTTCCATACTCCAGGTAACGTGAGTCATAATCGCGAATTCGCTGTACAATATTTGGTGCATATTGTTCAAGGACCTCTGGGGAAATTTCCGCTAAGACCCCTTGCATTTGATACTTAAGCAGATCATGCGGCTGCCTGATCCGGAAAAGATCCGGTATTTTCCCTTGAGCCAGCTCCATATCCAGCAGTTCCTCGTACCGCTTGTTCTCAAGGTTCCATACCTCCAGATCGACATCAAACCGATCCTCTATATATGCAATCATCTCCGCGTCCTCAGGAACAGCAACATTTTGATGCATGGTCCAGGATATCGTATACTGCGGTGCTGTATCCTTCTCAGCGCTTGCCAAATGGCCTTGCTGCTGCACTTGTGCTGTTTCTCTGTTTAGAACGGTACATCCGCTCATCAATCCTATAAGAATAGATGTAGCAAACAGTAGACATAGCGCTCTTGAAAGGTTGATGTTCATAGCAGCTCCTTTCCTGATTTAAATTGAACCGAACCTATATAGACCCCTGTTCCATTAGACTGCGCATGAAGTTTTTTGGTGTACAGCCGTGAATTTCTTTGAACTTTTTAATGAAATAAGCGGGGGTACGGTAACCGACCGTATTTGCGACCTGCTCAACCGTAATTTCGCGTTGTGTCATGAGTTCCCGTGCGCGTTCCATTCTCTGATTCGTAACATATTCGGAATAAACAATCCCGGTTTCTTCCTTGAAAAGTTTACTTAGATATTTAGGGCTGATGAATACTTGTTCTGAGACATGATCCAGCGTGAGATCGCCCGAAAGATGCTCATGAACATAGGCTTTGACAGCCGAGATGGTATCCACACTCCGTACCTCGCTTCGCTTCTCCATATGCATCACAAATTCGGTCACGAGATGAATCATCCACTCCGAATAACGGTTGATATCGTAGAACAATGAAAATTGCTTGTACAGATTCATCGAGCTTGCGTCGGCGGGTTGCAGGCGCACCTGCTGGATACATTCAGCGTAAATAGATACCGTTTTTAATAATATGATACGGCTGTATTCGGCTGAATAGGGACCTTCCTTTATTGTCGAGACCACTTCCTGAATGGCCTGAACCGTACCTTGCACATCCCGAGTCTGCAATTTCTTCTCAAAGTTTATGAGGTATGAGTCCGGAATCTCCAAGCTGCTGGTTTCCCTGTTCAGAAGATTAAGATCCTGGATGGCAGACTGCTCGGGAAAGAAGTAGCTGTATCGAATCAAGGCATTCGCCTGATGATAACTTGTGTGGATCTTCGTGAAATGCTCTACCCATCCGCCCAGTGATAGTACAAATTTCAGACCGAATCTGCTCTTAGCCTCAGCGTGAATAAAGTCTACGATGTGATCAGAGAGAGGTTCCTCGGGTTGATTGGTACAGATAATGACCGCGATTTTGTGATCCTGTAATTCCTCTGCCAGCAGTTGAGTTCCATCCATTTCTACGATCTCTAGTTGCTGGATCATCGTGTACAACGTATGCTGCAACTGTCGTGGCTGCAGATCCTTCCACTTCTCATTGACCGGGTCAATGACGATGCAACGGAAGCGGGAGTAAGCCATCGAAATATGAACCGACTGCAGCTGCTCCGTAAGTTCCTCGGGTGTAAATCGGTTATTTAACATATTAAGCATGATACTATGCTTAATCATTTTGTGATTGGCCTGCAAGGTTTCTTCAAGACTATCAACTTTATTGGACAGACTGTTAAACGTTGTGTCGATGAACCGGTATTCGTCCTGCTTTAAGCTGGTTGGGCTATCCATCCGGCTCTTGATGTTATTCAGGATTCGCTTAAGGGGACTATAGTTGGCCCTGGTAAAGATGGACGACATCACGATCCCAACCGCAACAGCCAACAAACCAAGAAGAACCGAAACTTCCTTCAAGCTATCCAATTTGTAATAGAAGCTTTCATTAGGTGTGGTCGTGTAAATCCGCCATGCATTTCCTTTAAACTGATCTTGGGTAACGACTTGCGAGTCATGGTTAAATACAGGCGTAAAGCTCTCATCTGAAGAAGGATAGGAAAGGAGCGCCTGCGTCAGATTTTCCTCTGTGGAGGTGCCTATCAACGTTTTGTCCACGGCAGAAATGACAGTTCCGTCCTGATCTATGATTAATGTATTCGCATAGTCAGCAGGGAGCATATTTTTAATGATCTGACTGATCGCTGATTCTTTGATATCAATCGAAATTATGGCCTTATTGTCTTGTCCAGACGATTGAAACGGGTAACTGTGGACATAGGAAATTAAAGGACTCATGTTGCTCTGTTCCCGTGATTCGATATAAGCATCCTGAGGAACCATGCGAGTCTGCATCCATAAGGAGCTTTCTTCGGTTTCTTTCATCGCAGCAATCCAATCCGTCGTATGATCCACACTCGAAGGCGTGTCCTCATAGAGCATCAGCCCATATACAGATGAAACGATAAAGTGGTTCTTCGCATCGTACACATGAATAGCTTCAATGAGATCGGAATAATTTTGCACCATATTTTTGAGGGACTGTTCGATGTCCAGGATTTTACTATGGTTTCCTTTTAGGCTATCTAAATTGATACTTGCAGCGTTGCCCAGTGCCAGGGACAGATAGACCTGATTCACCTTCTGGATAACGGAGCTCTCAATAGTATTGACCGTGCTTTTCAGCGACAGTTGATTATTGATACGGATCTCTTTGCTGTATTGATGGGAGAAGAAGAGATAGAAAATGGAGCCGAAAAGAAGCGCAATGACAAGAACGACAGCGAGGTAGGAAAGAACCATTTTGGATCTCACAGACTGAAATGGCTTACGCATTCTTTTTCCCCCTTCATTTCTCGTTTCTAAACAACTTCATCATTATATAGTAGGCCGAGGATGAGAAATCATGTTGATCGAAATTTAACAAACTCCCACTCAATAATTTACCTTCAGTTAATAAAGCGTTTACAAAAGTAGGTAATATAATTGATAAATATAGTATCCCCTCCATTTTTCTTGGCATAAAAGCTCCGGAACGTACGATTTTGATATAAAGCGGAATTTGTTCTATAGATACCAAACTCCCCTAATGCTACAGTAACGGCAGATCAGACATCTGGATAGAGACTTTCTTACTCATTTGCTGACGCAGAAGCAAAAAAATTAATTTACTATAATGGGAGCGTGTATTTGCAAGCCATGAGAAAACCACTTAAAAAGTCACTGGCACTACTTCTAATGTTGTCTATGGTAGGTCCGACGTTTGCAGAGAAGAGTTTTGCAGCCGATCAGAAGATTCAGTTCTCTGATATTAAGGGACACTGGGCGGAAGCAAATATTCAAGCATGGGGTGATGAAGGATTAATTCGAGGCTACCTGGATCGTTCATTTAAACCGAACACGTATATTACCAGAGCAGAATTTATGAATTTGGTAAACGGTGCATTTGGATATTCCGGACAGGCTAAAATTACCTTTAACGATGTGTCTGAGAGTGCATGGTATTACGAAGCAATTTCTATTGCAAATGCGAATGGATATATAGATGGATACACCGATGGCACAATGAAGCCGCAAGATCCGATCACACGTCAGGAAGCAGCTAAAGTGATCGCTGGCATTTTGAATCTGGAGTTGAATGAAACAGCAGCGAATGTCTTTAGCGATTCGTCATCTATTGCGGCGTGGAGCAAAGGAGCTGTAGGTGGAGCGGCAGCAGCGAAAATTATCGCTGGATATGCAGATGGAAGCTTCAAACCGCTTAATTCCATCACTCGTGCAGAAGCAGTGTCTGCGCTCGTTAAGGCTGTGGAAACAGATGCTACTACAGCTGCCAAACCAGCTAAGCCCAAAGGAACGGCAACCGTACTGAACGTTAATCCCCCAGCAGATGAAGCTCGTTTGTCCGCCGTGGAGCATGGAGGCAATGCGGATGACGGCACCTTGAAAAATATTGCGGAAACCAATCCGTTTATTGATATTTTGGACGGTTTTGATCAAGTATGGTCCTTGAACCAAGCGGATTGGAGAGATGGAACAGCGGCAACCAAACTTGGTGCTGACGGCAAGAATGCAAAGTATGGAGATGGACCGACCTTATACTATGACGGTTTTAAAAACGATCCAACCGTAGCTGTCGCTGATCAGAAGACATTTGCGAATGCAGAGATCCGAAATAAAGCGGCGTGGGAAGCTAACATCAAGTATGTAGAAGATGCCACGCAAAATCGCACGGCTGAAGAGACTTTGGCAGCTTATTATGATGACCAAAGAGATAAGATCTATAGTATGATGGAAGCTTTCGGGCCTCTGGCTAATACGTATGTAGATGTTATCAAGCCAAAGACAAGTGTTGAACGAAGTGTGGATGAGATGAATGTTTTGTTGAAAGAAGAAACGGTGGAAGATGAAAGCCAAGGTATCGGAAGTGATTGGGCGGATACGGAGCTTGCAGATATGGTCGCTTTAGTTGATCTGGTGCGATTCAAAATCCCTGCCTCATCAAACCCTGCGAAATACTTCTACTCTACTCCTAGACCGTGGAGAATGAATTCAAACGGAGAAGTGAAAGAGGTCGTCGATAGCAAAGGATTACCCGTATGGGAAACAATAGGTGAAGGTGAAGGGACAGAAGTACCACTCCCTTCAGGTGGGAAGAAATCAACAGGAGAAAAACATTACCAGCAATATGAAACGAACGTTGTGCTTATCCCTGCATTAAGCTATGTCAAACGAATTGCTGAGGATGGAAGAGGAAAAGATGGTGGATTTCCAAGCGGTCATACAAGTGCATCGTACTTATCCGTACTTCCGTTTGCCTACGCTACGCCAGAACGTTTCTCTGAATTTTTAACAAGAGCAGCACAGATGGGTGAGAATCGAATTGTAACAGGGATGCATTCACCACTTGATGTAATAGGGGCAAGAATTCAAGCAACAGCAATGACTGCCTACGCATTTAATAAAGAAGAGAACCAAGATATGATGCAGAAGGCATATGAAAATGCAGGAGAGGTATTTGGAGCAGAAGCCAAGGAAAAAAATATGAGTTTGTATGAATATGCACACACCGTAACAGAGGATTATAATTTCAAGAGTGCATACGATGAAAACAAATGGGAAGATCACGACGCCAATAAAGCTTTCTATAGAGAAAAGATGACTTCCGGTCTGCCACAAACAGGAACTAAAGGTTTGGCCCCTGTTGTACCACAAGGAGCGGAAGCTCTGTTGAAAACGCGTCAACCGTATCTAACAGATGAGCAACGCAGAGCAGTATTGTATACAACATCCATTGATTCCGGTTATCCTGTCCTGGACGAATCCAAAGGTTGGGGTAGATTGGATCTGGTATCCGCAGCGGATGGCTACGGCGCATTCTTAAATAATGTAACTGTAGATATGGACTCTTCCAAAGGGCGCTTCAATGCAGAAGACTGGTGGAGAAATGATATAACCGGTAGTGGAATGCTTACGAAAAAGGGAACAGGAACACTTACACTGACAGGAAAAAATAGCTACACAGGCGGAACATTGCTACAAGCAGGAACACTAGTAGCCGAATCAGCAACTGCTTTTGGTACAGGTGATCTGTATGTAGAAAATGGAACAGTAGTCGTTGATGTCGACGGATCACTCAACTTGAATAGAAACTTGACCATGGATAACGGTACGTTGGAATTGGTAGTGACTGACAACAACAGTCAGCTCAATGTCGGCAGAAAACTCTATATTGATGGAGGAAGTCTCAAACTGGACTTGTCCAACTATAAGATCGAAGGTTCCAAAGATATTACGTTAATCACGGCAAATGGAATTACAGGTGAATTTGACAGTGTAACGGCAGATGGTTATGACGTGACTGTCACGTACGAAAACGGCCGTGTCATTGCACATGTTGTAGCGAAATAAGTGAAGTAATTATGCTTGATATAAAGTGTAAAGTGAACTAAAGAATGTTACACATGCCACTTCGATGACAGAATAACCTTCCGATCACTGTTATCCCCAGATTTTTTTGATTCCCTTCTTCAAAGGGGAAATCTGGGGATAAAGGCAAACGCTTCGATTCTTCACGTTATTTCTGCCCTCTCCGTTTCTTGTGTAATTTAATAAGTTCTTTTATATCGTGTAATTCTTCGCAAGAAAAGATTATAGAAAAGGGCTGAAACTACATTGTAGTTTCAGCCCTTTTCGCGTACAGATACGTTGGATATAGGACATGTATTCAACATGTCCTATATCCAACGTATCTGTACGTGTCCGGAGTAGGCAAGCGCTAAATACTGAATGTAAGAGCAAGCAATTAGGACGTCGCAAAAGCGGTTTTCCTATTTCCTCTACCAATGAAAATTTTCTTTTCGTATGGGAGGGACCCGAAGGTGTTCCGCTCGCTCGTGCTTGGAACAGAGCGTGAGCATGGAGTGAGCGCTAACGAATCTGAGGCACCTTATTCTAGGATTTGAAGCGTCTGTAGAAATCTAAGGAATCTGAAACACCCTATATCGGAATGTACGGCGTTTTATAGCGTTTTTTTCGGGGGATTTTGGGAAATAACGTGTCTGATGTTCTTTACAATTTTGAAAGAGGACGGAGAGGCCATATAAGACGTCCTGAGTTCCTTAGAAAATCGTCTGGCTATTCACCAGGATCAGCCAGACGGTATCTCGATACTTTTTGGACGCTGACATCCATCATCGTACAGCATGCCGAGTAAGGAGATACGACCTAGATGGTGAAAATCCAGCCGAGGGAGGTCCGAGTCTCGTATCATCGAGGTGGGTATCCAAGTTTAATCATATGGAAGCGGCTGGATGCGTAAGTTAATCGTCGGTGTTGGTACCAGATGTACGACGTGTATTCCCTTCAATCTCCGTAGAGACTTTCTTCGCTGGTTCCAGTTCCGTATGTCCTGCGTAGGGGCGGTCACTGCGAGAGCTGGTTCCGGTAAGTCCGAAACCTGACGTGAACAAGATCAGCTGTAATCCAAGGGCATAGGGAGCAGCAACAAGTCCAATCAGATGGAGCAAAGAGCATAGTGCGATCAGCAAGGAGAGCGTTTTGGTTACTGTACCCGGCGTATCCCGGCGTGGGCTTGCCCAGAGCAGATACCCATACATAATGGTGATCATCAGGGAAACTGCGCGAATCCAAGGCAAGATGCTGTCCCATGAGTCCACAGAAACGTCCAACATCCGCTGACGAAATACCAGATCTGTAACCAGAAATCCTGTGGCCGCCAGTGCGGCTGGTTCGGCTACGGGCCGAAGGATGGTCCAGACCGCTGTTCCCCAATGATCTGCATGTGTATCCCGGCTGAGTTCATCTGATAATACGGTGCATTCTCTTTCCAGTGCTCTATGCATCAGTCCGAGTCGGGCAGGATCATGTTCCTTAATACAGTCCCGGATCTGGTCCTGTAGCTGAGGGGATAGGTAAGATGCAGCTTTGCAGGCTAACATTGCCGTGATCAAATCGTTATGTTCGTGTTCCGACTGTTCGTATTTCCGATTTTCCTGGATGGTAAGTTGTCCCAAGAGGGCTGTACTTATGTATAATGTATCTCGTATCCTTCTCATTCGCCTTTCGTGGCTACGGCGAACTTCAGTGGCAGACCATATGTATATCCCTAGAAGCACAGCCATGACTCCAAGCAGCACAGCCACAGCGTCTGGGCGCGATGTTAGATCTTCAATCCAACGTTGAAACACACTTGTTCCTCCTTTGCAGCAACTTCACGTATCATGAAACACGCTTCACGTAAGCTTTCTCTCACTATTACACAGGAAGTAGATGAATTCAAGCAGAAAGGGGCACAATTCATGGATCAAGTGAATATTGAACACACACCACCCGCAGCAGTGGAGTACCTTGCCCTGCGGCAAATTGCCGGCCTTAGTGCAATGAGCAGGGAAGGGGCGGAGATTGGACTACCGAATAGCTTGTTTGCCGTATGTTTGCGTGAAGAAGATATGCTGGTAGGTATGGGGCGAGTGATTGGAGATGGTGGTTGTTTCTTTCAGGTCGTCGATATTGCTGTACACCCGGATGTTCAGGGCATGGGTTATGGAAAACTGATCATGAGCGAGATTATGAATTATCTGCGTGCAGTTGTGCCTGCTCGCGGTTTGGTCAGTCTGCTGGCGGATGTTCCGGCTGATCGTCTGTATGCTCAATTTGGATTTGAATATACCAGCCCGAAATCGGAAGGCATGTGGTGGAGACAGGGAGAAGAAGGGCCGACTACCTAACGGAACGGAAACTGAATTTTGATGTAAGATTAAACTTCATATCATGATGAAATCATCTTAGTATAGCCGCATTAGCGGCTTTTTTTCATGATCCATGTTGCTTGATGGTGGGGAGAGGGGATACTTCTGAGTGGCGGTGTTTCTTCCGTTAGAGAAGTGAAGATTGGTTTTCTACATATAAGCTGTAAGAGATAGGTTTACAAGTGTTCACATCCGGTTTAAGATGGCGTGAGCCGTTTAAGGTATATAACAATAGGATTAAGTATTAAAATAACGGTAAGTTGACAAGATGATATCTACAGAAAAGAGGGAATTCATATGAAAGTAGCTATTTTTGGAGCGACCGGAGCGATTGGCAAGACGATACTGTGGGAGCTGATGGATCGTGGGCATGAAGTGACAGCGGTGGTGCGTGACCCGTCGAAAGTCGAGATGGTGCACGAACGCTTACGTGTGGAACAGGGAGATCTGCTTAACCCGGATCAGGTGGCTGATTTTGCAGCAGGTCAAGAAGTGGTTGTGAGTGCGTATGGTCCGAAGTTCGGTGGAGAAGAAGAGATGCTGGAAGTCACACGTTCGTTGATCGAGGGTGTTCGCCGTGCAAAAGCAGGACGTCTGGTTGTAGTTGGTGGAGCAGGAAGTTTGATGACCGATTCTGGTGAGATGCTAATGGACACGCCGGGATTCCCGGAGGAAGTTAAACCCCTGGCAAAAGCACATGCAGAAGCATATGACCTGATTGAAGCATCAGGTATTCACTGGACGTATATGAGTCCTGCTGCAACGATCACAACAGGACGGCGGACAGGCCAGTTCCGGGTTGGCATGAACCGTGTGATTACGGATGATATTGGAGAAAGCTCGATTTCGGTTGGTGATTTTGCAGCGGCTTTGGTGGATGAACTGGACGATCCGCAGTTTATCCAAGCTCGGTTTACGGTAGGTTATTAAGCGTAGACAGGCTTGGGATGGATGAATCTGAAGTCTCGTGCACGGGATCGATAGAGCTTCCGATGATGTATCGAGTGGATCGTGGTAACTGGATGAGGTAAGGGGAAATATAGTGATACACATATAGGATGTAGCTTTAAGGTGTGATATTGCTACTTTTAGGTAAGAAATGAGCTTGTCACGGGGAGGGATGAACGTTGTTTATCGTAACCGCTGAACAGATGAGAGCTGTGGACGAGCATACTATTCATCAGCTCGGTATTCCGGCAGCAAGTCTGATGGAGAATGCAGGCCGCGCCATAGCCGAGGAAGTCATCAAGCTGTGCAGGGAAGGGCAGGCAGAAGGCCGGCTTGCGGAATCAGGGCAGCTTGGCTATAGCAGCAAGACCGATGCTCGGCGGGCACACACCGGGCCCGGTGATCGGCAAGGTTATGGTGGCGACATCATCGCCGATCCGGCGCTGGTGATGGAGCGCCCGGGAGATCAGCAGTGGTACATGCTGATCGGCAAGGGCAATAATGGCGGCGATGGGCTGGTGGCCGCGCGCCATTTGCTTGAAGCGGGGCTTGGAGTGACACTGGTCTACGCCGATGCTCCTGAGGCACTGCGGGGTGAAGCCGCAGTGCAACGGGATGCCGCTGCGCAGCTCGGCATCCCTGCCCTTGTCCACGGGCGCGAAGCCGTGGACTTTAGCCGGTGCACAGGCATCGTGGATGCGCTGCTGGGCACCGGCTCACGGGGGGCGCCGCGGGGAGCTTACGCGGCGCTGATTGAGGCGGCGAACGGCAGCGGCAAGCCGGTCGTGTCCGCGGATGTGCCGAGCGGGCTGGACGCCGACACCGGAGAGGTGTACGAGCCCTGCATTCAAGCCCGGGTGACTGTATGCCTCGCGCTGCTCAAGCGCGGGCTGGTGCAGTACCCGGGCGCTTCTGCCGCGGGGCGCATTGTGGTGCGCGCCATCGGCATTCCCGCGCGGCTTGCGCCAGAGCATGGCCCCTCGGTCCGTCTGCTGACGGACGAAGTGCTGCGCGTTGCGCTGCGCGTGGACACAGGCCGTCTCCGGGCACCGGACGGCCACAAAGGCACCTACGGCCACGTATTGCTGGCCGCAGGAAGTTTGCCGATGAGCGGCGCAGGCCTGCTCTCGGCCAAGGCCGCGCTGCGCGCAGGCTGCGGGCTCGCCACATGGGCGCTGCCCGCGGCACTGCTGCCGTATGTCATCGGCACCGTGCCCGAGCTCATGCTCGCTGCCGCCGCCGATGGCGACAGTGGCGAATGGAACGCGGCTTCCGCGGGCGTCGTGCTGCGTCTCGTGGAGAGCCGCGACGTGCTCGCGACCGGCCCGGGCCTCGGCCGCTTCAAGGGCGACACAGACTGGCTACGCCGTCTGTGGCAACAAACGGATCGTCCGCTCGTCATCGACGCGGACGCCCTCAACATGCTGGCAGACGCTGGCCCACATGGGCCTTGCGACTGGGGCCAGCGCAGTGCGGCGACGATCCTGACGCCGCACCCTGGCGAGATGGGTCGACTGCTGGGCACGTCGACCCAAGAGGTGCAGCGTGACCGCATTGGACACGCTGCAAAATACGCCCGCGAGCAGGGCGTGACCCTTGTGCTCAAAGGAGCACGAACGGTCATCGCAACGCCGTCCGGCGAGGCGTACATCAACACCACCGGGCACGCCGGCATGGCGACTGGCGGTGCCGGAGACGTATTGACCGGCATCATCGCCGGTCTGCTTGCCCAAGGGCTCAGCGCGGAGCAAGCCGCCGCGTTCGGCGTATATCTCCACGGACAGGCTGCCGAACGAGCAGCTCTGCTGCGCGGTGATCCATCGTCCCTGCTCGCCGGAGACATCATCGACGCACTGTGAGGACATGGCAAGTGTTGGACAAGCTCGCGTTTGGGGCTACTGCCTATGACGACTCTTTCCAAACTGGAAGTGATCCAACGAACCAGCACACCAAAAGTAGATGATTACTCATTGTTCATTTTTCAACGCCTAGTGCTCAATGCTCAGTACTCAATGTTCATTGCTCTAACGAACCTGAGGCACCTTATACCACGGTTTTACATGGAGGAGCAAAAGCTAACGAACCTCATCCACGTTATTTCTGTGTGTCTCAGAGAAAACACCTGAAAAACCGGACTAAATTAGGGAATAGAGTGCCTGAGATTCGTTAGATTTTTTAATCTGCAATTAATCGCCCAATAAGGCTTGCTCGGTTCGTTAGATGTTTGGATCTGAGACGTTAATGTCTTGTTATCAACTTTCGTGTCTTGTTACCGACTTGCGTGTGTCTTTGGAACAATGGTTAGATGAAACAACGATTAGCTACTGAAAAGGGGAGCCCTGTCATGATGATGACGGAGGCTCCCCTTTATTTGCTTGTATGTCCACGCTACCTGATCCTTGCTCACTTATAACCTGCCTATAATCTGCCTGAAATTTGCATCTAATCAACCCTAAACTACATCCGACCTACGTCTACTCCGAATTCTCCCGGCATCCTGCCTACAGCCGGAAACGCAGCAACTCCTGATGCATCTCTGCACTGATATCACGCAATGACTTCACCTTGATACTCGCTTCGGCGAAGGAACGTTGTTGTTCCGACGTGGAGGCGGTAATCTCTTCACTGCTGGCAGCCGACTGCTCGGTGATGGCACTGATATTTTCAATGGCCTGTTGCACCTGTGTACTGAGTTCGTTCGAATGCTGCATGTCCTCAGCAAGCTGATGGATGCCGGTACTAATACGCTCTACACTGCCACGAATGGCAGAGAAGGATTTCCGGGTCTGGCCGGTGGCTTGTTCCTGTTCCCCGAATAGCTGCATGCTCTGCGCTACCGAGTTTTTCACCTTGTCCATGGAGGTTGTGATCTCGCCAACAGCCGCGTAGATATGCTTGACCGATTGCGCAGATTGTTCCGCAAGCTTATTCACCTCGCCCGCAACAACAGCGAAGCCGCGTCCGGCTTCTCCGGCACGAGCAGCCTCAATGGAGGCATTTAACGAGAGCATGGTCGTCTGTTTGGCAATCTCCGATACATAGGCAGTCATCGTGGTGATTCGAACCGCGCTGTCTTCCAGTTCCCGCACCGTTTGTTCCACTTCGGACATCGCCAGACGATTCACTTCGGCCAGACGGAGTTGCTCCGCTACAGCCTTATTACCTTCTTCAACGGTAGTTAATACTTCACGACCATCGATTACCGATTGGGAAGTGGCCTCCAGATTACTGTTGAAGGTAGACTGCATTTTGTCCACGACCATCACCGTTTCACTCAGATCCTCGGCAATCTTTTGACTGCCAATCGATAGTTCCTCCGTAGTACGGGATACCTGTTGCACGATCGCTTGGGCCGTATCGTTGCCACGATCAATGTCTTGCGCCATCAGATCGACACGGTGACCGGCTGCACCAATGGATTGAATAATGCCGCGGATATTATGAGTCATGATACCGAAGGAGCGGCTCAGGTCATCAAGTTCATCTTTGCCCCGAGCTTCCGGTAATTGTCCGGTAAGGTCACCGTCTGCAATTTGTCCTGCTGCGTCTTTGAGCGTACGAATACGCTTGGCGATCTGACGTGAAGTATACATATTGAACAGCATCACCGCGACGAGCAATATGATGGCTCCACCGAGAGCGATTTGCCACGTTTGCTGGATATCACGCTCCAAATCAACGGTATATTGATCATATCGATCCCGAGTTATTTCATCCAACGAATAGATATCATTCTGTATGCCCCGAACCCGGGTGCTATACCGTTTCGCTTCCGCCCCGTCCATCTCTGTCATGGCCGCGGTTGCTCCCTGACTCAGAGCAGTGAGTTTCATCTGTATGGACTGAATAAGCTGCAACTGCTGATCCGTTTCAAGTAATCCGTCCGTAAGTTCCTGAATCATCGTTTGACCTTCATCCAGCAAGCGGAGCACTGTGTCCTGATTTCCTGCTGTCATGGAGAACGAATAGACATCCAGCGCCTGCTGGGTCTGAATCTGATTGGCATTTAGTTCGCTTACCTTGAGCATGGCAGGTACCAGATTTTGATTTTTAGCATTCATGCCGAGCAATTCCATAATGATATAAGCTACCAGCGCAAGGCATAGAAGTAGCGAGATCAGAGCATTAAGTATCAGTTTTCCCTGTAGTTTCATGTGCGTACCTCCTCGAATCCGATGGTTTATTGATCAAGCGTTATTTTAATTTGACCGGAAGAGATCTGTGTTTTCAGATCTTCGAAGGTTTTCTGTTGTTCATCACTGAGCGTGATATTATGTAGTGCGGTCAGGCCCACGGCGTTCTCCGCCAGCCCCTCCACGATTTCCTTTTGAGGGAAGGCATGATTGTTTTGAATAAACGAGTTAACGGCATTATAGATGGATACATCCACATTTTTCAGCATGGACGTAAGAATGGCTTTTTCCGCCAAAAAGAATTGATCGGTATCTACGCCAATGGCATATTTCCCTAATTTCTGAATCTCCGTCAATGCACCCACGCCCGTGAGACCGGCAGCCACATAGATCACGTCAGCACCCTTGTCCTGGATCATCTGTGCAGCGAGTTGTTCACCCAGATCGGCATTACCGAAGTCGCCTGCGTAGACGACATCTACGGTTGCATCCGGCTTGACAGCCAGCACACCTTGCTTGAAACCCTGCTCGAAATTACGAAGGACAGGTATCTCCATACCACCCAGGAAGCCGACATGATCCTCCGTTGAAGCCATAGCGGCAATAACGCCTGCCAGATAACTTCCTTCTTCCGCCCGGAATGAAATGGAGGCAATGTTAGGAAGTTCGGACTGACTGTCAATCATGAGGAACTGCTGGTCGGGATATTTGGCTGCAACCTTCTCCATATCCGCTTGGACCGTATCGCTCAGGCCGATAATCAGATCGAATTTGGCTTCTGCAAACTCCTCAAAAGCAGCTTCGGCGGTTAAATTGCCGCCCGGTTCACGATAGTCAAAGACAATGCTTTTCTCGTCTCTGGCCTGAACCAGTCCATTAAAAGCAGCATCATTAAAAGAACGGTCTCCCAAACCCACTTCCGTAAGCACAATCCCGACCTTTGTTCTTGTGTCTGTTGCCGTTGTTGTATTATTGGCGGAACAAGCCCCCAGGATCAGTACCGTCAGGATCATCATTAATGTGAGACCTAGACCTGCGCGTCTGTTCTTGTTTGTTTTCATGTGTGGTACCCTCATTTCTGTAGTCGCATTTTCTGATTTGAATTGTTCTTCAGCTCTTGGGAAATACGCATATATGGATGACATGTGTGGTGAGGATTTCCCTTTATCTATATCGGACAGAAAGGTACTGTGTTTTATGGTATGTAGTGAAAATTTACGAAAATCTAAATATGTTTCATGATTTATACATTAGTTTTACATTTCTCTGGTTAAAAGGGTGCTTTAATAACTACAGTATGTTGTTTGCTGACGTTAAAAGCCGAAAAAAAGACACAACAGCGATGACATGAATCATCGCTGTTGTGTCTTAGAATAGCATCATCCTATGGATCATAGGGCATCGCCGGACGAATATCCCTATAAAAATTACGTAGGTTTTACCAAGCCGCAATCGAGCCATCTGCTCGGGTTTCCGTTCCCCCGCATAATACGCCATTGTCCGGGTTACGCCAGATGATCTGACCGCGTCCAAACTGGGATGGATCGAGCGCCACCTGAATATCATGTCCCTTACGGGCGAGAGCCTGTGCAATGTGCTGTGGGAAACCGGGTTCCACGAGAATCGTTTTGCCCTTCGCCCACTGCCAGCGTGGAGAATCCAGTGCGGCCTGAGGATTCAGGTGATAATCGATCGTATTCATGACCACCTGCACATGACCCTGCGGCTGCATGAAACCGCCCATGACACCGAATGGCCCAACCGCTTCGTTGCCGCGGGTGAGGAACCCCGGAATGATGGTGTGATACGTTCGTTTGCCCGGCTCCAGGGCGTTTGCATGATTCGGGTCCAGTGAGAAATTATGTCCGCGATTCTGCAAGGCAATGCCTGTCCCCGGAACGACGAGTCCAGAGCCGAAGCCCATGTAGTTACTCTGGATAAAGGAAACCATGTTGCCTTCACCATCCGCCGTAGCCAGATAGACCGTTCCACTTGCTCGTGGATCGCCTGCCTCAGGTGCACGTGCGGTGTCACCAATGAGTTTGCGCCGTTCTTCAGCATATGCCTCGGACAGCAGTTCCTCCACCGTCACGCCCATGTTACGTTCTTCGGTAATATATTTCTCCCCATCGGCAAATGCCAGCTTCATGGCTTCAAGTTGCTGATGATATGCCAGAACGGATTCTTTCTCGTCAAACTCGTAACCTTTCAACAGATTAAGCGCCGCGAGAGCAATCAGCCCTTGTCCATTCGGTGGGATTTCCCACACATCGTATCCGCGATAGGAGACAGAGATGGGATCAACCCACTCGGGCTGGAATGCTGCCAAATCTTCGCGAGTCAGATAACCACCGTGTTCTGCCATAAAGGAATGAATGCGTTCCGCCAGTTCCCCTTCGTAAAAGTCTCGCGCTTCGCTCTCGCCAATCTGGCGCAAAGTCGCCGCATGATCCGGCGAGCGCCACATCTCTCCAGCTGCGGGAACACGCCCGCCGGGAGCAAATGTCTCAAACCACGCACGTCCTGCCTCCGCATCACCCTGGCGTGCATAGATCTCGGCTGCCCTTGCCCAGTGGCGGGTCAGCCCAGGCGCAAGCGGGTAACCTTCCTCCGCATAGCGTATGGCCGGTTCCAGCGCTTCCGCCAGCGTGAGCCGCCCGAAACGGCGGCTCAGCTCAGCCCATCCCGCCGGTGCGCCAGGCACCGTCACCGGAACAACCCCAAGCTTCGGCATCTCCGTATGGCCTGCCGCTTGAAGCGCCTCAATGGATATGCCCTGAGGCGCAGGGCCGCTGGCATTCAGGCCATGCAGTTTGCCCTCGGTCCAGACGAGGGCAAAAGCATCGCCTCCAATGCCATTGGACGTAGGCTCCAGCACGGTGAGTGCTGCCGCAGTTGCAATCGCGGCATCAATGGCGTTGCCGCCTTTTTTCAAAACATCCAGGCCAGCTTGTGCAGCCAGTGGCTGTGACGTCGCCACCATGCCTTGCTTGGCATACACAGGCACGCGGTAAGAGGGGTACGGTTGGTAGAGTGGATCGAAGTTCATCAGGTTGTTCAGCTCCTTGTCACAAGATGTCAGGTTCCGGTATAACCGGATCATACTCCTAACCCTCTTCGCAACCGGACAACCGATATCCTGCCACACCTGCCAAATCCAACCTGACACGAGCCTAAGTCGTTACCATATCGCCGCCATTTACATGAATGCATTCACCTGTGACGTAGGATGAATCGCGGGAGGCGAGATAGACGTAAGCTGCAGCCAGTTCGTAAGGCTGACCAGCTCGACCCATGGGCGTATCTGTTCCAAATACCTGTACATCCTCCGCAGAGAAGCTGGCAGGAATGAGTGGTGTCCAGATGGGGCCAGGAGCAACGGAATTCACGCGGATTCCCTGTGCAGCAAGCGATTGGGAGAGAACACGAGTCAACGACACGACAGCTCCTTTGGTGGAGGAATAGTCGATTAACTGGATGTTACCTTTATACGCTGTAATAGAAGCTGTATTGATGATGGAGGCACCTTTGCACAGATGCGGCAGCGCGGCCTGGATCAGAAAGAAATAGGCGAACACGTTCGTCTGGAAGGTGTGATACAGCTGCTCTTCCGTAATATCAACAATGCTTGGCTGCACATACTGTACGCCATGGTTGTTAACCAGAATATCGATCTTCCCATAGGTTTCCATCGTTGTTCGAATGACAGCCTCACAGTTTTTCTTTAGGCGGAGATCAATCTCGATCAACAGACAGCGCTGTCCCAGTTCCTCAATCCGCTCGCGAGTCCTTTCGGCATCTGTCCGTTCATATAGATAAGCAATGACGATATCCGCACCTTCCTTGGCAAAAGCGATGGCGGTCGCCCGGCCGATTCCACTGTCACCACCCGTAATAATGGCAACTTTGTCTTGGAGTTTGCAGCTGCCGATATAAGCAGGATCTTCGCTAATTGGTTCAGGCACCATCAGGGTTTCCAGACCGGGTTGCTGGTCCTGATGCTGGGGTGGGAATGCGAGCTTTTGCTCCTTGCACACCGTTTTCTCGCCATAAAAAGGATAGACAGGGTTCATGTGCTAAACATCCTCCTCAAACGTTCATTGATACGGATAAACTATGCATTCGCCCAGAAGAAGGTGCGAGGGGAGGCAGCAGAGCTGTTGTTTTTTGCACAAAATATACCATAATAAGGATAGGTCCTTAAATCGATGGAGGTGTCAGGAGCCACATGAATATTCAAGGAATCAATCATTTGTGCTTTTCCGTATCCAATCTGGAGCGGGCCATTACCTTTTATGAGCAGGCTCTCGGTGCCCAGATTCAGGTGAAAGGACGCAAACTGGCGTATTTTGAGCTTGCCGGTCTGTGGATCGCCCTGAATCAGGAGGATGTTATTCGCAACTATACGGAACGAACCTATACCCATATTGCATTTACCGTTACAGAAGAGGAGTTTGATGCATCTGTGCAGCAGCTGCGAGCAGCCGGAGCGGACATTCTTCCCGGAAGACCCAGAGATCCACGGGATGCATTATCTGTTTATTTTACTGATCCGGATGGTCATCTGTTTGAACTGCATACAGGTACGATGAAGCAGAGGCTGGATTTTTATCGCGAAGACAAGGCTCATATGACCTTTTATCCGTGAAATGGTTGTGCAAGTGGAGGTAAATGGGGATTAACGTGTTTAAAGTCATTGCGATTATCCGTAAAATACGTCTTAGGTTGCCAGGAATCGACGGTGGATTATGCTACCCAATTATAAACATGAGGAGAGATGAGCATGGAGAGTAAAGGAACCAAATTCGTTACAACCGCAAGTGAACTCTGCATGGTTACCATCATGCTTCTACCTTTTATTGCAGGACAGCTTCATGTTTCGGGGGCACATGCAGGATCGGCCAAAGCTATTGGCCAGCAGGGACAAGAATATGCCATTTCGACGGAAACGCTGCTGGATCTGAATGATCCTGTACCTGTTCGATGAGCAGTTTAAGATGATCCTATGTCCTGTCACCAGGGATTCCGGGAATTAAGGCCTCTGTTACAGAGACCCCAAACTCCATTTTTTCTTTCCCCTGTATTCTCAGTTGTTAGATGAAGAAGGCATCTGCTTTATTTGATAAATGACTTATAATCTTCGTAGTTCATTTTACGATCCTGCATGCTTAGCAGGAGGAGTTGATGGCTGATGTCAGCCTCGCGGTTTGCAGAGATGCGTTTAAGCAGATCGTGACTCATTCTTAGAAAATAATAACCTTCATTGCTGTTGTTTTTCTCATGAAATACAATACCCAGCAAGCGATACAGTTTGGCACGAAGCATCCCTTCATCTTGCTGATCCAGCAGTTGGAGGGCTTCTTTGATGATGGCTTCTGCTTGTTCTGGCTCGCGCTGCTCCAAATACACTTTACTGATTTCCTCTAATATGGAAGCCTTCTTGTGGGGAAGATTGCGTTTATCGTAAATTCGTGCGCATTCATCCAGCAAGGGGAGGGCTTCTTTTTTTTGCCCCATATGAAGCTGGATCACGGCGAGGTTGTGAAGTGCCAGAACGTAGGAGTCGCTGTTCGCCTGTTTATAGGCCTGTACGGATCTCTTGGTCCAGTCATAACTTAACAGCATGTGTCCGTCCTGTTCGGACATATAATAGGCTTTGCCCAAACCTAGCGTAATCTCGCCATACAGTTCCGGTTGCCCCGCCATTTGGGCTTCCTTCTCCGCTTTGAGATAGTAGTTTAACCCCTCATTCACATTGCCTAACCTTAAATGGGTTGTGCCAAGAAAGGTCAGCGAATGGATGTGTTCTTCCTGTAGATGTTTGAGTCTGCTGCTGTACGTATACGCCTGTTCGTAATGTTTCCGGGCAGCATGAAACAGCTCTGCATGAAAAGCCGCTCTCCCCATTTCCAGATAATATTCAACAATACGTTCCCTGTCACCCGTTCGGATGACTGTAAATGCTGCGGTTTCCCCTTCATCCAGGGCTTGTCGATAATCCCCAAGTCTGTTGTGACTTCGCAAAATGAGCAGATAGGCCTCAGACTGATCCGATGTATCCTCCGTCAACGTCAGCACTTTATGGGCTATGCGGATGCAGGCAGAATCATTCTGCTCGGCATAACAGGCTTTGGCCTTGTCCAATACAGCCTCACCAATATCCGAATCTGTCGATGCACTTCCTCCCAAAAAAAACTCCATGGGTGTATTAAGCCTTCTGGCAATAATTTTCAACATACGCTGTGAGGGAACGGCTCTACCTTTTTCGATAAGGCTGATGTAAGAACGCGTCATATCCTCACCTGCCAGTTGCTTCTGAGACAGTCCAAGCTGCTCCCGGATTTGCCGGATTTTGAGTCCGAGCATGATCGTTCACCGTCCCTTGATATAGTTTGATTGGAATGGAGATCTGATTGGTATGTTGGGTCTATCGTGTGTGTCCAGAAGCAGGGGTAAGGAGAGCGAGAGGTTCATTTACCTCCATTTACAGTTTAAATCCAATTTGGGAGATTATAGAATCAGAGTATCCAAGATGAAAGGAGGAGATATGAATGGTCATTAAAGCGACTCCCATTACACTGGAGCAACTGAAGCGCAAAGAAGTTGAAGCAGCACAATTGGAAACGAGTGGACTGGGCGAGGCACGTGAAGTCAGTGCACGCGCGGCTTCCGCTCGCGCAGTTGAAGCCCGTGCTGTAGCGGCTCGTGCTGTCGAAGCTCGTGCAGCGGCTGCTCGTGCCTGATTTATCCTACTTACTCATTTTGCATAATTCGAATCCTACCGCTCCAACAGCGTATAGACGAATAAGATCATTTCGATCTATATCTTGCTGATAGGAAGACGCTCAGGGGATTTATACAAAATGCTCACTTACTTATCGTATTACGCTAGATTCATAGATGGGAGCTTCTGCGGAAGCTCTTTATCTCCCTATATTTCAGTGAGATTCGTACGTTAGTGATAACGAGGTGTCTGAAGCCGATGCATATTAAGCAAATATGGTCTTACATTCCGGAGCACATTGTGCCGATCAGGGAACTGAACGAGGTGCTGGGACTCAATAATGCCCAGACGAAGGTACTGGAAAAAATTCATGGTTTGAAACAGGTTCGGCAAGACAGGGATGGAGATCTGGCTTCGTTACTAGGGCGCGTATTAACCCAGGTAGTAAATAACCCTGAGGTCGCTCCTAACTCGATTAAGTATATCATTTATTGCCACACAATTCAGGAAAATTTCCCCTTTCCTATGAAAGTTTTGCAAGTCCTGAAACGGGCTTACGGGTTGCAGCATGCCATCGCGTTTTCGCTTACGCAGCAGAACTGTGCATCGGGCTTAATTGCCCTGAATGTTGCCGAGACATTGCTGCCTTCATTGGAAGCGGATGATCATATTTTAATTTTGACAGGTGAAAAAACCTTTAGTCCCGTTGTGCAATTGATCCCCAATACCACTGTGATGGGAGAGGCATCAGCCGCCGTGCTGGTGGGCAACAAGGGCAACGGAAGTCGTGTCGTTGGACTTACGAGTGTTACCTTGGGCCAATTTTGTAATGTACTAACGGGAACCCCGCAGATCCTTAGGGAGTTTCAGGAAATCTACACGCCTCGGTTATGTGAAGCCATTGTTACAGCCGTGGAGCAGGCGGGTCTGACGTTGCAGGATATTCGATACATCGTCCCACACAATGTGAATCTATCCTCGTGGAAGAAGGTGGCTATTCGTTTATCCTATCCCCTTGAACGCATATATACGTCCAACGTACAGGAGATCGGGCATTGTTTCTGTTCGGACCCATTTATTAATCTGCAAGCCATTATAGAGCAGAAGCTGTTGCAACCAGAGGAATATTATCTGCTTGTTACGGTCGGACTTGGGGTTACATTCAGCGTAGCAGTGATGCAATATGCAGGAATAGGAGGGGATGGCCGTGACCACCGTATTGACGGATTTTTCGAGCAAGCTCAAGTGGGCGTTAACGGGCCAGCATGACGTTACTTTTGTCTATCTGAACAATTTTGAGGTAGAGGAGTACTGGAGTGAAACGGGTATTCTCAAGCTGCCCTCATTAAGCATAGGCTCGGCTGCGGATGTCGTTAATCGGATGGAGGAACTGGGTATTTTCCTCGCCGGAGAGAACGATATCATCCTGCTTAAGGGTCCGCCGAATCAGGAATTCATGGCAGATGCACAGGCGCTTGGGTTTGGTCGCTCCCGATGCATAACGGTGGAGCACAATGATCCGGCACTGAACATTACCGCGAATCTTCTGAATTGTCCAAGAACGATGGACAAGCTGCGAGAGCTGTCACAGGCTGCTGGAACGAATGCTTATCTGGTTCCCTTTGGAACCTCGGATCAGGAAGAGGAATTCTCCCGACGGACCGGCATTCCACTGGCTGTTCCGTCTTCAGATATCTTCCGCAAGGTCAATGACAAGGGGTATTCCCGTCGTCTCAACGCGGAGCTGGGCATTCGCCAGATTCCCGGCGTTGAATGCACGTCTTTGGATGAACTGGTGTCTGGTTTCGATCAGCTTAAGTCTGTGCTAGAGCAGGGTGGACGGCTTGTGCTGAAGGATTCCATGGGTGTATCAGGCAAGGGAATTACCGTCATCACCGATGAAGCCAGGTTTCACAAATGCATGAGTATGCTGGAGAAACAGGCAAGCAAAAGGGGGATACGGCAAATCAACTATGTGTTTGAACAATGGATTGAGAAAATCTGTGACCTGAACTATCAGATTCTCATCGATCGCTCCGGTGGAGTTGAGTTTCTTGGCGTAAAGGAATCGTTGGTAGAGCAAGGCGTGCATCAGGGGCATCTCATGCCTTCGCGACTCAACGATGTTCAACTTGAGGTTATTCGCGAAGCGGCCATGCGAATTGGAGTAGCTCTGTATCGAGATGGATACTACGGCATTGCCGGCATGGACGCCATTCTGGATGAGGACGGTACAATCTGGCCCAATCTTGAGATTAATGCCAGGTTTAATATGTCTACCTATCAGACCAACATTCAGCATCAATGGCTGCCCGAAGATCAATGTGGATTGGCGAAAAAATATACGCTCCGGCTCAATCACCTGCTGGAATACGGAGTACTTCGTTCCGGGTTGGGTACGTTGATGTTCGAACCGGAACGCGGCGAAGGATTATTGATCAATAATTTTGCCACAGTCAATGCGGCATTCAGAAGTGAGGGGACTTTGTTCTCCGGACGTCTGTATGGCGTGATTATTGCGTCCTCCCCTGAACGGCTGGGAGTGATCGACGAAGCGATAGAAGCCGTCCTATCTTCCATTAACGAGGTGATGTGAGTGTCTAAGGAATATCAGATTCAGCAGTTACCAATTTCGGACATCGCCGAGAGATTCGGGACCCCGCTGTATGTATATGACGGGGATGTGTTGCAGCAGGTGTATCAGGAGCTCCGGGGATTACTTACGCCTCAAGTGGAGCTGTTCTATTCATTGAAGGCCAATCCCAATATTTCGATTGTACACATGCTGCGGGAGATGGGAGCACAGGCAGAGGTATGTTCCCTGGCCGAATTGCATACGGCTGTACAGGCTGGAGTGGCGCCGGAAAGCATTATTTTTCTGGGGCCGGGAAAAAGCGATGACGAGATCACGGCATGTATACGTCTGGGCATATATGCAATCGTGTGTGAATCGTTCCAGGAGCTGGAGCGCATAGAGAGCATCGCTGAAAGTGAGAGACGAATTATGCCTGTGGCGCTGCGAGTGAATCCATCCTTTTCTGTTAAAGGCTCCAGGCTGACCATGGGTGGCAAACCACGTCAGTTTGGTATGGATGAACAAAGTGTGCTCCAAGGAAAAGAGCAGTTCGAGAGCTTCTCCCATGTGGAGATCATGGGACTTCACGTGTACATGGGAACCCGCATGTTGGATGTAGAGCCGATCGTTCAGAATACCCGTCATATTCTGGAATTGGCTGATCGAATCGAGAACGAGCTGGATATCACGCTGCGTATGGTCGATGTAGGCGGGGGATTGGGCGTGCCCTACCATGAAGGTGAGGAGTTCCTGTCCATAGCCACACTGACAGAACAGTTGAATCCAATGTTCGAATCGTTTCGGAATAGTCATGCCAACACCCGGCTGTTCATGGAGCTTGGGCGATATCTGGTAGGTACCTGCGGTATGTTGGTCAGTCGAGCCCTATACGTCAAGCAATCGTATGGAGAGCACTTCGTCGTAACCGATGGTGGAACGAACTGCCATATGGCGGCGGTGGGCACAGGTTCTTACGTGAAGCGTAACTTTCCGATGGCCTCCTTGACGCGTTATGGGGAGTCCCCTGTAGCCGAATACAATATTACGGGTCCCTTATGTACGCCCAATGATGTTGTTGGGAAACGGGTATTGCTTCCTCCTGTTGAACGGGGCGATCTAATCGGTGTTTTTCATTCTGGAGCCTACGGACCAACGGCTTCTCCCACACACTTTTTGAGTCACGGAAGTCCGGCGGAAGTGCTGATTGTCGCTGGGGAGGCTCATTTGATCCGCGAGCGGGATACTCCGCAGGATCTCCTGTCCAAGCAACGTTTGATTCAAGTGTCCCACACGGCAATAACCAATTGATGAGGAGAGATGATGATCATGACAACTGCAGTATTGCTTGAAGAGATCAAGGGTGCCCTTGCTGAAGTGTTGAATACGGAAGCCAGGCAGGATATTCAATTAAGCACATCTTTATTTGACGAACTCTATCTGGATTCGACCTCGGTTCTGGAATTGCTGATGACGCTGGAAGACCGGATTGAAGGTCTGGAGATCGACCCGGATGATCTGGAACCCGATGTATTTGATACGGTAGGCTCCCTGGCTGCTTATATTGAGAAGCAACTCATTGCGGCCTGATGGCTTCGCCTGTTGCCATACGGGAGATGGGAGTCAGGCTGTTCTCGGAGAGGAAACCTCCGTTTGATCATCCGGAACTGTTGCGATTTCATCAGGATATGCTCGCAGGTACTCCGATCAAGTACGACGTTCAGCTTTTGCAGGGGCGCAACAACAATGCCTATCACGAGATGAGTGTGGAATTGCTGGAGGAGACGGGACTTGATCGGGTCATGCAGGATGTGGATGTATTGCTGCTGGCATACAATTTTCCGAATACCCGCCCGGATATATCGATTGTGAATTATTTGATGGATCGTTATCAGGCCCGTTTTATCAGTTTTGCTGTAAATGATCTTGGTTTTGGTGCTCCTTTTGCGGCGCTCCACATGCTTCAGCATTATCTGGGCAGAGAAGGTTACATGAAAGGCATGCTGCTGGTCATGGACCAGACGGCTCTCCCCTATGAAACGAAGGAACTTGATTCAGCACCTGGGCCGGACACGGCTGCAGCAATATACCTTGATCGGATGACAGGCGTAGGACCTTCCCTGCTTGGTGTAGAGATGCGACATGCCGAGCATTTCATAGCCGATACTGCGGAGATGGTACTGGATCGATTATGTGCCCAGGCATCCATTCACCGGAATCAGATTAACCTGCTCATCCATCCTGATCTGGAGCAGTTATGCAATCAGGCTGCCTGGTACAGCGAATGTGGATCGAAGAGTTGTTATGATCCATCGCGCTGGAGTGCAGCGCCATTCTTCGCATTACAGGAGTTACTGGAAGAGAAGGACGGGGGCGAGTACATATGTCTTATGCATCTGGAGCAGACGGATTCGTTTATTCACGCCTTGCTGATCCGAACTTGTGAATGGAGTATGGATGGAGCATGAATGAACACGGGTCGCAGAAGGAGGGAGAACATTGGGGTTCGGTATTGTGGATATTGGCGTCTATCTGCCTGAACAGATTCAGCAGCCGGAAGAGGTGCTGGCTGCCCTGGAGCTTGGTAAAGGCGAGCTTCAGTTTCTGCGCAAGTACCACCGCCTGGAAGGTGTGCCTGTAACGGAATCGGGCCAGATGCTTGACGATACGATCGCACAGGCTGTGGAACGGCTCCAGACCAGACCTGCCCTTTCCGGAATCGACCTTGTTCTCTATGTCCATTCCTTCCAGGTGCAGACACCGAGCGATTATAGACTTGTGCAGCGTATCCTCCGGCGCTTCGGGCTGGAACATGTACCGTTCTATGGCATATCCCAAATGAACTGTGCATCGTCGATAGCCGCTCTTCAATGGCTTGAGCGAATCTCGCAAACGCAGCCTCACATTCGAAATGTATTGTTGATCTGTGCGGATCAATTCAATTTTTTGCCTCCCGAATGGCGCTATCTGCGCAAATCGGCCATTCTGGGTGATTCTGCTGTAGCCGTTCTATTGAGCAGAGAGAGCTGTCAGCATGTCGTTCAGGCGGCGCATGTGCTGCGAGACACCCGGTTCCATACTGGTTATCATGCAACCGCCGATGAGATCTCGGCATTTAACCGATTGTATGTGGACCATATCATTCAAGGGATGGAAGAGCTGCTGTCAACGCAAGGCCTGAGTTTCGAAGATGTGGATCATATTTTTCCCCATAATGTGAACTGGACTACCTGGAAGGAATTCTCGCGACGTACGGGAGTTGGACTTGAACGGATCTATCTGGATAACATTCAGCGAATCGGACACACCTTTTCCACCGATCCGTTTATTAACCTGAGTTCGGGATTGGAGCAGGACTGGGTGTGCAGGAAGGGGCGCTCCATCATGGTCAGTATCGGGCTCGGCAGTTTTTTTGGTTTTGCACTGGTGGAGCATGGAGGATGCGAAGAAGAATGAACAGGAGGAATGACAATGCACGTTATTGAATTCCAGGGCCCGGATGCAAAGCCCGTCGGATCAAAGGCAGCAGGCAACCCCGTTGCTCCAATATCGGAAATGTTGGAGGCAGAAACCTTGCTGGTGAACAATTGTCCAGTGCTTTTGGCAACAGGTCCCTACGTGCTCGCGACCGCTCATCTCATGGAACAAGATGCTTTACTTTGGCATGAAGAATCAGCAGGGCTGTATCGTTGGAATCAACTACATGCTGTTCATGTACAGGATCGGATGCTGGAGCCCTCCGGATTACTGTTATACAAGGTACAGCCGAATGAGGGGGAGAAGGCTGAGATATCAGGCGAGAAAGTGACCTCGAATGAGCTGAGAACACGCCTGCTTAAGTTCCGCGTAGAGCTGTGCAAGGCTGGCTTGGAGCAGGTTCGCAGGCATTTGTCCGTACGAATATCGGGCGGACAATCCACGTTTCAGCACCAGCTCGTGAAAGGCATGGTCGCTGACATCCTGACAACGCTCTACATGGCGGAAACATTGCCTGAAGACCGCTTCCTCTCAGCAAATCCAGGTCTTCCATCGGTCCGGGTTCATGCGTGGATACATCAGGAATTGGACGAAGCCTTCAGACAGATTCAACGTCTTGGCGGCGGTTTCGGTTTTTTGAGACATGGCGTATCTGCATATACATATGCAGGCCAACTGGTGAAAAACATGCTGTTGCCAGCTAAGGAGGAATATTGATGATTACTCCATCAACGATTGCGATTTTCGAGCATGTGATGAAGCAGTATGCTGCGGAGCTTCGTCAGATCGGCCTGACGATTGACCGGGAACCAGACCGACTCACCGAGTTTTTGCACACGTCTGCCCTGCAGGCCATCAATCATATGATGATTCCCCCGGAGTATGGCGGCCAGCCAATTGTAACCATAGGTCAGGATCGATATTATGGACTCTCTTCGCTGGAAAGAGTCATTACGATCGAGCAGTTGTCCGCAGGAGATGCGGGCGTTTTTCTGGGAGGACCTGGTCCTTCCATGTCCAGCATCGTCATGATTGACTTGGGCGATGAGGAACAGAAGGAGCGCTTTTATAGCCACTTTCTGAAAGGTCCGGCCTGGGCTGTTTTTGCCTTGTCAGAGCCGGAGAAGGGTTCAGATGCAACCGAGATTAGCACGCGGATTACACGACATCCGGATGGGGGAATGGAGCTAACCGGACATAAATTCTACATTGGGAACGGACACCGGGCGAGTATTGGACTGGTATTCGCCCAGACCAATCGTACGCCTCTGGGCATTCAGGTTGCTATAGTTGATCCTTCTCTTCCGGGTTTCACAGCAACCCCGCTGGACACGATGGGGCTTCGCGGTCTGCAACTCAGTCATCTGCAATTCGAGGCTTTCCCACTGGAAGAGAGAGATATTCTCGGTCGTCATTTAAGCCCAACCAAGCGTGGACTGTGGGGAGCACTGCGTACATTCCACCGGATGCGTCCTAGTGTGGCGGCATTGGCGCTTGGTGTTGCACAGGCTGCTTATGATTATGTTGTGGAGCACAGAACGATCTTCACAGAACGTGAAAAGACAGAACTGGAGCGACTGGAGATGCGTCTGCACGCGCTACGCAGCATGATTCGGAATGCAGCAGCAGAGATTGACCATGATGCGAATAAGGGATATCTGGCTTCCCTCAGTAAAATACGGGCTGCATCAGTTGCCGAGGAAGCGACGGAATGGGCTTTGGAGATGATGGGGCCAGGTTCCATGCTGGAGCATCCTCTGTTGAACAAATGGTATCGCGATGCAAGGGCCTTTGAGTTCATGGAAGGAACAACGTCCATTCAGAAGATAAACGTTTTTCAGGCGTATGCTAATGGGAAGATGCAGCATGTCTGATTCACTTCATGGTGATATTGGCGCGCCCATCTATGTGGATCATATTTGCTGGCTTACTGCGGAGGATCATCTGTACACGCTGGATTGGCCAACACCGGATGATTATGTTTATGTATCGCCGCACATATACATGGAGGATCACTATTTTGGTCGCGTGGGAACGCTGACACGCTCCCTTATGGCAGACGGGAGACGGGTGACCGCCGGTGATCTTGCGCTTATGGTGCTGGAGCGGTTGTGTACAAAGCCGTATTGGGATTGGTTGATCCTTGCCCAGTCCTGTCCGGAACGTCATGCGTTGAATGCTCCACTTGCCCGAATGCTTGAAACGGCTCCGTGGCGAGTTGATCATCCCATTGGTATTACCCATATGGGTGCGCTCGCAGGCACCGAGGCCATTCAGGTTGCTCTTTGGAGCATGTTTCCTAACGAACGGACTGCGATTGTGCTGGTGGAGCAGCGAATTCTCCATGACGATGGACAGATTGGATATGGTCAACCATCCGAACCTAAGGGTGATCTGGGCGACATGGCGGTGGCACTTGAGGCAGGCCTGGGTCAAGGAGCGTTGCAGGTACACTATGCGGGAAAACGGATCATCAGATCAGATGAAGCCACGGCTTTTGCATCCGAGGCACTCGGCATGATTCGCGAATGGATGGATAGCCATGCAGCCGAGCACGTCATTCTTCAGTCGAGACTGGGATTACGTCTCAATGGCAGTTCTATTTTGCATATTTACCCTTCCAAGACTATCTGCGTACCACGAACCGATTATCAGAGCGGGGATGTATGGATACAGCTGGCAGATAAGCTAGAGCGGGGTATTATCAGGCCAGATGATCGAGTCATGCTGGTCTCATGGGATGACGATCGGATGATATCCGCTTGTTGCGTGCATGTGATACGTCTGCCGATTCTCAGCAGGCTGACGATGAATCAAGAAATTATGACTTCATGAATTGTGGAGGTGAACCCCATGCAGGGGATCGATTATACGGCCGGCTCGATCCATCGTTTGTTATTCCGTACGGCCGTTCCGATGCTGCTCGCTTCTCTGGTTAACGTGATTACACAACTGGCCAATGTATTTTTCCTGGGTCATACGAGTCAAAGTGTATTATATGTGCTCTCATTGTATATTCCTGTCTCATTCGTCATGATTGCCATCATCGAAGCGATGCAGCTGTCTGTTCAGGTCGCGGTAGCGCGCAGTCGTGCCGGGGGCTCTCGTGCATTTACCCAGCTATTCGTGCACATGATGGGCAGTGCAATGCTGCTTGCCATTCTGACCGGGGGAATTGTGATGTTACTGACCCCTGTGCTCTCGTGGTTTTACCGTGTCCCTGCCGATATTGGGCCCATGTTTACGTTGTACGTAGGGGGCATGATGGCAGTGAGCATCCCGGCTGTCCTGGCTGCAGTGACCAGTGCGGCGTTACGAGGACTGGGTCGGGCCCAGGCAGCTTCGTGGAACGCGGTTAGCATGGCGATGCTAAACATTGCTCTCGTGTATACATTTGTGTCGGTCTTCGGGCTGGATCTGAAGGGCATCATCTATGCCAACCTGATCACTTCCGTCTTGTCCTTGGCTATTTCTCTGCTTATTCTGTTCATTCGTCGAGAAATGATCTTTGAACGCTTTGCTTTTGCACAAAAACATCTGATGGCCCTCAGGCATGTCGGTATTCCTGTGTTCATCTCGTACTGCATGATTTTTCTGAGTACATTTTTTTTCAATAAAATTGTCAGTCACTTTGGCGAAGGGGCGGTTGCTGGCTTTGGCGTTGGTTATCGAATTCAGACGATGGCGATCCTGCCGGGTATCGTCATTGGATCGGCCATCGGCATTATCATCAATCATAATTTGCAATCACCACACCGGCCAAGGGCCTATGCAAGTTATCGCCAAGGTCTGCTGCAATCCTTTGTTCTGTACGTGATCATTGCCGTTGCCGTCTGGATCTGGCGAGATCCGCTTATCGCATTTCTGATCGAAGACGCAGCAACCCGAGCCGAAGCGGCAAGGTATCTGTCCATCGTGGCTCTTTCCTATATTGGCATGGGTCCCATGATGACAACCTTGCTGACGATGGAGCAGAGTGGGCGTGGATACCAGGCCATACTCCTGAATGCGGTGTATTTTCTGATTATTATCGCACTTGGCTGGGGATTGACTCGGGCCTTCAATGAAATTACTTACTTCTATGCGGTGATTGCTGGCATGAATGTGGTCGGCATGTCGTCGTTCTTCCTGCCTTTCATGCGAATGCTGAAGCGGGAATATGTGGAATCATCTGCGGATAAGGACATCAGTACAGAAGGTGAAGCGACGTTGCCGAATAAGAGCTATTCCACACAGACTTGACTCTAACTACGTACAGGAGGCTTTTGCATGAAAACATCAGAACCTGCTTATCTGGTACGTCGCATTGCAGATGCGTGGATCGCTGCGGATGAAACGTTCAGCCAGTTTTATGAGCTGGAACCGACGAAAGAGCTGGAGCCACAACTCCCCCCGGATTTGCCGGGGGTGGAACCTGCGGAAGCGCCTTTTTTTTTGTATGAGCCTCTCATCGGTCATCGGGCTCCTCAACTGGGGATCTTGGGTATTCCCCATTCCGGTGGGACAAGCATGTTAAACTCCTCCGTTGCCGGACTTGCGCATGCGTTACGCGTAGAATCGTGGAAAAAGGTCATCTATCCATCGTTGCAAGAGTCCGGGAATTCGAGCTTGTACGATATTGGAAGTGGGAGACGATTGCTTGAGAGCGTAACCATGCAGGATTGGGGTACTTGTCTTATGAACGAAGAGGAGGCAGATACAGCTGTTCCTTATCAAAAGGGGCTTGCCGCCGCACTGGATCATGCGCTGGATCAACAGGCGCTATTGTGCTGCATTGGCGGAGACCATTCTATTACGCATACTGTGCTTCAGATGATGGCAAAGACCCAGGGTAGTCGAAGAGTGCTGGTCCAGTTCGATGCCCATCATGATTGCGGTATCGATGCCATCCATCAGGAGCAACCCAGTCACTCCAATTTTGTGAGACATTTGCTAGAGCAGGATACGGTTGCTGCTGTTGTACAGATCGGCCTGCGTGGTCTTCGCTCAGCAGATCAGATGTACAGCCATCCTGGCTTGATTCAAATATCGGCAGAGCATATGACACCCGAGAGGGTGAGCTATGTTCTGAACGAGGTAAGGCAGAAGTACGATGTCGACTCAGCTTATTTAACGTTTGACTTGGATTCCCTTGATCCGGGAAGCTTCCCGTTTGTTGATTTTCCGATTGCTGCAGGACCGACGTGGCAGAATATTCGAGACTGCGTTATTGCAGCGCTGGAAGTCCCGTTATCTTATGAAGGGATGGATATGGTTGAAGGACAGGGTGTGCAATCGGATCGGCACATTCCTGGACAATATGAGCTGGCGCTTCGAATGTTGGTCTATATGATGGATGGTATCGACCGGAATCGTCGGCGGTTTGAATCGTCTTCTAGAACTAGCGCAGTCAGGGAAGGAATGCTGTCGGGAGCGGGAGTATCCATGAATCAGGGCATACAGGAGGTGTAAGCATGGAGGATTTTCATACATTATATACGTTACATAAGGAACAGGTCAGGGAGGAGTTGTATAGGGAGAAGACAGACGGAATTCAACTGGGATTCTTCTATGCGCTAATGAATATTGTTAAGGAGCTTGCACCACTTCAACCGGAATCGTCACCGGAATCGATCTGGATGGATTATCTGGCCTTTTTAAGGACAGTTGACGAACACAAAAAAAGTCCGTACTCCTTTATGGATTGGGATGAAGTCGAGGGGCTTGAACATCTGCAAGCGACGTTGCAGGAAGGTGGGGCTTTGTTAACCTGGCATTACGGATTTGTCAGACATAACATGATCACCATCGGACAGGAGATTCGCGCAGGCCACATGAAGTCCGGATTACCCTTCTATCTGGTCGCTGAACAAGGCACCGTAGAGCAGGAGCAGAAGCTGTCGTCCTGGAACACCCTACGGCAGTTTGCAGGTGCTGATCTGCTGAACGCCGAGGATGAGATGATTGGCATACGATTATATTCTCATTTGCGGAAGGGAGGTTCATTCAACCTTTTCGTAGATGGTCAGACCGGGTTCAACGCGGATAATCGGGCAGTGGAGCTTCCTTTCCTGAGTTCACGCATCCGGACGAGGAGCGGTATTTTTCGTATTTTAGCCAAGACACGCAAGCCTGTATGCCCCTATTTCATGACATTGACTGAAGATTTTCGTTCCAAAATTGTTTTCTTGCCGCCTTTCATCTTAGAAGGCGATATTCAGGAATCAGCAGGACGTGTATATGAGCCGTTTCGCAATCAACTGCTGAAGCAGCCTGCATTATGGAGATTCTGGGACCGTCACCATCAGCAAGTGATTCACTGGAAAGAGGATGAGACTAACCTTCATTCAGCGGAAGCTGAGAGTCAGGTGGACTGGTTCTCCAAGCCGCTGGAGGGATTTGGTCAGCTTGGACTGAACACCGCGAGTGGCATGATCTACAATTTGGGTTAACCGTCAGATAAGGGGGGAGGCAAGGATGCAGTCTTTCATTACGGAGCAATACAATCGTCTATCGGTCCATGTGATGCCAACAAGCCAATACGCAAACTGTTATCTCCATCTGGGTATCGTTAACGAACAGGGAAGGATTCCATCAGCGGTGTTTGCAGTCATTATGCGGCTGCTTTTCAGGCAGGATTCGCTCGGCAAAAGAAAGCTACAGCAGCAACTATGGTCCATGTATGCCGATGAGCTAGGGTACGAATTGGAGCAGAAGGGGGAGGCTCAGCTCGCATCCATCCGGTTGCGTATCCCTGCAGGATTGCTGCCCGGGACCGATGCACGGACGCTCGATGCGCTGAAGCTGCTCGCAGATATGTTGTTTGGATCGAGCCTTAAGGATGTATTTGATTTTGATGAAGCGCAGATCCAGGAGGAACTTGTTTGGGCAGAACATCATGCGGGCTATGATGTTTCCAATTGGGACAAGGTGGTACGAGGGCGCAGTTTGGAGTGGCTTGGATATGCAGGACGAAGCAGGGATGCCGACTTCGAGCAACTGCAACATTGTGTGCGTGATGGTGAATTGCAGCATTGGTACCGGGAGGTGCTTTGCAGCCCGCTCCACATTCATGTGATCGGTGATTTCCAATCGGATGTGATGATAGCTCAGGTTATGGAGACCTTTGTGCCATTGCTTGTCACGGCCGAGGGGGGATTAACTTCATCTGTGATCGGGCATCAGCCTACTGAGCGCCTGGAGGAAGGCGAGATGATGCTTGAGCTGATGGATGTTCAGCAATGCAAAATTAATGTGGCCTTCACCACCAGGGTGACGTATGGATCGTCGGACTACCCTGCCCTGTTTCTTTTTCATTCCCTGTTTGGAGCTACGCCTGCGTCCAGGCTGCAATCCGAGCTTCGTGAACGAAAGCAATGGGTGTATCAGATCTACAGTACGCTGGATGATTATCGGGGAACGCTTCATGTGACAACGGGAACAAGCAGTGGATATGTGACAGAGGTGCTTGAAGCAATAGACGCTGAATGGCTGAGGATATGCAGTGGAGACATTCAGGAAGTGGAGCTGAATAGAGCTATTCAGAATGTGATGCATTATGTGCAAGTGGGTTACGATCTGCCTGAGCAGGTGGTCAACCTTCACATCGATCGGTTGCTCAACCGGGTTCAGATGACCACTCCGCAATTCCTGGAAGCCATATCCTGTGTTACTTCTGAACAAGTGGCCGAGGTAGCCTCTGGCATGAAAAAGGCTGTCACCTGGATTTTGTATCCTGAGAGTGAGTATTCCGCACCAGTACAGGAGGTGACTCATGAATAGTATTGTGAATATCGCACCGGTCCGCAGGCGCTTGTCCAATGGTCTGTCGGTCCACATTTTTCCCGAGTCCCAGTTCCATCATACTTTTGTTTCGTGGTCCGTGTCCTATGGCTCAATCCATGATGCAGCCCTGCCTGGCAGAGCACATTTCCTTGAGCATATGATGTTCTACAATCCGGATCAACGGCCCGTCAAGCCGCTATTTCATACTCTGGGAGCTTCGACATCTGCATTGACGCGTTACGATGTAACGACTTATCAAATGGCCTGCACAGGCGATTTGAAACGAAGTCTGGAGTTGTTCACCAGCATGCTCGCTTCTCCCTATTTCACCCCGATGCATATGGAACAGGAACGGGCCGCCATTCATCAGGAGCTATCCATGTATGCAGACCAGCCCTCCTGGCGAGCTTTGCAGCAGTTAACTCAGATGATGTATGGCAGCAATCACCCCATCACGATGGATGTTGCAGGCACACCGGATAGTCTGTACCAAATGACAACGGAAGAGCTGAAGCATGCCTACAACACTCGCTATGCCACAGGGAGAATGGCGGTAGCGGTTGCCGGTCCGGTTGAAGCGGATTTCATTGCGGACATGCTGGAACAATTCCCTGCGATGGAACCACTGAATGCTTCCTATCTGCCAGAAGTTACACTCCATTATTTGGGCGAGGATTCCAATAAGCAATATCGGGAGATTGAATCTGGTTTGCCCTTGCCGCTTGTAAGGTATGGGTTCCGTGCCGAAGATGGGATGCAGTTAAAAGAGCAAATCGCTTGCATGATCGGCATTGAAGCTTTACTGGGTGAAACTTCTGATTTCCACGCCGAATGTATGGAGCTGGGTCTGCTTCATAAGGGTGCAGCATGGGACCACTATTATCGTAAGGAATTTGCCTTTTCGAATGCTTGTGGGTATTCAGCAGATCCCGTTTCTTTATATAACCGGATTGAGGAGACGTGTGAGCATATTCAGAACGGAACGCTGTCCCTATCCAACTTGAACGATGCACGGATGAAGTGGTTAAGCAAGTATTATGCAGACATGGATTCGTTAAAACAGCGATGTATGCACGTCTCCGAATATGAGGTGATCGGACTGGATTATATGCAGCTCGGCACGTATGCACTTGAATTGACAGAAGAAGAGGTTAGGAGTGGTCTTAGAACTATGGCAACGTCTGCTCGTCTGCGGATGGTTGTTATACGATAGTATGAATCCACGCATAGGGAGGAGGGCCTTATGGATTCCAAAACCGGAACAATCAGCAGCCTTATAGCAATGAGGGAACAAAAAAATGATACGTTTGCGTCAATTGTAGAGGAACCGGGGGTCCATATTTGGACACAGACTTTGCCTATAAGAGAGGATCAACTACAGACAGCTACTGCCATGGACTCCAGTGCACTGACTTTAGAAGAACATGAACGTATGGTCAGAATCAGTAGTACCTCACGGTTAAAGGCTCATTGCTGGATGATTTCAAGGGTTTTCATGCGAAGAGTGCTGGCTCAGTACATGCAGGTTCAGGAACGGGATATTCTATTTCAATACGGGACCGGCGGAAAGCCTTATCTCGTGGGAGGTCCACAATTCAGCCTTTCGCATACGAATGGGCTGTGTGTACTGGCAGTTACATGTACTAACAACGAGCTTGGCGTGGATGTGGAATGGGTACGTCCACTACTGCGAGAGCAAGCCATCATCCAACGTTTCCTGACGCAAGAGGAACGGGATTATGTGCTGGAAGCTGGTGTGTGCTTCGGGGAGGATTCTTCTTCCCGGCTGTGGAAAGTCCTCACAGGCAAGGAGGCCTGGATCAAGGCTTCGGGTCAATCTTTATATGGACAGTGGAGAACGCTGAATACGGTACAGGCTATCCGTAATTATGAATATTTGCTGGAATGGGACGGACAGAATTATATGTTGAATTCTCTGGATATGGGCAAGGGGTACTCCGCATCATTATGCGTGACAGGGACGGAGAGATCACTCATACGCCGGATGAATGTGGCTGATCATATACATTGCTAAAGGAAGATAGGAAAAATTAAATCTTACATATCTATTGTCTAAACATTGTCATTACCTATAATATGGACAAATGGTACCTTAATTTACCAATGTTAAATTCATTGGTTCAATTCCAAGGAGGTTTGTCATGATTCAGTTCCCTAAACCGGATGTCGAGCAATATTTTCAGACGTACCGAATTTCGCATTTTGCCGTATCGGCCGACGAGAAACGTTTGTTCATGGACAGCAATCTGAACGGTCAGCCAAATATTTGGGCGATGGATTTGCCCGGAGGGTACCCGTATCCTTTAACGTACTTGAATCAGAGTAGTCAATTTATCAAAGCAGACCCGCAGGGGCGTCATCTTCTTACCGCGTTTGATCGGGATGGTGACGAGAACTATCATCTATATGCACTTAAGCCAGAAGGCGGTGTTCCACTGCCTATTGTTCCGGCTGAGCCAAATGACCGCTGTTATTACGCCCACTTATCTGAAGATGGAAAGCGTTTGTATTATATAACCAGCGCCGGTAACCCGAATTATCTCAATTCGCGCCGGCTTCATCTGGAGACGGGAGAGGACGAGCTCTTGCATCAGGGGGACGAGGTGACGAGCAATCTGATTGCTGTAAGTCCAGATGAACAGGCCTATGTCATCTTGAAAATGTACTCGAATACGTACCAGACAGCTCATCTGTATCGTGACGGTGAAGAACAGGAGATCCTGCCAGTCTCAGAACGGCAGAGTCAGATCCCGGATCTGATTTTTGCAGATGACAATCGTATTCTGATGATCACCAATGATGACTCTCCATACGCTTATGTAGCTGAGTACCGTATTGATACACGTGCGTTCCGTCCATTGTGTAAAATTGAAGGGGAAGATGTGGAGTTCATCCGCTGGCATCAGGCTTCCGAAACTTTATATTTTTGGACACTAACAGGACCGGAGAATCGCATGTACGTATTGGACAAAGATGCAGCTCAGCCTTGGCGTGTAGATATGCCGCTGGATACAATTGAGCAGGTGACTGTTACGAAGGCAGGTAATGTATATATTTTGGGGCGCGGAGCAATCCAGCCGCATAACATTTATCGCAAAATAGCAGGTGCTGAGTCCTGGGAGCCGCTGACTGCCAATCGGGTAACCGGACTGGACCCAAGTGATCTCGTGTACCCTGACGTCATTCGGTATAACTCCTATGATGGACTGGAGATCGAAGCTCTTTTGTTCAAAGCAAAGCCCGAGCAGGCCAATGGTTATACGGTATTTTGGCCGCATGGCGGGCCGCAAGCATCGGAAGCGAAGTTTTTCCGGCCGATGTTTCAGATGATGCTCGCTCAGGGCTATCATATCTTTGCACCGAACTTCCGTGGCAGTAACGGATATGGTGCGGAATTCGTCAAATTGGTTGAGCGGGATTGGGGCGAAGGCCCAAGGCTTGACTGTGTTGCCGGAATTAACTGGCTGTTTGATCAGGGAATTACCTCGCCGGAGCGTTTGTTTGTGGTAGGTGGAAGTTACGGTGGATACATGACCCTGCTACTAGCAGGGCGCCATCCGGAGCTGTTCCGGGCCGCGGTCGATATTTTTGGGCCGAGCAACCTGTTCACATTCCTGGAATCCGTGCCGGAAGACTGGAAGCCGATGATGGATAACTGGCTGGGTGATCCGATCCGTGACCGCGAACGCCTAACGAAGGATTCACCGATTACGTATCTGGATCAGATGGTAAACCCGATGCTGGTCATTCAGGGAGCCAATGATCCAAGAGTCGTGAAGGCTGAATCCGATCAGATCGTGGCTGCGCTTCAGTCAAAGGGACTGGATGTGGAATACATCGTTCTGGACGATGAGGGCCACGGCTTCTCCAGAAAGACCAACGAGATTCTCGTATATCGCCGGATGCTGGAGTTTTTGCAGAAACATCAGGAGTCACCCGTCGCACAAGCTTAGTTGAGCGGGGGTTCATCGTTGATCGAAATATATCGTGGTAGGACGAAAACCGCCAGAGATCATCATTGATCTTTGGCGGTTTTATGCATTCGCCCGGATGTTGGGTGACATATATGGAAGTATACATACGTAAGTTTGGAAGGCCGCCATCTAGTGACCGACCTGTACAAATCTACTCATCCAGTAATGCGACAATCGATTCGATGGACTGTTCGGCCCACTGTGCAAAAGGCAGGTCGGTTGCCCACGTGACTTGTCCCGTCGCTTTGGCTTCACCCCACCACAAGATACGTTGATAGAGCAAATGCACGCTGAGACGTGCACGGAAGTGCTGACATTTCTCCACGTCCCCTGCACAGACCAGATCCCGGTAGCAGCGAAGGAATTGTGCGGCCAGCTCTGGTTGACCCTCACGGACATACCTGGTGGACATTTTGGTTAAGTCGGCTATGCCGTCTCCGAAATAGGCGGTTGTAAAATCGAATAGACCGCTAATTTGCCAGCCTGAAGAAGGGTCATCCATTTTCTGAATAAGAACATTCTCGACCTTGAAGTCCCCCATGACAAATCCCGGAACAGCCTTGGACCGAAATGCCGGTTCAGCATGCTTGAATTGCTCGTCCACCCACTGAACATCTTCATCCGTAATCACCGAGTACTGTTCGGCATCATGTAACCAGTGGCGAATGGTTCCGTACAACCAGTCCAGATAATCGCCTGCAAAGGAAACAATCTGCTTCGCTACAGGATCATATTCCCCAGCATCAGGCACCTTCCAGCGGTGCAGTTCAGCCAAAGTATGGGCAAACATACAGGCGATCTCTTCCTGATCTTGCTGTGACAGTGAGGCCTGGAATGATGGATCATACAAGTGATTCCCCGGCAGGCGCGGCATGATGGCATAACTCCAGCCGAGAAGATTGGTGTCTTCATGTATTAAATAAGGGTCAGGGACAGGAATGGACGTATGCTTCGCGAGTTGTTCTACAAAGAACTTTTCTTCCTGTAACTGTCCTGAATATAACGGATTGCCTTTCAAAATATACTCTCCACGGGAAGAGCGGATGAGCAGTGTCTGACCCATAACGCCTTTATCCGTTCGTCTATAATCTTCAAGGGTTCCCAGATCAAATTCATTCAGCGCATCTTGCAATGAAGCTGCGGCCACTTCGCCGAGTTGATTGGAACCAAAATATATACGGGTTGTCATATGGCCGGACCCTCCTGGATTTTAGTCCTCATTCTGTTCGTCAGACAGGTCATACGTATCCTCATCGAGCAAGCCACGGATGAAAGCTTCAAAATTCGGCGCAAGATATGTAATCTCATAATCATTTTCCTGATCCACATGAACTACACAGGGCTCTCCTTCCGGACCACAGAATCGATAATCCAGCATAACGACATCATGACCAGCGGACGGACAATCACAGATCACAATCCCCAGATCGGGATATCCCCAATCTTCGATCATGAACCGACTTCCCAGCTCACCACCGAGTGCGTATGTTTTATCGTGTCCGATCCCCATAATGCTTGAAATGGTAATGTGATCCTCAGCCCAGGAAGTTGCTTCTTTGGTGGGAAATACAGTAAGCGCGGGGATACCGCCGTTCTGGGTATTCATTAAATGAATATAGGAAGCGGGCAGCTTGTAACCCAGTTCCTTCTCAATAGACACAATCTCTTCTTCGTCAAATGGTTCCGAGACATGATTTTCCTGCGCATAATCGCTGTGTACCCAGAACGTTGCGGGAGCGTAAGTCCCTGAGGCGGCTCTTAGATGGTTCTGTGTGCCGCTCTGCTCCAATGCTGCGATATTCTCTTCATGGCGTTGTCGATCAAGCCGCATTTTCTCCGCTTGGGGACGAATCTGGCGAAGGAATTCAAGCGTAGATTCATCATGAGGCAGAAGTTCGTCAGCTCTCTCAAAAGCCAGTAGTGCCTGTTCATAGCTCGCGATGTAACAGTATGCGTAACCCAAACGATATTGCCAGAGCGGATCGCTTACTCCTCGCTCCTGTACAGACAACAACTGTTGAATGGCTTCGCGGTAACTTGCGTCATTGTTATAGGCTCTGGCGAGTTGACCAATCAGATCATAATCCCGCTCTGCGACGGGGATACGTTCAATATGTTCAATAATGAGACTGAATTGGTCCTGCTCATGCCACAAGTTGATTTGTTCCAGCAGTTCTCTTTCCATTAATAGGCCTCATTTCAGTAGGAGGGGTATGAATCTCTTTCAAAACTATCTTACAAGGTTAAGAGACAAAAAAACACTCCCGCATGCAGATAGCCATGAAGGCATTCTATCAAAGGGAGTGCTTTAATTTGTGTTTATTTATACTGGATATACTCAAGTAGTAGATACCCGATCAGAAGATTTTACAAATCGTCAAAACCGTTATCATCGCCAACTTTACCGTAGTTACGGGATTTAGCTTCGAAGAAGTCCGTTTTTGTTGCATTTAGTGCTTCATCAGAGAATGGTTTGATCCAAGGCATGCAGTTTACATCCACACCTTCATACGCTTTTTCCATACCCATCAGACGCAGACGTTTGTTGGCGATGTACTTGATGTAGTCTTCCAACTCATTCAGGTCAATACCGCGTACATTGCTGAGTGTGTAATGTGCCCAGTTGGTTTCAAGCTCAACAGCACGATGGATGGTTTTGTATACATAGTCCATGTTCTCAGGTGTGTTCAGTTCAGGGAAGTCTACCAGCAACTGTTTGTACACTTCGGCGAAGAAGTAACAGTGTTGGTTTTCATCCCGCTGGATATACGAGATCATCTGGCTGGTTGCCATCATTTTCTGGTCACGGGCCAGATTGTAGAAGAAGGCAAACGTACTATAGAAGAAGATACCTTCGAGTACCAGGTCAGCTACCATAGCCTGGAAGAACGTCTGTGGAGACGGCTCGTCCCGGAATGTTTGGTAAATGTCTGCGATGAAACGGTTACGGTCAAGCAGTACTGGATCATGTTTCCAGTATTCAAATATTTCCTTTTGCTCCCGATCAGATACGATGGAAGACAGGACGTAGGAATACGATTGGTTATGAACGACTTCCTGTTGTCCGATAATGGCCGAGATTGCTTCGAGTGAAGAATCGGTAAAGTAACGTTTCACGTCACCGACAAACATCGTCTGCATGGAATCAAGTACCGCGAGCAGGGAGATGTTGATTTTGAACGTACGTTGTTCTTCCTCGTCCAGCTGGGCAAACTGGGAAGCATCTTTGGACATTGGAATCTCGTCTGCGATCCAGTGGTTGAGCAGCAGTACTTTGTACAATTTGTACATATGAGGCATGCGAATGTCGTTCCAGTTCAGGATACCGGAGCATTCACCTTCAATAATACGGGTCGATTGGTTAGGCGCTTCGGTGTTGAAAATTTTCTGTACTTGCATAGTCCGTTTCACTCCTTGAAATTTCATAATGTTCTGCCGACAGAACTTTGGAAAAGCATCTATATCAACATCTTGCGATGCTGTGATCGTATTTTAGGCAAAAAAGAACCAGGGCAACGCCATTTTGCAATCAAAACAGGATGCCCTGGTGGTCACCTTGAATCTAGTAAATCTTCTCTATCATGGATAAAACGGATCTTGCGCAAAAATCAAGATTATTCAATCGTTAATGCCCGGCTACGAACATAATAGGTTGATTTCATGCCGGCTCTCCAGGCGTGCAGATGCAATTCCAGGAATTCTGTTGCTTTAATATCCGGTCGAACGTAAAAGTTGAAGCTTTGTCCCTGATCGACGTGGCGCTGACGGGCAGCCGCCATATTAATGGAAGCATGTTGATCCACCATGAACGCCGTTTGGTAATAAGGGCTTGTTTTTTCGGACAGATCCGGAGCCGGATTGGCAATTTTGTACGTTGTTTTCTCTTCATAAGATAACAGCTCATAGAGCGGATCAATACTAGCCGTTGAGCCGGCAATGATGGACGTGGAACCATTAGGTGCAATGGCGAACAACCAGGCATTACGTACACCGTTTTGCTGTACTTCGGCTTGCAGTTCTTTCCACTGTTCGGTTGTCACGAATTCACCTACGCGCTCACCGGATGTGTACTCGCGTTGGTCGAAGTAATGACCACTTTCCCAATCGGAACCTTTGAACTTCGGATAATGTCCTTTTTCTTTGGACAGCTCCATACTGGATTTCACGAGCAGGTAGTTAATTTTTTCATACAGATTATCGTTATATGTTACCGCTTCGTCAGACTCCCAATGAATGCCTTCGAGAGCAAGCAGGTGGTGAAGTCCAAACGTTCCCAGACCGACTGCGCGATATTGGCTGTTGGTATATTGGGCTTGCAACACTTCAATGTTGTTAATGTCGATAACGTTGTCCAGCATGCGTACCTGAATTGGAACGAGACGCTCCAATACATTATGAGGTATCGCGCGTGCCAGATGAATGGAGTTCAGGTTGCAGACAACAAAGTCGCCAGGCACTTTGGAGATCACGATGCGAGTTTGTCCATCCTTGGTTACGAGTTCTTCCTTTTCAATTACAGTGGCAGACTGGTTCTGCATGATTTCGGTACACAGGTTGGAGGAGTATACCATACCGTGTGCACGGTTAGGATTCGAGCGGTTAACCGTATCCCGGTAGAACATGTATGGTGTGCCTGTCTCCAGTTGGGATTTAAGTACACGCTTCATGATGTCAATTGCCTGTACTGTAATCCGGGACAGCAGTGGGTGATTCACCGCTTCTTCGTATTTATCACGGAACGCACCTTCGCCAAAGGACTCATCATAGAAATCTTCCAGTCCGAGTGCACGACCATTCTCGTCCTTCCAGCCCATCACTTTCTTCGTTTCGTGTGGACAGAACAGGCTCCATTCGCCGCGAGTGGATACCCGCTCCATGAACAAGTCAGGCAGACAGATGCCGTGGAATACGTCATGCGCACGCATACGCTCGTCGCCGTTGTTCAGCTTCAGATCGAGGAAGGCCAGAATGTCTTTGTGGAAAACGTCCAGGTAGACGGCAATGGCACCTTTACGCGTACCGAGCTGGTCTACGCTGACCGCTGTATTGTTTAGTTGGCGAATCCAAGGGATTACACCGGAACTTGTATTTTGGTGACCACGGATATCCGAACCACGAGCTCTGACTTTGCCGAGGTAAACGCCGATGCCGCCACCCATTTTGCTCAGACGAGCTACATCCGTGTTGGAATCGAAGATGCCTTCGAGTGAATCATCTACAGTATCAATGAAGCAGCTGGAGAGCTGTCCGGCTACTTTTTTACCTGCATTGGACATCGTAGGGGTAGCTGCAGTCATGTACATGTTGCTCATTGCCCAGTAAGCTTCCTTGACGAGATCCATACGTCTCTCGGCAGGCTCCTGATGCATTAGGAACATGGCGATAACCATATAACGCTCTTGCGGCAATTCCATTACTTTTCCGTCAAAATCGTGTGCGAGGTAACGTTCTGCCAGTGTGAGCAAGCCGATGTAATCGAAGAGCAGATCGTTGCGGTAGTCAATGCACTCAGCAAGTTCATCGATCTGTTCTTTGGTGTAACATTCCAGCAATTCTTCGCGGTAGATACCTTTCTTCACGAGATCTACAAGAAGAGGATGGAATGCGCCGTAAGGCTCGTCCGGGTATGATTTGTATCTGCGGTTGGTAGCCGCTTTTTTGTACAGGGAAGTGAGCAGGGAGCGTGCCGCTGCAAATTTCCAGTTAGGCTCCTCTTTGGTTACCAGTTCCAGTGCGCTCATGATAAAAGCGTTGCTGATTTCGTCTCCGGTAACTTCATCACGGCGGAGCTTGCTGTTTACCCCACGTACCAGACGTTCCTTGTCCAGCATTTCCAGTCCTTCCAGAGTACGGTCGGCATATACCGAGATGCGCATATCATCAAAGGCAAGCTGGCGGTTGTTCGGCTTGGTCACAACTTGTGGCATGAATATTCCTCGCTTTCGCATGTTTAAGAGATAAATTGGAGAAATTCTTTATATAAAGAATTGAGTGTCGTCTTACGGTGAGAAAAAGGTAAAGGTTGCGTTTGGCGGACTGAAACGGCGGTGACAAGTCATGTCTTAAATCGCTCAACTTGAGGAGCACAAAACAGCACAATGCAGAACATGCTCATATAAAAAGCATTCTCCCCGCCTCGCGGCTGAAAATGCCCATGGATGCTCTTGCTTCCTTACTGTCTTAGTAGTCAGGAAATCGACAGAAAAGGGTGCTTATGTAAGCTTTTGTATATTGCAGATGTGCCTGTAGTTTGAGGATACCGGATGCAGTCCAAACAGCCCCGTTAACCTCCATGTCAACTCTGTTTCGAGAAAGCGATTTACACCTACAGGGACGTGCCTTTGGAGGTGATTTCATCCTGTTTTTCGCGAGAATGCAGAAGGTGACTAATAGAAGCGGAGAAATCTAGTGTTACTACATTTTGTAGCTGTCAACATACTGTAACCCAACATATTGTGTTTGTAAAGTGGGCCGATACAGTAAAACGTAATTCCGAGTATACCATTTAAGCGAGGAATCCGCAAAGGAAAAGGACTGGAAGATTTGAAGATTTATCAAAAAAAAATTTTGACCAATTCGAATGACGTCTTCACGTCAGTTTGAATTGTAACGTATTCAACTGGTAGAATAAAAACAGTCAAAAATCGACTAAAAATAAGTGGCAGCGGTTGTTCACGGGGCCCAGAGGAGGCGGAGCAAAATGGCAATAGCAGAAGTGACTGTAATTCCAATCGGAACGGGTACGACCAGTCTGAGCAGTTATGTGGCAGACATGCAGAAGGTATTGGAACATCAACGGGGCATTACATATCAGTTAACTTCCATGAGCACCATTATTGAGGGGCCGCTTAACGAGGTCTTTACAGCAATTGCGGCTCTGCATGAAGCGCCGTTTTTGTCAGGAGCTCAGCGCGTATCCACATCCGTCAAGATCGACGACCGTCGTGATAAACCGGATGCCTCAAGCTTACAGAAGTTACAATCGGTTCAGGATAAATTGACATCGCTTCAGACAAGACCTAATTAACAGAGTGCAACTTCAGCGAAAAATAAGCCTCGTATCACGACTGCAAGTCCCGGTTCGGGGCTTGCAGTTTTTGCTCTTTATTGTGGTTTTCAAAGTTAGGCGATTCTTGCAAGGATTCTTTCAGAAATTCGCAGATTCTGCCGTGTCTTTCAACGAGAGATCACATATTTTATAGTATACTGTCAATCTTTGTCGGCAGTGATATAGAGGAAGGGAGGCATGGTGATGCCCTATAGTACAGGTCTCATCTTCAACACTCCGATGGGGAATGATCGTGCGACACAACTGATCGTTACTTGCCTAAATGATTCTCTCAATATTCCCTCCAATATCGAACTTCAGGTCTTTCGCTGGGACACTTCCCAGAACGCCAGAATTCCAATAGGCCATGATCTGTTCCAGTTACCAGCCCAAGTATCCAAAACATTATTGTATACCCTGAATGCAGCGGATTATTTTGAGGTTCAAAGCGACTATTTCAGTGCAACCAGCACGATCATTCAGGTGTACAGTCTGGATTCCGCAGGGAACATTACGCAGCGTGTGCTGCAATCGGAGATGGTATGGGTGGACCGCTTCACCAATATTCCTTAAATTCAATATGCGGAGGTGAATACAGATGCCAGTTGTAAATATTACAGGGGCACTGGGAGGCAGCCAGTTCGAACCATCGATCGCGGTTAATGAATTGCTTCCCAATATAATGTGTGTTGTTGCGGTCGATACAAGTACTGGACCAACAAGGACCGGATTCTACCGCTCCATTGATGGGGGGCAGACCTGGGTGACATCAACTCTGCCGCAACCAGCAGGGTACGAGGGTGCGGAAGCGCCTACGATTGATTATACCTTTCCAAGCACATTCATTGTAACGGTACATGTATTCAATGGAGATAATGACGGTACGATCATTAGCTATACTTCGCTTGATGACGGTGTGACCTGGACCCCGCCTGTATTTGTTAATAGGGGTTACGGACTGATTGTTCACAATGATGAACCGTTTGTAGCCTGTGATCGTACGCCTGGAAGCCCCTATCGAGGGAATGTTTATGTCGGCTATACCCCGCTGGCAACGGCAGCTTCATCGATATTCTTACAACGAACTGAGGATGTGGCATCAACCTGGCAGATTCCGAGCAGGATCTCCAATCCAAGAGGTTTCCATGATCGGGCGACCATCGGGATTGGATTCACAGGGCAAGTCTATGCCGGCTATATCCTCACGGGTCCGGGCAGTGCGTATGCTTTACTTCGGACTTCCTATGACGGGGGCACTACATTCCAGCCACCTATTAGCAATCAGTCCACCCTAATTGCCTCCGTTGTACCTTCACCGCAGGTTTTGCCTGTACCCAATTATGCATTTCGTGTCCAAACAAACCTGAATCTGGCTGCGGACATATCCAACAGTATCTACAGTGATACTGTTTACGCGGTATGGAATGATGCCCGGAATGGGTATACGGATGTATTCATGTGTACCTCACCCGATGGATTGCTCTGGAGTGAGCCGGTGAGTATTACAGGAGCACCGGTGGGAACACAGAATTTCTTTCCTTCCATTACCGTATCTCCGTTCACCGGTGTAATACGGGTTATCTACTACACCAATCAGCTCGATGGTTTTTTGCTGGATGTCTATGTGGCGGAATCGTTTGACGGGGGGGCGACTTTTACGAATCGGAGGCTTACTACAACTTCGTTCAATCCGAATGGGAACTCGCCTACACCTACGGTACTCATTGGCGACTACATCACTGCTTACACCCAGGCACCCGACAATCTGGCGGCGGTATGGATGGCAACAACCCCGCCTACAGGGAAGCTGGATGTCTATTTCGGGTCATAAAATAGAGATGTCTATAAATTAAAGGACAAAAAGGACCAGCTTAACGTTCATTAAGCTGGTCCTTTTGTATATGCATGTAACATATTAATCTGCAATTACCAGTGAAGCACCAATCAAAGTGGCATTAGTGTAACCACCGCCAACATTTTCAAAAGAGAAGTTGGTAATTGGCGCACCAATAACAGTAGCATAATCGCCATCAAGTAGATCTCCGGTCGTTGCAGGGTATAACGCTATAATATCGTTCCCATTCTCATCCATGACATGAACGATAGAGAAGGTTGCTCCGAGAGAGCTATCTTCTTCAACGGAGATGACTTCCCCGCTGACTTGTACGAATGTATTGTAATAATTGGCCACATTTTTATTCAGATGACGGGTCGTTACATTGGAGTCAACGAGACCCTGTACCTTTTTGCTTAGTTCTGCCGTAATGGCCGGGAATACATCGCTATCTTTACCAAAGAAATCGTAAGAAGCCTGCTCCATAAAGGCTGTATCTTCTGTAATGTACGGAGTTAACTCATTAAAGAAATCGGCAGCTGATGACGTGGCCGATGAATTTCCAGTCGTTGCAGTTTGAGCTGTTTGCTCCAGAGGAGCAGTAATATTCAGGGAATCAAGGATATCTTTGATCTCGTCTTGATTATACGTATCTTTGGCATAGGTTAACGTCATGCTATAGAGTTCTGTATTGGTCGGAATCAGATACTGGACAAGGGCAACATCGGTACCCGATGTGTGTTTATACGAGCCTTCCAAGACACCAGCGCTATATTCTTTATAAGGCTTGTTTGTGTAGCTGGTTTTTTTATAATCGGAAATGCCGATAGTTGAACCGTTTTGTGTGTAATAATCAACTACATTATTGGCGTATTCTTCAGGATTAGTTGAACCCGATGGGCTAGCCTCAATCGTCAAGTTAACGTTATCTGCAAATGTGGCTGATGAGGATTGGTCCGAAAAAGCAGCTTTAATTGCGGGAACATTCATTTGACTTGTATCTACGCTTTTCCAGGATTCAGGATATGCAAAAGAAAATCCTTCTCCACTATATGTAGTGTATTTCGCAGCTTTAGCTTCCGTTGAAACAGTTTCAGTTGCTTGGGTTGTTTCCGAAGTTTGGGTATCGGCTGTTGTGTTTGTTTCTGAATTACCACAAGCGCTAAGCAATGCGGCTAGTGCCAGAATCGTAATAAGTTTCTTCATTATGTCTAATTTCTCCTAATGTGCTTCCCATCGGTTGGGATTTTTTCTAAGGTCATCATCTTGTTTGCGATAATCAAGTTTAGATGTTAGGTGTTCGTAATTGCTCGCTTGCTAATAAACTTAAGAACTGCCTGGTTTCATCCTTGAGCTAATTCGGAGACTCCTTTCTACTTTATTAGTAAAATAATAACATTAATAAAGATTTCAGTATTCATAATTATCAAAAAGGTAATTTGTCTGATGTAACCGTGACATTTATTTGTGACTTAAACGTATTTGAATATAAGAACCTGACTAAAGAACTAACCTTGTATGTATGTGCAATTAGAGAATGATTTGTGGAAAAGAACTGCCCATTTTCGACCTGAGCCCGGTCCCATGTGTGATTGGTGCATATAGTGAACTGTACCTCAAATCAAAGGAGGGGTTTACATGAGTGGAGTAGTAGGTGGATACGGCGGCGCATGGACATCGACTGGCGCGATCTTGGTTCTCTTTATCTTGTTGGTCATCATCTCTAAAGCATTCTTGATCTAATAAACCGTTCGGACCCTAATATATTGGTAAAGGAGGGTTCTGCATGAGCAAAGTAGTTGAAGGCGTAGGATACGGCGGCTGGACATCGACTGGAGCAATCCTGGTTCTGTTCATTCTTCTCGTAATCATCACTAAATCTTTCTGGGTATAATATGGCGAGCTCTGCCGGGCAACCGGTGGGGTTTTTTTTGTAGAGGACAAGCATGGTTGAGAGCAAGAGAGATAAGATAGCTTACCGTTTTAACGAAAGAATTGGTGGAATTTAAGAAACGGAAGGACAGAGTATGTTTCAAAAATGGGGAAGGTTACCTAATGGCTAAACGCCCATTTTGTCAAAATGAGGGCAATAGCCCGGTCCAGAGGTAGGCTAAATACATAGCTTAGGGGTGTAGGCAAATGTTAAGGAGGAATGAACAATGAGCGAAGTAAAACCGAATTCACCGAACGGACAGGGACACGTATACGGACATACGGGAGGTTATGAGCATATGCAAGGATACCAATACACAGGTCATGAAATGCATGGGTATGGATATGGTTGTGGAACAATGCCAATGGGATATGGCTATGGATACGGACACCATGCCAATCAGGCTCCAATGATGCACGGTTATCAACAGGGCTGTGGAGTATCCTATGGTCATGGTGGCTCAAGCTGGGGTTCCATGGGTACGATCCTTGTACTGTTCATCCTGCTGGTCATTATCTCCAAAACCATGTTTATCTAAGTAGTTGTGAGTGCAAGACGGCTTTGCTGAATGTGGATCGTTACGATAGGGGCTGACTTAAAAGGCTCTAAATAAACCCCTGTGTTCGAAGACGGGGTGTAACGTTCCTGATGATTCAGATCGGCACAGCGCAGGATTCATCCTGCGTTGTTTCTTTTTTGTTTAAGGAGTAGTTTCCTAACGAACTCCACAGGCTCTATTCCATGAATTTCTGCCATTTCGAAAATTTAACGAATCGTA
>NZ_JAPDOE010000009.1 GCF_026013365.1 Paenibacillus sp. LS1
TAAAAGTATTGAACAAGAAAGTGACTTCAACCTGAAGTCACTTTTTTCGTTTCGTTGTAACATGAGTTTTACACAGGTCTTACAGACTTAATATTGATTCCCTACGTTGAAACTCATAGAATAGGGATAATATGTTGGAAGACTGTTCCAAGAGAAGAAAACGAGTGGGGCAGGATACGGGTATGGATATCACCTATGCTTTCACAGATGAACGTTTCAGGCGAGTTGTTTTGGATCGTTTTTGTAATCAGCGCGGGTTCATTCAGGACAGTGACATTCGAGAGGTTGAGACATTGCAACTTTCTAATCACAATATTAGCAATCTTGACGGAATCGAGTATTTCAGGGGTCTTCAAGAGATGGATTGTGCCTATAATCAATTGACCGGTCTGGATCTTACTCAGAATCACAAGCTGAGGATGTTACGTTGCAGAGAAAATCAGCTTCTTACACTGGACCTTAGTCCAAATAAAGAATTACAGGTGCTTGATTGCAGCTTTAATCGACTTCGTAAATTGGATCTTTCTCATAATTCCAAGCTTGTTACGTTGGAGTGCCACTGGAATATGTTGTCGGAGCTGGTTACAGAGTCCCTTGAGCGATTGGAGGAACTCAGTTGCAGTTATAACGCTCTTTTCTCGCTTGACCTTGAACACAATAAGCAACTGCAGCGACTCGATTGCGCCAACAATTACATGTTGGAACTTAATGTAACCGGTTGTCCAAATTTAATTGAACTTCGCTGTCACCACAACCATATCAAACAGTTGGATCTTCGTTCGAATTTGGTTTTGGAGAGTGTCCGTTGTTTTAACAATTACATTAGCGAGCTGGACATTCGACATAACGTGCAACTACGTGAGCTGTACTGTTCCGAGAACAAGTTGGCCGAGTTGGATTATAGTCTTAATCCCAAGCTGAAAAGATTGCAGTATGCCGACAATCTAATTTTTGAATCCAATCATGAAGTTCAGGGGATGGGTCTATTTCAGTATGATGGATCGATGTCCAACTATCAGACGCGCTTGCTGGTTCGGGGCAATGAGCTTGTAATCACTGCACAGGTTTCAACCAAGACAGAGATGGAAGCTTTATCCCCATACATGGAAGCGACGTGGAAACGGTGGGACATCCTTGGTGAGCAGGCGCTTAAAACCATTGCCGAGGCCCATCCGGACGAGGATATCAATGAATTGGTTTTGGCTGATGCCGAATTTCAGGGAGATCAATATTTCCGATTGGGTTATGATGCGGGGGATACACCTGCAGGCCGACTGTACATATACGCGGAGTTTGATGAGGATTTTCAAATGTTGGACACCTTGATCTATGAAACGTATTAAAGCCACGAGAACGTGGCTTTTTTGCTTTGTTATTTTTATGTTATTCAGCGTGCATTTTGTTGAAGCTAACATATTCGTTAATCGGTTTACGGTAACCGCGTGGACGCTGTTTGGCTTCCGACTTTTTGCCGATCGTAATCATCATGGCAGGTACATAATGGTCGGGAATATCCAAACTCCGTTGCAGTTCTTCCGAGTCAAAACCAATCATTGGACAGGTGTCCCAACCGCGATCCTGAGCGATCAACATCAATTGCATGGCAGACAGGCTGGCATTTCGAATCGCATCCTCACGTTGGAAGAATCTGCCGCGAGATTCGTAAAATTCAGTGACACTTTGGGATTCCTGCTCGTATTGGAACGGAGTGAGTGCGCCCAGGTTCAGCAAGCCTTCGTTAATGGTGCGGATATGATGGTGTGCGTTGACATCGCCCAAAACCACGATGACCGCAGAAGCTGTTTTTACCTTATATTGCTGGGAAGCTTCATAGACTTTCTCTATCTGTTCCTCATCTTTAAGCACAAGATAGTGCGTGTGTTGCAGGTTAAAGGCAGATGGTGCGAATTTGTTCAGGGCAAACATCTCTTGCAGTTCCGAATCCGAAATTTCAATTCCTTCTTCAAAAATAACGGCCGATCTACGATTTTTGACTAGATTCTCTAACTCACTCATGATGGTTTCCCTCGCTTATGTATGATTTATAAACTGACTATAACACACTTAGTTACTTTATGTAAGTATTATTTTAGAATAAGACAAGGTTTGCCTGCCATACGCTAAAATAAAACACTAGAGGTGATTCATGAGAACATTCATCACAAGGTATAAGGGAGGACATAACCCGAATGAATTTCGGGTATATGTGATCCAATCTTCAACCCTAAAACGTTTTGTGGTTATGGAAATTATTCTGGGCTCAATCGTTTACAACGTCGCACTTTACTTGTGCCATAATGCACTACTTGCTGGAGTGGGTTCTTGGGCCGGAACGGAAAGCATGAAGAGATTGCCGCTGGTTTTTAGAAGAATTGCAGGTACATGATGAGGTGTACAAAGAAGGATTGGAGCAGAAGAGGGCCAGTTTCGGCCCCATCTTTTGCTTCAGCTGAGCTTTAGACATGCTTCTTTTATCTGATGGGATAACTGACTAAACTTGGGTTTCAAACCTGCCTTATTTGGCACGTTCCAAATACTGCTCCAACGTAAGTTTCTGGTTGGTAATCTCACCAGCAATATATACCCCTACATAACGTACATGCCATGGCTCATAAGAATAGCCTGTCAATTTCTCCTGATCTTTGCCATAACGGATGATGAATCCGTACTTGTGGGCATTGGCTTTCAGCCATTTGCCTTCTTTGGTGTTGCCGAAGCTTTGTTGTAGATCATAACCGGCCGAAGCGCTGGAGATATCCATGGCTAGACCAGTCTGATGTTCGCTTTGTCCTGGACGAGCACTTGTTTTGTTGGCAACAGCTTCACCTTTGATACTGGCATTACGGTCAAAAATCGATTTTTGGGTCGCATAAGAGCGATAGCCAGATACCGCTTTGATATCAATGCCGTCTTTTTTGGCGGCAGCGAATAATTTTTCAATCGCGGTTGCAGCCACTTTACGCATTTGTTTCTTCGGACTGGAACCTGAGAAGCTAAAAGGAATATTAGGTACGACCAAATCTTGAGGTGCATAAGTCGAAGGCAGATTTCTTTTTTTATTGACAAGCACAACCGTACTGGACACATTGGTCACCGTTGCCACGTTTTTAATCGTTTTGATCGTACGACCAGGTGCATTATCATGCAGAAATTGAGTGAAGCTGGAGCTTGCCGCAGATGCGACGGGATTCAGACTTGGAGTAATAGGAAGTGTAGTAAAAGCAGAACCTGCTACAACAGAGCCTACGAGAATTGTAGATATGATGGATTTACGAGTAAAAGATTTCATGATGAGTGTTCCTCCTCGGATTATATGAATCTATATACCGAGTATACTAGAGGATTATATCCATAGGTTCTCCAATTGTTTCCGAGTTGTAAACAAAGTTTGTTAGAGTCTTCTTTTTGCAACTCTGATAGAGGCAAATAAGGAAAAGAACGTTAAAAAAATCCGTTGCATTAGATGCAGCGGCTTTTGATGTGAAGAGAGGCAATGCTAGATTAATTCCTGCTGGAGACTGTATTACAACATGCAGGCGTCAGATCCACTGGAGTTTCCTACAGTTACGGCGCGGGTATCGCGAACACGAACGTTACCGCTGAGGACACCGGAATCACTGCTCAATTTGAAAGAAGGATAATTTTCTTCCGTATCCAGCTTCATGTGTTGTTCAAGATTCAGCTGCTGCTTCGGATCAACATAGAACGGGACCAGATTGGTTTCAATCTGCGCGTCGAGAGTCGCAAGTTCGTCAACAATGATAATCGCGATAACTCCGTTACATCCGCAACCTTCCAGGTCATAGATTACTTTGAAATATCCGGGTTGGTCATTCAGGCTTTCGGTCAAGCGTTTTGCAGCCAGATCAGTAATTTGAATATACATATGGGAACACTCCTTTATAAATGAAAAAAGTGGTGAAAGGATAATTTATACTCTCAATGACTACCAATATTATACCACTATCGACATAAATCAACGCATTATTTTTTCATGAACAGATAGCTCTAGTGAAAATGATGGAAGCAACACCATTATCCGGAGCAGTGATTATACGAACACACTTTTGGGGAAATAGATGAGAATGAATGTTAGGGCGTGTCTGAGACACGCCCTAGATAAAGGGGCGAAGAGTGCGGATGATTCAGTTTGAAAATGTATCTAAACAATATCCTGATGGGACTACAGCCTTGCGTCAGGTTAATCTCAACATTAACAAAGGAGAGCTGTTCGTCATGATTGGTCCAAGTGGATGTGGCAAAACCACCATGCTCAAAATGATCAATCGCCTGATTGAACGAACAGATGGAACAGTACGCATCAATGAACGCCCAATCGATGAATACAACATTCACGAATTGCGATGGAATATCGGATATGTGCTGCAACAGATTGCATTGTTCCCGCATATGACCATTGCCGAAAATATCGCGGTTGTCCCGGAACTCCGAAAATGGAAGTCAGATCAAATCAAAGAGCGCGTACATACGCTACTGGACATGGTTGGATTGCACGGAGATACGTACAGTGAACGTAAACCTGCCGAGTTATCTGGAGGACAGCAACAGAGAATTGGTGTGTTGCGTGCACTCGCTGCTGACCCCGAGATAGTTTTGATGGATGAACCGTTCAGTGCACTCGATCCGATGAGCCGCGAGAAATTGCAGGACGATATTCTGGATATCCAGCGTCAGATGAAAAAAACAATTGTGTTTGTTACCCATGATATTCAGGAAGCGATGAAGCTGGGGGATCGCATCTGCATTATGAAGGATGGACAGGTTTTGCAGGTAGGCACTCCGGAAGAACTGATCCAGCATCCAGCGAATGATTTCGTACGCGAGTTTGTGGGGAGTCCAAGTTCCGATATGAGCGAACAGTCTGCATTTGATCTCGAATCCATCATGTCGCCGCTCTCACCTGGTCATGTGCCAAAATCAGCCAAAACTGCCGTTCCCGTATCCATTACGTTGACGGAGCTAGTTGAGATCATGGCTTCCCATGACCATCTACTGGTTGAACGTAACCGCCAGATTATTGGCGAGATCAGTCGGGCTGATCTGATGAAATATTGGTCTGGTCAGTTACAGGAGCGAGGTGATGGACATGAGTAGATTCACGGAGGTGTTCAGCGAGCGTAAAGGTCAGTTATTGTCTGCACTGCTTGAACATATTCAGATCTCATTTATCGCGTTGTTTTTTGCTGTTCTAATTGCTATTCCGCTTGGTATCTACTTGACACGAAAGCCAAGAGTTGCTGAACCGATTATCGGGGTTACGGCTGTATTGCAAACCATTCCTTCTCTGGCGCTTCTCGGATTGCTTATCCCGTTATTCGGCATAGGCACACTGCCTGCAATTATTGCACTGGTGGTGTATGCGCTGCTCCCGGTACTTCGCAACACGTACACAGGCATATCCGAAGTCGATCCTTCCATGGTCGAAGCGGCGAATGCGATGGGCATGAATAGTCGGCAACGGCTAATCAAAGTGGAGCTGCCGCTGGCGATGCCTGTCATTATGGCCGGAATTCGGACCGCGATGGTCCTGATTGTAGGAACGGCGACACTTGCTGCTTTGATCGGCGCAGGAGGCTTGGGTGCATTAATCTTACTGGGCATTGATCGGAATGATACGGCACTGATCATCCTAGGAGCTATTCCAGCCGCATTGTTGGCCATTTTGTTTGATGTGCTATTGCGTCAGTTCCAGCGCTTGTCATTCAAGAAAACTTTGGTTACCTTGGGTTCGCTTGCTCTGATCGCGATACTTGTGATCACCATTCCCTTTTTTGCGAGGGGAGGACAGAAGGATCTCGTCATTTCCGGGAAACTGGGGGCGGAACCCGAAATTCTGATTAATATGTACAAATTACTGATTGAAAAAGATACAGACCTGACCGTTGAACTAAAGCCCGGATTAGGCAAAACGCCATTCCTTTTCAATGCACTCAAGTCAGGGGATATTGATATCTATCCTGAATTCACAGGGACAGCCATCTCCGAATTCATGAAGGAAACGGCTGTGAGTACGGATCGAACAGAGGTTTACGAACAGGCTAGAGATGGAATGCTGAGTCAGTTCAACATGGTGCTTCTGAAACCTATGGATTACAACAACACGTACACTTTGGCTGTACCCCAGAGTATCGCAGATCACAATCTCAAAACGATTTCCGACCTCAAACCGGTGGAGCAGCAGATGAAGGCAGGATTCACACTTGAATTCTCGGATCGGGAAGACGGATACCTTGGCATTCAGAAGAAGTATGGGATTGAATTCCCGAACGTGGCAACCATGGAACCCAAGCTTCGCTATGGTGCTCTTCAGCGGGGCGATATTAATATCGTAGATGCCTACTCCACAGATAGTGAGTTGAGACAATATGAACTCGTTGTGCTGGAGGATGATCAGAAGTTATTCCCACCGTATCAAGGCGCGCCGATGCTTCGTAAAGAAACGGCAGATCAATATCCACAACTGGTTGAGGTGCTGAATCAGCTTGCTGGCAAAATTACCGATGACGATATGCGTCAGATGAACTATGACGTGAACGTAGAGGGAGCGAATCCCGAAAAGGTGGCAGCAGAGTACCTTAAACAGGCTGGATTGCTGTAACTTCAGGCATCACTGCAATAGATATACCAAAAGGATGAGGAGGAACAGTGATGACCCAAGAAACCTATGACTTAATTGCAATCGGAACAGGAAGCGCCGCAAGCTCTGTAATTACCCGCTGTGCTGAAGCTGGCTGGAAGATAGCTGTGATTGATGAACGTGAGTTCGGCGGAACCTGTGCACTGCGTGGCTGTGATCCCAAGAAAGTACTGGCCGGAGCCGCGGAGCTGATTGACTGGAATGAACGGATGCAAGGGAAAGGAATTCAAGGACAGGCGAGAATAGACTGGTCTGAATTGATGGCGTTTAAGCGCACTTTTACCGAGAGCATACCCAGAGCAAGCGAGGATAAATTCAAACAGGCCGGAATGGATACGTTTCATGGTAAAGCATCATTTGTCGATGAAGACCATATTCAAGTTGGAGAAGAAGTGCTTCATGGCAAACATATTCTGATTGCTACAGGTGCAAGACCTGCACCACTTCAGATTGAGGGTTCAGAGCATCTCCTATACAGTGATGACTTTCTGGATCTGGAACAACTGCCGGATCGATTAGTTCTGGTAGGCGGTGGCTACATTGCATTTGAGTTTGCTCATATTGCGGCCAGAGCCGGGACGGAAGTCCACATCCTGCATCGGAGTGAACAGCCACTGAAATCATTTGATGCGGAACTAGTGGAAGCTTTGTTGCAAAAATCGAAAGAGGTCGGCATTCATGTTCACTTGAACGCGGAGGTGAAATCCATACGGCAAGAGGGGAACGCCTATGTCGTTCATGGTACACGCAATGGTGCAGATCACCAGTGGCAGTGCGGACTTGTCGTGCACGGAGCCGGGCGCATTCCCAATGTGGATGGCTTGGAATTGGAGAATGGCAACGTCAGCTACAGCAAAAAGGGGATTACGGTGAACGAGTATTTGCAAAGTGAAAGCAATCCACGAGTGTATGCTGCTGGCGATGTGACCGACACAAAAGGACTGCCTTTGACCCCGCTAGCTGGACAGGAATCCCGCGCGGTATCGTTTAATTTGTTGGAGGGAAATCAACACAAACCAAATTATAAAGTCATGCCTTCCATTGTGTTTACTGTCCCCGCACTTGGATCTGTAGGCATGAGTACGGAACAAGCCCAGAAAGAAGGCTACGAGGTACAAGTCAATGATATGTCGAAATGGTATACTTACAAGCGAACGCATGAAAAAGTTGCCATGGCCAAAGTGGTGATCGATAAATCAACCGGCCGTATTCTGGGTGCGCATGTGCTCGGTAGCAAAACAGAAGAATTGATTAACCTTTTTGCAATGGCGATTCAATTCAATCTAACGACTGATCAGCTAAACACCATGAATTTTGCATATCCTACTGCTGCATCGGACTTGGGTTCTCTATTGTAGAAGTGATGATGTCCCCTCTTTGGGACGGAAGGAAGGATGAGAATAGCGATGTCATCGGATTTTATAGGGCTGCATGAAGGCAAGTGGACCACGGAACCTGTTGCTGCGCGGATGGATAGGGATCGTTTCGTCGTGGAAGCTCAGGAAGGTAGTGACTTCTGGGAAAAAACATTCTACGGGTTCTGTCATCGGAATGGACACGCCATGCTTGCACCATGGGATGGAACGGAAGCCATTCAAATATCTTTCGATCTGAGTTCATTTACCGAATTGTATGATCAGGCGGGATTAATGTTATGGTACGGGGAAGATCAATGGATCAAGGCTGGGGTTGAAGTCAATGATGGTGTCGCTCATGTTGGAGCCGTCGTGACGGATACGTATTCCGATTGGTCATTATCTCCGGTGCCAGAGTGGGGTGGACGAATTGTAACGATCAGAGCCTCCTACAGTAACGAGGCCGTTGTCATACGTGCTCGCACAGATGAGCATGCCTGGCGAACGATTCGAGTTGCGCGGTTTGCCTATCCGACGAACAAACAAGCCGGTCCGTTCCTATGTTCACCGAAGCGTGCAGGTTTCGAGGTAGCCTTTACGAAGTGGACATCCACGGCACCGGATGAAGACTTGCACACAGATCCGCCAATTACGGATTAAGACAAGTTAACAAGTTAAGATGTACTTTAAACAATGAAACTTGAACAAGTATATCTGGCTTAAAAAGCAAGGTAATACAAATAAGCAAGTCTTCCATTAATGGAGGACTTGCTTATTTTCGTGTTTACATTTTGGACCATGAAGAGTACTAGAGTACTCCAGGTACTCATTTCATAATTTACCGGGTACGCAAGTTTTTTTGCATGTACAACGAGAGTGCTTGCGAACTTTACTGAGTTTAACGTTTATTTACTCGTGTCCGTATCCACGGACTGGGACTCGTTCTCTTTTTCATCCTCATCATAATTGGACTTATTAAACTCCAGCATACGCTCCTCGTAATCGTCCAGGAACCATAGTGGGTCCATACTGTCTTCCTCACCGTTGTAATTGATCACGATCTCTTCGCCAGCTTTGATATCTGTATATGCGTAGAAGTCAAAGGTGTGGTTATCAAAATTGATATCATAAGTAGCGTTAGGTTCATAAGAGTGGTTGATCAGACTGCCGTAGCCGAGCAGAATGGCGGTATGATTCGCCCCATATTCGAACACGTAATCTTCCAGGATCGTTTTTTCGACATGCTCATGATCTTCATTCGGGTAAGGCACGACGGGTGCCTGATGGATAAGCGTTCCTTTGGCAATATCAACGGTAGCAAATACCCCACGGTTAAATTCACCACCATCACCTAACTTGGATTGTTTCACTTCAATCATAATCTTCACCTGATGCTCTTCGAAGAGCTCCGTTCTGTATAGTAGTAAATCATTAAGGCAAAATTTTAACCCATACTTTCATATAAGGCAAATTTCCGCCAAAAAGGTGGAATAATTTTTAATATGGCGTTGAGTTGTGCAGGATATAACGCTTATAATATACAAAGAATTAAGTCTATATAGAAAAGGTGTCATGAATGAGCATATTAAATGTAGAAAAATTAAGTCACGGTTTTGGTGACCGTGCTATCTTTAACGACGTTTCATTCCGCCTCTTGAAGGGCGAACATATTGGTCTGATCGGGGCCAATGGTGAAGGTAAATCCACCTTCATGAACATTATTACAGGCAAGCTTCAGCCGGATGAAGGCAAGGTAGAGTGGTCCAAACGGATGCGTGTTGGTTATCTGGACCAGCATGCTGTATTGAACAAAGGCCAATCGATCCGTGACGTACTTCGCGGCGCGTTCCAGTATTTGTTCGACATGGAACAGGAAATGAATGATATGTATGGCAAAATGGGCGATGTGACTCCAGAGGAGCTTGAACAACTTCTTGAAGACGTGGGTACGATTCAGGATACGCTGACGAACCAGGATTTTTACATGATCGACGCGAAAGTGGATGAAACCGCACGTGGTCTGGGTCTGACAGATATCGGTCTGGATAAAGACGTCAATGACCTGAGTGGTGGACAGCGTACCAAAGTACTGCTTGCCAAGCTGCTGCTTGAAAAACCGGATATTTTGCTCCTGGATGAGCCTACGAACTATCTGGATGAATTGCATATCGAATGGTTGAAACGTTATTTGCAGGAATATGAGAATGCTTTTATTCTGATCTCTCACGATATTCCGTTCCTAAACAGTGTTATCAACTTGATCTATCACATGGAGAACCAGAATCTAACTCGCTATGTGGGCGATTATGATCACTTCCAGGAAGTGCATGAGATGAGAAAACAGCAGCTGGAGTCGGCGTACAAGCGCCAACAACAAGAGATTGCTGACCTCAAGGATTTTGTAGCGCGTAACAAAGCAAGTGTAGCCACACGCAATATGGCGATGTCCAGACAGAAGAAGCTCGACAAGATGGATGTCATCGAGATCGCCAAGGAGAAACCGAAACCACAGTTCAACTTCCGTGATGCAAGAACATCCGGCAAGCTCATTTTCGAAACCAAAGGACTTGTCATTGGATACAACGAACCGTTGTCCAGACCACTGGATCTGCGTATGGAGCGGGGACAGAAGATTGCCCTCGTTGGTGCGAACGGAATCGGTAAAACAACCCTGATGCGCAGTATTTTGGGTGAAATACAAGCTCTGGAAGGAACTGTTCAACGCGGCGAACATCTGGAGATTGGTTACTTCCAGCAAGAGATGAAGGATGCCAACTACAATACGTGTATTGAAGAGATCTGGCAGGAGTTCCCTTCTTATACCCAATTCGAGGTGCGTGCTGCACTTGCGAAATGTGGTTTGACTACAAAACACATTGAGAGCAAGGTAGCTGTACTAAGTGGTGGGGAGAAAGCCAAAGTGCGTCTCTGTAAGCTGATCAACAATGAAACCAACCTGCTTGTACTCGATGAGCCGACGAACCATCTGGACGTTGATGCCAAGGAAGAGTTGAAACGTGCGCTCAAGGCTTACAAAGGCAGTATTCTTCTGATTTCCCACGAACCGGAATTCTATCGTGATGTCGTTACGGAGACTTGGAACTGTGAGTCGTGGACAACGAAAGTATTCTAAGTTATTACGAGCGAGCTTGCGAACAAGCTCGAAGGGTGAGAAAAGGCGCGAATTTTGCTTGCAAAACAGGCAGAACTCGCGTCTTTTTTGCATGGTTTTAACGAAAAATGTTTGAGTCGAATTCATAGTTGACAGCTTGAATAAGGCAATAATATAATTCAGGAAAGCGATTACATTTATATATTAGAAACCTGTTTCACTGCATAGGGGCAAAGGAAGATACGGTATTCCAATTGAGTATCATTGCACTTAGAAGGGAAGACGGGTCTTTTTTTGCGCTCAAATGAAACCGGTTTCATTAAAATAAGGAGGTGGCCTAGCTCGTTACTGACCGCTGCTGAGGACAGGCTGGACAACAACACTGCGCCTTCAAGAACCATGCTTTCATCTTCCAAGCCAAAGGAGAGAATGAACATTGGATAAACTCAGGAAACCCATGATATTCATGTTATCTGCAACACTTGCGCTATCCTCTGGACCGCTGCTGCTGCCGAGTAAGGCATTTGCCGATCTGAACCGTATACCCGCCACGTTGTTGCAGGACGATTTTTCGGATGGGGATTTCACGGCATCACCTGCCTGGAACGTTAGCTCAGGCAATTGGGAAGTGATCGCGGACCCGACAGATGGTTCCAACTCCACACTTTTCCAGAGCGATACCAATGAAGGCATCATCTCCACCGGAGACTCCATGTCGGACATGACCGTGTCCATGCGCTTTTTCACTGGAGCCGGTCAGGGGTATCCGGGAATATTGCCGCGGTTTCAGGATAAGAGCAACTTTTACTATTTTCAAATGCAAGTTCCTAACAATAAACTCGTTTTCTCGAAAAGGGTAAACGGGTCAGATACACCACTGAAAACGGTGGACTATGCATTTGCCAAAAATACGTGGTACACGCTCAAAGTGGTGCTGTCGGGTACCTCCATTCGCGGGTATATCGTCGAAAACGGCTCCGATCGGTTGGTATTTGGTCTGGTCGATCCTACATACGGTTCAGGTACCGTTGGCATTCGAAATAAGTGGCAGTCGATCCATGCAGATGACGTGACCATCGCCGAGCCGCCGCCGGGGAATGATATTCAGCTCTCTATTGCTGAGCAGACGGCTTCTTCGGTTTCACTGCAATGGTCTGAAATCGCGGGAGCATCAGCCTATCGCTTGTACCGTTCCTCTACGTCTGAAGGCGGTTATTCTCTGGTAACCAACACCGGAACTTTGGGACACACAGATGAAGGATTAAGCGGGGATACGGTGTATTATTACAGGCTTGCTTATGAATACGGAGGCCTAACCGAATCATTATGGACTGCTCCGCTGGAAGTTCGGACAACTGCGTCGGCACCACAGGCTCCTGGCGAATTAAAGGCCGAGGCACTTAATGCCACAAGCGTAAAGCTATCTTGGTCCGCTGTGGACAAGTCAACTGGTTATCGCGTGGTTCGGGCTGAATCTGGAAGTGACCAGTATGAGCAGGTATACGAAGGGAAGGGGCTTGTTTTCACAGATGAGGGGCTTGAGCCCGGTAACAGTTACAGCTATCGTGTAACAGCCTATAACGCAGCTGGGGAGTCAGCATTCACCGTTGCAGAAGCCACGACGTATTCCATTGACTCTCCTGCAGAGTTTGCTGCAACAGCTGTGACGGATACATCGATCTCTCTCGGATGGAATGTCCTACCTGGATCTGATGTAACGTATACAGTGTCCCGTGCAACTAGTGCAACGGGGACATATCAGCAGGTGTACAGTGGCAATGAAAGCACGTTTACCGATAGTGGTCTGACGATGGGTACAGGATATTTTTACATCCTCCAGGCGACCGTAGACGGCGTAACTTCTCCCGCATCCGCACCGTTGGGGGTTGCCACAGTTCGCACAAGCATTACTCCGGGGCAATTGTGGCCAGATCTGGACGGGAAGCCGATCGATGCGCATGGAGCTGGTTTTTTCTATGATGAACAGACAGAGACCTATTACTGGTATGGCGAATATCATAAGGGCGGCTGGCCAGCGGTTGGTGTGCGTGTGTATTCTTCCAAGGATCTGATGAACTGGACGGATGGAGGCATGGCTTTAACGACGCTCCAATCGATGGATGATTTTGACAATGACCCGTTGATCTCTGAATTGTATGCGGGGCGTGAGGACCGCGTGGATATCTGGGCAGATATTCGCAGAGGTCGGATTATTGAACGACCAAAAGTCATCTACAACGACAAAACGAAGAAATACGTAATGTGGGCTCATATGGACGGAGACAAGGACCCGTACAACAATAATGCGAACTACGGTAAAGCGCGAGCAGGTTACGCGATCAGCGACTCTCCGACAGGGCCTTTCGTGTATCAGAAAAGTTACCGAATGGACAGAACCCCCGAAGGAGAGAAAGATTACTTCCCAAGCGATGTGGGGATGGCTCGTGATATGACACTATTTAAGGATGATGACGGCACCGGTTATCTCATCTACTCCAGCGAAGAAAACCTGACGCTGTATATCTCCAAACTGACTGAAGACTACAGTGACGTAACAGGGTGGCATAAGGAAGGTCGAACGGATGACAAAGGCAATCCGGTACGCGATTCCACCTATCAGGCGCAATACGGCGTCGATTACGTGCGGGTGTTCCCGGGAGGGCAACGCGAAGCGCCAGCGATGTTCAAGTACCAGGGTAAATATTATATTTTGACTTCTGGAGCTTCTGGCTGGGCCCCTAATGAAAACAAAGTGACGGTGGCGGACAATATTTTCGGGCCTTGGTCAACGCAGACCAATCCGTTTGTACGTACGTTGCAAAGTGATCCCGATCCAGGCAAAGCATTTGGCACACAGACCACATCCGTCATTCCGGTCGATCCGGAAAAAGGAAAATTCATTTACGTGGGGGATACGTGGAATGGTGGCAATTTCTCAAATGACGCTGCAAAATACGTGTTCTTGCCAATTGAGTTTGGAATAGGCTCTGACATTGCGATCAAGTGGTATAACAGTTGGACACCTGATCTGCTGAATTCGATGGGTAAGGTCGATATCGCTGATCCGTTGCCAGAAGCCGTGGCGCTTGGCAAAGTACCATCCCTGCCAACCACATTGAATGTGCGCGACGGTGGTGAACTGGTATCAACGCCAGCGGTATGGACGATTGATAATCGGGCCATGACGGCAGACGATTTTGCCAAGCCAGGACCGCTTATGTTACAGGTAACGACACCTGAATATAACAACAAAAAGCAGGCGGTTCGTGTAAACGTCATTCCAGAGAATGCACTATATTTTGTGAATAGCGGAGGTTATGAAACGGCTGATTATAGTCTCATGGGTGCCTATATGAAAGGAACGCTTGCCAATCCGGGAACACCGGATCAGATGTACGCTCCGGCAGAAGGACGCAATTGGGGTTACGTTAGTGCTGATGCGTTGGCATCCGGTTCGAATGGCGGGGATATATTCTCGACCGTGCGTTATCTGAACGGTGGCAATGTCAGCAATTCTCCTAAAGGTACGGACTTAACCTATACATTTGATGTGCCGAACGGGACATACGATGTATACGCAGGATTCAACGATCCGTGGACCAATGCATCGCGGAGAGCAAATTTCCTTGTTAATGGCGCCAATACGGGTGCAGTTACTTTTACACCTGCCAGTGTGAGAGCGCACAAAGGCATTAGTGTGTCGGACAACAAGCTGGAACTGACCGTGCGCAACACGGCATCGCAGGACCCGATGATTAGTTGGATTATGATCGTTAAACCAGAATCGGCACCACCTGCCAATGACAGTGCTGGCCTCAATGCTGAGGCGTTTGATTCAACGAGCGCAACGCTTCATTGGGATGCACGTCTTGGCGCAGCAAGCTATAAGCTCTACCGCTCAGATCGTGAGCAAGGTGAGTATATAGTGGTCTATAACGGAAATTTGAGAGAATACAAGGACAGTGAGTTGAACCCCGGCACAGATTACTATTACAAAGTGGAAGCTTTTGATGCGTCTGGGCAATCCGTGAGTAGTTTATCTTCCGCATATCAGGTACTTACGGTCCAGCAGACCGCTGCCGATGTAGCTACAGGCATTACGGAACTGGAACAGCCTTCTACAGGTGCAAAAAAACTGAAGTTACCGGTAGTGCCGCAAGGTTTCACGGCGACGATCGCTTCCAGTTCGGTACCGTCTGTCATTCAAACCGATGGAACAATTGTCCCGCCATCAAAGGAAACAAGGGTACTACTTGCATTGGAAATAACTCGAACTTCTGACGACAGTAAAGCTCTGACTGTGCCATTGACGGTGAAGGTACCTGCGTCTGTTCCTTCCCCCGGAGGTAACCCTGGTTCGGGCGGTAGTACAGGTGGTAACCAAGGAAATGGTTCAGGTTCAGGCAGCAATGGTGGACAATCAGGAAATAGTAGCCCAAGTGCGGAGAATCCTGCATCACAACCTGAACCACAGAAAGACCGTAGTGTTCTGGAGTTGCAGGGGCAATCTGACCAGAAGGGTGTAGTGCAGTCCAAAGTGGATGCTTCCACCATCAAAGAGGCTTTCAAAGTTGCGCCTTCAACAGAAGCGGGTCAGCGCTTGGTCGAACTTCGTCTGAAGCCAGTCTCGGGAGCAACTGCATATGAAGTGTCTCTGCCAGCCTCTGCATTATTGGATCAAGGTGAAACACATGTGTTCAACATCGTTACTGATCTGGGGACATTAGTGCTTCCTGCGACGTTGTTAACGAAGGATGTGGTTGGTGATGGGACTGCATCCATCCGATTGGTCAGAACGGAGCTACCGAAAAGAGTAGCAGATCAGCTTGGCACGCAGTATGGGGTTCAACTTGAACTGCAACTGGAGGGCCAACCATGGCCATCGGGAAGCGAGTTGGTGCTGCGTCTGCCTTACCAATCATCGCCAAATGCTCAGCAGGATCGGATTGTAGCATTTGCCATTGGCGCGAACGGTGTGGTAACCCCGTTGCCACAAAGTCACTACGATTCCAATAGTGGGCAGATTGTATTTTCCGTAACGTCTCTTGCAGGAAATTATGCTGTTGTCTCTGTGGAGCAGACATTCGCAGATCTTGCAGAAGTGCAGTGGGCCAAGAAAGCGATGGAGGCTTTGGCTGTCCGAGGCGTGATTGATGCCGAGACAAGTGAAGACTCCACCCAGTTGCATCCAAAACAGGAGATGACCCGCGGCCAATACGTGCAGTGGCTGATGACAGCGCTGGGCTTAAATACAGCTTCCGGGAATGCGTTCTCTGATGTGAACGAAAAGGCTCCTTACTACGAAGCAGTTACAGCTGCACGTTCGCTCGGTATCACCGGCGGTACCGGTGACGGGCGCTTCTTGCCAGAGTCCACGATCACCCGTCAGGAAATGATGACGTTGACAGTAAGAGCTCTTGCAGCGGCTGGACTGGTTGACTCTGAGTCGGCTGCAACAGATAGTCTCACTCGTTTCCGTGATGCTTCCGAGATTCGCTCCTATGCCCGGGATAGCGTGGCATTACTTGTGAATTTGGGTATTGCCAACGGGTACAACGATAAAGTGAAACCTCTTGCCGAAGCGACCCGAGCCGAATCGGCTACGTTGCTATATGCGATGATGAGCAAACTCGTATGGAATAAGTGATGATACACCAGAATCGCAGCGTGTGAAAAAGAAGGCTTACTTTGACCTGAAACCCAGGTTGGAGTAAGTCTTTTGGCGTTACCCTAACAGAGATGGATTCGCACATATTGTTCCTTTATCAGCGAAACTGATAAATGTCATAAAATCATTGAAATTGACCCTAAACACCCGGTGTGTTAGGTTTTAGAGAGAAGAAATTTAATTAATGTGATCATTTTAGTCGGAATTAAAATCGAAGCAATGCGCGAGGTGGCAAATAGTGGAACTTCAAGTGACAAACAGCCCTTTTAATCAAGAACAAGTTGAACTGCTTAATCGTCTTATTCCTACGCTGACCGATGGACAACGGACTTGGTTGAGTGGATATATTGCAGCAATTCAGGCAAGCGCGACAATAACGGCTCCAGCTAACCTGGTACAGGCTGCACCAACTACAGGTATTGCGCCTGTCAGTGCTCCGCCAGTGTCCAGGGAAGTGACGGTGCTCTTCGGTTCACAAACCGGGAATTCCAGTGGCCTATCGAAGAAGCTGGCCAAGAAACTTGAAGAGCAAGGTCTTCAGGTAACGTTGTCTTCGATGGGAGATTTCAAACCGAACGGACTCAAGAAAATTGAAAATCTCCTTATCATCGTTAGTACCCACGGCGAGGGTGAACCGCCGGATAATGCGATTCCACTGCATGAATTCCTGAACAGCAAACGGGCTCCGAAGCTCGAAGGACTTCGTTACTCGGTGTTGGCTCTCGGAGATACCTCCTATGAGTTCTTTTGTCAGACAGGTAAGGATTTCGATAATCGATTGCAGGAGTTGGGTGGTACAGCTCTTGTACCGCGCGTGGACTGTGATGTTGATTTTGATGAAGCAGCTGCGGAGTGGATGAATGAAGTATTGGCATCATTAAGCAGCACATCAGCTGCTGCGGGCACAGTAACCACTGAGGCTGTTACAGCTGCGGTGAGCGGTGGGGAATCCGAATATGATCGCACGAATCCATTCAAGAGTGAGGTGCTGGAAAATCTCAATCTGAATGGCAGAGGTTCGGACCGTGAAACACGTCACATTGAGTTGTCCTTGGAAGGGTCTAACTTGGATTACGAGCCTGGTGACAGCCTTGGGGTATTTCCTGAGAATCACCCGCGTCTTGTGGATGAACTGATTGCAGCCATGGGATGGAATGCCGATGAGCGCGTGACTGTGAATAAAAACGGGGATCAGGCATCCGTACACGAAGCGTTGCTGCGTTATTTCGAGATTACAGCTGTAACGAAACCGGTCGTGGAACAACTGGCGAAGCTGAATCCGGGAAGCGGATTGACAGCGCTGCTCGCAGATGATTCCGAATTCCGTACAGTTATGCACAGCTGTGATCTGCTGGATCTGGTTCAGGATTATAATCTGAAAGGCATTCCTGCCGGAGAATTCGTAGCTGCTCTTCGCAAAATTCCGGCACGACTATACTCCATCGCGAGCAGCTCGAAGTCTTTCCCGGACGAAGTTCATCTTACGGTTCGTACGGTACGTTATGAGGCACGTGGCAGAGAGCGTTACGGTGTATGCTCGGTTCATCTGGCTGAGCGAATCGAAGCTGGCAATACCTTGCCTGTATATATACAGCATAACCCGAATTTCAAGCTCCCTGAGAACCCGGATACGCCAATCATCATGGTTGGCCCAGGTACAGGCGTAGCGCCATTCAGATCTTTCCTAGGTGAACGTGAGGAAACTGGCGCAGAAGGCAAAACATGGCTGTTCTACGGGGATCAGCATTTTGCTACCGACTTCCTGTACCAGACGGAATGGCAGCGCTGGCTCAAAGATGGTGTGCTCACGAAGATGGATGTAGCCTTCTCCCGTGATACCGAACAGAAAGTGTATGTACAACATCGCATGCTGGAACACAGCAAAGAGTTGTACCAGTGGCTCCAGGAAGGTGCAAGTGTATATATCTGTGGTGACGAGAAAAAAATGGCACATGATGTGCATGCTGCGCTTACCACGATTCTTGAACAAGAAGGCGGCTTATCGCCTGAGCAGGCATCGGAATATCTGACACGGTTGCAACAGGATAAACGTTATCAGCGGGACGTCTATTAATTACCGGCCCAGCCGGATTGCATTAACCCGCAGAGACGAGAGGAGAAAGCAGCATGGCTTATAATAACTTACTTAACCCACAGCGCACGAATAGCGATGTGGAAGATATAAAGATCAAAAGTGATTACTTGCGCGGAAGTCTGACCGAAACGTTGGCTGATCGTATCACGGGTGCGATTCCCGAGGATGACAACCGTCTGATGAAACACCACGGCAGCTACATGCAGGATGACCGTGACCTGCGTAATGAGCGTCACAAATCCAAGCTGGAGCCTGCATACCAATTCATGTTGCGTGTGCGCGCTTCCGGGGGCATTGTAACGCCAGAGCAATGGTTGATGATGGACAGTGTTGCACATAAATATGCAAACGAGACGATTCGTCTGACCACACGTCAGTCTTTTCAACTGCATGGCGTACTCAAGTGGGATCTCAAGAACACCATTCGCGAAGTGAACGATTCATTGCTAAGCACGCTGGCTGCATGTGGTGACGTGAACCGTAACGTGATGTGTAACCCGAATCCGAATCAGTCCGATGTTCATGCCGAAGTGTATGAATGGGCATGTCAGGTGAGCAATCATCTGGACCCTCGCACGCGGGCTTACCATGAGCTGTGGCTTGATGGAGAGAAAGTGATTGATTCCCAGGATTCCGACGAAGAGGTTGAACCGATCTATGGCAAAGTGTATTTGCCACGTAAGTTCAAAATCGGCATTGCTGTACCGCCATCCAATGATGTGGACGTCTTTTCACAGGATCTTGGCTTTATTGCTATTGTGGAGAACGGCAAGCTGCAAGGCTTCAACGTTTCCGTTGGCGGTGGCATGGGGATGTCTCATGGTGACTCCAAAACCTATCCTCAGGTTTCCAAAGTTATTGGGTTCTGTACACCGGAGCAAATGATTGATGTTGCGGAGAAAACAGTCATGATTCAGCGCGATCATGGTGATCGTGCGGTTCGTAAACATGCTCGTTTCAAATATACGCTGGATGACCGTGGTGTGGAGTGGTTTATCGAAGAGTTGACTATCCGTTTGGGTTGGAAACTGGATGTGGCACGTCCGTATCATTTTGAGACGAACGGAGATCGATATGGTTGGGTAAAAGGCAATAATGGCAGATGGCATTACACGCTGTTCATTCAGAATGGTCGTGTAAAGGATGTTGACGGCTATCCGCTCATGACGGGTCTGCGTGAAATTGCCAAAGTGCATACGGGTGATTTCCGTCTGACGGCGAACCAGAATCTGATTATCGGTAATATCAGCAGCCAGAAGAAGAAAAAGATTGAAGCACTCATTCAGCAGTACACCCTGACCGATGGTGCGCATTACTCTGCGCTGCGCAGAAGTTCGATGGCTTGTGTTGCACTTCCGACCTGTGGTCTGGCAATGGCTGAATCCGAACGTTACTTGCCATCTTTGATTGATAAACTGGAGCCAGTACTGGACGAAGCAGGGCTGAGAGACAAAGAGATTGTCATTCGTATGACGGGCTGCCCGAACGGATGCGCAAGACCGATGCTGGCGGAGATTTCGTTTATTGGTAAAGCACCAGGTAAATACAACATGTATCTCGGAGGCAGCTTCACCGGACATCGCTTGAACAAGCTGTACAAAGAAAACATTGGCGAAACCGAGATTCTGGACACGTTGACTCCAATGGTGAATCAATATGCCAAAGAGCGCAATGAAGGTGAACATTTCGGAGACTTTGTCATTCGTGCGGGATATGTTCCAGAAGTGCTGGATGGTCGACAATTTCATGCTTAAATGACCGGGTAAGATGAACTGAAGTTAAGACTGATCTATGGCGGAAGCATTCCTTACGGAGTGCTTTTTGTTTACTATATATGATGGGAATATAGATAACGGGAGTTGCTGCAGAAAGATTGATGAGAGGATAATCTGTGGCTAAACTTCAAACGGAGATGGATAATCACCGGCGTTATTCCCATTTTTTCGTGTGTATTAACTTGTTGAAGTACGCTCAACAAGATATAATGGCATAGTAAAAGCAGATTACATGTTGAAAGTGAGCGGAAACGATATGGGTCGTAAGTGGAATAATATCAAGGAAAAGAAAGCTTCAAAAGATGCAAACACGAGCCGGGTCTACGCTAAATTCGGCGTTGAGATCTATGTAGCTGCCAAGAAGGGCGAACCGGACCCGGAAGCGAACCGTGCACTGAAAGTCGTGCTGGAACGTGCCAAAACGTATAATGTACCCAAAGCCATTATTGATCGTGCGATGGAAAAAGCAAAAGGCAGCGGGGATGAGAACTATGAAGAGCTGCGTTATGAAGGCTTCGGACCGAATGGTGCGATGGTCATCGTTGATGCACTTACGAACAACGTAAATCGTACAGCGCCGGAAGTGCGCTCTGCGTTTAACAAAAATGCCGGCAACATGGGTGTCAGCGGTTCTGTTGCTTACATGTTTGATCCTACAGCGGTTATCGGTGTTGAAGGCAAAAATTCCGAGGAAGTACTGGAACTTCTGCTTGAAGCAGATGTGGATGTACGTGATATCGTGGACGAAGACGATGCTGTGATTGTATATGCAGAACCGGATCAATTCCACGCTGTACAAGAAGCATTCAAAGCTGCGGGTATTACTGAGTTCACAGTAGCCGAGCTGACGATGCTTGCGCAAAACCATATTGAACTTCCAGAGGATGCACAAGCTCAGTTCGAGAAACTGATCGATGCGCTTGAGGACCTTGAAGATGTTCAGCAGGTCTACCATAACGTAGAGTTCGTGTAAGAAAACAAAGCGATACATGGTTTGATTGCATAAAAAAGAGTGTCTGACCAATCTCTAGGATTGGACGGACACTCTTTTTTTGTTTGTTTACGAGTCAGACTGCAACGTTCCAGGGGACTGATCTGATTTTTCCGATTTATTTCCACCGAACTTGAATAATACAATTCCACCCACAATGACAAGTACACCGAGCAGTTGATTCCACGAAAAAGGAATTTGCTCCAGACCGAGCCACCCCATGGAATCAAACAATAGAGCAAAGCTGAGTTGGGATGTTAGCACGATTGAGATAGCATACGTTGGGCCAAGTAGTTTCATCCCTTGAACGAGACAGAATACTACACCAACGCCGATGGCTCCGCTGAGCCAGTACCAAGGTTGCATATGTTGAAAGCTGAATGTATTTTTGCCTTCGACTAGCAGAGAGATGAGGAATGAAGCAATAAATCCGGTGAAAAGCACCATCGTTGTGGTGGACCATGAACCGGTGCGTTCATTGACTTTGCTATTAAAAATCGTTTGCAGACTGACAAGTGCACCTGCCAGCAACGCAAGCGAAATTCCTGTAATTAACATGGTTGTTGAACTCCTTATTCATAAATATTGTGACCCGCTATCTCACGTAGACCCGCTCGATCCTTGATCATAATCAATCCTTGATGTCGTTCAATTAATTCGTCTGCACATAGCTTCTGGATGACCCGATTCAGATGTCTGTAACTGGTGCCGATCAGATTTGCAATGTCGGTCAGATTGAACGCGTCCAGCTCTTCATGAACGACATTGCCCGCTTCTTCTGTCGAGATGGAGAGCAGGTAGCTGACTAGACGAACCTCAACGGGATACATCAGGTTGAAATTGGAAAAGTTCGAGTCAATGTAGAATTTGTGTGAGATGATTTTCAGCAAAAATTTAAGCAAAGGTGCATAATCGCTGGCAAGCTCAGCGAGCCATTGATAATGAATGCGAAGCATCACCACAGGCGATACGGCCTGAACCGTGTTGACAATATCGCTTTCGCGGACATACTCTATGTCGCCAACGACTTCAAGCGGTGTTTTGAAACAAAGCACCAGCGTTTTATCCTGAGCAGAGGTGGTGAAAATCTTGATTTTACCCTCGACCAGTACGTACAAATATTCGGAAGCTTCCCCTTCACGACAGATCAGTTCACACTTCTCGAAGTAGCATAACCTCATATGTGGACGCAGGGGCTCGTGAAATACCGTTTCGAGTTGATATTGTTTCAGATAGTTCATTAATTGGTGCTCATTATGGATCTCTTCCACGCTGTTACTCACCCCCGACGATATTCTCGAAAAGCTACAGTTTCATAATGATAACGCCCGTGATCATCAAGGCAATGCCCAGAAATTGCGGCAGTTTCATCTTTTGTTTCACCACGCCAAACCATCCGTTACTATCCACCAGAAAAGTCAGGAACAGCTGCGCAATCAACAGGGCCGAGATCGTGAATGTAACCCCAATTTGCTGAATGGCCGTTACTTCGCTGAAAATAATGACGGCGCCAAAAGCACCTCCCGCCAGGTACATGGGTTTCACTTGTTTGAGTCCTTGAAGGTTGGTGTCACGAACGAACAACAGGATCAGCGCCGCTAATATGAAGCCTGTTAGTTGCGTAATCGTAGCGGCCTGCCATGTGCCCATATCCGTGCTAATCCGAGTATTGGCAACCCCTTGCAGCGTGATACACGCACCACCCAGTAATGCAAAAATAATTCCTCTCATATGTACTCTCCTTATTCAATCACTTCGACTTCTATTTAATGATAAACTCACCCCGAACGCCAAGGACAAATGTCCTGAGCTTTGAAGTCACAGGATTTAGAGTACTATAAAGAACTCGGTAAATCCAGATGGGACATGAAGAGATGCGTGGCATATATGCTTAGTACTCATTTTTCATCATAATCTAACGAACCTCAGTGACGTTAAATGGCTATATTGGGTAGAAATTGGCTATAAAACAGGGGAAATGGAGGAATAAGGTGGCTACGATTCGTTACTTCTGAAAATGGGCAAATATTCGCTAAATAAAGTGTGTCATGTTCGTTAGCTAGCCAAGAAACTAGCCAAGAAATGAAAAAAGAGTCTGCCGACTCGACCCCGGAGCGTAGAAAGTATGTAAAGCTCCGAGGTACGCTGGGCAATGAGATTAGAAACCAACAATCAGTTAGATACTCCCCGTACAAATTAAATCTAGTATTAAATCACAGTATACAAAGGCTTCTCGTCTACAAAACGAACACACAATCCAGGAAAACGTTCTGCCAACCTGTCTGCCAAAAGCTTCATCCCCGAAGCCTCGCTCTCGGCATGTCCCATCATAATCAGTGCCTTGGACTTGCCTTGTTGCACGGCATCACGGATATATTCCGGTGTCTCCCATTCGAATCCTTCTCCAGCGATGATGAGATCCAATTGCTCGTTCTGAATCAGCGGAATCGTCAAAGGGCCATTACCTCGAAAACCTACCAGTACCGCTGCACGTCTACAGACTATTTCCTCATTGCCTGCAACGCGTATATAATCGATCCCCAGGGAACTTTTCACATGGTGAGCAATAGCTTCAACAGTCTGTCCTTCCGGAAAAGAAAGGATGTCTGCTTCCGGTAGTCGTTGTTCCACATAAGAGGACCATCCCAATGCCTGAATCAATCCTTCAGTAATGCCATCCGGTTGAAAGCGGTGGATGATATCATGACATCGATAGATAGAAATGCCTGCATTGTCGATCAACTTTCTCTTGTCCACATAAACCGAATCATTTGCAAGCCCATCCGTATGACTGTGATGGTTATAAAACGGAGATTCATGTGCAATGATCAAGTTAGCACCGTGCTGTATGGCTTGTTCAATAACATAATGTGTGGGCATAAAAGCAATGATAATACCTGTGACCTTGCGATCAAGTGATCCCGTAATGAGCTGATCCACCGTGTTTTCCGGCAATTCAATGTTTTCTGTGAGATGAAGTACAATGTCTTGAACAGTAAGGTCCATAGGATGCATTCCTCCAATGACAGGATATAAAGGTAGTGTACCATTTTGACATCTGAAATCTACTGTCTTCCAGATTATAGGGGTCATTTTTACTGTTTGCGGTTAATACTAAAACATACAGTTTACAGTCAGTTATGATAACAACGGAGGAATGAATTAGATGTGTACCGATGTTGGATTCATATAGTTTTCTCTAACAAGAATAAGTATACTTACATAGAGTCTTTGTCTGCATTAATGGAGCTGATTGCGGCGCAAGTCGTTCTATTTTAAGGCACGATGAGATTCAAATGAGGATAAGCATGAATTTGCATATACAGAACAGATTGTGAAAGGGGATAACTACGATGACATCAACAAATATTATGGAACGTCTGAAGAGCGAGACAGCTCATTATCACAGACAAGTAGAACAGAACCCTTATGCGAAAGCCATTATGAATCAAACTGTGACTATAGAAGAATATAGAACATATTTAGAGAAATTTTATGGATTCCTGAAACCGCTGGAAGATCAGGCTGTACAGCAGCCTTTCTGGGGGAGTACGGGATTGGATATCGAGATTAGAGGCAAGGCTGGACTGTTGGAAAAAGATTTACGTAATCTGGGTGCCAGTGAAGAGGAAATCAGCCAACTTCCGCTCTGTGAAGAACTGCCGGATATTTCAACACCTGCGCGTTTGTTCGGATATCTGTATGTCATTGAAGGGTCCACGAACGGTGGACAGATTATGACCAAGCGTTTGTCGCAGTTTCTGCCGATTGAAGCTGATCGCGGTTTGGAATATTTCAATGCCTACGGTACAGAGACTAGAACAAGATGGAGTGAGTTTATGGGTTTGCTGCAGCAGTCCATCAGTACTCCAGAAGATCATGACAACATGGTGCACAGTGCATCAGAGACTTTCCGACTGCTGGATCAGTGGATTAATACGGACAAGTAACATCCCTTTTCATCAACCCAAACGCCTGATTTTTCACATTTAAAAGGTATCTATATAAGTTGAACTAATCATTTCAACTTATATAACCATCATGAGAGGGGATTTTCCTGGCCATGGCCGATCCGAAGTCCAAGAAAGAACAAAATTTGTTAAACCGAACATTGCTTCAACAAGGAACATACACGAATGATCCAATTGATCTGAATAACTGTGATAAAGAACCGATTCATATCCCCGGTTTTATTCAACCTCATGGTGTGCTTTTGGCCATCAATACCAGTCATACGCCAACCATTGTTCAGTGTAGCCAAAATACGGAGGACCATCTGGGTATTGCCTATGAGGACGTTTTGGGCATGCCTTTGGAAAATCTGATCGGAGAGGAAGCTGTACGCAAACTGTTGGGTAGTAGCTTCAATGCAGCTGTAACCTCTGATTTGCATTACATGGATCTGACCATTAACGTATCTGGTGAAGACCGGATATTCTCTTCTGTTCTTCATGAAAGTGAAGGTCTGCTTATTCTGGAGATCGAGCCTTTCTATGAAAAAGAAAACATGGAGACTACTGACTTTGAATGGATATCCCGATTCTTCGGTCGGATCAAAAGTACAGACAGTCGCGTGGAAGCAAGTCAGATTACGGCTGAACAGGTGAAGGAAATGCTCGGTTATGACCGAGTGATGATCTATGAGTTTGACGAGCAATGGAACGGTAAAGTTATTGCTGAAGCGCGTGAGCAGGAACTCGAACCCTTCCTGGGACACCACTATCCGGCTTCAGATATTCCAAAACAGGCTCGGGAATTGTATCTTCGCAACTGGCTGCGAACCATTGTGAATGTGAATTATAAACCCGTTGAGATTGTGCCTATGCTACAACCGCTCACAGGTAAACCGCTGAATTTGAGTCTTTCGGTCCTGCGTAGCGTGTCTCCTCTTCACATCGAATATTTGCATAATATGGGTGTAGGTGCGACGGTTACAATCTCGCTCATTCATAATAATCAACTGTGGGGACTCATTACCTGTCATCATTATTCGGCCAGATATGTTCCCCATCGTGTACGGAATTTGTGCAATTTTCTGGGGGCGTTCTTCTCGAATGAATTGTTCCAGCGTCAGCAGCTGGATAATTATCAATCGGAGATACTGTCACGTGAAGCCGCTTCACGGATTGCCAACATTTTTATCGGAAACACCAGTCCTGCCCGAGTTCTTGAGGAATTACAGGGAGAAGAAGAGACAGTATTGAATCTGATGGATGCTGCTGGAGCAGCAATCTGTTATCAGGACAAGCTGTTGTTATATGGTGAGACCCCGAACAGTGGACAGATTCGTGAACTGGCAGGTTGGCTTGCAGGAAAGGCTGAGGATTATAGTTATCATACGTCGAAACTGAGTTTAGAATATGAGACGTCCAAAGCTTATCAGGATAAGGCTTCTGGAGTTATTTATGTTGCCATTTCCCCTGGACAACATAACTATATGATCTGGTTCCGACCAGAGGTCGTTCAGGTTGTTGAATGGGCAGGTGATCCAGCCAAAGCGGTGCTTAAAACGGATGACGGCATGCGGTTGTCCCCTCGTAAATCATTTGAGAAATGGCGTGAAGTTGTAAAATCGACTTCTTATCCATGGACAATGAAAGAGCTGAGCGTATTACCTTTACTCAAAACCATTGTACGTCGGCAGACCGAGAATCAGTTGGTTCAGGCCGAAGAACAGGCCCTTCAGAATGCTCGCATTTTGCGACAAAATGAACAGCGTTATTTGCAGCTGATGGATTACTCGCCTGTGGCATTCTTTACTTTGACTGATGGTCAGATCATCTACTGTAACACGAAGGCTGCTGAGCTGCTTGGGTTCGAGAGTTCCAAAAACCTGACAGGTAAGGACTTCAGAGAATTTGTACCTGACAAAACAAGAGTCACGTTGCAACAGAATTTTGAAGAATTACAACACAATAACACAAGTTTGATTACCAGCCAGTCGTATTTTACCACAGCGGCAGGTACCTCATTGTTGCTTGAAATTACACTTGCTTCTGTTACGCATGCGGGCAAGCCATCTGTAATGGTACTACTACACAGTGGAGCGTCCCACCATGAACAGGACAATTACACCGAAACGACGAGCCAGCTGCAGAGTTATCTGACGACAGATCCGTTAACCGATATGCCGATTCAAGCGGTGTTCAGGTCGCAGCTTCAGGATGACTGGGATGACTGTTTACAGGAAAAATGCAGTCTGGGACTGCTCATTATAGATATTGATGATTTCCGCTCATATAATGCAGCTTATGGCCTCCAGGGAGGCGACCTGTGTCTGCAATGGATCGGTGAGGTGCTTACGGTTGTTAGCGAACAGCATAATGCTCTGATCTCACGCCTTCGCGGAGGTACATTTATGTTGAAATTGAAGAGCACAACCTCTGAGCATTCAGCGCAACTTGCGGAAGAGATTAGACAACATGTGTTGGCTCTGCAGATTCAAAGGGAATCATCAGGTCCAAGTGGCGTGGTAACGGTCAGTGTGGGGGGGGCAGTTCTGGTGCCTGATGAGCAATCCACTGTAGCTGATCTGATTGAAAATGCCAGTCAGGCGCTGGTCCAAGCCAAAAGTAAAGGAAAGAATCGGGCAATAGTCGTGTGAATACGCCTCTGCAACGTTCGTTTGGCAACCATATAATCATGTTTTGGAAAAGTGAAATAGACTTGTTGAAAAGAGGGCAGAGATGCCTTCTTTTTTTGATTCCAGGAATGTCTAAATTTCGTCACCGCAGACACAGGACAAGTGATATAATGATCCCTATGGATACACTTGTTCGTATTCTGTCTTGGAGGAGGGTGAGATAACGTTCTATGAAAGACAATTCAAGACAATTGGAATTTATGGAGATAGATCTGAGTGAAGAACCTGAAACAGCAGCGGTTCCGGTTCCTGATCGTTCAACCATTGTGCAGTCTGCACATAATACGATGCAGCATCGTGGAGGCATATTGTCCTCAGAGAAACGTTTTGTAGAGGAAGCAAAGCAGTGGGCGGAGATGGAGGGGGATGTATCCCCGTGGGTTCCCTTTATGAGTTACTGGCCAACGTATGGCGTGATGAACGAAGCCCAGCGCAAGTGGTATTTGTATTGGAGGAAGGAAGTTCGTCAGGGGTGTTACCCGGATACCGATCTATCCTATCTATTTGTTCATATCTACGAGCTGATTAACGGCATTGGCTGGCAGAATCCTCAGGATGGTTATGATCAATTAAAGCAGTTATGGGTGAACTACCGTGAACGGCTCCCTCAATTAAATATATATATGCAAGAATGGATGGTCGATTATGTGCTGGTCCATCAGATGGAGACGTCTTTATCCGAAGTCATGGACCTTTCAGGAGGATATTTGCCAGCAGAGATGCTGGATATGGAGCTGCAACGTATTTTACAGGATAAGGTATCGGATATCTCGCTGAATATGCTGCAAAGATACTATGATTACGATATTACACTTAGCAAGTTCTACAGAGATGGCGGCAAAGAGGTGATGGAGCAGTACATCCCGCGGGTCATGGCCTTGGTTGATTCGTACCTGGAACGTACGCCACAAGTTGGACTATTACCTGAGTTTGAACCCAACGATGAACGTACGGTGGAGCGCATCCTGTTTCGCAAAGCAGTCTATGATGATTCGATCTATGGAAGAGCGGTATCGTTCAGATATATGCCCATAGGTGAGCAGGCTGATTTTGTGCAGATGGTTACGCGGATTTACCGATGTACTGAAAATAAACTTCGTGAACTGCTCGGATTCAGAGGCCGATTGCGAGGGCAGACGCTTGAACCCGAACTTGCGAATCTGATTGAACGTTACCTGGACAAAGCATATGCGACCGAGCAGGCGGAGGCTGTGGAGCAACCGGTGATTCAGATTGATACGGAGAAATTGGCATCGTTACAGCAGGAAAGTGAGTATGTGCGTATGGCACTTACGATTGAGGAGGATCACCCTTCAGAAGTGAAGGATGATATCACTCCAACTGAAGGTTCCATGGAGCCGGCCCCATCCGTAGTAGAGATTGAAACAGGAGCGCCAGAAGAATTAATTAGGTTGCAGTGGGACGAGTCTGCTGAGGCGGATCTGGATGAAGAATGGCTGCTTTTTGTCAATGAACTATCCCCTCAGCAGGTGCAAGCGATTCACGCCCTTCTTGGTGAAAGCCCGGATATGGAACTGATGCATCTGGCTGAGAAATATGGCACGATGCCTACGCTTCTGCTGGATGAAATTAATGATGTAGCTATGGAAACGATCGGTGATCTTCTGATTGATGGTGATCGGATTGTTCCTGATTATATAGATGTGTTCGAACATGTGAAGAGGTGATACGCAGTGACAGAACTTAAAATACCAAAGCGGCTGACCACCGCACTTGTAAATTCATTGACAGCTGGTGTTGTCCCGCGAATTGGACTGGAGCAGATTGCCGTTGGCCGGAAACCGGAAGTTGAAGCTATTTTGCGGGATATGGACAATATCGCTGAGGGCGGCGCAGCTTTTAAACTCATTACGGGTCGTTACGGCAGCGGAAAAAGCTTTCTTTTGCAAATGATTCGTAACTATGCCATGGATCGCGATTTCGTTGTGGCAGATGCGGATCTGTCACCTGAGCGACGACTGGTGGGAACCAAAGGCCAGGGACTTGCGACATATCGCGAACTGATGACTCGTCTGTCTACACGCACACGCCCGGATGGGGGAGCGTTGGAGCCAATTTTGCAAAAATGGATCGCAGGGCTGCAACAATCCACGATGCAGAGTCAGAACCTGCGCCCGGATGATCCCGCTCTGCCGCTGGAAGTAGAGAAGCAGATCTATGCGGTGACGGGTGAGATGCAGAATCTGGTTCACGGCTTTGATTTTGCCAAGGTGTTAGCATCCTACTGGAACGGGTACAAGCTGGCTGATGATGATCGCAAACAGGCGGCACTTCGTTGGCTACGAGGAGAATTTTCAACCAAAACGGAAGCGAAAAAAGAACTGGCTGTTGGCGTCATTATCGACGATGACAACTGGTACGACTACTTCAAATTATGGTCTGAATTCACAGCGCGCATTGGTTACAAAGGATTGTTGTTGTTCATTGATGAAGCGGTGAATCTGTACAAAATTACAAACAGTGTCTCCCGTCAAAGCAACTATGAGAAATTGCTGACCATGTTCAATGATACGATGCAGGGCAAGGCAGAGCACCTCGGCATATTTGTAGGTGGTACGCCGCAATTTGTAGAGGATGAACGGCGCGGACTATACAGCTATGAAGCGCTTCGCTCCAGGCTTATTGATGGTCGTTATGCAACCAAAGCGTACGCGAATTATACAGGCCCAATCTTGAAACTGGCGATGTTATCGCATGAAGAGATTCTGATTCTACTCCAGAAGCTTCGGCAGATTCATGCCCTGCATTTTGGATACAGCGCGAGTCTGACGGATGAACAATTGGTTGATTTTATGCAAACGGCTGTGAACCGACTGGGTGCGGATGAATTGCTGACGACACGTGAAGTGGTCCGCGACTTTATGGATGTACTGCATACGCTCCACCAGAATCCCGAAGTGACTTATACTCAATTACTTGGTGAGCGGGCTGCCAAACCTCAGGAAACGGGTAAAGGGGCAGATCCTTCCGCAAATACGGATGATCTGGACGACTTTCTGGCGGAGTTTGAATTATGAGTGAGAATCCATTTTATCGGCTTGCGCCATTCGTTCAGGAATTTATATATAAAAAAAGATGGGAATCGCTTCGGCCTGCTCAGATTGAGGCCTGCAATATCTGCTTTCATACCCCGCATCATATGCTGATTGCGGCAGGCACAGCCTCCGGCAAGACGGAGGCGGCTTTTTTTCCTGCATTGACCGAGCTGCATGAACGGCCTTCCAAATCGGTTGGTATTTTGTACATTGGGCCTTTGAAAGCCCTGATTAATGACCAATTTGAACGTCTTAAGGATCTGCTATCCGAAGGCAACATTCCCGTTTGGCACTGGCATGGGGACGTTCCTCAGGCCGAGAAAACAAAACTGATGAAGAATCCGTCCGGTGTGCTTCAGATTACGCCAGAATCGCTGGAAGGTCTGCTCATGAATCGACCGAATGCGATCCCGGCGCTGTTTCATGATCTGCGGTACATCATCATCGATGAGGTACATGCCTTTATGGGAGCAGATCGGGGCATTCAAGTACTCAGCGAACTTGCCAGAATCGAGCGTATGGCTGGCTGTGCACCGCGAAGAGTGGGCTTATCCGCTACACTTAGTGACTATGATGCGGCCACATCTTGGCTTGCTGCGGGAACGCAGCAGGGGGTGGATGTGGTCTCTTCTCCAGGTGGTCGCAAGCTGCGACTGCGGGTAGAACATTTTTCTTTTCCAGATGCGCAGGACGAGGAGCAGGCGGAGCAGCTTCATAACGCACGTAAAGCGTACTACGACTTCATCTATGAGAGTACACATCGAAAAAAAGCGCTGATCTTCACCAACAGCCGTACCGATGCAGAAGTCACTATTCTTGAGATGCGGCGGGTCGCGGCTCGCAGGCAAGAGCGTGATGTGTTCCATGTGCACCATGGAAGTATCTCAGCCATGCTGAGGGAAGAGACGGAAGCTGCTCTACGCACCGGATCGGGACCCGCGGTTGCTGCGGCAACGGTCACGCTTGAACTGGGCATCGATCTGGGCGAGCTGGAACGTGTGGTTCAGCTCGGTGCACCGTATAGTGCGTCCAGCTTTGTACAACGTCTGGGACGTTCGGGGAGACGAGAAGATATGGCATCGGAGATGCTATTTGTATGTCCGGAGGAAGAGGATGAGGAAGCCCAATTGCCAGCACGTATGCCGTGGACGTTGATGCGTGCGATTGCTGTTATCGAACTATATGTAAAAACGAAGTGGGTCGAGCCGCTTGAAGCCCGCAAAATGCCCATAGGTGTGCTCTACCATCAGACGATGAGCATGTTGAAAAGCATGGGGGAGGCGGAGCCGAGAGATCTTGCAGAAGCCATCCTTTCGCTGGCTCCATTTGCGTTGATTAGACCTGATCAATATCAGGTATTTCTGAATTACCTTATCGATACAGATCATCTGCAATGGACAGAGGAGAGAACGTTGATCATCGGTCTGACTGGTGAGAAAATCGTGAATAATTATCGCTTCTACGCAGTGTTTAAGGACGATGAGGAACATAAGGTGCTGAACGGATCTGAAGAAATTGGATCGATTACAACCGTACCCCCTCCTGGCTATTGCTTCTCGCTGGCAGGCAAACTGTGGAAAGTGGAAGAGGTCGATCACAAACACAAGGCCGTGTATGTGAAGTCTGCGAAAGGTAAAGTAGATACGTTATGGCTTGGCGCGGGAGGAGATATTCATACGTCGGTGGTACAGAAAATGCGTGAAGTGTTGTCCGACTCGACCATCTATCCCTACCTGTCACCACAAGCCGTCAATCGACTTGAACGGGCACGCCGCCTCGCTCGAGAAAGCGGACTGTTGAAGCAAGTCGTCATTCCGGCAGGGGGAGATTCGATGTACGTTCTTCCTTGGGTTGGAAGTAAATCGTTCCGTACATTGGAGCGCTTGATGAAGCATAATCTGTCCAAGAAACTTGCCTTGCGTTCGGTTGTGCCCATGGAGCCATATTATTTTGTGGTGTCTGGCAAGGTCGATGAACGAACATTGTTAGCCGAGATCATGAGTGAGTGTCGGACGGCTGAAGACGCATCTGCGTTACTGGCTGAAGATGAAGCACCTTATCTGGGCAAGTATGATGAATTTGTGGCACCCCCTTTGATCCGTGAGGCTTTTGCCGTGGATGGACTGGATTTGGATGGATTGAAGGAAGGTTTACAGCAAACATTGGAGTGGGATTCCTCGAATACCAAACGGACATGACGTTTTTACGTAATAAATTTTTATACGGAATAGGGTTGACACCATCTCACCTCCCATGTAATATATGAAAAGTCGTCACACACGAATTACATCAAATTGCATATATCATTTCGTATAACCTTGCAGGCCGAAAGTGTACACAGGGCGAGGGTCTCTACGGGAAGCCTATACTTCCTAACTACGATGCCAAGGAATCAATGTATTCCTTGCTCGTAGTTAGGATTTTTTGCATTTAGATGGTGTCTGTGACCTTGGCATGAACCAAACATGCGGGCGTATTTTTCTTATCATCAGGAGGTTTATTCACAATGAAATATTATCTATCCGTTCTCGCGGGAGCGATGAGCTATGGCATATTATCCACGATTGTGGTTCTGGCGTACGGCGAAGGATATAAGCTTGGAGAGGTTGTGGGAACACAGCTGATTACGGGTTTTCTCTTATCCTGGATGCTGGCGCTGTACACACGGTTTAGAACCAAACGCAAGTCACAGGCAAACGGCAAAGCATCAGGAGCCGTGGCACAGGTATTCAAGCGGTTGACGTGGAAACAACGTCTGCTATTGATGGCTGCTGGAACACCGACGGTAATTACAGGGCTCGTGTACTATCAGTCTTTACGTTATATCCCGGCGTCACTTGCCATTATCCTGTTATTCCAATTCACATGGATTAGCGTATTGATTCAGGCGATAAGCAAACGTCAACGCCCAGATAAAGTCACGTTCCTGACGTTGATCATTTTGTTCGGCGGAACTTTGTTGGCAGCCGGTTTCCTGGAACAGGGACTGGGTGAGTTCAACGGTCTTGGTATTGCACTTGGATTAATGGCAGCTGTAAGTTATTCGCTGTTTGTATTGTTCAGCGGCAAAGCAGTTCCTTCAGCGCATCCAGCTTTCCGTAGTGCGTGGATGGTTACAGGCGGATTGATCCTGTTGTGCATTTTGTTCCCACCGACATTCCTCTTTAACGGATTGATCTGGAGTCAGTTGCTTGTATTTGGATTGCTGCTTGGATTCTTCGGGGCTTTCATTCCACCTGTATTGTTCGCTATCGGCGTTCCTCATATTGGTGGTGACATGGCCGGAATCCTGGGTGCTGTAGAGCTTCCAATTGCAGTTCTGTTATCCTCTATCGTGCTCCATGAGCATGTCAGCGGATTGCAATGGTTCGGGGTTATCATTGTGCTCATTGGTGTAGCCCTGCCAGAGTTGTACAAATTACGCATGAGACGAAGTCGCAGTCGCAGTAAACCGATCTATTCCTGATTCATTCGAATAGGAATATTGCGGAGCATGAACGGGAATACCCGTAGATAAGCCTGAGAAATCAGGCTTTTTTTAATGAAATATTCTAGATAAATTGAACTAAACATTTACACGAAACGGAGAGGACAGAAATAACCTGAAGAAGCGAAGCTAAAAGCTTTCTGAAAGAAAGCTGCATCGGAAGCATATACTGCGCCTTTATTCCCGGATTTTACCCTTTGAAAATGGAAATCAAAAAATCTGGGGATAACAGCGATCGGAAGGTTGTTCTGTCATCGGAGTGTCCAGTGTAAATATTCTTTAGTTCAATTTATATTGCTCAACACAATAGCCCAGAGGGGTCATTTTCATTGTCATGCGAATCAGGTATGCTTAAAGAATATATCCGTCTGGGGATTAATTATTGATGGGACATCGAATGAGGAGTGTTTATATGAAAAGCTGGTTTGGAAAAACATGGCCTTGGTTGACGCTGGGTCTGACCGTAGTAGTACTGCTTGGATCATTTTTGGTTTATTTTATGGGCAAAGACGTATCCCCCGGATCGGGAAGTGCGGTAACTGCACAAGCCGAGACAGCGGAGGATTTGAAGGGATATGAAGTCATTGATGTGGACGTGAGCAACGATGGCTTTGGACCAGACGTTATTGAGGTTAAAGCTGGCGTACCGACCAAAATCAACTTTATTCTGACCCGGTCGGTGACACATGTCAAATCGGTGGGATCACAAAAGCTTGGCATGGATTTATACATGCAAAAGGGCCCAAATTATTATACGGTCGATAAAGATCTACCGAAGGGTGAATACGAGATTCACTGCGGCATGTATATGATATACGCAACGATTAAGGTCGTATAAGCAGAAGGAGCAAGGTTTCGGGTCACCGAGCTTTGCTCCTTTTTTTGGTGCGTGATATCATGGGAAAGTGGGTAAAATCGATCAGGAGGTGGCGAAAATGAAAGCGCTATTTATTGGAGGGACAGGCACCATCAGTACGGCCATTACGGAGATGCTTGCACAGCAAGGCTGTGAACTTTATTTGATTAATCGCGGCAATCGGAACGATGAGTTGCCGGCAGAAGTCAACGTACTTCAAGCCGATATTAATGACGAGGCACGTGTAGCGGAACTGATTGCTGATCTGGAATTCGATGTTGTGGCAGACTTTATCGCCTTTGTACCGTCTCAATTGGAGAGAGATTACCGTTTGTTCAAGGATAAAACAAAGCAGTTTATTTTTATAAGTTCAGCATCGGCATATCAGACTCCTTTGGCTGATTACCGAATCACGGAAGGGACGCCATTATCGAATCCATACTGGGAGTATTCTCGCAACAAGATTGCGTGTGAAGACTATCTGACGAAACAATATCGAGAGCAAGGATTCCCCGTGACCATCGTGCGTCCGAGCCATACGTATGGCGACAAATCGGTACCTCTCGGTGTTCATGGTGCTCAAGGCAGTTGGCAGGTTCTCAAGCGTATCCGTGAAGGAAAACCCGTTATCATCCATGGAGATGGCACCTCACTGTGGACCATTACGCACAATACTGATTTTGCCAAAGGGTTTATCGGGCTGATGGGAAATATCCATGCCATTGGTGAATCGGTACATATCACCTCGGATGAATCCGTCACCTGGAATCAGATTCATGAGATTATAGCCGGCGTGTTGGGCGTTAAGCTTCATGCGGTACATGTACCCTCCGAGTTCTTGGCAGCATGCAGTGATCAGGATCTTCGCGGCGGATTGCTGGGTGACAAAGCCAATACCGTTGTGTTTGACAACAGTAAGTTGAAACGGCTTGTTCCGGAATTTGTAGCAACGACAAGGGCCGATCAGGGCATTCGAAGTACGATTGGGCACATTCTGGCGCATCCAGAATTACAGACTGAAGATCCGGAATTTGATGTGTGGTGTGACAGGGTCGTTGGCGCATTGGACGAGGCGTTACTGAAGATCAGAGATGAGAAATGAGAAGTAAGGCGTTCATGATCAACTGTTTACATTCATGAGCTGAATCGTTATAATCAAGAAAAAATGACACTTGTTAGGGGAGGCACCCCAACTTAGGACATCGTTCCTTTGTTGGGGTGCCTCCTTTTTTTGTGTGCCAAAAAGGAGAGTAGACGTTGAAGAAATCAGGAAAACGTGTGAAGAAACAAGCGGAACAGTTAACCAAAGTGGTATTGGCATTTGCGTTATTATCACCTCAAGCCCTTTTGCTTGAATGGGGCGCAACGACGGTAATGGCTGAAACGGTTGAAACGATTGGGGTTGTATCCGATACGTCCAGCATGAAGGCTGTACAGTCCTCCAAGGTGAAAGTAGAGATGAACAGTGATGGCAAATACAGAATTGTATTACTACCGAACACGAATGTATTTTACGGTGGTGATACAGGGAATGTATCTACGATTATCGACCACAATGGATCACCCGTGAACTTCAAAACATTGCCGCTTAATTATTACCGCATTAACAATAATGTGATTGAAATGTCCCGGCAAAAGGACAATGTCGAATATATTTTGCGTGTATCTATCGTCAATGCCACGTCACAGGGCGGTTACATGAAAGTGGAACTGGAAGCCATCAACCGCAGCGGATCGGCACTGAATTTAGGTGGAACATTTTATTGGGATACGATGGTGAATGGCAATGATGCTTCTCCGTTTGAAGTCATCGAGAATGGATGGCGCAATTATAGCGGCGGTGTTCAGGTCACGGCTTTTTATGCGAATACGTACAACGTTGTGAATGCAGATCGCATATACATGGGCCAGTACAGCAGTCCGGATAGCGCACAACTTACAGGGGGTTCTTCACCTTCGGCATTCACTCCAGGCCAGACCGTGACGGCGAGTGATACAGCTGCACAGTTCTGGTGGAATGCCAAGGCAACAGCGAACCAGGCTTCACGCAAATTTTCGACCATTGTGGGGATAGGCCCCAAAAATGTTCCGCCTTCATTTACACTAACTGCACCCTCTTCGGGTCAAACCTATTACAAAGGCGAGCAACTGCAGATATCCGGTACAACGCGAGACACGGATGTAGGCGACCTGTTGACCGTGAAATGGTCCATTGATGGTGGGTCCGAGAACATTCTGACCCAGATGACTGCAACGGGTTCGAATCAGTCTTTTAACACCAATTATACGTTGCCTGACACCCTGCCAGATGGCACGCACACATTGCAAGTATGGGTCATGGACGACAAAGGTGGGGTATCCTCGGCAGGAACCGTTAACTTTACGGCAAGGAGTTTTGTTGTGCCTGGAACGCCGACGTATACACTGGTTAACCCTAATAACTTGACGGTGAACTGGGATAAGAAGGCGAATGATGCATCCGTTACGTATGAACTGAAGAATATGACAACCAATCAGATCATGGATACAGGTGCGTCAAACAGTCGGCAGGTGACAGGGCTCACTCCGAATACGAGTTATTCTTTTGCTGTACGTGCCAAAAATTCAAGTGGTTCATTCACTGGGTACTCCAGTCCATCCACCAAATATACATTGGCCAATCCACCCGCTGCTGCGGCTGTGACACAATCAGGCAACTCTGTTACTGCGAGTTGGAATAATAATAGCAACCCTGCGGGCACCCATTACAAAACGGAAATACGCAGTCCAGCCGGGCAGGTCCTTGCATCAGGAACAACAACTTCCACACGTACAGAGTTTGCCCTGACCGGACTCGCGGACGGAAAATATGAAGTATTCGTGGCGGCCCTGAATGGCGAAGGGATACAGACCCCGTATATATCCGCTGGAGAGATGATTAAAGATACGACGGGTCCAACTGCTCCTTCCGTTACAGTCACTCCATCCATATGGACAAAGGAAGATGTTCTGGTCACGGTTGAAGAAGGAAAAGATGCTTTGAGCGGAACTCAGAAGACTGAAGTTAAAGTTGGTCCGGCAGGAGAATGGCGTGAATACAGTGCTCCGTTTACCGTAAGCAGCGAAGGCAACACAATTGTTATGGCACGCAGTATTGATGCGTTTGGTAATACAGGACAGGAAACGGCTGTGACAGCCAGGGTAGATCGGACGGCACCAACGCCACCTGTTATCTCGTTGAATCCGCCCGAATGGACAAAAGCGGCAGTAATTGTGACATTAACGGAAGGTACAGACGAAGCGAGTGGCATTGGTCTGACACAGTATAAGATTGGAAGCGAGGGAGAATGGATCGATTACAGGGCCCCTTTTACACTAAGCCAAGAAGGGATAACCGAGATTTATGCACGAAGTGTTGATCAGGCGGCCAATGTCAGTGCTTCCACTTCGGCAACAGCCAGAATCGATAAGACTGGGCCTGAGCAACCAACGATTACGTTAAGTGAAGAGGATTGGACGAATCAGGATGTAACTTTTGCAATAAACAGTGGTGAAGATGCAGGCAGTGGGCTTGCCAAGAGCCAATATCGACTTAACAAAGAAGGTCCCTGGATCGATTACACGGGCGAAGTAACGGTTACCGATGAGGGAGAAACGATCGTATATGCACGCTCACTTGACCGTGTAGGCAATGTAAGCACGCCTGCTCAGGCTACGGTTCGAATTGATACGACTGCTCCAACCGAGCCGGTAATTCGTTTGAGTTCTTCTGGATGGAGTAAAGAACATGTGCAATTCACGATCACTGGTAGTGTGGATGAACGAGCGATATCCTATGAATACAGCATGAATAATGCCCCGTATATGACAGGAAATACAGGTACAGTTAGTACAAACGGCGCTACCACCATTCAGGCGCGAGCAAGGGATGCCGTTGGTAATGTGAGCAAGGAAGTCAGTCGAATCGCCTATGTGGATCAGATGGCTCCAACGATTACATTGTTACCGAACGGACATGGCTGGACGGACACGGACATATCCACTACGATTCAGTATGCCGACGCCCACTCAGGAATTCAGGAACTGGAACGATTCTATCAGGTTACGAACAGTGCAGAACCACCGGAACATTGGCTTGAAGCTCGCTCTGACGAGCATAAAATATCCATTGAATCGGAAGGCATCTGGTACATCCATGCCAAGATCATAGACAGAGCCGGTAATACATATGAGACAACATCTTTACCTTACCAAATTCAACGAAAGCCCCAGCCGCCGAGTCATGTGAGAATGACTCAGATCGGTGAGACATCAGCTGAACTTGAAGTGGACTTACCTACGGGTGAAAAGTATACCGGTGGATATCAGTATGAGATAACGAATAAAACGACAGGACAGTCGTGGACACTGGACTACCCTAACCACAGTATGATCGATCACTCACTAAGCGGTGGTCAAGTCTATGAATATGAAGTTAGGGTGAGAAACCATACCGGAGTAAGTGATGCAGTAAGTGCTCAAGTATTAACTATCCCGGCAGCTCCCGGAACGTTGCAGGTTCGAAGAGTAGATTCCCAGCCGCATTTGGCCGAAATCCAATTTGATTCAGTACGGGGAGCAGATGCTTACCGCATCATCGCAGCGACTTCTGACGGAACTACCGTGTTTGATCAGACGGTATCTGATCCGAGTAGCCTTCCCTATGTCAGCAACCTCGTTCCAGGAACCATTCATCACATTTCGGTAACGGCAATGAATGAAAGTGGAGCAGGTGGTAGCAGTAGAACCGGATTCCTCACACTGCCGGCAATGCCCGGGGGATTTATAGCCGTTCAAATTCAGGAGCATGATATTTCATTAGAATGGGAGACAGTGACTTCTGCAACGTATTATGGTCTTTCACGTGATGGAGCAGCCATATATGAAGGAGAGCAGACGGAGTATCTGGAATCGGGTCTGGATAGCGGAACGGAGTACAGCTATAAGTTAATTGCAGGAAATGAGACAGGACCAGGGCCGTTGGCAGGTTTACCTTTGCTCAAGACGTTACCTGGACAGGTATCCGGCTTACAGATATCAGATGCTTCCACAGCGAGCCTTCGTCTGAATTGGGAAGCAGTACGAGGAGCCGATCGTTATGAGTTATGGTTGAATGGAGAGAAGTCGGGAACGGTTCCTGCCGGAACCCAAGAATGGGTCTTTGCGGGACTGAGTTCAGGAACATCTTATCAACTGGATGTACAAGCAGTGAACGGAAGTGGACAGGGGATACGCAGTTCGGTATCAGGATCAACACTACCGGAGAACCCGTGGGGACTTCGCGTTATTCAGGTAACTGAACAGGGAGCGATCTTGAGCTGGGAGCCTGTCGTTGGGGCAACGAAATATCGGGTGGTTATCGATGGACAGAGCCATGAGATATCAGATACACAACTCGCAGTTCACCATCTGTCAAGCAGTCGTGAATATACCTATGAAGTACAGGCAGGCAATGCTGCCGGGTACGGTGCATCCACCAGTAGTACAATTCTTACGCTACCTAGCAGGCCGGAAGGACTGAATGTCACATGGACAGGTGAAACAAGTATGGAATTTGCATGGCAAGCTGTAGAAACGGCGAATCTCTATATTGTGAAAATCAATGGCACAGAAGTGGACAGTACATCAGAACTTGCCTACACGGCTGAGGAATTGTTGCCAGGTACAGAGTACGTTTTGGAAGTTCAGGCTGTGAATGCTTCAGGATCAGGTGAACCAGCTCAGCTCATTCGATTGTCCAAACCGGTGTCGCCTGCCGAAGTACTCGTTGATCCAGGAGTTCATGGGGCAAAAGTTTCCTGGTCTGTCGTGGAGGGCGCGGCTGAATACGTGATTGAGAAGGGTGGCAAGGAGATCTATAGGGGAATGGAGAATGAAGCAACGATTACCGGTCTGAAGGATGGGACGTGGCATCATTATCAACTATGGGCGGTTAACAGACAGGGGACTCGTTCTGAAGCGAAGGATGTATCCTTGCTGACTATGCCTGAGAAACCTGTTGATGTTGCGATATATGATGTGGCAATAAACAGCCTTGGTCTGGATTTCAGCAACACAGGTGTTCAAGGGGCAGATCATTACGTCATTGAAAGGGATGGACGAGAAATCACTCAGATGGATTCGAGTAAGACCCTGTTCGTAGACAAGGACTTGTCGCCAGGAACAAAATACACTTACGTGATTCGGGCAGTTAATACGAGTGGAGCGGGGGCGCCGCTTACGTTCAGTATAATGACTCAAACGTTGCCATTGGTTGCAGAAAGTATCATGGTGAAAGCTGGAACACATGCGGTGGATCTGGCTTGGGATGTTGTAAAAGGAGCAGCTGCATATGAAATTCGCAATCCGGTAACGGGAGAGGTACAGAGCGTGTCTGAACCGTCTGTACATCTCAATAGTATGCTGGATGGCACAGCGTATGAATTCGAACTCGTTGCAATGAATGAAGATGGTCATCGGTCAGAGTCTATTCAGGTTCAAGTTTTAACGAAACCTATATCACCTCAGACGGCAGGTATAACACACATCACAGATCAGACAGCGGTACTGGACCTGACGGGAAGCTCCACACGGGGAGCAGATCAATTGATTATTATGCGGGATGGCGTTGAAGTTGCTAAGGTTCCAGCAGACCAAGCTTCATTTGAAGATCATGGACTGAGACCAGGAGATCATTACACATATACCATCAAAACCTCCAATGCTGCGGGGGAGAGTGATTCCGGTTTTGAAGTTTACTTGCGGACATTGCCTGCGACCATTAATGAACCTGTACATCCAAGCATGATCGGGGAAAAGGAGGGATTGATCTCCTGGCCAAAGGTACAGGGTGCGGAGGGTTATACCATACGTATTGGAGATCGGGATTTCAATACGATTGAAGATGGAGATATCACAGAGATGAGATTAACTCATCTGGAGAGTGCGACCCGATATGATCAGGTGCAGGTTATTCCTTATAATACGGCTGGTTCAGGAAGCCCCATGACTGTGACCGCTTTTTACACCCTGCCTCATGTGGATTTGCTGGAAATGAAGTTGTATCCGGAGACAGATCACGCCAAACTGGAATGGGACTTTCCTTATGTGAACGAAACATTCGTTGTATTGCTGGATGGTAATGAAGTATATAGAGGCAAACAAAAAGAGTTTATTGTTGATCAACTGGATGCAGGCAAACAGTACTCGATTGAAATCTACACGGAGAATGATCAGGGAGATGCATCGGAGAAGCTGGCGCACTCTGTCCTGACCAAGCCAGCAGCCCCTGTCAAAGTAGAGTATCTTTCAGCGAAAGACCGCATTCGTCTTCTATTGGAACAGAGTCGGGTTGTAGGTGCCGATCAGTTTATCATTGAGCGTGACGGTGTGGAGATTGCTCGTGTTCCAGTAGACGAACTGTTCTATGATGATGAGGGACTCGAACCAGGCGTGAACTATATTTATACGGTCAAGGCCATGAATGCCTCGGGCAGTAGTGACGGTGGTTACTATCTTTCTGCTGTGACCCTTCCTGGTAGCGTTACTTCTCCTCCTGTAGTAGAAGGTCGTTCAATGTATGGTGCAGATATTGTGTGGGAACTGATTCCTGGTGCTGCGGGTTATCGAGTTTATCGAAATGAAGAGCTTGTGGGATCGACAACGGAGACATCCATACATGTGTCTGATTTGAACAGTGCCGAGCATTATCCTGACTTCATCATCATTCCATTCAATGAGGCAGGTGAGGGTGAAGCACTTCAAGTACCGGAATTCGAGACGCTACCTTCCGAGGAACTGACAGTAGCAGCCGTAGCGCAAGGTACGAACACGATTAAGCTAACTTGGGAACTGGAATCCATGAATGAAGTGATTGTGATCACCCATAAAGATCGTGAAATTTACCGTGGCACGCAGCGAAGTTATGTCTGGACAGGACTGAATGCGGAGCAACATTATGAGGTGGACGTATGGACGGAAAATTCAGCGGGTGAAAGAAGTGAAAGCAAACGGGCAGCAGCCAGGACTTTTCCGTATCCAACATCCGCCTGGAGTGGTAGTGGTACAGCTTCAAATCCAGCAGATCCTTCAGTAAAAGCGGATGAGGTGAGTTCACAACCTGAACCCTCGGAGCAAACAGATGTACCTTTGAAAAAAAATATCAAATTTATCGATATCAGCCAGACATTCAATAAAGACCAGATCACCTGGCTGGCAGAACAGAATATCATTCAAGGTGTAAGCGAAACCCGCTTCGAGCCACGTCGTCCGATCACGCGTGCAGAGTTCACCGCACTAATCGTGCGTTTGATGGGTGTGGACACAACGGACAATGGACAGCATGGCTTTCAGGATGTAAATGACGAAGATTGGTTTGCTCCTGAGATCAAGGCAGCAGTTCATCATGAGATGGTTCAAGGTATGGGGAATGGAAAATTCGCTCCGCATGCGCTAGTGACACGTGAACAGGCATCCAAGATTATAGCGAACGTTGTCCGTAAAATCAGACCGGAAAGGGTGACTTCACCAAGAGCGTTTACCGACCAGACTGATGTATCCGATTGGGCCAAAGAAGAAGTAGAAGAGCTTGCAGGCTTGTACATGATTACAGGGTACGAGGACGGCAGCTTCCGCCCCATGCAGCACTTAAGCAGATCCGAAGCTGCAGCGCTGATCTTCCGCTTAAATAAGCTGATGCAAGTCATTACCGCTTGATTGGTTTTTAATGCTATAATGGTTGCCAATATGATAAAAAAGGGTAATGAACAATGGTGATGAATAATGAATAATAAATTTATCCGGATATATGAAGATATTGCAGATCGTATTCGGACTGGAGAGATTGAGGCAGGTACGCTACTTCAATCGGAACTGGATCTATCGGAAAGTTATCAAACGTCCCGAGAGACCATTCGCAAAGCGCTGAAAATGTTGTACGAAGAAGGTTATATTCAGAAGATTCAAGGCAAGGGCTCGATTGTACTGGACATTCGCAAGATCGATTTTCCCATCTCAGGTCTGGTTAGTTTCAAGGAATTAGCCAAAAAGATGGGGCATCGGGCTCAAACGTATGTGAAGGTTTTCGAGGAGCAACAAGTGGATCAGGCGTTGCACAAAAAAATTAACTTTGGTCTAAGTGAACAGGTCTGGGAGATCAGACGTGTGCGCAAAGTGGATGGAGAGCACGTCATTCTGGACAAAGATTACATCAGTCAGCGGCTTGTTCCTGGGCTCAGCAAAGAAATCTGTAATGATTCCATCTATCAGTACATTGAGCAAGAGCTGGGGCTTTCCATTTCGTTTGCCAAGAAAGAGATTTTGGTGGAAGAACCCACCGCTGAGGACAGGGAATTACTTGACCTTGAAGGTTTCCACAATGTGGTTGTGGTAAGGAGCCAAGTTTACCTGGAGGATGCCAGTCAATTTCAGTATACGGAGTCGAGGCATCGACCGGACAAGTTCAGATTTGTGGATTTTGCACGCCGTAGATAAGCTAATCAAGATCGATCAGAGAGTACCTTTCACTGCATTATTTGGGTGGATCGGTACTCTCTTTGGTTATGCGGGAAATCCGAAGATCGTCCATCAAGAACCGCTTAATGTCAATGTTCTTCCTTCATGCTGGAGCGTATGATCACAATATACACGAGGCCGAGGGGTGAATGAATTGAATCACATGACAGCGAAATCAAATGTTCGCATATGGGAAGAAACCAGAGATATTCCAACCTATGGTACAGGTAAACCGGACAAAAATCCGATGTTTCTTGAAAAGCGAATCTATCAGGGCAGTTCGGGTAAGGTGTACCCGCATCCTGTGATCGACAGCATTGAAGATGAGGCCAATATGAAGTCGTATCGATTAATTATTCTCGAAAATGAATACGTTCGTATCGAGATGATGCCCGAACTGGGCGGACGTATCTATCGTGCGCTAGATCGGACCAACGACTACGATTTTGTATATTATAACCGGGTCATTAAACCTGCACTTGTGGGTCTGGCAGGGCCATGGATTTCCGGAGGAATTGAATTCAACTGGCCACAGCATCATCGGCCCAACACGTATGGCCCAGTCGACTATACATTTGGCAGTAACGAAGATGGGAGCGCTACCGTGTGGGTGGGTGAGATTGATCGCATGTATGGGACTAAAATGACTGCGGGCTTCACATTACATCCTGGCAAAGCCTATCTTGAAATCCATGCCGAGGTATATAATCGCACCAACACACCTCAAACTTTTCTATGGTGGGCCAATCCAGCTGTAGCCGTCAATGATCACACGCAATCTGTGTTTCCACCTGATGTAACGGCTGTATTGGATCATGGTAAACGGGATGTATCCCGGTTTCCGATCGCAACCGGAACCTATTACAAGATGGACTATTCCGAAGGTGTGGATATCTCGCGATACAAAAACATACCGGTTCCAACATCCTACATGGCTTATAAGTCGGATTATAATTTCGTAGGCGGTTATGACCACGGAGTGCAGGCAGGTTTGTTGCATGTAGCCAATCACCATATCTCACCCGGAAAGAAACAATGGACCTGGGGGAACGGGGAATTCGGGCAAGCCTGGGATCGTCAGTTAACGGACGAGGATGGACCATATATTGAATTAATGACCGGGATCTATACCGATAATCAGCCTGATTTTACGTGGTTACAGCCCTATGAAGCGAAATCATTTTCGCAGTATTTTATGCCGTATAAAGGAATTGGCATGGTCAAAAATGCAACGATTGATGCTGCGGTTAATCTGGAAATGGACGAAACGACCGGAGCGGTAACCGTGATGGTATATGCGACGTCGGTTTTTGAACAAGTGACCGTTGAAGTGATAGGATCAACCACGGTATATCTCCATGAGAGATGTAATATCTCACCTATGGAACTATATAAATCTTCATTCCCGTGGAGCGGACAAGATGAATGGCATCAGTTGAAGTTAAGTGTTCGAACTGCGGAAGGAAGAGTACTTGTGACCTATCAGCCTGAAAGATCTGAGATTCAAGAAGTTCCAGATCCGGCCACACCACTCCCACTACCATCGGAGATTCGTACCAATGAACAACTGTATCTCGCGGGTCTTCATCTGGAGCAATATCGGCATGCCACGTATGAACCGGAACCTTATTATCTGGAAGGCCTGAAGCGTGATGCAACGGATATACGTCTAAACATTGCGTATGGTACATTGCTGCTGCGTAGAGGACTGTTTCAAGATGCGGAGAATCATTTCAGACAGGCCGTTCAATCGCTGACGTGGAAAAATACGAATCCGTATGATAGTGAAGCATTTTACCAACTCGGTCTGAGTTTGAAACTACAGGGGAAACAGGAAGAATCCTATGTAGCTCTCTATAAAGCCGTATGGTCTGCACAGTATCAGGATACGGGTTATTTCAAGCTTGCTCAGATCGATACGGGTCAACATCGGTACATCGAAGCGTTGGATCACATCGAACGTTCGCTGATTCGTAACACCAGAAACTACAAGGCTCGTCATCTGAAGGTGGCACTGCTGCGTAGATTGGGTCAAGATAAACAGGCGATCCAATTTGCGCGTGAGACATTGGCACTGGACCCGGTTGAATTTGGAGCTGCACATGAATTAGTCCTGATCTATAGCGGAGCGATTACACCTTCAGAGAGAGTACAAGCGGAGCAAACACGTGAGCATTTCCTTCGTCTGATGCGAGGAAACGTTCATAATTATCTGAATCTAGCCGCGGATTATGCCGAGAGTGGATTGTGGGAAGAAGCACTGACGGTACTCTCCTATGTTGAATCCGAAATTACACAGTCGTATCCCATGGTTGGTTATGCGCAGGCTTACTTGTATCGTCAGTTGGGGGATACGGAACAGGCCCGAGAATATCAAAAGCAGGGGAAAACTGCTCCAACCGATTATTGTTTTCCTAACACGCTATTTGAATTCCTGGTACTTCAGGATGTATTGGCAGTGGATTCGAATGATGCGCGTGCTCACTATTACCTGGGAAATTGGTTATATGATCATAAACGCTACGAAGAAGCGATCACTCATTGGGAAACTTCGCGTGAGGCGGATGCTGCATATTCGACTGTACATCGGAATCTGGGACTGGCTTATTATAACAAGCTGAATCGGCCCGATCTTGCACTGGTATCATTAGAGGAAGCTTTCCGGTTGGATTCACATGATGCCCGAATATTCTACGAGTTGGATCAATTGCGCAAGAAGATCGGGTATTCTTGTGAGCGTCGAATCAAAATGCTGGAACAACATATGGAGTTGGTTCATCACCGTGATGATCTGTATATCGAGTGGGTGACTCTATTAAATATGCAGGGTAGTCATCAGGAAGCATGGGATGCTCTTCAGGCACGGCGGTTTCATCCCTGGGAGGGTGGAGAAGGCAAAGTTACAGGACAATATGTTACTGCACTGACGGAACTGGCGAAGCAAAATCTGGAGAAACAACAACCTGAACTAGCATTTGAGCTGTTGCAGAAGGCTTTGGTTTACCCGGAGAACTTGGGTGAAGGTAAGCTAGAGGGAGCCGGAGACAATCCAGTTTACTTTTATCTGGGCTGTGTCTACCAGCAACTGAAGAATAATCAAGCTGCAGAGGAAAGTTTCCACAGAGCATCCATCGGTCTGAACGAACCGGCAAGCGCGATGTTCTATAATGATCAACCGCCTGAATCGATCTATTATCAGGGACTGGCCTGGCAGAAGCTTGGCAATACGAAGGAAGCAAACAGACGCTTTAACAAACTGATTGATTATGCCGAAAGACATATGCAAGATCATATCCGAATGGATTACTTTGCGGTCTCTCTGCCCGATTTCCTAGTGTTTGACGACGATCTAGATCAGCGAAATGAAGAACATTGCCGGTATATGCGGGCATTGGGTCTTCTGGGGCTGGGTCGGACGAGTGAAGCCAAACTTGAGTTGGAGCGGGTACTGGAGAAAAACCCGAATCATCAAGGGGCAATCGTCCATCGATAATTGATAATCTATTAGTCATCTGTATATACAAAATGAAATACTCATATGCACATGTGTGGAGCAACCGGAATGAGATTAATTATGAAGGACACGTTGCAGCAGCACATATTCATCATCAGATGTTAACCGACCATATTCACTATGGGCATAGCTGGATCATCATGCGCTTAGTCTGTCCATAACGCCAATTCGAAGAGGAACGATAGAGAGATATGTTAATCAGGCTTATGTAGAGCGCTTTGAGGGTATGGAGATTGGGAAATTCAATCAGATTCGAGTGATACCTCATTACCGGATTGGGTTGGTAATGGCGGGAGTTAGGAAGTCACTCAGTCGGAATGAAGAGATAAACGACAGTTAACGGGTGCTTATTCTACAGAAGGTTCTTTCTCCGAACGATTATGAGGAGAAAGAACCTTTTTTGCTGTGTGATGTAAAAACAAATGATTCCTAATCATGGTAAAAACATCTTGACTGGTAAGCGTTTTCATTTTATTATAACTTCATAACCTTATCGATAAAGTATATTTTAGTTTAATGACATAAATAAATAAGGTTATTATTGATTTTTCTAACTACCATAAAAACTTCGATTACCAACGATTTTAGTTAACTTATTGCCTGGAGCAGGGTTAATTGAAATAAAAAAAAAAATACAGGAGGTTCCAAACGAATGGTTAATCTGAAAAAGTGTACAATCTTCACGGTTATTGCTACTCTCATGTTCATGGTACTGGGGAGTGCAGCCCCCAAAGCATCTGCTGCCACAGGATTTTATGTAAGCGGTAACAAGTTATACGATTCCACAGGTAAAGCTTTTGTCATGAGAGGTGTTAATCACGGACATTCCTGGTTCAAAAATGATCTGAATACCGCTATCCCTGCAATCGCCAAAACAGGTGCCAATACGGTACGCATTGTTCTTTCAAATGGTAGCCTGTACACCAAAGATGATCTGAACGCTGTTAAAAATATTATTAATGTAGTTAACCAAAATAAAATGATTGCTGTACTCGAGGTTCATGACGCCACAGGGAAAGATGACTATAATTCGTTGGATGCGGCGGTGAACTACTGGATTAGCATTAAGGAAGCTTTGATTGGCAAAGAAGATCGGGTAATCGTCAACATCGCCAATGAATGGTATGGAACGTGGAATGGAAGCGCGTGGGCTGATGGCTACAAAAAAGCCATTCCGAAATTAAGAAACGCGGGAATCAAAAATACGCTAATTGTGGATGCAGCAGGATGGGGACAATTCCCCCAATCCATCGTCGATTATGGACAAAGTGTATTCGCAGCCGACTCACAGAAAAATACCGTGTTCTCCATTCATATGTATGAGTATGCTGGCAAAGATGCTGCAACCGTCAAAGCCAATATGGAGAATGTGCTGAACAAAGGATTGGCTCTGATCATTGGTGAGTTCGGGGGATACCACACAAATGGTGATGTGGATGAGTATGCCATTATGAGATATGGTCAGGAAAAAGGGGTAGGCTGGCTTGCCTGGTCCTGGTACGGAAATAGTTCCAATCTGAACTATCTGGACATGGCTACAGGTCCGAACGGAAGCTTAACCAGCTTTGGCAACACCGTAGTGAATGATACCTATGGTATTAAAAACACTTCCCAAAAAGCGGGGATTTTCTAATCCGCTGATGAAATAGGAACACTCTGACGTTCACGTCAGGGTGTTTTTTTAATAAAAGTGCTTAATCCATATTAATTTTTGAATTTTTCCGTTTATATTTAAAATCTTTTGTTTTCAAAACAAAACAAAGATGATAAACTCGGATTAGGAATAAAACAAACATTATCGGAGGGAAACGAATGGTACAGAGTTTATGGAATGCATCGCAGGCATCTGAGAAAACAACAGGACTGGAGCAATTGGTTTACCGATCCAACCTGATTGGAACCGATCGCAGTGTATGTAACATTTTCGGTGGAAATACGTCTACCAAAACGACAGTGAAGGATTTTCGTGGTCGTGATGTAGAAGTAATGTATGTGAAAGGCAGCGGATCCGATCTGGGTTCCATGGAAGCGAAGCATTTTACCGGACTTGGGCTAGAGGACATTCGACCATTAATTGAACGTGAATCCATGTCGGATGAAGAGATGGTTGAATATCTGGGACATTGCATGATTGATGCCAAGAACCCGCGTGCCTCCATCGAGACTCTTCTGCATGCGTTCCTTCCATATAAGCATGTGGATCATACGCACCCGGATGCGATTATCAGTCTGTGTTGTGCGCATAACGGTAAGGAATTGGCGAGGGAGATTTACGGTGATCGTTTTGTATGGGTACCATATGTACGTCCTGGGTTTACGTTATCTAAAATGATTGCTGAAAGCGTATTCTCGAATCCAAATGCGGAACTCGTACTGATGGAAAAACACGGGCTCGTGACTTGGGGAGAAACATCCGAAGAATGTTACGCTCAAACGATCAAGATTATTAATGAAGCGGAAGCATTCATCGAAGCACGGGTCGACGAAGGAAGCTTGTTCGGTGGTGTGAAGCACCCGGCACTAGCAGCAGATGTTCGTCGTCAGATCGTATCACACGTGATGCCAACGATTCGTGGAGCAGTATCGGATAGCAAAAAAATGATATTGTCCTTTGATGATCAGGAGGATGTGCTTGCTTTTGTGGGCGGAGCGGATTCTCCGCAATTGTCTCAGGTGGGTGCGGCTTGCCCGGATCATCTGGTACATACCAAAGTGGTACCTCTGTTTATTGATTGGACGCCAGATGCGGATGACATTGAGGGCTTAAAAGCGAAACTGGTGGAAGGCGTGGCAGCCTACAAAGAGCAATATCAGCAGTATTTTGAAAGCAACAAAAACGAAGGTGACGTCATGTTCGAAGCGGCTCCTCGCGTTATCCTGATTCCTGGTGTGGGCATGATCAACACAGGCAAGAGCTGGGCACTTTCCCAAGTAAGCGGTGCATTGTATCACAGAGCCATTGCCGTTATGCGTGGAGCCACTAGCCTGGGTCAATTCGTATCGCTCAGTGCAAACGAATCTTACAATGTGGAGTACTGGCCGCTGGAATTGTACAAATTATCTCTGGCTCCCGCAGAAACCGAATTCTCCCGCAAAGTGGCATTTATCACAGGTGGAGCAGGCGGGATCGGAAGTGAAACAGCACGTAGATTGGTATCTGAAGGCGCTCATGTCGTGCTCGCTGATCTCAACCTGGAGGGCGCACAGAAGGTAGCGCAGGAGATCAATGATCAGTACGGTGCGAATCGTGCCTATGCGCTGAAAATGGACGTAACCGATGAGGAAGCCGTTCAATCTGCGTATGCAGATGTTGCAGTGCAATATGGCGGAGTGGATATCATCGTGAACAATGCCGGATTGGCGACATCCAGCCCATTTGACGAAACGTCCCTGAAAGAATGGAACCTGAACATGAATGTACTGGGTACAGGGTATTTCCTTGTGGCTCGCGAAGCCTTCAAGCTGATGAAACAGCAGGGTATTGGTGGAAGCATGGTATTTATCGGGTCCAAAAACTCGGTGTATGCGGGTAAAAGTGCCTCTGCTTACAGCTCAGCGAAAGCGCTGGAAGCTCATCTCGCACGTTGTATTGCAGCAGAAGGCGGGGAGTATGGCATTCGTGTCAATACGATTCTTCCAGACGCAATTCTACAAGGGTCAGCGATCTGGAACGGTTCTTGGAGAAACGAACGTGCAGCGGCATACGGCATTGAACCAGATCAACTGGAAGAGTATTACCGCAAACGGACGACATTGCTCGTGAATATCTATCCAAGAGATATTGCGGAAGGGATCGCATTCTTTGCTTCTTCGAAATCCGAAAAAACAACCGGTTGCATGATGACCATTGATGGCGGTGTACCGGCAGCATTTACACGTTAAATAGGAGGGTTCTTGCGGATGGATAACCAAGTCAAGCAAACGTATGAAGCAGCCAAGGCATTGTATGCCCAGCACGGAATTGATACGGACGAGGTGCTGAACAAACTCGCGGATATCAAAGTATCCGTACACTGTTGGCAAGGCGATGATGTTAAAGGCTTTCTGAATAAAGATGGAGAGTTAACAGGTGGTATTTCCGTGACAGGTCAGTATCCGGGGGCTGCGACCACACCTGCTGAACTTCGCAACGATCTGGAGCAAGCTTTCGCTCTGATTCCCGGCAAACATAAGGTCAATCTGCATGCGATCTACACGGATACAGACGAGAAGGTTGAACTGGATCGGATTGAGCCGAAGCATTATGAGAACTGGGTGAAATGGGCCAAAGAACAAGGACTTGGTCTGGACTTTAACCCAACGTGTTTTTCCCATGAAAAATCAAGTGACGGGTTCACGCTCAGTCATCCGGACCCTGAGATTCGCAAGTTCTGGATTGATCACTGCAAGGCGTCTCGCCGGATTGGTGCTTACTTTGGTGAACAGCTTGGTCAGACCTGTGTAACCAATGTATGGGTACCGGACGGATTCAAGGATAACCCGGTTGACCGGTTAACACCACGCAAACGTCTCAAGGAATCGCTAGATGAAGTATTCAGCGAACCGCTTAACCCGGAGCACAACCTGGACGCGGTAGAGAGTAAGTTGTTTGGTCTCGGTTCGGAAGCATATGTGGTGGGTTCTCATGAATTCTATATGGGTTACGGTTTGCAAAATGATACGTTAATCTGCCTAGATGCAGGTCATTTTCATCCAACAGAGGTTATTTCCAATAAACTGTCGTCCCTATCTTTGTTTACTAGCGGCATTCTGCTTCACGTAAGCCGCCCGATGCGCTGGGACAGTGACCACGTCGTAATCATGGACGATGAGTTGCTGGAAATTGCCCGTGAACTGGTTCGACATGATCTTCTTGCGACCACACATATTGGACTGGATTTCTTTGATGCAAGCATTAACCGTGTAGCTGCTTGGGTCGTGGGTACACGTAATACGGTCAAAGCCCTTCTGCGTGCGATGCTGGAACCGGTGGATGCCTTGAAACAAGCCGAGTTGGACGGAGATTACACCCTGCGTCTAGCATTGACGGAAGAGTTCAAATCCTATCCGTTTGGCGCGATCTGGGACTACTATTGTGCTCAGCAAGGTGTTCCAGTTCGTGAACAATGGATCACGGATATCAAAACCTATGAACAAAACGTATTGTTACAGCGTGATAAAACATTGGTGTAACCGCTCTTATTTTTCGTATATGAATTAGTTATGAGTAAAGAATTGCATCATTCATCATTTCAAAAGTTATCCCTTATCAACCACTGCGGAATGAAATTTCATTTCCGCAGTGGTTTTTTTGGCATAATCACGCTGAAATGCATAAGTGAGGCGATTGTTTCCATACTAGGAATATAGATCCGAATCGCATACGTATGTCACGCAGAGGAGGTTAATAGAGTTGAATCTTGCCCACAACAAACTGTATATCGCTGCACTTGGCGGCGTGAATGAAATAGGGAAGAATATGTATTTCATCCAGTACCATCAGGACATCATCGTGATTGACTGTGGTTCGAAGTTTCCGGATGAGACCTTGCCGGGGATTGACCTGATCATTCCGGATGTAGCGTATCTGTTGGAGAATCTGGATAAAGTAAGGGGTCTTGTGGTTACCCATGGACATGAAGATCACATCGGTGGCATTCCCTATCTGTTAAAACAAATGAACATCCCGGTGTATGCATCCAGGCTCACGCGCGGGCTGATCGAACTTAAACTGAAAGAGCATGGACTGCTGCGTCAGGCGGACCTGCACACAATAGATGCTCATTCCAGCATTATGCTGGGAGGGATCGAAGTTTCCTTTTTCGCAACCAGTCATAGTATTCCAGATTGTTTGGGTATCTTTTTTAAGACTCAAGCAGGCAATGTTGTGCATACCGGAGATTTCAAATTTGATATGTCGCCTGTACATGGACCTTTCCCTGATCTGCACCGAATGGCCGAGATTGGCAAACAGGGTGTCCATATATTGCTCTCCGAGAGTACCAATGCAGAAAGACCCGGATTTACACCTTCCGAGCGTATTGTGGGAGACCACATTCTGGATGCCTTTATTCGTGCAAAACAAAAAGTATTTATCTCCACCTTTGCATCAAATGTCAGCAGGGTACAGCAGATTGTGAATGCAGCATTCGAGACCGGACGTAAACTGGCTCTGTTGGGCAGAAGTATGGTGAATGTGGTATCTGTAGCCAGTGAATTGGGGTATTTGCAAGTACCTGACGGACTGTTGATTGAAGCCATCGATTCAGATCAGTTTCCACCCGAACAAGTCGTTGTCTTATGTACCGGTAGCCAGGGAGAAGCGATGGCAGCATTGTCACGTTTGGCATCAGGAAAGCATCCTCACGTAAGAATTAATGCCGGGGATACGGTTATTATTGCTGCCGGAGCTATTCCGGGCAATGAGAGGAATCTTGCACATGTGATTGATAACCTGTATGTACTCGAAGCGCGTGTCATATATGGTTCCAGCGGTGCAGCCGGGATGCATGTATCCGGACACGGTAGTCAGGAAGAACTCAAATTGATGCTGACCCTGATGAAGCCGGATTATCTGATTCCGATCCACGGTGAGTTCCGTATGTTGTATCAACACAGACTGCTTGCCGAATCTGTAGGTATAGAGCGTGATCATGTGTTCATCGTGAATAATGGGGACATGGTCCAATACAAAGACGGAACTGCTTCTCTGGGTCCCAAAATTGCGTCGGGCAACAGCCTCGTAGACGGTCTGATCATGGGCGATGTCGGCAATATTGTACTACGTGATCGCAGGCAACTGTCATCCGATGGCATGCTGGTCATTGTGACTACACTGAGCAAAACGGAGAAACAGATGGTCACGTCACCCGAAATTATCTCCAGAGGTTTTGTGTTCGTCAAGGACTCGGAAGAATTCATGCATGAGATTCATGAGCTGGTTCTGAACCGGATGGGTGAGTTGACCGGGGCTGGTGTGAATCAGTGGAATGTGATCAAAAGGAAGCTGAAAGACGAGATCGGTCACTACATTTACGCTCAAACCAAAAGAAGACCTATGATACTGCCTATTATTATTGAAGTTTGAGACCGTAAGGAAGAGGGAGCGTTCTTGTGCCGGTGGTCTGAGCAAACGTGTATATTGAAATTTAACAGCCTGATGAATGTCGGATCATACTTCTGTATGAACGTCACATTATTATCGGGCTTTTGCAGTTTAATAGGAACCGTTCAAATTGTACATAGGTGTGCGATAAATTGAAATTGAATCAAATTCGCCATGGGTTTGCGATTCGAAGTATAATAAAAGGTAAACTAGCTTATAGAAATAAGAGGAGTCTTTATGAATAAAACGATTTCTGATATCGCTCAGATGGCAGGTGTGGCGAAGAGCACGGTCTCTCGCTTCCTGAATGGCGGATCTGTAAGTGAAGATACACGCCAGAAAATTGAGCGTATTATCAAACAATACAATTATGTTCCCAATACATTTGCACAGAGTCTGAAGGCTAAGAAGACCAGTATTATCGGTACGGTTGTGCCACGTCTTGATTCTTTTGCAACATCACAGACATTGATTGGAATTGATGAAGAACTGCGGAGTAATCAGTATCAGATGCTGATCGCGAATACAAGCCAGGATATGCAGCGCGAGATAGACGCCATCTATGATTTTGCAAGACAAAAGGTGTCGGGTATTATTCTGCTAGCTGCTGAAGTAACTGAAGCACATCTGAAAGCAGTTGAGGATATAGGTATTCCGGTGTTATTGGTGGGGCAGCAGCATGAGCAACTACATAGTCTGGTTCACAATGATGATCAGGCCGGTTATGAGATGGGCAAATATGTTGTAGGACAGGGTCACCGCAAGATTGTGTATATGGGTGTTAGCGAGAAGGATCAGGCAGTAGGTATCCATCGCAAACAGGGTTTTCAACGAGCAATCGCCGAATGTGGTGAATGCGAAGTGAAGTATTATGAGACGAGCTTCAAGATGTCAGAAGCCATCGTTACCGCTGAGGCTATACTGAAAGAGATCACACCAACGATCATTGTAGGGGCTACGGATAATATCGCACTGGGTGTGATGAAGATCGCATTTTCCAATAAAATTCGCATACCGCAAGAATTATCTGTTACCGGATTTGGCGGATATGATATTACGGAGATGATTCATCCCACGCTGACGACGGTGAAATATCACTATTTGCAGGCAGGCAAAGTAGCGGCGAATCACATTATACGACTGGTCAAAGGCGAATCGGTGGAAGAACGAACAACACTTGATGTAGAACTTATTCCTCGAGAAAGCGTTGACAAAATATAAAAACATCCTTTATGATAATTCCATCGAACCGGTTCCACTGTAAATATCCAATGTGGATATGCGAACACGGGCAGGCAGTAATGCCATATGGAATTATTTTTTTGTGTCTAACGGAACCGGTTCCTATATTTTGAATGGAGAACAGCTATGAAAATGACTAGAGAGCAACGCTACAGACGAATTGAGCAAGCGGAGCCTGGAGAGATTGCGAAGCTTGAAGCACGGATATCCGAGTGTCCATGGAGACAGAGTTATCACATTCAGCCGATAACAGGTCTGCTTAATGATCCTAACGGCTTTGCATATTATCAAGGCTATTATCATCTGTTCTATCAGTGGTTTCCACTTGGAACAGAACACGGCATGAAATACTGGTATCATACCCGCTCGAAGAATCTGGTGAACTGGGAAAATGTCGGCATTGGAATCGAACCGGGTGATCCATATGACTCGTACGGAGCTTATTCCGGAAGCGCGATTGAAAAAGACGGCAAGCTGCACTTGCTGTATACAGGCAATACGAGGGATGAGGCTTGGGTCAGACATCCGTATCAATGCTTGGCAGTCATGGATGAAAGCGGTTCAGTAAGCAAGCGGAATCATCCGGTCATCTCTTCGGTTCCACAGGGATACACGGAACACTTCAGAGATCCCAAAGTGTGGCAAGAAGGAGACACGTATTATTGTGTAATCGGAGCGCAGCGAACAGATGAGACGGGATGTACGGTGCTGTATCGCTCAACAGATTTGAAAAGCTGGGAGTTTCTTGGCGAAATTCGTACGCAGTTAACTTCCTTTGGTTATATGTGGGAGTGCCCCGATTATATGGAGATGGACGGGAAGGGTATGCTTGTCTTTTCCCCACAAGGCTTAGATGCCACGGGAGATCATTATCAGAATATTTATCAATCCGGTTATCTGATCGGTGACCCACTGAATCTACAGACGAGAGAGTTCAATCATGGTGAATTTCAGGAACTGGATCGTGGATTTGACTTCTATGCTCCGCAGACGATGCAGGGACCGGACGGAAGACGCATTCTGGTTGGATGGATGGGACTTCCCGATCTGGCATATCCGACAGATGATAGTGGTTGGGCTCATTGCCTGACTATTCCTCGGCAGTTGTCACTCCGAGACGGCAAGTTAATCCAACAACCTGTTGCAGAGATGGTGCAATTGCGTCAGCAAGAGGAAGGGACTCATATTCGCACAACGATTGACAATGAGAGCCGATCCTTCGCTGGTTTTGAGGGGATTTCCTATGAGCTGAAATGTGAGATAAGCCATGTAGATGCAGAGGTTGTAGGCATCGAATTCCGGGCAAATGGAACAGAAAAAACGGTTCTTCTGTATGACAGAATTCAGCAGAAAGTTGTCCTGGATCGGACGATGTCTGGTACTAAATTGGCAGAGCAGAATGGCGTTGTACGACGGTGCACGCTTACTGCAGACGTGATTAAGTTTCATCTGTTCGTAGATTCGTCTTCGGTCGAGATCTTTGTGAACGATGGGGAAGAGGTCTTTACTAGCCGGATTTTCCCAAGCCGGGACAGCGTGGACATTCGTTTCTTTGCACACGGCGGCAAGGCTGATTTTGAAGCAACACAATGGCATTATTAAGTATTACGTGAGAGGAATGAGATAACATGTCGGAGAATCAACGCATTGCCCAGGAAGTCATTCATGCCATCGGGGGCAAAGAGAATATCGCATCATTTGCACATTGTGCAACACGTCTTCGCATCATGGTGAAAGATAAAGAAAAGATTGATCAGAAAACGGTCGAGAACATCGAGAAGGTGAAAGGCGCCTTTTTCAACTCAGGTCAATATCAGATTATCTTCGGTACGGGAACAGTGAATCGAATCTTTGAAGAGGTTGAGAAGCTGGGCATCGAAGGAACGTCCAAGGATGATGTGAAGAGTCAGGGCAAAAAGGAAGGAAATGCTTTTCAGCGGGCTATCCGCACGTTTGGTGACGTATTTGTACCCATCATTCCCGTTTTGGTCGCTACAGGACTGTTCATGGGATTACGCGGATTACTTACCCAGAATGAAATACTGGCTTTGTTCGGTGCAACACCTGATGATATCTCGGCCAACTTCCTGTTGTTCACTCAGATCCTGACGGATACAGCCTTTGCATTCCTGCCTGCGCTTGTAGCGTGGTCCGCGTTCCGTGTATTCGGGGGAAGTCCGGTATTGGGTATCGTACTAGGGCTAATGCTGGTCAATCCCGCATTACCGAATGCTTACGCGGTGGCAGATGGATCAGCACAGCCGCTGCATATGTTCGGTTTCATACCTGTCGTGGGGTATCAGGGATCTGTTCTGCCTGCATTCTTCGTTGGTTTGATTGGCGCCAAGTTCGAGAAGGTACTAAGAAGACGGGTGCCTGAGGCACTGGACTTAATTCTGACTCCTTTTATTACGTTAACGGTTATGATTACGCTCGGACTTTTCGCCATTGGTCCTGTATTCCATTCCCTTGAAGAGTGGGTGCTGCATGGAACAACTGCTGTATTGGATCTTCCGTTCGGAATAGCAGGTATTATCATTGGATTCTTCCATCAGATTATTGTCGTTACCGGTGTGCATCACATCTTTAATTTCCTGGAAATTCAATTGCTGGAGAAGACGGGATTCAACCCATTCAACGCAATTATCACCTGTGCTATGGCTGCACAAGGAGCCGCTTGTCTTGCCGTTGGTCTGAAGACCAAAAATATGAAACTCAAAGCACTCGCGTTACCTTCGTCTTTGTCCGCATTTCTGGGCATTACCGAGCCAGCTATTTTCGGAGTTAACTTACGTTATATGAAGCCATTTATTATGGGACTGGTTGGTGGTGGCGTAGGTGGTTTCATCGCTTCCCTGTTCCATCTGCAGGGTACAGGTATGGCTGTAACGGTTATTCCCGGTACACTGCTCTATCTGAACAGCCAACTGCCGTTGTACATCTTGTCCAACGTGGTTGCCATGGCCATTGCTTTTGCACTTACTTGGTTCTTCGGATATAAGGATCAACCGGTTGCAGAGGCATCGGTGAGCCATGACAACAGTGGAACGTCATCAGTTGAAGTTAATAGTGTGGATTCTAATTCACAAGTCGATTCAACTAAAAATGTGATTACAAGCAATCGTCCTAAGGTAGATTTACTCGAAATCGCTTCGCCAATGAACGGTACCCTCGTTGCTCTGGAGCAGGTTCCTGACCCGGCGTTCTCGGAAAAACACATGGGTGAGGGCATTGCCATTGAGCCATCAGAAGGTAGAGTGTATGCACCATTTGACGGTGTCATCGCACATGTCATGAACAAGAGTAAACATGCGGTGATTCTGGAGCATGAGACAGGTGTACAGATGCTGGTTCATATCGGAATTAATACGGTTGGACTGAAAGGAAATGGTTTTACCGCACATGTGAATAGCGGAGATCGTGTAACTGCAGGACAATTGTTGATTGAATTCGACATGGATATCATTCAGGCTGCGGGTCTGCCGTTGATTACACCTGTGCTGATTCCAAGCGGGAACGAAGCGATAACAACGGTTACAGCAACCTCAACCGGTCCTGTGCAAGCCAATGAGGAAGCAATACTTGTTGTGAAATTCAATGAACCTCAATAAGTGATCGTTTCAAATAGAAATGTAGTGGAACATGGATGAAGTAGAATGCAAATCATAAAAGGCAAAGGGAACTTGAGTGTATCATCAGGTTTCCTTTGCCTTGTTCTATTGCTTTTCTTCCAACCAAATTAATTCAAAAGGAATAATACGTCAGCGCATAATGCATCAGAAAAGTTCGAATTTCTTCCCGGCTCAATTTCGAGGAGCCATCATTTCGTGTTTCCAAGTTGAACAGCAGATTACGGACAGCTTCCTCCACGAACAGGACACGTTCGTTTCCCCAGATTTCTCGATGTTGCTCGATATGACGTATGGCCTGGGTGGGCTGCATGCCTCTTAGTCTTCTGAATACCGAAGCCCAGTGTACAAGATCTGTAGGGTGAGCTCCTTCAGATAGTTTGAATTCAGCGAATCCATGTGTCTCCCCGCATGAGATCTTGAATAATCCACAGTAGCAGGTTACATGTTCAGTCTCAATGCATGGCAATCTCTGCATATCGTATCGAATAATCTCCATCGAACTGATTCGAGGATCAGCACTCATCTCTCGCTGTATGCCCACATCACAACTTGCAATCAAACCGTTCAACCTCCATAGCTAAAATAAGCTTATTGTTATCGTTGTTCTGCCGATGATATTACGATCAAACGAGCATGAAGTAAAATAATCCAAGAGTATAATTATGCGTGTTTTAAGTCTTTTTTACTTTGAATCTGTTCATGTAAGCGATTAAAAGTAGATATATCTACGATTATGGCTCGGTTAATCAGGTTTCTCTAATCGCCTATGAATAACGGAGATATGAGGAGAACCAGAGCGTAAAGGGCAGATTAGACAGGAAATAAAGAGAAATACGGTCTGGAATCAATCAGAAAGGTGCAGAATCGGATACGGCTCAATTGCAGAAAGGCAGATAGAGGACTATGATTCGCACATAACGTACTTGAAACGAAATATGCAGGATCTGATGTGAAGGCGAGGTAGACAGCAATGGATGAGGCAATGATTGTTGTATCAACAGGACACAGTGTAGCGGGGATGAACTTTGTAGATGTATTGTTAAAAAAGGGGTTAGCCTTCGTCGTGCTTGTACACAGTGAAGAGGAACGGGAACAAGTTCAAACACTTGGAGCAGTGCCTGTGCGTCATATTCAAGAAATGGAAGGCATGCAACAGGTTCGTCCCGAATATATGGTCACAAACGCATTTGTGTTCGAGAATAATCTGCCTCAGTGTTGCCAGGATATCCAGTTGTGTCACAGCTGGTGTCCGCAACAGCTCTATGTCGTTTCCAGTAACAAATCTCCAGTAGGTCTTGTATATAAGGGACTTGGTGCAACGTATGTGATTGATAGCCAGAGTGGGGATGTTTCGTTTTTATTGTAAACGGGAAAAACGTTCTGTCTAAGCCGATTGCACTGGACAGAACGTTTTGTGATTCCCACGGGTATAGAATAAGTTGGGAATCTTTATACCTGTTATGAAGCTACGCCAATAACGCTGGTTCCATTTTTCGTGATTTTGTACGTAATCACATCTCCGTTCCAGAAGTGGAACTTAAGGGTTACTTCGCCATCATTGGTTTCATTGAAGAAGTTTGGTTTCAGCTCAATCACATTACGATCGTAATCTGGGCTAAATGTATAGGAGAACTCTTTGAACGAAGTCCAGTTCTGTGGACCGGCGTTTTCTCCGTTTGCATATGTCGCTTCCATGGTAGCGAGTTGATTGCCGTTAAACGTAGTCGGAATAGCAAATGCACTGGTCGTACCAGTCGCATCGCTCAACGTAGGTGTGTCATATTTAATGATATTGAAATTCCAGTCGGCACCTTGGTTGAATCCTACTGTGAGTGTGGCATTTACACCTAAATCACCAGAGGCTGTCAATTTGGTTAACAGGTTGGATTTTAACGTAAGTACATCTTTTCTTATCGTATAGTCTTTACCTCTGACAAGAGGCGTAGTGCCATTCTTCAAGGAATTGAATTTGTTGCCATTCAGATTAAGTTTTACTTTTTTATCTTGGATGGCTTCATTTTGTTTAAGATATACGAGGTCCGTTTCAGCTGTGGATGATCGACCAGTCCAGCTGGCTTGCATCGTATTGAATAATTCTTGGTCAGACCAAGTAAAGCTTGTACGTCCGAAATGCTGCCCATTGTCCCATAACATCGTTGCCATCTGTTTTTGACGCAGGTAATGTCCAACAAATTCGAAGAATTTCAGCTTTTCACCTTGCTCAATGACACCTGTGTGCTGATCAAATCCAAGCAAGCCATACTCACCAACGATCACCGGGATGCCTTTAGCTGTAAAAGCGTTGTATACCCGATCGAATGTATCGGTAATGTCTTTTTGTACTTCTTCGTTATACGTGGTGTTACCTGCGATGTTCACACTGAATGGCCAGAACCCGTAGTAGTGAACGGTTGCAATAATATTGGTGTCATTCAATTTTTGAATGGTCTTATTCAGTTCATCCAGATCAGGTTGAGCAGAAGAGGTATGCATCGTTGGAAGAACAAGCGGACGTGTCTCGTTGTTCCCACCCGAAGTTCTTACGATTTTGTGAAATGAAGTATTCAACTCGTCCAGCATGCGATATCCAATTGCTGCATCGGTTGTGCCGCCTTCGGAAAAGCGGGGTTCGTTAACACTTTCGAACATGAGCTTATCGGATGCATCTTTGAACTTGTCTGCAATCTGAGTCCAAGCAGCGTTATAACGTGCAAGCACGTTGTCATGGTCTTTCTCCATGTAACTGATCCAACGCCAGGAATCATGGTGAAGATTGATCATGACATAGAGATCGGCATCGAGGGCCCAGTTTACTACTTCTTGAACCCGATTCATGTAAGCGGAATCAATTGTATAGTCGGGTGCGTCACCGATGTGGGCTTCCCAGGTCACAGGGATACGGATACTGTTGTAGCCCTCACTTGCGATCGATTGAATCAGTTCCTTTGTAATGCGCGGATTGCCCCAGGCTGTCTCATCTTCACCAACGGCATCCAGAGAGTTACCCAGATTCCATCCAGGCTCCATGGCGTTCACGTAGGCCTGCATTTTGCTTGGCGCAGCTGAGGTACTGGCTTGTTCACTATTGTCAGTTGCAGCGGAAGCCATAGCCGAAGAGAACAGAGACAGAATCATGGCAGTTACAAGTGTAAGAGAGAGGACCGGTTTACGGTTTTTTTTCATCAATATAATCTCCTTATAAGATAGAATGGTTGAACTTGAATAGCTGTTAAGCAGGATTGAAAATAATGCTCAACGCAAACAAAAAACTACTTGTTAATACTGGAATCACCACCGATTTATGTACTGAAAGCGTTTTCGTAATTTACTATATCATGATTAAATTTTGGACAATACCAGCACAATTGGAATAAAAATCATGTGAAAATCAGTGGTTTTGTTATATTGATAGATTGTTTAGTAAGCGTTTATTTCATTGGAAATGAAAATCATATGGTTGCTTTTTAATGATAACTAGATTTAAATACCCTGGGAGGGATGTAAAATGAAGCTGGATGCACATCAACATTTCTGGGAATACAATGTCGCCGAGTACGGATGGATTGGAGAAGAGATGAAAGCCATTCGTCAATCTTTTCTCCCGGAAAATCTTGAACCTTTATTGGTCCAATCGGGACTGGAGGGATGTATTGCGGTACAAGCCAGACAATCACTGACAGAAACCCAATGGCTTCTGCAACTGGCAGATCGGCACGAGTTTATCAAAGGTGTTGTCGGATGGGTGGATCTATGCTCGGATGATGTTCGGAATCAACTTGAACTGTTCGCGTCCAATCCGTATCTGAGGGGAGTACGTCATGTCGTACAAGATGAACCTGATCTTCAATATGTATTGAGAGAAGACTTTCAGCGCGGAATTTCATTGCTCAAAGAGTATGATTTGGCCTATGATCTGTTGGTATCCAAGGAGCAACTGCCTTATGCCGTTGAACTGGTTAAGACGTTTCCTGAACAGCGATTTGTACTTGATCATCTAGCCAAACCCGACATCAAATCAGGTATACTCTCACCATGGAAAGAAGCGATTGAGTCATTGGCCGCACAACCTAATGCGTCCTGTAAGCTTTCAGGGATGGTGACGGAAGCAGATTGGGCAAATTGGACTCCGAGCGACTTTACAGCCTATCTGAATATCGCTATAGAAGCATTTGGAGCAGACCGGTTAATGTTTGGGTCCGATTGGCCAGTAAGCAATCTTGCGGCTTCGTATAATGATGTATGCGGTCTCATTACGACTCACATTAATGCCCTACCTATGGCAGATCAACAGATGATTCTTGGTGGTACATGTGCCACGTTTTATCAAATATCGTAGTGGGCGCTCCATAGTTAAATCAGTTTCAAGAAGTTGACAACTGTTCTGATTCTTGCTAAAGTTTTATCCAATCCGCATAATTGTGATCTGGGAATGTTACCGATATGGGCATAACCTGAGCTGGCTTGTTTACACGTAATCGTGTACCCAGGCTGGTTCGGGTTTTTTCTATTTAAGTTGAACAAACGATTTTACACGGGACGACTGCGCGGCCAGAACAATCTTCCAATCGCTGTTATCCCCAGATTTTTTGAATCCCTTTTTAAAGGGGAAATCCGGTGATAAAGGCGAACGCGCCGCTTCTCCAGATTTTTTCTGTCCTCTCCGTTTATGTGTAATCGTGTAGTTCAACTTAAATAGTTTGTCTTATTAATATTTCTTGCGATTTGAGCGGGTAGCTGAATTACATATTTGGAAGGAGAATGATGATGACTAATTTTAAATTTCCTAAAGATTTTCTATGGGGTGGAGCCATTGCTGCCAATCAGGCGGAGGGCGCGTATCTGGAAGATGGCAAAGGGCTGAGTATCGTTGACTTGCTGCCGACCGGAGAGAACCGCAGAAGTATTATGAAAGGAAATGTTCCAGCTTTTACGCCGCTTGCTACCGAGTTCTATCCTTCGCATGAAGCGATCGATTTCTATCACCGTTACCCTGAAGATATTGCTCTATTTACAGAAATGGGATTCAAAGCACTGCGTGTCTCCATTGCCTGGGCACGGATTTTCCCAACAGGAGAAGATGCGCAGCCGAATGAAGCCGGATTACAATTTTACGATAACCTGTTTGATGAACTATTGAAGAACGGCATTGAACCAGTGGTTACATTGGCTCACTTTGATGTGCCTGTGCACCTGATCGAGAAGTACGGCAGCTGGAGAAGTCGTGAACTGGTAACGCTTTTCGAGACTTACGCGACTACGGTATTCACTCGATACAAAGACAAGGTGAAATACTGGATGACTTTCAATGAGATCAACATGCTGCTCCATCTTCCGTTCCTTGGGGCGGGACTTGCGTTCAACGAAGGGGATAACATCAAAGAAATTCAATATCAGGCTGCTCACCATCAACTGGTTGCAAGTGCACTGGCAGTCAAGGCATGTCATGAGATTATTCCTGGTGCCATGATTGGTTGCATGCTTGCGGCAGGAAGCTTCTATCCGTATACCTGTAATCCGGAAGATGTGTTCCAGGGGATGGAAAAAGATAGAGAGTCCTATTTCTTCATCGATGTGCAGTCACGTGGGGAATATCCGGGTTACGCCAAACGTTTCTTCAAGGACCACGAATTGAACATCGTTATGCAGCCGGGTGATGCGGAAATCTTGAAAAATCATACCGTAGATTATATTGGCTTCAGCTACTATTCAAGTCGTACAACGAGTACTGATCCGGAAGTCATCAAAAATATGACCAGCGGTAATGTATTTGGCTCGGTAGCGAATCCATATCTGGCGAAGTCCGAATGGGGTTGGACGATTGATCCTAAAGGTTTCCGTATTACCGCCAATCAACTGCATGACCGTTATCAGAAGCCACTGTTTGTCGTTGAAAATGGATTTGGTGCCAATGACGTGGTTACACCGGAAGGTGAAGTGGATGATGCGTACCGGATTGACTACTTGAAACGGCATGTAGCTGAAATGGGTGAGGCCATTCAGGATGGGGTGAACATCATTGGTTACACCAGCTGGGGACCTATAGATATTGTGAGTGCTTCCTCAGGTGAGATGAGAAAACGCTATGGTTACATTTACGTGGATCGTAATAATGAAGGTCATGGTGAGCAGACACGACTGAAGAAGAAGAGTTTTGAGTGGTACAAAAATGTAATCGAATCCAACGGAACGAATCTGGGAGAAGAGTAGTTTATATTTTTCTGAATTAAAATGGTCTTGTACGGCATTAAAACATCGGAAGTTTCATCAATATAAATTGAACTAAGCATTTCACAAAACGGAGAGGTAAAAGCTTTCTATGGAAAGCTACTTCGTAAGCATAAACTCGCCTTTATCACCGGATTTTCCCTTTAAAAAGGGATTCAAAAAAGCTGGGGATAACAGCGATCGGAAGGTTGTTCTGTCATCGGAGTAGCTAGTGTGAATAATATCAAGTTTCAATTTATATAACCATGGGACTTCCGATTGTCCTCACATTGAAAGCGTTGACATATAGTCAGGTTCGCGCTATACTTGACGCAATTATATCGTTTCTGGGATTGTTACTACATGACGTAGGCAAAACCTAAGCACCAAAAAAAGCAGACCACCATGTCTTGTTTATTTTGTGATGCTTCAGGTTTTTTTTGTATGCCCAAAAGACGATGTATAACTGCCAAGAGAGTGGAACGTGACGGGGGGATTGAAGTGAAAATAGCAAAGGTTATCAACAATAACGTCATTAGCATCTATCAGGCGGATGGAGCAGAGCTTGTGGTGATGGGGCGTGGGATTGCCTTTAAGAAAAAGCCGGGGGATAAAGTAGACGAGACCCGCATCCAGAAAGTATTTGCATTGAAAAATAAACAAACATCCGATAATTTCAAAATGCTACTGCGCGAAGTTCCGATGGAACTGATTGAAATTGTGGAGGAGATCATCACGTATGCGCGTGAGAATCTGGGACGAAAGTTGAATGAGAACATTTATGTATCCCTTACGGATCATATTAACTTTGCGATTGAACGTTATCGGGAAGGTGTGGAGATCAAGAACGCATTAATGTGGGAGATCAAGCAATTGTACAAGCCCGAGTTCGGACTTGGCCTGAGGACGCTGGAACAGATCAACACTCGAATGAATATTGAGCTTCCAACCGATGAAGCCGCTTATATTGCTCTTCACATTGTCAACGCAGAGATGAATGAAGAAGTCATTACGACGATGAATATTACGAAGTTTATCCAGCAAATTATTAATATAGCGAAATATCATTTCAAAATGGAATTTGACGAGGATTCTCTAAGTTATTTTCGCTTCATCACACATCTGAAGTTCTTCTCTCAGCGTGTGCTTAGTGGTATGCATTACGACAACAACTATGATCATTTCTACGACATGATTAAGGAGAAGCATCCGGATGCGGCAGCATGTACGGAGAAAATTGAGTTGTTTGTCAAAAAGGAATACAACCATGAGCCGACCAATGAAGAAAAATTGTATCTGACGGTTCATATCGAACGAGTGGTTAATCGATAATATTTAAATGTTGACAATAATGGTTTAATTATAATAATATGTGATTAACAGGAATTGAATACGATTTAACTGGGATTGTTACTGGTTATGCAGGCAAAACCTAAGTCATGAGAAGGTCAGGACCATTGTGTCCCCTTGCTCAAGGCTTAGGTTTTTTGCGTGCAAAAAAATCGGTAAGAGGCCTGTTTGAGAAAAAGTGGGGGTGCAGATCATGAGTCAAGAGAAACTGGCCAAAGAGATTGTAGAACTGGTTGGCGGTGAGAAAAATGTGGAATCGCTGGTTCATTGTGCAACACGATTACGGTTTGTATTGAAGGACGATGCCAAGGCAGACAAAGCCAAACTGGAGAAAACAGAAGGCATCATCGCAGTCAAAGAAAATGGAGGACAGTTCCAGGTGGTTGTTGGTAACAAGGTGCCTGAAGTCTATAGTGCCATTGGACAGATCAGTAACATTCTGGACGATTCGTCAGATAAAGAAAAACCTCGCAAAGCTGCCAAAGGGCTCGGGGGGATTATCGATATCATATCCAGCATCTTTGCACCACTTCTTGGTGTTATGGCGGGAGCGGGTATTCTAAAAGGGTTATTGTTGATTGCAAGCAATATCGGATGGCTGGAAACGACAGAAACAACATATACGATCCTGTATGCAGCAGCAGATAGTCTCTTCTACTTCCTGCCTCTGTTGTTAGCGGTTACAACAGCACGTAAATTCCAGGGAAATATGTTTGTCGCGATGACGATTGCAGGAGCACTAATCTATCCGTCCATCGTCACGTTGAAATCAGAGGGAACACCAACGGATTTCTTCGGTATCCCTGTAATCCTGATGAACTATTCATCTACGGTTATTCCTATCATTTTAGCTGTCATTGTCATGAGCAAGTTGGAGAAGTTCTTTAATAAGTCACTTCATGATAGTGTGAAAAACTTTGTTACACCATTATTTTTGCTGGTCATTATGGTACCGCTGACACTGTTGGTATTCGGACCATTTGGCGTATACGTTGGTAACGCAATTGCAGCTGGACTCGTTGCCGCTTTTGGATTTAGTCCATTGCTCGCAGGAGCCGTTATGGGTGCAAGCTGGCAGCTGCTCGTTATCTTCGGAATACACTGGGGTCTCATTCCTGTATTCATTAATAATGTCGCCGTGTATGGCCAGGATGGCGTTAAACCGGCTGCAACGGCTTCAATCTTTGCCCAAACGGGTGCTGCTTTTGGGGTTATGCTGAAAACGAAGAACAAAAAACTGAAAACATTGGCGGGATCATCGACGTTGACGGCTTTGTTCGGTATAACGGAACCGGCCATCTATGGGGTAACATTACCACTGAAACGTCCATTCATTGCAGGAGTTATCGGTGGTGCAGTTGGTGGAGCTATCATTGGTCAAGCGGGCACATTGGCATTTGCATCCGGCGCACCGGGCTTGCTGACCTTGCCAATCTTCTACGGACCAGGTGGACAAGGCTTCCCAGGATTGATTCTGGGTATCGTAGTATCCTTTGTCGTCTCGGCTGTACTGACATACATCATGGGTTTCAAAGATCCAGTTGAAGAAGAAACAAAAAACGAACCTGCTGCATCTACCGAGCAATCTGTTAGTGCAGCGGATGCTTCAGACGAAGTTGTATTTAGCCCAATTGAAGGAACAATTGTGGAATTGTCGGAAGTTCCAGATCCGGCATTTGCATCCGGGGCAATGGGTAAAGGAATAGCGATTGAGCCAGCTGTCGGTAGAGTCGTAGCGCCTTTTGATGGTACCGTTACCGTTGCATTCAAGAAAAAACATGCCTTGGCAGTTGTGTCAGACACGGGTGCTGAAATATTGGTTCACGTCGGAGTCGATACCGTTAAATTGGATGGACAGCATTTTGTCTCCCATATCAAAGAAGGAGATCGAGTTAAAGCGGGGGATCTGTTGCTTGAATTCGATATTGCACAGATTAAGGCCGCTGGATATCATACGGTAACGCCTATTATCGTAACGAATTCCGCCAACTACGAGGAAGTCATTCCTCAGGCTACAGGTCAGGTTCATAGCCAGGAGCTTCTATTGAAGTTGAACAGCGGAAAGGGACAAGAATAAAATAAGAATAGATATAAATTCAATACTTTAGAGTTTACATGGTTCCGTTGACATGGTGGAATTGGAAAATTATAATTAGATTGGTATATCTATTACATGATACTGAAAGGTGGATTATTGAACATGACACATGCGATGAGACTGCGTTTTCTTCCTTTGAATCGGTAATTGAATACGTTCAAAGGCTCTGACCATTGGTTCAGAGTAAACGGGATCAGTCTGTCATTTTCAATCATCCTGACCTTAAAATACTTGTTTAACTTGTTTTCCGTTTACATTGAATCACAGGCCCTGGCCTGTGATTTTTTGTTTTTTTATCACTATTGCAATTAGATATGGTGTTCAATACAGACTACTGGAGGTACCGCTATGATGACGTTACTGTTCTATTGATACGAGCTGGCACGATAAGCTCGTATCGATAGAAGCATGCTTCGCTATCGATACGAAATAAATCTTATTTCGGAGGTAGCGAATATGGAAAAGACATGTTTTGAATTAGAACAGGTTGAGATGACCTATATGGATAAAGCAGTACTGAACATTGAGCGACTGGCTGTGCATCAACTGGATCGCATCGGTATAGTGGGTGGTAATGGTCAGGGTAAAAGTACGTTGTTGAAACTCATTGCAGGACAGATCCAGCCGACAGCCGGAAAGGTGAAAAGGTACGCTGAGTTTGGCTATTTGGAACAAGTGGAACCACCCCAGGCAATGGGAATCTGGAAGTTGACGGGGCTTTATTGAGTAAATTAGCCATACCTCAACACGACCAATTATGGAGTGGCGGAGAACAAACCCGTATGAAACTGGCTCAAATGTTCACTCATTACCACGAAGTATTATTACTGGATGAACCAACAACCCATTTGGACCAAGAAGGCATTACATTTTTACTGGATGAATTACGTTATTACTACGGGGCAATCGTGCTGATCAGTCATGATCGTGCGGTTCTGGATGAATTAGTGACCACGATCTGGGAAATCCATCAAGGTGAGGTTCACGTATATTCCGGTAACTATAGTGATTATCAGGCACAGAAGAGGCTGGAGCGTGAACAACAAAACCAGGCCCATGAACAATTCTCCAAGGAGAAAAGACGATTGGAGCTGGCCGCCCGGGAAAAGATGAAGAAAGCCGAGAAAATAACACAGGCTGGAAGCATGTCCAAAAAAGAATCCAAGGCAAAACCAAACCGAATGGTTGAAACGAAATCCAAAGGCACCAGTCAAAAAGCGGTACACCGCGCAGCTAAAGCGATTGAACAGCGGATGCAACAACTTCACGAGGTAAAAGCGGTGCAAGAGGATCGGCCTATGATCTTCCGTCAGCCAAAGACACTGGAGCTGCATAATCGATTTCCGATTATGGCAGATCGCCTTACACTTGAAGTGGAAGGTAACGTATTGCTGGAGGATGTAAGTTTTCAAATTCCATTAAAACAAAAAATAGCGATAACCGGAGCCAATGGCAGCGGGAAAAGCACATTGCTTAACCATGTTTTCCATGGTGGAGATCACATCACGATGTCTCCAAAAGCAAAGCTCGGTTATTTTCAGCAAATGAGTTATCGTTTCACGACAAAAGAGACCGTATTACAATTCCTGAAGAATCGTTCGGAATATGAGGAGTCAGAGCTGAGAAGTGCGTTGCATGCGATGCAGTTTACAGGTAATGACTTGCTGAAGAATGTTGGGACATTAAGTGGAGGGGAAGCGATTCGTATTCAATTATGTCACTTGTTTCTGGGCCAATATAACATTCTATTGTTGGATGAGCCAACGAATTTTCTCGATATGCATGCACTGGAAGCATTGGAGCGTTTTATCAAGGCGTATGAGGGAACGATTCTGTATGTATCTCATGATCAGAGGTTTATTGAAAATACAGCAGATCAACAATTTCAGATTTCAGATCGGCGATTGCTTCAGGTGACTATATAAGTTGAACTAAAGAATATTTACACGGATCACTCCGATGACAGAACAACTTTAGAGGGGAAGAGAAGTAACAAAAACAGCCAAAGTGATTTTGGCTGTTTTTGTTTTAGAATATGGACGCTCGTGATCTAATACCTTATGTAGCTTCTGTTAAGACTCCGCTTTTACAACCGTTGAATGCATGTTACCTGTGAGTCGTTGTGGTGGGAAAACCATGCGCACGGGCGCAATGATGATGGCAGCAAATACAGCTTTGATCAGATCCCCTATAATGTAAGGATAGAATCCTTGAATCATAGCCTCAGGTAGGTCCATTTTGTATGCATAGGCCAGCCAAGGAACTCCAGATACATATACGAGCAGTGAACCAAACAGTTCAAATATGATAAAAGCGAGAATGAATCCTGTGACACCTTTGATGTTGATTCGTGCAAGCAGTAATCCAATTAATAATGCGGAGATCGGCCACATCATCACATATCCTCCAGTAGGTCCAAGAAGCACCGCAAGTCCTCCGGTCCCGTGCAGTAATGGGAAACCTAGAGCAGTGAGCAGAACAACCATGGTAACGCTGAGGAAACCATAAAGTGGACCGAGTAATCCTCCGGCTAGCATGACAGCCAAGGTCTGTAATGTTATTGGTACAGGGGAGAAACCAATAGGAATGCTTATGTAACCAAAAAGCACTAAAATTGCGGCCATAAGTGCGCTGAATACAATGCCTCGCAAAGATAATTTCATGTTTGAACAATCCTCTCCATTTTGGTAATATGATTGTTAACCAATTGAATAAATGTGGTTAACGATTAGGATCGTACCACATAACTATAGAAAGGGAAAGGACTAATTTACAATGCAAGGCAACATGCCAATAATTATATTAGAGGACGTTCGTGTGCATTATGCTTCCGAAGGTGATCAGGTGAGGAAAGCGCTGGATGGGGTATCATTCACGCTGCAGCAAGGGGAATGGATTAGTATTGTAGGGGCGAATGGTAGTGGGAAAAGTACGCTCGCTGGACTACTGATTGGATTCACTCCGCTCTCGGGAGGGCTGCGGAATATCTCGGATGAACTTACCGTTCGGGGTGTATTGCAGCAACCAGATACACAGGTACTGGGCGATACGATTGAAGAGGAGTTTCATTTTGCGTTGTCACCATTAATGAATACTGTAGAAGAACAATCGGAGCGCAGGCAAGACGCATTACATACTGTAGGACTTCATTATCCACCGGAGATGGCCATCTCACACTTATCCGGTGGGCAGAAACAACTGCTAAACATTGCTGTGGCGCTCGCGGCCAAACCGGATGTATTGATTCTGGACGAGCCGACAGCCATGCTTGATCCAGGAGCAAGAGACCGCATCGAGGCCATCGTTCAGAAGATTACCGAGCGGGGGACAACGGTAATCTGGATAACGCACCATCTGGAAGAGGCGACCTTGTGTGATCGAATTATTGCTATTGAACGTGGGCGTTGTGTGTACGATGGGGAGCCTGAGTCCTTTTACTATGAAAAAGAGACAAATGAGAAGGTTACCCGGGAAAATCTAGTAAAGCTATCCCCCTGTCAACGGTTAGGGTTGGACCCTCCGTTTACGGTAAAGACTGCATTATTGCTTAAGCAAAAAGGCATGAGGCCAGAAGCCATGCCACTGCGGCCCGAGCAATTGGCTAAGGAGGTCGCACGTTGGAGATCGAATTAACCAATATACGTATAGAAGCATCGGATTCGAGCAAACGTGCACTGCTTGAAGATGTGACTATACAGTTAAACAGTGGGGAAGTCACCTTGCTACTGGGCTGTACGGGTTCGGGAAAAACGACTTTGCTACAGACACTGGCTGGCCTGAAACCTCCTGATGCAGGCAGTATTACATTGGATGGTACGCCTTTCTGGAAAGAAGGGAAAGTACCTCACTCGATTTTATTGCAAATGGGGCTAGTATTTCAATTTCCGGAGCAACAACTGTTTGCCCGAAGTATTCAGCGTGAATTCCACTATTCACTGCGTCCCTATCGACTTTCCGAGAACGAACAACAAGAGCAGATCACAAAAGCACTCAACCAATGGGACCCGCCAGTGTCTCCTGAGATGGAACGGCGATTTCATCTGGATAGGTCGCCATTTGCACTAAGTGGTGGGGAGAAGCGCAGGCTTGGACTTGCTCTCGGAAGTGTGACCAATCCACACTGGCTTCTGCTGGATGAGCCGAGCGCCGGGTTGGAAGCGCAAAGTGTCGGACTGTTGCTGGATGCAATGGAGCAACATCGTCTGGCAGGTGGTGGAGTTGTGGTAGCAACCCATGATCTGGATAGATTCTTGCCTTGTGCGGATCGGGTATTGTTGTTGCAGGGAGGTCGTCTAATCGCCGATCTCACACCGAGACAACTTCACGAAAGGCCTGAACTGCTGGAGCAGACAGGGATCGGCCTGCCACCTTCGATGAGACTGGCGCAGCAGTTCAGAACAGTGGGTCTTGATCTGCCTTTTACCGCGATGACGCCAGAGGAGATGGCTGAAAGCATTGTTCAGTCCACGTCAGTTGAGGTGGGAGCTCAGAACGAATCGATAGATGCGTCTGGGATAGGGAATATAGTTGCCCAGAGCGATGTAATGGAGACTATAGATGGGGAAGATCCGAAGTTTCTTCCGAACACCTTGACTCATTCAGGCGGATTATATGGAGTGATGGACCCTCGTCTGAAGTGGATTTTGTATATTTTACTGGTCACCGCCGCGATGCTTCAACAGCGCTGGCTGGGATTAACGTTAACACTGGTGCCGGTAGTGGCCGCACTTGCCGTTCTTCCGCGTCAGACGTTGGCTGGATGCATGAAACTAATGAAGCCACTGTTATTATTTTTCCTCATATCAACGTCGTTATCTGGAACCACCCTTTCAACTGAGGCAGGCGGTCTGCACTTTGGTTTTTCCCTGGCACAGGCGGAGGGCACTTTGCTTAATGTATATCGTTTGTTTATCGTTACTTTGGCAAGTCTGTGGTTTTCACTGACGACGCCTTATGGCCGGATGGTAGAAGGGCTGAACTGGGTACTCGGTATCGGTAAAAAAATGAAGCTACCCGTAGCTTCGTTTGCTCTTGCTGTATCGTTAATCTTTCGGTTTATCCCAATGATCTGGAGTGAGTGGCAGCGATTCTCACTGATCGTACGGGCACGTGGGAAGGCCGCTTTAAAACCCAATACCGTGCGAATTCGTGACCTAGGTCCGATGGTGATTCCTTTGTTAATGGCACTGTTCCAACGTGCAGAGGATATGACCATTGCGATGGAAATGCGTAAAGTTCGAGAAAACTCTTTGCTTGGAGCACGTTCTTCGTTATTGGTATGGTCCAAGCGCGATACCTGGATTAGCATGGCTGGCCTCATTGGTTTTGTACTATTAGTATGGATTCGCCAATTGTGATGGCGATGATGATCGTGATGGATCCGGTGATGGATCAGAATCTTAAACGCAGTGTTTTCCAATAATCATGCATAAATGTGTTTGACCTCGCTCACAATAAGTGTACGTTGATCATCTGAAGTGGATCAGGAGGGACGAACGATGAAAGATAAGTTTTTGCGTGAAGAACGGCAGGAATATACCGATGTGTCTACGGTGGAGTCGCAGCGAAACGATATCACACTCGAAGAATTCCCGGAGGGTCCTTATGGTTCTTCTTTGTTATCCGAGTCTCTTGGGAAAAGTTCTCCGTGGAGGGTGGATCAGCGGTCTGCACATCGTTTTGATTATGAAAATCATGAGCTTCATGAAGGAGAGGTACGGGATTACCCGGGTCAGGATGTCTTCGACCAAACGGTTCCGGATAATGTATCCAAGCCTCAATACCCGGAAGAATCGTAATGAGATATGGACATTAATTAGAGCGTAGCCTCCAACAGGTTTGTCCTGTTCGGGGGCTATTTTCGTTAGTATGGGTTATTATATTTGTAGCTTGGAGTAAAAATTGGTGGAATATGCGGAGGATTCATAATGAGAGAGATCGATTATAGCCATTATTTCTGGCAGGATGATAAGGTCAGATTGCGTGCTTTGCGTGAGGAAGATTGGGAAGATCATTATTATAATCGCTTTGACACACCTGCCCGTCGTTTATTGGAGTGTGCCGTAGAGCTGCCGCCAACCCATGCCGAGGTGAAGAATTTCACGGAAAACTTCTCTGATTTTTCTTTAGCCAAAGGACGGATCATGTTCACGATTGAGAATATGGATGGTGAGAATGTCGGAGGTGTGAATCTGAACAGCATTGATGAAAGGAACGGTACCTTTAGTATTGGCATCCAAATTGACCGGGATCATCGCGGGAAAGGGTATGGAACCAGAGCCGTTCGAATCTTGCTGAAATATGCCTTCTTCGAGCGGAGGCTTAACAAATTTAATGATTATGTGCTCGAAGGAAATGAACCTTCCGCAGCCATGATGAGAAAGCTTGGATGTGTCCAGGAAGGTGTGCGTCGCCAGGTGATCTATACGGATGGAAAATATCAGGATCTGATCCTCTTTGGATTAACCAAAGACGAGTTTATGGAAAAAGAAGGGCTTGTTTGAAGTAAAAGCGGATAAGTTGAAATTAAATGTATTTTAGGAGGCATTATGAACCGACCCGTACTAAACGATGAATTAATCATCGATTGCAAGGATGTTTATTTGCGCGAGTATCGACTTGAGGATTTGGAAAAATTGCAGGAAATTACCTGGCAACCCGAGGTGTATGAGTTCCTACCAGGATGGAACGCTACGATTGAAGAGAGGACCCTGTGGCTCACCGAATATGAAATTCCTGAGAATCAGCGTTTTAAACAAGCTGTGATGGCCGGAGGGGATATCGGAGAGTTATACTTGCGTATGGCTATCGTACTCAAAGAAAATGATGAGTTTATAGGATGGTGCTGCTCGGGCATCAAGGATGAACTGCCAGCACCCAATCGGGAGATTATGTACGGTATTTCGAAAGATTTCAGGAACCGTGGCTATACAACACAGGCAGTAAAAGGAATGGTACAGTATTTGTTTGAGCATACAAACGTTGAGGTGCTGAATGCCATCGCATTGATTACCAATCAGGCATCCAATAAGGTAATACTGAAATGTCATTTTGAACCGGTCAGCTCGATCGAGATTGAGGATGAAAAATATAACCATTACCAACTGCGGAAGCAACAAGGTCATGTTTAATGTATTTGTCTCAAGATGGTTGTATTGACGTGATGATGTCAGGGCAAGAACACAGTCCCCTGAAAAATAGCTATAACATTAGCATTTCAAATCAGGTTAGACAGTTATTACTGGCTGCCTGATTTTTTTCGTCGTTTAGTCTATAGGACAAGCTTAAATTAATAATTTTCTCCACGATAATAACGCTCCAATTTGTTATCCAAATGAACAAGCTGTGCCTTTTTCTCCTCGATATCATTCAACAACTTTTGCTTTTGATCTTCAATCAGTTGGGTTCTTTCCTTCAGGGTGGAGGTTCCTTCATTGACCTGATCATGATACTTTTTGATGTCTTCCACACTCATCCCGGTTTCGCGGAGACATTTGATAAAAACCAGCCAGTTCAGATCATCCTCCGAATAAAGACGGTTATTCTGCTCACTGCGCGCAGCAGGTTTCAACAGTCCCTTCCTTTCGTAAAAGCGGATCGCTCCGATCGAGACCTCAACTTTTTTCGCTACTTCTCCAATGGTTAACATGTTAAGCCCCTTTTATAAAAAAAATTTGACCTACACTAAGTGTAGCATAGTAACTTATACATTGTTCAATATAAATCAAATTAGGGAAAGAAGGATTCGCATGAAAAAGACTGTCTTTGTAACCGGAGCTAATAAAGGAATTGGATATGAAATCGTCAAGCAGTTGGGTGAAGTGGGTTGGAAAGTTATCCTTGGCGCACGCAGTGTCGAACGGGGTGAAGCAGCTGTTTCGCAGTTAACTTCCAGGGGATTAGACGTAGAATTTGTACAGATCGATATGAGTGACTTGAACAGCATCAAGCAGGCAGCCGACACGATTAACAATACTTATCCCACAATAAACCTTTTGATCAATAACGCGGGTATGCCGGGTGCGTTCTCTCATTCTTTTTTGGATACCAGAGAGGAAGATTTGCGGAACGCCTTTGAAGTTAACTTTTTCGGCACCTTCCGTTTGAATCAGCGATTGTTCCCGTTAATCAAAGATAATGAAGGCACAATCATTAATGTATCGACAGACATGGCTTCTCTGGACCATATGCAAAATGCGGAATTTACGTTAAATGCCTTCGATTATAACTCATCCAAAACGGCCAACAGCGCCATGACACTTTCGATGGCTTATGAAGTGAAAAACAGCAGGGCTCAAGTCTTTGCGGTAACGCCCGGGTTCACATCAACAGATCTTAATGGCAATGCCGAAGGTGGTAAATCAAAAGAAGCCGGGGCTGCGATTATCGTGGGGTATGCGACTGATGGCAAACGTCATAACGGGGAGTTTCTAGATGAGAACGGTGTGTACCCTTGGTAATCGACCGTTAGCAAAAGCAACGATAGTATGGAATGAATTTTAGAGCATGTCTTTAAACACACACTCAAACTCAGGAAAGCCACATGAGGATGGGGATGATGGTCAAAAAACTAGGTCCAATCTTGCTGATCCCAGTGAATGCGTAGACAATTTTCTAACGAACTCAGAACGTCTTATTCGTCCTTTAAGTACGCTTCTTAAATTGTAAGGAACATCAGACACGCTATTTCCCTAAATCCCCTGAGAAAAACGCAGTAAACGTCTGATTATTGTAATATAACGTGGCTCAGGTTCATTAGATTTCTGCGGGAGCTTCAAATCCTTGAATAAGACGTCTCAGATTCGTTAGCCTGAAAGTCTGAAAGCTTGAGACGTATCGGGCTACCACTCTACCAAACGGATACCCAAAGAATCCCCCACTCATTTCTCAACCGAAATGAGTGGGGGATTCGTCATGCAATGAAAAGCGGAATTAATGTGAAGATCGGAATTAAAATGGAAGAAAGGCAGCGTTTGGAGAGCTTGCCTAGAGCTAGCGTAATGATCAAGTAGATCTTGCGTAAAGCTGCGTATAGCCAACGTAAAGCCTACTTGCAGCCGAAGCTCAGCTTAGACATCAGCCTTATACAGCGGCATCAAAATCGTAAATTCCGTTCCCAAGCCTACCTGACTTCGTACCGTAATCTTCCCACTATACGACTCCACAATCGAGCGGGTAATGGCTAGACCGAGACCTGCGCCTCCTTGTTTTCGCGAACGAGAACTGCTTGTGCGGTAGAATCGCTCAAAGATATGGGGCAGATGTTCAGGTTCAATGCCTGTGCCGTTATCCTTCACGGACAATTCAGCCTTATGGTGCGTGGCATATAACGTTATGGAGATGGCCCCATGCTCTGGATCGGTGTGTTGCACCGCATTATGGAACAGATTCAGCACAACCTGCTTCAGCTTATAAGGGTCAGCCAGTACATGGACCGCAGCCGTCAGGTCGAGATGAATGGACCTCCGCTGAGCCATCATGGCCAGTTGTGGTTGCATTTCGAGTAGCAGACTGTCCAGCTGAATGACCTCCTGTTCCTGCTTTGGAGCCTGATCCAGCTTGGTTAGTAACAACAAATCTTCAACCAATTTGTTAATTCGCACTGATTCGCCGTGCATGCTGTCCAGCGCTTTATACAATTGATCTTGATTGGTCGCTGCACCCCGCTGCAGAACTTCAATAAATCCATGAATGGAGGTGAGGGGGGTACGCAGCTCATGGGAAGCATCGGACAAGAAACGCTGCATCTGTTCTTTCGATTCCCGCTCCGCTTCAAACGAGTTCTCCAGCCTTTCAAGCATGCCATTAAATGAAACTGCGAGCTGATCCACTTCTTCTTGTCCCTGAACGACGGGAAGGCGTTCTGCGAGGCTGCCTGCATCGATCTGCTGTACTTTATTCACCATGTTAGATAGGGGAACCAGCGTCCGGCGTAATACCTTAGTGTATAGAATAAGACCGGCTACCATGGCCAACAGCGATAACATGAGGAAGATTAGAAGCTGTTTAATAATCAAGTCTCTCAGTGGCTTCGTAGCCGTGCCCATCTGCACCATCGGTAAACCGCGATTGCGTGGACCAGGTGAAGCAAATACAATCAATTGCTCATTCCCTTGGCTATCCGTGACGATCCGGTAGGGAATATGTTTTTGTTCTTTCAACTCATCTGTAATGTCCTGATATTCAGCGGTTGATAGTTGAGGGGCTTTCAGACCATCTTCCCCAAAAACATCCTCGAACGTACCTTGGTTATCAAACAGGGCTAGTGAACGGTCAGGAATAAACAACACCCGATTGCCAGACCCGTTACCTGCTTGTCCACCGAAAGGATTGTTGGAAGAGCCACTACGTGACTGGATTCCGAGCCAAACCGGGGGCATGGACATGAGCTGTTCTTCCATGGTTTTCGCCTGATTGCGGTAGAGAAAACTTTCCATGATCCAGAATTGCAGAATGCCGATTAACAATAGTAGCCCGGCAAGCACGAACAGAGAACGTGAGAGCAATTGCGAACGCAGGGAACGAGGCCAGATCCATTGGTGTAGACGTCCTAAACGAAGTTTGGTTTTCTTAGGCAGCGAGTTCATCAGAGATCCACCCTATACCCGACACCCCGAAGTGTGCGAATGAGTCTATGCTCTTTATCCCCGAGTTTGTCACGCAAGGAGCGTACGTATACCTCTACAATATTTTCTTCCCCGCCAAAATCATATCCCCACACGCGGCTTAGAATGGTCGCTTTGCTGAGTACAATCCCGTGGTTAAGCACTATAAATTTTAACAGTTCGTATTCGGTAGGAGATAACTCCATGACTTGATCCTGATAGGTGATTTCTTTGCGCTGATCATCAATTCGAAAGGGACCATGAGTGACGGCTCCGATTAATAAAGGAAATTGATTACGCAGTCTGGCCTGAATCCGGGCGAGCAGCTCGTCGAAAGCAAAGGGCTTGATCATGTAATCGTCAGCACCTAGCCACAAGCCTTTAACCCGATTCTCGACTTCGTCCTTCGCTGTCAGCATAATCACGCCAACCTGGGCTCCGGTCTTACGCAGACGCTCGACCACTTCGAAACCATCCATCTCTGGCATCATCACATCCAAAATAGCCATATGTGGCCTGAATTCAAGCGCCAACTCAAGTGCAGCTGCTCCATCGGGTGCGGTGCGCACATCGAAGCCTTCATTGCTTAATCCAAGCTCCAGAAATTGCAAAATATGTGGTTCATCATCAGCCAATAGTATTTTAATTCCGCTGCTAAGCTTCATAGTGTACGTTCTCTCCTTGCTTGATCCATCTAGATTTCTCCCTCACTTCGGAGGGACTATATGTAGTATTATCGCTTGCCAAACTGAAATTTAGCTGAAAGGATTGTGAATTATCCTCAGACAACATTCAGCGGGCACTCATCCCAGCTTTATTTTGGCATGTCACAATACTAGACATGAAGAACTTTGAAGGAGTGATTACCATTGAATAACACCAAAAGAAGGATGGACCTTGTCCTTCTGCCGATCGTATTACTGGCGGCATTTCTGAACGGGTACGGCATCTGGAATGATCAATATGCCAATTCCTATTATACGACCGCCGTCGGCAGTATGCTCAGCAACTTCCATAACTTTTTCTATGCATCACTCGACTCGGCAGGCTCGGTAACTGTTGACAAACCACCTGTTGTCTTCTGGATCCAGACGGCCTTTGCCTATGTATTCGGATTGCACGGATGGAGCGTTATTTTGCCTCAAGTATTAGCGGGAATCGGTTCGGTGCTCCTGATCTATTTCATGGTGAAACCTACATATGGTCTTGCAGCAGCACGAATTTCGGCACTTTCATTGGCGACTGTGCCTGTCGTAGCAGCAGTCAGTCGGACCAACAATATTGATAGCATGCTGGTGTTTACGCTTCTGCTGGGTTCATGGTTTTTGTTCAAAGGCAGCAAACAAGGCAGTGCTTGGCGCATTCTGGTTGCCTTTGGGTTCATAGGCTTAGCCTTTAATATGAAAATGCTTCAAGCTTACATGATTCTTCCAGCTTTTTACTTGTTCTATCTGCTTGCATTTCAGGCGAAATGGAGAAGGAAGATCATCCTGCTGATCGGCAGCACAGCGGTTCTGGCGGTGGTTTCCTTATCCTGGGCGGTTACTGTGGATTCTATACCCGAAGACGAGCGGCCTTATATCGGCAGCAGTGAAACAAACTCGGTCATGGAACTGGCATTTGGATACAATGGCCTGTCCCGTCTAACGGGTCAGCAGAACACAGCAGGTAACGCGGGGATGCCGAACGCTGCTGGGCAGGGCAATAATCGTGGCAATCGAGCGGATTCGACTTCTGCTCCTAATCAGATGGGAAGTGGTGCCCTTGGTACGGGGCAAGATGTCAATGCACCGGATAACGATAATATGAATGGTTCGAACAGCATGAATGCCATGGGCGGTATGAATGGGCCGAATGGTAATTTCCCGAATGGGCAGATGCCGAATGATATGGAAATGCCAAACGGAAGAAATTTCGGCGGTAATGGTGGCGGAGGCATGGGAGGCATGTTTGGTACGGGGGAGAAAGGTCCTCTGCGTCTGTTCCAGACTGAACTGTCAGGTCAAGCCAGCTGGCTTCTGCCAGTTGTATTGCTTGGATGCATTGCCATATTTGCAGGATTAAGACGGAGAAATTTTACGAACAAGCACAAGGAGGCTTTGTTCTGGCTCGCCTGGTTGATTCCCGTTGCTGGCTTTTTCAGTGTGGCAGGTTTCTTCCACCAATATTATCTGATTATGCTTGCACCTCCAATTGCGGCGCTAACTGGCGCAGGATATGTAGCCATGTGGAAGTTATATCGTGAACGAATTGGCTGGCAGGTGTGGTTGCTTCCGTTATCCGTGCTGCTGACGACCTTGTTCGGCTGGTATATCATGCAGGTGTATAACGATACGATTGGTGCAGGCTGGTCCATTAGTGAATTGATCGCAGGTATTCTGGTCACGGTCATCCTGGTCGTTATGCTACATCGTACACATCGCTGGAAACAGGGCTTCATTATCGCAGGATTTGTAGTCATGCTGATCGGTCCAATCTATTGGGCATTCACCCCAATTACTTATGGTGGTAACAGTATGATTCCGGCAGCAGGGCCTACAGGTTCCAATGGCATGTTTGGCGGAGCCGGCATGGGTATGCCGATGGGTAATGGTGCAGGGGTCACAGAAATGCCTTCAACGGGTGGCCGCGGCGGAATGGGCAACCGTAACGAAGAAGTCGATACAGCTACACTGAATTATCTGAAAGAGCACAATACAGGCGAAACGTATCTCTTCGCCACAACAGACTATAATCAGGCAGCACCTTATATTATCGACGAGAAAGCATCGGTAATTACGCTGGGAGGTTTCTCCGGGTCAGACCCGGTGTACACAACGGAGGAACTGGAGCAACTCGTCAAGAGTGGGCAAGTGAAGTACTTCATGGTTGGTGGCATGGGTGGCCGAGGCGGAAACTCGGACATTAGTGATTGGATCAAAGAGCACGGTACCGAGATTCCAACCTCAGAATGGCAGACAGGTACCGACAGCGGATCTACGGATAGCGGTGCCGCAGGAAACAGAGCTGGATTCGGATTCGGCGGACAGACCACCTTGTACGAAGTGAAATTGTAGCCGAAATGAAAATCTCGAACGAAGTCCATTGGAAAAGGGAGGGGACAAACATGGCTCAAACGTACCGATACAGCATTATTATTCCCATGTATAACGAAGAAGCGGTGATCGAGGAGACCTATCGACGTCTGAAGAAGGTCATGGGCAGCACAGGAGAGAGCTATGAACTGCTGTTCGTCAATGATGGCAGCATGGATCGAAGTGCTCAAATGATCCGTGACTACGCCCGTTGGGACGAGAGTGTGAAGCTGATTGATTTTGCTCGTAACTTCGGTCATCAGATTGCGATAACAGCGGGTATGGATTATGCAGCGGGGGATGCCGTCGTCATTATCGATGCGGATCTTCAGGACCCTCCCGAACTGATTCTGGATATGATCGCCAAGTGGAAAGAGGGCTATGAAGTGGTGTATGCCCGTCGCACCAGACGAAGTGGGGAAACCCGCTTCAAGAAATGGTCAGCCAGTCTGTTCTACCGTGTACTGCGTGCCTCAACGGATACAGATATCCCGGTGGACACCGGAGATTTTCGCCTGATTGACCGCAAAGTATGTGATGAGATGAAACGTCTTCCGGAGAAAAACCGGTTCGTGCGCGGGCTGGTCAGTTGGGTCGGATTTCGTCAGACTGCCATTGAATATGAACGTGATGAACGCCTGGCAGGCGAAACGAAATATCCGCTGAAACGCATGCTGAAGCTGAGCCTGGATGGTATTACGTCATTTTCGCATAAACCGCTCAAGCTCGCAGGTTATGTAGGTGCGATCCTGTCGGTAGGCGGATTCATCTATATGTTAACTGTTATTAGTTCGGCCATCTTTACGGATTCAACGATGAAGGGGTGGCCCTCCATTGTGAGCATCATGCTGATGTTTAACGGATTCATCCTGATCATGCTGGGCATTCTGGGCGAGTATGTTGGCCGAATCTATGATGAGACCAAGGCGCGTCCGCTATACATTGTGAGAGACGTGGTTCAGGCCGATGCCCAGCAAGCACAATCCCGATTGACAGCCCGAGTTGCTCACCATGACTAATCGTCTGGTCACACTCTTCAAGTTCGGAATTGTGGGTGTCGCGAATACGGCAGTGGATACGGTGGTGTTTTCTTTGCTCGCATTGGTCGGCGTACCGGTTTTGATTGCTCAAGTAATCTCGTACAGCTGTGGTGTTGCGAACAGTTATTGGCTGAACGGCAGGTGGACTTTTCGAGATACAACACGAGGGGGCGGCGATAGAGCGAAACTTATTCGTTTTCTAATCACCAATCTCGTCGTTCTCGCGTTATCCGCCCTCATTCTGATGACTTTGCACGATGTGCTGGGTTGGAGTCTCGTGATGAGCAAGATCCTGGCGACCTTGATGGGGATGGTTCTGAACTATATGGCCAGCAGATATTGGGTGTTTCGTATACCTATCAAATGAAAGGAGTGTATGATGTAATGCGAATTAAAAAAGCAGTTATTCCGGCAGCGGGTCTTGGAACCCGTTTCCTGCCAGCGACCAAAGCACAACCCAAAGAGATGTTACCGATCGTAAACAAACCGGCCATCCAATACATTGTTGAAGAAGCAGTGCAATCAGGCATTGAGAATATCCTCATTGTGACTGGACGCAACAAAAAATCCATTGAGGACCATTTTGATAAATCGGTTGAACTTGAACACTCTTTATATGCCAAGGGCAAACAGTCTTTACTGGAAGAGGTGCAGGCGATCAGCGAGATGGCCAATATTCATTTTATTCGTCAAAAGGAACCGCTTGGACTAGGGCACGCGATTGGGTGTGCACGGCAATTTGTAGGGGATGAACCTTTCGCGGTATTGCTCGGAGATGACATTATGGTGTCTGATCCGCCTGCACTTGCACAGATGGTCCATCTCTACGAAAAGACAGGCAACCAGATCATCGGTGTCCGTCAGGTAGACGCGGCAAATGTGAGCAAATATGGCATCATTGATTCGAATGGTGCAGAGGACCGGGTTCACCGGGTTACCAATCTGGTCGAAAAACCTTCTCTTGCAGAAGCTCCATCCCGAACAGCCGTAATGGGACGATACATTCTGAAACCTTCCATCTTTCCCATTCTGGATCAGATCGAGAGAGGGGCTGGAGGGGAATATCAGTTAACGGATGCCTTGAAAGAAGTGAGTCAGGTGGAGGAACTGTTGGCCCTTGAACTGCAGGGGCGCCGCTACGATATTGGTGATCAATTCGGATATATTCAGGCGATCTTGGAGATCGGACTAATGCGCAAGGAATTACAGCCCATGCTGACCCCCTATCTTCAGAAGCTTGCAACCCAGTGGGCATAGGGATTGATATGTAGCTTCCTGTAACGCTACAATGAGCAAGAAGTTCAAGTTGCTCTTTGAGGAGTGAGGAATCATGAATGAGTCTATCATCAGGGACCTTATTAAGTATATGGACGTGGAGGACAACGCCGCCATTCAGTACGTTCAGACCGAGCATCGGATGAAACTGGGACTCTTTTGGGGAATAGAGGAAGGTAGCCGGGTTCTGGAAATCGGATGTGGTCAGGGAGATACAACGGCCGTGCTTGCACACTTGGTGGGGGAGCATGGGTACGTTCATGGTGTAGATATTGCACCTGAGGATTATGGTGCACCTCTGACCGTAGGGGAAGCGGCAGCCAAGCTGCGGAGATCTCCGCTGGGTGATCGAATTCGAATGGATTATGATTTTGACATACTAAGTGATCAAGCCCAATTCGCCGAGAATGAGTTTGATGTTATCGTACTTTCCCATTGTTCATGGTACTTGAAATCGTTTGACGAACTCGCCCAGATTCTTAGCAAGGTTAGGACGTGGGGACATCGGTTATGTTTTGCCGAATGGGATGCACGAGTTACAGATGTGAGCCAGCTCTCACATTGGTTATCCGTTCTGATTCAGTCCCAGGTCGAATGTTACAAGGAGAACAGCTTCTCCAATGTGCGCACGCTCTTTACACCGGAGGATATCCAAGAGCTTGTCTCTGCGGCGGGCTGGATGATTAAGGAAGAGACTTCGATCCATTCTCCCGAGCTGCAGGACGGTCGCTGGGAAACCGAAATGACACTGGCAGAAGCGCCTGTGGAACTGAAATTGCTTCCGATCCCGGACAAAGTAAAAGCGCTTCTTCTTTCCGAACTGAAATTACTTAAGACACATCATGTCTCGGGGCCAGGGAGTCCATTGGGAACGTATGCGATTGTTGCGAAAAAGCAGTAAAGAAATAGCCATTTGCAGCAAATTTTAAAAAATGTGTTTACTTCATCACAGTAATTTTGATATTATAATCGCAATATCAAATGCGACGAAGAGACGAGTAGATAAAATTCATTCTTTCAAAGAGAGCTCCGGTAGCTGAAAAGGAGTAAAGAACTTTTTATCGAATAAAGACTCAGAGCAGCACATCGGAACTTAGCATTTAAGGGATGGTGTGACAGGAGCTCCTGTTACAGAGCTAGAGTATGAACGGTCTACAGCAAGCATCATGGTTGTATTCCTTACTTGAAGAGGCGGATATGGTGACATATTGGCGAATCTGGGTGGTACCACGAGAGTTCAATCTCGTCCCTGAGACTATTGTCTTGGGGATGGGATTTTTTGGTTTTTCCGGGGCTGTGACTACACGCTTTGGAATTGCCTGAATAGTGTTAATTAGGAAGTCAATTTCATAATACGTTTTTGGTGAGTTATGATATTGATACAAAGAGAAGCATCACTCAAACCGAAAGGAAATGATGATTAAATGTCAGCAAAATTGAAAGTCGGTATCGTCGGAGGAACGGGAATGGTAGGTCAGCGTTTCGTGGACCTGCTCGATCAACATCCATGGTTTGAAGTAACAGCTATTTCTGCAAGCGCCAATTCTGCAGGTAAAACATATGAAGAATCCGTACAAGGCAGATGGAAACTGGCAGTTCCTATTCCGGAAGCTGTGAAGAAAATCGTTGTTCAGGATGCTTCCCAGGTAGATGCTTTTGCCAGCCAGGTTGATTTTATTTTCTGCGCGGTTGATATGAAAAAGAATGAAATTCAAGCACTCGAAGAAGCTTACGCTAGAACAGGCACACCTGTGGTGTCCAATAACTCGGCTCACCGCTGGACGGCAGATGTACCAATGGTAATCCCTGAGATTAACCCGGGACATCTGGACGTGATTGAAGCTCAACGCAAACGTCTGGGTACCAAAACTGGATTCATTGCAGTAAAACCTAACTGCTCGATTCAGAGCTATGTGCCAGCACTGCATGCCTTGCGTGAGTTCAACCCGACTCAGGTTGTCGCTTCCACGTATCAAGCAATCTCCGGAGCAGGTAAAAACTTTACGGACTGGCCCGATATGCTCGATAATGTCATTCCATACATCGGTGGCGAAGAAGAGAAGAGTGAGCAGGAACCACTGCGGATCTGGGGTAGCATCGAAAATAATCAGATCGTGAAAGCATCTGCTCCATTAATTACAACACAATGTATTCGTGTTCCGGTAACGGATGGGCATCTGGCTACTGTGTTTGTAAACTTCGAGAAAAAACCAAGCAAAGATGAAATTCTGGAGCGTTGGTTGCAGTTCAAAGGTCGCCCACAAGAGCTCGCTCTGCCAAGCGCACCAAAACAATTCATTACGTATTTTGAAGAAGAGAACAGACCACAGACGAAACTGGATCGTGACATCGAACGCGGAATGGGTGTTTCCACAGGCCGACTGCGCGAAGATTCACTCTATGATTACAAATTCGTTGGATTATCCCACAACACGCTCCGCGGAGCAGCAGGTGGTGCGGTTCTGATCGCTGAACTGCTCAAAGCTGAAGGGTATATTCAGCCGAAATAAGCATTAGATTAAAGAGATTACATTGACGAAAAACGCCGACAATCATGTCGGCGTTTTTTTACATTCAAGTATTTTGTTAGGCGGCAGATGTCTTATCCGACTTTTGCAGAAGCTGAGAGCGGCGACCGAGCAGATAACCTGTCAGGGAAGCGAGCATTTGTTGGAATACCATACCAAGCACGACGGGGACAGCAACAGGTGGTGGAAAATAAGAAACAGCCAGTACTGCGCCTGCGCTGATATTACGCATGCCTCCATTGAACACCAGAGCGACCTGATCGGCCTCATTCCAGCCCAGCAATCGGGCGATGAAATAACTCAGCGCATAACCGAATGATGCCAGGAAAACAATGATGACCGCAAGACCAGCCAACTTCCAGTTGAAATCCGCCAAGTAGGGTGCAACGACAGATCCGTTAATCGCGACAACAGATGCCATAAACAATTTGGATAACGGATTCAATCTCGGTCCCCAGACCGGGACAATAGCGCCTTTAGTCCACTCATTCAAAAGCATACCGAGCAAGGACGGCACAACAATCATCCAGAACAGACTGCTCATCATGGCTGCCGTATCCAATGTGACACTGGTGCCGATTAACAGAGATAACACGCCGGGCACAACGAAAGGCGCAAGCATGGTATCAATCAGGATGATGGAAAGTGTAAGTGCGATATTGCCCCGATAGATACTGACCCAGATGAAGCTGCTGATCCCTGTCGGAATCACGGCTGCCAGAACAAGGCCTGTTATGGTGTAAGCATCTGTAGGGAAGACCAGATGACCCATGCCCAGAGCGATGAGAGGCATAGCCAGATGCAAAATAAACAGACATACAAACAGGGGGAACGGCTTCTTCAGCACGTTTACAAAATCCCGTATCCCAAGACTGATACTTCCAGCGAACGTCATGAACGCAAAGAGCCAAGGGGATAAAAAGGTATAAGAAGAAAGAAAACTCCCGCATAACACGCCAATAATAATGCTGATTGGGGTAATCAGTGGCATGATGCGGTTCAAGCGTTGGTTTATGGCTTGAAGCATAATCATGACATCCCTTTACCGTGTGATTCTACTATTATACATGTTAATAACGCCGGCTGCAGACCCATTTGCAATGAAGCAGTCTGAAAAGGTATCATGGACTTGGAACAAGGATTCCGAATAGGAGAAGGGGAGATGATCATGTTCATAAGAAAAAGAAAGCACACGTTAATGATGACAGGCCTTATTGCATCAAGTATTCTGCTGATTTCAGCCTGTTCTGTCGTGGAACAAGCCAATCAAAGTCTAAATTATGTGAGCGGGGCTACTGATTATATAGAACAGGTATCGACCGCCGGGGCTGATCTGCAAGAGCTCGCTTCGGGTGCGGTGAATACCCCGGAGATTACGACGCAGATTCAAGAGAAAATCGATCTGATTCAAGCAGAAGCGAGCGAATTTTCTCAGCTGACGGCACCAGCAATAGGAGAAAGCATTCATGAGAATCTGGTCAGCTACAATACGCAATTAACGGAAGTCGTGGACAATTTCGAGAATACGATTGCAGAGCAAGGCTTTACGGCTGAAAACTGGGAGAAGACGGGCATTCCTGAACTGATTACCAACATCAATAATTTGAAAGATCCGCTAAGCGGGCTTCAGGGAGAATAAGATGAATTAATCTAACTACATGAAAAGGGTGAGACATCGGAGTGATTGAATTACCGATATGTTCGCCTTTTTTATTTTCCGAAAACTCATGCATATTTAATGTCACTGGAGCTAGACTATATCAAGTAATCATGAGATGCATATGACATTTATCTCATATTCATGTGAAGATGATCTGTGATTTGACAAGGCTGTGACAGAGGCGTATGATAAAAATATAAGTTAATAAAATATAGTTACTTACTATAAGTTTATGGTGTGACTAAATATATTTTGCCAAAGGAGACCTACGTTATGACTCAACACAATGGAAAAGTAATCATTATTACAGGTGGAGCTAGTGGTATTGGTAAAGAGACAGCACTTCAACTTTCGGATCTAGGTGCGACTATTGTTATCGCTGACTATAATGAAGAGGGTGCGAAGAAGCTTGCCGCAGAGATTGAAGCAGCAGGTGGAACAGCGGGCGCATATAAAGTGGATGTATCCAAAGGGGACGAAATTAAAGCTCTCATCGACTGGACAGTAGAGCAATATGGTACGCTGAGCGGTATTTTCAATAACGCAGGGATCGGACTCGTGAAGCCGTTTCTGGAGATGGACCCGGAATCCTATCACAGAGTCATTGATGTAGATCAACACAGTGTGTACTATGGCATGTATTATGGTGCGAAAAAAATGGTTGAATTGAATGTACAAGGTACCATTGTAAATACAGCTTCGATCTATGGAAGTGTTGCGGCAGTAGGTAGTTTCAACTACAACGCAGCGAAGGCTGCTGTTGTCATGATGTCCAAATCCGGTGCACTTGAACTTGCTGAGCATGGAATTCGTGTAGTTGGTGTAGCACCTGGCTTTATCGAAACCCCGATTCTGGGTGATGACCAAGCCATGAAGGATGCGCTTGCTACTCAACATATGCGTGGAGAGCTTATTCAACCGGAGAAAGTAGCCAGTGTGGTTACATTCCTGTTCAGTGATGCAGCAAGTGCAGTGAACGGGACAACCGTTGCCGTAGATGATGGATTCCTCAGCTTCAAAACTAAATAAGTACCCTTTTAATATAAAGGTACTCATTTCAGAAAAAAGAAAAACAGAAAAAAACGGTGCAGAACGATTTATTCGTTTTGCACCGTTTTTGTATTTTCATTATAAAGTAATCGTAGCGTATGAGATGGAAATAAGTTTGTCGAATCATCCCGAAAATTCAGAGATCATGATACAATTAGCAAGGTTGTATCTGTTTATCATTTTGTGGTGTCATATACAATTCGAACGCCGAGAGAGCCATAACTCTCTTCTTTGTAATGACATTGAGAACAGGTCTTGGTCGAGCATAATGCATCGTTATGAACTTGTAATTTTTCGTTGCACTGTGGACATTTATTTTCAAAAAGAGTCTTTAACACGTTAAACATGATTAATCACTCATTTCGGATTAATTTACTTGGTTTTCATTATAACGGATAATATTCGCCGTGTATACCACTTTTACGTTGAATCGAAATGAGATATATATTGCACGAAAGGAAGCGCATAACCGATGGATCTTTTGCTTTTTGTCATCATGTTTATACTGGGTCTGGTCGGTTCATTCTTCTCCGGTTTGTTGGGTATTGGTGGGGCCATTATCAATTATCCGCTGCTGTTATATGTTCCATCCTGGATGGGATTGGAGCCGTTCTCAGCACATCAGGTATCGTCGATCAGTATGTTTCAAGTGTTTTTCGCTTCACTTGCTGGTGTGATTGCATTTCGCAGAAAAGTAAAAACGGGTAGAAGTGGCGGGGCGATCGTTCACCGCGGATTGGTGCTGTACATGGGTTCCAGCATTCTTGCTGGCAGTCTGATTGGCGGGTTCATATCCGGTCATCTGGACGGAAGAATTATTAATCTGATCTATGGCATTCTGGCGATCATTGCGATTGTACTCATGCTCATTCCCGGAAAAGGGAAGCTTGAGACATCCGCTCCACTGGTGTTTAACCGATGGGTTGCGGCAGGTACTGCTTTTGCAGTAGGAATTGTGTCTGGAATTGTTGGTGCGGGGGGTGCTTTTATCCTTATCCCAATCATGCTGACGATTCTCAACATCCCCGTACGAACGACGATTGCTTCTTCACTGGCGATTGTATTTATCTCGGCCATTGGCGGCGTTATAGGGAAAATTACGGGTGGAGACATTCCGCTGGAACCCATCATCTATACGGTAATCGGAAGTCTGCTAGGGGCATCCCTTGGTTCACGAGTTAGTTCGATGATCAATGTGAGCTTACTTCGGTATGCATTAATTGTCATCATCGCCATCACGGCGGTTAAAGTCTGGTCTTCTATTCTGTAAAATCATCTACGTGGGAATGAACAATGACGATTTCGTAACCAAACGGTTGGATCGCCGTATATAGGTTATGAACATGAGCTGAAGCGTTGGATACACGATTAAATGAGTTCAGTTTTCGTCCATGGAGCACCTCATACTCCTTTCATGGATACATGTTTAACATTAATAGAAGTTGAGGTATCCATCCTATGAATAACGTACTTACAGACCAGGCTGATGCAGGTTATCGGCTAGCTGAGCAGAAAGCATCTCAGTATTTTACTTCTCTTAGACAGCAACTTATGGCTAATACGTATACTACAGCACTTACCCAAGATATTCATGTATGGCAAAAAAAACATATTCATCGTTTTGCCTGGCTTTCTCTTTTATCACCAAGCAAAAGAAAACCGGATCCTCGGGATGTTCATAGATATATCCATTGGCTGAATACTACTGGAAAGCTGGATGATTACCTGGATCGGAGTATCTCATATATTTATATGCGAGATTTGGGGCAAGCCCTTGATTCTCCAGATACGCAAGCCCGAGTACAGCACGTTGTCCAGAATACCAAAAAATACTTTATGGGCTCTGCTACTGGGCGCAAAGGACAGCCCGATTATATCAGTCTTGCTGCGTTGTACCGGTGGGGACAGAAGGAGCACATTGAACCTGCCGTCATCTGGGTAATGGACAAATTAAAGAACGTAGCATCCAACATCCCGAAAGAGCTGGATGCAGAGCAGGCGCAGCGGAAGCTCATCAAGATCATTCTCGGCGTGGTCCTTCATGTGGACGATGAGATGAACGAGCAGACACCACCTGAAGAACGTGCCCAAAGATTTGATGCAGCGATTCGACTCGGTTATTCGTACGGTTTGACGTATCCATTTGTGGACGACCTACTGGATTCTCAAGCCCTGACTGTTCAGGAAAAAGAGCAATATTCTCTGATGATACGTGATGCACTTCTTACCGGGGTCGTACCTGATCTTGGAGAATGGAAAGGCAGCAATCTTGAAGTGATTGAATATGTGCATTCCGAGCTTCGGGAAGCATTTGAGTATATCAAGAATTATCAGCATCCAGAGAAACAGCGCACGTTCCTAGAGCAATCCTATGTGTTCTTTCAGTCTCAGGAGATTGATCGTAGCAAGAAATTAGCCAATGCGAATTATAGCAATGAAGAACTGTACATTCCGATTATTATCAAATCTTCTTCCTCCCGATTAATCGTTCGGTCTGTTCTCAGTGCGCCAGTCGATGAAGGATTCGATCTGCGGACGTTCTATTACGGGATATATAATCAGCTGGCCGATGATTTTGCCGATATGTTTGACGATATGGAAGAAGGGGCAGTGACTCCGTATACGTACTATTTGAAATATCGAGATTTGCGCCCTGATCTGATTAATCCGTATGAATTGTATTGGGCAGTCATCTCTCATCTGATCCATGATGTATACAACTCAGACGCCAAGACCCGTGAGGTGATACTGGATCGTGCTATTAACGGGCTGAAGCGTTGTAAAGAACGGTTGGGGCAGGAGAAATATGATGAAGTGATGATGATTTTTGCCTCTGGGCAGCCTGAATTCAACCGACTGGTTCAGCAGATGGTGCGAAAAGCGGATGACGTTGATTTCTTGGATAAATTGTTACGGGATCAGGTCGTGCTTCAATTGAAAAACGACAAGCAGGAGAAAGAGGAGTTCAAGCAGACCATTCGAACGGTTCGCGAACAGATTAATGTGGAGTTGCAGATTGCGAAACCAAATGGCCTTCATGAGATGAAAGAAACGCTGATCGATGCAGCCAATTACAGCTTGCAGGGAGATGGGAAAAGGCTACGCCCCATATTAACCTGGGTTATGGGTGTCCGCGAGTATGGTTTACCTGAATCATCTATCGTTCCGCTGCTTAGATCGCTGGAGTACATGCATACCGCTTCCCTGATCTTCGATGATCTGCCTACACAGGATAATGCTTCGACAAGGCGTGGACGTTCTACGCTGCACCACGTACACAATAGCGCCACAGCAGAGCTTACCGGTCTATTTCTTATCCAGAAGGCGATTGGAGAGCAATCTTCATTGGATCGCTTTGATGCGGCAACCGTGCTCACACTCATTCAGTATTCAGCTGAAAAAGCAGAGGATATGTGTATGGGGCAGGCGATGGATCTGAATTCCAAAGGTAAGGCATTGACGCTTGAGCAGTTGAACATGATCTGTTTTTACAAAACAGGTATTGCCTTCGAAGCTGCTCTGGTCATGCCAGCCATTCTTGCCCAAGTGAAGGAAGCGGAGATAGCTACGCTGAAAAAGTTCGCTTATCATGCGGGGATCGCCTTCCAGATCAAGGACGACTTGCTGGATTTCGAAGGAAATCACCTCATTCTTGGGAAACCAGCAGGTCAGGATGAGCGGAACAACAATTCCACCTTTGTATCTATTCTCGGTGATGAAGGCGCGAAGAAAGCGATGTGGGAGCATTATTGTCTCGCCACAGATGCATTGACTGAGATGCCGAAGCCTATTCCGTTTTTGAGACATCTATTGGATTATCTCGTTGGTCGCGAGCGCTAACCCATTATTCTCACAATTCCTTGTTTCATATGACTTATAATGAGATATAACGACAAAGGTCGGGATTCCATACGGATGGATTCCAGGCCTTGTTTGGTTTTATAGACACAAATTCCTTGGAAAGATTTGTTTCAACGGCTGAAATTCTGGGTATTAAGCAGGTACTGTTGTGTTTAAACCGGCTAATTTTTATAAAACAATTTATATCAGGCGAAATTTAAATTTCGACATTCTTTATCTTGAGTTTATATGCCAAAAGGAGAGCTTACAATGCAGGTTCAAAAGGTCGATCATCATGAATTGTTCGAACAGATCTATAACCAAGCGCCTATTGGAATTGCACTCGTTGCTCCGACAGGACAATGGATGAAAGTGAACCCTGCTTTTAGCTATATGCTTGGTTATACAAGTGATGAATTAATGGCTCTCAGTTATCAGGATATTACGCATCAGGATGATTCACCACAAGATGTGATTTATAGTTACGAGTTATTTGAAGGTAAATCAAATGAGAATAAATACGAAAAGCGTTATATCAATAAAAATGGTGATATCTTATGGTGCTCCATGCATGTTTCCTTGGTTCGAAGTGAAATTACGGATGAGCCGCTTTACTTCATTTGTCATATTATTGATATTACCAATCGTAAACTGTCTGAACAAAAGCTTCTAGATAGTGAAGAAGTGTTCAAACTTATTACGGATCATGCTCAGGAGATCATTTATATTGCTGATTTAGAGGGAGTTTGTCGATTCTGCTCACCATCAGTCCAACGTCTATTGGGTTATTCTCCGGAAGAAGTGATAGGCCAAAATAATAACGCTTACTTCCACCCACAAGATCTGGAACGGATCTCACAGATGGACTTAACTAAAGGCAATCTGTTGAACATTAGAGTTCGCCATAAAGATGGGTATTATCTGTGGTTTGAAACGACATATAAGGTCTTTGGTGATGCTGAGCATGATCAGCAGATTCTTTCGATTGGGCGGGATATATCTGAGCGAAAAAAACAAAAGGATATCAGTGCAGAGGCGGAACGCATCGCATTAATTGGCAGTTGGGAATGGGATATGGTCAAAGACCATATTACAGTTTCAGATCAGATCTTTGAGATTTTTGAACTTGAACGCACGTGCAAACCATATCGTGTAAGTGATGTTTTTGATGCTATGGATTCTGCGGATCTAGCCTATTTACAAAAACATGTTACACGGGTAAAACAGGGTGAAGCGCTCGATTTTGAATACAAACACATCAGCTCTGACGGAAGTGAAAAGTATCTTCACTTGCGGGGGTTGATTACACTCGATGAGCATCGTCAGCCAATCCAGCTCAACGGCACACTACAGGATATCACGGAACGCAAGCGCATCGAATTTAAATTGCAGGAATCTGTGGAGCGATACACCTCGCTTAAGAAATACAATCATGATGCCATTATCTCGTTTAACATGGATGGTAATATCATGAATGCTAATCCAGTAGCGGTGCAAATGACGGGCTGTCCTGTGGCTGAAATGATTGGCACAAGCATAAGCAGATTTGTCGGAGCCAGTAATCTGGGTCTGATTCTGGGCATTGATTATGAGTTGGCTGAAAAGGAGATCAACGCTGTTCGGCACACGGATGGATCTGAGACAGAAGTTTTGGCTACACTTGCTCCGATCATTATTAATACATCCAATGTCGGGTTTTACCTGATTGCGAAGGATATTACGGAGCAGAAAAAACTGCTTGTAGCCAAAGAGACAGCGGAGAGAATGAATAAGGCCAAAAGTGAATTTTTGGCGATGATGAGCCATGAAATCCGCACACCTATGAACGGTGTAATTGGGATGACGGATTTGCTCCTGGATACCCCCGGACTTAGCGGGGAACAAAAGGAATATATCGAAATCATCCAGAAGAGTGGAGATTCTTTGCTGGCCATTATTAATGATATTCTTGATTTCTCCAAAATCGAGTCAGGCAAAACCGATCTGCTAGACGATCCTTTTGATCTCGTAGAGATCGTGACAGAGACGGTGCAAATCGTAAAACCACTAGCTCGTGAAAAAAAGCTTGACGTTCGTTTGTGCATAGATGATGCCATTCCATCTCCGGTGTATGGTGATGCTTATCGTCTTAAACAGGTACTTACCAATATCATCGGCAACGCCGTCAAATTCACTTCAGAAGGCGGCGTGGAAGTGAAGGTGGGGGTTAGGGAGCATTGCAGCAGTAACGTGCAGCTTTATTTTAAGGTAAAGGATTCCGGAATTGGGATTCCGGTTGAGAGAAAACAACAATTGTTTGAACCGTTCTACCAACTGGAGAATTTTATGACCCGCAAACCTCAAGGTACCGGTCTTGGCCTAGCCATTAGCAAGAAACTGGTGGAGCTCATGCAGGGAGAGATCTGGATCGAGGAATCGGATGAGCCGGGTACAATATTTATATTTACCGCCCGATTTAAATTAAATAACGGTGAAGAGAGCAACAGCATAGATCAACAGCAGAAGAAGAGCAGAACATCAGCCTTGCGGATTTTAATTGCAGAAGACAATGAGGTGAATCAGCTCGTCCTTAGCAGGATCATTGAGAAAAAAGGACACTTCGTGGATCATGTGGCGGACGGTGTTGAGGCGGTTGAGGCGGTCAAACACAATTCATATGATATTATCTTCATGGATGTGCATATGCCAAGGCTTAATGGATTCGAAGCGACAAAAGTGATTAAAGAAATTAAGCCATCTGAGGATTGTCCATATATTATTGCGGTAACTGCAAATGCCGTAAGAGGAGACATGGATAAATGCTTAAAGGCAGGCATGGATGCATATATAAGCAAACCGATTAAAATCGAATCCATTATGCAAGCTTTGGAGACCTATTACATCAAAAATAATCTCTGAGTGCACTAAAAATCGATCGGCATAGAGCCGCTAGCTTATCATAAATAGGCTAGCGGCTTTCGTATTATCAGGTTAGCCAGTAATTACTGGTTGGCCTTTTTTTGTGGTCGTTTTACGATGGGGGAAGCCGGGAGAACGTAGCGGCTTTAGGGGCTTGGACCTCGTAACAAAAACAGTTCTCCCACGACCTCCAAAAGACCATGTTTGGGCTGGTAGGGGCAGTTGACCCCGTATAACAAGCGAAGCTATGGGTTTGGAACCATCGTGGAAAAGACCGGCGAAACGAAAGATAAGGAGTGAGGACATGGAACCTGTTGTTGGTGTAGATGTCGCTAAAGGTTCAAGTGTGGTGCAGGCATTTCGAAAACGAAATGAGCCTATTGGCAAAGCAATTGTCATTGCGCATGGAGCGAGTGGGTTCGAACAATTCACGGAGATGTTAGGCGCGCTTCAAGTCGAAACGGGTGTTGCTCCAGTGGTCGTTTTGGAAGCGACGGGGCATTATCATCGTGCTTTGGTATCCTGTCTAAATCGGAGTGGCTACACCTACTACATTGTAAATCCCTTGCAATCCAAGCGAGCCAAGGGAACGCAGTTACGCAAAGTTGAAACAGACGCTGCAGATGCTTGGCATCTGGCAGAGATGTACTATCGCGGCGATGTGAAACCCCATCGAACTTGGGATGAGACATTTACGGAGCTACAGCATTTGACCCGGCAGCATGAGTTTGTCACGGGAATCTTTGTACAGGCGAAACTGAACAGCAGAGCCTTGCTGGAGCAAGTATTTCCGGTGTATGAGCAGATATTTTATAATGTGTTTTCAACAACATCATTGACAGTTCTGTCTCATTGTTTGGAGGGAAGTGTGACGAATTGGAACGAAGTCATTCAGGGAAATTCGGGACGATCCCATTCCAAGCGATGGACCGATGAAAAAGCTAGAAAACTGGAAGAAGTACTGGATGAATGGAGAGAAATTCAGCGTAGCCCGCTCAAAGCAAGGCACTGCTTGGCATGGTGTCTTTATTATTGACGATGATCCGACAGCTGGAGGAGCTTGAAAAGCAAATGGAGGACATGGCGAAAGGCCTGCCCGAGGTTGAACTGGTGAAAAGTATTCCGGGGATTGGAACGAAACTGGCCGCAGCCATTGTAGCTGAACTAGGTGATGTAAAACAGTTTAGTGATGCGAAGCAACTTGTGGCGTTTGCAGGCCTTGACCCCGGGATTTTCAGTTCGGGAAAGTTCACAGCGACCAGTACACGAATCACGAAACGAGGCTCTAAAAGGCTTAGACGTTCACTGTATTTAGCAGTGCAATGCGGAATGCGAAAGAATGCCAATGCAAGAATCCGGTCGTACTATGAGAAAAAAAGAAAAGAGGGCAAGCCCTACAAGGTGGCCGTGATTGCCTGCGCGAACAAGCTGTTGCATCACATTTTCGCCATCTTGCAGAAGAGCCAGCCCTACCAAGGGTAATCCATATTTAACTAAAACCTCCATAGCCGTGGAGGTTATTCGTGTTGGTCGGAAAAAGTATATCACGAAAAGAGAACTCATCCAACCAGAAATGCTTGACAAACATTAGCTGGTTTTTGTTTTTGTTTCAACTATTGAAAAGCGTGCCTATGGATTTTTGATCCACAGTTTGGAGATGTCCATATATCCGAATTCTGCGATTTGCATGCCGAAAATGCTCTGATCCAGTTCAGCCTGCTTGTTCATGTGACAGCCATGCAAGATCCAGCAGTGATCACGCAGCAAAGCCTCGACTTCATCCAGAAGCGCTGTACGGTCTGCCCGATGGAGCTGAGCGAAATGATCCAGTTTGTCATCCACCAGGGACTGGAAAGCAGGAGACATACACATATGAAAATGATTGGACAGGTTTTTGAAAAAATGAATCATGCCGAACTGCCAGTCTTCCTCCAGTATCTCCTCAGCCAGAATCAATTGCGCGCTCAAGGTTTCCTCTGAATTGAGATAATCCACAACAGCCTGCATGCTGATGTTCAGACCGATGGACTGCGCACGACACTGAAACCACTCCGCAACGTCTGCATCCTTATTATGCTTATACGATAATGTTATCGTCTCGCCTTGGTACCCACAGTTAAGCAATAATTCACGAGCATGCTCAAGAGAGGCGGCTGTCCAGTCTTGGGCTACACTTCTCCAGGGCAGGAAGCTGCTGGCTGGTGTAATTCGATTTCCACCGAGATCTCTGACAAGTGCGGCCGAATCATAGACGATCCGCAGGGCTTGTCGAAATAGGGGATGATGATGGATACCTTCCTTTTGAAAATTGAAAAGCATATACTGACAGCCCAATGTCGGATAATTGATACTGTTCGTCTGATCACAGCCTGTTGCGAGACTCAATCGATCTGTACCCGGTAGCTCATAATAGCGATCATTCGGACTCAAGTCAGGCACAAACCAAAAATGGACTTGATCCAGATGTGGCCGGATGCCGTAATACGCATCGAAAGCGGCAAGCTCTAGCACATCTTTATTCTGCTCTATGATCTGAAAAGGGCCGGTACCTATTAAGGTATTGGTTACATTGTAATCGTAGGGCAGGATCGTCATCCGAATGCAACTGAACAGATGCAAGAAGAACCGATTAGGCCGATGTAGAACAAACTTGATACAGTAATCTCCAGCTACTTCCGCACGTTCGATATCCCGATACAACCAGATGGACGGACTATGCACATCTATCAACCGTTGCAACGTCGCTTGCACATCCCGGGACGTCATGACACGGCCATTGTGGAAACGTACACCTTTCCGGAGATAGAAGGTCCATAAACGATGGTCCTCGCTGCACTCCCACATGTGAGCCAGTGCTGGCAGGAATGATTCCGTCTTGACATCATAAGTGATCAACGTATTACAGACCTGGCTCAGCAGATAGGTTTCAAATGCAGTATAAACAAAGGCTGGATCCAGATCACATAATTGGCGAGACCTCATGATGCGTAGAATATCCTGACCAGAGGCAGTTTCATCCTGGCTGTGAAATCCCATCTGTTGATGAAGGGAAAGCAGGAGCTGTTCTCGCAGTGAATCCTGCAACTGAACGGTTCCGATGAGTTCAATGGCTTCTTTCATTTTGCCTTTACCCAGAAGTTCGGTAAAACTCGCTTCCAACGCTTCATTCATGCTACGCAGCATCGTTAGCTCCGAATGATGTCCACGACCACGTCCGGGTTGCCAGTGAATGAAGCCTTGCTCCTCCAATTTTCTGAGAATGAATTTCACATTACGAGGGGTGCAGCACAAGGCGGCGGACAGGCTGTCAATCGTTACCGCTACAGGTTCATGAAGCTTGAAAGAAAGCTGTTCGGCCCCGGCGAGCCTTATAAAGTGTGTATGTAGGGTATCCATGGTCATGACTCCTCTATTAAAGGTGAAAAGTGTGATCATGTGTTTACACTTTTACTTCTCCCTTTTATCCTTACAATTATACATTAGTAGAGGTTGTTCAAAAAGTGCTGAAAACCGGACTTTTTGAACACGCATTGGAGCAGTCAGAATAGGAGAAGTTCGCATGAAGCAATATTTAAGGCAAATCCACCCCTTGGCATGGACCATCATTATTGGAACCATGTTTGGACGTCTTGTGACGTCGATGAGTATCCCGTTTCTATCCATCTATCTGACACGTGTACTGGAAGCGACCCCAACACAGACCGGTATTACTGTTGCGGTCAGCTCGTTGGCAGGTGTGATGGTCAGTTTTTATGGAGGTTATATCTCGGACCGGATCGGTCGCAAAATCGTGATGTTAGTCTCGGTCTTTAGCTGGGCAGGTGTGTTCTTCATTTTTTCGGCAGCAGAGCATCTATGGGTGTTCTTTGTGGCCAATACGTTAAACGGATTATGCCGCGCAGTATTTGAGCCCACCTCCAGAGCGCTGTTATCGGATATTACTTCACCGCAGAACAAATTGCTGGTGTTCAACCTCAGATATGCTGCAATTAATCTTGGTGTGGTTTTTGGGCCAATTATCGGCTTTCAGCTGGGATCATCAGAATCGACGTTTCCGTTTGTGATTTCCGGCTTGGTATACATAGCCTATGGACTTGTATTATTTCTGCAATTCAAGCTACAGCATGCCAATCTGCCAGAGCGTCATCATGCAACAGCTCCACGTTTGCGTGAAGCACTCATGACCACTGGCCGTGACAGGGTATTTCTGCCGGTATTGATTGGTACCACATTTTGTGTGCTGGGTTACGGACACTTTAGTTCTACGTTGGCACAGTACTTGGCGAGGAGTCCGATCTTTGAAAATGGAAGCCAGATGTTCTCGTATATGCTCTCTTTGAACGCCATAACGGTGCTTATTATTCAATATCCACTGGTACGAACCTTCCGAAACTTTCCACCACTGGTTCCTCTGATTGTGGGTAACCTACTGGTCGCAACCAGTCTGATGATGGTCGGAATCGCTGAAGGCGTACTCATGATGATGATGAGTGTCATACTATTTACCATTGGGGAAGTGCTGTTGTTCACGATGATGGATATGCTCATTGACCGGATTGCGAAGCCGGAATGGAAAGGAACGTATTTCGGGACCATCGGCTTCAATAATATCGGTAGTGTCATCGCTCCTGTAATGGGTGGTTTACTGTTAAGTCAATTTGGAGCAGAGAATGGACTCGCCGTCTTTGTACCGATTGCGCTGACGACTGCACTGGGAGTACCTTTTCTTCTGATCGCACATAGACGTCTTGTTGTTAGAGAGAAGCAAACAGAGCACACATCCATGAGTATGTAGCGGGAAAAGAAAAGATTAATGACATGAATTAAATAACAATTCAGTTAAAATTATCTTGACGGATGTTAATCCAACGAATACAATAAACAACAAATATGTGAAACGGGTGGGATGATGATTATGTTTATGCCTATACAGATTTCGAATCGATAACTGAATACGCATGAACATAGTGACATTAATCCAATTTTTTGCAATGATCGCGTTGGGACAGTCATGTTTGTGCACCCCTGTCGTGGACGCTCATCATTATTGCGATGCGGAGGAAATGCGGGAAATGCTTTGCATTTCATCCGGTCTCTTTTGCTTATAAGCTGTAGATGAACATTAGTTCATCTATGGCTTTTTTGCATGCATTCCACCAATCCGTTCACATGGAAAGGAGCATCTGAAGCGTTATTTTAGTAAAAAACTAACCTGTTAAGAAGGAGAATGTACAATGGTCAACTTACGTTTTGCATATCAAGTATGGGCGGGAAATCCCGACTTTAATGTCATTATGTATGACTCATCCTAGTGGCGATAACAGCGATCGAGAGGTTATTCGGTCATCGTAGTCGCAGTGCAATGTTCTTTAGTTCATTTTATATAAATAAACCGATAAAGAGGTGGGACCTGTGCCCAAAACAGAGAAACGCTCCATGTCATGGCTGCTGCGCTATCTGAAACCCGTTAAAGGACGGCTGGCCGTGCTTTTGATCATGTTGCTGACATCAACGGGACTTCAGCTTTTGAATCCTCAAATTATCAAACGATTTATCGATACAGCAGCGAGTGGGGGAGTGCTTACCAATCTCATTCAGCTCGCAGGAATATTCCTGGTTGTAGCCGTGTTTAATCAACTCATCACAGTAGCGGTCAGTTATCTTGGGAATGATGTGGCCTGGCGGGCCACGAATCAGCTGCGCGGAGATCTGCTGAAGCACTGTCTGCGTCTCGATATGCGTTTTCATAATGTGAAGACACCTGGAGAGATGATTGAACGTGTGGATGGTGACGTAACGAGCATCTCCAATTTTTTCGCGATGTTCATTGTGCAAGTGATCGGGAGTTTTGTACTGCTGGCCGGAATCCTCGGGTTCATGTTCAGCGTCAACGTACCTATTGCTTTGGTCATGACCGTGTTCACCTTGTTATCGATCCTGTTCATGGTGTTTATACGGAATCTGGGAGTCGACTCTTCCAAAAATGAGCGGGCGGCAAGTGCTTCCCTGTTCGGATTAATTGAAGAACGCATTGCCGGGATTGAAGATGTGCAAGCGAATGGTCATGTGCCTTATGTGATGAACCGGTTTTACCGCACGATGCGCACGGTATTCCGTAAGGGGAGAAAAGCTTGGCTGCTACGGGTTATTCCGTGGAATACGACGGTAGTTCTGTTCGCTCTGGCGGTCACTGCGGTGCTTTTGCTAGGTGTACATTACTATATGGAAGGTCTAATTAGTATCGGAACATTATTTCTAATCTACCAATATACGCAGATGCTGAATGATCCGATTGAGATGCTGGGAGATCAGGTGCAAGAGTTCCAAAAAGCAAAATCCGGCATGTTGCGCTCCAGAGAGCTGTTGTCCATGCAGAGTGAGATTGAAGAGGGCGCAGAGGAGCAATTGCCTGAAGGACCACTTGGTCTGGAGTTCAGTCAGGTTCACTTCAGTTATAACCAGGATAAACCCGTATTACAGGACATTAATTTTGCAATTAAGCCTGGTGAACGTCTGGGAATTATCGGTCGCACAGGCAGCGGCAAATCGAGTCTTAGTCGTGTGCTTCTCCGGCTTTACAATCTGGATCGGGGCACGATCCGTGTAGGTGGAACGGATATCACAAAGCTTTCATTACAAGCGCTCTATCGCCGGGTGGGAATGGTGACACAGGATGTGCAGTTGTTTGATGGCACGCTGCGTGACAATCTGACCCTGTTCAATGGGAATGTATCGGATCAGATGATCAAGGAGACGACGGATCGCCTTGGACTTAGCCAATGGATTAATTCACAACCAGAAGGACTTGATACGTATCTGGCTGCAGGTGGATCTTCATTGTCGGCAGGGGAAGCACAGTTATTTGCCTTAACCCGCGTATTCCTGACCGAACCGAGTCTGGTTATTCTGGATGAGCCGTCGTCACGTCTGGATGCTGCGACCGAAGGTATGCTTCAATCTGCAATTGACCAGTTAATGAAACGATCCACCGGAGTCATCATTGCTCACCGACTGGCTACACTGGAGAAAGTGGACCGGATTATGGTGCTCGGTGATGGGAAGGTACTGGAATTTGGAGCGAGAGAAGAACTTGCCAGTAACCCGGCATCTCACTATGCCAGACTGCTCATTACAGGCCGAGAGGAGGAATTGGCATGACTGTAGCAGGATTTATAGGCCGTTTGTTTCGATTCAGGCCTTTGTTATTTATAATCAACGGATTGTTATGGTGTATATTTCACTCCTTACCGCTAGCCATTGGTATTGGAATGCAATGGTTTTTTGATCGGACGACAGCGGGGTCCAATGACTACATGTGGCTTGCTGTGCCGCTCATCTTTATTGCTTTGGTCCGTATGGCACGGGTGGGTACATTTTTTGTAGCCTTCTATGCATGGGTTACGTATCTGTATCATGTTCAGGCAATTTTGCGAACCAACATGCTCGCAGCGATCATGCGCTGGCCGGGACGTAATCTTCCAGCTTCACCAGGGGAAGCGATGAGTCGCTTTCGGGATGATGTGGATGAAGTCGTTGAGTATGTGGAATCATGGGTGGACTTCTGGGGCCGGCTCGTATTCGCCGTCGTGTCTATCGCCATTATGGCGAACATTAATTGGCAGATCACATTGGTTGCCGTCCTGCCATTGGTGGTCGTGACCTTGCTCAACAATCTGTCCGGGAATCGGGCTCGAAAATATGCACAGGTTAATCGAGAAGCGACTGGGCGAATCACCAGTTTTATTGCGGAAACGTTTGGAGCTGTGCAAGCCCTGAAACTGGGCCAGGCCGAAGAGAATGTCTCTTCACGTTTTAACCAGTTGAATGAAGATCGTCGCCACGCTGCACTTCGAGACAATCTGTTTAAGCAGTGGATGAGATCCTTGAACCAGCATGTTCTAAGTATCTGTACCGGATTGATTCTACTGATGTGTGCAGCTGAGATGAAAGCAGGGAACTTTACCGTAGGTGATTTTGCCTTATTCACCAGCTATCTGGCCAATATCGGATTTAGCATTTCACTGTTTGGCTATATGGTGTTTCAGCACAAAAGGCTCAAGGTTTCCTATGATCGTATGCGTAAGCTATTCCGTCCAGGGGAAGAAGACCAGATCATGGATTCGAGAGAAATCTACCTGTATGAAGATCCGCCGGAGCTTGTAAGTGAAGAGAGAGATCCTAAGGAGAAATTGCAATCCCTTGAGGTGAAAAATCTGACTTATCAATATCCGAATTCTGCAAATGGTATAGAAGAGATCAGTTTCCGTCTGAAGCGCGGACAATTTTTGGTCATTACGGGACGGATCGGATCAGGTAAATCAACGCTCGTGCGAACACTTCTTGGACTGTTACCCAAGCAAAAAGGGGACATTCACTGGAATGGAGAAGCTGTTGATCCAGCTACTTTCCTGATGCCGCCTAGAGCCGCGTATACCCCACAAGTGCCCAGATTGTTCAGCGATACGTTGAAAGAAAATATCGTACAGGGCAAGCAGGGGAATATCGAGCAAACACTTGAAAAAGCCATTCGTCTGGCTGTGATGGATAAGGATATCAAACATCTGGATCAAGGGCTTGAGACCCCGGTTGGTCCGAGAGGGGTGATGCTGTCAGGCGGTCAGATTCAGCGTGCAGCCACAGGACGTATGTTAATGACAGAGGCGGACCTGTTTATCTTTGACGATCTGTCCAGTGCACTGGATGTGGAGACAGAACAGCTAGTATGGGAGGGCTTGTTCCAAGAGCCGGATGTAACCTGTATCGCGGTTTCTCACCGTAGGGCAGCACTTTCCAAAGCAGATCATATTATCGTGATGAAAGATGGACGCATTGAAGCTGAGGGAAGTTTAGCCGAATTGCTTGCCACCAATGAAGAGATGCAGCTGCTGTGGCAAGGGGAGCAAACTCCCGCCAAAGTTGGTTAGCTATAAAAAGTTAGAAACGATAATAAAAAAATCAAAAAAGCCTTACAGACAACTCTTCAAAAGAGGATAATCTGTAAGGCTTTTATCGTTATAACGAGTGAAACGATGGAATATTTTTATCTCATCATCTGAGCAATCAAGGAATACGCAATGATAACCAAGAAGATAATAGTGATATGGTTAATGGAGAAGATGAACATCCGTTTGGACCATTTCTCTGTTTCTTTCTTATCAAAGGTAGCCACACTAAGAATGAGCCAGGCCAAGCTAACCAGAAATGCCACAATAGCGACAAATGGACTCATCGGCCAGAATAAAAAGCTGGAGATCAGTAACAGTACCAGATACACATTCGTCTGAATGTATGTCCGTCTGATGCCTTTAACGACAGGCAGCATAGGAACGCCAGCGGCCTTGTATTCGTCAAAACGACGAATCGCAATCCCGTAGAAGTGAGGCATTTGCCATAAGAGCATCGTAACAACCAATGCCCAGATCTCGAAATGACCCAGTTCCGGTGAAATGGCTGCCCAACCGATGAGCGGAGGCACAGCACCCGAAAGACTTCCCACTTCCGTGTTGTAGATCGTTGTACGTTTGGTCCACATCGTGTAAGGGAACACGTAAAGCAACAGACCCAAAATACCAAATACAGCAGCAGATGGAGAAGCAATGTACAGCATGATGCCACCGATGACGGTGATTGCAATACCGAGAATTAGACCCGACTTGGTATCTACGCGTCCCGTAACTGTAGGACGTTTTTTCGTACGTTCCATGATCGCATCAATATCACGATCATACAGATTGTTAAACACCCCTGCAGCTCCGATAATGAGAGAAGACCCAATAAAGGAAAGGATGATCGGTACAATATTAGCTAAGATTGAAGCATCAAATACATATAAAGCCAAACTTAAACCCGCAAACATGGCGATCAGGTTGGACTTGATGATTCCGATTTTGATCGTATCGAAGAATACTTTCGGAATCGAGCTATACTCCAGGCTGATATTGGTCTGTGAACCATTATTCAATGTTTTCAAGAACTCACTTCCTATATCTATACTTGTATATTATGTCGCTATTATACCATTCAATACACTATGTGATTTAATTAACGTTTTAGTATTTAAAATAATGTCATTTGATTGTGAACAATTTAAAAACAAGGTGCTTTTTAATTGTTAAATAATTATTTCTGTGTTACAGGAGGGTATTTCTACGATATCCCGGCTGGGTTGAAAAAGACCGATGAAGATATGTCTTGCAAAATGCTTAAGTATTGTTTATTGTAGATATAAGATATCTTTAATGGTCTTGTTTGGATATGTTCTTGTAAATCTCCGATATTACTTTTCTTAAGAGAAAGCGGAGGTTATTTTTAAAGATAAATTAGAGATATTAAATGTCTTGAAAGGGTGAATAATATGAGTAATATGAATCAACTCTTGGATGTACTTATTATTGGTGGAGGACCCGCGGGGCTTAATGCAGCACTTGTGCTTGGCAGGGCTCGTAAGAATGTCATGGTCATAGACGATGAGACACCTCGAAACTGGGTCACAAGGGAGACTCATGGGTTCGTGACAAGAGATGGGGCCAGTCCTCGTGAATTCCGCAAGGCAGCCAAAGAACAGATTGCAGCGTACCCTTCAGTTCAATTTGTATCCGATACAGCGAGCACTGTGACAGGAACAGATGGTGATTTTCAAGTTACAACTGTACAGGGAGGCACGTATCAAGCTAAGAAAATTCTTTTTGCAGTAGGAAAAAAAGACCTTCCGCTGGATATTAAAGGTTTGACAGAAGTATACGGCAAAAGTGCGTTTGTGTGTCCATATTGCGATGGTTGGGAGTTAAGAGATCAAGAATTAGTTATTATTGTTAATGGAGCCAAGGCATTTCACATGGCCATAACCATATCCGGCTGGACGAGCCGATTCACGATCTGCACGAATGGGCCAGATGAATTAACGGACGAGCAGCGAGAAGAATTACAGCAGCATGGTGTTCGAGTACTGGATTCACCAATTCGATCCATTGAATCCAGCGAGGGAATGGTACAGCATGTATTACTGGAGGACGATACCCAAATTTCGTGCACCGGGATCTTCTTTGGGCCTAAACTGGCTACCGGCTCAGAACTACCCAAGGTGATCGGCTGCGAAATTACGGATGCAGGAACAGTTGTCGTTGACGAGTATGGCAAAACGACCGTTTCGGGTGTATTCAGCGCCGGAGATGCGGCATCAGAAATGTATCAAGCCATTACCGCTGCTTCTCTTGGAGCATTAAGCGCTGTAAGTATCAATAGTGAGTTAAATATGGAAGCATGGAATAAGCGAAGTAAATATTAAATGAAATTATAAAGAGCTACTGGCTCATGGAGTAGGGGATTGCATATGCAATCCTCTATTTGTTGTTGTTCAACTTAAACGTGGAATAGTTCAAATGAAAGTAATTCAGGCAGAAGAAAATTTGATTTTATATTAATTTTGGTTTATTTTATTATCAAATGATACATATTACTATCATTATTATTTATATTATCATCAAAGGAGAGATCACTTATGAATGAAAGCAGAGTAGTCATCAAATGGCTAACGAATACCTTGCTCCACGGCGTACAGATAAGAGGTGATCATCATGAGTGATGCAACATACATTCCACAGCCCAAAATGTATGGGCCACTTGGCAATCTGCCCTTAATTGATAAAGATAAACCCACGCTGTCGTTAGGCGTTCTGGCTGAACAGCATGGACCGATATATCGACTTACCGTTCCCGGTTATTCCGGTTTAATCGTATCTGGACCAGATCTTGTCGCGGAGTTATGCGATGTGTCCCGTTTTGACAAGTTTGTATACAATGAACTCGAAAACGTACGTGCCTTTGGAGGGGATGGTTTATTTACAAGCAGAACATCGGAGCCCAACTGGAAAAAGGCTCATAACATTCTGCTTCCCACCTTCAGCAAGCAGGCCATGAAAGGTTATCATCCCATGATGGTCGATATTGCGGAACAGCTGATCAATAAGTGGGCACGCCTCAATTCCAACGATACGATTGATGTTGCGGACGATATGACACGCCTTACGTTGGATACCATTGGACTATGTGGATTCAATTATCGATTTAACAGTTTTTACAGACAGGATCACAGTCCTTTTATTGAAAGCATGGTTCGGGCATTAAATGAAGCGATGCAAAAGAGCTCGCGTTTGAAAATTCAAAATCTGCTTATGGTCAAAACCAAACGACAGTTCCAGGAGGATATACAGACGATGTTCTCTCTGGTAGATCAGATTATAGAGGAACGTAAAGCGAGTTCAGCACCCGAAGAGGTCGACTTGCTCGCACGTATGTTAAATGGCAAAGATCCGGAGACTGGCGAAATGCTGGATGATGAGAATATTCGTTATCAGATTATTACATTTCTCATTGCCGGACATGAAACAACGAGTGGTTTATTATCCTTTGCCCTATATTTTTTACTGAAAAATCCGGAATCGCTCCAAAAGGCGTATGAAGAGGTTGATCAGATTTTGGTCAGTGACTCACCACAGTACGAGGAAATTCTTCAGCTTCCCTATATTCGCATGATTCTCAGTGAATCGCTCCGTCTATGGCCAACAGCCCCGGGATTTGACGTATATGCCAAAGAAGATACCGTCATAGGTGGCAAATACCCTTTGAAGAAAGGGGAAAGTTGCAGTATTCTTTTGCCCCAGCTTCACCGTGACAGAGAGGCATGGGGAGAGGATGCGGAGCTTTTCCGTCCGGAGCGATTTGAGGATACGACGAAAGTGCCTCATCATGCGTATAAACCTTTTGGTAATGGGGAGAGAGCATGTATCGGAATGCAGTTTGCTTTATATGAAGCAACACTTGTGCTTGGCATGGTCCTCAAACATTTTGAACTGATCGATTATAGCAATTATGAGTTGGATGTTAAACAGACGCTAACGTTGAAGCCGGGTGACTTCCGAATTCAGGTGAAAGCACGCACGACTTCGCAAACGATGAATAAGGCTGCTGTATATGCAGAAGAAAAACCTGCTCCTGTAGTTCATAAAAATGTAGCAAGTGACAGCCAGACGAGAGAAATGCTGACCGTTGAAGCAGACGGTAACCCATCGGTCCTGGTGTTATATGGTTCCAATCTGGGAACGGCAGAAGGCATTGCCAGAGAGCTTGCGGAGAAAGGCCGTTCTTATGGAATCCCAAGTGAAGCAGCCACTCTGAATGAGTGGAAGGGCCGATTACCTCAACAAGGTGTCGTTCTCATCGTTACTGCTTCGTATAACGGTAAACCACCGCAAAATGCTACGGCATTTGTAGACTGGTTGAGGGGAGCGGAGTCAGAGGAAGCACAGGGGGTGAACTATGCCGTTCTGGGCTGTGGAGATCGGAGCTGGTCCGGGACGTACCAGAGCATTCCGCGATTGATGGATGAGAAGCTTGAAATATTGGGAGGTAAAAGAATGTTATCCCGCGGTGAAGCCGATGCCGGAGGTGATATGGAGAAACAAGTTGAAGCTTGGCAACATATGTTGTGGCCTCAGGTGTTGAATGCTTTGGGGATTAACGCTGAAATGGTGGAGTCCTCCCTACCAAGCACTAGCAGGCTTCAAATGGAGGTTGTCCGTGAGAAATCGGATATGCCGCTTGCACGAACTTATGATGCCAGCTATGCTACGGTTGTGGTGAATAAAGAACTTCAGGCGCTGGGAAGTGGGAGAAGCACACGTCACATCGAGGTGTTACTGCCTGAAGGCATGAGTTATCGAGAAGGCGATCATCTCGGCGTGTTGCCTAGCAATCAGAAGCAGAATGTGGATCGGATACTCCGTCGGTTCGGACTAAGTGGGGATATTCAAATTCAATTAACTTCGGACGTCAGCCACCTTACACACCTTCCACTGAACCGTCCCGTCGAGCTATACGAGTTGCTCACTCACTGTGTGGAATTGCAGACGCCTGTTACCAGAATACAGTTGCAGGAGTTAGCTAATCATACGGTATGCCCACCTCATAAGCGGGAACTGGAAGGCATGTTGGACGAAAATAGCTACAGGGATTATATTCTTGCGAATAGAGTCACCATGCTGGAACTGCTGGAAAAGTATGAGGCGTGTGAGCTGCCTTTCGAAAGGTTCCTTGAACTATTGCCACCGCTCAAGCCCAGATATTATTCAATATCCAGCTCGCCAAGCCTCAATTCAGAGCAAGCGAGCATAACTGTATCGGTAGTAAGAGAGCCTGCATGGAATGGTAAAGGCGAATATCTGGGAGTTGCTTCATCGTACCTCGCTGGTTGTCAATCCGGAGAACGTATTCTGATGTTTGTACGCACACCTGAATCCGAATTTCATCTGTCGGAAGAGGCTGACGTTCCGATGATCATGGTGGGACCGGGGACGGGAGTTGCACCTTTCAGAGGTTTCCTTCAGGCGAGAGCTGTCATGAAACAGAGAGGTTTGTCTCTGAGTGAGGCGCATTTGTTCTTTGGGTGCAGGAATGATTCAGATTTCATATATCGTCAAGAGCTTGAACAATACGAGCAAGAAGGGATCGTTAAGCTTCACACTGCTTTTTCTCGTGCGGAGGGCAAGCCCAAAACGTATGTACAGCATTTAATGAAGGAGGATTCCGAGCAGTTGCTTCACATGCTGATGAACAAAGGAAAACTCTACGTATGCGGGGATGGAAGCCAGATGGCTCCTGCGGTGGAAGAGACTCTGCGGCAAGCATATCAGGAGGCGCAGGGAGCAACGGTGCAGCAAGCGAAAGACTGGCTTATCCAGCTTCAGGCCGAAGGACGCTACATGCAAGACGTGTGGGCAGGTAATAAACGAACAAGTGAATCAGTTAAGGCCGTGCATGAGGAGGTACATTAAGACGGATTCGACTCCATTATGTGCTTTCACAGTCCTTGATCTAATTATTTTAACAAACAGCCGCTTAATCTGGAGCTTTGCATCCAAATTAGCGGCTGTTTTGATCGGTTGATACATCTTATAAAGTGCATTAAGGATTACAGATTATAGCTCATAGAGTTGCTCGTATTTACTAGTCAAATATCGGATCAATGGAGCGGTGTTAATTCCTTTCCCAGTGATAGACTGGATTAGCTCGTTCGCCGATCGTGATTTACCAAATTGATGAACATGAGTTGTTAGCCATTCGGTAATGGTCTCGATATTGTCTGATTCAATCAAATGATCATAATCGGGGAGATCGCGGCGAATGGCTTCGTGCAATTGTGCTGCATACACAAAACCGAGCGTATAGGAAGGGAATAAGCCAAAGCCTGCTGTCCAATGTCCATCCTGTAAAATCCCATCCAGATGAGTAGGGGGACGAATCCCCAGATATTCCTCATATTTATCATTCCACGCGTCAGGTAACCCATCATAATCTACTTCTCCAGCGATAATGGCCTGTTCCAGCTCATACCGAATAATGAGATGTAGGTTGTAGGTAAGCTCATCGGCTTCAAAGCGGTTAAACGTAGGTTTTACGGCATTTAATGCAAAATAAAAATCATCCAGATTCACGTTGCCAAACGTTTCAGGTTTGATTTTTTGCAAGCTGAGATAGTTATTTTCCCAGAATCCTTTATGCCTGCCAATGAATTTCTCATAGAAGATCGATTGTGATTCATGAATGCCATATGAAGTGAAGATACCCAGTCCGGTATGAATCAAATCGGGATTAATATTCTGCGTATAGAGCGAGTGTCCTCCTTCATGCAGTGCACTCCACAGGGAAACACGAACGTCATTCTCTACAAACTTGGCTGCGAGCCTTGCATCGTATGGATTAATAGCAGAACTGAATGGATGGACGGTTGCACCGAATTGCCCGGCATCAAAATCGTACCGAATAGCATCTAACAGTTCAATGCCAAGCTGTCGTTGCTCTGCTAGCGGGAAAGGACGAGTGAATATGGATGTATCCGGTTGCTTGGAGGAAGCCGCGACACGGCGGATCAGAGGTAACAGGGCGGATTTCAGTTCACTGAAAATGCGGTTTAATGTGACGGTATCCAGGTCGGGGTCGAATTGCTGCACGAGTGGATCGTATGCATGCTGCTCGTACCCCCAATAACCGGCAAACTTCAGGCTTGCATCGAAGATCTGCTTCAAATGCGGGGCGAAAATGGAGAAGTCATTGGCGGCTCTGGCTTCGAGCCATGCAGCGTTAGCAAGACCTTGTTGGTGTACAAACGCCTGATATTCTTCTCTGGGAATCGCGCTCCAGCGTTGATATGTTTTCAGATGCTCCGCAACAATTCTACCGGTCAGTTCATCAACGTTCGCATTCCGTGCTTCTTCCTCCAGTCTCAAACCAAAATCCGGTTCCGTCTGTAAACGAAATAGCTCTCCGGCTAAGGTCGCTTTGGCACGTGCAGCGTATGAAGCGCCTTTTTTGGGTGCTCCTGTGCGGGCATCCCAGGCGAGCAGGGTTTGAACCTGCTTATAATGTTCTATTTTTTCGATGTGCTGATTAAGCGCAGGGTCCAAACGTTCGAGTGTGGTCATGAATGATGACTCCTTCCAGATAAAGGATGAAATTTAAGTTGAATATTACCATCGGAATACTTGGATGTATATAGTTTCACGCTTTTTTCATAGTTTACAAAAAATGAATTAACACATTAATAATGCTTATTTTACAAAAACACGCCTTTCCCTTAGCCTGAAAATACCAATTTTCACTAATCCGACATGAACACTTGTATATCATTCAGGATCGTGAAATCGGATTTACCATTATGCATGAGAGCGAGAGGGGTTACATGATGAGAAATCGAACCAAACCTGCATTAATTATGATTCTGGCATTCCTGCTTCTGGCAGGTTGCGCATCGGGTGGACAAGATGAGAACACGCAAGCTTCATCATCATCAGGGGACAATCAATCCCAACAAACGGGTGCTGAAGTCAAGACCGGCGGGACATTGAACGTTGGTTATCCAACACAACCGGTCACGCTGGATGCACACGTTTCTTCCAATACAGCGGTCAAGGATATTTCACGTGAGATCTATGAGCAACTGGTGACGTTGGATAAAGACGCACAGGTCATTCCACTACTGGCTGAATCTTATGAGATCAGTGAAGACCAATTATCGTATACATTCCATCTGCGCCAAGGTGTGAAGTTTCATAATGGCAAGGAGCTACAGGCAGAGGATGTAGTAGCTTCCCTGAATCGCTGGATCAAGCTGTCCAGTCATGGTAAAGCGAATTTTGTAGGTGCAGAGGCGAAAGAAACTGATCCATCTACCGTGGTCCTGCAATTAAAGACACCATTTCTGTTAACTCTTCAACTCCTTGCTGATCCGATTCCGGCAGCAGCCATTTATCCGAAGGAAGTCGTGGATGAGGCAGATGACAAAGGCATCAAATCCTACATCGGAACAGGTCCGTTTCAGTTGGAGGAGTGGAAACAGGATCAATATATTCATTTGAAAAAATATGAGGATTACTCTGCCCGTTCCGAGCCAAGTAATGGAGCGGGCGGCAAAAAGGAAGCGCTGGTTGATGATTTGTACTTCCGCTTTGTCACAGACGAGTCGACCAGATTGGCCGGAATTACGTCTGGGGAATATGACATTGCCTTAAATATCTCTGTGGATAATGAACAGCAAATTGCGGGCAACCCGGAGCTGCAAACGTTCCTCAGTCCAGGAGGAATGATTGGCTACTTCTACAACAGCAATGACGGCCTGTTCAAGAACGTCAAGCTTCGTCAGGCGGTTAATGCCATCCAGAATGCGGATGACATTCTGACGTCTGCATTCCGTGATCCGCAATTTTATGTGAAGACGTCCTCGCTGGTCCTTCCGGAATATCCGAACTGGTACTCGGAAGCGGGCAAGGAAGCTTACAGCCAGGCCAATGCGGATAAAGCAAAGCAATTGCTTCAGGAAGCCGGTTATAACGGCGAAGAGATCAAAATTTTCACGACGAGAGATTATGTGGACCAATATAACGTAGCCGTTGTTTTGCAGCAGGAGTTGGAGTCGATTGGGATCAAGGTCAAGCTGGATGTCTATGACTGGCCAACGTTGCAGGAGAAGCTCGGGACAGGTACAGGATGGGATATATACCCAATGAGTTATGCATTCCGGCCTACGTTCTATCAATACTCGTTCTGGGGAGGCGGAGCGGGGCTGTTAAAAAGCGAGAAGCTAAACGAGCTGCTTCAGGGAATTCGCACGTCTGAATCGGTAGAAGCCGCAAGGCCGCTGATCGATGAATTGCAGCAATTTGTATGGACCGAAGTTCCATTCTCTCAGATCGGACATACGAAGCAGGTTACAGCGCTATCGAAAAACATCAGTGGATTCCAAAATATTTTGGGTCCTATATTCTGGAATACAACCAACAACAAGTAGCTGAAACAAAGGGCAACGGGTGAAAAGGCGTAGCATCGCTTTTACAGGAATACGCCTTTCCGTGTGCCAACACGAGAGTGAGGTGCCCTCTTATGGGTGGATATATCGTTCGGCGGTTATTATCCTTGATTCCGGTTTTGTTCGTCGTCGCCATCGTTGTGTTCTCCATCATTCATGTCACACCGGGTGATCCGGCTGCCATTCTGCTGGGTGAAGAGGCGACAAAGGCCGACATTGATGAGTTAAGAAGCAAATTGGGGCTGGACAGACCCATCTATGAGCAATTTGGCATTTGGATGCTGGGGTTGTTATCAGGGAATCTGGGGGAGTCCATCTTTCTGGACAAGCCTGTGACAGAGGCATTTTTTGAACGGCTGGCGCCCACATTATCCCTCGCCATCATTGCACAGGTGATCGGTGTTTTTCTTGCCTTGTTCCTTGGCATTACAGCGGTCAAGCGAAGAGGCACGATCGTGGATCAATCGGTGATGGGATTCTCCATGCTTGGTATATCAATTCCGAGTTTTCTGCTGGGATCACTGTTAGTCATGTTCTTTAGTGTAAAGCTGCGCTGGCTACCAGTTGCAGGATATCAGCCGATTAGCGAGGGACTGTGGCAGCATATCAAATACTTGCTGTTACCAGGCATCGTGCTCGGCATCATTCAGGCAGCGCTCATTACCCGAATGACAAGATCGTCCATTCTCGATGTGATGTCCGGCAATTTTATCAAGACCGCGAAAGCCAAGGGAGTCAAAGAAAAAACGATTGTGTATACGCATGCGTTACGTGTTGCGTTTATCCCGATTCTAACGGTGATTGGGGAATCATTCGGTGGGCTGGTTACAGGCGCTGCGGTCATTGAAACGTTATTCAATATTCCGGGCGTTGGGCAACTTATCGTGAACTCGATTAGTCGAAGAGATTATTCGGTTATTCAGGGTTCGGTGCTGCTGGTTACGGTGGCTTATGTGTTCGTGAATCTGATTGTTGACTTGTTGTACGGTTTGGTCGATCCACGGGTTCGATTAAGCAAGAAATAAACGGGAGGTGGACACCACGTGATAACCAATCCGGGAACGACCATCGCTCCGTCAGGACTTCACAAGAAGGGAAAGAATAGACGTATCGCATTCAGGCGTTTTATGAATAATCCCTTGTTAACTACAGGGGCGGGAATTTTGTTGGTTGTTGTTCTGCTGGTCATCGTTGGGCCCTTAATTACGCCGTACAGCCCGTTACAGATTGATCCGGTGAATCGCCTCAAAGGTCCGAGCGGGCAGCATGTTTTTGGTACGGATAACTTTGGTCGTGATGTATTCACTCGGGCCGTATATGGTTTGCGTATTTCAGTGGCAGTTGGTTTCGCTGTTACGGCCGTGGCATCTTTAATCGGTATGATTGTGGGACTGTTATCTGCAAGTTACTCGGTGCTGGACCACATATTTATGCGTATCTGTGATGGTTTGTTTGCTTTTCCATCCATTCTGCTCGCTATCTCCATTATGGCTGCACTTGGTCCAAATCCGGGAAATGTCATTATTGCCTTGAGTATTATCTTCATTCCATCCATGGCTCGAATTATTCGTTCCAAAGCGCTGGTGATTCGTGAGCTGACTTATATCGAAGCGTTGCATGCACAGGGAGCCAGCAGCTGGCGGATCATCTGGATTCATATGGCACCCAATACACTGTCCCCGCTTATTATCCAATCCAGTTTTATATTTGCCGTATCGATCCTGACGGAAGCTTCATTAAGTTTCCTGGGTGCGGGTATTCCTTCACCCTCCCCAAGTCTTGGGAATATGCTCTTTGACGGGAAAACGGTAATCTATAACGCTTGGTGGATGACAGTCTTTCCTGGCATTTTCCTGGTACTCGTTGTGTTGGGGCTTAATCTGTTCGGTGATGGTCTAAGAGATCTGCTCGACCCGCATGCTAATAAGGTGAAAAGGGGGAGACGACGTGGGAAAACAACCGCTGCTTGAGGTGAAGGATCTGAAAGTATCCATTTCAACCGAAAAGGGAACGATTCACCCGGTGGAAGGTGTATCCTTCCACGTTCTTGCTGGTGAGACGCTTGGCATCGTAGGCGAGTCCGGTTGTGGAAAAAGCGTAACCGCCGAATCCATCCTCAGATTGTTTGATGAAGACTACGTGGATTACTCCGGTGAAGTCCTCTACGAGGGAACCGATCTTTTAAGCTTATCGAAAAGACAAATGGAAAGCATTCGTGGCAATGAACTGTCGATGATCTTTCAAGACCCCATGTCTTCCCTGAATCCGGTACAGACCATCGGTAAACAAATTGCCGAGAGCTTGAAGCTGCATCAGGGCATGAATGGCAAGCAGGCGCGCCTTGCTGCGGTAGACCTGCTCCGAATGACGGGAATTCCTTCACCGGAAAAGAGAGTAGATGAGCATCCGCATGAAATCTCAGGTGGTATGCGACAACGGGTCATGATTGCCATGGCGTTGGCCTGTAATCCCAAACTGCTGATCGCGGATGAACCAACGACTGCGCTGGACGTAACGATTCAGGCTCAGATTCTGGAACTGATCGAGAGTCTGCAATCGAAGACGGGGCTGGGGGTTATCCTGATCACACATGATCTGGGTGTTGTCGCAGAGACATGTACAAGGGTGGCTGTTATGTATCTGGGCCAAGTCGTGGAGGAGGCCAGTGTGGACGATTTATTTTTCGATCCGAAGCATCCCTATACGTCAGGTTTAATGAAATCCATTCCACGAATAGATGGTGAACAACACAGCAAGCTGCACGTCATTGAGGGAACGGTTCCAGCGCTACATCAGATTCCCGAGGGATGCAGGTTTGCTCCCAGATGCGCTTATGCAGATGAACAGTGCCTGCGAGCAGCACCTCCATTGAAACAGGTGGATGAGAAACATTCGGTACGCTGCTGGTATCCCGGAATAGCAACGATTCAGGAGGAGACACATGAACTCGAAATCATTGGTTGAGTCGAAGCCGCTATTACAGGTAAGCAATCTGAACAAACATTTCCCAGTTCGATCTTCTTTTGGGCGAACCAAAGGACAAGTCAAGGCGGTGAATGGTGTGTCCTTCGACATCCATACCGGGCAAACCTTCGGTTTAGTAGGAGAGTCCGGTTGTGGCAAGAGCACACTTGGTCGATCCATTCTCAGACTTGTCGAACCGACGTCCGGGAAAGCATTTTATGAGGGGACAGACATTCTCGGATTAAACAAAAAAGAATTGCGAAATTACAGGCAACATATGCAGATGGTTTTCCAGGACCCGTATACCTCGCTGGACCCTCGCAAACGTGTGGGATATTCAATTGAAGAACCGCTATTAATCCATAAGAAAGGCAATAAACGGGACAGAATGGAGACAGCCCTGTCATTGCTGCGCAAAGTCGGATTCAGTGAAGAGCATTATGAGCGCTTTCCTCACGAATTTTCCGGCGGTCAACGCCAGCGGTTGGGCATAGCCAAAGCGCTGGCCCTTGGGCCGAAGCTTATTATATGTGATGAACCGGTATCGGCGCTGGATGTATCGATCCAATCCCAGGTCATCAATTTATTGGAAGAGGTTCAGGAGGAGCTGGGAATTTCCTATTTGTTTATTGCCCATGACCTTAGCGTGGTACGTCATATTGCCGATCGCATTGGCGTGATGTATTTGGGCGAAATGGTAGAGCAGGGACCCGCAGAAGCGTTGTTCGCCGATCCACTCCATCCGTATACCAAATCTCTGTTGTCAGCGGTACCCATTCCGAATCCGCGTGTGAAGCGGGAGAGAGTGGTACTAAGCGGGGAGATTCCCTCTCCACTTAATCCTCCCTCGGGCTGTGTTTTTCATACCCGTTGTCCTTATGTGATGGAGACCTGCCGTCAGGTCGTTCCGCAGAAACGCTTCGTCACACCAGAGCGAGAAGTGCAGTGTCATTTATATAACGAATAGTGGTCAATTCAACATGGAAGAGGAGGAATACAACGATGAGTTTTCGTATCACAGCTGAAAAGTGGAAGGACGAGGCGATTCGGCTCCGCCGCCATATTCACCAGAATCCGGAGCTTGGTCATCAGGAATTTGAAACGGCCAAGCTGGTTGCCCAATTTTTAACGGAGGCTGGCCTTGAAGTACACACGGGTGTAGGTGGAACAGGGGTGGTTGGGCTTCTGAAAGGTGGGCGTGACGGCAGAACGATTGGGATTCGCGCTGATATGGATGCCCTGCCTATTGAGGAGAAGACCGGATTGCCATATGCCAGCACTCGCGAAGGTGTGATGCACGCTTGCGGGCACGATGTGCATACAGCGATATTACTCGGTACAGCAGCGGCCTTAAGTGAGCACAGGGATGAACTTCAGGGAACGGTGAAATTTATTTTCCAGCCTGCGGAGGAAGTACGGGGAGGAGCTACGGATCTGATTGAGGCAGGTGTATTGCAGAGCCCTGAGTTGGATGCGATTATTGCCCTGCATGTATGGCCGGATTTGCCCGCAGGCAAGATTGGATTACGTAAAGGAGCCATGCTGGCCGCGGCAGATGCTTTTGATATTCGGGTGACGGGAAAAGGGGGGCATGCTGCGTATCCTCATCGCACGGTTGATCCGGTTATTATTGCTGCCCAGATCATAACTGCGCTGCAAACGGTCGTATCCCGCAACCTGTCTCCACTGGATTCTTCGGTCATCTCGATCACGAAGCTGCAAAGCAATAGCAACGCCTATAATGTTATCGCTGGTGAAGTGCAACTCAGAGGTACGATCCGTACGCACAATCCCGAGACGCGTGAAGCCGTGCCAGTATATATGAAGCGTCTCATTGAGACGATTGCGGAAGGTTTTGGTGGTCAAGCGGAATTCGACTATTACCGCGGCGGTTCTCCTGTTATTAATGATGATTACGTAGTCGACGTGATTGAACATGCAGCGGGGTCTGTGATTGGTAGGGAATCGGTCGTTTATCTGAAAGAACCATCCATGGGCGCCGAAGATTTTGGTGCTTATCTTGAATATGTGCCTGGAGCCATATTCCGGCTCGGAACGGTGGCAGAGGGAGATGCCCGCTCACAGCTTCCTCTTCACAGTGATTCAATTATCTTTGATGAGCAAGCTATTGTCACAGGCATATCGGTTCTTGGCGAAACGGCCATTCATTATTTGAACCAGAGCAATGATGATGAATCATGGGTTGCATTAGGCGTTGCAGCAGGCAAAGAGGAAAGGGGGAATGCAAATGGCTGAGTTGCAGCAACAAACGGAGCTGAATGTCGTTCTGCATGAGATCAATCGTGATCTGCTGCTTGAATACAACAAAGAGATTGCTAAGGAGATTCGTTTGTCCGGATCTGAAGAAGAACTGCGGGCATTTCGTTATATTCAAGAGCAATTGGAGAGCTTCGGTCTGACCACGGAGCTTACGTTTAACGAGGCTTACATTAGTATCCCGCTCCGAGCAGAACTCCGGGTTGGTGATATCTCTTTCACGGCTATTACACATTCGATGTCGGCCCAGGCGGAACAATTGAACACGGAATTGAGATTCCTGGATCTGGAAGAAAAAGACCAGAACTCCAAGGAAGGTCAGCGGATCAACAGCGCGGTGATCGTGCACGGACTGGCGAATTGGACAACCATTCACCGTTTGCAGCAGCAGGGTGCCAAGGCAATCATATTTATTAATAATGGTGCGTATACGCATGAGATGATCGTTTCTTCCGTCTGGGGGAATCCGACACCAGAGGATGATGGCTATCCTGACATTCCGGTGCTATCGGTCAATAAGGCTGACGGAGAGCAACTTAAGTCGCTGATATCCGCGAGTGATGGTGATTCGGTAAAGGTTACGCTGCATGCCGAGGTGAAAACGGGCTGGGTCAAGATCCCTACACTGATTGCAGAGATACAAGGCACGGTGGAGCCGGAGTCCTTTATACTTTTCAGCGGACATGTGGATTCCTGGCATTATGGTGCGATGGATAACGGCTCCGCTAATGCAGTCATGGTGGAAGTGGCACGTGTATTATCTCTGTACCGTCATTCTCTGCGGCGTTCGGTTCGGTTCGCTTTTTGGTCCGGGCATTCCCATGGCAGATATGCGGGTTCTGCGTTATACAGTGATCTTCATTGGGAGGATTTGCACGAGAATGGCGTGCTCCATATCAATATTGACTCTGTGGGCGCCAAGGGTGCCAGCAATCTGGCTGCGGCGAACACAATGGCAGAGACTAAGGGGTTATGCGAGCAGGCGATCCGGATTGTAACGGATGAGCCTTTCCGTGGTTCGCCTTTTGGCAGGTCGGGGGATCAGTCCTTTTGGGGCGCCGGACTTCCGTCGGCTTTCATGGGTTTATCCTATCAGCCTGAAGGCTGGTTTGGCTGGTGGTGGCATACGACGGAGGATACGTTGGACAAAATTGATGGAGATGTTCTGGCAAGGGATTGCAGAGTGTATCTAGCAGCACTCTACCATGCCGCGTCATCTCCGATCATTCCCATTGATCAGAGACCAGCTGTTCAGACGTTATCGGACAGAATCGGCTATTACGCCGAGCTTGCCGGGGAGCATATAGACTTTTCATATATAACAAGCAGGGTACAACATCTTCAGGCTATTACGGATCGATTCTATGAACGAGTTGAACGTGGTTCCTTGCCGGATACATCACTTTCAGAGGTGAATCGAACAATATTGGCACTCAGCAGATGGCTTGTTCCCATCAACTACGTTCAAGGCAGCCGTTATGATCATGATCTCGCAGGCAGTCATGTGCTGGTACCCGCTCTTGCGGAAGCCGAACAGTTGGCTACGGCCGCAGGGGGCAGTGAAGTCTTTTACAGGTTAAGAACATCACTTGTACGTCAGGTGAATCGTATCGGTTATGAGATTAAACAGGCGATTCTTCTTGTGACCGAAAGCGAGAGGCATGTCCATTCCAACTGAATTGCATAAAGGAGAGAACATCATGACTGAACGAAGATTTATTGGTAAAAAGGTAGTCATTACTGGGGCTGCTGGTGTATTTGGACGTTGGATTGCAAGAGCATATGCAGCCGAAGGGGCGAAACTTTATCTGTCCGATATTCGAGAAAACGCTCTAAGGGATGTAGCGGATGAACTGAAGCAGGAGGGTGTGGAGTTGCACTGGCATGTGACCAACCTTGTTGACGAACACTCCGTCAATGAATTGGTTCACGTGGTTGAACACCAATGGAATGCGCCAGATGTTGTGATCAATAATGCAGGGATATACCCATATCGCACACTGATGAACATGACGCTTCAGGATTGGAATGATACGATGGATCTAAATCTGGCAGCACCGTTTCTACTCACACAGCAGTTTGCCAATCAGATGATTGTAAGCGGGGTGGAAGGCTCCTTCATTAATATAAGTTCGGGAGCCGCTTCCACCGCCGGTGTTGGCATGGGGAATTATTCCGTTTCCAAAGTAGGGATCGAGATGCTCACCAAAACCTTTGCACTGGAATTGTCACCATATCGAATTCGGGTTAATGCCGTTGTACCGGGATATGCACCCGGCAGTGAGGTTAGTGTGATGACACAGGCACATACGGAACATATGATTAAAATTACACCCTTAGGTCGGACGTCAGGTCCCGACGATGCTCCTCAAGCCATTTTGTATCTAACCTCGGAACTGGCTTCATTTATAACGGGCAGCATACTGACGGTAGATGGCGGACGCACAGCGGGCAGACTGAAGTAGCGAATGAGTCCTATACTATGATTGCAGCTGGCAAGTCATTTTATGGCAATGCCAGCTTGGAAGGAAGCTCGAACTCTGGAACGTACAGGTTACTTTGGAGTAGGGCGGCTCGAATATCCATCATCAGCTTCTCGCTCGCAGTACCAAGCGGAGTATTTCGTTTACGCAAAACGCCCACGATGGGGCCAACCTTCAGATCGGCAATAGGTTGGATAACCGTTCCCGGAATGGCAGGAGAGATCGTAGCTATGGGAGCAATCGTTATACCCAATTTGGCTTGTACATAATATTTGTGAGATCGGATATTACTTATTTCGATACCCTGATAATCACTGTCAATTTTCTCGGCCAACAGTTGTTCAATTCGAATTCGAATCGGGCAATTCGGAGGTGTGAACAGAAACGGTTGCCCTTTGAGATCCTGCAAATGTATTTCAGTAGCTTGAGCGAATGGATGCGTGTTGTACAACAATAAGGCCATGGGTTCAAAAAGAAGAGGCTGAAACTCGGTATCCAGACTAGTTTCTGGAGAAGGGCAGACGGCAAAGTCAAGCTGTTCATCCACAACCAGCTCATTTAGCAACTTGCTGTCCCCAATACGGATGCTGAGTCTGATCTTTGGATTCTTCTCCACAAACGAAGACAGAATCGCCGGAAGTCTGTGACTCGCTGTTGGCTCGGATACTCCGATTCGCACATAACCGGCTTGCCCTTGCTGGATGTCCGAGATTGTATTCGTTAAGTACTCATATTCTTTAAGAAGCTGATCGGCTCTGGCGTAAAAAATTTTCCCCGCTTCCGTCAATTTAATCTTCTTTCCTCTGTCAATTAATTTCACACCGAGATCCCCTTCAAGCTTCTGAATGTGTTGTGTGATGGCGGGTTGTGAATACTGCAATGCTTCTGCTGCCTGCTGAAAGCTTCCAAGCTTTACAATGGTTTGAAAGGTCTTAATCATTCGCATTTCCATAGCAAACACCTTTCTTTATAAATGTATGTTTTAAATAATGATCTACAATTTCTCGATTAGTATAGCATGAATAATGCATACTATTCCAATTGGAATTTAATATTTTGATAAACTCACCAAGCGCAGTCGCTTGGTGTATTTTCTTACTTTTGAACTGTTAACGTTTACATTAAAATTTGAAATAAAAATGATTGACAGTACTGATCTGAGCGGGTTTAATTATATAGACCGATTGTTATAATTATTTGAAGGAAGTGGCTTTCGTTGAGTGAAAAGTCTAATGCTAGAGAGTCCATTGTCAGCACAGCAGCCAGACTGTTTTTTTCACAAGGATATCATGCGACCGGTCTGAATCAGATCATCAAGGAGAGTAGTACGCCGAAAGGGTCGTTGTACCATTATTTCCCGCATGGCAAGGAAGAGCTCGCGCACGAGTGTATTCAAAAAGCCAATGAACATATCCTGGAGACATTTGAGAAAACATTTGCAGCTCATGACAACACGGGGGATGCCATTCAGGGATTTATTCATGATTTGGCTCATGAAACAGAAGCAGCTGGTTTTACCGGGTTTTTGCCATTCAGCTTCTGGGCAGCTGTGGAGACATCATGTATTAGTCAGCAGTTGCGTGTTGCGTGTCAGGGTGTATTTGCAGATTGGCAGCATGTGATTAAGAAACATCTGATTCTGGATGGCGTTGGTGAAGAGAAGGCGCGGGAGACGGCACTGCTGGTGATTTCCTTGATCGAGGGAGCACTGATTATCAGCCTGACGAATCAGGATAAACAGCCTCTGCTGACGGCTGCTGATTATTTGTCGGTTGTGGCGAAGAATGCCAGACAGATTCAATAAGTTATACCAAGAGACAGAGAAAAAGAAAGTTCGATACGTTTGAGGAGGATGGGATCGTGGAGGTTTCCATGAAGGCTGATTCTGCACAGAATCAAGAAGAAACAAAGCAATATAAGGTATTTCCGATTTTGTTCGCCATGCTGCTGAGCGGCTTTATTGGTCTGTTTGGAGAAACGGCATTAAACGTGGCTTTGACGCCACTTATGACTCTACTTGAAGTAGGTCCTACAACAATTCAATGGTTAACCACAGGTTATTTGCTTGTGTTGGGAATCCTGGTACCTGTATCCGGTATGCTGTTGCAATGGTTTTCCACAAGACAGCTGTTTACAACATCCTTGATTTTCTCAATTGCAGGAACATTTGTTGCTGCACTTGCACCTAGTTTCGAAATTCTGTTGGTGGCACGCGTACTGCAGGCGATAGGTACAGCGCTATTGTTGCCACTGATGTTTAACACCATATTGGTTATTTTCCCGATTGAGAAACGTGGCGCGGCCATGGGATTGATCGGTTTGGTTATCATGTTTGCACCAGCAAGTGGTCCGAGTATCTCCGGTTTGATCCTGGCTAATCTGAGCTGGCACTGGATCTTCTGGATCTCCTTGCCGTTCTTCCTGATCTCACTGGTATGCGGCTTGTTGTTCTTGCCGAATATTTCGAAGTTGACCAAGCCCAAAATTGATGTATTATCCATCATTCTATCTACAGTCGGCTTTGGTGGTATCGTATACGGCTTCAGTAGTGCAGGAGGACATGGAGAAACTGGCGGTGGCTGGACAAGTCCAGTTGTTATCTCCACGATCGTCATTGGCGCACTGTCCTTGTTGTTATTCAGCATCCGTCAGCTGAGAATGAAACAGCCAATGATGGATCTGAGAGCGTTCAAATATCCGATGTTTACGATTGGTCTGATTCTGATCTTCATCTGTATGATGATGATGCTGTCATCCATGCTGATCCTGCCAATGTATCTGCAACAAGGTATGGCGGTTACAGCGTTAACTGCCGGACTAGTTCTATTGCCGGGTAGTTTGTTGAATGGATTACTGTCTCCAGTTATGGGGCGTCTATTCGATAAATTCGGTCCGAAGTGGCTTGTGATTATTGGTCTGGCTATCGTAACGATTGTACTCTTCATGTACACTGGAATTACACCAACAACAACACTGGCTAAAATCATTACACTGCATGTGTTCATGATGGTCGGAATCTCGATGATTATGATGCCTGCACAGACGAATGGTCTGAACCAATTGCCACGTGAGTATTATCCACACGGTACTGCCATCATGAATACACTGCAACAGGTGTCCGGAGCGATCGGTACAGCAGTTGCGGTAAGTATATTGAGCGCAGGACAATCCAGTTTCTTAAGCGGTGTGGCGAACCCGGAAAGTCCAGAAAATCAACTGGCAGGTTTCACGTCAGGTGTACAGAATGCGTTTGTATTCGCATTAGTTCTGTCGATTATCGGTTTGATTACTTCACTCTTTGTGAAACGGGTCAAAGTTGGAGCTCAGGCTGGACAACAAGGTCCTATGCATTAATCCACTAACTAACAATAACAATTTGATATTGTATAAGAGCGATGTGTTCCTTAACCTTAAGGACGCATCGCTTTTTTTTGCGTACGTATTCTGTCTTTTTTGTCTTGACGTGAAACGGGTTTCAGCGATTAGAGTAAATATATAGCCGGACTATAGTGGTTCGCAGGAATGATTTTCAGAGCAAATACTTCATGTTCCGGCAAGATTGTATATGTTCATATTAATATAAAAGGTTAATATAGAATGTATTAGTGCAATTTTTAACCATTTCGAAAACGGTTTATATTTTATTTTTACTCAAGGAGACATCGTTATGATAATCATCAATTCCATAGGCAATAACATCGAAAAGATGCTGTTGCATTACGAAAAAAATAACCATCTAACTCTACAGGCTTCGCTTATTAGCAATAGCTCGGTTGTATATAGATTGCAGGATTATTGTCTCAAAGTATACGCTTCACGTGCAAAATTGGATGGGGAAATGGAAAGTGAGGCGCTTAGGTCACTGCAAAGTCATCCTTATGCACCTAAATTGTATGCGTATTCACCAGGAGAGTATACCCTGACAGAATGGATTGAAGCATTCAATCTAAAACAGTACCGTGAGGCATATGGACAGATTCCTCCCAACTTGATATACGATATGTTTACGACGGAACTTCAGCAGATTCATGCAGGATATTGGGACTGGGATGTCATCCGATATGAGAATTTGCTATGGACGGAGACAGGTGATGTGAAAAGAACAGACTTTTGGTTGTGTGAACCTGTGAAATCCAAACGTGAGAGTTTGTATAACCAGGTCATTCGAAGAGTTGATAACATCTACAATGGGGATCAAACCGAGATGGAGGCGATGGAACATTACTTCTATCGTCACCAGTTGACGTCGTCGGAGATCGAAAAAGCCTTCGCCGATTTCAGATCCCAACGGCCAAGACTGGCGATAGCACAATAAATCTCATACTTAAAACCCCAAAGAGTTCGAGAATCTTTGGGGTTTCTTTCAAGTTACTTCTTCACCAGGGCCAATATCTCATCCGCAACGAGATCCGGGCGATATTGATGGATGTAATGATCGGTATCTTTAATGGTTATTTGTTTCGATTCATTAGACCAGGATTTGAATTCAGCTTGAGTTTTATCCCATTCTGGTTCACTGGCACCGAGGTAATCAGCCGTCAGTATGGTGAGCGGAAACGGTAAGGTTTGCTTGTGATCTACGACCACTTTGGCATTGGCAGCTATTTCTCGTAATTCATCCAATGTGTTCGCATTGCCATAGTTATATAATAGGGCAGTTGTATCCAACTTTTTCAGATTGTCGGGTACAAGTTTCAGTTCATTGCGATTGGCATTGGAAGTCTCGACAACCATGTCAGATTGCATGGAGAGGCGGAATAGTCCGGTTTGGATACGGAATTTATTCGCAAAACCACCAATTGTATCTGCCAAAGAGTCATCGTCATTCGAATAATATTCGGGACTTCCGCCATCAATCATGACGATGCCTTTCACGAGATCCGGGTACTTCTGTGCGAAACGGATGGTTTCCAGCGAGCCGAGTGAATGTCCAACTAATACATAAGGTGGCTTCTGTCCAGACACCTCTAACAACTCGTGTAATTCCTCTGCCACGGTATCGACATCACGTTTCTTATCTGTTCGATCACTATATCCATAGCCAAATCGATCGTATACAGCGAATTTTGTATTGGGAGCAAGTTTTTCATATAATGGATAATAATCCACATAGGGATTAGCTGTACCCCAGCCAGATGCGAGCACTACCGTTACATCACCTTCTCCACCAGTATATAGATGCATATTGTCTCCGTGGACTTTGTACAGCTTTCCGGGAGGCACGAGCATTTTTGCATCCTGTCTTATACCCACTTGTTGGTAGATCACGCCAGTACCCAGAAGTAAAATAACTAACGAGAGGTCAAATATCAAAAACTTAATTAATCTTTTGCGCCATTTCTTCATGTTCTCTCACATACTCTCCATGTATTTTCTCTATCATATATGCCCAATCTTATACGAGAGAAAACAGAGTCTTAATTCTATCTTAATTAACCGAAAATTGAATATCAACGGCCAATGAATTACTATATAGCTACGATATAAGTTGAACCTAGATTGATTATATAGAACAGAAGGTATGCACAATGACAAAATACGAAAATCAGCTCCCGACATCAGCCGGCATGAACTTCAAGTCCCTGATCAGTATATTGAGAGATTCCATGCGTGGCAATGTAGAGCGGAGGCCATCTGGCACGATGCCTATGGAGATATGTGAACCTGCTGAAACCTTCAGTGCATCCGATAATCCACAGGTTACATGGTTCGGACATTCGGCTTTTTTACTCGAAATTGAAGGGCACAGATTACTCTTTGATCCTATGCTTGGCAATCGTCCATCACCTGTATCCTGGGTGGGTACCAAACGTTACAGTACCAATCTACCGATTCAACCAGAGGATTTCCCGGCTCTGGATGCAATCATTATATCGCATGACCATTATGACCATCTGGACTATGACTCCATCCGCAGATTGAAGAATAAAACAAAACGATTTATCGTGCCGCTTGGCGTACGTCGGCGACTGATTCAACTGGGTGTGCCTTCGGAACAGATTACCGAGCATAACTGGTGGGATGAGTTATCGTTCAAAGGTCTAACATTCGCTTGCACACCAGCGCGACATTTTTCGGGCAGGGGCTTGTTCGACCGTAATTCTACCTTATGGTGTTCGTGGGTTATTGCTGGACAACATACGAAGGTGTTCTTTAGTGGCGATAGCGGATACGGTCCTCATTTCAAAGAAATTGGTAGTAAATATGGTCCATTTGACCTGACGTTGATGGAGTGCGGGCAATATGACGAGCGTTGGTCCAACATTCACATGATGCCGGAAGAAACAGTGCAAGCACACTTGGATGTTGGTGGTAAGTTGCTCATTCCGATTCATTGGGCCGCATTTACGCTCGCCTACCATGCCTGGAATGAACCCGTTGAACGAATCACGAAGGCTGCTCATGCCTTGAAAGTTAACATTGCAACACCCAAAATCGGTGAGAAGGTTGTGCTTCATACGGAGGATTATCCTACACATCCATGGTGGAGACCGGAATTAGGATAAAAAAATAAAAGCGTTCAGCTCATCGAATGAGTGGACGCTTTTTCTATTACATTTTACATCAGGATTGACAGTGCACTGTAGATTAACAACATACCCATCACGATATTAACAGGGCGCTCATATTTTAATAGAAAGCTCTGGAATAACAGACCACCGAGCGCCCAGGTCATATTGGCACTAATACCGATAAAGGTGAGCAGCAAGGAGAATGCGATTAGTTGAACATGGGACTGCCCAAGAGGCAGAACAAACACGGATATGGCAGTAAGCCCATACAGAATGACTTTGGGATTGATGAATTGTAGGGTGAACCCAAATAGAAATGAATAATGATTAACCTTGTTTTCTTGCGAATCTGCAGGTTTACTTCGCATGATTTTGAGCGCCAGATAGAGCATGTACACACAACCTAACAGGTTCAAGACGGGTGTAATCCTCGGGATGTATTGATGAAGAATAAGGTTGAAATAACTGGACAAAAACATAATAAGCAGGCAGCCGGCTGCAACTCCACTGATAAACGGAAGGGTCTTGCGAAAACCCTGATTTCTTGCATGCGTCATGGAAATAATGTTGTTCGGTCCAGGTGTAAATGAAGCGATGATTGCGTATGTCACTAAAGGTATGATGTTCATGTGTCCTCCACGTTTTCTTGGTTGTGTGATATAATGGTCTGAAATGTACGCTATAACGTACGTTCTTTATCATTGTACAGTATGTGCGTTATAAAGCACAATTGAATTTTAAAATGAGGAGGATGGATTTTGAAAAACATTAATAGTATTCTTGCCCAGAACTTGAAAGAGCTTCGGGAAGTAAGAAAGCTTAGTCTGGACAAAGTTGCTGAAATGTCCGGCATTAGCAAAACCATGCTTGGTCAGATTGAACGTGGCGAATCCAACCCATCGATTGCAACCGTATGGAAGATTGCCAACGGTTTGAAGATTTCCTTTACTGCTTTGATCCACGAGCCGAAGTCTGATACTACCGTTGTAACGGGCGAAGATATTCAAGTATTGATGGAGGATGAGGGAAGGGTTCGCATATATCCGCATTTTCCTTTTGAAGAGGGTCGTCGTTTTGAAATATATATGATGGAGATGGACCCTAAGTCTGAGTTGAATGCTGAACCGCATATCAAAGGTACGGAAGAATTTATTACGGTCTTTGAAGGTGAAGTTACGATTCGAGTAGGGGCGGAAGATTATAAGGTGAGTTCAGGGGAGTCGATCCGTTTTGGAGCGGACAAGCCTCACGCCTATGTTAACTCAGGTGCTAAGATGAACAAATTAAACATGGTCATTCATTATCCGAAGTGATATGTAATTCAATGAAATGCCAACAAAGCAGCCTGATGTAATGAACTGCAACTCCCTTGTTAGTCGTCTTTAACAAATGGGGTACAGTTCACTACATTGGCTGCTTTATTGATGTGTGCACTAATGGAGTCTAGCGCATATGATATGACTCTTAGTTAAGGTTTTTCTTTGGCCTGACGCTGAATTTCCTTGGCTGTTAATGCTTTGTCATACACTCTTACGTTATCCAGACTGCCTTTGTAGAACGGATCAGCCGCATAACGACTCTTGCCTACATAAGCTTCCGTTACCTGCAGATCTTTCGGGTTAAAGGTGATTTCAGAGCTGCTTGCAACCGATGTACCATTCACATACAGAGTACCTACATCACCCTGAAGGGTTACAGCCACATGAACCCACGCTTTGGAAGGCAGTGGATTTGCAGCAATCAGACTCTGATCCCGACCCTCGTTATGAATGGTGAATTGTAGCGCTCCATTATGCTGGGAGGGAGTAAGGAACATATGCCTAGTCAAACCATTTCCAAAGTCAAAAATACGCTGCCAGGACCCGCCGCCGTCCCAATTGACCCAAGCGCTAAACGTGAAATCCGTTGTATCTGTGATCAGGCCAGGTAATTGGATGAAACTGTCTGTCCCGTTAAATGTGGCAGCCTGATTTTTGCCACCAGCAGCAGAACTGACCACGTTAAAAGCTTGTCCGTGATATTCATTTTTACTGGAATCCTGTGCGACTTTGGCAAGTTTCTTGTGTTCAAAAGTATACTCCCCGAGCAACGGGCTTATCGCTTGCTGTGGAATGATAACGTTAAACGTTTTGGAGCTTAGCGCAGTTCCTTTACGAATCGTTGCGGTTAATTTTACTTTGGAATCACCCTTACCAGCGCGTGGTCGCTGCACTACACCTGTAGCGGATAGAGCCGAAGTGTTGGAGCTTTTCCACGTAATCTCTGCATCACTTGTTCCCTTAGTAGGCAGAGATAGGTTGAAGAACACATGATCCGTATTGCTAATGCTCAGATCCTTTTTCACCGCATCTACAATGTCTTGATCGCTCCGTTCAACACCTTGACTTCCCCAGATGGCTACCCCGGAGGAGGAGAGGGCGCTAAAGGTCAGAACCGTACTTTGAGATTCCGAGTTCCATTCATGCGTGAAAACGCCTTTGTAGACAACGTTATTCGATGTGATCTGAACCTTGTTGTCTGCGCCAAGACTCCATGTTCCTGTCACGGCACCATGAATCTGCCCATCTGCCGTGAACTGAACGGTCCGGGATGGCTTGATGTCCGCCGTGATGTCCTTACCATGATTCACCCATTGGTACTGACCAGCAATATCCTGAGTTGTCAGTTGCGTTGTATCCTCTCCCAAAGCCGCATAGCGATAGGGAGAAACAACGGGCCATCCATCTGCATTCATATGCATCTCATGTACGCGAACTTCATGTTCTTCGCCACGCCCTGGAAAGCGAGTATGGAAGATGAGAAATTGTTTGCCAGTCTCCGGATCAACATAAGCAGAGTTATGTCCTGGCGAAACATAGCCACTACCTAGGCCTGTGCCTGGATCACCGATCTGTCTCTCGAACAGGAAGTTCCCCATCAATTTGACTCCAAAAGGCTCGATAGAACGATCATCAAACAACGGTTTATCCTTGTCCGCTTTAACGTTGATCATATCGTTTCCTTCCGCATCGAGGAAAGGTCCATCCGGTGTTTGGGAGCGGGCTACACGAATGTTATATCCTCCATCAGCACCTAGCCCGCCGTAAGACAGGTACAGATAATAATAATCGGTTTCTGGACTGTAGAGCATGTATGGGGCTTCAATACGACTATGGTTGCCTCCCGTCAGCTTCTTGCCATAACCTTGATTCGGCAGCGGTTTGCCTGTCGTCTCATCCATCTCCAGAATGAAAATCCCTCCGGAATACGAGCCATACACCATCCATAACTTGCCGTTCTTATCATAAAAGACATCTGGATCGACCACATTGGGATGAATCGTTGCATCGTAAATGGTACCATCCTCACTGATCTGATCCCACATGCCGGATTTCAACAGAATGCCTTGATCCTTATAAGGCCCTTCGATATTGTCTGCGACAGCAATGCCGAGCGCTGATCGGGGAGAGTCGCCTTTACAAGCATTGTAGTACATATAAAATTTACCGTCCGCCAATTGAATGACATCTGCTGCCCATAACGTATCCGTCTGCGCCCATTCCAGCGCTTCAGCGAATTCCTTGGTTACATTGGGGACAACGGGGTTGTTATCCGTAACACCGGATGCGACCAAATCCCAGTTCAGAAAGTCTTTAGAATTAGCGACTTGCAGGTGTGAACCAAAAATATAAAACGTATCATCCACCTTAATGACAGAAGGGTCATGAACGGAAACATTTTTGAATGATGGAGCAGGATTTGCGAAAGGTGTGGTGGAAGTCTGCGAGTTACCAAAGGTTGCCCCTGAACCATTTGCGAACACCGAGACCGGCGCCAAAGCTGTTGCAGTAAGTAATGTGGTGCTTAGTACAGAAATGTTAAGTACGCGTACCCAATAACGTTTCATACGTTTCCCCTTTCCTATTCCCCGGAATGAAAAATCAACCGATACTTGGCAACACACGATAAAAGGTTCGGCAGACCTCCTTTGAGTATTTCATTATATCAAGCGCTTTCATTTGTTATATTATCAATTGGTTTATATGTTTGTAAACCATAAATGTAATGTTTATAAGACTAAAATGAAAAAATGAAGAGAGCCGGTAAGAGCTGATAAGGCTCATTACATTCAAACAAAACAGGTATTATTCTCAAATTTAGGATTGAAATTAGGTTATGTGATGGGATATTATTACGTTTAGATTAGGTGTTTAACTATTTATCAATCATTTTATATTTATACGAATTAAAGGCGAGTATTCTGTAACGACAATTCCAAACTACATAGGAGGTAAGAACATGACCACATATCAAAACCATTTAATCGCACAATACACGTTCGAAGATGCTGTTCAGATTGGGAAAGACAGCTCCGGGAACGGAAATGATAGTTTGGCAAAAGGCGAGTTCCCCCCTGTCATATCCGAGTTAAAAGGAAGATCGGCGGTAACTTTCAACGGGGGAGCGAATGGAACTTCTTATCTACAATTACCGTCGGATCTGCTTCGTGATGTAAGCGATAACACGGGAATTACTATTGCAACTTGGGTATTTCTCGGCAAAGGGTCCAATGTGTGGGAGCGCATTTTTGACTTTGGTAAAGGGGAGAAGGGGCCGTATTTGTTTCTGACGCGTCAGCTCCTGGGTACGTTATATGCCGGCGATAATCTGGTTGTCCACCCAAGTCGAGGAGTTGCAAGTGGAGAATGGTTGCATATTGCACTCTCTGTGGCAGGCAGCCAAGGGGGAACGTTGAGCAGTGCGGGTCCGATTGTGTATGTGAATGGGGAGAAGGCCGCAGACGGTTCAATCAGTCAGACATCCAGTGGCAATTATGCCAAATTGCGCGAATGGTTTGATTCGTTCACCGATCCTGAGAATTATAGCCAGAATTATATCGGACGTTCCCAGTATGCAGCGGATGTGGATTTTGCAGGTTCGTTATCCGACTTTCGGATCTATGGGGCAGCGCTCACCATGGATGAAGTCATTGAAGTGATGTGTGAGTCACTGACAGATGAAGCGATTGTGAAGCTTGCGGCGGACAAGTACTTGTCCTTCCCAAACCGAATTATCACCAAAGATGTGTCACTGCCAGCAGATTTGCTGGGTGGTAAAGTGAAGGTTCAGTGGAGTTCCAGTGAGCCGGCAGTCTTGTCCGAGAACGGAGAGGTTCAGGCAATCACATCGGCACAAGAGGTTACCCTCCGTGCGCTTCTGCACAGAGGAGATCGTAAGCTGAGCCAAAGCTTTGACGTGTCTGTTGTGCCGGCGCATCTCCCACCTTATACGGTCACCATCCATGGGGATCAGAAGGTGGCAGACATCAGTGAAGTCATGTATGGGCTTTTCTACGAGGATATTAACAACGCGGCAGATGGCGGAATCTATGCAGAGCTTGTTCAGAATCGATCATTTGAATCCTTTGCATTCGATACGTACTCGCATGACTCTGGAGAATGTGGTTGTTCGACAGGGCGAAACCGTGAGCCTTTGTTTGCTTGGTCAGGCGATACGGAGAAAATGCTCGTACGGCATACGGATGGACTGAACGTTCACTTTAACGTGGAAGACCCTGAAGTCAATGCTTATTATGTAACGGTTCAGGATGGGGCAACGATTCGAAATCGCGGATTCTCAGACTCCAACCAGCATTGTGCCATGTCCATCAAGCAGGGTGAATCGTATGACTTTACTGTATGGGCAAAAGCAGAATCGGCAGGAATGATCACCGTTCAATTACAGAATGGAAATGACACTTCCATCAGTGATTCGGTAACACTACATGTTGAAGGCGGGAACACATGGAAGAAATACGCTTTGCTTCTGACTGGAACCGAGACCGTACTTGGTCAACTGGCACTTACGTTTGAAGGTGAAATCTCCATCGATATGGTGTCCTTAGTCCCTCGGAATGTATGGGGAGCTGATCCGGCAGAAGAAGGAATATCGGCTACAGCACATGCCAACTATACAGGTAATCCGAACTATCGATTGAGAAAAGATCTAATCCAAGCACTCGCAGATCTACATCCGAAGTTCCTGCGTTTTCCGGGAGGATGTATCTCGGAGGGATCTTTCATCTGGGATAACGTATATGACTGGAAGGATTCTGTGGGTCCGGTTGAGCTCCGCAAAGAGAATTATAATGTCTGGGGTTACATGATGACGATGGGGCTTGGCTATATGGAGTACTTCCAACTGGCAGAAGATCTGAATGCTGCTCCGGTTCCAGTCATGGCTTGCGGTGTGTTATGTCAGGCACGCTCGGATTATGCTCACCCTGCGGGTGGCGCTTTGCGGGAGTATTATATCCGGAACTTTACAGACTTGATCGACTTTGCGCTCAGTACAGACTTTGAACACAATGAATGGGCGGCGGTACGAAGCCAGATGGGACATCCTGAACCGTTCGATCTTCGTTATCTCGGCGTAGGCAATGAGAACTGGGGCACTGAATTTTTTGCCAACTTCGAAGTATTCAAACGTTCAATAGATGACTACATGAAGCAGAACTATCCTGATCATGAACTACACATTATCTCGACGGTTGGTGCTCAGGCGGATGATGATGCGTACCAGGAAGGATGGAAATTTCTCAGCGGGAATCTGACCGGATCAGCTCAGGTTGCTTTTGCAGATGGCACAGAGGTGATTGAGGAGACGGTAACCTGGTATGAGAATCAGGACAATTACATGGATACCATTGCGGATGAGCACTACTATCGATCCAATGAATATTTGCTGAACAACGCGGATCGGTACAATTACTATGACCGGGCTTATCATGAAGATGGAAGTATCGATTGGAAAGAAACATCCAAAGTATTTGTGGGAGAATATGCTTCCACGGACAAAAATACGCTGGCGGGTGCGGTTGCAGAAGCTGCAATCATGACTGGCTTTGAAAATAATGCGGACGTTGTTCGTTTGGCTGCCTATGCGCCATTGTTCAACAAAGTACTAACGGACGGTACCTACCGCTGGACGCCAGACTGCATCTGGTTTGATGATGAAACGGTGTGGTACACACCGAATTATTATGTACAGCAGCTCTTTGCAAAATATGTAGGGGATCAGGTGCTTGAAACTTCGTTTTCCACCTATAGCAAAGGCAAACCACTGAATCTCATTCCGCGTGGTGGTATTGAAATTGCAACAGGTCATGCAGACATCATAGTGAAACGAGTCATGGTCACGTCCAATGTGGATGGCAGTATGATGTTTGATGAAGATTTCAGGGAACGTACAGCGCCTAGTGAGGCATGGAGACAGATTCCTGGATCGGAAGGATACACGTTAATCGCAGGGAAAGGGATCATTTTGAAGGCACAATCAAGTGGATTGAATGGATTGTATCTGCTGAATGACAAATGGACCAACTATAAAGTTCAAGTTGAAGCTGAAAGAATTTCAGGTGAGGATGGTTTTTACATCGGCGTGGGATTGACGGATATCTCGCCCGAGAACAAGGATGTCATCGAGTACGCGATCAGTTACGGTGGAAATGCCTCGGGAGTGAAGGTGTACAAACAAGGGATCGAGGGTTACACATTGGGGGATTATTCATCCAGTTCGGCAGCAGGTAACCTGAGAGCGGCCAACTATGAACCACTCGTGAATGGGACCGATTATACGATCACGGTTAACTATGGTGGTGACACAGGTAAGAACCTGATCTGCTCTTATACAGACGGTCGCAATACCAGTAACGTTCTGGATTACAAGCTGGAAGCTTACAACCGGGAAGTATTCCACTCTGTTACGAAAGACGCACGATATGTGTATGTGAAACTGGTGAATGCAGATAGTGTAGATAAATCAACCCGGATTTGCCTTCAGGACCTAAAGGTTGATGCTTCAGCCAGACTAATCACGCTTACTGGAGAAGATCACTTAGTGCATGTTCCGAATGTGAATCAGAAGAATGATGAGAAAGTGGTTCCCCAAGAACAGGAGATCACACTGTCCGATACATCGGTGGTGGTTAATTTAGCTGCTCATTCAGTGAATGTATTGGTGATGGAAATCCTGAATTAAATCAACATCGTGAACAAGAGACCGCGGATATCGCGGTTTTTTGGCGTTCCAGGGGAGAGAGTCAACAAAAGATACCCAAAGTAAATAGCCCACACTATTGCGGTGATCTGGCTGCTCCTATAATAAATGTTGAAGGAGGAGTCAGCTTATGCGTTCCAACTACAAACAATTTATCCGAAATGTTCCGCTTCATCTCATGATTCTGCCTGGACTGCTCATTATTATTGTATTCGGTTACATTCCGATGGCGGGACTCTCTATTGCCTTTCAGAATTTCTCTCCCATTGCCGGATTCAAAAATATGAATTGGGTGGGTTTGGACAATTTCAGGTACCTGTTCGATCTACCGGGATTCTCGCAGGTTGTATGGAATACGGTATTTATATCGACGATGAAAATTGTTTCCGGCTTGGTGATTCCGGTACTTGTAGCCTTATTGCTCAATGAGGTTCGCAAGACAGGATTTAAACGAACGATCCAGACCGTGATTTATATGCCTCACTTTTTCTCATGGGTTATTCTGGCGGGAATCATCGTAGATGTGTTATCTCCAAGCACCGGGATCGTTAATATGTTGTTGAAAGCCGTGGGGATTGACCCGATTCAATTCCTGGCCAGTAACGAGTGGTTCCCTTACATACTTGTCATCACAGACCAATGGAAAGAATTCGGATTTGGAACGATTATCTATCTGGCTGCGCTCACTAATATTGATAAGTCTCTGTATGAGGCCTCTGTTATGGATGGCGCGGGAAGATGGAAACAGACATGGCATATTACACTGCCAGGCATTCGCCCGATCGTGATTTTGATGGTAACGCTTAGTCTGGGAAATGTACTCAACGGTGGCTTTGACCAAGTGTTCAACCTCTATAATCCATTGGTATATGAATCAGGAGATATCCTGGATACGATGATCTACCGGATCGGATTACAGGATGCACAGTATTCTGTATCGACAGCGTTGGGTCTGATCAAATCTGTCGTTTCCTTCATTTTTATCGGACTTGGTTATTTCTTGGCCTATCGGTTCGCGAATTATCGGATATTCTAGAAAGGAGGCAGAATCATGCACCACGCTTCAAGAGCTTATCGGTGGTTCCTAGGGTTTAACTACGTCATCCTGACGATTCTTGCCTTGTTATGCCTGTTCCCGATTGTGAATATATTAGCGATTTCATTTAGTTCGAGTGATGCGGTCAAAGCGGGCAGTGTCACATTCTGGCCTGTGGATTTCACGTTGTCCTCATATCAATACATTCTGGAAAATCAGCAGTTTCTGAACTCATTCGGCACGAGCCTTCTTCGTGTCGTTCTGGGGGTTACGACCAATTTGATCTTCACGATTCTGGTAGCTTATCCGCTCTCAAAAGAGGCTGCCAAATTCCGCTCAAGAACGTTCTATGCGTGGATTTTTGTATTCACGATGTTATTCAGTGGAGGACTAATTCCTGGTTATCTGGTGGTTAAGGAAGCAGGCTTGTTGGATTCGATCTGGGCATTGATTCTGCCAGGTGCCGTTCCGATCTTTAATGTGCTCCTCATGCTCAACTTCTTCAGAGGTTTGCCGAAGGAGCTTGAAGAAGCTTCCTGGATGGATGGGGCAGGACATTTTCGCACACTATGGAGCATTTATCTTCCGATCTCTCTACCAAGTATCGCTACCATTACGCTGTTTGCCATGGTAGGACACTGGAACGCCTGGTTCGATGGCATGATCTACATGAAGAGTCCGGAAGGCTATCCGCTCGCTACGTATCTTCAGTCCATGTTACAGCAGGTGACGATGATCCAGAGCGAGATGATGACGCTGGAGGATGCGACGCTCTTAAGTCAGGTATCGGATAGAACGACTCAAGCTTCCCAGATCTTTTTGTCCGTTATTCCGATTCTGCTCGTGTACCCATTCCTGCAGAGGTATTTCGTGCATGGGCTTGTTGTCGGAAGTGTAAAGGGATAAGATCGATAGGAGGAACACCGATGGAAGGAGCCGATTTCCGGCTCCTTTTTTGCAATTTAAGAGAGTGAGGAGAGGAGGAGGGAAATATTGCATTTCATCCGGGGGAGCTGGAGAGAGACATCTATTGTCGTCAAATTAATGATTGCTTTTGTGCTGGTCATTCTGCCCTTGTACGGGATAAGCATTATGATAACACAAGTCAGCTCCAAGCAGATGCAGACAGAGGTGGAGAAGGCGCATGAGTCCAAATTGTACTTCTACCATAATCATCTGCAATTCGAATTGGAGCGAATGAGTGCGCTGGTGACCGAATTTTCATTTGATGAACCCATGTCCACGCTAAGTACACGAGCTGCGATTATGAGCAGGTATGAAGTCACGTCCAGTCTGAACAACATTCACAACAAGCTGAGTCAGATCATGGTAACGAGTCCCTACATTAGTGATGTGGTGTACTACGTTCCCGCTCTGCATAAACGGGTCAGTGCAGCGGACGGAATTCGGGACGTAGAGGATACCGAGTGGAAGAATCTGCTTGCCACGATGGGCAATCTGAATGGCGAATTATCGCATTCCAATAACGATCTCTATTTCCTGAAAAGTAATCCATATAACATGAACCATGAGGAACCGCCTAATTTCATATTAGGAATACGCTTGTCTGCTGAAGAATTGAAACACCGATTGCAACAGCTGTCGGAAACGGGGGAAAGTGAGATTACGCTGAGTTTCGGTGAACAGCAGCATGTGGTGATCTCTTCATCGGAGCAGCCAGCACCTGTAAAACCAATTCGAACAGTTTCGCCTGAACCGACCGAGTCCATGCAAGTTACGAAGTTTCAATCTGATCCATATCTCTATTATTCGTTACATGATAAGGATCACTCGTTCACGCTGACTGCCACTATTCCCCAAGATGTGCTTAGGGCGCCACTGGAACAATACAAATTGTGGTTATGGATGGTGACCTTTCTGTCGATTGTCATCATTATCATCTTCTCGTTTTCGATCTACAGAGCGATTCACCAACCTTTATCGGTGCTCATTCGAGGATTCAGAATGGCAGAGCAGGGCCAGACAAGCGTACATATTCCTTCATCCAGAAGGGATGAATTCGGCTATTTGTACTCTCGATTCAACCATATGATAGAACGCTTACATATTTTGATCGATGAGAATTATGTTGCACGGATCCGAACAAGTGAGGCAGAACTCAAACATCTGCAATCCCAGATTCAACCTCACTTTCTATACAACAGTCTGTTCAGCATCAAGCAAATGGCGGAAGTTGAGAATGTGGAGCTCATTCAGGAATTCACCGACTATCTGGGTCAATATTTCAGATACATGTCCCGGGATTCCCATAGCGAAGTATCGTTGGGGGCTGAGATTGACCATGCGCTGGTCTATGCATCGATTCAGAAAATTCGGTTTGGTTCAAGGATTCAATTGGAATTGGAGGATCTGGATGCGAGGTACAGAATGATTTCGATTCCCAGAGTCATCATCCAGCCAATCGTAGAAAATGTGTTCGAGCATGCACTTGCGAAGCGTAGTCAGGGAGGTACTCTACAGCTTTCATACCAACAGGGCCAGGGATACCTGTCCATTCGTATTGAGGATGATGGGGATCAATTAACAGATGAAACCTTGAATTACCTGCAATCTGCTTTCGAGGAAACAGAGCGGAAACATGGAAACGAAGAGATAACCGGACTCATGAATGTGAATCAGCGATTAAGAATCAAATTCGGGGCCGCCTATGGTCTTACAGCGCAGCGAAGTGAGCTGGGTGGGTTGTGCATTCTAGTGACAATTCCATGGGAAGGGGAGTAGCGTTATGCAGCGGATGCTTATTGTAGATGATGAACCCGTTATTTTGGATGGACTATACGCTTTCTTTCAAAAGGCGAACTTTCAAGACATGGAGATTATTAAAGCGTACTCTGCCTTTGAAGCCATCGATTGGCTGAACTCGGTCAAGATTGATATTGTACTCAGCGACATCTGTATGCCTGGTATGGATGGCATGCAATTGATCGAGCAGATTATGGATCGGTGGCCACGATGCAAGGTACTATTGCTGACCGGTCATAACGAATTCGATTATGCACACCAAGCCATTCGTAACCCTTGCGTTGTGGATTACCTGTTAAAGACAGAGGGAATGAGTCACATTCGAGCTGCGGTAGAACGGGCGTTAACACAGATATCAGAAGAAAATGATTTTCACTACCAAGCTGCATGGTTTCGTAGTAAATTGCCGCGAGCGTTGCCCCAGTTACAGCGTCAACTGTTACTGGATGTGCTTAAGCGAACGGATAGACATGATATCATTTCACTTCAAGAAGAACTGGATGCTGTGCAGCTACCTTTCGAATCCGATCAACCCGTTATTCCTGTGATTATACGAGTAGAGGAGTGGAACAACTATCAATCTCAGGCGGATCGTAGTCTCATTCGCTATGCCGTTGCCAATGTTGCGGAGGAGTTGCTACAGGATAAGGCCAAGGTGAAGGCGATAGATCTGGACACTCAGGTTATCGCATGCTTTATTCAATCGCAAGAGAAGCAACCATCACACGGATCTAATACGCAAGGGGAAAAAGGGAGTCAGCTGGATAGCTGGGTACAGACCCTCCGTTTTGTCTATGGCACACTGGAGTCTGTACAGCAATCCTGTGCGGACTGTCTGAACCTGTCTGTATCCATCATGGTCAGCGAGCAGGCGTTAGAGTGGACTAGGCTCAATCAGGCTATTGCGCAGTTACGTCTGTCGGTTCATGAGAGTCCGGGGCTGGGGATGGAGAAGCTGCTGCGTGTAAATATCCAGGATGAATTGCCATACACCCCTAGCATTTTGAATCAACAGGGTGCGGTAGCACTGCATCTGGAACAGATCAAACAGCGAATAACAGCTGGTGACCGGGAATGGATAGAGTCCTTCCGTAAATGGACCGAAGCTGCGAAGGAGGGACTTCAAGATCCGTTTTTTCGCATGAAAACGTATACGGGTGCAGCCAACGTACTCATTGAAGTTCTGCACGAATTAGGGTTGTATGAATCGGCAATGGAAGAAATATCGCTGTCCCGAATGCTGCATTTTGACATCCATACCGCATGGTCCGATCTGGTCATCTTTTATCAATCTGCATACGAATGGATGATCTCCAAACGAAGCAATGCCCGCCTGAATGACCAATCACAGATTCTGATTACGATCCATCATTATATCAAGCACCATCTGGAGGATGACCTCTCACTCACACGGATCGCACAGGAAGTCTCTCTTAACCCTTCTTATCTGTCGCGTTGGTACAAACGGATTACAGGTAAAGGCATATCCGACTACATCCATGACCGCAGAGTAGAGCGAAGTAAAGAGTTACTCCTAGGTTCTTCATGCAAAATGCATGAAATATCGGCAAAGGTTGGATTTAGCGATCAGCATTATTTTTATCGTTTCTTCAAAAAAGCAACGGGCTGTACCCCTCAAGAGTATCGGGATCAGAAAAGTTAGATCATATCTCAAATGGTAAATCAAAGATACCAGATGTCAATGGGATACACTCGAAGTGATAGCGCTTTCTTTGTAAGATGAAAATATACCTCACGGGAGGATAAAAAGGGGGATTCGCATGAATATATCATTCAAGAAGTTCTCATTATTAACGTTAACCATGGTGCTGGCCACCACGCTTGCAGCCTGTTCGTCTGGTGCGGGAAGTGCCGAGAATGAAGCTGAGCCGAACACACAGCAGGATGCAGGAGGACCACTTACGAAATATGACCCACCCATTAAATTGACTTCCACCATGAATGAAACGGGGAAAGAATCGCTCGCCCAAGGAGATACACACGCTAATAATATCTGGACCAGAGGATACAAGGATGAACTCGGTATCGATGTAACGTATGAATGGATTGTTCCGGATGCCAATTATAACGATAAGATGAATGTCACGCTCGCGAGTGGTGATCTGCCGGATGTACTGAAAGTGAGCGCTGTTCAATTCGAACAACTTCATGAAGCGGGAATGCTGGAAGATCTGACCGAAGTATATGACAAGTATGCATCCGAACTGGTTAAGGAGTTCATGTCCGCTGAAGATGGAGCGGGTTTGAAGCCGGTAACGAAGGATGGCAAAATATATGCCATGGTGAGCTTCCCAGGTTCGCTGGATTCCTCGGATATGATCTGGATTCGTCAGGACTGGCTGAAAAAGGTCGGTCTTGAAGCGCCCAAGTCCATGCAGGATGTCATCCAGATTGCAGAAGCCTTTACCTTCGAAGATCCAGACGGAAATGGCAAAGACGATACGTATGGCATTGCCTTGAACAAGGATTTGCCTATAAACGCGTTCTTGCTCGGTTATCATGGGTATCTGGAAACCTGGATTAAGGATGCTTCAGGTCAAGTCGTGAATGGAACGATCCAACCGGAAGTGAAAGAAGGATTGCGTGAGCTCCAGAATCTGTATCAGAAGGGTGTACTTGATCCCGAATTTGGCGTGAAGGATTTTGCTAAAATGATGGAGGATGTGAATGCAGGCAAGTCAGGCATGTTCTTCCTGCCACAATGGGCACCTTTTCAGGTTAGCAGCATGATCAAAAAAGACAAGAACATCGACTGGATGGCTTACCCGGTTCAATCCATAGATGATCAGCCAGCCAAAACACAGAATCATCTTAGTCTGGGCGGTATATTTGCCGTTCGCAAAGGCTACGAGCATCCAGAAGCGTTAATCAAGTTGCTCAATTTCCAGGCTGAAAAAATGTTCGGTGAGTCTGCCAAGGACGAACGGGCTGCTTATTTGAATGGACTGACAGGTCTTGGTTTTCATAATGCGACGGTCTCCAACCTGCCAGCCAACAAAAATGTGAAGGCACAGGATGAAGTAGAGCAGGCGCTCAAAACAGGAGATACGTCCGGATTGGAACTTGAAGCGAAGCTGTTCTATGACGATATTATGGATTATCGGAATGGGAATCTCGACAAGTGGCATATGGAGCGTATCTTTGGCCCAGAGAGCTCACAAGGTGTGATTAAGTATTATCGGGATCATGACCTGATTGTCATGAATGAATTCATCTATGCACCGACGAGAACGATGAATACCAAGCAAGCTACTCTGGATAAACTGAGAGCCGAGACGTTCCTGAAAATCATCTATGGTAACTTGTCCATTGACGAGTTCGATAACTTTGTTGGCAATTGGAAGAAACTCGGTGGAGATCAGATCACACAGGAAGTGAATGATACCATCGCTGCTAACCAATAGAATCATTGAATTCATATCATACAAGTACGAAAAACGAGAAAATGGTGCGCTCCCCAATGGGAGGCACCATTTTTATGCTTTTGATCATTTGCGTTTCAATAACAGAATTCCACTGATTTCTGACGTTTTGTAGCGGTATACCACTTTGAATCCAATATCATTGTCCAGCAAGCAGTTCAGTGCATTGATCAGGCGTGCACCGGGAACCAATGTAAATGTACATGGAGACGTATTACCAATCACACGCACACTTTGGATTCTGCGCGCAGAACCGGGAACGAGCGGATTTCTAGACCAATAGATTAATACCAGATCCGGCTGTGGAACAGCATTGACACGAGCCATCTAATCATCTCTTTTCTATTAAAGGTTCTTAATAGTAGATGACAAGGTGATGTAGAAGGTGCTAGACAAAAGACTTCATGAGCAATAAATGGGATTAATGTCTGCCATCCATATCGAGCACCCTTACAATTCACATCAATGCATGGGTATAACAGGTACTCATAAATGCATTTTCATTCCCATACATATATTCTGGAGGTGATTGGGATGAGCAAGGAACCTGTGGATGAGAACAAAAAGATTGAGCAAAGAAACACCTTTCTTCGGGATAATAACGGCAAAGAGATGTCTTCCAACGAAGGGGTTAAAATATCGGATGACAGCAATTCGCTAAAAGCGGGCGATCGCGGGCCCACGCTGCTTGAAGACTTTCTGATGCGTGAGAAACTGTCTCACTTTGACCGGGAACGCATCCCGGAGAGAGTTGTGCATGCCCGGGGATATGGAGCGTATGGTGAATTTGAGTTATATGAATCGCTTGAAGAATTAACATTGGCCCATTTTCTTCAAAATCCAGGTGTGAAGACACCGCTGTTTGTTCGTTTTTCCGAAGTTGCCGGTTCCAAAGGGGTCAACGAGACGAATCGGGATGTAAGAGGGTTCGCTGTGAAGTTTTATACCGAGGAAGGAAATTTTGACTTGGTTGGCAACAATATTCCGATCTTTTTCATTCAGGATGGGATCAAGTTCCCGGATCTGATTCATGCACTGAAGCCGGAACCCAATAATGAGATTCCACAGGGCTCGACTGCGCATGACACCTTCTGGGATTTCATTGCGAATAACCAGGAGTCGGCAGCCATGGTCATGTGGATTATGTCGGATCGCACGATACCGCGAAGCTTTCGAATGATGCAGGGATTTGGAGTACATACCTTCCGGCTGGTCAACAAAGAAGGCAAATCCAGGTTCGTGAAATTTCATTGGAGGCCCGCACTTGGCATGCATTCTTTGGTTTGGGATGAAGCTCAAAAGCTGGGAGGTGCAGATCCGGACTTTCATCGCAGAGATCTGTGGGAAAACATCAATTCCGGCAATTTTGCGGAGTTTGAACTTGGAATACAAGTTTTGGAGGAAGCGGATGAATTCAAGTTTGATTTTGATATTTTGGATGCAACCAAATTATGGCCTGAAGAAGACATACCAGTGCGAATCATTGGCAAAATGACGATTAACCGTAATGTTGAAAATGTATTTGCGGAAACCGAACAGGTTGCTTTCCATCCAGGGAACATCGTACGTGGTATTGACTTTAGCAATGATCCGTTGCTTCAAGGGCGACTGTTTTCATACACGGATACTCAATTGGCGCGGGTGGGCACGAATTATCAGGAACTGCCGATCAATCGTCCGGTATGCCCTGTACATAACAACCAGAGAGATGGAGCCTCTCGCTACACCATTGATCAGGGGAGAGTCGCCTATCATGAAAATTCGCTTGCCAATAACTCACCTTATACTGTACCAGGTACAAAAGGAGGGTTTGTGACATATCCTTCCCCAGTGCAAGGTCTTAAAGAACGGAAAACGGCGCCCAGTTTCCTGGATCATTTCTCGCAGGCACGTCTATTCTGGAACAGTATGTCAGGCTTGGAGAGAAGTCATATCATTCAGACACTTACGTTTGAACTTGGGAAGGTAAAGGATGTTTCTATACGTCAGCAGGTTGTAAATATGTTGGGTCATGTCAGTACAGAGCTGGCGACCATTCTGGCCGTTGAACTCGGAGTCAATGTACCTGACGTTCCTGAATCTCAAGTGACGAAGTCATCTCCTGCGCTCAGTATGGCGAATACGGTGTTTTCTCCCAAGACATTGCGTGTGGGGGTAATTGTCGGTGAAGGATTCGATGGCCCGAGTACACAATACATTTTGGAAGAGCTTAAGGCAGCGGGACTTCAACCGGTTATTGTTCATGAAAGACAGGGTGTGGTGCGTGGAGAGGGAAATGCCGAACTCAAGGTGGACGACAGTTTTTTAACCGGCTCGCCCTTGGTATATGATGGCCTGTTCATTGTTGGAGGACAGAAGGAAAACGAGTATTTTCAAAAATACACCCGATCCTATGCCATCGAAACGTACAATCATTTCAAACCGATCGGTGCGACACCAACGGGGGCAGCGATGATCCATCCGGTCGGCATTATAGGCAAACCCGGCGTCATTGTGGAACAACAGCCTGCGGCGTTTGCAGAGCAATTCATTCAAGCGATGACCCAGCAGCGCTTTTGGGATCGGACGTAGCCAAGTGGGATCAACTGGACATGGGAAGTTCATGCGTCTAAACTAGATAGACCAGACACAATTAGAAGGGATGCGCCGATCCAAACCATGTTACAGAAATTCGGGTTTACACAATATGAAAGTCAGGTATATGAGGCTATATTTGCGCAGGATGAACCGCTTGATGCCACATCCATTGTTAATCACTCCAACGTTCCCAAAGCGAAGATCTATGAAGTGCTCAACCGGCTGATCGACAAGGGAACGGTGCTGACAACGATGGATGGGAAGAAAAAACTATATATGGCAGTGGATCTTCAGTCCATTATTCATAAGATCAAGGCTGATTTTGAGAAAGATATTGAGGAATTGAAGAGTTACAAAATCAAACGTACCTTCACGGACGAGCATATCTGGACGTTGAAGGATGAGTCATCCATTGCTTCGAATATTGAACAGCTTATCGAGGAAGCAGACTCATCCATTCTTTTTCTGGCCTGGAATGAGCGAATGGAGAAATATCGTGAACTGCTGGAGCAGAAGGAACAACAGGGAGTATATGTTGAAGTGCTTGCTGTTGGGGGTATGGAGACATCCTTAACCCGGAAATACTCGTTGATTCCATTACTTGATGCGCCGGAACCTTCACAGCTGCTCATTGTAGATCATGCCTATTTGTTGTTTGCTGGTGTGGAACACGATTCATGGAGAGCCATCAAAACGATGTCCAAACCGATTGTCAAAGCCATGACCGATTATTTCTATCATGATGTTGCACTTACTCAAATTACGAAAAAATACGGTGATCAATTGTTACAAGATGCTGAAATCGAGCGACTGTTAACCAGGTTGATCTATTAAAACTATTCTCTCGGAGGATAGTTTTTTTGTTATATCTGTGTATGAAAACGATCATGAAAATAACTATTGAAACTTTCAGTTTTATAGGTTACTATCGTAGTTGTAACTTTTTGAGGAGGATTCAACATGAATAAGAAAGTATACGTGCTTGCTATTGCAGCATTTGTGGTCGGAACCGTTGAATTGATTTTGGGCGGCATTCTGGACCTAATTGCTACAGATCTTCATCTTTCACTGGCGAAAGCCGGGTATTTAATTTCTATTTTCTCACTGGTCTATGCATTGTCTGCACCGATCTTATTAAATATGACGGCCAGATTTGAACGTAAAAAAGTATATATGTGTACGTTGTTTGTATTTCTGATCAGTAATCTAATCTCTGCATTCAGTACCAGTTTTTATATGCTGATGGCGGGTAGAGCACTCGGAGCCGCAACGGGTTCACTTATATTTGTACTCTCCCTGACACTTGCAGCGCGCATTGTGGAACCACAGTATAAAGGACGCGCCGTGGGGATCATAACCATGGGAGGCAGCGCATCACTTATCCTTGGTGTACCACTTGGTATCTTTGTAGGCAACATGGCAGGCTGGCGTGAGGTGTTTATGTTGATTGCTGTTCTGACCGCAGTGGTTATGGTAGCGATCTGGATTGCAATGGACCGTGTGCAGCCGATTCCTGCTGTATCCCTGAAGAAACAGCTTACGGCGCTGTGGAATCCGAAAATGTTGGCAATCCATGCTACGACTTTGCTGGTACTCGCCGGTCACTTGACTTTATATGCTTATTTCACGCCATTTCTGCAAGAAACGCTGGGAGCCAGCGCGACGATGGTTACCTTTATCTATATGATGTTTGGTATCGCCGCTGTGGCAGGGGGAGGCATCGGAGGCATGTTATCCGATCGTCTGCATCCCGCTAAAGCTATTGTTATTGTGCTGATTCCCTTTATCGTGAGTATGGCTATCATTCCGTTCAGCGTAGGATTGCCTTTGATCGCCTTCTTGCTGCTGTTAAGCATCTGGAGTGCACTGAGCTGGACCGTTACGCCCGTTCAGAATAGTCTCATTATCAAAACTTCACCGGAAACAGCAGAAACACTAATCAGCACCAATTCAGGGATTGCACATGCAGGGATTGCACTGGGTACCTATATCGGTGGTATGGTGATTGATCATTCATCGATTCTGAATACCGGATGGGTTGGTTCGGTGCTGATTTTACTTGGTTTGGTGTCTGCCATCTATGCGATTAGTGTTAAGGAAAAAACTGTTCAGGCGGTTGCTTAAAATAAATACGTACAAAAACTTGAACCTCTGCATCCCATAGTCAATGGGGTGTAGAGGTTTTTTTGCTGTATCAGAAGAGCACGCAAGAGTGGATTAAACTACTTTCATGTCGAGCAAGACTTGCTTTATCCATCGTAATCTATATAATTAAAATAGTTTTAAAAAGTATTGTCTAATGTCGAAATACACGATGTGTACCAAGGAAGCGGTGATCATTACTATGAAGACGGAAAAACAAAAAATGTTAGATGGAGAGCTGTACATGGCTTCGGATCTCGAATTGTCTGAGGACAGGGAGTATGCAAGAAGAATGACGCGGACGTTCAATCAAACGACGGAAACGGACGGTGAGCTTCGCACCAAGTTATTGAAGGAATTGTTGGGATCTACAGGTGAACACCTGAGTATGGAACCTAATATTCATGTGGATTATGGATATAACATTCATGTAGGTAATTATTTTTATGCCAATTTTAACTGTACGATATTAGATGTGTGTGAAGTTCGTATTGGAGACTATTGCTTAATGGGACCTGATGTACATATCTATACGGCTACTCATCCACTACATCCACATGAACGTAATTCGGGTGCAGAATATGGCAAGCCAGTCAAGATTGGAAATAATGTATGGATTGGCGGTAGAGCCGTTATTAACCCGGGGGTTACCATTGGAGATAACGTGGTCATTGCTTCCGGGGCTGTGGTTACGAAGGATGTTCCGGATAATATGATCGTGGGAGGCAATCCTGCTAGAATCATTAGAGAGATAGAGCTTTAACTTATTTTAGATAGAAGATGGGAAGTGCTTACGAAATGATGACTGAAAAAGAGAAATCTCAATTAGGGCTCTTATATAATGCCAATTATGATCAAGAGTTAATTGAAGAGCGTTTGTATGCCAAAGGACTTTGTTACGATTATAATCAGCTTCATCCAGCTAAGATCAATGAAAGAGAAGCTTTAATCAAGAAACTGCTGGGGAAAACGACCGATCGTTTCCTGATTGAACAGCCATTTGTATGTGATTACGGCTATAATATTGAAATTGGTGAGAACTTCTATAGCAATCATAATATTGTGATGCTGGATGGCGGCAAAATTACTTTTGGTGATAACGTTTTTGTTGCTCCAAATTGCGGATTCTATACTGCAGGTCATGCTTATGATGTAGAGCAACGTAATGAAGGTCTGGAGGTCGTTGGACCTATCACGGTGGGGAATAATGTGTGGATCGGAGGAGGCGTGACTGTTCTGGCTGATGTAACCATTGGTGACAATACAATTATTGGTGCAGGGAGCGTCGTTACCAAGGATATTCCATCTGGTGTGATTGCTGCGGGGAATCCTTGCAGGGTCATTCGCAAAATAACGGAAGAAGACAAAACAAAGTACAGCAGGGAAATAGCGAAAAACATATAGTGAAGAATAAATGGTAAACAACGTGATAGTGGCTAATGAGAATGCCTGATGTGTATCATCGGGTGTTTCATTTTGAAAATAAAATCCCCCAGACAGAAAACATGCCAAGGTATCGTATAATCGACACTTTTTCATGTGATTTGTCTGGGGAATACGGATGTATCGCTACATTTGCTTAAAGATCCTTAACGCTGCAAACTTTTCCCGTTGCTGCTGATCACTTCTTTGTACCAATGGAAGGATTTCTTGCGATAACGTTCGAGTGTTCCTGATCCATCGTCATGACGATCAACATAGATATAGCCATAACGTTTTTTCAACTGGGCAGAAGACGCACTGACAACATCAATACAACCCCATGATGTATATCCCATAATCTCCACGCCATCTTTAATGGCTTCGCCGACCTGAACCAGATGATCATTCAAATACTGGATGCGGTAGTCATCTTCGACGGTTTTCTCGCCGTCAGCACCCGTGATCAACTCATCGACAGCGCCAAGACCATTTTCTACGATAAACAGTGGTTTTTGATAACGGTCATAGAACATATTAAGCACATAACGCAATCCTTGCGGGTCAATCTGCCATCCCCATTCACTTGCAGGCAGGTAAGGGTTAGGTACACCACCAAGCAGGTTACCTTCTCCTGCGACTTGTTTCTCCGGGTCTGCTGTCTGACAGATACTCATGTAATAACTGAAAGAGATGAAGTCTACTGTGTTCAGCAGCATTTCCTCGTCGCCAGCTTCCATCTGAATCTCAATCCCATTTTCCAAGAAGTATCGTTTCATATAACCAGGGTAGCGACCTCTTACATGCACATCACCGAAGAAATAGTTGCTATGCTCGAATTCCATGACTTTGATCATATCATCTGGATTTGGTGTCAGCGGGTAAGTCGGCATGCTGAGCATCATACAACCAATCTGTGCCGTAGGAATAATCTCATGACAGAGCTTCACAGCAGAAGCACTGGCTACAAACTCATGATGGATCGCCTGATACAGATCTTGTTTGCTAAGCTTCTCCTTCGGCGTATAGATGCCACCGCTCATGAACGGTGCTTCGAGAATGGAGTTGATTTCGTTAAAAGTAAGCCAGTATTTTACTTTGTTCTTATACCGTTTGAATACGGCAGTCACATAACGCTCATAGAATCCAACCATTTTCCGGTTAACCCAGCCGTCGTATTCTTTGGACAGGTGAAGTGGTGTCTCATAGTGTGAAAGTGTAACCAGCGGTTCGATCCCGTATTTGTGACACTCGTCAAACAGATCATCGTAGAATTGCAGACCTTCTTCATTCGGTTCCAACTCATCACCGTTCGGGAAAATCCGGGACCAGGCGATGGAAGTACGGAATACTTTGAAGCCCATCTCGGCAAATAGTTTCACATCTTCCTTATAGCGATGATACAGATCGATACCGATCAGTTTCATGTTATCTTCAGTTGGTTCTTCTGTGATTGGCCCCATGATGCCTTTGGGAGCTACGTCCTGAGTAGACAGGCCTTTGCCGCCTTGATTGTATGCACCTTCAGCCTGGTTGGCTGCAATTGCACCACCCCACAGGAAATTTTCCGGGAATTGATAGGTTTGATTTTGAGAGTTGTTCATGTGTATCGCTCCATTCATCCAAAATTGATTGTTGTAGATTAACAATAATATTGCATAAAAAAAGCTTAAACGTTGTAACGGGTTACACGTCAAGTTTTACTTTTGACCCCAATCTAAGGCATACTATTATTCTAAATAAGTTCAACTAAAATTTACACGAAAACGGAGAGGACAGAAATAACCAGAAGAAGCGAAGCGGTCGCCTGAAAGCTTTCTGAAAGAAAGCTACATCGGAAGAATACGCTGTCCCCGGATTTTCCCGATTAGATAAGGGAGTCAAAAAATCTGGGGATAACAGCGATCGGAAGGTTGTTCTGTCATCGAAGTGCCAGTGTAAATAATCTTAGTTGAACTTATATAGTTCGTTAGCAAGAAGGGAGTCTCCGATGTCCAAGTTTGATGAAATTATGAAGCGGTCCGGTTACTCAAAAGCGACCGTGTCACGGGTGATTAATCATTCTCCGCATGTTAGTGATGAAGCAAGACAGATCATAACGGATATTATGAAACAGTTGAATTATATTCCCAACCGAAATGCGGTATCGTTATCTACCGGGCAGACCAAGCAGATTGGAATTGTGACATCTACCACAGGTGAGATCATTCTTACGTTCATGAATCAATTCATTGATACAGCCATGGATTTTGGATTTCAGACGATTATCTATACATCCCGTGGAGATCGGGATATTGAATTGCAGGCGTTCGAGGATCTGCGCAGTAAACGAGTTGATGGGCTTGTTATTATTGCTTGTGTTAATGACCCACGCAAACTAAAGGCATATTGTGAGTATGGGCCCATTGTCTCCTGGCAGCGAATGGGGAACGACGAGATCCCGTCAGTTGCGATGGATCAGGCTGAAGGGTACAAGTTAGCTCTGGAGCATCTGGTTTCGAGAGGATACACTCGAATTGCCAATGCATTTGGCAGGGCTGAAAGTTTGAATACCCAGAGCCGCCGAGAAGCCTACGAATCTTTCATGAAGAGTAGAGATATGCCTGTGTGGACTGAAGCGTATCAATATTCCGTGTTCAGCTCCTCCGATGGTGAAGAAGCGATGCGAAGAATGGCAGAGGGACCAGAACTTCCACAAGCCGTATTATGTTCGAATGATTATGCAGCCATCGGCATTCTGAGTGAAGCACGCAGACGAAATATTCAGGTACCGGAACAACTCGCCATTGTGGGGTTTGATGATATCGAGCTTTCCCGTGTTCTCGGAATTACGACCATACACAATCCGATTGCGGAGCAAGCCACCCAGGCTTTCCATCAATTGTGGGCCATATTGGGTAAAACAGAGTTGAAGACAGAGCGGCTGACATACCAGCTGATTGAACGTGAGACGACTTGAATCCGTAAGACCTGAAGTGGGAATCAGGTTTTATGGATTCAATAATTATTCAAATTTGAAGCATCTTCGAATCAAACCCATACGTTATACTGAAGATGAGCTTCAGAACGACATATCTGTACGGAGATGTGGCGTGAAGTTTTCGTATCATGTTACAAGTTACATATTTCACAAACGATTTGCGGGAAAGGTGAGAACTAACTTTATGAAGACAGTGACAGGCCGGTTTAGAATTGCGGGCATATGGGAAGGTGTATCTTTACTTTTATTGATTTTTATTGCTATGCCCCTGAAATATTTTGCAGATATCTCTTCCGCCGTAGCCGTAATGGGCATGATTCATGGTGTTTTGTTTCCGTTGTACCTTATAGCGCTTGTACACTTGGCAGTGGTCAAAAAGTGGAAGGTAACACGCTGGTTGATGGGTGGGCTCGCTGGCCTTTTGCCGTTTGGAACTTTCGTATTTGAATCCTATCTTCGGAAGAGAGATTGGAAATAAAACGTAATAGAAAAAAGCAGGCGACTAATTCGGAGGTTATCCAAATGGTCGCCTGCTGGCTTCTGTACGAGTACTACTTTACTGTACCTTGCTGACGATCAGACAGCAGGCTTACTCCAATATCACCAGAGGCATTCGATACAGGTGCATACGCCGAGAAGGAAGTAACAACTACCAGGGCAGTGAACAGAAATAAGAATGATTTTTTCATACCATAACCTCTTTCATATGGGGATATATTCCATTTGATTCTAACGCACATAGGCTATACTTGAAAAGAAAAAGTTTAAATGAGCAAGCTATTGAATGACTGAAAGGGTTGAGCTTCAATGAAAGATATTCATGAGTTAACTTCCATAGAAATGGTTGAAGAAGTTATTCAACAACATGAATTGGTTTTTTTGTATGTATCTCGTCCAGAGTGCAGTGTATGTCACGCTTTACTCCCCAAGATCAGGGCTTTGCTTGAACCTTATCCATCAATATACCTGGGTCACATTAATGCTAATGAAGTGGAAGAGGTTGCGTCCAAGTTTCTTATTTTTACCGTTCCAACAATGATCATGCTTGTGGAGCAGAAGGAATATATTCGAGCGGATCGTTTTGTTCGCTTGGAACGCTTGGAAGAGCAACTGCAACAGATTCACTCCATGTATATGCAGGATGAGGAATAGAAAGCTAAAGCTTCATGAAGGCGGCACAAGTGAGCCGTTTTTTAGCGTCCGCAGTGGCATATAGCTATAGATAGAGAACGCGATGTCTAAACTCACAAATTAAAGTGTTGCCATGAAAACGGTTTTATGATAATTTAAACATTATAAAAACGTTTTTATAGCAAAGGAACAAAATCTATGGCAAAGATAACGATTAAAGATGTAGCAAGGGAAGCGGGCGTATCCATATCTACAGTCTCCAATGCCTTAAATGGTGTGGATGTCTTGAACCCGGAGACGAAATCGCATGTTCTCAAGGTGGCAGAGCGTTTAAACTATGTGCCCAACCTGAACGGCAAGCTATTGAAGTCGGGTCAAACCAAAATGCTGGGTTTTTTCACCACAAGTGTATCGGGTCCGTATTTCTATAAGCTGGTGGAGTCGATGTCTCGCGAATGTGACCGGCTTGGGTATGGTTTGAATGTATTTGTGACCAAGGATAAACATGTTATTATGAGTAACATTCTGGGGCGGCGGGTGGATGGTGTCATCATTTACGAAGAGCTTCGGATCGACGAGCAGGATATTATCGCCATGGAGAAAGACAAGATCAAGGCTGTTTTTTTGGATCGGGTCTATCAGAGCGATACGATGGGCAGTGTCATTTTTGACTCGTACGTGGCGGCTTGCGAAGCTACCAAGTATTTAATTGGGCTGGGGCACAAGAAAATTGCTTATATTTCGGGTGTGGATACGATGTTTGACAGTGTACAGCGTAGAGATGGCTATCTGGCTGCCCTGCGTGAATACCAGCTTCCAATCGATGAAGATTACATTATACAGGGGTATTTTGAGGAGGAGAGCACGTATAGTGCTATAAAATCTTTTCTTCACTTGCATCCTGGCAAGCGGCCAGATGCATTTCTTGCAGGGAATGATTTGAGTGCTATTGGTTGTATGCATGCGTTGAAATCTGGGGGCTTTGAAGTGCCCCAAGATGTTAGCGTCGTGGGTTTCGATGATATCGATATCGCCCAGTATTTTTCCCCACCGCTCACAACGGTAAGAAATCAAATTGCAAGACAGGGTATCCTGGCCATCAATCAACTGGTCGGTATGATCAAGGAGAAGGAACAAGGGGCTGCACAGAAATTGGCGGGTGAGCTGGTGGTGAGAGGTTCAAGCCACGTGAAGATTGACCGGAAAGACTATCGTACATAAGCTGGCTCAGCTTCTCCGGTCTTTTTTTACATAAATAAAAGCCAAGGGGGTTTTTATGTCGAAAAATAAAAACGTTTTTATAACTAGTGAAAATGGAGGGGAGTAAAAGAACGTGGATAAATTAGCCGTAGAAACATCAACCGGTAAAAATGCGATCAGTCCCAATGGAAAGAAGCCGATCGGACAACGAATCAAAGAATTCATAGTGGATTATCGAAGACAATGGGAGATTCAATCAATGATCATCCCCGGCATTATCTTTATGATTATATTCTGTTATATCCCAATCTACGGGTTGACGATTGCCTTCAAAAATTACACGGTCATTGATACACTGGCTACTGCTCCTTGGGTAGGGCTGGATAATTTCAGAATCATTTTGTCAGACAAATACTTCTGGGATGCGGTCGTGAATACACTGGGAATCAGTTTTTTGAAACTGGGTATCGGGTTCGTCATTCCGATCATTCTCGCGATTATGATCTACGAGTTAAACAGCGGACGATTCAAGAAGTTTGTGCAAACGGTTTCATACTTACCTCACTTTTTGTCCTGGATCGTACTTGGGGGAATGCTGATCACCTGGTTTTCAACAACGGGGTTATTTAATCAGTTGTTGCTTAGTCTGGGAGTGATCTCGCAACCGCAGAACATTTTGCTGGATGCAGGCAAGTATTGGTGGATTGCTACGTTATCGGATATCTGGAAAGAAGCAGGTTGGGGAACGATTCTGTATCTGGCGATCATGGCGAAGATTGATCCTACGTATTATGAAGCTGCCAAAATCGATGGTGCAAGCCGTCTTAGACAGATATGGAATATCACATTGCCTAACATGAGATCAATCATCAGTTTAAATTTGATTCTAACTGTAAGCGGTTTATTAGGGTCCAATCTGGATCAGACACTGGTTCTCATGAACTCCCAGAACCGCGACAAAGCGGAAGTCATTAACTCGTACGTCTATCGTATGGGGATGTCTCAGGGTGACTTTTCATATGCAACGGCCGTTGGCTTGGGTGTCTCAATCATATCTGTCATTCTACTCGTCACGGCAAACAAAATCACAAGCAAATTAAACGATAATCAATCTGTGTTGTAGAAGGAGGCATCCCGCGTGAATGGAAAGGTGGCAAAAGAAGATCTCGATAGCCGGATCTTTGATACCTTAAATATAATTTTGTTAATCATCTGTACGGTTGTTATCCTGGTTCCGCTCTGGAATGTCATCATCTCTTCATTTAGTTCAGGCAAAGCGCTGGCGGAAGGTGGATTCATCTTCTGGTCACCGGAATTCTCGCTGGAGAATTACAGAGCTGTATTCAACGATCAGGGCATCTGGCAGGCCTTCTTCATATCTGTGTCCAAAACAACGATTGGCGTTGTTACACATGTGTTCTTCTGTGCCATGGTTGGTTACGGTCTGAGCAAAAAGTACATAAGAGGCCGTAAATTATACGTTGCCATGGGTGTCATCACCATGTTCTTCTCCGGCGGCATGATCCCAACATACCTGTTAATCAAATCACTCGGATTGTTAAACAGCTTCTGGGTGTACATTATTCCGGCGTTATTCAGCTTCTATGATGTCGTGATTTTGATGAATTTCTTCCGGAATGTCCCGGATTCGCTGGAAGAATCGGCCAAGATTGACGGCGCAGGGGATTGGCATATTTTCCTGAAAATCTTCATTCCACTCTCCATGCCTGCCATGGCTACAATTGCGCTATTTAATGGGGTGGGGCAATGGAACGACTTTATGACAACCAAGTTATATATTACCGATCAGTCGCTGTATCCACTCCAGATGATGTTGTACGAGATTATCGTACAGTCACAGACACAATCCATGCAAAATGTCGGGGGTTCGGCCGTTATTGAAACAACGACCAAAGGCGTGCATTTAGCCACCATTGTCATTACAACACTACCTATCGTGCTCATCTATCCCATCGTTCAGAGATACTTTATCTCGGGAATGATGCTCGGAGCAGTCAAGGAATAGGAGCAACAAATACCCCATTTTGAGGAGGAACAAAAACATGTTGAAGTTGAACAAGGCATCAGGAAAAAAAGGAATTAAAATGTTCGCAACACTGCTCGCGGCCGTACTTATGATCGCAGGTTGCAGCGGTGGATCTGGGGGATCTAGTGAAGGGAATTGGGTATCTATTGAAGATCGTTATACGGTTGACCCGGAAAAGCCAGCTTGGCAGCTGGATAAAAAGGAAGAGGCTACCGACCTGACGTGGTACGTCAATGCAGACTGGTGGAACACCGATTTTGGCAAGGATATTGTCACCAAGAAAATCAAAGAGGATCTGAACATCAATATTAAATTCATCACGGGTGATGATACCAAGTTAAATACCTTTTTCGCCGGTGGAGATATGCCTGACTTGCTGACCGTATTTGATTCGAATTCTCCAGTGGTGCAAAAAGCTGCAACTTGGGCTATGCCGCTGAATAATCTGTCTGAAAAATATGATCCTTACTTCAATAAAGTTGCGGCTGCCGATACATTGAACTGGTTCCAGTTGGCAGATGGTAAAACCTATGGTTATCCGAACTATTCCAATACACAAAAGGATTATGATAGCGGTAACATTCCAGCCAAGACGGCATTCATCATTCGTAAAGATGTGTACGAAGCTTTGGGCAGCCCTGTTATTGGAACACCAGAAGAATTCCAGGGTGTGATGAAACGAATTAAGCAAGAGTTCCCCGCGCTGATCCCGTTTGGATTCAACTCCATTGGTGAAGGAACAGGTTCACTAGGGGATACGTTGCAAGATTTTATCGGCGTTCCGCTGGAGACTGAATCAGGAGAATTCTATGATCGTAATCTGGATGAAGATTACCTCACGTGGTTGAAAACATTGAACACCGTGTACAGAGACGGCAATATCAGTGATGACAGTTTTGCCGATGATGGAACCGCTTTTGAAGAAAAAGTGAAGTCCGGTAAATATGCGACGATGCTGCTTGACGGTACACCTCAACAAGGAGGAAACCTGCAAATCTACATGAGTGCCAATCCAGGCAAAGAATATGTTGCTATTGATGGACCGCAGAGTACCAAAGGTAATGCACCAACATTGAATCAATCCGGAATAACCGGGTGGATGATCAATTTCATATCCAAGGACTGTAAAGATCCGGCCAAGGCCATTCAGATATTCACATACTTGTTGAGTGAAGAAGGGCAGACGCTCATGAATTACGGGATCGAGGGGGAAACCTACCAAACCAAAACCGACGGTAGTGTAGAATTGCTGCCAGCGGTGAAAGACCTGCAACTGAATAACGCGGATCAATTCAAAAAGGACTATCGGATGGGTGAATTTATGTTCTTCGGTCATGATCGCCATAAAGCGCTGAGTGCAGATGCATTTCCGGAAGCCATCAAACAGATGCAGGAGTGGGGCAAAGGCAAGCTGAAACCACATTTCATTCTGGAGAATATTAGCCCGGATCAAGGTACACCTGAAGCTCGTGCGTTGTCAGCAATCAACACAAAGTGGAATACAACACTGGTCAGTATGGTACGTTCCAAGGATGATGCCTCGTATGAAAATGCACTGGCTTCTTACAAATCATTTTTAGGTGAGAACCGTTGGGAAGAGATTGTGAAGGTACGCAGTGAGAAGATGAAATTGAACAAAGAGAAACTAGGCATTCAATAAAACAAATATGGAGGGAAATTCTATGACTACTTTCAAAATGTACAAATCGACAGGAGAAGATGAATTATTTGTATCCGTGTCCTCGGATCAATTTCAAGTTCTTGCTCCTGATCGGAAAACAACGACTATCCATCTGGATGATCAGCTAACGTATCAGGAGATGGACGGCTTTGGTGCTTCTTTTACCGATTCTTCTGCCTATTTAATCAACCAAGTCTTGAATGAGGAGCAGCGGGATGAGGTCATGTCCCGATTGTTCCATCCGGAGAAAGGAATCGGGCTCTCGGTCATCCGTAATCCGATGGGGGCTTCAGATTATGCGAGAACGGTATACAGTTATAACGATATGCCAGAACAGCATACAGATCCAGAATTAACTCAATTCAGCATTTCACATGATAAAGAGGACGTTATTCCTTTAACGCAAAAGGCTTTGGCACTGAATCCTGAACTGAAACTGTTTGCTTCACCATGGAGTGCACCGGGATGGATGAAAACGAGCGGATCGATGATTACCGGACAATTAAAGACGGAATGGTATCCCGTTTATGCTAAATATTTCGTGAAATACATTCAAGCCTATGCAGAGCATGGATTACCGATCCATGCCATCACACCACAGAATGAGGCGCTTTATGAACCGGGGCATTATCCTGGTATGTTGATGCCTGCCGAAGCGCAAGCAGATTTTATCAAAAATCATCTCAAACCAGCCTTTGTCAAAAACGATATTTTTACGAAAATTCTCTGTTACGATCACAACTGGGACCAGCCGGACTATCCGCTTACCGTGCTGGAACAAGCGGGTGAGGAAGTGGACGGAGTGGCCTGGCATTGGTATGGGGGCGATGCTTCTGCTCAAACGAAGGTCTATGAAGCATTTGCAGGTAAAGAAGTGCACTTCACCGAAGGCTCAGGCGGGGAGTGGATCCCGCCCTTTGAACAGGCCTTCTCAAATGTGATGCGAACGGGAATTCAGATTCTTCGCAATTACAGCAAGTCTTTTGTACTGTGGAACATGGCACTGGATGAGAACAACGGGCCTACGGTTCCGGGCTTTGGACGCAGTACGTGCCGTGGGATCGTGCAGGTGAATCAGCAAACAAAGGAGCTTACGTATACACTCGATTATTATGCCCTGGCTCATTTTAGTGCTTTGATCCGTCCAAAGGCTGTTCGCATTGAATCAACGTCCAGTAATGATTCGATCTTTTCTGTGGCGTTCAAAAATATAGACGGTTCCGTCGGATTAGTCCTCTTCAATGATGGAGAAGAGACGGAGAATGTGCAGACTAATCTGCGAAATGAAGAGCTGTTATGTTTCCAAATGGAAAGTAAAAGTGCCATATCCATTTTAATTGATCCCAACCAGTAAAAAGAGCTGAGCATCAGGGCTTACGTCTTACGTTGTCAGTACCGTTGTTTGTCTCCGGTATTCCGTAGGCGTGAGCCCTGTATGCTTTTTGAACTGTCTGGAGAAATAGTATAAGTCACTGAATCCGAGATGCTCGGCGATGGCCGTTATCGTGTTCGGTGTACAGGTGAGCAGTTCCTTGGCTTTATCGATTTTTTTGCCAGTAATGTAGAGGATCGGAGGAACACCGATCTGTTGCTTGAAGAATCGAATGAAATAATTGGGATGCATGTAGGCGATCTGGGCCAGTTCCTGAACCGAAATATTCTCTTCGATGTTGGAATCGATGTAAGCCAGAATGGCAGATAATTTCTCCATGACAGGCACGTTAATAAAAGAGATCTGATCCAGATCGAGATTCATTATATAGTGGGACAATAACTCCGTCAGTTTGCTCTTGGCCATCATATGGGCATAGACTTCATCGGATTTTGCATATGTCAGAATACTGCTGAAGATTTCCTGAATCAACTCAGGGTGATCTATCGTAGAAATGTGCGGGAACTTTAGAATTTGGAACAAATTGATTCCCCCAACCTTTGCACTAAAGTGACACCAATATTTGAGAAAAGGACGATCGTTAATTGCAGAGTAGGATTGTTTGATCCCCTCTGGCATTAAGATAAGCTGATTAGGCGTAGGGTAATACTCTTCATTGCCAATCTTGAGCCAACCTTCACCCTCACATATGAAATAAAATTTGCTGTAATCCGGCGTGTAATCCAGATCCCGCCAATCGGTGTCGCACCGATTGTAGTTGACCATAAATAATTCAACTTGCAGATTGGACAGGTAGTTCGTAAGCAAAGTTTGGTGATTCATATTCTTCATCTCCATACAAGGTTAGTATTGTCCATCTAAAAGTTAGTGTTCTGCATGTCTATCCTTCCGCTGTAGAACTACAATACAAATGCAGACGATAACGGAAGGAATGAGAAAATAGCATGGATAAAAACGAATATTTGCAACAGATCGAAGCAACGATTGCCAAGGGGAAATTCAAGGACAATTGGAGTTCACTTAGCGCATTTCAAGTTCCTGAATGGTACCAGAAGGCGAAATTCGGCATTTTCATCCACTGGGGGTTGTACTCCGTCCCGGCTTATGATAGCGAATGGTATTCGCGAAATATGTATATTCAAGGTTCCAAAGCTTATGAACATCACCTTGCGGTGTACGGACCTCATAAGGAGTTTGGATATAAAGACTTCATTCCGATGTTTCGTGCAGAGAAATTCGATGCAGATGAATGGGCAACGTTATTTAAACAGGCCGGAGCCAGATATGTTATGCCTGTAGCTGAGCACCACGATGGTTTTCAGATGTACAAGAGCGATATCTCTCACTATAACACATATGAAATGGGCCCCAAACGGGATCTTCTGGGTGAGATGAAGGTTGCTTATGAGAAGCAGGGACTGACCTTATGTGTATCGTCCCACCGTGCCGAGCATTGGTTCTTCATGTCTCACGGGAAGGAATTTGAGTCAGATATTCAGGAGCCCCTGAAGCGCGGTGATTTCTATTGGCCTGCCATGCCGGAACCGGATCATCATGATCTGTATGGTTCGCCTCCAACCGAGGAGTATCTGGAAGACTGGTTGATTCGTTGCTGTGAGCTGGTGGATCAATATCAGCCAAAGGTCTTCTATTTCGATTGGTGGATTCAAACGGTTGCATTCAAACCCTATCTTAAGAAATTCACTGCTTATTATTATAACAAGGGCGAAGAATGGGGCGTGCCTGTAGCGATCAATTATAAACATGAGGCCTATATGTTTGGCAGTGCCGTTCCGGATGTGGAGCGGGGACAGTTTGCTGAACTCAAGCCCTATTTTTGGCAAACCGATACGGCTGTCGCTAAAAACTCATGGTGTTACACGGAAAATAATAACTATAAATCGGCCGAGGAAATCCTTCGGGATCTCGTGGATATTGTAAGCAAAAACGGAAGCCTGCTGCTGAACATTGGACCCAAAGCAGACGGCAGCATACCGGATGAAGATCGGGACATTCTACTGACCATCGGCAAGTGGCTGGAAGTGAATGGGGAAGCGATATATGACACGTCATTCTGGCGTACGTTTGGCGAGGGTCCAACAGAGGTGAAGGAAGGGCAATTCACGGATGGGGATACGAAGGTATTTACGAGTGAAGATATACGGATTACGGTAAAAGAAAGCAGTCTGTACGCGACGGTTCTTGCCTACCCGGATAACGGGGTGATTCACATTAAATCGCTGAAGGAACATTCTCACCATTTTCAAGGCGTTATTCAGGACATTCAGGTCCTTGGGTACGAGGAACAACCGCAATGGGAAAGAACGGCGGACGCTCTGACGATCACAACGACAACTGTGAAGAGTGATGCGCCGGTTGTTTTCAAAATTAAACTGGATTGAGTTCTCTTATAAAAAGTGGAACCCAGTATATAAACGAGGTTAGCTCTCACTGCTATGAAATGAAAAAAGCGCATTCCGGAGTTTAGATACTCTAGGGAGTGCGCTTTTTTAAAGGTTGATTCCTCTTTTTGAACTTAATCGATTTCTACAATGGATTACAATCGCTTTCGGGTTCGAGTTGATGAAAGGCGAGATTTGGTTCCTCGTTTATGGAATAGTTGATGTGTCTTCCGTTTGCGCTTAACTGCACGATGTGGGATGTGACGGGAAGTTTTCTTATGTTTTGGTTGTGATACTGATGGAAGTGTGGGCAGTTCACATGATTCCTCCGGTATTTTCTTCAATGCAGTGTAGTTTATGGGCAAGATATTCATGGCCTGCATTGTTCGGGGAATTTCCTCACTAATGAATACGGCAAGTTCGCGCTCCCGAATGTCCGTCCATTTCGAAATTCCACGCAGAATGTCGTCTACATAGCCGGGGTGACATACAATCTCAGTGGTTCCTTCTTGCAGAGTAAACAAATGATGAAGCAGTCGCTGTAAACCTTCATTGTCTCCATAAGTATCCAACAGAATCGTCTCGGTCATTCGGGGGATGGGCGCATGGGGGATAGAATGAACGATCTGAGATTTGCGCAGAGGCACGTTTTCCCGGATGGCTTTATCCGCCATAATTTGATATATCATGGGATCGTTCTGATGTAACAAGTGATGGGAATCCAAATGTGCAGGAAATCGGGAGGTTTCTATAAACCGATTCCATTGTGCATCGAGTTCTTTGCTGATATCAACGGGATCTCGTACAAAAACACTATTCCCGTTATGAAAAGAACCATCTTGTTTCACTAAAGAAGGTACGGTGTCCGGATTGGAAAGGGGGCATCCGTAAGTGAGGTTGAAATGCAGACCGATTCCGAGTTCAGGTAGTGACCGGGCAAAATACACTGCATGATCAAATCCCGGCATATTGACCATCATCGAAGTACTCGTAATTCCTCCTGCCTGGTAGGCTTTGATAATTCCTTCGTTAATGGCAGGCGACAGTCCGAAGTCGTCCGCATTAATAATTACTTGCCTGCTCATGTCTGTCACTCCCCTTCCTCGAATTGAAAACAAATCGAATATCATCTCCCCAATATATTAAAGGAGCCATGGGGTGGACCGTTCATTCGCACAGGTCTGCTAAAAATCTTACTCCTCGAATGAACATTTCTGGTCGTTTGGAGTCTGTCAAATTTAGCCTGAACCTTGCAAAAGAAAGGGATGTATGTCCACTCGCAGATATAGATATTCAGATCATATGTGGTGGCGTGAACATTACATGATGAGATATAAATTTTGATATGAACGGCATGAACATGCTCATGTCGTTCTTTTCCTTGAATAGCAACCTTGATTATAAAGTTCTAGTTATATAGAACCATTAGAATCTATTATTCAGCAAAAGAAATACATAAATACGAAAAACAGAGATGAATACGTAAGCGACATGAGACATATAAAAGCATTAAATAGACTTATTTTCTATATTTTTCAATAAAAGTGCTTGTATATATCGAATAATGATTTTATACTATACCAATAAAATCCAATTAAATTCCTAATTGACTATTATATGTAATTTAAACTGTTTTCTAACTCACTCGAACCACGATCGAAATACATATTGACTACTCCTTAGCAAGCGTTCTGCTAACGCTCCAGATCACCCTTCCACATGAATGCTTATATACATTCACTCGTTGCATTACTCATACACCCACACCCTTCACTCTCATGGCTTAACGCGAGTTGTTCCATCTCCCAAACTTCCAAGCGAAAAATCATAGACTGATCTGCTATCTCTTCTGACTCATATTGTTCCTTAACCAGACTTGTAAAGGAGGTGAGGCTTTATGTGAAACCCAGGACGTCTATTTCGTCCGTAATAAAGATCATTTTACCGTTTTATTCTGCAGAGAAGGGCATATGTACCAGACTAAATTACAAAACCGGGTAAAAGGAGTGGAAAAGTTTGATAAAGATTAATCGGTTACGCAAGCCCATCTCCATGGGGCTCTCGCTTCTCCTTGCATTTTCGATCGTTCATCCGGTTTCAGCTGAAAACTCCCCATCATCCAAATTGGATATGAAATCTGGACTCGCCAAAGTTACGGAATCCAAAGTAAACGCCAAGTTGACCAAAGAATTTGAGGGTAGCGAATATGTTACCTATCTGGTGAAAATGAAGGAGCAGGTGGATACAGCAGAGGTCTCCAAACAGGCGCTGGAAAAGGCGACGATCGCCAAACAAACGGCCTCAGCCACGAAGCTGTCCGTTCGAAATTCCGTCGTCAGCTCTCTGCGGGAAACGGCCTCACGTACACAATATACATTGGAAAGTTATCTGGAAAAGGAAATTGACCTGGGCAAGGTCAAAGAATATAAAAGCTATTTTATCGTCAATTCATTGGCAGTAACGAGTACCAAAGAAGTCATGGAACAGATTGCGCTGCTGCCTGAGGTAGAGAAAGTTCTACCGAATGAGACAAGATACTTACAGAAAGCGGAAGTAAGTAAAGAAGCGGCGAATGCGGCTCCAGCCAAGGATGTTGTCCAAACGCCAACTAAAGACTCTTCAGTCGGAGTTAAAGACAAGGAGCCTGCTGTCAAGGACAAGCTAGCGACAGAGAACGTGGAATGGAACCTGGATTACATCAATGCGCCAGCCGTTTGGGATCGGGGCATTGATGGAACAGGAATTGTCGTTGCCAATCTGGACAGCGGTGTAGACTATACCCACCCGGCGCTTCGCAGCAAATGGCGGGGATTGGATGCTTCGGGCAATATCGTTGATCCAGAACTAAGCTGGTATGATCCGCACAGTAACGCTTCCCTCCCTGCGGACGAAGACGGACATGGTACTCACACGATGGGTACGATGGTTGGCTCTGAAGCGGATGGCACCAACCAGATCGGGGTTGCTCCCGGTGCGAAATGGATTGGTGTACGGATATTCAATCCGGAAACAACGGATGCCATTATTCTGGATGGCGGACAGTGGTTGATCGCTCCGGTCGATGCGGAAGGCAATCTGCATCCTGAACTTGCACCGGATGTCGTAAACAACTCATGGGGCGGAGGTGCAGGACTGGATGAATGGTTCCGGCCTATGGTCCAAGCCTGGCGTGATGCGCAGATCTTTCCCGAGTTCTCCGCAGGTAATGTAAGACTGACGAATCCGGGTGGTCCCGGCTCTGTTGCGAACCCTGCGAATTACCCTGAAAGTTTCGCCACGGGAGCCACAGATATTAATGGCAACCTGGCTTCCTTCTCGCTGCTGGGTCCATCTCCGTATGGTGAGATCAAGCCAGAAGTATCTGCCCCTGGGGTAAATATCCGTTCAGCAGTTCCGGGTGGTGTATATGAGGGAGGCTGGAACGGCACGTCGATGGCAGGCCCGCATACAACTGCGCTTGCCGCACTCCTGCTACAGGCCAATCATTCCCTTACTGTGGATCAGCTGGAGCAGATCATTACAGATACAGCAACACCGAGAACGGACAGTCAATATCCGACCTCCCCTAATAACGGTTACGGTCACGGCATCATTAATGCCCTCGATGCTGTGGGTTCTGTACTCGAAGGAATCGGTACGGTATCCGGCAGAGTAGTTACAGCCGGAGATGATCTGGAAGAGCCGGTACTGGCACATACCCCTGTCAATTCTGCCTTTACAGGCATCGATATACCTTTAACCGCTCATGTGACAGATAACGTCGCGGTAGTCTCCGTCGAGGCTTTTGCCAAAACGACAGGTACCAACCAGTACGTCTATCTTCCGATGAATCGAATTGCTGGAGATAGCAAAGATGGTACGTATACAGCGACCATTCCGGCATTTCTTATTGAGCCACAAGGCGTGGAGTATTATATCCGCGTGAACGATTACGGCAACAACGGTTTCGAAAGTCAGGTATACAAAGTGGCTGTGTCCAATGGTGTTCAGCCAGGATATCTTCAGGATTTTGAAGAAGATCAGCTGGGCTTCACCACTGGTGGGACCGGAAGTACCTGGGTATGGGGAGCGCCAAGCAGCGGTCCTGGAAGTGCATACTCCGGTGAGAAGGTGATTGCAACCAACCTGCAAGGGACTTATGTGGCGAATAGTAATGCCTATCTGCTTGCGCCGCCAATTGATCTTACCGAGAGTCCGGAAGGTGCATTATTATCCTTCAAGCACTGGTATGATTTGGAGAATAACATCGACTTTGGCAAGGTATACATCGCTTCCGAGGACAGTGACTATGTGTTTGAAGAGTTGCTGAGCTTCACGGGCACGGGTGGCAATTGGAAGAAACAATATGTGGACCTTCGCGAATACGCGGGACAGCAGGTATTTATCAAATTCAATCTGACGAGCGATAACTCGGTGCAAAAGGCGGGTTGGTACATTGATGATTTCGCAGTAGAAGCCTTGGATGAGATTGCGCCGGGGGCACCTGCCGGATTGTCTGCGAATGCTGATATTCTGGGCAATGTAGCCTTGAGCTGGACTGGACCGAGCGATGAGGATCTCGAATCCTATATCGTATATCGTTCCACAACAGCAGGTACTGGTTATGAATCCATTGGAACTGCAACAGGAACAACGTTTACGGATACGTCTACCGTGACGGATTCGACGTATTACTATACCGTTGCCGCACTTGATTACAGTGGCAATGAAAGCGAAAAGTCGAATGAGGTTTCCATTACAGTAGAGGTGCCTCAGGACATCTATATCGATCATTTTGACGGCAGTGATGATAATGGCTGGACTCACTCGGGAACCAAAGATGAGTGGGAACGGGGCATTCCGGTAACGGGACCTGCCAGCGCTGTTTCTCCGCCGAATGTCTGGGCGACTGATCTGGACAATACGTACGAGAATGGCTCCAACTATTCACTCGTATCTCCGGTTATTGATTTGACGGATGTATCCGAAGGAACCCTTACGTTTAATCATTGGTACGAGATTGAGAGTGGATACGATTACGGTTATGTGGAAGTTACCAAGGATGGTGGAACGACATGGTCGGAATTGGGCAAATTCTCACACAGTACAAACGGCAAACAATGGGCACCGGTATTCTATGACCTGGATGCACTTACCGGTAATGAAGTTCAATTCCGGTTCCGTCTGACCTCAGACAACAGTGTTGTGAAGACAGGCTGGTTCATTGATGATTTCCGTGTACTGGGTGTTGCTGCGGAGGCCGTAACCGAGGACAGTGCGGTTGTGCTTAACAGTGACAAGCCGAAACCGTCCTATGATAACCCTTGGTACAAAATTTCGCGGACAGACAAAGCGGAATTCAACAAAACGAAACAGCAACAACCGGAAGTTGAAAAATCAGGAACAGGTTCGGTTAATCCACAAAGCCTGCCTGCCAGTGCAACGGTTACCGTGCTGGAAACCGGTCGTTCAGTGAAAACGGATTCGGCTACAGGCAAGTATAGCTTCACACACGTAGCGGGTGATTTCACGTTAAAAGCTGAGGCATATGGGTATTATCCTCGAACTCAGCAGGTAACGATCACCGACGGCAGTGGAGCCAAAGCCAACTTTAATCTGGAGGCAATTCCACATGGACAGATTGAAGGTGTAGTAACCGATGAGCGGACAGGACAACCACTGGCCGATGCTTCTGTTCTCGTGGTGGAGGATGCCAAGGTAGGCGAAGTTCGCACAGGTTCAGATGGTAGCTTCGTTATTCAGGTATTGGAAGGAAGCTATACTTTATCCATCAGGGCGGCTGATTATTACAGTAAAACGGTCACTGTAACGGTACCTGGTAAAGGTACGGCAGAGGCGAATGTTGCCTTGAAACCATTCATCGGTTTCCCAGGGGAAATTGCTTATGATGATGGAACAGCAGAGAACGCACGAGCTTTTAACGCTGCGGATAACGCTTGGGCGGTTCGAATGACACCAGAGCTGGAGACCGCTCAACTTACAGGTGCATCGTTCCGATTCTGGAACACCGAATGGCCTGTACCTGGAGGTACAGCGTTCCAATATGCCGTCTATGATGCTTCGGGTACTGGCGGTGCTCCGGGACGACAACTGGCTGGACCATTTGACGGTACTGCACTTCGTAACGATCAATGGACAACCGTTGAATTCCCGGAACCGGTCATTGTAACAGGTGATTTCTATATTGTGTATGTACAGAGTGTAGCTGGAACTGGTGCTCCGGGACTGGCTACTGATGAGAATGGTACGAATGCAGGTCGAAGCTGGCAGCGAGTAGGTGGCGCATGGAGCACTTCACCTGCAGAAGAAGGTAACTACATGATTCGTGCAGTTGTGAGATATCCGGTAAATGCACCTGTGCTTACGACACCAGCGAACACATACACGAATCAGTCAACTTTTACGATATCGGGAACGTCTCCTGCATCCGGTGCCCAGATCAAGTTTTACAACGGCAAGGATATGGCTGGCACTACAACCGTGGCGAATGGGAAATTCTCGTACGGTGTGAAACTCCGTTCTGGGATTAATGCGATTACTGCCGAGGCAGTGGTGGATGGCAAAACAACCGACCGTTCACTCCCCGTCGTCCTTATTCTGGATCAGACCAAACCGCAATTGACGATTTTCACGCCTGCTCAAGGGGATCGCATCAATGCAGAAGTGGTTCATGTAACGGGTAATGTCGTGGAACAATTCCTCGATAAAGTAACCGTTAACGGACAAACCGTACAAGTGGGCAAAGACAGAAGCTTCAGTCATCGCGTATTGGTCAATGAAGGCGAAAACACGATTACCATTACAGCAACCGATATCGCTGGCAACAAAACAACCGTAACACGTACCGTCTACGTGGAAACGGCATTGCCAGAACTTACGAACATTACGCCAGCTGAAGATGTTCGCATCACATCAGGGGAGAGTGTCACCGTTTCATTTGACAGTAAACCTGGTCTGCAAGCCTCTTTCCGAATTCAGTTACCGCTGAATCTGAATGCCCAAGGGGCAGGAGAGATTCCATTGGTGGAGACTGAACCTGGTCGTTACACAGGTACGTACACTACACCTTCATCCCTTGTTCTTGAGGGCGGAGTTATCGTGATTCGTGCCCAGGATGCAGCTGGCAATAAAGTAGAGACGGAAGCAGCTGGACGATTGTTCGTCAGCGCAGCACAAGAACAATCAGTTCCAGAACCAGATTCGAGCCCAGCAGAGACGGAATCTAATGAATCCAGTTTACCGTCCACTGAGGGTCTGCAACCTTAATTATTCAAAGTGTGAACCCGATGTTAACTACGTTTTGACTATCTAAGCAAGAAGCCGATAAGCCGAGGTATCAGGGCTTGTCGGCTTTTTGTTATATTCTCTTTTCATAGCTGACGCCTAAGATTAGTTCGAGAGAATTGCATATACTGCATGGTTTGCAGCATTAGGATCAACAAATACGACAACAGGAGGAGTGAACAGTGGGAGTTGATGCATTACAACGATCCCAACCGCTACGAAGTAAATGGCTCAAAACCAAAATACTGCTCAATAACTCGGCTATCAAACCATTTATCCCTGATACGCAGCGATTTAGCCAATCTAACCTTAAGTCCATGCTGGGGAAATATAGAATGGTATATATCAAACCTGAGATAGGCACCTTTGGAATGGGAGTCATTAAGGCTGAGATGGACAATCATCACCATTTTGCCTACCAGATCCATCAAAAGCGTCTGACGTTCAACAGCTTCGAATCGTTTCATCGAAGTCTGACCCATCTGGTTAAGCATAAGAGTTATCTCATCCAGCGAGGGATTCATCTCCTGCAACATAACAACAGGCGCTTTGACATACGGGTAATGGTTCAGTTGAATCCCGGGCAGAAATGGGAAGCAACGGGGGTCATCGGCCGGCTGGGTCATCCGAAGAAAATTGTGACCAACTACCATAGTGGTGCCAAGCCAATGAGCATTCACACCTTGCTGAAATCCCATGCTTCTGACAACCGGATTAATGAATTAATCCAGGAGATGAACCGCTTGGGCATTGACATCGCTCGACACATGAGTAAGAAATATACGCGTTTGAAGAGCATTGGGGTGGATATCGGGCTTGATCGAAGTCTAACGCCATGGATTATTGAGGTGAATGCCAAGCCAGATCCCTATATTTTCAATCAGTTAAAGGACAAGACGATGTATCGTAAGGTAATTCGATATGAACGTCAGAACAGACAATAAAAGATACCGGTGTCAAAAAGAAGCTAGAAAATATAAGGTTTTGCAAGGGGCGGATGGGAGTAAGACAGAACCTGTGAAAATGAAGCATCCACCGGGATGCTTTTTCTTTTGCTCTCATAGGACAGAAGGTGAGGCGTCTCTTTCTTCACATTAATGATATAACATGATATATTAGGATGTAGAACATGAGAAGTATGGGTATTTATGGAGGTGCTTGTATTGGGGAAAGACTCGGCATCCAAGCCGATGTATGAACAGATCTTTGAATCCTTGCGCGAACGGATACAGCTTCATCAATATCAAGTGGGTGAGCGTGTTCCTTCGGAAAAGGAATTATGTGATGAATTCGGAGTTAGCCGGATTACGACGAAAAAAGCGCTTGAGATGTTGGTGAGTGAACAATTAATTGTTCGTCAGCCGGGACGGGGTTCTTTTGTAGCTGATACGGCAGATATGTTACAGGAAAGACCTGCCAAATCTGCTCCGCGTGCTGCGGTTAAAGATCCGGAGAAGAAGCTGCTCATTGGCCTAGTCATGACCAACTTCAGTGACATGTATGGTACAGAACTGTTATATGGGATGGAAGAAGCTTCGCGAGAGCATGATTGTTTTCTCGTCCTTAGACGATCCTTCGGGATTCCAGAGCAGGAGGAACAGAGCATTCAGGAACTGCTGGAACTGGGTGTGGACGGATTGATTATCTTCCCCGCACAGGGTGAGTACTTCAGCGATGAGATTCTTAAACTGGTCGTTAACAAATTCCCGTTTGTCCTGATTGATCGGTATTTGAAAGGCATTCCAGCTTCATCTGTCAGTACGGATAACGTAGGCGCGGCGAGAGAAGGGACGAATTATCTGTTCAACCTAGGTCACCGACACATCGCTTTTCTGACACAGCCTCCAGCGAACACCACTCCAATTGAAGAACGAATTGAAGGCATCATTGAGGCTCATCACGATCAAGGAGTGCTGGTAAACAGGGAACTGTGGTTAGAATCTTTTCTTTCGACACTGCCCAGTGTGTTCGATCCTCAAGTCGAGGTCCGTGATGTGGAGACACTGGCGGAACATTTACAGAAATACCCACAGATTACCGCACTCTTTGCTGCGGAGTACCATATTGCTTTACTTGCAGAGCAGGCAGCAGATCAGCTTGGTCTGAGGATTCCGGAAGATGTGTCCATCATATGCTTTGATAGTCCGAACGCTGCCGAAGGCAGTCGTGTAACACATATGAGACAAAGCCAGTTTGATATGGGAAAACAAGCATTCGAAATGGTGCTTCAAAGTATGCAGAACAACGAAACTGCAGTGAATAGAGTCGTTCTTCCTGCCCGCTTGGTGAAGGGGAAATCGACGAGTACGGTGAGATAAAAAGGTGATTTTTAATGGCTTAATATTCATTGTGTTCAATCAGGGGCTTCGTGTAAACGAGGCCTCTTTTTTGTGCGGATAAAATGGGGAGAATTGCTTTGAATGGTATACTATTTAGTGTCGTTTAATTAAAATAACATGCTAATATATAAATAAATATATTGACATAACATTATATTCGTTTTAGGATGATGAAAGCGGTTAACAAACTGGATTACATAAGGAGGACAACATGCTGACACCCAGAGATAATCAAGAAATTTCCCCCTCGATATACGACATGGTTGATCAGGTTAACAAACGTATGCCGGACCATCCGGAACTTAACCAAATGTTCAAAAATTGTTTCACCAATACGATGGCGACCACAATTCAGCGCAAAGAAGATGGAACAACTTTTGTGATTACAGGAGATATTCCTGCGATGTGGTTACGTGATTCTGCCGCTCAGGTCAGACCTTATCTGCTTCTCGCTTCAGAGGATGAAGATATCGCTGACATGATCGCTGGGCTGGTTGAACGTCAACTGAATTATATTCTCCTGGACCCTTATGCAAACGCTTTTAATGAGACGGAGAGTGGAAAAGGACATCAGGAAGACCTGACGCAGATGAATGATTGGATCTGGGAACGGAAGTATGAGATCGACTCACTGGCTTATCCGATTCAGCTCAGTTATCTCCTGTGGAAGAACACGGGGAGAACAGCTCAATTCAATGATACGTTCCGCAAAGCAGCCGAGATTATTATGCAGTTATGGCAAGTGGAGCAGCATCATGAGACGAAATCACCCTATACGTTCCAACGTCTGGATGCTCCCGAAACCGATACACTCAGTCGAGAGGGACGAGGTACTGAAACGGTATACACAGGCATGACCTGGTCGGGATTCCGTCCCAGCGACGATCGCTGTGAATATGGATATCTGATTCCATCCAATATGTTCGCCGTTGTGGCGCTTCGATATCTGCAGGAAATTGCTGAAGCTGTGCTCAAGGATGAATCGCTGGCAGCGACCGCTAATCAGTTGGAGGAACAGATCAACAAAGGTATTCAGGATTACGGCACCGTTGAACATCCGGAATATGGAACCATATATGCGTACGAAACGGATGGGAAAGGCAATCACAATCTGATGGATGATGCCAATGTGCCGAGCCTGCTGTCTTTACCTTATCTCGGATATGTGGAGGAGAACGACGAGGTGTATCAGAATACACGCCGTTTCATTCTTTCCTCGCACAACCCGTATTTTTATGAGGGAACAGCTGCAGCGGGAATCGGTAGTCCACATACACCGGAAGGGTACATCTGGCATATCGCTTTATCGATGCAGGGGCTGACTACAGAGGATCGCAATGAAAAACTAAGATTGCTTCAGCTCATCCATAAGACGGACGCGGATACCGGACTGACTCATGAGGGCTTTTCGGCTAACGATCCACATGAATATACTCGTTCATGGTTTTCATGGTCCAACATGCTCTTTAGTGAACTGATGATGGATTATTGCGGATTCCGCGTACAGAAATAGAATTGCGTACAGAAATAGATAGGGAAGCAAGAGAGAACCTGCGAGTACATCATAACGTTCGGAGTTCGTTGAATTTCGACAAGAGGAGAGCGAATCATGAGAAAAATATCATTGAAAATGCCGGTAGCAGCAGTTATGACATCCTTGCTCATTCTAACTACAGCCTGTTCGGGCGGAAGCTCAAGTACAGGTACAACCAGTGATGGCAAGAAGGAAGTAACCGTATCGTTCCGTTCTTCAGGATCTGAAGATACTCTTACGAAGTTTTTCCAATCAGGTTTGGTAGATCAATTCGAGAAAGAAAATCCGGATATCAAAATCAACATCGCGCCTGTATTGGCAAGTGAGGGTGATTATACGTCCAAAATGGTTTTGCAGATGAAATCGCCTGATACGGCGCCAGATGTCATTGCAGAAGATACCTCCATCATTAAATCCGATGCTGCTGCCGGATATCTGGAGCCGCTGGATACACAGGTTCAGGGATGGCCCGATTGGAAAGAACATATCATCGACAACCTTAAGGCGGGGGTTACAGGTGAAGACGGCAAGGTGTATGGCGTTCCGGCTACCTCGGATACACGCGGGATCTGGTACAACAAGGAACTGTTCCAACAGGCGGGCCTCGAAGTTCCATTCAAACCTGCAAGCTGGGCAGAAGTACTCGAAGCAGCACGTACCATCAAGCAAAAACTTCCGGGTGTGACGCCACTTAATATGATCGTGGGCAAAGCAAACGGTGAGGGTGTGACCATGCAAACGCTGGAAATGCTGCTCTATGGTACGGCGGATACGCTGTATAACGACACCAGCAAGAAATGGGTCGTGAACAGCCCGGGACTGCTGGATTCCTTCAAATTCATAGATCAAGTGTTTAACACGGATAAAACAGGTCCGACCATGCAGGTGGCCTTGAATGGACAAGCTGGCAGTATTGCATTCCAGCAACAGTTCCCACAAGACAAACTGGCGATGGCAGTAGATGGTAGCTGGGCAGGTTCAACATGGGCCGAGAACGGTGCTGCTCCAATCGCCAACGTCGAAGAGAAAATAGGCTTTGCGCCATTCCCAACACAAAATGGGGAAGAACCGGGGGCAACTACGATGTCTGGAGGCTGGGCTTGGTCTGTTCCTGCACAAGCGAAGAACAAGGAAGCAGCTTGGAAATTTATCGAGTTTCTGATGAATAAGGAAAATGCGACTGCACGCGTAGTAGCGGAAGGCAGCCTCAGTCCGCGTAATGATTCCACAGAAGTTGAAGGGTATACGGATCGTCCATATACCAAAGAAGCACAGGAACTCTTGAATGTGGCCCACTTCCGTCCAGCGAATGATCAATATGCAGCGGTATCCGCACAATTGCAAAGCATTGTTGAGAGTATTGCCTCTGGCAAGCTGACGCCGGAAGAGGGAATTACGCAATTGAAGGACAACGTATCCCGTTCCCTTGGCGCGGACAGCATCGAAGAGAAATAAGGATATCGATATATTCGGAGGGGGAGGCACAATCTCCCCTTTTTCCGGTTCGAATGGAGAGTGACTTATGAAAAGGAAAGCACCAGGCTCATTTCTGTTTCTAATGCCTTCCGTACTGTTATTACTTGTGTTTTTCATTGTTCCCATCATTCTGACGATCTGCTTTGCCTTTACGAATATGGCTCTGACCGGGGCGGCAGCCAAGAGTTTGGAATTTGTCGGATTCCAGAATTTCATTAATATGTTCCATGATCCGGACTTCCGCATTAGTGTCTGGCGCACGCTGGTCTTTCTCATCTTCTCCGCAGTGATTGGTCAGGTATTGCTTGGATTCATTCTGGCGCTTCTAATGAAGGAGAAAAATGTGACGTTCCGCCGCGTCATCGGCATCATCGTCATTGCCGGTTGGGTAACACCCGAGATTGTCGTGGCATTCTGTATGGTGGCCTTTTTCAGTGACAATGGTTCATTGAATCAGATTCTCGGCTGGTTCGGGGCAAATCCAATCTCATGGTTGTTCAGTTTCCCTATGGTTAGTGTCATTATCGCGAATATCTGGCACGGCACAGCCTTTTCAATGATGGTCTATCAGTCGGCACTGGATGATATCCCGAAGGAAGTCGAAGAAGCTGCCATTATTGACAGCGCCACCGGGTTCCAGATTGTCAGACACATTACGATTCCAATGGTAAAAGGGTCCATCGTGACCAACATGATGTTGGTTACTCTACAGACACTGGGTGTGTTCACGCTGATCTATACGATGACCGGTGGTGGCCCGGGTACTTCGACACAAACCTTGCCGATCTTCATGTACAACCAGGCCTTTGTGAACTATCAGTTTGGATACGGCACAGCCATATCTCTGGTTCTGTTGTTCATCGGTATTATCGCCAGCCTGTTCTACATGCGATCTATGAAAGTGAAAGTGTAACCATGAAGGAGGTTCGATCCCTATGGTCAAACATGGGCTTCAACGCAAAATCCAGTACGGGATTCTAGTTTTTCTAGGGCTCTGTTTTTTATTGCCGCTGCTCTGGATCATTCTGGCTTCATTTGACCCGAACGCGCAACAGGGCATCAAAATGCCCAGTACCTGGACCATTCAAAATTTTAAGGATGTACTCGGGGATTCGAGCAATCTTCGTTCATTCGGTGTGGGCCTGATTCTGTCGGGAGGGCAAGCGATCTTGGTTGTTCTGGTATCGGTTCTTGCTGCTTATCCATTATCCCGTTATGAAATGAGATTCAAAAAAAGCTTCCTCTTATCCATTCTGTTCATGACAGCTCTTCCGATTACTGCCGTGATGGTTCCGGTATTTCAAATGTTTCTGTTCTTCAAAATGCAAAATAGCATCATTGCCACGATGCTGTTCCTGACGGCATCTTCACTTCCTTACGGCATCTGGATGATGAAAAACTTCATGGATTCGGTGCCGATTGATCTGGAAGAATCGGCATGGATTGATGGAGCGTCCGTGTGGAGTAGTTTGAGACGAATCGTAGCGCCATTGATGTTACCTGGTATCGCAACGATAGCGATATTTACCTTTTCGGGAAGTTGGGGCAACTTCTTCGTGCCCTATATCCTGCTCCAGACACCGGAAAAACTTCCGGCATCGGTCACAATTTATCAATTCTTCGGCAGCCACGGTATGGTTGAATACGGCAGATTGGCTGCATTTTCACTACTTTACACGATGCCTTCGGTTGTGCTATATATCTTCTCCCAGCGTTACATGTCCAAGGGCTTCAGCATGGGCGGGGCAACCAAAGGTTAATGACAGGAGGTACGCAACATGACAACCAAAAAGACGGCACATCTTATCTCGCATACCCATTGGGACCGTGAATGGTATATGCCTTATGAACATCATCATGTACTGCTCATTGAGCTGATGGATAAACTGCTGGACACGCTTGATCAGGACCCGGAATATCGTTATTTCCATCTGGATGGACAGACGATTATTCGTGAAGATTATTTGCAGGTTCGGCCCGAACAGCAGGAGAGGCTCGACCGTTATATTCGTGAAGGACGCATTCATTTTGGCCCATGGTATGTGTTACAGGATGAATTTCTGACCAGCAGCGAGGCCAACTTGCGTAATCTGCTCATCGGTCATCGTGATGCTCGACCTTTGGGCGTGATATCCAAGACGGGATATTTTCCAGACTCGTTTGGAAATATGGGACAGGCACCGCAGATTCTGCAACAGGCGGACATTCATAACGCGATCTTCGGGCGCGGGGTAAAGCCTACGGGATTCAATAATGCCGTGGTTGATGCAGACAGTTATGAATCTCCCTATTCCGAGATGATCTGGCGTTCGCCGGATGGTTCGGAAGTACTCGGAATTTTGTTCGCGAATTGGTACTGCAATGGGATGGAAGTTCCGGTTGATCCGGAGAAAGCCCGAGCCTATTGGGATAAAAATCTGGAAGACGCCGAGAAATTCACATCGACTCCACATCTGTTGTTCATGAATGGTTGTGATCATCAGCCGATCCAGACGGATCTGCCCGAGGCTTTACGCACAGCAGCTGCGTTGTACCCTGACGTGGAATTTATTCACTCCAATTTTGATGATTACATTGAGGCTGTTACGAAGGAAGTCCCTGAGCATCTGGCGACCATTGAGGGGGAGCTTCGCAGTCAGCACACGGATGGTTGGGGAACACTGGTGAATACGGCATCCGCAAGGGTTTATCTGAAACAGTTGAACCAGCAGGGGCAGACACTGCTTGAAAAAGTAGCCGAACCTCTGGCCGCTATGGCCCATATTGCCGGAGTAAAAGATTATCCGCACCATCTGTTGACGCATGCATGGAAGATGCTGATGCAGAACCACCCGCATGATAGCATCTGCGGATGCAGTGTCGATGAGGTTCACCGTGAGATGGTGACCCGCTTTGCGAAGAGCAGACAGCTTGCAGAGAAATTGGTTTCCCAGAGCGCGCAGGCGATTGCTGAGTCTATACAAGTGCAACCTGCTGAGGCTTGGGGAGAGGAAGCGGTGCTGTTCACCGTGTTCAACACGAGTGGATGGAATCGGAATGGGATCATTGAGATGGACCTGATTGTGGATAAAGCATTCTTCCCGGAAGGGCCTAATCCTCAGGCACTTGCGCAGAAGGTGGAAAAAGATGCATTGCCAACGTATCAGCTAGTCGATTCGGATGGACACGTGTATTCGGCAGAAATCAAGGATCTGGGTGCACATTTCGGCTATGAACTTCCGAAGGACCGTTTCCGACAGCCCTATATGGCTCGTAAAGTAAGAGTTACTTTCCAGGCGGCGGATGTACCTTCTCTAGGTTATAAGACGTATGCTCTCATTCCAGTCGCGAAACAAGCAGAAATTGCTGAAGTGCCCCATTCGAGCCAACTCATCCAGGTTCAGGGAATGATGATGGAGAACGGTCAATTGCGGGTGACAGTTGAAGAGAATGGTACGGCAACGATTGAAGATAAGGTCTCCGGTGCTATATACAGGGGATTGAATTCATATGAGAATACCGGTGATATCGGCAATGAATATGTCTACCGTCAACCCGAGGGAGAGACAACGCTGACCACGGAGCATCTGAAGGCAGACCTGCGGATTGTGGAGCAGTCTCCGTATCGAGCAGTTATGGAGAGTGTATTACGCTGGGATATTCCTGCTGGAGCAGATGATCTGTTCGAGCTGGAGAAGCGACAAATGGTTCCTTTTACAGAACGGAAGGCACAGCGAGTTAAGAACACTGTTCCCTTGGTGATTACGACAACGTATACGTTGGAGGCGGGCAGTAATATGGTCAAGGTAAAGGCTGACTTTAACAATCAGGCCAAGGATCATCGACTTTGCGCACTCTTTCCATCAGGACTAGTGACAGAGGATCATTATGCGGATTCCATTTTTGAGGTTGCCAAACGCTCCAATACACCGGCAAAAGAATGGGTAAATCCGAGTAATGCGCAGCATCAGCAAGCATTTGTACATGTGACGGATGGTGATCATGGCTTGATGATTGCGAACAAAGGGCTGAATGAATACGAAATTTTACAGCATGAAGATGGGAGTACGATTGCGGTTACACTGTTGCGTGCCTCTTCAGAGTTAGGAGATTGGGGTGTGTTTGAAACACCAGAAGCTCAATGTCTGGGACATCAGAGCGTGGAATATGCCATTATTCCATTTGCGGGCGATGCTGCGGAGTCAGGTGCATGTGCATCCGCATATGTGTATCCGATTCCTTGGACGACTGTGCAACTAGGGACGCTTGCGTATACATTTGAGCGAGAAAGTCATGCCGGAGCTGATGGGTACAAGGTGGAACTGCCTCTGTCCAAGCAATGGTTGGCGTGGAATACACAGGGTTCGACACTGGCGTTCTCTACACTGAAAATCGCAGAGGAAACCGGAGATTTGATTGCTCGCTGGTATAATTTGAACTCCGAACCGGTTGAGTTAAACGTACAAACTGGATTCGAATGTGCCTCCGTCTATGAGAGCGATGTGCTGGAACGGGTTAAAGACACGTTGGAGGGGCAAAGCCAGACGGTATCGGGGTACAAGATTGTTACACAAGGGTATGCGTTACGGTGAGTTGATTTTTGAATATGATAATTATAGAAACCTCCTGTTCACGGTAGTGTGGACAGGAGGTTTTTGTTATGTGAACTGGTTATGTAGAATATATCAGGGATTTGGACAAGTATATAAATGTCTAATAACATTCATGTCGTGATTTTATACATTAATTGTCGTGAGTTTCTATTAAAAATAGATTAAGTCTGTGATAACTTATAGATAAATGTCAGAATATTATATAGTATGGAGGTAAGACAACAGTGACCATTCGAATTGGAAAAATTAGTTTGTGGCATGTTCATGCATGGGATTACATCAAGCAAGTACAGGAACATGAGGATACGGTCATCGCAGCCGTCTGGGATGAAGATGCCAAGCGGGGGCAGGAAGCGGCTGAACGTTTAAACGTACCCTTCTATGCTTCACTCGAAGATATGCTGGCCAAGGACGACATCGATGCCGTTATTGTAGATGCGCCAACTCGCATCCATGAAGAGGTGATTACCGCTGCTGCAAAAGCAGGTAAACACATCTTTACAGAGAAGGTAATTGCGTCGACACAGGCGGAATCCAACAGAATCCTTAATGAGGTAAAGGCAAGCAAGGTCAAGATGACAGTCTCCTTACCACGACTGAATGCAGGATACACGTTAACGATTCAGGATGTACTTAACCAAGGATTACTTGGCAAAGTAACTTATGTTAGAGCGCGTTTATCGCATGATGGAGCGATTTCTAACTGGTTGCCTGAACACTTCTATGATCTGAAGGATTGTCAGGGCGGTGCGCTGATTGATCTGGGTTGCCATCCGATGTATCTGACCAAACTGTTTCTGGGTCAGGAAGTAACCGCGGTTAACGCGAACTTCGGATATATTACAGGCAAAGAAGTGGAAGATAATGCAGTCGCAACCTTGTTCACGGATTCAGGAGCAGTTGGCGTTGTTGAAGCTGGTTTTGTGAACAGCCATTCTCCGTTTACGATTGAGGTTCATGGTACGGAAGGTACACTTCTGTATGGAACACCTGATGACAAGTTATTGATTCGCACGAAAGCAGCACAGGGACAGTATCAAGAGTGGACTGGACTTCCTTTGGCAGACCAAAGAGAAAGCGCATTCAATCAATGGGTTGCACATATACAGAATGATACAGATGCAACTGAAAACGTGCAGATCGCTATAGAGCTAACCCGATTAATGGAAGCTGCGAATCTCTCTGCCAAGGAAGGGCGCAGAATCGCTCTGAATGAGTTGAAGGATTAGGTTTTATTAGGGAGGTGTGCAATCTTGAGCCTGTATCCTTATGAGAAAATGCTTGAGCGGCAGGATCTCCTGGAGAGACTGGATATTTTAATGGTTTGGGGACATTATGAGATTCGTGTGATGCGATTTCATCTGACTTCTTTTCCAGCGGGCCGAGTTGTGGATTTCCATAATCATGCGGAGTTCGAGTTTCATTTTATCCCAAGAGGTAAAGGTCAAGTTATTTTGGATGATGAGACACATGCACTCTCCGAAGGTATGCTGTATTTGACAGGACCGGGAGTCGTTCATTATCAGGAGGCGGACGCCGAAGAGGATATGGATGAACTATGTCTTCATGTGGATATTGTCCATAAGCCAAGAGAGCATGTGGATCCCTGGGAAGCCGCTGAATCCGAGGAAACGATGGAGAAGCTGAGAACGCTTCCGCTGGCTCCGGTGAATGATTATCATCGAGCGATGCATTGTTTTTTGGAAGCCTATGAGGCTTGTGATCACAAATTAATAGGATATTATACGTCCATTAAACAACTGGTCATCAGCATATTACTTAAAACCGTGCGAGCCTACGACACCGGCGGGAATCGACCGGAAGCCCCTGTGCGGGATATGTCGGTGTATCGCTATGAGTATGCAGTGCAGTATATGGAGGCGAACCACCCTACAGTGGTCACGCTGGAGCATGTAGCTGAGAAACTTCATATTAGCAGCAGACAATTGCAGCGAATCTTCTATCAGGTACAGCCAGAGATGCCGTTCAGCCGCGTACTGGAGGATATTCGTCTGCGCGCCGTGTGCCGCAATCTGGAGGAAAGCAACGTATCCATTGAACAGATCGCTCTTGCTTCAGGTTTCAATAATGCCAACTATTTGCATGCTGTATTTCGCAAACGTCTGGGGATGACCCCGTCGGCTTTTCGTAAAATGAAACAACCAATACTTAAGTGAGGGTGAATATATATGAGTAAAGTATATCGTATCGGAATTATTGGCTGTGGTGGAATCGCGAATGGTAAACATCTGCCGAGTCTGAGTAAACTGGATAATGTTGAACTGGTGGCTTTCTGTGATATCGTTCAGGAACGTGCGGATGAAGCCAAGCAGAAATATGGCACTACTGAAGCCGAAGTCTACACGGATTATCAGGAATTGCTTAAGGATGAGTCTTTGGACATTGTGCATGTGCTTACACCGAATATTTCTCATGCCGAGATTTCTATTGCTGCTCTGGAGGCAGGCAAACACGTGATGTGTGAGAAGCCAATGGCGAAGACATCTGCTGAAGCACAACTCATGTTGGAAGCGGCAGAACGTACCGGCAAGAAACTTACCATCGGATACAACAACCGTTTCAGAGAAGACAGTCAGTACTTGAAGAAGGTGTGCGAAGCGGGTGACCTGGGTAATATTTATTTTGCCAAAGCACATGCGATTAGACGTAGAGCAGTACCAACTTGGGGTGTTTTCCTGGATGAGGAGAAGCAAGGTGGCGGTCCACTGATTGATATTGGTACGCACGCACTCGATCTGACGCTCTGGATGATGGATAACTATCAACCGAAGGTTGTGCTGGGTACGACCTATCATGAGCTTTCGCAACGTGAAAATGCGGCCAATGCTTGGGGCCCGTGGGACCCAAAACAATTCTCTGTAGAGGACTCGGCCTTCGGCATGATTGTGATGGAGAATGGCGCAACGATTATGCTCGAATCCAGTTGGGCACTGAACTCTCTGGATGTGGATGAGGCCAAATGTAGCTTGAGCGGCAGCGAAGCAGGTGCGGATATGAAGAACGGACTGCGCATCAATGGCGAGAAATTCAGTCGTCTATACACGAACGAGATTGAACTGAGTGCAGGTGGGGTAGCTTTCTATGATGGTAAAAGCGAGAGTGCACCGGACGTTGAGATGAGAAAGTGGATTGAAGCGATTGAGAACGATCAGGAGCCTGTGGTCACACCAAGACAAGCGCTGGTTGTATCTCAGATCCTGGAAGCCCTCTATGAATCTGCTCGCACTGGCAAGGCTGTATACTTGAATAACGCTAGCGAAGCATAGAACAGACAGAAAAAATAGATTACAGAACCCTTTGTCCCGTTATTGGGGACAGAGGGTTCTTTAGTGTTTTGGTTACTAGGGCGTGTCTGAAAACTCCGAAGGAAGAAGATTTTGCCGAATTTTCGTTCCAAGCCAGGAAGTTTTCCGCAGGCGTGCCGGGGCACGTCAAGGGAAAGTGACGCAGCAGGGGGCGAAAAGGCGGTAAAAGATGCACTTCAGCGAGTTTTGAGACACGCCCTAGCTATTGGTCCATACCAGACTCTATTTCGGCACATATGATAGGAGAAAATTGAACTGAAAAGAGGGTATGTCTTGACTAAACACAAAACGGGTCATGGTGTTTCCATTGTTGTATGTACCAATCGGCCGCAATTTTTTGACAACATCCTGCAAAATTACAGTCGGCAGCGTTATAAAAGCAAAGAGCTGATCATTGTCCTGAATCATGACAGTATGAATCTGGCATTATACCAAAAGCGCGTTCGAAATCTTGCCAATGTTCATGTATATCAAGTACCGGAGAGCATTTCGTTAGGACAAAGCCTGAATGCTGGGATAACAAGGGCTCGCTTTTCGTTGATTGCCAAATTTGATGACGATGACTACTATTCGCCGTATTATTTGACAGAACAGGTGAGAGAACTCAGGCGGACCAAAAGTGATATTGTGGGCAAACATTCATGCCTAGTCTATTTGGGTGCATCCAAGACACTGTTGGTCAGATCTCCAGCAGAAAAGAATAAACCGGTTGAATTTGTACAAGGGGGCACACTCTTATTCAAAAGGGAGGTCTTGAAAAAAGTCCGTTTCACGGACCGTTCAATAGGGGAAGATGTAACCTTCCTTAGACAATGCAGGAAAAGAGGATTCAAAGCGTATGCGACCTCACCATACAATTATGTCTATCACCGCAGACAGAACAAAAAAAGTCATACGTGGAGAGCGGATGATAGCTTTTACCTGGAGGGAAGCACAAAACTTGCGGTAACAGAGGATTTCAGACCCTATGCTAATAAAAAGTTATAGAGGAGAGAGCTAGATATATTCAACTCAACACTTTACAAAACAGCGATCGGATGGTCGTTCTGTCATCGTAGTGACCCGTGTATGCCGTCAAATAGCGAAAGTAAAGATGCATCTGCTTAATACAGATGCGTCTTTTTTGTGGCAAAATGGTTCAATTTGGAGGTGGTGAAAAAAAAATTATGAATTTACTCGAAAAAAGTATTGCATATAAGTTTAGTCGGAATTATATTAATGGTATAAGGTCTAGACCATATACAGATCGGAGTGTTTAGATGTCCAGTACGTTTTCATTTCGTTTTGAGAAAGTATCTACCAAAAAGGTTAGTGAATTCATTAGGGAACAACTGGAAGAAGCCATTATTTTGAAAGAATTAATGAGTGAAGAACAACTTCCAGCCGAGCGAGATCTGGCAGAGATCTTTAATGTAAGCCGCATTACGGTTCGCGAGGCACTTTCCTCACTGGAAGATAAAGGATTGATTGAGAAACGGGTGGGTGCCAAAGGTGGAACGTTTGTACTGCCTCTGACAGCCAATTCGCATAAACGGACCAGAGAAGAAATTAAACGAGATTGGGCACAGATGCTGAAGGTGTTTGAATATCGAACCATCATCGAGCCGGAGGGAGCTTTTCTGGCTGCTGAGCGGATCACCGCAGGCGAACTGGAGCTGCTTGAGGGCTATATGGAACAAAGTATAGAGCCAGACTGTACAAGGGAATGGTTCAGGGCGCTGGATGTGAAATTTCATCTGACGATTGCCAAAGCGTCAGGGAATCCATATTGCGAGAGAGCCGTCAGACAGATCCGGACCAAAATTAATCCGGCGCTGGATTTGATGCCTTATGATGACCGGATACGTACCGTCAACTACGGTGTACATATGGAGATTCTTGAAGCACTGAAAGCACATGACAGTATCAGGTCCCGGGAGACGATGAAAAGACATATCGAATTCTCTGCTGACGCGATCTATGCCCGTTTGGTTTCTGAATCGGACGAAAATGAAGGGAATGACAGCGAATGAATCGTTCAGAACTAATACAGCTGGCTCAGCCACTACAAGCCCAGTTAAGCGCCTGGCGCAGAGATTTGCATCGCCATCCGGAAATCGGTTACGAGGAGCATCGCACATCCGCTATCGTAGCTGAGCATCTGGAAAGCCTGGGGCTGGAAGTTACACGTAATGTCGGACAGACCGGGGTTACAGGCCTGCTTCGCGGAGAGACAGATGGACCAACCTTTGCCTTGCGCGCGGACATGGATGCCTTGCCAATCCAGGATCAGAAAGCGGTGGAATACCGCTCACAAGTGGAAGGCAAAGCGCATCTGTGTGGACACGACGCTCATACCTCCATCCTGATGGGTGCAGCCCAGCTGCTTACTGGCCTTGGAAGACCGAAATCAGGCAACATCAAATTCATTTTCCAGCCAGCAGAAGAGGGACTTGCAGGTGCAAGAGCCATGATCCAGGACGGTGTTCTGGAGAATCCGAAGGTTGATGCCATCGCTGGACTACACATGACCCCTGGACAGAACACGGGAACCTTGGGCGTAAGTCAGGGCGTTGCATTTGCATCTGCTGATCCCTTGATTATCAAGGTCTTCGGCAAAGGTGGGCACGCAGCTCGTCCGCATGAGGGCATTGATGCAATTGCGGTATCTGCTCAGGTTATCACCGCATTGCAAAATATCGTCAGTCGCATGGTCGATCCGCTTGAACCCGCTGTAGTCACGATTGGCAAAATCACTGGAGGTTATATGGGAACAGCCATCGCCCCGGAAGTGGAGATGATCGGTACGGTTCGTACACTCTCACCTGCCATTCGTGAGCGGATGCCAGCTTTGATCGAACAAGTTGTTAAAGGGGTCTGTGATTCTTTCGGCGCAGGATGCGAAGTTGTTTACGGCGATGGATACCCTGTTGTCGTGAATGATCTCGGTATGGTTGACCTGCTAACAGAGACCTGTAATCAGGTTAATGCGGAGAAGGGATGGAATTATATCAAACCCTCCACAGGGGGCGAGGATTTCGCTTTTTATTGTGAACAGGTTCCGGGTGTGTTTTTCAGACTAGGATCTGGGAATGATGAGGAACGTACCCGCTATCCACTCCACCATCCCATGTTTGATCTTGATGAGACAGCGATGCCTTATGGTGTGGGCATGTTGTCTGCAGTAGCACTTGAATTTTTGGCAAGGAATACAACTTCTGAGGGGGAGCAATCACAATGAAAAAAAGACAATGGACAGGCATGTGGATCACGTTACTGGCAGTCGTAATGGTACTCAGCGCTTGCGGAGGAAAAACGACAAGCACGAATGATGGTGCCGCAACAGAAGGAACGGGCAGTGGAAGCGCAAGTACAACACTGACCATTGCTGCAGCAACAGACATTGAGAGTTTCGATCCGCACAACAACAACAATACATCCAGTGAAGCGGTTCTGGTCAACGTTTTCGATTATCTGATCAAAAATGACAGTGAACAGAAGAAAGTTGCGGGACTTGCGACTTCATGGGATCAGGTAGACGATACAACATGGAGATTTAAGCTGCGTGAAGGGGTGACCTTCCACAATGGCGATCCATTCACTTCGGCAGATGTAAAATACACGCTGGAGCGCGTAGCCAAGGACGAGACACTGAAACAAAACAGCTATTTCAAAAATATCGTAGAAGTTAAAGTGGTGGATGATTATACCGTAGACATTATCACAGATGGCCCAGATCCATTGCTCCTGAATCGTTTGTCCAAGATGGGAGCAGGCATTCTGCCGGCAAAATATATTGCAGACAACGGATTTGATGCTTTCCTGAAACAACCGGTAGGAACAGGCCCTTACAAGTTCAGTAAATGGACCAAAGATGATCGTGTGGAACTGGTGAAAAACGAGAGCTACTTCGACGGTGAACCAAAATGGAATGAAGTGGTATTCCGCGTTATTCCTGAAGCCTCTACACGTGTATCCGAATTGCTTGCTGGTGGTGTAGATGTTGCGTCTTCCATTCCGTCCACTGACATTGCCCGGATCGAAGGCGAAGCAGATAAGAAAATTGTCAAAGCACCAATCCAACGTGTGCTTCAGTTGATCTTCCGTCAAACGGAAGGCAGCATCACGGCTGATCCGAAAGTACGTGAAGCGATTGACCTGGCTATCGACAAACAAGGCATTGTGGACAGTATTGCCGGTGGAGCGGGTATCGTAACTCGCACATCCGTAACGCCAGGCAACTTCGGTGCTGATCCTTCATTGTACAAAACTTCACTCTATGATCAAGAAAAAGCGAAACAGCTCCTGCAAGAAGCTGGATATGCTGAAGGTGAAGCAGAGATGACCATCTCCGTTTCCGCACAGTACAAAGAACAGGCTGAAGTTGTTGCAGCGATGCTGGAACAAGCTGGATTCAAAATTAACCTGGATGTCCTTGAAGCCAGTGCATTCAGTGAACGTTACAGCTCCAAATCATTCAAAGAAATCTTCATGATCGGTATTGGTAACTCCTTGTTCGACGCTTCGAATAACTACAATCGTTATATGTTGGAAGAAGCAAAAGGCGAGTCGGATTACAACAATCCTGAAGTAGAAAAACTGCTTCAATCGGCATTGGTGAACATGGACCCTGCAGCTCGTGAGAAAGAGTATCAGCAAGTACAGCAGATCTTCTCTGAAGAGCGCCCAGCCGTATATCTGTACCAAATGGAAGGTGTCTACGGTACGAATGCTAAAGTGAACTTCGCGCCGCGCAGTGACGAGATGTTCTATGCTGACGAGATAACACCTGTTGCACAGTAACATCGGGTATAACAACCGGTCATTGAAAAGTTAAGGCCGTGAACGGCAGGGACTGGATAACCATGTTCCTGCCGTTCTTTTTTAAGATGATAGAATTTATACGTTTTCAGCGGAGCTGAGGGATTCGATCATCGCAAGACAAACTTCAACTAACTGCGGTCTGTCTTCTGTGAAAGTACGTCGATAAGTGTTTTTCTTTATAAGGGAGGTGAACAAGGAATGGGCAAATACGTACTTAAGTCATTACTACAGATCATTCCGGTGCTGTTCATTGTTTCATTAATTGTGTTCATTTTGGTTCGAGTTACCGGTGATCCGGTTGCGCTAATGTTGCCCGAAACGGCTACCGCTGAAGATCGTGCTGTCTTGACGCAGGCACTCGGTTTGGACCAGCCTTTATATACGCAATACGTGAAGTTTCTTGGCAGTGCGCTACAGGGAGACTTTGGTCAGTCTTTTCGCTATAATCAGCCTGCATTAGAGCTTGTGCTGGAGAGATTGCCTGCCAGCTTTGAACTGGCGGTAGCCGCCATGTTCTTTGCCGTCCTGATGGCTGTGCCACTTGGTGTCATCTCAGCTGTCAAACGTAATACGTTTACCGATCTCATTATTTCCGGAATATCCGTCATTGGTAAGGCGATGCCAAACTTCTGGATGGGGATTATGCTTATCCTCTTGTTCTCCGTCATGTTGGGGGTACTGCCGGTATCTGGTCGTGGAGGATTGTCACATCTGATTTTGCCGGCATTCACGCTTGGTGTTGGACTGGCCGCTCAGATGACCCGGCTGATTCGCTCCAGCATGCTGGAGATTCTGAACCAGGACTATATTCGAACAGCCCGTAGCAAAGGGCTAGGCCGGATGGTTGTCATTGTGAAACATGCGTTTCGGAATGGACTGATTCCGGTCGTAACGATTATGAGTTTGCAGTTTACAAGTCTAATCGGGGGAACCTTGATTACGGAAACGGTATTCTCTTGGCCTGGACTGGGTCAATTGCTGGTCGTTGCAGTCAACACACATGATATGGCGATCGTGCAGGCAGCAGTGTTTGTCATTGCGGTGATCGTTGTAGTAACCAACATCTTGACGGATGTAGCCTACAGGCTACTTGATCCGCGCATCAAATACGACTAGAAGGAGGTGCAATCATATGACAGGCAGCAATGAAATGCCAATTCCGGGTACAGAACAGGAACAAGACAATGGGCGTGCACCAACGGGATTTCGTTATATCTGGCAACAACTGATCATCAGCAAGACCGGAATGTTTGGTGCTGTGCTTGTATTGTTGGTTGTGTTAATTGCCATAGGTGCACCTCTATTGACGAGTCATGATCCGGCGGCGGTTAATCCGCTCAACCGACTTAAACCACCAGCGTGGCTTGAAGGCGGAACGGCCGAATACTGGCTGGGTACCGATAATCTGGGTAGAGACATGTGGAGTCGAATTGTATATGGTGCCCGAGTTTCCTTAATCGTGGGTATGGGTGCAGTGATTGTGTCAGGAATCATTGGTGCCATTCTGGGGTTGGTATCCGGATTCTACGGGAAATGGGTGGACGCTGTAATCATGCGTGTAGGTGATGCATTCATGGCGATTCCAACCATTCTGTTCATGCTCGTTGTGATGGCGATTGTTGGCCCGGGTATTACGACACTGATCTTTGTCATCGGGGTGACGAACTGGGTTCCATTCACCCGTGTGGTAAGAAGTGAGGTCCTTAGTATCAAAGAGCGTGATTTTGTTCATGCGGCCAGATCGATTGGCGCGAAGAATGGAAGATTGATTCTCAAACACATTCTGCCGAATATCCTTTCATCCTTTATTGTGATCTGCGGTATGAATGTGGGCACGACCATTATTATGGAAGCTTCACTCAGTTTCCTGGGTCTGGGTATTAAACCACCCGATGTATCCTGGGGAGGTATGCTCAGTGATGGCAGACAATACGTTGCAACAAGCTGGTGGGTCGCTACATTCCCGGGACTAGCCATTACATTTACCGTACTCGGTGTTATTTTCCTTGGAGATTGGCTGCGTGATGTGCTTGATCCACGTACAGAGACAACCCAAAAATAAACGGAGAAGGGAGCCATCATTATGAATCGAAGACCAATTATGCCGGAGGATCTGCTTCACTATCGTTGGATCAGTCAGCCGGTGATCAGTCCTAACGGACAAGTGGCTTATGTGGAACAGACCATAGATCAGGATAAAAACGAATATAACACACAAATTCGAGGAATTTCCCTCGATGGTGATGAAGATATAGCACTTTCGGATGGACCGAAGGATTCCTCACCTGCTTGGTCGCCGGATGGCACACAGCTCACATTTATTCGCTCAGTGGATGGTGGCAAAGGACTATGGACGCTCCATTCAGATCAAAAAGAGCCGGTCATGCTGATATCTCCCGCACGTAAAATATTGAGTTATATCTGGTCACCGAACGGGCAGTACATTGCGTTTACCAGCAAAGTGCAACCGGAGGACCAACAGAAGAAAGCTGACACCCAACAGAAGTCTGCACCTGTACTGCGAGGTAAAGTCTTCGAGCGTACAACACCGAAGGCGGAAGGGGCCGGCTGGTGGGATGGTCAATACAGCCATTTGTTTGTATATGAGATCAAGAGCGGGGAGATCACGCAGGTGACTTCCGGGCTATGGAATATCAGTGCTCCGGCATGGTCGCCAGATAGCCAGCACCTTTCCTTCATATCCAAGCAAGTGGAGGATGAGGAGCTTGATGCGGATCTGCTGTACTTTACGGATGTATACAGCATTCGATTGGGAGAGAGTGATCTCTTCAAAGTGACGGATTCCAGTCTGGCGATTAGCCAGTTTTCCTATTCACCCGATGGACAGCAGTTGATCCTGATCGCCAGTGATCGCGAATACGGAAGTGGGAGTCACAACAGATTATATGCAGTCCCCGTTCATCGAGGTGTACCCAGGTCAATCGCACCACAAGTAGATATGCAGATTGGTAACGCAGCACTGGGAGATATGAAGTCGGCTGGTGCATCACCTTCTCCTATCTCGGATAACCATCATCCGGAACGTGGTGTATATGTGCTCGGAACGCATAACGGGAATGTGGATGTGTATCGCATTGAAGAAAATGGGGCTTGTCAAGTGGTGACGGGCGCTGGTGAAAAGGATGTGTATCAGTATACCTTAACGCCGGATGGTACCTCGCTGGTTATCGCTGCATTGACTGCTGAACATCCTGGAGAGTTATATCGCGTGGATATCGCCAGTGGTGAAATGTTCAGACTCACCCGCCGAAATGATGAATTCTTGGCTGAATTAGCTGTTAATGTGCCTGTACGTGTAGAGTTTAAGTCTTCCGATGGATGGCCGCTTCAAGGTTGGTTAGCTACACCGGCAGTACGTTCATCCAATGGCAAGCTGCCACTGATTTTGCAAATTCATGGTGGACCTCACGCGATGTATACGGGAACATTCAGTCATGAGATGCAGACACTCGTTGCGCAAGGTTACGCTGTGCTGTGGATCAATCCTCGCGGAAGTATGGGATACGGTCAGGAGTTTGCCAGAGCATGCCGTGGTGACTTTGCCGGAGGCGATTACCGGGATCTGATGGAAGCTGTTGATTATGCCCTAGCTACATATGATTTCCTTGATGCATCACGTTTGGGTGCAGCAGGTGGCAGTTATGGCGGGGTGATGACCAACTGGATCGTAGCGCATACGCACCGTTTCAAGGCGGCTGTAACCCAGCGTTGCATCTCCAACTGGTTGTCCATGTATGGAACGAGCGATATCGGAATTTCCTATGTTCAGGGAGTCATTGGGGGGAATCCGACAGAAAACGCTGAATTCCTGTGGTCCCGCTCACCTCTTGCCCATGCACATCACATTGAGACGCCACTTCTGATCATGCACGGAGAGCAGGATTATCGGACACCGATTGCGCAAGCGGAGGAATTATACACCACGCTAAAACGATACGGCAAAAAGACCAAACTGATTCGTTATCCAGGCTCCAACCACAGTTTACTTAAAAGCGGTAAACCTTCACTTCGGATCGATAGCTTCGAAGAGGTGAATGCCTGGTTCAATCAGTATCTCGGCAATGAGGAGGGGGAGCAATGAGTCGAACTCAGCTGTCCATTCCTGTAGGGCTCCTTGTAGAGAATGTACTGACAAGTGGGGTACCGAGAGAAGTGATTATTGAATACTTACAACGTCGAGACTACTCCCAGTTGTTGCCTCTGGTTAAGGAATCCGCGATGGATTTCGATGAAAGACTACAGACAGCAGCTGACATCGGAGACGATTGGGAAAAAGCGATACGTCACGGTTATGAGTTCAAGTTTTTGCATATTAACGGGTTGAAACGATTGCTCGATTTCCGGTTTGATCGTAAGGTGGATCGGGATTATGTTCAAGATGAACTGTCACTGAAGCATATTTCTCTGACCGCACAAGAGATTGAATTGCTGCAATCGTTAATTGGCAGACAATGGCTCGTGCAAGTAGAAGAAACAGAGACAGCAGAAGAAGGCAGAACAGAGGGCGCGTCATCCTCCCACTTTCCTGTCCGTATTCAATTGAAATTCCCATAATATGACCAGCAGAAGCCGCGATCATCGCGGCTTTTTTGGTATGTACAGGTAGAAATGTGGACGACTGAATTCAAAAGTTGAAATCGGACTTCGTATGATTTATATTTATATTAAATGATATTATTATCTATCAAAAATACAGGCGTAAAAAGGGGGACCTAGGATGTCCATTCAAAATGTTCTGGGAAAAATTCAAATATCGGATGATGTGATCTCCAAAATTGTCGGCAAGATCGCGAATACCACGAGTGAGATTTCCTCCATGTCGACAGGACTTGTAGAAGGGGTCGCCAAAAAGTGGAGCGGGAAAAGTCTGCAAAATGGCATAGATATCCGCAAGGTAGAATCCAGGCTAGAGATAAACTTAAAGGTTGTCGTTTGTTATGGAACAAAAGTGCATGAAGTCTGCAGGGATTTGCAAAACAATGTGAGATTGCATGTGGAACAGCTGACCGGATTAACCATTGATACGGTGAATGTGATCGTTGAGGGGTTATCATTTAACCAACCTGCTGCCAAGCTTTAATCCAATTTCAGCTACCTAGAGGAGTGACAGCGATGAATAAGATTTCCATAACAAAAGCCAGTCCACGATCCTTAGTCGGCGGGCAACTAAATCAGATGGCACTTGAATATATGGCATATTCGCTTGCAGGTACCAAGGATAAAGGAATTATAGAAAAAACATTTAACAAGTTATGGCGTTTGAATCAAAACCGATTCAGTCACCAATACGCTTATGAAGCCAAAATGGGTAGCCAAACGTTGGGCATGATCATGTGTTATCCGACCACTATAATGAACAAACTCGCTTTGCCAACGTTCTCCAAGCTGTTTGAACTTCGGAAATGGAGCCTGATCAAGTATAATCTTCAACATTGGAAAGAGTTCTACTCCATGGTGACATTGAAAGAAGCGGAGAACGACGAGTACCATATTGGAACATTGGCTACATTGCCTGAAAGCAGAGGGCTTGGCGTGGGAACGCAGCTCATTCAATTTGCCGAACAGCAAGCTTTAGTACAAGGTCTATCCAAATCTTCGCTCACGGTTAAAAAGGAAAATGCACGGGCTATCCAACTGTATGAACGTTTGGGATACCAGAGAGTAGGGGAAATCAATAAACCCGCGCTATCGCTGTACCGAATGTCCAAAAATCTGGTGTAGTGCTTTCTAATAAGAATAGATGAAGCAACTGGAAGATCCATATACATAAGCCCGCGCCGTTATCGTGTAATAGTGTGGGCTTCTTTGCAGTCATCTATCGTCAGCCCGTGTTGAGATTCGCGAAATAGGCGATGACATAATCACGAAAGTTCTGGGCAGTGCGTGATAGATAACGTCCCTCTACCCAGGCAAGATAGAACGTTAAATGACAATCAGTACCATCAATATGAAGGTAGGAGAGCGTATCGTCTTCTCTTTGCGAAGCTGCGGGAGCAAAGGCAATTCCCAAACCGGCTTGCACGAGACCTGCAATGGCAGCGGGTTCGTCTCCTTCACATATAATATGAGGGAGGAAACCAGCTTGTCTGCAATACCTATCCGTTATTTCCCGAAATGAATATCCTTGTTTAAGGGATATGAAGTCCTCATTAGCCAGCTCTGCAAGTGAAATCCGGTCGCGTCCAGCAAGCGAATGTGTTGACGGTACGGTAAGCAAGATTTCTTCCGTGATTAGAGGGATATGTTTAATATCTGCACGATCAATGCATTGGGAGGTCAGGAAGAAATCAATTTCGGATTGTTCAAGTAATTGCAGTTTTTCTTTCTCGGTTGAAGCTTGTGTGATCTTGAAGTTGACATCCGGATGTTGCGTAAGGTAGGCAGATAATAATGTCGTTAAACGGTTCAATGTGGTCGTAGCCAGTGAGATTCGACCTTGTTCGTAGCCGGCTAACTCGATGGCTTCTCGTTTTCCTTCTTCCAGATTAGCCAAAGACTGATTGACCCGCTTCAAATAGGCTTTACCACAAGCGTTCAAACGAATCTGTCTGCCGACTCGATCGAACAAGGGAACCCCCACTTCATCCTCCAGACGGGAAATGATCATGCTTAGTGCGGGTTGAGCCATATGCAGTTCATGGGCAGCCTGCGTCATATGTTCGGTGCGAGCTACGGTTTGGAAATATTTCAAATGGGCGATATCCATGGTTGATCCACCTTTTATTGATAATGATTTTATTATTATATTATACGAATATATATATTTTTTCTAATGATGAAACTGAATTATACTTGGAGCAATCTCAATACGGAGGCTCTACAATGACACGACTAACAACTCATTCCTCGATCCAACCTAATGCCAACCCTCATTCCGATAAGCTTATTCTAAAAATTGCATGGGTGGTTGCACTGGGTGTACTGCTGAACCCATTAAATTCATCCATGATTGCTGTGGGGCTCATGAGGATCGGAACAGAATTTCAGGTGAATCTCGCAACAGTGACCTGGTTGCTATCCGGTTTCTATCTGGCAGGAGCCATCGGACCTTCACTTGCGGGCAAACTCTCGGATCTCTTTGGAGCGAAACGAATCTTTCTGAGTGGACTGTCGCTCGTTCTGCTTAGTAGTGTGGTGGCCGTATGGGCACCGAATTTTGGCATGCTTTTGGCCATGCGTATTGTACAGGCTTTGGGTAGTGCTGTAGCATTTCCTGCGGGTATGTCCATGTTGCGAGCTGCTGCCACACAGCAGGGTAGGAAGGATGATCCCAATCGAATTGCTTCAGCTCTGGCGCTGGTTTCGATCATGGCTAATGTCATGGCTGCATTCGGTCCCACACTTGGGGGTATTCTGGTAGGCTCGATCGGTTGGCAATCGATCTTCTGGATTAACATTCCGATCACTTTGGCAACGCTGTGGATTGCTCGTGCATGGTTGCCTAAAGACCAAGTTGTACAAGAGGCAACGATTGCGAATGGAACAGTAGCAATACCTGTTTGGAAACGTATGGACATCCCGGGTATCGGATTATTTGTCCTCATGCTGACAACGCTGATGCTGTTCCTGCTGTCTTTGTCGGACGGTATGACTTGGTGGTTGCTCATCGTTTCCCTGATTACAGGCGCTGTTCTGGTATGGTGGGAAAAGCGTGCAACAAGTCCATTTATGAATATTCAGATGATTGCTTCTAACCGGCGACTGCGGTTTGTCTACGTTCAATATATTGGAGTTAATATTGTTTTCTATTCGTTATTCTTCTGTATTCCGCTATGGCTAGACCAAGTGAAGGGATACGATCCCAAAACAACTGGCTTGCTCATGCTTCCTCTGGCAGGGTTAGGTGTGATCATGACTTCAGTTGCGGTCAAATGCAATAAACGTTTTGGTTATCGTACCACCATCATTGTGGGGAACCTTCTATTAGTGGCAAGTACACTTCTATTATTGTTGCTTGGCGAAAATAGTTCCATGTTATTGATTTTGGTAGTGAATGCCGTACTGGGCGTTCCCAATGGATTCAACAATATGGGTCTGCAAACAGCGCTGTATGATGTCACATCACCGGAAGAGACCGGGGCGGCTTCAGGATTGTACGTTACGTTCCGCTCGATTGGCAGTATCTTGTCCACTAGTTTACTGGGCATAACCTTCGGTGGAGCCATTCGCTCTGAAGGACTACATACCATTGCCCTGATCACTGCGGGTTTGGCTATTCTATTGCTGATGGGTAGCATTTCGAGAGTAAAGCCAAAGGTCTAAATACGGACAATAGTTAAGGAATATACTGTAGGGAAAAAGGCGCTGTTTGCGTCTTTTCTTTATATTTCAGAGATTTTCTCATAAAAAAAGTAACTTGACTTTTGTGGGTCTTTAAGCAGGTACTTGACAGGGGTGTGGTATAGTATAAAAAGTTCTTTAATGAAGAAAGACGGAGAAATATACAATGTGGGGTGTAACCAGTGTATCAATATAAGGATCAGGAATATGAAGCAGTACATTTTGAGGGACGTGATCTGCGCTACGGAGAACTCATAAGTTGTGTTTTCAAACAGTGTACATTCATGAATGCTTCTATGGAAGAAATCGAAACCAGTAACTGTCGTTTTATCGAGTGTGACTTCAAAGGGGCTTCGATGAATGGTTCGATTCATACGGAATCTGCTTTTGAAAATTGCACCTTCGGTGGTGCAAATCTTTTTGCTTCCAAATTCAGCTCTTGCAAGATGACAGGCTCGGATTTCTCGGGTGCGCAAATGGATGGCATTACACTAAGTCACGGTGATTGGTCCTACACAAATCTGAGACATACACGTTTGGGGAAACAGGATCTGCGAGGAATTCGTTTCTTTGAAGCTGACTTTACAGACACGGATTTCACCAAAGCGGATTTGAGAGACTGTGACCTTACCAGAGTCGTATTGAGCAGAGCCAAGATGCAAGGGGCCGATCTTAGAGGGGCTAACCTGGAAGGGATCGACCTGAAATCACTGGATATCAAAGGCGTACGTTTGGATCGCGAACAAGCCGTTCTGTTTGTACGCTCTTATGGTGCCAAAGTAGACTAATCATACTTCGATGCCTGTATGAAGCTCAGTTACGCGTCTCGTGTACTGGGCTTCATTTCTCAAGGCAGTGGCTCGCTTACTGAAGGAAATGGAGGTTATGTATGGAGCAATCACCAAAAAGGTTATTTTATCCGCTGTATGGTGTCTGTATTCTTGAATCTGTAGCACAGGGTGGGGAGCCAGATAACCAGGAGTGGTACTACAACCTGTATTTTCCGAAGCAGGAACTTCGTCTGTACATTCCCGAGCAGCGGGCATTGCAAAAACATATTCGTCCGTTATCCAGTGCAGATTCCTTGTTGAATGCAAGAGCCGATTTTTTTGGAGAGCCTGAACGGTTACCTTTGGACCCATCCAAACGTCGTATACTTTTGCAGATGAAGCTGGAGTCCGGGCTACTTCAAGATCATTTTGCTATTATCAGGGATACGTTGTGTGCGAAAGACTACAGTTTGAAGCTGAATAATAATGACAGATCCATCCTTCATATGGCGAAAGAGATGCTGGTCAATGAGATCATGTATGTGTTAAATCTCGCTACCAAAGATGCTTCCACGTATGTGAAAGAGGATATGGAGAAGCGTCAGCTGGAGTTCAACGTTCATAGATCATGATGAAATTCAGGGATTATATTGGAATAATACAGGTTGAACATTCAGTATGTATTTTGATGGGATACGTAGGAGGAATTATACATGCATAATGTTATACAAGTTCATGGTGCACGAGAGCATAATCTGAAAAATATCGATATTCAAATTCCGCGCGACCAAATCGTAGTCATCACCGGGGTTAGTGGTTCGGGAAAATCCAGTCTGGCTTTCGATACGTTGTACGCCGAAGGGCAGATGCGTTATGTTGAATCGCTGTCTTCCTATGCAAGACAGTTCCTCGGACAGGTCAACAAACCGGATGTCGACTCCATAGAAGGTCTGTCTCCGGCCATTGCTATTGAACAGAAGACAACATCTAACAACCCTAGATCAACTGTGGGCACCGTAACTGAAATATATGATTATTTACGCTTACTGTGGGCAAGAGCTGGAACACCACACTGTCCAACGTGTAAAGGCGAAGTGACGCGGCAGTCGGTTGACCAGATCGTAGATCAGATATATAAGCAACCCGAAGGCACCAAATATATGGTGCTCGCACCCATCGTGCACGATAAAAAAGGAGAGCACCAGCACATTTTTGAACAAGCCAAATTGAACGGTTACGCACGTGTGCGTGTGGATGGGATCATCATGAATCTATCGGAACCGATTCAACTCGACAAGAAGAGAAAACATACGATCGCGATTGTCGTGGACCGACTGGTGGTCAAGGAGGGAGATTCCCAGAGATTGACCGACTCACTTGAGATTGCCATCTCGTTGTCCGGTGATACGGTTGTCATTCATCTGATGGATCGAGGTGAGGATCTGCTGTTCTCACAGAGCTTCGCTTGCCCACACTGCGGATTCTCACTTCCGGAGCTAACACCAAGCATGTTCTCGTTTAACAATCAATATGGGGCCTGTCCTACCTGTTCAGGACTTGGATTCCATCTTCAGGTGGACCCAGGCAGATTGACTCCCGATCTGAGTCCAACCCAAGCGGAGCGAATAGGCAAAGAGATCGAAGGTAATATGTCGGCATTGCCTTGCCAAGATTGTCATGGAGATCGACTGGCACCGATGCTTCTGGCTGTAACGGTTTCCGACTTAAACATTGCAGAGTATTGCAAATTGTCTATTACAGAAGGGATTCAATTTATACAAAAGATGAATCTGTCTCCGGCAAAGGCACAGATTGCTGCCCCGATTGTAACCGAGATTGTGGATCGACTTGTCTTCATGGAGAAAGTAGGCTTGGAATACTTAACCCTGTCTCGAACGGCCGGAACACTCTCAGGCGGGGAAAGTCAGCGTATTCGCTTAGCAACCCAAATTGGATCACGTTTGACGGGTGTACTTTACATTCTCGATGAACCCTCCATCGGCCTGCATCAGCGAGACAATGAACGGTTGTTATCCGCGTTGACAGAGATGCGTGACTTGGGGAACTCCGTGATCGTGGTGGAGCACGATGAGGATACGATGCGGCATGCAGACTGGATAATCGATGTTGGTCCAGGCGCTGGCATCAACGGAGGTGAGGTGGTTGCTCAGGGAACATTGGAGCAGATCATTTCAGAGCAGCGTTCATTAACGGGACAATATTTGTCGTACCAGAAATGGATTTCGGTACCCGAAAGTCGTCGTCCAGGCAACGGACATCATCTGACCATCATCGGCGCAGCGGAGAATAATCTCAAAGACATTACCGTCTCCATCCCGTTGGGCACGATTACCTGCGTCACAGGTGTTTCGGGGTCGGGTAAGTCCAGTCTGGTGAACGAAATTTTGTACAAAAAGCTAGCATCGACACTTCATCGTGCCCACACGCGTGCAGGTAAACATGAGCAGATGGATGGCATACAACATCTGGATAAAGTCATCAGTATCGATCAGAGTCCAATCGGGCGCACGCCACGTTCCAACCCGGCCACTTACACAGGTCTCTTTGACAACATTCGATCCCTGTTCGCGATGACCAATGAAGCTAAAGTTCGGGCATATGGGCCGGGACGGTTTTCATTTAATATCAGGGGAGGGCGATGTGAAGCTTGTACCGGTGATGGATTGATGCGGATCGGAATGCATTTCCTGCCTGATGTGTATGTGCCTTGTGATATTTGTAAGGGGAAACGATATAACCGTGAAACGCTGGAGGTTCGTTACAAAGGAAAAAGTATTGCAGATATTCTGGAGATGACTGCGGACGAAGCTGTTGTTTTCTTTGAAAATGTTCCTAAAATACGCAAGAAAATCGAAGCGCTGTGTAAAGTAGGACTAGGCTATGTACAATTGGGTCAAGCCTCAACCACATTATCGGGCGGGGAAGCCCAGCGGGTTAAACTTGCTTCTGAGCTCTTAAAGCCAGCCACAGGCTCGACATTATATGTCATGGATGAACCCACGACAGGGCTTCATATTGCTGATGTACAGCAATTGATCCACATTCTTCACGTGTTGGCGGACGAGGGGAACACCGTGGTGGTTATCGAACACAATCTGGATGTGATCAAAAATGCGGATTACCTCATTGATCTGGGACCAGAGGGCGGTAGTAACGGCGGGAACATTCTGTGTACAGGTACACCGGAGCAGGTGGCTGACTTCGAAGCAAATTATACGGGGCAATATCTACGGAGAGAGCTTAGGAAAAGTCATGATGCAATGAAAGGTCATGTCCTTAACTAAAAAATCGACACCAGGAAACCGCTCGATGAGCGGTTTTTTTGGTTTCGATTAGCTACGGTACATTTAGATCACAGGTTCAATCCTCTTCTTTGGATAACTTTCTAACGACCAGATAAATAAAAGTGATGCCGATTAATATAATAATTCCATTCGTTATTGGAAACCACATAACCGAATTCACCTCCACTTTTGAGATGCAATATGTGTAGGTTTAACCTTCCGCAGTTTTATTTTTAGCTCGTTTCAACCGCACGGCAACCCAGCTCATGATCAGAGCAGTAATAATCAGAAATACGGTCACACCTGCAATGACGACAAAGAAGGATTGGTCAAATGCAGCAAAGGCAGCATTTCTGAGCGATTCAGCAGACGCTGCAGGCAAGCTTTCGGCAGCGATAAGCGCTTCATCCAGACTGTCCTTCGCATTGGCTGGTACACTAATCCCCGCAGGAATCTTCATAGCGAGTGTGTAGAAAAGGGTAGACATGCTTCCGATGATGGCAATACCAGATGCTCCACCCAGCTCATAACCTACTTCCTCAATGGAAGCGGCCATACCCGCTTTGTGAGGTGGGGCATAACTCATAATCGAATGCGATGCAGCAGTCATCCCTGATCCAAGACCTGCACCAAGCAATGCCAAACCGAGAATCTGCCCGGTAAACCCTGCATTGAAATACATCAGGTACGTCCCCATGCCAAGAGCGGCGATGAAGAGAGAGAAGCTTTTAATATAGACAACATCCACACGGTGCATAATGGCCCCCGTAACAGGTCCGGCAATGAGTGCTGCAACAGGTATGGATATGGTGAATAGTCCAGCTTGAAGCGGTGACATGCCTTCCACCAGTTGAAGCCGCTGGGTGACCATATATTGCACACCCATTTGTGCAAACAAGCCAACCAGTGCGGTAATAAAACCGGTGCTGAATCTTGGGATTTTGAACAAGGACAGATCCAGCATTGGATTGACCCTGTTATTCTGACGGCGAATAAAGATGATCAGGGACAGAACACCGATCACAGCAGCAAGGATAGCAAGTGTGAGAGATCCTTCACGTCTTGTGAATTCCTTAATGGAATAGATAATTCCGACCATGGCAATCATGATCTGAATGGAACTGGTGAAATCCCACTTTTTCGACGAATCCCCCTGATGTTTAGGGATTATTTTCAAGGCGAATATAAACGCGATAATGGCTGTGGGCAGGTTAATCAGAAACACCGAGCCCCACCAGAAGTGTTGGAGAAGTAATCCGCCGACAATTGGTCCCAGTCCTGCACCACCGGATGCAATGGAACCCCATATGCCGATCGCTAGTGCGAGTTCTCGTTCATTCGTAAACGTAACCCGGATGATCGACAATGTCGCTGGCATCATCATGGATGCGCCTACGGCAAGAAGAATTCTGCTCATGACCAGCACAGCTGGTACTGGAGAAAAGGCAGCAACAAGGGAAGCGGCAGAAAAGACGAGCAATCCCAGGGTGAATATTTTTTTATGACCAAGACGGTCCCCGAGCGTTCCCATAGCAGGCAGCAGACCCGCCATGACAAGGGAGTACCCGTTCAGAATCCATAATTTCTCCGAAGCTGATGCACCGAGATCATGGGTCAAGCTGGGTAAAGCCGTGTACAGGATGGTCATATCCATCACAATGAGTAATAGTGCACTTGAGACAATAACAAGAATCATCCAACGTTTGAATTTTGACATGTTTCCCTCCGACGATATGAATAACTTACAATTCCAGACTAAACTATCGGGTAACCCTATAGTCAAACTTTTCTTTGCATACTATAATGCATCTATATTGATAAAACTTAGACCACATATGTACATGGAGGGCCCAAAGATGGCTGGACATCACGCACAACACTTTACCACCAGTGAATTTGCCAAGGTCTGCGGAGTGACCAAACATACCCTGTTTCATTATGACGAGATTGGGCTGTTAAAGCCTGAATATACCAATGACAAGGGCTACCGCTATTATGGTGTGCAACAAACGTATGTGTTGGATGTCATACATGTGCTGAAGAAAGCAGGAAGCTCACTCCAAGAGATTAAGTCGTTTATTCAAAACCAGAATAAGCCATTGTTAATCGAGCTGTTTGAACAGAAATTAAAGGCACTTGAGCTGGAGCAACAACGAATCAAACGTATGCAAAAGCTGCTAAGTGGTGCCATTGAAATGACGAAACAAGCCACGGATGCTTCGCATGAAGGACTGCATATCGAACAATGTGAGCTGGAGTATTTTATTGCAGTTCAACTGGAGCAAGGGGATGGAGATAAGGAATTCTCCCGTAAGTTCACTGAATATCGCAGTCATTGCGAGGAACAGATGATCGACTATGAGTTTCCGGTATGGACGATCTTACTTCAGGAGCACTTTGAGGCAGGAGAGTACTATCCGGATTACTTTGGCAACAAAATAAAAGCTCCCATTTCAGGGGAAACGATATTGATTAAGCCTAAAGGGATGTATGCCGTCATGAATCATCAGGGTTCATACGAAAACATACCTAAGACGTATTCCATCATGAAAGAGAATATAAAAAGAGAAGGACTGCAAGTTTGCGGACATGTGTATGCACTAGACCTGCTCACTTATTTTGCAGAAAGTAATCCCGATGAGTACATCATCAAAATTTATGTAGAAGTGTGTAAGGCTGATATTTCAATGGAGTGAAGGGGGAAGCGGAAAGACGTTGAGTTGATTGAGGTAGCCGTATCTTGACCACTGAATATATTCCATGTTAAGTTTTTTGTATTAAATTTTGAGCGTTCAAAGGGGGATAGAGTCATGACTGAATTAGAGGTTGTAGATGTTTATGTGGACCTGTCAACGAACATGAACAGTGGCATGGTTCACAATATTACTAATCAGAATCCGACACGTTATCCCGTCTATGCATAGATCTACTTGGCGCTGAATGTTATATCGTCAGGTTTCTTTATTGTATAAGCGATCTAAATTCTGATTATGTTCAAATATTAAAGTGAGGGAATCCATGCCATGCTCGATGGTGAAATCCCGTCAATTTACTTTTATATTTCACATAAAAAGGATGATCTGTATGTCATTAATCAACGTTACCAACCTGACCTTTGCCTATGAAGGCAGTTACGATAATATATTTGAAAATATTAGTTTTCAGTTGGACTCCGATTGGAAATTGGGTTTTACCGGAAGGAACGGCAGAGGCAAAACGACCTTTCTTAATCTGTTACTCGGTAAATATGAATATAGCGGACAGATCTCGGCGAATGTTAGCTTTGAATACTTTCCTTTCCAGGTAGAGAATAAGGGAGCCATGACTCTCGATGTCATCAGCGAGATTCATCCTGAATATCTGCATTGGCAAGTTGTGCGCGAGTTTAACCTGTTAAAGGTGTCGGAAGATGTGTTGTATCGGCCTTTCGATACGTTATCCAACGGAGAACAAACAAAGGTGATGCTGGCTGCTTTGTTCCTGAAGGATAATCGGTTTTTGCTCATTGATGAACCGACCAATCACCTTGATCTTCATGCGAGACAACTCGTCAGCAATTATCTTCACAGCAAGCGTGGATTTATTTTGGTATCACACGATCGCTCCTTTCTGGATCACAGCGTGGACCATATCCTTTCCATCAATAAGAGTAACATCGAGGTTCAGAAAGGCAATTTCTCCGCTTGGTGGGAAAATAAAAGAAGACAAGATCAGTTTGAACTTGCGAGCAATGAGAAATTAATCAAGGATATCAAGCGATTATCCGATTCAGCCAAACGGACCGGTGGATGGTCGCATGAAGTTGAAAAAACCAAAAATGGTACGAGAAATTCCGGTTCCAAGGTGGATAAAGGATATATTGGGCACAAGGCTGCCAAAATGATGAAACGTTCCAAAAATATCGAACAAAGGCAGCAATCTGCGATTCAAGACAAATCCAAACTTCTCAAAAATATTGAAAGTGCAGAACGTCTACAGATTCATCAGCTGGATTTTCACAAGCAGGAACTTGTCGAATTGGAGCATGTGTCGATATCATACGGGTCTAATACTGTATGTAAGGATGTCAGCTTCACGGTTGAAAAAGGGGATCGAATTGCTCTATACGGTAAAAATGGATCTGGCAAATCAAGCATCCTTAAACTGATCTGTGATGAAGCTATCCCTTATACAGGTCTTTTCCGAAAGGATCATCAGCTTAAAATCTCGTATGTGTCGCAGGACACGTCCGATCTAGGAGGACATTTATCCGAGTATGCGGCCACACAGGGGATTGATGAGAGCTTGTTTAAATCGATACTCCGAAAGTTGAATTTTACCAGACTGCAATTGGAGAAAGATATCTCAACGTTTAGTGCTGGTCAAAAAAAGAAAGTGCTCATTGCCAAAAGCCTTAGTGAGAAAGCCCATTTGCACATATGGGATGAACCACTCAATTTTATAGATGTCATTTCACGTATGCAGATCGAAGATCTGCTGCTGGAATACTCGCCAACCCTGCTTTTTGTAGAGCACGACAGTGAATTTTGTGCGAATATTGCAACGAGAATTATCGAATTGTAAGCAACGGACAAGATAAAAGATGACCATGTTAAGAGCCGCCAAATGGCGGCTTTTAAGCTTTATGTTTACATTACATATATAAGAGGTAACATATTACCTTCAAAATGCGATATCGTGAGAATATATGCTATAATTTTATAATCTCATCCAATCATTTGATGGATGACTAGATCAATTGTAGAATAATTCGCCAAGAGGTGTACTACCAATGAAAAAGGAAATGACAACAATTAAACAAACCAGGCTACATTCCATTCTGGACGAGGCCACCAAATTGCTGATTGAAAAACCGAATGCTTCTATGAATGAGATTGCAGAATCTGCAAAAATCGGGATCGCTACGTTACATCGATATGTGGAAAGTCGCGAACAGCTTATGGTATATCTGGGATTACGCGCAATTGAGGTGGTCAGTGAGACCATGAAAGAAATCCAACTGGATGAGGAGTATTGTGAAAAGTACATACCCGAACTGATTGAAGCGCTGATTCCATTAGGCGACAAAATTTATTTTTTGGCTCATGACACCACCATTAACTATAATCCCGAGATTGAGGGAGCCGATCTGAAACTGAGAGAACCGGTACTGCATGCAGTCGGTCTGTTACAAGAGAAAGGTTATTTCCGCTCCGATCTCGATAAAACCTGGATTGTCGATGTGCTGTACTCCATCATGTTCCTGACATGGCAGCAGGTTGTAAGTGGTCATATTGCGAGAAAAGCAGCCCCTGCGCTTGTGGTAGATACGTTTTATCATGGATTTAAGCAGCGTTAGTCAAGGACAATTTAACGAGAAACAATAGTAGATTCCATCAAGCGAACACCCCCAAAAAGACGACTGTATCGTGTGATACGCAGACTCTTTGGGGGTGTTTTTTTGTGTTCACAACAGCGTTTCTCAGTGCGCAAGCATCAAAGACTTGCATTTTTTACATATTCAAATATTAACAGAGTTCAGAATTTAAGATTTCAAGTTTACAAAAAATGATATAAATTTCTAGTAGATTCAAATCATTACCAAATAAAGACAAAATTTTTAAATGAGGGGGCCGGACAGAAACACCTGCAATTATGTACTTCGAAACAGCTTATGTACTCATTCCATCAACCCAATCAGGAGGGATTCCATGCTTTACACCATTATTGTGCCAGTCAACCAGGACTATAACATTTTGAACCTGTTCACAGATTCGTTGCTCCGGACGGTAAGTCCATCCACTCAGATTATTTTCATCAACGATGGTTCCGGCTCAGCAGTGTTTCAACATCTGGATAAACTGAAGCAAGAAGTAAGAGAAGGTGTGACCATCGAGATTCTTCAGCATGATTTTCCACTCGGTTGCGCCGTGTCGATTAATAGCGCACTTAGCCTCGCCAAGGGAGAGTACATTTTCTTCCTGGATTCCGACACCATTCTTCAACCGAACTGGCAACCGATGATGAAAGAGACACTGGATAGCGATATTACGATCGGCATGATTGGAGGCGTTCTGTTGTATCCTCAAACCGGAGGCGTGCAGCACTGCGGCATTGCTTTTGCGGATACCATCGGCCGACACCTGTTCCTGAACGCATCCCCTGATGATATCCCGAAAGAAACCTTCTCCGTTCAACTGGTGGTGTTCGCCATGTTCGGCATGAAGCGGGAGGTCTACGAGACCATCGGCAACCTTGATGAGAAGTTCTTTAATGGATACGAGGATTTCGATTATCAGATGCGGGCACGAGCTGCCGGATACGATACGGTTATTAACCCGAAAATTCAAGCATATCACTGGGAACGCAGCAGCGGGATTCACCGCAACTTCAACCGCAAGAACAATCTGGCACGTTTCTGGAAAAAGTGGGGCGGTCAAATCGAAGCTGATGTGTGGCCCTTCGTTTTCAGTCATCTAAAAGCACAGCTGGAAAGCCAAGAGGAATACCAGCATCTGCCGATTGTCGGCATTGACCTTGCCGAGGTTCGAAGTGATGCGGATACATTCTGGACCAAGCTGGAGGAAGCTGACTTTGCACCTGTTGCCGAAGTACGTGACTATTCCAATCGCTTCAATTCCAACGGAGCCATCTGGCTGCCGCAGGTACTGGGTAAGGAACTGATTAACAGTGAGAACCGGTTACTGTTTTTGGTGGACAATTTCGCCCGTCTGCTGGAGAACCGCTACTGGATTGAGATGAGACATGCTCATCGAGCCAAGGATCTGATCATCGATCTGTATGGCAATGTGATTACGATGGATCGCATATACGATGGATGCTGGCCTGGAACCAAAGTTCGCTAATTCACTCACAACGAATGTAAACAGGGAGGTACTTAAGGTGAAAGAAAAAGAGAGCACGCTGGACCGTGCCGTAAGATTTACCCGTAATCTGGAGTGGTTGGAGCAAGTCGAAAAGGTAATTCCGAGCGGATGCAGCACTTTAGCCAAAGCACCTGAGCGTTTATTCCCCGGGCATACACCCGTGTGTTGTGCAGAGGCTTATAATTCCCGATTTACAGATATCGACGGTAACGAATGGCTGGATTGCGAGATGGCCATGGGTACAGCATCATGGGGCCATGCCAGACATGAAGTCCAACTCACCGTCATTCACCAGTTGAAAAAAGGGACAAGCTTTTCGGTTCCGGCCGACATCGAGCTTGAATGTGCGGAGTTGATTTTGGAGCGGTTCGAGGGTCGTTATCCGTCGCTGCGCTTCACCAAAAGTGGTGCCGATGCAGTGAGTGGGGCTGTACGTCTGGCCCGTGCTGCAAGTGGCAAAAGCAAGGTTATTGCGACAGCTTATCATGGATGGCACGATTGGTCCGCCTACGGCTATTATGGTGGGCAGACGAAAGAGCGAGGCATTCCAGTAGATATAGAGCGTTCAACGATCTGGGTCAACAAGCCTACTGCGGAGCGAATTGAGGCCCAGATTACCTCATCTCCCGAGGATATCGCATGTATTGTTCTATGTCCCAACGAGTGGAAAAGGGACGCGTTGGAGGAAGTCGTAACCCTATGCCGATCTCTTGACATCATTATCATATTCGATGAGGTAACTTCCGGTATTCGAATGGGCAAGCAGGCTACAGCGGGAGAATATGACATCTGGCCTGATCTGCTCTGTATCTCCAAAGGTATGGCAAACGGTTTACCGCTCGCAGCAGTGATGGGGCCTGAGCACTTAATGTCTCTGTCGGGACAGGTCAGATTCAGTAATGCCCATTCCAGCGAAACGACAGCGCTCGCGGCAGCCATTGCCTGTGAACGGTTAATGAAAAATGCGAAGGTCTGGCCGACTTGGCGTGATCCGGCAACACGGATTATGGATCGTCTGGAATCTGAACTTGTGTTACTCGGATTGACGGATCAATTGGAAGTGAGGGGGACGTATGCAAGCTTCTGCATTCAATCCCTGGCCGAGGATAACTTCCAAACCGACCCTTTCCGTGAGTTCATGGTGAAGAAAATGGCACATTTCGGCATTTTCACCAAAGGCTACTTTATTTTCTCCGATGCCCATACACGGGAAGAATTGGTGTGGGTCGAGGAAGCTTTGTTGCAGATCCTGTCAGACTGGAAAGAGATTCAGAAGCAGGAACATCTTCATTCCATGCAACTTTCGAAAACGTTTGAAGCTTAATCCATAAATAGAAATCGACAATCGACTAGGAGGAATATTCAATGAAAGCACTCGTATATCAGGATCTCAAACAGGTAACTTACCAGGAGATTGAGGAGCCAACCATTCAAAAGCCGAATCAAGTGAAAATTAAAATCTATGGTTCAGGCATCTGCGGGACAGATCTGAATATTGTCAAAGGCAAAGTACCGGCGAATAAAGGAACAATTATCGGTCATGAAGGCGTGGGCACAGTAGTTGAAGTGGGCGACGAAGTTCGTGGATTCAAGATCGGTGATCGGGTATTGGTTGATCCCACGCAATCTTGCGGTACCTGCTCATACTGCCGCGAAGGTCTGTTCATCTACTGCGAGAATTTTGATGACTATCAAGTAGGCATGACGACGCACGGAACCTTTGCTGAATATTTTGTTGGAGACGAAAAGTATATCTATGCCATCCCGGATTCCATGAGCTGGGAAACGGCCATGATGATCGAACCACTGGGATGTGTTCTGCAGACGTTCATGAAAGCTGGAGTTAAGCCAAGTGACTCTGTACTCGTCCTCGGTTCCGGTGCCATCGGTTCCCTGTGTCAGCTTGTGAGCAAACGATTGGCAAGGCTTACGGTAGGCACGGAAGTTGATCCATACCGCAAAGAGTTTGCTTCAGAGATCGCGGATCATGTCTTCTATCCTCAGGATCTGACACTGGATAAAGTATACGAAATCAATAATAATAAAAAGTTTGATCTGATTGTTGATGCTGTTGGGAACCAGCTTCATGTCGGCTTTGAATTGATTGCAAAAGGCGGCAGAATTATTCCTATGGGATATGACGACAGCTATGAGGTGACGTTCAAATCAACAGCCGTGATTAATGATGGCATTAGTATCATCGGTGCAGTTGCTAATCACTCGATGATCAGTACGGCACTGAAATTTGCCCAAAGCATTCCAGAACTGGAGCAGATGGTGACAGCCAAGGAACTGCTGAGCGATTATGAGCAGGCTTTTAATGGAACGATTGGTTATGACATGCATTCTGGAGAGAAATTGCCGATGAATTCGGTCAAAACGGCTCTTATCCTATAAGCATGTAGACATTAGCGGGTTTGCCGCTGCGAGAAGTTGGAATTCGCAGCGGTGAAAACCGCAGAAGGAAGGGATATCGATTGAAATTGCTTCAAGATTTGCCGAAGAATCCACGCTACTCCATTTTCCTCGAACCGGTATGGGCCATTCCGGGCACGATCGTTCTCTTCTATGCTCCTTTATATATGAAGGAAGCCGGACTTTCGGATATTGAAATCGGTTTAATCAATTCGGTGAATCTTTATTTTGCCTTTATCTTTCAATTGTTTGCGGGTTCCATTACGAATAAGTTGGGGCGCAAACGAACAACGCTTATCTTTGATCTGCTTGCCTGGAGTGTTCCCATGTTCATCTGGGCCTTCTCTCAGAACTTCTGGCTGTTCCTGATCGCCTACTTACTGAACGCAACATCCAAGTTTGTAACGGTCGCCTTTAACTGTCTGATCATAGAGGATGTGGAGGAACATAAACGATCGAAGGTATTTGCCATTCTCAACATGATCATTACAGGTGCCGGGGTATTAACGCCTATTGCCGGGGTGGTCATTGCTAATTATGGTATTGTGCCAACACTCGCCAGCATTTACTTTGTCGGGGGCATCCTCATGACGGCCATGTTCTTCATTCGTAACCGATACACGGATGAGACCGAGGTCGGCAAGGAACTTATGGGCTTGCATAGTAAAACCCGCGTGCTTCAGAGTTTGGGTTCAAGTCTGCGCCTGTTCGGTAAGTCATTTTACAAACGGAGACTGTTCCCGATCATTCTGATTACCGTGTTGTCCAATCTGATTTTACAGCTGAATTTCTTCCAGGTCATTTTCTTCAAGGAACAGTTGAAGTTTGATGACCGTGTCATTTCGTTTATTCCGGTCGTGACCGCAGTGACCGTCATGTTGCTCTATCTGGTCATCATTCCGCGATTGAAACGGCGTTCGGAGGAAAAGTATGTTGGTTTTTCCATCGTGCTTAGTACGGCCGGGGCCATCCTGTTTCTATTGATTCCTGTGGGGAATATAGGGATGTTGTTTCTCACGCTAATCGTGCTCGCTGCGGGTAACTTCATTTTGCAGACGTACCGGGATTCCCTGCTGATGAACCGATTGGGTACGCATGAGAAAGCCGACATGTTCTCGGCCGTGCAGACGGTCATGACGCTAACAGCCATTCCATCCGGATATCTGACGGGTTTGCTCTACCATCACAATCCAACACTATTGTTCAGTGTCATTCTTGGTCTATACGTTGTACTTATGGTCATCATGTTCTTCCTGCCAGATCCGCAAAAGCACTCCCAAGTGCTGGAACCTTACAAAAATATGTAGAAGAAGGGGTTTTCTGTATATGAAGCGAATATGTAGTACAGAAAAAACTAGAACATATTTCAACTTGGGAGGCTAAGAAATGACTAACGTAATGACAACAGAAGCACGGAAACAATGGAACTGGATGAACGAGCCCGAAACCTGGTCCTATACGGATCAGGGAGGTGTGCTGGTGGAAGCGAAGGCGGACACCGACTTTTTCCAGGACCCTGCGGGCAAGCACATTCGTGCAACCGCACCATTTCTGTCCATGCCTGTGCCTGAGGACTTCGAAATCACAACCCAGTTAACCGTGGATATGAAAAATCAATATGATTCCGGATGTCTGATGGTGATGGGGGATGATCTTAACTGGTGCAAAATTTGCTTTGAGTATGATGGAAAAGCACCTACCATCGTGTCAGTGGTCACACGTGATGGTTCATCCGATGATTGCAATTCTGTGGAAGTCTCCGTACCTAGTCCCTATCTGCGTATACGCAAAGTAGAGGGCTGCATATCATTCTTTTATTCACCCGATGGGGATGAGTGGAAACTAATTCGTTATTTCGGCATGCCGACACAAGGGGAACTTCGAGCTGGATTAGTTGTTCAGTCGCCGACTGGAACGGGCTGTACGTGTCACTTTTTATCCGTGAACGTTACTCATCCGGACTTGACCGCACGCTTCTAATCCGCTCCCCCGGCCGATCATTGGAGGGAGAACAGGTTCATGGTAAAAGCATTTATATTTGATTTTGATGGACTCATTGTGGATACAGAGACGCCTTGGTACTATGCGTTTCGCGATATTTATGAAGAACATGGAGTTGAACTTGGTCTGGAGCTTTGGTCGAAAAATGTGGGGACATCCTTTGAGGAGTTTCATCCATTTCTATATCTGGAGCAGGCGCTCCAAAAAAAGATAGATCATGATCATATCAAATTGCTCTCTGAACAGAAATACGAAGTCTATTTGGGACAGGCCGCTATTCTTCCAGGGGTGTATGAATTGCTTCAGTCTGCGAGGGAAAAGGGGATTCAGCTTGCGGTTGCTTCCAGCTCCACACGGGACTGGGTGCATGGTTACTTGCAGAAGTTAGGCATTTTCGATTATTTCACAGTCGTTCATACATCCGAGGATGTGAAGCGAGTGAAACCGGACCCAGAACTGTACCTTCTTGCTCTCCAAAGTCTTGGGATCGAGGCTTCCGAAGCGATTGTGTTCGAAGATTCACCTAATGGCTTGAAAGCAGCCAATGCGGCAGGTATTCGTTGTATCATCGTACCTAACGAGGTAACACGTGGTCTGGAATTCGCCATGCATGAGCTGCGGTTATCCTCGCTGGCCGAGATCGATATGGAGGCTCTTTAATCCAGATACTGTTTGCGTAGCTCGATAGGGGAGATCCCTTCGTATTTTTTAAACACTGATCCAAAGTAACTGGCACTGTTGAAACCAACGGCTTTGGCTATTTCATGAGCGGTAGTGGCATCATTTTCAATGAGCATTTCCTTGGCTTTCAACAACCGATATCGTGTCAGATACTCCAATGGAGTCATTTGAAACTCTTTTTTGAATATCCGATTCAGGTGCTGTTCGGTTACGTCCATCTGCTCAGCCAACATGGGGAGAGAGATATCCTGATGATAATTTTCTTTGATAAAAGTAATGAGTTCATCCAATCTTAATCGGGCATCAGAACGTTCGTAAGCACTATAGCGTTCACCTTCAATGGTTATTCTGACCAAAAGCATGTACAGTAACGCGGATACGTGCCAGATCTTATCCTTGTGCCGGGACTGCAGCGCCAACGTAATTTCATGCAACAGGATATGAAGCATCCCATCCGGCTTGAAGGCGCGCAGCTCCCCGATCTGCAAGGTATGCAAGAACCGTGGCAATAAATAGCCATTGAAAGACAGACAATCAAATCGTAATGAATCACTCAGATTGTGGTAACGGTAGGTTACCTCCGGGAACAAGATGAGAGCGGTTCCTTTTTTGATCGAAAATTCATGATTCTTTGCTGCGATTCGCCCTGTTCCTCCGATGCACTGTACAATGCTGTAATCCCGTGAATGGTCGCTCCAATTCATCAATTCATCAACGGTCAACTGGTTTTGCCCTGTAATCATGAGCGGCATATCGGTATCCAGTGGATTCCCCATGCTAGGTTTCGGCATCGTCGTGTTATTCCTCTTTTCGTTAAAGGATCATGTGCGTAAGTGGCGTGGTTACAGCGTTAAAAGAAACCTAGAAAGAATTATATTACATAAATGTAATTATTTTAATGGATTGCTGACCGATAATAAAACGTTTTCAAAAATATAATCTAACAACTCTTTATTCGATGCATTAGCATGAATCGTAGCTTGATCAGTCTCTATATATAGATCTAAAAGTACGCCTGCCTTGCCAACAGAATGCGAAACGGTATACGCTATAACGAATGAGTGATTAAGGAAAGGGATGCAAACATGAAGAAAGTCATCGTAGTCGGATCGGGTATTCTGGGGGCATCAACAGCCTATCAATTAGCCAAACTGGGCGCAGAGGTCATCATCATAGACCGAAAAGATGTAGGACAGGCAACGGATGCAGCTGCCGGTATCATCTGTCCATGGCTGTCACAGCGACGCAACCAGGACTGGTATCAGCTCGCCAAGGCTGGTGCGCGGTTCTATCCTGGCATCATAGCGGAGCTTGAGAGTGAAGGAGAAACGGAAACCGGATATGCTCAAGTGGGTGCACTCAGCATTCATACGGATGTGGACAAAATCAACAAGATGGAAGAGCGGGCCCACCTTCGCAAAGCAGATGCACCGGAGATTGGTGAGATTACACTTCTTGATGCAAAAGAAACCCTTGAGCGTTTTCCTCTGCTGGAGGAACATTATGGATCGGTACATATCAGCGGTGCTGCACGTATAGATGGACGGGCGCTGCGCGATGCCTTAATCCGGTCTGCACAGCGGAATGGAGCTGAAGTGATCCATGGAGACGCCACGCTTCAATATGAAGCAGATCGAGTCATGGGTGTGACAGTTAATGGTCAGCGTTTCCTGGCAGATGAAGTCATTGTCTGTGCGGGTGCATGGGCGAATGCACTGTTGAAGCCAGTCGGCATACACTTTAAAGTGCACTATCAAAAGGCTCAAATTATGCATCTGCATGTCACGGATGGGGAGGATACGGGCAACTGGCCCGTGATCATGCCACCGTCTGACCAATATCTATTAGCCTTTGATCAACAGAAGATTGTAATTGGAGCCACTCATGAGAATGATGTGGAGGGTTATGATACAAGAGTAACCGCAGGGGGCATGCAGGAAGTTTTGAATAAAGGTCTGGAACTGGCACCTGGTCTTGCAAACAGTACATTCCAGGAAGTACGAGTTGGGTTCCGTCCGTTCACACCTGGCTTTCTGCCTGTAATGGGGGTTGTGCCAGGCTGGCAGGGTCTAATTACAGCGAACGGACTTGGAGCCTCTGGCCTGACAATGGGCCCTTTTATCGGGAGTCAACTGGCGAAACTAGCTCTCGGCATGGAACTGGATATCGATATTGAGCCATACACTGTGGGCAAAGCAATGGATGAAATTGAAAGAGGTGAGTCATGACATATTCACAACGTTTATCTGATGGAGCGAACTCGTCCGACATCATACATTTGGAGCATCAGATCGGTACGACGAAAGAAGAACTGCGAATAGCCTTGGAGAAACAAGAAACATATGAACGCGAATTGGCCGATTTGAAGTCATCACCAATCGGGAGTGCATCGAAAGAGGGTTCGGACGAGCAAGTCTTAATGGAGAAGGCAAGCCACACGCAGAACTTGATTGAAACCCTGTCTGCACAGCTGGATCAGCTTCAGGAAGCATTGGCGAAACTGGGCGATTAATCGATTTGTATCGCTTAACTCTTTGGAACACTGATAAAAATATACGATGCGTATAAAATGAAAACCCCTTATAATAAGGGTTTTTTCTGATTTGGTTCGAATGATGTATATCAATAAATGAACTAGTGGTATAAAATGGAATCAGGTGCTGAACTGTCAATTCAGGTACCGATGTAACCAATCACGAAACTATTCTGAGAGGTGGCTTCCGAATGTACAAAGAAGTGATACGCGTTGAGGACATCACAGGGTTCCAGTCCAGATCTGAAGAGTTTTTTCCACTGCACTGGTTTCGAAAAATGCTGTCCGAACATCCTGTGTATTATCACGAAGATACAGACACCTGGAATGTGTTCAGATACGATGATGTGAAGCAGGTCCTGAGCAATCATGCTTATTTTTCAGCTGAAGGAACCCGAACAACCATTGCGGTGGGAGCGAAGAACAACGAAGGCACACCTCCGGACAAATTAAACATTTCAAGTATTGATCCGCCCCGTCATCAAAAAAGTCGTTCGTTGTTGTCCGCTGCTTTTACACCCCGTAGTCTGAAAAACTGGGAGCCACGTATTCGCAACATTGCGCAGCAGCTGGTAGCCGATATTGAGCCGAATACGACCATTGATATTGTTCAAGCGTTGGCTGCTCCGCTGCCTTCGATGGTTATGGCTGATCTGCTCGGCATCCCTCTCACAGACAGCCATCGCTTCAAGAACTGGGTAGATATTCTGTTTCAACCCACCAATCCGAACACGGCTGAAGAGAGTGAACTGAAAAAGCAGACTGCAGCGCAAGAGTACTATCAATTTCTGTACCCGATTGTGGTTCATAAACGATCCCATCCTGGTGAGGATATCATTACGGATCTGTTGAACGTTGATGTTGAGGGGGAGAAGTTCACGGAGGATGAGGTTGTTCGCACGACCATGCTTCTGCTGGGAGCCGGTATTGAGACAACAAGCCATATGGTTTCCAATACGTTCTATTCCTTCCTGTACGATGACCCGAGTCTGTATGGTCAACTAAGACAGAATCCCGAGTTGGTTCCGCTCGCAGTGGAAGAAATGCTTCGTTATCGGTTTCATAATGCCAAGCGACATCGGACTGTGAAGCAGGATAACCAATTGCTCGGAGTAGACTTGAAAAAAGGAGATGTTGTCATCTCCTGGATGAGTGCAGCGAATATGGACGAGCAGATGTTTGAAGACCCATTTGAGCTAAACATTTATCGTCGGAATAACAAAAAACATCTTACCTTTGGCAATGGCCCACACTTTTGTCTGGGTGCCCCGCTGGCAAGAATGGAACTAAGCATTGCCTTAACTGCATTTGTAGAGAAGATTGCTCGGATTGAACCGGTGGAGTCCTTTGATCTGGAGAATAATCTGGCCACTTCAGCTCCGGGACAGTCGTTAACCCATCTGCCAGTGAAGATCGTTGAGTAGAGGGAAAGGTTTATACTGGATACATTATAAAAAGCGGCAGATCAGACGTAAACGTCTTGATCTGCCGCTTTACTTTGCTATGCAAGCAAGTATGAGGATGGACAACTTAATTTGAATTCATGGAAACTTTTTGTCTAACAACCTGTTTGATTTCTTCCTCTTTCGCTTGTTTGGTGCGTTTAATAAAGAAGGAAAGAACCAATCCCACGACAGCGATACCGATAATCACGACATAAGCATCATTGATACCCTGGATCATGGATTCTGTGGCAAGCTGTTGTTGAGTAAGGCCATTGGCTGCACCAGTTGCCATCATATCCTGTACGTGTGCCGTTGTACGGGAAGTCATGACACTCACGAGCAATGAAGTACCTACCGCACCCGCAACTTGTCTGACGGTGTTGGAGATGGCTGTACCATGTGCGCCGAGTCTTGGTGGCAGTTGGTTAAGTCCCGCCGTTTGAATCGGCATCATGAGCAAAGCCATACCAATTCGGCGACCGGTTGACATTAATACTAGGTAACCATAACTGGTTGAATCCGTTAAATCGATGAAACCAATTGTCGTCACGATGGTGATCACCATCCCGATCACAGCCAGCCATTTCGCGCCAAATCGGTCAAACAATTTTCCGGCTACAGGCATCAGGAATCCCATGACAAGGGCACCCGGAAGAAGTAATAATCCGGACTCCAGTGCGGTGTAACCACGTGCGTTCTGGAGATACAAGGGAAGCAACATCATGTCAGCATACATGATCATCGTAATTGCGATACTGATGACCGTGGTCAGGGAGAACATGTTGTACTTGAAAGCCCGCAGGTCAAGCAGCGGAGTATCTGAAACGAGCTGACGCCATGTGAACAGCGCAAGAGAAACAATACCAGCAGCAATACAGATAAGTACTTCTGCACTTGACCATCCCAGACTTCCTGCTCTGCTGAAGCCATACAGCAATGCGCCGAATCCGATGGTCGATAGCACAACACTCATCGTGTCGAACTTTGTGCTGACCCGTTCGGATACATTCTTCAGGTATACAAACGCAAAGGCAATGACAATAAGAGTTAAAGGAATCATGCCGTAGAACATCGTTTGCCAAGAGTAGTTCTCCAGAATATAACCGGCAAGAGTAGGCCCGATTGCTGGGGCGAAAATGATGGCAAAACCAACCATACCCATGGCAGATCCTCGTTTTTCAGGAGCAAACAAGGTCAAAATAACGTTCATCAAGAGCGGCATGATAATACCGGCGCCCGCTGCTTGAATCATGCGTCCTGTCAGCAATGTACCGAAGTTGGTTGCAAGAGCGGAAACAATGGTACCAATCAGGAAAATAAACATGGAAGCTTGGAATAATTGCTTGGTTGAAAAGCGTTGCATGAAGTAGGCCGTGATGGGGATCAGCACCCCGTTCACCAGCATGTAACCTGTCGTTAACCATTGTGCTGTTGCGGCTGAGATGTTAAAATCACCCATCAACTCCGGTGTAGCGACACTCATGATCGTTTGATTCAACGTTGCAAGGAAGGCTCCCAAAATCATGATAAACAGGATGGGGCCTTTCTTAACGGATAATTCTTCTTGTACTCTAGCCTGACTCAATCCTTTTCATCCTTTCAATCCACGCGTGACTAAATTTACAACGTGTTGTATAGTTTACATTGTATTTATTGAATTATATACATATTCGGACAGATTACAATTTACGTTATCGTGTGTTTTCGTTGTTTATTTTACACAAAAATCGAATTTGTTGTTTAAACGAAGAATAAACGACTGTTTGTTTAAAATTGTAATGTTTAAAATTTGAAGGAGGGATACATGTGAAAGACGAGAAGAAATCAGCCGTAGACCCAAGAATATTGCGAACGCGTCAGTTAATTCGAGGTGCATTTGTTGAATTGCTGCAGGAAATGGATATTGAAAAATTGTCAGTGAACAAAATTGCCGAACGAGCTACGATCAATCGGGTAACCTTCTACCTGCACTATCGCGATATTACAGATATGATGGAGAAGATGGCTGACGAGATGATCGAGCATATTGAACGGATCGTGGATGAATATGCCCCTCATTTTGAGAAGCAACGGACAGAAGAGGCATGGCCTGTTCTGGTTAAGTTACTGGAGCATTTTGCAGAGAACGCCTCATTCTATCAGGTGGTACTTGCCACGAAGCGCACACCGATCTTTACCGAACGACTGCTCAAATTGTTGAGTACGCTGGTCAAAGCCAAAATTGATCGGGTGGAGATGGAGGATGAACTCGAAGAATCCGGCATTCATAAGGAGATTGCAATCTGGTACGGTTCTTCCGCCCTGATTGGTACCATTGTCGCCTGGTTGCGGAACGACATGCCTTATTCCCCGCATTTTCTGGCGAAACAATTCTCGTTGATTCGCTCTTACTCTTATAATGACCTGATATAATCAAACTACAATTACACCTAACGTTAGTAAAGGAGGAATAATGTAATGAAATATAGTGCAGAACGTATCTATGTGAGATTTTGGAATGTGGAAGATACCTCATTACTTCTGGATCTACAAGTTCGTAATCGTACGGAAATTGAGAAAATCTCTGCGAGTAATCGGGACGAGTCTTTTTATAGTTTGGAGGGACAAAGAACACTCATTGAGAGCTGGAACAAGAAGAGAGAAGAAGGGAATCGTTATTCCTTTGGTATTTTTCTACATACAACGGATGAACTCGTCGGTGAGATTTCTTTGTTCGAGATCATATTGGATTCTACCCCAAAATGGATCGTTGGTTATGTAACGGATATTCTGTATCAAGGCAAAGGATATATGAGTGAAGCTCTGCAATGTGTGCTGGAATTTGCCAAGCATGAAACTGACATCACTCGACTTGAAGCTGGTGCTGTACCTGATAATATAGGCTCCATCCGTGTCCTTCAAAAAGCAGGATTCAAGGAGTATGGCTCACAGCCTGTGCCAATTCAGGGAACGTTGAAAGAACATACCATGTTTGCTGTGGATATACTATAAGCAAGATGTTTTACTATTTACTATATATAAGTTGAACTAATCACTTACACGATAATGGAAAGGACAGAAAAAACCTATGGCTACTATACTCGTTGCTGACGACGATGCGAACATTCGCGAACTTGTCTGTCTATTTCTCAAAAACGATGGATTCACCACTGTGGAAGCTGCGGACGGTAAGGAAGCTCTCACCGTGTATGGCGAAACGACAGTTGATCTGGTTGTGCTTGATATTATGATGCCTGTCATGGATGGTTGGGCACTGTGCAAGGAACTCCGGAGAGCCAATCCCGACCTCCCGTTACTCATGCTGACGGCGAGAGGAGAGACTTGGGAGAAGGTGAAAGGGTTCGAACTGGGTACGGATGATTATTTGACGAAACCGTTCGATCCATTGGAGCTGACCGCTCGTGTCCGAGCATTACTGAAACGATACAAAATCGGCTCCACACATACAATCCAGTTTGGGAACGTTATTTTGGATCGTCAGACGTATAAGGTGACGAGAGGTACGGAGTCGCTTACGTTACCACTTAAGGAGTTTGAACTTCTGTATAAGCTTGCTGGAACACCAGGACAAGTCTATACACGTGAGCAATTGATCGATCAGATATGGGGGATTGATTACGCCGGAGATGATCGAACAATAGACGTACATATTAAACGCCTGCGCGAACGATTCGCAACTACACCTGATTTTCGGATAGAAACGGTGCGCGGGCTAGGGTACAGACTTGAGGTCCATGAATGATCCGATCCATATATATTCGTGTGGTCCTGACCTTTCTGGGGTCTGTCATCGCTGGTACGATCATTTCATTTTTTGTGTCTACCTGGATATTCGAAGAAAAATTGAACGAAAACGCTCAAATTAACCTACGAAACTTCGGACAAGACGTTGTGCAGATTTATAAGGCCCTCCCAGTGAGTGAAGCGGACTTGTACGTCAGTGGAATGAAACAGCTTAGTTCCTATCATATTCGAATTTACGAACCTTCGGGTGAGTTCAAAAATTATGGAAAGCTTAACGGACATAAGTCTGCTGCTGTGACGAGCGAGCAACTTAAGAAAGTATTAGATGGCGGCGTTGTTCAAGAAACAACGAGTGGAATTGCTACAGGGTTCCTAGGTTTACCATTGAAAACGGAGATGGGAACGAAAGCGATATTTTTGGAAACACTCGCACCGCCTTCAACCTCTTTTGTGATCAAGTGGGGTTTAATTTTTGCAAGCTGTTCGTTGATTGCAGGAAGCTTGTTGATTCTGGTTGCTTCTGTATATCTGGTGAGACCCATCAAGAAATTGACCAAAGCGACCAAACGGATTGCAGCTGGAGATTTCAACGTCAAGCTGAACATCAAGCAAACGACTGAGATTGGTACGTTGGCCCGCAGCTTTGAAGAAATGATGCATGATCTGAAGCAGTTGGAGCAGATGCGCAGGGAATTCGTTACGAATGTTTCGCACGAGGTTCAGTCTCCACTCACCTCGATATCCGGTTACGCTTCAGCACTGAAGCAAGTTAACCTCTCGGAGCAAGAGCGAAACCGTTACCTGGATATTATCATCTCCGAAGCGAAACGAATGTCCAAAATGAGCGATAGCCTGCTCAAGCTGAGTTTACTTGAGTCGCAGTCCCAACAATTACGGCTGAGCTCCTTAAGCCTTGATGAACAGATCAGGCGGGTCATCGTGGCGCTTCAGCCGCAATGGTCTGGGCGCAACATTCATTTCGAGCTTGATTTGGAGAACGTTAAGGTAACGGCTGATCACGATCAGTTAAATCAGGTATGGACGAACATCCTCGGAAATAGCATCAAGTTCTCCAAGGATGGCGGTATGATTAAAGTCAGTATGGAAGAGGATTTCAAAAATGTGACTGTTCGAATAACCGACACGGGCATTGGTATTCCCCTTGAAGACCAGAAGCGTATATTTGAGCGCTTTTTCAAGGCAGATCGTTCCCACAGTCGTAAATATGACGGAAGTGGAATGGGACTTGCCATCGTTAAACAGATCGTATCGCTTCATCAGGGTGACATCCGAGTGGAAAGCGAACCTGGTCAAGGAACGACCTTTATTATTACGTTGCCAATCCATCCACCAACGGATAGTTAGGCTCATAGTATAGGCCGATGCATAGGCCAATGAATAGAATATCCTTTGGAGTAACTAAAGCGAATTCTCATGCCGTGTGTAACATGCAAGTTTCCTTGTATGTTACATATGGCATTTTTTTGCTTGTTCATATTCCGTTCATATTAAGGTCATAGGGAGTACATCTTTGTTAGTTAGGCTTGAATTAGCGGCCTGTTAGGCCAATAAACACAGATGAGGATAGGAGCAGATGAATGTGAATCAACAAGCAGAGAAAGAAGTGCAGAGTAAAACAAAAACAAAGAAAGTGTTAAGCATCTTGTTTAAAGTGTTTGGCGCAATCGTTATCGTAATCCTACTTTTTATAGCCACGGTGTATACCGTTAACAAAATCAGTAGTTATTCGGAGCAAAAAAGAATGGAGCCGTATGGTCAACATGTATCTGTGGACGGGAAAAATATGAATGTGTTTATTCAAGGTGAAGGTGAGGAAACGATTGTGCTTCTGCCTGGTTTTGGAACGGCGTCACCTGCACTTGATTTTAAGCCACTTATTTCAGAGTTATCTCCATATTATAAAGTCGTCGTGGTTGAACCCTTTGGTTACGGGTTGAGCGATCAGACCGAAAAGGAACGCAGTACAGCGAATATCGTCAGTGAAATTCATGAAGCGTTACAGAGTCTACATATTGATCGTTACATCTTGATGGGTCATTCCATCTCGGGCATCTATAGTCTGGATTATGTGAACAAATATGCAGATGAAGTAAGTGCATACGTTGGGCTGGACACCAGTGTTCCCGCGATTAGTGAACAGAAGGTTGAAGCATCAGAAATCGTACCGATTCAATGGTACCGTAACTTGGGTTTCCCACGTTTGCAATTGAAAATGAGTGATGATCCATATGCTGGGCTACCGTATGATGAACAAACCAAAGAACAATTGAACATTTTGATACAAAAGAACATGTTTAATCCAACTCAATTGAACGAGATTGTAAGCATGTATTCCAACTTTAAAACAGCTGAACAGCTAACGTTGCCTGTCAATCTCCCGGTTCTTTTCTTTGTACAAAAGAATCATCCGGCAGTGGACAATTGGGTTCCTGAACACGAGAAGTTAATAGAGGACTCTGTGCGTGGTGAAATGGTTCTGCTGGAAGCAAATCATTATTTATACCGTTCCCATGCCAAAGAAATAGCTGAACAATTAAGGAGTTTTATGGTGGGAGTTCAATAACTCCATCAGGTATAGGCTCCCGTGCCAGTAACGTCGCAACATTTTCTTGCTTGTTCATATTCAGTTCATACTGACGTCATGGAGAGTACATTTTCATTGGATAAGATTTCATTAGCAGCAGAGAAGACAACCGAACAAACAGTTCAAGACAGGAGAAGATCAGATTGACACAACCAGAAGGAAAGAAAGCCAAGAATAGAACCAGGGTCAAGAAGATACGAAATATTATACTTAAAGTACTAGGAGCAATCTTAATCGCCATTATTCTTTTTCTAGGTATTGTTTATATCACCAATGTGGTCAGTAGCAATTCAGAGGCGAAAAAGATAGAACCTTATGGTCAGCATGTGTCTGTAGACGGGAAAAATATGAATGTGCTCATTCAGGGTGAAGGCAAGGAAACGATTGTGCTTCTGCCTGGTTATGGAACCGCAACACCAGCGCTTGATTTCAAGTTGCTTATTGATCAATTATCACCATATTACAAAGTTATTGCTGTTGAGCCATTTGGTTATGGATTAAGTGATGAAACTGAAAAAGAAAGAACCACAGAGAATATCGTAAGTGAAGTTCATGAAGCTCTGCAACAACTTGATATTCATCAGTACATGCTCATGGGTCACTCCATTGCAGGCATTTACGGCATTGACTATGTGAACAAATATCCGGATGAGGTAACTGCTTTTGTCGGTATTGATAGCAGTGTTTCAACACAACCGAGTATTACAGATGCCAAGTTCCCATTAAAAACGTTTGCTCTTCTCCGAAATACAGGTCTCTTAAGATTAATGATGAGTGCGGGTGCTGACCCCTATGAGGGGCTTGCATTTGATGATCAGACGGTTGAGCAGATGAAAATGATCTCGAATAAAAACATGTATAATCCTACGTCATTAAACGAGATGGATCATATTTATTCCAATTTTAAAGGTGCTCAAGGTTTAACCTTCCCTAAAGATCTTCCACTTCTTCTGTTTGTACAAGCAAATAATGAAGGTGTAGAAGGATGGATACCGCTGCATGAAGGGCAGATCAAAGATTCGGTACATGGGAAAGTAATCACCATGGATGGCGAACATTACTTGCACCATACGTTATTCAAAGAAATAGCTGAAGACGTTAGAGCTTTTATGAACGAAGCGAAATAAATAGGGTGTAAAAGTATACTCGTGACTTAACAGATATGCATTAAAGAATATGAAGAACCGTCCTGTAGGACGGTTTTTCCATAATATGATTAATTCGGCCGTTGCCGTGATGAGAGAGAGAGAGAGAGAGAGAGAGAGAGAGAGAGAGAGGAATTCAAATGAGATTATTTGAGATACTTTTAGTTCTGTCCTGTTTTGCTTTACTCGTAAACCTACTTTTTATTAAACGAAGTGCTAAGAAAACAGGATTGGGTTTGGGTATAGGAAGTAGTGTTATATTCGTAGTTCAATTGTTGGTTGAAGGATACCGATGGCAGTTGCTTTTGGTATATGTCATGACGGCCTTATTCATAATCATCGTTTTATTGAGACATTCCCAAAAGATGAACAATCTAAAAATAGGGAAGCTGTTGAAATATAGTTTATCTTCCTTAATCGTCATTCTGCTTGTTGGTTCTACTGTCTTGTCTGTATACTTACCAGTCTTTAATTTGCCGAAGCTTGATGGTCCAGAGAAAGTAGGTACTCAAACATTTCATTTTACAGATCAGAACAGAGATGAAGTATTCACTGAAGATCAAAGCGATAAGAGGGAGCTAATGGTCCAAGTCTGGTATCCTACTGAGAACATGAATAATAATAAGCGTGACACGCTGTTCCCAAAAGATAAAGAAATGTTCAAAAAGTATATTCAGAGCTTCTCTACTTCTTTAAAACTGCCTGAATTTGTGCTCGACTACTGGAAGTATAGTCAAACCAACTCTTATGAAAATGTAGAATTATTACCTTCTGCAAGTCCTTATCCCGTGGTACTGCTATCTCATGGCATGGGAACCAGTAGAGTTCTACATGCATCACAGGCCGAGAATCTGGCCAGTCATGGTTTTGTCGTGTTCACCATCGATCATACGTATAGCACCTTTGCTACCCTTTTTCCAGATGGCCGTGTAACGGATTACAAAAAAAGTACGACTACACTAGATGAACGTACAAAAACAGGGAATATATGGACGAAAGACGTGGAGTTTGTAATCAATCAAATTGAAAAGCTGAATTCAGGTGCAATCGAAAGTCAGTTTAAAGGAAAAATTGATCTAGATCACATCGGCGTGATGGGACATTCTTTTGGGGGGGCAACCGCGTTTAATGCAACGTATTTAGATCAGAGAATCAAGGCCGGTGTTAATATGGATGGGTCGCTATATGAAGTGGAAAATAGAGATGATATAAACAAGCCGTTTATGTTTATCAGGTCGGGAAGTTTTGAAGACTGGTTAGCCAATTTTGAAAAGGATAGAGCTTCGGATGACGAAGTAACTAAATCTCTTTCAGATGAGCTGCACATTATGAAAAATGTGATCAATCAGGGGGGAAGTGTGATTTATATAGAAGGAACCCAACACTTCAATTTCACGGACCTTCAATTCTATTCGGAGCTGATTAAACTGTCCGGGATCACAGGAGACATCAATGGTAAAAGAGGGTCAAACATCGTAAACCAATATGTACTCGATTTCTTTAACAAGCAACTGAAAGGAACGGGTGGAGATCTGATTCAGGGACCGAACGACTTGTATCCGGAGGTGAAATTTGTAGACCCAGAAGAGCTCTAATCAACCAAAACAAACATGTAAACTCAGGAGATGATGTGAATGGGACGACAAAAGGGAAAACGAACTTCAATCACCACCTTAACGCTGGTGCTAACGATGTTAGCTCCAATGTCAGTCATGGCTGCACCAGCTACGAGTAAAAACAGCGATCTGACGTATGAACCAACCAAGAAAATAGTAGCGGAGAAAGCAAAGATCCTTACAGAGACGTACGGAACAACCAGTGTGCAATATGCATTAATCGATGATGGAGAGATTGTGGTGTCTGGTCAGACAGGTAAGAACGATCTAAAGGACAAGGTACCGCTTACTTCAAATACGTTCTATGGCATTGGATCAACTAGCAAAATGTTTCTTACAGCCGCTGTGATGAAGCTTGTTGACCAGGGGAAAATTGATTTGGATCTGCCTGTTGTGAACTATATACCTGAATTTCAGATGAAAGATCATCGCTACACCCAAATTACACCACGCATGCTGTTGAATCATTCCTCCGGTCTGCTGGGCAGCACTGGCAGCAATGCCACATTGTACGGGGATAATGATACGTATTCACATGATACGTTTCTGGAGCAATTGGCGAATCAAAACCTAAAGGCTAGTCCCGGCGCATACTCGGTGTATAGTAACGACGGTTTTACATTAGCAGAGATTATGGTTGAACGTGTGAGTGGCGTGAGCTTTACCGCATTTATACACCAATCTTTTACGAAACCTCTGGACATGAAGCATACCAAAACACCACAGGATGTGGTAGACCCGGCAGACATGGCGGGAATCTATTCTCCATTGGTTGAAGGTCAGCTTCCACAAGAGAATTATAATATCATCGCTACTGGGGGCATTTATTCCACGGCTGAAGATCTTGTGAAATTCTCACGAATCTTTACGGGAGAGGTCGAAGGTATTCTTTCCAGTAAGTCGGTCGAAGCCATGGCGCAAGAAGAATACAAAAGAGGCATGTGGCCGGAGGATGGCGACACTTCCATATCTTACGGGTTAGGTTGGGATAGTGTGAACTTGTTCCCATTCAGTGAATATGGCATCAAGGCCATTACGAAAGGTGGAGATACGATATCGTATCACTCCTCATTAATCGTACTGCCGGAATACAATCTTGCTGCAGCCGTTACCTCATCAGGTGGGACAAGTGCCAAGGATCAGTTCATTGCGAGTGAATTGTTACTCAGCGCACTTGAGGAAAAAGGTATTATTACAGAACGGAAGCCGGAAAAATCATTTGGGGTGCCAGTGAAGGCAGATATGCCTAAAGAAATAGGCACGTATGCCGGCATATATGGTGCCAATAATTCGGTTAAGAAGATCGAAATGAATCATGCTGGACAACTGACTGTATCCTCACTCACAGCTCCGAGTAATCCGGCTCAAGAATACACATATACAGCGGATGGTACTTTTGTTAACGATGCAGGTACAGAAAAGTTGAAATTTGTTACGGAGCAGAATGGAAGTACGTATCTTTGGTCTCGATCTTATATATCCTTGCCAGGACTTGGACAGTTGGCTTTCTCAGAATATACGGCGGAGAAACTGGAAGCTAATAAATTATCGGAAGATATTACCGCCTCATGGGAAAAGCGTGAAGGTAAAAGATATTACGTGATCAATCAGAAATATACATCAACGGTGTATCTCCATTCATCACCAATTCTCTCTTTTCATATGAACGAAGAGAGTCCAGGGTATATGTCCAATAGTAAGATTGTTGGAGCCAACAAAGCAGTCACTGAGCTGCAAATCCCTGGCATGGCTGGACGTGATTCAAAAGAGATTTATTTCGCTGAAAAGAACGGAGTAGAGTACATCACAGCGGTAGGTAGCGTATATGCCAGTGAGGAATTTGTACAACCACTCTATTCGGGCAAACAATCTGAAACTACGATTCAAGCAGACGGTTATGCCAAATGGTTTTCGATACCAGCAACGGTAAAAGGTAAAGTCATGACGGTGAAAATGCCTGCAAATGGCGCCTTTGCCGTATATGATCAAAAGGGTGTGTGTATCAATCACACCGTGGTCAGCGGTAAGTATGAGGTTGTCTTACCAGAAAACGGCCACATTGTATTTGCAGGTGAGGTGGATTCGAAATTTAAAATTTCATTGAAATAGACGAAGTCTAGTAAGGTAGCATTCTGAAAGTATCAAGAACATTAACGGAAAAAAGTTGCAGAATGGTATTATCCCCTTTAAGTAGACACTTAAAAACCCTCATAAAATCAGGAGCGTTCAAGTGACTTTTGGAGGGGATATTTTATGAGTTAACCCATAAAGGGATCAGTTATTTACCCAAAAGTGTGGCGTATATTGTAAGGTGTTTTTACGCTTTCTTCAACGCAATTGGAAGCATAATTTTGTCTTGAGTCACCCCCCATAGAACTCAGAATGATACTCAAGTAGACATCAGGTTAAAAAGTTTGGCTGTCTTTCAGTTAAGCTCAAGGGCAGATTAACGCTATAAGCCTCTTAGGATTAGTATGCTTAAGTAAAAGAAGTGTCCTCATGAATTAT